>CAWIWQ010000001.1:0-2314346 GCA_963839895.1 uncultured Verrucomicrobiae bacterium
GCTCTGCGGCGGGCCGACCACGGAGCCCGGCGCATTGAGCTGGCCGACGACCTTGGGTGGCGAGACGCCGAGATCGACGATGGTGACGTTATCGGGCGCCGGATTCTCGACGATTTTGTTCACGCCGTCGACGTTGATGACCTTGGTGTCGTTCGACGATACGGCGAGCTGCGCGCTCGCCGCTGATGCAGTTGCGAAGGCGGCAAGGCACAGTGCCGGAACACTGAGCACACGGTAGAGAATGCGGTGGGCGCGAGCTTTCATCGTCATTTCCTCCCTTGAGCGGCCGATCTGACGTCGGCCGAGAGAAAGGGATAGTATAATGAAGTGGCCTCGCCTGACGACACTCTCATGGGGTGAGCCAAGCGACTTGGCTGATCCTAACGCTTCAATGAAAGGTGACCGCGGAAAGAGGCGTTCAGTTGCGACAGAGAGTCCGCATCGGGTGTGCGCCGTGGAAAGGCGGCGCTTTCCAGTGGGTGAAAGTCCCACCCGGCAATCGCTCCAGCCGGAAGCAACCGGAGCAGCTATGGAGGTGACGATATAGCTGGAGCCTTCGGAAAAGCGTGTCACGCATTGGTGACAGCGCGAGTGTGCAGGCCGTAACGCGAGTGAACGCCGAGCAAGCCTCGAAAAGGACAATGCGCAGGCCGACCCGACAACCCTTTCGGGGAAGGCTGACACGGCTGGGGGTGAATGAGCGGAGGAGTACGCCCAGCCGCTGCGCCGGGGTAGTGGCGACAGCATGTACACAAGGAAAGCGCGCGCAACACGGGAGGCCCCAAGGCGCGGTCAGCGATGACCAACCGGACGCCCGCGAGGGACAGGCCGGACGCCCTGGGGAGACGGAGAGGTTCGCAGTACCGCGGAAGCCGGGTAATGCCGGGGGAGGGAAGGGACCTCAGTTCAAGACGAACGCAAGACGTAGTGAGGGACCTGGAGATTGGGCAACCTATCAACTCCGAAGAGTGTTCAGAAACTGCAGAAGGCGTTGCACGCGAAAGCGAAGGCAGAAGCCGGCTACCGTTTCTACGCCCTCTACGACAAGATCAGCCGCGACGACATCTTGGCTCATGCCTATGCCCAGTGCCGCTCCAACAAGGGCGCACCGGGGGTGGACGGTCAAGAGTTTGCGGACATCGAAGCGTATGGAGTGCAACGGTGGCTTGGCGAACTGGCGCTTGCGCTCAAGCAGGAGACTTACCGACCAGACCCCATCAGAAGAGTGTTCATACCGAAAGCCAACGGCAAACTCAGGCCGCTGGGCATCTCGACCTTGCGCGATCGGGTATGCATGACAGCAACGATGCTGGTGCTAGAACCGATCTTTGAAGCCGACCTTCCACCAGAACAGTACGCCTACCGTCCCGGGCGCAACGCCCAACAGGCGGTGGTCGAGGTGGAATCGCTGCTGTATCGGAGCCACCCGGAAGTCGTCGACGCCGACCTCGCGGACTACTTCGGGAGCATTCCACATGCCGAACTTCTAAAGTCGGTAGCGCGCCGGATTGTAGATCGGCGCATGCTGCATCTGATCAAGATGTGGCTTGAATGCCCCGTGGAAGAAACCGACGATCGAGGACGGAAGATACGCACGACTGAGGCTCGGGACAACCGGCGCGGCATTCCGCAGGGATCACCGATCTCACCATTGCTGGCAAACCTCTACATGCGCCGGTTTGTGCTGGGATGGAAGATGCTCGGGTTGGAGCGAAGTCTCGGCTCTCGTATCGTGACCTACGCCGACGACCTCGTGATCCTGTGCCGAAAGGGCAAAGCCGAAGAGGCCTTGCAGCGACTGCGCGAGATCATGGGAAAGCTGAAGCTCACGGTCAACGAAGAGAAGACACGGATCTGCAAGGTGCCGGAAGGGGAATTCGACTTCTTGCATCAAGCGCATGGTGGATAACATCCACGCGCTGACCGTCCGAACGGGGACATGGCAAGAGACCACAGAGATGGTGAAGAAGTTGAACCGCACGCTGCGCGGATGGGCGAACTACTTCGAAGTAGGCACCGTCACCAAAGCGTACCGGGCGATCGACAACTACACCGCTGTGCGGTTGCGCCGGTGGTTGCGCTTCAAGCACAAGGTCAGGCGCAGTAGGGGCGGGACTTATCCACTCTCGCACCTGTACGGGCACTTCGGGCTCGTACGCCTGTCCCGGCTTGGGCACGACGTGCCGTGGGTGAAGGCGTGAAGTCTTGTCCGAGAGCCGGATGCGGGAGAGCCGCCTGTCCGGTTCGATGAGCGGGATGTGGAAACGGAGTTACGGTCGAACCACTAAGGCACCGCCAGACGAAAGAGGCGGACAACAGATATGTTCGGCCTACGGCCCACCGCGCCACATCTCGACTCTACCGTGAGCGTCGCGCCTCGGCCGGTGCGACCAGTTCACCTGGGTCCGCAACACCCCAAAAACCGGACATAAACTCAAGGTTTTGCTGAGTGCCGCAAGCCTTAGAGCCCTGGTCTACTAAGTGGCCGCGACCCGGTCCCACGCGTAGCCGGCGAAGGTTCCGATGCACAAGGCTTGGCACGTACCTAGCTGAACGAACCCATGACCCTCGAAGAGATGACGGCGCAGCGCGACGCGTTGCTCGCCGCACGCTTTCGCGGGGTGCGCAGCCTCGAGTTCGGAAGAGCGAAGCTGGACTGCCGGGTCTACGCGCGCGCCGCAGCGTGGATCGCCGGTGCCGACCGCTGGACGGAGGCCATGTGGCGCGAATTGGAGCGGCAGGTCGGCGAGACCATAACGCTGGAAGATGATCAAGCAGCAGAGCTGGACGTGCCGCCCACTAGCACTGCCGGCGTCCTCCGGCTCAGTGCGATGCGGCGCAGCCGGCGTGTGTTTCGGTCGAGCTACCTGAGCTGACGACGAGCAGGAAATGTCGAATGCGAACGAGGAGTGCTCGGCGCTATTTCGCACGCCAGCCCGCGGGTGCCCCCAAAGCCGACACAAATTCGCCAGCTCGTGCGCTGCAAATATGTTGTGATGTGCCAGGATTTGGTCATTCGGCCTTGCCGCCGCCTTCAAATGCGAACAAGATGTCATTGCGATCTTTGTTGATGCTTCGGCAGGGCTGAACATGAAGCGATTTTCTATCGCGATGGCGCTCGTCGGCGGTATGTGGCTCATGACCGCTGTGCCCACGGCGGAAGCCGCTCCATGTCTCATCGTGACATTGACGGGCACGCAGAGCGGTCCGCCAGTCTTCAACGGTCAGGCCGGTGCTGGAACGCTCGTGCGCTATGGCGAAGACAGCAACAATTGCAGTGCCATGAAGCTCCAGTTCGACGCCGGCCGCGGGACAAACATGCGACTGTCACAGGTCGGCGTGCCGCCCGGGCAACTGAATGCAATTTTCTTCACGCACATGCATTCGGATCACACGGAGGGCTTTGCCGATATCATGATGCTGCGTTGGCACTTCAACTCGAAGGGGCCGAAGATCGACGTGGTTTGCAGCTCGGATGCGGTATCGGTTCTAGGGTTCACCAACAGCTGTCGGAAATTCGCCATGCATATTGGCGATGCATTCCTCCAGTCCGGCGAAATCGCCCAGCGCCGCTCCGAGGACAATGCCCGTCTTGCGGGCGGTCCAGCCGATTTGACCAATGTGATCACGTTCGATCCGAAGGACGATCCGCAGGTCGTCTGGTCGTCTGGTGACGTGAAGGTCAGCGCGATCCGTTCTACCCACATTGCGGGACATGCGTCGTATCGCGTGGACACACCTGCTGGAAGTGTGGTGATCGGCGGCGACGCCGGCAACGATGTGCTCGCGCCGCCACGCGCTTCCTCGACGTCTGATCAGGTCGAGAAATTAGCAAAGGATGTTGACATCATCGTGCATTCGACGATGCACCCCGTCATGGGGCCAGATAGAGACAGCGGAATGCCGCCGCCAATCTTTTATCGCCAGAGCGGCACCACCGATCTCGGCGCAATGGCGAAGCGGGTAGGTGCAAAGTATCTTATGCTCACGCATCTGGGACCGCCGATCGGAGCGGTGCGTCAAGGTCCCTGGAAGATTCCGGGCGGTCCCCTGACAGAAGCGGATTACCGCAAAGCGGTCGAGGTGAGCGGATACACCGGAAACACTATTGTGGGCACCGATCTCGCGAGCGTGCGACTTCCGGCGAAGTAAACCGGTGGGTTGGCGTTCCAGCGCCGTCGATCAGCAACGCACTCATCCGCTCCGGATCATTCGCGTCGGGCTTGGCCAACGCCACCAGTTCATCTGGGTCCGTAGCACCCCAAAACCGAACATGAATCCAGGGCTTTGGTGAGTGCCGCAAGCCTTTGGAGCCTGATCTACTGGGCCGCAACTCGGTCCCCGTAGGCGGCGGATAACTTGGTAGGCAAGGCTGGTTGTTTGTAGCCGGGCACGGCACCCGAGCTGAACGAGCCCCCATAAATGACCCTCGAAGAGATGACGGGGCAGCGCGATGCCCTGCTCGCCGCGCGTTTTCGTGGCGTGCGCACCGTCGAGATCGAGGGCCGACGCGTGACTTTCGCAACCGACGTCGAGATGGCGGCTGCGATTACGGACCTCGAACGTCGTATCGCGGCCGCCCAGGATGGGGGCCGCAAGCGCAGAATTCTCACGTCCGCCTCCAAAGGCCTCTGAGTGCGCTTTTCCGTTAACGGGCTTCGGCGCCGGGTCGGGGCGTTCATCGGCGGTTTCGAGGCAGGGCTCGCGAACCGACGGCTGAAGGGGTTTCAGCCCAGCCGGGTACACCTCAATACACTGATCGCGGCCGCGGGTCCGGACATCACGGCGCGCGCTCGCTGGTTGGTGCGCAACAACGGCTATGCCGCCAATGCGATAGAGAGCTGGGCCGGCAATGTCGTCGGCGCCGGGATCAAGCCATCCTCGTCTATTGCCGATGCCAACCTCAAGGCGAATATCCAGAAGCTTTGGCTGGACTGGACCGACGAGGCCGACGCCGAGGGGTTCACCGATTTCTATGGCCTGCAACGGCGTGCGGCGCGGGAGGTGTTCATCACTGGCGAAGTGTTCTTCCGGTTCCGGCCGCGCCGGCCGCAGGACGGCCTGACCGTGCCGCTCCAGCTGCAGATGATCCCGTCGGAGATGCTGCCGCTCAACCGAAATGAGATGATGGCAGGCGGGAATGTCATTCGGCAGGGGATCGAGTTCGATGAGATCGGACGCCGTGTCGCCTACCACTTCCTGCGTCGGCACCCCGGCGACGTTACGGATCCCGGGGTCGCTGGCGACATCGTCCGCATCGCCGCATCCGAGATCGTGCACATCATTGATCCCGTCGATGCCGGCCAGCTTCGGGGCATCTCGCGCTTCGCGGCCGGCATCGTGAAACTATTTCTCCTCGACCAGTACGATGATGCCGAGCTCGACCGGAAGAAGGTCGCGGCGATGCACGCGCTCTTCATCACGACGCCGGCGCCGGCCGAACCGCTCGATGCGGCCGAGGGACGCGACGAGAACGATGAACGCACCATCGACCTGCAGCCGGGCCAGATCACCATGCTGGAGCCGGGGGAAGAGGTGCAGACCTCGGCCCCGGCCGATTCGGGGCAGACGTACGAACCGTTCCAGTACCGTACTCTCCTACAGGTCTCGGCCGCGCTGGGCGTTCCCTACGCGTACCTGTCGAACGACATGCTCAAGGCGAACTACTCGAACTCGCGCTTGGCCTTACTCGAATTTCGTCGTCGTATTGAGGCCTACCAGCACGCTGTGATCGTCTGGCAGCTATGCCGGAGGGTTTGGGTCAGGTGGATGGATACCGCGGTGCTCGCCGGTGCTATTGAGTTACCTGACTACGATGAGCGCCGCCGGGCGTACATCGCGTGCTCGTGGCTTCCGCCAAAGTGGGACTGGGTTGATCCGCTCAAGGATGCGCGCGCGGAGATCGAGCAGATCGATGCCGGGCTCAAGAGCCGCACCCAAGCGCTTGCTGAAAGAGGTTATGATGCTGAGCAGGTCGACGCCGAGATCGCGGCCGATAAGGCGCGAGAGAAATCGCTTGGTTTGAGCTTCGGATCGACAGCGGCCTCCAATGCCATTCCCCATCGAAGCGACTGGGCACGTCCCTTGTTGGGGACTAGGCCCGTCCGGGATTCGAAGAAAGCAATGTTCAATCTGCCACATGTGGCCTCCCGCGTGTTCGGGACGCCGCTGATGATCGGACGCGCGAAGCTCGAGGTGATCCTTGGGGTGCTGGCGCCGCGCCTGACCGGAAGCGCGCCAGGGCCGACCGATACGGAGGTCGACCCGGCACCGCTCACTTCCATTACCGTCGAGAAGATCGCCGTCATCTCCGTCATCGGCACGCTGGTGAGCCGCTCCAGCTATCTGGACGCGGCAAGTGGTCTCCAATCGTATGGGGACATTAGCGATGCTGTTGCTGGCGCGATGGATGATCCGACCGTCCGCGGCATCATTCTCGACGTGGATTCGCCAGGCGGCGAGATAGGCGGCCTGTTCGACCTGATCGAGCAGCTCCGGACCGCCCGCAGCGCCAGGCTGAAGCCACTCTGGGCGGTCGCGAACGAGAGTGCGCTGTCCGCGGCCTATGCGATCGCGAGTGCAGCGGACCGGCTCTACGTGACGCGCACCGGTGAGGTCGGTTCGATCGGCGTGGTCGCGGTTCATATCGACGAGAGCGGCGCGGACGAGAAAGCGGGCCTCGCCTGGACGTTCGTATTTGCGGGCGAGCGCAAGGTTGATGGTAATGCCCATGAGCCGCTCTCCGATCGTGCTCGGGCCACAATCCAGGCCGATGTCGACCGCCTCTACGGCGAGCTGTGTGCGTTGGTTGCTGGTAACCGCGGCCTGAGCACGGCGGCCGTGCGTGCGACGGACGCTGCGATCTACCGCGGCGAGCCTGCGGTCCGCGCCGGGTTGGCCGACCGCGTCGGAACGCTTGATCTTGCGATCGCAGAGATGGTCGCCGAGCTCGATCGCTCGGCGTCGACGACGCGCGCGACCCTCAATCCGACCCCGAAGAGGAGTTTCTCCATGGCGACGAATGAGACCGAACGAATTCAGCATATGCGGGTGAGCCGGCAGTCATCTCGGAAGCCGCGCCACCGAGCCCAGTGCCGAGCTCTGAAGCAGTGGCCCCGCCGGCCCAAGCGCCGGCGCCCCCCGCCGATCTGGGTCTGGCGTCAGATGCGGCGGACAAGCTGCGGGCGGAATTCGCCGAGATCGCAGCAATCGCCGCGCAGGCCGCCCGGCTCGGGGTCACCGTCGACGCTGCTGACGCCGTCCGCAAGGGCGTCTCGGCCGACGCACTGCGTCGTTCCGTGCTCGACACGCTCGCTGCGCGTGCCGAGGCAACGAGTATCATCGCCGCGGCTCCATCCCGGCCCCAGCTGCCGCTGGCGATAGCCCGATCGTGCGACGCGCTAGGGAGCGCGCGGCGGCTGCTCGCGCCTGAGCCCTAGAGGAGCATCATCCATGCCCGTTCTGACCATGGCGCCGACACTCGGCGATCTGCTCAAGTACGAGCTCAATGGGAATTACAGCAGGGAGACCGTAACGCTCAAGGCGGGCACGAACTACGCGCTCGGCTCCGTGCTCGGCAAGATCACGGCCTCAGGCAAGTATCGTCTCTCTCCGGCAGCCCAGGTCGCGGGTGACGAGGGTGCAGAGACTGCAGTGGCCGTCCTGATCGAGGCAGTGGATGCATCCTCAGGCGACAAAACCGGCCTCGTAATCGCGCGTGGTCCCACGATCGTGTCCAAGGCAGCGCTCATCTTTGACGCCTCCGTCGATCAGGCGGCCGAAAAGGCCGCAAAGCATGCGCAGCTTGCCGCTGCCGGCATCGTCCCACGCGACGCCGCCTGATCCGTCCAAGAGTAATCCACATCATCACTGTCGCGCCTCGACGGCCTTCGTCGGGGCTGGACGCATTTGAGGAGACATCATGGTAGCCATGATCAATCCCTTCGACGCGGGCGGCTACACGCTTGCCGAGATGACGACGGCCATCAATATCTTGCCCAACATCTATACCCGGCTCGGCCAGATGGGCTTGTTCCGTTTCGAGGGTGTCACCCAGCGCGCTATCCTCATCGAACAGGCCGATGGCGTATTGAACCTCCTGCCGAGCGTGCCCCTTGGCGGAGCGGCGACCGTCGCCAACCGGGATTCCCGCTCCATGCGCTCCTTCACGGTGCCGTGGATCCCGCATGATGACGTGATCACGCCGCAGGATATCCAGGGGGTGCGCGGTTTTGGTGTGGCGGATGCAGCAGACCCGCTCGCCACCGTGATGGAACGCAAGCTCACGCGCATGCGTGCCAAGCACGCGCAGACCCGCGAATATATGGAGGTCAATGCGTTGCGCGGCATCGTCAAGGATGGCGCGGGGCTGACACTCTATAACTATTTTGATGAGTTCGAGCTGGAGCAGCAGTCGGTGGATTTCCTGCTGGGGACCGCAAGCACCAACGTCCAGTCCAAGTGCCGCGAGGTGCTGCGCGACATCGAGGCCGAGCTCAAGGGCGAGATGATGACCAGCGTACTGGCGCTGGTCAGCCCCGGCTTTTTCGACAAGCTCATCGGCCACGCCAAGGTGGAGGAAGCATTCAAGTACTACTCCACCAATGGCCCGCAGCCGCTGCGTGAGGACACCGGCCGACGCTTCCGCTTCTCCGGGATCATGTTCGAGGAATACAGCGCGCCAGTGACGCTCTCGACCGGCGCCATGGAAACGCTAATCCCACCCAACGAGGGTATCGCCTTCCCTCTCGGGACGATGGACACGTTCGTGACCTATGGATCGCCAGCGAATCTGATCGAGACCGTCAACACGGTCGGACTACCGATCTATGCCCGCCAGCTTGCCCGGCCCGATGGCAGCGCCATCGACATCAAGACCGAAGGTTCGCCGCTGCCAGTGAACAAGCGGCCCCGGCTGGCAGTCCGAATTCTGACCAGCAACTGATCGAAGCCGCGAAAACTAAGCAGTGTTGCGTACCTTCGCCAACGCTCTCCACAGCTGCAACTCGCCGAAAGCCGACAACCGACCAACGACGTGATGTGCCAAGACCCGACTCCTGCCTGACATCGTCATTGATGCATTTTGATCCCCGACTCCCTCACTACCTTGTCCCAATGGCCGAGTTGGGCGGTGATAAAATGGCCGAACTCAGCTGGAGTGCCGCCTGCGGGCTCCGCCGCCAATTTTTCGATGGCTGCCCTGACTTGTGATTTCGCAAGTGCATCAGCGAACGTTTTATTCAGGCGCAGCACGATTTCGCTTGCTGTTCCTGACCTCACCACAATGCCGAACCAGTCTTGGATGATCAGGTCGGGGAAACCCGCTTCGCCAACGGTTGGTACGTCCTTAAGCGCTGGCAGGCGCGCCGGCCCAGTGACCGCCAGGGCGCGTAGCTTACCTGTTGCAATCAGGTCCAGGGCTGGAAGCGGCGTGATGAACTGGAACTGGTTGGTCCCGTTCAGCAGGTCCGGAATGGCTTGTGACAAGCCCTGGTAGGGCACATGTCTGGCCCGGACGCCTGTTTGCAGCTTGAACATTTCCCCTGCGAGATGGGCCGGAGTACCGAAGCCCCCTGAAGAGAATGTCATCTTCTCCGGGTGGCTCTTCAGCAAGCTGACAAACTCACGAAGCGACTTTGCAGGCACAGATGGATTGACGACCAGGACGTGATAGGCCGCGGCGAGCTTGATCACGGGTGCAAAATCGCTGTCGAGGCGAAAAGCCACTTTCGGCAGGAGCGCCGGCGCCGCTGTGGAAGAAAGGGCAATGGCAGCCAGCGTGTAACCGTCTGCGGGCCGTTTCAGCACTTCCACAAGGCCGATCGTTTGTATCGCGCCTGGCTTGTTTTCGACGATTAGCCGCCATCCCTTGGTTTCGGTGATCTCGTTCGCAACGATGCGAACGATAGTGTCTGGCGGAGTGCCCGCTGGCGACGGGACTACGAGATGGATGAGACCGGTTGGAAATTCTTGTCCGAAGACCGGAGCAGGCAGTGCGGCTGCCAGAGCGAATACCAGTGACGCAATAGAAGAGCACGACATTACTGAGCCTCCTTTGCGCGTATCTGTACTCACAAAACAGCTAAAATCGCCAAACCGCCAGGGAAAAAGAGCAGCGTTCCGGAAATCGGAATGTTGCGTTCCGCAGACCGGAATGCAATATTTCAGAACTAGGCCGACAAGCTTACCAATGCAGAATCGGGCGCGCCCGCAACGGTGGGAAACTATCCAAGGGCTGCAACGCGGCCTGCAAGTCATGCAGGTGCTGCGGACATGTTCGATCGCTTCTCTGAACGATATTCATCGCGCGACGCACATCTCCAAACCAAGCCTATTGCGCATCCTGAGGACGCTTGAGCTTGCTGGAGTTGTCTCACGTCGCCTTGCCGATGGCCATTACCGGCTCAGCGCCTTCATACGCGTAGTCCGAAAGCAAGACGCCCATGAGCGGGTAGTGGAGGCGGCCGCGCCAGTATTGGATAGGCTGTGTCAGAAGGTGAGGTGGCCTTCTGACCTGCTCGTGCCCGCAGGTGATTACATGGAACGGCGCGAAACCAGCCGTGCGCTGAGCCCCCTGATCATCCACTCCCCTTTCCATACGACGAGAGAAATCGGTACCAAGGTCAATTGGCTGCTGACCGGCGTAGGTCGTGCTTACCTGGCATTTTGCCCGGCGGGGGAGCGGGGGCGAATACTTGAGAGGCTGCGCAGGTCAGATAAGCCGGAAGATCGGCTCGCCCACGACCCAAGTCGAACTCGAGCGAATTTTTGCAGAGACCCGCAAGCGCGGCTATGGCATTCGCGATCCGAGTTTCGTCGGTGGACCGTATGGCACTCTTCCGATCGATGACGGCTTAGCGGGGATAGCAATTCCCCTCCAGGACGGCAGCCGCGTCCACGGATCCATCAATATTCTTTGGATTAAGACCGCGTTCACGATCGAAGAATTTGCGGCTCAGCACCTCGCTGACCTCCAAGCAGCCGGACGCGAGATCATCACCGCATTAAAAGCAACCTCCACACGGAAAAGGTCGGAAAGCAGAAAGGCGTGAGGTCCGCGTCAACTCGACGGGAACTCTCTTTCATGACGGCTTTGGGGTCCGCGCCAGAGGCGATTGGGGCCGGTTGTCGGTCTGTGTCCGCAACGCCCCCAAAAGGGGACTTAAAATTCGAGCCATCCACGCTGGGGCCTGCCTCAAGAAACCACGGCACCACACAACCACTGAACACCGGACCGGTTACCCGGGGAGGTAACCGCCGTTGCGATCGTCGTGGTCATTGGGAGAGTGCGCGCGTGAGGTGGTGCCGAGGTCATGTGATTGGCTCGGCAGGCCCATTGTCCCGGGACTGGCGAACAGCCGGCGTGCTTACGTTTTCGGCGAGGTGCGTGTCGCTACGCTAGCCTTGCTCACTTTTACTGCGCTTTCGGGACGGCGTTCCTCGGGCGTTGTTATGACCAGATTCTCGGGCCACGCCGTGACCTTCCGAAGTTCGCCAACGGTGTGTGCAGATACTCCGAGATTTTGGTCTGCCTCGACTCGCATCCTATCTGGCAAGCCGCCAAGAGCATTGTGGAGTGCGGCAGTGCTTTTGGGCTTGTATCGCATAAGGGCCTCCCTTACGGCCGAACTGTTGACTGCCGAGAACAGCCTAGCACTTCTCTATGCCGTGGACGACGGGCAGAAGACCTAATCGGTCCCTGCCAACCTGGCGGTCCCTTGCAACGCATGACTGGCCCATATGGTCATGTCGGCGGCGCGCCGGAAGCGAGATGTCCGCTTCGCCTCCAATTGCTACCGAATTGATGCGGCGCCGCGAGCTGACGCGAGGTGCCGGTGCGGACTGATGCAACGCAGCAAACAGCCGCGCTCAAGCTCAAACCCAGGCTGAAGACGTTTCACGCCACGGTGCCCGTGACGCGGGTCGAGGAGTGGTTCGCCGAGGCCGAGCGCGCGGAGGAGGCGCGCGCGCTGCTGAGCGCCGGCGAAGGCCATCGCTACCGGGTGGGCGACTGCCTCAACGTCGATATCGAGCGCGCCGAGCCGAGCTGAGCCCGGTCTTCTGACCCAGCACCGTCATGCGCGAGCGGCGGTAGCAGTCGATATCAGCCGCATGAGTCTGGACGTGCTCTGGACGGCGCCTACCTCGACCGGAGAGCAACGGGGACCGCTCGCACGCCATGCTCCTCAGGGTGATGCTCATTGGCTGCGCCATGACGCTGCTGGCAGGCTGCGGCTTTGCCGACAAGAATTCCCGACAGCCACACAAGCGACATCGAGTATGGCGGGAATCGCGGAGATCGGCCAGCCCCTCCGCCTGGGCGTTCCGCATGGGGATTGGCTCGGTGGCGAGACCGAGCTGTTAAGGTCCCGGACGAGGGGCGCGATGAAAATTTCACAGCCGGTGCGGCCGGACTCCTCATCCCTTGTATCGCTTCAGGCGCTGCGGGCGATCGCGGCGTGGCTGGTGTTCTGGGGACATGCCATCAACGCCGTGAACCTGAAAGTCGCGGCGGAGTTTCCGACTTTATACGGCCAATTCGGGGTCGATCTTTTCTTTGTCATTTCCGGATTTGTGATGGTCTACTCCTCCGAAGGTCTGTTCGGACGGCCCGGCGCGCCGATCAAGTTCTTCGCGCGGCGCGTCGCGCGGATTGTGCCCCTCTACTGGGCGGCGACGGCGATCCTGGTTTGGTTCGTTGTTCCATACGCTTCCACCAAGGCGGTCCTAGCCTCATTGCTTTTTGCGCCTCACGTCCCTTCCGAGGCGCCTCTTCTCTTCGTCGGGTGGACGCTGGTCTTCGAGATGTTCTTCTACACCGTGTTTGCGCTTGCGCTGTTGGCGCGGCGGCGTTTCGCCGTCGTGGCCGGCGCCGGCGTGTTTCTGATCGCTTTTTCCGTGCTGTTGGGCCCCGCGTCCGGCGATGCCGCCCGCTGGGCTCACCCGCCGGCAGCAAGCGGCATCGCGTACCTCGCCGATCCGGTCATCTTCGAATTCTTGTTCGGCATGACGATCGCGCTCGTCTATCGCGCCGGCGTTCGGCTCTCGCTGTGGACCACGATCGGCTCGATCATCGTCGCCGTCACTTGGCTTACGGCAACCCTGGATTCGCTCCCGCGCCCCTACAACGCCGGCATCGCCGCAGCACTGATCGTCGCCGGGATGTCGCTGTCGTCGATGCCCAGCCCGAAGCGCAGCGCCTTGATCCGTGGTGTGGTGTTCTTGGGCGACAGCTCCTATGCGCTCTATTGCACGCACCTCCTGTCATTCAGCCTCGTGGGCTGGAGCGTGACCAGGGTGGCCGTCAGTCCGGTTGGTCACGCATGGGCATATATGGTCGTGATGCTGGCGACGGGTCTCGCCATCGCCGCTGCGACCTATCTCATCTTTGAAAAGCCGACGACCAATTTCCTCAAAACGCTGATCGAACGGCGTGGCCGACCGGTGAGCTCGGCGATGGCGAAATACAAACGCGCGTGAGATCGGCTGTGCCGAGATTCGCGCGCCCGCGGGTCAAGCCATCTTGCGACGGTGCGCCGCCGGCCAGCGCGACGCCCGAACCCATCGTCCTGCGATCGAGGTCGCGCTCGGCGCGGTGTAACCTTGGTTGGTCGGGCAACCATCTGCGCCCGAGAACCTGCAGTCTCTCTGAGGGCCGCACATTACCACGCCGTTACGCAAGAACGCCGCTGTGCATCACAGCAAAAATTGCGCGCTGATGTCGCAGATGGGTCATTTTCGTCGCGAGTTCCGCCACCTAGAACAGCTCTGGCCCGAAACCGGACCTTGCAGACGTCTCACGAACCGTTGGTCGACTAAGAAGAACTTGCTTAGCCGATCGCCCCTGCAAGCCTGGAACGGCGCGCCTGCGGCCACGAGCTACTCTCGGCCCTGAGGTCCGGCGGCGTGTCGTGATCGATTGGCGCACGCTTGCCGAGCAGGTCGACCGCGAAGTCGATGCGCAATTCGGCGAGCCGATCACGCTCACCCCGATGCGCGCCGGCAGCGACTACGCTGCAGGGCAGCGTGATCCGACGCGGCCGCTCGTCAGCGCCACGGGGGTGCTTTTCCGTCCCGTCGGGCGCGTGGTCGAGGGCGGCGGCGAGGTTGGCCGCGGCGGCGACTTCCTCTCGCGCGTGGTCGAGACCGAGATGATTCTCTCGGTGCGGGAGGACGCGGTTAGCGCCGCCTGCCCGCGCAAGGGCGATCGGGTTGCCTTCCCCGATCGCGGGATTGCCGGCGAGATCGCGTTCATCGAGCGTGATGTGACCGATCGGCTGCGCATGCACCTGGTCCGCATTCGCCAATGAGCATCATCCGCCCGATCCTGCGCATGTGCGCGGTCGCTGCGCTACGCGAACATACCTGGGCCGAAGATCGCGTATTCGACTCCGACAACACGCCGCTGGCCGACGCGTTGGTGACGGTCCCGGGAACGACGAAGCCTTACATCACCGTCTACACCGACGAGGACACGCGCACCGAGATTGCGGGGCGCGACATCTATGGCGCCACGCGCAATCTCACGCTCGTGCTCGAAATCGGTGTCGCCTCCGCAGTCAGGGTCGAGGGCACCGACGAGGTCGAGATCGAGCTTCCGGCGACCGATGCCGGCATGGAGCTTTCGGTCGACATGGTCGAGACGCAGGCGATCGCAGCGCTGATCGGCGACCCGCGAAGCGCCTGGGGCGAGCTGCTGCGCCGGATCGTCGTCGGTATTCAGCGCGCACCAAGCCAACGCGGCGGCAGCGCCGAGAAGGGCACGCGCTGGGCGGCCCGCCAGGTCGTGCTGGTTTGCGACGTCATTGCCGATCCTCCGCCGGGCACCGTGCTGCCGGAGGATCATGCCGTGCGGACCTTCATCACCATGGCGAAGACGGCGCCGCCGGAGATCCGCCTGGCCGGCGCCGGCGAGATCATCGAAAACGTCCTGAACGCGACCCCAACGTGGTCGTGGGAGCAGGCGCAGGCCTGGCTCGGGCTCACCGAGAAAGCGGTGCGCGGCATCGGTGTCGCGCCGCCGCTCGACGTCGAGGAAGAGGTGCCGCTCGATCAGTACCGAGCGACGGGGACATGAACGTCGTCACCGTTGTCAACGAGAATACAATTCCGCCGTGATCAATCTGCGCATCGACACCGTCGACCTGGTCCGCCGCAAGCTGGTCTACCAGGCGGGACCGAAGCGCATCCAGCAGGTCATCTCGCGAGTGCTCAACCATGTGGGCGGCACTGCCCGCACCAAGGTCAAGAGCGCGTTGGCGAAACAAATGGGGCTTCCAGCCGGGACGGTCGACGCCCGCCTGATCACGAAGCGTGCCTATCCAGGCAATCAGAGTTTCGAGATCACTGCGGCCGGCCGTCCCATCTCGCTGGCCGACTTCGATGCGCGACAGACCAGACGCGGCGTCTCGGCCCGACCGTGGGGTCAGCGGCGCGTCTTCCCGGGCACGTTCATCGTGCCATCGCTCGGCGGGCAGGTCTTCCGCCGTGCCGGCCGCGGGCGGCTTCCCATCGTCAAGCTGTGGGGCCCGTCGATCCCGCGCGAAATGCTGCGCGACCAGGTCCCGAAGGTCTTCTTCGACGAGGTGCACGCCAAGGTGCCGGTGCGGCTCCAGCACGAGCTGCGGCGGATATTGCTCACGGACGCCGATTTCACGCGCGCGCCGCCGGGAGGATAGCAATGGCATTGCGGGACTTTCAGCAGCTCTTGCTCGATCAGCGAGAGCGGTTTCGCCGCGAATCCTATGGCGATCGCGTCGGACGAGTGCACGAGGTCCAAGGCGACAAGGTGCGCGTCGTGCTCGGCGGCACGGCGGACAAGCCGATGCTCTCGCCCTGGCTGCACACCACGCTCATGCGCGGCGGTGCGCGCGAGCGTCGGTTCTTTCGCAAGGGCCAGACGGTGCGGCTATCCAGCCCGGGCGGCGACCTGCGGCAAGCGACCGTCACGCACTATGCCGAGAGCGATTACTACCCTGCGCCCGATCACGCCGACGATGCGGGCGAGGACAGCGAGACCTACCAGCAGGGCAGGACGCGGCAGACGATGACCGAAGACACGCAGGAGACCTGGCTCGCACAGGAAGAGAGCCAGCAGCCGAACGTGCAAGGCCAGGGCGTGATGAAGGGAGAGCAGCAGCAGACGCAGCAAGGTCAGCAGCAGAAGCAAAAGAGCGCCGGCTCGCCGGCCTCGATCCTGCGCCAGAACAAGGACGGCGGGATCACCGGACGCATCGGGACCGACGTGCGCTTCGCTGCGCATGAGAAGGGCCCGAAGCTCAAGGCGAAGCAGAGCCACATGCTCATCGACAAGAACGAAAAGCGCATCAAGGTGAAATCGGAAGAAGACCCTTGGATCAACAAACCGTGGGTGATCAAGGATCACGAGGACCCGATCCCCGACGACAACAAGCATGTCTCGGGGCGCGGCGAGAAATCATCAACAGGAGGCGGAAAAGATGGCCAGCAAGGTTCGTGAAATCCCACAGGAATACGAGATCGTCGATCCGCAGGTGAAGCCGGATGCCGCCGGCTCGCTTGGCGGCGTCGTCATCGTGAATCGTGATGGCAAGAAGATCGTGCGGATGACACGCGCGCAAGCGCAGTGGTTTCTCGACCACGGCACGATCAGGGCAGTCAGCGCCGGTCCGCCCGCCGCGCCATGACCCTGCCGATTACCTGGTATGATCCTAACCTGGCGATGTGGCCCGATTTGCTCCAGGGCCGCAAGCCGCTCGCGCCTGTTCGTGTCGGCGTCCATCGCAGAACCGGCAAGGTGCTTGTTGGGTGGGATCATGTCCGCCAATCGATCGAGCTGATCTTCGCGACGCCCTTCCACACGCGCATTCTGCGCCGCTATGTCGGATCGTTCGTCTCGCACATCCTTGGCGAGTCGGCGGTCCAGCGCATCATTGCGCGGTTCTATTGGGCGATCGCGTCGGCCATTGATCTGTGGGAGCCGTGCTATCGCATCAAGCGCGTGCGCTTCCAAGGCTTCGCGATCAAGGACGCTTATTCGCCGCGGTGGAAACCACCGGCGCCGAGCTGCTCCGCCTGGGGCACGTGATCTTCCGCAATGAAGGCATCTACATGCCGCGCGGCCATCTCGGCGATTTCACGGCCGAGAGCCAACGCATGATCGGTCTCGTCGGCCGCGGCTCCAATCTTTGGGACACGGTGCCGGTGGGCAATGAGCCGTCTCAGCGTCATCAACCTCGCCGAACTGGACGCATGCAGGTGCTGGAGACCATCAGCACGGAGGTGGTGCTCGCGGCGCGCATGGCCGACCTCAAGACGAGGTGGTCGACGAGCGACCCGCCAGCGGCGGCCAACTACGACGTCGAGAACCTGGAATTCGACCCGCTCAAGATCAATCAGGAGGTCGCGACCTATTTCGAGCTGATGCTGCGGGATCGGGTCAACCAGGCGGCGCGCGCGGTGACGCTGGCCTTCGCAGTGGGGACCGATCTCGATGCCATCGGCAGCCGCTACCCCGGCGGCATGCCGCGCATTGCCGGCGAGACCGACACGCCGCTATGAGGATTATCCGCAGGAGGGAACGATGATCGCTACCGCCGGCGCGTCTGGCTGTCGCCGAATGTGATCTCGCCGCACGGCACCGCCGAGGCTTACGTGTTCTGGGCACTCACCGGCGATCCGAGCTGCACGACGCGGGCGCCCAGCATCGAAGGCAGTGGCAAGGTGTTCATCACCATCGAGGCCAAAGCCAGAAGTGGCGACGATGGACGCGCGCGCGCGATCCGGTGACCGGCCAACTGCTGCTGAGGCCAGCCGGTCATTGGTACGACCGACGCCGACCTTGCAGCAGATCGTCAACGTGCGCACCTACATCCTCGACGAGGGCGACGCGGGCTCACCGACGAGATCATCGTCTAGTGGGCCGAAGATCACGCACGTGAATTACAAGGCGAGGATTTGGCTATTTCCGAATGTCAGTGCCGACCTGGCTCTGAGCGCGATCGAAAATGCGGTCGCCGCCTTGATCGAAAAACAACGCTGGCTCGGCTATGACCATAGCCGCATGGCGTTCGATGCCGCGCTCGCACAAGCCGGCGTGCATCACGCGGTCATCGATGAGCCGTATCAAGACGCGGTCGTCGATGATCGCGGCATTGTCCAGGTCGATATGGTCGACGTCAGCTCGGCCGGAGGCCGCATGAAATGGTCGATCCCGAAGCCGAGCTGAGCGGACCTGCACCCGATCGATCGTCCCGGATCATCGTTGCTCGATCAAGCCGCGACTGGTCTGGAAAAGGCGATGGCGGACACTGATGCCGTGCGGCTGATAGCCATCTATGCCGAGGCCATCATCGACGTCTGGGACCCGTACAAGATCAGCTTCGCGAACCTGCCCTATCTCGCGTGGGCGATGGGCGTCAATTTGTGGGATGACGATTGGCGCGAGACGACGAAGCGGACCTGGGCGCGCGGCAATGGGAATTCAAGTCGCTGCGCGGCACCGCCAATGGCATGCGGATGGCGATCGACTATGTCGGTCGCGATGTCTCGCCCTACGGCTACCAGGTGCTCGGGTTTACCACGCCGCCGCAGCAGGTCTTCTCCGGGCCGTCGCTGACGCGGGAGGAGCGCGAGGCATGGCTTGCCACGTTGCCGCAAATCCGTATCTGGCGAATCTATGAACGAGGTACCGCAGGTTTCGGGAAGGCGTTCTATGGCGGCGTCGGTACCGGTCGGCTGCACGATCACCGCTTTTGCCTCGGCGCTGCCGCCGGGGCCAAGGCAAGCGTGGCGATGCCGTCAACGGCGATCGAGCGGCTAAAGCGCCGCGCGCGTTACATCGTTCGCGGCCAGGAGACCGATGTCACCGTTTCGGAATTCGGCAGCTATTGGCGCGTTCACTTGCGCAGCCAAGAGGACAGCAAGGTCTTCTGTGATCGGCCGGTCAGCCGTCGGTTCTATATCCGGTCGGATGCAGCAAAGCGGCTCATCACGGTGATGCCGCGGGAGCGGCTGTCATGGCGCTCGCCGGTATGGGCGAGCTTGGAGCCGATCACCGCCGAGCCCGAGCGCATCGTCATCAATGGCACCCGTGGCTATCGCGTCTTTTGCGATTGGCCGATGCGCCGGCGAGCCTTCTATATCCCATCCGATGCCTGGTCGCGCATCTATAGTCGGTTCGCCATCAATGATGGATCAAGCGAGGTGCAGAGGCGCCGCCCGGTGCAGTTCATGGGCGTCGGCCGCTACGGTTTCCCGAAATACACCGCTTGGGTCCGGGTATGGCTCCGCTCGGTCCACAAGCGGGGCGTGTTCAGTGGCGTTCCGGTCTATCGACGCTTCTACCTGCCGCATGACCCGACACCGGTGAGACGCGCTCGCGCTGCGGCGATGGCATCCAAGAAATTGGTTGATCGCGTGCTGCTCGAACTCGGGCCGGTGCCGCGCTTCGTCGCCGGGCGTCCATTCATCGCCGGCGTCGATAGCTTCGTCGTCGGCCGCAGCTTCTAAGACGGAGATTCCGCCGTGGAAAGTAGGGTCATCTTCCGCGACTATCAGGAGCAGCAGGCCCAAGATCACAACGACCTGCAGGACTACACGCAGCGCTCGTTCGATCACATCACGCTCGATGCGATCAATAACAATACCCGGCTGTTCGCTGGCTTCACGGTGGTGAAGACGGGCCAGACCGAGGTCCAGATCGCGCCCGGGCGAATGTACGATGTGCTTGGCGTGGTGTACGCACTTAACACCACCACCACGCAATCGATGGTGGTCTATCTGGCGGCCGCCTATTCTCGCTTCCTGCTGTTGACCGCATCGCCATCGGACGTCGAAACCGATGTTGAAGAACGCGATTTCATCATCGATGTGAATACGGGAGCCACCGAGCCGCGAGCGGTGGCGACGACGCGCGCGCGGCAAGCCGTGCTCAATTGGACGCAAGGGGTCGAAAGCGCCGATCCCCAAAAGCCGGCTGTACCCATCGGCCATGTCGCGATTGCCTATGTCAAGGTCGATCCCACGCAAGTCGTTTCGGTCGAGATGATCGAGGCGAACAAGGTCGCATCGACCAACGAGCTCGATCTGCGCACCGACGATCTGGAGGAGTTCGAAGCGCTCATCGGCCCGAAGATCGCGTCGCTGGCGTCGGATATCGCGGCGCTCAAGCGTTTGATCGATCAGCTCGGCACCAACCGGTCGCTGCAGCGCATCTCGGAGGACCTCGCGCGGGTCAAGGAGAGCCTGCGCTACCCGGCCACGGCGAGCGACTATGATGCCGACTTCTACCTCTCGCGCGCCAAGAGCGATTGGGAGAACGACCTGCTGTTCGGCTACGACGCGCTGGTGGAGGAAGGGCTGCGCTTCCCCGACGCCAACGCCGATGAGTTCGAGATTGCGCTGTTCTCGGCCAACGATCCCAATGCGACGCTCACGAATGGGCTGCTGCTGCCGAAGTTCAGCAACATTTTGAAGATCGCCACCTCCTACGACAATACTGCGACGTCCGACCTCGGCATCGCGCAGTACGGCTTCCAGACCATCGAGATGAAGCAGGGCTACATGAGCCGCTCGCGCCTGCGCTACGGCGGCGGTCGGAATGTCTGCTCGAACGGCTGGGTGTGGGACGTCAGCTACGGCGAACCGGCGGCGTCGAACCTGTTCGACTATCAGACCTGGTCGATCGTGACGCAGACCTACGTGAACTGGGCCGACAACATGGACCCGGCGCACAAGGTGATGCGCTACGACAATTATTGGTTCGACACCTGGAAAGAGCCGTTCATGTACGCGCAGACGATCGACCACTCGATCAACGGCGCGCTGATCGCGCAGAGCTTCCTCGTCCCCAACGATATGTGGTGTACGCAGGTCGACATTTTCGTCACGGCGAAAGGGGGGAACGAGGACGTCCATGTCGCCCTGTGCGCGATCAAGGCGGGCGTGCCCGACCTCGAGCACACGATCGCGAAGACGACGCTGCCGCAGGCTTCGATCGTCGCGAACGCATGGAATGCGATCACGCTGCACCCGACATTCCTGAGCAAGGGCACCAAGTACGCGCTGGTGCTGGTGTCGAACGCCAACCACAAGGTCGGCATGGTGACCGGCCAGGCCTACCTCGACGGCACGTTCTTCTACTCGACCGACGGCGTGTACTACCAGGGTGACCTTACCAAGGACCTGATGTTCCGGCTGTGGGGTGCGCGCTTCGAGAACCCGCAGGTGGCGATCGAGTTCGAGGTCATCAACCTCGACGGCGGCCTGCGCTTCATCGACATCCTGGCCGAGATGTGGGTGCCGGAGTCCGCGTCGATCGTGTGGGAGATCAGGCCCAACGGCACCGGCGAGTGGATACCGCTGATCAGGGACAACGCCGCCACCACGCTCGCGGCGGCGCCGCCGCTGACGCAGTTCCGCGCGCGCTTCGACGGCACGCGCGACATGCATGGCGCGATCAAGCTCACCGGTTCGCGCGTCCATGTCAGCCGGCCGAAGCTCGCCTTCACGCACGTCAGCAACGCGCTGGACCTGGTGACCCCGAGCGACGAGATCCACGTCAAATGCACGCTCGAAGCGTTCCAGGAGACGCCGAACGACCATACCTGCGTCATCCGCACCGGCACCGACCTGTCGACGATCGAGAACCCAGATACCACCACGACCAAGGCGCTGCCGGGGACGAACAGATACGAGCGCGAGTACGTGTTCAATCTGCCCGGCAACATCTCGCATTTCTGCATCATCCAGACCGGAACGACCAACTCGCCGCAACTGACGTTCCACGTCGCCGAGCGCACCTATTTCGCACAATGAGTCGGAGGGTTCGGGAGATGGCTGAGCCAAAATTCAGCGGGGCATCGATCAAGCCGGACGAGATGTACCGGGTGTTCGTCAAGCGCGCGGTGCGCCTCGGGAAGTTCGGTGAAACCGTGCTCACGCCGAGGGCGGAGAACCTTGTGCGCGGCGAAGTCCTGTCGACGATCAAGGCCGAAGACATCGAGAGGGCCGAGCAAGTCTGATGGCCCGTCGCTTCGAGACGCAATACAAGACCAAGCGCAACGACAATCTTGGTGACCCGGACTGGCATAACCGGCGATGGGATGACATCGACCGGCGTATGCACGCGCGTGAGCTGGATGCCACGAAGATCGATGATGCGGTCGACACGCTCGAGGCGGCTGCGCTCGCGCGGCTGAACGACCAGCTGACGCCGATCATTGCGCAGGCGATCACCCGCCTGCTCGACGTCGGCCTGCTGTTCTCGGCGACGTCGCACACCGAGCGCACCATCCAGACCGGGGTCATAGATTTCACCATCGACCCGGCGATGCGCGAGTCCTTCGTCGCGACCGGGTTCCTGATCCTGCGGCCGACGGAAAACCTCGCCGTTGGCATGTCCGCGCGCACCCTGAATTATAGTCCGGTGACAGGCGCGCTCAGCATCGACAGCTACAGCACGATCGGCTCGGGCACCTACGACGATTGGCAGATCGGTGTCACCGGCGACCCCGACCTGGCGCACGCCACGCGCACCGACAACCCGCACGCGACGACGGCGGCGCAGGTCGGCGCCTACACCACGGCACAGGCCGACAGCGCGATCAGCGGGGCGGTGGGGGCGGAGGCGACGGCGCGCACGACCGCGATCAACGCCGCGATCGCGAGCTTGGTTGGGTCAGCGCCCAGCGCCCTTGACACTTTGCAAGAGCTGGCGGCGGCGCTCGCCAACGACCCGTCGTTCGCGGCCACGATCACGACCGCGCTCGCGAGCCGGATCCGCTTCGACGAAGCGCAGGTGCTATCGCAGGCCGAGAAGGACCAAGCCCTCGCGAACATCGGGGCCTGGACGACCGGCGACGCCAAGCTGACGCTGAAGACCAGCGCCGATGCCGGCTGGGTGCTGGCGAACGACGGCACGATCGGCGATGCCACTTCGGGCGCGAGCACGCGCGCCAACGCCGATTGCCAGGCGCTGTTCACGCTGCTGTTCAACAACGTCGCGGACGCCAATGCGCCGCTGCTGACCAGCGGTGGCGCCCCGACCACGCGCGCGGCGCAGGGCTCGGCGGGGGCGGCGTGGGCCGCGCACTGCCGCATGACGCTGACGAAGCAGCTCGGGCGCGGCATCGCGATCGCCGGCGCGGGCGCCGGTCTGGCGGCCCGCCCGCTCGGTGCCGCGGACGGCGCCGAGGCCACCGCGATCAACGCCTCGCAGCTCGCACCCCACACCCACGGCTTGCCGGACGGGATGCTGCTCAACCTGGACGGCTCCGCCGATCTCGCAACCGGCGGCATTTACTACCGGACGCAAGCCAGGAACGGCAGCGTCGGCCTGGGGACGGCGTCCGTTGGCTCCGGCGCGACGTTCAGCATCATGAACCCGCGCGCCTACTGGAACGTGATGATCAAGCTGTGAGAGACGGCGATGCCCCAAGTTCATCAGCGCCCTGACGTGATCTACGTTCGCATCGACGGCGGGACGTATTCCGGCACGCCAGAAGAACTTTCCACTGACTATGGGATTGCGGTGCCGCCGCTCCCGGCCAACATCACGGAGCGCCTCTACGAGCCGGGCGTGCGTCACGCGCTCCTCACCGGCGAGAACGTGGTCGATGGCGGCCCCCTGCCTTGGACGCAAGGCGATGTGCTGATCGCAAACGCTGCGGCTGCGATTGCGGCCAAGGCCGCGAGGGAGGCGCTCGCGCAGCAGAGAGCGATGCGCACCCCGGTCCAGGGCCGTTGCATTACCAAGTTGATTAGCGACTTGGCGGCGGTTACTCCGGTCAGGGATTTGCGCACGCCCGACGTCGGCGACAAGAGCACGTGGCAGATCGTATACAGTCAGGAGCCCACGCAAGCGCAGCGCGATGCAGCTCAAGCGATCCTGGCTGCGTTTGATTTGGCGGCGGAGGTCGCGACCTTGACGCAGCAGGACGAATCTGCGCGCACGAGGCTCGCGACGTTTAACTCCGACTTTGGTGTTGTCGATCTGCTCGACCGAGCGAAGATCGCATCGATCGCGGAGATCGACAACTGGCTGGCCAATAACATGACCACATTGGCGCAAGCGCGTGCGATCACGGCGGCTGAGATCAAGCTGCTGGTGATCATCGCGGCGCGACTGGGACTCATTTAGGGGTACCAGATGACCATTGCTACGCTTTCGCAGTCGATCGAGATCACCGGCGTGACCGACGTCGCGGTCAGTGCCATCGCGCACGATGATGTGCTCGGCGATTATTACCGCACCGTCACCATCTTCGGCTCGCCGGCCGAAGCCGGCGCGACGATCCCGACCACGTTCCTGTTGCGCATCCGCGCGCCGGCGGCTGATCCGTTGAAGATCAGCGTCCCCGCAGACGAATTCTAACTCTCCAAGCAAAACCTGATCTGACCAGCCTGGGCGCTCTTGCGTCCGGGCCGGTTGCGCATGCGCTTGTAACGAAGGAGCTAGGCAAATGGCTGATCCGATTTTTGGGCTGGTCTTCCGCAAAGTCGAGGAAGAACCGACGCCGGTCATCGGTGCCGACCTGTCCACCATTGGTCTCATCGGGCCAGCCGACCAGGCGAACACGGAATTCTTTCCGCTCAACACGCCGGTCAAGGTCTACTCGAACGACACCACGCTCATCGGGTACATCGGCAACTCCGGCTACATGAAAGATGCGATCGATGGCATCAACGCGCAGCTCGGGGAGATGGAGGTCGCGGCCAAGCTCGTGATCGTGCGCACCGCGTCTGGAACCAACCCGGACCCGGCGTTGAAGCTGCAAGAGACGATCGCGCGCATCATGGGGTCAAGCACCGATCAAACGGGGGTGTGGGCGTTCCTCAAGTCGCCGCAGCTCCTCGCCATCACGCCGCGGATCATCTGCGCGCCCGGCTATACCGGCCAGCTCGCGAACTCGGTGGGCGAGCTCCACATCGGCACGGTCGGCAAGGGCTATGTGCCCGGCACGACCTATCAGATGACGTTCACCGGTGGCGGCACGAGCGAGACCATCGTGCAGGCCACCGGACACGCCGTTGCCGACGTCAACGGCGACATCAATCAGAGCCAGCTCGTGCTCGATACTTTTGGCGCCTGGTATGACGAGGGTACCCTGCCCACGGTCACCTTGCCGCAACCGCCCGAGCCGGTGACCGCGATCGCGCATAGCGCCATTTCCGGCGGTGCGGTGACGCAAGTCCTCTCCGATGTCGAGGGCAGCGGCTACCAGCCCGGCGTGACCGTCACGGTGACGTTCTCCGGCGGCGGCGCCGCCCCGGTGCAGGCGACCGGACACGCCGTCGCCAACTCGCTCGGGCGCATCGGCCAGGATGAGATTTTCCTCGATACTCCGGGCTCCGGGTACGAGAGCGCGCCGGATGTGGCTATCGCGGCGCCGCCCGCCGCCGTCCGGGCGACGCTCTCGGCGGAGCTGTCGGAAGGTGCGAACCCGGTCTGCGCCATGCTGCCGGCCGTTCTCAACCAGCTGGTCGCGCACGCCATCGTGGAATCCGCCGGCACCAGCGAGATCGACGACGAGGATTGGCGCGAGACCATCCAATCGGATCGCATCATCGGCCTGTCCGGCGGCGTCAAGGTGATGGACCCGGACACGGGCACCATCGTCGTGCGACCGCTCGCCCCGCGCGCGGCCGGCATCCTGGTCCGTCGCGACCACGAGACCGGCTACCCCTTCCACTCCGCGGCCAACCAGCCGGTGCAGGGCATCATCGGGCCCGCGCGCTCGATCGGCTTCTCGATCGTCGACGATGCCAACGAGGGTCAGCAGCTCCTGCGCAACAACATAGGCATTCTGGTCCGCGGCGAGACCGGCAGCGATTTCGCGATCGCGTCCGGCGGCTTCGTGCTGATCGCCACCGACAACCTCGGCGAGTCCGAGCTGTGGCGCTTCTACAACGTGATGCGCGGGCGCGATTACATCCACCTGTCGCTGTTGCGCGCGCTGCGGGTCTATCTCGGCCGGCAGAACATCACCGGCCACACCGTGCAGGCGATCATCAACACCATCAAATTCTTCCTGCGCGATCTGCAGGCGCTCGACCAGATCCTCGGGTTCAAGGTCGAGTTCAAAGGCTCCTACAACAGCGCGGAACAAATTCGTCTCGGTCACCTGACCGTGGCGTTCGCGGCCGAAGAACCGCCGGTCCTGCGCAAGATCACGACCCTGTCGGCACGCTATCGCCCGGCCATCGACGCGATGGTGCAGAACCTCGAACGCACGCTCAACCTCGCGGCCTGACCGCGACATCCCAATCCGGCCCGGCACATGCCGGGCTTTTTGTTGGCCGCCGGCTCACATCCGGCGGCTTTTTCGTAGGACGTTGCCATGTCGCAGAATATCTACCTGATGGAGGCCGCGAACATCTTCTGCGGCGACGTCGATCCATCGCTCTCGCAACACCTCACGATTTCGGAGTTGAAGCTCCCGAATATCGAGGAGAACTTCGTCGACCACCAGGCCGGCGGTTCGCCGTTCACGATCGAGATCGACACCATCCTGCAGCGGCTCGAAGCCACCTTCGTGCTCGCGGGCTGGTCGCCGGAGGTCGCGACCATGATCGGATCGTGGTCCGTGGGGCAGAACGTGTTCACCGCCTACGGCGTGATCCGCGATCGCCGCAGCGGTCTTGCCTATGAAGCCAAGGCGATCATGGGCGGACGCCTCGGGCGCGCCAATCCGGCCAACTGGACGCGCGGCTCGCTCCAGCATTGGGAATATGCGATCCGCGGTATCACGCACTACGAGCTCTATTTCAACGCCGCCGAAATGTACTATTGGGATTTCTTCCTCAACACCTGCCGGATGGGCGGCGTCGATCGCAACGCCGACGTCAACCGCATCCTGCGCATCCCGACCGTTCCTATCGGGTGACGCTAGGTCATGAGCGAGACCTGGTCGCGCGACGGCGGACGGCGCATCGAGCTGTTCGTCCCCGTCGAGTTCATCAAGCAGAAGATCGATGCCGTCACCATCAAGCCGGTCAAGCTCGATCATTTCATCCGCTGGCAATCGGGTGAGATCAGCACCGCGCTCGCGCTCCTTTCCGAGCTGACCGGGCTCCAGCAAGCGGCGCTGCGGCAGATCAACTACCCGGACATCGAACGCGTCATGGCGGCGTTCGTCTCCATGCTGCCGGCGAGGATCGCTGCCAACATCGAACGCGAAGAGGTCTCGATCGCGGGCAATCCGACCGTGCCGCTGTCGCCGGTGCAGCAGGCGGCGCTCGAAGGGGAGGAGGCGGAAGCGCAAGCGCAAATACAAGCAGCACTGCCGCCCGCGCCGCCACCACTGGAGGACCCGACGCCAATCCGGAAGAGCGGCGGCAAGAAAGCCCCACTGACTGCGCTGCCGGCCGACGACCAGCCGCTGGGCAACAACACTGGATTCGACCTCGGGGCTTAGAGTGGAAGAAACCGCAACATTACGGCTGACCGCGAAGGACGAGACCGCGGCAGCATTTGCTGCCGCAGCGCTCAACCTGCACCGCGTCAAGACCGCGACCGACGATTTCCACCGCAGCAGCCAGGAGGCATTCGAGCGCGGCAAGCGCTCCATCGAGTTGTTCGGCATGTCGCTCGAGCGTGCGCTCTCTGTTGGCGCGATCGCGGAGTTTGGCCGCCGCGCCGTGACGGAATTCGCCGACATCGACCGCGCCATGACGATGACGCAAATCCACGCCAACGCCACCGCGACGCAGATGGAGCGGTTCAAGCAGATCACCGACGATCTGGAAAAAGCCTACAAAATCAACAGCGACAGGCTGGTCGCTGGTTTTAACACCTACCTCCAGGTTTCCGGCAAGACCTTCGACGAGGCGCTCGCGGTCTATCCTAAGATGGTCGCCGCGGCACGCGCGACGCAAACCGACATCAATGAGATCGCCACCGGCATCGGTGCGGCCGCGCGCAATATGCAATTGAGCAGCGAGCAGCAAGCCAAGGCGCTGGAGCAACTGGCGCTGGCGAGCCGCAATAATTTGCAGGACCTCGGGAAGTATCTGCCGCAGATCACCGGCGCGCTCGCCGGCATCGGCGCCACCGGGCCCGAAACATTCCAGGGATTGATTGCCGCGCTCGAAACCATCCGCGGGCGCTTCAACTCGACCGGCGAGGCAGTCGAGGCGCTCATGGGCATGGTTCGCCAGGTCACGCAATCGCGCGACAAGGGCCTGGCGATGATCGGGCGCGAGATCGAGCGCCGCGTGGCCGAAGGCCAAGACTTCGTCGTCGCGATGATGCAGGTCCTCGAAGCCAACAACATGCTCACCGACCAGGCGCTCCGGCGCTTCGCTGGTCGCGGCTCGGGCGCGATGATCGCATTGCAGACGTTGCGAGACGCCTGGCCGGAAATGAAAAAGCACTACGAGGAGCTGGCGCGCGCGCAGGGCGAGATCGATCGCGCCAACGAGAAGATCGGCCACGATACCAAGGCAGCGCTGGAGGAAATTTCAACCTCGCTCCATCGCATCATGGAGACGACCGGCGAATTCCTCGCGCTCGCCGGCGTGCCGAAGGCGATCAGTGACTCCGCCGACGCGATCGAGAGCCTCAACAACCTGATCAAGTCGACCAAGGACATGGTCGAGAAGGGTCAGATGGATTGGAGCAAGCTGCTCAACGAATCCGGCCTGCAACGGCAGCTCGACCATTTCACGGCAACGTGGGCCTATCGCTGGTCGGCGATCAAGGATTTCTTTTGGGAAGGCTCGCAACCAGGCGGCAAGGTCGGCCGCGAGTTGGAAGCGACCCGCAAGCTTCGCGAACAATTGGAGGCATTCGACCGCGAGGCCGGCGGCGCCCAGCGCCAGCATTTCATGCAGATGGGGCCGGTACCGTTCGAGGGTATCGATCTCGAAGGCCGGTCGGGCGTTTGGGATCTCAGCGGCGGGTTCTCCGGCAACATCGAGGATCGTCGGCCGAGCCGAGACGCCATCCGCGCGGTGCCGACCGATAAGCAGCTTTGGGCGGCAATCAATGCGTTCAATCCGTACACCGATCCGCTCTCGATCACTTCGCGCGCGGGCGAGGTCGGTAGCGCGCTGCGCGAGCTGATCGCGCAATTGAAGCGGCTGAACGATTTGTATGAGACGCAGCTCACCGAGGGCGGTGCCGGCGGAGCCGGCGGTGGCGGTACGTGGCCGGGTCTTGGCGGATCTGGCGCGGGCGGCGGAGCGATGGGCCGGCGCACCGGCGCGCCCTGGTATGGCGGGCCTGGCGGCCGCGGCGCACCGACGGGCGCACCCGGGCCGGCCATTCCGAGCGACACCGCGCTCGGGCCCGGCACCGGGGTCGGCGTACCGCCGCGGCCCGGCACCAGCATGGGCGGCGTACATCCCGATCTCGTTTCCGCGGTCGAGGAAGGCGCCAAGTACGGCTTGCCGCTGGGCTATTCCTGGCAGTGGATTTCCGGCGTGCGCACCGGCGGTCGTGCCGGCTCCTATCACCACGCGGGCATGGCGCCTGGCGGGTACGGCGGCGCGGGCGATATCCAGATTTTCGATCCGCAGGGGCGCCCCGTTCCGAATGTCGGGACTGGGCCGGGCTATTCGCTCTATGAGCGCTTCGCGCTAGCCGTGCGCGCGATCGCGCAGCGCCGCGGGATGCCGTTCACGTGGGGCGGGCATTTCAGGAGCGGCGTCCCGTACGACCTCATGCACATGCAGTACGGCGGGCCGTCCGCCTTCGGCTTCGATGCGTCGCGCGTGCAGCAAGAGGTGGACCGTCAGATAGGCCTCGGTGCCAGCAAGGGCCTTGCCTCGGCGCTCGGCGCGGAATCCGGCGCGCTCGCCGGCGTGTCAGGCGCGCAGGACGCGACCAACGTGCAGAATTTCATGACCGGGATCGCTTACCTGGAGACCTCGCTCGATCCGCGCCAGGCGTCCGGGAGCGAGGCGGGCAACACTGGTTTTTTCCGCATGAACGCGGCCGATGCGGCCAAGGCCCGCGCGGCAGGCCTACCCGATCCCCGCTACGGCAGCTTCGGGCAGCAGGCGGCGGCAAATTGGGACTACATCCAGCGTTTCTTCCCGATCGCGGCCGAGGCGATTAAGCGCGGCGATTTCATGGGCGCTGCGCGCCAGCTCGGCAAGTTCTGGGTCTCGATGCCGGGCTCGGGCCAGCAGCAGCAGAGCGCGGCGCGCTATCAGCGCTGGTGGAATATCCTCACCGGCCACGACCCGCTGTCCGCGCAAGCGCAGCACACGGCGCAGGCGGCCGCCGAGGCGGAACGGCAATCGCAAGCCGGCGGCGGGCCGACCACGGCACCGACCGAGCCTTATGGCTACGCCGGCTCCGCAGGGTTTGCGCAGTGGGGCACCAGGCGCAGTCGCCGCCCGCGCGAAGAATGGGGAGACCTGGAGGACGTGACCTCGGCATTCGTCAACGGCACGCCGCTTCCTCGCTCTCGACCAAGCGAGCCTGGCACGCCGCCACTGCCGCGCTCTCGCGCGTTGAGATCCGCCCGTTTGCCGCGCAATCCGCCATCGCCGCGCCCGCGACCGGATGAGGCAACCGATGCGGAGGTCGCACGCTGGCGCGGGGAGCTGGAGAAACCGATCAAGCTCAAGATCGAGGCGCCCGAGCCGCCGTCGCGGTGGGCGCCGCGCATGCGCCGAGCCTACGGCGCGGCCGCGCAGAACACGGAGCTGCACCGCGAGCGCGAGCGCAGCTATGCCGACATGGAGGAGTGATTGCCGCTCTATGTGCAGGATACTCTCGTCCTCGCGAGCGGCGAGATGGTCGGCGCCGCGCTCCTTCCGATCGATCAAAAGACCTGGACCGGCACGCGCTCGCTCTACTCCTGGGGCACGCTGCAATTCGAGGTGCATCCGCTCAACGTCCATGAGGTCGACCATTCGACCGCGAGCGATTGGGCCAAGAAAGAGATTGCCGGCGCCGCGATCTATCGCGAATGGGTCGGCGAGAACGATGAGGAGTTGTTCTTTCGCGGGCGCCTCTTCCCTTACCGGATCGGCGGGCTCGAAGGCATCGAGGTGCTCGAAGCGATGCGCCGGCAAGGCGTTGCCGAGCTGCTCATGCGCGGCGATGGCCGGCCGATGGGCTGGTACGTGTGCGAGCGGCTCGTGCGCCAGCACAGTTTTCTCGCACCCGACGGCGTCGGCCAGGTCATCCACTTCGAATGCATCTTCGTGCGCGTGCCGGTGCCGGCGGCGGACGAGCAATTCGCCGCGATCTGGCGGACGGCGCTATGAAGGTCGATGCTTTCGAGATTCTCACGGTGCAGGGCGATTTCATCACTGCCGATCTGATCATCTGGCGGCGCTATCGCTGCCGCACCTATGGCGCCGTCGAGGCGCTGCTCGACCTCAATCCGCACCTGGCACACATTCATCGCACCACGCCGTTCATCCCGCCCGGCACGCAGGTCCGCATCCCCATCGATTTCGAGATGCTCAAAGGCCGGCCGAAGCCGATCGAGCAAGACGTCGTTTGGGGTGTCGCCAAAGGGTATCGACTCTGATGGCGCTTGCTTACGATCCGTTTACGCCGCAGACCGCTCGCGAGGCGCTGCGCCGCAAAGCCTATTGTCAGATCACCGTCGGCGGCATCGACGTCACCAATCGGCTCGATCCCCATCTCATTTCCGTGGTCGTGATCCTGCGCGCCGATATGTACGACGAGGCGCACATCGAGATCGATGACCGCAACGGCCGTCTGCCGATCCCCCCGCTCTATTCGTCGGTGCAGATTGCGCTCGGCTGGCAGCACGAAGGCGCGCGCGTCGTCTTCATCGGCTACATCTCCGACATCCGCTCGACGTTCGGCAGGAACCAGGGCGGCCGCCGGCTGTGGGTCGAGGCGGTCAGCGTCAATCAAAACAGCGCCGTCAAGGCGCCGACGCAATTCAGCCTGGGCGAAGGCGCGCCACCTGGTCAGCAGGAAGGTCAAAAGATTCCGATGTCGCAGGCGGCCAACGCGATTTTCGGCCAGGCCGGTTTGTCGGTGCGCATGAGCCCGCGCAGCCAGGGCATCCTCCGCGATTACTGGTACGCGATGAACGAGTCGCCGATGCATTGGGGGCTGCGCATGGCGCGCGAGCTCGGGATGCATTTCCGCATCGTTGGCGATCAAGCGATCTTCACCGACATGGACGAGAGCTTCGGCTCGATCGCCGCCAAGTGGGCGGAGAACCTCATCGCCTGGGCGATCTATCCCTTCGCCGCGCGGGGACAGTGGGGCGAGAGTAATTCGCAGTTTTTCAATTTCTCGCAGGCCACGTGGACGATCATCAATCAGATGTTCGGCGGCGCCGCGCCGTGGAATTTCGCGGAAGTGGCCAAGGTGCTGCCGCATCCGGCGCCAAATGTCAGCGTTGCCGACCAGGGCAACGATGGGCAGGGCGAGAATTCCGATAGCAAACGCGGCTCGGGCCATGTCGTGATCAACGGCGAGCCGCGCGCGAAGCCATCGATGACGCTGGAGGTCATCGGCGCACGCCCCGGTGTCGATGGCACGTACAACATCATCGAGGCCGTTCACCTCTATTCGCGCCAGGGCTACACCACGCGGCTCGAGGTCAACCGGCCGCATTTCTCCGGCGATGGCGCAAGCCAGTACACGCTGCCCGGACCTGGCGGGCAGACGTTGCCGCCGCAACCGCCGCCGACAGCGGAGCCTTATGAGCAATGACCGATCCCGTCATCGAGATGGCCAACCGCGATGTGACCGACCAGAAGGAGAGCATTCACACGCACCACAACGACGATATCAAATTCGAGATCGAACTCCCCATCGCTGGTCGGGCGCACGGATGCGGGCCGCGGAGCTGCGCAGAAGATTGTCGCCGTTGCACCGCTCACCTTGGCCAATGGTCAGCTCTCGCTCGACCTCGGGGCGCTAGGAGATTACGCCGACGATGCGGCTGCGCAGCAAGGCGGCGTTGCCGTGGGCGGGCTCTACCGTTCCGGGGGTGCGCTCCGCGTGCGAGTCGAATAGATGAACGGCAATAATGAAATCACGTTGCGCTTCCTGCGCGCGCACGGCATTTCACTCGGCCTCATATTCACCGTTCTCCTGCAACTAATCGGTTTCGTCATCTGGCTCACGAAACAGGGCGAGGCCGTGGCTCGTTTGCAGGAAGACCACGCGGAGATGTCCCGACGCATCGACATGCTCGATCAAGCGGGGCCCCGCCCAACTCAACTCATCCAGCAGCGCATTCTGACGCTCGAAGCAGCAGACGCGGCGCAGGATGCCCGGCTGCGCGAGGTTGAGACCAGGGTGAGCGAAATTCACCGCCAGGTCGTCGAGAACAGGATTTGGATCGATCAGATCGTCGCCGCGGTGCGTTCGTTCTCCCACAACTATCTGCCGCCGCCACGAGGCCAGAAAGATGGCTTTCGAATGCAGGGCGATACCGAGCGCGCCGGCGCTCCGCAAGAGAGAGGGCGATAGTTGGCACGGCTTGCTAAATCGCTGGAGACATTGCGCGACCAGGTCGACGCAATCGCGCCCAATCGCGACAAATCGAACGATGGCTGGATCGGGGATGAGGGGCATGCGGCGCGGACCTCCGATCACAACCCGGACGCCGCCGGCGTGGTGCATGCGCTCGACATCACCAAGGACACCGCGCACGGCGTCGACGTGCAGAAGATCGCCGACAGCATCATCGCGGCAGACGACAAGCGGGTAAAATACCTCATCCACGCCGGTCGCATTGCCAACCCGGATATCCAGAACTGGAAATGGCGGGCCCGCAACCAAGGGCCGGACGATCACGCCGAGCATTTGCACATCTCCGTCAAAAGCGATCCGGCGCTTGCGGATGACGTCAGCCCGTGGCCGGTGCACGCGTCGGAGCCGAGCGGCGAGATCATCACGCAGCCGAAGCTCAAGCGCGGCAACCATGGCGATTGGGTGCGCGAGCTGCAACGGCTCCTTGGCATCGAACAGGATGGCGATTTCGGCGAAGCCACTGAGGCCGCGGTGCGCGCGTTCCAGGGCAACCATGGGCTCGTGGTCGACGGCATTGTCGGTCGCTACACCTGGCGCGCCCTCCTGCCAGCGAACCCGCAGCAGAGCGAGCCGCGGCGCATCTTCTCCAACATCAAAACGACTGTCTTCAACGACGCGCAATTGGCCTACGGCCCGCGGCCGGCGGATACGGTCGGGGTTTCGTTGCCGGCACGCTTCGAGAAGCCGCCGAAGCTATGGATGAGGAATCGCGGCAACGGCCTGACCACTATCGCCGAGACGATCGATGTCGGGCCCTGGAACACGAACGATCCGTATTGGGATCGCGACGCGCGTCCGCAGGCGGAGAGCGGCACCGACAAGCAAGGACGACGGACCAATCGCGCCGGCATCGATCTCTACCCTGAGACGGCCCGCCGGCTCGGAATTCCTTTCATCGTGAGCGATGGCAAGGTGGCCGCGGGCGAGGCGCAGGTGGATTGGGGGTTTGCGGACGAAATGCCGACACCGCCCGCCGAAGACCCGGACGCCAACATCAAGCAGGCGCTCGCCGACATCGAAACCGTGCTGCGCCGTCACTTCACAGCAGCAATAGGGAGAGAGACATGACCACGGATCAGATTTTGAGCATGGCGCGCGCGACGCTCAACATACTCGGCACGATCCTGCTGACCTATGGCTACATCAAAGGACTCGACGCCGAAACCTGGAGCACGGTCAGCGGTGCGGTGCTCACTCTGGTCGGTGTCGGATGGGGCCTGTTCGCTCACACGAAGACCAACACCGTCACGGCCGCGGCCAAGCTGCCGGAGGTGGCGGAGATCGTCGCCACGCCAGCGTTCGCCAGCAAGATCCCGGACCCGAAGGTCGTCGATGCCCGTTAACGGGCGGCATGAGAGGAGGACGTCATGGAAGCAATCTTGCCCATGGTGCTCAAGATGCTGTTGCAGACAGCCGGTCCCGACGTTGCCAAACTGCTGCGGGAGAAGCTCTTTCCCCAGGTGGCGGAGGACAAGGTCGGCGATGCGCTTGCGTCGAGCCTCGACGCCAATGGTACGAAATGGGTGCAGGCGACGCTCAACGTGATCGACGGGGCCAAGCTCGACGTCGACGGCAAATACGGACCTGCCACGCGTGCTGCCGTCGAGAAATTCCAGGGCTCGCATGGGCTCACGGTCGACGGTTGGGCCGGCGTCAACACCAACGACGCGCTCCGCGCCGAGCTGCTCAAACCCGCGTAACGTGCAGGCACAGGGAACGTCCCTGGCCGATCCGCTGGTCTATCTGGCCGACCGCGATGTGACAGAAGCCAAGGAGTCCATCCACACCCATTACAATGACGACATCATGATCGTCCGGTGCCTGGGGGCAAGGAATTGAGCCGCTCGCCGGATGCGGCGCGGAAGGCTGCGCCGAGGAGGGTCCTTATCGGAATAAGCGGGTCCCTTAAGGGCATCCACAGCCTCGCGCCCGCACCGCTGGAACGGCAGCATTTAGCGTCGCTCCGGAGCAGGCTTCGGGACCTCCTGGCAAACGGTTACGCCGCTACTTACCCCGACGCATCGTTCGAGGACGCCATCTCTGCGCGTCGGTGAAGTGTCGGCTGGATCCGCGATATTAGGCGGCGTGATGGAGCTGGTGCCACAATCGTTTCGAATCGATTGGCCTCGATCATTAAGTTTGCGAGCGTGCTCACAACAGATAGCCGAAACGGCGCCAATAGGCGCGTGCCGGCGATCGGTGCGAGCGCGATCTCCATTTCACGGCCCTCGGAAAGATATTTGACAAGCGGAATATTCGCGCGATGGCCGGCGATTGGTTCGTAGTTTACTGAACACACGACCACGGGTCCCGCGTATCCTTTCTCCGCTGTCACCTTGTCCATGCGCTTGAATGCGAGCTTCAAATCATAGCGCTGGCGGCCATCGAAGATCGGTAATGTGCGCCGACATGCCTCTTGGGACAACGTTTCGCCTGTGCCCCCAGCCGAGAACAGCACTGCGGTCAACGGATCGACAATGCCTCTACGATTAGCTGCGGTCACTGGCACGCGGTCCAGACCCGGCGGTGAGCTCACGAGTTCCCTCACGCTGCCCTCATCGAGGACCATCGTGACATCGGACGTTTCGGCATTGGAAACGATCTTCGACATGAAATTCGTTGGCTCGGGATGACCGTCCTTAATGGTGCCGCGCGTGGTAAAAGATGCTTCGCCGTCCACCAATAGCACTTTCATGACCCCACCAGCACGCGCGCGCGCAGAAATCATGTATTCGCTTTGGCCGAAGACCGCAGTGGCCGTGATTTCGCCAACTGGAATGCGCGCGAATGAGATTGTATAGCTTGCGTCGAGGTTTCCTTCACCGTGTGCGCGGTCGCCGGCTGTCGCCGTTATCAAGCCAAGTGCGGTGCCTGCGGCGAGAATTGTTGTTTGAGCAGCGCGCGACCGAAACTTCATCTTGGTCCGTCCCTTGCGCTACAGCCGACTTGTTTGACCGGGATCCGGGCGAGCCGAGCGGTCATTGATCCTCCCGGCTGTGCGGCGGCAGTCTCATCGCCATGGCTGCTCCCCTCGAGCCGGTCTGGTCACGGCTTCTCCTTCGCGCGGGCAGCGCCAAGGGGCAGTTCCGCTAGTCCCTCGCCGAGCTTCTGCTCGCCGGTCATCGGGCCGCTCAACCTCAGCTTCGCCGCCTCAGGGGCACGTTTTATCCCAAAGCCATGAGCTGGCCGATGAAAGGTACCAGGCTTGGGCTCGCGAGCTGGAGCGCGGAATGGGTTGCGGTCATCGTGCATGATGCGATTTGGGGCGCTCAGCGCCAAGGGCGACCCTCTGGAGGCGCTCGAGGCCCTCGTTCCATTCGAGAGCTTCCGCACCGACATCGAGGTGGTGGTGAGGCTAACGCCCGGGCGAGGACCTGTACGTGACCATCGATCTGGACCGGCTCAAATCCGACCTCGACCAGTACCGCGACAAGTGCGTTCGCATCCGCCTCAAGGAGGGCGAGCTCATCGATTTCGAGGTGGACTGCCTACAGGTTCAGGTCGAGGCGCCGCCGCAGAACGTGGACTTGAGCGTAGATTACGACGAAGCCTTCGACATGAAGGCATTGGCCAAGCGCGCTCGGGTGGAGGCCGGCGTGCCGCAGGAGATTTGGGATCAGTGCATGGCGAACATAGGATGAAGGTCTGTTACCTCCAGACGACACCCGCCACGGGGCGACGAGTTGGGCCAAAAAATGAGCTCTTCTGCGTTCCCGTGCAAAGCGTACCGTGGCATGCGCTAAGGTCGATCGTCATTCTGATAAGTCGATACTACGAGTGAGTGTTTTGGTGCTCTGTGTTTGCTTGCCTTGTGCTGGGCCGTCTCCACCGCTAAATGAGCCCGTTCGAAGTATGGTTTAACAAGAAATGCCAGAGCAGTGAGTTTTGCTACTGAGGTTGGTTTTCGAGCTCGATGGAATAGAGGACCACCGAGTAGGTCCTCCAATGTCTTGATTGCATTTGTGAGTGAAGGTTGTGTAATGCCGCAGCGCTTCGCTGCTCGGGTAAAATTTTGCTCGTCACAGAGTACCAAGAAATACCTGATATGCCGGAATCTCATGATCGGATGGCCTCCCGAACATTTTTCTCGGCAGCCGCGGCGTCCGCCAAGATCAAGCTGGACGTGCGTGTTTACTTCCTTCGTTCCTCCCTCGCTTGCATCGTTTGATGTAGATCAAGACACGATGCTCCTCGTTTGTGAGTTCGGAGGAGAACCTCGGCCAGCCCGGTGCAACCAAGGTTTGACGGCAAAGGCGGGCAGCTCGCGTAAAGTTTTACTCCTTGCATTGAGCAAGGAAATACTGCCGTAAGGTCGGGTTCTCGCTTTTCGCGGTGCCGCGACGCTAGAGTGCTGGCCAGTTTTCGACCGGAAGAGTCTTGCCATGCGTTTCCATAAAATCAAATGGCGACAGGGATGTGGTGGACGCCTGAGCCGGCTCGATGGCGACGCGCTTCGTGACCGGCGTGATTGTCGGCCAAATCCAAATGGCTGTCGCCAACACGACGATGGCGATGCTCGCACCAGCTATTTTGCGCATGATTGACGCTCCTATGGCTGTGAAATATCTCAATTGCCGATCACAAACTGCGCGGTCGTCTTTTTTTCCCACAAGGCCCGTTCAAGTCGAAGCATCGCACTCTGCCAACGCTGCTCAACCTCCGACTTGATCCCATCGCGAGCAGGTCGATTGCGAGTACGATGGAGAACGCCGGAAAGAACATCGTGCGTCTCGGGCGTAATAGACTTGGCGCGTTCCACACGGGCGGCAACTCTTTCAAGAAACGAGGTTTGCTCCTGCAGGGTTGGGTGTGTTCTATCCCAAACCAGCAAAATGGCCGCTACGATCAACGTCGTGGCGGCAACCGCTTTAACCGAAGGCAGCAAATCGCCGTGGAATTGTTTTATTAGCCTCACGGCAACTCCTTGAGAGCGAGTAGAACCTCATTCGTGCGAAGTAGTACTCAATAATGCTGGTAGCATTGTGCGCGGTGCATCAGTCGGAAGAACCAGCTACCTGGCTACGGACCAAGCCACGGCGTGCAGGAAAAAGCCGAGTAATCAATAGCTTGACCGGTACAACCGGTCGCGACGCTGGGGGTGCTTTGGGACTAGTTCTGAAGTACTATCGCAGCGGCGGCAGGTGAAACGATCTTACATGAAGTTTCTTTTGATCGACGATCACGTCCTGATTCGCGAGGCCTTGCGGGGCGTCCTCAAGGAATTGAGGCGCGACGCCGCCGTCCTGGAAGCCGCAAATTGTCGTCAGGCGGAGCGGCTGGTCGAGGAGCACGCCGATCTCGAAGTTATTCTGCTGGACTTGAATTTGCCGGACGGTGATGGCTTTCGCCTGCTTGCCCAGTTGCGCGAGCACCATCCCGATATTTCGATCGTCGTCTTATCGGCCAGCAATGACTGCGACAATGTCGTGAGGGCACTCGACCGTGGCGCGGTTGGATTTATTCCGAAATCCGCGCAACGCGCCGTTATGGTCAGCGCGCTGGAATTGGTGCTCGCCGGCGGCATCTACATTCCACCCGAAATCCTCGCTCACGACGCGTTGCCGCATCCAGACTCTGCTGCGAAACAAGTTGCTACCAACCGGCTGCGCGTGTCGCCCGCCGATTATGGGCTGACAGAACGGCAGGTCGAAGTGCTCGCGCTGATGATGCAGGGGAAGAGCAACAAGGCGATCTGTCGCATCCTTGAGTTGGCCGAGCCCACGGTGAAGAACCATGTTGCCGCAATCTTGAAGGCACTAAAGGTGAAAAACCGCACTGAGGCAGCGATGGCCGTCGTCGAGCATGGGTGGGATTTGAGGCGGGTCGAGAAATAGGAATGGATTAAGCGTCGACGAGGTCGTGCTTCTTCAAGAACGGGCCCAGCATGGCTCGCAATGCCCTCGGCCGCACCGGCTTGTGCAACAGATGATAACCGCTCGCGCGCGCCTCTCGCAGCGGTTCGGGCGCGGTGTCGCCACTGATGAGGAAGGCGGGAATCGACAGGTTGAACGCTTTGCGCAGCTTTTCGATCGCTTCGATGCCGTTTTGACCGTCGGACAGCTGATAATCGGAAATGATGAGATCGGGCGTCCGGTCACGCTCGGCAAGCCCGGCCAATGCCACGTGCACGGAGGCGGCGGTCACGACATCGCAGCCCCAGCTTCGGAGCAGTCCACCCATGCTGTCCAGGACTAATGCGTCGTCGTCAATCACCACGACGAGCTTGCCGCTGATTGAACCGAGCGCGGCATGAACCGAACCCTTGGGCTCGGCGGTCAAGGCCTGAGCCGCGACCAATGGAACGATGACCGAGAAACGAGAACCAGTCCCTAATGCCGAAGTCAGCTCGATCTGATGGTCGAGAAGCCGGCACAGGCGATCAACGATGGCAAGTCCAAGTCCCAGCCCGCTCCGCCGCTCATGTTGAGGGCCGCCGAGTTGATGAAACTCAGCGAAGACGTTCTGGTGCTGATCCTTTGGAATGCCGGGCCCGCTGTCCCACACCTCGATGCGCAACTGCCCGCTGCGCCGGCGACAGCCAATCACGATCCCACCGCTTGCTGTATAGCTGACTGCATTGGACACCAGATTCAGCAGAATCCGCTCGAGCAGGATGGAGTCGCTGCGCACCCAAGCGCTGTTCGACACGATCCGCAACGACAGGCCTTTTTTGCGTGCCATCGCCGCAAAAGTGCTTTCGGTTCTCTTGAGCAGCTGCGCGATCGGAAAGTCGGAGATAGTGGGTGTCAGCACGCCGGCATCGAGCTTGGAGATATCCAGCAGGTCATTGAACAGCTCGTCCATGGTGGCAACCGCCGCTTCGATTTGCTTGACGATTTTGCTTCGTTCCTCGGCCTTCACACGCCCGTGCAATCGGTCGACGAATAAACCCAAAGCATGCAATGGCTGCCGCAGGTCGTGGCTCGCCGCTGCAATGAAGCGAGACTTGGCCTGGTTCGCTTCACCCAACTCGTGTGTGCGCGCCTGCAACGCTTCGAAAAGCCGGACATTCTCAATCGCGATCACCGCCTGATCGGCGAAGGTGGTCGCCAGCTCGATCTGCCGCTCGGTAAACGGTCGCGCGGTAGTCCGCTGTAGGTTGATGACGCCGATCGGCGTTCCCTCGCGCAGCATCGGAACGCCGAGCATGGTGCGGCTGATCTGCACGGATTTCCGGAAGGTGAATTCTGGGTCGGTGAGCACGTCGTGGATATGGACGACCTTGCCCTCTTCGATGGTTCGTCCGACCAGCGACCCCCTTCCGGTCGGAATCGGGTGAGTTGCCATGAAGGCCGCAAGCTCGGGCGTCTGGCCGTAGTTGGCGACCTGCTGGAATACGCTGCCATGCTGGCGATCGATGGTCGCCCGGTCGGCTTCGCACAGCCGGGCGGCTGACTCGACCAGCGTATCCAGCACCGCCTGCAGATCGAAGGTCGAGCGGCTGATCACTTTGAAGATCTCGGCAGTAGCGGTTTGTTGCTGCAGCGCCTCCTTCAGCTCCTGGGTCCGCTGTTCTACCCGTTCTTCGAGCTTCCCGCTGGATACTCGAAGCCTATCAGCCGTGTCCGCTAATTCACGGGCGCGTACGACCAGTTCGTCATGTGCGTGGTGCAGTTGCTCCTCGGAACGCCGGCGCATCAGGACGTCGGCACTCAAGGTCATGCTAGGTACCGAGATGCTGATGAAGAACATGACTAGCAGAAGGAACGAATCATTGAGATTGCTCCGCACGAAGGGACCGCTGCCCGCTAATGTCCCCCACACGGCAAAGCAAGACAGAATGATGACAACCGTCGCTGTCTCGCGCGGGTCGCGTCGCAGCGCCGCCCATAACAGCGGAGCGAGTGCGAGGAACCCCAAGGGATCGCGGTAATCGGTCTGCTCGATGAACGGGCTGAAAGCGATTATGCCGACCGCAATGGTCGCTGCGACGATTGCGCCGGCCTCCCACCCCCACTGGGTGCGCTCGAAGGAACGCAGATTGCCTGCAGCCCACAGAATGACAAAGGGCGCGATCACCAGCGCACCGGCCAAATCGCCGAGCCACCAGGTGATCCAAGTCATTGCGAAAGCCGTAGTGGCGTCGCCAGAAAAAAACAGGCTCCCGACGCCGACCGTAGCGCTGATGATCGTGCTCGAAACGCAGACCAATGCGAATTTGGCCACTCCTGTCGTCGTTGCAAACGTCTCCTGGCCGTCGCACCAGAGATTGATCAGCCACGCAGCCACGAGCGCTTCGAACGTGTTGCCCAAAGCGATCGCCATCGCCGCGTAGATTGATCCGACATTCGTTACGTTGGCAGCGAACGACGCAACAAGGACTGCAGGCGCGATGCGGTAGCCCCACATCAGCGCGGCCGCCAGGGCAAATCCCGTCGCCGGCCAGATCGCGCTCGCGCTTGGATTGATCGAGGCCAGCGTCAACCCAATCTTCGCCAAAACGAAGTAGACGACGCCGATGCCGAGCAGATCGAGGAAATAGGTCGAAAGGTCGCGAGCGACGTGTGCCGCAGAACCGCGCCTTGGCAGTCTCGTCACGTATTCCGCCCCGAATGTGCGCCAAGCAAAGAATAGCAAATCGAAGGTCTGAGTGGATACCCACCGGCGGCATCGCCGCTGCCGCTACAACACCAGGACTTTCGGTACGCCCGCCGACATCTCTACGATGAGACTACATCAATTTCGCAAGTTTACGCCAGGGGGGCAATGGCAGCTTCTGCGCAGGTTGCGACAAAGGCCAAGCCCTTGAGCTCACGGTCGCTATTGGGGGTACTGCGGACTCTTTAGGGTCGCGCGGCCATGGTTGCCTCCGACGCGATTGACCTGAGCAGACCTTCCGTTCAGGCATCGCGTCTCACTGGCTCTGCTGAAGCGGCGACACCGTATAACCGTGAACAGCGCGGAAATGAGGTCGGCCGCGACATCGCCGCATGCTCGCTGCTGCCTGCTCTTCGTCGAGCTCTTCGGTCGACCGGCGCCGCAGCACCGTGAGTGCCTTGTTGCGGGCAATCGCCAGAAGCCACGTGGAAACCTGGGATCGGGCCTGGAATTGGGCAGCTTGACGCCAAGCGTCATGAGCCATCGGGTTGAAGCACGACGACGAACTCGAAGCCGCCGCTTTCGAGCCGCCGTTTGATCTGCACCGCTTCGCCAAAGCGCGGATGAAACCGGTAGGCGATACGGGCTTCAGCTGGCTGTTCGTGGGCAGTATGTCGCCATTCCGAACAAAAGCTGGACCGCACGCAGGTTGCCGGTGCGACGGTAGATCAGCGTCGCCTTCGTGCGGCGGAGCGAGTGAGTGCCGAAGACGTGCGGGTCCAAGCGCTTAGGGAGCGGTCAGCCGCGAGGGGTAGGATAGCACGGTAGGTCGTACCGACCTATCGCCACGTCCGGTTGCAGACGTACTTCGCTGCTATGGTGGCCGTTGCCTCCCCATGTGAGGCGCCGCCGACGATGCTCCCCACGACGGGCCGGGGGGCGTTGCAACTGCTCGATGATGGGTAGTTTCCGCAAGGGTAGACAACTTCACCCCTCTCGGCCTCTACTGCTGTCATAAACGACTTTGGACTCCTGCCGCATTTGAATGCGCACGTTCGGCCAGCGCTTCAGCGCCACTTCGTACAGTTCCGCGGCCCGCAAGTAGTCTTCAATTCCGCCGAGGTGTTCCAAGATCTCTTCTGCTTCTTCGACGGTGAAGATGTTATGCTTGAAGTGGCTTTTGATCTTCATCGCGACCAATCCTCCTCCGTCTCCCGCTTCACGGCCGGCGCATCGGCGAGCAGCGCCTCGGTGCCAGCGATAGCGGGCTCGCGCTTCGCTTCTTGCTTGTCGAAGACCACCTGGCGGTGTTTCTCAAACGCCCGCAGACTCTCCAAGGCGCGCAGTATCGATTGAGCCGCGGCCGTGGAATGGCCTCTTTGCTTTGTTCGTTCGACCACACCGCGTTGGCGAGCGATGCGCTCATGAGCTTGGCTTGTTTTTTCATCTTTGAATATCCGCTACCCATAGTTTTTTTTACTCCTTTTTAATGATTCCTTCGAGCTCCACTGCTGCAAAGCGCATCAAAGTATCATAACGACTTTGAGATGCAGGCGCAGCAGTTTCTTTAGGTGACTCTGAAGGGAGGTTAGTGTGTAATATGGCGGCTGCTTCCCATTGTGTTTTGCTTAAAACAAGTGGGGGTTTTTCTGCTATAGGTTCGGGTTCAATAGGAACCGGTGCAGCCTCGATTTTTTCTTTAAATTTTTTAAGCAGAACTTCTTCCAAAGAGTGGTCTTCTTTTGGGGCAACAGGAGCAACAGGTTCTTTAATGGTGGGTTGTTCCATCTTGGGAGAAATTTCTGGAGCCGAAGCACCACGCTGCTCTAATTCGATCAAGCGTTTGACAAGAGCGGGCAATGTGACGCGTTGCTTAGAGCGCAGAATGTGGAGTAAGATCATTTCCAAACTGACCCGTTTAAACGGCGTCTTACCGATTTGCTGTTGCCAGTGGATCAAGAAGTCAAGAATGTACAAACATTGTTCTTCCGTGTACAGCGCAAGTGAAGCGGTATATTGCTCCTTGAGGCGAGTGAGGGGAAATACAACGGGGGATCCAAGTTTAAGCTTGAGCAGACAACGGTAATGCTCGATGAGATTATCGATAAAAAATGATAAATCCTTCCCGGAGGAGAAAATTTCGCCTGCAAGTTCAAAGGCAAAAGAGAGATCTTGTTCTGCGAAAGCCTTATCTATGGAAAAGAAAGCAGTGCGTGGCATTAAACCCAGTGAAGTGGAAACTTTAGCAGCAGTAATGGGATGTTCTGCGTAGCAGATGATTTGATCAAAGAGCGATTCGGCATCTCGCAGCGAACCTTCTGAGAGGTTGGCGATCAAAGACAGCACATCATCTTCGCAGACAACTTTTAAATCTTCAGCAATCCACGCAAGTTTTTTCTTGAGAGCTTCAAAGGGGATACGGTTCAGCTCAAAGCGTTGACAGCGACTGATGATGGTGGGCAAAACTTTGTGTGGTTCGGTCGTTGCAAAGAAAAATTTAACATTTGCAGGGGGCTCTTCTAAAGTCTTCAATAAGGCATTGAAGGCTTCTTTGGTGAGCATGTGGACTTCGTCGATGATGTAAATTTTATATTTACCAGAGGCTGGTGCATAGCCGATCGTCTCATTGATTTGCCGGATATCATCGATGCCGCGATTAGACGCACCATCGATTTCTAAAACGTCAAGCGACCTACCGGCCATGATATCGAGACAAGAAGAACAAGCATTGCACGGTTCTCCTTCAGGGGTGAGCTCCTTGCAATTCAGAGCTTTAGCAAATACGCGGGCCAGCGTTGTTTTCCCTGTACCGCGACAGCCGCAAAATAGATAGGCATGCGCTAAGCGCTCAAAACGCAAAGCATTCTTCAATGTGGTTACGATCGCTTCTTGACCGACGACACTGGCAAATGTCTGCGGTCGGTACTTACGCGCGATCACTTGGTAGCGGTTTGGCTTGTCCACAATTTTTCCTAGGGTAAAAATTAATTATAACCCAACTTACCCCCTACTGTCAAAGCATCTGTGGCGCGGCTTTTATGTCCTGTTTTGAAGCCAAATTTATACCGAACGTGATTCAAAACAGGCCAAAAAATCGCATCCACATCTGCTGGACAGATAGGGAACAAGTTGAGTTTATACGCAATTTTAGCTTAGAAAACAAAGGGGAAAAATGGGTAAAATTAAACTTTTGTTCTGATAGATATCCGTGTTTTTTACGCGGTTGGATTTTTTGTTTGGAATCCAATACCCTTCTCAAGGCATTATTTTTAAGGATTTTTAGTTTAGAACTGTATCTAAGGCGGACTATGCAAGAACAGCACATTGACGAGAGTCGATCTGTGCTACAGAAAAAACGCTGGCGGGAACTGTTAGGCGGCAACCAGATCGCCAAACGGCTGCTGCTCGCTTTAGGCTTTTTTATCATTCTCACCTGTTTTCTTCATTTTCGTGAAGTGCGGATGGAGTTATTCGAGATTGGGACCAAAGCTCCGCGTTATGTAATCTCCCAGACCGATTTTTTGTTTATGGATCAAGAGGCGACACAAACCCTAAAACAAGAGGCTGTGCGCGATGTCGGGATGATTTACAAATTAGAAGAGGGACAGATCCATTTCTTTCGCCATGACTTAGAAAATTCTTTAATTGAAAATCAAAAGTGGCGTCAGGAACTCCCGCGAAGCACCTTCGAAGAAGTCTACACGATTTTGGATCGCATTGAGGAAGAAATCGTTCAAGCTCGATTTACCGATGATCGCACGCTTGCCAAAATGAAATCGTTGAATCTACCCACTGGGGATTTTTTCGCATTGCAGATGCCCTCTGATTTTTCCGAGGGGATTCAACTGCCCAAACATGTCTGGAAAACGCTCAAACATAATCTATCAGAGGACAAACAATTCCATTCGGAAAGCATCGATTATCTAGTGGGGGCTTTTGCCAAACAAGCGTGGTTTGTTCAACAAGATTTTTCTCTTGAGCGCAGCGTAAAAGAGCAAGTTCAAAGCGGCATCCCTGATCGTTATACCCATGTGGACGCCGGAGCACAAATCATCAAAAAAGGGGAAAAAGTCACCCCACGTCATATCGCCATGTTGCAGGCCATGAAAAATGCCTTGGCTAAAGGACGTAATCTTTGGACGCCATTGACACTACTCGGTAGCGCGGTTCTGGCTTTTTGCTTAATGATCGCCTCGCTGTTTTACCTCCATTATTTTCATCGTGAACTACTCAAGTCTCTGCAAAAAATGGTGCTACTCGTCACGATCATCGTGATGAGTTTGTTGCTCGCTAAAGGTGTAGAATTTTTATTGCTGTATGAAAATAAAAATCTCTTCGAAATCATTCGTTTTCCGCTTGTCTTACCCATAGCCACTTTGTTGATGTGCATTTTAATCAGCGGTGAAATTGCACTTGTCGTTTCTTTTTTTCTGCTCGTGATTTTTGGTGTCACGCTGGCAGTTGATGTCGTGCCTTTCTTACTTATAAATTTTTTGGCAGCTGTCTCGACGATCTTATTCGCGCGCAAGTTGCATAAACGCAAAGAAGTCTTTGCTGTCTGCGGCAAAGTTTGGCTAGTCGTGATCCCTTTAATCTTAGCTTTTAATTGGATCGACAATAGCTTTTGGAATGTAAATGTCATGACTGATCTGACGAGTAGTCTCTTGTTTATGACAGCTACTGCTGTGATTGCTGTGGGTCTGCTACCGATCCTTGAGTCTCTGTTCCATGTGATGACCGATATGACTTTGATGGAATATATGGATCCAGATCATGAACTGTTGCGCCGCCTGAGTTTGGAGGCTCCTGGCACTTACCAACATTGTCTTGTAGTGGGTAATATCTCTGATACCGCTGCACGTGCGATCGGCGCCAATGGGCTATTTTGTCGTGTTTCCACGCTCTATCACGACATCGGCAAATTATTTAATCCCCATTATTTTACTGAAAATCAACTCGGGGGATTTAATATCCATCAACTACTCACTCCTGCTGAGTCAACACAAGTGATTATCGCTCATGTAGCAGAAGGGGAAGCCCTAGCTCGCAAATATCATCTTCCGCAGAGTTTCATCGATATCATTCGCGAGCATCATGGCACGACCATGGTCTATTACTTTTACTGTAAACAAGTTGAACAGGTGGGTGGCGATGCGACAAAAATTAATGAGAAGCAATTCCGCTATCCCGGACCTCGACCTCGTTCTAAAGAGTCGGCCATTATCATGATCGCCGATACAATCGAAGCGGCCTCTCGCTGTATGGAAGAGATCACCGAAGAATCCATGGCCGATATGGTCGATAAACTCGTCGCTGAAAAAGCAGAAGATGGCCAATTCGATGAATGTCAGCTCACTTTCGAAGAGCTCGGTCAAGTCAAACGCGCCATCGTCAAAGCGCTGATGGTGACACGCCATCTGCGCATCAAATACCCCGAACGTTAAAATAAAACCACTGAGAACACAGAGGACGCAGAGTTCGGAAAAGATTTTCTCAAATTCTCGTGCCCGTGCCCGATTCTTTTCTTTGCACCAAATTAGCCGTTCCTCCTCACAGATCCCTGTTTTATAGACGGAAATTCAGCTTTTTTGTACATTGGAGCAATCTCAAAAACGGATTTACGTTTTTTATGAATTCTATCGGCTCACCTTAAGTTTATTCCTATCTACTTTCAGTCCTGTACGCCCTTTTTCAGGGTTATTTTTTACCTTGAAAAAGTTGATCTTTTTAATAAATTTTTAACTTAAGAGCCATTCAATGGAAAAAGAATCTGTTTTGATAAAAGCATTAAATGAAGAAGCTCTCGGAGAGCTTTTTAAAATCTTTTTAGAGATAAGCGTTTCTGGAATATGCTGGCCTTATTCCGATAATCTAACCGAAGAGAAATTTAAAGCCATCTGGTTCAGTCCGGGTAATATAGGTTATCTTGCACTGATAGATGATGCGATTGCGGGAGCCTATTTTATTAAAGCTCAATGGCCGGATCGTGGATCTCATGTCGCAACTGCCCAATATATGATTTCTTCCCATTTTCGAGGGAAAGGGTTGGGGCTTTTGTTAGGAGAACATTCGCTTAAAGTGGCAAAGGACAGCGGGTTTTCTTCCTTACAGTTCAATTTAGTGGTCAGCACCAATGCACCTGCTCTCAAACTCTATACAAAGCTTGGGTTCAAGATCGTTGGCAAATTGCCGTTTGCCTTTAATCATTCACAGTTGGGTTTAGTGGATACGTTTGTCATGCATCGTTTTTTACATGATTAGAGCTAAAGGCTAGGAATTCCTAGCCTTTCCTTGCTCATTCATTATGTTCAGATAAAGAAAGAATTTTTATTTAAAAAACAACTATTGTCGTTTTGTTTTAGAATAAATAAAGACAGAAACAAAAGCGCCGATAGAAAGAACTAAAGCACCTAATCCGCCAATGCTATGACCTAGAAAAATAGCTAAGAAAGCTGCACAGATACAAATCAATGCTAGAAAGAAAGCCATGTACTGGCCGCGATTTGTTATACCGAACGTGATTCAAAAATTGGGATTTCGGCCGCGCCAAAGCCTCGGGGTTCGACGATCGTAAGTTCGTCCCCATATTGCTAATATTGGGCGACTTATGATCGTCGAACCGCGAGAACTTTCGCGTCAGCCCAAATCCGATTTTTGAATCACGTTCGGTATAATTTGATTTGTTCTTGAGCAATTGTTTTTTGAAGTGATCTACGGTGTTCTGCTTCTAAATGAGGTTCTTCGAGAAATCTCTTCGCGATTCCTGGAACGATCTGTTCATATTGTATTAAAAAATGAGGCGGAGGAATAGGCCCAGAATAGGAGGCGATTATTTGATTTGATTCTTGATTTTTTGGAGATTCAGGTCTAGAAAGAGGAAGTGCATTTTTCATCTTTTCTAGCACAACATCAGGCATTAACTATTTCCGTTAGAGTTTTTTATTTTCTCACAAGCAGTCTTATAATCATTTTCTAAATTGTTTTGATCAGACATGAGTTTATTCATATCATTTTCAGATCGGGACTCTTCTTGTAGAACACCAAAAATCAAAGAACCACCAATGTCAAACGCGCTTAGAAAACTAGTTGAAAAATCGATGGGCATTTTTCGAAGTGGTTTCATAGTAAACTCCATGTATTGAAGAATAACAAATTCAGTTTGAAAAGTCAGTAAATTTATGGCGTTTCTTTAAGCTTCTGAGCAAGAAGGGCTGTAAGAAGCAAGAGGGGATAAAACGTGTAAGGGCGACTAGCAAGCATGTGCGCCAATCGATAATAGATAGAGTTTTGCCAGACTGTATTTGTTTGAGGATTAATTGAGCCGCAGTTTTAGGGGACATCGAAGAAGTGTTTTTTTGCTGAGGATGTTGGCCTGAGGCGCGCTTGCGGAAGTCGGTATCGATTTGACCTGGGCAAATGGTAAGTACGCGGATTCCATAAGGTTTTAACTCTGTATCTAAGCCTTCAGAGAAGCGGTTAACGAAAGCTTTTGTCGCTGCATAGACGCAAAAGGACGGATAAGAAAAAAAAGCCGCAGCAGAAGAGATATTGACGATGATGCCTGGTTTTTTGGAATGGATGAGTACACGAGCGCTTTCAAGTGTCAGTTCCATCAAGGCTTGGATGTTCACTTCGACCATTTCATGCATGTCAGAGGTGGGATGGGCGAGCGCAGGACCATACAGACCAAATCCGGCGTTATTGATGATCAGGTCGGGTTGCTTATGTTGAATGAGCTGAATGAGTTGCTCTCGGTCGCTGGGTTTAGAAAGATCGGCGGCGTGAATATGCGTAGGGACAGAAAAAGAGAGTTGCTCAAGTTTAGATCGATCTCTTGCGACAAGGATTAACGGGATATTTTGCTGAGCTAATTCTTCGCAGAGCGCTTTTCCCAGTCCTGAAGAAGCACCCGTGATAAGTGCCCATTTTGCAGAGATCATTGAATAGATTGTTTGAGGGTATTGAGCAACAGATCCAATCGCTGGTCGCATTCCTGAATACCACTTTCGATTGAAGAGAATTTTTGTGAGGAGACCGAACCGTAAATTTTAACTTTAGGCTCTGTTCCTGAAGGTCGAATCACAAGACGGCTATGATCTGCTAGTCGGAATAGAAGTACATCGGAATGGGGCAAGTCGCCAATTCCTTTCTCGTAATCCTCGAGAGAAATGACCGCCTGGCCGGCGATGGTTTTTGGGGGATGAGCGCGCAAGCGGTCCATGAGTAACTTCATTTGATCCATCCCTTCTTTACCGGGATTAAAATTCAGCGACATTTGCTTTTCACGGAAGATGCCGTATTTTTTGTAAATCTGATGGAGCCGGTCGAGGAGTGTTTGACCTTGCAATTTGGCATACAATGCAATTTCAGCGATGAGGCAAGAGGAAATGATCGCATCTTTATCGCGTGAATGGGTGCCGAGCAAATAACCATACGATTCTTCTGCGCCAAAGATAAATTGATAACTATTCGGTGTCATTTCCCATTGATGAATTTTTTCACCGATGTATTTGAAGCCGGTCAATACTTCAAAACAAGTCATGTGATGAGCGCTAGCGATCGTTTTAATCAGTTCGGTCGTGACAATGGTCGTGACGAAAGCCCCTTTGGCAGGCATTGTTTTGAGTTTTGGCAATATTTCGCACAAATAATCTGTGCAAATAGCGGCCATTTCATTGCCGTTAAAAGCGGTGACTTGACCTTGATGTAAAATCACTGCGCCAATCCGATCTGCATCGGGATCAGTTGCGAGTAATAAATCGGAATGTGTGTGGCGTAAATGTTCAATCCCTAATTTGAGTGTTTCTGGATACTCAGGATTAGGAAATTTTACCGTGGGAAATTCTCCATCTGGGACAATTTGCTCGTTGACAAATTCGATTGTGGTGAATCCCCAATCTTTAAGTGCATGAGGAACGATCGTAATTCCTGTGCCGTGTAGCGGAGTGTAAACAATTTTAAGCGAAGAACCGTGTTCTTTGCATTCTTTGGGAAAATGCTGCAGAGGTGCAATCGCCTTGAGATAATCGTTGTCGAGAACAGCTGTCTTTGTCCGTTCGATCAGAGGATCAGTGGGTGATGCAACATGAACAAAAGACAGGTCTTTAATCGCATCTGCTTCTTCGACAATTCCTTCATCATGGGGCGCAACGACTTGTGCTCCATCGCTCCAATAGACTTTATAGCCATTGTATTCTTTGGGATTATGCGAAGCAGTGATATTGATCGCAGCGCTTGCATGTTTAAATCGGCAGGCAAACGAAATGTAGGGGGTAGGGCGCAATGCGTCGAGCAAATAAACCTGAATTTTGTTGCCGGCGAGCACGCGCGCAGCTTCAAGAGCAAATTCAGCGGAATGGTGCCTCGAATCGTAACCGATGACAACAGAGAGGGGTTTTTTGCTGTGTTTGTGGAGATAATTGGCTAAACCTTGCGTCGCTAAACGAATGGTATAAATGTTCATTCGATTAGTGCCAGGACCCATCAGCCCCCGCATGCCTCCTGTGCCAAATGACAAATCAGTAAAAAATGCATCGACAAGAGTATGTTCATCCAAAGAGCGAACTTGTGATTTTGTGGCCTCGTCGAATGGCCCAGACAGCCAATACGCGATTCGTTTTTGAATTTCAGGTGTCATTATCCCACCAGGTTTTTTTTAATCTCGCCTAAGGAAATCAAAGGGGCTTCCGCGTGATCAATCCCTTCACAACGTGCGGCTGTTTCGCTCCAATGCTCAGGAGATTTTAAGTTTTCTGGCCACCACGGAAATGTGCGGCATTGTTTGGGGCGTGCTTCATACACTGTACAACGTTTGCCTTTCAAAAACACACAATCATAGCTTTTAGGGTGTTCGCGTAAAGAGATTCGATTGCCCACGCGATGGGTATAACGCTCTATGAACTCTTGTTCGGGGATGTTTAAACGTTCAGCAAGCGCTTTAATTTCAGCGGGGGAGACCCAAACATAACCAGGCGAGCCGGTGCAGCATTGACCACATCCGGTGCATTTAAACTTTAAACCCTCTTTGTACCAAGGATCCATGAGATCATCCCATTATTTGAAAATGTTGATTTTTGAAAAATTTTAGAGTCGCTTCGCAGGACATACTTGAATAAGACATGCGCTTACCATTTAAAGCTCGATTTAAGCACTGATTGCCAATCATTGTGATGTTTAAACACTTCTACATCGCAACCGTGCGTTGAGATTTCAATAAAATTCCAAGTTCCGCCCACTTTTTGTGCTGCAGAACCGCTATCGAGCATGATAGGCAAGTGGCTGCTACGCAAGTCGGCGATCGTCTGGCGATGCGTATGTCCATGCAAGAACAGTTTAATCTTCGGGAAACGCTCAAGCACGGCTTTTAGCGCCTCTTTGCGAAGTAAACTTTTACGGGCGGATTCATTGGAGAAAATCGGAAAATGGTTGAGCAAAATCACGTTATGATCAGCGGGAATCTCTTCAAGCAGTTGCTCGAGTTTAGCTTGAAGCTCAGGAGAAAAATACCCATTGGAGGAGAGCAGGGAAGTGGCAATCGCTGTATCTAAACCGACCAGCCACCAATCTTGTCCTAAAAATACAGATGATAAGCCGTCTTGTTTAAGATTGTAGGAATGCCCATAGGCCCCTTCAAAAAATTGATAAAACAACTGCTTTTTATAAGCACCACTTGTGTATTGATCGTGATTGCCTGGTAAAGTAAAAACTTTAAATTTTTCCTCGCGCAAACTACGGATGAATTGTTGTGCCAGTTCAAATTCTGCAGGATGGGATGTGGAGGTTAAATCTCCTGTGATAAGTATGGTGTCGATATTGCGCTCATGAAATAGGGGAAATAATCTCGTAAGCTGGTCAGTTGCAAAGGCATGCTTGCGTTTTAAAAGTAAATTTAAATTACCGAGCCAACGTTTAGAAAAGAGCTGGGTGGGGTCCCAGGTAAGCTTGGAAAAATGCAGATCAGAAATATGAGCAAAACGAAATAATGTATGCATAGCAAGTGCTAATGATACCCATTTTTATCATTAAAATCCTTACTTTTTACGCCCCCCTTTATGAGACTGGATCGCACGCTGAGCTAAATTCTGTTTAGTTAAAGTTTTAATCCAGCGTTTTCCTTCCACGTGAACATTAGCGGGCGCGGCATCCCTTTCCATCACCTCGCCGGGGGTTGTGCGTTTGGAGGGAATATGTTTGGGCCGTTTAGCCTTTATCTCCATCCTTTTTTCAGCAGCTACGAGCAATTCCTGCTGTTTCTTTGCGACTTTCTTGGGATATTTTTTAAGCATCTCTTGTGTGGTCAAACGGTCGCTATATTCGTAGGTTTCCGGAACGGGATAGGCGCCTTGCGCATTACGGATGGTTTTTTCCATTTTCTTGCGCAGTTTATTGGTCATCGGACGTTTCGATCGATTCATAGCACCCCACAGTTTATTCGCACTCTAGCGCGACGAGAGAATAAATATCAAACCTTGTCCCGATTAACGTCGAAGATAAGATGAACGCCTGATAAATCGTCTTTGCTAAAAGCTCGATAAAATACTTTGACAGAACCGGTAGGTGGCGCTTCAGATGTTTTATTTTTTAAGATAAATGTCATTACTGTCAATTCAACACCAATTTCACTTAATTGCGGCGACATTTTCTCCACAATTGCTTTTATCTTCGGAGCGATCGCTTGAATTTCCTCCGGGGCTTGGGAAATGGGGATGATTCCTTCAGAAGAATTATCATCAACTGAGAAACGTGTTTGTGAAATAGCAGCCATAATTTTAGAAAAAATTCAACTTAAATAAATACAGGAATGAGTATAGTCAAGTGCATAACGCTTAAGCAATCTTTTTCCACGAGTTTTTTCTTTTATGATGCAATCTAAAAAAAAACGCTGGCATGAATTTGTGCCCAAAAGTTTTCAGTGTTTGTTTAGAGAAACCTATAACTTATCTGTGTTTCGCAAAGATCTGCAAGCCGGCGTCACTGTAGGTATTGTCGCTTTGCCGCTAGCGATGGCTTTTGCGATCGCCTCAGGTGTCACGCCTGATAAGGGACTTGTCACTGCGATCATCGCTGGTTTTTTGATTTCACTGCTTGGCGGCAGCCGTGTTCAAATCGGCGGTCCGACAGGAGCTTTTGTCGTCATTGTCTATGAAATCATCCAACGCGAAGGTTACGGCGGGCTGATTGCTGCCACTCTTATCGCAGCTGTATTATTAATTATTATGGCCCTTTGCCGTTTAGGAACATGGATCAAATACATTCCCTATCCACTTGTGACCGGATTTACGACCGGCATCGCCGTGATTATCTTTTCGTCTCAAATTAAAGATTTTTTCGGACTCAAAATGCAAACAGTCCCGGCAGATTTCATTCCAAAATGGGGAGCATTTCTGATGGCGTTTCCGACTTGGGAACCTCTGACATTCGGCATCGCTGCAGGAACATTAGGTCTCATCATCTGTATCCGACGATTCGTTCCTTATATCCCTTGGGGAGTTGCAGCTATTGTCATAGCCACTGTAGTGTGCTGGGGATTTTCTCTACCCGTCGAAACCATTGCTAGTCGTTATGGAGAAATCCCAAGCACCCTACCTTTGCCGTCATTTCCTGCGCTTCCTGCTACTTTTGCCGACTGGCACCGTTTAATACCCGATGCAATCACAATTGCCCTGCTGGCCGGAATTGAATCGCTACTTTCTGCTGTGGTTGCCGACGGGATGTTAGGAGGGCGGCATAAGTCAAATTGTGAACTGCTCGCGCAAGGAATTGCTAACCTAGGATCGTGCGTCTTTGGAGGAATCCCGGCGACAGGGGCAATCGCCCGCACTGCAACCAATGTGAAAACAGGCGCTAGAACACCCGTCGCTGGTATGATCCATGCAGTTGTGTTATTTTTAATCATTTTGGCTTTTGCTCCCATTGTCAGTTTAATTCCCATGGCGGCCCTTTCTGCGGTTCTAGTGATGGTGGCGTGGAATATGAGCGAGCTTGAACAATTTCGTCATTTGCTCAAAGCACCTCTGGGAGATGTCGCCGTACTTTTAAGTGCTTTTTTACTCACTGTCCTTGTCGATTTAACTGTCGCAGTCGAGGTTGGGATGATCCTTGCTGCTTTCTTATTCATGAAGCGCACAAGCGACTTGGGAAATACGGTGAGTTTGAGTCAAATCATTGAAGAAAAAGATCTGGAATTGATAGAGGAAAAAGATCCTGATGCCATCTTTAAAAAACAAGTGCCAAAACATGTGGAGGTTTACGAAATTAATGGACCTTTTTTCTTTGGCATCGCTGATAGTTTGCAAACAGTCCTCTCTAACTTGGAACGCCCACCCAAAGTTTTCATTTTACGCATGCGGAAAGTGTCCGCGATTGATGCCACAGGACTTCACGCCTTAGAGGATTTTTATGATAAATGTCAGCGGACGGAAACAAAACTTATTTTATCAGGTATCAAAGCAGATCTCGCATCCTCTTTAAAGAAATTTGGCATCGATAAAAAAGTTGGAAAAGAAAATATTTTTCCGCATATCGATGCCGCTTTAAAACGCGCGCGCGAGCTGCTTAAAACTGCATAGAACTTTTCCCGGAGAAATGAACTGTTGCCAGCGTTGTCGAAAAAATTTCCAATTCGGCAAGTAAGTTGGTGGTACAACCAGAGCACCCGGATGCCATCCCGGTCGCCAAAGGCGCATCCGTTTTTCATCATTGGCAATGATTACCGTAGGAATCCCCAAATTTGAAGCTAAATGTCCCATCAGAGAATCATTGCCAATTACAAAGCCCGATGCATAAATAAGCGCTGCAAGATCTGCCAAGGTAGTGCAATCCACTAAACTAAAACCTTCAGCTTCGATCCATCGCCATGCCGCTCGCTCGTGTGGACCCACGCAAAATAGCGGAGAAAAGCCATCCAGTTTTAAGGCTTTAGCAACTTTCAGAAATCCCTCAGCTCTCCAATTTTTAAACTCTTCACGACTGGTGGGATGCACAATCACTTGCTTTTGGTTGCGCACAACAGTGACAGGTGAAATAAGTCCATTGTCTTTAGAGAAGGGAAGATCGAAAAGAGAGGCTGTTGCACGCGCAATATTTTCAGCCATAGGTAAATTGTCATCAAATACTCGATCTTGCGTGGTCAGTGGCGCGTGTTTTTTTGAAGAATACGTTGGATAAAAAATCGACAATTTGGTGCGATAGGTTTCAATTAACCATTTCATACGTGGTGAATTGTCATTTTCCACAAGGATGCGATCAAAAGAATCCAGTTGCGCATCGAATTTTTTTTTCAGATCGTGTCCTGGAAACCACCCTTGCAATTCAGGAAGAGCATCGTGAAATGTGGTCACGCGATACCCTTTTTTGTGCAATTGATGGGAGGCGATCATCATTAGTAATGCATCGCCAATACCAAGCGCGGGAAGTATCGCTAGTGTTTGCATGAATTCTTGACTTTTGATCAATTTGATTCTATTCTAATTGTCCGCAGAATTTTAAAGGAGATATTTATGTCGACAATAGCTTCAATTAATCCATTGCCAAATGATGTTCTTTTAACGATATTCTCATATCAGGAACCTGAAGATTTGGGACGTGACGAGCGCGTGTGTAAGAAATGGCAAAAAGTAAGCAACGATGACGTTCTTTGGAAGGCATTATATCAGCGTGTGTTTAAACAAACGCCGCCTCAAGATATCTCTGCAAAAAAATCATTTATTAAAAAATTCGGATTGCCAGTGAAAGATTTAAATGAACTGCAAAACATCGTTACCAGTTTTTTCTGTACGCTAAAATGGGATAAGAAACGATGTCTTGAATGCAATTTTCTGAATGAACCGACCTGGTCTTTAGCAGTTGAGCAGAGTTTCGGCCCCAATCGGGGAACATCTGATGGTTTTAAAGGCCCTGCAGATGAGATGGAATATTATCGATTTACAGGGGAACCTTATCCAGGCGATGATTTTCCCTGGATGCGGTCAAATTATAGAACAACATTTACATGGAACAGTTCGGATACAATCGGTGGAATACCAATTGAAAGTGTTATAGTAGCGAAAAACAATTTTAATAAAGCTACCGATCGCTTGTACTTTAAGGCTGAAATTAACGGTACTCGTGTAGATGAAGGAAATACTCTAGCAGTTTATTCCGCGATTAATCATTGGAAACAGCCTTTCACTTTAACTCGTATAGAAGACAAAGATAGCACAATAAAATGGGTTGGCTGGATTCCTTTTTCTGAATTTAAATTTGTTAAAATCGATAAACAAGGAAAAATAAGCTACGAAACTTATTTAGATAAAGATCAAAACCGATATATCACTCTAGGAGAAGTGTCCGAGCCTCAATGGTCTTTGCAAAACCATTTAGAAAAATATCCGATTATTTTTCCAGAATAAATCATAGGAGTTTTATGTCAGCTATACAATCACATAACAATGTAATTCCAAATGATGTGCTTTTAAATATATTCAGTAAGTTTAAAGATCCTAAAGACTTGGGTCGCGTTCAATGCGTCTGCAAATGGTGGAACGGTGTGGCTAATACTGATATGCTGTGGAAGAATGCTTTAAAATCAACCTTCAATGAAGAGGTTCCAGCAGGACAATCAAACAAAAAAACTTTAATCAGCAAATATGTGAAAGATCTCTATCAATTACATAAAATTTATGTCAGTTTTTTATGTCATATAGAATGGGACAAAAGAAGACAATTTGAATGCACATTTAAAAAAGAGCCTAATGCTCATATTACTGCCGAACAAGCTTTTGGTCCGACTCGACTTTTTTCCCAAGCTCCAGCAGATGTAACCGAACATTATGAATTTATAGGAGAACTTAAACAAAAGGCTTCAGATTCAAATATTGTTTCTAGTCAGGATTTAGGTGATAAATTATATTACCAGGCATGCGCACACGCTTCAGAAGGATTTTCTGTTTTAGAAGACATTCAAGGTTTTTCATTTCAAATTAAGGGTGAAACATCAAATTGTTCATTTGCTGTGAAGATTGAAAAAGATGTGGGGTTTGAGAATACCTTAGCGTTCTACTCTGATATCAATGATTGGAAATATCCTTTTAAATTGACTTGGCAAAACAATAAATGGGTGGGAATAATTCCTTATGGCGCGCAGTTTAAATTTGTTAAAATCGATTCAACAGGTAAAGTCATTTGGGAAAATCAAGACAATCGCTCTTGGTCACCACGTTGTGGTGGACGTCCTTATCCAACGTTTGAAGACAAATTAAAGGCTTTTCCTATCACATTTTAACGCCTGTCAACGCAAAGACGCCAAGTCGCCAAGACGCAGAGAAAATCTTTGCGTCTTTGCGTTAAATGTTTTCGTTTCTTAGGATCCCTCGCGTGAGGGATCCTAAATTTTCTAAGGTTATTTACTTTCGTCTTCTTCTTCAGGAGCATTGCCAATGAGGGCTTCTGAAAGCAGAACGACGCCAGCTGTGGATACTGCGTAACGCAATGCATTTTTGACCACTTTAGCAGGGTCGACGACGCCGGCTTTGAGCAAGTCTTCGACAGTTTCGCTCATGGCGTTGAAGCCGAAATGAGCGGCGGCAGTGAGGACTTGGTCTAAATACACTGAGCTATCGAAACCGGTATTGGAAACAATTTGACGGAACGGAGCTTCGCAAGCTTTGAATACGATTTGTGCACCAAGTGCTTCATCGCCAGTGAGATTCAAGGTGGCTGATTTGCTGGCGCGAAGAAGAGCACAACCGCCGCCGATCACAATCCCTTCTTCGATGGCAGCGCGAGTAGAATTGAGGCTATCTTCAAACATCTGTTTTTTCTGTTTCATTTCGGGCTCTGTTGCTGCGCCAACGCGGATGACGGCTACACCACCACTGAGTTTGGCTTTGCGCTCATCGAGCTTTTCTTTGTCATAAGAATTGGTTGTTTCAACAGCTTCAGCTTCGAGTTGTTTAATCCGCGCTTGAATATCTTTGGGATTACCGCGGCCGCCGACGATGGTGGTTTTTTCTTTGTTGATCAGGATTTTTTCCGCAGAACCAAGCATTATCTCAGTAGCATCTTTGAGCGCTGTGCCTGTCTCTTCGGAGATGACAGTTGCTCCGGTGAGGACAGCGATATCTTCAAGCAGGGCTTTGCGACGGTCGCCAAAACCTGGTGCTTTGACAGCGCAAACTTTGAGGGTGCCGCGCAATTTATTGACGACGAGTGTGGAAAGTGCATCGCCTTCTAGATCTTCTGCAATGATCAGAAGTTGTGTGGCGGTCGTGGCTATTGCTTGCAAGACCGGCAGAATTTCTTGAACGGAGGAAATTTTTTTATCCGTAATGAGAATTTTGGCTTGGCTCATCTCTACGCTGAGAGTTTCAGCATTGGTACAAAAATAGGCGCTTAAGTAGCCGCGCTCAAATTGCATCCCTTCCACCATCTCGATCGTGGTATCCGTGCTTTTGCCTTGTTCGATGGTAATGACGCCTTGTTTACCAACTTTTTGGAAGGCATCGGCAATTAATGTGCCGATCTCTTCACTGCCAGAAGATGAGGCCATCGCAATGTTTTTTGTCTCTTTTTCATTTTTAATCGGAATCGCGGCTTTTTCTAGTTCTTGTACGATCGCTTCGACAGCTTTATCCATGCCACGCTTGAGATGGATGGGCGAAGAGCCGGAGGCAATATTTTTTACGCCGTTTTGTACGAGTGCGCGCAGAAGCAAAATGCTCGATGTCGTTCCATCGCCACATTTTTCTTTCATTTTGCTGGCCACTTCTTTGCCGAGCGAAATTCCCATGTTGGCATATTGATCTTTGAGCTCGATGTCTTTGACAATACTGTTGCCATCGTTTGTGATAGTGGGTGCGCCCCAAGAGGCTTGCAAACCGACATTGCGCCCTTTAGGTCCGAGTGTCACACCGACGACATCGGCGAGTTTGTCGATACCTTCGCGCAGCTTATTGCGCGCTTCTTCTTCAAAAATGAGTTCCTTAGCTGTAGACATAAATTTTCATTCCTTTTTCTTTGAAAGTGTTTCAGATAAAATTTCATGGAGTCCCACCAACGTAAGATGGGGATCGATTAAATCGACAAGTTCAGCTAAATCCTCCTCATATGCAGCAGCACTGCTGCCTGTCGCGAGAATTTTAACAGAACTGGGAGAAATTGCGCTTAAGCTGAGCTCAGCGATCATCCGTTCGATCGCTCCGAGCTGTCCGTAATAAATGCCGCTTTGCAGATGGGTTTCGGTTGTTTTAGCGAGTGCAGAAGAGGGTTTTTGCAGTTTAATTAATGGGAGATGATAAGTGTGCAAAGCTTGGGCACATAAAGGTGCACCGGGATAAATCATTCCCCCTAAATAACGCCCTTCTTTGGCGACAAAATCCACGGTAATCGCACTGCCGATATCGACGACAATGCAATCATTAAGCGGAAAACGGACCAACGCGCCGTAGGCATTGGCAATGCGATCAGCTCCTAGCTGATGAGGTTCGTCGACTTCAAAACCCATTTTAAGCACTTTATAATCGAGGAAATAATAGTTGATATGGGCCTGCTGTAATGTGTGTTTTAATTCTTCTTCCATTTGGGGGTTGATCGAAGAAACAAACACATTTCGGATCGTCCTTCCTTGGAGAAATTGCGTTAATTTTTCTTTGGGCGTCGGAGGTGATGCAAGCCAAAATGCATCGATGAGCGTTTTACCATCGAATAAGGCCCCTTTAATTCGCGCATGGCCGATGTCGATCACAAGATCCAGCGTCATCGATGTATCCTCATACTTATATCAACGGCAGTGACAGAGTGAGTTAGCGCCCCGATAGAAATACCATTGACGCCGGTCGCTGCATAGTCGCGTACATTGGTTAGTTGGATTCCACCCGAGGCTTCGAGATAAGCTCGGCCCTGGGTAATTTTCACAGCTTCTGCGACAACCGCGGGATGCATATTATCGAGTAAAATCACTTGTACACCTTTCGCCAAAGCTTCTTCTAATGCGCTTAAACTCTCTACTTCGATTTCGATTTTTCCTACTCCATGTGCACGTAAAATCGCTTCGCGCAACCCTGATAATTTTAAATGATTATTTTTAATCAATACTTGTTGCTCAAGGTGAAAGCGGTGATTTTTTCCGCCCCCAAGTGCAACGGCATATTTTTGAATCGCTCGCAAACCGGGCAGGGTTTTACGTGTGTCTAAAATATCGCATGGAAAATCTTTTACTGCTTCAACAAAACGCGCTGTCGTAGTGGCAATCCCGCTGACATGTTGTAGTAGATTCAACACAGAGCGTTCACCTGAGAGGATCGAATTCGCAGGACCTTCAATGGATGCTACAGTTGTTCCTGTTGCGCAGCCTTCACCATCAGTAGCCTGGATCTGACAGATTACTTTAGGATCGATCGATTCCCACAGCCAAGGCAACAATCGAAGCCCTGCAATTTTTGCATTCTGTTTTAATACAAAGTCAGCACGAACAATTTGATCTGGGTCTATGCAAGCCTGAGAAGTGATGTCTTTACTTGCACGATCCTCATCTAAAGCTAGAAGAATCGTACGACGGACTTCCTGTTCCAAATGATCCATTGAATTCTACTCCTGAGGAAAGGGAGTATAAAAGATCACTAATCATGAGTAAAGAGCTTATACACTTCCCGTTTTGAAAGATGGCGCATCTGGGCGGCTAATTTAATCGCCTCCATCTTAGTCAATTGAAGGTCGTGTTGCAGTTTTTCCACGAGCTCAGTTAAAGAAAGATCTTCATATAACGATTTCTCCATAGGCGGTTCCCAGAGTAAAACAATTTCTCCGCGCGGGGGATGTTTTTCAAAAAATGTTACCAGTTCACTTGCAATGCCGAGCTGGCACTCTTCATACATTTTAGTCAGCTCTCTAGCGACAGAGAGTTTTCTTAGAGGATCGATCCGCTGTAAAACTTTTAATGTCTCTATGATGCGATGAGGGGATTCATAAGCGATTGTCGTCCCGGGGTAATTTAAGGACACAGTCAGAGTATGAAGCAGTTCTTTTTCTTTTTTGGGCAAGAAACCGATGAATTGAAAAGGGCTCGTAGGCAAGCCGGAGAGAATTAAAGCGTCGATTAAAGCACAGGCGCCCGGGATGGCCGACACTGAAATCCCTCGGCTTCTGCAGCTTAAAACTAATTCTTGACCCGGATCGGAGATCAAAGGTGTGCCGGCGTCTGAAATGAGCGCGATTGTTTTCTTCGCTTCGAGATCGCGTAAAATCGGCTCAAGGGTCTCTGTTTCATTGAATTTATGAAAGGCTTTCAGCGGCGTTGGAATTCCATAATGCTCTAATAGAAAGCGGCTATGGCGTGTGTCTTCACACAGAACATAATCACATGTTTTCAGCGTTTCAACGGCGCGAAAAGAAAAATCGCCGAGATTGCCTATCGGGGTAGAAATGAGATACAGCACAAGATTATTCTTAAGTTGGAGGTGGCACCCAGATTTGAACTGGGGAATGGAAGCTTTGCAGGCTTCTGCCTTACCACTTGGCGATGCCACCACAATCGTGTGAAAAATTATGCCCAATCACCCCATATGTGGTCAATTGTAAACGATAATTTAAAGAAAAATTTTACCACAGAGATAAGAAACCATAGAGAAAATTTTTCCCCTCTGTGGTTTTTTATCTCTGTGGTCGTTTTCAGAATGCTGGGCAAAGAATATTTGAGTTTAAACTTGGGATGGACTACACAGACATTGCAAATCAAGATTGATTTGGATAGAGTATTACATCCCCTTTTGAGATTTGGAGACGACGATGGTGCAGTTTGAATTTGCACAAATAGCAAAATGGCTTGGTTGTGAAGGTGCATTTTCAGGAATGATAACGGGATTTAAGCAAGATAGCCGCGGAGTTGTCGCCGGCGATTTATTTTTTGCTGTAAAAGGGGATAAAGTTGATGGTCACTCCTACTTAGAAGAGGTTGCGGCAAAAGGAGCTATAGGCGCCGTCGTCACAAAAGATTTTCAAGGAGATGCCTACGGATTGACATTGTTTTGTGTAGATGACGTCATTGAGGCACTTCACAAGTTAGCACAAATTGTCCACGAGATGCGCAAGGTTCGAGTGATCGGAGTGACCGGATCCGTGGGGAAAACCACGACCAAAGAATTCATCGCGACGTTATTGCAAGGAAAATTTCGCGTGGGAAAAACGCCGGGAAATGCTAATTCTCAAGTCGGCGTTCCTTTAAGCATTTTGAATTCGGAAGGGGATGAAGAAGTATTTGTGATGGAAATGGGAATGAGCCTTCCCCACGAGATTGAAAAATTAATTGCCATCGCGCCACCGGAAATTGCCATCATCACTAAAATTGCTCTCGCACATGCGGCCTTTTTTCCCGATGGAATTGAGGGAATCGCCGCAGCTAAAACGGAAATTTTGACTCATCCTTCTTTACGTCTGGGTATTCTCAATCAGCAAGTCACTCAGTTCGCTGCAGCCCAAAATAAAACATGTCCAAAGATCGTTTATGCTGTTGAAGGAGAAAAGACCGATTCAGAATTTGTCTTGTGTCGCGAAGGAGCTCACTTCTACGTGCTCGAGAAAGGAGAACGAACTGCAGATTTTTCTCTGCCATTTTACGCTAGCCACCTTTGTGAAAATTTTATCGGCGCGGCAGCTATTGCACGCATGATGGGGATGGAGTGGTCGGAGATCATCCCTCAAGCGCAAAAACTCAAGACCTATATGAGGCGTTTTGAAACCATTGAAAAAAACGGCATTGTCTTTATCAATGACTCTTATAATGCCAATGTCACTTCCATGCGCGCAGCATTGATGAATTTACCTGCACCCTGTCCTGGTAAAAAACGGATCGCCGTTCTTGGTGCCATGAAAGAACTCGGCCCTTTTACTGAACAGAGTCATCGTGAGGTAGCACAGATCGCTTTATCGCATATCGATCATTTGCTGTGTTTGGGTGAGGAATGTGCGACGATGGTGGAATTATTTCAGCGGGAAAATAGACCCGTCGAGCAATTTTTCGATCTCGATTCAATCAAACAGCGCGTATATGAACTCGCCAAAGAAGGCGATATCGTCTTATTGAAGGGAGCCAACTCCAAACGGCTCTGGCAAGTCCTTGAGTAAAAATAAACCACGGAAAAAACACACAGAGAAAGAATCGGGCACGGGCACGCACGCGGGCACGGGCACGAGAATTTTCTCTCAGTGGTTTATATTTAGACACTTAGATGAAAGTATGTTTTTTAGTTTTGCAATTTTTAGCTTCTCAGTAATATTGCGCTAAGTCGTCACCCTAACTCCACCAGATTACACGTGATTTTGCTGCTGTATCATTTTTTAACCAGATCCATGGGAATGAAAATTCCTTCTGCGTTTGAGTATTCTTCGACGCGGATGATGCTCGCTGCTTTAACTTCTCTACTCTTTACAATTTTTGTCGGACCTCGGTTTATCCGAAAACTCTATGAACTCAAAACCGGTCAATCGATCCGCGTCGAAGATTGTCCGCCGCTGGCTGAACTGCATAAAAAGAAAAAAGATACTCCAACGATGGGTGGGATTCTCATCTTATCATCGATGCTCCTCTCACTCATTTTATGGATGGATTGGAAGAGCAGTTTTACCTTAATTTTGTTAGTGACAACACTATGGTTAGGTATTCTCGGCGGCTTAGATGATTATTTAAAGCTCAAATATAAAAATTCTAAAGGTCTTAGCGCGCGTAATAAATTTATTTTACAAAATTTACTCGCACTGCTTGTCGCGCTTTATTTATTTTGGCCAGCAGCCACAAAGAGTATCCAAGTAGGAGATTGGTTTAAACCTCCAGTAGCCAAAGAACAGATTACCGTCGTTAAAAAAGAGGAAGGAAAATTAGAGCTTACCGGTAAAACGTTGTCGACACAAGGATATATGAGCCGTTATTTCTTACCCTTCTTCAAAGATCCGGTAGTGATTTTAACGGGAGCCGGGATAATCTTTGGCATTGTGTTTACGATCTTGGTGGTCACAGGTTCTTCCAATGCGGTCAATTTAACCGATGGGCTCGATGGACTCGCTTCAGGATGTCTCATCATGGTGGCAGGAGTGCTCGCATTGATCGCGTTTTTATCCAATAACATAGAAATGTCGCGTTATCTCAACATTTTATATATCGAAGAGAGTGGTGAGATCGGTATATATTTATTTGCTTTAATCGGTGCGTGTTTAGGATTTTTGTGGTATAATGGCCACCCGGCGCAAGTGTTTATGGGAGACACAGGATCACTTGCATTAGGTGGAATTGTGGGAGTGTCTGCTGTGCTACTCAGAAGAGAAGTTTTGTTTGCGATTGTCGGAGGAATTTTTGTGGCAGAAACGCTTTCAGTGATTCTACAGGTGGCAAGTTATAAGTTACGCAACAAAAAACGGATCTTTTTATGTTCGCCTTTACACCATCATTTCGAGTATAAAGGATGGCCAGAAACGAAAGTTGTTCTCCGTTTTTGGATTATCAGTTTAATCCTGGCGCTGATTGGGATCGCTTCGCTTAAGTTTCAATAGTATGAAAAAAACAACACTTGTTTTAGGTTTGGGAGTCAGTGGAAAGGCCGCCATGGAGTTTCTGCTCAAACAAAATCAATCTGTCATCGGTGTCGATAGCAATAGAGATCTTATCCAACATCTTCAAACGCAAGGCTGGCATTGTCAACATGACAGTGAGATAATAGATTGGAAAGAGATTGTCAGACTTGTAGTGTCTCCTGGAATTTCTCCTGAACATCAATTTTATCGCACTGCAAAAAAACAGGGGATTGAAATCACTTGCGAAACGGAAATGGCTTTGCCGTATTTTAATAAACCTCTCGTCGCTATCACGGGGACAAACGGCAAGACAACTGTCACACTTCTAGTAGAACATATTTTAAATGCAACAGGAATTAAAGCTAAAGCGCTGGGAAATGTCGGTACGCCCCTTTGTGCTGAACTTCTTGAACCGAGCGATAGTGCAGCGTTTGTGGTAGAACTCAGCTCATTTCAGCTTGAGACGATGCGCACACCGATATTCGAAGCCGGCGTATTGTTGAATGTCACCCCTGATCATCTCGATCGCTATGCAGGGATGAAAGATTATGCTCAGGCTAAGTTTAGATTGCAAAACGTGCTTAAAGCAGATGCGCCCCTGTTCATTCAAAAGCAAACACACGAGGCGTTTCCGCATTTAATTCAAAAATCTTTTCAAGTTTTTGCTGTCGATCAAAAAGCGGATCTTTATCTCGATCAGATGAATGTGTACTACCGGGAAAAGTTTGAATTCATAATGCCCAAGTCATATAGAGAGATGAGCAAACATGACTATGAAAATGCGCTGGCGGCTTGGGCTCTTTGTAGGCCGTTTGCGATTTCAAATGACCAATTTTGTTTAGCGCTGAGTACCTTTCGCAAGCCGCCGCATCGCATCGAATTCGTTCGTGAAATGAACGGCGTGCATTTTTATGACGATAGCAAAGGAACGAATATCGACGCTGTGGTACAAGCAGTAAAAGCGATGAAAGGTCCAGTGATTTTGATTGTAGGTGGTGTGGATAAAGGGGCATCTTATCTAGCGTGGAAAGAACCTTTTTCCTCCTGCGTTAAGCAGATCATCGCAATTGGTGCTGCTGCACCGAAAATTTACAGTGAATTGCATCCTTATTTTAACATTAAATGCGCTGACTCTTTAGCCTCGGCGGTTGAAATTGCAGCTGACCTAGCTGTGAGAGGAGATTATGTCCTTCTCTCGCCAGGATGCTCGAGTTACGATATGTTTCGCGATTATGCGCACCGCGGAGAAGAGTTTCAGCGCCAAGTACAGCTTATAGAAGGAAGGAGAAGATCATGAGCCGAAAAGATACTATCATTATTGCCGTGTTGATCAATGCAGGATTACTCATCGTGCTGTTTGCCAGCGCTTTGAAATCGGGTCCTGCGCATGAAGATGTGCTCGCTACATCGATAGCGCCGCCCGTCGTTCAAGAAATGCCCCCCCCTATGTTTAAAAAAGAAATGCCTGCTGTGGCAGGAGATGAGGTCGATCAAGCGCTCAATCAATTTTCTCAACATTCTTTAGTCGCCACTTCTCCCACTACGCCGCCTACAACATCGCCTATGTCTGCACCCCCAGCACCTTCTCATTTTGCCGACGATTTAAATCCAATCGCGCCAATCGAACCTTCTGTCACTAGCTCTGGGCAAACGCCCGTCGTGCAAACGCTCATGGCCCCTATCGCACAACCTAATAAATCCGTGTTTGAATTCATCGAGGTTAAAGTTAAGAAAGGGGATGTACTGGAAAAAATTGCTCGCCATCATCACTCGACCGTTGCAGAAATCATGAAGGTCAATAAATTAACTAGTACTAACTTACGCATCGGTCAAGTCTTAAAAATTCCCAATCGCTCATTTAAAAAAGCTGAAGTCAACCCTGTCGCTTACACAGCAGCTCCTGTAGCAAAAGAAGTTGATAACAGTGCTAAATATTACACTGTCAAAAAAGGGGACAGTCCTTGGACAATTGCTGTGAAAAATCAACTCAAAGTAGACGATCTGCTTAAATTGAACAATATGAACGAAGAACAAGCGCGTCGTTTAAAACCGGGCGATCAGCTTCGAATTAAGTAATTTATGAACCATTATGCACTAGGCCTATTGATTTCGATTGCGCTGCTCTTTTCGATGGGCCTAGTCATGATTTTCGATACCACTTCAGCTGAAGTACTTCACCGCTTTTTAGATCGCAACACACATCATGCTCTAATCAAACAATTGCTTTATGCTATTGTAGGAGGGATTGGAGCTGTCGGCATCTGGTTCATCGGGTATCAAAACTTGATCAAATTGAGTGGTCCGTTACTTATCGCGCTAACTGTTTTGTTGATTGTGGTGTTTTTACCGGGCATTGGGTCCCATATCAATGGCGCCCATCGTTGGATCAATCTGTTTGGCAATTCGCTGCAACCCTCAGAATTCGTGAAATTTATCATTCCGCTGTATTACATTCAGGTGATATCCACGCGAAAACAATTACTCGATTTACGTGCCTTTTTGATTCTGTTAGCTAAACTTTCTGTGCCTCTTGCTTTGATTTTAATTGAACCGGACAATGGAACCGTTGCGATCATTTTTGCAGCGCTTGTGATTTTATTTATCCTCTCTCGTTTAAAATGGGTGTATTGGGCACTTCCTCTGTGTATTCTGTGCTCACTTGGGATACTTGTGGCCTCGCAAATGCCGCATGTGTCGGATCGGATCAAAGTATATTTAAATCCCGAGTACGATTTGAGAGGAAAAGGGCACCAACCCTATCAAGCTAAGATTGCTGCGGGTTCAGGTCAACTTCTAGGCAAAGGACTTGGCGAGAGTTTGCAAAAATTAGAATATCTGCCGGAAGCGCGCAGCGATTACATCGCCGCGATTTTTGCTGAGGAGGCCGGGTTCATCGGCATGACGGGTTTAATCGTCTTGTATATGAGCGTCGCCTTTTGCGGGTTTTCAATTGCTCAGAGGGCCAAAGATAGCGAAGGTTTTTATGCAGCAGCGATCTTTACCTTTTTGATTTGTTTCCAAGCGTTTTTAAATTTGGGAGTCGTCTCAGGTCTGCTCCCGAGTAAGGGGACCAATCTGCCGTTTTTTAGCCAAGGGGGATCTTCTTTACTTGCCAACATGCTGGCGCTGTGCGTTATCCTCAACATTGCCAAGGAGAAACAGCATGTCTCAGTCAAAGAAGGGTAAAAAAGTGATCATGGCAGCCGGCGGTACCGGTGGGCATCTCTTTCCTGCTCAAGCACTTGCAGACAAGCTTCGCGAACATGAAATCGACATTTTGTTCGCAGCAGCAACCTTAAGCAAAAGCGTCTGTTTTGATAGAGGGAGATTTCCGTTTCGAGAAATAACAAGTGCTACCCCTTTTCGCGGGGGAATAAAACGGATTTTTCAAACTTTTGGACAACTCGTTAAAGGTGTGTACGAAAGTCTAAAATTGCTGCAGCAAGAAAAGCCTGATCTCGTCGTCGGATTCGGCAGTTTTCATGTGTTTCCCGTGCTTTGTGCGGCCGTTCTCAAACGGATTCCCATTGTGCTCTTTGAATCCAATGCCATTCCAGGAAAGGTCGTCCGTCTGTTTTCTCGAAGAGCAAAGCTGACCGGGATTTTTTTTGCGGAAGCTAAACACTATTTGCAAGGGAATACCGTCGAAGTAGAAATTCCAAAAAAGCCGCAAGCATCAACACTTTCCACGCAAGATGCCAGACGGCAATTTGCGCTCAAAGAAGATCCTCTTACATTGCTGATTTTCGGAGGCTCTCAAGGAGCTAAAGCGATCAACAAGCATGTTTTAGAGATGATTCCGCTGCTTCAAGCGAAACAGATTTCTTTTCAACTGATCCACTTCACCGGTGACCCTGAGATGACGCAGAAAATAACAACTCTGTGTCAAAACTTAAACATCTCTTGTTACGTCAAGGATTTTGAACCACGCATGGAGTTTGCTTATCGTGCCGCCGATTTAGCCATTTGTCGTTCAGGCGCGATGACAGTCTCGGAACTATTGTACAATGAAGTTCCGTCGATATTGATCCCTTATCCCTTTGCAGCTGATCAACACCAACGCAAAAACGCTTTATTTCTTGAAAACATTGGCGGTGCAATGAATTTATCTGAAGAATCCCTTTCGGCTCAGCACATCGTCGATACAGTGAAAAGTTTAGATCGAAAGCAAATGAAACAAGCGATACAGCAGTTTAAAACCAAGCAGAAAAAAGCTGATTTCGTTAGCTTAGTAATGGCCCATTTATGAAAAATAACATCGACGGACAATATCACTTTATCGGCATTGGCGGGATAGGGATGAGCGCGCTTGCTCGAATTTTGTTGCAACGTGGAATAAAGGTGAGCGGCAGCGATGTCGCCCCTTCTTTGCTCACAGAACAATTACAACAAGAAGGGGCCGAAATTTTTTTTGGACATACTCCTCAAAATGTGCAACCCAGCTCGATTGTCGTCTACAGTTCTGACATCAAAGAAGAAAATCCGGAAGTAGCGTCTGCTCGTCTGCATAAATTGGCGTTTTTGCATCGCTCAGAATTATTACAACAATTGATGAAAGAATATTCTCCCTTGCTCGTCACAGGCACACATGGCAAAACGACGACCTCATCGCTGCTTGCCCATCTTCTTGTGGAAGCCGGCTATAATCCTGCTTATGCTGTGGGGGGAATGATTCACAGTTTAAAGGCTAATGGCGGATATGGTACAGGTCCGTATTTTGTGGCCGAGGCGGATGAAAGTGATGGCTCTTTTTTAAATTATGAACCTTTTGGCGCGATCATCACAAATATCGATAATGATCATTTAGCTTACTGGAAAGATCTCGAACATTTAATCGCCGGGTTTGCACAATTTGCTGGGCGTGTGAAATCGACACAGCATTTATTTTGGTGTGGAGATGATGAGATATTGGGCTCGCTTAAATTAAAGGGATACAGTTACGGCTTTGATGATAATAATGATTTACACGTGGAAAATTTTTATCAAAACGGTTGGAAAAATACTTTTGATCTATGTTTCGAAGGAATGGAATATCCTGAAATTGAAATTCCGCTGATTGGGGCGCATAACGTTCTCAATGCCGCCGCTGTTTTTGGCTTAGGGATTAAAATCAATATTCCCCAAGAGCGTATTCGCAAAGCCTTTGCAACGTTTTCAGGAGTTAACCGGCGTGCGGAATTAAAAGGGGAGTGCAGATCGATTGCTGTACTTGATGATTACGCCCATCATCCTGCTGAGATATTTGCAACTTTGCATGCGATTAAACATGCTATCGGGCATCGACGTTTAATTGCGGCCTTTCAACCGCATCGTTTTACACGCACACGCGATTGTCTGCACGAATTTGGCCCGGCCTTTACTCCTGCCGATTTATTGATTTTGACCGATATTTATGCAGCTAGAGAAGAAGCTATCGATGGGATTTCAACCGAGGTGCTTCTGGAAAAAATTAAAGATAGCACTGCTCTCGATGCTCGCTATGTCCCCAGATCAGAATTATCCGCATATCTCGCTCATAGTCTGCAGCCCAATGATGTGCTCGTCACTTTAGGAGCGGGAGATATCACAAAGGTTGGTCCAGAGGTTTTAAAACAACTCAGCGCATGAAATCTTATCTACCGTTCACACACGCCTTAGCTTGGATCGTCGCTTCCACATTTATGATCAGCGGAGGCTCTTATGCGCTTTTCAAGCAATATCTGCATAAAGAGCAGCACCAAGTGCGTGATCCTAACCTTTTGATTCGTACAATCGTACAAACGGGGCCTCAAAAAGAGGCCTTGAAAACAGACTATCTAGCTGAATTGCTCGGCCTATCTTCAGATCGTCCTCCCCATGCGCATGTGTTTAATTTAAAACTAGCGGAAGAGAGACTGCTTAAATCTCCCTTGATCGCACGCGCTCAGGTAAAACTTATCCCACCGAGTACACTGTACATCGATTACACCATTCGTCAGCCGATTGCGCGTCTTGAAGATTTTGAAAATGTCGTCATCGATAAAGAAGGATATGTATTTCCTTTTAAATCGTTTTTTTCGCCGAAAAATCTACCGCAGATTTATTTGGGCTTGAATGCCTTTGGATTGGCGTCTGTTGATCCCGATCGTCCGACTGCACAATGGGGCACGCCACTTACAGGCAAATATCTCCATCTGGCATTTGAGATTTTGACCTTAACCTCTGAGCCTAAAGTTGCGGAACTGTTTTCGATTAAGCGGATCGATGTTTCGAATGCCTTTGCCGAAAGTTATGGCACGCGTGAGATCATCGTCATCACAGAAGATCTACAAATTCGCAACATCGAAGGGCGAGAAGTGCATTTTCATTTTCCCCGGCTGCTGCGCCTTAGTACCAAACACTATGCACAAGAATTGGGCAACTATTTGAAACTTCGTCCTCAACTTTTAGAAGAAGAGAGAAAACTAACAACAACCGCTGCAAGTTCAGTTGTGCGCTTTAAAGAAAAAGTCATTGATTTTAGAATCCAACAACTCGCTTTCATCGACGAAAAAAAATAAATGTAATTTTTTACCACAGAGAAAAGAATTTTAATATATGATTTCCTCTGTGGTGTTTTAGCTCTGTGGTAAAATAAAAGGGATCTATGTCGTCAACAATTCTAATTTTATGGACGTGTGCCACATTGGAAGAAGCGCGGCGTATTTGTGAAGAACTAGTGGAAAAACGCATGATTGCTTGTGCCAATCTCATTCCCCATGTCGAATCGATTTATCTTTGGGAAAAGCGTGTAGAACAGGGGAATGAAGTGAAAGTTTTTTTAAAAACGCTCGATTCCCAATTTGCAGCTGTTCGTGACTATATAAAAATTCATTGCACTTATGATGTTCCTGAGATTTCAAAGATTCAAATCGACGACGGTCATCAAGATTATTTCCGTTGGATCGAAGACGTAGTAATCCCACTTTCCCCTAACTAGCCAAGCATCTGTTTGACAGATAGGAGGCAAGTGGCGTTAGTAAAAAAAAGCGTACCTTAAGACTTCTGGGCGTCGCGACAGCACGAGGCTGTTTGGACTGGCCTTCTAGACCTAAGGTACGCAAAAGAACCATTAAGTTTATCTTACATAAAAAATAAATTTAATGGAAATTGTTCTGGTATATACCGAACGTGATTCAAAAATCGAATTTGGGCTGACGCGAAAGTTCTTGCGGTTCGACGATCCTAAATCGCCCAATATTAGAAATATGGGGGCGATTTAGGATCGTCGAACCCCGAGGCTTTGGCGCAGCCGAAATACCAATTTTTGAATCACGTTCGGTATAGACTCAAATTCTTGCTAAGTGCTAAATTTTAAACTAAATTGAATCCTGACATAACGTTTGTCAGGGATTACCAACGAAATAACCTTGAGAATTATGAAAGAATTTATCGCTTATTTGATAAAAAATCTCGTCGATCAACCCGACGCTGTGGAAGTGAACGTGTTCGATGGACAGCAAGGAACAGTAGTAGAAGTTAAAGTATCTGTTGAAGATGTCGCTAAAGTGGTCGGCAAACAGGGACGTACGATTAAATCTTTGCGCACGATTGCCATGACCGTGGGTGCCCGTTTTGGAAGACGAGTCAGACTTGAACTCGTTCATTAAACAGGGTCTGTGTCGATTTTTGATGATTTAAAAAAAATATTACGCTATTTTTTTTGACAAGGACAGGAGTGGGCCCATGGGATTGAGTATTTCCTTAGAACAAGAAGGGGATAAATGGATCCTACGGCTGAAAGGGAATTTAAATCTTCAGACACACTCGGGATTGCAGCAGGAGCTTGAAAAGCTGTGGTCGGGACATCATAGAAAAGTCTTGCTCGATTTTGCCAACGTCGCAAGCCTTAGCGATGATTGCTTGCAAATGTTGTTACAGTGGACAAAACAATTTATCGGGAGTCAAGGTAATTTGGGATTGATCAACATCAGCGAAGAGCTGATGAATGAGATTAACAGAGCAGGCCTTCATCGCCTCTTGCTTATCTATCGCGATGAGCAAGAAGCGCTGCAGGCTATGACGTAAATTCGAGGGATAAACACGTGGGATCATCCGGTTTAACCTTCGAAGAAAAAGAGCTGAAAATCATTCTCGATCATTTTACACTGCCACAGAAACAAAAACTCATTCCCCGTTCTCAAAAAAAGAAAATCATCGTTATTTCGGGTCCGACCGCAGTAGGAAAAACCCCTCTATCTTTATTGATCGCCAAAGCGATCGGAGGAGAGATTATCGCAGCCGATTCGATGCAGGTCTATCGCGGCATGGATATCGGCACAGCAAAAGCAAGCCTTGCAGAGCGAGAAAAAATCGCGCATCATCTCATCGATAGCCGCGATCTAGATGAGACATTTAATGTAGTTGAATATTTTCATGAAGCTTCGCAAGCAATTAAAGAAATTTTAGATAAGGGTGCTGTGCCGATTGTTGTCGGCGGCACAGGATTTTACATTCACTCATTGATCTATGGCCCTCCTAGTGGGCCTCCTTCCGATCCAAAACTGCGCAAAGCCCTTGAAGAAGAGATGGATTCGAAAGGTCCAGCTATCATGTTCGACAAGCTAAAAGAATTAGATCCCGACTATGCCGCTTTAATTACGCCTGGGGATCGGCATAAAATCGTCCGTGCACTGGAGATAATGACTCTCAGCCATCAGAAAGTGTCCAATTTGCCGCCAGTATCCTCTGATAATATCGATCTGTATGATTTTCGCTGCTGGTTCATTTATATGCCTAAAGAGGCGCTTTACCCACGAATCGAAATGCGCTGTGATAAAATGATTTCTGAGGGTTTTGTCGAGGAAGTTAAGCGTTTAGAGCAAGAGGGCTTGAGTCTTAATCCCACAGCTAGTCAAGCAATTGGGTATCGCCAATGCCTCGAATTTTTGCATTCTCCCCAAAGCCAGGAGGATTGGGACCAATTTATCGATTCTTTCAAACAGGCCTCTCGCCGCTATGCTAAACGACAATTTACTTGGTTCCGCAAGGAACCGCTCTTTCGCTGGTTGAATATCGACAAAATGTCCTTGGAAATGGCTGCTGAGATGATCATTCAGGATTATGAAGATGTCTATCCCCTATGAATTAACTTTTTAACCGTTTTCATCAAAAAAAACTTCACTAAAATAAGGAGTTGTTTTAATATTTTACGTTTTAGTTGGTACTTCCCTGTGAGGGATTACCTTTTAGTTTCTATTTTCCTTCCTAAGAGTCAGTGGCAATATGAGCGAAAGAGATGACATGAACAGCGAATCAGAAGATCTCCTTGGAGATGAATTCATCGATGAGACCAAAGCAGAAGATCCCGGTTCGCCGGAAACTGGAAGGCCCGATTCTACTGCGATTGACAATCAAGAAGATAAAAAACATCACGAAGGCAAAAGGGGAGGATCGTCTTTCTATTCTGACTTTTTGCAACAATTTGAAAAGGAGCCTTCTGCTGAGGGAAAAATCCGTTTAAGTATCGATTTCATGCGCGCAGCGCTGTCTCATAGCGGTACGCCGCGTTTCAAAGATTTTTGGGAAGGGCGAAGGATTTGTCTTCCTTTATTCAAAGAAAATATTTTACCTAAAGTTCGTTCCCAACTATGGAGCGCATATATCGAACTTTCAACCGAAGCCAAACGATTGAAAGAAATTTTAGATGAGCAGTCAGCTTTTGCGATTGAGCAAATCGAGCTTGCGATTCAAGGCTTGGAGCGCGATTTAGAACAGTATGAATTGATTTTGAGCCAATCAAAAGAAACGGCGCTCAATGTGACGAGTTTTACTCTTGAGGAAAAACGGGATTTTTACAATCAGATCCAACGGGAATTGCTTTTACTCAACACTTTGGCAGCTAGGGTCAATGGGCTGCGCAAAGAAGTTGTTAAAACGGAAATGCGCATTCGAATTAAAAATAAACTGCTAGAGCGCTTATCGCTATGCGGCGATCAAATTTTTCCGAAACGCAAGGAACTGATAAAAAAAGTCTCCCAAGAGTTCATGACCGATGTCGATCATTTCATCGCTTCCTATTTTCAAGATGAAGAATTTAAAGACGTGCCCCTATATGCCCTTCGTGAAGAGATTAAACAACTGCAGTCAATTGCTAAGGTACTCACACTCAATACTCATGCCTTTACCGAGACGCGGCTTAAACTGAGCGGTTGTTGGGATAAGATCAAAAATCGAGAAAGAGAGCGCAAAAAAGAAACGCAAATCAAACGACAAGAATTTAAACAAAATTTTGATCTCGTCATGGAGAAAATTAAGCCTTTTGCCGAAGCGTGTCTAGCAGGCTTAAGTGTTGAAGAATGCAATCGACAATCTGCAGAAATCCTCGATTTTATGCGCACCATTCAGCTCGGGCGCGATGAAGTGCGGATTTTGAAAGATGAGATTCACAAAGTCAAGCGGGGTCCTTTAGATCGGGCGCGAGATGTTGAACGGGATCGACAAAAGAAAGAAAGAGATGCTGAATCGCAGCGTCGCGACACAATCAATATCTTAAAAGATGAATTGAATAGCCTGCTTGCCCAAGCTGATCAGTTTGAGATTGATGATCTCATCTCCAAACGAGACGCTTTGCACAAACAGTTTGAAGAAATCTCTTTAGCTAAAGCAGAAAAACAGATCGTCGATCGAATATTTAAACAGCTCAAAGATACTATCGATGATAAGCGAGAAAAAGCGTTGATGATGCTTTCTGAGGATGATTTAAAAGCCTTAGATCAGCTCAAAGAGGTGTTAGAAGAGCGCAAACAGCGACGTCAAGAGATTAAAAATCAATTAGAGCATTATCGCAAACTTCTCGGCGGTTCCGGATTTGATTTTGAAAAGGCGATGTTGTATCGTGAACAGATTGAAGCTGAAAAAGCAAGCCTTGATAAAATCAACTCGTCGATCGATGAAATTGAGGAAAAGATCTCTGAAATCGAAGGATAAGGGAAGATAATGCCTTGGTCCCATTTAACCGTCTTCGATCTCGACCGCACGATTGTCTCTGACAATTGCAGTTTTGATTTTTGTCGCTATCTCGTGGTTAAAAAGGTGTTGCCGTCCTACTCTCTTTTATTTTCGCTCTTTTACTATGTAAAACATGTCTTTTTTGGGATGAGTCTCGCCCAACTGCACGACAAGGTTTTTGAGCATTTACTTCGCGGTCGCTCGCTTAACATGATCGAAGATAACGTCGAACCGTTTTTACAAGAGTATTTGTTCTCACGCATTTATCCTCCAGCAGTGTCCAAGCTCAAACTCGCCCAACACCTCGGTCATTACACACTCATTCTTTCCAATTCACCCAGTTTTTTAGTGGGCAAAATTGCGCAAGTGTTAGGAGTCAACGAATGGCGTGCTACTCAATATGCAGTCGATAACGAACGCAAATTATGCCACATCGCTTCGATCATGCAAGGAGAGGAAAAAGCTTCATGTGTTCAAGAGATTGCGAGTCGCTTAGCGATAGGCAAAGATAAGATTACAGCTTATTCTGACAGCTTTCTCGACCTTCCTTTTTTATTAACGGCCGGAACACCGATTGCCGTCAATCCCGATCGTAAACTCCGCCGTTTTTGTGTGGAAAATCAATGGTTGATTCTTTAAAAAGGTATATCTTGATGAATCCCCGCTATAAAGCGATTGAAAATATCCAAAAAAGACAGTCCGATCTGAAAGAAAAACATAAAGGTTTTTCCTTCGCGCAAGAGGCGTTTCATGCTGCCATTATGGAGAAACTGTTGCCCAAAAACGTCTGGGTTAATCTTAAAGGAGCGATCGAAGAAAGAGTTAAACTGAATCCGCTGTATGCGGAAACAATTGCCGAGGCGATGCGGAAATGGGCTGTCGAAAAGGGAGCGACTCACTTTTGTCATTGGTTCCAACCTCTGACAGGCTTGGCTGCTGAAAAACATGATGCTTTTATCGATTGGAATGATAAAGGGGATCTAATCGAACGCTTTAGCGGCAAACATCTTTTGAGAGGGGAGCCCGATGCCTCGTCATTTCCTTCGGGAGGTTTGCGCAGCACAGCTGAGGCGCGTGGATATACGGTTTGGGATCCCACCAGCAACGCTTTTTTATGGGAAACCGGCAATTCTAAGGTGCTTTGTTTACCCTCGATTTTCTTTTCTTGGACCGGTCAAGCTCTCGATATGAAAATCCCGCTTATGCGCTCCGATGCTAAATTAAATGCCGCAGCCCTAAGACTGTTGAGCATTTTCGATGTGTCAGCCAATTCCGTATATTCGACCTTGGGTTGCGAACAGGAGTATTTTTTAATTGACCGCTCGTTTTATTTGTTGAGGCCCGATCTTTTGCTTGCCGGAAGATCTCTGTGCGGCGCATCGTCAGCCAAGGGTCAAGAGCTTGAAGACCATTATTTTGGAACGGTAAAAGAGCGCGTCAGCGCCTTTATGGTCGATCTTGAGCAGCGTGCGATGGCGCTTGCCATACCGCTAAAAACCCGTCATGCTGAAGTGGCTCCTGCCCAATTCGAATTCGCTCCGATTTTTGAAAAGGCCACAATTGCCGTCGATCACAATATTTTACTGATGGAATTGCTGCGACAAGTAGCGACCAAACATCATTTCGCAGCGCTATTGCATGAAAAACCCTTCGCGCGGATCAACGGTTCGGGTAAGCACTGCAATTGGTCGCTTTCTACGGATAGGGGAATGAATTTACTCGATCCCAATTTGCCCCCCTTATTGTTTCTTACGGTACTCACGGCAGTTATCCATGCTGTTTATCGACATGCTGCTCTTTTGCGCGCGACAATTGCCACACCGGGAAATGACCATCGTTTGGGAGGGCATGAAGCGCCCCCGCCGATTATCTCTGTGTATTTGGGCGAGGCGCTGGAAAAATGGGTGCGCAGCGTCGAGGAAGACAAAGCTCATCAAAACAAAGCGGGACAAGCCCTCGATTTAAGGCTACCGATGATTCCGGAGATTCCACTTGATGAGACCGATCGCAACCGCACTTCTCCGTTTGCGTTTACAGGCAATAAATTCGAATTTCGCGCTGTAGGTTCATCACAAAACTGCGCGCTGCCGATCACCGTGTTAAACGTGATTGTCGCTGACAGTTTAAATCAGATCGTCGATGAGATACAAAAAGGACTGCAAAAGAAAAAAGCGCTCAAAGAAGTGGCTACCACTGTGATCCGCAAATTTTTAAAGGAAGCTAAGCCGGTCCGTTTCACAGGCGATAATTATTCAGCCTCGTGGCATAAAGAAGCAAAAAAACGGCAGCTTCCTATCATCGAAAAATCGATACAAGCTTTTGATGCTTTTCTTAAGCCGGATAGCCTCAAGGCTTTTGACGGTGTCCTTTCGAAACATGAATTGGAATCACGCACGGAAACATTAAAAGAGCGCTATTGCAAAGTGATCCAAATTGAAGCGCGGCTATTGCATGAGATGTTCAACACCCAAATTCTTCCTGTTGCGCTAGAATATCAAAAGGAAGTAGCGCAGAGTGTGAGAGCCGGAGGGCAATCTGTTTCCGCGTCTCAAAAAAATCTGATTAAAAAAATCGCAAAGCATATTGGCTCGGGTATCGATCAGAACAATACTTTAGAAAAAGAGCGTCAAAAGGCAGGTCAACTGCCGCAAGACAAAAAAGGAGCAGCCTATAGTGAGCTCGTCGTCCCTGCAGCAGAAGATGTTCGCAAAACAATTGACGAGTTAGAGGCGATGATCGATGATCGGCTTTGGCCACTGCCCAAATATCGGGAGATGCTCCATATCTTATGAAAAAAAAGATCGGCATTCTCGGTGGCAGTTTTGATCCCGTGCATTTTGGACATCTGAATTTGGCCATCTGCTTAATGGAATCGTGCGCTCTAGACGAAGTGCTGTTCATCCCCACTCGTCTTTCTCCTTTCAAAGAACATATACCGCCTATTGCTTCTGCTGAACATCGTTTGGCGATGCTCAAAAAAGCTTTAGCCCCTCTTCCTCAATTTAAAATCATCGATTGGGAAATTCACGGTCAGGGGCCGGCTTATACCATTGATACTGTGCGCAAGCTCATCACACCTTCTGTACAGCTCCACTTATTACTTGGTGAGGATCACTTGTCTTCTCTCGATCGATGGAAAGAAGGGGAAGAGTTGATCCGTTTGGCTCCGCCGCTGATCGGCTCGCGAAAAACCTCCGATACACCGATAGCCGCCCCTTTTCCACGAATAAAAATCCCGCTGCTCGAGATCAGCAGTACGACTATCCGCGAGCGGTTAGCTCATAAAAAATACTGCGGGCATTTGGTTCCTGCCATCGTACTGGATTACATTCACCAGAATCATTTATACCAAGCATTATGATAAGAGAATGTTCGGAGCACAATATGCGTAGCTTCTATGGGCGAGGGGGTTGATGTGAAAGATCGCGAAAAGAGCCCCAAGATCAAAGCCTTGGGTTATGGACAGTCTCTAACACCCGAACCGCTGTTCTACCTCAATGCGATCGCTCAAGCGATTTTTGATAAAAAAGGGACAAACATTTTAGCCCTCGATGTGCGTGAAATCTCAAATTTAACCGATTTTGTCGTGATTGCCGAAGGCAATGTCGATAAGCACGTTATTTCCATCGCACAGGGTGTGATTGATCATCTAACACAACTCGGCCAAACTCCACTTTATGTCGAAGGTTTCAAAACAGGGGATTGGGTGGTGATCGATTATTTGAACATTATGGTGCATTTATTTATGCCGGGCCTGCGAGAGAAATATCAACTCGAGCAGTTATGGCGCGAAGGGGAAATCGTCGATCTTCAGATCGACGTTTCCTCTAAACTACCTGCAACTGCGAAACGTAATTAAGATCTTGCATTCTCTACAGATGTAAAATATTCTTGCATGACAACCGTAGCTTTTTGTTCCACAGCGTCCTTACCATTGCCTTTTCTGCCTAAATCAACGAGTGTCTTATAATTAACACTATACACTTGATATGCATCATATCCTTGCAAAGCAGCAGTTAGCTTGCTCTTGAGCTCAGAGTTTTTTAATGTAGGTAAAGTTTGCTGGAACTGATTCATTTTTTCTGCTGAAAGAATGCGGACTTGTTCACTATGTGTCTTAGCATCAATTTTTCCATTTAAACGCGCAGTATCCACCAAAAGACGTTTACAGTAAAATTCATCTTCAATCCTGATTAAAGCAGCTTCTTCAACATCGCTGGCTTGTTCAACCGGTTTAGAATGAAGCGAAGAGAGCCACCCACGAGCTGTGGTTTGTTGTTCATTGGAGAGATAGTTAAGAACGACGCGAATGTTCTGACTGACAGGATGATCAGGAGTGGATTCCATAATAGCACGCAGTTGTTCATTGCGGTTTTTTTCTAAATTCGCGCGCTCATTATCTTTCTTAGAATCAGCGACCAAGGCTTTTTTCGATTGAAAATAAAAATCAAACGCCCCTTTCTGTTGTTGCGTTTGATACTCTTGCTCAATTTGCGTGAGAAATTGTTGTTTTTCTACAGCTACATTCTGGATTTGTGGCTGAGCATCAACTGGGGCGGGTGTAATGTTCGCTAAAGATAAAATTAAAGAACCAATAATGTTATAAACCATACAATTCCCATTGTTTAATTAAGATAATAAATAATAAACCATTTCTGCATTTAATAAAATAGATGCAGTTTTTTAATATTACCAATGTTGGTGGCTCGTTAAAACTAGTGATTGTATAAAGCTAAATATCACAATATCAATATATTATGTTCGACTAAAATACGATATGTCGGAAAATAGTCGCGACTAAAATACGATATATCGTAAAATAGTCGTTAAAGGGCTATATCGCCCTGATTCGGAGAATCGTATGAAAAGAATCTACCAGGAACTCATCTCGCAACATCTTTCTGAATTGCGCCAAATGATTTTTTTGATGGGCCCTAGACAAGTAGGTAAAACGACGGTCAGCCTTGAATCTGCGACTGAATGGCCAATACACTTTTATTACAATTGGGATAATTCTGCTGAAAAACTCCTTTTTATTGAGGGTCCCAATGCCATAGCTAAACAAGCCAACTTAGGCGCTCTGACTGAAGAAAAGCCGGTTTTAATTTTTGATGAGATCCACAAATTTGGAAAATGGAAAAATTTTTTAAAAGGCTTCTTCGATCTCTATGAGAAAAAAACGAAGATTATTGTTACGGGAAGCGCTCGCCTCAATATCTACAAAAAAGGGGGCGATAGTTTAATGGGCAGGTATTTCTATTATCGGATTCATCCCCTTTCCGTTGCAGAAATCACATCCCCTATTTTGATTCAAACAGAGATTCGACCACCTTCTAAGATCAGTGAAGACGATTGGGCAGCTTTGTTGGAGTATGGAGGATTTCCTGAGCCGTTTATTCAACGTTCCAAAACATTTTCGCGCCGTTTTCGGTCTATTCGCAAAGATCAGTTATTTCGAGAAGACATTCGCGATAGCACACGGATTCAAGAATTAAGTCAACTCGAACTTCTCGCTGAACTATTACGAAAACAAGCTGCTGAATCCATGGACTATCAGTCTCTGTCTAAAAAAGTAGGCGTTTCTATCGATACGATTCGCCGCTGGCTCGAAGTTCTTAAATCCTTTTATTATTGCTTTTCTCTTCAACCTTGGTCCAAGAACATCACTCGATCCTTAATTAAAGAGCCCAAACTCTACCTTTGGGATTGGTCTTTAGTCGATGAAGAGGGACATCGAAATGAAAATTTGGTAGCAGGACATCTTTTGAAAGCCATTCATTTTTGGAATGACCGGGGCCTCGGTGAATATGGTCTTTATTATTTGCGCACAAAAGATAAAATAGAAACAGATTTTCTCGTCACAAAGGATGGAAAACCTTGGTTTCTCGTCGAAGTAAAGACAAAAGCAAAAGGAATTTCACCGGCCTTGTACCATTTTCAAGAAGAAACAGCAGCACCGCATGCATTTCAGGTCGCTTTTGATCTTCCATTTGTCAACAAAAATTGTTTTGAGGAAAAAGAACCGATTATAGTTCCAGCGCAAACATTCCTTTCACAGCTTGTTTGAGGCAAAACATGCAAATTGATAATCACGCGCCGCACAAATCTGCGATCCTTTTCAACAATCGCAAAATTACTGTAAGATAAAATTCTTAGAAGATGCTCATATTGCTAAAAGACAGATCGCCTCAACCTATCTCAAAGAACTTGAAAAAATTGGAGTCCTTCGCAGCCTTAAAATTGGCAGAGATATTTACTATGTCAATGATCCGTTTTTGAAAATTCTTGCTGATTAAAACAGTTACAAAGGAAGCGCCAAATAATCATGCTGATGCATTCTTGTCACGGTGTAACCTAAGGCTTGCAGCTTTTCGATTGAATTTATCATTTTTTGTTTGATGTCAAAGGGGGCGCTTTCCCAAAGATATCCCCCTTGTAATTCTATAATGATCACCGGCTTATTTTGTAAAATGGTATTGACCATGCCATCTAAAACTTGTTCTTCCGTGCGTTCCACATCAATTTTAATAAATGAGACGTTTGTTAAATTGAAACTGTCAACTGTACGCATTTCGGCAAAATCGCCCCCATGACCAATGCCTGTGCTACCATCGCTGCCAGGATAGGTTTGTTTGTCCATCTGAATAATTTGCTGTTTATCGCCGATGGCCATGCGATGAAAAATCACATTTTTAACATCATTAAGTTCGCAATTTTTTCGCAGCTCGCGATAGATTTTGCGCTGAGGCTCAAAGGCATATACAGTGCCATTGTCGCCGACAACTTTCGATAAAGCAATCGTGAATGTGCCGATATAGGCGCCTATGTCTAGAACCACTGTCGAAGGTTTGGCATAGGTATAAATTCCCTCAAGGACATGGGGTTCCCAGACCCTACCAATGCGCAGCATATTTTTAACGGTATCTGGTCGATACGGTTCCACATAAAATTTTCCCTGTCGCGGCACATTGCAAATAATATAATTTTGCATTGGAAAAGCTGCGACATATTGTTCCAGCTCTTGGGGGTCATCAACGCAATTCGCGTTCAGTAAAGTTGTGCAAAGCAAAAATAGATACAATAATTTTCTCATACTACCTCAAAAAATTCATGTGACGATAATTTTTTCCTTAAAATCGACCATAAAATTCCTTTACTGAGAATCCTACCAAAGATCTGAAATCTTCTTTACACAAATTTTTTGGTTAAATTCTAGAAAATCAATAAATATGGATAAAAAACACTCAATGGACAATGCTGTTTGGATTATTATTAATCTGATCTAGGAGAAATCATGTTATTGGCAACTCTATTTTCAACTTTTCATTTGCTTACCAGTCCGATCGTCATCAATTCATCAATGGAGATCATCCATCAACATCATCTCGAAACAGTCGAAGGCAGGACAACTTTTTTAGTGGATATACTCGCGCCTTTCGCGGCTGCAGCTGATCAATTAAATCATGAAATTGAGACGCAAGCTCAGGCAATCAGTGCACTCTCCCCCGAAAATGATCAACAGCAAATTGTAACTTTAACTCAAGCAATGACGCAAAAAATGACTGAGCTTGTGACAATGATGTCTGTATTGAATTCAACCCAATCTTTAAAGGAAGATTTTTTACAAATTGAGTCTATCATGCGACAAACTGATCCTTTGACACCTGAGCAATTGGAGATTGTCGATCGGGTTGCTTCTTTGTGCAGCAGCTTGACCCCTCATAGGATAGCAGCCTAGACCCCTTATGGGGATTTTACCACAGAGACAAGAACCACAGAGAAAAATCGGACTCGGGCACGAAAAATCTCTCTGTGGTGTTTTAGCTCTGTGGTGAATTTTTGCCATAGGGACAAGAACCACGGAGAAAAAATCGGGCTTAGGCACGCACACGGGCTCGGGCACGAAAAATCTCTCTGTGGTGTTTAAGTAGCTCTGCGGTGAATTTTTGCCAGGGACAAGAACCACGGAGAAAAAATCGGGCTCGGGCACGCACACGGGCTCGGGCACGAAAAATCTCTCTGTGGTGTTTTAGCTCTGTGGTGAATTTTTGCCATAGGGACAAGAACCACGGAGAAAAAATCGGGCTCGGGCACGCACACGGGCTCGGGCACGAAAAATCTCTCTGTGGTGTTTTGGCTCTGTTGTGAATTTTTGCTATAGGGACAAGAACCACTGAGAAAAAATCGGGCTCGGGCACGCACACGGGCTCGGGCACGAAAAATCACTCCGTGGTAAATTAAATTTTTAATTCAAAAAAGTGTTTGATGTGGGGTTGGGTTGCGAAATTAATTGATTTCGTGTATCCTCGGGCCTCAATATTGAGGATTTTCTATGCAGAGAAAGCGGGTGGTCGTCACAGGGATGGGGGTTGTCTCCTGTTTTGGAACCGATCTGGATGAATTTTACAATCAACTCCTCGCGGGTAAAAGCGGGATCGTCCCTATCGAAGAATTTCCTTGTCAAGACTTTCCTACACGGTTTGCAGGTGTTGTACGCAATTTTGAAGTGGGTGATTATCTCGATAAAAAGCAAGCCCGTCGTGTTGATCCGTTTATCCGCTATACCGCGGTCGCTGGGAAAAAAGCTTTGGAACATGGAAAATTATCGGGTGAGGCCTTAGATAAATTAGATAAGTCACGCTGTGGTGTTTTAATCGGCTCAGGGATGGGTGGTATGACGGTCTTCTACGACGGTACTGAAACTCTACTCACCAAAGGATTTAAGCGAATCACTCCGTTTTTCGTCCCGTTTATCATCACCAATATGGGCGGTGCTCTTTTAGCCATTGACATCGGCTTCATGGGACCCAATTACTCGATTTCTACGGCTTGCGCGACCTCCAATTATTGCATCTATTCAGCAGCTAAGCACATCATGAGCGGTGAGGCTGATGTGATGTTATGCGGGGGAACAGAATCGCCGATCAACCCGATTGGGGTAGCGGGTTTTGTTGCGTGCAGAGCGCTGTCTGAGCGCAATGATGAACCGCAAAAAGCTTCCCGTCCGTGGGATAAACAACGGGATGGGTTTGTGATGGGTGAAGGCGCTGGAGTTCTACTGCTCGAGAGCTTAGATCACGCGTTAGCGCGCGGCGCGCCGATTTTAGCGGAATACCTAGGCGGCGGCATTACTTGTGATGCACATCACATGACCGATCCGCGTGCTGATGGTCTTGGCGTGGGATTGTGTATTGAAAATGCCATCAAAGAAGCGGGAATCTCCAAAGAAGACATCAACTATATCAACGCTCATGCGACCTCGACGCTCGCAGGGGATTTATGTGAAGTGCGCGCGGTTAAACAAGTCTTCGGCCCTCACGTAAAAAATATCAAAATGAATGCGACAAAGTCGATGATCGGTCACTGTCTTGGCGCTGCTGGCGGGATCGAGGCGATCGCGACGATCAAGGCGATTGAAACTGGCCTATTACACCCGACGATCAATCTCGATGAGCCAGAAGAAGAACTGGCCGGTATTGATGTCGTTGCAAACACCGCTAAACCGCATACAATCAAAGCGGCGCTGAGCAACTCGTTTGGCTTTGGCGGACATAACTCGACATTGATTTTTGCACCCTATCAGCACACATGATCAAAGTAGAATCATTTGGCATCGTTCCTTTTTTAAATGATCAGGGAACATGGAAAGTCCTTTTAATTTTGCACCGCGAAGGAAATCATTGGGGATTTCCCAAAGGAAAAGCTAATCCGGGAGAAACAGCTCTGCAATCCGCAACGCGTGAACTCGCAGAAGAGACCGGCCTTGAAGTGATCGATATTTTACGGGAAAAACCCCTCATTGAACAATATCAATTTCGCCGTAGAAAAGAATTCATCGTAAAAACCGTGCAGTATTTTCCCGCGCTTGTCCGCGGTGATTTACAGATTCAACAAGAAGAAATTCGTGAAGCGAAATGGCTTACTATTCCCGAAGCGATGCGGCAGCTGACGTTTAAAGAAGCGCGCCACATCCTGCAAGAATTTGTTCGCTATCTCGCAATCCAACCCTCTTAAATCTATGTTTAAAGCATTACTTGAGAAACTATTGCCATCAAAGACTCAGCGAATAGAAGTGTTTGTGCGCCATTGTCATTATTCTGCAGCGAGCGCGCATAAAGAGCGTTTTGCCGGTTTTAACAAAGAGCAATGTCTGGAAAATTTGCTCGCCACAATTGAACAAGAACCCGTCAACTTCACATTTTTTCTCGACACTTATCATCCCATGGAAGGAGAGCATTTTTTGCACAAACACTTAGACTTGCCAATTGTCGAGTTTAAAGCCGGATCGGAAGCAGCTTCATTTTTGTATATGATCGAATATGTGTATCAGCAAAAATATTCTCCAGAGACGATTATCTATTTTCTAGAAGACGATTACATTCACCGCTCGGGTTGGCCACGCGTACTGCGCGAAGCTTTCACACTATCCGGCATCGATTATGTGACTTTATATGATCATGGGGATAAATATTTTTCCCCCCAGTATGAACAGCTGCAATCAAAAATTTTTCGCACCGATTCCTGTCATTGGCGTACGACGCCTTCGACGACCAACACGTATGCCATGTTATTTAAAACATTGAAAAAACACATCGATCACCATCGCTGTTTTTCCTTAGGTCGGACAATCACGGCAGATCACGACAAATTTTGTAAATTAGCCGAAGAAGGCGCGGTGTTAATTTCAGCAGTTCCCGGGTTTTCCACCCATGCCGAACCGGCGTTTGCTTCACCTTGCATCAATTGGAATTCTGTTCTAAAAGAAACTTGTCCTTTAAAATAATTCGCGGTTCTTGTTATCTTGAATCTCTTAAAACGGGGGAGTTCATGGCTATAAGTTATTCTTATGCGATTGACACTACAAAAGATCGTTCGTGGATTAAAGAAATTGCTGTGGTCTTGGGGGCAAGTATCATCATCGCATTGTTCGCCCCGATTTCCATTCCTCTTCCTTTCACTCCTGTCCCCATTGGAACACAGTGTCAAGTGATCCTGCTGTTATCGTGTTTTTTAGGCAGTAAACGAGCGGCACTCGCTGTGATGACATATTTATTTCAAGGGGCGATGGGCCTACCGGTATTTGCCGGTGGTGCTGCAGGCATTCTAACTCTTGTGGGTCCGCGCGGTGGGTATTTGCTCGGCTATTTGATCGCAGCATTTATCACTGGATTTTTGATGGAGCGCGCAATTAAGCGCACCCCTTCAAAAGCGTTTGCAGCGATGGGTTTGGGCAATTTAATTGTATATCTCTTCGGACTTCCTTGGCTGGCGCATTATGTCGGCTGGCAAGGGGCTTTGGTCCTAGGGATGTTCCCATTCCTGATCGGCGATCTACTTAAATTAGTTCTGGCAACGCGTTTCTTAAAAAGTTTGCGTTACTTTACTTAGATCGGCGTCCTTTACCTGTAACCGGCAAAACACGCTTGATCGCCTTAGCCACTTGATTCGCTTCTTTGGGCTGCGCTCGGTTAGAATAAGTAGGGGTTTTTCCTGCGCCAAGCAGTTCGCCGCCCTTTTTATTCATAAACTCGGTTGTCTTTGATTTGAGCTGCTTTAATTCTCCCTTTTTTTGAACTTGAGTCGTCTGTGCCGGTGTCACACCCGGTTTTTTGCTAATTCTATCCACCATAAGTCCTCCCTAAGGTTGGTGTTTTTTTTGCGATTATAGAAAGGGAATGATTTAGTGGAATTATTTTTTTTTTCGCTTACTGAGGGACTTCCAGGAGCGTTTTTTTAAAGGTTTCTGGATTTCGCGCCGGAGTAATTGAGCGACTTGCGCGATAGCGTTTTTCAGGGAAACGTGAAAATCGGAAGAGGGGAGGACACGTGTGGTCCTTTCTTTCCATTTGACTTGTTCGCGAAGCAGGGTAGCTACTTGCTCTAGAGCCGCGTTAAAAGGTTTTTCCGGATCATCTTTCATTAGGTGCACTATCGTATATTTTTTTTGTTAAATTTAAATTTATTATTGCATAATTTATATTAACATGTCAAATTACACGCAGGTTTTAATAAAACATGTAATAATTAACGCTTAATTTGTTACTGTACTACCGTTCTTGCTGGCTAAGATTGCGATTTTATTTTAAAATGCGATCCCTTATTTAGGACATCAGATCTTATGTGGAAAGAGAAATTAGCTAGTTTGGCCTTAAAACCGATCATCTGGCTCGTCAGTGGGCTGGTCGCTTTGCGCTATCGTTTGATCGTCAAAGGATTAAATACCCTTACAAAAGAGCAGCTTTCACGTCCGGGCGGTATCATCTTTTTACCTAATCATCCCGCCGAAATCGACCCGGTGATTCTGGAGCGAATCTTATGGCCCAAATTCCGACCCCGTCCACTCGTCATCGAACATTTTTATCAGCTCAAAGGTTTTAAGTTTTTCATGCAACTCGTCCAAGCAATGCCCTTGCCATCGATGGATGCACAAGCCAATCGCTGGCGCGGGAAAAAAGTTGAAAAGCAATTTTTAGCCATTGTTGAAGAATTGAAAAAGGGTGGGAATTTTTTAATCTATCCTTCCGGTCGGCTGAAAATCACTAACTTGGAATTGATTGGCGGCGCCTCATTTGTCCATAATTTACTCCAGGCTTGTCCGGAAGCCAATGTCGTGTTGGTCCGTACCACGGGGCTCTGGGGTAGCCAATTTTCTAAAGCATTGACCGGATCATCGCCCGATTTTGGCAAGGTAGTGTGGCAATGCTGTAAAATTTTACTTAAGAATCTACTCGTATTTGCGCCGCGTCGAGAGGTGACAATAGAATTCGAACTGCCGCCCGCTGACTTCCCTTACAAGGCCTCTCGACTCGAATTCAATAAGTACTTGGAAAATTGGTATAATCGCACGCCGGAGCCGTTAAAACTCGTTTCTAATGCCTTCTGGAAAGAAGACCTGCCCAAGGTTTTTATTTCTGCGCAGCAGCCCCAATCTTTCGAAGAGCGGTCAGTTCCGAAAAAGATTCAGCAAGAAGTAGCTGAACACCTTGCCAAATTAAGCGGACGCAGCGCCGATCAAATCGAGCGCAAGATGCATTTATCGCATGACTTAGGACTCGACTCGCTCGATGTCGCGCAGCTCTATGTATTTTTGGATGAACGCTACGGAGTTACAGATTTAATCCCTGGAGATTTACACGTAGTAGAAGATGTTTTGCAAGCGGCAGCAGGCTATAAACGAGAACGCGAACAACTCACTTATGCTCAAGAAAAACAGCACTTTGTGTGGCCGGAGGATAAACGGCAAGACCCGGAAATTGCCGAAGGGGAGACACTGCAAGAGGTGTTTTTGCGCAGCGTAGAACGGGGCGGTTCAACTATCGCCTGTGTCGATGCTTTGTCCGGTCCTTTAAGCTATCGAAAGCTTAAACTTGCAGCTCTTGCGCTCGCCGATAAATTTAAGACGCTACCCGGAGATAACATCGGCATAATGCTTCCTTCTTCCTCAGGCGCATACATCGTGATTTTTGCTGTTCTACTTGCCGGCAAAGTTCCCGTGATGCTCAATTGGACCGCAGGTGTCAAATCCCTTGATCACTCTGCCGAATTAACCCAGCTTCAAACTGTGATCACCTCCTCTAAATTTCTCGATCGTCTAGAAAGCGGCGAGCTGGGTAAAATCGAAGAAAAACTCCAGTTTCTTGAGGAAATCCGCGCCTCAATTAACCTTAAAGATCGCTTGCGTGCTCTCTTTATGAGTTGGCGCAGCCCAAATTCCCTTCTTAAGACGTTAGGCCTCACGGAAATCTCTTCTTTTGATCCGGCGGTGATTCTATTTACCAGCGGTACCGAAGCGCTACCCAAAGGCGTGCCGCTCTCCCACTTTAACTTACTGAGTAATCAGCGTGCCGGTCTGCAAACTGTGCACATGCTTTCTGATGACATCCTTTATGGTGTTTTACCCCCTTTTCATTCCTTTGGTTTTTCCGTTACAGGAATTTTGCCGATTCTGATTGGAATGCGCGTCTGTTATGCCCCTGATCCCACTGATGGCCACGGAATGGCCCGCGATATGGCGCAATGGCAGCCCACACTCTTTTGTTGCGCACCGAGTTTCATTAAAGGGCTGTTTCGTGTGGCAAAGCCTCAAGATCTTCAATCGCTGCGTATCATCGTCTCCGGTGCAGAAAGAACGCCACCAGAGCTCTTTGATTTTGTTAAAAAGCATTTGCCTGACTGTCAGCTTCTCGAAGGGTATGGAATTACCGAATGCAGCCCCATTGTGACGATCGATCGTCCTAAAGAAATACACATAGGCGTGGGCCGTCCTATTCCCGGAGTAGAATTGATCGCGTTTGATAGTGCTACCCTTCATATTCTTCCTATCGGTCAAGAAGGGGAAATCGGCATTGCCGGACCCAACGTATTCGACGGCTATCTCGGCAACCCACGCAATCCCTTCGTCACCATCAATGGTAAGCGCTGGTATGCGTCTGGCGATCGTGGCTATTTAGATAAAGAGGGGCATTTAATCCTCGTCGGACGGCTCAAACGATTCATCAAGATCGGCGGAGAAATGGTCAGCTTAGGCGGATTAGAAGAGGAACTGCAGCGCCTAGCTAAAGATAAGCGTTGGGTGAAAATAAACAGCGAAGAAGGGCCCACTTTGGCCATCAGCGTCCGTGAAAAAGAACTCGATAAGCCGCAAATCGTCTTATTCACTACATTCCCCATTTCTAAAGAAGATGTTAACGCTGCACTCAAAGAGAGCGGCTATGGACGGATCGTCAAAATCGGCGAAGTGCGCACACTCGAACAGATTCCCTTGACCGGGACAGGAAAAACCCATTATCGTCTCCTGGACGAAACTTTGACCAAAGAGCCTTATGTCTAGATATCGCTTAAAACTCTACAACACTGAAACGCGGCAAAAAGAAGAGATCATCCCTCTCGATGGGCGCACCATCCGCATGTACACTTGCGGTCCGACGGTATATAATTTTGCCCACATCGGTAATTTTCGCACCTACATCTTCGAAGATTTGCTCCGTCGCACGCTAAAATTCTTTGGCTATGCCGTCACGCAAGCGATGAACCTGACCGACGTCGACGACAAAACGATTAAAGGGGCGCTCGAGCAAAAAATTTCTCTCAATGCCTTCACCCAAATCTACAAAGACGCTTTTTTCGAAGATTTGAAGACACTCAACATCCAACCTGTCGAGCATTATCCGGCCGCAACCGATTTTATTCCTGAAATGATCGTCATCATCGAAAAACTCCTCCAGCAAGGGATTGCCTATCGCGGTCAGGACAATAGCATCTATTTTTCGATCGATAAGTTTCCCTCTTACGGTCGATTGTCCCATCTGCACATCGATGAGCTCAAAGCCGGGGCTTCTGAGCGTGTCGCGCATGATGAATACGAGAAAGAAAATGTCTGTGATTTTGTGCTCTGGAAAGCCTACGATGCAGAGCGCGATGGCCCTATCTTTTGGGAAAGTTCTTTAGGTCGCGGCCGTCCCGGCTGGCACATTGAGTGTTCGGCAATGGCCATGAAATTGCTCGGCGAAAGCATCGATATTCACGTGGGCGGCGTCGACAATATATTTCCTCATCATGAAAATGAGATCGCCCAATCAGAGGCCTTTTCCGGCCGCCATTTTGTCAACCATTGGCTGCACTCGGAACACCTCCTCGTCGACCACAAAAAAATGTCGAAGAGTTTAGGCAATTTTTACACCCTACGCGACTTGCTTAAACGCGGTTACACCGGCGCCCAGGTGCGCTACATGTTACTGCAATCGCACTACCGAACTCAGCTCAACTTCACATTTGAAGGCTTAGATGCCGCTGCTTCTACACTACAACGCTTCTCTGATTTCATTTTACGTCTCCAGGCCATCCGTCGTGAAAAGATGCACAAAGCCCTCGATCTCATCTTAGAAAAAGCTCTGCCTGAAACAGCGCAGAAAAAACAGATCCATGATCGCATCCTGTTCGATGTACAATCAGATAAAGGACGCGATATCCTCGATCCCGATCAGCTCGCCCCGCTTCTTGAACGCAGCCTAACTCCCACTGTTGAAAAAGCTCAAATCCTCGATCGGATTCTCACCGCCGTCAAAGCGGAAAAAGAACGTGCGGTCTTAACGCCTATTCTCGAAAAAAATCTCAGAGGACACCCCGAAGCGCAAAAGATTCTGGCTAATATCATCCACGACGTGCGCGTTGAAAAAGAGAGTGATATTCTCGAACCCACATTCATGAAACCGATTTTGCAAAAAGCCCTAAAAACTTCAGCCCCTGTCGTCGATACCATCCTGCACGATCTAAAAATGAAGAAAAGTCATGGCTTTGTCCTCCCACTCCTCGAGAAAACACTGAAGGAATTCATCGCTCACTTAGCGGATGATCTCAATATCTCTCCTGCACTTGCTGCAGTCTTCGATATGGTCCGCGAAGTCAATACCCTCTGTGATACCGGTAACCTCGGTATTTCAGAAGCTGAAGATGTGCTCGATTTCTTACAAAAGATCGACCAAGTTCTCGGAGTACTCCCTTTGCAGCCCAGTGCCGAAATAATTCCTCCAGACTTAGAAGAAGCCCTTAAAACCCGAGAACGTGCACGCATTGAAAAAAATTGGAAGCTCGCCGATGAATGCCGCGACCTGATCCAATCACGCGGTTATCTCATCGAAGACACCCCACAAGGCGCCCGTTTGAAAAAGAGGAACTCATGACCCAAAAAGCCACCACCAAAGACGAGCTCTTCCTACTCAAGCTCCATGAACTCGCCCTAAAGCAAGGCGATCCGAAGTTCGCTATCGATCGCTATGTCATCGGCCGCGCCATCGGCCAAAATGACAGAGGAACATACGTGATCTCTCGCGATTTAGCCCAAGCCAATTTCATCAAAAAAGCTGATGGCGACGCGGTCTATCTCACTGATCATGGCTTAAATTTTGTGGAAACTTTCGCTGAACCACAATAGTTTATCGACGAGTACTTTCATTTAATAGTTTAATAAAATTTTTAAACATATTTTTGGGTAACTTTACAACCATTTCACAACAGGATCGATAACCGCATATTTGTGCAATCTCTCCAAATAAGAATAAATTTATTCTAAAGGGAAAATGGTCTCTTTCCACAACTTTAAGTAAACTCTCAAATTTACCTTTTGTTACATGTTCAACGCTTTTGATTGCCGACATGAAGTGTTTCAATTCAGAATCTTCCCCGATAGTGTCTTCTGTTCCACAATAATCCCTTCCAGCAATCTGCCATAAACGATTACAAAGATCGGAGTGATCCATAAGCAATTTATTTTCTTCTTCCCATTTATCCGGCTGGCTATTTTTAAATGTATTATATTGTTTCCAAGCTCGATCGATGCTTCCATCAAATCCTGTAGGACCGCGTAGTTCACTAAGTTCGCGGTAAAGAGCGTTTTCTTCCGATTTTAACTGAGCACGTAGTCCAATAATTTGCTTAAAGAGTATTTTAAATTGCTGTTCAACCGTTAGTGCAGTTTTCGTTGAAGGAGAAAGATCGGGATAATACCTTTTAAACAGATTTTTCCAGATAAACTCTTGTTTTGATGCCGTGTAGAAAGCTTTGCTTACCGCAGTGACGTGGGCTAAAGAAATCGGCTCCAAATAATCTAAAATGCAAGCGATTGCCTCAGCCGGCAAGGTTTCAATGGGACAAAGTTTTGCGGCGTTTGCCGCCTGAAATACTGCTTGACTAACGCTTATTGCTAATGGGACATTTTCCCAGGGAAAATAACCTGTAAAATTGCTACCGTATTCCTGTCTTAACCGTGTATAAATTCTTCCATCACTTTGATGAATGATATCAGTAACCCAATCATAAGCAGTTTGCATAGCAGAACTTAAGTCAGCTTGTATCATAGACATAAACGCCCCATTATAATCATAGAGGCGTAAAGGCTATCCCATTTGAAGTTTAGTCGCAAGCAGAGTGGCACGATCACATAAGAGATGCCGTTGCAGTCAATCTCCCTTTGTAATAACCCAACTTGTCCCCTACTAGCCAAGCATCTGCGGCGCGATTTCTTTGACCTGTTTTTACGGCCAAATTTAGCCTACTTTTTCAAGTATGTCTAAAATTTGGCCGCAAAAACATGGCAAAAATCGCATCCACATCTACTTAACAGATAGGGAACAAGTTGGGTTAATATGCTCTACATTGAATATCTGAGAATAATTTGACGTATAAACTTTGTCTTTCCGAACATAAAAAGAATAGCAAGAGTTGTCGAATTTTTTCGTTCAATTTGTGACAGAAATTGCTCAACTGTAATTTGCCCATAGTCAGGAATTAATTGCTTAACTTCTAAAATAGCATTTAAAACTCGACGCAATGTAGAATTTTTACCTGCTGATTCATCTGTTCCTGAGTAAGAAGATCCTACAAGTGCTTTCAATCTGGATTCTAATTCTTTCTCTTGGAGCCTATAATCATCTAAATTATGTCCATACGGAGAATTCTCATCAGTATAAAAGCCATCAGTGAAACATATTTTCTTAAAATAATCGAACATTTGCCGGCAATGTTCGAGTTGAGAATATAATTGTGAGGCTTCTTGTTTAATTGATGAGACTTGTAATTTAAGCTTTACGCGATCATAAGCAAATACCTTGAATATTAATTTAAACTGTTGCTCCACCGAATATGAAGATAATTTAGAAGGAGAAACTTTAAAAAGATATTCTTTAAACAATCCTTCCCAAAAAAGAGGCTCTTTAGAAATTAAATGCAAACATTTACAAACTTGCGAGAATTGTGCAAACGAAACGGGATCTAACTTCAAAGCAACCATCCATATCAATTCTGTAGACAATGCAGCAAATGCACATTCGCTCTCCTTGTCAAACGGCTCAATTGTTGCATCTTTTGAGTTTGCAATTAGAGCATCATTTTGAGTAGGAAAATAATTTGTTAAATTAGCGTAAAATCCTCGTCTTTCGGCAGCAAATTTGATACTCAATTCAATTTCGCTAGCTAGACGTTGAATTTTTTCCGCCACTAATTCGGCAGTCCCGGCAATCGCGCCAGCTCCAAACATTACAGCGTTAAATCCACCATTTAAAACCGAACTTATTGCTTGTGTCATATTTTACTCCATTTTTAATGTTATGTTCGCTTCTGAATTTGAAACTAATTATCTATCTTATGTTTTGATTGCACTAATTTAATAAAATTTTCGAAATCATTTTGTGTTACAGAGGTAAATACTTGTTATATTTTGCAAATTAGAGATCACGGTACTTAACTGAGTGACATAAAATAATCCTATTTTTTTTTAATATTTAAGATCTCTCGATTCCATTTTTTAATTCAACTATGCGCACAAAAGTCTCAAACTCAGTTTGATCTGTGAACATTTGTTCGTTCGACTCAATTTGACCTATAACTTTCCCTAATTCTGAGCTGGGGTCGACGGTTTCATTTGTGCCTTGGAAATGATCTCCGGCAATGTCCTTTAATCGAAAATGAAGTACTGAGTACTGGCTATACAAGTCGGAAAGAGCGGAAGCTGTTTGAAATTTTACTGCTGGAGAAAATTGAATGTAATGTTGGTTAAATTCATCATAGTGTTTCCATTTTTCATCGATGCGACCATCAAATCCGTTTGGTCCACGTAATCCCAGAATTTCAACTTTAAGAGCGGCTTGATGAGCCTTCAAAGGGCAGCGTAACTGAGCAAATTGTTTGAACACGATTTTAAATTGATATTCTGTCGAAAGGGAGGAGGACACAGAAGGTACGATTTTGGGGAGATTTTGCATAAATAAGTTTTTCCAAAATAAAGATTCCTTTGAAATGGAATAACAATATTTACAAGTTTTACAGAATTGCGCAAAAGATACTGGATCCAGATTCAAAATAACGATTGCTAGCGTATCGATTTGCAAAGCACTCATAACACAGTCTTTTTCTTGATCTGCTGCTTGGATAGTAGAATTGATTGAACTTTCGATTAAAGCCTTATTTTCCTGAGGAAAATACTTTGTCACACCGTCCAACCCTAGGTCAGATACTAAACGATTTGTTTTTTTCACCGTCCAATTTGCAGCAGGGGTCGCTGCATAACTTATTAGATTAATAGTGCTTTGTAAAATGAAACCTATGCTGCGATTAATTATTGACATGTTATACCTGTGTATTAAAAATTATTTTATTTATTTATCAATTACAACTTCAATGCGTTCTATATTTTTGTTTGCCTCATAATTTTCGAGGAATGTTTCAAACTTTTCTTGTTCAGTGAACATGTTTTCGTTTTCTTGTAATTTAGTTTGAAGTTTGCCTAATTGTGAATGTGGATCAACAGTTTCCGCTGTCCCTTGAAAAGAGTCACCAGTTCTTTGTAACAATTGATTATGGAAACGAAAATATAGATTAAAATAGTTAAGATATGTGGGTCCTAAATCATCTTGCAAATCTGCTGAAAATTGAGAATAATGTTCTTGGAATTCTTGGAGATTTCTCCATTTTTTATCGATGATTCCATTGAATCCACTATCTCCTCGTAATTGATGAATTTCTTGCCAAAGTATTGTAATTTTACAATTTATTGCTTTTCGTTTTTCAGCGAACTCAGTGTAGACGCTTTTAAACTGATACTCGATTGTTAAAGGAGATCGTATGGATGGAGAAATCTGAGAGAGTCGTTGATTAAACAGAGACTGCCAATACTGCTCTTTATCTGATATGGAAGCACACGCAAAGTAGCAACGCTTACAAGTTTTAGAGAATTGACTTAAGGAAATGAGATCTAAATTTAAGATGATTCTCTGAAGAACATCAAAGGGAAAATCGATGTAAGAGCCTTGTGCACGTACAGTTGCCTGGTCTGAATCGGCAATTTGTCTTGAATATTTCTGGGGGAAATGTGTCGGAGCATCATTTTGGTTTACTGGTTGTGAAGTAGGAGAAACCGTGCGACTGATTAAATTGTACCCACTTCGTACAATGTATTTTAAACCGTTATTTATTGAAGAAAGAGTCATTTTTACACCTAAATTATTTATTAATTCGTATTTAATTATATACTAACATGTAATTAAAGTATTCAATTTATTAAAACAATTGTAAATGCAGATTGTTAAATTAAAATTATAAATAAGTGTTTAGGTGGTAATATCAAAGGATATTGATGGATGTGTATAAATATATTTTTAAATGATTATTCGCCAGGACGCATGATCGGGAAGAAGATCACGTCGCGGATGGAATGGACGCCGGTGAACAGCATGATCATACGGTCGACGCCCATGCCCATCCCACTGGTGGGGGGCATGCCTTGGCAGATCGACTCGATGAATTCTTATTTACCTACCGATATAAATTATAATATTTTCAATTAAGTGAGGTTGAATTTTTTTTAATTATTAATTAAAAAAACCCTCAGAGTTCTGAGGGTTTTCAAATTTTTGAATTAGTAGTGTCGCAATCGTATCGATTAGGATACAAGACAAAATGAGATTTTTCCGATCGTGTATTGATGAGGATACAAGATATAATGCATTAGACGAATAGCCCTTGCGATCTCTTCGTTTGTAGCTTGGAATCCATTCTCCTTTCGATAAGCATATTCCCCTGCTTTTGTAAGTGGATAATTTTCCTCAGGATTTTCCATATCTCTACCGGCTGGGGAAAGATGGACATTGTTATCTGAATCTTTTTGAAACAAAATAATGCTCAAGCATTTGTAAAACTGTTTTTTTGTCTTAGTAGGCAGTTGTTCGAATAATATCTGAGCAGATTCAATATCTTTTTTGAAAAGTTCAGCCAATAACAATAGAAAATTATTGTCCTTTTCTTCTATGCAAAAATTAAAAGTCGTTTCAGGCCTGTAGCCAACGTGTCGTTCACAATCTAAGGATCCAACAATCAAGGAATCCCCTTTAGTCTCTAGATGTTGCACATGTAGATTATTTGGATGCCCAGGAATTCGCTCATTTAAAAGCATTAACTCACCATTAGGAAGAATCATGAAAATGGCAATAACGCGTCCAACTGAAGCAAATAATAATAAACCATCATTACTTACGGCAAGTGATTCAATAGGGATTTTTCTGTTTTTAAATTTTTTAACAAATCGTTGTTCTCCTGAATCGATGTCCCATACCGTTATTAATGATTTGCGTCTCATTGGTCCCCATACTGTACCTCCACCTGTAATCAGATAATTATTAACGCGGGCAAAACACGCAAGACCACAAGGATGCGAAAAAGTATGTTTGAGGCTATAATCTTTTAAATCCCAAACTTCAACGGTGCCTCGAGAGTCAGCAGCAACTAAATATCTATCATCAAAATAGACATTGCTGATTCCCATTAGTTGGCTCTGGAATGTATGAGCCAACATCTCATCGAGAGGTTTAGACAGATCCCAGATTTTAATTTTACTATCAAGACCCCCTGTACACAGTAGATTTTCTCTTCCATGCATCTGGGAAAATTTTTCATGTGGAGAAAATTCTAAAGTCGTCCCTTTTCCATCAGTAATTTTTAAGAATTTATCGTAGTGTCTTTCGATAATGCCAACCTTGATATCTTTAAATCGATATTCTTTTAATTGCCAGATTGGAGCAAAGTAATTTGAGTACTCTAGGTGCCAAGGGAGTGAGGATGTCAGCTGAAATTTCAAAATGTTATGAGTAATGTTGTATTCTCGGATTAAATTCTTTTTAAATGTATTTTTAGCAGAACATGTAGAATTATCCACATGATTTTGATGGAAGTACTTTTTACAAAGCACCTGCCATAAGCTGTTGTCTTGTGCGCATACATTCCAATTTTTGCAGACTTGATGGCAATGTTTAAGATCTTTCAGATTGGGAAGGGCGCTAAAAATCATCAAAAGAACTTCATCGGGAAGTTGGGCGAAGTTATGTGAATAAACAACATTATTATTGTTTATATTATTGTTGTTACTTGTTAAAGCAATATTTGAAGCAGACATTATTTATTTGATTATTAAAGTTTATAATTATTATAAATTATAATATTTATTAATCAAATAAGTCAATCTTTAGTTTGTGTGTAAATTAAAAATTTAATTATTCACCGGGACGCATGATCGGGAAGAAGATCACGTCGCGGATGGAATGGACGCCGGTGAACAGCATGATCATACGGTCGACGCCCATGCCCATCCCACTGGTGGGGGGCATGCCTTGGCAGATCGACTCGATGAATTCTTCATCGAGGGGGGAGGCTTCTTCGTCGCCTTCGGCCCGTTTTTGGGCCTGTTCGACCAGAAGTTGCCGCTGTAGGATGGGGTCGTTGAGTTCGGTGTAGGAATTGCAGAATTCGTTACCGAGGATAAAGGTTTCAAAGCGCTCGACAAAACGCTCTTCGCGCAGTTTTGGATCGCGATGGAGTTTGCAGAGGGGAGTCGTTTCAATCGGATGATCGATGATGTGATGAGGCTGGATCAGATGCTCTTCAGCAAACTCTTCGAATAATAGGGCGATCAGCGAACCGCGAGAAGCTTTTTTGATCTCTTTGGGATCGAGGGTGCCGCGCTCAAACAGGAGATTGCGCATTTGGTCTTCATTTAAGCTATCTACATCGATGTTGCCGTATTGTTTGATGCTATCTTTCATCGATAGCCGCTTCCAGGGTGTTTTGAGATCGATGGTTTTTTCAGTGCCGTCTTCTTGCGATTTAAAGGTCAATACTGTCGATCCGTAAAGTTCTTGAGCGATGCTGGCGAATAGATTCTCGGTTAATTCCATCATATCGTTGTAATCCCAATAGGCTGCGTAGGCTTCAAGTTCGGTAAATTCGGGATTATGTGTGCGATCGATCCCTTCATTGCGAAAGACCTTGCCGATTTCATACACTTTTAGTAGGCCGCCGACGATCAGTTTTTTTAACGGGATTTCAAGTGAAATGCGCAAAAACATCTCGAGTTCAAGAGCATTGAGGGTAGTGACAAAAGGTCTCGCTTGGGCGCCGCCATAGACATTTTGCAAAACGGGGGTTTCGACTTCTGTAAATTCCAACTTCTCAAAATATTGTCGAATGAGTTGGAGAATCCGAGAGCGCGTTTTGAAGGTTTGAACGACGTCGGGATGGGAGATTAAATCGAGCCAGCGTTTTCGATAGCGCACCCCTTTGTCGGCCAGTCCACTGTGTTTATCGGGAAGGGGGAGAAGAGTTTTGCAAAGCACAGTCACGCGTTTTGCGAAGACGGTGAGTTCTCCTTTTTGCGTGCGGAATAGATGTCCTTCAACGCCTAAAATATCGCCGAGGTCGATCTTCTTTTCGAGAAATTTAAGTGCAGTGAGTTCAGGTGTGGGCGCAAAACCATCGACTTGTGTGAGATCGCGATTGAACATGATTTGAATGCGGCCGGTTTCATCCTGAAGATGCGCAAAAGCGTTTTTTCCCATGGCGCGAAACAGCACCAATCTTCCAGCAACGGAAAGGTGCGGCGTTTTGCCTTCTGCGGCCTCTTCGCTATGCCCGAGTTCTTGTCCTTCCCAAAACGTGAGGATTTGCCCGGCTGTTTTGCTCGGCGTGTATTTAGGAGGATAGGGATCGATGCCCATCTCTTGGATTTCACTGAGTTTTTGGGCGCGATTGATGAACTCTTCGTGGCGCTGGTATTCTGGTTCTTGCATAGCTGTGGAAAAATGATTTTTTAAAAGTCCTTCCATTTTAGTCTCCCTCAATCAATTATGCAAGAACTTAATCCAGTTGCTTAATCATGAAACTATCTTGTTTTAAAATAAACACTAGGCGGTGTTCTTTTTCGTAAATTCCTTTCTCACCGATTACACGATCGCAAAATCGACATAACAACACATTTAAAGTCATGTCATCAGGATTGTGTTGAATGAGATTTTTCACATCATCCGGTCCATGGATTCTGTCCCAATAACAGCGTAAAAGCGGTCCCGGTCCATCTTTTTGATAAGTGAGAAGGTAATGATTGCAATACGCACAAGTCAGCTCTAGCATTGCTGGTGCGCCGCGTCGCTCTGTAAAAGTATCGATGATGAATTCGTACAACATTAGCTTGCTTTAACCCATTTTTCGAAAGCGTGTTTGTCGACGTTGCCGCCGCTGAGGAGGCAAACGGCATCGGCACCAGGATGGATTCGCTCGGGGTGATTGAGTAGGGCGGCGAAGGCGGCAGCGCCGGAAGGTTCTACTGTCATTTTCATATTCTCGTGGAGATATCGCATGGCGTCGATGATTTCTTCATCGGAGACTAAGGCTAATTTTGTGACATTTTTTTGCAGCATCGGCCAGGTGAAATCCCCTACGCGAGGTGCGCGCAGACCATCGGCGATGGTATGGACATGGTCGAGATGAGAGATTAAGCCGGCTTGGCGCGAGAGGTAATAATCGTTGGCGCCTTGAGGTTCAACACCGGTGATTTCGATGGTGGGATTTAACGCTTTGAAGGCGGTCGATGTACCCGCCATGAGACCCCCGCCACCGATGGGGCAGAAAAATTGACTGACGGTGGGTAAACTTTCCCAAATTTCCAGCGCGATGGTACCAGCGCCTTCGATGACTTTGAGATGATCAAAAGGGGAGAAAATCGCCAGTTTTTCTAAGTCGGCGATCTCTTGAACTTTGGCATTTTGAGCGGCGTGTTTAGGTTCGGCTAAGATGATTCGCGCGCCATAACGAGCCGTCGATTCTTTTTTGATGTCGGGGACATTTGAAGGCATGACGACGGTAATGGGGATGTTGAGGACCGAGCCGGCATAGGCTAGGCTATGCGCAAAATTGCCCGATGAGCGTGTGATGACCCCCTGTTTTTTCTCTTGTGGGGAGAGCTGTAACAGCGCGTTAAAGGCCCCACGTAATTTAAAACTGCCGGTTTTTTGCTGTTGCTCGCATTTGAGGAAGAGACGGCCCTTGAGATGGAGCTGTTTTTCTAAGGGATGGCAGCGGATGAGGGGGGTAGTGAGGATGTGGGGGCGAATATGCCTCTCAGCGGCGAGAATTTCATCGAAGGGGATCATAGGCTAGTCCTTATGCAGTGGAATCCACTCTATAAGATCTAAAAACATCTTGTCAAATTGTAGGCATCCTCTAGACGTAAGTATCTCATTATTAGAATGTTAATTTTTAGTTTATATTTAACTAATATTTTTAGTTTAATTGTTATTAAAATTTTGAGGTTTATTATGTCACTAGTTTCTAGCCAGTACGGTTATTTAAATCAGCCTTTACAAATCGCCGTTTTTCAATATACAAATAATTTACCCTGTTTAGCGCGGGTTTGTAAGAGTTTTAAAAGTACGGCTGAAAAAACAGCGGAAATGATTTTGAATCAAATCAAAGACAAGTTTGGCGAAGTAAATTTGTTGAGGATGATCAAACATCTCAAAATTGGAAAATGTGCTCCGCTTAAAAAAGTTGAGGGTTTATTTAGGAGGGTTCAGGTTTCAATGGGTCCCTATGACGTCAATCAACTCATGCCTTTATTTGCCTCCACCGGCTCGAAAAAAAGTGCGCAAGAACTTATCGAACAAATCCAAAATAAATTTGGAAAGAAAAACTATAATAGTTTAATAAAACAACTGCAGTTAGAAAATTGCAGTGAAATTGAACAAATTCAAAGATTGTTTGAAGGAGCTAGCGATTACAAAGTCAATCAATTAAAAGCTCTTTTTGCGCCTTACCTAAGATTTGACGATATGTTGAAATTTTGGCTAGCTATTTATGGTTTAGTCTCTGAAAAAATGCGAGCCGGAATGAGTGAAATTTCTATGAAAGGTAATGATTTGGATGTTCAGTTTGAGATGAGTGCTTTTCTGGAAAAACATGCTGATGAATTAGCTTCGATTAAAGAACTTAATTTAACAGGAATGAATTTGTTTGAGCTACCTAAACAAATAGGCTTATTCACTGGTTTAGAAAATCTCGATCTCAGTACGAATAATTTATCAGATTTGCCTCTTGAATTCGGAAACTTAAAAAGTTTAGTAAAATTAAATTTGAACGATAATGAATTTGAGGTTTTTCCTTCTGTGATATTGGAATTAGTTGATTTAAATATTCTTGAGTTTTCAGATAATATTTTGAGATTAGTGCCAGAAGAAATTGACTGTTTGGTTAGCCTAACCAATTTAGGTCTAAATCAGAATCTAATTAAATCACTGCCAGGAAGCATTTGTCGACTTTATCTCTTGAAATATTTAGGATTAGAATTTAATCACCTTACCAGTCTTCCTGAATCAATTGGAGATTTAGAAGAACTTAAATTTTTGTACCTCCATCATAATGAACTAATTTCCATTCCTGCTTCTATTGGCGAACTAGATCAATTATTAGTCTTTTCAGTGTCTGACAATAAACTACAATCTCTTCCGCAAGAAATCGGATTGATGAAGAATCTGAAGTTACTCAATGTAATGCATAATCATTTAACACAATTGCCCGATACAATTTGCAAACTTAATGTCAACATGCTTTTTATCGGATGGAATGGGCTCACAACATTGCCTGCCGAATTGGGAGCAATGGGATTACAATTTTTTATTTTCGAAGGAAATCCTTTTAGCGCGCTTCCTCAAGCATTGTCGGGATTTCCCTACTGGTCGCAAGATCCGCTCAAATATCCTCGTGCGGAACAAATTCTTTCGGGGATGGGTTTAAATGAAGGCATTTATGTGCCTTCGATGAAAGTAGCCTATCTAGGATTAGGTGAAAATAAATGGATGGAGTGTATCGATGGCGAATATCATCATTTTGGCAAAGAGGTATTTGATAAAGGTTTGCATGGACGGGATGTTGAACCGGGTTATATAGCTTCGATGGAAAACCTGTTTGTTTTTCTTAAAAACAATATGAATCGTAAAATCGATGCGCAATTTTATTTACAAATGCATAAAATTGCTTGTGCGCATTTTAGAGGTGAAGAAAATGGAGTTGAAATAAATCAAGACCAGACTGGACAGTTTCGTGACACAGACCAATGGGTTAATGCTCATTTTGACACAAAAACACATGCTTTTTCAGAGGAAGGAACCGAAGAATTTTATAAATTGAATCAACAATTGGTGTATTTGTTAGGCCCTTCGTTCTCTTTAGGGAAAATTATCCCTACCCCTTTAGGGGCCTCCATTGAGTATAATGCTATGAGCGCTACCCAAATTCATCTAATTTTCAATCTTTTCTTAACGGAATTTTATTTTGAAATAGGTCATTCGACAAGTCAGAAAATGAATTTGGTGGCTATCGCGAGGTTGATTCAACGTTTACAATGGTTGCATACTACACTTGATGGATGTGGTCGATTGGATATGGCACTCATGAATTATCTTTTATGCATTTACGGATTTCATCCAGTCCTTTTAAAATATCCTTATCTTTCTAGCTGTAGAGGAATAGATGAATGGGTGGAAATTCTTGAAGAGGGTTTACGCCAATGGAAGATCCAAAGAGGCGACCAGATGCTTTTAGATGATCCAATGGATTTGGGTTAATAGAAAGTTGAAAGGGGATCGACATCGACAGATAGATGAACAATGTTGTCTTTGGGACGATTTTGCAATACAGTCAGTAATTGTCCCATTTTTTCCGCTTTGATTAGGAATTGAAAGCGGAAATCTCCTTTGAGTTTTGCTCTGCCGCAGGCAACCACGGGTAAAATCTCAAACTGGGAAGGAAGTTCTCGAATTAATTTATTGCGCCACTCTGAAGCAAGCAGTTGCACAGCTTGGCTATCTTTACCTTTGAAGGTTAATTTAATTAAATGGGTGAACGGGGGATAGTGAAATAACTGTCTCAGTGCGATCTCTTGTGCGAAAAATCCCTCATAGTTTTGTTGTTTGGCCAGCTCGATCACAGAATGATCGGGCAGATGGGTTTGAATGATCACTTCCCCTTTTAATGCGCCGCGTCCCGATCTTCCTGCAACTTGCGTAAGTAATTGAAAAACGGTTTCACTAGCGCGAAAATCGGGAATTTGCAAGCTGCCATCGGCATTGAGCACGCCGACGAGTGTCACTTGGGGAAAGTGCAGCCCTTTGGCGATCATCTGTGTGCCAATCAGCACATCGGCTTTTCCTGAACGAAATTGTTTGAAGAGCAATTCATGACTGCCTTTATGGCGTGTAGTGTCAGCATCGAGGCGCAAGGTGCGTACCTCTGGAAAAATCGCATGCAGAGCGCGCTCGACCATTTCCGTGCCGGCTCCTTTGAATTTAAAAGTGTTTTCAGCATGGCATTTGGGGCAATTGCGTGGGGGAGGAGAAAGGCGATAATCGCAGAGATGGCATGCGAGTAAATTATCGCCGAGATGAAAGGTCAAATTCAGATCACAATGGGGGCACTGCAGTACATGGGAACAGCTCAAACACATTTGTGCGGTATGGTAGCCGCGCCGATTTAAAAACAGCATGACTTGTTCGCCAAGGCGCATGCGCTCTTTGATCGCTTCAAGAAGCGGATCAGAAAAGAGTGTAAAACCTTTGGCCTTATCAAACTCCACTTTCATGTCGACAATCGTGACTTGGGGCAAACTGGCGGCATCGGCGCGGTTTTCCAACACGCTGAGCTGATATTTACCCAGTTTAGCGTTGTGATAACTTTCTAGACTGGGCGTGGCGCTTCCTAGGATGACAGTAGCATGGGCAAATTTACCGCGCATCACGGCCACATCGCGTGCGTGGTAGAGCGGGGATTCATCGCTTTGCTTATAGGTCGCTTCATGTTCTTCATCGACGATGATCAGACCGAGATTTTGCATGGGGCAAAAAATAGCGGACCGTGCGCCAATGGCGATATGAATTGTTCCACTCCGGATCTGATGCCAAGCGTCGAACCGCTCACCTTGAGATAAGCGGTGATGTAAAATCGCTATTTTCTCTTGAAAACGGCTTTTAAGCCGCTCGATCATTTGCGCGGTCAGCGCAATTTCGGGTACGAGAAATAGCACCCCTTTTTTTAGCTGCAATGCCTGCTCCATTGCCTGCAAATACACCTCTGTTTTTCCGCTGCCTGTCACGCCATGAATCAAATGCACCTCAAAGCGATTTTCCGCTAAGCTCGTTTTCAATTTTTCAAGTGTTTGGCTTTGTTGAGGATTTAATGTTTTGGGTTTGGTCGGAAAATATTCTTCATCACTCAAGATAGAGCGATCGATTTGAATTTTTTGGCATAAAAGAAGCTGTTTTTTTAGCAAACTATCTACGGGACTGCGCGATACGTTTGCCTGTTCTAACAGTTTTGACAAAAGAATTCCCTTAGGGGCCTGTAACACGACATCGAGTACTAGTGCCTGGGTCAGATGTGTTTTACGCAATTCTTCGCAGTGTTTGGCCAGTTCATTTTGTGAACAGTTCGCTTTAATCCACAGCTGTTCTTTAGCTTTGGCCTTGCCGCGAACGCTAGACGGCAGAATCGTTTTTAACACTTTGCGAAGGGGAGTGCAGTAATAAAAAGCGATCCATTCGGCCAGACGAAAAAGCTCTGGTGTGACATGGGTTTTCTCTGAAAGGAGCTCAGCGATTTCTTGCAATTTATCAAAGGTACTTGTGGCTTTAAGAGCCACAACGGTCCCCTGTCGCAAGTGAGAGCGGACAGGTACTTTTACTCGAGATCCACTTTCAATTTTTTGCAAAAGATGAGCGGGAATGCGATAATCGAGAGCTCGATCTAACGCATCATCGAGCATTACTTCGGCTATTTCTTGAGCAGCTGACATAATGTTTTCCAAAGCAGCGCTTTGGGCTCTAATGATTTATACACGTTTGCCGCAGACAGCGGCAGCAGGGGAGTTTGATCTAAGAAGAACTGATTTTGAGCGGGCAGAGCGCGATAAGCGCGCATCAGATCAGCGCACTGCTGAAAACCGTCTGAGACGACGATCAACCGAAAGCGATTTTTTAAAAATAGATCCCAGCGTTTTTCTCGCTCGAGACGCTCCGCAGCTATCACTTTACTTTTTGCCAAATGTTGATCAATGGCTTTTGCTAGTCCTTTCAATAATTCCAATGTTTCAGGGTTGGTATTGCAGGCGAGTAAAATCACTTCGGCATCGAGAATCTTTTCTTTCCAAGAGCTTGCGATCCGTTTAGCTTCCGCATCGTCCGGCACATCGTCGAGGAGCTTTACCTGAGGCGCGATCTTTTGCAGAGCTTGTTTCAGCGGAGATTCTTTATGAACTACAGGTTGTTGTTTCACGACGGCAACGGGAGTTTCCACTATTTGAGGTTTATCTTTTCGCGGTGTGGGCAGCGAGGGAAGAATGGGTTTTGCCGCTGCCAGCTCAGGGACTTTGTGAGGAGCAGCCTTGTGTGAAAAAAGCGAGGTTTCATCTGCTTGCGCCCAGAGCACCTGTTTAGGTAGCAAGGGATCTTTGAGATAGATGAGTGTATCGCGGATTAAAGCAAGCATCGCTAGATTAGGCATGGATCAGATCAGTCATCAAAAGTTTGAATTCAGGAATTTGAGAAATAAAACCCCGCTCATGATACTGATCGCACATTTTTTCTCCTAAAGTTTCTAGCCCAGAGGGATGAATTCTGATCAAAAATTGATGGAGATGTCCTTTTTGCAGGAGACAATCGATACTCTGGCGGTGTTTGAGCAAAAAATGGGTTAAATTTTCATCGTTTTTGCAGACCTCAATCAACGGCTCTAAGATCAGATAAAGGGTCTGCAAAGACTTTTCAATCGGGTTCTTTTTTTTCAAAAAGATTTTTTCAAGGCGGGTTTCAAAAGTTTTTACCGTTTTAGCCCGATCGGGAAAACTATTTTTCAAAAGACGTCCATGTTCGCGCAGTTTATTTAGCGATCCGGAAGGGGACGCCCAATCGTAAGGAAAAAACCGGGGATGAGAAGAAAAGATCTCTTCCCAACTGCCGCCGGCTAGAAAAATCTGCTGAGCTTGAAATAATTCCGACAGCATGAATTGGAGTAGCAGAGCGCGGTGAGGTCGCTCAGCTAGCGCCTGAGGAGAAAATAGGGAGTGTTGTGACATGCTTTTATTCATTTGTTTTTCACTATGTCAAAATAAAAAATGGATGACAACAGAGATTTTTGACGTCAAATCCCTCCAATGCTAACGTGCAGAAAAAAGACCTCTTACGTAACTAAGGGTTCGTCGATTTTCGGGATTATTTTGGCCGATTTTCGATTCAAGTTTGCAGGGGTCATATACGCAATGGATATTAACCCAACTTGTCCCCTACTAGCCAAGCATCTGCGGCGCGACTTCTTTGCCCTGTTTTTGCGACCAAATTTAGTCTACTTTTTCAAGTATGTCTAAAATTTGGCCGTAAAAACAGGGCAAAAATCGCATCTACATCTACTTGACAGATAGGGGACAAGTTGAGTTATTACCCTGCAACTTGAATCAAAAAGCGACAGAACTTTAGTTACGCAAGAGGTCTAAAGAGAGGATTAATGAAAAAAATACTTCTAGCCATTGCGCTGTCTTTCCAAACATTGCTGGCTGCAGAACCGCATTTGAGTTGTGAAAAGATTTGGGGGCAAATCACTTGGGAAGGGATGGAATTTCACCGCTACAAACTCCGAGCAGAAAATTTTCCTGCTCAGCAAAAATACGTGCTGATTGTCCGCAGTTTTGATGGCACAGAAACAGAAACCTTTACCTATCATTCCAATAAAAAAGGGCATTTAATTTTGCAGCCTGTGGAAAATGTCGGCGGCGATTTATACGCAATCTGTCCGGCTAAACGAGGCGAGCGACTCACTTTTCTCATGCGATCGGGAGAATCAGCGTATGCCACCGATGTCATCCCCTTTCCACTCGAAATGAAATCCAAAAAAGGGATTAAAATCAGCTTAGAGTTGCAAGGAGAAAAAGGGGAAAAGTTTCTGCTTTGGGCGCAAGGTCTCCAACCGAATGAACACATTCAACTGCAGTGTAATATCGGAGAGCAAACACTTCAGCTCGAAGCACCGCCTGCGACACCTCTTGGCGATTTAGTCATGTATATCGATCTTCCCGCTGATCAAGACGGAGGAGCTGCCAAGCTCATCCTCAAGAGAAAACAAGAAGAAATCACCTTTCCGTTTGAATGGGGAACCCCTGCAATGAAAGTTGTCGGCGCCTGCTGCTTCGAACTCAAATAAGAGTCTTTTCTCTCTGTGGTTTCTTGTCTCTGTAGTAAATATTTCACCACAGAGACAAGAAACCACAGAGAGATTTCCGATCTTCGTGCCCGAGCCCGTGTGCGTGCCCGTGCCCGATTTTTTCTCTGCAGTAATACTTAAACGTTGTGGTGAAATAGTTACCACAGAGATAAAGCACCACAGAGGGATTTCAGATCTTCGTGCCCGAGCCCGTGTGCGTGCCCGTGCCCGATTTTTTCTCTGCAGTAATACTTAAACGTTGTGGTGAAATAGTTACCACAGAGATAAAGCACCACAGAGGGATTTCAGATCTTCGTGCCCGAGCCCGTGTGCGTGCCCGTGCCCGATTTTTTCTCTGCAGTAATACTTCCTTAAACGTTGTCGAGGGAAAAGAGGGTATCGACATAGACTTCGGGCTCGAAGGGTTCAAGATCATCGGCGCTCTCACCGGTGCCTACCCAACGAACGGGAATGCCCAATTGTTGATAAATGGAGAGCACAATGCCCCCTTTGGCCGAACCATCGAGTTTGGCTAAAATAATGCCATTAAGGGGTGTAGCCTCATGGAAAACTTTCGCTTGATCAAGTGCATTTTGTCCCGTGGTCGCATCGAGCACAAGCAGAGTTTCATGCGGAGCTGTAGGGACAACTTTACTGCAGACGCGACGGATTTTCTCGAGCTCTTTCATCAAATCGGTTTTGGTCTGTAATCGTCCGGCAGTATCGATCAGCACCACATCGACGCCACGCGCTTTGGCCGCAGAAAGGGCATCGAACGCAATCGCAGAAGGATCAGACCCGGGAAAGGATTTAACGATATCGATTTTTAGACGCTCAGCCCAAATGGAGAGTTGATCGATGGCCGCTGCGCGAAAAGTATCTCCTGCTGCGAGCAATACTTTTTTACCCTCTTTTTGGAACCGTTTGGCTAACTTTGCAATCGAAGTGGTTTTTCCGCTCCCATTGACACCAACGATGAGATACACGTAAGGCTCGCCCCGTTCGGGAGTTTTGGGCTCGAGTGTATTTGCTTTATCCAAAATGGAGAGGGCGTGATCGCGAAAGAGGCTGAGAATGTGTTGAATATCATTGGTGGGGCGGGTACGCAATTCAGAGCGCAAATGCTCGACAAAAGAAGTAGCGCAATGCGTGCCCAGATCGGATTCAAATAGGATTTGTTCGAGCTGATCAAAAGTTTCTTCTGACCAAGGCTTGCCAAATAGCGCGCGGATCCGCTGCGATAAAACGCTGCGGGTTTTGCTCAGCGCATCCTTGATTTTCTCATAGCCTGTTTTTAAGAAATTGAACATAATTTGTATTATATCTGTTTTTTTGTTAACTGTCACCATCCATAGAAAATCCTTTAAAAATATAAATTGATAGAAAAATCGATCTCGCCGATAAAGGGTTTTGAAGGGAGCAACCAGTGAATATTCACGAATTTGAAGCAAAACATATCTTAGCGCGTTATCACGTGCCGATTCCTGAAGCCGACGTGGCAGAATCCATTCACGATGTGGAAAAAATCATCAAGCGCTTAGGGCTTAAAGAGGCTGTCCTGAAAATTCAAGTGCACGCCGGCGGTCGTGGCAAAGCTGGCGGCGTCAAATTTGCTCGGACTCCGGCCGAAATCATCCAGGTCGCTGAGCAGTTACTCGGAATGAAAATCATCAACAATCAAACAGGACCAGAAGGGATCATCGCGCACAAGATTCTGATCGCAAAGCCGGTCGATATCAAAAAGGAATATTATCTCGGTGCGATTATCGACCGCGCTAAAGCCGAACCGATTTTGATCGCTTCCCCGGAGGGCGGAATGGAGATCGAAGAGGTTGCCGAAAAACACCCTAACAAAATTCTGAAAGTACCGATTGAACTCGACGGTCGCGTCCGCAATTATCATTTGGTAGAGCTGTGTAAATTCATGGGATGGAAAGGGGAGATGGCCAAAATAGGAGCTCAGATTGCACACGGGGTGGCCAAAGCCTTCATCGATACGGATGCCTCACTGCTTGAAATTAATCCTCTCGTAGAAACGGAAGAAGGGAAATTATGGGCGATCGACGCTAAACTCTCACTCGATGATAATGCTTTGTTTCGCCAACCGGAAATCGCGGCTTTTTACGATCCCTCGCAACAATCGATAAGTGAAGTGGCTGCCAAAGAATATGATCTTGCCTACATCGCTCTCGATGGCAATATCGGCTGTATGGTCAACGGCGCTGGCCTTGCGATGGCCACGATGGACATCATCAAATATTACGGTGGTAAGCCGGCGAATTTTCTCGATGTAGGCGGCGGCGCTTCCAAAGAAAAAGTTGCAGCCGGTTTTAAAATCATCTTAAATGACCCAAAAGTGAAGGCGATATTAGTCAACATTTTCGGCGGCATTATGAATTGTGCGACGCTAGCTGAAGGGATTATCGCTGCGGTGAAAGAAATGGGAATCAAAGTGCCGCTTGTCGTACGCATGGAGGGGACCAGTGTCGAACAGGGCAAAAAACTGCTTAAAGAATCCCAATTGCCGATCATCACAGCTGATGGTCTAGCAGAAGCGGCCGAAAAAGTCTGCGCGGTACTTAAAGGATAGCGATGGCGATATTAATCAATAAAAAAACTAAGGTGATCACGCAAGGAATTACCGGCCAAGCCGGGAAATTTCATACGGAGCAATGTATCGAGTATGGTTCCCATTTTGTCGGCGGCGTCACACCGGGAAAAGGGGGCCAAGAAATCTTAGGTCTGCCGGTCTTCGATACTGTACTCGAAGCTAAAAAAGCCACACAGTGCGATGCGACGATGATTTTTGTTCCCGCACCTTATGCGGCAGATGCGATCATCGAAGCCGAAGATGCCGGGATTGCATTGATCGTCTGCATTACCGAAGGGATACCTATACGCGATATGATTGAAGTCAGCCGAATCATGCGCGCCAGCAAACACAGCCGTTTAGTCGGGCCGAATTGTCCTGGTGTGATCACGCCTGGCGAATGCAAAATTGGAATTATGCCCGGTTATATTCACAAGCGGGGAAAAATCGGCATTGTTTCCCGTTCAGGTACGCTCACTTATGAAGCTGTCTGGCAAACCACACAACTCGGTTTAGGACAGACCACCTGTGTGGGTATCGGCGGTGATCCGCTCAACGGCACTCATTTTATCGATGTGCTCAAACTTTTTCAGGAAGATCCTGAAACAGAAGGAATTTTAATGATCGGAGAAATCGGTGGCGATGCTGAAGAGCAAGCCGCTCATTGGATTAAGCAGCATTGCAAAAAACCGGTTGCAGCCTTTATCGCCGGCGTCACAGCGCCAGCGGGACGTCGCATGGGTCATGCCGGTGCGATCATCTCCGGAGGCAAAGGGGATGCTAAAAGCAAAATGGATGCCCTTAGCGCTGCCGGTGCAATTGTCGCTGAGTCACCTGCGGAAATGGGACAAACGATGCTCAACGCCTTAAAGAGAAGATGATGAGATCATCCCACTATTTTAAAAGCATGCTTTTCGTATCTTTTTTCACATCTTTTACATCCGCTTCTTGGCCTACTTATTCAAGTATGTCCTGCGAAGCGGCTCTAAAATCTGTGAATAAATTTTTCAAAAATCAATATTTTCAAAATAGTGGGATGATCTCAACATGATCCAATTTCGTGGACGCATACCCGTTACGATTTATCCCACATTTTGGCTGTTTGCTGGGCTGATCGGTTATTTCAATAGTTTAAGTTTTATCGGCACGTTGATTTGGGTAGGGATTATTTTTATCTCGGTATTGTTTCACGAATACGGCCATGCCCTCACTGCCATGTTGTTTGGACAATCTCCGCGCATTGAACTCGTAGCGCTTGGCGGGCTGACGTATCACAACGGTCAAAAACTCCCTTTCTGGAAGCAATTTTTCATCGTTTTAGATGGTCCGATATTTGGATTTATCTTAGCTCTCATCGCGACACTCCTCCTGCAAATTCCCGCTCTTGCTCAGGGGATTTCTGGATCGATTCTATCTTTGACGCGCCTTATCAATTTATTTTGGACCATTGTCAATCTGCTTCCCGTGATGCCGCTTGACGGAGGACAATTACTTCGTGTGGTTTTAGAGCGGATTTTCGGCTTAAAAGGTTTTAAATATGCGCTTCTCACAAGTCTTGTGATTGCAATCGGTATCAGCCTGTTTTTCTTTTTAACACATGCTTTTCTGGTGGGTGCGCTATTTTTCTTACTCGCTTTTCAAAGTTATGATACGTATCGCCGTACGCGTCACATTTCGGAAACTGACCGCGATGAAACCTTACGTGAACAATTAGAAAAAGTTGAAGAGCATATGCAACTCGGCAAAAAAGAGGATGCTCTGCAACTGTGCGAAGAGATCCGCACTAAAGCTAAAAAGGGAATGATTTTCGAGCTGGCTACGCAATATCTAGCCTTTTTAAAATATGAACGAGGTGAAGTTAAAAGCGCCTATGAACTTTTGCGAGCGATTCGAGAAGATTTAGGTGGCGACGCCCTCTGTCTGCTCCATAAAACTGCTTATGAGCAAAAAGATTTTCCGCTCGTCGTAGAACTGGCCGGCACCTGTTTTCAAAATTGGCCCACAGCAGAAACAGCTCTGCGTAACGCCTATGCCCATGCGCAACTCAAACAAGCTGTTCCATCGATCGGTTGGTTGAAAACAGCCATCGAAGAAGGACTTGCGAATACAAAAGAAATCCTCGCTGATCCTGCCTTCGATACGATTCGTCATGAACCCTCTTTTCAAGAAATTTTGAAAACTTTTTCTTAAAACTTTTCATTTAAGTTTTTTTTTCGTTACAATTCTTTCTTTTCTAGGAGGAATATATGACTTTTACTTTTTTAACAGCTGTGTCGCTTGTGCTTTCTCTTCCTATGTTTGCCGAGCAATTCTATGTGACAAATATTTCTGAACAGCAACAAGAAACTCAAACGCCAGCACCTGCACAGTCAAATCCACCGGTAGCTTCTACTCCGGCTCCTGACGAAAAGGAAAAACCCGCTGAAGAAAAAAGGATCAAACCGCACTACATCGGAGTGCGCCGTCCCGAACCGCGAGCGAAAAGAAAATCCTCTAAAATAAAGAACCAATGGTTTTCCAGCAAAACGCATCCCAAAACCGCAAAAAAAGAAGCTCCTCACGAAGAAGAACCTGAAATCACTTCCGCAGAGCTCGCTGAAGATCGCCCGTTTTATGTCCGTACCGTTCAATCTTCGGCACCGACTCACAATTCTTCCATAAAAAGCAGTCCCTGGATGTCTTCTCCGCAACAACAGCAGCAACAAGAACCCGCTTCAGAAGGACATACCTATCCTCAAGCCGGTTTTCAAGCACCTAAAAGCGACGTGTATTTCACCGCAGAATATCTCTTATGGCGCACGCGGCAAGAAGGGATGGAATTTGCTACATCAAAGTCTGTCAGATTTGGATTTGACTCCGGCTTTCGTTTTGGCTTTGGTGTACATTTGCCCTATGATGGTTGGGATACCTATGTCAATTACACTTGGTTTAGCCCCGTGCATTCACAAAATAAGCACGGTTCATTTTATCCCTTATTTCTCTTTGAAGGAGCTGGATCTCAAGGTTCAAGCGTAGCAGAGGCGCATGCCCGCTGGAAACTTGAGCTCAATGTCCTGGATGTAGAGATCGGACGGGTCTATCATCTCTCCAAAACACTGATTTTCCGTCCATTTGTTGGGATCAAAGGCGCCTGGATCGATCAACATGCACACATACATTACGCCGGAGGATTTATTCCCGCCGGTCAAACTTTTCGCACCCATTTCGAAAATGATTTTAAAGGTGCAGGGCCTTTACTCGGTATCGAATCTAACTGGGAAATGGGAGCAGGTTTAAGTTTGTTTGGCGATCTGTCTACAGCGATAATCGTCGGTCATTTCGACAATGAACAAGAGCAGCTTCAGCTCGACAACGCGGAAGTTGTCGATCTTAATTCAGCATTTAATCTCGTCTCGCCATTTTTGCAAATGATCGCAGGGCTTGCTTGGGATCTCAATTTCAGTAAAGACAGATATCACGTCGGCCTGAGGGCGGGTTTCGAGACTCAATTCTGGTGGGATCAAAATCAGATCGAACAATTCACCGATAAAGATTTTCCCATCTACGTGCGTAAGCAAGGCGACTTGGCCTTTTACGGTCTCACTTTGCGCGCCCGCTTCGACTTTTAGGGTTTAACCACGGAGATAGATTTTTAGGTAAACTCTTATTTCTGGCCACAAGAGACATGTCGGATGGTGCGTCCCAAGGGCGCACCTCCCGCGACCACTTGAGCCTCACCTCGCTGTGCAAAACCGCGTCCTCGAAGGCAGGGCGTGCATAGCACTACCCTGCCACGTCCTGACGGACTCTTCTGCGGTGCAATTTTGCTTTGCGATCTGAGGCCGTGGGCTGCTCGTGCGCTCGCTCCCCGCCGGACTTACGTCTCGGTGGCGGGGCCCCTACTCGCGTCAACTCGCAGGGCCCATTACAGGACGAAAATTGTCCTTGCATTCGTCTTTCAAGAAGATCTGAATCATTTAAAATCGCTGAATTTGAATTTATAAGTATGAAAAAGTAGGCTAAACTTGGTAGCAAAAACAGGTCAAAGAAGTCGCGCCGCAGATGCTTGACCTAGTTTTTATGCAAGTTTAGCCGCTTTCGTTCATGCTTGATACAGTTCAGCGATTAGGGGGTTAGAGATTAGACGAGTGTGATATCTCTTCAAGGCGGTATGCTTAGAAAGAAATCTGGCCCTGCGAGTTGACGGCGAGTAGGGGCCCCGCCACCGAGACGTAAGTCCGGCGGGGAGCGAGCGCACGAGCGGCCCACGGCCTCAGATCGCAAAGCAAAATTGCACCGCAGAAGAGTCCGTCAGGACGTGGCAGGGTAGTGCTATGCACGCCCTGCCTTCGAGGACGCGGTTTTGCACAGCGAGGTGAGGCTCAAGGTGGTCGCGGGAGGTGCGCCCTTGGGACGCACCATCCGACATGTCTCTTGTGGCCGGAAATAAGGGTTTACCTAAAAATCTATCTCAGTGGTTTAAATCTCGATGTCTAAGAGTTCGTTCCAGCAGGTGGTGTAGCGAGGGGATACATTGCCGCGCTTGGGTTTCCAACGTTGCTGCAAACCCTCAGCCGCAAAACGCAGAGATGATCCCCCAAAGCGTTGATTGAGAGTATCGACGACTTGCATAGCGCGCTGCCTTTTTTGGGTCTGTTTTTCATCGGAGAGGAAAAGATCGGGTTGGACATTGCTTTGCGAAAGGAATTCTCCCATGACAACGCCTACTTTTTTGTAGAGATAGCCAGTGCGATAGATCTTGCGCAATACTTCTTTGACTTTAGCGACCAGCTGTGGCGTAAAAGAAGTGGGCTCATCCAAAATCATTGTCCAACTATTGCTATAAGCGGGCTGTACAAAAGGCGAGGTCATGAGAAAAACTGTGAGCACAGAAGGAAGTAATTCTTCTTCACGCAATTTTTCAGCTGCATTTGCTGTGTAAACGGCGAGTGCTTCTTCAATATCGCTGAGTTTACTCACAGGTTTGCCAAAGGAGCGCGAGCAGGTGATCGATTGGCGTGGGGCGGGTAGATCATTTAAGGCTAAGCAGGAAATACCGCGGAGTTCATAAGCGGTGCGGAGTTGTACGACAGAAAATCGTTTTTGCAGCCATCCATCAGGGGCATCTTTAAAGGCTCGTGCGTGTGTGATACCGGCTTGCTGCAAACTTAAGCTGAGATTGCGACCAATACCCCAAATTTCTTGAACGGGGAGCTGCTGCAGCACGGTGTCGATTTGCGTAGGATCGGAAAAAATAAAAATTCCGTCCCCTTTTTTGGCGATGTCATTGGCTACTTTGGCAAGTGTTTTTGTGGCGCCGATGCCGATCGAAACGGGGATACCGGTCCACTTAAGCACAGTGGATTTAATCTCACGAGCAATAGCAAGGGGATCAGCGGTATTGATCCACAAAAAAGCTTCATCGATCGAATATTCTTCCATATCAGGCGAAAAGTGGGAAATCACGTGCATGACACGCTGCGACAGATCGCCGTATAGCGTGAAATTAGAGGAAAACACATGAACTTTATGAGCTTTGAATAGATCGGCGTACTTGAATGCAGGCGCGCCCATCGGAATCCCTAACGCCTTGGCTTGTTTAGAGCGAGCCACGACACAACCGTCGTTATTGGACAGCACCACTACCGGTTTGTTATGTAGCTTAGGATTAAAGACTTGCTCACAGGAGACGAAGAACTGATTGCAGTCGATTAAAAAAAATAGCCCCGTCTTAGACTGCTTTGTGGATGACATAAGTGACCACGCCCCAAACTTGGAAATCGCTCCCTTCTTTCATTTCCCATACAGGATACGCAGGATTTTCGGGAACAAGCGAGATCTTTCCATTCGTGAATTTTGAGCCGTTTAACAGTGAATTCGCCGCCGACAACCGCAATCACGATTTTATTGTCACTCGCTTCTAAAGAACGATCAACGACGAGAATATCTCCAGAAAAAATTCCGGCATTACGCATCGAATCACCCGTCACTCGCACGAAAAATGTCGCTGCCGGATGCGCGATCATCAGCGTATTGAGATCGAGCGTCTTATCGAGATAATCTTCGGCAGGCGAGGGGAATCCCGCCTGCACATTGACTAAGTAAAGTGGCAAAGGTAAGGGATTATCCCCCACCTTCGCTTTAAAGATTTCCATCATTCCACTTTAATCGAATAGAAACGGGTCATATTGCCTTGACGCACGAGAAGTAAGATCCGTTTATTGCCCGGTTGATCAAGTGCTTCGTTGAACTCAGCGACACTCGTCACTTTTTTGTGATTGACGGCTTGAATCAGAAAACCAGGACGCAGACCGGCCATTGCCGCTGTAGAGCCCGGTTTAATTTTGGTAATCACTACACCCTCTTCTTTGGCTGTGTAACCCAATTGTTTAGCGAGATCAGGTGTAAGTGTATCGATTTCCATGCCTAATTTCTGGATGATGCTGCCTCCGGTCATCATATTGTCGCAAGCGGAGCCAAGCGTTACGGGAATCATCAGAATCTGACCTTTGCGGTTAACCTTCAGATTGAGCGTGACCCCGGATTCATCAGCGAAATTTCATTTCTAAAGCCTTGCAGCGATTTGACAGGAATTTTGTTGTATTCCAGAACAATATCTCCCTGCTTTAAGCCGGCTTTGTCTGCAGGGGAATCTTTGATAACTTCTGAGATCAATGCACCTTCAGGTTTAGGCAGGTTAAATGCATCGGCGATATCTTTATCGACAGGTTGCAAGGAAACGCCGAGAAAACCACGTGTGACACTGCCTTTATCGATGATTTGCGCCATGATATTTTTGGCCATGTTGCTCGGAATCGCAAAACCGATACCCATGTATCCACCGCTGCGTGAGACGATCGCTGTATTAATTCCAATCACCTCGCCCTGTAAACTGAGCAAAGGACCGCCCGAATTACCGGGATTAATCGCGGCATCAGTTTGGATAAAATCTTCAAAATCCGTGATTTTTAAATTCTGCCGTCCTTTGGCGCTGACCACACCGACGGTAACAGACGCCTCGAGTTGGAACGGACTGCCGATTGCAATCACCCATTCGCCGATGTCGATCTCTTCAGAATCGCCGAGATTCAGGAAAGGAAAGTTATTGCCTTCGACTTTAACAATCGCAATATCTGTATGAGGATCGGAGCCGACCAAGGTGGCATCCAGTTCGCGTCCATCGTTGAGCACTGCAGTGATTTTATCCGCGCCTTTGACCACGTGGGCATTGGTTAAAATATAGCCGTCGCCGCTGACTAAAAATCCCGACCCTTGGCTCAGCTGAGGCGCGGGTTTTTGCGGCTGGCCGCGAAAGGGCATGCCGAAGAACCGATTGAAAAAATCATCGCCACCACCACCGCCGCCATTGAAATCATAGGGATTTTGAAAACCTCCACCGCCATAACCAAAACCTTCCTCTTGATCGGGAGCATTGCATTGCACTTTGATGAACACCACAGCCGGAATCGATTTTTTTGCCACTGCTGTAAAGGCTTTCGAAGTTTGCATCGGTGAACAGCAGCAAGGCTTCTCACCGTTATTGGCGTCGACTTGAGCTGGAAGTTGAGTCGAGGTTATCAACATAGCGCAGGCGATGGTAGTTGTAAGATAGCGGGACATATTTTTTACTCCTTATTATGCACTAGAGACTTAGTTATAGCTCAAAAGGGGGCTAAAAAGCAATTCGAGGCGACCTAAAAAATGGTTTATGGTAAAATATTTTCTTTTTTTTCCTAAGGAGGTTAAAATGAATGTTTCTCCTATTAATTCAACTAAACCGATTCCTTTTATGCCCCCAAGCGAAAGATTGGAATATCTACAACGTTTGCAAAGATCTCTCGAAAATAAAATCAAAAGGCTGCAAGAAGAGCTCGTACAATATCATGGTCGGTTTGAACAAATTAAGCAAATTTGTGTTGGCTCCGCGGGTTGCGAAGAAGATGCAAATAAAATCGAACGCAGTTTTCTCCAACTCATTCAAGCTAATGAACAATCTCTGGACTCTCACTCGAAACATCTGCAAGAAGTGAAATGCCATATTCTGGAAATGACAAAAAGCTCTGCCGGCTCCCTATAATTTTTTTAAAATAAAATTTTAAATATGTTAAAAAGTTCAAAAAATCATATGATTTACAATCTCTTTTAAAAAAATGAGGATTGAATCCATGAGTACAGAATTAACACCGATAGCACCAACCTGGCACTTTTACCCACTAATCTTTGCGAAGCTTCCTCCGAGTATCGATCTTGATCTCAAAGAAAAAATCGAAACTGTGCAAAGTAAGCAAGTTCTGCTTAAAGAAGCAGTTGAGAAAGCTCAGCAGGCTAAACAAGAAATAAAAAAAAACCTCTCTCTTGCGGAACGTTCTATAAAGCAGATTGAAGAATGTGGATCCCAAGAAAATTTACAGGCTGAACAATACAGCTATTGGCAGAAAGTAAAAAAACAAGCGGAAGAGCAACTCAAAACAAGTCAACAGCATGTAGGTTATTTAGATCGCCAGATAAAAGGTATAGATCAAATTCTATTACGAGAGGCAACGAGAATTCCTTCGCAAATTGTCGAAGAACCTTTATTTGAGCTTGATCTATTGCAAAAAGAAAAAGCTAGAGAAACAACTCTCACGAACTTTAGGCTAATTGAGAATCGAGATTTGTCCATTAATTGCGAGGCGGGCATAGAATGTCATTTGCAGAAGATTCTGCATAAATCGGGTAAATTGCTGCAGGATCCCGAGACACCGCTGGAAGCTATTCATAGAAGCCTAGCTCGGTTACGTTTGGAAATTATCTTTAAAACGCTATTAGATGCTGTCCAAAAAGAAGATTTTGAAATGACGGAAAAATATCTTGTATCGTTGGAAAATGAAGATAAAGCTCTTTTTACTGAGCTAAAAGACGTTTTTTGTGATATTTGCATCCATATTAATGCTGAGTCCAAACAAGATTTGAACAATCACAACACAATCGATATTGACTATCCGGGATTTGGATATTTTGGTTTTTGTCACAAAGAGGGAATTGATTCGCCAAAAATAGCAAAAATACAGGCGATCAATGAGATTAAGAGCCGGCTTTCAGAAAAATGGGGCGTTCTTTATTTCTCAACGTTGTAAAAATTAAAACTTTTACCAATCACAAATTTTTCTGGAGGTCGATTTTTATGAGTAGTCTTAGTCTTACACTTTCCACTGTAAGTATGACACAATCAAAAGCATCCGAAAAGCTTACACAGCTCACACAAGAGTTTAACGACTTGCAATTAACTGTCTTCTATTCAGTTTCTGCACAGTTGGAAAAAGTACACACTATCCAACAAGAAATCTTAAAAAATACTGACCTGTTAAAAAGCAATGAAACAGTTTATCAAACAACTCGTAATAATCTGGAGCAAAGAACTCAAGAAATAAACCCTTCGAAACAATATTATGCAACTTGTGATGGACTGGAAACGAAAATAAAAGAATTGCAGCAAGAACTTCACGCTGCGGAATCTGCTTTGCAAGATTTAAGAAAGTCTCCTCCTGAGAAAACATTGCAAGAAGTTCAAGCAGTACAAGGGCTTTATGAAAAAGTAATAAAGTCTGTTGAAGCAAAAAAGAGAGAGGATTCAGAGCTTTTTACATCGTATTGTAATTTACAACAGCAGGCGCAAATCCTCGAACAAACACTACAAGCAAAAGCCGATATACTCCAAACATTTAAGCGAAATACAAACAATCTTTTATTATTACGCGGTAAAAATGAAACGGGTCAAACAAACGATCCCAAACTCATTTTGCAGAATTTAAATTCTGCTCAAGATCAACACCCTAAGTGGGGTGTGTGTTATCATTTTGCCTTATATCGTAGCAAAAGCGGTTATGCGCAAGAAGTGGCCAAGAATTCAACCTATGGCGATAAAATTTATGAGGCAAAAACACCTGTGAAAGATATTCAGCTTGCACTTTCGCGCATGCGCCAGCAAATTATCGTCGAAACAATGGCGCTTGCGGTTGAAAATGAGAATCACGACATAACGAAAGAGTATTTAGATCATCTGAAATCCGAAAACTTTGAATTTTTTGAGAAATTAAAAATAGGTTTTTATCGGGCTTGTAAAGCGCATAATGATGCGATTAAACCTGACCCTAACAATAACAACGCTCAAATGATCAATATCAATCATCCCGATTTTGGGTTTGTCGGTCTATGCCATCAAGAGGGTTTTAGCTCGCCGAAAACATTCAAAGTAAATGCGATCACAGCGTTAAAAGCTCACTTAGAGGCGAGCTGGGGCGGCCCTTTCCTCAAAGCTTGAGGATCGGGAATATTAATTGTCTTTAAGGTCCAAAGAGCAATCGCTGCAGCACACATGAGCATAACAGCCGGGGGGAGTGTCGAACCTGTCCAGTGGATGAAATTAAGCGCGATGATCGGTGCTGTACCGCCGAAAATGCCGATCGCCCCGTTGTAAGCGATGCCGACACCGCTAAAGCGAACGGGGGCAGGAAATAATTCGCTATACAGAGCGGGGTTACAGCCCCAATAACTACCGAGCAGCAAAGCAAATCCGATGATGGCAAAATGGCGCCATACATCGAGATGTAACATCATGTATAGAGGCAGGGTAAATAGCAAAAAACCACATACAGTCCAGGTCGCTAATTTTTTAGGGCCGATGCGCGAAGCAAATTTTCCAGCAAAGGGGAGCGTAACGACTAGCACGATTAAAAATAACAGATTTAAGTAGACGGCTTGATCGAATGGCACCTTTAAAATATCGCTGAGATAGACCAGAGAAAAAGCTACAAGCAAGTTAAACGCAAAGGTTTCGAGAATGGTCAAGCCAGCGACCTGTAACAGCCCTGTTTTATGTTTTTTGAATAACATCCGAAGCGGATGGCGCAATGTTTCCTCCGACGAATGCATTTTTTGAAAGACGGAGGTTTCGTGCAATTTGCGCCGCATCGCAAAAGCCGCTAGTCCTAAAAAAGCGCCTATTAAAAACACTAAACGCCAACCCCATAAGGCAAAATCTTGATCGCTCAGATGGTTCACAAACAACCAAAAATCCACTCCTCCTAACAGAATGCCCAGTCCCACCCCAAAAAAAGCAAAACTGCTGTAAAAGCCGCGATTTTTAGGTGTTGCCGATTCAGTTAGAAATACAATTGCTCCTGGAAGTTCTCCTCCGGCTGAAATTCCTTGTAACAGCCGCAAAATGATCAGAATAATCGGCGCTGCGATCCCAATTTGCAAATACGTCGGCAGAAAACACATCAATAGCACGGGAATCGTCATAAAAAGGACGGAGGTCAGCAAGGAAATTCTTCGCCCATAGCGATCGCCGATGTAACCGTATAAAATACCGCCTAGCGGTCTTGAAATCGATCCAAAGAAAAACGCAATCATCGTATGGATTAGCGATTGCCAAGCATCGCTATTAGGGAAAAATATCTTCGAGAACAGAGGGATAAGAAAACCAAAGGTCGAAAAATCGTACCATTCCAACGTGTTGCCTAGCAACGTGGCAGTAATAATAAAACGGAGACTAAGAGGTTTGCGTGACATCTTTCTAACATAGGAAAAGTTAAGGGCTACTGCAACATTTTTTTAATCGTGTTCAATCCAACATTACGGCCGGTCAGGACAAGTACAGTAGGGTGACTAAAATGAGGCGGATTATGTTTCAAACATGCAGCGATCGGCACAGTCGAAGCCGGTTCTATCAGATACTGATGGGCATTAAGCATCCAGCGAAAAGCGGCAAAAATCTCTTCTTCCGAACAGAGTGAAACGCGATCGATGCCGGTTTTGAGATAAGGAAAACATTTTGCGCCGAGGCCACCTTCGATGGGCCCTGCGACAGTATCGAAAGTAGGAAGTTCAGTGACCGCTTGGTTGCGCTCTAAAGAAAGTTTAAGCGCAGGAGATCCTTCATGCTGGCAACCGATGATTGTCGATTGAGGATGCTTATGTTTCATATAAAATGAAAATCCCGCTGCGAGTCCGCCACCTCCTACAGGCACAAGAAAATGGCGCGCTTCAGGAAGATCTTCATGAATTTCTAAAGCTAGAGTACCCCCATTAGCGGTCATCATGATCTCGTCGTCAAAAGGAGAAATAAAATGCAGATGGTGTTCTTCTATAGAGAGGAGTGCCCAGCGCATTGTGTCGTCGTAACCGGAAAATTCTGAGACTTGCACATGAGCGCCGAGTCTTTGCAGTTTTTCTAACTTTGCATTGTCTATGCTTTTAGGAACAAAAACCGTGCAAGAAATACCTAATTCTTTTGCAGCGGTTGCCAGCGCAAGCCCATGATTACCAGCAGAACATGTCGCCACGCCCCGTTTTTTTTGATCTTCTGTTAAACGGGAAATCGCATACAAGCCGCCACGGAATTTGAATGATCCGGTGTGTTGAAGAAATTCTAATTTCAAATACACCGGCACGCCGAGTCTTTTAGAAAGAATAGGTGAATATTCAAGAGGGGTGCGAATGAGTCGGGGTTTAAGAAATTCGGCAGCTTGCTCAATCTCTTTAATTGTTAACATCTTTCCTCCAGTTGATCAGTGATCGCTTTAGCAATTTGGACATCTTCGATAGCAACGCCTGTCAAGTCGGCAATCGTAATGGCATCTTGTTTTCTAACATAATGGGATTGCAAGGCAGTGCCGATTTCTTGCACTTTTTCGAGTGAAATTTTCGCATGCGATAAATCGCCGTATTTAAGACACTGTGCCAAATTGTCGACCAAGATTTGATCGGCTTTGGCAAAGGCGTCGGTAGCGATTTCTTGTTTTCCCGGTTGATCTGCACCGACAGCGGTCACATGGATCCCAGGTTGTAGATCACGTGCGAAAATCAAAGGCTCTGCGGATCGCGTCGCTGTGACAATCAGCGATGAGATACTGCATAATTTAGATAAGTCGGTTGTCGTCTGAATGTTAAATTCCGCAAATAGCGGATGAGCGGCAAAGGTAACGAGATGGTTTGGATTTCTTCCCCAGACAATCACATTGCGACAATCGGTTACAAATCGCAGGCAATGTAATTGCATCACAGCTTGATTACCGGTCCCAACGATTCCAATTTGTGTGATAGGATGAGCGGCAAAATATTTGGCACAAATCGCTCCGGCGATCCCTGTTCTTAAATCAGTCAAATACGCTTCATCGAGCAAAATGGTCTCTAATTCACCCGTTTTGGCCGAAAAGAGCAGCATCAGTCCTTGCGATGAGGAAATCGCTAAACGTGGATTTTCTGGAAATCCTGAAGCAATCTTGACTACGTAGCGGTCATCGCCTAAAATCTGCGCCGATTTAATGTGCACTTCGCCAGGAGGATGATCGAATGACAGCATGCTGACAGGGGCCAGCGAAACCTTTCCTTGCGAGGCTAAAATAAGCCCCTGCTCAATGCTCTCAATTAAAGCGGGGATGTCGATGGCTTGTTCGATCTGTTGACGGGTAAAGATGCGTGGTTTCATGTGTTTTCACTCAGATATTTGTAAACGGTGGCACGCGATAACTTTAAAATTTCTCCGACATAAGCCGCGGCATTTTTGCCTTGAAAGGCACCTTGTTCATGAAGCTCTAAAATGAGCGCTTTTCTTTGCTCTTTAGTCAAATGGTCTAAGGAGAGCTGTTTCAATTTAAGTTGGTTGAAGATGTAATGACTGATTTTTTCTTTCCAATCTTCGAGGAATAGCTCTTTGGGAAGTTCCTTTGGGCGAGCGATGAACTGCTCGTAGAGATGGTGCAACTCCTCCCATTTTGTCACGTCGAGATTAACGCACAGTAAACCGATTGGCTTACCCTTGGCGTCGCGCAAAGTGGAGGTCACCGATTTGAGCGTTCGACCATCCCAATTCGTTTTGAGGTAAGGTTCGAAATAATCGGGCAATACAGCGCGCTGGATTTGTTTATCCAATAATGAGTTATCGCCTTTTTCTCGTTTCGAATAAGGGTTGAAAATGGCATGGATCTTGCCTGTGTTAAAATCATGGATCACGACTTCAGCATAAGGCTGAAGCAGGGCAATGATTGATTGTGCAATAGGGATATAAGGATCTAAAGGGTGCATCATATTAGATATTATAGTCTAATTCAGACTATTTAGTCTACTTATTTATAAGTGACTGATACTTAGATAGGAAAAATGGGTAATTTGGTGTTTTCTTTCTCGAGAAGGTCCTTGCTCGCTAGGGAAACGATCACGCCGTGTTGCACTTTGGGGAGAAGTTCATTTTCGATGGCCAATTTGACATCGCTTAGCTTTAAAGCTAATAGGCGATCGCGAAACTGTTGACGCATTTCCTTGGTTTTACCGTCGCGCAGCCAGGAATAGGCTGTAAGGGCTCGGCTTCCGGGAGAAATGGGGGTGTCGAATTGCTGAATGATCCCCAGCTTTGCCTCTTCGAGGTCTTGCTCTGAAAAGTGGCCGGCGGCTAGCTCAATAATCGCATCTTTAAACGTGTTTAAAGTGGAGCTGATGTGAGGGTCGCGATAGGAATGGAAGGTAAAATGGCCCAGTGTGGAATTGTATGTTGCGCCACACCCATAAGCACCGCCTTGTTCGCGGATACGCCGGTGGAGGATCTTATTATCCGCAAGAAGAGCGGCAACAGTCAATGCAGGCGCATAAGGGTGCAAATAGTTGATCGTCTTAAACGCTTCAGCGGTGAAAGCCACTTGGGAGGGGATGTGCCGTGATTGCGAAGGGACAACGGGGGGGATTCGATCGAGTTCCCAGGGGATGAAAGTACTTGAAGGGGTGAGATTCCCTAAATTGTAAAAGTCGGCATTTTCAAGCTGAACACACATCTCTTTTGAGCAACTTAAGATCAAATGGGGGTTATTGAGTGAAAATAGCCGCTGTTTAAGCTCGAGTAAGCGCTCGACTAATCGATCCAAATTCTTAGAGAGATCTTTGCTGAGTGTTTCGATCTCTTTGTAAAAGCGCAACCCATGCCACGCTTCACCAATCGATGAGGGATAGGAAAACCCACTGACAGAGAGTTGGATCGCATAGCGCATCGCTTGTCGATTGAGCCGACTGAGCTGTGCCTCGCGCAATTGCAAAATCAACTCTTTGATCCGTTTTTTCTCATCAAAGCGCGGTTGGGTGACGGTATCTCTCATCAGAGAAAACAATCGCTCGACTTTACGGTCCATCGCTTTGCCGCGCAAACTAAACGAGGGTTTGCCGACTTTTGGATCGTCGATTTGTAAATGCAGTGCAAGCGAGGCGCCGATACCACCGGTATGGGCTTGGATGTATTCGAGATTTTGCGTGTAATTGCGATCTCCGCTGCCAATTTCGGGAATCAAAGAGACGAGCAAATGAGCAAGTGAGAGATCTTCATCGGCAATCTCAGGCAGATCAAACATTAAATCGGCATAGACGATATGATTGGTAAAACAATCGTGATGAAATACTTCTAAATTACCGCGATGCAATCGCTTTAAAGGAAAATCGCGCACCAGCGGATTGACATCATCCAGCGTGACTTTTGGCAGACAATCTAAAGATTGCTCCTCTGTTTTTTTCTGGTAAGTCATCAACTCTTGTGCTTGTTTGATCAATGCTGTGATTTGCGTCTCAGTCAGATTATTTTGAATCTCTTTGAGCTTTTCTCTTTCGAGCTTTGTTTCCTCTTCCGATAAATGTAAATCAGGATACATCACGAGTTGCACATAGTGAGGATTATCGAGAAAATATTTTTTCAGTAATCCCGTGAGATAATGGGGGTCTTTAACTTTCTCCAGCAGTTTTGTAAATAGCGAATGCACCATGAGAGAGTTTTCTGGATCGCAGCCATGTTGTTTAGCCAGCGCTGAGCGCATGAATAGGGTTAAGCCAAAGGGTGCGTGATCACCTGTGATTTCAAGACGTGCCAGTTCGAGTTGATGAATCGCAGCTTCAATCAAATGGAAGGAGATACCTTGCTTAATAATTGCAGAGAGAGCCTCCCGCAATGTTTTTTCCAACAATTCGGCTTGCTTGGGTTCGCATCCCTTGAACACAATCACGTAGGGCACCTCGCTCATCTCGGTGTCCATGTAGGCGTCGACTTGAATGCAAAGTTTGGAGTCGAGAAGTGCGCTTTTAAGCGGAGATGCATCGGTTTCCATCAAAACCGAATCGAGAACGGTCAAAGCCAATACTTCCTCTTGGTCGAGAAGAGGCGCGGTTAAAAAGCCAAACGCGACCATACCTCGATGGGATAAATCATCGCTTTCACTTGCCGGATAACGCATTTCTCGATGTATCGGTGCTTTAAACCGCTTTTGTTTGACAATTGCTGGAATCGGCGGTTGTTTCGGCACGTTTTTAAGTGCCTTATCCGCGATGAAGTCGAGATGTTTTTTTAAGGGCAGATCGCCGTAGAAAAAAAACAGACAACGGCTAGGATGATAATACGTCTCGTGAAAGGCGATGAGTTCCGCATACGTCAAATTGGGAATTTCTTGAGGATCGCCACCCGAATTGTATGCATAAGTCAAATCAGGCACAAGATCGGCCATCAACGCATGCCATAGACGAGTATCGGGGGAGGAGAGGTTGCCTTTCATTTCATTGAAGACAATCCCTTTGATTTGCAATGGAGTTTTCGGATTTTCCGGATCGGTAAATTCTAGACGATGTCCTTCTTGCAAAAAGCTCTGTTTCTTTAACTCTGGATGAAAAACGGCATCGATGTACACATCGAGCAAATTATAAAAATCCTTCTCCACCTGTGAAGCCGCCGGATAACAGGTAAAATCAGAGCCCGTCAAAGCATTCATAAACGTATTCAAACTGCGCCGATTCATCGAAAAAAATGGATCTTTAACCGGAAAACGACGCGAACCACAGAGCACAGTGTGCTCTAAGATATGTGGCACACCATTGGAACTAGAAGGATACGTTTTAAATGAGAGTGAAAAGAGGTTTTCAGGGTCATCATTGGCGATATGCATCACCATTGCCCCTGAAGGAATATGTACAAGTTCACGTAAAAAACAATTGAGTTCAGGAATGGGCGTGAATTTTGTCACGACAAAATCGCCGTATTGCTCGCCAACTTCTTTTAAAAAATGGGGATCTGGAATCATATCCAGCAGTTTAGAGAAACCCTCTGTTTTTGCCAAGGAGAACGGCGGAAAATCTTTCTAAATAAACATTAAGTGAATAAACTCTCTGAGTTTTTTAACTCAATCAGGAAAAATATCATGTCAGTAAAAGAGAGTACTTCAGTCAACCCAAATCGCACAAACGATCCATTACAGAATTTTGCTTCTCAAGATACAAATCCGTCCTCAGAACTCTCTGAATTATTTATGAAAACTTTACAAAAAATTATAAATTTACAAGGACAAGAAACTGAAATTGATGAACAGCATCAGCAAAGAATCAAAGCATATGCGAATAGATTACCGAAATTGATATTAAGATGATGAACGGGGAACCGGGAGCTAAGGCAGAGTTTGATGCTATGGAACATGAAGAGGAAGAAGCTCGCAATGAAGAGATGAAACGCTCAAAAGCAATAAATGACGAAATTAAAAAACTGCAAGAGAGTTTAAATAACCCGACATGAAACCTATAACACAAAGACGCCAAGCCGCGAAGATTCGTTATCTATCTTTTATTTTCTGTCTTAGCGGCTTGGCGTCTTTGCGTTGATGCAATCCAAATTTTCAAATCACGAATTTCTTTCAAAAAAAACGACGAATGTTTAGATTATTCGGGTTTTTGAAACTTTAAAACCCAGGAAAATACCATGTCAGTAAAAGATAGCACCTCAGTCAATCGCACAAACAACCCATCACAGAACTTTGCTTTCCAAGGCTTAAATTCCACAAAGTCTTCCGATTATGTTCTGCAAAAGTTAACAGAATTTGATAAAAACTTAAAAGAACGTGATAATTTGATGAATCAAGAGAAGCAAATTACAAAGCAGCGTGAGCAAAGATATACTATATTTCAGAATAACTTTGTTAAGATCATGGAAAGATTATCTAAAGGAGACCCTAGCGCGAAAGAAGATATGATAACTTTGGATCGCCAAGAAGAAGAAGCTCATCTTAAAGACGAGGAACAAATGAATGCTATAACAGTCAAACTTATAGCTCTGGCAAATGATCAATAATGAGTTGAAATGAGCGCAGGTGATCCACCTGCGCTTTGAACGTTTACCAGCGGAGAAACTTCGCAGCGTAGATGTCGCTAAAGTTAATATAGAATTTCGATCTCGAATTAATGCCAATTTGTTTCTCGCGCGGTTGGCCTATCTCAAAAAAAGCGAGAAAAAGAAAAGGTATAGCGTATAAAAACAGTGGAATTGCAGCACCGATCGCAACACCTTTTCTTAAAAGAGAAGCGTCTTCTTTACAAGACAGTAAGCCGGCATATTTTTTGAAAATAGATAAAAGGATTGATTTGTCAGCAGATTTAACTTGTTCAGGATTTTGTTGAATCGGCTGTGATAATGTTGGATCAATTCTATTCATAATTACCTCATTAATTTGATGTAATTATACTAATTTGGCGGGTTGTTTTAAATAGAGGTTTTATTTTAAATAAAAAAGCGCAGATTGTTATCTGCGCTTTTAAATTTTAATTACCAAGTCAATGAGGAAGAAGACTGATATTCGGTGACGCGAGTCTCAAAGAAATTTTTCTCTTTGCCGAGGTCGATCGTTTCACTCATCCATGGGAAAGGATTTTTTGAACGATAGAGCGCTTTTAAGCCGATGCGCTCGAGTCGACGGTCAGCGATATATTGCACATATTCACGGAACATCGGTGCCGTGAGGCCAAGAATACCCCGTGGCAAACAATCTTCGGCGTATTTGATCTCTAACTCGACAGCGACTTTAATTTTCTCGATGATTTTGGCTTGAAATTGAGGTGACCAGAGATGGGGATTTTCCTCTTTAATGCCATTGATTAAATCGATGCCGAAATTGAGGTGTATGGTTTCATCACGCAAAATGTATTGGAATTGCTCGCCAATTCCGGTCATTTTGTTTTGACGATGGAAGGACAGGATCATCACAAAACCGCTGTAGAAGAAGATCCCTTCCATGATGATGTAATAGCCGATCATATTCTCGAGGAATTTTTGAGCCCCTTCGGGAGTTTCCGTGTTAAAATCAGGCTTCAAGATGTCGGAGGTGAGCTCCATCTCAAAGTTATCTTTCTCATGGATGGTGTTGATCTCATTGTACATGTTAAATACTTCGCCCTGATCGAGATTGAGCGATTCGACGATGTAGAGGAAGGTATGGGTGTGGATCGCTTCTTCAAACGCTTGACGGAGCAGATATTGCCGCACCTCAGGGTTAGTGACGTGTTTGAAGATCGCTAGCACGATGTTGTTGCCGACGAGGCTCTCGGCTGTGCTAAAAAAGCCTAAATTGCGCATGATGACCCGTTTTTCATCAACGCTTAAGGTATTGGACTTCCAAATTTCGATGTCTTTAGCCATCGGTACTTCGGTGGGCATCCAATGGTTGGCGCAGCCATTGAGATAGTGCTCCCAAGCCCATTTATATTTGAGCGGCATGAGTTGATTGACGTCGACTTGTTTGCAGTTGATGAGCCGTTTTTTGTCGATTTGTACGCGTTTGCTGGTATCCATAACATCCTCTTTTTTTTATGTTGTTTTATTGGCAGCTTTCACAGCCTTCTTCGAGATTACACACGATCGGTTTGTCTTTGACAACAGGAGGCGTTTCTTCTCGGTCGAGTTGGATATTGCTGGAAGCTGATTTATTTTTCATCCAGCGCGGTTGCAAACCCCGTTTATTGACATCGGTGGTCGATTTTTCAATTTGTGTCGCGCCCAAGCACCGCATGTAATAGGTCGTCTTCAGCCCTTTTTTCCAGGCAAACAGATACATTTGATGGAGTTTTTTGCCGCTGGGTTCTGCGATGTAGAGGTTATGTGAAATGCCCATGTCGATCCATTTTTGACGGCGGCTGGTGCATTCTGTCATCCACTCGGGATCGATTTCAAAGGCGGTTAAGAAGACTTGTTTTATTTCTTGGGGGATGCGATCGATTTCTGTAATCGAGCCGTCGAAATATTTGAGATCGTCGAGCATGTGTTGATCCCACAGCCCCAATTTTTTTAGGCGATCGACGAGGTAAATATTAGGAATGGTGAATTCTCCTGAGAGATTCGATTTGACGAACAGATGTTTATACATCGGTTCAATCGATTGGGTACAGCCGACGATATTGGAAATCGTCGCGGTCGGTGCGATGGCCATCGTTTGGCAGTTACGCATGCCATATTTTTTGATCGATTCGCGCACAGGTGTCCAGTCACGCGTCATTGTGCGATCCATATCTAAATCGCCGCCGCGCTCTTGTTCGAGAAGGGCGATCGTATCGATCGGCAGAAAACCGCGCTCCCATTTCGAGCCTTTGTAGGATTGATAGGGGCCGCGCTCTTTGGCTAGTTCACTGGAAGCTAAAATGGCGTAGTAGGAAATCATCTCCATGCAAGTATCGGCGAATTTAACCGCTTCGTGGCTGGCATAGCTGATGTTCATGATGTAGAGCGCATCTTGGAAACCCATTAATCCCATACCCACAGGTCGATGGCGCGAATTGGAGTTGCGCGTCTCAACTGTCGGATAGAAATTGATATCGATCACGTTGTCGAGCATGCGGATTGCAGTGCGGATCGTCGAGGCTAACTTTTTCTCATCGAGACCTTTTTCAGTCATGTGTTCCACGAGATTGATCGAGCCGAGGTTACACACAGCCGTTTCATCTTTCGAAGAATTGAGCAAAATCTCGGTACATAAATTAGAGCTGTGAACGACACCGACATGGTCTTGTGTCGAACGGATGTTAGAAGGATCTTTAAAGGTGATCCAGGGATGGCCTGTTTCAAACAACATACTTAACATCTTGCGCCACAATTGCACGGCTTCCACGCGCTTAAATAATTTGAGTTTTCCGTCTTCGGTCATTTTTTCATATTCGTGGTAGCGTTTTTCAAACGCTGCGCCGTATAGATCATGGAGATCAGGCACATCGCTTGGGCTAAAAAGTGTCCACATGCCATTTGCATTGACCCGTTTCATGAATAAATCGGGGATCCAGTTGGCTGTGTTCATATCGTGCGTGCGTCGTCGTTCATCGCCGGTATTTTTCCGCAGTTCTAGAAAATCTTCGATGTCGAGATGCCAGGTTTCAAGATAAGCGCACATCGCCCCCTTTCTCTTGCCGCCATTATGCGCCAGTGCAGCGGTTGTCATGTACGATTCATCGGCTTCGACTTTCAGATCAAATACGAACGGTTTGACTGCTGTGGATTCTGCTTTCTTAACCCGTGTGAAGAGGTGATTGCGAAGCGTGAGCCAATTTCTCTTGACGATGGCTTTGCAACCGGTTATTGCAGCGATTTCTTCTGTAGCAGGAATTCTCAAATCATAATTGGGCTCCCGATATTGACCGGCCGTTGGAATGCCAAGCCGCAGCAATTGATAGCGCAAGCCATCGATCAAAGCAGAAGAGGTGTTCGTAAAAGTAACCTCCTTTTTGCGCGAAACGTTGCCATCGGTTTCCAGCAAACCGCGAACTAGAGCAAGCGTTTGTGGACGAGGGAGATGAGATAAACGTGGGGCAATACGTTTGCGTTTGTGTTCATCATAAATATCGTCGTAGCTAAAGGGGAGTGTCGGTTCTCCTGCAGAAGAGATTCGTCCTGTGGTGGCATCGCGGACTACTCCTCGCCCTGAGGCAAAGCGGATTTGGGCATAAGATTCGCCACGTTGTGTTTCCCAGAAATGAATGCCGCGCGCTGTCAAATAGCTACTTACAAATTCCAGATGTTCATCTTTTTCTGGATTTCCTGAGACGCCCCATTCATAGCCGTCTTTGGTGAGATGGCCATCACCGAGCAAAATGCCATAAAGTCGCGCATCATCCTGATCAAGACCTGCAACAGGCACCACTTCAGAGGGAATTACCTGCGCCACATAATCGCCTTCTTTGAGTTCTCCGGCATCGACCCACTCGCACTTAACTTTGCCTTTTTTGATCCAGTCTAACGTTCGCGAATTGGCCTGTTCCCAAGGGACGTTGCGAATCGCGTAGAAAGGGATGACCGGCCGTGACTTCGATTGGATGGATGGCATGCTTAACCGTGATTGCGACCATCGGATCTTTTTGATTGTAGGAGAATTTTTCTGTGACAAGACGGTAATTACCGCTGATGCCGAGCACGAGATCGCCCACAGAAACTTCTGCAATGGGCTTAACACCTTGAGCCGTATAAACGCCTGTCTCAGGAGCAAAACATTGATTCACAGCTACTGCTGTATCATTAGCTACTTTCAAGAAGGGGATCACACCTTGACTTTTGCCGTTGGTTCCTTTGATCATGGAACCTAAGGCGCGGACATTCGTCCAGTCGTTGCCGATACCGCCGGCGAATTTTGAAAGTTGAGCATCGTCGCCGATCACTTTAAAGATGTGGCCTAAATCATCGAGCACAGTTGAGAGGAAGCACGAGCTAAGTTGTGAGTGATTCGTTCCAGAATTAAATAAGGTGGGTGTTGCCGAGCAGAACAAAAATTTGGACAATACATCGTAGAATTCGATAGCGTGTTCTGTTCTTTGATCTTTTTCATTGAGCGCAAGTCCCATGGCCACACGCATCCATAAGATTTGTGGGGTTTCTAAGCGGCGCTGTTCATGATGAAGGAAATAACGATCATAGAGAGTTTGCAAGCCGAGATAGGTGAATTGATCATCCCGTTGGATTTGCATCGCACGTGCGAGTTTATCGAGATCGAAATTAAGTAGTTCAGGACTGACGCGTTCAACTTCAATCGCTCGTTTGAGAAAGGTTTTAAAATACTCGCGATGAGCCGATTCCAATGTGGGATCCGATGCAGCAATCCCCATTGTCTCACGGTAGAGCACATCGAGAAGAAGGCGTGAGGCAACCGTAGAATACGCGGGCTCGATCTCGATTTTAGCGCGAGCGGCCATAATGTTGGCTTGATCGACTTCACTTTCCTTAATCCCTTCATAGAAATTGGTAATTGAGCTTTCCAGCAATTCTTCTGAAGAAGTGAGTTCTTCTAAGCCGCGGCAGGCAAATTTCAAACGACTGCGCAATTGCGCTTCGGTGATGACGCGTGTTTCATTGTTGTCATTTGTCACGGTAAATTGCCGCACTTTTAGGTCTTCTTGCGCATGCTCGAAGGGGCCTTCAACTTGTTCACCGATAGAAGCGCGATGAAGAATGAAGTTTTTAGCCACGCTAAAAAACCCTTCTCTCATCAATTGTTGTTCGACTTCATCATCGATGAGAGGCACATTGAGAATATGGCCGGCTTTGGCAAGTGTTACAGCTCGTGCGACAACTTTTTGGGTCAATAGATTGACAGCGTCGACGATCGCTTCGGTTGCAGGACCATCCATCTGCTCTGTGCGACGGAAGGCATCTTCAATCGAAGACGCGATTTTCATCGGATTAAAACGGACGATGCTGCCATCGCTGCGCACGATTTTCATGTTGAGGGGAGAATCTTCGCGCAGGGCTTTATGTTGATCGCGATAAATGATGTAGTCGCGAGCAATGTCGTGATAGCCTGTTTTCATCAAGCCTACTTCTACACGATCTTGGATTCCTTCTACAGTGAGTGAGGCGCCTTTAGCAGCAAGATTGAGTAAATCGGCAATTACAACATCGGTAATCTGTTCAATCGTCTGAGTGATCTCTTCAGGCAGAGCTGTGATTTTATCGATTTTTTTCGTATCGCGGAAAGCCGCTTCCAGCGCTCGTGTGATCCGTTCACGGCGGAAAGGCACAATGCTGCCGTTGCGCTTAACAACAGTGAATTGTTGCATTTTGTCCTTGATCGTTTTTTCTTTTTTTAGGGCAGAGGAGATCTCCGCTGTGGACAATGACGTAGTTTCAGAAGAGGGTTTGCGTGTCATAGCTTGAGTTCTCCTATGTGATATATTTTTAAACACAAAAACCCTCCACCTTCAAATCAAAAAGGCTGAGAGTTTCCACTGGTTGAGAGATGGCGAAATACTACATCTTGTAGTCTTTTATTTCTATACACACTATATATGGTAGCGGTTCGCTAATTGTCCACAAAAAAAATGCGCGGCCCTTAAAAAAAAGTTTAGTATTTTTTAAACGACGAAAGATGAATCAATTAGGATGCTTCGATTTTAAGGAAATGCTAAGATTATTGCCATCTCTTCCATTTTTCTTTTGTAAAATCAGCGTGATTTTGCCACACTAAAAAAATAATGAGGAAGTCATGAGGCAAGTCTATTTAATTCCCAATATTATCACCGCGTTTGCCTTATCTTGCGGGCTATTTGTGATCTTCAAAGTCAATATGGTCGAGCCCGGATCGGGTATTTTTCACGTCCTGCATTTTTCGGCTTTGCTCTTGCTAGTCGCAGCGTTTGCTGATCTTCTCGATGGAGCTGTCGCACGCGCGATCCGTGCTGAAAGTGAATTCGGCGTGATCTTCGATTCATTAGCCGATGCCGTTTCGTTTGGCGTTGCACCGTCTGTTCTTCTATTAAAATCCCTTTCATTAGAGCCAGGCACCGGCCTGTCCTTTTATGCGATGCTCGGTTGCATGCTCTATTCGATTTGCGGCGTGCTTCGCCTCGTACGTTATAATGTCAAGAAAGGAGAAAATAAAGGGGATCCGGAAGCCCTGGCCGCGGCCAAAAAACATTTCACCGGCCTTCCGATTCCGGCCTCCGCGCTGGCTGCCGTTTCCGCCAATCTCTTATTTGCCTCGCCCTTTATGGATGTAGTGTTTCCGATGAGTCAAGAGACCAAAGCCATAGTGCTTAGTTCGATCATGATCATCTTAGGCTATTTTATGGTCAGCCGTTGGAAATTCCCCAGCTCCAAAGCTCTGCATTTTCGTGTGCCGTCCTTTCAGCTCGTGTTTGTAACCGTAATGCTGGCGATCTTTATCATTTATGGCGTGCTGTATTTTTTCCCGTTGATGCTGGCCGTGATCGTCTGGGCCTATGTAGTGTTGGGCTGGATCCTGTCCTTAATCCGGTTAATTGCCGGCAAGAAATCCAAAACTCTAGAAGATTTTGAACCTGAGCAGGAAGAATGATTGGATTTGGAATAGCCTCCGTAATCGCTTTAACTTGTCTTGTGCTTTGGCTGCGCGAGTATCAAAAGCGCAGAGAATTAGAGCTTAAACTAAACCTGCAACAGCAATCTGAAGAACAACTCAAAACTGTCTTTCGCGCTTTATCCGCTGAAGCGCTCGAAAAAAATAATCGCTCATTTTTAGATCTCGCACAAACCTCACTCGAAAAATTTCAAGAAGGCGCCAAAGGAGATTTAGAAAAGCGACAACAAGCGATCGTTGAGCTATTAACCCCCGTTAAAGAAAGTCTGCAAAAACTCGATCAAGGGGTGCGCCAAATTGAAAAAGAGCGCAAAGGAGATCAAGAATCCCTCAAAGAACAAGTCAAAGCCCTGCTCGAAAATGAAAAACTCCTCAAACAAGAAACCTCCAATCTCGTCAAAGCCTTGCGCACACCACTTGCACGCGGTCGTTGGGGTGAAATTCAGCTGCGTCGCGTCGTCGAGCTCGCCGGCATGCTCAATAACTGCGATTTTTTTGAGCAGCAACAAGAAGTGAATGATGACACCCGCATGCGCCCTGACCTGATCGTTCGTTTGCCAGGCGGTAGACAGGTCATCATCGATGCCAAAGTGCCCCTTGAAGCTTATCTGGAAGCGATCCACACCGATGATGAAACAATACGCATCCAGCGTCTTAAAGATCATGCCCGTCAAGTGCGCGCGCATGTTACAGCTCTAGGCAAAAAAGCTTATTGGGAACGCTTTCAACCCACACCCGAATTCGTCGTACTATTTCTTCCTGCCGAAACGTTCTTTAGCGCCGCCTTAGAATTTGATCCCTCGCTCATCGAAGCTGGCGCTGATCTCAACGTCATCATCGCCACGCCCACCACTCTGATCGCACTTTTGCGCGCCGTAGCCTATGGTTGGAAACAAGAAAATCTCACCCGTCAAGTGGAAAAACTCCGCGAACTCGGCCAAGACCTCTATAAACGTATAGCCGATATGAATACCCATTTCTCTAAAATGGGCCGCGGTCTAGCCAGCGCTGTCGAAGCCTATAATAAAGGGATCGGCTCGCTCGAATCACGCGTGCTCGTCACTGCCCGTAAGTTCAAAGATCTCGGTATTGCCCCCTCGCAAGTCGAAATCGAAGAAGTTGAATCCATCGACAAAATCCCCCGAGATCTATCCATTCCCTAATCTCTCTGTGGTTTCTTGTCTCTGCGGTAAAATAATTTATTACCACAGAGGTAAACACCACAGAGGAAATGCATAAGAATATGAGTATAGAATAATTGTAAAAACTATTTTTTAAATAGTTAGTTTTAAAATAGTTGTTATGTACATTCCTTAAAATCACATTATTTATATCATCGAATTAAATTTTTTATTCCAATTAATGTAATTTAACTATATAATATGTATTATATTAAAAATCTAATTTATGGAGAAAAACTATGTCAATTACTTCTATTAATGATCTTCCTGTTGCTACAATTATGGATATTACAAACATTTCAGGCCAAGCCGCTGATGCAAGAGTTTGTAAAAAATGGTGTGATGCAAGACGTTTATCCTTTCAATTTGCTTTGAACAGTTTTAACAATGATCCCGACTGTTTACTTTTTTTCAAAGATGTCAATCCCAATCCCGCGCCAAATCAACTTTCAAAAAGCATGCATCAAATTTATTGCAATATCATCGAAGTGGTTGATCGAGCTGATTTGGAGCCTGCACAAGTTTATTTTATAAAAAAAACAGCAACACCATTGTTTACAGTTTTCAATTTAAAAAATCTTCTGAATGTTATTAAAGAGCGTGATCTAATTAGAATGTTTAATCATATGACCAAACTGATTCCCGCAGATCAAAAGCCAACCTTAACAGGCACAACAGCTGAACAAGCAAAGCAAATTACAGATTGGATGGATACACACGATTTAGAATTAAGCAAAGTAGTTGATATTTTAAATGATAATAACTTTCGACCAACTTTTATACTTCCGCAGATTGGTCAATTTGTCAGTTTAAGAGAACTGAGTTGTCACTCTGGTCCCGTAATACATATATCGGAAGAAATTGGTAAACTGACTCAGTTACAAACACTTACCATTATGAATACCCTGTTTAAAGACATACCAAAAAGTATTGGTAAACTCAATTTGCGGAACATAATTTTTCCTATTAATAGAATCATAACTCTTCCGTCAGAATTCGGCCAATTACATAATTTGAGAATACTAAATTTGGCAAATAATAAGATACAATCATTTCCACAGGAGCTCTGCCGGCTTTCCAAATTGCAAGGTCTTAATCTTTCTTGCAATCAATTGACAACTTTACCGAATCAATTCGGTCAGCTCACAGCGTTAAGCTATTTGAATATTAGTTACAATCCGTTCGTTTGCCTTAAACAAGAAGTTCGTAAGTTTGATGGATTGATTTCTCTAAAGAAGGTTGATCTTTCAGGTTTGAAGATACGAGTACTTCCTATTGAAATGGGTCAGCTCGATTCTTTAGAAGAAATCATCGTTCGCGATAATCTCACAGCTTCACGAGTGCTCAAAGCGATGTTCGCAAGTTACCGATGTTTTTATAAGAATGCTAATTGGTTGGCTAAACATCAAGGCACTATAGCTGCCGTTGCAATGGGCCTAATCGCTATTTCCTTACAGCCAATGCTCCAAGCAAATGATGTTTAATAAGGAAATAAACCATGACTTTAGCAACAAATGTCAATTCACTTCCCATTGATCTAGTTGCCACTATTACGAGCTTTTCAGGGCAGTTAACGGATGCTGAAGTTTGCAAGACCTGGCATAAGGCGAGAGGGCTTTCATTTCAATATGCATTAAATTCTTTCCGACAAGAGCCCTCTTATTCTCATCTTTTGGCAACTGATCCCGATCAAATCAGCATACGGGATCTTTTTACCGTCGTTACAGCGATTGATAAATCAGAATTAAATCCTGATGACAATAAGTCTCTATCACTGATTCAAAAGTTATTAAATTTAAAGCCGATATTGCAGCAAATTGAACAGTATAATTTGTGCGAATTCTTCAGTCGCATTATCCAGAATTTGCCAGATCAAGAACGACCCAGGCTGACTGACGTAGAAGAAATAAAGGATTATCTGCAAGCCCATCCTGATTTAACACAACGCTCGGCCTATGTGGAAAAACTCCCTGGGAATTTTGTCTTTATACCTGCAGTGATCGGTCTGTTTAGCAATTTGAAAAAACTCGAAATTCATCACAATCCGATTCTCTACTTGCCTGAAGAGATCGGTCAATTGACTCACTTAGAAAAGCTGATCATTACCCATTCTTGCCTCCAATTAATTCCAAAGAGCATTGGTAATCTCACAAGTTTACAAGAGCTTACTTGCACCCAAGGTAAACTCTCTTGCATCCCAGAAGAACTCACTCAATTGGGTAATTTGCGAATGCTTGATTTAAGTAAAAATAAACTCAGCCAATTGCCCGATATCACTAAGCTTTCTGAATTGCAGCGATTAATCCTATCTTCCAATCAACTAACAACTTTACCCACATCTCTGAAACCACTAAGAGACAATTTGCGGGTGTTAGACATCAGTCACAATCCCTTTGCTGCGCCTAATCAAGAAATTCTTAAGGTCGCGCCTCTACAAAATTTGCGCATGCTCTATTTATACGGATTATCCTTTGAGATGCTTCCCGAAGAAATTGGCCAAATTGAAAATTTAATCGTTTATTCTGACAAAACAGAGTCTAACGATGTAAAAAGTTGGTGGGCGTTTCATTCTAATACACTTTCGGCGCTTAGTTTAGGTATCTGCGCTATTGTAGCTACAACAATTAATATAGTTTAAAAAAATAAATTTAAGGGAAACAAATATGTCAGTAACTTCAGTTAATGCTCTTCCGATCGATTGTGTGATGCAATTCATGGAGCTTTCGGAGCCTTCAAACGATGCGCTAGTCTGTAAACAGTGGCGGGACGCGAAACGTCTTGCTGCTCAATTTGCCTTAGACTTCTATAAAAAAGATCCAAATAGCTTGATACTTTTCGCAAATGTAGACCCAAATCCCGCTCCCAATCAACTTTTGCAAAATGTCTATAAACTCTTTCGCAACATTAACCAATTTTGGGCAAGTGTCAGAACTTATTATCTCTACCCCTACCCCGAAGTTAAGAATTATATCCCGCCAATGGATGCGATCTACAAAGAATTGCAGCAAGAAGATCCAGCGCAACTTTCCTATTTTATAAGTGAATTAGCTCCTTCTTTTCCTTTAAGCAAGACTTTGAACATCATGAGGGAATGGAATTTTATAAATTTTTTCAACACGGTAGTCCCTGATGTTAAAAGGCCAACCTTTACCTGCGCTCCATCGGAAAAGATGAAAGAAATGCAAGATTGGCTAAAGGCTAACCTTCCAGTTCTTCAAGTTGGATCACATTTGGGAAGCAATCAGCTGATGTATTTACCACCAGAAATTGGTTTTTTTCATACTCGCGATCAACTTTGTCTTACAGGCCCTATAATAGATATTTCGGAGATCGGTCTGCTCAACCAACTTACCGCTTTAAACGTTCACGAAAGTATTTTAAGAAATGTACCAAAAAGCATTGGTCTTCTTGCCAATTTAACAACTCTAGCATTATGTAGTAATAAAATCACATTTCTACCAGATGAGTTTTGTCAGCTTACTAATTTAGAATCGATTACTATCGAAAATAATCAATTAAGCGCTTTGCCAAATGGGTTCAGCCAGCTCACCAAATTGAAATTCCTTAATATTGCAAATAATTGTTTGGTCACATTGCCTAATGGGTTTTGCCAACTTACTAATTTAGCTAAACTTTCGATCCATAGTAATCGATTAAGCGCTTTACCTCAAGAATTTACTCAGCTTGAAAATCTGAGGATATTAAATGTATCTTCTAATCCTCTAATTAAGCCGAAAGAAGAAGTTAGAAAAATTGCAAAATTATCAAAGCTTCACACACTTTCACTTATCAATTTAAAATTGCCAGGACTACCGAAAGACATTGGAAATCTGACTCGCTTAGATATGGACGGGATTTCTCTTGAGGATAATTTAATTCCAGAAGCTGCGCTAAAGGCGATTTTTGTAAGCTACAAAGTGCTGTGCAAATTTAGTTAATTACGATTGACGTAACTTCTGAATCCAATCTTCTGGGATTCCGGCTTGACGGCGGGAGTCTTCATTGAGGATAAACCCTTTAGCGCGGTCGGGTGTGAGTAGGAGAGGGGCGGCATTTCTCCAAGTGTCCCAATCGGAGAGTTCTGCCGGTTTTAATTTCTTTAGCCAATTCATCCCAAAAGCCACGTGGCTGATTTCATCTTCCAAAATCCGTTTCATCAAGGCGGCGGAGGCTTCATCGCCGGCGCGGGCAAACGATTTGCCGTAGAGAGGTGCAAAATCGAGATTGGCCATTTCAAAGGTTAAGCTCATCACGCTGACATAGCGAATCGGACAGGTGAGATGGGGCACTTGCGCCCAAAAGTGGCGATAGAGCGGCATATCTCCAAACTGTAGTCCTAGCGCTTTCATCCGATCGATGTAGAGCTGAACATGGACTTGTTCTTCGCGCAAGGTATTGGCGAGTCCTTTGCGGAAATGGCGCGGCGCATCGGGAAAGGCGAGTAGCGCATGGGCCATGATTTCCACAGCTAAGAGTTCATGGCCTGCAAAGCGGTGTAGGCAAGCGGCCCGTTTGTCAGGATGGCGATGATCGTGGAAAGCAGGGAGTTTTTCACGGCTGGTATGCCGTTGAAATTGCATGCCAGCAGGACGGGTCGGTTCGCTAAACAGCAGAGGAGTACCCGGTTCGTGATCGGTTAGCTGTTCGGGATTAAGTAATTTTTCGGCCATGGTATCCGCACTTAAAATGCGGATGGCCCATTCTCTAAGTTCCATGATTTAGGCTGCGAAGGGATAACCCTTCGCAGTTTGAATTATTCGATCGCCAGCACGTAATAAGCGGGGAAGGCGAAATTGTTATTGGGACGCGGTGCGGCGACGAGTTTAACGTGTTTGCCGACCAAACTTTGTAGGTTGACTTGTGTGCTATACACGCAGGTGGTACCGAGCTCTTTATCGCGGATGATGAAATCGCCGGGTTTATTCTTAGCTAGGGAATTATAGGTCTCGATGATTCCAGAAATTTCCACTGAAGCGAGTTTTTGCTCTTGATAGTAATCGGTTTCTGTTTTGTTTTCATTGATATTTGCCCAGCTTAAATACAGTGCTTCTTCGATCGGCTGCCAGTATTTCATCTTGTCGGTGATTTGCATCACAGCGTCAGGAAGATCTTTTTTAGCCGCGCCTTTTTTAGAACCTTGCTTAGAAGCAGCAAAATGTTCTTGGGGTGACTCGAGATAAGTAATCCGTTTTTGCAAGTACGATTCTTGGAAAGCAGTGAGAGACTCTTTGGCTTGTTCGACGAGCTCAGGGAAATCGCTATAATCGGTGATCACGGCGTTGTAGCCTCGGACAATTCGATCGAAATCGATATCTTCAAACGACTTGCGCAGCTCTGATTTACTCAGCAGAGATGAAGCATCAAGAAGTTGCTCAGCAGTAGCGAGACGACGATCGAGTTGGGCCTTAACTTCCGGTCCACCTGCATATTCCACAAATTCTTTAGAGATATAAAAACGTGTTTGTGGGGGAGGAGTGATCTCTAGCCATTTAGTATTGATCGGCGAAATAACTGGATTATCGAGTTTTTCACCAGAATTCATATGGGCGACAACCGGAGCATCTAAGCTCGGTTCCAGACGGACATTAACGCGATTGCCTTCAACGACATTATCTAAGATAAAGCTGCGGAAAACATAAACTTTTGTTCCAGCAAGAGGTTGCACAGCCCAAAATTCCCCTTTTTCTGCGACAACTGTCACTAGATCATTTTTGGTTAACTCTTTAATGATGCGACTATCGAGATCAGGACGCAAACGCATACGTACTTTTCTTCCCTTAATTTTTCCAGTAAAGGGATTGACATTCACTTCAGGTTTATCGGCGATTTTCTTAAGAGCTGCTTTTGGCTCAGCCACGACCTGTGGAGCGGCGATCGAGGGATTTGATTCCTCAATCGGGAATTGAATGGTTTCTAAAGGGGGAAAAGCGGGCATGCTTTCTGAATCAAACGATGCGTCGGCATTGAGTGCGAGTCCGGAATAAACGCAAAGTGAAGCACAAAGTGTGGTAAAAAACTTAGACATGGGATTAATTCCTCCTGTTCTCGCTATAAATTGCCATTCTAGGAGGTGCCCATTTTTAACACCACGATTTTTTTTATCAACAGCTATCCTGCTGTTTGACCTTTGTCAATAAAGTACCGAGCAATCCGCCACCCAATAACCAGACTAATCTATCAACTAAATCTAAATTTTTAGCCCATGGTGGTTGCATTAAATCTATGAGAAAAAGAATCACGAGAACAATGGGAATAAGTCTTATGCACCAGCAATGAATATTGTGAAGAATCTGATTTACTTCTTCTTCTCTATGGAACTGATTATTTTTTTTGATTTTGCCTAAATCTTTATCACTAAAGAGCTGTTCTTTTGTCATACGTATGAAAAGGATACATAAGGGACGTTACAGCCAAGTTTTCTTAATCGTATTGCGACAACGATAAGAGAGACCTTAAACCTTCGGGAAATTTCTTGGATTTGTACTATAGGAGTAATATCATTTTCCTTAAAAACTTCTGAAAAATCTTCCTTGAGCATGTATAGTGGAATGAGTAATTCTTCAGCTAATTCATCGGCTTGTTTTTCAATTTCAGGATCAAAACTAGGGGCAGACTCATTAAAAGATCTTTGCAAACTGCCATATTTTTTAATCCTGTCTTGATGAAGAATAAAATGAGCTAGTTCATGCGCAATAGAAAAGCGTTGTCGATTCAATGAGTGTTTAGTATTCACTAAAATTTCAAACTTATCATTGTTGGGAAGATGAGTGATTTCTGCGTTAAAATCTTCATCCTCATCGCTACCATAAACGTTGATTCCTAAGCGAGAGGCTAAATTAATAATATCAACAGATCCATCGAATAACTTACATTTTATAGCTAATTCAACAGCTTCAGCTTTATCCATGACCAACCATTATATCTGTGAGTTAAATCATAACGGGAAAAAAATATTTTGTCCACAAGACAATACACTGAAGAAAGAATTACTTTCAATGAATGCATGAAGATGTGGGATTGCGAAAATAACAAACAAAGATGCAATACAAATAAAAGCTGGAAGCAAACAGAAAAAAACATTGGTAAATAACTTCTTCTCGAATAAGTCGAAAAAATAAAATAAATGCTCACAGGCATTGACAATGGTATAATTAGCAAAGCAAAAATGCATAAAAGGCCACACCACATACTCATGTCAAATGCAAATATGCCCATCAGCGGAACGTAAACAAGAGCAGGTAAAAATAAAAACACATAGACGGTAATAACTCAACTTGTCCCCTATCTGTCAAGTAGATGTGGATGCGATTTTTGCCCTGTTTTTACGGCCAAATTTTAGACATACTTGAAAAAGTAGACTAAATTTGGTCGCAAAAACAGGGCAAAGAAGTCGCGCCGCAGATGCTTGGCTAGTAGGGGACAAGTTGGGTTAATAAATACTCCGCCGATAAAAGCTGCTATTTTTTTTGATAACTCAGGAAGCATTTGAAAATCCTCTATATTTTTTAATTATTTCAACTATGACCTGCTGATAGCAAGGTAAATTGAATGCATGATTTACAATGGTAACATTTTGAGACTTCCATAATTCACGATCATAATGTTCTTGCCTTTGATGTCGAAATTGATGGACCGCTTGTTGATCTTGTGTTTCATCGAAATAGAATATGACCTCGTCATCGTATCGAAAAGCTTTTTTCAACATGGACTCACTCATATCTTCCAGACAAGTCCAAAAGATTGTGAGTGAAAATTCAAGTCAGCTAATTTATGAAGTGAGGACGGCGCGGATGTGCTCGCATTGGGTTTCGCCGCAGGTGCAGCCTATGGGATCGCCGAGGTAGACATTATAATGTTCCTTGGCATCGAGGGGATTTGTCACACAGTAGAGCTTATCGCCGGTTTGGGCGATATCCCAGGTTTTGAACTTCAAATCTTCATCGCTGACAATCTCTTCTTCTTCTTTTTTCTGTTGATCATCGCCATTTAGACCGGTTTGTAGAGCACGGGCGATTTGGCAGTACATGCATTTGCAATGGGGCTCAGGTTTAGGGACAGTTTCGGGGTCTTCCACACCTAGGGTTTTGGCGAGATGGGTGATTTTAGCGAGAATATCTGGGGGTAAATCGGGACTATCGGCCTGCTCAGGGTTGTGCTGGAGCATTGAGCCTAAGCCGAGGTGTTCGGTGCCTGGGGGACCGGCTTTGGACAGACCTAATGAAAGGGCCTGTTCTTGCCCGAGAGGGAAATTTAAGGGGTTTTTAGGCGGTTGTTGTTTAGGCTTTTCATCCTGTTCCATATAGCGCGTATGGGCGATAAAGATCGATTCGATGATAGGAGGGTCTAAATTGGGCACTTCGATGCGTACCCCGCTTAATAAGGTGATCACAAGCACGAACATGGGGTGTTGGTTCTCCACATGTAGGGATGCGATATTTTTCCATGAGGTGGAAATGTAGGGTGGGATACTGAGGATTTTAGAGTTGATTTTCATACCCTGGACCTCCTTGTCGAAAGATTATTATCATTTAATATAACTCTATTATATAAGAAGGCAAGTTGGATGTCAATAAATTAGCACTTCTAGGCGCGGATTGCTGGAACATGTTATAAGTTATTGATATTAAGATACATAAAAAATTCATTGAGCCAAGGAAGGAGGGTGTATATGCTCGCTAATAAGGGAATGCCGCAACCTGTATTTCAGCACCTGAAAGAGGAGACAGACAAAGTGACACGTAAAGCCTTTGTGATCGATACGAATGTTCTGCTTCACGATCCCGATGCCATTATCAAATTTCGCGATAATGATGTGATTATCCCTCTTAATGTTCTCGAAGAACTCGATGGCTTAAAGCGGCTCTCCGATGAGCTGGGGAAAAATGCGCGCCACGTTTTGCGTTTTATCGATAGTCTTAAAGCGCGAAAAACCGGGGATTTACATAGCGGAGTTAAGATTGAAAATGGGATCGTCATCCGTCTGTTGATCGATACGAAATCAGGAGAAAAGACCTCTTTTCCGCTCTCGCCGGATCGCAGCGCCAATAAAATTTTACTCGTGGCGTTTAAGCTGCGTGAAGCCGGTGAAAATGTCGTCATTGTTTCTAAAGATTTTGTGGTGCGGGTGAAAGCTGAGGCGCTTGGCTTAGAAGCTCAAGACTATGAAAATTTGAAATTCTCTTACGATAAGATCTATCGTGGCTATCGTAAAATTGAAGTGCCCAAACGCGATATCGATCTCTTTTTAAAAGACGGTTATTTGCCCATCGACGGGGAAGGGTTTTTCCCCAATGAATACTGTCTTTTGACCTCACCGGAGCAATCTTCGGCCGTTTGTAAATATAACCCTAAGACCAAACGTCTAGAGCCTTTGATGAAATTGGCCAAAGATATTTGGGGCATCCAACCGTTAAACGTCGAGCAAAAATGCGCGCTGGATCTTCTGCTGCGAGACGATGTCAAACTCGTGACGTTGATTGGCCCTGCCGGTACGGGTAAAACTTTGCTGGCTTTAGCGGCGGGCTTAAGAAAGGTCTTCGATGAGGGAACCTACACTCGCATTCTCGTTAGCCGTCCGATAGTTCCACTGGGCAAAGATATCGGCTATCTGCCGGGAACCAAAGAGGAAAAGTTGTTTCATTGGATGCAGCCGATTTACGACAATTTAGAGTTTCTCTGTCAATCGACAAGCGGGGAGACCAACGGCATGGAGACCCAAAAGTGGATCATGGAGAGCAAAAAAATCGAAATGGAAGCGGTGACCTACATTCGCGGAAGATCGCTGCCAAAAATGTTCATGATCATCGATGAAGCGCAAAACCTCACACCGCACGAGGTTAAGACGATCATTTCGCGCGCGGGTCAAGGGACAAAGGTGGTTCTCACTGGCGATGCGACACAGATTGACAATCCTTATCTGGATAAAGATTCTAATGCGTTGACGTTTACGGTCGGAAAATTCAAAGATTATCCGATCTATGGCCATGTTTTCTTAGAGCGTACAGAGCGTTCGGAACTGGCTGCTTTGGCTGCTGAAATTCTGTAATCATGAGTCAGAAACAGTTCGATTTAGTGCAGCTAGCTGTGCGTGCGATGAAAAAGCGGGGCTTACGCCCCGATTTTTCTAAGGAAACGTCTCGTCAGCTAGAACACATTCAAGCTCCTGCGTCAATCCCTCCCCATTGTGAAGATCTCCGTTCACTGCTCTGGTGTTCCATCGATAATGATGACTCAATGGATTTAGACCAATTGACTTTTGCTGCAAAGATCAAGGGTAAAATGACTCTATGGATTGCTGTAGCTGATGTCGATGCTTTAGTTTCTAAAGGGTCGCCCATCGATCGCGATGCGGGGTTTAATACGACCTCGGTCTACACTCCCGCTGTGATTTTTCCGATGCTGCCGCGAAAGCTTTCAGAAAATCTGACCTCATTGAATGAAAATGAGGATCGGTTGGCGTTAGTGGTAAAAGTCATCATTGGCTCAGATGGGGATATTGAAGAGGGTTCGATTTTTCCAGCTCTTGTGCATAATCGGGCGAAACTGACATTTCATGCGATAGGAGACTGGTTGGAAGGGAAAACCCAAGTACCCGACAAGGTGCGGCAAGTAAAAGGTTTAGAACAAGCGTTGCGTTATCAACATGAAGCAGCACAAATTCTGAAAGCACGGCGACATCAATTAGGCACACTCACCTTAGAGGCTCCTGAAGGAGAGGCCAAGGTCTTTCCTCCCGAAAAGATCATTTTGCAGCCCCCCTCGCATAATTTTGCCGATCAATTGATCGAACATTTTATGATTTCTGCCAATACGGTGATGGCGCATCGGTTACGTGAGGCGCAAATTCCGAGTTTAAGACGCGTGGTGCGCGTGCCAAAGCGCTGGGATCGAATTAGGGAAATAGCGGCTTCTTTTTATCATCCACTGCCGAAAAAACCCGATTCTCTGGCGTTGGAGCAGTTTCTAGTTGAACGGCATAAAGCCGATCCAGAAGCCTTTCCCGATTTGTCACTTACCGTAATAAAATTGCTGGGACGGGGGGAATACATCGTGGAAACAGCTCGAGAAAAACCTGTCGGTCATTTTGGTTTGGCTATTTCTGAATATACGCATTCGACAGCCCCCAATCGACGCTATCCTGATCTGATTACTCAGCGGCAATATAAAGCCCTGATGCAGGGGAAAAAATCACCTTATTCTTTAAAAGAGTTAAAACAATTGGCGATCCATTGTACAGCTCAAGAGGACGCAGCTGTCAAAGTCGAGCGTCAGATGAATAAATCAGCGGCGGCTTTATTATTATTGCCGCATATCGGCACCACTTATGATGGGATTATCACAGGTGCAAGTAGCAAAGGAACATGGGTACGGCTTTTTGACATGCCGATCGAGGGACGTGTTGTGCGTGGTTTTCAAGGTTTGGATGTCGGCGATCGCGTTAAAGTCAAACTGGTGAGAGTGGATATCCCTAAAGGCTACATCGACTTTATAGGACTCAATCATTAACCACGGAGTGCACAGAGAACACCGAGGCGGCTTCGCCGCGGAAGAAAAAATCATCCCTCGCGCCTCTGTGTTCTCTGTGATCTCAGTGGTTTATTTTTATTCGCAGGTTAAGACGGCGGCGCCGTGGAAGCGTCCTTCTTTTAAATCTTCAAGCGCATCGTTTGCTCTTTCCAGAGGGTAAATCGTGACTGTAGTGTGAAGAGGGATTTGAGTGATTAGCTCGAAGAATTCCTTCGCATCTTTATGCGTAAGGTTTGCTACTGAATGGATCGATTTTTCTCCCCACAAATCGCGATAGGGAAAAGAGGGGATATTGCTCATGTGGATCCCACCGCAGATGCAGCGCCCTCCTTTTTTTAGCACTTTTAAGGAGATTGGTACGAGCTGTCCGACAGGAGCAAAAATGATGACGGCATCGAGCAATTGCGGCGGTGCACTATCGGAATCCCCGGCCCACACAGCTCCTAATTCTCGGGCGAACTGTTGACCTTTTGTATCTTCATTGCGGGTGAATGCGTAGACCTCTTTGCCCTCAAAAATTGCCAATTGCGTTAGAATGTGTGCCGCTGCGCCAAATCCGTAAATTCCTAAAGTTCTTTCGGGAGAAGCTTTGCGATAAGCGCGATAACCGATGAGACCGGCGCACAGAAGAGGCGCGATCTGTTCATCTGACAGTGTGTGTGGAAGATGAATAGCCGCATTTGCATTGCAGACGGTATACTCGGCAAAACCCCCATTTCGGTGGTAGCCGGTAAATTGGGGATTATCGCAGAGATTTTCTTTTCCTCTTTGGCAGTATTCGCAGATGCCGCAGCTTAAAGACAGCCAAGGGACTCCTACGCGCTCTCCTTTATGAAAGCCTTTAACGTTTTTGCCGAGGGCTTCCACGATACCGACGATTTCATGGCCGAGCACGAGAGGAAAGTGCTTAGGTTGCGGTAATTCGCCGTCTTTTATGTGCAAGTCAGTGCGGCAGACGCCACATGTCTTAACTTTGATCAGCAGCTCGTCGTCTTTAAAATTAGGTTTGGGGAGTTCGGTTTGAACGAGGGGTTTTTTTGACTGTTGCAATAGCATAGCGCGCATAAATCACTCTGCGTAAATCATTTTTTGGGTCATATCGATTAACCTTTTAATAACGCTTGGGTCAGCTTAATCTTTTCTTCCCATTGTGGCACCGTTTGATACTTTTGCAAAGCAAAGGGGCGCAAATCCCAAAATAGGACAGTATCACTGACAAAAGCGGGAGTGTCAAGGAGAGCTGAAATTTGCGTTTGCATCTCCTGTCCTTGATCGAGATAGCCATTACGGTTGAGATAGAGTCCACTAAATCCCATAGCGACGATTTGCTCGAGCATTTGTTCTACGGGAGATTCACTCGCCATTTTTTGCCATTGATCGGTTGCCCTACCTCTCATGGCGCCATAGCTCCATTTAAGGTGACGTGAGAATAGAGGGGCTCTAAACGGGTCATAATCATATACAGCGTGCACATTGCCTCCTTCAGGAAACGGAAGATAGGGGAGCTGAAATACCAGGCTGCTTTTAGGGAGCAATGCTTCGATATGACATATCTCGTTTTGATCTTGCTTGAGTTCTTGTTTGATTTTAGCAAGTTTTTTGGGAAGCGCAAAGGAGGAACTCGTTTGATCGTAGATTCCTAAGGCTAGGAGTAAAAAGCTGATTTGCCAAACCACTTTTGTCTGTATCCTTTTCCGATCAATCCATTTTTGTAAGATGAGAAAAGCAGCTGCAAGAGCAAAAAATCCCAAAAAGACACTAATCCGATTATAGCCACGGATGGAAGGACTGACAACTAAAGCAAATAGAGAAGAAAAGCCTCCTATTGTAGCCAGAAGCAGGCCGCACAGACTTAAATGGCTGAGTGCGTTCAAAGATGTTTCCTCTTCTTGCTTTTTGCGAAAAATCTGCACTAAAAGGATGAGAAACCCCGCACTGCCGATCAGTCCCAAACTCGCCGTGGAATTTTCATTTACCAAGATAGCGTGGTTGTTGTAGCTGCGTTTGAGTTTTTTAAAGAGGGTGATTCGACTATCGTTGATCGGCAGCACAAGTTGGACAATTTTTAGTCCATACATCTCTGATTCACATTGTAATCGTTGAGCTACTTTGGAGTTAGACTGATGACGAGAATGATAGATCAATGTCGGCAGGAGATTGACGATCACAGCACAGCAAATTGTCCCGATTAGAAGTGATGCATGGAATAAAGATTTGAGCTGTCGTTTGTAAGAGGAAGCAATTAATCCTGCAATCAACAAGAAAAAACAGCAGAAAAAAGCATAATAGATACCCGACGCGCCAATTAGCAGGCATAGAAAGAGATAAAGCAACAATCGTTTTTTATCCGAAAGAGAAAAGCGCTGCTGATAAATCAAAATGGAAAGATAAATCGCAACGGGGACCATATAATAGGCCGATAAAAATAGATGCTGTGTTCCGCGTTGAAAATGATAAGGCAAATAAGTAAAGAGCAAGCTTGCTGTCAATGACAGAGGATAACTGAGTCCAATTTGTCTAAAAACAAATAATGCGATCCCTGCTGTTAAGGGAAAGGTCATCAGGTAAAAAAGATTGGAAATAAGCGCCCAATTCGAGGTAAATAGAGAGAAGCATTTAATTAGCAAATAATTTAGGCCATCAGACATGGGATAATCAGCCATCAAATACCCATCAGGCACTCCAATCGAAGGATCGGTAAGATACCATCCAGATGTGACAATCGATTTTATCGACATTAGATAAAATAAAGAGTCAGCGCGATAGGCAAATGGAATAGAGAGAAATTCAAGTTTCCATAATTTTAGAATGATAACAACGCCGATAATAGATAAAAAAATGACAGCCAAATACTTTCTCAGACTGTTTTTCTCTGCAAAAATGGCAGCGACTTCCATGTTCAACTCTAGATTTCATTGGCGAAGTTATAATTGAATTTTTACGCGTATGCAACAGAAATTTGACAAAATTTTAATTGTTGGAATCTGAAATGCTCTTTGCTCAATGCAGTCGGTGGCGATCTGCGTCCACCATTGGGGTTTTGGCGAGACAACGGAGGACGCTCGCCTTTCTCATCAGCAATGTGCTTTAGAGCTTTCCTAATAAAGCCAAAATCAAAACGATAACTAGGATCAGTGTTAAACCACCGAATGGGTAGTAACCCCAACCTGCGCTATAAGGCCAGCGTGGTAAAGCACCGATTAATAACAAAATAAGCACAACAATCAGGATAGTAGCTAACATAGGCTCTCCTTGCTTTTATAATTCAATATATTGCATATTCATAATTAATTTGATATAAAAATATTATTCTTCTATTTATAAAATATAAAAAAGTGAGATGAAGAATGTCTAAACACAAGTTAGATATCGATCGACACGGGGTTAAACGGATTTGCCGTGGAGGCTATCGCTCAATGATCAATCACCACAAGTGTTCTTTCTTCTATTGCGACAATTACCTTAAAAACGGGTGGTGTAAGAGAGCCAAAATATCGGTTCCACAGAGCTTCACATGACAGTCTACTTTAATAATGCCAGCCCTGATGACATCGGTCTTTCAGGAGCTTTGAGTGCCTATTCCAAGGAAATGCTCGGCTCCTTATTTTCCGTCGATTCCCAATTCTTCAAAGAGTTGCACCACTTTCAAGAGGATCGGATGATCGTCTCAGGAGGAGGTTAGGGCTTAGTAACCCAACTTGTCCCCTACCCTCCCTTAGACGCGAGTGAGATGGACAAGATGCAAGATTCGAGAGGACGCCAAGGTCATGACCTTGGCAACGATCGAAGCGCTGCAGATTGTCCGTCGCAACCCGTGGATAAGGGAGTAAGAGCGACAACAAAATAAACCCATAGTAAACTCTTTAGTCGACAGCAAGAGGAGTTCATATGGAATTACAAATTGTTGCTTTCTATTTTTTCGCAGATGAAATTTTAAAAGCAAGTCATCTCTATGACGATCCCCAGGCTAAAATGACCAATGCAGAAGTCATCACCGCAATCTTAACAGCTGCATATTTTTTTTCTGGGAACCAGCGTTCTGCTGCTATCTTTCTCAAAGAATACCGCTATATTCCTAACTTCCTTAGTGAAAGTCATTTCAATCGACGACTACATCGTATTCCACTCTCTATTTGGCAAAGATTTTTCTCTGTTTTAGCAGAATATTTTAAACACAATCATTCTTCCAATGAATATGTCGTCGATAGTTTTCCTGTTTCGGCATGCGATAATGTTCGAATCTTTAATGCTAACATTTTTTCAGGAGAACAATATAGAGGTTATAGTGCCAGTAAGAAACGATTCTTTTATGGACTGCGAGTTCATCTCATAATCACTACTAATCAAGAACCTGTAGAATGCGTATTTACCCCAGGATCTGAAAACGACATCAGTGCTTTTAAACGCTTTGACCTAAATCTTCCAAAAGGAGCAACTGTATATGGTGATAAAGCTTACAACTCCTATGAATACGAGGATTTTCTCAAGGAAAACAATATTCACTTGGTAGCACAGAGAAGAGTAAATTCGAAACGACCTTTAGATAAATGTCTCGGATATTTACAAGGTTATTGGCGGAAAAGAATTGAAACAGCATTTAGTCGAATTGTTTCTGTATTTCCAAAACATATTCATGCTGTTACAAGCAGGGGATTTGAATTAAAAGTATTTTCATTTATTTTAGTCTATTCTTTAAGTTTATTGCTTTGAGAACTTATTGCCCGCAGGAGTTGGCTGCAACCCACGATCTACTGCGCTTCTCTCCTTGCCAAGGTCGCGACCTTGGCTTCGTCGAGAATCTTGTATCCCGTGTGTTTCGCTCAACCCTTCAGGCAAGGTAGGGGGCAAGTTGGGTTAGTACTCAACTTGTCCTCCTCACGCAGCTCTCAAGCAAGGTAGGAGGACAAGTTTGGGTTAAAAATCAAATCTCATGCCGATTTTTACCCCTTGAAGCTGGAGATTTCCCTGTTCATGAAAATTGATGACGTTGGCATTGAGGTTGGTTAAACCATCGCCGAGGGGAAAACTATCTCGTGCCACAATGGAGTTAATTAGCTGATTTTGATCGGGCCAATAGACGAAATTATAAGTGGCGTAAGCTGCAACTCGATATTTGTCACAATGGAATAAGGTCTGCCATTGCACGCCGAGTTCCGTGTCAAGTGACGGACGCAGACGCCAGAAATTCTCTTTAAAATTTATCTTTTCATTATTAATAAACACGGTTACGCCATCTGAATTTAAAAAGCCGCCATTGATTTTTTCACGCACGCGGAATTTTCCATAATCCAAAGAAGCCGAGATCTTGGCTAAAATAGACCAGTGTCGAGAGAGATACCATTCAGAATCGCAACCTAAAACAAATCCGATCGCGCTGAAGTTATTCTCCGCTTTAAAACTGGTATTCTTAAACAGAGTAGTGAGAGTAGCCCCGTCAAGGAATTGAAATCCCCCATGATATCTTAGATTGTAATCTTGATGGATCCAAACGCCTCTCAAATCTACATGAGGTCGTAGGGAAAGCCAGTGAGCGATGAAGTAGCTTTTACCCAGTTCTAAATCCAGAATATTGTAATTCATGCGCCAGTGAGCTGAAGCGTGATCTGAAATACTGCCTAATAGAACCGGTATCCAGTTGGGACGCAGATTTTCAGAAGTGAGTTCGGGATCATTTGTGTGAGTAGAATCATTTGCTCTCGAATGCAAATACGTCCAAATCAAAGATAGATCCCACTGATCTCTGGGAAAAGTATATCCGATAGCGACCCTCGCCCCAGGATCCCAATCAAAATCCAAATCCTCGAGTTTGGATTTCACGAGGAAAGGATTACCGCGGCTTTTAAATTTGTCCTTCTGAACGTACTCTAAATCATCTTCCTTGGCTTGCCAGTACAGAAAATCAACGCTGAAAAAAGGCCCTTCAGTAAAACATGGAGGAGCACTCACTTTTGGCACATCTGCTTTGATATTTTGATTTACAAGCGCATCAGACGCTGATTTTTTCTCCATGGCAAAGGTTTGCACACAGAGCGGAAGTGTAGCACAAAGTGCGAGCAGAGATTTATTCATAACCCATCCTGGTGATATGAAAGAAATATCACTTCACAGGTTGGAGTGCAAATAAAATGTTTACTGCTCTTCGAAAATCATTGCCGCAAGGGGAGGGATACGAACTTTGAATCCGATGGTGTCCTTACCGTTTTTAATTAGCTCGACATTCGGATTAATGTTTCCAGAGCCCCCAAATTCTGTATGATCGCTATTGAAGATTTCGGTCATTTTTCCAATCGATTTACTTTCATTGGAAGGAAAATAAATCTTATATTCAGCGAAAGATTTAGGACTAAAGTTACATACGCAGGCTAAGTTACCCCGATGAAAGCTGATGATATTGTTTGTTGTATCTTTGACATCGATCCATTGCAGTCCCCGTTCTTTGAAGAGACTAGGATGATTAGTATAGAGAAAATTGAGTTGTTGGATCATTTTCTGAACACCTTTATGGTCAGGGTGTTTTTCCAAATCCCATTGAACACCGGATTGAGCTTTGTACATGCGCGATTCCCAATCTTCGACCTGGCCAAGTTCACTTCCCATAAACAACATTTTTTTCCCGGGAAGCATCATCAAATAACTTTGCCACAGACGTAAGTTGGCGAGCTTCTGCGAGTGATTGCCCGGCATCTGTTTGTAAAAACTGCCCGAAGATTGTCTTGTTTGATCATGGTCGATGTGCCAGATTAAAGGTTGACGATCCCAAAAAGGTGCATCGGTAATTATAAACAGTTGCGAAGATTTAGTTCTATCGGCAAAGGAAAGTTTCATAAATTCATGAATCTGTTTACTAGCCCCAGACCATTTGCGATGAAACCCGAGTCCTGATTGTCCTTCAGATGCGATCCCATCAGATCTCCAACACTCGGCGATCATTAATGCTCCAGGAAATTGTGTTTTGGCAAGGGTGTTCATTTTCTGCATGACGCTCTTTGCCGGTTCCCACTTATTGTTGTTTAAAATCGTATCCAATGAGTCTAAACGAATTCCGTCGAGATGCATCATTTGGAGCCAATAGTAAGCACTCGATAGCAAAAATTCTTGCACATATGGATTTTCATAATTGAATAAAGTGCAGCCCCAAGCTTGTTTAGGATTAGGAAATTCAAAGAGGGTCTTTCCGCCAAAGCTGGCTAAACCATTCTCATTTTCGGCAAAATGTCCGGGCACCCAATCGATAATCACCCCAATATTTTGAGCGTGTAAGTAGTTGACAAATTCTTGAAATTGCTGAACGGCATTTAAGGATTCTTGAGTGTTAACCAAACGATGATTAGGGGCAAAGAAGGAAAGCGGCTGATAAGCTCCCCAGGGATTATTATTGCTGTGATCCATTAAACCGTATAGTTCAACATGCGTAAAACCCATGCGTTTACAATACTCGGCAAGCTCTTTAGCGAGTTGCTTATAATTAATCTTGCCGTGTTCGTCTTTTTTCCATCCATTGATGTGTAATTCTAAAATGCTGACGGGTGTATCTTTTTCGGTAAATTTGCGTCGCGTTTCAAGCCATTTTGCATCAGTCCACGCATAGTTAAGATCACACACCACAGAATCATAGCCACCCTTGGGAGTGCGATGAAGGCTAAATGCAAAAGGATCGAGTTTTTGCTGCGTATGACCGGATTGAGTCAGCTCGTAAAGATAGGTCGCGCCATTTTTAACATTGTCAATTTCTATTTCCCAAACTCCCTTTCCATTATTTTTCATCGGCACCTTTTGAAGGTGATGGCCATCAAAAGTGATGATCACACTTACAGCCGATGCGTGAGGTGCAAACGTAGAAAATTTTGTCCCATGCGAAGTAGGATGGGCGCCCAATTGAGTGTGAAGAGTATAAGAGGGACAATTAAGGGAAGTGGCCTTGCTTTGATCGATTACAGGATTTGCAGTCGGAATCGCGTTATTGTTATTAACATCTATTTGAGAGTTATTGTTATTGACATCTACACGATTGTTATTAACATCTATTTGAGAATAGAGCTGTTGTAAATACTCGAACGAAATGGAAGGGTTGGTGGATAAGCTATCATATTGCTTTCTGAGGCCGTTTTTTTGTGTGGCGACTAGGTCTTGCATCCGCTCGCGGTAAATTTCTTTAATACGGGAGATGCTTTGATTAGCTCCTGCCCCAATATATCCTGGTAAAATCCTCAATCTTTGATCGATCAAAGCGGCATCGCGCCCTTCACTTTCTAATCGGTTAATGGTTTGCTGGATCTGTTTCAGTTTCAAAAGTTCAATTTTCGCAGTTAATGATTGGATCAATTGCTCCACGATGTTTTGACCTTCGCAGCAAATGTAGGGGTGTTTGATATTGAGAAGAGTCGATAGCTGCTGATTGAGTTTTTCTCCGGGTGTCCCAGTATGAACCCAAAACCAATAACGAAACGTGTTCTTCAAAGGAGCGATCAAGTCATTCAAGGCTTTTTCTGCATTGCCATTTGCGCCAGGAGTTCTCAGTACTGCCAAGAAATTTTGCAGCGATGTTTTATCTTTTTCTAACTGCTCTAAAATGGTAGGGGGTTTATCAGTAGTTGGGACCGCTTTTTCAGGAGATAAAATTTGTGCAGGATCGGTCAATTCCGCAAATCGGGTGGACGGCAAATCTGGATAACGATTTTGGGAATATGCATTATAAAATGTTTTACCTATTGATGTAGTTGTCATAATATCACTCTTTTTGTTGAATTATCCATTAATTATAACAGAATAATTAAAAATAAAGAACGTAAAAATTAATTAATATTAGATTGCAATTTTATTTGAAAAATTATTATATCTCACTAATAACGAGACTCATTCGAGGAGTAGTGAAATGCGCGATGAGGAATATGTTGAGAGAAATTTATCCTATGAAGAGATCCGCCGTCATGGAGCGTTAGGGAATTTAAATGCAGGAATCGAAATCCAGCTCCATGGGATTCCGACTCGTCTAATCGCTTGGCCAGGAAATGGATTTCAGACAGAGAGCATCCACGTTCTGACTGTGGCTCCCGGAAAGAAGAGTGTGGAATATAATTATCAGTTTTCCGAGGAAGCTTTTCTGTGTTTGAAAGGGAAAGGAGAAGTTTTTTTACGTGATAAGTGGGTCAAAGTTGAAGCCGGCGATCTGGTTTATTTCCCGGAAAACACGACGCATGCTGTCCGCAATCCCAAAACATCGGCCAAAGATTTTGTTCTCGTCAGCTCGATCTCTCCACCTTCCTTTGACTTGTATGAACCGGCGGGTTTTTACGATCGAAAACGGGGCGTGATGGATATCCGAGCTGTTCAACAAGCGAAGGCGAGGATTATTCCCGGAAAAATCTCGACAAAGTGCGAATTGCATTATCATGACAGCCATCCGGATCTTCGGGCTTGGAATCTCGAGGTCAAAGAGATTCGAAAACATGGCGGGTTGTTCAATATTTTTAAAGGGGCTTCTTTTGAGAAACTTGGAGCTTCCATGCGATTTATTTTATGGCCGGGTTATGGCACAAGGACCGCTGGATTTCACTCTGTGCGACTCGATCCGGGACAGATCTTCTATATTCATACTCATCCCACATCCGACGAATGTGTAATAAACTATTGTGGCAAAGGGCTGTGTTATGTGGGCAATCGCTGGGTGGAATTTTCTCCCAATGATTGTTTTTTAGCGCCGTGTGGAGTGATGCACGGAGGGCCTTATAACAATAGTGCTGAACCGATTCTCGCTGGAGGATTTGCTTCGCCGCCGCAATTAGACCTATATCTTTTGACGGATTACTATGAAAAGGGACGATTTAAAAGACCTACTTTTAAACAACTAAAATCCCTGTGAAGCAAAGAAAACCCGGGCGGCGAGTGCCCCCGGGCATTTTTTATAGCTTAGGATAGGCGCCCCTTTACAAGTAAACCCAATCCTTTTATAGGTTTGAAAAAAGGGGACCTTATGACAATTGTAAAAATAATCGAAGTTATGTGTGAAGGAAAAACCATCGAAGCCGCGCTAAATGCCGGTGTTAAAGAAGCTAGCAAAACAATAAAACATATCAAACAAATCGACGTTAAATGGATTCATGGCCATGTTAAAAATGGTAAGGTTGATGGTTTTAGAGTAAATGCTAAAATCAGTTTTGTCATTAAACATTGATAAGAAGTTTCTAAGCTTTCAAATTTTTTATGGGTTTGAACGAAACAGATACGCATATCATGTCTAATTGTTTTGTGGAAAATCTTGGGAAGAAATGAATCGTATTGAAGAATTACATAAAAATTTATCTCATCAAAAATTCTCAAATATGCATTATTGCTTTTTGTGACTAAAAAATAATGGGACGATGCCGCAGTGGGAGTCCATTGAGTGCATCTCTGCAAAAAAGAAGGATGATGGTATGAAGCGTTTTCAAGTTTACAGTATTTTAACAACTTTAAGTGTTTGTTCGTTATTCGCTGATCAAAGCGAAGAGATGCAGAATCTCACTGTGCCTAATTATACAGATCAAGCTAACTATAATGACAATAACTCAATTGCCATGACGTCTGCGATGCGTTCTAGTTCATGTCCTACGACTATTACTACTTCTCGACAACCTGTGGTTTGTTGTGAAATGGACGATCCGTGCATTATAGTTCCGAGCCAACCTTGTCCCGATCTTTGGCGCCTATCTGGATCCTGGCTCTATTTGTTACCTACTGTCGACGATACCTATTTTGTGATCGATTCCAATACTGCGACAGTTTTCCCTAATGGAAAAAGAAAAAATAATGAATTCGATTTCCATTCGGGCTTTCGCGTTGGGGCAGAATATGCGATCTGCAAATATCATCGAGAACTACAGGCCGATTACACTTACTTCACGACACATAACAGACGGACCGTTTCAGGAGACAATCTTTGGGCAACAGTTGGTCGATCTGATCTAGTTTCTGCGTTTGAAAATTATTCGGGTTTTGCGAGGTCCAGACTGCATCTCATGTATCAACGTGCTGATTTTAATTTCTCGCAAAGGGCCATCAATAATAAAGGGGTGTATTTCTATTTCCAACCGGGCGTCGAATACGCTTACTTGCGTTTAACAGAACATTATCGTTATGAGAGCGCTACCGATTTAGGCATCATCGAACAAAAATCCAGAACTTTGGGATTCGGTCCGCAGCTTGGATTTGCCATGGATTACAATTTTTATGAAGGCTGTTTTTGTCGAAGAGGTCGTCAAGCATTATCATTTACTGCCCTCTTTTCAGGAAGTATTCTGATGAGTCGTGCTAGAGCCAGAGAGTCGAATGTCTTAAATGCAGTTACTTTGCTTGAAGTCAGAGACAGAAGAACTTGGAGAACGATTCCCGCTTTTCACGCTCGGGCTGGCTTCAGTTATACAATCCGCGGCAGCTGGGCTGGTTTTTCAGTGGGTGCGAGCTACGAGTTTAACACTTATGTGAGAGCTCTAACGCGCGTGATTTTTCCCGATGATGTAGCCGATGGACAAAATTTCACAAATTACTATAATTTTGATATTCAAGGCTTAAACGTCACTGCAGCACTGTCATTCTAAGCGCATTAAAGGCCAGAGTCAAAATGCTAATAGCTAGAGGAATAGACAAAGAGAGGGCAAAGAAATCAACCGTGAATGGTCGTGGACCGTGGTGGAATGCCGGGGCATCATACATGAACGAAGCGTTTCCTAAGGCCTTCTTTGATAATCTAGGATTAATATCGTTCGTCAATCGAAGACAAGTATTTCAAATTTCTTGAACCGCCGTATACGGAGCCGTACGTACGGTGGTGTGAGAGGACGGTGAGCCTTACGGCTCACCTCCTACTCTATTTATTCATTCACTTCAATTGAAATAAGAGAATAAAACGGGCGATTGAGATGCTGGCGGCCATGCAATCCTTCCAGCTCAATCAAACAGGCGATTTCTACAACTTGCCCGCCGAGACGTTCCACTAAAGTTGCCGCAGCAGACGCTGTACCACCGGTAGCCAAGAGATCGTCGACAATCAAAATGCGATCACCAGCATGGATACTATCCGCCTCAATTTCAAACGAGGTTTTGCCGTACTCTAATTCGTAATCAATCTTTTCTACTTTGCGCGGCAATTTGCCCGCTTTACGCACCATTACAAAAGGCAAATTCATCTCATAAGCCAAAGCTGTGCCAAAAATAAACCCTCTTGAATCCAGCCCAACAATCGCATCGAGTTCATATGAGCTATAACGCTCTGCAAAAGTCTTAATCACTCGATGAAAAGCTTCAGGATTTTGCAGCAGGTCAGGATAGCATTTAAATTGAATACCTGGTTTTGGGAAATCGGGGACATTGGTGATATACTCTTCGATCCATTGGTTGCTCATTTCAGTAGCCGTTATTTGACTGCTTAGGATAAGTGATGTCAATAAAGAAAATGCGATTTTTTTCATGTTGAACTCCCGTTGTTAGGTGATTTAGATGAGAGGGATAATCCTCTTTGAAGATGTGCTTTGCGCCTGTCCTTTTGAAAACGCCAGCGATAATAATGAGATAAGGGCCAACGCTCTTTTCCGTAGAGTCGAATCAATTTAAGCCAAAGCATCCAACGCGGTCTCTGTCTTAACTGGCGATTAAGATGGATTGCTATGTCAGTAAGAATTTGGGCATGGAGCTCTTGGGGAACTTTAAACAGTTGGTGTAAATGGGCCTCTTGCGGATGGTTTTGTGTGCGTTTATAGGAATTCCACCAGGGAGAAGGAAATTTCAAGACAGTGAGATGAGGACAAAACTGAAACATTTTTTTGTGTTTGAAGGCGCGTTTCCAAAACTCAACATCGATTTGAAAGGGAAGCGCTTCCACATCCGTGCGCCAAAGCCCGCAGGAATCGATGAGATCTCTGCGATGTAGCCAACTTGAAGGGGGGGTGAAATGATCTGCATAGGTTTTCACGTCGGCCATCGGAGGCCCTAAGGGATTTTGAACGCCGGTGGGACTCAACAACGCGCATAGGGAAAAGACAAAATCGGCCTGATGTTCTTCGAGACAAGTAATGAGGCGCGAAAGGTGCCAAGGAAACCAAAGATCATCATGACCGAGATAAGCGATGTATTTCCCTTTTGCATCGGCCAACCCTTGATTGTTAGGTCCGCCTTGCGTCCCTATGTTTTGGGGAAGATTTTTCCAGTAGAAACGGGGATCAGCAAACGAGGCGACAACAGCTTCGCTCTCATCTGTGCAAGCATCGCCAATCACACGCACTTCAAAATTTTGAAATTCTTGCTCGCGAACAGATTGAAGAGCCCATCGCAACGTTTTTGCGCTATTGTAGGTGGCGATGATCACTGTGATCAAAGGGAAATCATTTTCAGCTTGAACCATCTTCAAAATCAAAAGGGATAAGATCGTTTTTCATCGGAAGGCGATACTTATCCGGGTTTTCATGGTTGTAAGCAAGAGTGGGCATGTTGATCATTACAGCATCCTTTGTGCCAATGTTCTTGACAGCGTGAAACACACCATGCGGAATAGTGAACATCACAGGATTTCTTTCTCCAAACGTAAAATCGTTGAGGAGTTGATACGTTGGCGAATCGGAGCGATTATCATAGAATGCCCATCGCAACACTCCTACACTACAGAAAATACGATCATCTTGTTTCTCATGAACGACCCAACCACGGATAGAACCGGGCCTTGTCAGTATTTGGTAAACATAGACTAAAGGATCTGGATGGTGATTCCAAGAGGAGCTATACACTTCTATCAACTCGCCGCGTTTGTCTTCGAGAGCGTTCAATTTTCTGATGCGAAGTCCTTCAATGATGGGGGAGAGTTTTTTTCCATCAGGCGTGACGGATTGTTTGTCTTTTACTAAATCGTTGATCGTTTGCATTAGGTTTATGCGAGCCTCTGCTGAAAAATTAGCAGAAGAGTACTCAAAAATAATTTCCCAAGTCAACTCAATATTTTTAAATCAATCAGGACCCTTTAAAAACTGAATTCTGCTCCTGCTGTTAGCCCGCGGAAACCCACATTTCCGATGTTTGTCGTCGTTGCGTCAGAAAAACCTGTGCCTAAAGAAAGCACTCGAGTGAGTTGAATATCTTGTAACCATAAATTCATCTCATAGCCGGCGTAGATTTTAAAAGCCAATGGATGCTTGCGACAATTGAACTGGTAATTCCAATCGACACCGCCAATGATGTGGATGCTGTGCGTAATTGCGTTGAACCGGGTGGTTGAATTCAAATCGATCTCTTCTTGCCCGGTAACTTGCGCTTGTTGGCGTTGTGTAGACCTAAATTTCGTTCTTAAAAGAGCATAGTTTGCTTTTCCAAAGAATTCAAAATACCAAGGCAGTCTCCAAAATGCATCCAAGCCTACGAGTAGTCCCCATCCCGTCGAGTCATTCATGAGTTGTTGATGAGAAACGGAATCGAAAGGTGTATTATCTACTGAAGTGATGCCACTATATCGAAAACGTTCATGAGTATCGATTCGAAAAATCTGCACTCCAAAATTGGGCCGTATTCTAAAACAATGCAGAAATGGAAGGGTTTTTCCAATTGTGGCATTCACGGCCCACATTTTAACTTTTAAATGCGAACTAGCTTCAGTTGCGTTTATGGCGCTGAGCGCATCCCATAATGTATCGAGAAATACTCCATTGCCAGCTGATATAGAATCATGAGCGCTTTTTGTAAATCGTGTGTAATCCGCATCAAAATCCCAAGCTGTTTTGGGAAGGGTATATCTGCCCCCAAGACGGTATCCAGGGCCATATTTAAATTTAACGTTTCTAATTGATAGGTTATCAGGATCAACTGTTGGTCCAAACGGGCCAAAGGGAACAGCTACATTTGTGTGAGTCAGAACATAAGCCATTCCGGTAACAAAGGGTTGCCAAAAGAGAAATTCACCTCTCGCTGAAAATGTTCCCCAACTCGATTTTTTTTCTGGGCAGCAATGATGATCGTATTCGCAGGTCGGACAAGCATCCGGTGTATTTGCGACTTTAGGCTCAGCTGCAGTTCTAGGCGGAGCGCTTGTTGTTTTAATTGTGCTCGCCGTCAGCGATGTAGAGGTTAAAATTAGCGTTGAAAGGAACGAAGCATATTTTACATTTGAAAAAAGCATAGCTTCTCCTGTTTTAAAATTGTTTTTTACATCATGGCAACGTTTTCTTCAATTTAATAAACGTGAATTTTTGCATTCCTTCTTCCAGACCAAGAGGTCGTTCAGAACTTTTCTTTGGTGAAAAATGAAAGAGTTATTTTAAGATTGAAAATTTCCTACCTATTGAATCGTGTGATTAGAAGTGCACTAAAATATCTACTCCTCTATTGCAAGAATGCGCTGCTAAGATGTTTTATTTGGCTACAGAATCAGGATGCAAAACATTATCCTGTAGATTTAACTCTTATCGGCATTGTCAAATATGCCGATGGCATTGGCAGAATCCCCATTGGAATTACTGAATTGCTACACGCGGATTTAACGATAAAATGTCTGCCAACCAACATTTTTACTGTAAAACATCACAGTCAACAAATGCAAAAGGTCTCGTCATCTCGCAGATTAATGGGAAGTAAAGTATGCATCGTATCAGAACAAATCTATACTACGAGTTCTCGACCTTATCTACTTCTTCCTCCCAGTACGATTAACATCTCTTATTCAATGATTGAAAGTACGCGAATACCTACGAAGTGGAGCGATATTCTCAATAGCCGTTTTGATTTAATCGCCGTGCCCGATCCAAGTCTTGTCGAAGTGTACCAACATTCAGGTGTGAAAATTCCGATTTTCGAGTTACCGCTTGGGATCGAACTCACTCCTTTTTTTGCGATGAAAAAAGAAAAGAAAACAAACATACCTTTTGTTTTTGGCACTACCGTTAGTTGTGATCCTCGGAAAAATATCCCGCTTCTTATCAAGGCTTTTTATGCAGAGTTTGGAGCCGATCAGGATATAGTTTTACGTATCAATTCACGATTTGGAGACCACAAATCCTGTCAGGCTCTGATCGATTCTTTAAACACTCAGAATATTTTATTCACACAGAAAACACTCGATCAAGAGCAGTACGTGAGGTTGATGAGCACATTTGATTGCTTTGTGAATATTTCTATGGGCGAAGGATTTTCCATTTGCCCACGTGAAGCATTAGCCCTTGGCATTCCTTGCATTTTATCCAATCACACAGCTCATACAACACTGTGCGATACAGGCTTTGTGCGCTCGGTTCCCTGTCCGATTCAACAACCTGCTTTTGAACCGATTTACGGGAAAGAACAGCTGGGTTATTTTCACACATGCGCTATCGAAGAGGTTCAATCAGCATTACGCGATATGTATGAACAGTATTCAGACTATTTGGAAAAGGCGACACAAGCTAAATCGTGGGTACGCAAATATCAATGGGAAAACTTAAAAGACAAATACCTCAATCTCATCAAACCCAAACGTGTTGTTCTTGGCGAGCAAAACTGCCTTAGGGATGATTGTTTAATCACTAATTCTTTAGCTGTATACAATAAATATCTTAAACTATGAAAGTTTTAATTCTTTTCTGCATTGCATTTTTTTTCCCCTTACACGGATTCGCAAAACTGTGTTTTATACACATCGCGAAGACGGGGGGAACCACGATGCATGCGCTTCTCCAGCAACATTTCGGAGAAGGTAATATTTATCCATATAGAGGTATTAGAGAGATTTATCCCTACAAAGGGGTGAATGAGTCTGTTACTATTCTGGAAGCAATCTCAGGTTTGTCTGATAGGCCTTTGAGTTCTCAATCGATTATTTCAGGTCACTTTCCTCTTTGGTGGCTTCAAAAAAAAGGGCTCGATCCTTCTACGTTTTGTTTCACCATTTTACGCGATCCCATTGAACGTGTCCTATCCCAATATTTTTTTAAAATTAAAGTCGAATACCCCTATTTTAAATACCCCGAGCAGTCTCCTTTAGATATTTTTCCCAATGTCATGTGCCGCATGCTGTGTTCCGATCCTAGACTCAATGGCCAAGAGCTTTTGGAAAATGCCCTACAAAATTTAGAAAATTTGGATTTTATTATTTTCGCAGATGATTTTGAAGGGGGATCCAGACGCTTATTCACAAAAATGAATTCAGAACACAAAGGGATGATTCCCAAATTAAATGAAACGTCGAGAGGATTTGCATTTACCGAAGAAATGATCCAACAGATTCGAGAAATGAACGCATGGGATCTAAAGTTATATGAATACGCGACAACTCACTTAAGAAAAAAGAGTTATTAAAACCATGAAATTTTTGTTGTGTCTTCTGTTTTTTTCCCCTTTAAACGGCTTTGCGCAGATGTGTTACATTCATATTTCTAAGACAGCGGGCACGACGATGCACACAATGCTGCTAGAGCATTTTGGTGCCGCCAATATTTATTCATGCAGAGGAATCGGTGAATCGGGAATCATTGTAGATAAAACCATTAGTTTGCCCGAAATTCCCATTCCTGCCCCCTCGATTATTTCAGGGCATTTTCCTTTATGGTGGCTGCAAAAAACCGGGCTTGCGCAATCTTCCTTTTGTTTTACCATTTTGCGCGAGCCGATTGAACGAGTCATCTCTCATTACTTTTTTAAACTCAAGTTTGGTTACTTAAGTCTGGGTTTGCCCGTACATTCTCCTTTGGACGTCGTGCCCAATTTGATGTGTCGCATGCTTACCTCAGACCCCACGCTAACAGGAGAAGAATTACTGGAAAATGCGATACACAATTTAGAGAATTTGGATTTCATCGTTTTTTTGGATGATTTTGAGGGGGGAATTAGACGTCTATTTAGGAAAATCGGATCAGAACATAAAGGGAACATTCCCAAATTAAATGAGACGATACGAGGTGTGGAGTTTGATCGAGAAACTTTAAATAAAATTGCTGAATCCAATGAGTTGGACGTAAGAGTTTATGATTATGCAACCCGTTTTTTGAGACATAAGAGTTTGTAATGAACATCACTGTTTTAGGCGCAGGACGCGTCGGTCTAATCTCAGCTGTGTGTTATGTGCAATTCGGACATCAAGTCACACTCGTTGATACGGATTTGGAAAAGCTCAATCAAATTCGGGCGGGCAATCCCCCCTTTTTAGAGGAAGGATTAACGCAACTTCTCTCCAAAAGTATTTCTTCAGGTGCACTACATTTAGCACAGGTCTTAACAGAATCTGAGGCATTTATCCTTTGCCTTCCCACCCCTTCTCATACCAATGGGGAGACCGATTTATCCTCTATTGAACAGGCGTTTGCTTCCATTCAGCTAATTGAATTACCTGCGCTTATCATTGTACGATCAACTGTTCCGCCACTTGCAATAAGGCATGTGTTTGCAAATTATTTTGGGTTAAACAAACCTCCTCTCGTTTTGAATCCTGAATTTTTGCGGGAAGGTTCAGCCATTGTTGATTTTTTTCATCCTCCTTTTTGTATCGCCGGCGGAGATGATCCTGTTGCTGTGCAACACACCCTAAGCCTTTATGAGCACTTGCCCTGTCCTAAATACGCTGTCAGTTTGGAAACAGCGGCTTTATTAAAATACGCCTGTAATGCTTTTCATGCGCTTAAAATAGCCTTTGCCAATGAAATCGGACAACTTGCGTTTTGGATGCAAGCCGATGGCAATGAGCTCATGCGAATCTTGGCTAGTGACACCAAGTTAAATGCTTCTTCGGCGTATTTAAAGCCCGGTTTTGCCTTTGGGGGTCCTTGCTTGGGTAAAGATCTCAGTAGTTTGCTTCACGTGGCCCATGAACTTGGAGTAATGCTTCCGCTTTTAGAAAATATTTTGCCCAGTAATGAAATGCGTATTAAAAGCTGTGTTGAAGCCATTATGCAAAAGGGGGTGAATCGAGTAGGTCTTATCGGGGTTTCATTCAAACAGGGAACCGGAGATGTGCGAAATAGCCCCTATCTCGAATTGGCTAAACTCCTCGAGGCGCAAAACCTCTGTGTCAAATACTACGATTCAGAAGTTCCTCAATTTGCCGGTTCCAACAAGCTTAAAGAAATTCTCGATTCATCTGATTTAATTGCACTAGGAGCTTGTCTACTGAGTCCAAGCGATCAAAGGCAAGTAGCTGATTCTCAATTGCCGATTTTAAATCTTCAGCAGATGGACTTAGTATGATACGATCAATTGCTTTTGTTACTCCCTGGCCTCCCAATGTCATGGGTATCGGCGAGACCTGTTTTGCCCTCGTTAAAGAGCTGTCACAAATCTCGCCCTATCGCTTTTCTGTCTATACGAATGCTGTTCATCCGACGCAGATCCCGGGTGTTACTATTCAAACACTACCGCTAAATTGGCGGGGGAAGATCGATGTTGCCGCAGCCGTTAAAAATTTCCGCCGGCATGATTTGATCGTCCATCACGTGGGCAATAGTTCAGCACATGCCTTTCAATGGCCGCTACTGGAAGCCTTTCCTGCCGTCTGCCATTTTCACGATCTGATCTATCATCACTTTTGGGTCTGGTACTATTTTAATTATTTAAAAAAACCTAGGCGTTACTATCGAGAGCTTTTTCGCTTTTATCCCGAGCTAAAACTTCAATTCAAAAAGGGCATAACAATTTGGGATCATATCGATCTAAATGCCTATCCATTATTTGAACCGCATATGGAAAAGAGTCTCGGCTGTATCGTGCACTCCGATTGGAATAAAAACAGCATCCAAAAAGCCTTTCCCAATCGAGCCGTTCATAGATTTTCCCTCCATAAAGGGCACCTTACGCCGCAAAATGTGTATCAGCCTTCTGATCAACTGCGTTTTGGGATTTTTGGAAGCGTGCTGCCCAACAAACAGGTCGATGTGATTGTTCAAACTTTGGCTAAACTCGATTCAGAGTTCCCCAATTGGCATCTTACACTTGTTGGTCCTATGGCAGAGAGTTGTCAGTTTCTCTACACACGTGTCAAAGAATTGAATATCGAAAATAAAGTGACCCTCATGGGAAAAGTCGAAAAAACGCTATACCTAGAGCAGCTAAATCAAATCGATTGCTGTCTCAATTTGCGCTTTCCCTCTTTTGGGGAATCATCCGGTGTTGTGACAGAATGTCTTATTCTGGGGATCCCTGTGCTTGTTGCCGATCTGATGTGGTATAGCGAGCTGCCTTCATTTGTCGACAAAATTGCTCCTAATCACCTTGAAAATGCACTTTATTCCACATTGAGACACTATTTTCTGCATCCTGAAATTCTCACAGAGAAAAAACAACTTTCTAAGGCGTATGCCAATCAACATCTATCTTATCGAGGCTGGGTGAAAAATTATCTTCAGATTCTCGATGAGTTTTGTAGCCACTCATGCGCGACAAGATAGTCGATGATTTGCGTCACCGAGTCATCGACAGAGTGAAGTGTCGTATCGATAATAATTTCCGGATTGAACGGTGCTTCATAGGGATCATCAATCCCTGTAAATCCCGTTAATTTTCCTTGTCTAACGAGTTTATATAACCCCTTGGGATCTCTTTTTTCACATTCTTCCAAAGAGGTGCAGACGTAGATCTCAATGTAATTTTCTATCAAATTTCGATTGTATTCACGATCTTCGGCATAAGGAGCAATCAAGGCACAAATCACAATTCCTTTGTGTTTTGTGATTTCACTCGCGACAAAGCCTACACGACGTACATTCAAGCTGCGGTGTTCTTTGGAAAATCCCAGTTCACTCGATAAGTGTTTGCGAACCACATCACCATCGAGAAGAGTGATCTGTTTATCTTGGATTTCCATGAGTCGAAGATAAAGCGCATTGGCAATCGTCGATTTACCTGAACCCGAAAGACCTGTAAAGAATAGCGTCATTCCTTGCTGTTGTTCATCGGCGTAGCCACACGAACACAGAATCACTAAAACAATCAAAAATCGCATAGGACACCATTTCTCACTTGATTTCATTGTTTTTTTTAAAACATAATCTCAATTTTTTAAAGGAGTTTTATATGAGAAAAATCATCGCCTATTGCCTTTTCACTCTCGTGTTTCCGATTCTTTTATCTGCACAAACGCTGTCACAATCCTTGGATGAATCTGTGGCCTATATTCGTCAATTTACAGACTGCAAACCCGAGATTGCTTTAGTGTTAGGTACAGGTTTAGGCGGTGTAGCAGAACAGATCGAAATCGAAGCAGAGATTCCCTACGATCAAATCCCGGGCTTTCCTGTCACTACGACAGAACATCATGCAGGCAAATTGATTTTAGGCACATTTAGAGGCAAATCAATTGTCGCCATGCAAGGCCGATTACATCTCTACGAAGGCTATAGCTGTCAGCAGGTTGTTTTCCCGATTCGTGTGATGAAAGCACTAGGTGCCAATACGCTCATCTTGACCAACATTGCCGGAGGTATTAATCCTGAGTTTGAGTCAGGCGATATCATGATCATCGAAGATCAAATCAATCTTCTTTCAGACAGTCCACTGATTGGCCCTAATGACCCAAAAATTGGTTCCCGTTGGCCCGATATGTTTGCTTGTTATGATTCCAAATCGATTGCTCTTTTAGAGCAAATTGCTCAAGACAAAAACATCCCCATCAAAAAAGGGGTGTACGCTGCTTTGAAAGGTCCTGCCCTAGAAACCAAAGCTGAATACAGAATGCTGCATATCCTCGGGGCTGATGCGATCGGTATGTCTACTGTTCCAGAAACACTCGCAGCCATCCACATGGGCATGAAAGTGGTCGGCCTATCCATCATCACCGATTGCTGCTATTATGAAATTGTTCAAGCGGCCAACATCCCTGAAATCATTCGCAATGCAAATGAATCTGAACCCAAAGTGTCGTTTCTCATCTCAGAACTGATCACAAAATATGAAGGATAGTGCGCTTCTAGCGAAAAGTGATATTTAGCGCACGCAATAGCGCTATAACGCTTGAGGGACGAAAACGCTTTTTTGGAAATAACAAATAGGAAGATCCTGAGGCGGGTTCGAATTTTTCCCAGAACACCTCATGACCATCTAAGCGCCACATTTTTCTTAACACTTTAAAAATCCATTTCGCGAGCACAGGAATGATTTGTCCCAGGCCAACAATTTTGCCCAGAGTCGCTGCCGGTACAGGTCCGATTAAAACGAACCGGCAGTGTTCCTTTTCTAAGGCTTGCAGCGCAGAGATCACTAAATGCTCGGAAACTCCTGAGGGTGCCCCTTTAGCGACCATGACATTATTGAGCAGCCACCCTTGATGGGATTGGAGCTGGTTCAATAAAAGAAACCCGATCACTTTCCCTTCCTGTTTAGCATAGAACCAGCGCTTTCCCAATCGATCCGTGAATAGGCTTGGTTCGGCCAAATAAATTTGGATTCCCTTGCGGGCTTCTACCCATGCAGTGGCGACCTGTTCCAAAGACTGTTCGATTTGCGGATCGTTTCCAGTATACTCATGCACTTCAATTCCGCTGCGCGAGGATTGTCTTATCTTTTTACGCAGCAACGCCGGTTTTAAATCGGCAAAATTAACCGGATCAAGAATGAATTTTTTTCCAAACTCAATAAGAGAAAAAGACAGTTGATCTACAGCTAAGTTTGCAAATTCTTCAGATACAATGATGTAGATCACACGCATGTTGAGGTTTTTGCAGTATTTTTCAAACTCTTGAGCAAGAGCCATTTTATCCGCAGCGGCGCACACCGGATCTCCATACACAATGGCATTCTTTAAATGAATGCGATAACCGATAAGACCTTGGATATGAGGAACGGAAAACGTTTGGGTGGTTGTGTCTAAAATGCCATCTGTGTTCGCTTCTGCCCATTTGCGGACAAACTCGACGAGTTGAGCTCTGTCAGGTGTGAATGTATCTGGTTGACTCATCAATCAGGGCAGGAGTTGTATTAATTAACCCTTTATCAAATTTTTAATAAATGAGTCAATCATGTTAGAATCGGGATTTTTATAAGTTAAGGAGACTTATATGTTGAAAAAAACAATCATTGTGAGTTTTTGCTGCTTATTGAACAGTATGTATGCCTCTGAGCTGAAAGTCTATGACGATGAGCAGTTTGACCTGCTGCAACAGACTTCCGACCCTGAAAAAATCGCAAATCTATTGAATCCGATTGGCATCCGTTTTGAGCAATGGATAGCCACTCAAGATATTTCCAAATCTTCTTCAGAAGACGAGATCAAACAGGCCTATAAAGATGACATTGAGAGATTACAAAGAGAAAATGGATTTCAATCAGTCGATGTTCTCCGCATGGTTCCCAATCATCCGAAAAAGCTAGAACTGCGCCAAAAATACTTAAACGAACACACCCATGATGAAGACGAAGTGCGGTTTTTCGTACAAGGATCAGGACATTTTTTCCTCCATGTCGAGGGGAAGGTGTATTCTGTGCTTTGCGAGCAAGGGGATTTGATTAGCATCCCTCCATTCTATCGCCATTGGTTCGACATGGGAACAGATCCCGATTTTACCGCAATTCGATTCTTCACTCGAATGGACGGCTGGATCGCTCATTTTACAAACGATCCGATCTCTTTACATTTTATCGATCGTGAATAATGGTGCGAAAGCTTTGGTATCCTCTCGTTTTATTACTCTTGAGTTTACGCGTTCAAGCGCATGTTATCAATTGGGAGTGTCCCAATGAATTTCAGATTCGGCAAGAGCCTTCTATGCGTGTCTTTAGCATTCTGGATAACACTCAATTCTTAGGGGCAATTGTCAACAGCGATTATGGACAGTTGGATTTCTATAACAGCGATAAAATAAAACTTGGCTTTAATTTATTGGACTGTCTTTATGACAGCTCCAATAATTTGCTAGGTTTTATCAAATGGCAAGTGGACCCGGAAACTAAAAAGTGGTTTTGGCAAAGAAAGCATCTTTTTTTCACGCGCAAAACTCATATAATTCTCTTCTCAAATATAGGAACTCCTATTGTTACACTGGATGAAGAAGGGGAGGGCGGCTCCTTTGTTTTTCGAGATTACGATACGCAAAAACCTCTTGCGATTGCCCTTTGGTCCTCATCTCTACTCGGAAGCTGTTTCATTGCCAAATTCGACATCTCGGTCCAAAATTGGGATGTGATTATCGTGGATCGTCCGCTTCTTGAAGAGAGGCAAATTCTCCCCATTTTTTTAACTTGGTCGCTTCTTAAGCACTCGCAACTCCGTTTCCCATCACCTAGTGATTTCCCTTACGAAACACATTTATTTCCATAAGGAGAATTTTCTCGTAAGCTCAGACACTTTATCCCATTCGCCAAACAAAACAACACCGTAGTAGATCAAATCGGCTTCTTGGGTGTGTTTCGTCCGCTCTAATTGTTCGAGATAAGTTCCGTTTGTCATGGTATGAATAAAGTCGATGCACTTAATTCCCGCTTGGAGAGCTGCCAACTTAAGCGTTTTGATCTTATTCGAATTGGCTTTTAGGATCATAAACGGCATTTCAGAAATATTAGGGTGATCTCCTCCATCTGCATCGACGTATTGCGTCAGCCGCAAAGGTTCTTTGCCAATTTCAGCGCCAAAACCGATACATATATGCGCTAGTGCATTCATGATGACGCCCGGTTCAATTTTTTCGTTCATCACTGCCACGAGTTTGTTTTCCATAATTCCTCTAAATATTAAAGCGGGAAAAGCTGCTCTTCCAGTTATGTTCAACAGCCTTAATTGCCTGGGAAAGGTCTTTTTGTTTTAAGGCCTCTATAATCTGCTGATGTTCTTCATAAGAAAGCGCTGCATTTTTTATTTTTTCAAAATAATATAAATCCAATCTCTTCAGCTTGGTTTTGAGTTCAGTGATAATTTTTTCCAGTTCTGTATTTTGGGACAGCTTTACATAAACGGAATGGAAATCGGTATCGGCTTCTACAGCAGCTAAACGATCGCGAATTTTCATTTTTTGTAAAAAGCGCTCATTAGCTTCGGTCATCATTTGAATATGCTCATCAGTGATCGAACCAAAAGCTTGGCTCAAGGCTAACCGCTCCAATGTCCACACAATGGAATAGAGATGAAAAGCATTATGAAAATCGATACTGCTCACAAGCGTAGAGCGATTAGGTTTAGTTTGAACCAAACCCTCATCTTCCAAACGCAACAACGCTTCTCGAATGGGTGTGCGGCTAACACCTAATTGTTCAGCTAATTCTTTGTCGCGCAGCTGCTTGCCTGGAGCGAGGGTTCCTTCCAGAATCCAGTCGCGAAGCTTAAGGTAAGCTTCCTCACGCACAAATGTACGCTGTATTTTCCCTTTCATTCCGTCCATCCTGCTTTAGTGATATGTAGTATATCACAGGCGGTCGGTTTGGGAAAATGAAATTATTTTAAAATAATATCTAACGAGGTAAGATGGATTGAAAAAAAATCTTTACGCAGGGGGAAAATATGTTATTCGAAGTATTACTCACTTCACAGTTTTGGTTGATATCGGATCGAGCCGCTTTTTGGGATGCTGAAAAGATCTCTGATGAAACAGAAATTGAGCTAAACTCGATCAAAAAAAGTATGGCGCTTATCGGCCAAGAAGTTAAAGGCAAAAACGTGCTGTTGCTCGTTCATGGCTATAACAATGATGCCAAAGAGGCGTTATCTACTTACAATCTCATCAATACTCATGTATCTGCATTTGTCGATGTTCAACAGTCTCATTTCTACGATTACATCATTGGTTATCTTTGGCCAGGCTATGATGATACTTGGGAGTATTTTGAAGCGAGGAGCCATGTTTCAAAGCTGGCAAATAAAATGCGCTCCCATTTGGAATTTCTCTCCGCTTCAGCTGCAAAAGTGGATATTTTAGCGCATAGCATGGGTAATCGTCTTGTGCTCGAGGCCCTTAATTATCGTCCTCTTCAAGAGAAAAGGCTCGTGCATAATTATTTTGCTCTCGCACCCGCTGTCGATGATGAGAGTTTAGAAGAAAACGAAATCTATTATCACTCGACGGACAATTGTGAAAAAATATTCATTTTTTACTCGAAGCGAGACGAGGTCTTAAAATGGTCATATAGTCTTGCTGAATGGGACAGATCTTTAGGTTACGTAGGAGCAGAACATCCCGATAGACTTCCCAAAAATGTTCAGTTAATCAATTACACGAGTCTCATCGATGGTCACAGCAAATATTTCACCGTTCTTCCCATCTATGAGTTCATCAAGGACCAGTTTCTAATTCCCAAGAGTGTCATAAATCAGATTTCTGTAGCCTCGTCTAATGATGGTAAATAAAACTTAGGAACTATTTTCATTTCTTAGTTATAATCGTGTCAAATTAAAGGGGGTAAGAAATGAGGATAAAATTTTATAGAGAACATAAATACGTAAGTGCTGCTCTAAATGATCTCGAGAGACTTATTGCCAAGATGGATTTTCGAAAAGATTCTGAGATCGAAGTTGCAAGGAAGCAATGGACAGAACTTTCCCATATGTTGCAAAATCATGCAAATTATGAAGAAGAGAGGCTGCATAGCTTGCTAGAGAGAAAGGGATCAACGGTGCACATTCATGCTCATAACCAGCATGAAGAGATGGATGCTGCATTTCCTCGAATCGATGCTTTGTTTGATGCTGTGATGAAAGAGCATAATCCGGAAATGAAAGTGGAAATAGGTTATCAACTCTATCTGACATTTCGTAAATTTGTCGGTGAAAATCTTCTGCACCTTCATGAGGAGGAAACGAAGATTTTACCCGAACTCCAGAGGCTCTATACGGATGAGGAATTACGATGTGTTGAAGAGCCCACATATAAAGAAATGACCTCTGAAGAGATGATCGATATGCTCAAGGAATTATTTCCTCATATGAATGCTTTGGATAAGGAGGCATTTTTAGAAGATATTAAATTCTCGCAACCTGAAAAGTTTCAGAAAATTGTGAGCACAGAATCATTTAACAATCTGCATTTAAATCACACAGGAAACTTGCAAGAATAAGTAAGTGTTTTTCATAATACTCCATTTAAATGGGGGATTCATGTCAGCGTCTGAGCGGCTTCACACAACAATCGAAAAATACAATCCTTTAAATCAACTGACACAAGGTATGACCGGTTTTTTGCTGGAACATCCAACGCTGTACAAATGCGCTCTTCTTGTGAACCACATTTTCCGAGCAGTCGCGATGGCAGCCTTCATGACAGCGCTTCCCTACTCTTTATTTGTAAGCTCTGCCATCTGTTTTGGGGCGTCTCTTTTTTATCGGCTTACTGTTGAAAATAACTGCGCTTACAAATTCGCACTTCCTGCTTTGGCAGGAGCAATAACATTGCAGGTCGCACAGCCAGCTCTTGCCCAGTTAGTCAGAGGGGCGGCATTCGCAAGTCTGGCCTTGTTCAGTAGTTCAATTCTCTCGCTAATCCCCTTAGCAGGCTATCTTGTCTACATCGTCCTCACAGTAGATTATGATGTAAACCAGCGATGTCGCTAGCTTTTAATATGCAGAGGTTTATTGCTGCAAAATGAGAGAAACATTTCGCTTCTCAATGCTCTGATCGTACAAGCCATACAAAACAATCAAAATAGCGGTCTAAATCTTGAAGGGACGTTTTGTATTCGTCGCTCCCAAGAGCAGCGGCAGCAAACAATTCGCGAACTCGTAGAACTTCTCTGCGACGTCCCTTCCATCGAGAATCCTCGATGGTGAGATAAAATAAGTCCAGAGCTCGAGCGACCGCACCCCAGTAGCGTGTTTGATCGCCTTTGGCTCGAAGAGCTCGGCTTACTTCGCTCCCAATATTAGCCATTTGCTCAATGAGAGAAAACTTTGCCCAACTTATTCTAGCTGATTCTAAGTGTTCTAATTCTGCAGTCATGATTGTTTGACCAATTGATTGACGATTTCTCGAATTTTCTGGCAGGATCATCAACCCCTCGAGAATCATTGCCCTGAGATGGTCTCAGATTGATTACAGAATCGTATTCAATCCATTCGTCTTTGGATTGATGGAGGTAGAGGTTGATTCCCCAGAGGTCTGCTTGTTTTGATCCACTTTCTAAAAGGAGCTCTTCCCCATCCGAATGCATTGTCATTCCAGCAATCATAATCGCTTTTTTCACATCGACGACTGCATAGTGTTAAAATGATGCGGGATGATACAAGCATCATAATGAGTTAGTAATATTTTTGCATATTAGAAAAGTTAAAGATATGCAAGCCAACTAAAAATAAACTTCTCAGACCCTGATTGCTACCCTCTTTTTCTCTATGAAAAAGCGAACTGACCAGATTCAAAGATTCACGAGGAGGGAAGGTTTGTAACCTTTCGGACGAGTGAAGCGAAGAAGATGGGCAGTGCAGCTTTCATAGAGGAAACATGGGGTAGCAATCAGGGTCTAATTGAAATGCAAGGAATTTGAGAAAAAGCACTATACATTCATTAAATAATCCTTTAACATCTTCCCTTTATGCTGTTGTAGCTAGTGCGTAGCCTAGGAGGGACGGATGTCAACCTACTTAGAAGCAGGGGTCAATCTCGATGCTGCAGCAGTATGGGTGGGCAGATTGAAAAAATCGGCTCCTGAAATCGGAGGCTTTGGAGCGATCTTTCCTTTAGGTGAAGATGACCTCGTTGCAAGTACCGATGGAGTGGGGACGAAGCTTAAGCTGGCAATCGCTTTAAATCGACACGAGACAATCGGAATCGATCTTGTGGCGATGAACGTGAACGACATTCTTACTACAGGGGCAAAGCCTCTTTTTTTTCTAGACTATTTGGCTGTTTCGCGTCTCGATCCTGAAAAAATGGAATCGGTCATTCTCGGCATTTCAAAGGGATGCGAGGAAGCAGGCTGCTCTCTCATTGGCGGAGAAACTGCGCAAATGCCGGGATTGTATCGAGAAGGAGACTATGATTTGGCGGGCTTTGCCGTAGGTATCGTCAAACGAAATGAGCGGATCGAAGGCAAGTCGATTCAAAGTGGTGATCTGATTGTAGGTCTTCCTTCAAGCGGCATTCATAGCAATGGTTTCTCTTTAGTGCGTCAAATCATTAAAGAAGATCAATTGCATATTCCATTTCAAGGCAAGACACTTGGCGAGATCTTATTAACACCGACGCGGATTTACGTGAAATGGGTGCATGAACTGATGGCGCGTTTTCCGATCAAGGGAATGGCTCACATTACTGGAGGAGCATTTGGGAAAAATATTCCTCGGATGCTTCCAAAAGGATTGTCAGCGCGAATTAAAGAAGGAAGCTGGCCTGTTCCCGAAATTTTCCAATTCTTGCAGAAAAAAGGGGAAATATCCGAGCTGGAGATGCGCCGTGTTTTCAATCGAGGCATAGGCTTTACTCTCGTTTTGGCGCCGCATGACGCTAAGCGGATTTGCACGGAAGAGAGGGATTGCTATCTCATCGGGGAAGTGGTCAAAGGAGAGGGGCTTGTATGGTCATAGTTGTATGATAGGATCTCCGCATTTGGTTTCGATATCGCTCCTGCCCCGATTTTCCGATCCAAGAGCGCAAGAGATCGTAAATGCGATTCGATTTCTTGGCATTCAGGCAGAGCAAGCGAAGATTATTCAGGTCTACCGGATCTATAAACAGCTCACTTCAGATCAACTGGTCCAAGTGATTGAGCGGGTCCTCCTTGATCCGATTATTGAGCAAGTTGAAGAAACGCATTTTGAATATGACTGGTCCTTAGAAATCCGCTTGAAACCGGGCCTTACGGACAATTTAGGAATCACGGCGCAAATTTCAATCGAGGATTTTTTAGGATTTCCCTTTGCTGAGAATGAAAAAGTTCAAAGCGCGACTCGTTATTTAATTAAGGGAAAATTAATTCGGGAAGAGGTCGAAAAAATCGGGCGACAACTCTTGGCCAATCCTTTGATTGAAGAGATCCTTGCTGAGCCCATTTCCTCCCAGAGATCTTCGATTGGAGTTGAAACCATCGATCTTTTGGGCGAGTCTGATACCCTCATAGAAATCAGTCGTAAGAGGGGCCTTGCTCTCAATCGAGCTGAGATGGAGGCGATCCAATCTTATTATCGACAAGAAAACATCCAGGAAAAAAGAAAAAAATATCGCTTGCCGCTCATGCCGACGGATGTCGAACTCGAAGCAATCGCGCAAACTTGGAGCGAACATTGCAAACATAAAATCTTTCAGGCGCATATCGAATATTCTGAAAAGGGAAACAAAACAGTTATAGATAGCATCTTTTCCACTTACATCAAACAAGCCACTGAGGTTGTAGGAGCTCAAATCGATTGGCTCGTCTCGGTATTCAAAGACAATGCGGGAATCATCCGTTTCAACGAATCGGTCCATCTGGTCTGTAAAGTAGAGACCCACAATAGCCCGTCGGCTTTGGATCCTTATGGGGGTGCTTTGACCGGAATTTTAGGCGTGAACCGGGACATTCTAGGAACGGGCTTTGGGGCGAAGCCCATCGCGAACATGGATGTTCTTTGTTTTGCGCCTCCCGATTATTCGGGTCCGATTCCGGAAAAACTACAACATCCGAAACGGGTTTTAGCCGGAGTATGCAAAGGAATCGAACATGGGGGCAATAAAAGTGGGATCCCAACCGTAAACGGCGCGATTGTATTCGATGAGAAATTTCTGGGAAAACCCTTGGTCTATTGCGGGACTGTGGGACTCATTCCTGTGAAAATGGGATCTAGGCTTTGCGAGGATAAAGAGGTTTTTCCGGGAGATTGGATTGCAGTGGCCGGCGGGAAAACAGGCAGGGACGGGATCCACGGCGCTACGTTTTCTTCCGAAGAAATCCATGACCTCAGTCCCACTTCTGCGGTTCAAATCGGCGATCCGTTCATGCAGAAAAAACTCCATGATTTTATCCTTGCTGCGCGGGATCGAGGACTCTACCGGACTTTGACCGATAATGGCGCGGGAGGACTCTCTTCCTCTGTTGGGGAAATGGCTCTTTCGGGGGGATGCGAAATCCATCTCGAATGCGTTCCGCTTAAAGACCGAAGCCTTCGACCTTGGGAAATCCTGCTGAGCGAGTCGCAAGAAAGGATGACCCTTGCGGTTCCTCAGGAAAGAAAAGACGAATTAGCTGAACTGGCTGCTTTTTATGAGATCGATCTCGCTTTTCTAGGGACCTTTAATGAAAGCGGTCATTTCCATGTTCTTTTTCAAGGAAATACAGTAGCGCTTCTCGATTTAGAATTTCTTCATGGGGGAGTTCCTCAGCTTCGTCTCGAAGCCGACTGGATTGAGCCCGACGAAACAGCAATTCCAATTCCCTCCTCCGATTTGGGAAAAGATCTTCATAAACTTTTGGCGCGTTATACGATTTGCAGCAAAGAATCGATTGTCCGCCAATACGATCATGAAGTACAGGGGGCAAGTTGCGTAAAGTCCTTTGTGGGATCTTGTGCCGACGGTCCGTCAGATGCAAGTATCCTTTTGCCGATCGAGTTTCAGGAGAAAAAAGAAGGAATCGTCATTTCGAATGGCATTTGTCCCCGGTATAGTGAGATCGATACCTATGCAATGGCCTGTTATGCTCTCAATGAAGCCATCTGCAATCAAGTGGCTGTAGGAGCCGATCCATCGAGGATTGCCGTTTTGGATAATTTCTGTTGGCCCGATCCCATTTACGATTCCGAGAAAACGCCGGATGGCAAGTATAAACTCGCACAGTTAGTTCGGGCGGCTAAGGCACTTTATCAGGGATGCGTAGAACTGGGAACACCTATTATCTCGGGTAAAGACAGCATGAAAAATGATTACAAAATGAAAAATGTAAAAATTTCGATTCCTCCTACTCTTTTGATTACGGCGATAGGAAAAATCCCTTGCGTAGAAAAAGCTGTGACTATGGATGTGAAACAGCCGGGCGATCTAGTGTACGTAGCGGGATGGACAAAAAACGAAATGGGTGGATCCGAATATTTCGCCATGAAAAATCTCAAAGGCGGAAGAGCTCCCCGCATCGATTTTTTGGCGGCGAAAAGGCTCTATCAAGCCCTATTTGAAATGATGCAGGAAGAATGGATCGCATCCTGTCATGATTGTTCTGAAGGCGGGCTAGCGGTCGGAGCAGCGGAAAGCTCTTTTGCAGGCGGCTTTGGTGTCGATATCGATTTGAGAAAAGTTCCAAGGGACAACGAACTTAGCGATGCGGAAATTCTTTTTTCTGAATCGGCACCTCGGTTCGTCATTACGATCAATCCCCGGAACAAGGAGAAATTCGAAGCCAAGATACAGCAATTGCCTGTGAATCCTGTCGGTCAAGTGCGCAGCGACAGACAGTTTATTGTCCGTGGGATTTCAGGCGCGATCAAGATCCAGGAGGATCTATTTCACCTTAAGCGAAGCTGGCAAGAGCCTTTGAGGTCAACATGAAGGATCGAATCCGCGCATTGGTTTTATCTGGATACGGAATCAATTGCGAACATGAAATGGCTAAAGGGGCTGCTTTAGCGGGTGCGGATGTCCAAATCACCCACGCAAAAGCGTGGTTATTGGGACAGGTATGTCTTTTGGATTTCGATTTTCTTCTCCTTCCCGGAGGATTCTCTTTTGGAGATGAGCTGGGAGCCGCTAAGGCATTTGCCAATCGCGTCGCTTTTTCAAAAAGAAAGGACGATCTTTACGCATTCATCGATCGAGGCAATTGCATTTTAGGCGTCTGCAATGGATTTCAAATCTTAGTCAAGTTAGGGATTTTGCCAGGTTTCGAGAAGAAAGCTGAGGCTTCTTTGATTCGCAATGAGAAAGGAAGGTTTGAATCGCGATGGATCCATCAGAAGGTGGTTTCGTCCCGATGCATCTTTACCTCGGGTTTGACAGATCTCTATTTGCCTGTGCGCCATGGAGAAGGAAATTTCATTATGCCGGAGCCGGAAAAATTATGGTCTGAAGGGCATGTTGTTTTGCAATATGCAAGCAAAGACGGCGAGATAGCGCAGGGTTATCCGGATAATCCAAATGGATCGTTGGGATCGATCGCAGGGATTTGCGATAAAACAGGGCGGGTCTTAGGGATGATGCCCCACCCTGAAGCGGCTCTTTTCTTTACACAGATTCCCGAATGGACGCGGGAAAAAGAGAAATTGAAGATGCAGAAAGAGCCGCTTCCAGCTTACGGGCCGGGGTTGGCTCTCTTTAAAAACGCAGTCGATTATTTGAGGAAACGATGAAACGTGTTGTTTTTTCTGTAACTGATAAAACGGGGTTGGAGATTTTTGCAAAAGGGCTTCTCAAACTATTTCCTAAATTGGAAATTCTCGCTTCCGGAGGGACCGCGAATCTGCTGGAAAAGGAAGGCATTCCCCACCTGCCGATTTCCTCAGCGACTCAATTCCCCGAATGCTTCGGGGGACGGGTAAAAACTTTGCATCCGGCGATTCTTGGCGGGATCTTATTTCGACGAGGGATCGACGATATTGAAGCGAAAAAATTGAACATTGAACCCATCGATCTCGTCGTTTGCAACCTCTATCGATTTGATCCGAATCAAGATCTGGAGAAGCTTGTGGACTCGATGGATATCGGGGGCTCTACGATGATTCGCGCCGCCACTAAAAATTTCGTTTCCGTTGGAGTTGTCGTCGACCCGAACGATTATGAGTCTGTGTTGAACGAACTTTCACGAGAAAAAATCCTTTCGATGAAGACGCGGCGCCGGTTGGCCTCCAAAGCGATGCAAATGAGCGCTGAGTATGAGTCGAGAATGGCAAACGCTATCTCAGGAGAGGGTTCTTTATTTTCCACTCAGCTCGAACAAGGAAGAAAGCTTTCTTACGGAGAAAATCCCGACCAAGAAGGATGGGTTTATAGTTTCGCAGGCGAATCTGGCATCGCCTCAGCAAAAGTATTTGGGGAAAAAGGCCTTTCCTACAACAACTACGAAGACGCCTCTCAGGCCTTTTTCGCCCTCCAAAGGATAGCTGAAAAAGGCAAAGTAGCTTCTGCCGCGGTCGTGAAACATGGGGGCCTCTGCGGGTTCGCGACGGGAAAGAATGTACGCCAAGCGTTTCAAAGGGCGTGGGATGGAGATCCGAAATCGGCGTATGGAAGCATTATCGCCTTATCCCAAGAAGTGGGAGAAGAGTTTTGCGAGCAGATCAAAGGGCGTTTTATCGAGGTGCTTCTCGCCCCTTCTTTCACTCCTGACTTTATCGCTTGGGTTTCAGCGGCAAAGCCCTCCCTTCGGCTCTTACAAGTTCGCTGGGATGCAGTGCCTTCTCGGCTTTATCGAGGAATTTCAGGAGGAATGCTAGCCCAAACGCCCAAGCAGAACCGCACTTCCGGAAATCCTTTTTTAATTCCTCTAATTTCGAATCAAGCCGGAGTCGCGACCCGTCGTTTTCCTAAACTAGAGCAAGTTGGTCTATTTAATTTCGCTCTCGCAGCGGTTCAGTCGGTGAAGTCGAATGCGATTGTTCTTGCTCGGGAATATGAACCGACATTCTATCAAACCATCGGAATCGGTGGAGGACAACCGAACCGGATCGATAGCCTGCAACGGCTCGCCCTTCCCAAAGCGATTGAAAATTTGCAGCAAGAAGGAAAAGAGATGCGGCAAGCTTTGGGAGAACTCGTCCTTGCCAGCGACGGTTTTTTTCCCTTCGCCGATAGTATTCAGGCTGCAGCAGAAGCTGGAATTCAATTCTTTTTACAGCCCGGAGGATCCGTGCGAGATGAAGAGGTTATCCGCGAGGCCGACCAAAGAGACCTTTGTATGATTTTCACAGGAGAACGTTACTTTAGCCATTAATCAAAGGAAAAACATATGCAACAATCAATCATGCTTCCCGAGTTAGGTATTCGCAGGCAAGGAAAAGTGCGCGATATTTATGAGTTAGGCGATCGTTTGGTTTTAGTTGCGAGCGATCGGATTTCCATTTTCGATCGCATTCTGCGCGAACCCATTTTGGAAAAAGGAAGGATTTTAACGGAACTGGCTCTTTTTTGGTTCGATCAAACGAAGGACATCATTCCCAATCACATTTTATCTCACCCCGATCCGAACGTGATGGTGGTCAAAAAATGCACTCCGATCCCGATCGAAGTCATTGTCAGAGGATATGCAGCTGGCTCCCTTTGGAGGGATTATGCAAAAGGTCTCAGAGAAAAGTGCGGCGTCAATTTGCCCGAGGGATTGAAGCAAAATGACCCCTTTCCAACTCCTATCGTCACTCCCACAACAAAAAGCCAGGTCGGGCATGACGAAGACATCACTAAGGAGGAAATTTTTAAAAGGAAAATTCTCGATCCTTCCCAGTGGGCAAAGATCGAGGAAAAAGCTCTTGCTCTCTATCAAAGGGGCAGCGAGCTATTGAAAAAGCAAGGGATGATCCTCGTCGATACGAAATATGAATTTGGTTGGGATGCTGAAAACCAATTGACTCTCATCGATGAGATCCATACGCCCGATTCTTCGAGATTTTGGTTTCAGAAAGATCTCGTAAAAAAAGAGATCCGTTTTCCAGATAAAGAATTCGTCAGGGAGTGGGGAAGATCGCAGGGCTTTACGGGTGAAGGGGAGCTTCCTTCCTTGGATCTTGTGACTCAGGAAAAGATCCATAAAAGCTACGCTGAAATTTATGAAGCAATCACCGGATCCAGCTTAAAGCAAGAGACTCATTTTTTTCCGAAAAGGATGTGGTTCAATCTGAAAAAAGCGAACCTGATCCAAGGGACATTCGCCCTGATGATTTTAGGCAGCGAAAAAGACACAGGCCATGCCGAAAAAATGGCCGCGGTTTTTCAAGAAGCAAAAATTCCTTTTAGAATCGAGATAGCGTCGGCGCACAAGCATACCAGAACGCTTTTGGATCTTCTCGATGCTTTTAATGAATCACTTGAGCCGATCGTTTGTTTGACCATCGCAGGACGAAGCAATGCTTTGTCCGGCGTGGTTGCCTGCAATCTAAAATGGCCGGTCATCGCTTGTCCGCCTTTCCAAGATGCCCAAGATTATATGATCAACATCCATTCCACTTTGCAGATGCCCAGCAAAGTCCCTGTTCTCACGGCGATCGATCCGCAAAACGCTGCTCTCGCCGCTATCCGAATTCTCAAAACAATGGAGTCGCTCGCTTGAAAGTACTGGTGATCGGATCTGGAGGTAGGGAACATGCCCTCATCCATACCTTTTCTAGGCAAGGGCATAAGGTTTATTGCTATCCTGGGAACCCGGGGATCTGGTCTTTGGCAGACCCGCTCTCTAGTGAAATGAACTTGCTCTCCGATTATGCCTTGCTAGCCCAAGCCGCTGCACGAATGACGATCGATTTGACGGTTGTGGGATCTGAGTCGCATCTTGAAAAAGGGATTCAGGATCTCTTCGCATCGCATCGTCTCGCTCTTTTTGGTCCCTCACGACAAGCGGCGCTCATAGAGAGCAGCAAGGCTTGGGCTAAAGCCTTTATGGCAAAATATCAGATTCCCACCGCTCAGTTTGCCGTCTGTACATCCGCGGCAAATGCGCGGCAAGCCGCCAAGAAACTGTTTCTCCAAGGAAAAGGGGCTGTCGTCAAAGCCAGCGGCCTCGCTGGAGGGAAAGGAGTGGTTTGCTGTCTCGATTATGCATCTGCTGAGGAGGCGATCCGCCAGATTGCGGAACAGAAAATCTATGGAAATGCCGGATCTGAAGTAGTCATTGAAGAACTTCTATCGGGACCGGAAATTTCCCTCCAGGCGATTACGGATGGAGAGCGAATCTATCCTCTCCTCGCCGCACAGGATCACAAGCGATTATATAATGGCGATCTGGGCCCCAATACCGGAGGGATGGGAGCTTATGCTCCTCTTCCTTTCTTACATCCGCCTCTGCAACAAGAGATCGAACAAACGATCGTCCAGCCTACTCTCAAGGGATTGCAGCGAGAAGGGATTCTTTATCGGGGGATTCTCTATTTCGGCCTCATGCTTACTCGAGATGGGCCAAAAGTCCTCGAATACAATTGCCGTTTCGGAGACCCCGAAACACAAGCTGTCCTTCCTCTATTAGAATCGGATTTGGCTGAGATAATGGCCGCTTCAGTGCGCGGAGAACTAACTGCTCTTCAGCTTCGATGGAAACCGAAAGCGAGCTGCTGCGTCGTTTTGGCTTCTAAGGGTTATCCAAATTCTTGTGCAAAAGGGGAATTGATCGGACCTTTGATGGAAAAAGAAGATCTTTTTTTCTTCCATGCGGGAACTTCTCTCGATTCTCAGCAAAGGCTTGTGTCGACCGGAGGACGAGTTCTTGGTGTTACAGCTCTTGGAATTGATTTGGAAGATGCGATTGAAAAAACTTATAGTGCCGTGGATGCTGTTTCAGGCACTTGGGCACAATTTAGGAGGGATATTGGAAAAGCTGCTCTTTCAGCAGCAGTCTGAACGACGACCCATGCATGTAGCGGTATTCGGTTCCGGTACCGGAACAATCTTGCGCGCGATGCTTGCCGCCCAAAAAAGCTTTCAAAAACCTTCCTTTGCCATTCGGCTTCTTTACACCGATCGCGAATGCAGCTTCCAAAAGATCGCGCAAGAAGAACATCTTCCGCTTCTCTACCATTCATGGAGTCCTCTCATTTCCAGAGAAGAGCATGATCGAAAGGGTTTGGAGCTTCTTCGGGTCTTTACCCATGAACAGAAATGCCCGATCGATTTTCTTTTGCTTGCGGGATACATGCGCCTCCTATCGAAAGTTTGGCTGCAAGCCTTTCCTTACAAAATACTCAATATCCATCCGGCCGACTTGACTGTCCTAGATGCTCAAGGAAACCGAAAATGGATTGGGGAAAATGCAGTTTTCAAAGCGCTTCAAGAGGGAATGAGAAGAACGCGGACCGCGGCGATTTTAATCGATGAGAAAGTCGATGGCGGTCCGATTTTAGTATCCGGGCCTTGGGTTGATTATCAAGAAGGGAATCCCATAGATAAACAGAAAGCAGCGAAGCATCAGGCAAAGCAAAAAGCACTCAGCGATTGGCCCGCTTGCCTTGCCGCTTTACAGCTCATCGGAGAAGGGCGTATAAAGCTCAATTCCTTGACTCGAGACGTTTTTTTGGACGGTAAAAAAATGCCGTCTTGCGGTTACGAACTTAAAGAGGGGGAGGGACAGTATGTGTGGAATCATCGGGATCTTGGGATCCGATCCGATCCTTGAATTCCTATGTCAAGGAATGCTCCAATTACAGCATCGAGGACAGGATGCATCGGGAGTCTTTCTCTATGATCCGTCTATCGAAGAACCGGTCCTTGGCAAAAGACTGGGCTCTGTTTCTCAGCTTTTCCAGGAAGCAAAGTTTCCTCCACAATCTCGGTGGGGTTTAGGCCACATTCGCTATTCAACATCGGGAAAAGGAAACGTCCAAGATGCCCAGCCCTTAGCAATAAAAAAAGGCATCCATACTCTGGCTATTGTCCATAATGGAAATCTCGTCAATTATCCTATGCTGAGGAATGAATTGAAAAATGACGGGATCAATTTCCAAACCAACTGCGATAGCGAGGTGATCTTGCATATCCTTGCGCAGAATCTCCTTTTTGAGGACTCATTTTTTGACACGCTTTGCCATGCTGTAAAAAAAATCTACAAGCGAGTGAACGGCGCTTATTCCATCATTGGAATGGCCACCGGCTTTGGAATGTTCGCTTTTCGCGATCCCAAAGGGATCCGCCCGCTACAATTTGGAAAAAACGACCGCCTTTTCGCGTTTGCCTCTGAATCGCTCGCCTTCTCGCATATTAAATGCCATGATCTACAGGATATTTTGCCTGGAGAAGTTATGTGGATAAATCCTGAGGGTGATCTTCATCGAAGGATTCTGGCTTGCCAGAAACATTCCCATTGCGCTTTTGAATTCAATTACTTTGCCAAAACGCCCACAGTCCTGGAAACAAAAGAGATCTATTCGATTCGTACACAACTGGGACGCCTTCTAGGTGAAAAAATTCGCAAATTAAATCTTTTTCCTATCGATATCATCGTTCCTATTCCCGATACAGGGAATCCCGCAGGAATCGCTCTTTCTAATTTTCTGCAAATTCCTTTTGCCGAAGGTTTTGTGCGGCATCAGCAAGCAGGTAGGACGTTTATTATCTCCGGTCTTGAGAAACGCCTGACTACTTCTATGCTAAAATTATCTCCCGTTCGTTCCGTTTTCGAGGGAAAAAATGTGCTCTTGGTTGATGACAGCATCATTCGGGGAACGGTCTCCAAACGGACGATTGCTCTTGCGAAAGCCGCTGGGGCAAACAAAGTCTTATTTGTCTCCACTTTCCCGCCCGTTGTCAATCCCTGTATTTATGGGATCGATTTTCCCTGCCGGGATCAACTCATCGCTGCGAAAAAATCCTTAGTCGAAATCGCTCAAGAGATTGGCGCCGATGCGATTGTCTATAATGATGCAGAAGCCTTAAAAAAGGCAATTGGACTCAACGACCTTTGCTTAGCTTGCGTCACGGGACAGTATCCCACTTCGACCAAGCAAATAGAGATGCTTCAGAAATTGAGACAACAGGATTTGAATGTGGAGACTTCACCAGTGTGATTGGTTAGCAGGTGAGCAGGGGCTGCATTCAGAATTAATTCTATCTACCGTTAAATGCATTCAGAACTTTTGATTGGTCAAAAACTCACCAATCAATTAAAAAAATATTAACTCTTACAAGGGGATGCGTTATGATTGAGAAAATCATTTTTTATCTCTTATTGCTCGACAGTATCGGGTGCAATCTAGTCGTATGGTTTGGAGACAAGTGGTATACCAAACATTTTCGATGGCTTTCTCGATTTTTTCCTCCAGCTAAAGGTTGGTCCTTGTATTATCTATTATTAATACTATGGATAGGGACATTAGTGTACCGTGCATACTAATGAAAAGGGAACAATGGAACAAAAAGGCGCCTCAGTTTCTTGAAACCTTTTTGTAATGGAGGTGGAGAGACGCGTTCAGAACTTTACTTTTCAATGGGAGAAAGTTCGCTTTGCTCTTCTGCAACTGGCTTCTTATCGTTCTCTAGTACTTGCTTAAGATGCTTATCAAAATCCGACTCATATAGCCGATCCTGCATAATCCGATATTTCTCGAACTCGCTTTCGGCAAAGGCTTTCGCTATCTCTCGACTTACTTTTCCGGGATGGTCCAAGATATCTCTTTCATTGAATTGGAGGAACGCGTTTAATTTTTCAGCCCAGTCTTTCATTGTCATGGGAATATTTCTCTTGGCTCTATCTTCAGCATAGTCGAGATACATCGTTACAAAGCGATCGAGCGATTTCAATTCCTTTTCGGTGAGATAATTTTTTGCAATAACGACATCAGGTTTGAGAATTTTTCCGTGAGGCGCATTTTTCCAAGTTGTCAGGCCCATCCTGTCTTTTTTGCTGTTTGCCCGTTCAACGATTAATTCAGCGGCAGTGTGTCCGTGAATAGCAAAATGAAGCTTATTCTGTACTGAGGCAAAAAACGTTTGGGTGATTTCTGCTTTTGTACTGTAATCCATAGCCATGGCATAGATATCTGTGATCTTTTGATAAAATCTTCGTTCGCTTGCGCGGATTTCCCGGATTTCTTCTAATAAGTTATCGAAATAAGCTTTGTTGAAGAACGAGCCATTTTTTAAACGTTCTTTATCGAGTACATAACCGCGGATAGCAAAGTCCTGCAGCACGCCTGTAGCCCATTGTCTGAATTGGATAGCCCGACTTGAATTCACTCGAAAGCCGACAGCGATGATGGCTTCGAGGTTATAGAATTCGATGTCTCTTGAGACTTTTCGATCGCCCTCATTTTTAACTATCCGGAAATTCCGGATAGTTGCGCTCTTGCGTATCTCGTTCTGGCTGAATAAATTAATTAAATGCTCGTTGATGGTTTTCACCGAAACTTCAAACAAAACTGCCATCAATTTTTGCGTCAGCCAGACAGTTTCTTCCGCGACTCTGACTTCGATATTGTTTTCGCCCGCCTGTCCAGTGAAGATCAGGAATTCGGCAGTGCTGTTACGAATTCGGAGCTTTTGTTCTTTACCCACAAGTAACCCCTATACTTGTTTAGATTCATCAGTGTAATGAAATAAGCTTCTATGGTCTAGTAGTCAAATAAAGGCTGGGGGAAGTTCCCCAGCCAAAAAGCATGAGATTTTTTTTGTGATCAAGAGCTTTATTGCAAGCCATGCGCACTTGAGAGAAAAATGAATTTTCATTTTTCATCCTCCTTAACCGAGAGGTTGATCAAGTTTTACCCATTGCGTAAGGGTATTACGCATGTCCGTTGGCCAGTGGGGACGGATAGCGCCAGTCTTTGACGAAAAGACAATACGTCAGCACCCGGCGACAGCGCGATACGCCCGAAATGGAGGTGGAGAAATGCGTTCAGAACTTTTCAATGGGCAAAATTAAAAATTTCCGCCAACCTCTTTCCTGACAAAAGAGGTTTTAATTCCTATGAGGGTAATTTAGATCGGGAATATAACTTTCTTGATCCCATGAGGAAGTGTAAGATTTAGAAGAGATGGTTTTATCAATAAGTTGAGTTAGTGGATGAGAGGTATTCCATTTGTCCTTGAGATGCTTATAGGGGATCTTAATTTGTGGAGGTCCATCTCCTAAACCGCCTACTGTGTAGGGCTGAAAAAAAATGATCAAGGATTTGTCATCGATGACAAAAGTGCGCATGTCTTCATATTCGAATCTGGTACGCGAGGGATTTTCTCCTGAGAAATAGGAAATGGAATCAGCTTTCAGAGTGTTTTCGCAATACTTACGTAAAAATTCCCTTTGTGTTGCTGTTGTAAACAAATCCCAAAGTTCGACTTCTTTTAGTTTTCCTTGAACCCTACATAGAGTCTTCCCCTCATATCGCCACCAACCATGAGGAAGATGGCCATAGACATAAACTTCCCCAAAAAGGCTGATGATATCTTTAGAAAAAAATACAGTCCTTAATGTGTAATTCATCTGAAACGGGCTCTCTTCCACTTCGCTTTCTAAAATTGAGACAAGAAAATTTTTCTTAACAGAATTAAGATCGTCTGCATGAATTTTTTCTTGGTGTCGGCATCCACTTAACAAGAGAACGCTCAGAATTAAGAAAAGATAACCAAACATTCAAGCAACTCGAGTAAAGGCGTGGCTACCGTATTCAGGTCGAAGATATATTCCTCCATTTTTTAGATGGACAATCGTTGCATGTAATCTTCCTTCCAAAGCTAAATTTAAAGCCTTTTCTTTAGTTACCCAAGAATCTTTACCTCCTTTATTGACCAAATACTCTGTGATAATGCCACGCTTCTTATGCACTCCAGAGATATACCATTTTTCAATAAAGTCCTCTAAAGCTTTTCGACCCATTGCTTCAGTTGGAAAGACAGCCATGCCTCCAGCACTTCCTATGGCTCCATGTCTGGTGGCAAATCCTCCTCTATATTTCATATTTCCTGGGTTGTTATTCCTCCATGCCTTAGTTCCATCACTTCGAATGATCATGTTCCCTCTTTCATCGAAATATTGGACAGTGTAAGACTTCGCGCCAGCATTTGGTGGACCTTCTTTTGCACTTATGAAAGCCATTGTAAATTTTCCTTTTAGGTAGATAAAGAGCTAATTTTTTGGAAAGTCGATTGTGAGGATCATTTTCTAATACTTCAAGCTGATTTTTTAAGGTTTAAAAAGTGAAGAAAACTTTCAATTCAAGTTGCCGAAGAACTTACTTTAGCCATTGTGCCGAATTTGATACTAACCCAACTTGTCCCCATCTGCCCAGCGGATGTGGATGCGATTTTTTGGCATGTTTTGAAGCCAAATTTTAGACATACTTGAAAAAGTAGGCAAAATTTGGCTTCAAAAAGGACATAAAAGCCGCGCCACAGATGCTTTGACAGTAGGGGACAAGTTGGGTTACTATGATGTAGGCCAGCTATGTCGATAGCTTTTGCAGAGGATTGATTGCTCCGCTATTCTGGTTAAAGGAAGGAATTTTAGAACATGCTCATCATTAAACACACTTTAGAGACAAAAGCCACTCCCATTCAAGTTTGGAGAATTTGGCAAGACGTTGCAAACTGGAAAACTTGGGATCAAGAAATTGAGTTAAGTCGACTCGATGGCCCATTTCAGACTGGAACAACTGGTTGTACCAAATTTGTAGGGACCCCTCTTTTCAAAACCTTATTAACACAGGTTGAGCCCTATAAGTTAGTGGTTCAAGAAGCCTATCTTTCTTTTGCGAAAGTTATCAGTTATCAATCTATGAGCCACGATGCGGGTAAAACGCAAGTGACTTTCCAAGTAGAGATTCGAGGACCTTTGGCCTTCTTTTTTGCTTGTTTGATTGGGCGATCTATTAAAAAGAAGATCCCCATAGAAATGGAGGAGATGCTCAAGAAGACAAAAACTCTGGCATGATGGATGAAAAAAGATCGGGAAAACTTTCCGGCTTTGGTTTGGGAGATGGAGAGACGCTATTGCAGAACTTTTGGATGGAAATATTTGAAATTTTCCATAATAATTCTCCCTTAAAGCTCGGGAATTTCCCAGCCCTAGTGATTGAATAGAATTTAGGAGAGCACGGTTTGAAAATTTATGCGAATTCTAATTTTTGGATTCCTTATGACTCTCTTTGATTTGTCGTTTTGCTCATCTATGGAACCCCTCCGATTTGTGGATTGTCAAGATCCTATTTTGGGTGTTTGTTGTCGTTCTCTGACTAGTGAAAACATAAAAGACCCGCATATGCAATCTCTGTTTGATAGCATGCTTAATTTTGCAAGAAGGGAACAATCTGACAATCAGAAGCATGTTCTGGTAGGTTTGGCTGCCCCGCAAATAGGTAGGGACATACGCGTTATTTTGGTTGATACTGGGGCAGATGGAAAGGGTAAAGTTTCTGAACTTCATATTTATATCAATCCTGAAATCGTAGAGCTGTCTCAAGAAACCGAAGAGTGGTATGAGGGCTGTTTTTCGACTGGAAACGTAAAGGGGATCGTAAAAAGGTCGAATCAAGTTAAAATAAAAGCCTTGAACAGAGAGGGCTGTGAAATCTATGAAACACACTCTGGATATGTAGCTCGTAGTTTCCAACACGAAATAGATCATTTGGATGGTATTCGATTTCCTGATCGCGTATCAAGCCAAGAGCGCTTACATATAGTAAAAACTGAAGAAATGTATGCTTATCGTAACCAAGAGGCATGGAGGAATTGGCAAGTTACAATTCCTCAAAAAAACTGGAAAGAGCATATGCGTTGAAAAAGGCCGGGAATCTCTCCATCTTTTTATCTAACGCTGCAAACCTGGTAGGTTTACTTTCGTCGCACTAACAAAAATCTAAAAACAATTCAGGGCCTTTCTGCTATTGAAGTTTATGGTAATGGAAGTGGAGGGATGTGTTCAGAACTTATGACTGGGAAAGATATAAAATTCTTCATAATATTTCTTCTTACAAAGATTTAAAGGTTTGATCAATGGAAAATGGGGAAATCGTACTTTACGTAGCTGAGGATGGTAGGACTACCATTAGACTGCGGGCGGAAGAGGGAACTGTCTGGCTTACTCAGCTACAGATGACTGAACTCTTTCAAACCACTAAACAGAATATTAGCCTGCATATTAAGAACATTCTAGCTGAAAAAGAGCTTGATAAATCAGTTGTCAAGGAACACTTGACAACTGCCTCAGATGGAAAAAAATACACAACTAACATTTACAATCTGAGCATGATACTATCGGTTGGATATCGCGTTCAATCATATCGGGGTACTCAATTTCGCCAGTGGGCCACAACGCATTTGCAGGAATATCTTGTAAAGGGCTTTGTTATGGACGATGCCAGGCTTAAAGAGCCCCAGCCTTGGGACTATTTCGATGAATGGCTTGAGCGCATCCGTGAGATTCGAGCTTCTGAAAAGCGCTTCTACCAAAAAGTTCGCGACCTTTATGCGACGGCTATTGATTATGATCCTAAAAACGAACAAGCTCAGCTCTTCTTCAAGAAAGTTCAAAACAAAATGCTTTGGGCAGCGACACAGCATACAGCCTCAGAGTTAATTGTTGAACGCGCAGATCCCAAACTGCCGAATATGGGCCTTACAAGTTGGAAGGGGAGTCGGGTGCGCCAACAAGATGTAACAATTGCCAAAAATTATCTCTATCAATCTGAAATTGAAGAGTTGAATGAAATTGTCGTCATGTATCTCGACTATGCAGAGAATCAAGCCAAGCGCCGTAAAACAGTGACTATGGCTGAATGGGAGCAAAAGTTGGATGCTTTTCTTACTTTTAACGAAAAGGATCTTCTTGAGCATGCTGGAAAGATTTCTGCTCAAGTTGCTGAGAAGCTTGTCCTCGAACGCTATACTGAATTTGATGATAAGCGACGAGAGGAGGAAAGGGTAAGGGCTGATGACGCGGATGTAGCCTTATTGAAAGAGCTTCAGACAAAAGCTTTAGTATTGGAGCTGGCTTCAAGCGAAAATAAGTAATCGACGCCTCAGTGACTTACTCAAGGTTTTGATTATGCATCCATTTATGTACGAACGTTTTTCCTTCTTCAGTGAGAAAATAAACTGAAGGAGGGAAATTAATTGCATTAGCAAATTTAATGTCTTTTTTTTGAAGCAGACGATCTTTGACAAGGTATGAGACATCTAGATCCCTGCCCCATAACTGCAAATCGACTTGATTGGGATTCTCTATAAACCATTCGAGAACTCTTTTTTCAAAATGAGAATATCTGTTGTTCAGTAGTCCAAGATTGGATTTGTATACTTGCAGGGCTTTCAAGCTGATTTCTTTTGTGCGGTGATGTTTAGCGTGGCATTGAGTGCACAGAGCAATTAAGTTTTCAAAGGAATGGTTTTTGCATTTTTCATAGGGAATAATGTGATGCACGTCAATAGGATGATTGGCGCATCTGGGGATAGCGCATCGATGTCCTGCTTCAATTTCTACAAGCCTTCTTAGTTTAGTTGGAATAGGAGAGCGTTTTGATTTTGACATATATTGCTCATAGGATAAAAAAAGCCAGGTCCTTTGATCTGGCCTTGTGATTTTGGAGGTGGAGAGAAGCCCTCGCGCTAGGGGCGATGCCCCTAGTCTGCCGGGCCGGCGGCTCGTAGTCATCGTTTCCTTACAGGAAACGAGCGAGCAAATAGTTTTGCTCGCCTATGACGGAGAGGTGACGAGCTCTGCGAGGAACCGGACACGCTCGGTTTCACTACGTTCAACAACGAGCTCAACTCGATTCTCTCACGCAAGGCAAACTATTGCCTTGCTCACCTCCAATAAAAAAGCCGGGTTTTTACCCGGCTATTTTATTGGAGGTGGAGAGAAGCCCTCGCGCTAGGGGCGATGCCCCTAGTCTGCCGGGCCGGCGGTCTCGCTCGGTTTCACTACGTTCAACAACGAGCTCAACTCGATTCTCTCACGCAAGGCAAACTATTGCCTTGCTCACCTCCAATAAAAAAGCCGGGTTTTTACCCGGCTATTTTATTGGAGGTGGAGAGAATCGAACTCTATGACAATTTCTAAACTGGATTAAACTGAAATAAACAACATCAAGAATATCAGTGAGTTAAGTGATAGCCAAATGCTATGGTTTGTGCTGGTTTTAGCCACTTTTTGTCAGTCTAGTGCGTAAAATTTGCGTAATTTGTCGATGTTAATAGCTTGGGCTTTTAATCAATTGCTCAATAGCTTGTGCAAGTTTCTGACTCCCATGCACTCTTCTTCCTTTTTTATGGAATAGATGATTGAGAGGGATGATGGCAATTAACAACTGTTCTTCTCCTTCTTGGCTACGTGCAACTTCACGACCATCTGGGTCGTAAATTACGCTATGACCAGGACAAACTAATGCGCCATCATTGGCCCAAATCCAATCAGCAGAAACAAGCCAACAGCGATTTTCATGAGTTCGAGCAATAAAATGACTATAGTATGCAGGACGTTTTGCATAAGCATGATCTGGAGTGACTTTGTTGCACATTGGAGAAAAAAGAACGGTTACTCCCTGCAATGCAAGAATGCGTGAAGGTTCAAAATAGTTGGTATCAAGGCAGATCACAACTCCAAATGTAATACCTTTACTGCTAAAGGGGGAAAAAGAAGTCCCTGAGGCAAAATAGTTGTGATAAAGGTAATGCTTCCTTTGCACGCCAAGAAGACTGCCATTTTCAATAATCGCCGCTGAGTCAAAAATCTGATTGCCATCCCGTTCATTGAAACCGACAATAACAGTTGCAGTGGAATTTCTAAAAACCTCAAGCCATTTTTTAAAATCCGCTCCTTCAACTTCTAGAGAATTTCTACGGGCTAGCTCTTCTTGAGAATAGTATCCAGTTAAAGTCCCCTCTGGGAGGCATAAAAAATCGATACGCTCCGATGCAGCTTTTTTCAGTATATTTTGGATTTGAATTTTTCGATCTTGGATGTCACTAGCGGGAGAGCATTGATATGCTGCAACTTTAATCATATTCCTCTCCTGCTTAGTCCGTTTTCTATATAGATTCGTAGATAGGATTTGTCTAAGAATCTATATTCTTTCTAATCTGTCTATTGCCCACTCAATCACATCCTCATTGAATTTTTGATAGAACTTAGATTTAATAGCCCAATAATGCCAATATAGAGGAATCTTCCACGTCTTGTCGCTATGTATCTGTAGCAATTTATTTTCTTTGAGTTCATTTGACCTTGCCCCCTTCTTTAGTCCAGTCCTAGCTAGAGGTTCCGGTTAATTTCTCTTCCTCTTGAGCCATCTCATCCGGAGTCTTTCCATTGAGGGAGCTATGAGGGCGTCGTGTATTGTACTCTTCTCTCCATGTCTCTACAAGCCTCTTTGCTTCTTGCAGATTCACGAAAATGCTTTCATTTAGGCATTCATCCCGGAGCTTCCCATTGAAGCTCTCGATGTATCCGTTCTGGTAGGGTTTGCCGGGTTGGATATAATCCCACCGTATTCCCTGTTCTTGGCACCACTGTAGGATTGCCATGCTGGTAAATTCTGTGCCGTTATCGCTCAAAATCCTGTCAGGTTTTCCTCGTGCTTCTATGACTTGCTCGAGTTCTGCGCAGACCCGTTGCCCATTGAGGGATGTATCCACAGCAATCTTGATGCTCTCTCTGGTAAAATCATCCACTACTGTCAGCATGCGGATTCTCCTCCCGTTGGCGAGCACATCATGCACAAAATCTAACGACCACTCCTGATTCTTCCTTGTTGGCGCTATTGTAATCATTCTTGTTCCCAAAGCTCTTTTTCGACCGCCACGCTTGAGCACTTTTAACCCCAATTGTTTGTAAATCCTGAATAGTTTCTTGTGATTGATGCAGATTCCTTCGCGCTTAAGAAGCACATGAATACGCCGGTATCCATAACGACGCTTCTCATGGGCAATCGCGGTTATCCTCCCCCTCAAAAGCCCTTCTTCGGGCTTGTGGCTCACATAGCGTATGCTGGCTCGGTTTGCCCCCACAAGCTGACATGCTCGCCTTTCACTGCGGCCATGGGCTTCCACCATGGCCTGGCAACATGCTCGCTTTGCCTGTGGGGTTACCACTTTTTTGAAAGCACGTCCTTGAGGGCAACAATGTCAAGTTGTTGATCTGCAACAATCCGTTTCAATCGAGAGTTCTCAGCTTCTAAAGTCCTCAGACGTTTGGCTTCAGGAACAGTCATATTTGCATACTTGTTCTTCCACAGGTAGTACGTCGCGTCAGAAATGCCATGTCGACGGCACAATTCTGCTACTTTGGCTCCTGCTTCGGCCTCGCCGAGGATGCCGATGATTTGTTCTTCTGTGAATCTGCTTTTCATGGTTCGTGTCCTTTTTGGTTAGGTAGTTTATCACGAACCTCTAATCTTGAGTGGACTAGTTTTTGGGGATCAGGTCAAGTTTTACCCATTGCGTAAGGGTATTACGCATGTCCGTTGGCCAGTGGGGACGGATAGCGCCAGTCTTTGACGAAAAGACAATACGTCAGCACCCGGCGACAGCGCGATACGCCCGAAATGGAGGTGGAGAAATGCGTTCAGAACTTTTCAATGGGCAAAATTAAAAATTTCCGCCAACCTCTTTCCTGACAAAAGAGGTTTTAATTCCTATGAGGGGTAATTTAGATCGGGAATATAACTTTCTTGATCCCATGAGGAAGTGTAAGATTTAGAAGAGATGGTTTTATCAATAAGTTGAGTTAGTGGATGAGAGGTATTCCATTTGTCCTTGAGATGCTCATAGGGGATCTTAATTTGTGGAGGTCCATCTCCTAAACCGCCTACTGTGTAGGGCTGAAAAAAAATGATCAAGGATTTGTCATCGATGACAAAAGTGCGCATGTCTTCATATTCGAATCTGGTACGCAAGGGATTTTCTCCTGAGAAATAGGAAATGGAATCAGCTTTCAGAGTGTTTTCGCAATACTTACGTAAAAATTCCCTTTGTGTTGCTGTTGTAAACAAATCCCAAAGTTCGACTTCTTTTAGTTTTCCTTGAACCCTACATAGAGTCTTCGCCTCATATCGCCACCAACCATGAGGAAGATGGCCATAGACATAAACTTCCCCAAAAAGGCTGATGATATCTTTAGAAAAAAATACAGTCCTTAATGTGTAATTCATCTGAAACGGGCTCTCTTCCACTTCGCTTTCTAAAATTGAGACAAGAAAATTTTTCTTAACAGAATTAAGATCATCTGCATGATTTTTTTCTTGGTGTCGGCATCCACTTAACAAGAGAACGCTCAGAATTAAGAAAAGATAACCAAACATTCAAGCAACTCGAGTAAAGGCGTGGCTACCGTATTCAGGTCGAAGATATATTCCTCCATTTTTTAGATGGACAATCGTTGCATGTAATCTTCCTTCCAAAGCTAAATTTAAAGCCTTTTCTTTAGTTACCCAAGAATCTTTACCTCCTTTATTGACCAAGTACTCTGTGATAATGCCACGCTGCTTATGCACTCCAGAGATATACCATTTTTCAATAAAGTCTTCTCGGCCAGCTTCCCATCCTTCAATTCTTTCAATAGCTTCACGTAACTGATCAAATTCTTTTGCTGTTAAGTCTTTAATGCGCTTATTGGGATCAAGTTTGGAGATAGAGAGGAGCATGCGCCGATATTCTTGTGCATTGTCCTTATCATATTTTTCAGGAAGATCTGTTACCTTGAGATTATTGTAATTAGAGCTTTTGAGGAGATCGATTAAAGCTTTTCGACCCATTGCTTCAGTTGGAAAGACAGCCATGCCTCCAGCACTTCCTATGGCTCCATGTCTGGTGGCAAATCCTCCTCTATATTTCATATTTCCTGGGTTGTTATTCCTCCATGCCTTAGTTCCATCACTTCGAATGATCATGTTCCCTCTTTCATCGAAATATTGGACAGTGTAAGACTTCGCGCCAGCATTTGGTGGACCTTCTTTTGCACTTATGAAAGCCATTGTAAATTTTCCTTTTAGGTAGATAAAGAGCTAATTTTTTGGAAAGTCGATTGTGAGGATCATTTTCTAATACTTCAAGCTGATTTTTTAAGGTTTAAAAAGTGAAGAAAACTTTCAGTTCAAGTTGCTGAGAAGCTTGCTCTAGAGAGATATGAAGAATTCAATCAGCAGTGACCAGAAGAGGAGAGACGAATTTCTGATGCTAATGCTGCGTTGTTAGAAGCGCTTAGAGAATCCCTCGCGCTAGGGGCGATGCCCCTAGTCTACCGGGCCGGCGGCTCGTAGTCATCGTTTCCTTACAGGAAACGAGCGAGCAAATAGTTTTGCTCGCGTATGACGGAGAGGTGACGAGCTCTGCGAGGAACCGGACACGCTCGATTTCACTGCGTTCAACAACGAGCTCAACTCGATTCTCTCACGCAAGGCAAACTATTGCCTTGCTCACCTCCAATAAAAAAGCCGGGTGTTACCCGGCTATTTTATTGGAGGTGGAGAGAATCGAACACGGTTAAGCTTAGAACTTTTTTGTTTGAATCAATTTCCTCATTTCCATAGAGAAAATCTATCAAAAAATCAGGCTGAAACCATGAATGCGTAATGAAAAATTACGCAAATTTTACGCACCAGACGAGACAAGCTGTAAAACTACTGGAGTGCCCTAGCCTTACAAACAGCCAACAGACTTTTGGGTGGTGAATATTTAATATATCTATTTGATAATAAGCTTCTTATGCTGATTCTATATTCACAAAAAGATGCTATGTTTGTGAATTTTATGATAATTCTATTGCATGCTTTCACAAAAAGATGCTATTTTTGTGAAAAATAGAGGCAGTTAAAATGGGCCAAAGTATTGAAATCGCGGTGAAAAATAGAATTACCGATCATGGTCGGGGGTGGTGTTTTACCTCAATGCACTTTTCAGATTTGGGTAGTGATGCCTCCATTCGCAAGGCTCTCTCACAGCTTCAAAAACAAAACGTCATTCGACGTCTCGCGCAAGGGGTTTACGACTATCCCAAAATGCATGACCTATTGGGCCTAATCCCCCCAGATTTGAATGAAGTTGCAAAAGCAATTGCGGAAAAAAATGGAGTTCAAATCCAACCAGCTGGAGCTTACGCTGCAAATTTAGTTGGCCTTTCTGCACAGGTTCCCGGTCGAATTATCTTTTTAACAGAAGGTCCCTCAAGGAAAGTCAAAATTGGTAATCAAGAAATCATTTTTAAAAAGGCCACTAAAAAAGTGATGTCTTCTGCCGGAACTAGAGAAGGTCTTCTGATTCAAGCCTTGAAAAATTTAGGAAAAGATCACATTGACCAGATTGCGCGTACGCAAATTTCAAAATTCCTCAAGAGTTCCACTGAAAAAGAAGTGAGACAAAATATGAAATTTGCTCCTGCATGGATACGAGCCCTTGTTTTTGAAATTATGGAGCTTGAGCCATGAATGAGATCCATCTGCATCTTTTATCTAAAGAGGAACGTGCACTGTTCTTTAGGACAGCGGCAGAGATCATGCATATGCCTTTCGAAATTATTGAGAAAGATTATTGGGTTGTATGGATTTTGGAAAGGCTGTTTTCGTTAGAGAAAATGAAGTCCCACCTCACCTTCAAGGGAGGCACTTCGCTTTCAAAAGCATATGGATTAATCGACCGGTTTTCCGAAGATATTGATCTTTCAATTGAAAGAGAATTCTTTGGTTTTAAAGCCCCCAGCGATCCTGAAAATGCGCCTTCCAAAAAGAAACAAAGAACGATTCTAGATAATCTTTCACAAGCTTGCTCCAACTATGTGCAAACTGAGATGTTAGATGATCTGAAAGATGCCATTGGCACAAAGCTTGGAACTGCCAACGGCTGGAGAATTTTCTGCGATCTAGAAGATTCAGATGCTCAAACACTGCTATTTGAATATCCAAGCGAGACTTCAAAAGCTGGATACATTCGACCGCTTGTGAAAATTGAAATCGGTGCAAGATCAGAACACTGGCCTGTCAGTGAACATAAAATACAGAGCTATGCTAAAGAGGCGCTGAAGGAGAAAATTCATGAGCCTGAAACGTGGGTTCGAGTGTTGAATGCTGAACGAACTTTCTGGGAGAAAGCAACAATCCTTCACCAATATGCGCATCTACCAGAAAATAAAAAACTTCCACCACGAATTTCAAGGCATTTTTATGATTTTTTTCGTTTGCTAAATTCTGAAATCAAAGAGAAAGCACTTATTGAGACAGCTCTACTTGAACGAGTTGCAATCCATAAAAGCATTTACTTTGCATCAAACTGGGCGAACTATGGAACAGCTCGAAAGAAAACTTTAAAGCTTTTCCCTCCTCCAAGAATCCTCAAAGAACTTGAAAAGGATTATCATCTGATGGAGGCCATGTTTTTCAGAGAAATACCAGATTGGGAATTAGTCATAAAAACGATCGAAAATTTTGAAAAAGAGTTTAATGACCTTTGAGTTTAAAGGATCTTTGCCGAGTATTGAACAAATTGAGCAAGAGCTTGAAGACAGAGGGGTATAAAGAATTTACCCACAAGCTGTGGGGAAATTGGAGGTGGAGAGATGCGTTCAGAACTCTTGGCTGGGAAAAAGTTCGCTTTGCTCTTCTTCAATCGCCTGCTTCTTATTCTCTAAAACTCTTTTTACATGCCTATCAAAATCAGATTCAAATAGGCGATCCTGTGTGATTCGATACTTTTCAAATTCGCTTTCAGCAAAGGCCTTTGCGACCTCTTGGCTCACCTTTCTTGGATGATCCAATATGTCTCTTTCGTTGAATTGCAGAAATGCGTTTAGTTTTTCTGCCCAGTCTTTCATGGTCATAGGGATGTTTCTCTTAGCCCTGTCTTCAGCATAGTCAAGATACATGGTTATAAAGCGGTCAAGAGACCTCAACTCTTCTTCATTCAGATAATTCTTTGCAATCGTTACATCCGGCTTAAGAATTTTTCCATGGGGCGCGTTTTTCCACGTAGTGAGTCCCATACTGTCCTTCTTGCTATCAGCTCGTTTAAGAATTAATTCTGCGGCAGTATGTCCGTGAATAGCAAAGTGAAGTTTGTTTTGCACTTCAGCAAAAAATGTTTGTGTGATTTCAGCTTTGGGATTGTAGTCCATCGCAGTTGCATAGATATCAGTGAGCTTTTGATAAAAACGCCGTTCACTTGCTCGAATTTCCCGGATTTCTTCTAATAAATTATCGAAATAGGCTTTGTTAAAGAAAGAACCATTTTTTAGACGTTCTTTATCGAGTACGTATCCTCGGATAGCGAAATCTTGTAATATGCTTGTAGCCCATTGTCTGAATTGAATGGCTCGAGTCGAGTTCACGCGAAAGCCGACCGCAATGATGGCTTCGAGGTTATAAAATTCGATGTTTCTTGAGACCTCTCGGCTGCCCTCATTTTGAACTATTCGGAAATTCCTAACAGTTGCGATTTGCTGTATCTCGTTCTGCTTAAATAAATTACTCAAATGTTCGTTGATTGTCGGAACCGAAACTTCAAACAAAACTGCCATCAATTTTTGAGTTAGCCAAACGGTTTCTTCGGCTATTCGGACTTCAATACCGCTTTCACCAGCTTGACCAGTAAAAATTAGAAATTCAGCAGTGCTGTTACGAATGTTGGCTGTTTTTTCTTCACTCATAGAGTCCTTTAGCAATTATACTAAATCTAGGAGTGTAACAGAATAAAAGTCGAAGATCTATTCTGAATTTCTGAACGGGGTTTTAAATAAAAAAGCCGGGTTTTTACCCGGCTATTTTATTGGAGGTGGAGAGACGCATTCAGAACTTTTCCTCGAGAAAAATTAAGCCTTTTCAAGTCTTTTCAAACTATGTTATCTTCTCTAGCTTCATAAAGGGGTTCCGATGAGAACATGGTTGGCTCTATTAACATTTCTGGGATTCTCTTTTCAACATCTTAGTGGGGAAGAAAACTTCATCCTTATTAATGGGAAAACAAGCGAGATTATTAGAGAGTTTGGGCCTAGCATTTATGAACGTGTTACTCCTGCCTGTTCGTTTAATATTGCTCTAAGCTTGATGGGGTATAATGCGGGGGTTTTACAAGATGAAAAGACACCGACCTGGGATTTTCAAGAAGGTTATGATGATTTCTCAGAATCATGGAAGAATTCTCAAATCCCTCAGACGTGGATGATACAGTCTTGCGTCTGGTTTTCTAAGATCATCGCACTACAGTTAGGTTTGGAAACAATCCAACAGTATTTAGCGTTATTTGAATATGGAAATCAAGATCTATCCGCGGGGTTGGCAAAACCTGGACTGGTGGATTCTGCATGGCTAAGTTCTTCTTTAAAAATTTCTCCAAAGGAACAGGTTAATTTCATCCAAAAAATGATCCATGGGGAATTGCCTATCTCAAGCAATGCCCTTCAAATGACAAGGATGCTTTTATTTAAAGAGGAATTGCATGACGGATGGAAATTATATGGTAAAACCGGGTTGGGTACTACCGTTAGGGAAGATGGAGAAAATGTAAAAGTTAGATGGTTCGTAGGATGGGTCGAAAATGACCATACCTTTTTTCCATTTGCCTATCAAATGCGCGACAAAGAAATCGGCATTATTCAAATGCTCCCAAAAGTCAAGCCACTGTTGGAAGAGTCTAATGTAATGAATTTAAACGGGGGGAAAATGCAAAAAGAATCCGTAACAATGTCCGAGATCAACTTAGTCGGCATTTGTGTGCGTACTAGCTGCGAGCAAGAGTTAGATAAAATGAAAGGAAATATTTTTCCTTGTGTACAGCGATATTTTCATGGAGTCCTTGCTGAGCAAATTCCGAATCGCAAAAAACCAGGTACAACATTTTGCGTTTACACAGACTACGAAACAGACTACACAGGAGCGTATACTTATTTTATTGGTGAAGAAGTCTCCTCATTCAATACCTCCTTTCTTCCAGATGGATTTCAGATGCTAGTTATCCCAAAGCAGCAATACGCGAAGTTTACAACAAATCCAGCACCTATGCCTGATGTCATTGTAAATGCTTGGAAAGAAATTTGGAAAATGCCTGTAAGGCAACTAGGTGGGCAACGTAGCTATAAAACAGATTTTGAAATTTATGATGATAGAGCCTCTGATCACCAGAATATTGTTTTAGACATATACATTGGGATTCAACCCTAAATGATGATGACCTGATCCCCAAAAACTAGTCCACTCAAGATTAGAGGTTCGTGATAAACTACCTAACCAAAAAGGACACGAACCATGAAAAGCAGATTCACAGAAGAACAAATCATCGGCATCCTCGGCGAGGCCGAAGCAGGAGCCAAAGTAGCAGAATTGTGCCGTCGACATGGCATTTCTGACGCGACGTACTACCTGTGGAAGAACAAGTATGCAAATATGACTGTTCCTGAAGCCAAACGTCTGAGGACTTTAGAAGCTGAGAACTCTCGATTGAAACGGATTGTTGCAGATCAACAACTCGACATTGTTGCCCTCAAGGACGTGCTTTCAAAAAAGTGGTAACCCCACAGGCAAAGCGAGCATGTTGCCAGGCCATGGTGGAAGCCCATGGCCGCAGTGAAAGGCGAGCATGTCAGCTTGTGGGGGCAAACCGAGCCAGCATACGCTATGTGAGCCACAAGCCCGAAGAAGGGCTTTTGAGGGGGAGGATAACCGCGATTGCCCATGAGAAGCGTCGTTATGGATACCGGCGTATTCATGTGCTTCTTAAGCGCGAAGGAATCTGCATCAATCACAAGAAACTATTCAGGATTTACAAACAATTGGGGTTAAAAGTGCTCAAGCGTGGCGGTCGAAAAAGAGCTTTGGGAACAAGAATGATTACAATAGCGCCAACAAGGAAGAATCAGGAGTGGTCGTTAGATTTTGTGCATGATGTGCTCGCCAACGGGAGGAGAATCCGCATGCTGACAGTAGTGGATGATTTTACCAGAGAGAGCATCAAGATTGCTGTGGATACATCCCTCAATGGGCAACGGGTCTGCGCAGAACTCGAGCAAGTCATAGAAGCACGAGGAAAACCTGACAGGATTTTGAGCGATAACGGCACAGAATTTACCAGCATGGCAATCCTACAGTGGTGCCAAGAACAGGGAATACGGTGGGATTATATCCAACCCGGCAAACCCTACCAGAACGGATACATCGAGAGCTTCAATGGGAAGCTCCGGGATGAATGCCTAAATGAAAGCATTTTCGTGAATCTGCAAGAAGCAAAGAGGCTTGTAGAGACATGGAGAGAAGAGTACAATACACGACGCCCTCATAGCTCCCTCAATGGAAAGACTCCGGATGAGATGGCTCAAGAGGAAGAGAAATTAACCGGAACCTCTAGCTAGGACTGGACTAAAGAAGGGGGCAAGGTCACAGGTTAAGATGAGAAACTCACAATCTCACCTGTATCACGGAAAAAATTATAGATAGGACAAAAGTTATATGACTACACATAGACAAATTCAAGCAAACCGCAAGAATGCTCGATTATCAACGGGCCCAAAAACTCAAGAGGGAAAAGCCCTTGTTTGCCAAAACGCGATCAAGCATGGAATTTTAACGAAAGAGGTGTTTGTTGATGAGGATAGGAAAAAAGAATTCCAAACTCTTAGAGATGCCTTTTACTTACAATTTGAGCCAGAAGGTCAGTGGGAACATTTTCTCTTAGATCGTGTGATCAACTGCGCTTGGCGCTTAGGGCTAACTACTCGAGTTGAAGCTCAAATTATTCGGAATGAGAACGCCTTTAGCTTTGAAGGGGATGAAGTCAAGATTAGCCAACCATTTGTTTCTTCTACCTCTGATGCTATGCATCTCTTAAGCCGATATGAAAGCTGTCTTGAAAGAAGTCTCTATCGAGCCTTCGACGAGTTAAAGATGGCACAGCTCATGCGTAGAACGTCTATCATTGAAACGATCAATCTTCAAAATGGCTTTGTTTCGCAAAAAGCAGATGCTGTTGCTAACGAAATAAATTGCAATGTTTGATAGTCTTTGGCATGCTGTGTGTTCTTTCCAGGAATTGTGATGAAAAATATTCAAGATTACCTACAGATCCAAGAAGCTGCCGCATTTTTAGGCGTATCGCGATCCACTTTAAGAAATTGGGAAAGACACGGGAAATTGAACTCTCATCGTCATCCCATTAACCGATATCGTCTCTACAAACGTGAAGATCTCGAAGCGCTCTTGCAGAGTATTTATACCTCGAAACCGCAGCCTTCAGAGGAGGTCTAAAATGGATGTAATAGATTTTAACGAACTCTTCAACTTGCTGCAAAATAGTGATGAGACAGACCGTATCGAAGCTAAATCAGCTGCGAATGGTATTGGCAAAAGCTTCTTGGAGACAGTTTCCGCGTTCAGCAACGAACCTGATTTGGGTGGTGGCTACATTCTACTTGGGATCACAAGGAATGAGGTCGATAATGGGTCAAAGTACGTCATTACCGGTGTTCGTGATCCAGATCAGCTTCAACAAAACATCGCTTCCCAATGTCGCGAATTATTTAGCATTCCCATTCGACCTATCATCAAAACGATCCCCCATTCTTTAGGCACTGTTCTTCTGGTCTACATTAGTGAGGCAACTGCTCATGAGAAGCCTGTTTTTATCAAAAAACATGGAATGGATGCGGGAACTTATCGGCGTATTGGATCTTCAGACCAGCTATGTACTCGAGAAGATTTAGATTTGCTGTACCAGCTTCGCTCAAAGAGGAAATACGATGAGACACTTGTTGAAAATGCATCTTTTGCAGACTTTGAGCCGGAAGCGATTAAACGATATCGATACGAAAGAGCTAAAATCAAATCAGATGCTCCAGAGTTACACTATAGCGATGAAGACTTACTGAAAGCCGTTCGCGCGATCGAGACCGAAAAAGGCATTACTGCGCCCACAATAGGTGGACTTCTTCTCTTTGGAAAGCAAATGTCAATAAGAAGGTTATTCCCTCTCATGAATCAAGTAGATTACATGCTGGTCGAGGGAAGGGAGTGGGTTACCGATTCGGAGAAGCGTTATACGGCTTTTGAAATGAGCGAGGCTCTCATTACAGGTATCCCTCGTCTCATTAGCCAGATCATGACAGATATTCCACAGGTTTTTGCCTTAGAAGAAGATAAAATTAGAAGGAAGGACAACCCAATTATTCCTCGAATGGTCATTCGAGAAGCTGTCGTCAATGCGCTCATGCATAAGGATTACAGAGTGACCAGTCCCACACAAATTATCAAATATGCTAATCGAACTGAATTTCGCAATGTAGGGTATTCTTTAAAGCCTCAAGAGCAATTGGGCTTACCTGGGTCTATGCTGAGAAATCCCATTCTCGCCCAGGTGTTTCGTGATATTCACTATGCTGAGGGCAAGGGGACGGGCATTGGGACGATGCGCGATGAGATGAAAAAAGCGAATCTTTCTGTCCCTCTGATTGAGTCAGACCGATCCAGCAACCTATTCGTATTAACCCTGCTGCCTCACCATCTTTTCGATAAGCAGGATATTCAATGGCTTCAGTCATTCAAAGATCACAATTTAACAGACGAAGAGGCTCGCACACTGATTATCATCAGAGAAAAAGGTGCAATCTCTAATGCAGAATATCGGACGATTAACGGTGTAGATACCCTAACCGCTAGCTCTCATTTGCGACGTCTGCGAGATCTTGAGCTTCTAGAACAAAAAGGAAGGGGGAATGCCACTTTTTATGTCCCAACTAACAAATTATTAGCTCCAGGCATTGGGCCAGAAGCTCCCCATACAAGTACGTTATCTGGGGAGTTAACTCCCCATACAAGCCCATTAAATGGGGAGTTATTCCAATTGTCAGAGGAGTTAAAACATAAAGTTAACATTCTCAAGAAGCGAACGACTCCTCGAGAGATTAGAGCGCTTATTAAAGAACTATGTGCATCCCAGCCCTTAAGATTGAGCGATATTGCAACTCTTTTAGGAAGACACCCCAAATATGTTCGAGAAAACTATCTGAACGATATGGTCAAACTTCAAGAGCTTGAGCATGCCTTCTCCGATCCTAACCATCCCCAACAAGCCTATAGGACCAAGAAATCATGAAGGCAATTTTACTGGCTCGAGTCTCAAGTAAGGAACAAGAAGATGGACAGTCTATCCCCGCTCAAGAGCGTCGTTTAAGAGAATATGCGGTGCGAAAAGGGCTGGTTATTGATGAGGTATTCAAGATTACAGAGTCTTCGACCAAGGACACTCGCAAGGAGTTTGAAAAAATCTTAGAACGCATCCGCAAATCTCGAGAAACTATTGCTCTTGTTGCTGACACGATCGACCGAGTACAGCGGAGTTTCAAAGAATCAGTAGTGCTAGAGGACTTACGTAAGGAAGGCAAGGTTGAGATCCATTTCATGCGTGAAGGGCTAATACTTAATCTAAAATCGAACAGCTCGGATATCTTGCGCTGGGATATGGGTGTGATGTTTGCCCGCAGTTATGTGCTTCAGCTCAGCGACAACATCAAACGAAGCAAAGAGCAAGCTGCCAAGAGGGGAATTTGGATGGGTTTGGCTCCAACAGGGTACATGCACGGTGTAAATGATAAGGGGGAAAAGACAATTGTTCCAGATCCGGAGCGGGCTCCGTTTATTCGAAAGCTATTCGAGATGTATGCGACAGGCAGCCACTCATTGCAGACCTTGAAAGAAGCAGCAACGCAAATGGGACTACGTACAAAGAAAGGTGGGTTACTGGCTATATCTCAGATCAATAAAATTTTGAAGAAGCCCTTCTATTGCGGAATGATGGATACCAAATATGGGATAGTTGAGCATTCTTACGAACCGTTGGTCTCAAGGGCTCTTTTTCAGCAAGTGCAAGATGTGATCAATGGATACCATAAAAAGCCTCATAAAATGGCTATCAAACCGTTTATCTTGAAGGGACTGATCACTTGTGCCAATTGTGGGTGTGTCGTAACGCCCGAGATCCATAAGAAACGTTATGTTTACTACAGCTGTACGAATGCAAAAAAGATCTGCAAGCGAGTCTACATAAAAGAAGAGGCCCTGATCGCATCACTGTCAGAATACCTAGACCAAATAGCCTTGAGTCAAGAGCAAATACAAGCCGTAACTCAGTATTTGAAAGAGATCCATGAGTCGGAAACTCTGTTCCACAAAGAGAGTTTGTCTGCTTTGCAAAAAGAGCGAGATAAGATCCAAAAGAGGTTGGGTCAGATTTATGATGACAAGTTGGATGGAGTCATTGATGAAAAGCTCTATCTTGAGAAAGTTCGCGAGTATAAGACACGTCAGTTAGAGATCGCAGAGGAAATGAAGGACCATGAGAAAGCAGACCAAAACTTTTATGTCACTGCGAACATGGTATTGAATTTAGCGGCATCGTGCTAGGGAAATCTTCGAAAGTTCTGAAGTGGATGAAAAACGACAATTTTTGAGTTTAGTATTTCAGAACTTGCAACTGAGAGATGTAAACCTCTCACGTACAAGTCGCTGAACCGTTTTAACGATGTTGGATTATAAGGATCATCCAACCAATTGGAGGTGGAGAGAATCGAACTCTCGTCCTTAGCAAACTCCCTATCAATGACTACATGCTTATCGCCTTCTTACAGCAATCGGCCTTGAGGAAGGCGCCCCACAAAGGGCCGATTCGCTTCTATTATCTCGAATCGCTCACCTGAGAAGCTGCAGGAGAGCGTTCATACCAGGGTTAATGACGATAGTTCTAACGCTCCTGGTCAGGCGCTAGAATATCGGACTACGAAAAACTGTTAGGTCTTAAGCAGCCAGTGCAAATTCTTGTTCAGAATCGACATTTATTTTGTTTATCGGATGATTAAGGAGGCCAACCGACGTCCTCCGCATGCCACTGATACTTTGTTTCCAAGTCGAAACCAGTACACCCCCGTAATGGATTATATCATGGGAATTATATTTTTCGATATAGTCCATAGAAGTAAAGCGTAAAATATTTTTTAAATTTTAAATCACTTAAAATGAAAGATTTAAGCGTCGTTACTGTTACACATCAATCGGCTCATTTTATCGAGGACCAGGTATTTTCAGTGGTATCGGGGGCCTTGAAGTGCTCTGTCGAGCAGATTGTGATCGATAACGCCTCGACAGATGCAACGCTAGAAGTTCTCGATCGACTTGAAAATATGCTGGCTAAAGTGATTAAAAATGCAGCAAATGTCGGTTTTTCGGTGGCCAATAATCAAGGATATGCATTTGCAGAGGGGCGATATTTGCTGTTTTTGAATCCTGATATGCGGGTGCAAGAGGGGAGTTTAGATGTGTTAGTGGAATGGATGGATGCTCATCCGCAAGTGGGGATTTCCGGATGTCAATTGGTGGATGTTTTAGGCCAATCATTAATGCCGCGCGAGCTGCCGCGCTGGCATCGTGAACTACTGTGGTTATTGCGCCTGGATTTTTTGTGTCGAAAAAAAACCTGCACTGAACAAGGAGTGCAGTTTGTGCCGATGGTCAAAGGGGCCTTTATGCTGGTGCGTCGAGAACTGATTGAAAAGCTCGGTTTTGCTTTTGATCCCCGTTATTTTTTACTCTACGAGGATACGGATTTGTGCCGAGAAGCAAAGCGGCTTGGGTTTGAAATTGCATATCATTCAGAGGTGCAATGTGTGGATTTTAATAGTCGCAGTTTTGCAGTTAAATCAGGAGTTTGGATTTATCGCTGTTTTTCTGAAAGCTTGCTCCGTTATTTTCGCAAATGGGAGCCTTGGTATGTGTGGATGTGGATTGCGCTGCTTATCCCCTTAGGTTATCTGCTTCGCTTTCCTCCATGGAAAAAAAACGTGTGAAAATTTTCCGCTTATCTTTACAATCTCTTAACGCTAATTTAAGGTGTAAAGATGATTCCTCCTATTGCTACCGCCGCTGCTAATCCTGTTAATCTAGATCGCATGCTTCCCGTATTTCGAGACATCGTCAGAGAAATAAATTTTCAGGGACAACTTGCATTCAACTGTTTAGATTCGAGCGCACTTGCTAATGTCTCGATTGTGTCTTTAAAAAGTATCCCTCATGCATTTTATGGCGATAGAGCCTTAGTCAAGGAATTTGATAATCCGCTTTCTTGTCGACTCCGATTCTTGGAAGCAGGTTGGATCGGAATGGCGAGTTTTGTATATAATTTTGTATTTGCGGTTGCGTTCGGAGCAGCGTCTTTAATTACATTTCGACGAGTGAAGGTTTTGAATGATGAAACGTTCAAACGATGTACTCATTTGGTTCTTGCTGCGGCAACAGTGGGTATCGGAATGATCGGGACAGTATCTCCTTCGTGGGGAATTAAAGCGAATGGAGCCCTTTATCTGTCAGCAATAGTATTTGTTGTATGTCAAATGACGAAAACTAATATCTTTCGTGCTATCGATCGGATCTATCAAAGACATCGCGCACAACCGAATGAAGAGATCGGTACGGCAATAGTGAATGTCTTATGGGAAATGACAGAATCAAGACTTACTGGCAATATTAGCCAAATCTATCAACGGCATCGCGCTCGGTTACAAGAAAATTTAACTCAATGTGTGCAAACGGACGATCCCGCACATGTTGCTGAGGTTGCGCCTTTTTTTAATTATCTCGATACTCAGCTTAATGGAAACACTCGAACGTTTTCTAATCTTTTGCAAGTGATTCAAGGAGGTCGGGAGCATTTGCCAAATATTACCGTGAATGTCAGCTTGCCCTTAATTCTCGAGTATTTACAACCTTTGATTAATAGTATACGCGAACAGCCGCGGCCGCATTCTGCGATATCAACAGCAGCTGCTTCAATGGTGTGAAATAAATACTTTACCAAAAGTTCGTAGACAGGGGCTTGGTAATCCGCTATGCTTGATTCTTTTTCATAACACATTTGACTATGTTTGAGCCGAATCAAAACGAATCCATTCCGACGCGTGAAGAACGTATTCTCGACTTTTGGGAACGGGAAAAAATATTTGAAAAATCACTTGAGATCAGAAAGGGTAATCCCCAATTTTCTTTTTACGATGGCCCTCCTTTTGCCACGGGTTTGCCCCATTATGGTCACATTTTAGCTGGCACCCTCAAAGATGTGGTGCCGCGCTACAAGACGATGAAGGGGTATTACGTCACACGTCGTTTTGGTTGGGACTGTCATGGTCTTCCCGTAGAAAATGAGATTGAAAAAGCCAAGGAACTTTCTGGTGCCTCTTCAATTGAGGCCTTTGGCATCGGCGCGTTTAACGAAGAGTGCCGCGCGATTGTCTTGCGCTATACTGAAGAATGGAAGCAAACGGTTGCACGCATGGGCCGTTGGGTCTCTTTTGAAAATACCTACCATACGATGGACTTGTCATATATGGAATCGGTGTGGTGGGTACTTGCGGAACTGTATAAAAAGGGACTAGTGTACGAAGGGTTTAAGGTGATGCCTTTTTCCACGCGGCTCGGCACGCCGATTTCAAACTTCGAAGCGAATCTCAATTACAAGGAAGTCGATGATCCTTCGCTGACAGTGAAGATGGAATTGATCGATGATCCGAACACGTCCTTGTTGATCTGGACAACAACGCCCTGGACTCTTCCCTCGAATTTGGCTGTAATGGCCAAAAAAGAGATGGAATACGTCAAAGTCAAAGAACTCTCTTCCGGACACCAATATATTCTTGCCGCTGCGCGTCTTCCTGTATATTTCAAAAATCCTGAAGATTATGAAATTATCGCTACATTAACCGGCGAATCGATCGCTGGAAAACGGTATCAACCTTTATTCCCGTATTTTTCTGCGCGCGCACAGCAAAAGGCGTTTCGTGTGATTTTAGAAGAATCGATTGCAAGTGATGAGGGGACAGGTCTTGTGCATTCAGCACCGGCGTTTGGCGAGGTCGATTTTTTTGCTTGCGCACGCGAGGGTATCGAACTTGTGAATCCCGTCGATCAGAATGGCAAATTTATGCCAGAGGTCACCGATTTTGCCGGATTGTACGTTAAAGATGCAGACAAAGAGATCATCCGCCGCTTAAAGCAAGATCAAAAAGTGTTTCATCATGGACAAATCCGCCACCGCTATCCGTTTTGTTGGCGCTCTGATACGCCACTGATTTACAAGGCGGTCAGTACGTGGTTTGTCGCGGTGGAAAAAATTAAGGACCAAATGCTTGCTGTCAATCAGCAAATTCATTGGGTGCCAGAGCACATTAAAGAAGGGCGTTTTGGCAAATGGTTAGAAAACGCGCGCGATTGGGCGATTTCCCGTAACCGCTATTGGGGAACACCGATTCCGATTTGGCGCAGCGATGATGGGGAAGTTCTCGTTATCTCAAGCATCGCTGAATTAGAGCAAAAAACAGGGCGAAAAATCACCGACTTGCATCGCCATTTTATCGATCAGCTAGAAATTGTGCATAACGACAAAATATTCCGCCGCATTTCTCAAGTGTTTGATTGTTGGTTTGAATCGGGATCGATGCCGTATGCGCAAGATCATTACCCTTTTGAGAATCGCGAGGCGATGATGCAGCGCTTTCCAGCAGATTTCATTGCAGAAGGTCTGGATCAAACCCGTGGGTGGTTTTATACGTTAATTGTGCTGAGCACTGCGCTATTCGATCAGCCGGCCTTTAAGAATGTGATCGTCAATGGGATTATTTTGGCTGAAGATGGTCAAAAGATGTCTAAGCGACTCAAAAACTATCCCGAACCGATGGTAGTCGTGAGTCGTTTTGGTGCGGATGCTGTGCGCTTATATTTGCTCAATAGTCCTGCGGTCAATGCCGAAGATTTACGTTTTTCGGAAAGGGGAGTAGAATTGGTATTGCGTCAAGTGTTGATCCCGTTTTGGAATTCTTTTGTGTTTCTCTCCACTTATGCCAAAATCTATCACTGGCATCCGACGCAAGAAGATTATTTTACGCCGCAAGCCGAAATCGATCGTTGGATCTTATCACTATTGCAGACATTGATTCACGATGTCACAAAAGCAATGGAAACGTATCACTTGCAACGCGCTGTTGAGCCTTTTGTGGCTTTCATCGATCAACTCACTAATTGGTACATCCGTCGCAATCGCTCCCGTTTTTGGACGGAAGAGGACACGCCAGATCGAAAGGAAGCTTTTGAAACGCTGTATACTGTTTTAATTACTCTAAGCAAAATTGCCGCCCCTTTTATCCCATTTATGAGCGATGCAATTTATCTCCAACTTCGTCCGAAATCCTCTCCTGAATCGGTCCACTTAAGCGATTTTCCTGTGTATCAAAATCAATATCGCGATCCCATGCTTGAAGTGGAAATGGGCTATACACAGCAAGTTGTCAGTTTAGGACATGGCCTGCGCAAAGAGCACAAACTTAAAGTTCGTCAGCCACTGGCTAAAGCATATGTCATTTCTGCCGATCCGGAAATACTCCAGTCGCTTAAAGATAAACAACATCTCATCGCTGAAGAGCTCAATGTCAAAACGGTTCAATTTGAATCCAAGGAAACCGATTTCGTGGCGATTGTAGTGAAACCCAATTTCCGCGTGCTCGGTAAAAAAGTCGGCAAGCTGATGAATGCCGCGCAAGCAGTGATCCAAGCCCTACCTCATCAGAAATTAAACGCTTTGTTAAAAGGGGAATCTATTGAGATTACTCTTGAAAATGAGACGATTTGCTTAACTTCTGAAGACGTCGCTGTTGAACGTAAAGTTAAAGAAGGTTTGGTGGCAGCAACAAACGGCGCTATCACTATTGCCTTAGATACAGCGCTTAATGAAGAGCTTCTGTTAGAGGGCCTCGCTCGTGAAATGGTCAACAAAATCAATACGATGCGGCGTGACGAAGGTTATGCGGTCACAGATCGCATCGTCATCCAACTCAAAACTACCGATCGCGTGAAACAGGCCTTTGAGCAGCATCGCGATTATATCACGCATGAAGTTCTAGCTACCCAAGTTCTGTGGGACTGCGCCAGCGGCACCGATTGGGATCTCAATGGCGAGCCTACGACAATTGCGCTTTCTTTGAGTGTAATTCAATAGATGAATGTTTGCCTGACAGTGATGGTTGATCGATGATAAAATTGATCAGGCTCTGCCGAACTTATATAAAAAAATTTGCTGAGAAGGTCGGAAGCGTAACATTTAATCGGCATGCATTTATCATGAAAATTAATTCACTCTATACTGAAATCCCTGATGAAGAGCTGGATGATTCAGAAGAACTCATGATATTGCTTCCTCAGAGAAACGCAAAGAAAAGGTAGATCGTAGCAAGGAAGAAGATACAGAGATGGAAGAGCTGGCAAATACTTTTGCTTCGATAAATACCAATGACAACAATAATAATAACAATACGCCAAAACGTCGTTTAGTCAAAACGAAGCGGTAAACGGTTTCGCTTTCTCCAATATTTCCAAGCGATGCCGATGCAAATCGCCGCCAGTATCCAAACGATGGCACGCGGGAGATTGATGAAGGGATACGCGGGTTGATTGGGGATTCCCCAGCGTTTGCCGGGAGGCCAGAAGATAAAGTCTGGTGCTCCCCGGAGATTGGATTGGGGGACAAATCCAAATTCACGGCTATCTGCGCTCATGGCATGATTATCGCCTAATACGAGATAAGACTTAGGAGGGATGAGAATTCCATTTTGTCGAATGAAGTCGACATCGATCTGCCCATTTTTTAACGGCGGACCTACATCGGCGAAAGGTTGATAAGGTTTTTGCGAATTGGAATTTGCTTTGCGCTGTTCTTCTCGCATTAGAAAATTTTGTAGGGTCGGACTGGCACGGCTTAACATCGGACTCCCGAGCAAATACAGATCCCCATCGCGAAAATAAGTATAACGGGCCGGCATTAACCGCTGGTTTTTCACTTGAGGGGAAAATCGTGTATCCCATTCAATGCCTAGATTAAATAACAACTGTACCATTGCCGGATCAAAATGATAGAGGGGATGATCCGCCGGCAATTCTAGGGTGATTCCTTGCCATTTCACTTCATAGGCTTTTCCATGATAGAATTCATAACAACCGTCTGGAATGCCAGTCAGATGGGGGGAATAGATACTCGAAGCGGCAATTTTCGGATCCATTCCATATCGATAAGCTAAGCCTCCTTTAACGATAAAGCGGGCTGTATACATCTGATCAAAGATGGCTTTTATTTCATCGATATTCAGAGGAATAAAAGAGGTGCTTAACCCGATTGTCGGTCTTAATCTGCCCATTTCATCGCGGATTAATTTAACTGAAGAAAGGGTGGGATGATGTCGAATTTCCAGATAGAGCAAACCTTCTTCCATTGAAAGGGGATTCATATCGGTGAAATTTTTCAACTGATCACGGGTCAAAAGTCTGACCATGCCGTAATTATTAAATCCCCATAAATCGCCATAATCCGCCACAGGAGGCGCCCCGGCTTCATGGATTGCAGGCGGTACAACCATTTGTCCCATGACTTGATTATTGGCCGATACAGAGAGTTTAACGACAGGCTCATTCATTTGATAAATGTAGACGGGTGAATAAACACCGCCAGCTGAATTGGGAGGAACGAGTAATTTGCGGTCAAAGTCGATGAAGGGGATATGATCGATCAAAGAAAGTTGAGGCAGTTGCCATTGATCAGAGATGTCATTTCCATTTTGGTCGATCCCATAAATTAACCCCCCATAGAAATATAGAACATCGCCCGGTTTGCCGATCATCCGTTTGATGTATTGTTTTTTGCCAGGGAAAATATAGAAATACATCGTATCGACATCGCGGATGTCCATATTTTCGCCGGTGAAGATCACAATGCCACTGCGTTTGACGAGATCGGAATTGAAATAAAATTCAGCGGGACGCAAAGGGACATTAATGCCAAACGCGGTTTTTGCTACGACGAGGCGGTCTTCCTCTTTAAATGTCGGGCGCATCGAACCTGAAGGAATTTCGTAAAACTCAAACCAAACCTGTCTTACAATGATTGCGACGATTAGAGCAAATGCCAAAGCAAATATAAGTTCTTTAACGTGATCGAAGGGGGATTTTCGCAAATGAATCACTTGTAAATGTTCGATTCGCTTAGCAGCTTCACTTGCTTTTTCTCGATGGTGATTCATCACCTCTGTCTGCAAGTTAAGCAGGGCCTCTTGCATTTCTTTTTTTGCTTCAGGAGAAAGTTTTTTCTTCTTTTTTTGAAATAGGTGATGGGCATGGCGCAAAATGTGTTTGGATTTTCTCAGAGAATACATTTTCATGAGGAGGACCTATTTCGTATAAAGAATCGGGCACGGGCACGCACGCGGGCACGGGCACGTTAAATTAAGAGATAGACTTTAATCTTTTTGGGAAATGCCAGCAAGTTTTTGCAACGTTTGCAAGCATTTTTTTAGCAAAGAGGTTTTTAAGAGCTTTTTTTCCAGTGCAGCAACAGAAGGGTGAAGCGGATCGACTTGAAAGGCCAACTGATAATGTTCTTCAGCTTTGTCTCTTTGTCCGATCTCTAAATGATAAAATCCTAACACCACCTGAAAACCGCGAAATTCGGCGTAGTGAAATATTTTTTGCTGAGGATACAAGGCTTGCAACTCAAAACAGCCCTTAAAAATTTCAGGGATTCGTTGTAATTTTTTTAAGCGTAGACATTGATCGGCGAAGTTCACGCGTGCGATCAAATATTCGGGGTGATCGAGATAGGTTTTTTCAATTAAAACTTCCGCTTCTTTTCTTTTTTTGACTCGCAAATATGCATAAGCCAGCAAGTTTGCGATCTCGGGAACCTGCGGTTGCTGTTCATAAAATTGGATTAAGCTCTTTAGCGAGGTTACTGGATTCTCTTGAACCTGAATATATAACTCTTCAAACAATTTCTGCTCTTCGAAAGAAAGAGCATTTTTTTCCTGACTCGACGCTTGTTTTTCAAACACGATGCGATAATGGGTCCGGGAAAATACGGAAGGGATTTCAAGAATTTTGCTCATCCTTTCAGCATAACAAAAACACAAAAAAAAGGCTTTCTTCCTCTGAAATTCAAGAAAAGATGAAGGTCCTGTAAATTAGAATTTAATTTTAATCGCTGGCCTGTTATCAAGTTTTACCCAACGGATGCGATGCATCCTAATTTTTCAAATCCACATCTTTTAGGAGGTAATTATGGCAACGACAAGTGCAGTAACCACTCCATCGAACAACCTAGCATTTGCTATGCTCAGCAAGGCTCACATAGAAAAGGAAAGTTTTCATGGTAAAACGGTAGATTCAATTAAAGAATTTGTGGCTACACTAGAGACTGCGAAAAAAGCTGTTGAAACTTTTAAAGTTCACATGGTCACAACAGTCGAGAATTATCAAACTCATAAAACCGAAGTAAACTCTGAAAGAGATTTGAAAAAAATGCAACAAGACAATCGACGAGGTTATTATGAGCTAAAAGATGAATGGGAAGGACCCATTTCTCAACAAATCAGCGTTTTAACTCTTCAACATAATTCAGATTTAGCTCTTTTAAATTCTGCAGGTTCTGAGCTAGAACCACTCAAAGATGCGACTCTTAAAGAGCAAATTTCTAAAAATAATAAAATTTATGTATCTTTTGTTACTGTTTTGAATACAGAATTTTCAAGGGTTACAACAATTAAAAAAGATGTCATGGATATTATTACTGGAGTTATTAAAGATAACGTATTGCAATTTGATGATATCGTAGCGAATAAAGGAAGACCAGTGGCGAAGAGCTCTTGGTCTCTGTGGTATTCTAGAGAAGTGCCGCGACCTGATAAAATTGAGCAGCCAAAAATCGATCCAAAAAAAGAAGTAGAGAAACAGTCGCAACTTTCTCAAAACAGTAATTCCCCTCCATCAGCACCACAAGAAAAGAGTCCACCAATTCAACCTAAGAATATTTTGGAGTCGAGTTTATCAAGCGTTACTCCTGCACTGGTGACTGAATTAGAACCTCCTATTGTAGAGGTTGCGACGTCTGCTCAATCGGCAGCCTCTCCAATTATTTCGCAAGATGAAGCTGCAGCTCCAAAAGTAAAAATCGAGGAAGCAGTAGTAGCGACTACACCTGAACAAACTGAGGAAACGGGCACTCAAGATTCGGCACCAGCCCAAACAGCGGCACAAACAACCCATACCACAGTAGAAGAGCTACAACCCGTGATTGTCAATGCTGAATCAGCTCCAAATACTGGAAGTGATATGCAGCCACCATCTGTAATAGTTCAGCCTGAAGTAACTGCAACAGCTCAACCTACAACCAGTGCTGAATCTAGCAATGGGCCAGTTGCAGCGATTATAGTTTCTACAACAAATGTTGCTCCACTGGTTGTGGATATGACGAAACTACCAGTTCTTGCTAAGCCGCCCACAAAAGTATCAACTACACCAGCAAAATCTCCAGTTGCGGGACAATCAATGACAAAAACTCCAGGAAAAAGGGGTTAAAGGCATTTTTAGGGGCTGGAAATTTCCGGCCCTTCTTTCTCTGTGGAAAATATGTTCACAATTTGAGCTTTTTGCAGCTGTGAATGACTTGGGGAAAGTGTGTTGATAACTTGTTTTTATCGCGTGAAGATCTCTTCCGATTCCACATAGATATCTGAGCTGCCTTCCGGAATTAAGACCCAGCGGTAGCGATGTCCGGAAGTAAGGAGCTTATCGATTTCAGAAGAAGCGATTTCGAGAATTTTTTCCTCGTTTGATTTTCCCTGCTGCATAATAAACGTCACAGGAATAGTCGTTTTTCTCGGTCCGGTTAAATCCAGCGCAAATAAATGTAATTTTTGAAAATATTTAGGGGTTTGTATGGCGAGTTTCCACCCTTGGGGCCCTTTCTGGGTCATGCTGAAAATTTGAGGGGGGCGATGGGGCATAAGTCCTGCCATAGGTGAAAAGAGATTATGGCCAGAATCAATGGTGCGCATTTTAAAGTTATAGTGTGGGCTTTGTACCTCCAACCAATAGGGGAAAGGGAAATTCGGTTGCTGTTTCGAATAGTATAACTCAACGGCACACAATGACAGTCTTGAACCGTCATCGGGCCACTGCGTTTTTAAAACATCAAAGAGGGGCTTAGCGATCTTTATTCCTTCAATCACTACAGGGGGATTCCACACCGCGCGCGCATCAACATCATCTTTGGTGGGTTGTGGGCCGATTTTCTTGCGCTCTGCTTCAGAGACTATTTTTAGAGGGAGTTTAAATAATTGAGTGAGAAATTGCTCCGATTGATCTAAATACAGCCAGCCATTTTTGCTGTAAGAAAAACACTCGATTAAGTTGCCCGATTGTCGATCAATTTCATATAGGGTCCAAGAGGTATGGCCTGGAGCTTTATTGTTGACCCAGGTTTTCCAGTCGGTGGTTTTAAGTTCGATGTGTTTTTGCGGCACCGAAATCTCTTCCAACAAAAGAATATCAGCTGTGATGGATCGGATAAATAACAGGGAGTAATTGCCCTCTTGAGCAGTGACAATGAAATCGCCCGCTTGGGCAGCAGCAAATTTATGCTGCAGCGAAAGTTCTTGGGGATAGAGACCCAACGGACTTAAAAAAAATATTAAAGAGAATAATAATTTGCGCATGTAACGATTATAACTCTTTTCAAGTTATCGAGGGAATCTTATTTAAGATGTTTATTTTTAATGTTTTGAGCGTCCATTATCGCAATCATAACAATAATGTGCCTTAAAATGCGCAGGATCTTCGACTTGGATGGTCATGTGTGAAATCCCATGTTTCTTTTCGATGAGTTTATGAGCATGGTTTAAAGCGGCATGGGTATCTTTAGCGACGAGATGGGCGCTGAGGGCGGTTTTCTTTGCGGAAACACACCAAATGTGTAAATCATGTACTTCGGTGACCCCGGGAGTGGCGTAAAGATCTTTTTGAATCGCTACCGGATCGATTCCAGGGGGAGTTGATTCCATCAAAATCGCTACCGATTGTCGAATAATATTAAATGAGCCATAGAGAATTCCCAGCGAAAAGAGTATGGTGACGATCGGGTCAATCGGATTCCACTGCGTTAACCAAAGAATGATACCGCTGATGATCACTCCAACGCTGCCGAGCAAATCGCCAATCACATGAAGATAAGCTGCTCGCACGTTGATGTTTTCCTTTTGAGAACCGTGTAAAGTGCGCATCATCAACAGATTGGCGAATAAGCCTAAAGTAGCAATGACAAAGACAATCGGTCCTTCTACTTCAGGTGGAGAAATTAAACGTCCTATGGCTTCGTAAATCAAAATGCCGCACAATGCCCAGAGCGATAACGCACTTGCTAGCGCGCCGAGCACTTCAGCGCGATGAAAACCGTAACTCATCTTAGGTGTGCTGGGACGATGGGCAATTTTTAATACGACGATGCTCAACACAAATGCGCCGACATCGGTGAATAGATGCAGGGCATCGCTAATCAGCGCCAAGCTATTGGCGATGATCCCGCCCACAACCTCAACAAGCATAAAAATGAAGGCAATGACCAGCGCTATATTTAATGCTTTGCCGTGTTTATGTTTGCCATGGGAATGGCCGCAGCTAGTATGCATTACCGATCTCTTCTTTTATCTTTAATTTAAACTCTTGCATTCCATCGGTCAACTTCTTATGAATGGTTTATGCTTTATTATCGGTATTGGGTTGTCATTTTAACGTGTGTGGTTGGACTGAGTACGTTGTTTTGGATTTCCAAGCAATATGCGCAAGAAGAAACGCTTGACTGGCGCACAGAATTAAAACAGATCGATGATGAGATTGACAGATCGAAGGATTTAAAGCGGAAATACGAATCTGCAGCAGCGCGAGCTGATGATCAGGGACGGCAATGGCAATTCCAACAAAATCAAAAGCAAGAGGCAAAACGGGCGTTTGAAAGAGGTGATGCAAATCGACAAGCAGCACAAAAGATGCAGGCGCACATCGATGAGTTAAATGCGCGTAGAGCGCAGATTCTCCAAGAACATCCAGAGGCCAATGTCGAAAGATCTTCTTAAAGTTATTTACCGTGAGTCATTGGCGTTGCTGACAGATCTGTATGAGCTGACGATGGCCTATGGTTATTGGAAATTGGGGATTGCAGATCGGCAAGCAGTATTTCATCTGTTTTTTCGGCGCAAACCGTTCGGTGGCGGTTTTGCGATTGCAGCAGGTCTAGAAATTGCACTCGATTTTTTGCAAGATTTTCGCTATTCCACAAGCGACTTAGCGTATTTGGAAAAACTCAAAGGATCAAATGATACGCCGCTATTTGAGCCGGCTTTTTTAGACTACTTAGGAAAACTACAATTAAGATGTGACATCGATGCTATGCCGGAGGGCACGCCGGTATTTCCTTATGAACCGCTGATCCGCGTACAAGGGCCTATTTTGCAGGCGCAGATTCTGGAAAGTCCTTTACTAAACATCATTAATTTTCAGAGTTTGATCGCGACAAAAGCGGCGCGCATTTGCTGGGCAGCACGACCCGATCCTATTGTGGAATTTGGGATTCGTCGGGCGCAGGGGATTGATGGTGCGCTATCAGCGAGTCGTGCAGCTTACATCGGCGGCTGTGAATCGACGTCACATGTTTTAGCGGGAAAAATTTTTGATATTCCTGTCAAAGGAACCCACGCCCATAGTTGGATCATGGCTTTTGATGAGGAAGATTTATCGTTTGCAGCGTATGCCGAAGTGATGCCCAATAACTGCATTTTTCTGATCGACACCTACGATACGATTGCGGGAGTGAAAAATGCGATTACAGTGGCCAAAAACATGCGTCAAAAAGGGATTGAGATGATCGGCGTGCGTCTGGATTCCGGTGATCTGGCGCATTTGAGCATTCAGATTCGCAAGCTGCTCGATGATGCCGGTTTTCCGAAGGCAAAAATCATGGCGAGTAATGAGCTCGATGAACACATCATCACGGATCTCAAACATCAAGGGGCTAAGATCAACCTTTGGGGCGTTGGCACGAATCTCGTCACTGGCAAGGATCAACCTGCTCTCGACGGCGTGTACAAACTTTCGGCGATTCACGATGAGAGGGGTAAGTGGCAATACAAGGTGAAAATTTCGGAACAACTGGTGAAGGTTACCAACCCAGGTGTCCACCAGGTGCGGCGCTATCACGATACGCAGGGTTTTCTCGCTGACATGATTTACGATATTCATAGTACACCTTCTGAGGATCTGATCGATCCTCTCGACCCTACAAATATACAGACGATTTCTGCTAAAGAAAAATTCACGGATTTGCTCGTTCCCGTTATACGCGATGGTAAAATGATTTACAAAACACCGTCCCTAAAAGAGATTCGCGATAAGACGCTACAGGAATTATCGCAGCTTCATCCGGCAATGCGCCGCTTCCTTAATCCGCAACCGTATTTTGTCGGTTTAGAAAAATCGCTCTATGAGAAAAAACTCCATTTGATTCGGGAAATCAAACAAACATGAAAGCACTGGTGATCGTCGACATGGAAAACGATTTTATGCCGGGCGGTGCGCTAGGCGTGAAAGGGGGCGATGATATCGTTCCTCTGATCAATGATCTGATCCCTAAATTTCCTCTTGTCGTGGCCTGTCGCGATTGGCATCCGTCAGACCATGTCAGCTTTGCTGCTAGCCATCCCGGCAAAAAAGTCGGCGATCGAATTCATGTGAAAGGTAAAGAGCAAGTCCTATGGCCGGTGCATTGTGTACGCGATACGTTAGGTGCTGAAATCGTCAGTAGCTTGAATCAAGAAGAGATCGTGCAAATATTTTCGAAAGGCACGGAAAAAGACATCGATAGCTACAGCGCGTTTTTCGATAACGCTCATCTCAAATCCACAGGACTCGGCGAATATTTGAGAGTGCAAAATGTCCATGAAGTCTATCTAGCTGGCCTGACTACCGAATATTGTATCCTCTATTCAGCGCTCGATGCACTCGATTTAGGTTTTGCAGTGTATGTGATCATCGATGCTTGCAGGCCGATTAACTTAAAGCCGCGGGATGATTTTCGCGCCATCGAAATGATGACAGTTCGCGGAGCAAATATCATCACTTGCAAAGATTTGAGTTAAGAAGGATCGTGAACGTTTATAAACTTATCCTTTCCATATTTTAGTATTTTCTCATCACAGGTCACTAAAACTGCATTTTCTTCATGCGCTGTGGCGATTAAAATACGATCGGCTGGATCGGCATGAAGAACTCCTGGCAATCTTGTGCTTTGAATAGCAATGCGCGGTGTCATTGCAGAAAGTCGTATGCCTGGGATATCTAATGCTTGATCGACCCATTCCTGAGTATCCATATCAATTTCAATTCGTTTTTTTTCAACTAACATTCCAATTTCCCAAATCGAAATTGGAGAAATCAAAACGCTGTGAATTTTTAAAGAATTGTCGAAAGCTTTACGAAAGCTAGGTTTTAAAATTGAATCGCCAATCATTACCCAAAGCCATGTATGAGTATCTAATAAGATTTTATGTTGCCGCAAGTTCTCAACGATTGGCATCCCATCCCTCATCTATAGGCGTGATAATATCTCCCTTAAAATGGATGGTTCCTTTTAACTTACCAAACGCTGCAATTTCTTTTTCATCGATCGGCACGAGTTGAGCAACAGGAATATTGCGTTTTGTAATAATTATTCTTCGGCGCGTTCGTCTTACCCGCTCCATAACTTTTAAGCATTTGGCTTTAAATTGGCCGGCTTTCATGTATTCGGTCATGTTCTCTCCCTCACATATGGTCATTTTAACATGGTCACGAATATTAATTCAATGATATATTTAAAAACCTTGCCTAAATCTCTGTCTTCTTGTACAATTGTGGACAAGAAGAGCCGGAATTTGGCCCTTCATGGAAGGTAGCTATGTATAAGTCATTTATATTCAGTCCATTATTCCTTAGCGAGCAATCTCTTATTGCCCGTTCTTTTGCTATTTCTTCTATTCATCATCATTTCCATCATCATCATTCCTAATCCTTTTTTTCGTTTCATACTCGTTGTTTAAGAGTGTGAATTGATTTTATTTATTATTTTTTATTTTTTTTGATTTTTTACATGGAACAATTATGAAAAAAGCTATTTTTTCAGTTTCGAATAAATTTGGCATTGCTGATTTTGCGCAAGAACTCGTCGCATTGGATTTTGCGATTCTTTCGACGAGTGGGACATTTCAATTGCTTAATGCGCAGGGGATTTCCGCACAAAAGGTTGAAGATTACACGCAAACCCCTGAGCTCTTAGGCGGTCAGGTGAAGACTTTGCATCCTAAAATTTTTGCCGAGATTTTGAATCCAGCGGGTGGAGAAATCAGCCTTGTTGTCGTCAATTTGTATCCCTTAGAAAAAGGGGAGATCGACATCGGTGGAAATGCGCTGCTTCGAGCTGCAGCTAAGAATTATAAGCAGGTACTCGTCGTCTGCGACCCACAAGATTATATCGAAGTGTCTCAGCGGCTCAAAAACTCTGAGGTTGACCTTAAGTTTAGAAAACAGCTGGCGGCCAAAGCTCTGCGTTTGACTGCGGCTTATGATGCACAGGTGGCTACGGCATGGACGGAGGAACTATTTCCTGAGCGGCTGACGTTTGCCTTTGAAAAAGCCTATGATCTGTCTTACGGGGAAAATCCCGATCAACAAGCGGCCGTATATCGAGAGTGTGGCCGCCTTGAAACGGGGATTCAATTGCAAGGCAAACCCCTTTCCTTCAATAACGTTCTCGATGCCGATTCGGCTTGGGAAGCAGTCTCACAGTTTTCAGAGCCGGCCTGCGTCATCGTCAAACACAATAATCCATGCGGTGTTGCTGTAAAAGCGAGTGTTGCCGAGGCTTTTGCGGCCGCGTATGCCGCGGATTCTCTTTGCGCTTTTGGCGGAGTGATCGCGCTGAATGCCCCTGTCGATATAACGACAGCAAAGGCTATCTGCACTGTGTTTTTTGATTTGGTGATCGCTCCCGATTTTACTAGGGAAGCGCTTGAGACTTTTGCGCAAAAACCCAATTTGCGTCTTCTCAAAAGTGAGAAAGAGAGAAGCAATCTGAGAAATTTTAAGGAGGTCGCGGGTGGTTTGCTCGTACAAACGCCGCCTACTCTCCTATCGCAAGAAGATTTTAAGATCGTGACAAAACAGGCGCCAACAGCAGCGCAAATTCAGGATTTATTGTTCGCGGCTAAGGTTAATTATCAAGTTAAGAGCAATAGCATTGTGATCGCAAAAGACGGCGCCTCTTGCGGGATTGGCGCGGGACAGATGAGCCGTGTCGATAGCACCTTTATGGCGCTATACAAAGCTAAAGAGAATGCCAAAGGGGCCGTCCTTTCCAGCGATGGGTTTTTTCCGTTTGCCGATTCCATCGAGCTTGCGGCCCGCGCGGGTATCACAGCGATTATTCAACCCGGTGGTTCAAAAAACGATGCCGAGGTGATCCGCGCTTGTGATCAGCAAGGCATCGCGATGGTATTCACGAGAAAACGGTTATTTAAACACTAAGGAGCTGACGATGTTAAATTTTGAGAAAGGAAACGGTCTTATCCCCGCGATCATTCAAGACGCCCGCACGCACGAGGTGTTGATGCTCGGCTATATGAATCGCGAGGCTTGGACCAAAACACAAAAAGAAAGACGGGTCTGGTTTTACAGTCGCTCGAAGGCGCGACTATGGATGAAAGGGGAGACCTCAGGCTGTATTTTATCTGTGAAATCGATCAGAGCGGATTGCGACTCGGATAGTCTGCTCATCGAGGTTGAGGCGAGTAATGACGCTGTGTGCCACTTGGGCCCAATCAGTTGTTTTCGCGGGAGACCGTTATGATTAAGATCGGACTACCGAATAAGGGGCGTTTGAGCGACAAAAGTCTCGAGCTTTTGACACGAGCGGGCTTTAGGATTCAAACCAAAGAGCGTAAGCTCTCGGCCTTTTGCGAGAATTTTAACTTGGAAGTGATTTTCGCCAGAGCCAGCGATATTCCGGGATTTATCGCTGAAGGGATCATCGATCTAGGGATTACAGGTCTTGATTTAGTGAAGGAAAAAGGCTTTGAGATTGAGCGGATTTTGGATCTGGACTTTGGCCTAGCGCAGCTTGTGCTCGCTGTTGCCAAAGAACAGGATCTAAATAGCAAACGGTTGCGCATTGCCACGTGCTATCCGCGGATGGCTCAATTCTTTTGCGAACAAGAGGGGATTGAGGCCGATATCATCGCGATGTCGGGAGCGGTCGAACTGGCGCCTAAATTGGGTCTTGCAGATGCAATCATCGACTTGATGTCTTCGGGTGAAACGATCCGGATGAATGATCTGCTGCCGGTGAAAACATTGTTTTCGACGCAGGCTTGTTTATTTGCCAATCCACAAAAATTGCAAGAGTCGCGAGAGAAAATCGACGAGCTTGTCATGGCATTGCAGTCTGTGCTGCTAGCTCACGAGCAGAAATTTTTAATCGCGAATATTCCGAAAGCAAGTTTAGACGCGCTTTCGACAATTGTGCCGGGCCTAAGCGGCCCCACTGTGATGTCGATTTTAGGACAAAGCGATCTGTGCGCGATCCAAGTGGTCGTCAGCAGCCGGCAAATCAGCGAGGTGGTCGTCAAGCTTAAAAAGTTGGGCGCGACGGGGATTTTACTCACAAACATTGAACAAATCGTACCTTGAGAGGAAAACATGAATTCTTTTTTTAATGAATTAGAAGCTGTCATTGCTAAGCGTCAGCAAGAGCTCAAGAGCGATTCGTATACCTGTCGATTGCTCAGTGTTGAGGGTCTTATTTTGCGCAAGGTGAGCGAAGAGATGTTCGAAGTGTTGGAAGCGGCCTTTAAAGGGGATAAGCCTGCGCTTGTGTATGAAGCTTGCGATCTATTTTATCACATGCTTGTCCTGCTGCGCAAATATGGGATCTCGCTCAGCGAGATCGAGAGTGAATTGAGGAGGAGAAATCGTGAAAACAATTAACAGTTCAGATCGTAAGAGTTTGGAGGCTCTAAAAGGTCGGCGTAGCAATGATTTTGAATCCGTCATCCAGCAGATTCGTCCCATCGTGGCCGAAGTGAAACAACAGGGAGATGCTGCGCTCAAGCAATTTGCCCGTAAATTCGATGCGCTTGAGCTGAGCGAGATTCGCGTTAGCCAGCAGCGACGGAAGAGTGCGAGGCCATCGCAAGCTTTGCGCGAAGCTTTGCAGCTTGCCAAAGAAAATATCATCAAATTCCACACCCAGCAGATGCCTAAAGAATGGTGGTGCGAAATTCAACCGGGGATTGAAGCGGGTCAACTTGTCCGGCCACTTGGCAGGGTGGGGTGTTACATTCCGGGAGGTCGTTATCCGCTCGTCTCGACCATTTTGATGACAGTACTTCCGGCGAAAGTGGCGGGCGTGAAAGAGGTCATCGTCTGTACACCGAAAGCAACGCCTGAAATTTTAGTTGCCTGCGAGATAGCCGGTGTCGATCAAATTTACGAGGTTGGTGGCGCAGGTGCCATCGCTGCGATGGCTTACGGTACCGAGAGTATTCCTAAGGTCGATAAAATTGTCGGTCCCGGCAGCTTGTATGTGGCGGCCGCAAAAAAGCTAGTTTATGGAGAAGTCGGAATCGATTTTATCGCAGGGCCCAGTGAAATTGTCGTGATCGCCGATCAAGGGGCCAATCCGGTTTATATCGCGGCTGATCTGCTCGCGCAAGCTGAGCATGATGTGGCCTCGATGGCGCTGCTGATCACCCCATCGCTTGCGCTCGCTGAAGAGGTGCGTGTGGAGCTTTCGCGTCAATTACAGACGTTGCCCACGCGGCAAACGGCGCAGGCTTCGCTAGAGCAAAATGGGGCGATCATTTTAGTCGAGTCTTTGGAAGAGGCGATAGAGATCAGCAATTTTTTTGCGCCAGAACACGTGGTGCTATTTTGCGATGATCCTTTGCTACTTGCAGGTGTTGAAAATGCCGGCTCGGTCTTTTTAGGAGAATATTCTCCAGAAGCGGCAGGAGATTATGCCAGTGGACCCAATCACGTTTTGCCCACAGGTGGCTTTGCCAGTGCGCAATCGGGACTCAGCGTTCGCGACTTTATAAAAACCCCGACGGTACAGCGTTTGTCCAAAGCGGGGTTGAAACAGATTTCAAACAGTGTGGTCGCTCTCGCGGAAGCGGAAGGGTTAACCGGACACGCACAATCAATTAAAGTGAGGATGCAATGAAACCTAAAGAAGCGGTTAAAAAAATGAGCGCCTATGTTAGTCCCGGTGAAGGACGGATGGAATTTGTGCGCCTGGATTTTAATGAAAATGTCCGAGGCGCTTCACCTAAGGTCATTGAGGCGTTAAAAAATATCACCGCAGAAGAATGCACGTGTTATCCCGAATATGAAATTTTTACGCAAACTCTCGCATCCTTTTTGAAGGTCTCGCCCAAGGCGGTTCTTCCCACCAATGGCATCGATGAAGCGATTAAAGCTCTCTATGAGACATATGTCGATAAGGGCGACGAGGTCGTGTTACTGATGCCTAGCTATTCGCTCTACGAGCTCTTCGCACAGCTCGTCGATGCAAAAATTGTATGGGTCGATTATCCCGATGATTTTTCGTTTCCCATTGAAACTGTGTTGAAAGCGATTACTCCTAAGACTCGGTTGATAGCGCTCGCCTGTCCCAATAATCCGACGGGCACGTTGATCTCAGAAAAGAACTTACGCCGCATCATCGAGAGCAATCCCTCGATGGTCGTGCTGATTGATGAAGCCTATGTCGACTTTGCCAAAACCGATTATTTGAAATTGGCATTTGAATACCCCAATGTATTCATCACCCGTACTTTCTCGAAAGCGTTTGGCTTAGCGGGATTCAGAATCGGTACGCTGATTTCTTCGGAAGAAAACATCGCTGATGTCGCCAAGATCGTCGCGCCGGCATATAGCGTCGATCGCGCTGCGATGGTGGCAGCCACGGCAGCAATCGAGGATCGCAGCTATGTCGAAGCATACGTCGATGAAGTTCTTGAGCAGCGTGAGAAGTTTTGCGGTGCGATGCGACGCTTGGGCTTTAGAGTCATCCCAAGTGAGGCCAATTTTGTCCTCGTGGATTTTGGTGATTGCGCTGAGCAGGTAGTAGAGAATTTAAAGAGTCAAGGCATTCTCGTGCGTCTGCGACAAGAAAAGTGTCTAAAAGGATTTTTGCGCATCTCGATCGGAACACAGGAGCAAATGCGGCGTGTGGTTATGACCCTTGAGCCCTATGCCACTAAACCAGCGCTGATTTTCGACATGGATGGGGTCCTCATCGACGAGAGTGAATCGTATCGCGAGTGCATCATAAAAACTGTTTTTAATCTCGCGGGCCAAGTCATCGATCGTAATGCCATTGAAGAATTTAAAAGCCAAGGGGGTTGTAATAACGACTACGATTGCACAGCGCAAATTCTCAACTCATTTGGAGTATCGATCGCTCCTCAAACAATTATCGAAACTTTTGATGATTTTTATAGGGATTTAAAATGTAAAGAACGTTGGTTGCTCGATGAATCCATCCTTTCACGTCTAGCGCAAAACTATCGTTTAGGGATTTTTACAGGTCGGCCAAAACGAGATGCGCTCGAAGCTTTGCGGCGCTTCAACACAGCTGCTTTTTTTGAAGTGGTGATCACGGATGACGATGTGAGCAAACGAAAACCCGATCCGGAAGGGATTTTTTTAGTCTTAAAACGGCTTAACGTTAAGACCGCGATTTACGTCGGCGATACTTGCGATGATGCTGAGGCGGCCAAACGCTCGAATATCGAGTTTATCGGCGTGATGGCTCCGGGAAGTTCTCATCAGCAATTTGAAGTTCCCATCGTGCTACAGCGGATTGAGGATCTAGAGGAGGTTTTATGTCCAAAAGAGTAATAACTCTAACGCGTAATACGAAAGAAACGCAGATCGAACTGAAGCTTAATCTCGATGGAAAAGGGATGTCTGAGATTCAAACAGGGATCGGCTTTTTCGACCACATGTTACAAACCTTTGCCAAGCACGGCGGTTTCGATTTAGAGCTACGCGCAATAGGCGATTTGCACATCGATCAGCACCACACGGTGGAAGATGTAGGCATCGCCTTAGGCGAGGCCTTTGCCAAAGCGCTCGGCGACAAAAAAGGGATCAACCGTACGGGGTATTTCGTCTTTCCGATGGACGAGTCGCTCAGTCTTTGTGCGGTCGATTTTGGAGGACGCCCTTGGCTGGAATACCAAATGAAAATCGCCTTTCGCAAGGTGGGCGATTTTGAGACGGTTAATTTGCCGAATTTTTTTGCGGGCTTTGTCAGTGGGTCTAGACTCAATCTCCACTTGGAACTCCTCAAGGGCAAAGATCCGCACCACAAGATTGAATGCTGTTTTAAAGCGTTTGGCAAAGCGCTGCGCATGGCTTGCAGCAAAGATAAAGCCATGAAAGGAATCATCCCAAGTACAAAAGGAGTACTATGATCGCGATTATCGATTTTGGAGGGGGCAATCTTCAATCTGTGAAGAATGCGCTCGATCGGCTGGGGGTAGAGTCGGTGATTACGTGTGATAAAGAGATCATCGCTAAGGCTGACAAAGTGATTTTCCCTGGCCAAGGGCATTTTGGCTCCTGTGTCGCTAAGCTCAAAGAAAAAGGGCTATTTGCTTTTATTCGAGACATCGCCCGTACCAAACCCTTTTTGGGGATTTGCGTCGGCATGCAATTGCTGTTTGAAGGGAGCGATGAGGCACCTGGTACCCCAGGTCTTGCCGTCTTGAAAGGTCAGGTGAAGCGCTTTCGTCCAGGCAAAAAAACACCGCACATGGGTTGGAATCAAGCGATTGGCAAAGTGTCGGCCCCATTTTATTATTTTGCGCATAGTTTTTACTGTGTTCCCGAAAATCAAAAGATGATCAGCGCGACGACCGTATATGATGAAGAATTTGCGGCCATCATTCAGGATGAGAATCTTTGGGCCGTGCAATTCCACCCAGAAAAATCGGGACAAGCGGGAAGAGAATTTCTCGAGTGTTTTGTGAGGGGGAAACCATGCTAACTAAACGTATTGTTCCGTGTCTTGATGTGAAAGAGGGGCGTGTAGTTAAGGGAACATGTTTTGTGTCGCTTAAAGACGCTGGTGATCCTGTGGAACTTGCGCGCTGTTACGAAGAAGAAGGAGCCGATGAATTGGTGCTACTCGACATCACTGCGTCTGTAGAAAAACGGCAGACATTTATCGATGTAGTCGAGCAAATCGCCAAAAATCTTTCGATCCCGTTTACCGTAGGCGGGGGCATTCGCACGCTCGATGACATCCGTCGGCTAATGAATGCCGGTGCAGATAAAATCGCGATCAATACAGCAGCGCTTAATCGTCCCGAGTTAATTGCTGAAGCAGCGCAGGCCTTTGGCTCGCAAGCGCTGGTTGTCGCCATCGATGTCAAAAGAGGCACGCAAGGTTGGGAAGTATTTTCTCATGGCGGTAGAACACCCACCGGGAAAGACGCAATTGCTTGGGCAAAACGCGTGCAAGAACTCGGGGCGGGAGAAATATTAGCCACTTCGATCGATCGCGATGGAACAAAGCAGGGTTATGATTTGCAGCTCATTCAGGCGCTCAATCAAGTGCTAGAAATCCCGATCATCGCCTCAGGCGGAGTGGGATGTTGGGAAGATATCCGGGATGTCTTTGCAATTGGCCAGGCCGATGCTGCTTTGGCCGCTTCGCTGTTTCATTTCGATGGATGCTGCATTTCAAAGCTCAAAGAACAATTAGCCAAAACGCAAATTAAGGTAAGAGTCCGTCTTTGATTTTTTTAATTTGCGGGACAGTTTATTTTGCGCCAAGATCGATTATTTTGACTTCACACGACTTGATTAAGTCGAATGAAGTCAAAATAATCGATCCTGACGGAAAAGAAATCTGACCCCCGAACTAAAAAAATCAAAGAAGGACTCTAAGACAATGATTTATCCAAGTATTGATTTAATCAAAGGTAAAGCTGTCCAGCTCGTTAACGGAAAGCTCGAGAATTTGAAATTAGAAATCGAAGATGTGCAATCTCTAGCTGTAAAATTATCCAAGATCGGCCCGATCAATGTGATTGATCTCGATGCCGCGTTTGGAAAGGGTGACAACCGCGAGTTGATTAAAGCGCTTGCACGCGAATATCCCATTCGCGTTGGAGGCGGAATACGCAGCTTAGAGCGCGCTCACGAATATATCCAAGCCGGAGCGACAAAAATCATCATCGGCAGCCGTGCTTTTGATACAGAATTCATGCAGCAGCTATGTGCCTTGATAGGACGGGAAAAAATCATTATCGCGTTGGATTCCAAGGGCGATGAGATTGTGATTCGCGGATGGACAGTGAGCACAGCCTTAAAAACAATCGATGCTATCGCACGCTTCGAATCGTATTGCAGCGAGTTTTTATTCACCCAAGTGGAAAAAGAAGGCCTGATGCAAGGCCCCGATTTTACACGACTGTTTGCTTTGAAACAATTGACCGATCTTCCACTCATCGCAGCGGGCGGGATTTCCAGTCTCAAAGAAATTGCCACCCTCGAACAAGCCGGCATCAGCAGTGTACTCGGCATGGCCCTCTACACCGGCAAAATCGATTACAATGAGCTTTTACGATTTGTCCAGAGTTGAAAATCTCTCTGTGGTTCTTATCTCTGTGGGGATTAATTTTTTTACCACAGAGATAGGAGACCACAGAGAAAAAATCAGGGCGCGCTGGGCACAAAAGTATACGCAGAGCTAAAAACGAGGCGCAGAGTTTAGGAGAGGAAAAAAATATTTTCTTCCCTCTTCGTCTCAGCGTTCTCTTCTTCTCTCTGCGCTGATTCTTTTTCGAGCAAGCTCATGTTCGACTAAAAAAATATATGCTTTTAGGATAAATGGCCGCGTCGATGGTTTAGAAGATAGATCACCAAGTAGATAAACCCTCCTGTCAAGACGAGGTTGAGTGCTAAACTGAGCTGTGCCAATTGAAGTACGAGCGAAGGGACGCCATAATGCATCGAAATGATAATAATACCGGCACCAACCTCGCCGCGCGGCCACATCGCTATACTCAGCGCGCTACGTTCGCGAAGGGAAACTTCATTTTTGTAGCAAAACATCGGATAAAGCTTTCCAAGATTTGACAATACAGTCAGGGCGAGGACATGTAATGCCAGAAAACCTAGTGTCATGTGGCCGAGCACAATTTTTGGCAGGGAGCAGCCGACGAGCGCCATGTAGCTAAATTTGAGCACATTGTCGAAGCGTCGATCAAAGGGATTTTCAGGTTCGATAAAGTCATGTTCATGACGATGCAAGTAAGGTTTCTTCGGATCGTGCGGGTTTACTATTACACACCCTAAGATAAAAGCAGGGAGAAGGATCTCAATATTGATCAAAGTTGTCGCTTCAAAACCTTTAATTGCTACAGTCAGCACAAGCGCATAGATAAGAAGCCATATGCGCGAGGTAGGAATTTTCCACGTATGCAAAAATCGGTAACCAATGAAAAGTAAAATGAGGATAAGCAATAGCAAAAAAATCGCGCGGACATCAAATCCCAAATGGATCATTTGCAGTGGAACAATCAGCAAGACCGTATCAAGGTCATCGAAAATCGCTAAAATCCGCGCTTTTTTGAAGACCCAAGTCGAGGCCAAGCCGGCGGCTGCTAGCATAGTGAATAATACACCTGCCGAAGTAGGAGCGGCAAAGCGTCCGACAAGGGCCGCATGGCTCAGATCAATCTCAAAGAATGCCCAAAAGTATAGACTGCAAAAAATCCAGGGTAATCCTGCTGCCGTCATCGCAATCAGATAATCTTTGCCGTAGCTTCTAAGATTTTTTTTATCGAGAACAAATTCTAAACCGACCTCAATCATGATATAGGCTAGGGCGATGATTGTGACAAAATTGAGGACAGGACGCGCATGGGTCAGATCGATCACTTGTGACACGACGATCCCCAGAAGCAACATCAAGCTGTAGGCAAATACTTTCCACATATTATTTGAAATAATCGGTTAGAGTAGAAAACGCAACACTTTTAGACGGCAACATTGACTTCATTCAGAGGAATTGAGTACAATGAAGGGATGTTTAGAGTCATTTTTTTCTCACACTCTTCGCACTCTCATCATAGCCTCTCCAGGGGCTAATCATACGTATTTTTCTCAAATTTATTCGAATGAACAAAAAAAATTAATGAGAGATCAATTATGGAACTCGATGTTGTAGAAGAGCGAAAAATTTCTTTAAAAAAAGTGATCAGTGGGACCAGTTTAATCGCCGGTACCACTATTGGCGCGGGAATGCTCGGCATTCCGCTTGTCACGTCAGAAGCGGGTTTTTTCCCGGCCTTGAGCGCTACCGTTGGCGTTTGGATCTTCATGCTGCTGACGGGGTTGCTCTATGTTGAGGTGGCTTTATCGCTGCCGTCCGGGGCGAATATTTTCACGATGGCCGGCCACTATTTGGGTAGAAAAGGAAAAGCTGCAGCCGGTGGCATGTTTCTCTTTTTGTATTATTGCTTACTCATCGCTTACATTGCCGGCGGAGCGCCGCTGCTCGGTTTTTTACTCAAGACAGGACTAGGCGTTGATTTGGGTGCCAATACGACACTTGTGCTGTTCGGTGTGCTGTTCGGCGGCATTGTGTGGGTGGGTGCAAAAGCGATCGATCGGGTGAATTTGATTTTGTCGGTGGCGATGATTGGGGCATATGTGGCGCTTGTCTCAACCGGCTCATCAGAAGTAGCCATTGCAAAACTCTTTGATAACAAGTGGTCAAAGTTATGGCTGGCATTGCCGGTGTTATTTTCCGCATTTGGCTTCCACAATGTCGTGCCCTCGCTTTGCACCTATTTAGGGCGGGATCGCAAAAGTCTTAAACTTTCGATTCTGCTCGGAACGGGGATTGCGTTAATCGTGTTTGTCGTTTGGCAGTGGTTGATCCTGGGTTCTTTATCGCCAGAGGCGATTTTAAAGGCTCAAGAAGCGGGTATGCCGGTGACTGCTGCGCTGCAAAGTTTAACGGGAAAAAGTTCTTTATTTGCCATCGGGCAAGGCTTTGCCTTTTTCGCGCTTGTCACATCATTTTTAGGTGTGGCATTTTCGGTGGTAGACTTTTTAAATGATGGTTTGAAATTCAAAGGAAAAAAACGCTCGTTGCTCGTCATGCTCACGTTTATGCCACCGGCGCTTTGCGCATTTTTAGATCCGACGATTTTTGAAAAAGCACTGGGCGTTGCCGGCGGATTCGGCGAGGCTTTTTTGAATGGATTATTACCCATTGTGTTGGCGTGGAAATACCGTAGCATGGCAGTAGCTCGACTTCCTGGAGAATCTATCTCAGGCAGGGGGCTGCTTGTTTCCCTGTTTGCTTTTGGATTATTTGTAATGGGACTCGAAACCGTAATCTTAATTCATTAACCCAACAGGGTTATTAATCTTCTTCAGGTGGAAAGATATCTTTACCGGCGTTGGGACGATTTGAGTTGACCTCAGGTGAGATTCTTCTCTCTTCTTCCGGCGGAAAGATATCTTTTCCTGAGTTTGGCCTATTGGGATTAGCGCCCGGTTTTTGTTGATTTCTAGGTCGGTTTTGATAGGGATAATCGTAATCATCATCCTCTTCTTCGGGTGTATTTTGCGGCAAAACTGATTCATCAGGTGGAAAAGGAAAATCCTTTCCTGCAATGTAGGCGTCGTCAGCTTCGCAAAAACAATCAGCGCAAAGCGGCAGTGCGACGCACGTTGCTATTCCCATTGCTCCTAAGCAGAATTTGCGCATAAATACTCCCTTATCAGTTCTTTTCTTTTTCTGAGATCTTGCAAAATTTGTCAAATGATATAAAGTGAAAATTATACCCAACGCGATTCAAAAATCGGATTTGGGCTGACGCGAAAGTTCTCGCGGTTCACCGAGGCTTTGGCGCAGCCGAAATACCAATTTTTGAATCACGTTGGGTATAGAGCAGGAGAAGATATGGCGGGCAAAGAAGTCATTTTAATTACGGGTGCAAGTGGAAGAATCGGATTTAAATCAGCGGAAAGATTTTCAGGAAAGTACCAAATCGTCGGATTCGACGTGTATTTGGCTGGAACTCTGCCAGGTGTAGAATTTGTCGCCGTTGATATTGCCACGGATGAGAGCGTAAAAGAAGGGTTAGATCGCTTGAGACAAAACTACGGCAACAAGATCGCTTCGGTGATCCATTTGGCCGCTTACTATAGCTTTTCATCTCAACACAGCTCAAATTACGACAGAATTACCGTTCATGGTACTGAAAGACTTCTCAAACATTTACAGAGTTTCGATGTCGATCAGTTTATTTTTTCCTCGACCATGCTCGTGCATAAGCCAACAGAGCCCGGTGTTAAAATCAACGAAGATAGCCCAGTTGTTCCTAATTGGGATTATCCCCTATCGAAGGTCAAGACAGAGGCTGTGATCCACAAAGAAAGAGGTAAAATATCCGCAGTGAATTTACGGATTGCGGGCGTTTACGACGATCATTGCCATTCTATCCCTCTCTCCAATCAGATGCAGCGCATTTTCGAAAATCAACTCGAATCCCACGTTTTCGCTGGCGATGTGACGCATGGTGCCGCTTTTGTCCACATGGAAGATTTGATCGACGCAATTGCCCTATGTGTGGAAAAACGCAAAGTTTTGCCACCTGAGTTGACTTTGTTGATTGGGGAAGACGTCACCTTTAGCTATGATCAGCTGCAGCGTCAAATGCAACAGCTACTTCATGGAAAAGAATGGAAAACTTGGAGCATCCCTAAACCGATCGCAAAAGTGGGGGCATGGTTTCAAGAACATTTACCGTTTATGAAGCCGAGTTTTATCAAACCCTGGATGATCGATATCGCCGATGACCACTACGAACTCGATATCAGCCGTGCGAAAAGAGTGCTGGGTTGGCAGCCAAAATATCGGGTCGACAAAGTCATTCCGAAATGGGTCGAAGAACTCAAACGCGATCCTTTGATGTGGTATGATGAAAATAAACTCAAACCCCCCCATGGCCTAAGCCAAATGAGGATCCCGTGAATTTTAAGAAAAATCGTCTCGCTCTTTTAAGTGTAGCTTTAGGTTTGTGGCTCATCGGTATGCCGCTTACATTTGGAGACAGCTCTAGTGGAATGATTTTCAGTGATATTCTGTCGGGACTATTACTGATTGTATTTGGGGGGATTTCGCTCGCACCTGAACGAATGTGGTCAGGTTGGGCCATTGGGGGTATTGGCTTATGGCTTCAAGCAGCTCCTTTGATTTTCTGGGAAAAAAGCGCAGTGATGTACCTCAACAATACAATTGTTGGGGCGTTAGCCATCATTCTAGCCTTTCAGATCACGCAGAAAAAAGACTGGAATCTTATGCCCTGTTGTCCCGAAGGCTGGTCGTTTAACCCATCGGGATGGATCCCGCGCATTTTAACCGTTTTTCTGGCGATTATTTGTTGGTTCTTTTCACGGTATATGGCCGTCTATCAACTCGGCTACATTCACCATATGACCGATCCGTTTTTTACCGATGGTACGCTCCGCGTCATCACTTCAAAAATTTCTCAAGATTTTCCTGTCGCTGACGCAGGTCTTGGGGCTTTAGGTTACACTCTGGAATTTTTGCTGGGCTGGCAAGGTAGCGCGCGTCGTTGGGCGGAAATGCCTTGGCTGGTGGTCGGTTACGGTATTTTAGTCGTTCCCGTGAGTGTGGCAAGCATTGTATTAATCATTTTACAACCCGTCGCGGTAGGGGCTTGGTGCTCATGGTGTTTGGGTGTAGGGATTGTCATGTTGTTTATGATTCTGCTAGCAGCCCCCGAACTCGTCGCTGTCCTGCAGTTGCTATATCGCACTTACAAACGCAAAGATCCCTTCTGGCGTGTGTTTTGGAAAGGCAGCCCGGAAGAATGTACTTTGACGCCACTCAAAGCGCGGGGACGGGCTCCACGGGAACAGGCTTGGGGATTTAATCTGCCGTGGAACTTAGCCCTTTCCATTGCGCTTGGCGTCTGTCTGATGTTTAGTCCATCGATTCTTCATAGTCACAGCGTCTTAGCGGCCAGCAATTATATTGAAGGTCCATTAGTAATTACTTTTTCAGCCATTGCTCTGTCTGAAGCCTTTCGAGCACTTCGCTTTCTCAATATTTTGCTCGGAATTGGCCTCATTATTGCCCCTTGGTTTGCTCCGCAAGTCGATACGATCAGCCTGATCAATAACATCGTTATCGGACTTGCGATCATTGGATTGTCTTTTCCTAAAGGACCGATCCGCGAACGCTATGGGTCTTGGGAAAAAATGATCCGCTAAATTGCGATTTTTCCTCTCGTAAATCTCAGTTTTTTTTCAAAAGTGTTTGCCGAAAATTCTTAAGTTTATGTATGTTGTTTACTTCCTTTTAAGGATATCTGAACGATAATGCAAAAGGAATAGAGTTGACTTGATCAGCTCGAGGGGCAGAGATGCTCCTAAGAGGGTGTATTAAAATTTGGCGACTAAAGATTCGTGATGCATTTCGATGAGATTTTATGAGACCAAAGGTCGATCGTCCGACGAAGGCCATATGCGAAGCGCATATGGGCGAGAAGGATGACATAAAAGATCGCGAAAAGCATCCGAAGATATAGAGCCCAATTTTCAATACGCCCTCTAAAGATTCTCTTAACATCAGAAGTGAAGTGAAGTGCAAGCAAGTAAAGCTTGTGCGGATAAGTGAGTAATACTGCGATCGGTTTGATTTTGTGATTTTTTCGACAAGATTTTTCTTGTCAGGTTTGGATGCGGAGAGCGTAGCTAACTTGAATAAAGTTAGCGAGATCGAGCAGACGAATCCTGGCAAAAAAGATGTCGCGTAAAATCCAAAAAACAAACTGTGAGAAGTATGTTTAAAACTTAACTTATTTGCCTGTAAATTTTTTTGAATATGTTTTTTATAAGGCAAATTTTCAAAGAATTTTTTTTTGAGAATTTGATCTTGGTTCAGATTGAATGCTGACGGCGTGGATGAGGCATGCAAGTCGAACGAAGTAGTAGGGCAACCTGCGTACTTAGTGGCGGAAGGGTTAGTAATACATGGGTAACCTGCCTTTAACCTGGGAATAACGGTTGGAAACGGCCGCTAATACCGAATGTGGTGGCTGAAGGACATCTTGATCTCATTAAAGTGGGGGATCGCAAGACCTCGCGGTTAGAGAGGGGCCCATGGGATATCAGCTAGTTGGTGAGGTAAAGGCTCACCAAGGCTAAGACGTCTAGGCGGATTGAGAGATTGACCGCCAACACTGGGACTGAGAACTGCCCAGACTCCTACGGGAGGCTGCAGTCGAGAATCATTCGCAATGGGCGAAAGCCTGACGATGCGACGCCGTGTGAGCGATGAAGGCCTTCGGGTCGTAAAGCTCTTTCGCTTGGGAACAAGAGAAGTGGCTAATAACCAGCTAATTTGAGGGTACCAGGTAAAGAAGCACCGGCTAACTCCGTGCCAGCAGCTGCGGTAATACGGAGGGTGCAAGCATTAATCGGATTTATTGGGCGTAAAGGGCGCGTAGGCGGAGATGATAAGTCAGATGTGAAATCCCGGGGCTCAACCTCGGAACTGCATTTGAAACTACATTTCTAGAGGATAGGCGGAGAAAACGGAATTCCACATGTAGCGGTGAAATGCGTAGATATGTGGAAGAACACCGGTGGCGAAGGCGGTTTTCTAGCTTATTCCTGACGCTGAGGCGCGAAAGCAAGGGGAGCAAACAGGATTAGATACCCTGGTAGTCCTTGCCGTAAACGATGTATACTTGGTGTAGCTGGACTCAACCCTGGTTGTGCCGTAGCTAACGCGTTAAGTATACCGCCTGGGGAGTACGCTCGCAAGGGTGAAACTCAAAAGAATTGACGGGGACCCGCACAAGCAGTGGAGCATGTGGTTTAATTCGATGCAACGCGAAGAACCTTACCCAGGCTTGACATGCAGTGGACAGATACCAGAGATGGTATCTTCCTTCGGGACCGCTGCACAGGTGCTGCATGGCTGTCGTCAGCTCGTGCCGTGAGGTGTTGGGTTAAGTCCCGCAACGAGCGCAACCCTTATCATTAGTTGCCAACATTTAAGGTGGGAACTCTAATGAGACTGCCTGGGTTAACCAGGAGGAAGGTGAGGATGACGTCAAGTCCGCATGGCCCTTATGTCTGGGGCTACACACGTGCTACAATGGTCGGTACAGAAGGCAGCGAAGACCGCGAGGTGGAGCAAATCCCTAAAGCCGATCCCAGTTCAGATTGTAGTCTGCAACTCGACTACATGAAGTTGGAATTGCTAGTAATGGCGTGTCAGCAACAACGCCGTGAATACGTTCCCGGGTCTTGTACACACCGCCCGTCACATCATGGGAGTTGGTTTTACCCGAAGTCGCTGACTCAACCGCAAGGGGAGAGGCGCCTAAGGTGAGGCTGATGACTGGGATGAAGTCGTAACAAGGTAGCCCTACCGGAAGGTGGGGCTGGATCACCTCCTTTAAAGGACAAGATGACTACTCATAGCAGTCATCTTAGGTTGAGGCAAGCTTTATTATGCTGCACATTGCTCTTCTCTTCATGCTGTTAAAAGCATGAATTGCTTGTATCAGGGAGTTTAGCTCAGTTGGTAGAGCATCTGATTTGCATTCAGAAGGTCAGGAGTTCGAATCTCCTAGCCTCCAATAATTATAAAGCGGTTATAGCTCAGTTGGTTAGAGCGCTACACTGATAATGTAGAGGTCCCAAGTTCAAATCTTGGTAACCGCACAATATTGTAGACGCTTGAAGTAAAATGATGTTATCTTGAAAAGTAATCAATCAAGTAATTAAAATAAAGTACATTGACGAAAAATCGATTCATAAGCAAATCAATGCTTGAATAGAATTAGCTCAAGACTTACAGAAAGCTTGATAAAAATTTTGTGGTCAAGCTATTAAGGGCTGCTGGTGGATGCCTTGGCATCAACAGGCGATGAAGGACGCGTATACCTGCGAAAAGCTTCGGTGAGCTGGAAAAAAGCATTGACCCGGAGATATCCGAATGGGGAAACCCAGTGGGAGTAATATCCCATTATCCTTAACTGAATACATAGGTTAGAGAAGCGAGACCTGCTGAACTGAAACATCTAAGTAGGCAGAGGAAAAGAAATCAAAAGAGATTCCCATAGTAGCGGCGAGCGAAGTGGGAAGAGCCCAAACCGAAATTCTATTACTTCGGGGTTGTAGGACCAGTCATAAAGATCAGCGAAACTCTAGCCGAACACTTCTGGAAAGTTGGGCGATACAGGGTGATAGCCCCGTAGGCGAAAAGAAGAACGTTAGCAAGATTGGCACCTGAGTAGGGCCGGACACGTGAAACCCGGTCTGAATCTGGGGGGACCACCCTCCAAGGCTAAATACTCGTTGATGACCGATAGTGAACCAGTACCGTGAGGGAAAGGTGAAAAGAACCCCTGTTAGGGGAGTGAAATAGAACCTGAAACCAGCAGCTTACAAACGGTCGAAGGCCTATGTCCCTTTTAGGGGAATGGCTGACGGCGTGCCTTTTGCATGATGAGCCAGCGAGTTACGTTATATGGCAAGGTTAAGGGACATACGTTCCGGAGCCGAAGCGAAAGCGAGTGTTAAAAGCGCGTTTAGTCATATGGCGTAGACACGAAACCAAGTGATCTATCCATGACCAGGTTGAAGCAGGGGTAACACCTTGTGGAGGACCGAACTAGTAACTGTTGAAAAAGTTTTGGATGAGTTGTGGATAGGGGTGAAAGGCCAATCAAACTTGGAGATATCTTGTTCTCTTCGAAATAACTTTAGGGTTAGCCTCGGACAAAATCTTCTCAGGGGTAGAGCACTGGATTCACGCGGGGGCCTACCGGCCTACCAAAGGAAACCAAACTCCGAATACTGAAGAGTAGTCCGGGAGATAGACAGTGGGGGATAAGCTTCATAGTCAAAAGGGGAACAGCCCAGATCGTCGATTAAGGCCCCAAATTCTATGCTAAGTGAGTAAGGAAGTGAAGTTTCAAAGACAGTTGGGATGTTGGCTTAGAGGCAGCCATCATTTAAAGAGTGCGTAACAGCTCACCAATCGAGAGACTTTGCGCCGATAATATCCGGGACTAAAGCATAGAGCCGAAATCACGGGTTTATATCGTAAGATATAAGCGGTAGGAGAGCGTAGTATGTGCGTCGAAGGTGTACCGTAAGGAGCGCTGGAGCGCATACTAGTGAGAATGCATGGCATGAGTAAACGATAAAGGGGGTGAAAATCCTCCTCGCCGAAAACCTAAGGTTTCCAGGGTAAAGCTCGTCTTCCCTGGGTTAGCCGGTCCCTAAGCCGAGGCTGAAAAGCGTAGGTGATGGAAAGCAGGTTAAATATTCCTGCGCCGCCTAAAACTATGACGAAGGGTTGACGAAGTAAGTTAAGCGCGCGGACGATTGGAAGTGTCCGTGGCGCTATGAGGCAGGCTGGTAGGCAAATCCGTCAGCGTAAAGCCAGGTAGTGACCAAGGGGAATCTTCGGAGGAACCGATGGCGTAGCGCGAAGCTTCCAAGAAATAAACTCTAGTCGTTGATGGCGACCGTACCAAAACCGACACAGGTGGGTGGGAAGAATATTCTCAGGCGCGCGAGAGAACTCTCGTTAAGGAACTCGGCAAATTATCCCCGTAACTTCGGGAGAAGGGGAGCCGCAGGCTGTGATTAGCACTTGCTGCTATGAAGCGATCAGGCGGCCGCAGAGAAATGGCCCAGGCGACTGTTTAACAAAAACACAGCACTATGCAAAGACGTCTAAGTCGAAGTATATGGTGTGATGCCTGCCCAATGCCAAAAGGTCAAAAGGAGATGTTAGCCGCAAGGCGAAGCATTGAATTTAAGCCCTGGTGAATGGCGGCCGTAACTATAACGGTCCTAAGGTAGCGAAATTCCTTGTCGGGTAAGTTCCGACCTGCACGAATGGTATAACGATCTGGGCACTGTCTCAACGAGAGACTCGGTGAAATTGTAGTAGCAGTGAAGATGCTGTTTACCCGCAATAAGACGGAAAGACCCCGTGAACCTTTACTGTACTCTGATATTGGCTCTTGACTTGTCATGTGTAGGATAACCGGGAGACTTTGAAGCCGCGTCGTTAGGGGTGGTGGAGTCACCGTTGAAATACCGGTCTTGACAAGTCGGGAATCTAACGATCATCCCATGAATCTGGGAGATCGGACATTGTCAGACGGGCAGTTTTGACTGGGGCGGTATCCTCCTAAAGAGTAACGGAGGAGTCCAAAGCTTGCCTCATCGTGGTTGGCAATCACGAGTAGAGCGTAAAGGTATAAGGCAAGTTAACTGCGAGACCAACAAGTCGAGCAGATACGAAAGTAGGGCTTAGTGATCCGGCGGTGGAAAGTGGAATCGCCGTCGCTCAACGGATAAAAGGTACTCCGGGGATAACAGGCTTATCGCCACCAAGAGTTCATATCGACGTGGCGGTTTGGCACCTCGATGTCGACTCATCGCATCCTGGGGCTGGAGAAGGTCCCAAGGGTTTGGCTGTTCGCCAATTAAAGCGGTACGCGAGTTGGGTTCAAAACGTCGTGAGACAGTTTGGTCCCTATCTGTTGTGGGCGTAGGATACTTGAGAGGAGCTGCTTCTAGTACGAGAGGACCGAAGTGGACGAACCAATGGTGTTCCGGTTGTTCTGCCAAGAGCATAGCCGGGTAGCTATGTTCGGAAAGGATAAGCGTTGAAAGCATCTAAACGCCAAGCCTCCCTCAAGATAAGGTATCCCAATGAGACCCCATGAAGACTACATGGTTGATAGGTTGGGTGTGTAAGCGCAGTAATGTGTTGAGCTAACCAATACTAATCGGTCCATTGGCTTGACCACCTTTTTTTTCTTCGATGGCAGAAGATCATTAACTTAAGGACTAAGTCATCGACGCATAGCGAATGAAACTTAATTCTCAAGCGTCAATTTTCAATAAGTGAAGTATGACTCTAATTACGACTTTTGTCTTGGTGGCAATAGAGAAGGGGAAATACCTGATCCCATTCCGAACTCAGAAGTCAAGCCCTTCATCGCCGATGGTACTGCACACAAGAGTGTGGGAGAGTAGGTCGCCGCCAAGCTTTTTCTTCGCCTCAGTAGTAACCCTACTGAGGCTTTTTTTTGCTAAAAAAAAGCCCCAAGGTTTCCCTTGAGGCAAACTTCCTTCCGGAATGCGTAAAATTATTATAGCTCCGTTATCGAATCAAATACTCGCTCTGCTTGCATTGCATCAGCATTACGAGTTTGATTTATTTGGCCTAAAATTGTTGTGCTGACAGGATTTGTTGCAGCATTGCGCTCTTGTCGGCCTTCGACAACATCTTCTTCTTTTCTTTCTGTGACAACTTTGGATAATTGACTAATTAACAAGATAGCATTTGTATCTATATTAGAAAGGTCTGCATCATCAGAGTTTAATTCATTAATTGCTTGATTAATTAACTCTTCGTTTTCTTGTGTAAATATATTCAGTTTTTTAAGAATATTAAGCTTGCTTAAGCATTCTGTAGCAATTGCGATTTGACTTTCCGTTTTATTGGCTGAATTGTTTAATTTGTTTACGATTTTCATTATCGTTGTAATAAGATTAGATAAAGAGCCATTTTCTTGATCTATCGAAAATGTAATGTGCTCAGGAATGTTCACGTAAGTGCCTAACGCCAAATTCACTTCATTGGAAGAGATTTTGGTGTTTTTGAACTTTTGTGCCAATTCTTCTATTTTTGATTTTGCAGAAGACTGATGTTGCGAAACGGCATTCATTCTTGTAGTAGTTACATTATTGTTATTGTTGTTTGAATTCGAGTCAAGTAAACAGGACTCAATCAATATTCGGGTAGGTTGATCTAGTTTGTTTAATTCCGAAAAATATTGTTTTTGATCAGTTTGTTTTAAACGCTGTACTTGCTGAATCAAAGATTTGTTGTCTTTTGAAAATCGGACGAGCTCATTAATACGATCAGCTTGTTCTTGTACAAAAGGAATAAGTTGTTTTGCCATCGGCGCAAAAGATGGGTCTGTTGATTTGTTGTTCCATTCCGTAATGTCCCGTTGTTTTTCGCTCAAAGCGGCTGTAGGACTTTTAATAGATAGTTTTTCTTCAACCATTTCCGACAAAATTTTAGTCTCAGAAACCTTTTCTGAACCCCTCGTATACGCAACTTCTCGAGTTATAAGACGGCCGAATTGTTTGTTAAGCGCTTGCCCTAAATCTTGGACTGGCTGACTTTGGGGATTGACTATGTTTTTTAAAAAGCTCATTATTACTGACATAAATTTACTCCATTTTATGTTTTATAATTAAAATTTTAACATATAAGTTAATTATTTAATATTGTTTTTTTAAAAACAATAAGGCACTGATTTTAAGTAATTTATATTTATAGATAAATTGAAGAATTTAAAAAAAATCCGCTACTTAAAAAGTAGCGGATTATGTAAGCGCGAGTTAGAGTCTTATTTTTTAGATGCGTTTAATGTTGCTTCTACCGCTTGTTTAATTCTTTCAATTTCGGCTTTTTTAGCATTTATGGCTTCTCTCGCAGCTTCTCTCGCAGTGTTGATGTTGGCTTTTTTAGAAACTATTGTTTCTGCAGTATTAACAGTTGGATTAGAGTTAACGCTATCCGCGACTTTATTGGGAGTATTGGCAATGGTTTCAAGCGCATTTTCCGTAACGTCTGCAACTTTTTTCATCGTGGTTTGAATGCCATTAATCGCTTCCTTATTGAGATCAATATATGCCTTACCAGCATCTACTACAGCATTACCGGCTTGTGTAGTCCCACTAACTATTGCATTCCCCGCTTGTTGAGCGGCGTTGCCAACTGCTTTACCAGCATTGCTAACAGCATCCATCGTACTATCAGCTGCTTTTTTTAACCAATCAAACATAGAACCTCCATTCCTTCTCCTTTATTATAACATAAATCGATTTAATTAATAATACTTTTTAAAAAATTAATTAAGACATATTAAAGAGGCTGTTTATAAATATAATGGAATTAAGTGCTTGTGTTAATTGCTTAAGCGCTGAATCTTAGTGATCTAAGTTGCTGATTAATAGAGACTTAATATTTTATGCCATCTTTTTTAAAATGTTTTAAAGAAATCATTATCAAATTCAGAGTCAAGAGGATGACGAAGGATAATTAGACTTTTTCAGCGACAGGGGGGTGGCGAGGGGAAACAATATACCCCTGGCTGAGCTCGGCGCGGTAGACGATCCAAAGGCCTAAGCAGACGATCCCTGTAGAAAGAAGGATAGTCCAGGAAATGGGTTCTCCGAGGAAAATAAGGCCGTTTAGGGAAGCAAAAATGGGGCTGAGAAGACCCATAAAGGAGAGAAAAGTAGCTGTAAAGCGTTTGAGGAGCATTCCATAGAGATTGTAGCATACGATATTGGAAATGAAGGTCATGAGTAGGGTACCTTGGAGAAAGGGGGCAAAATTCTGGGATTGGACAGGAAGGGGTGTCCAACTTTCGACAAGAAAGGAATGCCCAAAGGCCAGGAGGCCGCCAAACAGCATACTAGCGCCATTGGCCATGATGGGGGAAATGGCATGATCTTTTACGATTAGGCGGAGGAGGACCCAGCCGTACACGGCACACAGCGCTGCGCCCATCACTGCAAGGGAGGGCCAAGAGAAGAAACTGAAGGCGTTAAATAACTCTTCTGAGCCGGTCTGAGTGAGTAGGACCGGGATAAAACCTAGAAAGCCGATACCGAGGCCGAGCCATTTACGCCTGTTCATCTTTTCTTTGAAATGGAGGTAGGAGAAGAGTGCAGCAAAGAACGGGGATAAGCTGTAGATGAAGCAGGTTTTAGCGGCTGAGAGGTATTGCAGGCCCCAAAACTCTAGGGCATTGCAGAGGTACATGCTAAAAAAAGCGAGAAGGCCGATAGAAAAGATTTGAACGCGATTGAGCTTGAAGGCTGAACGTTTAAAAAAAGCGAGGAAGAGGAGGAGCAGTAAGCCCGCTATACACATCCGCGCGCCGGTTAAAAAGAGGGGTGGGCAGTATTGCAAGGTCATTTTGCCCAGAGAAAAAACGCTGGACCAGACGGCATACATGAAAATGACAATCGGGATGGACATGGTTTTTAAACGTAAAAAATAAATTCACGCCATAATACCATGCATGAGGATGTCGGTCAATGCTGCTTTTTTACCATGACGAGCTGGCGCGCGCCGACTTGAGAGGATGTTTCATTCAAAATTTTAGTGGGGAAAATCGCCATAAAATTGAAGAAAAGTCTTAAAATTATCGCGGGGATCGTAAATTCGCCTCTGCCTAAGCCGGCTGGATTTCGTCCACGATTGAGTATACATGCGACTTTCCAGAGTAGGGTCATAAAAGTCAGCGGAAGATAGGCGAATAGAAAAATGGGAATTGAAGCAAGAGAATAACAAACATAAGCAAATCGTCTAGTATTGGGGGAATAATCAGTAAGATAGCGGGCCGGCACTAAGCGTAAAATAGCATCATTTTGAGCAATTCCATGATTCAACGTGAATCCCAATTTTTTTGTCTTCAATTTCTCTTTGGCGACAGTGCCTTTGCGATTACACATATACCTTGTGATTTGATGTCCCGCCATCCAATTAGCAAGGAACAGTTCTTTAAACCGCCAATCTTGGAGTAAGGTGCGTAAATCATTTGGAAGAGGTAATTTCAAATCGAGCCATTGTTGAAGGGCGCTTGGTAGCGCAACAGCAATACTTGTACGGTCGAGACTGCTTTTGCAATGTTTGACGACGGGTAGATTGAGCATGATGCAGAGGTAGTCTCGCAGTAAGATTTCTTCTTCGGGTCGAAGCTGGTTTTGATCTACGTTTTGCTCGAGCTGTTTTAACGTTGATGTGATCTGATCAATCTGCTGACGAGATAAGTCATAGCGGCTTTGTAATTTTTGTTCGACGAGGGTTTTGAATTCAGTGAATCCTCGATCGGAGACTTGTAAAGCATAAGATTGGCCGACGACAAATGGGGGTACCCATTGTTCAAAGCGATGAAAGGCATTTAAAGACCGCGAGAATAATATCGGATTAAATTTGACTTTGTAGGTTACGCCTGGAGAATGGGGATCTTCAAGTGTAACCACTCCTTTTTGTTTTAAGCTGCTTAAGGCTTTGATTTCATCATCGAGATATTTTCTCTCAGGATAAGTGCAAAGAGGTGATTCCCAGCTCCAGATCCATGGGCCGCTCAGCATGGAATTTAAGACGTAATCGAGTTGGTAGACGACATTACCTTGTTCATCGGTGGTTTGTGTGAGCCCTTTTTTATGAGTTTTGAGTTCGTTGAAGAAAATGTATGAAGCTTGTTCTAAGGCTTTTCGCTCGCTGTCAGGGCATCCCGTATAGCAAATACTTTGTGAGTTTTTTGACTGAATGTGGCGCATATTTTTTGTATTTTCCACGGTGCGATCGCTGCTGCAAGCAATGCCTTGAGAAAGGTGAATGCGCTTGCCATCGCGGATAAAGGTGCGGCCATTGAGGGGACTGTTTTTGGCGAAATGATGCTGTGTCTGTAGAATAGAATCATCTTGCAAATTGAGCTCGCTGCGTAAAGTGGGGTCTTCAATTGTAGGGGTACAGATTAGGTCATCTCGATCGCAAGCGCTAAAAGCGATTTGTTTTTTATACCGATCGACTTCTTGCTGTGTTAAATCTGTCATTTTTCCGAGGAAGAGTTTGGTGAGAAAGGGAAAATGATTTTTAAGGAAGGCTTTTACGCCATGAATCACGCGATAGTTGGGAAAACGTCGCTTGAGTTCTTCTTCGCAAACAGTGTCGAGATCTTTTGGAGAGCTTTCTTGAGATTCAGCGGTTTTGGCTTGTTGTTTGAAATTTAAGGCTGTATGCGAATAATCTTTTTGAAAAGTGACGCGGCTTTTCCAAAGTCCTTCTTCCACGTACTCAGCATAAGGCCGTGACTCAGTTTTATGGGGGTGTAATTTGTCCAAACTCGTCGTGGGGACTTTATGCAATTTTTCCGTTAGGGTTTCCGTGGGGGTAGGCGGAGTGGGCACGGAATTTATTTTAAACCCCGGACAGTTCAAAGGCAATGTGTGATTAAAAGCAACTTTAAGCATATTATTTATTATTAACAGTTTCCAACCTTAGACAATTATAAATAATTCAAATTAACCAGGGAAGACGATCTATTATTTTAATGCAGGTGTTGCTTAATATTTACAAAGATCATTAGAATCAAATTAAAAATCTAAATAGAGGCCTATGCACAAACCTCTGAAGCGAATTGCGGTGACAGGCGCCGGTGGGCAGATCGCCTATAACTTGCTTTTTCGAATTGGTTCGGGAGAGATGTTGGGAATCGATCAGCCAATTGCCCTGCATTTGTTAGAGGTCCCAGAAGCGCAAGGGGCTTTGAAAGGGGTGATGATGGAGCTTGAGGATTGCGCGTATCCTTTGCTCAAAGAAATTCATATAGGCTCAGATCCCTATAAAATTTTTGAGAATGTCAATTACGCACTTTTGATTGGCGCCAAACCACGCGGCCCCGGCATGGAACGAAAAGATTTACTTGGCGACAATGGTAAAATTTTTATTGAGCAAGGGAAGGCGTTAAATGCAGCGGCCGCAAAAGATGTGCTTGTTTTCGTCGTGGGTAATCCCTGCAATACCAATTGTCTCATCGCCATGCACCATGCGCCTAAGATTCCCAAACATCACTTTTTTGCTATGACTCGCTTAGATGAGAATCGCGCGAAAGCTCTACTCGCTGCCAAAGCTAAAACCGGTGTGCACGAAGTGACAAATGTGGCCATTTGGGGCAATCACTCTTCTACACAAGTGCCCGATTTTCTCAACGCTAAAATCCATGGAAAATCGGCACTCGAAGTGATTAAAGATCGGCACTGGTGTGAAGCTGTGTTTGTGGAAAATGTCCAAAAAAGAGGGGCTGCCGTTATCGCAGCACGCGGTAAATCATCCGCAGCATCGGCTGCGAATGCGGCGCTCGATTCAATCCGTTCTTTAGTTCAATCTACACCGTCAGGAGATTGGTTTTCGGTGGGTTTGATTTCGAACGGTAACCCTTATGGAATTACAGAGGATTTGATTTTTTCTTTTCCTTGCCGTTCAAGAGGAGAGGGAAAAATTGAGATCGTCAAAAATGTACCTTGGGATCCATTTTTACAGAGTAAGATCGCTTTGACGGAAAAAGAATTGCTCGAAGAAAAACAGCTCGTTGCCGAGTTATTAAGAGGTTGACGGATGTCTGATGAAGAAGTGTTATTTACGATCTCCAAAGACAAGCTAGAAACAGGAATGAGAGGTTTTCCGGTTGGATATTGCACAACATCCTTTGTCGATCCGCAAAAAGGGCTATTTTACATGGATAAACCCATTGCGGAACTGGCTTACTGGGATCCGGTTGAAGTGATCTATCTGCTCTATTACGGAAAAACCGGCACTTCCGATCAAGTCGAACAATTCCGCCAGAGTTTAGCTGAGCGATCCGTCTGTAGTCCCGACGTGATTGCAGCCATTCAAGCACTTCCGCGTCAAGGCCATCCGATGAGTTTATTTAGCATCGCGCTGCTTTTGCTCGGTATGTTTGAAGGAACCGATGATTACAAAGAAGACTGCTTAAATCTCATCGCCAAAATTCCTCATTTAACCGCAGCAGTGATCAATCACCATGCGGGTTGGGGCGATACATCCGATCCACAGCCAAATCTCGGCTATATGGAAAATTTCGCGCAAATGCTCAATGTTCCCAATGCAGATAATGCGGAACTTACGCACGCGTTTAATCTCTTTGATATTCTGCACTTTGACCACGGAGGAGGAAATCTCTCGACTTTTGTAGGCAAAGCAGTCGCTTCTGGTCTCGATGACATGTATGGCTCGATGTGCTCAGCGATGTGCGGCCTCGCTGGACCGCGACATGGACGCGCCAATCAAGATTGTTTAGAATTTGTGCAAGGAGTACTAGATGAGGTCGGTGAACATGCTACGTCAGCTCAAGTGGAGGCACTCATTCGCCATCGATTAGCGAACAATCAACTCGTGTTTGGCTTTGGCCATGCTGTCCTTCGTGTCGAAGATCCGCGCGCTACAGTGCAATATGCTTTTGTGAAAAAACACTATCCTAATCATCCTCTTGTTAAGATCGCTTCACTTCTGCGCACTGAAGGCTCAAAAGTGCTCAGCGAAAATCCCAAGATCACCGACCCACATCCCAACGTCGACGCTATTTCCGGCACCATGCTCACCGCGGCGGGATTTAGTTATCCTGACTACTACACCATGCTATTTGGGATGTCGCGTACAGTTGGGATCGCCATCCAAATCGTCTATGAACGCTGCGAAGCTAGAGGCGGCAAAGGCACTCCCATTGTCCGCCCCAAATACCTCTTCAAAAAACGCGCGTAAAATCAGCTGGAGCAACCCTATTTTAATTGTTTAAATCAAGCAATGCAAAACTGAATGAAAGGGCGCCCGCAACAAGCGGATTAGAGCCAATTTCTTCAGAATAAAGGGAAGAGATGCCCGATGCGAACAACATCCCGGGAAAAGCAGACTTTTGTGTTAACATATTGATTGCATAGCCTGTTCCTGCCGCGATCAAGCCACCTGGATTTGGATTGATTAGAGTGGCTAAAGCGGCAGGAAGACATAGCCATTCTGCGAGTACTTCTCCATTGGAAATCCTCAATTGTATAGCGCGGATGATTGCATTTGTTGCAGTCCCAAAGTGCAAGCAACTCCCGATGTACAACGGGGGCAATCCGGTGGTTTCTGCAATTACAGTGACACACCGAGCGGCAGCCATTTCAAGCAAAACGTCTTTGATAATCGGCGTGGAACCTTTAATCACTCTTTGAGCTACAAACTTTACTCTTTCAGAAAGGGTATAGAGAGCACTATCGTCAAATTGAATGGATTTACGACAGCTGGGACAAGTCAATTTGTAGATGGTCCAGTCGCGCATACAGTCTTTATGAATGGGATGGAGGATACCTTCCTCCTCATGGTAAACGACTGGAGTGCCATCTTTTAGGCTTGCGAGGCAGCTGGAACATTGATCATCAGGTTTCAGTTCGTTCCATTGTTCTTGGGACATCAGAAAATAATTTAAGGGTCGAGCCTCAACAGTTGAAACCATTATATGCCTTTATGATGAGAAAAATTCTTTATTTTATACTCCCTGGAAAAAACGCGATATAGGAGATAACCAAAGAGGCAGCATCGCATTGATGAGCAGTGCCAGTGGGAAAAACGTCTGTTCCGTTGTGTTGCTAAAAGAGGCACCCATCCCCATTATCATGAAGAATGACCTAAACTCCGGTTCTTTGAGTAGCAGAACGAGCGCCGCCGGAACCAGGGAAAAGATCGACCGATAGCTCATTTTAGATAAAAGCACTCCCATCTGAAATTCAGCCCAAACCATCAATGGTGATTGTTGTGTTAAATAAGCGGCAGAATACACACAAATCGCTGCATTCACGTCTTTAATAACATTTTCGAGACACTTGTCGGCTAGTTTAATAACTTTTGTCTTAAGAGGAGTAAGAGAATCAAGATCAACTTGACGACTACAATGTGGACAAATGGGTTGGGTTGCCACCCATTGCCTGATGCAGCTTAGATGAATGTGATGCACGAGACGATCACGATCAGGATCTTTATGAGCTACAACAGCAGATCCATCCTGCAAATCATCATGACAAAATCCACAAATATCATTCGGAAGATTTCTTGTTGTTGTTTGATAAATAACTGAATGAACCATAATAATTTTACCTTTTTTAATGCCTAATTAAGTTAATAACATAATTTATTATACTATATTTAATAAAATATTAACATTAAAATAATATTTTTAATTTAAATACAATTAATATTAAAAAAATGTATTGACAATGTAATTAACTCCCCCTATTCTGAAACTAAGCGTGGGGTAAGATTTTATGAACAGATGGTCGTGTGTGATTCTTTCACTGATCGCAGGAGCGGTACAGCTCACCGCACAAGAATTTTCTTTTGATGAAGATTCCCTCGTTGCTCAAAATCAACGTACGCCCACACCTCCTCCTCAGATGCAACAGAAAAAAACTCCTTCCCCCAAGCGGTCTTGGCCGATTTTCGATCCGAATGCCATGCCTAATAGCCATAGTCTTTGGCTCGATGGTGAGATCTTGTTTTGGCAGGCTAATCTCGGTTCGTTAAATTATGGCGTGACTAGCGAGAGCACTTCAAGTGTTAAAGACGGGCGGGTTAAAAATCTCGATTTTAATTGGGATTGGGGCTTTCGCTTAGGGATCGGCTATAAAATGCCCCATGATAAATGGGATCTGTTTGTCAATTATACTTATGTCCATGGCAATGCGCACGGCAGTGCGGGCAGTGGTCATGGGGTAGTGTTCCCCTCTTGGGCAAGTGGTTTCAATTTTACCGGCGATGGCACCTTTTTTGCCAATTCCGCAAGATCTCATTGGGATATGTCGCTCAACATGGGCGATCTCGAACTAGGCCGCGTGTGTTTTGCCGGTAAATGGCTGACGATTCGTCCATTCATTGGCATTCGCGGCCTGGTAATCGATCAAGATTTTAATGTGAGTTACAAAGGCGGCACAGTAGCCCCGAATGATGAAGACAAAATCCATGCGGACAATAACTTTTGGGGTGTGGGCATAAGGATGGGTTTTAATGGGCTCTGGGGACTGGGCAAGGGCCTGGGCATTTACAGCAATGGATCCGCTTCACTTCTTTCGGGACATTTTGATGTCCATGAGCGAGAAAAACTCAATAAAGCCGATGAGCGCATCTTTAGTGTCAAACGGGATGTGGATAATGTAGTTGTTGCCGCGGATTTGGCCTTAGGTCTGCAATGGGACTACCTGTTTTCAAGAAATCGCTACCATTTTGGTGTGAAGTTTGGTTGGGAATTCAACATGTTCTTCGATCAAAACCAATTGTTCAATTTTTTAAGTCCTACCAATCCTGGCGCCATCCATTTTCAAAACGATGATCTAACCTTCCAAGGTTTGACACTGGGTTTAAGATTTGATTTCTAAGCCATTTCTGGTAAAATTCCACACATGACCTGGAAAGAAGTAGAGCATGTTTTCAATCGCGCGCTGAATTTGACGTTTTCACGGCGAAAACTCTTGTTTACGATCCCCGTGCTATTTTTGTGCGGGCTCATCAGTGTTTGTTTTCGTGCACTTGGCGCCAAGGCTAATGCCTGGCTCGCAATCAATATGACTTTCATGCCGATCTTTTTCTGTTCCTCGATTCTGCTGGCGGCTGGCATCATCTTGTCGAGGATTTACCATCACGAAGTGAAAAGTCTCCCTGTCAGCTACCGAAAAACTTTAAGCGTTTCTAAAGATTTAATGGTCGAAATCGCCTACCTTGCCGTTCCGATGGTTCTGATTTACCTTGTGCTGTGGACTTTACTCGGGATTTTTTACTTGCTGAAAGAGATCCCCATGATTGGCGACGGTTTAGGGATCATCTTGTCTTTTGGGCCGTTTTTACTGCTGCTCGGCTCATTTATTTTGAGCCTTGTCAGCATTGCTATCCTTTTCTTTGTCACGCCGGCTGTCGCTTTGAGATCCTCTGTGCAAATCGACATGCTCCGCAGCGTTGTACAACGCTTGCGGTATAGTCCATTTTCGAATCTGGCGCTACTGTTACTCGGGGTTTTGCCTTTGGTCGCAATAGCTGCCTTAATGACCCTCGCTGCCATTCTCACGGGAAAAAGCTATGTGGATGCTCAGCATCCGCTCGCGATTAGCTTAGAGTGGTTTTTCATCATGCTTCCCTTTAGTGCTCTGCTGTCGCCAGGAGTGATCTTCTTTTTCAACTTCGCCATCGAAAGCCACGTCCTCATGATAAAAAAAATGAAAGAGGCCGTTTGAAAATAGCCATCATTGGGGCTGGACTAGCGGGACTAAGTTGCGCCTTTCATCTGAAATCCCATGATCTCACAGTGTTTGATCCTAAAGGAATTGGCGGAGGAGCCTCCGGCATTGCAACCGGGCTGATGCATCCTTACGCCGGCGAGCAGGGGCGTAGGAGCCAATTTGCCACCGAGGCTATGCAAGCGGCCCAAGATTTAATCCAAACCATTGAGACAGCAACACAGCAGCAAATCATCCTCCATCGCGGTCTGATTCGGCATGTGCAAAATGACGATCAGCGCCAGATGTTTCTTTCCCATGCTAAAGTCTTTGGCGATGTGCGTCAGATCGATGAAGAAAGCTTTTGGATTGAGTCAGGCTTGACAATCGACTGTCCGCTGTACCTTGCCCTCCTTTGGCAAGTGATCGCCGACCAGGGGGCGATTTTGGTCCGTGAAAAAATTACGGATCTTAACCTTTTAGCTGATTTCGACCAGGTGATCATCGCTGCCGGCGCTGGGGTAAGACAATTTCCTGAACTCTCTTCTTTGCCTATTTCTGTCGTTAAAGGACAAGTCTTGAGTTGCCAAGGCCCTCCTCCTTCAGCAAGTACCCTCGGCAAAGGATATATCGCTCTCTCGCGCAATCCTCAAGAATGCTTTGTGGGCTCGACATATGAGCGCGATGATATGACGGAAAATCCCGATGCACAAAAAGCCAAGGAATTGTTATTTGATAAAATCGGGGCTTTTTTCCCCGCTGTAAACGAGCTCAAGATCGCAGGTTGCAAGGCGGCGCTTCGCGTCGTGCGCAAAGGGCATTATTTTCCCATCGTAGACAAAATCAAAGACAACCTATGGGTTGTCACGGCTCTTGGCTCGCGCGGCCTGCTCTATCACGCTTATTTGGGAAGACAACTCGCAGAAAAAATGTAACCACAGAGATAAACACCACAGAGGGATTTTTCGTGCCCGTGCCCGTGCGTGCCCGATCTTTTCTCCGTGGTTTCCCGTCTCTGTGGTAAAAAGATTCACCACCACAGAGATAAAACACCACAGAGAGGAAAATCTATGGTCTCTTGTGGCTTGCTATATCACGCTTATTTGGGAAGATAGCTAACGCAACAACTTAGATCGACGTCGTGTTCGAATCAGAGGACGAATCTTATGACGTTTTGTGCGCAACATCCATAAGTCAACAGCCATTTGAGAGTTAAGCCAGAAATCAGGTGTTGTATTGAAAGCAGCAGCTAATTTAATGGCCATTTCAGGTGTTACGCTTGTTTTTTCATTAACAATGCGATTAATCACTTTGTAGTCACAATGCAAGTGCTCAGCAAGTTCTTTTTGCGACATCTCTAAAGGTTTTAAAAATTCTTCGTTGAGAATCTCTCCAGGAGAAGTAGGTTTTCTTTTCATCATATTTTCCTCAATGATAATCCATTATTCTTACGTCGTAGGGTTGATTATCCCAACCGAATACAATTCTCCATTGATCATTAATTCTAATGCTATAGAACCCAGATAAATTGCCTTTTAAGCTTTCTAAACGATTTGCTGGGGGGCTGAGCAAGTCTCGTAGTTCTTTAGCATAATGTAACATATCTAACTTTCTCTTAACGATTTGACGTGCACAATCCCATCCTTTTCGTCTCGGACGCTCTCCTTTAAAGAAGAAAGCTGCTGCATCTTCATCCTTAAAGGAACGGATCGCCATATTGGCCTTTTGTGTTTTATACCTTGATAAGGTATACTAGAGCAAGATTTATTTCCAGTAATAACCCTCAGATAACTCAAACCTTCTTGCTACTATCTAGTAAAGGAGCTGATTGCGCCTTTAGGTGTCTATTGAACCAATTGACAATTGCCTCATGGGTTTCTCGATTGATTTGGGTAATGTGGGGATTGGATGTGTCATCTTTGATTTCTAGGAACAAGGTTTGCACGCCAAAGTCATTATGCGTCGCATTAGGGACGACATGCTTCTGGGCTGGAGAGATTGCAGCAAATTGCTCCCAGTCTTTTTTGACATCCCAATCTGTTCCGTCTGCTTCAGTGATGATCTTTCCAAATCCCTCGCCCCCAAAGATCGATAGAAAAGGTTGTAGGATTTTGACTTGTTCTACATACCTCAAACATCCGCTATCTAGATCGATGCCAGTTTGAATTAAAGGGGTTAATCTGCAAGCTTCCAGTGCGGTATCTCCGCCTAAAGAATGACCCATCACTCCAATTTTGCTTACATCGATATTTTCTCCGAATCTGCCTGCTTGTATCTGAGAGATAAGATAAATAACATCCATTGCTTGTTTTCTTAGCGCTGGCATTATTAAGTCAAGGCCTGGAGGGGGATCAGGGGGACTAATTTGGGCGATAGCAGATACCCCGTTACTCGCGGGATGGCTGACGGTGATCACGCAATAACCGTGGCTAGCGAGCTCTTCGACTAAATTTTGATAGTCGCAATGATCCGCTCCCTTTCCATGAGAAAAAATCACCACGGGGAATTGCTTGTTCACGGGCTCGAGTCCTGGCTGTGAGCGCGTACAAAGATTTGCCAGTTTTGCTTTTTTTGCAGGATCTTTAACGCTATCGATATTCATCGGATGTTTATCAGGGCTGAGCGGAAGAACTTTATAGGGAGCGTATTTCGAGGGATTCGCTGGGTAATGTACATCGACGAGCAGTTGCTTGTTATCATCAGCATAACAAGATCTGACCCCAACAGAATACTGCCCCGTCAATGGAGGAGTGAGAAAATGCGGGTCATTTTGAGATGGGGAATTATTTGCTGCGATGGGTGGTATCGGAGAATAAGTATTAATAGGAGTTAAGGCCATAATTTCTCTTTTATTAATGATTGTAAAAGTAATTATACTATAATTTATGTATATTTAATAATTAATTAATTTTCAATGCTTTAAGTTAATGAGGTCTAAGGGGAGTATATTTATTTTTACTTGAAGGCCAAACCGTTTCTTTTTCTAAGGCCGCGGGGATAGTGCCAATAATTTCCCAGCCCTGCTAATATGAGGATTAAGCAAAAGGAGCAAGCGATGACACTCAGTGAAGAGGCCATGTGTTTTTTGGAAGAACATATCCCAGAGCTCGCAGATGTAGCGTTCAAGCAAGCCTATTGGGCTGCCTTGGCGTCCGGAAGTAGTGTACTTATCAGTGAAAATGGAAGTCTCATGGAGGTATTTCCTGATGGAAAGAGAAAATTTATTAAGCACCTACCTCCATCAACACCAGTGACTCGCGGTCAGAAACTGGAAATAGAATGAACAAAGGAATTCCCCGGCTTCGCATGTTTGCTGGTCCAAACGGCTCGGGTAAAAGCACGTTTAAATCCATGATTCGTCCCGAACTGCTAGGAATTTATATCAATCCTGATGAGATTGAGAAAGAAATTCGTGAGCGCGATTTCCTCGACCTTCAAGATTACCAAGTAACGACTACATCAGAAGAAGTAATGGATTTCTTTATCCATTCTCCACTTCTAAAAATAATGGATTTGCGAGAGGAAGCACACAGGCTGCGTTTTAATGACGAAAAATTGATTTTTCGTGACGTAAGAGTCAATGCTTACTTCGCCTCCGTCGCAGCAGATTTTATCCGCAACAAACTCATTGACTGCTCAAAATCTTTTACCTTTGAGACTGTGATGTCTTTTCCTGATAAAGTTGAGTTGCTCCGTAAGGCGCAGGAAAAGGGCTACCGCACCTATCTCTATTATGTAGCAACAGAAGATCCTTCCATCAATATCTCGCGCGTTCGCTATCGGGTGAAGATGGGTGGCCATCCTGTACCAGAAGATAAGATTGTAAGCCGCTATCAACGCTCGCTTGATTTGTTGATGAAAGCTGTTCAGTTCACCAACCGTTCTTATATTTTTGATAATTCAACTCATGAACACATTTGGTTAGCAGAAATTACCAATGGACAAGTGCTAGAAATGAAAACAGATCAGATGCCTGCATGGTTTAAAAAAGCTCTGTGGAGCAAATTCAATGCAGACACAAGAGACATGAATGCTGATTAGTATTGCTCATCGAGGTCTTGCATGAAAGGGAGATTTCTTTTTCTAGGGACAGGGGGGTCGGCTGGGGTGCCCATGATTGGGTGTCAGTGCGAGGTTTGCCGATCGCCATCGCCGTACAATAAACGCCTGCGCTCTTCAGGACTGATTCAGGTTCAAGATAAGAATTTTCTCATCGACGTCGGACCCGATTTCCGCACACAGGCCTTAAAGTTCAACATCTCGCATTTGACGGGAGTGCTGCTCACCCACGCGCATGCCGATCACATTGCCGGCATCGATGATTTGCGGGCCTTTTTTTTCTTGCAACGCATGAAATTACCCTGTGTCCTTTCGAAGGAAACCTATGATGAGGTTAAGTTGCGCTATCACTACATGCTCAAGCCACTCATGTCGGAAAAAAGCATTTCAGCGCAGATCGACTTCCAGGTTTTACCGGAAGATTTTGGGGAGTTTGAGCTCGCTGGAGTGCCTTTCACGTATTTTAGCTATTTTCAAGTCGACATGAAAGTGACCGGTTTCCGCGTGGGCAATTTCGCCTATGTATCGGACATCCGCAAGTACTCAGAGAAAATGGTGGGGATGATCCGTGGAGTCGATATTTTAGTCTTGAGTGCGCTTAGACATCACGCTTCGGTGATGCACTTTACGGTCGATGAGGCTGTAGCCTTTGCAAAAATGGTGGGGGCCAAAAAGACGTACTTGACTCATCTGGCCCATGAATTAGAATATGAGGCGACAAATGCACTTTTGCCATCCAATGTGCGGATGGGCTATGATGGTTTGGAAATTCCGATTGAAATCCCTGGAGTGAAACGCAATGGCTGAAGAAAAGAAATCCACTCAACACATGGAACCCTTTGAACTCAAGGCGATGAAAACAGCGCTGCTCGTCGGTGCCTATCGTTCTGGGACAGAAAAAGAGGTTGCTGAAGATTCCTTAAATGAGCTCGAGCGTTTATGTGAAACGTATGGCCTAAAAGCTGTTGCCATGGTCGCGTGCCCGATAAAAAAACTCGATGCTGGCTCTTATTTAGGCATCGGAAAATTAGATGAGTTGAAGGCTCAGGCCGATGAGCTAGAGGCTGATGTAGTGATCTTCGACGATGAGATCAGTCCCAACCAACAACGCAATCTCGAAAAAATTTTTAAGCGACCCGTAATCGATCGCACGGAGCTGATCATCGAGGTGTTTGCTCAGCGCGCTCAGACGCGTGAGGCCCGTTTGCAGATTGAGCTTGCTAAAGTGCGCTATCAGTTTCCTCGGCTGAAAAGACTCTGGACCCACCTTTCCCGCCAAACAGCGACAGCAGGCGGCGGCGCTTATCTAAAAGGAGAAGGGGAGAAACAAATCGAAATCGATCGTCGTTTGCTGCGTCGTCAGCTCGACCGCTTGAAAACAGAGATTGAAGAGGTCGCTGCTCAACGGCAAACGCAGCGTAGCCTGCGTGAGCGCACCGGTATCCCGACGTTTGCAATTGTCGGGTATACAAACGCCGGCAAATCGACTCTTCTCAAAGCCTTGACTCAAGCAGATGTGCTCGTCGAGGATAAATTGTTTGCGACCCTAGATACAACCACGCGTAAATTTGTCTTGCCCAACCGCCAGGATATTCTGCTGATCGATACGGTGGGTTTTATCCGCAAAATTCCTCATACTCTCGTTGCGGCGTTTAAAAGCACACTCGAAGAAGCTGTCCATACCGATATTTTGCTGCATTTGGTCGACGTCAGTCATCCCAAAGCTGAAGAGCAAGCTGAAGCCACAATGCAGGTTTTAAAAGAACTCGGCGCAGAAGATTATCCGATCATCACCGTACTCAATAAAATCGACCTCTGCCCCAATCCGCTCATCCTTGCTAAATTTCGCATCAAATATCCCAAAACTGTGCAAATTTCTGCGACACAAGGAACTGGATTTGACGACCTACTCGAATTGATGATGAAAGAAATTTCTCTTCTTCGCAAAGTCGTCACTGCGCGTATTCCTCAAAGTCATTATGCGCTCGTCAGTGAACTCATGCGTGAAGGACGAGTGATTAGCTGTGAATATGAAGAAAATGATATACTCATCAAAGCGGAAATTCCCGCCCGTTTAGAATATAAAGTACAACCGTTTCTCATCAGTTAGGGAGATCCCTATGACAATGAAAGCTATCCCTCTAGAAGAACGCCCTCGCGAGCGCATGCTACGCGATGGCGACGATGCTCTGTCCATGGCTGAGCTGATTGCGATTGTTTTAGGAAGTGGAACCCAAGGCAATTCAGTGCTCACACTTTCTCGTGAAATCGTCAATCGCTTTGGTAACCTCGAGCGACTCTTGGACGCTTCGATTGTTGAGTTGATGGAATTTAAAGGTATTGGTAGAGCCAAAGCCATTCAACTCAAAGCCGTTCTTGCCATTGCCAAAAAATGTCGCAAGCCGCGCGATTTGGAAAAATACGCCATCACTTCAGCAAGAGATGCTTATGAGTTAGCTCAAGGAGAAATCGCTCATCATTCACAAGAGACACTGCTGGTGATTTTACGCGATGTAAAACGCAAACTGATCCATTTTGAGAAAGTAGGGATGGGAACCCTTTCGCAAGTGCTCGTCCATCCGCGCGAAGTGTTTTTTCCTGCGGTCCGTTATAAAGCTCATAGCCTAATCATTGCCCATAATCATCCCAGCGGTGATCCCACTCCATCTAAAGCCGATCTAGAATTGACTCAAGGCATGATCCATGCCGGAAAAATAATGGGCATCCGTTTTGATGATCATCTCATTGTCTGCCGCAATTCTTTCATTTCGTTGAGAGAAAGAGGCTACTTACCAGGATTGAATTCTACGTATTAAAAAAGAAGAGATTTATATGAAATACAAAGGGCACATCGGTCATGTCGAATATGATGATGAAGCTAAGATTTTTCACGGAGAAGTTTTTGGTTTAAAAGATATCATTACTTTTCAGGGAAAAAGTGTGGAAGAGCTCGAACAAGAATTTAAGAACTCCATAGATGATTATTTGGCGTGGTGCAAAATCACCTGATTCTAAATTTCTACTTTGAATTGATATAGAGTGCATCTTGTAGCAAATGGGTCAAGCCTGTGCAGATCATTTGCACAGCGATTAAAGAGATCAACATCCCTCCGAGCTTTTGACAGGCCAGCAGACCTTTTTTGCCGAGAAAATATTTGATGTTTGAGGAGAGAAATAAGATCACAAATGTGGGAATCCAGGCCATGACGATAATCGATGACATCAGCCAAACATTATGCATTTGTTCGGAATAGACCATCACGGTGGTGATCGCACCAGGACCTGCGACAATCGGGGTGGCAAGCGGAACAATAAACGGCTCTGTGCGTTTGGATTCATGAGCATCGCTTGCTCTGGGAAAAATCATTCCTAAGGCAATGATAAATAACAATGTGCCACCAGCAACACCGATGACGGGTTGCGAGATGCCCAGCATTTTAAGCACGTCGTCACCAAAAAAGTTAAACAGCATTAAAATGAACAAAGCAATCAAAAGTTCGCGAATGATAATCCGTTTTTGTTTTTTAACTTCATACTTGGTTAACAAGCCCACAAATAGGGGGATATTCCCCAGAGAATTGAGCACGAAGAACAAAGAAAACACCATGGCAAAGATCGACATAGATTGAGCCCCATACATATAATTGCACCATACAAAGACCTCGACTTGCAATCAAGCGGTCGATTCAATAACTTTAAAAATTTAATTTCTTTTTATTTCTGATTAAGTTTAAATTTTTGGTGAAGATCAAATTTTTTCAATTTTTTAAAAGAATTCAGGATTCGCAAATTTTGTGATCACAAAGAATTAATTGCAAATGACTTGAGTAAAAACGTTTGGCAATGTGTCCAATATATCCTACAAATTAAAGATGAAAAATTATACAATATATAACACTTCAGAATACGATGAATGGTTAGAGTCTCAACCGGCGAGAAGCCAAGTACAGATTTATCAACGAATCTCGCATATCCAAGATCATGGTTATTTTGGTGACCAGAAAGATCTGAATGGTAATGTATGGGAATTAAGATGGAAAAACGGTAGGCGCATTTATTTTGCCTACATTCCAGATAAAAAGATTTTACTGCTCCTTGGAGGGAATAAAAATGGGCAAAGTAAGGACATCCGCCAAGCGAAGAAAATTCTCCAAGAATATGTCGCATTTGAAAAGTAAGGGGACTATGAAACTAAAAAAAAACACGAAAATCAGGCAAAGTGACCCGACTGAAAAATTGTTAGATGAAGAGCTGATTGGTCGTGCTGTTTGGGAATGCCTAAGAGAGGGTGATTCCGCAGGAGTAATTGAAGTGATCGCCGCATATATCGAAGCAGTTAATAAAACTGAATTAGCTAAAAAAACCTCTATGGCGCGATCAACAATGTATCATGTGCTTAAAGGTAGAAATCCCACCATTAAAACATTGGCAAAACTAGTCCACGCGTGTGTCTAATCAAATCAGAGAATTCCTAGCTTTTTCTTTTCTTATTTTTCCTCTATAATTCTCGCAAGAAAGAGAAAGCTGTGGAATCTAAGAAAAAGTTTAAAGTCGTCACACTCGGTTGTCGTACCAATCAATATGAATCGCAAGTCTATGCGGATCAATTGGTTGCATTGGGTTATCACAAAGCTCAAAGCGAAGAGCCAGCCGAGCTTTGCATTGTCAATACCTGCACGGTGACCGAATCGGCTGATAGCTCTAGCCGGCATCAGATCCGCCAATTAGCCCGTCAGAACCCCGGTGCGCGCATAATCGTGACCGGGTGTATGGTCGACAGTGCTGGCCCCGAACTCTTGAATCTAGGGGTGGAACAGCTCATTTCCAATAAGGATAAAGAAAATCTTTTATCCTTTGTTTTTCCAGGGGAAGAGATCCCTGAGTTTGAGATTAAGCAGTTTGAAGCCCATACCCGCGCTTTTGTTAAGGTGCAGGATGGGTGCGATTCATTTTGCACATATTGCATTTTGCCCTACGTTCGCGGACGCTCTCGCTCGCGCCGGATGGAGGAGATTTTAAAAGAAATCCAGGGTCTAATTGCGAGTGGTTTTAAAGAAGTCGTGTTGACCGGGATTAATGTCGGCGATTTTGATGGGGCGCCGCATGAAGGGGAAACACCGGTACGTCTATCGGAACTCGTGCGTGCGGTCGATGCGCTTGAAGGGCTGCAGCGTCTGCGTGTTTCATCGATTGATCCCGATGAAGTGGATGACGATCTAGCTGACGCTATTCTCAATGGTAAAAATACCTGCCCGTCGATGCATATCGTTTTACAATCGGGCTCGAATGTGATTTTGAAACGGATGAACCGCAAATACACCCGCGAAATTTTTCTAGAGGCAGTCGATCGCTTAAAAAAAGCGCGTCCCGATTTTACCTTCACTACTGATGTCATCGTCGGTTTCCCGGGGGAAAGTGAGCGGGATTTCCAAGATACACTCGACGTGATGGAGCATGTCCGTTTTGCTAAAGTGCATATGTTTCCCTATAGCGTTCGCAAACGCACGCGCGCCGCACTATATCCTAACAAAATCGCCCCTAGATGTGATTCAAGAGCGCAAACAACGGATTCTTCGCGCTGCTGAACAGCAAGCGTTTGAACTTCGTAAGCAATACATAGGCAAAACAACATGCTCGTTTTGTTTGAAAATGGAGACGAAGGGCACACTGCCAATTTTTTGCGCGTGGAGTTAAAAATCATGAAATCAGGCCCAATGACTTGTCGCGAAGTAAAATTAATCCACAATGAAGCTGACGCTTTGATCGGAGAACTCGTATGAAAATTACCATTGCTGAGCGTTTGCATCCCTATTCCCATCGCCCGGGTACTCGCTTTATCCTCCCTCAGAACCAGCTTGTCGGTACAGATTTTCCCCACACGTTTAGAATTTACTGACTTAGAAAATTCCGAGCGCATAGCCGACGTCGATTTCAATTTTGTAGGACCTCATCAAAGATTTCACTGCAGAGCTCGATTTGGAAAAGGGACTCATCCGCGTGTTTGGAAAGACAGTACATGGCTACATGCGCTACGTAATCGAGGCGGTAGAAGATGTGGTCAAATTGACAATCGAAAAAGCCCCTGAAAAGGGCGGTGAAAAAATCTTATTTCCCTTAGAACTCAATGGAATCTTCGGCAGTAATGAAAGGCTATCACTTGGCATGCATAAAGCGCAAGAATGGGAAAAGATTCATACCCGCCTTGACTTCCGAGAAATTTTTCCGATCTGGATGCGTCTGGCAAGTTGGGTTCCCTCAAGTTCTGCAACTTCCCAAACAGGTAATTTTCAGCTCCTTGAAAAATGCCGTCAAGAAAGTACCCTTAAAGCCTTTGAGTCTTTGTTTCTCGCTGCTTTTGAAGGGGTCCTAGTTCCGCGCCTTATCGATACCGATTATCAAGGCATTAACGTGCCCGTGCCCGATTCAAAACTTAATCCGATTTCACCTCTACCTTTGCTACGAGAAGTGGGAGAACTGATCCGCTCGCTGTTTTTCCAAGAAAATCCCGAGGAGTTCGAGATCTTGCCGTTGCTTCCTCCGGAATTTCACTGCGGCCGCATGACAGGAGTCGAAACTTCAGAAGGTCATCTTCTCGACTTTGAGTGGACCAAGCGAAAGCTGCGCCGTTTGCGTTTAATCTCTCCCAAAGGAGGAGAGGTTTGCCTGCAATTGCCCAAAGGACTCAAAACCTGCCGCATAAAACTCGGCCGCAAAACACTTAAAGAAAGTTCTGGAAAAATAAAATTGGAACTCAAGTCAAACGAAATTATCCATCTCGATCGTTTCGAGTAGGATATAAACCACTGAGATCACCGAGCACACAGAGGCGCTAGTCGCGCAATTTAACACAGATTCCCATCTCTGCGTCTCAGCGCCTTCAATCTTTTCCTCTGCGCTGATTCCTATTTATCTCAAGCGGCGAAGCCGCCTCAGTGTTCTCTGCGCTCTCAGTCTCGACTTTAGGATTTTTTAAGCCGCAGCTGCCCTGAGGATTAAATTTTCTAAGCCCTTTTTTCCCAGTTCGGTTTTTAACCCGAACTGGGAAAAATACTTCACTTAAAAACCCAATGAAATTAGCGATCTCTTGTTCCACTCTGCGATGATTCCCCATGTTTTTTGCGCGCTTTGCGCGCCTCTGTGGGCTCAGTGCTCTCCGTGGTTTATCTTCGCATTTTTTGGCGAAAAGCTAAATTTGAGTAGCTAAGATGCTGATCTACCTTTTTTTATGCAAAAAAATCCTAAAGTCGAGTCAGTGGTTAACTCTTCTTCTTGGGATCGACTTCTTGCAGGATGATCTTCTTCACCTTGTGTGTTGCTAAGCGTACGCCGCGTATTTTCTCTTATTTGCGTAACTTTTGAAATTGAATAAACTAGCGCTATTTACAGCAATAATTTTAATAATCAAAAATTAAAATTAAATTAATTTGATGAATTTTTAATTTTCATTGCTAATAAACATTTAGTAGTTGTATTATTAATATAATTCAATTTTTTTAAATAAAAGAGAAACGCAATGACAGCATCAATTAATCAAAACCCTTATTCTGGTTCATTAATCACAACAGAAGAAGCGCGAAAAATAAAAGGCGCTCTTAGCAGCGCAAGCGGCTCAGGTCAACTTTTAGTTCAAGGAGTTAAATTATGGCCCTGTCATCATTCTGTACAGCAAAATGAAGCTAAACAAGGGGATCTTTGTCCTGATCGACAGTGTAAACAAAGCATAGAAGCAGTTCACCCTGATAGGACGGTAAGAAACCTCAGTCGAATATTGCCGATGATGTTAGCAAAGATCCGGGCAATCGAAATTGTCAATCCATCTTCACCATCCTGTCTTTCAGAAAAAGAAGTCTTAGAATTTACCAAGATAGTTGAAGAATTTCACGAAGAATTGCTCTGCTCCGTGTCAACTGAAGAAATGACTGAAGGGATGGTCTTGATTCCTTGTGCTCATCGTCTACAAAAGGTAGCAATAGATGAAATAATTAAGAGAACAACAGGCGACGTAAAGTGTCCTATGTGTCGAACGCCTGTTACTACATACACAGTTGATCCGGTCATTCAAACAGTATCCAAGCAAATGTGCGAGATCTTCGAGCGATTGGAAGACGCAAATAAGAGCGGTTCAAAATTCAAAAATGCATTGCCCAAGATAGAAAATAATAACAATGTTTCAAACAATAATAATGCGCCCCATGATGATATTGAATTATTTAAAGATTTGTTCTACGTACAAATATTAGATCTCTACAGAGAGTTTACTGTCGGTCCCAAAAGCTGGGTGGGCACACCGCAAGCGGAAGAAATTTTGAGAAAGTTTTATCAAACATTTAAGAATCAACTTGCTCAATTTAATATTGATAATCACCACCCCCAATTTCGACTGTTTCTCGAGGTTACTACCGAAATGCTCAGAACGGTAGCTAGTGGCCATTATTCTTCATCTCAAGAAATTGCAGTTATCAGGATGATTAATGATTTTCATCATATTGGCGATATGGATATTACTAATGGCGTGAAAGAAATATTTGAAAAAATAAATGGTGAGCATGAAATACTTATAAAACGACTACAGAAACTTGAAGATCGTGTCGCAGAACAAATGTTAAATCAACTTCGAAAAGAGTTTGAAATATCCAATAATAACAATGAGTCTAATGATGATACTGGCTTATTTGAAGATTCGATGAATGAACAACTAACAGATTTTGTGGAATGTTTTAAAAATTTAATAAACACCAATCCGAAAAACTGGGCACAAACCCAACAATGGAAAGAAAGCTTAAGAATGTTTTATCAAACATTTAAGAATCATCTCGTCCAATTTGATATCGATGAGAATCATCCTCAGTTTAACCTTTTTCTTAAAGTTACGATTAATCGGCTCATAGAGATAAGTATTAAAAAGATCCAAAGTGGTTTATTTTTTCATATTAATGAAATGACATCCGAATTTCGCAATATGGCTTTTTTTGATGGAGTTAATTCTTTTGCTAGCCAACCCGTCGGAGACATTACAATCGATGATTTTAAAGAAAGGGTTAATTTGATCCATAGAATTTTCCCATTAACTCCTATACAAACAATCGAATTACATCTACGACAAGCAATTGTAAAAAAACATAATCCCAATGATTTTGTCACAACTATTGCTCTTTTTGAGGGCACAGCACACGATAATCCCAAGGTCGCACAAATTAAATTACAACTGAAAGAAAAACTGAAAGCTAAAAAGGCAGCATTTGAGAAAGAGCTTACTTCACTGCGCGGTCCTGATGGTTTTAATGGAACTCTTAATGAGGCTTATCAACAGAAAACGCTGGCTGAAGCCAATTCAGATCAAAATGCCAAACAGCGAGCTGAAGATAAACTCTCTAGATTAACTGCCAGATTCAATGAAATTGCGCAATTTGAGGCAGGTACGTCAAAAATTGTCGGCGGACGTTTGGCTCAAGTATATGCTGATCTTGATGAAACTGCTCTCAATGTAGCCGCGAGAAAAGAAGCTAATAAACGTGTTGATTTCTATAAATTGCTTTCTATTGTTGTCCCAAATAATCAAGAACTGCAAGCGCATGTCGAGTTACACCAAGTCATCGGTTAACTCTTCTTCTTGTGATCGACTTCTTGGAGGATGATCTTCTTCACCTTGTGCGTTGCTAAGCGTACACCGCGGGTCTGGGCACCTTTGACGGGGATGTCCTTGCAGGCGAATAGTTGTTTTTTCACCTTTTGGTGCGCGAAGTGCACTTCGACAACTGGCTCAAGTTCGGGCGAGATGCAGTGCAATTCGCTCTTTTCATCGAGGAAGTTATAGACTTTATCGAGGATGAATTTATCGACGATGAACCGTTTACCCCAAACATGCTCGGTATCGCGGTTTTTATAGACGACGCTCATCACAGTCTTTTTATCGGCGATTAAAACCCAAGCTACATTTTCAAAGTACTGTTTATCGGGGATATTGATGACTTTGTAAGTGCCGTCTTTGTGGAACACGAGCAGCTTATCGAAATTCGTACCGCTTAAGCTGATAGGGCCAGAGATTTTTGTGCCGATAAAGCCAGTTTCTGGGTCGAAGCCCACCTTGACTTGTTTGGTTTCAATAGCGCGGCGATCGATCTCTTCAATGGATTTTACGCGTGTTTTACGGGGATAGACGCTTGCGTATTTTTGGATCAGTTTTTTGAGATAGGCAATCGAATATTTTTTCACGTTTTTGAGGTCTTTTTCCACTTCAGCAAGTTTTTCTTCTAAGGAGATGATCTCTTCCTTATTTTTGTCGATGTCGAATTGGGAAATGCGGCGGATGGGGATTTGCAGAAGTTTATCGCGGTCTTCAGCGGTCGGTTTGCGCAAGAGTTCTTTGAGGTAAGGTTTAAAGGCTTCTTCGAGTGTTTTATGAATGCCATCAAGCGTTTTGACTGTCTCGATTTTTTTATAGAGGCGATTTTCGATGAAGATTCTCTCTAAGGTTTTGTAGAAGATCCTTTCGAGTATGCGGCCGCGCTCAATTTCGAGTTCTCGTCTATGGAATTCGACGAGTTTTTCGGCGTTGTACTTGAGGATTTCATGAACGTCGGTCTCCCAAGGAAGGTTGTCTTTGATGACGATGATTTGCGAGACTAAAGAAACTTCACATTCGGTAAAGCCATATAGCGCATCGAGGATCTCTTCGGCGTATTGTCCGCGCGGCAGTTTAATCTCGATTTCGACATCTCTTGCTGTGTAATCGTTGATGGCTTCGATTTTGATTTTGCCTTTTTTGGCTGCTTCGTCAATCGAGCGGATCAGGCTTTCAGTAGATGTCCCGTAGCAGATTTCGCGGATGATTAGGGTCTTTTGATCTTTCACTTCAATTTTAGCGCGTAGTTTGATCCTTCCACGACCTTTGTCGTACTGACTTTTATCCATGATCCCGCCAGTGAGGAAGTCGGGAAAGATTTTAAAGTCGCGATCTTCGAGGTATGCAATTTCAGCTTCGAGCAGTTCAGCGAAATTGTGGGGGAGGATGCGAGTTGCCATTCCAACGGCGATCCCGTCTGCACCTTGCATCAGCAAAAGAGGAATTTTCGCGGGCAGGGTGACAGGCTCTTGATTTCGGCCGTCATAAGAGGGGAGGGTTTCCGTGATATCGGGATTAAATAGGGTCTCGCGGGCCAGGGGGGATAGGCGCGTTTCGATGTAACGAGCGGCAGCGGACGGGTCGCCGGTATTGATGTTGCCGAAATTACCCTGTCTGTCTAAGACAAATCCTTTATTGGCGAGGTTGACGAGTGCTTCATAAATCGGCGCGTCGCCGTGCGGGTGAAACTGCATCGACTGACCGACGATATTGGCGACCTTATGGAATTTGCCGTCGTTTTGGCGCCAAAGCGTTTCTAAAATGCGTCTTTGCACGGGTTTGAGGCCGTCGACCACATTGGGGATCGCTCGGTCGAGAATGACATACGAGGCGTATTTGATGAAGTGATCCTTCATCTGGTGTTTAAGGTCATCCATTTTCATTCACCAGGTTTTGCATGATAAAGTTTTTACGCTCAGGGGTGTTTTTTCCCATGTAAAATTCCAAAGTCGGCTTCACTTCTGAGAGATTGCGAATGGTCACAGGCAGAAGGCGGATATCTTTAGCGATAAATTGCTTAAACTCATCGGGGGAAATCTCGCCTAAGCCTTTGAAGCGGGTGATTTCTACGTCTTTGCCAAGAGTGTTGGCCGCTTTGTTTTTTTCTTCTTCAGAATAGCAGTAGATGGTTTTTTCTTTATTTCTGACCTTGAATAGTGGGGTCTCGAGAATGAACAGGTGGCCATTGACAACTAGCGGTTCAAAATAGGTCAGAAAGAAGGTCACGAGCAGATTGCGAATGTGCATTCCGTCGACATCGGCATCGGTAGCTAAAATTACTTTATTGTAGCGCAAGTTGGTGATGTCATCTTCGATATTGAGCGCTGACATTAGGTTGTACATCTCTTCATTTTTGTAGAGTTGATCGAGTTTCATGCCGTGGACATTCAGCGGTTTGCCGCGCAGCGAAAACACCGCTTGCGTTAGCGGGTCGCGCGTCATCACAATCGATGCGGAGGCCGATTCACCCTCAGTTAAGAAAATCATGGTGCGCTGGCCTTCTTTAGAGCCGTCGCCTAAGTGGTATTTGGAATCGCGCAATTTTGGGATCTTAAACGAGATCTTTTTTTGCTTTTCTTTGGCTTCTTTTTTGACGGCAGCGAGTTCTTGGCGCAACTTTTCATTGAACTGAACCCTCTCGACGATCTTCTTGCCTGCCTCTGGGAATTTATACAGTAAGGATTTAATCGCTTCTTTGACTTCTTGGACGATCGGGCCGCGAATTTCACTATTAGACAGTTTATTCTTCGTTTGCGATTCAAACACAGGATCCTTAACTTTAATCAAAATGGTCCCGACGATCCCATCGCGTACATCGACCCCTTGAAAGTTCTTTTTGGCATACTCGTTAATCCCTTTCAAAATCCCTTCACGGAATGCAGAGAGGTGGGTACCGCCATCTTGGGTGAATTGACCGTTGACAAACGAGAAATGGTTCTCGCCATAACTTGAAGTATGCAAAAAGGCAAATTCTATTGTCTTGCTGCGCCAGTGGAGTGGCTCGTAAAGACGGTCATCTTTGACCTCTTCGTTTAATAAATCCAAAAGACCGTTTTCTGAATGAATGGCCTCTTTATTGAACAGCAGTGTCAGTCCGGTATTGAGATAAGCGTAGTGCCAGAGCTTTTTGAGGATCGTGTCTTTTTGAAAGGCAAACTTCTTAAAAATCTCGCGGTCAGGAGTAAATTCGACCCAAGTGCCGTCCGCTTCTTTAGTTTTTCCTTTCTTTTTGTCCTTAAGAACTCCTTTGGAAAAGCTAGCCTCGACAAATTCCCCATCGCGCATACTGCGGATCACAAAATGGGAAGAAAGGGCGTTAACAGCCTTAATCCCTACGCCGTTTAAACCGACGGAAAATTGAAACACATCGTCGTTATATTTAGCCCCGGTATTGATTTGGCTGGCGCACTCGATGACTTTTCCGAGCGGAATGCCTCGTCCCCAGTCACGGACAGCTACCGTGCCGGTCTTTTCATTGAGCTCGATGGCGATCTTATCGCCGTGATGCATGATGAATTCATCCACCGAGTTGTCGATCACCTCTTTGAGCATGACGTAAATCCCGTCATTAGGGTGCGATCCATCGCCCAGGCGTCCGATATACATCCCGGAACGGAGCCTGATGTGAGACAAGGCGTCTAACGAGAGGACTGTGCTTTCATCGTATTTTTTAGCCATGAGATCATCCCACTATTTGAAAACGTTGATTTTTAAAGGATTTTTTTACAGGTTTTAGAGACGTTTCGCAGGACATACTTGAATAAGTAGGCCAAGAAACGGCTGTAAAAGATGTGAAAAAAGATCGAAAAGCATGTTTGTAATATAGTAGGATGATCTCATAGGCCCGTTTATGTAGTTAGTTCTATCTTTAAGGAAATATAATTTCTATTAATTTGTCAATTACAATAAAATCAAAAAGATTTGTTTTAAGCAAATCTAAGTGTACGTAGATCGATATAAATCGTTCCCCGATTATTGCGGTTTTGTAAAGCTTTAGCATAAGCCAGCTTGATCCCCTCGATGGGGCTTAAGGACCCATCAAAGGTGCTCGTCCATGTCGCTTGTTTGGCATCATTCATCATTGTTTTCATGAATTCGATGTGCTTTTGTAATTCTGGACTATCATCATCCTTTTTATACAGAGCTTTAAGTTTGGCTTCAGCCTCTTCTCCAGCGCGGTGTATTTCTCGCTTAATCAGCTCATCTTGTTCTTTAGAATCCCAATCCGGCAATCGGTCATAGAGATAACCATTGCGATGCGGCCCTTCGGAAAAAATCGTATCTTTTAAGCCGCCCGTAGCAGTTGCCAAGGTGGGGGATCCTCCCATATTGTGCTCTCTTTGAATAAATCCGAACGGCTCAAATTTAGAAATAGCGACACCGACATCCATAGCAGCGCGCAATAGGCTGCCAAATCCTTGAACACCGCTAGGATCTGAGTTAGTCCGACCTTGCTGCCAATACAGACGTCCATCTGCTCGCTTGTAATCACGGATGATACACACCCCTTTATTGCCGAGCTCTTTTGCTTTAGCTTCCATCTCTTTTAAAATCGCATCAGCTTTTTCATCGGGCTCAACACCAATGCAGATGAATTGAGCTCCCATTACTAAAGCTTCATCCATTAGGAGAGGTAGCTTCTCGATCCCTTTTTGATAAGCATCATACCGTCCCACATAGAAGAAAATCGGCCGATTCGGATCGATATCAGCGAGATTATGATATTTTAGATAGTCGACTAATTCCTTACGAATTCGGCGCTTTTTTTGCGGGAGATCTGTATCGTTTGGCCCATAAGTAAGATTAATGATTTCTCCATCTATTGTGCGCCAGTTCTTAAGTGTTTCATCTGTCTGAGGGTCAAAGCCGCCGCTATTGCCATTAATAACCCCGATCAATTTTCGTTTGACTGCTTGAATTTTGACTTCCCGCTCAATTCCTTTGCCAAACAGCGCAGTTTGACACTCTTCCGCAAAAGATTTGGAAACGGTTGTGTTCATGTCAGAACACACTAGCCCTTCATGTAACGATGAGAGTGGCTGAGGGGGAAGATCGATTTCAGTTAGAATTTGTAAAGCTTCATGTCCCTCAAAGATGATCGGACAATTATTATTGTGAAAGGTAAAAATAGTCGCCGGAGTAAGCCCTTGTTTCCATTCGGCGAAATGACGCGTGAGTGAGAGTTTTGGCACAAGCGCCGTTTGGGCGTCGTGACAATGAACGGCTTGAATCGGATTTTCCGCTTTTGTGCTGAATTTATAGGCGAGCTCGGCGGCGTGGCTTTGGAAATACGCCCACCGTTTTAAGACCTCGATGTCCGATTTCCCATTGTAAATATTATTGGGTTTTCCGTCAGGATTGCGACCCACTATAAAATGTTCCAAATCTTCGATGAAGTAGCATTTAATGCCTTGAATCTTCGCTTTAAATACTTTGTATTTTTTTCCCTTAAACGAGATGGCGTATTTTTCTTTTTCTTTAAGTTGAAGATTGGGATTTAAAACATCATATTTAGGCATGATGACGCGAACATTTTGCGCGCCATAATTTTTTGCCATTCCTAAGACTGCAGGCGCCAGTCCACCGACGTTTGCAGCGCCTGTCAATTCGGCGGTTACCATTGCAACTTTTAGTCCAGTTCCGTCTTGGAGCAAACTCTTGTCGGCAAATTGTTCAGGTGCACAGCTCACGGGCTTTTCTGGTAGATAAACATCCCACGCGAATTCTTCAACACCCTCTGAAATTTCAAATGAAAAAAGTTTCTTGTATTGCTCTATAATCGAAGGGGTCCCTTCCCATAAAATATCGGGCCAGGGCAAGGGAGGTTTAGTGTCGTATCGTAGTGAAACGTTGTGTGCTAAGTCGCTTGTTATCTCTGGAAAAGCATCCAATACTTGTTTGCGATCGGCATCCTTTTTATTAAACTCGATCTCAAACTCTTCAAACTTCGGTTTAAGCCTGAGCATTGAGATCTTCATTTTGTAATAGTTCATCATTTGAACGACGATATCGGTTTTGTCTTTTGATACACATTCTAAGAGGCGACGTGGGTCTTCTTTGATGTAAACATCTGAGTGAAAGCCATCAGGCTTAAAACAAGCTAGCCAAATCGATTTTCCGATCGCAGTTTTAATTTCTATATCGAGGTTCTCATAAATTCTAAAAATATATTCCTTGCTCATATTCAGATTTATGAGAAGGGAATAAAAGTATTGCAATTGATGCAATTTTTTAACTTCATCACAAATCTGAAGTGTGTCTCCGTTTTTAATACCCATTTCAAAAAAGTAGGCGGGTAAAAACTCGAAGTCAGTAGTCAGTTTGTTTTCAATTTGGGTGACGGCGATTTCAGCCAGGCACTTTTGTCTTCCACAATCGCAGAGTAAAAAATCGGGATGATCTTGAATCAATTGAGTAAGCGAAGAATAGTCTGTCTCATAGTTTCGATTGTATATATCGAGCAAATCCCGTTGTGTCGATTCGGAAAAAAGATATGTTGGTATAGATGTGTCTGACGTCGTGCGATCCACGCTTAAGTGAATCTGAAAGGCTTCCTCGATTAAGTCGCACTGAGATTTTTGCATTTCGATATAGGCTTCAAGCATATTTTTGCCTGAAGAATTCTTAAGTTGAAGAAGGCAGCGTGGGTTTTGTCGTAGATCGATTTTTCCTGTTGGGATTTCAAGTTGATCGATTTGCTCTTTGTAGAGCCTAAGTTTCTGCTCACTGATATCGTTGGGTGAGATGTTATGTTGCGCAGCATGATCTTTAAGAACAGAAAGAGGAGTATTGCCTGCAGTTTTTTTCAATTGCTGTTTAATCTGGCCATCCGCTGTATCTGCCGGAACTTCAAGCAATGAGATTTGAGCTCGAATATATTGGGGAATATGTTCTTCGATAGATTTAGAGAGGATTTCATCTGGAATTGCCGGATTTTTTAAATCTTTTAATAAATAAGTTAATGCATCTATGAATCCGTTTAGTTTGTCTTTTTTTTCAAGAAGTTGTTTTAGTAAAGCTTGTTTGTCATCGACGACCGTTTGAGCGGGCGAAATGGAGACGATCCCTTCTTGAGCCAAGCGTGTGATAGAAGCCGGCTTTTGCGATACTGATGTATTAACTCTGGAAAAATCGCGCTGTTGATTAAGATTAATAGTATTATTATTGTTATTGATGTCATTAATATTTGTTTTCATAATAACTCGATTTAATTAATTTTACTTAATTATATTAAATAATTGGTTTTATTTCATTTAAAATGATAATTAAATCATTAATTTGCAGTAGTTTTGATATGTAGTATTTTTTTTATTCTTTTGTAAGTCTTTTTCCGTCAAGATCTCGCATTGAGAGATTGCCTTAATGGCAAAAAAAAATTATAACAACGGCTAGAAAGACAATGCGGGGGGCAGCAATACGATGGAAATTCATCTAATAAAAGAGTTTAGTGCCTCAGGCTTAAATATTTACGATCCGCATAGTACATTGGGATTGCATCCGGTAGGCTCTAATAAAAAAGTGATCCGTTTATGGCGCCCGGGCGCCACAAATCTGCATTTCGAGCTATTTGGACAGATAGTCGAAGTGCAAAAAAGCGGCTTGGAAGGACTCTTTGAACTCGAGGTTCCTCAGGAAACGACGTTTGCCGATTACCGCATATACCATCAAAACGGGATGCTGGGGCACGACCCGTATGCCTTTTGGCCAACATTAGGGGAGACCGATACCCATTTGTTTGCCCGCGGTGTGCATTATCGCCTGTATGAAGTGCTCGGCGCTCGGGTGTGTGTGCATCAAGGTGTTGCCGGGATCAAGTTTGCCGTGTGGGCTCCTGAGGCTAAGGGGGTAGCAGTAGTTGCCGATTTTAACTTTTGGGATGGACGAATCAACCCGATGCGACAAATGGGTGGATCGGGGCTTTGGGAACTATTTATTCCAGGCGTAAAAGAGGGCGAGAAATACAAATTTGAAATTCGCACGAAAGATGGCCATTTGCGCCTTAAAACAGATCCTTATGCCTTGTGGTTTGAAAAGCGTCCGTCAAATGCCTGTGTTGTATTCGATGTCGATCGTTACTCATGGTCTGACGGGGAGTGGATGCAACACAGAGCTCGTCAAAATCGGGATTCTTTTTTAATGAATGTGTACGAAGTGCATTTAGGCACCTGGAAAAAACAGGGTGACCACTCGCTTAACTATCGAGAGATGGCTTTAGAACTGGCGGCTTATTGCAAAGAAATGGGATTTTCCCATGTCGAACTGATGCCGATTGCCGAACATCCGCTCGATGAGTCATGGGGGTATCAGGTCACCGGCTTTTTTGCAGTGACAAGTCGCTATGGAACACCGGAAGACTTTCAATTTTTTGTCGATCATTTGCATAAAGAAGGGATTGGCGTGCTGCTCGATTGGGTGCCCGCTCATTTTCCCATCGATGACTATTCATTAGCGCAATTTGATGGTAGCTATCTCTACGAACATGCCGATCCGCGTCAAGGTTTTCACCCGCATTGGAATACCTACATTTTCAATTATGGGCGGCATGAAGTGTCTAACTTCTTAATTGCTAGCGCTCTATTTTGGCTCGATAAAATGCACATCGATGGATTGCGTGTCGATGCTGTGGCCTCGATGCTGTATCTGGATTACGGGCGCAGTGAAGGGGAGTGGATCCCTAATCGCTTCGGCGGCAAAGAAAATTTAGAGGCGATCGAATTCATCAAGCATCTCAATTCGATTGTCCATGAGCGATTTCCCCATGTGTTGATGTGTGCGGAGGAGTCGACGTCTTTTACGGGCGTATCCCATTCTCTGGAAGGGGGCGGTTTAGGCTTTGATTTGAAGTGGAATATGGGCTGGATGAACGATACCCTGCGTTATTTTCAAAAAGAGCCGATTTTCCGAAGCTATCATCAAAATGATTTGACGTTTGGCTTACTATACGCCTTTTCCGAGCGATTCATTTTGCCGCTTTCCCACGATGAGGTCGTTCACGGCAAAGCCAGTTTGCTCGCCAAAATGCCCGGTGATGACTGGCAAAAATTTGCCAACTTAAGATTGTTATATAGTTATCAGATCTGTCAGCCGGGGAAGAAATTATTATTTATGGGAGCTGAGATCGGTCAGTGGCACGAGTGGAATTGCAAGGAAGAGCTCCCCTGGGATTTACTCCGATTTGATCGGCATGCCATGCTGCAGCGCTTTTTTAAAGAGCTCAACCATTTCTATCAGGGGCATCAAGCGCTCTGGGAATTCGACTTTGATTTTCGCGGGTTTGAATGGATCGATTGTTCCGACCAGCAAAACTCTGTGATCAGCTACTTGCGCAAAGGGACAAACCGCTATCTGTTGTGCGTGCACAACTTCACCCCAAATTTCGTGCCACAATATTTTTTGAAATTATCCAATGTCGCCTCAATTCAAGAGGTGTTCAATACCGATAGAGAAGAATATTGGGGATCTGGCAAAATTAACCGCAACGTGGAGATCGCTTTTGATCCGAACGGTCGGCGGGTCGGTGTTCAGGTTCAGCTAGCACCGCTTGCCACCATGATCTTTGAGGTACAGTTTGTCACATAGTAAAGAGGGCTACCAGGAGCTCATCGCCGAGATCCTCAAACACGACCGTCTGTACTATTTGGAAGCAAGGCCGATCATCTCTGATTATGAGTACGATCAACTCGTCAAAAAACTCGAAACTATTGAAAAGCAGCATCCCGAATGGGTGACCCCTTCCTCGCCCACTCAGCGCGTCAATGAAGGTGTCTCCAAAGGTTTTAAACAAGTCGAGCATGCCATTCCTATGCTCTCGCTGGCCAACACCTATTCTCGTGAAGAATTAGAAGATTTTGTCAAACGGGTGCATAAGTTGCTCGGGCATTCGCGTGTGACATTTTGCGCTGAACTCAAAATGGATGGGGTTGCTGTCACTGTGCGTTATGAACAAGGGCAGTTCGTTCAAGCCTTAACACGTGGAGATGGCCGCAAAGGCGATGATATCACCGCTAACGTGAAAACGATACGCAGTGTGCCGCTAGAATTGACTGGAAAACATCTGCCCGAAGTTTTGGAAATTCGCGGTGAAGTATTCATGCCGCATAACGTTTTTGAAAAACTCAATAGCGAAAAAAAAGAAGCCGGTGAAGAACTATATGCTAATCCGCGCAATGCGGCTGCAGGCTCGTTAAAATTGCTCGATTCAAAAGAGGTTGCCAAACGACATCTACATGCGATCTTTTACAGTTTTGCTGACGAAGTTGATTCCCCAGTGCCTACGCAATACGAATGTCATCAGTATTTAAAAAAAATTGGCCTGCCCTCATTTGATGAACAGTTTCATAAGCGCTGTCACACGGTCGAGGAGATCCTCAAATTCGCCGCAACAATTGAAGAAAAGCGGCACAACTTACCGTTTGATATCGATGGGATTGTCGTGAAGGTCGATGAGCTCAAATACCATGACCAGCTTGGAGTTACGGGCAAAAGCCCTAGGTGGGCGGTAGCCTACAAATTTGCGCCCGAGCAAGCTTTGACCCGTATTCGCGACATCACTGTGCAAGTCGGTCGCACTGGAGTCCTCACTCCTGTAGCCGAACTCGAACCGGTATTTGTGGCGGGCAGTACGATTTCCCGGGCTACTTTGCACAACCAAGAAGAAGTTGAGCGCAAAGATATCCGCATCGGCGATTGGGCGATCATCGAGAAGGGTGGGGATGTGATTCCGAAGGTCGTGGCAATCGATACAAAACGGCGTCCTACGAATACCCATCCCTGGAAAATGCCGAAGACATGTCCAAGTTGTGGCATGCGTGTTGTTGAGAGCGATGAAGTAGCTGTACGCTGTCCGAATAAAGATTGTCCTGAGCAGCAGATGCGCCGCATTATGTATTTTGCCTCCAAAGATGCCCTCGATATCGAACATTTAGGGGAAAAAATCGTCGAACAGCTGTTTAACAAAAAATTCGTCCGTCAGTTTTCCGATATCTACACTTTGTCCGAACAGCAGCTTTCGCAGCTTGATGGGTTTAAAGAAAAATCGATCAACAATCTGCTGGAAAGCATCGACAAATCGCGGCATGTCTCGCTAGCGCGTTTTATTCTAGCACTCGGTATCAAGTATGTCGGCGAGGGTACCGCAGAACTTCTCGCCGAAGAGGTCGGTGATTTGGAGAAAATTGCCAAACTATCAATCGAAGAGCTCAAAGAGATTCCCGGTGTTGGCGATAAAATTGCTCATTCGCTGGTTGAATACTTTAAAGATCCTGCTCATCTCGAGGAGATTCATCGCCTGATTAAACTCGGTGTTGAACCCCAAGTGCAAAAAATTACGCGCTTAAAAGATCACGCTTTTTCTGAAAAAACTTTTGTCATAACGGGTACTTTAGAAAAATATTCGCGCGACGAAGCCACACAAAAAATTAAAGAGCGCGGCGGAAAAGTTACAGGATCGGTCAGCAAAAAAACCGACTATGTCCTTGCCGGAGAAGACCCTGGTTCCAAACTGGACAAAGCCCGCGAGCTGAATGTCAAAGTTCTCTCAGAAGCAGATTTCGACATGCTGCTTTAGTTCTGCCGTTTAAAAAAAAAGTTAATTTTTTTTAATTTGTTGATTTCCTGATTTAAAAATTATATAATTTTATTATTAAATTTGTTGGAAAATTCAATTTAATAATTAAAATAATAGATTTACATTATCACTTTAATTATTAATTGATAAAAAATCATATTATTAATATAATTTAATAAAACAAAATTGGAGTATAATATGTCAATAAATAATTTTAATGAATTTCCCAAAGATATCATCGGCTCAATATTTGCCCTTTCAACCCTTCAGAGCGGGGCATGCACTATTCGAGGTGTATGCAAGCAATGGAAAGGTATCTTCGATGAAGTTGTCCTTAAGTGCTTTGTAGCTCAACTCCAAACAAATACACATGCAATCCCTAAGGCTTTAGGGTTGCGCTCGATGGTTCAAACTTTTACCGCTACTGTGAATCCCCCAGAACAAATGACTTGTTCATGCGACATAAATGCATTTAAAACCTTCAACCGAGAAATAAAACGCGCGATAGGTCCTAAGGCTGCGGGAATCATTGTTTCCGCAGAACAGATTCGTTGCTTGTCTGAAAAGGACACAAATCTTCACATTTTATGGAATAAGATTAAAAGCGCTATTCCAGGCGCCCCTGATCTTAAAACCGCAGAAGAGATTAGCGAATGGATGGAGAAGCATCCTGATGCTTTTGTCAATATTACTGAACTTAATTTACATAACCAAAACCTGACTTCTTTACCTTCAGAAATCAGATTTTTAACTCATCTGCAAAAGCTTGATCTTTATTGTAACCAACTGCAAAGCCTGCCGGATGCAATAAGAAATCTTACGCAACTGCGAGGGCTTTCTCTTTATTGTAACCAACTGCAAAGCCTGCCGGAAGCAATAGGAAATCTCACGCAACTGCAAGAGCTTTATCTTTCTTATAACCAACTGCAAAGCCTGCCGGATGCAATAGGAAATCTCACGCAACTGCAAGAGCTTTATCTTTCTGAAAATCAATTGCAAAGCCTGCCGGAAGCAATAGGAAATCTCACGCAACTGCAATTGCTTGATCTTTCTAATAATCAATTGCAAAGCCTGCCGGATGCAATAGGAAATCTCACGCAACTGCAATTGCTTGAGCTTTCTAATAATCAATTGCAAAGCCTGCCGGAAGCAATAAGAAATTGCACGCAACTGCAAAGGCTTGGACTTTCTGAAAATCAATTGCAAAGCCTGCCGGAAGCAATAGGAAATCTCACGCAACTGCAATTGCTTGATCTTTCTAATAATCAATTGCAAAGCCTGCCGGAAGCAATAGGAAATCTCACGCAACTGCAAGAGCTTTATCTTTCTTATAACCAACTGCAAAGCCTGCCGGATGCAATAAGAAATCTCATACAACTGCAATTGCTTGATCTTTCTTATAACCAACTGCAAAGCCTGCCGGAAGCAATAGGAAATTGCACGCAACTGCAATTGCTTTATCTTTCTAATAATCAATTGCAAAGCCTGCCGGAAGCAATAGGAAATTGCACGCAACTGCAAGAGTTTGATCTCTCTAAAAATCAATTGCAAAGCCTGCCGGATGCAATAGGAAATCTCACGCAACTGCAAGAGCTTGATCTTTCTGAAAATCAATTGCAAAGCCTGCCGGATGCAATAGGAAATCTCACGCAACTGCAAACGCTTACCCTTGGTAAGAATCAATTATTATTCATTGACAATAAGGTTATAGAGAGATTTTCAAACGATCAAACAATTCAGAAATTTGTTGCTGAATGCAAATATCTTCCAAAATCCAAACTTTCCATTTTGTATCATGCGATCATTACGAGAAAGACAATCCATGAGATCAATGAATACATCAAACAGGCATTTTTTGCCTTAGAGGAAAGAGATAAAACATTTGTCTATCAATTGATCTTCCCAACCATTGACCTTATGACAAAAGATGCCCAGTGGAAAGCCGAGCATGTTTTTGATCAGCCTGAAGTTTTTTTCAGAGCGGCAAGAGGAGCGGGCGAAATACGCTTTCACGATTTAGATGAGGATGCACAAAACAAAGTCTACGGAAGTGTGTATGATTTAGCAGGAAAACCAGATACTACGGATTATCAGTGGGATGAGCATCATGCGTTCGACATTTTGCCGCGGCTCTTTGATGCGATGATGTGTCAAGGTTTTACGAGCTAATCAAATTTGGCGGAGCAGATCGCTCCGCTTTTTTAAACGAGTTTAACTCAACTTGTTACGGTGGACTGTAGCACTTAAAGCAAAATGATCGGTTAATTCAGAAACAGGCTCAATGTTGACTTGCGAGACGATGATTTGCAAAGAGTTGAGAATCATAGCATCGATTTTCTCTAGGTTGGGAGATTGTTGAAGGCCTTTTAAAAGAAGCAAGTTTTGATCAGAACAGGTCACTTGCCCTTCGAAAACATTGACGAAATTATCTAAACCGGAAGCTGTTTTTTCGGCGGGAATCGATGCATCAAAATTTAAATCTCCAACTAAAACCGCGGGTATCTGAGAAGAGGCAAGTTTGGGAAGCAGGTATTTTTGCAATTGATGATTTCTCGCTGTTTGTGTTCCTTTCGCTACGCGTAAAACGCTCCATCCATTCTTGCGTCAGCGTCGGTTTAAAACCCGGTTGATTATAGTGCATTGGACGGGTCACGCGTTCTAAATCTTTTCCTAATTCTCGGACAAAGTGATTGGCATAGTAACCGGCCTACATCGAAAAGGTATGTACTGTATCGGGAGCGCTCCAGCGAACAAATGCCAACACGGTAGAAAGAAGCCATTTACGCAGCATGGCAACTCACATTGAGACGAAACGTTTCATTGTGAGCAATGGTGGATGATTTTTTGTAGGCGATGGCGATATGGAAGTCATGGCCGCGAATGCGTGAGGGGAGTAATAGACGCTCGCGGAATTTTTCTAGGTCAGGGCAGCTGATGCTTAAGAAATAGACTTTATCTACGCCCGGCAAACGTTTAGGCTTTATCGAGCAGAGACGATCGATTTCAAAAGTGAAAGTTTGCTCAAGATTTAATTCACCCCAACCCTTTTTTTGCGCCCATTCGTGTGGGAGAACAACTGGGATATGCGCAAAAGAAAACGCTTCACATGGGTTACCTAAAAAAGGCACAAGATCGGTGATAAACGCCTCGGAGAGTTTTAAGTAAATAAACCCATCGCCATCTTGATGCAAGGTGCCCTGGGCAGGGAGTCTTCTACGAGCAAAACGGCAAATGGTGTTGGAATGGGAGACGGGCATCGGTAGGTTTTCTTTGCTCTCTGACATTAAACATGCCGTCGGCATAGCCTTCTTGCGGCGGAACATAGGCCGGATGCCAAAAGAAACGGGGTGGTTTATTTGAGTGAAATGGGGGATGGGGAAGCTGCGGAGCTAAAAGTTTGCGTGGTGGGGCCACATCAGCGAGAACTTGTCTACTTTCTTCGCGTTGTTCTAAGAGGGTTTTGCACACTTCGAGTAATCTAATTAAGACAAATTGCCCTTTGCGAAGGAGCGGGGGGATTTTCGAGCGGGAAGGTTCGATGTACGCTTTGGGGGCATTTTGAAATACGGAGACAATCCGGTCATCACCAGAAAAAGGAACCACCCGGCGAACTTCGCGCACGAAGGTTGTTTCCTCCTTAGTCACAAGGGGGTAAGCGAGGACGGCGACGCGGATATCCAAGCAGGAGATCTTATTCATAAGTAAATTTTTTTTGCCAAAAAAGTTGTCTTCGACATAAATTATAACATTTTATTGAGTTTTCATCATTGGCAATGAAAATTTGAATGACAGTGTTATGAAAAAATCTTTTGAACCCAAAAGGGTGAATCGATTATATGGAATTTTTGTAAACCTAACTCATCAACCAAGGTATCGTATATGCAAAAAACCCTACTCAAGAGCGCTCTAATCGGAGGGCTGATCGTATTTATCTGGGGATTATTCTCCTGGATGGTCTTTCCCTGGCATCAGACTTGCTTGAATAAATTTGACAGCGAATCGGAAGTGGCAAGTACAATCAGAGACAATGCTCCCGTATCGGGCATGTATGTTCTGCCTAACACTTTCGCTTACAACGATAAAACCTCTCAAAGTGACATGGACAGAGGAATGCGCATGATGCAAAATGGGCCTTTCGTGTTTGCCTCTGTAAGACCACACGGAATGGGTGGAATGACGGTCGCTCCTTTTATTATAGCTTTAATCATTCAAATTATCGGCGCTTTCATCGTTTCGTGGATGCTTCTGCATACCAAGGGACTCCATCATAAGAAGCAGGTGGGATTTGTCACCTTATTCGGTCTAAGCATCGGTATCTTAGGCCAACTTCCTGACTGGAATTGGTGGGGATTTTCAGCATGCTACGTGATCACTAACATCATCGATTTAGTCGTCAGCTGGTTCCTAGCAGGTCTTGCAATGGTAAAAGTTCTTAGAAGATAATTTTTCTGCTCTTCCTGACCTCTTTTTGAGGTCAGGAAGCTAGATTACACTCAACTTCAGATCTTTCACACAATCACCGATCAGTGTTTGATGACTAAAGCCGGTCACTTTGACGGTTTGTAAAGTGCCAATCAAACTATCATCGCCAGAGAAAATCACATTTTTCCAGCAACGCGTGCGCCCTTTTAAGTGTTTTTCGTCACGGTTCCGCCGCTCGACGAGCACTTCAACTTCTTTACCTAAGAATGTTTGTCTTTCCTCGGCGCAAATTTCGGCGTGGAGTGCGAGTAGACGCTGCAAGCGATCTTGTTTGACCTCTTCTGAGATATCATCCTTCCAGCGAAAGGCTGGAGTGCCTTTACGAGCGCTGTAAGCAAACAGGAAGGCCACGGAGTAGCGGATCTGTTTGAAGATGTCGTAGGTCATTTGGAATTCTTCTTCCGTTTCAGTGGGGAATCCGACGATGATATCGGTGCCGAGCGAGACATGGGGAACCATCTGGCGCAGCATCGCGACTTTTTCTAAATAATACTCCACAGTATATACCCGATGCATTTTCTTAAGGATCCGATTGGAGCCGACTTGAATCGGGAAATGCACAAATTCGCAAACGGAGGGTAAATCGCGAATCGCTTGCATCAACTCGGGCGTAATATCAAAAGGGTGGGAGGTCATAAAGCGAACCCGCTCTAAGCCGGGGAATTTGTCGAGGCGGTATAAAAGGTCATGAAAGAGACAATTCCACTCGGGCTTGTCTTTGCCGTAGCTATTGACGTTCTGGCCGAGTAAAGTAATTTCTTTGTATCCTTTTTGCACCAAGCGGGTGCACTCTTCCAAAATGCTTTCCGGGGGGCGAGATACTTCTTGCCCGCGGGTGTAGGGGACGACGCAGTAGGTGCAGAATTTGTCACAGCCGCGGATGATTGAGACGTAGGCTTTGACAGGATCATCCCGCTTAGCGATTAAATAGTCTAAATTTTCTTCAAATTGGTCGTCTGTGCGGATCTGCTGTTTTCCCGGTCTCGAGATATTCGTCTAAGACCTCATTCAAATCATTGATATTATTGGTGCCGATCACGAAGTCGATGTGGGGAAGCTTACGGAACAAAGTATCTTTTTTGGCCATCGCCATACAGCCGGTGACCCCGATAACAGAGCGTTTTTGTGGGCTACGGCCAAGTTGGCCGATTTTCCCCATCACTTTTCGCTCAGCTAAATCGCGAATGGAACAAGTATTGAACAGCAGCAGATCGGCATCCTGTTCATCTTCGACGCGGATGAGACCCCGTTTTTCGAGTTGGCCGACCATGATTTCTGAGTCGAGCTCGTTCATTTGACAGCCGTAGGTGCGTATAAAAAAAGTTTTTAAAGAGCGCATAAATGTTTTGCCGTTTTTCGCGAGGAGTTTAACGAAAAAAAGATCTTTTGGCAAGCGAGACCCTTTTCACAGACAAAATCGAAAAGTTCTGGAAAAAAAGGCAAAGAAAACGTAGACTGGCAGTTCTTAATTAACTTTTTAAGGCCCTATCCTATGACGAAGAAGAAGAATTCGACCGTCCTTCTGACAAAAGAAGAGGCGATACCCATGCGCAAGTGGTTTTTGCTCGATGCTTCAGGCAAAACCCTTGGCCGTTTTGCTGCGGAGATTGCAAAGATCCTGAGAGGCAAACACAAGCCCAGTTTTACACCTTCTGTTGACACCGGCGATGGCGTTGTCATCATCAACGCGGAGAAGATCGTCGTCACAGGAGCAAAAGAGGCTCAAAAGATTTATCGTTATCATACCGGCGCGATGAGTGGAATGCGTGAAGTTCCTTATCGCACGATGCTCCACAGAAAACCCGATTATATCATTTGGCATGCTGTGAAAGGGATGATGCCAAAAACGCGTTTAACGGAAGCGCAAATGAAAAAATTGCGCATTTTTGCGGGCGAAAAGCATGATATGGAAGCGCAAGCGCCTATCTCGGTCAATATCTAATCTACGAATTTGAAGGAACTCATGAAAAATCAAGAACACATTGGTACAGGTCGAAGAAAGACATCCGTGGCCTCCGTACGTCTGCGTCCCGGCAAAGGTACCATCAGCGTCAACGGCAAAAAGTTTGAAGAGTATTTTCCTCTAGAATTACAACGCCAAGCTGTCATAGCGCCGATCAGTAAAGTGGCCACAGCTGAGCGTTACGATGTTTTGATTCGCGTTAAAGGCGGTGGTATTCAAGGTCAAGTGATCGCAGCTCGTCTCGGGATTGCTAGAGCCCTTGTGCTCGAAGACAAAGAGCGCCGTCATGATTTAAAAGTTCTGGGGTTTCTTACTCGCGACCCGCGCAAAAGAGAGCGTAAAAAATACGGTTTGGCTGGCGCGCGTAAACGATTCCAGTTCTCCAAACGCTAATTTTTTTTCTTCTTCCTTCCTTGTTGACCCTAAAGAGCTTTCTTTAGGGTCTTTTTTTGCACCAACAGTCAACGAGATGATCATTCACAAGGCCCACTGCTTGCATGAACGCATAGATAATTGTCGAACCGACAAAAGTCATGCCCCGCTTCTTTAAATCTTTAGATAATGCATCGCTCTCGGGAGTAGAGGCGGGAACCTCTTTAAAACTTCGACACTCATTGATAATCGGCTTGCCTTTAACGAAATTCCAAAGATACCGATCAAAAGAGCCAAATTCCTTTTGAATCTCCAAAAACACACGAGCATTTTTCCGGGTGGCAAAGATTTTTAAGCCGTTGCGAATGATCTGATCATTCTTGAGCAAGTTATTTAGCTCCCCATCACTCATCGCGGCTACCTTGAGCGGATCAAAATGATGAAACGCTTCGCGATACCCTTTACGCCGTTTTAAAATCGTCTCCCAACTCAATCCCGCTTGTGCTCCCTCGAGGATCAACATTTCAAATAAATGCACATCATCGTGAACGGGGATACCCCATTCATGATCGTGGTATTCCGCGTAGAAATCTTTCTGATCGCCAAAACAGCGTTTTTTTTTATTGCTCATATTCACCATTCTTCCATTGCAAGGGCTTTCTTTTCAAAGCTATTGCACAAATTTTGTGTTTGTGAAACGTTAGGGATATTCCAAAAAACTAGGGTCGCCTAATGCGCACAGGTAAAAAAGTCTCTGAGACAGCCATTCACGATCAGACAGCAGTGGTTTATCCCAATGATTTAAACGCTTATGGAACGTTGTTTGGCGGTAGGGTGATGGAATTATGCGATCGGCTAGCCGGCGTGGTCGCTAGGCGTCATTCAGGCAGAGTCTGCGTCACATTGGGCATCGATTCGGTTCGCTTTCTAGCACCCGCTCGACATGGTGATACTCTTGTCCTTAAAGCTTCTGTCAATCGCACTTGGCGCACTTCAATGGAAATTGGTCTAAAGGTATTTGCCGAAGATTTCCGTAGTTTGGAAAGAAAGCACATCGTTTCGGCCTATTTTACGTTTGTCGCCGTCGACGATCATATGGCGCCTGTCGAAATCTGTGCGGTCATCCCTGAGACAAAAGAAGAAAAGCGCCGCTTTGAACAAGCTGAATCCCGCCGAAAGCATCGTTTACAGATATGAATTTTGCTGATATTCAGCCAAGATATAGTAGTTATCGTTCATTTTTATAATTATACCGAACGTGATTCAAAAATTGGGATTTCGGCCGCGCCAAAGCCTCGGGGTTCGACGATCGTAAGTCGTCCCCATATTGCTAATATTGGGCGACTTACGATCGTCGAACCGCGAGAACTTTCGCGTCAGCCCAAATCCGATTTTTGAATCACGTTCGGTATAAAGGCTGTTAATACATCTTTTGCCATTTCTGTAATTTTATTCCATTCTGGTGTATCTATAAATTTTTCTGGCCAAATATTTTTAGAAGAAAAAGCTTTTAACTCGTCTCGTAAGCTAACCAATAAATGATATTGATTATCGGTAAGACCGTAACCTTTATAATTGTCAAAAATATATTCGCCTAACTCAAAAAAATCTGAAAAGGATTCTTCAAAATCATCGCATTCAGGTCCAATTGCATTTATCCATATTCTTTTCTGGTAATCTTTATTTGCAATACCTGAAAGATTTTCTAGAAAATTATTCAGTATTTGTTGTCGGGCTTTAGTTATTTCTTTCATAAAATGCATCTGTAATGCAATAAATTAATCTATTGTTTTTTTTGATAGCTAAATGCTTTTAAAACTTCCTCGGCCATTTCTGTTATCTTTTTCCATTCCGGTTTGGCAATAAATTCGTAAGGAAAATAGAACTTTCGAGTATCGAGAAAAGAATCAAATTCTTGAAACAATTTTGATAGCAAATTATATTGCAATTCTGTGATTCCGAAATTTTTATAATCATTCAAGATTGGCTCTCCAATATCAAAAAAATCGCAAACGGCATCATCAAAAGCTTGGCATTCTGGACCTTCATTTTTAATCCACACTCTTTTTTGATATTCTTTATCGGTAGTGTGATCGACGATTCTAATAAAAGAATCTAAAATTTGTTTTTTATTTCCATCCATAAAAAAAGCAACATTACTTTTCTAGTGATTTCTCTAAAGTAAGTCTAAATCTGCATCAATACCAGCTAATCCAATGTCTTTTTGCTCAATACCGAATGCCATCGCTTGCTGTTTCATAAGGTCGATTACTTCATGAAAAGCCATGAGATAACCTGTTTTATAAACCCTTTCTTCCAATTCAAATGAATTTTTTTTATCAAATTTAGCTTCAATAGCTTTTTCTTTCAGTAAACCGCCAAGATCATGTAAATAATTTTTATATTTCTCATTATTCATGTTTTTGTCCTATTTTTTTTGGTAGTTAAAGGCTTTTAAGATTTCCTTGGCCATTTCCGTGATCTTTTCCCATTCTGGTGTATCTACGAAGTCTTCTGGAAAATACTTAATACGTCTTGGACCATTGGAGAATTCCGTAAATTCTTTCCAAAATTTGGTTAAGAGATGATACTGATAATCAGATATGTTAAATTCCTTATAATCAGATAAAATTGCGTCTCCCGCCTCTAATAATTGATTAGATGTTTCATCAAAGTCGTCGCATTCAAGACCTTCTGCTTTTATCCACACGCGCTTTTGGTAATCTTTATCAGCAATTCTTGCAAAGATTTTAATGAATTCCTTCAATATTTGCTTTTTTATTTCATTAGTAAGCTTCATAAAATCACAAACTTTTTAATTATATGTAAATTCACTAAGTGGGATATGTGCTTCCCGTGAAGTAGCCTCTACAATGTTACCAAATTTATCAAGTGTTTGACCATCCTTTTTATGTATCACATATGGTTCTCTCTGATAAGGATTTTTGCTATAAGGTTTACCGGGCATAATTCTTATAGAAGTATGCTCATTAGTTGGATGAACATATAACATGCCTGCCCCATTGTTTGAAGTTCTTACTCGATAATTTTCCGGAATTCCATGCGGTCTCGGAAAGGTAGGTATGCCAGTTTCATGAATGAGAGCTCTAACTTCTGATTCGGGCCTGTAACCCGGATGTTTTTTTAAAAAATCTTCTGCGTCAAACATTAATTTTTCAGCTGAACGCATCTTGGGATCTTTGAAAATTTCTTCATATGTTTTTGCGACAGAATCTAAATTCCCTGTCTTTTTAAGATGGCTAAGTTCTGCTGGTGTATAACCTAACTCTTCAGCGTAAGCGGCAGTTTTTTTGCCAGTCAGGAGGGCTTCGCTAATTTTGCTGGCATCGCCTAAGGCTCCGACAGATTCAAAGAGAAGAGTTTTTTCTGCGGTTTGGAGATTTTTGTAGATGACGGCTAATTCTTGGGCGCCTTTTACCCCATTGGCTAACGCTTTGGTTAAAGTGCCGGGTATGAGAATATCTGCACCATGTTTGCCGAAGGCATAACCCGCTAGTTCCCCGCGTTCATCTGAAGGTATCATATCCCATTCTGTAACGAGTTTATAAGCTTCAGGTGAAAGGACTTCGCAGAGTACACCCCATTGTTCTGTTCGAGCTAATTCACTAAGAAGACTAAGTGATTCCCACATTTGTTCTCCGGTGTGAATCGGATGGGTGACTATGTCGGAAACGAAGAAAAACAGACCCTCTCCAGAATCATAAATACCTCGAGGTAAACCTTTGGCGAACCCTAAGCTAAATTCGGGGATTGAGAGCGGATAAGTTTTCTGAGCTGTGTATTGCTGAAAATCTTGCAGTGAGTGTTCATAATCGCCGAGGCCAAAATAGGCTGTGGCTCTTTCTAGGTATGGGAGTGGGCGTGTGTGATCGAGTTCAATGGCTCTATCGAAATCGTAAACAGCTTGATTTAGATAGCCTGATTGCAAGGCTTTTTCTCCTCGGATTTGATGAGAAAGAACATTAAAATCTACAGGTTCCTTGATAGGAGTGGTAAACATAGGGCCATAGTCAGTAGAGAATTTTTGATCGACTTCTTGATGGCTATTGATGTTGGGTAGTGGAAAAGGATTTTGTAAGCCGAGATTTTGAATCTCTTGATACAGAGGATAGTCGAAGAGTTGGTCGTTGATGTTATTTAAGCTGTTATGCGCAAACAGCGATCCAAATGCACGTCCACTCTCCTCCAAAGGAAGATTTCCATAGGGCATGGCAGGCTGTAAAAATTGTTGCTGGGTGAGATTGTCTTTAAAAATGGAGATTTGATCGTTAATCGCTGCTTTTAACATCGGAGCTTCCATAGCAGCAAACATCGGTGCAGGTACCGCTTGTTCATGTTTGCTTTCTGAAGGAGCGGTTGCGGCAGCGCCTGCTGCACCCACAGCACTTGCTGCTCCGCTTATCGCTGCAGGAGTGCCCGAGCCCCCTGTCGCTACGGTGACAGCTACGACAACGACGACGGCCACGACAACAGCAGCGCCAATGATCACATCTTTTTTGTGTTTTTTGACGAATTTTTTAACTTGATCGTATTTCTTTTTCAGCCAAGTTTTGCACAGGATTACTTCGCCTTGTTCGTTAATTGTAGCTGGAATGACGATGTAGCCTTCGTCTGTAGAAAATGTAAAGTTATAGGTGTTATCATCGCTGAGAAGCGCTTCGATATCTTCTTCTAAGCCTTCAGAATCGGGTAGCTTTCCCTCACGAGCCAAAAAAACGATGAACTGAATGATGTCGTTTAGTTCTTCTGCGCCGTATTTTTGCTCGAGGTCTTCTGTTTCGAGTTCATGGATAAAATTGATGATGTCATCGTAGGTCCAATCGTAATAGTTTTGCGAAAGCGCTTTAGGTGTGGGTGGCAGATGATCTTGAGGCAGCGCGATGAGTGCCGGTGTTGTGACGAGTAGGAATGCGTGAGTAAGCATTTTAAGTTTGAGCATATCAATCTCCAGAAGCGAAGTAGAATTTGAATTCGATAGGGTAAATTATAATTCGATAAAAAATCAAATTTCATTTTTTTCTGCGCTGAGAATGGTAATGAAGTTCTCTCTGTGGTGTTCCAGCTCTGTGGTGAAATTTTACCATCAGAGATAAGAACCACAGAGAAAAAGATCGGGCACGGGCACGAAGTTATTAGCCCGAAAGTTTATAAAGTTCGCGGTATTTTTTATTGAGATAGGCGACGTAAGGCTCTTCGCTCAGGGCTCGGCCCGTGACGCGTTTACACAGTTCATCGGGCGTGTATTGTCTGCCATAGCGATGGATATTTTCTTTGAGCCAATCGCGAATGAAGTCAAGAGATCCTTCAGACACAGGTTTTTTCCAATCGGGATAAGCTTTTTCAAAAGCTTGAAAGAATTGAACTGAGTAGAGATTGCCGAGTGTGTAAGTGGGAAAATATCCGACATAGCCCAGTGACCAGTGGATGTCTTGCAGACAGCCTTGACCGTCGAATTCGGGACTGATACCCAGATACTCGCGCATTTTGTCATTCCAGACATCAGGGATATCTTTAACTTTTAGAGAACCTTCGATGAGGGCTTTTTCGATTTCAAAACGAACGATCACATGTAGATTGTACGTCACTTCATCGGCTTCGATACGGATGAGACCCGGCTTGACGGCGTTAATCGCAGGATAAAATTCTTCGAGGCGCACACTGCTGAATTGTTCGGGAAAATCCTCTTTGAGCAGGGGTAAAAAATACTCCCAAAAGGGATGACTTTGACCGACTAGGGTTTCCCACCAGCGCGATTGGCTTTCATCAATACCCAGGGAAACTTGTTCGCAGAGCGGAGAGCCGTAATGTTCGATAGGCAGATCCATATTGTACAAACCATGACCGCCTTCGTGCAGTACCGCGCCGATATTGGTCATGATGTTTTCGGGATGGATTTTCGTGGTCATCCGCGTATCATTAGGCTGCAAGCCAGAACAAAAGGGATGGACGGAAATATCGAGACGCGACGTGGAATCGTGAAAGCCCATTTTATGCAAAATTTTACGCGAGAAATCGAGCTGTTTGTATTTTGGGCAGTGGCGATAGAGGAATTCTTCATGGAAAGGCTTTTTCACCATAATGTCTTTGAGCAAGTGCGTAAGCTCGAGTTTGAGTTTACTGAAAAGTGGGGTTAAAAAAGAGGTCTTCATTTCCGGCTCGTATAGATCGAGCAGGGCATCGTAAGGATGTTCTTTAAACCCTAAGATGTCGGCTTTTTTACGGCTAAGAGAAATCACTTTTTCTAAATGGCGGGAAAAGGCTTTAAAATCGTTATGGCGCTTCGCTGATTGCCAAGCATGGGCAGCAGCGGAAGTGGTTCGAGCGAATTGCTTGACGAAACTATTCGGCAGTTTAATCGCACGAAGATAATCGCGGCGCCATTCCCGCAGAGCGGCGATCTGAGCGGGCGTCAGACGACTGTCGGCAATTTCTCCTGTTTCTAAATCGATCAGTGCTGAAAGCGCTTTAGCAAAACTCTTGCTGGTTTTTTGGCGATGCACAAGACTTGCGATGAATTCGGTTTGCAGAGAGCGTAATTCGATGGCTTCTTTGGGCATATACGTCTCTTGATCCCAGTCAAGCAGCGATTGTACTGAGCCCATCAGAGCAATCGTTTTGGAAAGAGAATGGAGTTTTTCGTATGTCATGTCAGGAGTGTAACACGGGTCAGAAAATTCTGCTAGTGGGTAGACCCAGCTTTTGCTAAGACCCTGATTGCTACCCCATATTTCCTCTATGAAGGCTGCACTGCCCACCTTCTTCGCTTCACTCGTCCGAAAGGTTACAAAACCTTCCCTCCTCGTGAATCTTTGAATCTGGTCAGTTCGCTTTTTCACAGAGAAAAAGAGGGTAGCAATCAGGGTCTAAGGTGACTTTTTTTAACTGGAGGTAAATATGCAAGCGCATCCCATCTTACAAGAAACACAGGCACAGGAAAAAGTTGGCTACTGGGGATACCACTTGATTCTCGATTGTCAAGGGTGTAGTCGGAAGAAAATCACGAGTCGGGATAATTTAATCGCTTTCATCAAGGCCCTTGTGGAAGCCATTGATATGAAAGCTTATGGAGAGCCAATTGTAGCTCATTTTGCAACACATGATCCTGAAAAAGCGGGGTATTCACTTGTTCAATTGATCGAGACCAGTTCCATCACAGGTCATTTTGTCGATAAAAATGGGGACGCATATCTCGATATTTTCTCTTGTAAACCTTTCGACAATGAGACTGTCAAACGCGTGGTTAACGAGTACTTTGAGGCTACACGTATCAAGATCCACTTTTTGACACGGCAAACGTAAGAGTGCGAGTATTTCTGTGAGAAGAGGAATCAGCGCAGAGTGGAAGAGAGAACGCAGAGGCGCAGAGTTAAAAAAACAAATTCTTCTTTCCGAACTCTGCGTCTCCTTACCTCGTGACTTTTTCTCTGCGCAGATTCCCTTTCTTGTTCGAAAAAAGTTCGCCTCTAGTTATACAACTTTCTTAAGCCGCTTTTTAATAGGCCAAAACACCGCTCGCAGCCTTGAGTGAAACGGCAGAAGAGCGGTGTGCAAAACGCCCAGCTTAAAAAGACAATCGTAATCGTGCCGCTGCCGACGAGCACATCGGAGAGCCAGTGTGCTCCAGTGATTAGGCGTGGTAGGCATAAAAAGGCAGCGTATAGGCTCGCTAGAATGCCTAGACGCCAACCGGCGAGGTAAGAAAAGCTGGCGGCAAACAGCAAAGCCGTTGTGCCGTGATCGCCGGGAAAACTTTTGGAAGAATCGTCTTTGATCGACATCCAAGTGATTTCTTCGGACAGGTGTACGCTATCGTCGACAACAAGGGTAGGGCTAAGACGCGGAATACTTAAATTTTCGCGAAAGAGCAGTCGATTGATGAAATAGATAATCGCGGCGATATATAGAACGCAAAAAAGTAGTTCGGAAACCCGTCGTGCGCGAAGCGAGCGCTGAGCTTGACGCACGTAAGCGACGAAAAAACACAGCACGCAAATATCTTCTATCCAATCGGCGAGTTTATGATTGGCAAGCGCCCAAAACAACTGCCATAGGGGGCGGTCGCGTAAGGAGCCATTGAGCATTTTGAAGAAAGCGACATCGACGGTTTCCCAATAGACTTGGGTAATCGGCCAGAATAGGCTCGCGAACAGCAGCGCTGCGATCATGTGGTAGAGAAGCAACATTTTCCATTTCCAAGCGCTATTTGGGGCCGTGTTCATGCGACGTTTCCTTTGACGATAGTTTTACGGTATTTTAAACCAAACAATGCCCAGCAGAGGAAAAAGGGCAATATAATGGCTAAGTATGGGGAGACGATGAGATTTTCGCCGAGAATGACGGCAGCGTCCATCAAGGCAAAAAAGGCGACAAAGCCAAACAAAGCGATGGCGTAAGTGAAGAACATCGGCAGATTTCGGGAATATCTCAAACAAAAGGGGGCCGCAGCAGCAATTACAAATAGGGAGAGGAAAGGGATTACGGCTTTGAACAGGAAATGGGAGAGGACTTGGGGATATTCATAAGCGGTGGTTTTAGTCTTTTGGACGAGCAAGCGAAACAGTTCGCTGATTTTGCGATTTTCTAATGGGATATACCCTTTTCCAGTCGGATCGGGCTGCCAGCGGAATTTGTCGAAACGATAGTCATTGAAAGATTCAGCCTTTTCAAAATTACCCTCACGATTGCGCTGAAGGTGATCGACATAATGTCCTACCGGATGCTGGGGATTAGTGGAGAGCGATTGCATGCGCCAAATTTCATCCACAGAGCGGATCCAAAAGACGTCTAAGAAGAGTTTTTTGTCTTTATCTTCCGATTGATAGATGATTTTCGATTTGTCTTTGAGTGGGAGTACATGGATCGGCTCTTTGCGGTGGCCATGGTGGGAATGTTTAAAGTGTTTTTCGCGGAACTGATCGAGGAAGTTTAAGCTGGCGGGCAGCAAAAACTCGGCACTGACAAAGTTAAACAGTACGCAAAGCAAGCCGAGAAAGAAGAAGGGGCGCAGGATTTTTCTCGCGGCAAGGCCAGAAGATTGCAGCGCGATCAATTCCCCGCGGGCATTCATCGAAAATAACACTTTTAATGTCGCGATCAGTAGCGCCAAGGGGGTTAGCAATGCGGCGCGTTTGACGAACTGAAAGAAATAATATATCGCCGTATGGGAGATTTGGATCCGTTTGTCGACGATGAAATCCTGCATGTGTAAGGAGTAGTCGATCAGCGAATAGAGAAAGAAAAAACACCCCAAAAAGAGCAAGAAGACTTTTAAAATTTCGCGGAGGATATAGCGCTGCCAAATCATTCGACACCTCGGCGGATGGTGGTGAGGGATCTCAGCGAGAGAAGGATAATCAGAGGATGCGGTAAAAGATACACAGCGGTGGAAAGAAGAGGAGAGTGGCGAAACGATTTGGCTGAGATGAAGCAAACGAGAAATAGGGCGGCGAGCGCAATCGCCCAAATCATTCCTTTTTTCGAGCGGTCTCGACTGATCTGCATGCCGAAAGCAATCCCGATTAATGTGAAAGTAAAAGCCGCGAGCGCAATCGAGATCCGCCTTGCGATTTCCACTTGCGCGCTTCGACTTAAAAAAGTGGTTTTCTTGGCAACAGCATCATGGGCTAAGATCAGACGCATGGGCATATACTCATAGCTTTCTAGCCAATCGACGTTTTGTGTGAATTGGCTCAAGTTAGCGGCTTTAGTATTCATCTCCGCTTGATTTTCAATCACCAGATGGTCAAAGCCGCCCCCTTTTTTGGGGTCAACGCTGGAGATAAACGTCACTTTTTCCCCTTTGAGCAAATCGCCTTTAAGCGAGAGCTCTTTTGCTGACATCAGTGTGAGCCGTCCATTTGAGGTGTTTTTTATCGCAATCATCACATCTTCAGCATACTTGTTAGACTTGAGGACGCCGATATCATAGTAAGCATTTTTCAATTTGATCGGACTTTCCTTTTGAATCAGAAAGAAAGGATTGGCAGTAGCCATTTCAAAAATGTGCATCTTGGCCATCCCACGGCAGCGCGGCGAAATTTCGCTGGCCAGTGTGAAATTGACCATCGTCAGAAATACACCTGCAAACAGCAGTGGGGTCAAGATCATTTTCAAGCCGAGACCTGATGTGCGGAAGGCAGTGAGTTCATGGGTATGGCTCAAACGTTGGAAAAGGAGCATCGCTGCAATCAGACAGGAAACAGGAATCGCAATCGGCAAGATGTAGGGGATTTGAAAGAGCGCAAATAGCAGCACTTTTAGGGCTGAGGCACCAGAGGTAGCAAAACGGGCGATCTCTTGAAAGCGCAGGACGATGAGGACGCTGATGAAAGCCGCGACACACAGTAAAAATACTTGAAAATAGCTGCGCAACAGATAGCGCCACAAGATGGGCATTAGATCGATTTCCTAAACAGTCAATAATTAGGGTGATTTTAAGCGATTGGCGAGATTTGAAACAGCTAAAATCCGGGAAATGACCGGGCTCGGGCACGCACACGGGCTCGGGCACGAAGGGGTTTACCTAATCCCCCGTAAGTTCTAAACTGAGAGGATGAAAGATCTTTTATTATTATCTGTTAGGAAATTTCTTGAAGAGCGCATGGTCCCCGAGAAACCGGTTCTGCTTGGGTATTCGGGAGGACCGGATTCTAAATCGCTGCTGTATTTGCTGCTAGATTGTCGTCGGTTTTTCCCCATCGATTTACACCTGGTCCACGTCGATCATGGTTGGCGAAGGGAAAGTGAGCAAGAAGCTGAGATGCTGAAGGAGGAAGCGAGGGTTTTAGGGCTTTGTTTCCATCTGAAAACTCTCAGTCAGAGTGATTTCGAAGTAGGAAATGGAGAAGAGCAGGGGAGGATGAAGCGTTTAGAGTTTTTTGCAGAGATCTATGCTAAGCAAGATGCCCAAGCTCTGGTTTTGGGGCATCATGCCGATGATCAGGCAGAGGTGGTTTTAAAACGGATTTTTGAAGGAGCCTCTTTGTTTGCTTTAGGCGGTCTCATGCAAGAGCGACTGATGCACGGAATGAATCTCTGGCGACCATTGCTCGATGTCTCCAAGCAGAAGGTTTTAGGTTGGTTGAGAGAGCGGAAGTTGAACTTTATTGAAGATCCGACGAATGTTAGCTCTTCGAATTTGCGAGGGAAGATGCGAGGGGAAATCCTGCCGCTGTTAAATCGGGCTTTTGGCAAACAGATCGCTGCCAATTTGTGTCGGTTAGGCGACGAATCAAAGCAGCTCAAAGAATACTTTTCGCGATTGAACCGACCGATCCTAGCTACTGCCAAGAAGGGCTTTCTCGATTTGAATCCATTTCTTCCTCTGCCCACAATACAATTGAAATATTTACTCAAGGAATGGTTGGCCACGGAGGATGTGACGTTTTCACGGGAGATATTGGAGCAGGCCATTATGGCATTATTGAAAGGGAATCAGTTTATTACTAGTGTAGGTAAAATTCAGATCGAAAAAGGAGTAATTAAGCACCCTTTAGAAAATTAAAATAATTTTATCGCAAATAAAAGACAAATTAATCGCTGTTTGTTATGATGAGGGAACCGGGTCGATTTATGAGAGGCTGTCCACTTGGGAAATGTCCTTTACTTTAATCGGCAGCAGATGATTTAATTTACCTTCTGGGACCCTCTGCAAAAGAGAGGATTCTGGATATAAAAAACAAGTTGAATATCTATGAGTAATGACAATATGAAACCCGAATCTAAGCGTGGTTTTCCTGGTGGTTTTTTCATTCTTTTACTTGCAGCGATTTTGATTTTTCTCACAGTGCAAAACGTAGGTAGTGAAAAGACAGCCAAGGTTGGCTTCAGCCACCAACTCGAACATCTCGTCAATCTCGATCTGATTCAGAAAGAGGACAATCGCAAAATTGCTCTCAATGATAACTTGGTAACTTTTAGTGGGAAATTCAAAGATAAACTTTCCGACGATGCTAAAGCTCGTTTTCGCTATCTTGAACTGCTCAACCGCAATCATGAATTAACAGGGCAGAAACGCGTCCTCGATCAGGAATTGCTCACCTCCCACCAAAGCGTCAAAGACGCGTCCGATTTATATTTGCACCTAACCGGCCAGCCTATTCCTAGAGGCGGATATCTCGTTGTCGATCCGATTTACAATACACCCGATCAAGATCGCGCTGTGGTGATTAAAAACCTTTCCGATAAGGAAATCACAAGTCTGGCTGACTTAAATCAATTATTCCCTTCCCTTTCACAGCATCCCACAGCTGCTGGTGTCGATGCGTTTGGCAAAGATCTCTTAACACTGATCGAACGTTTCCGCTCACCGGCTTTAGGGATCGGCAATGAAGCGATGAAACTACAGCTTAAAAACTTAGAACAAGAAGTGGCACAAGCTTCAAATCTCAGTGCCCCTCAAAATGTTCAACAACAACTCTCTGTCTATCGCAATGCTTTGAATAACCTCGACGAGATGACAGATGAGCTCAATAAAGAGCAGCAAAATGTCCATTTAATCCAATTGAGAAGCGTGCGCAATTATAAGGCTCAGCTCGAGCAGGCTGCCTACGTCAATGATGAATTAGAAAAAAATGATGCTCAGCTCGATAAAGCGCGCCAATCTGTTGCCAATGCGACGTGGTATTTTAACAATCAAGAACTCTCTTCTCGCGCTTTAGAAAAGCAAGACCCAGAGGTTTTTGGTCATTGGTATACCCAAGCACAACAAGAATGGGAAAACTTCACAGGTAATAAAGGGACAGCATTCAAAGCCCCCGATCAACCCCGAAATGCTGTTCTGGAAAAGACGTTTAAAAGTGAAGAACCCTCGCCTAACTACTTTAGCTATTTGCTGACGATTTTGCCCGTCGTCCTTGTCGTCCTCTTACTTTACTTTGTATTCTCTAGGCAGATGAAGGGCGTCGGCAGCAGTGCCATGAGTTTTGGCAAATCGCCTGCGAAAATGTTGACAAAGGAACGAAATAAAGTCACATTTAAAGACGTCGCCGGCTGTGACGAAGCCAAAGAAGAGCTCCAAGAAATCGTAGATTTCCTCAAAGACCCATCTAAATTCACTGCTTTGGGAGCGCGTATTCCTAAAGGTGTATTGATGGTCGGTGCTCCCGGAACAGGTAAAACTTTGATCGCAAAAGCGATCGCTGGTGAAGCAGATCGTCCTTTCTTCTTCATTTCAGGTTCAGATTTCGTCGAAATGTTTGTTGGCGTTGGCGCTAGCCGTATCCGCGATCTCTTCGATCAAGCGAAAAAACACGCTCCTTGCATTATCTTCATCGATGAAATCGACGCTGTCGGACGCCATCGCGGCTCTGGTTTTGGCGGGGGTCATGATGAACGAGAACAGACTCTAAACCAATTGCTCGTAGAAATGGATGGTTTTGACACTAACGAGGGTGTCATCTTGATTGCAGCGACTAACCGTCCTGACGTGCTAGACAAAGCGCTGCTCCGTCCCGGTCGCTTCGATAGACGTATTATCATCGATCTTCCAGACATTAAAGGACGTTTTGAGATCCTTAAAGTCCATGCCCGCAAAATTAAGCTCGATCCTTCTGTCGATCTGATGCATATCGCCCGAAATACTCCGGGGGCATCGGGTGCTGATTTGGAAAACATCCTCAATGAAGCCGCTTTGCTCGCGGCAAGAAAGGGGAGATCTGCGGTTACCGGTTCTGATGCGGCAGAAGCCTGCGATAAGGTGCGCTATGGCAAAGAACGACGCAGTTTAGAGATCGACCAAAATGAAAAACGGACGACAGCTTTCCATGAATCGGGCCATGCTGTTGTGGCCTTGAGCGTTAAGCATTCAGATCCGGTCGAAAAAGTGACGATTATACCGCGCGGAATGTCGCTAGGGGCTACCCATTTTATGCCTAAAAAGAACCGCCTCAGTTACTGGAAACGGGAATTACTCGACCAATTGGCTGTTCTAATGGGCGGCCGAGTGGCAGAAGAGATCTTTGTAGGTGATATTTCCAGTGGCGCGCAAATGGATATTACCCAAGCTACCCGCCTTGTGCGCAGCATGGTGTGCGAATGGGGGATGACCGACGAGCTGGGGACTGTTTCCTATGATGAGCGCGATTCCGCCGGACAATATCTGGGCATGCCTGGTTTTCATGAAAAAAATTATTCCGAGGCCACTGCTGAAGAGATCGATAAACAGGTTCGATCCCTCCTCGATGAGGCGCATAAACGCGCTCGCGAAATCATCGAACAATTCCGTGAGCAGGTCCAGCTCATGACCGAAATGTTGATGGAATTTGAGTCTTTAGACCGGGATGACGTGCTTGAGATCATGACTGGTAAGTTTGATGTTGAAAAAAAGAAACAACGAATAAAAAATTCGGTTGATCTGCAACGCAAAACACCCCCGCCGCCGCCAGAGCAAGCTACAGATCGTCTCCCGACGATTCCCGACAATCCTTCCCCGCAACAGATTTAAAGTGAGAGAGAGGTCGTATGGCCTCTCTATAATCATTAACGCAAAGCCCCAGTCGCAAATATTTTTTAAATTTTTCCATCCTCTTCACGTTGATACAATAGGTTTAAATTTTTTAATCTCAGTGTTCTCTGTGAACTCAGTGGTTTAGTATAATAATTACCTATTAAATTAGTTTGTTAATTATCATTTATCTTGTGTATTGATAGTAATGCAATTATAATACCCTTAATTTTATTATAATTTTTTTTGGGGTTATTTATGTCAATTAATCCGATTACAGCACAACAACCAGAATCGAAATCTATAACAGCTGTTCCAACAGGAACTTGGCAAAATCGATCGGTTCAGCACGGCAATGGCTTAACAAAAGCTGAAAGCATGCGGCTGTATTTGCGCTTATTCGGAGCTGGTGCTATCGGTACCGGTTTAGGCGTGATGACCTTAACATGGCTGAGCATCATTACTGGCCCGGTGACTTGGGTTTGCATGCCTCTGTTTTTAGCTGCAGGTGGAGCGATCTGGTATAGCACTAAATTTGATGATTATGAAAATCCTGAAGAACTTGAAAAATATCGTAATGACGCGATGCAAATGAATCTGGAACAAATCGTTCATAATTATGGCTGGAATAATGTTTTACAGTGGGGGATTTTATCCCAAGATTTATTCATTCGAAAATATCGTGAGCAAGTTAAAGGAAAAGATTTAGCCTCGATTATTGATTATTATGAAAAAGTCTCAGAGCATTTGGCTCAAGTTCCCTATCCCCGTTTTGCCTATACAATACCTAGTCCTTTTGATTGGAGAAATCAGTGGCGCCGTGAAACAAAAGGTAAAACTTTTGAACAGATCATGAATCTATATTCATTGGAAAAGTTAGAGAAATATGGTCTTCTTGAAGCGGGCGAATTAAACTGCTTGAAGGAATTAAAAAAAGACTTAGAAGGGATCAAACAAGAACACGATCAAAAAGTTGCAGTTGTTGAAACTGAATTTGCAAATAACACTAAAGATTTTTGGATCCCTTATAATGCTGTTTGTATACAAGAACGTGAAAAATACAATAGCAATGCTGCAGTGAAGGGATTGCAAGAATTTGATCTGAAGTATATGCGACAAAGAGAAAACTTTCAAAACCAAGCTAATGATCGTAAGACACAAGCTCGAGCGCAATTTGATCAGGCTGTCAGCCAATTGACAAACAATGGAAAAGAGACGTACTCTAAGTTGAAAGCCTCTGATAAGGCGATTTACGATCAAAAAAACCGTGAACTTCAACTCGCAATTGCCCAAGCAGATAATGATGTGCTACAACAAATTAATTCTATCGATCAACAATGCATTAGAGAGCGCACCACTCTAAATGCTGAAGAAGTTCGCATAAGAGCTGAAAGGGATAATGCAGTTTTACAAGCTAAACAGAAGTATGATTCAGACGTCGCTTCCCATGAAGCACATAAACAGACGCGCTTAAATCCACTTAATGAGGCATGGCGTAAATCCATTAACAACATCAATGACCGCTATTTATCTTATCTGCGTATCATTGACGTCGCTAATTAATTTCTTATCGTTGTGGAACAGGTAGCAAAGCTTTGTGGCTAAGTTTAATCTGCCCACGATCGTTGATATCTAGAACTTTGACTTCAAGCATCTGTCCCATTTTGACTACATCAGCAGGATGAGCGATTCTGGTGTGCGAAAGCTCAGAAATATGGCACAGACCTTCTTTGCCAAAAATCTCGACAAAACATCCGAAATCTTTGATCCCTGTAACGCGTCCTGTATAGACATGATCGATTTCTACCTCTGCTGTGAGGTTATGAATAATCTGTTTCGCACGCTCCATCATTTCATTATTTGTGGAGGCGATGCTGACTCGACCCGAGTCATCAATATCGATTTGTACGCCGGTCTCTTCGATGATAGCGCGAATCTGTTTTCCAGCCGGTCCAATGACGGTACCGATTTTGCTCGGTTTAATAAGCATGGTTTCAATGCGAGGCGCATAAGAGGAAAGATGCGCTTTAGGCTTAGGACATGCCTCCATCATCTTACTCAAGATATGCAATCGGCCTTGTTTTGCCTGTGCCAAAGCGGCCTGCATGATGTGCTTGTTGATCCCTTCGACTTTAATGTCGAGCTGAAAAGCTGTTATTCCATGAGAGTCACCGGCGATTTTAAAGTCCATGTCGCCGAGTGCATCTTCCACACCGAGAATATCTGAAAGAATCGCATATTTATGATCTTCAAGGATCAGTCCCATCGCAATCCCTGCAATGCTGCGCTTAATCGGCACGCCAGCATCCATCAAAGCAAGACAACCACCGCACACAGAAGCCATCGACGAAGATCCGTTAGACTCAGTAATATTAGATTCTAAGCGAATGACGTAGGGAAAGTGCTCCATCATGGGAATAATCATGGCTAAGGATCGTTCCGCAAGTTTGCCGTGACCGATCTCGCGTCGTCCAGGCGACCCCATCCGTCCTACTTCACCGACAGAAAAAGGAGGAAAGGTGTACTGCAGGTAAAACCGACTATTGATTTCTCCATCGAGATTTTCTCCACGCTGTGCCATCGTTTCGCCGCCTAATGTACAAACAGCAAGGGATTGTGTTTCACCGCGCGTGAAAAGAGCGCTACCATGTGTTCTAGGAAGAAGAGAGAGTTCAACGTCGATTGCGCGCACCTGATCGCAGGTTCGTCCATCACTGCGTCGATTTTCATTGAGGATCATCTTACGCATTAAATCGGACTGCACTTTTTTAAAAGCGGCTTTAACATGATTTTGCTTAAATGTCGCAACTTCTCCCTCAGGACTGTATTTTGCAATTAACTCATCTGAAATCGCCTCGATCATTTCTTCGCGTTGCTGTTTATCGCGGATGCTTAAAGCCTCTTCGATACGGTTAGCTGCGAATTGATGCACACCATCAGAGAGCTCTTGAGGAAAGAGACGAAGATTGTCTAAATTTTTAGCTTTGCCAATTTCTTTTTGCCAGTCGCTTAAAGTTTGGCAAATCTTGCGAATCGCCTGATGCCCTTCTTCGACCGCTTCGAGAATTTGTTCTTCAGTGAGAAAATCAGCATAACCTTCGATCATCAAAATCGCATCTTCTGTACCGGCCAAAATTAAATCCAGGCGGGAGCGTTTTTGTTCATCGACTGTGGGGTTAACGATAAAATTGCCATCGATCAAACCGACGCGTACACCGCCAATCGGCTTGAGGAGTGGAATATCAGAAATCACAAGCGCTGCTGATGCTCCACAAATGGCTAAGGGATCAGGCGAGTGAACGCCATCATAGGAATACACATACGCGAGCAATTGAACTTCATTGAAATAGCCATCGGGAAACATCGGACGAATGGGCCGGTCGATCAAACGGCAAGTGAGCACTTCTTTTTCTGTCGGTCTTCCTTCACGTTTGATAAATCCACCGAGCGTTTTTCCCGAAGATGAAAATTTTTCTTGATAATCGACGCGTAAAGGCAAAAAATCGGTATCCTCAGATGGAGGGGGAGCCGAGCATGCGGTTGCGAGTAAAACTGTCTCTCCAGAGCGCACTAGAACAGCGCCATTAGCTTGCCGAGCGATCTTACCTGTTTCAAATGAGATTTCGCGGCCACCAATCGAGACCGTAGTTCTTTTTTGATTGAATTCCATTGAGTAAACTCCAATATAAATGAATTGAAGGAGAATATAGCAGGCGAGCAGATAAGCGACAACTAATCTTTAAAAAAAAAATCCGCCAAGAAAAATTTTTCTTGGCGGTTTAAACTCGAATCTCAATGAAAGAATTTACTTACGGAGATTGAGGCGGGTAATTAAATTTTGATAACGTTTAGTATCAGTTGAATTGAGATAGTCAAGTAGCTTACGCCGTTGACCAACAAGCTTAAGAAGGGCCAATCGCGAGCTATGATCCTTGGGAGCAAGCTTGAGGTGTTCTGTAAGCTCTGCGATCCTCTCTGTGAGGATTGCAATCTGAACATCAGCAGATCCGGTATCTTTCTCGTGAAGTTGGAACTTCTTAGTAATTTCTTCCTTAGTACCTTTATCTAAAGACATTTAATACATCTCCCAGATTGAGAGTTAAAAACAGGTAGACAAACTTTAAAGTTGTAAAACATTGACTTTATTGTACCTGAACGTCGCAATAGGATCAATCAGAAAAGAGAGGCTGTTTTTTTTCATTCGCAAAATAGGATTTTTCAAGGAATAAATGAGTGGCAATCAAAGTTGACTTTTAGTGCGCATATACGTAAATTTTTCAGGTACAAAATAATTTTTCTTGGGAATTTACATGGTTTTGGATGAACAGTTTATGCGCGAAGCGCTGAAAGAAGCCGAGCTTGCTTTTGAAAAAGGTGAAGTTCCTATCGGTGCAGTTCTTGTACAAAATAACACAATCATCGCACGCGCACATAATCTTGTAGAATCTTCACATGATGCGATGGCTCATGCAGAAATTCTCTGTCTAAAACAAGGCGCAATGCATTTAAATAATTGGCGTTTGCTCAATACAACGCTGTATTGCACTTTAGAGCCCTGTCCGATGTGTGCCGGTGCGATGATTCATTCCCGCCTTGAGCGTCTCGTATGGGGTGCTCCCGATTTGAGATGTGGCGCTCACGGCAGTTGGGTTAATTTGCTCGACATCAAACATCCTATTCATCAACTTCAAATCACATCCCATCTTTTACAAGATGAATGTAGCGATTTACTTAAGAGATTTTTTAAAATGCAGCGCAAGGAGAAATCCCATGGAGCAACTATTCGATGAGCTTGTCGAAAGGCAGCGCCAAAAACTCTACACATACGCCCAAACGATTATCCCCCATCTTACCCTCGACGATCTTCTCCAACCCAACGACTTCCCCGCCCTCGAAAACCATCCCCACTTCCGCTACGAAGAGGGCCTCCTCGAAGGCCTCCTCACCGCCCGCATGGCCTACTTAGCTTTTGTACGGGATCAAAAAAATAAGGTTGAAGATTTTAGAATTGTCACTTTAGACGAGTCGGAAACATGCGCTACGCCATGTTTCCCGCCGCCTTCTTGAGCTTCAATCCGCTGTGCCAAGCAAAGGAAAACGTGGCGAAGCGCATGTTTTCGACATGTCTAGAGAGACAGAGAAAAACTTCTACCTAAATTTCTACTATCTATTTTTTTAAAAAAACCCATTAAATGAGCTTGTTTTTTAAAGGGGGGTGGGGTTAACTGGTTGTATTGATTGTATATAAGGAGTTAAATATGAAAAAGCAAGGTCACCCTCCCTATCAAGAAGTGTTGTTTGTCGATTCTTCAACCGGCTTTCGTTTTGTTTGTGGCAGCACGCTGCAGCCGAAAGAAAAAGAAATGTTCGAAGGGAAAGAATACCCTGTCTATAAAGTGCCTGTTTCTTCGGCCTCTCATCCTTTTTTCACAGGAAGCAAACAGTTTATCGACTCAGAAGGACGTGTCGATAAGTTTGTGAAGCGCTATGCTAAAAAAGCTGAAAAGAAAGAAGAAGAAGCGGCTAAAAAACCTATTGAGAAGAAATCCAAGAAGAAATCTACCTAAAAGCAGGATCTAATGGAGGAGCAAATTCGCAAACTTCTCAAGCGACTTGAGAAGGTCGAAGATCTATTGGGTCAAGCGGATATTTTGTCAGATCAAAAACAGTACCGCGAGCTTGCTCAAGAACATTCCTATTTGTCTGATGTGAAAGAACATTGGCAGCGTTGCGAGCGTTTAAAAAAACAACTCGAAGAAAATGAGCAGCTGTTAAAGACGGAAAAAGATCCTGAATTCTTAGATATCGTTCGGCAAGAAATTCCGATGGTACAAGCAGAGCTGACAGCAGCTCAAATGCGGTTGGAAGCTCTACTCATTCCGCCTGATCCTCGCGACAGTAGAACTATTATTATCGAGCTTCGAGCAGGAACGGGTGGCGATGAAGCAGCGATTTTTGTCGGCGATTGTGTGCGAATGTACAAACAATATGCAGACAAAAAAGGTTGGCATTACGATTTGCTCTCTTGTGCTCCATCTGAAAAAGGGGGATTTAAAGAATATGTCATGGTGCTGTCTGGACATAATGTCCATCGTTTAATGCAGTATGAAGGGGGAACGCATCGGGTGCAGCGTGTTCCTGAAACCGAAGCGCAAGGAAGAGTCCATACTTCGGCGATTACTATTGCAATTTTGCTTGAACCCGATGAACAAGAAAAAGTTATTCTCGATGAGAAGGAACTTAAAATTGATACTTATCGCGCATCTGGTGCCGGCGGTCAGCATGTCAATACAACCGACTCTGCGGTGAGAATTACACACTTACCCACCGGAACAGTAGTCTACTGCCAAGAAGAGCGCAGTCAGCATAAGAATAAAGAAAAAGCCATGCGCCTGCTCAGCGCAAAAATCGCTGAGGAATTGCGCTTAAAAGCAGAACGAGAGATGGCTTCGCTTCGCTCCTCTCAAGTAGGATCGGGGGATCGATCGGAACGGATTCGCACATACAATTTTTCACAAAATCGGGTTACCGATCACCGCATCAATTTGACACTTTATAAACTCAATTTGGTGATGGATGGTGATTTGGATGATCTCACTGAAGCGCTCGTCGCTTATTTCTATCAGCAAAAAGTTGAATCGATCGGCGAGCAAATGTCATGAAAACGTTAGGCGAAGTTTTAACGCTTTCTGCCCAATTTCTTAAAGATAAAAACTGTGTACGATTTCGCCGCTCGGCAGAGGAGTTAATAGGCTATGCTCTTAAGCTCAAGCGTCTAGATCTGTATTTGCAATTCGATCGCCCTGTTTTAGAAACTGAATTAGAAAGTATTCGCCAAGGATTAAAACGGATCGTTAAAGGGGAACCTGTTGAATACATCATTGGTGAAGTGGAATTTTATCATTGTGTGATTGAAGTGAATTCTAACGTGTTAATCCCAAGACCGGAAACAGAACTGTTAGTCGATCAAGTATGTAAAATGAATTTGAATGGAGTAGTTTGGGATCTATGTACAGGATCAGGCTATATCGGGATCGCCATCAAAAAAGCCTGTCCCAATTTACATGTTAGTTTGAGCGATATTTCAATAGGGGCTCTTACAATAGCAAGAAAAAATGTAGAGCGGAATAATGTAGAAGTGGAATGTTTTCAGGGCGATTTGCTGGAACCATTTAAGGGTCGAAAGGCAGATGTTGTTGTTTGCAATCCGCCATATGTATCACTTCAAGATTATTTGGAGTTGGATGGGTCAGTAAAGGATTTTGAGCCGCGGCTTGCTTTAGTGGGCGGGGAAGATGGTTTAGAGTTTTATCGAAGATTAAAAGAAGAATTACCCGATTATTTGAATACAGGTGCTAAAATTTTCTTTGAAATTGGCGCTAATCAGGGCCCAGCCGTTTTAGCTTTATTCTCAACGAGTTGTTGGAAAAAAACTCGAATAGAAAAAGACTGGGCAGGGCATGATCGCTTCTTTTTCCTTGAATTTGATTGAATTTCCCTCTATGCTGTAAAGTTACCTTTTTTTAGAATAATCATCTCAATTAAAAAATTTGGCTATGTTTGATTCGTTGACAGAAAAATTCCAGCAGATGTTTTCCGGATTGATGGGAAAAAAGACCCTCTCCGAAGACAATATTGCCGACGCAGTCAGGCAAGTACGCCTCGCTTTGCTCGATGCTGATGTCAACTATGCAGTTGCAAGTCAATTTGTTAAACGAGTCAAAGAAAAAGCTGTCGGCGATGCGCTGATTAAAGCAGTATCCCCAGGTCAACAGTTCATCAATTTAGTGCACGAAGAACTCGTCTCTTTGATGGGATCTAAAGAATCTCCTTTAGAATTTCAAGGACAGCCCACCGTGATTTTGTTGTGCGGTCTACAAGGTTCGGGAAAAACCACTCAATGTGCAAAGCTTGCTGCTTATTTGAAAAAACAACATCCCAATAAACGCACACTGCTCGCTGCTTGCGATTTACAACGACCGGCGGCTGTTGAACAGTTAAAAACTCTCGCTAAACAAATCGATATTCCTGTGTTTGCCCTAGACGGAGAAAAAAATCCGATTCGAGTGGCTAAAGAGGCTTATCAAAAAGCAAAAGCAGAAGGTTTTGATACATTAATTGTCGATACCGCGGGCCGTTTACACATCGATGAAGAATTGATGAATGAGCTCCAAGAAATTAAAACTGTTATTCAACCGCATGAGATCATCTTTGTCGCTAGTGCTGCCACAGGTCAGGATGCAGTAAAAACAGCAGTGGAATTTGATAAACATGTCCAGATTACCGGTACGATTTTGACAATGCTCGATGGAAGCGCACGAGCAGGCGCTGCGATCTCGATTCGCGAGGTCACAAATAAACCGCTTAAATTTGAAGGGATTGGCGAGAAGATCAGCGATTTACAACCGTTTAATCCGCATTCGATGGCCGATCGGATTTTGGGTATGGGCGATGTGATCAATCTCGTCCGTAAAGCGCAAGAAAATATCAATGAAGAAGAGAGTCAAGCTTTAGAGAAAAAATTTCTTAAAGCAGCATTTACTTATGATGATTATTTGAAACAAATGGCGATGGTTAAGCGAATGGGTTCGCTTAAAAGTTTGCTCAAAATGGTCCCAGGATTATCGAACATGGGCGACATCGATATCGATGAAGGCGAATTGAATAAAATTGAAGCGATGATCTCGTCGATGACAATGCAAGAACGCATTGAAAAAGTCGAACTTCTCCCTAGCAGACGACGGCGTATTGCTCTAGGAAGCGGCACTTCTGTAGATGATGTCAATCGCATGGTTAAAGGTTTCAAAAAATTAAAGATATTTGCTAAGGAAATGCCCAACTTAAAAAACCAAATGAAAAAAGGTCAAAATCCCTTTGGCGGCAAAATGCCGTGGGATTTTAAAAATTAGATAGGAGATGTGCATATATGTCATTAAAGATTCGATTGCGACAACAAGGGCGCAAAAACCGGCAAACCTACCGCCTCGTCGTCACTGATATTCGCAACCCACGCGATGGAAAATATCTAGAGATGATCGGTTGGTATAATCCGTTTAGCGAAAAGCAGGAAAGTAGCGTGCAAATCGACCGCATTAATTACTGGGTAGGACAAGGCGCTCAAATTACACCTAATGCTCAAGCAGTAATTTCTCGGATTGCACCTGATGTGATAAAAGAGCTCCGCGCTAATGCTCAAATGAAACGAGTGAAACAGGCTGCTAAACGGCGCGCACTGAAAAAGGCTGCGAAGTGAAATTTGATATCCTCTCTTTGTTCCCTGAGTATTTTGAAGGCCCCTTCAAAGTCAGTATGATTAAACGGGCGATCGAGAGAGGATTGATTGAAATACGCTTGATGAACATTCGCGATTTTGGAGAAGGAAAACACCGAAAAGTCGACGATCGGCCCTATGGCGGAGGTCCCGGAATGGTCCTGATGCCAGGACCTATTACTGAAGCGATTCGAAATGTGAAATGTGAAGATTCCTACGTCGTTTATCTCTCTCCGCAAGGAAAAACGTTGAATGCGGCCACATGTGAGCGTTTAGCGAAAAAGCCCCACTTAATTTTGGTGTGTGGCCATTACGAAGGATTGGATGAGCGGGTGATTCAGCAGGAAGTGGATGAAGAGATCAGCATTGGGGATTACGTCCTGACAAATGGATGTTTAGCGGCAATTGTACTCATCGATGCCACAGTGCGATTTATTCCTAAAGTGCTCGGGCATGAAGAAGCGACACGAAATGAATCGTTTCAACACGGATTACTAGAGGGACCGACTTACACGCGACCGGATGAATTTGAAGGACTTATGGTCCCAGAGATATTAAAAAATGGCCATCATAGTGAAATCGAAAAATGGCGCATTGAAATGGGGATGGAGAAAACACAACGCATCCGACCCGATTTATTAAACTAATTGTCAAAACATGAGGAAGTGAACATGAAACAGTGTCAAGTGATCCAGGAACTCGAAGCTGGACAACTTAAAGATAATATTCCAGCCTTTCGCGTTGGTGATTCGATTTGTGTCCATCAGCGAATTAAAGAAGGTGATAAAGAGCGCGTTCAATTATTTACTGGAACAGTGATTGCCCGTCGTGGTGGAGGTCTTTCTGAAACTGTCAGTTTATATCGCCACTCTTACGGCGCTGGCATCGAGCGTGTTTTTTTAATTCACAGTCCTAAAATTGCTAAAATTGAAGTGATTAAGACAGGTAAGGTTCGCAAGAGCAAACTCTATCATTTGCGCGGCACTTCTGGCAAAGCTTCAAAAGTTGAAGAGCAAATTCTCTCTAAAGAAGAAATGGCTCAAAAAAATAATAAAAAAAATCACACTACTGAAGTTCAGCCTACAACTTAAAGTTCGACACAGCACAGAGCTATTTGTCTCTGTGCTAAACCATTGATCTTTTATGCGTCTCTCAAAACAAGAACGTCAACGTCTCGAAACGATGAGAGTTTGGGAGAATTGGGCGCGTCAGCAAGGTTATCAGCGCCTAGCCGGCGTCGATGAAGCCGGTCGAGGACCATTGGCAGGACCGGTTGTTGCTGCAGCTTGCATTCTTCCTGATACAGCTCGTATCAAAGGGATTAACGACAGTAAACAATTGCTTGCCGAAGAGCGCGAACAAATTTTTCAACAACTCCTCTCATTACCCGACATCGATTATGGAATCGGCATTAGCGATGCTCTCGTTATCGACCAAGTGAATATTTTACAAGCGACGTTTCAAGCGATGAATGCAGCAATAGCTCGTTTGCGTTTGCCCCCTGATTTTGTATTTGTCGATGGCGATAAATTACCGCTATTAACTATTCCTGGTCGGGCAATTGTCGATGGAGATAGTTTGTCACTGTCTATCGCAGCGGGTTCGATTATCGCAAAAGTGACGCGAGATCAACTCATGCGGGCATATCATGACCTGTGGCCGCAATATGGTTTTGACTCACATAAAGGATACGCGACAAGCGAACATATCGACGCTATTTTGAAATATGGTCCTTGTCCCATCCATCGCATGAGTTTTGATCCTCTCAAAACTCTTTTCAAAAAAGAACTTTAACTCGATCTATTTTAGAAAATTAAACTTAATAAACAACTTTAATCCGCCACTTTTTCACATGTCGGGGACAAAGCACTCCGTGTCCTTTGTCCCCAGCTGGCCCCCTTGAGACACATCTCGCTTTGCCAAATCGCGTGCTCGAAGGCGGAGTGTGTCGAACACAACCCCGCCGCCCTTCCGGGCTCTTCTGCGCTGCGATTTTGCTTTGCGATCTGTGTCCATTGACTGCTCGTGCGCTCACTTCCCAAGCTGATCAGCTTGGGTCCCTTCTTGCGTCAACTCGCAGAGCGATGTTAGAAACCAAAAACACCCTAAGCCCTAAGGGTTGCATGCAGCAGCGTATTGTTGATAGCTCTTAGATAAAGCATTTAATCCTATTTTTCAGATTGTACCAAATTATGTGCCTCTAATAACTCCAAAAATAGGGCTTTATTCAGTCAAAAAATGATTGTTTTGGATTTATAAAAAATGGGCTCTGCGAGTTGACGCGAGAAGGGCCCCGCCACTTCAGACGAAGTCTGGCGGGAAGTGAGCGCACGAGCAGCCGATGGACGCAGATCGCAAAGCAAAATCGCAGCGCAGAAGAGCCCGGAAGGGCGGCGGGGTTGTGTTCGACACACCCCGCCTTCGAGCAGGCGATTTGGCAAAGCGAGATGCGTCTCAAGGGGGCCAGCAGGGGACAAAGGACACGGAGTGCTTTGTCCCCGACATGTGAAAAAGCAGCAGTTTTAAAACTTTCACTAAAATTAAAAAATTTCTCTTCATTTCCTGCCCTTGGAAGAATACTTTCTCCCTTGACAGGGCTCAATGTTGTGCACTATAAGACTTTGTAATTTGCTCTGGTTTTTCATGATTAAAAGCATGACTGCTTATAGTCGAGCTAGTGAGAGTTCCATCCTTGGCCGTTTTGTCGTCGAGATCCATTCGGTCAATCGCAAAATGCTCGATATGTCTTTGCATCTGCCCAAAGATTTACTTCGTTTTGATATTGAGATCCGCAAATGGCTGGCCCAAGTTTTAGAACGGGGACAAATAACAGTGCGTCTTACTCTTCAAAGCGAAGGGATGATAGGAAAAGTTTATTCCACATATTCTGCGCAATTGCGCGGCCTTAAAGAAAGTTGGGAAAAATTAGCTCGCGAATTAGGCTATGATCCAACAAAAACAATTGATTTGAGTTTTTTAGTCAGTCAATTGCAAACGCTGCCTGTGAGTGAGACTAAAGAGGAAGAAGAACGCATTAGAGCAACACTTAAAAATTTGATAGAGAGTGCATTGCAACAACTGATGCAGATGAAAAAAAAGGAAGGAGAGGTTTTAGCCCACGATATTCAAAAGCGACTCAAACTCATCGAAGAAAATCTCATTTTGATTGAACAGAGAAAAGAAGAGCCGCTTGTGCGATATCGGACAAAATTGATTGAACGACTTAAAGAAATAGATTATGCCCATGGAGAAGAAGAGCGTATTGCTCGGGAAGTGGCGCTGCTCGCAGAAAAAATGGATATTATCGAAGAACTTGTCCGTTTACAGGCCCATATCCAGCAATTATACAAACATCTGTCGTCACAGGAGAAGGCTGTGGGTAGGACGTTAGATTTTTTAGCCCAAGAAATGCATCGAGAAATCAATACTTTGGGAGTTAAATGCAGTGATGGGGAAATCTCCCTTTATGTCGTGAGGATTAAGAGCGAATTAGATAAGATTAAAGAACAAATTCAAAATATTGAGTGAAATGTGCAAAAACTATTAGGTAATTTACCCCATGGGCTCATCTTTGTGATTAGTGCCCCTGCCGGTACGGGTAAAACTACTCTTGTGCGCATGTTGTCTCAAGAATTTCCTTGCATCGTAGAAAGTGTGTCTTATACTACCCGTCCCCCTCGTTCAGGGGAGATTCCTGGGGTAGATTATCACTTTTTGCCACAAAAAGAATTTGAAGAGAGAATCCGGGTAGGGGATTTCCTTGAATATGCTGAAGTATTCGGGTATCATTATGGCACTTCGCTAAAGCTTGTCCATGATGAGCAAAAGCAGGGGCGTCATGTCTTTTTGATTATAGATACTCAAGGGGCAATGCAACTTAAAAAAAAGAATTTCCCTGCGATTTATGTCTTTCTTAGCCCTCCTTCTTTAGAAGAGCTAAAAGAGCGTTTAATTAAACGAAAGACAGATAGTCAAGAAGTGATCGATAAACGGCTGGCATGGGCAGAAATAGAACTAGCGATGGTGAAAAATTACGATTACCATATCATCAATGATCATTTACAACAGGCATATGTCATTTTGCGCAGTATCGTAATTGCCGAAGAACACCGAGTGCGGTAAAATTTTTAGGAGAAAACAACATGAAAGATTATCTCAATACGCGAGAACAACTGACGAATCAAGCTTTAAGAGGGCTGTTTAAAAATAATTTCGAACTTGCAAATCAAGCGATCCGACTCGCTCGCTTTTACATCAAATCGGGACATGAAGTCACAATGAGTAAACTGCTCAATGAGATCAAACGCAATCCGAGTGAGCAATATTTAAAAGATCTCATGCAAATGGAAGAGGAAGACGAAGAATCTGCAGATCGCGAATAAATCATGCAGAAAAAAATTCTGATTACCTCCGCTCTTCCCTATGCCAATGGTCCTCTGCATTTCGGTCATATTGCTGGGGCTTATTTGCCGGGCGACTGTTATGCTCGTTATGAGCGGCTCAAAGGTAACAATGTTCTTTATATTTGCGGCACAGATGAGTATGGAATTGCCATTACATTAAAAGCTGAACAAGCCGGAAAATCGCCCAAAGAACATGTCGATTTTTATTATGAGATTATTAAAAAGCTATTTCATAAATTAAATTTCTCCTTTGATCACTTTTCTCGTACAACTTGGCCCGGACATGTAAAGACAACACAGCAGTTCTTTAAAGACTTGCTAGCGAATGGTTACATCGAAGAAAAAGTCACCGATCAGCTGTATTCGGAGCAAGATCATAAATTTCTCGCAGATCGCTATGTTATTGGGACTTGTCCTAAATGCGGTTTTACCGAAGCCCGTGGCGATGAGTGTCAAAGATGTGGTTCGAGTTATGAAGCGATTGATCTGATTAATCCCCGTTCTAAGTTAACAAATGCACCTCTCATTCGAAAGCCGACCAAACATTGGTTTCTACGCTTTGACTTGTTTAAAGATAAACTGGCTGAATGGTTATCAAAAAAGCATTGGAAATCTAATGTGGTCAATTTCGCTCAAAGTTATATCGATGAACTAAAACCCCGTGCCATCACACGCGATATGGAATGGGGCGTGCCGGTTCCTTTGCCAAATTCAGAAGGGAAGGTACTGTATGTGTGGTTCGATGCGCCGATCGGCTACATTTCTGCGACGCAAGAATGGGCCCAGCTGCACAATAAACCGGAGGCTTGGAAAGACTATTGGCTCGATCCGAAAACCTCGCTTGTGCAATTTATCGGTAAAGATAATATTCCGTTCCACGCCGTGTTTTTTCCAGCAATGATCATGGGACAAAATACGCCTTATAAAATCGTCGATGAATTACCCGCTAATGAGTTTTATAATTTAGAAGGACGTCGTTTCAGCAAATCAGATAATTGGTATATCGATTTAGATCAGTTCTTCAAGCAATTTACTACCGATCAAATCCGTTATGCGATTGCCTCAAATGCGCCAGAAAATCAAGATTCAGAATTCTCATGGAAAGATTTTCAAGCGCGCTGCAATAGTGAATTGCTAGGAAAATACGGCAATTTAGTCAATCGAACACTAGTTTTTGCCCAGCAGCAATCTGAAGGCAAAGCGCCTGAAGTAAAACATCTGCATGAACAAGATCAAGAATTTTTAGATAAAATTCGCGAACTCGCTAAAGAAGCCGATGAAGCCTATTCCCATTTTAAATTGCGAAGAGCAAGCCAAGTGATCATGGAGCTCGCCCAACTCGGGAATGTCTATTTCGATGCTAAAAAGCCCTGGATTGCGGCGCGCAGTGCTTTGACACACCAAGATATGTTTAATACGATTGGTTGTTGTTTAGAATGTCTTAAAACGTTAGCGATTGTTTCTTTCCCCATTATCCCTGAGTCAGCCGAAAAAATTTGGAAAATGCTCGGCTACACTCAGTCCCTTTCCAAGATAAAATGGGATGAGGCTGTCGCTACACTTGTCCCCACAGGACAAGCGTTGCCCGAACCTAAAATCTTATTCATAAAAATCGAGGATGATGTGATTGAAAAAGAAATTGAAAAATTGCAACAGCCCGCAACTCCAGTTAAAACGACATACAAAGAGCCCATTACCATTGACGATGTGCGCAAACTCGACCTGCGGGTCGCTAAAATTTTACATGCGGAACGCGTGCCTAAAAGTAAAAAACTACTTAAATTAACCGTCGATCTTGGAACGGAGCAGCGCACGATTGTAGCCGGGATCGGAGAAAAATTAGAGGATATCGCAACACTTGTGGGTAAACAAATCGCCGTTGTTGCCAATCTCAAACCCGCAATGCTCATGGGCGTGGAAAGTCAAGGGATGTTGCTAGCAGCAGATGCTCCTGAAGGAATTGAATTACCGAGCTTTTTTAAAGCACTGCCGGGTTCAGCAATTTCATAATCGCTTCCTTTAAACCCGTATGGCGTTTTAATACTTCTTCATTGCGAATGGCGATTGCAATCGCCTTTTTTGTCCCCACAAAAATCACCCGCTTTTTACCTCGCGTAAGACCTGTATACAATAAATTGCGAAATAGCAATTTAAAATGAGAGGTATGTACCGGTATGATTACACAGGGGCATTCACTTCCCTGATATTTATGAATGGAAACGGCATAGGCTAACATCAATTCATCGAGTTCGATAAATTCATAGGCTACGATTTTGCCTTCAAAACTCACCTTTATAGTTTGCTGAGTGAGATCAATTGCGATGATCTTACCCACATCGCCATTGTATACTTCTTTTTCATAGTTATTGCGAATTTGCATCACTTTATCACTGATGTGAAAACAGCGACCCATACGAAACAGTGGAATAGGGGAAGGGTTGAGCGCCTGCTGCAAAACGCCGTTAAGATTCTCACTGCCAATTAAGCCCCGCTTCATCGGCGAGAGGACCTGAATGTCATCGAAGCGATGAAAGCGATGAGATTTGGGAAGACGCTGCGTGACCAGATCGACGATGATTTTAATCACATCTTCTGGGTTTTCTGCTTCGATAAATTGAAAATCTCCATGGGGATGATAAGAAATGTCAGGAAATTCACCTTGATTGATCCGATGGGCATTGGTGATAATCATTGAGCCTGCCGCTTGTCGAAAGATTTTTTTTAATTTAATCACCGGCAATCTTTCTGAGCGCAAGAGATCTTTAAGCACATTACCTGGTCCTACACTGGGCAATTGATCGACGTCGCCGATCAAAATTACGCGAGCTTCAGAGGGAACTGCTTTGAGCAAATGATTCATGAGTTGCGTATCGATCATGCTGGCTTCGTCGATAATCAATAAATCGCAAGTTAAAGGACTTTCGCGATTGCGTTTGAATTTTCCTGTTTTGAAATCGATTTCTAAAAGCGCGTGAATTGTCGTAGCTTTCTTACCTGTGATCTCGGTCATCCGTTTTGCCGCTCTTCCTGTCGGTGCCGCTAAAATTAGACGCGATGTTATTTTTTCCGTGATGGAAAGAATGGCTTTGGTGATCGTGCTTTTACCTGTTCCTGGTCCACCCGTAACGATCAATAATTTTTCCTGAAGACCTTTTGCCACAGCTTCTTTTTGTTCGATGGCAAGTTCAATTTGAAGTTTTTGTTGCACCCATTCCAGCGCCTTTTCGATATGCACAGCTCGAATACAACTTTTAGCTTGCAATAAGCGATTAAGTTCGCGAGCAATTCCAATTTCGGTCAGATAAAGCGGTTTGACCCAAATACATGCATTTTCTTGCACTAAATCTTGATGTTCAACAAGCGCTTGGATTCGTGCGCTAATTGTCTCTGGAGGAACTTGTAAAATCGTTTCTACTTCAGGAATCAATTCTTTCAAGGGATAACAAACATGTCCATCATTGCTCAGTTCCCATAACGTATGTTCAATGCCGGCATCGATTCGATGGGGCGAATTTAAAGGAATTCCTAATCCTTGAGCAATTGCATCGGCGCTCTTAAAGCCAATACCGTGAATCTCTTTAGCCAGCTGGAAGGGATTAGCTCGTACCTTTTCAATGCTTTTATCGCCGTAATTTTTGAAGATCTTTTGTGCAAAGGAAGGGCTGATACCATGGCCGCGAAGAAAAATCATCACATCGCGAATCGAGCGGTGTTCTTGCCAACACAACTTAATTTGTTCCACTCGTTTACGCCCAATTCCCGGAACTTCGTGCAAACGGTTAGGAGATCGATCGATGACATCAAGTGTATTTAAAGCAAAACATTGAACAATGCGCTTCGCATAAACGGGACCGATCCCTTTGATCATTCCCGATTCGAGATATTTTTGAATCCCTAATAAATCGGAAGGAGCTTGCAGTTCGAAGGATTTGACTTCAAATTGCTGCCCATATTCGGGATGGATGCGCCAAGTTCCCTTGCAGCGAATCGACTCGCCAGGCTGAATGGAGGGCATGATCCCGACAATGCAGGTCGATTCCTTTTTTTTTGGTTCTTGAAGACGAGCAACCGTAAATCCACTCTCATCAGCGGCAAATACGATGTTATCGATAAATCCGTAAATTTCTTCCATGAAAATCAGCATAACAGCAAGTAAAATTTATTGGAATGTAAATAACGCACTGTCAATTGTTTGCAATAAACATTGAAATAATATCTTATAATGTGTAATATTAATGTAATAATTAATTTGGAGATTTATTATGGCCGCAATTATTGGAATTAATCCCTCATCAAATGTGAATATCACCTCAATTTCTTCCCCAACAATTGTCGCTGAAGGATCGGACTTTGAGTCACTTACGTGTAATTTAGATCCGTCTGCAAAAAGTGCTCTGCTTCAAAAACTTGAGGCGCTCAAAGATAAAGAGCAGATCTTCTCCAAGCTGGAAAAGCTAATTACTGCCAGTGATTTGCTCCCCTTTAAGGATTTTTTCCTCGACTCACAATTTGAATACTATGCTTTAGCAGCGGTAAAAGAAAAACGCCTTTCTGTTACACAATTTGGTACGTTGATGTCTAAACGAGCTGCAATTTGGGACAACATTCAGTTAGAAGAAATGCAAACAGTTTCTTTGTTTCATGACAACTCGATTAATTTTAAAGCACGTGAATTCATTGCATCCACTTTAACGATTCAGAAAAATTCAAAACCCCATGTAGAAGTGTTGGATCAACAGGGACTAAATCGTTTCTTTGAAATCATGCAGAAAATGCCGCTATCAGAACAACAATTTTGTCTCATTCCCGACCGAAGACAATTTCATGATGTTTCACATTATGTGAATGATGAATTAAGTTTTAATGTGTTTTGTAGTGTGAATGTCAATGGTAAAAAAATGTTAATGATTCCTTCTTATGGAATGATTCAAGCTCTATTAGATGTATGTGGAAATCCAGATGGATTTAAGTTTAAGTTGGTTTTGTGTCTCTCGACAACAGAAGGTCAAATTCGCAGTCTTTTTAATGACAATGCAAGAGAAATTTTCGTGCATTGTAATGAGACTTCACCGGCTCCTTCTCAAGCAGATAAAAAACCTTGCTGTCCGATCACATTTATTTATCATGATCTGTATCATCTTTGGGTTTGCAAGAATATTTTTTATAAAGATCGCCTGTTTTATTGCAACCTAGGAAAACATTTCTATTCCAAATATAAAAATCCAATCGCGCAAACTTTTTATGACAAGCTTTCTGATATGGAAATGAACGCATACCGCACTGATTATTTATATAATCGGAATCCCAATCTGGATGTGTTTTTACGCAAAGCGAGAACAACAGCTATGCAGGGAATTATAGATCAAAGGCATTTCACGCCAGAAGAGGAAGTTACCGCAAAAAAATATCGAACTGAATTATTTGGAATTTTTGCCGTTTGGAAATTATATCTTCCCAATGCTTCGTTCGAAGAAATTGTAGAATATTATGAAAAGCTAACTCCTGAACAGCAAAATAATATCGGCCAAGCTTTATTCTCTCTTGAAAGTTATATTGATAAAAATCCTCCTTTTTTCGAGTTTAGTTATTTAACTAAATTGAACCCCCGAAATTTGATTAATTGTGCGCAATTTATTAAGGAATATAAACGTCCTTTAGAAACATTAGTTGCGGCAGGTGTTTCATACTTTACTTTAACCGGCTTGATGCCAGCAGCTGATAAATTCGAACGTGTAATCGATGATCGTTATTTAGAATCAATTGTTTATTTAGTTAAGCAAGGGTTTGCATTTGATTTAATTGCTAATCTAGATATGGAAAATTTTAAAACAATGATATATGACAACATTTGGTTTGCAAATTCGGGCATACAAAAAATGCAAAACTGGCCAAATTTATTTGATAACCCATCATTTAATTTAATTATATCCTCCCCATTGAAAGATTTAATTAAATTTAATATTCCCATGATGAAATTAATTAATTTAAATGTGTCTCGATTAGAACAGATCTCTCAAAGAATGAAAGAAATTAAAACTCATATGATACGAGAGCCGGATCTTTATCGTGACGAGGTTAGAAAAATCATCGAGGAATTTCCTGAGCTAAGAGACAGTCTCTAAGCCTTAAATTTACAAAAAAATTGCTAGAAAATTCAACCTTGGGCTAGAATTTGCGATTCTGTTCCGGATTAGCTCAGCGGTAGAGCAGTGGACTGTTAATCCATTGGTCGCTAGTTCGAATCTAGCATCCGGAGTTCTGTTTGGAGCCCCTCTGGGCTCCCTTTTTGTTCGTGGACTGTCCAGACCTTTCCCCCATTTCCAGCTTGCAATTTGAATTAAAAAATCATTTAAAGTAGCTTCTTAAACAAAAGAGAAAAAGGTCCATGGATCTTGGTAGGAGATTCTGTGAAGATTGTAGTTGTCGGCGGCAGTGGGCTCATCGGGACAAAACTCGTGAAGAATCTTCGCCAGCGGGGATATGAAGTGGTGGCGGCGTCGCCCTCTTCAGGTGTCAACACCATTACTGGTGAGGGACTGATTGAGGCGCTTGCAAAAGCTCAAGTCGTTGTCGACGTGGCGAATGCGCCTTCGTTTGAAGATAAGGCGGCTATGGAGTTCTTCAAGACTTCAGGTCATAACCTCCTTGCTGCGGAAGCAACCGCTGGCGTACACCACCATGTTGCATTATCTGTTGTCGGCACTGATCGGCTTCTTGCTAGCGGTTACTTTAGAGCAAAGATGACCCAAGAAAATCTGATCAAAGCATCCAAGATTCCCTATACAATTCTCCGCGCAACACAGTTCTTCGAGTTTGTAAGATCCATTGCTCAATCGGGTAGCGAAGGGCAGACAGTTCGGTTGCCACCTGCTCTTTTGCAGCCCGTCGCGTCTGATGACGTAGCTGCCGCACTGGCCGACATCGTAGTAGGAAAACCGTTGAATCGAACAATTGAGTTAGCGGGTCCCGAACAGATAGGTCTTGACGAACTCGTGCGACGATTCTTCAAAGCAACTCGAGACGCACGAAAAGTGATTACAGACGACCATGCGCTTTACTACGGTTTAGAATTGAACGATCAAAGCCTCATGCCAGGCGACAATGCGCTCATCGGCCCGACGCGTTTTGAAGACTGGCTCAAATGTTCGCTATCACAGCCCTAAGTCATTTGCTTGCTGACTGAATGACGCAAGATAGCAGCTTTTGCAACCCATTTATTTACAATAGCATGTGACATTTGAAGATTCATTAACAAAAATCAGTTGATTGTATAATTAAAACTTAATATAATTTAACTATAAAAAATAGGATTTTATATGTTATTCGTTTGTAATAACACATCCGTTGTTTCTTTTTTGGACAAATTCTCTCTGTCCAAAAACATCATTTTTTCTTTTCACCGTTTTAAGCGGGCTTTGCCTGCCCATTCATAATTATTTTTTCATTTTAATTTAAATTTTTTATCTCAGTCACCAACGACAGAGATGTATTATTAATAAACAAAGGTAGCTATGAGTGCAATAAACGCAAATTATCAATATTATCCTACAGGGCCTATAGACGCTGCTTCTCAAGAGGAGTCGTCCATTATTCCCGTAGTCAAACGTGTCATTGAGTTAAAAGAGAGAGAGGTAAATAAAGCCAAGAATAACCTATGGGATCGCTACAATCCGATCTTGATCGGCGGCGATGTTTTTACTACGGCTTACCTCATTTTCCAAGGCGTGCAAACATATGTACATATTTCGCTTCCTCTTTTGGGGATTGCGACACTCGTCTGTGGTGTGGTTGCTGGCGTGATCTCCGTGGGTGTGGCTTTTCTCTCTTTGAAAGAAGCCATTCAGGCCTTTCATAATGGAGATTATAAGCTCGGTTTTAGGCTCCTGGTGGATTTTTTCAGCATGCTCGGAATTGGAGTGATCATGATCCTCGCTCCCTTGGCCATTAAAATCGCAGCTCTTGGATGTTTAACGGTCTTTTTTGCAGCAAATCCTTGGGCTTTACCTGTATTGTTTTTTATAATGACTATTCCTCTGCTAATAGAAATCAGTTCAAGAATTAAAAACATCTATTTAAAGCAGGATTTAGCGGCAGTTTTAAAGCTCGAAGATTTATTAAAGTTGCTTAAAAACGATATAGTGAATTGGAATCAAATTTCTCAGCTTTATGAAGATAAACATCTTTTTTCTTCAAAAATTGAAGGGCCTGAAGACCTCATTGGAAGAATGGAAAAGTTTCAAGCAGAAATGGGTGTAACGGCTGCTTTAGAGGCTTTTAAACTTTTTGAATATCTCTTAGAAGAAAAGAAAGGGGAAGCTCTCTCTCAATGTAAAGAACTGCAACGTAAGATTTCTGAGTGGAATGGAAAGCAACATGTGCGTTTATTGCAACAAATTCTGTATGTCTTTTCGTTTGTCGTGAGTATGGTGGCTTTACGCGTTCATTTATCTCCTGCTCTTTTTAGTTCGATCGAAAATTTGGCGATGGCAGGAGCAAATGCAATTCCTCTCTACATGGATGTCTTCTGGCCGTTCGAAAGAAATACGACACTCGTGGTTCCTAAAGTAGAGCAAAAGGATTTATGACCAGTCAAAAGTTATTTGCATTCAGGCACTTAAGAATTGGATCTTAGGTGCTTTTTCTTTTTCATTCCTTGTGCTATCATAAGTCGAAAATTTTGAGGGGATCTAGTATGAAATTAAAAAACAAATTACTTACATCAGTTGCGATATTTTGCATGAGCACTCTTTTTGCTGAAGCTCCAAAATTTGTACAATTGAAAGAAGAGTTGGGATTGTCGGCTGTTCAGCAGTCTAAAGTTCAAGAAAATGATTGCCATCTCTATATCGTCCATCACGGAGATACGGAATATACGATTGAAGAACGGCTTCAGGGATGGATTGATATTCCGTTGAATGATGCAGGAAAAGAGCAGATGGCGGCGCTTGCAAAGGATCTTTCCTCGCACAAGATCGATGTGATCTATTCTTCAAGCCTGATTCGAGCGGTAGAAAGTGCTGAAATTCTAGGAAAGGAGCTCAATTGTCCAGTGACTATTGAACCGGCTTTAAGAGGTGAGTCACATGGCAATCTAGAAGGGCTGAAAAAGAACGAATACGAAAAAGATTCTCACTTTATCCAATACAAATCTCTTCCTTCCGAAGAACAGATTTTCTTTTCTGTCGGAGAAGGCGGGCAGAGTAAAGCAGATGTGGCTCGCAGGGCAATTCCCCTGATTAAAGAAATCTGCAAAAAACATCCGGGTGAAAACGTGGTGATTGTTACCCATGGTGGTGTGTTAAAATTTATTAACTTTCTCTTGGGAAATTATACACCTGAACAAATTAACGAAGTTTCCCATGGTGAGATGTTACGCATCGATGGAGATGGGACGCGACTGGTCCTTTTGCCTCAGCAGGAATGAACAACTTAATGAAATTTAAATTGCCCCGTCAAACAATCAGTCAGGAAATATGCAGAGTAATTTCTAGGGAAGTTCGTAAACAGAAAATCGACATCTTGCTCGCTAGCAAAAATAATTTAAAAGAAATTGCTGCGGTGTCTCGTGCTATTGCAAAATGGGGTATTGCAGAAAACTTACTCTGTAAGAAATTACCTAATGGGCTGGGATACGGCATTTTTCTGCACCCGAACTGTAAGCCGATTTTAAAAGGTCAGATCATTGCGCCCTATGCAGGGGAAATCTCTTTTGTTCCGCAAAATCTCATTGATGATTCTCTTTATGCCTTTGAACCTCTTGATAACATTCTTTTCACGAAAGAAGAGCAGTCGCGTTTTGATGGTAAGCGCCGATATCATCCCCGCCGTTTCTATTCCATGCATGTGGATGCTTTAAAAACAGGTAATTTTACTCGTTTTGTCAATCATTCTGACAAACCCAATCTCATTGCTGAACTGTTCAAGATTCCTTCAAATTCATATGGTCTTGACCCATCACCGATTGAAGTTATCTATCTCGCTAAGAAAACAATTCGACCTGGTGAACAACTCCTAGTTTGCTATGATGGAGATGATAAATCTTATTGGAGTGCGATGGGGATCAAACCCCTTCCTATCACACCTCAAACGTTTCAGTTAGATTCTTCTCTTAAAGTGATCGGCTCGCTTAAAAAAACATGAAAATCCCTAAAAATATCGACAATACAGGCCGATGGATTAGGGGAGTATTAGTGATCCTGCTTTTAATCTATGCGTATTGGCAAATGAGCTGGATTGCTTTAATTTTAGCTCTTTTCGTGTTGTTCGAATCTTTGATGAGTTGGTGCATCGTCTATCAAATTCTCGGTAAAAATAGTTGTCCGAAAAAAAAATGAGGGCCAAAATCACAGCTGCAATTTCATACTGTCATCTGTGTGTTTCGATCGAAGAGATATCCGTTAAAAGTGAAGGCTTTTGAATTGTCCTTAAGGCATTGACAATGACTATTACATCGATGATTTCTTGGCAAATGGCTCCGGCAACGGGCGTAAGGTATCCCCATGCAGCGATGATCATTCCGAAAATGGAGAGTAGCATTCCACCGATTGCGCTCTGCAACGCAATTTTTCGCATTCTTCCGCTGATATGAATAAACTCATCGACTTTTTCCAAAGTATTATCCATGATGACTGCGCCAGCGGCTTCAGCTGTAATATCGCTGTTTCCTCCTAATGCGACTCCCACTGTCGCTACGACTAACGCAGGGGCATCATTGATGCCATCGCCAAGAAAAGCTGTTTTCCTTTTCTGAACTTCTCTTAAGACAATGTTTACTTTCTCTTCAGGGCTTTGATTTGCATAAATATTAGAAATCCCTACAGCATTGGCCAAATACCGGACTTCTTCTTCACGGTCGCCCGAAACAATCATAACTTCTTTAAACCCGTGCTTTGTGATTAAATGTTGTATGAAAGGTTTGCTATCTTTTCGCGGGGTATCTCGAAATCGGAAAAGGGCTTCCAAATTCCCGTCGATCAGAATAAGACATTCTAAACCCGATCCTTCCGGTAATGTACTGGCTTTATTTTTTAAATAAAATTCTTCCAACTTTTTCCGATTAGTAATGACGACCTCATGTCCTTCGACTATCCCTTTAAGTCCTTCTCCTTTTGGCTCACTGATTTGTTTGGCATCAACGAGTAAAATATTTTCTTCTGCAGCCTTTTCTAAAATGGCTCCTGCTAGAGGATGTTTAGAATACCTTTCCACGCTGGCGACCAGTTTTAAAATTTCTTTCGGAGGTAGCTGATTAATGATGATTTGGTCTGTTAAAGTCGGCTTGCCATAGGTCAAAGTTCCCGTTTTATCAAATATCATTGTTTGGCATTGCGTAATTTGTTCTAAAACAATCGGGTTTTTGATCAGAATTCCGCGACTGGCGCTTAAAGAAATCGATCCAATAATCGCAACAGGTATAGCCAGCAGCAGCGGACAAGGAGTTGCGATCACCATAACAGCTAAAAAGCGAATCGCTTCACCGCTTAAGAACCAAGCGCTAACTGCGATGAGAATGGCAAATGGGGTATACCAAGCTCCTAACTGATCAGCAAGCCTTCGGATCCGTGGGCGTTTTTGCTCGGACTCTTGCATGACTTGCATAATCTTAGCATAGCGTGAATCGATAGCCAATTTGGTAGCTTTTATGGTCAAAGAGACATCTCCATTGATGGCGCCCGAGATCACTTCTGTTCCGGGAGCTTTGTTAATCAGAAATGGCTCACCTGTCAGATAGGCTTCGTCCATAACTCCATTTCCTTCTGCAACAACACCATCTACTGGACAAATCTCATGAGGAAAGAGGGTAAGGACATCGCCAATTGCAATTTGTTCGATGGGAATGTCTTCCAGGGTTCCATTTTTGATGCGGTGTGCAATGGTAGGAGCGCGTTTGGCAAGAGCTTCAAGAACCCTAGAAGCTGTTTTTACAGCATATTTTTCCAGTGTTTCGCCTCCTGAGAGCATTAATATGACCAAAGCACCTGCCAAATATTGTTCGAGAATAACCGAGGTGACAATGGAAATGCCTGCTAGCAAATCGGAACTAAAATTTAAGGAGATGAGTTTCTTGACCAGATCAAAGATAAGGGGAATACCGCCAATGATAAATGTAATATAGAGAGGATAATTTGCATAAGCTTGAAAATTCGTAAATCCATAGCGAAGAATAAGATGAGTTATAATTCCCACAATGGCAAGAATAGCGATATAGCTTTCTATCCCATAAGCATTCAGTTGATTTTTTTTGGTTTTCAAAGAGGCCATCACTAATTTTTTTTGCAATTTTAATCCATACCACATCTTGATCAGGAATACCAAGATTTGCTCAAAAAAATCTTTCACTTTTTTTGATTGGAAGAATTTCAAATTTACTTTAGGATCTGTTTTCAAATTCTGTTTGGTATGCGGATGCGTTTTTTTTCTTTCGTACTGATTTTTTTTCCTGTTCTTCTAGGAGCCAGGGAGAAGATTTGCCTGAACATGATTGTGAAAGATGAAAGTCATGTGATTCGTCGCTGTTTAGAGTCTGTAAAACCGTTGATCGATTATTGGGTGATTGTCGATACGGGTTCAACGGATGGAACACAAACTATTATTCAAGAGTGTCTCAAAAATATTCCCGGTCAATTATACGAAAGACCATGGAAAAACTTTGGTTATAATCGCAGCGAAGCTCTTGAATTGGCGATGAGAAAAGGGGATTACATTCTATTCATGGACGCCGATGATACGCTTGCGTATCAAGAAGGTTTTCAATTTTCGTCTTTGACGAAAGATCTTTACACAATGTGGCGTGGAAGAGAGGGCAGCTTTTCTTATCAAAAAACTCAACTAGTCAGAGGTAATTTGCCATGGAGATGGATCGGTACGACGCATGAATATCTCGATTGTGCTATTTCCTATACGTCAGACATTCTGGAAAATGTCAAATATGTCTCAGGCGACGATGGTGCTCGATCTCATGATGCGCATAAATATCTCAAAAATATCGCCTTATTAGAAGAGGCTTTGAAGACAGAACCCAATAACAGCCGCACTGTTTTTTATCTCGCCGAGAGTTATAGAGATGCAAAAGAAAAAGGCAAAGCCCTCGAGTGGTATCAAAAGCGGATCGATATGAAGGAGGGCGACGAAGAAATTTTTTGGTCCAAATTTCAAATGGCCAACTTATTAAACGAAATTGGTGTGGCGCCAAGCATTGTGGCAGAAGCTTATATGGAGGCGCATGTATTTCGCCCTTATCGAGCTGAACCCTTGTATTTTTTAGTCGAACTCTACATGCGTCATAATTTGTACAGCAAAGCTTATGAATGTCTTAAGAATAGAGAATGGATTACTCCCCCTTTTCAAAAAGACATCCTTTTTAATCTCGATTGGATTGAAGATTATGGCCTTTTGTTTGAGCAATCTGTGTGCGCTTATTATATCGGTGATTACCAACAAGCATTAGCTCTTTGTGAGCAATTGATTATGAAAAAAAATCTGCCGGAGGCATGGCGGGAACAAGCAGTAAAAAATCGCAATTTTGCCCTTGCGAAAATTACACAAGGTAAGGGAAATGGCTGATCGTCGCATCTTTAAATATGTCTTAGTGACATCTATTGTTTTCTTTTCTGCTTCATTGAATGGTTTAACTATTACGGTTAATGAACCGAATGATACACATCTTTCCACCGACGGTATTTATGATTCTCCGACACAAATAGACCTGCGTGGTGCCTTAAATTTCATTATGACAGATACCATTGGAGCTAACAATCCGTATGTCGTACAATTTGCTCTTCCAACAGGACAAGAAACGATTAATTTGGGCGGCATGCTTCCTGTTCTTAGTATGCTCAGTACTTTGCCAGCGCGTACAATTACAGTTGATGGAGCAAATACAATAGGAAGCGGTATTGCCATTACAATTGATGGGGGCAATACATTTCGCGGATTTGTCTGTCGCCAAGGCACAGACAATTTTCAAAACCTCACTCTGCAAAATATGAAAGCTAAAGGCGGCGATGGGGGAACAACAGGCGGTGGGGGTGGTCTGGGAGCCGGTGCCGCAATTTTAGTCGATCAGGCAAGTGTTGTATTAGACAATGTCGTCATCAGTAATTGCTCGGCAACAGGCGGAAACGGAGCTCCTATCGATATCACTCGAACAGGTGGTGGAGGAGGCGGGATGGGTGGCAATGGGGGCATTGGCGGAGTGAAAGTGAGCAGCTCATTTGGAGGCCCAGGCGGTGGTGGCGGTCTCGGAGGCAGTGGTGGAGATGGCGGAGATGGGACAGGTGCAGGAACTTCCGGCGGCGGCGGCGGTGGCGGTGGTGTCAATGGTCAAGGGGGTAGGGGAGGTACAGCATTTGGAGGGCTAGGTGAGTTTGCCGGCGGTGGTGGAGGTGGAGGTGTGGGACTGGGAGGAACGGGATCTAACGGCGGCGCTGGTGGAGATTCCGGTGCGGGAATGAATGCCGGAGGAAATGGCGGTTCATCAGGTCAATTCGATATGCCCCCGACGACATTTGTCGGAGGAGGTGGCGGTGGAGGTGCAGGAAGTAATCTCGGTGTACCTGGCATGGGCGGAAACGGTGGAGCAGGAGGCGGCGCGGGCAGCGCTGCTGGAGGTGGAGGTGGAGCTGGCAATGGAGGTGCTGCCGGAGCCCTTGGGGTAGGTGGTGCCGGGGGAGATGGCGGTGGTAGCGGTGGAAGTTTAACAGCGAGTGCAGCAGCAAAGGGAGCAGGAGGTGATGGCGGTGGTGGTGGTGGTGGCGCAGGCGGCAACGGGGGCAATGGGGGAACCGGTGGTGCCGGCGGATGGGGGGGAGGATCTGCGATGCGTGCTGATGGAGGATTTGGCGCTGGGGTAAGTGGTGAAAGTGGTACTGTATCGCTGCCTGGATTTGGGGGTGGGGGTGGTGGGGCCATAGGCAATTACAACGCCGTCGGAGGTGGAACAACACAAGCGACCCGCGGGGGTTTTGGCGCTGGAGGTGGGGGTAACAGATCTGCTGCCGGTTTAACAACCGGTGGGGTGGGAGGAGGTCAAGGTAGTAGAGGTGACGCTGTGGGTGGTGGCGGAGGTGGAGGCGGACTTGGCGGTGCAATTCTCGTAAACGAAGGCGGAAGTCTCAGCATAACTAGCGTAGGTTCCTTTTCAAACAATGCTGTAAATGCCGGAAGTGGAGCTGGAGGCGTAGCGACTGCAGGAGCTGCAGCCGTGACCGATATTTTTTTCGTCACAGGAGGCTCTTCACCTACATTTATATTAAATTCTACAACCCTGATCACGATTCCCGAAATTGGTGATGATGGTGTTAACACTTTACCGGGGCCAGGATATACATCAGGAACAGGAAATGGAGTAAATTTAAGCCTTATCGGTCCCGGAAGTGTCGTGTTAAGTGGAACAAATCCTTATGGAGGCATTACAACCGTATCGACCGGCAGTCTGCTAGTTAACGGCTCGATTACCAATCCTGATTCTGCCATGACAGTGGCCGCGGGATCCTTATTAGGAGGAACCGGATCGATTAATGGAACTGTACAAGTCTCTGGAGATTTAACTCCTGGAAACAATGGGAACATTGGAATACTTACGATTAATGATCTTACATTAAATCTGGGTAGCACATTCAATGTTGCATTAAACCCTGTTACCTCAGCTGAGGTAGTAACTTTCGCTTCGACAATTAATGGAGCTACTTTAAATGTCATCGCTGCTCCGGGAAGTTATACTACAAACGTCTGGACGATTTTAACCGCCTCGCCAGGGGGATTAACGGTCAACGCTCCATTTATCTTTACCTCTCCAGCGGGAATTCCTCTGCAAATTATTTATAATGCAAATTCAATTCAGTTATTTTTACAATTCACACGTTTGATCCCAACAGATGATTTGGATGACAATGATCTAAAAACTGCCAGATATCTCAATTCCTTAAGCGGTATTCCTGTGTATGAGACTATTGTCAACACACTCTCCGGGTTAAAATTTTCCACAATGAAAAAAGCCTTAGAGAGCATCTCTCCTTCGCGCAACTCTTTCACAACATTCGCTTCGCAAAATACGATGTTTCTTTTCAGCAGAGCTGTGGCTTATCGTTTAGCGACTCAACGTCTCATGCATGAGATGAAAGAGAAAGGCAGTAGTGCTTTTGTCAGTTACACCGACTCGCTTCTTGGTAATACGGAAGGATTGCTCGCGCAAAATAAAGGTAATCCGATGCTGAAGAAAAAATCGTTTTCATCTTCCTCAAAGCCTTCGCTTGCCGTAACGGAAGAGATGCTCGCGCAAAATATGATTAATTCGATGACTCAGAAAAAACCGGCGCCTTCTCCTACTCCGTCACCAGCAGGGTCAGCCACTACGATGGCAGTAAAGAATGATAAACATGCTGTATGGTTTACTGGTATTGGAGAATTCGCGCATCAAGATCATCAACATCAAAATCCCTCTTTTAATATTGTCACAAGCGGTGAGCTTTTAGGTTACGATTATTACGGTTTTGACAGGGGGATTTTGGGCGGAGGTGTTGGATTTGCTCAAACGAGTCTCCATGATGCACATCACACGGGATGGGGACGAACCAGTTTGTATACCGCATCGATTTTTGGAACAGGCTATATCGGCAAAAGTGGCTACATTGAAACCTCATTTTGGGCAACGTATAATCGATTTCACAATCAGCGCCATGTTGCCTATCCAGGAGTCAACGCTATATTGCCGGGCTTTAATCAAAAGGCAAAGAGCTCTCATAACGGTTATCAACTTGTCCCTCACGTGAGTGGAGGTTATGACTTCACTTGGGAAAGCGGTGTCTTCACAGGAGTTTTAGAACCGTTTGCAGCTTTAGACTATGTCTTTAATTCAGAGGGCAACTTTTCAGAGCATGGCGCTCCCCTTCTCAATGTGCATCAAAAGCATCGAACATCTTCTGTCTTAAGAAGTGAAATTGGCCTCAATGCTTACGAAAGTTGGAATAAAGATTGGGGAGTGTTGATCCTCCGAGAAACAGTGAGCTACATCAATAAAGCCTTTTTTGGTACGGGAAGAATTAGAGCTTCATTTGTTGGCGAACCTGGCGCGTTTACTGTAGGATCGTTTACGACTAATCAAAACCTTTTCTCACCGGCCATTGAACTCTTTGTACGGCTGAAAAATGGCGCATTTTTAACAGCCACTTATGAAGGGGAATATGGCAGTGGTTATATTTCGAATGAGGTACTTGGCGAAATTGGCGTGTTCTTCTAGTCGTTGAATATGTTCTTGAGTGAAAAATAAGGTTTTGATTAACTCTATCACCACTGAAATAAATCTTATTGATAGGGACAGTGACAATGATTAAAAAAATGACTTTTATTTTAAGCATGATTCTAACTTGTCAAGGAATCGCCACGGAAAACGAAATCGCTGATGACATAGAAATTCTGGAACTTGATGTCATTGCTTATGAAGACTTTGCTGCTGATGATACCGCAACACTTGCCGCCTTGGAGAGCGCTTTGCACGAGAAGGGGATTGTCGGGATTAAAGGAGTGCCTGGTTATAAGGAAAAAGCTTTAAAGTACATAGAATCTGCGCGCGCTTTTTCTGCGCTACCTGAAGAAATTAAAGAAGCTTATTCCCCAAATCATTCACTGGGTGAAATGTATATCGGCTATGAAAAAGGCAAAGAAAAATTTAAACGCCCCGACGGTCGCTGGGTGATTGATGATTTAAAGGTCTCCTATTATGGACTGGTTCCTGACAGCCCTCTCAACAAATGGCCCAAAGAGGTCGATTTAAAGACTCCATTTCAAGAGCTGGGGATGTTGATATCTAAGACAGGACAAGCTGTGATGGACAAAATCGGTCTATTAGGGAGTGCAACGGGAATTCGTTTAGACGATGCACCGCGCTATGGCCGAATGCTGTACTATCGCAAAAGTACGGAAGGTTCAACAGACAATCCGTTTTGGTGTGGGTCGCATTTTGATCACAGTGTATTCACCGGTTTGCTTCCTGCTTTTTATTTTGTGAATGGGGAGCCTGTTGCCGAGCCAATCGAAGCGGGACTGTTTGTTAAAACAACAGCTGACGGGGTCTTTAAAAAAGTATTGGCTAATGACCCTGATGTGTTGATGTTTCAGGTGGGAGAATTCGGTCAATTGATCACCAATGATGGCATTCGCGCAACTGAACACCGCGTTCACAAAGCTTCTGGAGCTATAGAACGCTATACGATGGCCCTCTTTTTTGATCCCCCGATGGACGCAATGGTCACTTCCTTTTCTGAACTGACAAAAGATCCTCGCTATGGGGGAATGGCAGGTGAGCCTTGCTCTTATCGCAAATGGCACGAAGCTTCGTTCAAACGCTATATTGTAACTGACGAAGACACTGCCAAATAATATTAAAAGGCTGTAGTAGATGAAAAAGTTGATTCGCGGAATTGTCGATTTTAGAAAAAATCTCACCGATGAGCGCCGCACCCTATTTTCTAAACTTGCGCTCGGTCAAAAACCCGATGTGCTGTTCATCGCTTGTTCCGATAGTCGGGTGGTTCCTAATCTATTTGCCTCAACTAATCCTGGAGATCTCTTCGTTGTGCGCAATATCGGCAATCTCGTTCCTCCTGCTTCGGAGACACCTCATGATGCTAGCACACCTGCTGCATTAGAATTTTCTGTGGGCACGCTCGATGTTGCTGATATCATTGTCTGCGGACATTCAGAGTGTAATGCGATGCAAGCACTTGCACACGGTGTGGATAAGTTAAAATGTCCCTATCTGAAGGCCTGGCTGAAATATGGGGAAGAGTCGCTAAATGCGGTTCGCAAAGGACTGATCATCGATCCTAAGTTATCTGAACACAATCAAATCTCTCAGGTCAATGTATTGAAACAGATGGATCACATCGCTTCCTATCCTTATGTTCGCGAACGCCTACAAAACAACACACTGCGAATCCATGGTTGGTGGTTCGACATTGCACGCGCAGATGTGTATTCTTATGAACATCACCTGAATGAATTTGTATTAATCGATGAAATTGAAGCGGAATTAATCCTTGAAAGATTGAAATAATTATGTCACAACAGCAAACAATTTAGTCTGAGGTAATTATGGCAGCCCCTGTCTCATCATCTACTCAAACCCTTAAATGTTTAAGTCCTGCTGACAATAAGGCTTGTGATGACTGCTTGAATACTTGCAAAAAAGTGCATGCAAGCATTGGAAAATATTTGATTCTCGTCAATGTCACCGCGAAAAAACTCCATTTGATTGAATCTCCAGAGACGGACAGAAAATTAGTGAATTCGTATAGCATTTCTACAGCAGCAGCGGGAACCGGGCAAGTCGAAGAAAGTTCCCAAACACCCCTTGGACTCCACCGTATTTGCGAAAAAATTGGTGAAGGAGAACACTCTCTGGAAATTTTTAAATCACGCCAAAAAACAGGAAGTCATGCCATCGAAAATGGAACTCCTGAAATTGTAGGTCGAATATTGCGATTAGAAGGATTAGAGCCAGGTTATAATCGGGGGCAAAACGATGAAGGTCAAAACGTAGATTCATACTTGCGTTATGTTTATTTACATGGAACGAATAGAAGGGACGAAATTGGCAAAGCTGCGTCCAATGGCTGTATTCGCATGGATCATAGAGAAATTGTTCAATTTTTCCCCCTCGTACCCAATGGCACAAACGTCTACGTTTACACTTGAAAATACGTTTAGGATTTATCACCGTATACCATGTAATTTAGTGAAAAAGATGCGATAAAGCTCATGCCAAAGGCGGTCACTAACTTACTTTTCGTCGAGTAATCGAGTTTTGTTCCAATAAAACCAACAATTGTGGCAGCAGTGATGATTAAAAGATCAGCTTCAATTACAGAATTTTCACGTAAAATACTCAATCTATGAGTAATCGCTGTTGCTGTAAACAGAGAGCCCAAAAATGCGCGAGCTAGAGTATCTTTCCTAATGTACAGTATTGGTCTTTCATGAAATAAATATAAACTATACTCATCTATCGGAATGTTACAGGAAGGACATGTAGGATTATAAGGCTTATATGTAGCCCATGTTTTCATGCACTTTTCATGAATAGGATGTTTTAAACCTTCTCCTGAATGATAAATGCCTCCTTTTTTAACTTGGTCTTGACAGATTACGCATTCATACGTTAATTTTGATTTTGGATCAAAATCCAAAGAATAAAACTTAACACCCATTTTTCTTCAACAATTTAAAAAATAGGATAATAATTAAACGTCAACGGTTGATTTTTTTCCATTCCATTTTTTTTAAATCTTGGTTTTGTGGTGATGAATTTTTACCACAGAACAGAAAAAAAAATCGGGCACTCTCTCTGTGGTGTTTTAGCTCTGTGGTGAGTTTTTACTACCGAGACAAGAAAGAAAAAGAAATCGGGCACGGGCACGCACGCGGGCTCGGGCACGAAAATCTCTCTGGTGGCTCAGTGGTTTAAGGGTTGTCTGGACATACTTTCCAGCCGCATACCATACCGGCTGTAATGACGTCGGCGACCACGATCGCAAAGATATAGATAGAAGCAAATCTTTCTAGATAGTCCAAAGGTTTTGAATTGAGGGGTTTCCATTTAGGATCGTAGAGTAGCATTAATGCGCCTATGACAAACGTAGAACAGATGAAAGCGATGAAGGCCCAAGTATAAAGTCCAAAACCTAAAACAGGAGTGCCAAAAGTGGCAAAGCCAGGACAGACGTGTAGAGCGATTTGGCGGAGCGAGACGGCTGCGCCAAAAATACAGTGAAATAAAGAGATTCCGTGGTGCGACATTCTAATGCCGAAGCGGAAATTGAGCAATTGTCCAGCCGCGATTCCGATCATCGCCACACGCTGCAAGAAACATAAAGGACAAGGGTTTTGTCCGACAATAGCTTGATAGCCAAAGGCAGCAGTGATGATACCGCTTAAGACGATGACGAGTAGTGAAGAAACAATGCGACTAAAGGCTTGCGTGCTCATAAAAGTATTCCTAATTTATCGGTGGCGTGGAACCAAAGCATAAAAATCGCAAACAATAAACCAAAAGTAATGATGCCGATTGCTAATTTGCGCTTTCTTGCATAAATCGAAAGCATAGCGAAAAAATAGATCGTAAATACGCTGATCATCATAACTGCACCTATAAAAATTACTTATAAAGAAAATTTTTAAAGATGCAAGATAAAATAATCCCTCTCATTTTGAGAGGGATATCGATTAGAAGCCAAATTCGATTTTTATATAGGGACCCGCTAAAGCAAAGTTACTTAAGGTTCTTTGAAACGTGCGCGCAAAAACCCCAATTGTATCTGGTGCTACTGGAGGAGTGACCACTTCGCTGCCAATATCAGTGGATTGAATAGCGTTAAAATACACCTGCGCTTCGTAACCGGCTTCGACTTTGAACATGTAATGTCTATGAAAAATATAGGCATAGGCAAGTCCTAATTGTCCCTCTAGTCCAGGAACGACTTGTGTCCGTTTATGGCCGCGAGTACTTTGGTTGTTAGGAGGCTCCACAGCAACCAGTGCAAGTGTGGGAGATTGGGCTGAATAATCGGTGTGGCTTCTTGAAGAACCGACAAACAGCGAACCTCGAGCCCCGCCGACAAATTGAAAACCTTTCACTAGACAATAAGTAAAATTCATCCCCATTTGTGGGCCTCCCCCTGTAAACAAAGAAGGGACATGGATGGTGCGAACAATATTGCCCTCTAAATTGGAAAATCGAGAATTTAGAGTTTGTTTAATGCGAGCAAAACCCACTCCGGCAAATAGATTAGTTCTAAGCCGACGACCCAATTGAACGAATTGACCATAGTCTAGATTAATTTGATCGAAATGGAAGGAGACATGGCCGCGTGCCTGTTTGTAAGGTTCTGCATCGGGCCCTATTTCAAAAAACGGTCCAATCATGTGATCGGATTGTACTTGTTTATGAGCTGTATCATCGGAATGAAAGCGCTGCCAATCGAGCGTTAAACTGGTATTTACCCCGTGAAAGATGATTTCAGCGCCAAGATCAAATCCAAAATCGTAATCGGTACGAATGTCGAAGATTTTCCAATGAGGAGAAGGGACAGGCAAGGGAACCGCCTCTACAGCATAATGCAGATAACTAGTTGTCGGCTGCAAAATCATGGCATTAAAAAAGAGATCGACGGTGTAACACGGGCTTATAAGAAACACATCTGTGGACGAATGCATATGTTTACTTGGCATTTTCGCCCGGGGGTCTTGAGGGAGTACGATGCGTTCACCTCCAATTACAGAGGCCATTGAGATAAGTAGAAAAGAGAGTATCCATGGGTAGTTTTTCATTAGTTCCTCCAGATTGAATGAGTTTTGAAAATTAGCGCGCTTGAGTTTATTTTTCAAGGAGTGTATCATCTTTGCCGTTCACCAGGTGCCTGATCTCAGGCTGAAAAAATACACAAGTATTTAACCCTTGTTTTCCTCTGAAATCCCAGTTCATTCCCAGTTGTCTATGGGATTGTCGCGATTTTCAAAATCGTTTGCCTTAAGTATTTTAAATAATCTATACTGCTCCTCCTATATGGGGGCTTATGAATTTAATTCCGATTGTTGCGAGCGCACTATTACTATCTGCAAATGTATATGCCATTTATTCTGATGAGTTTGACTTTGATGCCGATCAGAAAATTTTACACTGTGTCAATTCTTCGGGATATTCGAATGCTTTGATTCAGTATCATTTTAACAATAAAATTTATCCGCTTGCAATTCTGCATAATCCGCAAACGCAATTATTGTGGAATTATGGGCTTATGTTTCCAGAATCATGGCCCCTGGCAATTGTAGGGAATTTACCGCTTCAACTTGTCAGTCATTTACAGTATTTGATTCCTCAATTGCAAGATGATGAACGATGTTATTTTGATGTGAAAGAGGTCGGAGCCATTTCACCGGAATTTTTAGTCTCGCTTCGTCCGATTTGGTTAGCTCTTAAAGTCGACGATCCAATATGTGATGATTTGATTCAACAAGCATTTGAGTCGGAAGACTTTGTCAATCAAGTTTTCCATTATCTGTTAGAGGATAATTATTACAAAGTGCGCATTATCCATAACCCCAAGGGATTGACTTTTTCAAGCGTAAGAAAATACCAGTTAGAGAGTTGGATGGATGCCAAAGAATATCGGATATCATGGTCGCATAAATATGGCATAATTGTTGATTATGAAGCGCCCAAGGCGTTAATCGATCATCTTTCGAAACTGACAGATGCGTCATGTTGGGATTGGTATTTCAATTTTAAAATTTTCAATGGGACATACGCGGAATGTAAGTCAGGTGATTATGTCTATACCTTGGATACGATGTTTGATCTCACTCAAGATTTGCGTGTTAATCAGTGACATAAGTTCTTGGTCGGGAAAAGAAAGTGACGATAAAAGAGAACAGCAATCCCACTAAAATCCAAGCCATTAAATAAAAACAATCATCTAAGGCTAAAGAGATGGCTTCGCGCTGCAGATAGTACTTGAGCTGAGCATCGGCTACTTGTCCTTGCAGGTGAAATTGATCGGCGCTGGAAAAGAAAGCCTGGGTTTGCGAAGAAAGTGGGGTTAATTGGCTTCCTAAACGATCGCGGAAGAAAACTTGTCGACGTAGCCAAATTGTCGCGAAAATCGAAGCGCCCAGTCCACTCGATAAGGCGCGCGTCACTTGGAACAGTCCGAGTGCATGAAGTCGCTCTTCATCTTGAAGATTGTGAAAGCACAGCCGGAAAATCGGGGCTAGAAAGAATGCCAACCCGAAGCCTGCCAGAATGCGCGAAAAGGCGATCCGTCCAAAATTGATGTCGACATTGAAGGTCATCGTGTGAAAACTGGAAATGGCTAGAAAGATAATCGCCAAAGCCAAATAAATCCGATTATCGAGACGTCGCAGTTTTTCTTGCACGAGAAACAAGGGAAAAATGCCAGTTACGATCATCGTAGCCAGTAAAATGCCGATCCAATCAGGTGTGTAGTTCACCCATAAATTTAGCCATAAGGCCAGAAGAATGATCGTGCCAAAATAGATGGAGAAAAGCACCGCGAGGTTAATCAATGCAAAGAGAATGGTAAATTTTTTGAGCAACCCTAAATAAATTAAGGGAGCAGGATGATAAATTTCCCATAAAATGAAAAATAATAAACAGATGCTGCCAATGGCCGTAAAAGCGGTGATCAAAGGTGAGCGAAACCAGTCGAGCTCTTGACCGACGATAACTGTGATACCTAGACAAAAAATTGCGATGAAATACGAGAGATATCCGACACCATCAAAGGGAGTTTTAGGTTCAGGATAAGAATCAAATCCTTTAAGACGATAAGCCAAAAACCATGCTAATAGCAATTTGAGGGGAATGTTCAAATAAAATACCCAGCGCCAATCCCAATCGTAAGCTATCCAACCTCCCCAGCACGCGCCAACCACTGGGCCTAAAGTAAAGATCGAAAGAGAAATCGAGGTGAAGAGATTCTTTTTGTCCTTAGGCTCAAGACAGGAGAATAAATGAAAGATGAGGGCATAAAAGGGGCCTGACACAAACCCTTGCATAAATCGCGAAGCGTTAAATAAAGGGTAATTAGGCGCAAAAGCGCAGGCTGCTGAAAAAAATGCGAACAGCAGCATCGCGATCACCAGAAACCGCACGGGGCCAATTCGACTGAGCAAAGTTCTTCCAAGGGGAACGCCGAGTGCATTTCCGAGAGCAAAAAACGAAACAGTATAGCTGGCGGTATCATTGCTACCGCCCAAATCGCCTACAATGTAAGGGGAGGCCATGATGCTTAAGGTGTAATTGAAAATCACGGCGAATAGCGTGATAAATAGCGCAACAAAGAGAGAGGCCGAAGGGGGGCGCTGCAATGCATCTGCGGGGCAAGACATGCTCATTCTCCAACAAAAGGTGAATTCACATATTCACTCAGAACCGGATCGAGATTCTCTTCGATGATTTGCGCAATTTCTAACTCATCGCCTATTTCTTCAGCCTGATAAATTTCAGTGGCGTAACAGGGAGCGCCCTCTGATGAAGTGGGCACAAGCAAGCCCTCTTGATCGTGGAGATCAACGGTTGCTTCCATAGATAAGCCAATACGTAGCGGATGTTGACACAGTTCCTCAGGATCTAGCGCTACTCGTACAGGGACGCGCTGCACAATTTTAATCCAGTTGCCTGATAAATTTTGCGGAGGAAGTAGAGAAAAGGCATTACCTGCCGCCCCCGGCAAACCGACGATGCAACCATGGAACTCGACATTTCCTCCGTAAAGATCGGAAGTGATTTTGACCTTTTGTCCGATCCGCATATGCTTTAATTGCGTCTCTTTGTAATTGGCATTGACCCAAATTTGATCTAAAGGGATCACACTCATCAGCGGCTGTCCTGAATCGACCCACATCCCCACCTGAATTTTACGTTGAGCGACAAGACCTTCAACGGGAGAATAGATCTGACAACGGTACAATTGCACCCAAGCATCGCGCAATTTATCCGCCGCTTCGAGTACAAGCGGGTGGTTGTTTATTGCCGTGCCTTGTATTGCGCTCACAGCTTGTTCATACAGAATTTCCGTGCGTTGTAAAGAAAAGTAATTGGCGCTCAAAGCGGCGATCGCATGTTCAAAATCTTCTAGGGATACACCACCCGCTTCAATCACATCGCGACGGTGCTCGTAATCTTGAGCCGCGCGAATGAATTCTGCTTTGCGCACTTCAATTTCCGCGCGATAGGCAAATACTTGGTGAAACAGCTGACAGACTTGTCTAGTGATTTGAGCTAGGTTTTTTTTGGCTAAATTCAGCGCAATCAACGAATCAGTTTTATCCAGATCGATCAGCACCTGCCCTTTTTTAACCAAAAACGTATCATCGGAGTGAATGGAGGTGATAAATCCCGGTCTGAGCGGAGTGATATAGACTTGGTTTCCCTCGACATAAGCGTCATCTGTATATTCGATAAAACGGAGAAAGAAAAACCAAAACAACAAGAAGGCAATCACACCGATGAGACACACAATGGCAAAGATCAACGCTATTTTTCGGCCTTTGCGAGGAGGAGATTCGTTCATGGTGTTTTCTCCTCAGCCGTTAGCGGTACGGCATATTCTGAGCGATAACCCCCGCCCAAAGCTTTAATCAATTTCACCGCAGCTAAATATTGACTATACAGCAGTGAAACATCAGCGAGCTTAGCGCGTAACCATTCCTCGTGAACGTAATATTGTGCCAGCAAATTATCGAGACCTTTAAGCGCGCGCAAAACAGTGAGTTCATAGCGCTGCGTCGCAGCTGAAACAATCTGTTCTTGATCTTCTTTTTGCTGAAAAATGGTCTGCGCTAAAATCAGCAAATCAGCGACCTCTTGGGCGCTTTTAAGTAGCAAATTATTATAATCATAAACGGCTTGATCAAATTGAGCCTTTTTGGCCCGCACATTAGCCCGAATCGCCCCAGCGGTAAAAATCGGTAAATGAATGGCTGGTTGCAGGCCAAATGTTTTACTGTGAGATTGAAACAAAAAGTGATATGCAATACTCTCTAATCCCGCAAAAGCTGTTAGATTGATATTAGGATAAAAATCAGCTTTTGCAGCACCTACTTCATGGGCAAGAGCTTCAGCTCGCCAAATCTGTGCCATTAAATCGGGACGCCTTGCCAATAGGTCTAATGAAAGATTGTTCGGAAGCGGTAGAGGCTGAGTGAAAGGGGAGACATCATCGTCGATTTCGAGTGCGACATCGGGCCCACGTCCGAGCAAAATATTGATCAAATGGCGATCGGTTTCCACTTCTTTTTCAATATTGAGCACCCATTGTTCCGCTTCGAAAACCTGTTCCTCTGATAGCAAAGGTTGCAGCTTAGAAAGTAAAGCTTTCTCGAGCAGTAAGTTTTGAAGTTGAAAAATGTTATTGCGCACAGTGAACAAATCTTCATAGAGTTTTTGACGCAAAAGATTAGTTTTTAAAGCGAAATAGGCTTGGGCAACCGCTGTTGTCGTCAACAGCTCGACTTGGGCAGCTTCTGCTTCATTGGCCTTTGTTTCTCCAATAGCGGCTCGAAACAGATTGCGATTTTTACCCCAAAAATCAAATTCATATGTCGCTGAGAGTGTTAAGTCGACCAAGTTTGCATTGATGGGGATATGGGGATTAAACGCGCGGTATAAACCATGATGGCTTAAATATTCCCATGTTTCATCCGCATCAAAGAAAAGTAAGGGGAATAAACGGGAACGGACCACGGTGGCTGTTTGTTTAGCAGTCTCCACTCGTTGCTGCACAGCTTGAATGGTAGGATTGTGAGCTAGGGATTCCGTAATTAACTGATTGAGTTCGACAGAGTTGAAAATCTCCCACCAATTCTTTTCAGGCCAATTGCCCATCGTAAAATATCCACTTTCGAACCCCTTTTCCAACGAAACTGCAATGGAGGGTGCTGTGAGTAGATTTTGCTGCTGCTGATCTTTTGGCAAAGAAGCGCAACCAGAAAGCAAAAGCAAACTACTTATTATCCATTTTTTATAAAGTCGCAATAAAATCATCTGATTAATTTTATAATTAGCCCCTTTTCTCTTTTTAATTTAAAAAAGCTAAGACGTCAAGTTTTTATATTGCTTAAAAAATAGTGCTTCGATGAGGATTAAGAAATCTCTTTAAATAGGAGGCTGTCGATGTTTAATCTCGCCCATTTTCTCCAGACTGTTTTTGCACCTCGCCCTGACGAAAAAGTTTGCCTACTCATTGACCTCGACAAGCCTGCCGATCTCGTCGATCTGGCTTTTTTGCGTAAAGCAGGTTCACCTACCCAAAAACATGCTCATGACATTTTTTACCGCGGACTGGATATGTCGATGCGACAATTACTCAATCTCGATAGCTGCGATTTATACGCTTATGAAACGACGCATGGCCATAACTTAGAATTGCCCTCGATGGTAACCTCTCTCAACGGCACCCGCTTTGATATTCAGCGCGTGATCTATCCTCAATACGACATCGTGCTTTGCTTTTCGCCCTATTCGGCACTCGCTCCACTGACAATCGCTGCTCAAAAATTTGGTTTTCGTGGCGCCATGTTGCAAGGCTTTAATGAATTTATGCTCAATACGTCGCTTTCTTTTGATTATCTTCAGGTGAGTCGAGAAACAGAAAAATGGTATCAAGCCTTAACGCAAGCAGATCATTTTGAAATTGACTTTGAGGTCCAAAATACCGAATGCCGTTTATTTGTCGAACTAGGAGCTCAAGAAGCGCAAAAACATCAAGGCCTATGTCATGCCGGCCCTGAAATTGTCGACTTACCCGGAGGTGAAGTGTATTTTATTCCCCTCGATGCCTATGGCAGCTTTCCGATCGCATTAGATGAAGATACTCTAGCTCTTTTGCATGTGGAAGAAAATCGGGTCATTAAAACCGAGTCAATCTGCGGTGATCCTGTATTAACTTACCGTTTCCAAGCTCTTCTCGACGCTGATCCTGCGACAGGCGTGCTTGGAAAAATTGGCTTTGGCACACAACACTTTCCCCATTCAGGCCTGGAGAGTCAGGACACCAAAATTTTCGGCACTTTCAATTTAGCCTTAGGTCGTAACGATCATCTCGGCGGCGCCATTGCTTCCGAGCGTTTCATCGATCCCCGTCATGCTTTGCAGCGAACCGTACTATTTTCAAAGAATAGCACTCCAAACATTCAAGTTCGGCAAGTTCGCATGCAAAAGCACAATAAGCTTGAAGTTATCATTCAGGATAATAATCTTCACTATTCAGCTGACGCTCCCGAACTTGTTGAAATGCTTACTTAATCTCTATTGAAAAATGGATGAAAATCAAAGTTTTCTAATATTGGGATAGGTTCTTTCTCTTGAATCGTTTTTAAAAATCTGCTTTATTTCGATTAATAGCCCAACTTGTCCCCTACCTTGCCCGCAGGAGTTGGCTGCAACCCACGATCTACTGCGCTTCTCTCCTTGCCAAGGTCGCGACCTTGGCTTCGTCGAGAATCTTGTATCTCATGTGTTTCGCTCAACCCTTCAGGCAAGGTAGGGGACAAGTTGGGTTAATATTCATTTGTACTCGAGGGACGGCTATTTTTAAGTTCTTCACTAAAAACCACACGCTCCGTGTTAAAATCATTACGTTGTTTCTTTCTTTAACGATCGTAGCGTTTGCCGTTGTCATCACGTTTACTTATTCTCGAAATTATAAGCAAATCATGGTGTTTGCTCGTGAGCTTGCCGAAAAAGTCAATCTAGTCATTTTAGAAAAGTTCAATAGTATCGCGATGAGTGCTGAGCGGTTATCACTTGTAACCGGTGGATTCTTTTTTGATGTCGGACCAATCAATCCGCAGAATAAAGTACTGCGCTCATTCATGCTCAATGTCATCAACAGCGTGCCCAATTACACTAACTTTTTTATTGGCCTGGATAATGGAAACCATTTAGAAGCGCTCAATCTTAAAACGGCCGGTCAAACGACCTATAACAATCCTCCGCATAAACCCTTGCCCTCTTCGGTAGCATTTGCCTTAAGATATGTCGATCATACAGCTTTTCCGCCAACCGACACATGGTACTATTTGAATGATCAATTTCAGATTGTAACTGTCGAGCAACTAATAAATGCTTCGTATGATTCGACAGAGCGACCCTGGTACCAAGGTGCGGCAAGAACAAGGGGATTGTATTGGACAGACTTTTATAATTTCGAGCCGTCAAACGAACGGGGAATAAGTGTGGGATACCCTGTGTTTGATGCAAGTGGAAAAGTCGTTGCCGTAGTAGGGGCAGATTTAACCTTTGTTCAATTAGCTAACTTTTTGTCAGAGCAAGTAATTGGCAAGACGGGAAAAGCCTTTATGGTCGATAAGAATGCCGAAGTCATCATTCCCGATATTGCTAAGCTTGAAAATTCTACGATTTCCGGTGATCTGGTGTACGATGTCATAAAATGGTATGGTTCCAATCCGAAACAATCTTTCTTCACTATTAAAAACAACGGGATTGAGTATCTGGCGTATGTTAATCCCGTTCCTGTGATTTTTGGTCAAGATTGGCGGATTGTCATCATCGCACCCGTGAATGACTTTTTCGCAGAATTAATGAAAATGCAACGCGATGCGATTCTGATCATCGTAGGTATTTTGATCATTTCCTCTCTCATTATTGCCTATTTTGCTCAACAGATCTCCGCGCCAATTGTAGTGTTAGCAAACGAGGTAAACAAAATTACTCAATTGAAACTCGATAGCGATGTCCGCGTGAAATCAAATATTAAAGAGATTTTCTTGATCGATGCATCAATCGCAGCGATGAGACTGGCGCTACGCTCGTTTGCCAGCTACGTGCCTATAGAGGTGGTGCGCGACTTATTTAAAAGGGGGGAACAAATCTTACTGGGGGGAGAAAAAAAGAAGTTACGATCTTCTTTTCCGATATTGCGGGTTTTACCTCTATTGCGGAAGTGACGCCAATTGATGTGCTCATTCCCTTGCTTTCAGAGTATTTCGACGTGATGATCAAAATTATTCAAGAATCGCATGGAACAGTCGATAAATTTATGGGGGACGGCATCATGGCGTTTTGGGGTGCCCCTTTAGACATTCCCGATCATGCCCAGCGCGCATGTATCACCGCGCTCCGTTGTAGTGCAATAATGAAAAAATTCAATCAGAAGCGGAAAGATGAAGGCAAACCGGAATTTCGCACCCGTTTTGGAATGAATACAGGGACTGTGATTGTCGGTAATATCGGCACTCCTGATCGGATGAATTACACGGTGATTGGCGATGCGGTGAATCTTACCGCACGGCTGCAAGAAGTCGATAAATTTTATCATACGACCATCATCATCAGTGAAAGTGTGCATCAAAAGGTCGGCAATGAATTTTTGATCCGTCCGCTAGATTACGTCAATGTGAAAGGAAAAAAGGAAAAGGTCAAAATCTACGAGCTCATCGCCAAATTCCAAGGGGAGGCGGAACTGTTGCCGACCCCGGAACAAATCGAACTGTGTAGAGTTTTTACTGAAGCCTATGATGTCTACATGCAAAATGACCACGAAAAAGCGCGCGGCCTATTCCAAGCCATTTTGCAAAAATTCCCCGACGATTATCCCACACAAATCTATCTGCAACGGATTGATGAAGAATTTAAGAAATAACATCTTAGACCCAAACTTGCCATTAGAGCACTTAAGGTTTGAGTAGCAATCAGGGTCTTAGATATCTTCATTTGAAAGTATACCAGGCGTAGGATCATAGATCTTTCGACTGACTTGCGCCAATAAATGCACTATATCGATGTATTCACCACAAAATTCATCTTTGAGTTCTGGAACAATATTTTTTAATTCTTTAAGAGCATTTTGATCGACTTGTTTTGGATCAAAGTTAGCCCGAAAGTGTAGATACAACAATTGTTCTTTTAATTGTTTTAGATTGTTTTTTGTGGGTTGTTTCACATTGTTGTCATTTGCGATCATTGGAGTAGTTTCAGTAAAATCTATCTCAGAATCTGAATCAGCATTTAATTCTTCTATAATTATATCATATAAAAAGGGCAATTTTTCTAAGACCCAAGATTCCGGTATAGTACCTTCAGGCGCCAGGGCTTTTTGATGTATAGACTTGTAAAAGCCTTTCAGTTCCTTTTTTGAAGTAAAATTCATCTCCATTTTTTTTCTGATCAGATAAGATAGAGTGTCATAAAAAGCATGATAATGGATTCGCCATTTGGGTTGATTGGCTTGTTTTTCATCATTGGCCACCATTTGTCTGTGATATTCTTGCGCGATCTCAGGAGACAAATGCTGTATTTTTTGTTCAAAATCTTTAATGTTCATGTCGTTTTCTAATTTATATAGAAGTGCTACGGGTGAATGGGAGGGAGGGCGAATTTGAAATTCCAAAGAGTCAAAACGAGCATCGATATCCTTGATAGAAACGTTTTGCTCTTGGCTAAAATCGATTCCACATTTTTTAGAGAGATCTTTATATTTTAAAATGTTATCTTCTAATTCCATTAACTTTGAAATGGCCGCATCTTGATTTTGTTGCGAACGAGCATTTCTAAATGTATTTAACTTTGAAATCACTTCTTGGTAAATAGCTGTAATTTTTTGATTTTGTTTTTTACAAATTTCACTAAACAGGGGCCTAGCCACTGTTGAATAACAGTTTGCAATCGCTTTTTCTACTTTTTCATATTGTTGAGTCAAATCAGTAAAAGTAGCTACTTCTACCTTTTCTTTAAGTCCAAGTAGTTGCTTAGAAGTTGTTAAGGATCCGTGTTTGATTTTGAGAGCCATGAAATTTTTCAAGCGTTCGACGGCGCTATCAAACTGCTTTGAGTCAAATTCTTTTCCAGTGGTCTCGAATTCTGTAACTTGTTTAAGAATTTGTGTTTGTTCATCTCTAAAATAATCTGCGCCTGCAAAGCCAATAGCTGCCATAGGTTCTCCCCAAGGTGAGAAATAAATCAAAAAAAGGTCAGATGGACCCAATTTATCAAGCTAGCTCTGCCAATCGGTTCAATACATTCAGATGAGGAGGTTCATTTCCGTCTATCGCCGTCGATGTAATTTGGAATTCAAAAGCATCATCATCTTCTTCTTCTTCTTTTCCTTCTTTAATTGCCGGAGTTCCTGTGGTCTGGCTTACTATGTCTGGTACATCTTCAAGTTCTGGAACGATATCATCATCCATTTCCGTTTCAACAATAGGAGCAGTTTCATTAGTTGTTTCAGGAGGAACCTCAGCAATTATTTCTTCTTGGTCCTGGAGATGTTCATCTTGTATGATTATTGCAATCTCTTGATTGTCTTCAGCGGTAGCCTCTTCTATGTCCTCTGTTAGTGAAGGAGTAGACGCATTAGAGCTATGCACTGATTCCGTCTTTTTAGAGTCGTATTCATCAGGATTTTCCTCAATGTCAGATCCTTCATTTTTTTCCGACGTAGGCGAAGAATGCGAAGATGCCCCATCCTCTTTAATAAATTTTGTATCTGTGTCTTCTTGGATAGTCATTTCTTCAGTTGCTCTTGTAAGATGTGACTCTTCATCCTCCATTCTAGCAAGACTTGAGTTATTATTATTTTCATCTGTTTGTTGCGCTTCTTGTGTATCCTCTTCTTCTTTACCTGTTTCCTGGATAGCTGCAATGGCAGATTCAGCAACTTCGAAAACAGCAGGAAGTTGATCGACAGTGGCGCCGCCAAAAGTATGTATATCTAACCATTCATAAAAGCGTTTAAGTTGAGTCTCTGAGAAATGAGGAGATTTTTCATCCGTTAGAAAAGTTTCTACTTTTACTTGAAAAGCTTCAGTAAAAGCTCTTCTGAAAATTGACAAATCGTCATAACGACTCAATCTTCGACAACTATATTGGGAAACTTTGTCATCTAAATTTCGTCTAAAATTAGCATCAAAGGCCGCTATCGTTTTTTCAAGTTTTTTCGTTAGAGTTTCTTTGGCATCTGTTTGTTCTGGAGGCAATTTGCACACAATTGCTAGCCGATGCATTAAATGTGTTAAATTTTGGGGGTCAGGTGGGTCTATCAAATTTTCTAAATTTTGAACCGTCTCTTTATGTGCTGTGATTTGATCTTTTTGTGCTTTATTATAAATACGGTTACAGTTTTCTGCCAGTGACCGCATTAATGTAAATCTGGAACCCAATTCTCTCAAACTTGATTTAGCTTTTTCTAATGACAAATCAGTCGAATCAAGTCTAAAAGCTCTCAAGTCAGCAATAGTTGTGTGTGTGTTTGCAATAATTTTGGAATTTAGATCATCGAAAATCTTCGCAAATATATTTTTTATGTCGGCATTTAGTTCTGTTAATGCACTATTCCAAATCTCAAATTGATTTTCGAGAATTGACTTTAGGGGTATGCTCTGCACCGCTTCAATTGATTGTTTAAACTGTTGAACTTTTTCCAGATAAGCATTTGCGGCAGTAGCAATTTTTTTAAAATTCTTGCCATGAGATTCATAAAGGTCTTTCTCTCCAGGATCTTTCTGAAGATTATCCATTAATTGTTTGGCTTGAAATCCCAAAGCTCCAGTATGACTGGTGCCAGCTGAAATGCTTTTAGTTAAAGTATTTAAAGTTTGTAATTCACGAGGGGAAATTTCGGTGTTAACGGGGGTAATTGCAGCCATATACGCTCCGGATAGGGATTGAGAGTTGAAAATTATTTTAGAAAAATTCTGTAAGACAGGACGATTTAATTCAAGAAATTTATTTATTTTTTATGGTTTTAAATTTTTGTTTAGAATGCTTGGAAAGCACAATGAGTCAGACGGCACAATTTACAGATAGATTGCGTTTAGAATCCGAGCATGGCGCCGATTGTCCATCCAGAGAGCGATAAATCGCCCATTTGAGAAAACGTCATGCCTTCATTGAAGTCGGTCACAAAACGGCTCAATTGATTTTGATTGAACCAAAGCTGTTCTTCATAGGCCGCATGGATATTAAAATAGAATCGATTGCCCCGGAATTGAGTTTCCCAACCCATTCCCCCCTGCATTGCTAGCATGGGCGAGATTTCTTTGTTGAGACCTTTGAGTTTAGTACGAGGGATGGTGACTTGCGTGCCCGGCTCTTTCTCATAGGTAGAGAGTTTAAATCTCCCGACAAGGAGCGCGCTTTCAAATTTTCCAAAAAGATGGAATCCACCCCATAAACGCCACTTTCCATCCATTCCCATTTCGATGCCATATCCTTGAAAATGATTGCGATTTTTTGAAATTAGAGAAGGGGTTGTGCCGTTGTTAAAATGAATATCTAGATATCTGAGGGTCAAATCTTGACGAATCCATGCAGCTTTAAAACCGGCATATGGTTTTACTGAAAAATGTTTACCCAGATAGAACGCACGACTCAGGTTGATATCAAGCACATCAAACCAGAGTTTCCATTTTGCTTTGGCGCTGGTAGCCAGCGGTGCATCATTGGGTTCTGCCCAATAGATAAACACCACTTTGCCATCAACAAATGGAATTGAATCGTGGCTGAGGCTGGTAAAACGAGTCCAAGCTGAAGTGAGGTCCCATTGATCATGAGAACAATGATATTTTCCGGGGAATTGATAGGTAGCGCCGATACGATAGCCCTGTTCCCAACCCGCATGCACACGAGAAACTCTTCCTGAGGCACCTAAGAAAGGATCGTTGAGAGCATTTAAGCCAAGCGCAGTTGGGTTAATACTTTGAAAACCATAAGCAAGGCCTTCTTCTTGGGCTTTCCAACGCAGATAGTCACCAAAAAATATAACATCTAACCCTCTCCATAATCGCGGTCTGGCGGAAGCATAAGGTGGAGCATAAGGTTGTACCCTACGATCTGAAGTAGATGTTGTATTGGTTTGAGCAATCACAGCATTTTGCAGAGAAGGGCAGCTCATATCTCTGTCAGGAGACTCGGCCATTGCCGAAAAGCTGGTCGTTGATAGGATTGAAATGAGGGCAATGCGAGAATTCATAGATATTTCCTTTCCTTAAAAGCCAATTTTTGCACCGAATGTCCAACCGGAGAAAGAGAGATAACCTCGTTCATTGAAAACGTTGCCGACATTCGAGGAGTCCACAAATCGATTGAGTTGATTTTGATTAAACCATAGCTCATCTTCCCATCCTCCATGCAGCTGAACATAGAAGCGATTACAACTGAATCGCCGTTCCCAGGCCAATCCTCCAAACATGTCGATCATCGCAGTGACTCGCTTAAAGTCATCTTTGATTTTAGATCGAGGAGTATTGTTGGCATTTTTTTCATGCTGCCATATGTCAAAATCACTTAAGAGGAGAGAAGCAGCAAAATCTGCTTGTATATACAATCCCCAGCCCAATTCCCATTTGGTATCCATTCCCATCATTAAGCCGTAATTTTGGGTATTGATGCGATTTTTTTCGCGGAGAATAGAGGTCGTCGTTTCATTTCTAAACGTAACGTCTTTGTAGTGAATTTTAAATCGTTGTTCGAACCAAGCGGCTTGAAAACCAGCAAAAGGTCGAATCGCTAAAAATTTCCCCACATAGAGTGAGCGGCCTAAAGTGAGTTCTAAAGCATCAAAGTGCAAATGAAAATACGCTTTAGCTCGTAAAGGAATGGGGGAAAAATTGAGATTTGTCCAAAAGGGAAATAATACCTCATCGTCGCGAGCGGTCACTGAACGGCTGTGAAAATTGCGATAACGCGTCCAAGCAAAAATAAGATCCCAATTATCGCGTGGCAATTCAAATTCTACTCCTAGACGCACGCCAGAAGCAAATTCAGGAGCCAAACGGACAATTTTTCCATCGACACCTTTTTCCGGGTTGTTTTGACTGCGCGGAGGACTAGCAGTAAAATTCGGACTGGGAAGGACAAAAGCGAGTCCTCCTTCTTGAAGTTTCCAGTAAAGATAATCGCCAAAAAAAACAATTCCCCAGTTATTCGTCAACACGGGACGAGCTGTTGGGAAAGGATTACATTTTGCTTTTTGTTGTGTTGAGGATTGATTTGCAGTTTTCATGGAGTGAGTAGGGGTTTGCCCTTGAACCATTTGAGCTGCATTTTGCGGCTCGGCTACAACTAAATCATTCGATGAATCTGCTAATAATATTTCAGGAGAGGAAAAGAGTATGCATGATGCGCTAATCAAAAAGAGTAGTTGGCGGTTCATGGGGAATTTATCACTGAACGATCTCATAAATTTTTCCTTCTTATATTGCTCAGAATCCAAATTTTGCTCCGACTGTCCATCCTGAAAGGGTCAGGTTACCTGCTCGATCAAGTGAATCACCGACGTTAGCATCGCCAAATCCATTTGTGTTGACACTTGCGGATGTTTGAACTTGTTGAAACCAGACTTGTTCTTCCCAACCCGCGCTAAGACTAAAGTAACATCGATTCTTGAAAAATTGAGTTTCCCAGCAAATACCCCCCATCATTTCAATTACTGGCAAAGTATTATGAATCTCATCTTTTAAGACAGTTCGTGGAAAACCATGTATGATCTTTTCAAATCGGCTGACATCTACTTTGGAGAATAGCAGAGAAGTTGAGAAATTTCCCAATAGGCTAAAACCCCATGATATAGGCCATTTTGTGTCTAAGCCGACACGCATGCCATATCCTTGGAATTTATTGTGATTGTGACTGCGGATACCAGGCACTGTTGCACCGCCGAGGAAGATGACATCTAAGTATTTAACAGTGAATTCCTGTTCGATCCATGCAGCTTGAAATCCAAAAAAAGGTCGAATGGATAGATGTTTGGCGACAAAAAAGCTGCGACCCAAATCCACATCTAATACGGAATATTCCAATTCCCATTTTGCTTTTGCACTCAGAGCTTTAGGCACATTGAGATTCACGAGAAAAGAAGGCCAAATGACTTTTCGAAATTTTTGTTCAATCGCATCGTGCCGATGATTTTGGAATTGCGACCAGCTGGCATATAAATCCCAATTATCGTGAGGCATTTTAATGTCTAAGCCGAAACGATACCCTGTGGAGTAATTGGGATTGACCTGAGAGACTTTTCCATGAACACCTTTTAAAATGTCAGTTTCAAGGAATGGAGGGCGGCCCGAAAAATCCTCGCTTTGCACTCCATATTGGAATCCTTCAGCATGCGGTACCCAATATAGCCATTCTCCAAAAACAATCACTCCCCAACTATTTTCTAAAGTCGGCATGGCAGACTTGAACATTCTGCCTCGCTCATCTTGCGATGGATAAGGATCTTTTCCACACTTAGGATTCATTTGAGTTTGCTGAGATGGAGCATTTGCAATCAAATTTAAGCTACCCAATGAGTCCTGTATTTTTATTTCCGCATTTCCACCATTCCTAAATTCTTCTTCTGCATATGCAGTGAAGGAGATCGCTGTGGAAAGAATTGTGGTGAATAACCAGCGGCTGTTCATAGGTGTTCCTATCATCTTAGGTTCGATTGAAATCTTAGTTTTATACCAAGTTAGAATTTAAGTAAAACTTTTTATCGAACAACACAGATTTGCAATAAATGGGGGTAACCAGATATAGACCCGAAGGTACTATCTCGAGGTGGACATGAGTCAAGAAAAGCAACCGCGTGGTTTATATCTTCTCTTCTTTACGGAATTATGGGAGCGGTTTGGTTTCTACACGCTTCAGACGATCATCATTTTATACATGACTAAAGCGCTGATGATGTCCGACTCTAAAGCATATCTGTTATATGGCACCTTCAGTTCCATGCTTTACCTTACTCCAGTGATCGGAGGTTATCTCGCCGATCGTTTTCTCGGATTTCAGCGGGCGATTATCATTGGCGGCATTTTATTGACACTCGGCTATCTGCTCACCGCGATACCTTCCAATTCTGTATTTTTCTTAGGACTTAGTGTAATAATTATCGCTAATGGTTTGTTTAAACCGAATATCTCGAGCATTTTGGGAGATCTCTACCGCCCCAGCGATGCACGTCGCGAAGGGGGATATACCTTATTTTACATGGGCATTAACATTGGTTCGCTTATTCCACCGCTGATTACAGGTGTTTTAATCAGCACTTATGGTTGGCATTCAGGGTTTTTGTTAGCGGCAATCGGCATGGCAATTGGCTTGGTAACATTTTTAGCGGGGCGTTCTCGGCTGCGCGCTTCGGGCAGTTTGCCGGCGATGAGTCCTTTACATGATCGCGCTGATGCCGCAAAATTTTACACATTGCTCTATGTCGGTATCATCGTCTGTATTGGGATTGTGTTATTTTTATTTCGATTTCCCGCAGAGTCGAACATTCTCTTGGTTATTGCTTCAATCGTAGTAATACTCGTCGTGATTTATTTTTTGCTGAAAGAAAAACCTGTGCAGCGCAACAAGATGATCGCTTGTCTTATTTTAATCGCCATCTCTGTTGGCTTTTGGGCGATTTATAATCAGACATTCACTTCATTAATGTTGTATGCCGATCGCAATATGAATAAGGAGTTTCTCGGATTTACCATCGATGCCGAATTCACGCAGTTTTTCAATCCGTTCTTCATCGTCCTGTTTAGTCCTATCTTGAGTCGATTATGGATCAACTTAAACCGAAAAAAGAGCAATCCTTCGACTCCGACGAAATTTTCCTATGGTGTACTTTTCATGGCACTCGGTTTCTTCTTTCTGGGACTGGGTGGTGTTTATTTTGGCCAAAACGGAGAAACTTCTTCTTACTGGCTTGTCGGTAGTTATTTTCTACAAACCATCGGTGAACTGTTACTTTCTCCCATCGGCCTTGCGATGATCACAACCTTAAGCCCCAAACATCTCGTCGGCATGATGATGGGTGTATGGTTTTTGACACAATCTGCCGCATTTGCAATCGGCGGAGGACTGGCAACACTCGCATCGGTTCCACCACAAACGCTTCCGACAACTGCTCTTGCAATTTATGACAAAGCATTTTTCATCTACGGCGGACTTGCCCTGGCACTTGCCATCATCAGCTTTACCTGCACCCCATACCTCAAGCGCCTCATCCACGCCCCCGACCTGGTTCGTACGCCTAAGTCATAGGTTTGGGGAGAAGATTTTTTGTGATAATTTGATGTTTAGTTTCTGCCGCGTTAGACATGTCGAAAACACGCCAAGGGACGTGTTTTCGAAATGTCTATAGAAGCAATGTTCAATTTTCAGTGCCCGTATTTTCTTCACCAAAAATCTGAGGAGCCACATTAAACAAACCTTTGAAGGGGCTGAGGTATTGTTGGACGGGGTTGTTGGGGTTGTTGAGGAGATCTTGCATCATGTTTTTAAGGTTCTGTTTGATGAAAACCTCTTTGAGCATTTGTCCGAGTACAGAATTCATGAGTTGATCTAAGGGGAGGCCACCTTCGCTGCTAATTTCGGTGAACTCCATGCGGGGTATGCGGGGGAGTTTTTTTACTTTGCCGCCTTCTTTGCGGTAGACGACATCGACGTCGATGTTGGTTAGAATGAGACGATGGATAAGTAGTGTGCGATTAGAGGAGGAACTGGAAGGAGGGACGGGCGCAAATTGTTCTTCTCTGTTTTTGCGTTTTTCTTTTTTTGATGGAGGGGTTGCACCTGAAGAAGATTGGAGATTGCCCATGATCGTGGTCCAATTTCCGGAAGTTCCTGAAGCTGAATCGAATTCGAGGCCAAGATAAATATCTTTGACGTCAATTTCATCGATGACGATATTTTGTTTGAGGTAGTTAGTGAAAGGTGCGAGGACATCGATTTCATTACAAGAAAACGCTTTAGCTAGGATGGAACCGGCTGGATTGCCGATTTGCACTTTTTTCACATCGATTTTTCCCCAGCCCAGTCCGACGCTGTCGATGTCGACAGAGACTTTGAGTTTTTTGGAGAGATTGTTAGCGAGAATATCAGGTACGCGAGACCAGAAGATAACGCCGACGATTACAGCAGCTAGAATAATTAACACGATCAGACCGGCGAGTGTAGAGAAAAATGTCTTCATGGCGATCCTTTCTTTTTTATTTTTAACTTATTAAAATAAATAGTTTGATTCAAGAAAAGAAAAAAGCGCTCTTTGAACAAAGAGCGCTTTTGATAACGATTAATATTCGCTTGCAGACATCGCCGGATTAGCGGGCTTTTCTTCCACTTCATCGGTGATGATGGCTTCTGTGGTGAGCAGAAGGGCGGCGATTGAGGCAGATAATTCGATGCACAAACGGGCGACCTTCGTCGGGTCGACAATTCCCATCTTAAGCATGTTGCCGAATTGATTATTGAGGGCATCCCATCCTTCATAAGTTTCCATTTGCAAAACTTTCTGAACGATGATCGAGCCTTCTTCGCCAGAGTTTTCGGAAATCTGACGCAGTGGCCAGCTGATCGCCTTCATGATAATCTCAACGCCTACTTTCTCGTCTCCGGAAAGTGTTGCTGCGAATTTTTCCAGCAGGGGAATACAGCGGATAAAGGCTACGCCTCCACCAGGCAGAATCCCTTCTTCAACAGCCGCTTTTGTAGCGTGCACTGCATCGTCGACGCGATCTTTTTTCTCTTTCATTTCCACTTCTGTGGCTGCACCGACGCGAATGATACCGACGCCGCCTGCTAACTTCGCTAAGCGCTCTTGCAGCTTCTCGCGGTCATAGTCAGATGTGGCTTCGTCGATTTGTCGGCGGATGAGGGCGATTCTCTCAGCGATTTCTTTCTTATCGCCAGCGCCTTCAACAAGTGTTGTCTCCTCTTTACCGATCACCGCTTTTTTCACACGGCCGAGCATATCGACAGTGACGTTTTCGAGTTTAATGCCGAGCTCTTCGCTGACAAGTTCTCCACCGGTTAAGATGGCGATGTCTTGCAGTATAGCTTTTCGACGGTCGCCAAAGCCAGGTGCTTTAACGGCACAGACTTTAAGACCAGCGCGTAGGCGGTTGACAACGAGAGTTGCTAAGGCTTCACCTTCGACATCTTCTGCGATGATAAGCAGCGGTCTTCCTGTTTCTGCAACGGCTTGCAAAATCGGGAGAAACTCTTTAACTGAGCTGATTTTCTTTTCGTAGATCAAGATGAACGCGTCTTCGAACACGCATTCTTGCGATTCGGTATTGGTCATGAAATAGGCCGAGACATACCCGCGATCAAAATTCATCCCTTCAACGACGTCCAGTGTGGTTTCGAATCCTTTAGCTTCTTCAACAGTGATCGTTCCGTCTTTACCGACTTTCTCCATCGCTTTAGCGATGATTTCGCCGATTTCGGTATCGCCGTTTGCTGAAATGGTGGCAACTTGAGCGATTTCCTTGCGATCTTGGATGGGCTTACTGAGTTTTTTCAGTTCGCTGGTGATCTCTTTAACGGCTTTTTCGATGCCCCGCTTAATTTCCATCGGGTTTGCACCTGCAGTGACATTGCGTAGGCCTTCGCTGTAGATCGCTTCAGCAAGTACGGTCGCAGTAGTGGTCCCGTCGCCAGCTTTGTCAGCTGTTTTATTGGCGACTTCTTTGACCATTTGGGCGCCCATATTTTCGTGCTTGTCTTCGAGCTCGATTTCTTTAGCGACGGTAACGCCGTCTTTGGTGATTTGCGGCGTGCCATAAGACTTGTCGATAACGACATTGCGTCCTTTGGGGCCTAATGTGACTTTAACGGCGGAAGCTAGTGTGCGGACCCCTTTTAGGATCTTTTGCCGCGCTTCTTCCCTAAACTTGATGTTCTTTGCTACCATAACGTTTTAACTCCTAAGAACTTAATTAATAATTGCAATAATGTCGTCAGCGCGCAGAATGACGAATTCTTCATCGTCGATCGTCACTTCTTGGCCGGAATATTTATCCATGAGAATGGTATCGCCTTCTTTAACAGGGATCGGGATTTGCTTTCCTTCTGGGGTTGTGGCTCCTGTTCCAATCGCTATCACCTGTGCAGTTTCTTGTTTCTTTTTCGCTGTCTCGGGAAGGATGATGCCCCCCTTTAAAGTCTCTTCTTGTTCGACGCGCTTAACGAGGACGCGATTTCCAAGAGGCTTCAAGGTCAATTTTTTGGTGGTTTGCTGTGCCATTTTTTCATCTCCTTTTCTGTTAGATGAGAATGGAAGATTCTACTCTTCTTCCGATTCCTTTTGAATAGAAATTATACCCCAAATTGTACCGATTAGGGAATTTTTTGACAACCTTGAATTAGCAAACAGAAGAGTCAACTGCTAATTTGAAAGGAGTATGACCCTGAGCATCCTTGACTTATGGCTTTAAAAAAGGCATGCTTCGGACTTTAAGATAAGGAGCTCAAATGTCAGTTATACAGACTTCCCAACTCGCTGAAATGACCAAAGAAAGGACTGCAATTGCCCCAGAATATCATTGGAATGTCGAGGCTCTATATCCTTCTTGGCAAGCCTGGGAGCAGGACTTAAATCTGTGGGGTAGGGAAGGGCAAACTCCTCATTGGCCGGAACTCAATCCTTTCCGTAATTCCTGGCATACGAGCCCTGAAAACTTTAAACAGCTAATTGAGTTATGCTGTGAAATCGACCGTCATTTGAGCAAGCTCTACACCTATGCTCACTTGCGTCATGACGAAGATGTAGCTGAAGAAACCGCTAAAAAGGCTCATTCGCGAATCGTATCCTTGTTATATGCGTTTCGTCAGGAAACGGCTTGGATGGAACCGGAAATCCTGCAACTACCGGAAGCAAAGTTAAGCGCTTTACTCAGTTCACCTATCCTCGAAGAATTTTCCTTTTATCTCGAAAAAATTGTCCGTTTAAAAGCGCATACTCTGCCCGCAGCAGAAGAAGAGTTATTAGCTTTGGCGGGCAAGGCTTTAGAGACCTCATCGCAAGCGTTTGGAGCCTTTAATAATGCCGATTTGAAGTTTCCGCCTGTTGTGGACAGCACAGGGGCTAAAAAAGAGCTGACTCATGGCAAATATTTGCTCTATTTACGCGATCGCGATCGCGTACTTCGCGAATCTGCTTTTAAAACGTTGCACCGCAGTTTTTTTTCTTATGAAAATACCCTTTGTGAGCTTCTCAATGGTCAGATTCAGCGGCACATTCTCGAAGCCCGTGCGCGCAAATATCCTTCTTGCGTTGAGGCAGCTCTTTTTCCCAATCAAATCGACGTCCAAGTATATTCATCGTTAATCAATGCTGTTCGCGCGCATCTTCCCGCATTGCATCGTTATGTGAATTTAAGAAAAGAAATGATGGGGTTAGATCAGTTGCACCTCTACGATCTGCATGTGCCACTCGTAAAAGAAGTAGAAATGGGGATGCGCTACGAAGAAGCGACAAAGGTGATTATTGAATCGCTCGCAGTTCTTGGCGAAGATTATCAACGTGCGCTCAATCAGGGATTGACACAAGATCGTTGGGTGGATCGCTATGAAAATGCCCGCAAACGCTCTGGGGCTTATTCCAGCGGATGCTACGATAGTATGCCCTATATTTTGATGAATTATCATGGAGCGTTTAACGATGTGATGACATTGACGCATGAAGCCGGCCACAGTATGCACTCGCTGCTCAGCCGACGACATCAGCCTTACCACTATTCCCAATATTCGATTTTTGTCGCTGAGGTCGCTTCAACATTTCATGAAGAACTTTTGCTGCGCCATCTACTATCTAAAGCCAAGAGCAAAGAACAGCGAGCGTTTTTGATCAATCAAAAGCTCGACGACATGCGTGCGACATTATTGCGACAGACCATGTTTGCCGAATTTGAACTTAAGATTCATCAATGGGCAGAACAAGGGATGCCACTCACGCCGGCTTTATTGAAAACAGAATATCGGAAGCTAAATCAAGAGTACTTTGGTCCAGAGATGCATTTGGATGAAGAACTCGATATCGAGTGGGCGCGTATTCCACATTTCTATTACAATTTTTATGTCTATCAATATGCAACCGGAATTAGTGCAGCGCATGCGCTGGTCGATAAAGTTCTCAGCGGTGGAGAAGAAGCACGCGATCGCTATTTGTCCTTTTTGTCGGCAGGATCAAGCGAGTATCCGATCGACGTGCTGCAGCTTGCCGGCGTTGATATGCGCACACCACAACCCGTCGAAGCTGCAATGCGTCATTTCGATGAGCTCGTCTCAGAACTTGGGACATTATTAACCCAACTTGCTCCCTAACTTGCTCGCTGAAGCTGGCTGCAACACGACGATCTACTGCGCTTCTCTCCTTGCCAAGATCTCGACCTTGGCTTCGTCGAGAATCTTGTATCTCGCGTGTTTCGCTCAGCTCATCGAACAAGTTAGGGAGCAAGTTGGGTTATTACATAAATAACCCTTGCTCAAAATCAGCAAGAGCAGTATTTCATTTGTGAACATTTTTTTAAGTCCCGTCTTATGCGCAAGAAATATAAAGATTCCTTCATCGTCGTCAATGAAAAGGGCCTTCACACACGCCCCTCGCATGAACTTGTCAAATGCGCTACCGCATTTAAATCGCAAGTGATGCTGATGTATCAAAATTATACGGTGAATGCGAAATCACTTCTCGGCATCTTGATGCTAGCAGCTGCGCGTGGTGCTAAAATTCAAGTCGTAGCCGAAGGAGAGGATGCTGAAGATGCCGTTAAAGCCATTTTGGATCTTGCGCGCCGCAAATTCGACATCAAATACTAATCAAAAACGTGCCCGAGCCCGATTCTTCTTTTTTGTAAACCACGGAGATCACCGAGCACACAGAAAAAAAAGAATCAGCGCAGAGAAGAGCATCGAGAACGCTGAGGCGCAGAGTGGAGAAAAGCATTTTTTCGTCTTCCGAACTCTGCGTCTCTGCGCTGATTCCCTATTCTTGGACGGCGACGGCTTTTTCTAAAATGTCTTTACGACAGAATACCGGAATGTTGTTGAGCAAAGCTAAGATGATGCAATCACTGGGTCTTGCATCGATTTCAAGCAGCATTTTTTGTTCGCCTATGAGCTGCTCGAGATAAATGCGCGCGAAGTAAATTGTATCTTCGATATCATTGATGACGATTTGCAGCGGTTTGATGTCAAAACCGCGAAACACGGCGTTGATCAAATCGTGAGTAAAAGGACGCGGCTTATGTTCTTCGGTGAGATACGCTTGAATATTGCGGCCGACGGAAGGATCGGTGTAAATGGCAAAGCGCTTTTGTTCTGTGCCCAAAATGATCACCGTATACGAGCGAGATTGCATGATTTTATTAAAGGTGATAGGGATCAACTCCGATGCCATTTTCTAAACTCCGGTTTAACAGTCTCTAAGGTTTGACGACGACCTGCCCGTCTGCAAAACCTACGAGAATTCGCCCCGCCAAGTGAAAGAAAAAACCTGTGTCTACTACACCAGGAATGTGAAGCAATATCTCGTGATCTTGTTCCGGATATTCGCAAACAGGAAGGTGGATGTCGAGAATAAAATTCCCATTATCCGAGACAAACAAGCCGCCGCCTTGTTTTTGACGGAATTCACCTGTATAGCCCGCTTTGATGATGTGATGATGAGTAGCGTGATGAGCAAAGGGGAGAATCTCAATAGGCAATTTGCAATTTCCTAATGCATTTACAAGTTTTGATTCATCGACGATCACGATCAGTTCGCGACTCATCGCAGCTACGATTTTTTCACGCACGTGAGCGCCGCCGCCGCCTTTTATCATCCGTTTTTGCGGGTCGATTTGATCGGCGCCATCGACAGTCAAATCTAAACAGGTGGCTTTTTCGATATCGATCAACGGAATTTTTCCGTGCCGAGCTTGTTCAAGCGAGACGTGTGAACTTGCCACAGCCTGGATGTTCAATCCGTCACGACATCTTTGAATTAATCGTTCGATGAAGAAAAACGCTGTCGTGCCTGTGCCAAGCCCGATGAGCATTCCGTCTTCGACAAGTTCTGCTGCTCTATAACCAACTGCTTTTTTTATCGCATCTCTAGACATAAGAAAAAGAATATATTAGAATAGTTTTCTAAACATAATCTTTTAAGAACCATGATTACATTACAAGATCTTTTTGATTATCTGGAGCAGCTTCTTTCGCCGAAAAATTTTACCGATTATTGCCCGAACGGCCTTCAAGTCGAAGGTAAGAAAGAAGTGAAGAAGATCGCCTTTGCCGTTTCAGCAAGTCTTGCGACAATTGACGAAGCCGTCAAACGGGGGGCCGATGCATTAATCGTCCACCACGGTTTATTTTGGCAAAAAGATCCGTATATCATAGTGGGAGCGAAACGGGATAAGTTAGAGCGTTTATTAAAACACGGAATTTCGCTTTTGGCTTATCATCTTCCTTTGGATGCCCATCCTAAAGTGGGTAACAATTGGAAAGCGGCTTTCGATCTGGGTTTAGAAGACCTGCAGCCATTTCAATCGATCGGCGTCAAAGGAATGCTCACTCCGACATCTGTGAAAGCTTTTATACAAAAATTAGAAGCGTATTATGGCCACCCGGCCCATAGTGCTCCGGGAGGAAAGAAAGAGATCCGCAGCGCAGCGATCATCTCCGGCGGAGCGCACCGCTCGCTCGAACAAGCTGCTGATGAAGGAGTCGATTGTTTCATCACAGGCAGTTTTGACGAGCCGGTTTGGGACATTGCCCACGAGCGAAACATCCATTTTTTTGCGCTAGGGCACTATTCCACAGAAAGAGTTGGTGTACTCGCATTGATGGCCGATGTGCAAAAGCATTTCCGCATCTCCTGTGAGTTCATCGACTTGTTCAATCCGTTTTAAAAGTCTATTCACAGACTCCGATTTATTTCTTCGTTTGAATTTAATTCTTTACGTGATTACAGTTCGTCTCCGGGGATCTTATCTATTCTTAAGGAGCTGTGCATGGCCTCATCTAGTGAGAAAGAAAGAAAAAAATTAATCGCAGAAGAAAGTCAAAAAACGCGCAAGGCGAGGGAAAAATTAAAGCGTCAGCTCGATGCTTTAGAAAAAAAAGTCACGCCGCAGGCGCTTGAGAAAAAGGCGATCGAGATCCAACGTTGGATCGCTCGCCATGCGTCGAACAGAGTCGCACTTAAAGGCAAGAGCATTTCTTTATTTGATGAAAATCAAAACGCAGCAGAATTAAGCCAACGCGTAAGCCAACTCGCCGATCAGATAAAGACCGATTTTAGTCAAAACTCATCTGAAGAGACGATGTCAAAACTCAAAAAACTCGTAGCCAAAGAGTAACTCATTGAGAGAAAACACCTCAAAAAACTATAATAACCCAACTTGTTCCCTATCTGTTAAGTAGATGTGGATGCGATTTTTGCCATGTTTTTGCGGCCAAATTTTAGACATACTTGAAAAAGTAGGCTAAATTTGGCCGTAAAAACAGCTCAAAGAAATCGCGCCGCAGATGCTTGGCTAGTAGGGGACAAGTTGGGTTAATATACGGCAATCGCATTTTTAATTTTGGGGTTCAAGGGTTATGTCGAATGTCATCGAATGTTTAAAAGAACGTGGATTGTTAGACGCAATCACGAGTGAAGAGTTAATCAAGCGGCTCGATCAGCCCATTCGACTCTATAGCGGATTCGACCCCACAGCAGATAGTTTACATATCGGTAATCTCGTCGGCATCGTTGTTCTCCGATGGTTTCAAAAATATGGTCATACCCCTGTTGTCGTTTTAGGTGGGGCTACGGGTCGCATCGGTGATCCTTCAGGAAAAAGCACCGAGCGCCCATTATTAGATCCAGCGTCCATCGCGTATAATGTGACGCGGATCCGACGCCATTTTGAGGCGATCCTCGATTTCTTTCATGCAAAAGCAAGAGCGATGGTCTTTAATAATGACGAATGGTTTTCTGAATTTCGCCTCATCGATTTTTTAAGAGATGTAGGCAAACATTTCCGTTTAGGGGTGATGCTGTCGAAAGAAAGTGTCAAGAGTCGGCTCAATTCAGAAGAGGGGATTAGCTTCACAGAATTTAGTTACCAACTCTTGCAATCCTATGATTTTTATCACCTATATACCCATCATGGCGTCGTACTTCAAATTGGGGGGAGCGACCAATGGGGCAATATCACTGAAGGTGTTGAACTGATCCGTAAACTCGGCGCAGGGCCGGCTTACGGGCTAACCTTCCCTTTACTGACACGTAGTGATGGGAAAAAATTTGGTAAATCAGAAACAGGAGCGATCTGGCTGGCTGCCGACCGTTGTTCTCCTTATGATTTCTATCAATATTTTGTCCGCATCCCTGATGCCGATGTGATCAAAATGATGCGTATGCTGACATTTATAGAGATGGCAGAAATACGCGATTACGAAGCGCAAATGAGCCGAGCCGATTACATCCCCAATACTGCACAGAAGCGCCTCGCCGAAGAGATGACTCGACTTATCCATGGTGAAGAAGGTCTTGCTACGGCTTTAAAGGTCACTGAAGCGGCAGCGCCTGGCGCTGACGCCGAACTCAGTGTAGAGTCTTTTCGCGCGATTGCCCAAGATATGCCGAATACTGAACTTTCGATAGAAGAGATTGTGGGCCAAAAATTTGTCGATGTCGCTGTTAAAATCGGTTTTCTTTCCAGCAAAGGAGAGGCGAACCGTCTGATTGACAATGGCGGGGCGTATCTAAATAACATTCGTGTAAACGATGCCAATCTCCTCCTATCAGATCAGTCATTGATCGGTGGAGAATTCCTATTGTTCGGATCGGGCCGAAAAAAGAAGATGCTTGTCAAGGTCAAGAAATAGGGGGGAACTGGAAATTGAGTCGCTGCAACTCAATTTTTGAATCACGTTCGGTATAATTTTTTTATAAAAACACTTGCCTGAAAATCAATGTGATACAACAATGTGCAAGTAAAAGGACAGTGGCATCATTCCTACCGTTCATGGGGTAACCTCGTCAGAAAATCGATGCGTTCGCGCCAAAGCAAAGTGGGGGAATTGGTCACAGCATGAGTTTAAACAAGGAGTCAAAAAAATATGGCGACAATCACTAAAAAGAAATTAATTCAGGTGATTTCCCAGAACCGAAGTGTCCATCCCAATGATGTTCGCAATGTCATTCAATCTTTTTTAGATGCGATGACAGACTATCTATCTAAAGGGGATCGATTGGAATTTAGGGATTTTGGGGTTTTTGAAATCGTGGAAAGAAAGCAAAAGATTGGTCGTAATCCTAAAAATGCCGCTGTGCCAATCATTATTCCCGCTCGCCTTGCCGTTAAGTTTACTCCTGGGAAGAAGATGCGCAAGCTCATAGAAAGAGAGCGTAAACACCCCTCTGGTGGCGCGAAGTAAATATTTTTTACATGTTCCCCTGTGTTTTCTGTAAACTTTGTGGTTTAATTTTTTTCACCACTTATCTCAGAGAACACAGGGTGAAATAACTGTTTCATTCTTAAATTATTGGCAGTGGTTTATTTGTTTTTAATTCTTGATTTTAATCTGGTTGCATAGATAATTGTTGGAATTGTTTTAACACAGGGGTCACGTGTTGTCTGTTCCTAAGTGGATTTTGATCGGTTCAGCGACCTTATTTTCCATCATCGGTATTGCTGCGATGATGAAAAAAGGGGGTAAGCCTTCTATCGATCTCACTTCCGCTAAAGTGGTTAAGCCGGCTATCGAAACACCGGTTATTTCGATGCCTTTGCCTGCGAACACGCCGATGACGACCACAGATCTTAAAAAGCCCAAGGCAGAGGTTAAAACTCAAACTACTGCATCCCAACCGTCAACTCTTCCTGCTAAAGATGACTTTCCTAATATCGATCGCATTTTCCAACTATTTACCACCGGCTCTTCTAAACTGCCCATTATTGAAACAATTAATTACTCCAGCTCCGTCTCGTGGTTGAAAGGTCGACCGGCTTGGGTTGCCGACTATGCGACTTATTACAATACTTCTCGTCACTTTATCGCCCGCAGTTTAAACGGCAAGGCCGATTACTTCTCGCAAAAGGTATCAGAGGGCAGCAAATTCAACGTTTTCCGGAAAGATAAAAAAATTCAATTTAATCTTTTAGTCGATGTTTCCCGGTGTAAAATGGGTTTTTACTATGTCGATTTAGACACGAATGAGCGCGTTTTACTAAAAACTTATCGCGTGGGTTTAGGACGCCTTGATCCGAGCAAACCCTCAGGCAGTTTGACCCCATTGGGACGTTATGCACTAGGCAGCAAAGTTGCCATCTATAAGCCGGGGACAACAGGCCTATACCAAGAGCAGAAAATCGAGATGATTCAAGTCTTTGGGACGAGATGGCTTCCGCTCGAAGAGTCAACAGGATACGGTCTTCACGGAGCTCCTTGGGTTGATACCAAAGGTCAACTGATGGAAAAAAGAGATATCATTGGGACCTATGATAGCAATGGGTGCATCATCCTGAATTCAGAAGACTTGGAAGAACTATTCGCAATTGTTCTGACTAAACAAACCTTCGTCGAAGTTGTGAAGGATTTTCACCAAGCTAAGCTTCCGGGTGTCGAAGTTGCGACTCCAAGTAGGTAAATAATGAATATGTTAGCGCATGAGAAACAGATTTTAGAGTACAAAAAGACAATTGCTCAGCTCAAAGAGCAAAACAAAGGCAATGCGCTTTGGACCGACGATGAAATCGCTAAATTGGAAGAAAAACTTGAGCAACTCAGAAGCAAAGTTTACTCTGAACTAACGCCGTGGGATCGAGTCGCGATCTGCCGACATCCCAAACGTCCGCGATCGATCGACTATATCCGTCATTTATGCGATGAATTTACCGAATTATATGGGGATCGGCTGTTCCGCGATGACCGAGCTGTTGTGTGTGGCCTAGCAAAAATCGGCGGGACAAAATTCATGGTCATCGGTCAAGAAAAAGGATGTACCACTGAAAGTCGCTTAGAGCGCAATTTTGGCATGATGCACCCCGAAGGGTATCGCAAGGCCATGCGCTGCATGCGCCTGGCTGCCAAATTCAAAATACCTGTGCTATCTTTGGTAGACACTCCAGGAGCACATCCTGGACTTTCTGCAGAAGAGCGGGGACAAGGGTGGGCAATCGCTCAAAACCTATGGGAAATGGCGCGTCTACCGACACCGATTATCGTGGTGTTGATTGGGGAAGGGTGTTCAGGAGGAGCTTTGGGCGTGGGCGTCGGCGATGTCGTCGCTATGCTGGAACATTCCTATTATTCCGTGATCTCCCCCGAGAGCTGTGCCTCGATCATCTGGCGGGATAGTAATAAAAAAGAACTTGCAGCAGGTGTTTTAAAGATGCATGTTGAAGACCTAATGAAACTCGATATTGTCGATGCCATGATCGACGAGCCGCAAGGGGGCGCCCACCATGAGCCCGAGCAGGTGTATCGGAATGTAAAACAGTACATTTTAGATCAATGGAATATTTTAAAAACTGTCCCACTCGATTTTCTCCTCGAACAACGCTACCAAAAATATCGCCGAATCGGTAAATTTGCTGTAGAAGAACCGATAGCTTAAATAAATGAAATTACTCCTTCAAGCCGCACTCCGTAGCCGTAAACACCTGTCTCTATTGATCGTCACATTTGCAACCTTGCTGTGTTTGACGGTCGCAAGTCAAATGGAGATGTTTGCCCTTGGTGTGTTGTCGAATAACGGCGCCGACTTTTTCACTCTGTTTTCAGAGCCGGCCACTTCCCGCGATACCGTATCTTTACACACAGTAGAAGCCAAATGGCCAGAAATCGATACGACAGGTAGCGGTGTAATCACCAAGCAAGAAGCCGCCAATTACATGGCCACCAAAGAGACCAATCCGCTCAATTGGCTCGTGTGCAAATTCCGCGATCATTTTCAATTTTCCAATAACATCAAAGCTCTCGTTATTATCCTTCTGTGTGTCGCTGTGTTTAAAGCGATTTGGCTCTTCGCTAGTCGCTACACTACGCAGCTCTTGTCGATCCGCGTTAGCCGTGATCTACGCCAGCAGTATTTTGAGCATATCCAAGCTCTCCCGATGAGTTTTTACCAAAAACACAATATCGGTAGCCTCTCCTCGCGCGTCGTCGGCGATGCCGGACAGATTGCGATTTCGATTAACTCTTGGCTGACCAATTACTTGCAAACTCCCTTCACGATCATCACCTGCCTCTCGATGTGTGTTTACCTCTCTTGGCAGCTCTCCTTAGTGATTTTTTTTGGAGTGCCGCTGATTGTTCTGCCGATTGTGTTTTTAGCCCGGCGCGTTAAACGGGTCTCGCGTCAACTGCAGTCTAATCAAGAGCGTTTTGCCAATGTTTTGATCGATTTTCTAGCGGGTATTCAGACCGTCAAAATCTTCTCGATGGAAGCCTTTTCTTTGAGAAAGTACAAAGAGCAAAACGACCGGATGGCTGTTTTGGAAGGTAAAACTGCCAAATACGGCCTTCTGACCCGTCCTATCCTGCATGCGGTCACCACCCTTTGTTTGGCCTGTGTCGTCTTGTTTGGTCTCTACACCCTCAGTATGAGTCTATCCCAGCTGATCGTATTCTGCGGACTGCTACAGCTGGTCTATGAACCTGTGAAGAAATTTGCCGATGAAAACGCCAATATTCAGAGGGGAGTCGTCGCTGCCGAGCGGATGTTCGAAGTTTTGCACCTCAAACCCGATATTGAAGATCATAAAGGTGCGCTTGAACTCTCCGGCTTTAACACGAAAATCGAATTTAACAACGTCTGGTTCCGCTACCAAGAGGAATGGGTCCTCAAAGATGTCAGCTTTACCGTGAATAAAGGGGAAACAGTGGCGATTGTTGGCCCAACGGGAGCCGGGAAATCGACGATCGTTCAATTGATCCCACGGCTCTTCGAAGTGCAAAAAGGGGAGATCCGCATCGATGGTAAGCCTCTTAATGCTTACACCCAAAAATCAATACGCGAGCAAATCGCGTTTGTCTCGCAGAAACCGTTCCTATTTTTTGATACCGTCGCAGCTAACATCGCTTTTGGCCGTAATTTCTCTCGGGACAAAATTCAGAATGCCGCCAAACGCGCCCATGCTGAGGAATTCATTAGCCGTCTGCCGCAAAAATACGATTCGATGCTAGCTGAAGCCGGACAAAATCTCTCCGGAGGACAACAGCAGCGTTTGGCGATCGCCCGCGCGCTTGTTAAGGAGGCCCCTGTCCTCATCCTCGATGAGGCCACCTCCGCACTCGATTCGATTAGCGAGCTGCATATCAAGCATGCCATCGCTCAGCTCCATGGCGAGGTAACTCAAATCCTCATCGCCCACCGCCTCTCCACCATCGAACATGCCGATAAGATCATTTATCTCGATCGAGGGGAAAAGATTGCCGAGGGTAATAAAGACGAGCTGCTAAGATCCTGTGAGCCCTTCCGCCGCATGTGGGAAGCTCTCTACCATCGCGATTTTGAATTGAAATTGGAGTCCTAGGCCATAGAAAATGGCCAAGGACCCTGATTGCTACCCCATATTTCCTCTATGAAAGCTGCACTGCCCATCTTCTTCGCTTCACTCGTCCGAAAGGTTACAAAATCTTCCCCTTCTCGTGAATCTTTGAATCCGGTCCAAGAGGTCTACTTTACTTACGGCTGTGGTTGTGCCCTTTCTTCTGGGAACTACTTTCAAAGGTGTGATTCAGTGAAGATGGGGTGTCTGAGTCAGAACCCGAGCTGGAAGAGGCTATTTTGCCTTCAAATGTCATATTTAAAGAATTTTTCCGCTGACTTTTCGAGCTTTTAGTGTTGTTATTGTTGTTCACGTTGGTATTTCTAATTTGGCGTTCAAAAGTTTGATCCAATCGTGTTTTGCGATTAACAGAAGTATCTGTTTCGTTATCACTATCCTCATGAATTTTGTGTCCTTCAAATGTCCTATTCATTGAAGAATTTTTCGGCTGACTTGAGCTTTTAGTGTTGTTTTTGGTATTTCTAATTTGGCTTTCAAAAGTTTGATCCAATCGTGTTTTACGATTATTGTTATCAGAACAATTTCCGTCTTCTTCTTCGCATAATTTACTTTTTTTAGTCTTAATTAAGCCTGATAAAACTTTCCGTTGGTCCTTGTAAACTTTCGGACAACAATATTCCTCATTTTCCGTGGAAAGGCCTTTATATTGATTAAATATTCGCTTAACTTTTTTCTTCAATTCGGCTAATTTAGCTTCACTTGATGTGGCATCGATTTCTTTTTTCAATGCCCGACAATTATTAACGAATTCTCGACATGTGTTTAACCGTTGACCGCTCGCTTTCGCATTTTTTATGTTGCAAATAGCGTTAGCGTATGCAAGGCGAGAAAGATCGTCGTCTTGACCTTTCTGAATTAATTTTTCGTTACATTTTTTAAGTGATTTTTTCGTCTCGGATAAATCAGCCAGCTTTGAATTTACGTCTTTTAAAATTGATAGTTTACTCGAGGAATTTTTAAATTCATTTTCCATATGAATCATAGAAGTGCTCAGTCCAGCTACATGGTCACAGATTATTTTTAATCCTAAATCAATTGACATATTTTATTTCCTTTATTAAAAAGTTTATTGATACCTTAATTGTAGCAAAATTTTTATTTTATGTAAAATTTTTTTTATAGTGTATAAACATCTGTTAATTAATGGCTTGCATTAATCCGCTGCTTAAGTAACTGTATATCAGTTTGATATAAATAATTAGCCCAAAAATGGCTCGCTACTATTTTCAGGCTGACTTTTCGATTTCGAGCCTTTTGGTTTTGAGGTATTATTGTTATTATCAATAATAGTAAAGGAGGCATGTTGTGCTTTAAGTAATTCTTGCAATGCTTTTTCTTGTTCTTGATAAATCTTTTTATAATATTTCTTTTCTTTTGTTAGCCCGATGGATACTTCAAAGAGTGCGGCGACCTGTTTTTTCAGTTTAGTCAATTGTTTATCATTTGAAGTTTCTTGGATTTGCGTTTTCAATGTTTCGCATTTATCCGCAAATACCTTAGCAGCTTGGAGCCTTGTTAATAAGAGTTTGCAGTAGTCAGCTGAAAATCTGAACTCCTCATGGTATTTACGCTCAGTCAATGTCTTGAATTCTCGAATATAACCATTAACTTTTTCGCGACTTGAATTTAAAGAATCTAAATCGACTATTTGCAATACATTTTGAGGTTTGGATTTAATGCGGGTTTCAATCGATTTTATACTTCTTGCCTCGGCATTTATACTTTCAAGCAAGGATTTCGTAGTTAATTTCGGGTCATTCAATGAAGATTGTACTGACATGTTCTCCTAATTAAAATATAATATAATTATATAAAAATCATGCCTTTTATAAAAGGCTATTATCGAGCACTTCGACACTGCGCCTCTCCCGAGAAATATTTTTGTTGCTTAAAGATTGTGTAAAGATGCTACACTTTTCCTCCTTCAACTTTCACGGAGGAATTATGAGTAATATCAAGATCTCGGCATTTCAAAATTTTCATCAAGTAACTATTAATACTCAAATGACTGTGGCTCAATTAGATAAGGAGATTTCAACGACAGAATTATCAACTTTAGCGCCTCAAATTCATGAATTGCAGCAACAAATCAATACTATGTGCGAGAAAGTCCATGGTTCGAAGGATCAAATTGACTTGTGTGCAGATCAAGCGACGAGAGTTGACCAATGTGGCAGTCATTTAATCTCAAAGATGAAGGATGCGGCCAATAAACAAGTTGACGAATTACAAAAAGCCACCGAATCGCTTCAAGCCCGCTTTATTGAAAAAGTCGTGATAAGTCATTTACATGATGAAGCCGATGAGCTGCTATTCCAGGTTACCGCAGAGCGCATAAAAAAAGATCAAGATCCCGAGAAATTAGCAAATTTACTCAAACGCTGGAATGCGAGCCGCACACAGCTAGAACAAGCGATGCAATTTATCAATCAACACAAGCTCACGGTTTCAAGCGATGCCAAGAGTACTTTCGACGTGCTTTCTCTCCAACTTCAGTCGATAAAAGAATGCCTGCAAACCATTTATGCTTTTTCAAGAGAACCAATCGTACAGCTCTCGCATCTTGTGATGAAAGGGGATCCAGCTGATCGTGCGCAGATCGATGAGCTCATTTTGCACATGGACCCAAAATTTCAAGCGCGACTGGACTATTTTGTCTACGAATTTTCTCCAGAATCCAAAGGAGGGCATGAATGGGGCAAGCACCATCGCTACGATCGTGTTGACATTTTCCAAAAAGCGTTTGGCTCTGCAGTTTGGGATCAAGTTCGCCGTCGTCTTCCGGCCTCAGTGGGTCTGCAACGCACCGATTTAAAAACAGCGCTGTTTAGTCAGTTCAATAAATTTGCCAACGCTCAACCGGATGGGAATCCAAGAACTGTTAAATTATTTGCGGAAAAAAATATCATGCTTCGTCCTACCGAACTTTGCCAAGCACTTTGGATCAAAGCCAACAGTAAAATCTTCCAAAACATTTTCTACGGAAATACCAAGCCATTTCCTTATCAAAAAGGCTACACAGTAAGAGCTTCCAAAGAAAAATCCCCCTTGGAAAAAGTAAATCAGAAAGTCGAAACAGCTTTGGCACAAAAAGGGATCGATCAAACGATTATCAGAGATCATCTGCGCAGTTGTCTTGAGAGTCTGCCACTGGAAGATAAGTACGCGATTGAAACCGCGGTGTATTTTCGCTCTACCGATTCTACCAAAGGCGGCGACCGCTGGGGCGCCTACCATGCCTATGATGACCTCACCGGTCTTCAACAGGCAATTAAAGAGCGAATGGCTGCAGCAAGCGGTTCATGAATGCAGTAAATTGAAAGCCAGGATATAATTATTGCAAAAATTATAGAAGTTGGCGGTGAAATGCTAAGTCATAGCCGAAAGCTGATGCATCGAACACAACTCGCTTTCATCGGAATGCGCTTCATGAGCACTCCTTGTTGGTGCCTCCTCAGCATGCTCGTTTTTATTCTCTATAAAAACGAGCATCTTTCAGCATTGCAAATTACTACTCTTGTTGCCCTTAAACCTAGCACATCGCTTTTATCTCCTTATTGGAGCCAAGCTATCTACCAACGTCCTGATAGAATTGTCTCTAATTTAATGAGTGCAAATGTTCTTCGTCATTTACCTTTTCTATTTATCCCTTGGATTCATTCATCTTGGTTCATCATTTTTGCTTTCGGCTTATACATGATGCTTAGCCGAGCTACTGTCCCTGCCTGGATGGAAATGTTTAAACACAACCTTCCCGATCGTAAACGAGGGCAAATGGTAGGCTATGGAACAACAATTGACTTTCTAGGCACAGCAATTCTTGCAGTCGGGGCTGGAGTTTTATTGGATAATTATCCAGGAATTTGGCGATGGTTATTTTCGATCACTGCCGGAGTAGGAATTTTATCTACTAGCCTTTTAGCTTCTGTTTCCATCCCAGATGTCATCGCTTGTAAAACAAATATTGCTATAGATGAGAATAAAATCAAAAATAAGGTTTTTAGACCTTGGTCACAAGTCTGGGAGCTAATTCGAAAGCATAAAGAATTTACCATCTTTCAGATCGGCTTCATGTTAGGTGGGTCAGGTTTAATGATTATGCAACCTGCTCTCCCGCAATTTTTTATCGACACTTTAAATTTGTCATTCGTCGAAATGGGCCTGGCGATTTCCTTATGTAAAGGGATAGGCGTAGCCTTAACATCACCTCTTTGGACGCGAATATTTCGTAAACTCAATATTTTTCAAACATGTGCACTTGTCACCTTTTTTGCGACACTCTTCCCCTTTCTTCTTCTCGGTGCTTCTTTTCATATCATGATGTTGTATCTCGCTTATGGTTTTTATGGAATCATGCAGGCGGGGAGTGAGCTGAGTTGGCATATGTCAGGCTTGGTTTTCGCACAGGAAAAAGACAGTTCTATTTTTAGTATCACTAATGTTCTTACTGTTGGCATAAGAGGCTGCGTAATTCCTGCTTTAGGTTCGCTACTCTTATCTTATTTTAGTTCATTAGGTGTGATACTGATCGGAGCTTTGTTGTGTGCGTTAGCCTTAGGATATTTTTTATTCAACGAGCGCGTATTGAGAAATAATACTATTTTGTTAAGTAAAATATGAGTGCGGCAATTTATCCAGGAACATTTGATCCTCCCACCTTGGGACATTTGAATATCATCCAAAGAGCTGCTGGCAAATTTGGAAAACTGGTAATTGCAATAGGGGAGAACCCAGCGAAGGTCTCCCCATCTTTTTCTGTGGAAGAGAGAATGCAATTTTTTAGCGTAATCACCCGAGATATTCCAAATATAGAGATCATTCCTTTTAAGGGTTTACTAGTGGATTTTGCGAACGCCCAAGGGATTGATATCGTCATCCGAGCAATTCGGACCATTTTCGATTTTGAAAATGAAACCCTGCAAGCTCAAATGAATCGTCAAATAGGAGGAGTAGAGACATTTTATCTCGTTGTCGATGAAAAATGTCGATTAATTAGCTCATCTCTAGTACGAGAGATCGCCTTGCATGGTAAACGCCTATGGGGTTTTGTTCCTGAAGAAATAGAAGAAGCTGTTTTTGAGAGATTATTTCATAGTAAAAAAAATCACTGAGCTGAATTGTTCGATTCAGTTATCATGAGTACATGATCATCGCATACATTCTTTCAGCAGCATTATTTGCGGCCGTAGCAAATTTCTTCTTTCGGCGGAATTTAGAAAAAGGGGGCACTTCGCGTGCCTTCTTAAGCTTATATTTTGCGGTTTCATTTGTGTTAGCAACCGTGCTTGCCCCTGAGCTCTTTAATGCGAAATTTAGTCTGCTTATGATTGTACTCGGAGCTTTATGCGGCTTTTTGAACTATATTATGATGGGACTAACTGCAAAATCATTAGAGACGGGTCCACCGGGATTGACCTTTACGTTTCAAAATGCGAGTTGCCTCATACCGGGTTTGTTGCTTTGGATCATTTTCGGGTCAAGATTTGGCTTTTTTATGACGCCCTGGTTAATTGTGGGTTTTGTACTGATTTTATCAGGGTTATATGTGTCAGCTAGAGCTTTTAGTAACTCGGAGCAAAAGACATCCAGCACTTTAAACAAATGGTTAGCATTTGCAGTATCGATGTTGGCTGTTCAAGGGCTGATTTTAAGTATTTTTCAGTGGCGCGTCTTGTTGTTTGCTTGCTCTGAAAATCCTCATTGGCTTCTGCCCTGGTCATGCCTGAAAGAAGACGACATATGGTTCATGCCCGCCTTTTTTTTAATCCCATCAATTTTACAGTGGGTTGAGTTTATTAAAAACGAGAAGAGAAAACCCATTCCAACCGAATGGGTTAATGGAGTGACAGCCGGGGTGTTGAATGCATTGGGAATGCTGCTGCTTTTATTGTCTACGAAAACTGAAAGTTCGCTCAACAAAGGAATGCTATTTCCGATATTTACGATTTCTGTCATCCTGTTCTGCAATCTTTGGGGGATGAAAATCTACAAAGAGAAAGTCAATTGGGTGGGCATTATCCTATGTGTCATAGGTGTGGCCATCGGACTAATTTGAACTTAGGAGGAAATATGAGCATTTCATTAAATCGAGTTGATCCGAATAACAACAATACTCAAGTCGGCAATGCAAATTTGCCGCAACAAGATCGAGAAATTGAAGGTAATATAAGTGAAAAAGTAAGCTCGGCGGGAAGAAACAAGATTGAAGTTCTTATCCAACAAATTTCCGCCAAAGAACACGAAATCAGTGAAATGAAGGATCTTCATGGAACAGAAATGGCGATTCACAATATGGTAGGAATTCATTATGGTTTTCCGAGTATACCTTCGCCAATGACTTTAGAATTACAAGCTGCTACCTCTGATTTAAAAAAATTGAAAGAAGAATATTTCAGAGTTGAAGAGAGTTTGAAAAAAGAATAATCGAACATTCCTATCACCTTTGAAGGTGATAGGAATTTTAAGATAACTTACCACCGAGGATCGCATCTTCTTTTTCCGGCTGGATCAGTACGATGTGTCCTTGGTTATCGGGGACGCCGAGCGTGAGCACTTCGGAGACGAAGGGACCGATTTGGCGGGGCGGGAAATTCACGACGGCAAGCACACGCTTACCGATCAGATCAGTGGTTTTGTAATGCTGAGTGATTTGGACGCTAGAGCGTTTGGTGCCGATTTCTGAGCCAAAATCAATCTTAAGTTTATAAGCGGGTTTGCGCGCTTCGGGAAAGATTTGGGCTTCGGTGATAATGCCGACGCGAATGTCTAATTTCTAGAAAATCATCGATCGTTGCCATTTAAAACTCCTAATTTCTCGAAGCTCTCTTTGAGTTCTTGATTGTCCGATTTGTCGAAGGCGCCACTGGAGGCAAGCCAGAGGACGTAATCTTTGGGGACATTCCGCAAGAAGTTTGCCTTGATGTTTGCCAAACGGCATTCGTGCGAGCACTTGAGGTTTAGCGAGGAGTTCTAAGACTTTTTCCATCGATAGATCGTCGATCATTGCCGAAAACACTTGATGTAGGACAATCACATCGTCAAGTGCGCGATGGGCTTGATTAGCGGGAAAACCATATACTTCGCGCAGCGATTGTAAAGTGTGGCGCGGTAAATCATTGCGATAGCGGCGCGCCCATTTGAGTGTGTCGAGATGGCGGAAAGGAGGAAGAGGGATTTGTGCGCGTTTAAATTCAGCTTCGATGAACAGTTTATCGAACGCATCGTTATTGTGTGCAATTAATACGGTTTCTGGGGGACAAAATGCCATGAACGCTTCAGCGACTTCTTTGAATACGGGTGCGGTGGCCACCATTTCATCGGAGATGTGATGGATCGCGGTGGCTTCTTTAGGAATCGGTATCCCGGGATTGATCAATTGACAAAACGTGCGATTGTCGATCGGATCGTAAGCAGCAAGTTCAATGATCCGATCCTTGTCGCTTCTCACACCGGTGGTTTCAGTGTCGTAGTAAATGGGACGCAGTGTTCTTTTTGTCATAGTGAACGGCAGTATACGATAAAAAAGAAATAATTGCATCGATTCGTTTAGACATGGTATCAACTTTGGCATATTCGTTAGCGGAGTTGTTTATGAAGAAGATTCTCCTAGTTCTGTGTATGACGGTACTTTTCAGCGGCTTTGCTGCGGAAAAAGAGCCGATTAAAAATTACGAAATTTTATTTTCGCCGCAAGATCACGTCGCCGACCAGTTAATCGCCTTGATCGACAAAGAAGAGAAAAGCGTAAAAGCTGCGGTTTATTGTTTGATGCATCATGGAATTGCCAAAGCATTGATCAATGCACATAAGCGCGGGGTCAAAGTGGAAATCATCGTCGATCCCTATTCTATTAAGCTGCGCTCTCCCGTGAAGAAAATGGCCGCGGCTAATATCCCTGTCTATGTGTGGAACCCGCAAGCTTCTCCTCAGGAAAAAAACAGGCACAATCCGTTGATGCACGATAAATTTTGTATTTTAGGCAATTCTCGTGTTTGGACAGGTTCGTTTAATTTCACGTTTGAAGCCACGGCGCGCAATCAAGAAAACGTGATTGTGTTAGAAAATGAGTCTGTTGCCAAGCTGTTCTCAAAGGAATTTGAACGACTCAAAGGGGCCGGCTGTATGTCGTATTCCGAGTATATGAGCCAAGCCAAAAAATGATGCTACTAAGTTGGGCTACTAATTTAATTTTTAAACGAAAAATTGCTTCTCATTTTTGCCACGGAGAGGTATCCTTTTTTCAACATATATTGAAGCGGAGTTTGTTCATGCGAAAGGTTGCTGTTTTGGTGCTATTATTGCTGAGTGCTTTATCTTTAAGCGGTTGTTATCAGGTTCATGCAGATGACGATTTGCGCACAATCCCGGTGACTAATAACCCGAACATTGTCCCTAGCCAAGGCAACTCACGATTTACTTCGGCTCCGATGTGAGGGATGTTTTAAAACTTAAGTTTATGATAATTTGAATTAATGAAAAAACACAACCCACCTAAGTATCGTTTTTTCCCCAGCGACGCCTCTAAGGTGATCGCCGAACTTGGTAAAGAAAAACTTTTAGAGCATCTTAAAAAGATGCTCTTGATTCGCAATTTTGAAATTCGTGCGGAATCGGCATATCTGCAGGGAAAAATCGGCGGTTTTTTCCATTCTTACATGGGCCAGGAAGCTGTACAGACTGCGGCTGTCGGGATCATGGGCGTCCACCAATGGTGGATCACTTCGTATCGCTGTCATGCTTTAGCTCTGTTACTGAAAGCGACGCCTAATGAACTGATGGCGGAATTATTTGGCAAAGCAACCGGCAATGCTAAAGGTCGTGGCGGCTCGATGCACTTTTTTACGGACCGCTTGCTCGGGGGATTTGGCATTGTCGGCGGACAGATCCCCATCGCAACGGGTGCGGCGTTTACTATTCAATATTTAAAGTCGGTTCCTGAACTTAAAACACGGGATAATTGCGATGTCTCCGTGTGTTTTCTTGGCGATGGAGCTGTTGCGCAAGGCTCTTTTCATGAATCGCTCAACATAGCGGCATTATGGCATTTACCTTGCCTGTACGTGATCGAGAATAATCAATGGGGGATGGGCACTCATGTGGATCGCGCCATCTCTGTGGAACCGATCGCCGAAAAAAAAGGTCCTAGCTTTGGGATGAATGCGTATACTTTTGACGGCATGGATTTTTTCAATTGTTACGCGGGCTTTAAACACGTCTTTAATGAGATGAAACAAAAATCGCAGCCAATTCTTGTCGAGGTGATTACTGAGCGTTTCCGCGGCCATTCCATTTCTGATCCAGCTGCATATCGCTCTAAGGATGAACTGCAAACTTGCATGGCGCGCGATCCGCTTGTCATCATGTTTAAAAATCTCGAGAATGCCGGCTTCATCACAGAAGCACAATATCATGCGCTTGATAAAGAGCAAAAAGAGATTGCGGTTGCTGCATTGAAGTATGCCGAAGAAAGTCCTTGGCCTGATCCGATCACATTAGAAGAAGATGTATTTGCACCTTAAACTTGGGTAAGAGAATAACATGCAAACAGTGGAGATGCGAGAAGCAATTCGACAAGCCCTCGATGAAGAGATGCAACGCGATCCTACCGTGTTTATCATGGGTGAAGAAGTGGCCGAATATAACGGCGCCTATAAAGTCACTAAAGGGATGCTCGATAAATGGGGACCAACGCGCATCATCGATACCCCAATTGCAGAACTCGGTTTTGCCGGTCTTGCGATCGGCGCAGCAATGACAGGACTTCGCCCGGTTGTTGAATTCATGAGTTTTAATTTTTCCTTTGTCGGTTGTGATCAGATCATTTCGAATGCGATCAAAATGTATTACATGTCAGGAAATCGCTTTTCCGTGCCGATTGTGTTTCGCGGACCTAATGGCGCGGCGGCACAAGTTTCTTCACAACACTCCCACTGTGTTGAGGCAATCTATGGCAATCTACCCGGTTTAATTATCCTTGCACCCAGCAACCCTTACGATGCCAAAGGCTTGCTCAAATCGGCGATTCGCAACAATAACCCTGTGCTGTTTTTAGAAAGCGAGCTTTCCTATAACGACAAAATGGAAATTCCTACCGAAGAATATCTGGTACCGATTGGTAAAGCCAAAGTCGTCAAAGAAGGCAAGCACATCACCGTCGTTTCGCACAGTCGCATGGTGCTGATTTGCAAACAGGCTGCTGATGAACTTGCTAAAAAAGGCATCAACGTAGAACTTATCGATCTGCGCACGATTAAACCGCTCGATATCACTACCATTGCGCAGTCGCTGCGAAAAACACATCGCGCTGTGCTTGTCGAAGAAGGCCATCTCTATGCAGGTATTTGCGCTGAAGTGGGCTTTCAAATTATAGAACATTGCTTTGATGATCTTGATGCTCCTTTAGTGCGGGTGGCACAGCGCGAAACACCTATGCCTTATTCAAAAACATTGGAAAAAGAGACGATGCCGACCAAAGAGCGGATCATTGCCGCAATTGAACAAGTGTTAGCTTAAAGGATTTCTATGCCATTTACTTTCACGATGCCGAAACTTTCCCCAACCATGGAAGAAGGGACCATTGCGAAATGGCGTAAAAAAGAAGGGGAGTTTGTCAAAGCAGGAGAAGTACTCCTCGAAGTGGCAACCGATAAAGCGACCGTCGAACACAGCGCTCTCGATGAAGGTTGGCTACGCAAAATCCTAGTGAAAGAAGGGGAGTCAGCACTCGTCAATCAAGCGATTGCCATCTTCACCGAAAAAAAAGACGAAAGTATTGAAGGCTATAAACCAGAAGGGATCGAACGACCTAAAGCCGCTCCACAGCCCGCTGCTGCCAAACAAGAAGAGACTACAGCTGCCCCAACTGCCCCTAAAACGACCTCTGGTGGGTTATCGCAGCCGGCCTTTGTCCCTGAGCCCCCCCTTACGAAATACACGTTTCCAGGCCCAGAAGGAGAGGTTGAAGGGCGTATTGTTGCCTCACCCCTGGCCCGCAAGCAAGCTAAAGACAAAGGGATCGACCTGTCTACTGTTAAAGGTACCGGCCCTCACGGTCGGATCATGAGCCGCGATTTAGAGCTCGGCCAGCCTACCGGCACTGTGACCTTTGGCCGACGAGAAACCCCTACTGAAGCTCCAGGATCTTTCGAAGAGATTCCCCTCACACCCATCCGAAAAATCATCGCTCAACGGCTGCAAGAATCTAAAACGTTTATTCCCCATTTTTATTGTACGCAAGAAGTACACGCCGATACACTGGTGTCTTTGCGAAATGAACTCTCAACTGCTGGCCTTAAACTTTCGTATAATGATTTTATCATGCGTGCCACGGCACTTGCTCTGCGCGAACATCCCGATGTTAATTCCGGATTTAATTCCGTTAACAACTCCATCATCCGCTTTAAAACCATCGACATCGCTGTGGCTGTCAGCATGGAAGCTGGCCTGATCACGCCCATCGTGCGTCATGCGGATTTCAAAAATCTCGGGCAATTGTCTCAAGAAGTGAAATCTCTTGCCGCTCATGCTCGTGAAGGCAAGCTCAAACGGGAAGAATATACTGGTGGTTCATTCACGGTATCTAATCTGGGCATGTTTGGGATTTCTGAATTTGTCGCCATCATCAATCCGCCCCAAGCGGCAATTCTAGCTATCGGGGGCTTGGAAGATAAGGCTATCGTCAAACACGGTCATATCGTTGCCGGCAAAACAATGAAAATCACTCTTTCAGGTGACCATCGTGTGTTCGATGGTGCTGAAGGAGCCAAATTTCTCAAAACCGTGCAGAAGTATTTAGAAAGCCCATCGCTGTTATTATTATAACCAACGCTTACGCCTAAAAATCACCAGGCCTAAGACCGACAAAATTGTGATCATCGACATGATGATCATGAAGGCATGGGCGCTTTTAGCGATCGGCAAGTCGATGTTCATCCCATAAATACTAGCGATCATGGTCGGAATGTTAAAAATGATCGTCAGCGCCGTCAATAACTTAATGGTTTTGTGCAAATTATTGGTGAAGATGATGTTGTACGAATCGCGCAGACTGCGGATCGTCTTGACGGCAATCGAACATAGGGTTTCCGATTGTTTCACGGCATTCAGCAAGTCTTCCAACTGCTCTTGATCTTTTTCATAGAGATTGGTGTAACGTCCCGAAGTGATGCCTTCTAATACCCCACGTAAAGGTTCTAGAGTCGAAAGATATTGGTTTAAAATCTCCTCATGCCGCGTTAAAACCGCAATGTCATCACTTTCCACGTTGATCATCTGTTTTTCTTGATGCAAGACGTTATATCTTACCCGACGAATGCTCGAGGTGAACTCCTGTGTGATTTTCAAAAGCAAATTGATCATTAATTTGGAGCGTTGCAGCGTTGACAATTTCCCCTTTTTATTGAGAAAATTTCGCGTGAGGTAACTTTTTTCCGGAGAAATTGTGATAAAATAGTGGGGAGTTAAGATCATCGTCAGGGTCGCAGTGAAAAGCCCGACGGTTTGCTCGTTTTCTACAGGGTGCCGAGTAAAAATAAGCACGCTGTTTTGGATTTTTTCGACCCGCGGCACTTCATACCTATCTAAAGTATCATGCAGATCGGCGAGTTCCAAGCCCGTCAGTTGACAAACCGCATCAAGATCAGCTGTTGACGCTTCATCGATGTGAATCCAGCAACCCTCTTTAGGCTCAGCCAGCGCCACAAATTGTTCGTCTTTGGCAGTCTTGAAATAATACTCGATCATTCCCGCCTCTTTGCCATTTCATAGGACCTAATTTAACTATGTCCTATGAAATAGAATAAAAGACAAAGAAAAAGATCAACAATCTTGATTCATACATAATTCAGCTAGATTGTGAAGGTCAGTTTGCGATTTTGATCTTTTTGTTTGCTGAGAGGGTGTAGTTTCTTGGATAGAATCATCGGAGGTGAAAGGTATATCTACGGATGATCGTTTAGCAGATTGTGCAATTTTCTTAGGTCTACATATTAGCCGAACAGGAGCCGATTGATACAGATCATTTCCCACTTGTAAATGAAGAGGTTGTGAACTGGTGGGGATAGGCTGGCGTTGATCAAAAGAAAAATTAATCCCATCTAGCGAAGGCATGCAATCTAATTCTGTTTGATTAAACTTAAAAAAAATCGTTTTTAAATATTCAATAGGAATATCAAATCTCAAATGATAAGTGGTGTTATTTTGCTTAGAAAAATATGTTTCCTTTCCGTCACTAACAACTCCCGAATACTTAATTTTTTTTCCATTCTTTGAAATATTTTCGACAGACGAATGAATTTCCTCATTTGACCCATTTTTATTCCAAATTAAAGCAACGATATTACTTTTTGGTTTTGAAAAAACGTTGTTATTATTGAGATCGTCTATGCCTTCTTCGTTAAAAAAAGCTGAGGAGTTTGCAGGAGACGTTGCTTTTGAAACAGCAGACTCACGGTTTTTTCTGGGTATATCTTTTATGGCTATTTTGGTTGAGTGAAAAGTTGCCCCATTGATCCTAATTTCGAAATTCGAGTTTTGCTTGGAAGAAGGAAATCTTTTAGCAATACTAAAAGTGATTCCTTGCTGGGAAGCTTGACCCATTTGCTTTTCCCCCAACTTAATCCATTCAAAGCTTGCGTAGTCCATTTGTGAGGATGTCAATAGCAATGCAGCTCCTTTACAGATTCTTAACTGAGCGGCTTCGTCAATTAGGTAGTCATGTTTTGCTAGCCGGTCAGGAACATATTGAATCAGCGAATCCATTGTATTGTTGCTATTAGTGATGTCAACCCAACCTAAATTGTGTTTTGGAAATTCTTTTGCTGCCATTCCCGAATTTCTTGATTCATCGGCAGATGTAAGCCGAAAATCCGCAGATTCAAAATTTCTATCATCGCACCTAAGATGAAATTTGTTCCGATATTCATTTGTTCTACTCGTTAGTGAGAGTTCATTATGAATGCTCACATGAATAGCGCTTTTGCCATTTTCAATAGATAACACTCGCGAGTGTATGACAGAATCATCTATTTTAAGAAATTCAAGCTTTGAAAATTGAATGGAGTCAAATATTATCTTAATTAATGACTGCTTAGAAATATGCAAAACACTGTTTTCATCGGTAACTTGACTGTCATTTTCATTGTAAAGAGTTGATTGAATATTCAGTTCACCATTTCCTTCTCTCCAGATAAGCGGAAATGTTTTTGGCGCAGTCGAATTGTTATTAATGGTAGACATATGGTTTAAATAATTCTTTTTGTGTATAGAGCAATTAATTCCTTTTGATTAGGAGTTAAATTATTATAGCACTCCACAATTTTATCAATCGCAGAGTTATCTTCAAAATAGTCTTTAAGAGTAGCTTGTTGATCAATGTTTAAATTTAATGCTTCTTTCACTAACTCCATATTATTAATAACAGTTTTATAGAGAGTTTTTGATTTCTCATCTGTGGAAGCATTGATAAAATCCAATATTGACAAAGTGCCTTTTTCATTTTGATTTGCTGCTGACACTGTCGTTGAAGCAGAAGGTTGGGGTGGCAGAATATGTTGCTCTATAGGCGGTGGTGGTGGGAAAATCGCCGGTGTAGTAGAGGTTATTTCAGCAATAGTATGGGTCGTCTCAATAGGCGGTAGTGGATTGATTAATTGTGGGGGCTCAATCGAAATATCATCAAATAACGGTTCTAAAGAATTATCAGAAAGGGTCCTATCGAAGATCTGTTCCCCAGCATAGGAAAATACAATCCTCAAGTTTTCCGTCTCGAACGGCTCTTGTGCAAGAATAGTAGGGGGTACATTGTCATTTAGGTTATCGCCTTCGTTGTTGTTATTTGTAAGTTGTGAGTCATTATATGAGACTCTACGCTTTTTGGGGTTTATACTATTTTGCTTATCTGAATTCTCGCTTTCTTGATCCAATGTTTTAATAATGATAGGATTAGATTTGTAAACTACCTTGTTTGCGCCTAAAATTAAAGTACATCTGCCGGAGTTTAAATCATCATCGATAGTAAATTTTATTCCGTGAAATTTTCCATCAGCTCCTTTGCTACAAACTGTTGTTTTAACTGGAGCATCATGAATTTTTAAATAAGAGAAATAATTGATTGCTTGCTGGCTAAACACTATTTTATAAGAACGATTTTTATACATAACCAAAGTGTTAGTCTCGGAAATGGATAGAGGGGAGTTTTGGATTCCCTTTTTGCCAGTTTGAGTGACATTTGATTGAACCTTTCTAGTATCACTCTTATAAGACCATTCAAGCGTGTATTCTTTATTTAATGAATTAATAGTTGTCATATGTTTTTAGATCCCTCAAAGCCGTTTTTTAAGAAATTTTGAACATGTTCAGGAAAGGATTTATAGGAAGAGTGGATGTTTTGAATTTGTTCACGATTTTTTAAAACTTCTCGATAAATTTTTTGATCCTGAGGCGATAACATACGAAACTTTTGAATACATTCAATATTGCTTACGGTGGCTGCAATTTGTTTTTTTGTTTTTTCATCAAGTATGCCTTTTAGTAAAAATTCAAAGGGAGGCACTTTTTTTTGTTGGAAAGAAACCTCTTTGTTCGGCGTTTGCGAATCTATTGAAGAAGTAATATTAATGGAATTATCCGCTGGCGAACTTGTAGTCGTGGTGATCGTCGTTGTAGTTGTTAAATCAGGGGTAAGTATCGCAACGGAAAATGGTGAAGATGGAGATGGGACAGAAGGAGTAGTTTGCGCATTTGTTAGATTGATCGGAAAAAAACTAGCAGAAATGGTTGTAGAGCTATCACTCATTTCCTCGTCATAAAGAATTTTGTCCAAGTGTGGGCTTGTTATATAGGTGTTTTCTTCGGCAAAGGGTAAGGGGTCTAACATTTCAGTGCTTGGGTCAATTTCTAATTCTTGTTCATTTTGAGGTGAAACGGGATTATTGCTTGAATTCATCGGAAACGTATCGCTCACTTCCTCGTTAAAAAATGTGTTTGTGCTCTGGCTGATCACCTTAGGGTTTTTCGAAGGCCTCGGTGGAGTTGAAACAGAACCCGGAAGTGCTTGGAGGACTCTTTTGTTTTTTCTTTTTTCTCTTCTCGATTCATTTTCTAAATCTTTATAACTATCTAAAATAAATTCTTCCGATTTGTAAGTGTTTTGGTTTATTTTGAACACAAAATACGTTTTACCTAATGGCAACGTCTCGTCAATTTCAAAGGGTATACAATTTGAATCATTTCCATATTCATCTTCGTATAACATAAGCTGTTTGTCTTTAATTTTTATGGCTTCGAATGTTTTATAATCTACAGTTTCACTGAATTTGATTTTTAGAAAAATCTTGTTATAAATGTGTAGAGTACTATCCTTAATTTCTAAATGTCGTTGCTTGTTCTTACGAATGACAATTTGATTGATTTTTGCTGTTAACTTTATTGAAGGGTTTAAAGAATCTGTGCATTCTAGGGTGTGCTGGTGGATATTAGTTGACACTTGTTCTGTGGGATTTGCCACTTTCTTATTTTTGTTTTTCTTCGCTAATTTTGCATATTTCAATAAGGTAAAGTGTTCGGATTCAATTGTGATTCCATTAAAAGTTAATGTAAAGCAGGTTTCAGCTTGCTTCGTTTTAAAATTTTGGGGGATTTTAAAAGCAATCTGACGATCACATTTTTTTAATTCATTTTCATCAAGTTGATGATCTTCAATGTAAATTCCCTCAAAATTCTTTTTAGTTATTTTTGATTTTTTATCAAACTTTATTAAAAAATTTGCGCTTTTATAAAGTATTAGGGTTTCCTTGTCTTTTTCAATAAATGAAGTTCCGCGAACTTGCGAGATCTTTGATTTTATATTGTAGTTTGTATCTGAATCAGAAGTGCTGTTTGAAATTATCCTCCATTTTAAGTCAAAGATTGCCAATTTGACATTAGGTAGAGCGCTTTCTCGTCCTAAACTCCTAGCAGCTGCATAAACCAAAAAGGAGGTGGATATGAGAACTGTATTATCTATTTTTAAATTAAAAGAATGCTCTTGAGGACCGATAGAATATTTTAAACATGCTGAACTAGCTGGTATTCTGAACTCTATGCAATTATATTTATTGCCATCTTTTATATTAGAAGTGGAAATTAATGTAATAGTATCATCATCGATTGTAAGGCTTTTGTATTCTGTAAATACAAATTTCTGAAAGTTTATTTTAAGTTTAGATTGTTTAGAAATGCAAATTTTTCCATTTATTTGTGCTATACTTGGATGTTTCATTCGAGGATCTACTGCAAATGAAATGGATGAGATCACTTCTACTGATGGATTATTTAATTCAGTCCAGACTAATGGGTAAGAATTGATAGTCAAAGTGTTGTTATTGTTATTTACTGATGACATAGTTATTATAATAATACAATTAATTAATTTATTATTTATTATAATATATTGAAGCTTTAAATTAAACTTTATATTTTTAGACGCGATTTTATGTTAAATCATTTCTTTAAAACCAGAAAAATAACTAAATAATTATGATTAATGAGAACCGGACTCTGCCCAAGGGTATTGACGGCATTCGACATGCCAGAGAGGAATATCCAGTTTTCCGGTATAGAGGGTGCCCCAGCGCCAATTAAGGGGGTTGGAGCCGATGATGGGGTTTCCCCCGTTATGGGCCTTTGCTTTTGCATCATTGGGGGAAACGATAGCGAGAAGGCTTAAAGTTAATCCTTGCCATTGAGCGTTAAGCACTTCGAGATGGCGATTGGCATCTGGGGGTGACAGGATTCGGGCATAAACAAAGGCGGTACCTTCAGCTACGACTTTAATGGCACCTTCTATGGCGGCGAGGAGAGCCCAGGCTCTGGCATTCATAAGTTGGGTCTGATTATCGATCGGTCTGTGGAACCCTTGGTTGAAAAACCAGCGCTCAAATGGGACTTCTTGTCGCAGTCCATAGCCTACAGCAGCGGCAGAACGGGCCAGAGTAGTCACCACGTGACGCAAACGATCTAAGGCACTAGTAAAGCCATTTAACATCGGGTTGGTAACTGAAGATGTGTGATTGCCAATGTAATCAAGAGTTGGGGTGCTGCCAGCGCTCATAGTTGACCTCGTGTGAAGATTGAGTGATCAATGGTAAATGGAATACAATTTTTAAATCAAGAATTGTTGAGTTTTTCTTCTAACTCTTTCAGCCGTTTTTCTAAAGCATCGATCTGTTTGACATACGCGTCGATTTTGCGCAGGTGGACTTGCTGGCGATTATACTCACTGAGACTCATCACGGGGCCGCCGGCGTATTTTCCCGGTTGTGTAATGGATTTGCTAACACCGCCGCGTGTAGCGACCATCACAAAATCAGCGATTTCGAGATGACCGACGACGCCCGCTTGACCGCCAAACACGACATTTTTGCCGGTTTTAACAGATCCTGCAATACCGGTTTGAGAAACGATGATGTTATTTGTACCGATATCGACATTGTGCCCAATTTGCACAAGATTATCGATTTTCGTACCACGGCTGATGCGGGTGGTTTTAAAACGAGCACGATCGATGGTGGTATTGGCACCCACCTCGACGTCATCTTCGATAACCACCGTGCCGAGTTGTTCGAGTTTAGTGTGTTGTCCTTGAGCATCGGTAGTAAAGCCAAATCCACAAGAGCCAATGACCGAACCAGGTTGTAGGATGACGCGATTGCCGATGAGACATTTTTCGCGGATCGTTACATGAGAGTGGAAATGGCAGTGTGTACCGATTTTAACGCCAGGACCAATGGAAACTTGGGAACCAATTTTAGTGTGGTCGCCAATTTCAGCGCCTTGATCGATGACGGCGTGAGGACCGATTTGTACATCTTTGCCGAGTTTAACACTGGGGTGGATGACTGCGGTGGGGTGCACACCGTTAAAACCGGTGGAATTGTAAGAGGAGACAAGCAGCGTTTCCATAATGGTTTGGAAGGTGAGAGAGGGGTCGTCAGAGAGGAGGAAGTTCTTCCCTTCCTCCACGGACGTTTGCCGATCGATACAGATCACGCCTGCTTGGGTCTCTTTTAATAGCGAGCGGTAACGAGGATTGGCTAAGAAAGACGCGTCTTCCGATTGCGCGGAATCGAGTGCCTCAACGCCAGTAATGCAATGCTTAGGATTGCCTACCAGAGTAGATTTAGTGAGATCGGCAAGTTCGGTAAGAGTGAATTTCTTAGCTTCCATAGGTTACTTGGTTTGTGTTTTTTGTTCAGGAGCGGGTGCTTCTGCACTTGCGTGCTTTTTGGAATCTTGTCCAAAATTTTTGTCCATTTCCACGACGACGAAGTTTGTCACATCGAGGCCTGGGGTGAAATAAAAGCAGGCGTCTTTATTAACGACCATCGTAAGTTTTTTGTCTTTAGCGACTTTTTCGGCAGCGGTGTTAATGCTATTCGAAAGAGTTTGGACGATCCGCATGTTGGCTTGATTCATGACCTGATAGTATTGATTTTGGTAGCGTCCCAGTTCTTCATTGAGTGTGCGGAATTTATTTTTGAGCTCTTCTTCAGCTTCTGGTGAGAGGCCATCGAGATATTCGGGGTCGTTGAATTTTGCGGCGAGGTCGTTGAGTTGTTTTTCTGTGTCTTCGAGAAGTGAGGTCATCTGTTTTTTGAGTGATTCAAAAGACGCTTGCTCTTGTTTACCCAACTTAGAGTCGGCGACGCATGTTCCAAAGTTGACGATACCCACTGTTGCTGGTGTTTCAGCGCTGAAAGCAGTGGTAATGAGACTGGTGGCGAGTAGAAATGTAGGAATGAAACGTTTCATGAAATTATTCTCCTTAAAGTTTGTAGATTCATTAAAATTGTCCTCCCATCGAGAAGAAGAAGCGGCGCTCTTCGCTACGTTTATCGCGGTTGATCGGGAATCCCATTCCGACGATCACAGGGACGCGATTGATCAACTCGATGCGTGCGCCAAATCCGGCGCTTAATCTAAATGAGGCAAAATAAAACCGTTTGAGAGCGATGCTGCCAGCGTCGACGAATAAAAAGGCGTCGAGGAAGGGGAAAATCTCTTGCAGATATTCGATCGAAAGCACTGTGGCAGAAATGCCTCCTTTAGGATCGCCGTTCTTAAAGTGTGGCCCTAAATCGAAGTCACGGTAACCGCGGACCGTATTGAGTCCACCGATGAAGAAACGTTCACTCAAGGGAATTTCAGTGGAATGGTTAGTTTTCCACAAGGGTTCGATGAAGCGCAAATCCCAGCGGTATTTCATGATCCCGCGTCGCCAGAGTTGGGTATAGTAGGTGTTGACATAAGCAAAGCGGAGGAAGTTATAATCGCCCCAAATACCGACGAGTTCTCCCTCTAAAACGGAGCGGAAGCCATTATGCGGCTTGATCGCACTGTCGGTAGAATCGTAAGTGATGGAAGAACCGATCCCGGAAATGACGCCATCGTGCCCTGCTTGATCGCGCTCTTGTTTGGAAACGTGTTTGGGAACGTGGATCAGCGAATTGCGGAAGCGATATTTCGTGCCAAACGTCCAGTAATAGTTCAAGGGATAGGAAGCGTAGAGAGAAAAGCCAATTGTATCGATGTCGTAATCTTTTGAGATCAGTGTGCTATGGGTCTCTGAGACGTCGAAGCCGACGCGCCAAAGTGAGTCGCGGAAATAAGGGGTTAACCAAGAGATCGTGTAGGTGCGTTGTTTGGCTCCTAAGCTAGCGCGAGCGTGTGCATATTCGCCACCGCCACGAAGTGAAGATAGCCCGTCTTTAAAGACGCGTGGGATCCCTTTATAATTGAAATTGCTTTCCGATAAATCAAGACCGCCGAAAACATCATCGGCGCTGCTAAAACCGAAGAATAGGCTGATATTTCCTGTTGTTGTTTCTTCCACTTCGATGTAGACATCGCGATAATTTTCTCCGAGAGCTTGGTCGTCTTGTGTGCGAACGGCATAGACATTGACGCTTTTAAAATATCCGATATTTTCTAAGCGAGCTTGTGTGGCTTTGAGTTTAGCGCTATCGAACGTTTCACCAGGGACGAGCAGCGATTCGCGTAAAATCACATGGGCTTCAGTTTGCACGTTGCCAAAGACGCGGACCATGCCGATCTTATATTGTTCACCTTCTTCGATTTGAAAGATGACATTATAGATCGGTGCGTTTGAAACAAGTTGTGTCTCGTATTGAACATTGGCATCGATGTAGCCTTTGCGGCCGTATAAATCTTTGATCGCTTGAGAGGATTGGCGCAATTTTTCGGGCGAATACGTTTCGTGCGGGCGAGCGAGGAATACAGCATCGATCTCTTTGTTGGTAAATAGAGTGTTTCCTTTAAACGTGATCTTACCGAAATGGAAAACCGGGCCGCGATCGGCGTTGATTTCCAAGATGATTTTACCCTCTGTTTTAGCTTCCCGGACGCGAATGTCAACTTTAGCATCGGCGTAGCCATGATTTTGCAAAAAGTTGACGATGGTGAGTTTATCTTGTTCTAAGGCTTCTTCATTATATGTTCCTGTTCCGGTGAGCCAGCTGGTGAATAGGTTGTATTTTTTGGTGTAGATCATCCCTAAGATTTCACTGCGCTCATCTTTCGTAAAGCCTTTAAAGACGATATTGTCGATTTTTCCCGACCTGCCTTCGCGCACTTCAATGAGGATATCGACCTCATTTGTTTTGGGATCAGGAATGATAGCATACTGGAGCTGCGATTCGAAATAGCCTTTTTTGACGTAGTATTCCTTCACTTTGTTAAAGGCTTTGTTGAAGGCTTGCCGATTGAAGACAGCGCTCGGCTTGATTTTAAGCTCTTTCTGCAGTGTCTTGGTCTTGATATGAGCATTACCATGCCATTTGATCGTGCGGATGGTAGGACGAGGCCAGACTTTAATCGTGAGATACACTTCGCCGTTATGCACTTCAATGTTCGGTTCAACGCGATCGTATTCATTAGATAGAGCTTTGAGGTCGCTATCAAAGGTGAGCTGCGAGAACGGATCGCCAACTTTGGTCTTTAAACGGGAGATCACCGTCTTGGGATCAAAAGAAGCATTGGGGGGAAGATTTTCCGCCTGGATATCGATATTGGCGATTTTGCGATCTTCAAAAGCTTCTACGGAGGAATAAGCGGCAAACATAGGTTGCATCGGCGCGCAGGTGAAAGCGACAAGCGACAGATAAACGAGAAATTTTTTGCTCATGATTTTTCAGTTCAAGTGTAAGTTGGCCGATTATAAATAAACCAAGGGAATATTTGCAAACAACAGAGCGTCTAAAGGGTTAGATTCATGTTATTTAACCACTGAGTGCACAGAGAGAACACTGAGAGAAAAATTTGATTTTCCCTCTCTGTGTACTCAGTGTTTTATTTTCTTTAAAAGGATTGGCGGCCGATAAGTGCGCGAGCGAGAGTGCCCCCATCGACAAAGTCGAGCGAGCTGCCGATAGGAATGCCAAACGCTAGCCTAGAAACGGACAGCCCCCAGCCTTGGATTTGCTCTTTGAGAAATAAAGAGGTCGTATCGCCTTCTAAGGTCGAGTCTAAGGCGATGATAATTTCTTTGATTTGCAAGGTGGTGATTCTTTTTTGTAATCGCTCAAGATTGAGATGTTCCGGGGTTTTGCCTTCGATCGGGGAAAGCAGGCCGCCCAGCACGTGGTAGTATCCGCGATAAGAACCCGTTTCTTCGAGGGCATAGGCATCGCGGGCTGCAGCGATGATGCAAAGTTGGGAAGAATTCCGTTTGCTGCTATCGCAAAAGGCGCAGCAGCCATTATCAGTTAGGCAGTGGCATTCGGGACAGGGGGTAATTCTTTTTTTGATTTGGGCCAAAAGTGAAGAAAACGAGTGGAGTTCTCCGTTCGGCCATTCGAGCAAATGAAAGGCGAATCGCTCAGCGGTACGCGTGCCCACCCCAGGAAGTTTTTTGAGATAGGCGATGAGTTGCGTGAGTTCAAAAGGGTATTTAGCCATAATCCGCCTAGTGTAAGAGACGATTCACGAAATTTCAAGCGCCATTTTTGTTAACTTTAAACTTTAAAATCTGCAGGGGTTGAGAAATTGTGCTTTCCATTTTTATAGGGCTGGGGTAAAATTACTGCTAGTTTACATTTTAATTTTTTATTTTCATGCACAAGACTGACAAAGCGCGGATTATCGGAACAGGCTGTTACTTGCCGGAGCGTATTCTATCCAATCACGATCTTGAAAAAATGGTCGAAACTACGGATGAATGGATCGTCTCGCGGACAGGAATGAAAGAGCGCCGTATCGCACGTTCGGATGAATTCACCTCCGACATGGGCTACGAAGCGGCAAAGCGCGCCCTTGAAGTGGCAAAGATCACTGCTGAAGAGATCGATCTCATTTTGTTCGCTACGATCACACCCGATTACGCATTTCCCAGCACGGCCTGTTTGTTACAAAAACTCTTAAAAGCTGTAAATGCTGCCGCTGTCGATATTCAAGCGGCTTGCACTGGGTACATTTACGCCCTTTCACAAGCGAAAGCATATATCGAATCTGGACTCTACAAAAATGTGTTAATCATCGCTTCGGAAAAACTCTCTTCCATCGTCAATTACAAGGATCGCAATACTTGCGTATTATTTGGTGACGGCGCTTCGGCGTGTGTCGTCAGTCAGCGCGGCGAAGGACTCATTATCCGCGATGTGTGTTTAGGCGCCGATGGAGAACTCGCTGAACTATTGATTTTACCTGCGGGTGGTTCGCGTAATCCGGCTACGACACAAACGGTTACCGATTCTATGCACTATTTGCAAATGGATGGAAAAGAAACTTACAAACACGCTGTGCGGCGCATGGAAATGGCTTCAAAACAATGCTTAGACCGCGCAGGTCTTACCGAAGCACAAATCAGCTGGATCGTTCCGCATCAAGCTAATATCAGAATTATCGAAGGGATTGCGAAACGTTTTGGCGTGCCTATGGAACGGGTCTATTTGACAATTCATAAATATGGCAATACGTCTGCTTCATCGGTCGGAATCGCTCTCGATGAACTCATACGCGAACAAAATCTTAAGGAAGGTGAAAATATCCTGTTAACAGCTTTTGGCGCTGGACTGACTTGGGGAGCTTCAGTACTAACTTGGGGAAAAGATCATGAGTAAGACGTCCCCTAAGTATGCATTTTTATTCCCCGGTCAAGGTGCTCAATATCCCGGAATGGGCAAAGATTTTTACGAGCAATTTGCCGTTGCTAGACAGACATTTGAAGAGGCGGATAGTTTTTTAGAATATACATTTTCTAAACTGATCTTCGAAGGGCCTGCGACGGAGTTAATTCTAACCAAAAACAGCCAAATCGCCATTTATATTGTCAGCGTTGCCATTTTACGCGTTGTCCAGCAACAATTTCCCCAGCTCACGCCAGCGGTTTGCGCCGGCCTAAGTTTAGGCGAATATACTGCATTGACCGCAGCCGGGAAAATTGGATTTACCGATTGTCTGGGTCTCGTGCGTACTCGCGCTGAAGCGATGCATGAAGCGTGTGAAGAGACGAAAGGTTCGATGCAGGTGGTGTTAGGGATGACCGAAGAGGCTGTGGAAGCTGTCATAAACCAATTAAACCCATCCCATCCCATTTGGATCGCAAATCTCAATTGCCCAGGGCAAATCGTCATTGCTGGAACAATAAATGCGCTTGAATTGACCGCAGAAGCTTTGAAAAAAGAAGGTGCCAAACGGGTTCTACCCTTAGATGTATCGGGTGCTTTTCACAGCGGTTTAATGCAATCAGCACAAGAAAAGCTTCGCGCTAAAATCGCTACTATCACATTTGAAGAAAGTCTAATCGATGTTGTGATGAATGTTTCTGGAGGGGTTGCTTCAACTCAAGAAATCCCAGGGTTGTTAATCGATCAAGTGGTTTGCCCTGTACGCTGGGAAAAAGGGATTCGTACACTGATGGGGCAATCGATGACAAATTATTTTGAAATGGGTCCCGGAAAAACACTTAGCGGAATGAATAAACGGATCAGCGTGACTGAGCCAACGCTTAGCATTGAAAAAGTCGCTGATTTAGAAGAGTTGAACCAACGTATGGAGGCATATGCAGTTGCTCAAAGCTAAAAAAGCATTAATCACTGGAGGAACTGCGGGAATCGGCAAAGAAATTGCCTTAGCCTTTGCTAAACAAGGTGCCGATGTCGCCATTTTCGGAACTAATGCTGAACGGGCAACGCAGGTCCTTCAAGAGTTAGAACAGGTCAAATTCTCGCCTGAACAACGCTTTGAATCTTTTATTGTTAATGTTTCTGAAAAACAATCCGTGGAAACTACTATCTCGCAATTGCTCACAAAATGGGGGCAAGTTGATATTTTAATCAACAACGCAGGGATTACACGCGATGGGTTGCTGATGCGGATGACAGAAGAAGATTGGGATCAGGTTCTCGATGTGAATTTAAAATCAGTTTATAATACTTGCCAAGCTTTGGTGCGGCCCATGATCAAAGCTAAAGGCGGCAAAATCATCAATATCTCATCCGTTGTAGGCTTGACAGGAAATGCCGGACAAGCTAATTATGCTGCCTCAAAGTCTGGAATGATCGGCTTTACAAAAGCTTTGGCCCAAGAGTTAGCGACGCGGAATATTTGCGTCAATTGCATCGCTCCTGGATTTATCCAAACGCGAATGACAGATGCCCTGACTGATGGGCAAAAAGAAGGAATTTTGAAGAAAATCCCAATGGGACGTATGGGCGATCCTCAAGATATCGCCAATGCGGCTGTGTTTCTCGCCAGCAGCTTATCTGACTATGTCACAGGTCAGGTGCTTACAGTCGATGGCGGGATGGTCATGTGAATTTATTAGTAAACAACCTGAAAAGGAATGCCTATGTCAATTGAAAAAGAAGTCATCGATATCATAGTTGAGCAACTCGGTGTGGATGCAGAAGAGGTCACGTTAGATAAGTCTTTTGTCGAGGACCTAGATGCTGATTCTTTAGATCTTACTGAGCTCATCATGACGGTCGAAGAGCGTTTTGGCTTTGAAATTTCTGAAGAAGAAGCCGAGAAGCTCAAAACTGTAGGTGACGTCGTTCACTACATCAAAAAGAAAAAAGGCTAACTTTTCCCTCTTTTTCCCCTTAGCTTGATGGTTTATCTAACTGATCTGCTAAGGGGATTTATTTTATCTAATTAAAATTTTAATTTAACGTTTTATTATAGCTATTTTATAACTGCTAATTAAATAATATCATAAATTAAAATAATTAATTCAGGAATGGCTTTGATGTACGCTAAAGGCACGACCGCCGAGGCCTTTCGAAAGTTACCTGATATAAATGACAATAATTCTAATTAACTCATTCTAAGATAGTTAAATTATTATTGCTTAATATTTAATTTTATATTATAATTATTAATATTAATAAATTTATATTGGTTATTTATGGCGGTTACTTCTACCGTAAGTTCAGGTTCATTTGATATTAAAACAGCAAAACAAGATCTTGCAACGGCTATTAAAGACGGGGCGCTTGAAAAGGTTCAAGCTTTAGTCCCACAGTTGCTTATACAAGGTTTTAAAATCGATATGCCAGTTTATACAACTGGATCTAATTTTTTGCATTTGGCAGCCTATAATAATCAGGCGGAGATTGCTCTAGAACTTGTGAACAAATATGGAGCTAGCGTCAATCCTCTTACAGACCATGGATTGACCCCCATGGAGATCGCTCTCTGTGACAAGCATTATGATACGGCAGCAATATTGCTTTCCATGGGAGGAACCCGAGAAGCGACAGGCCGAAAGATATTAGCCCATATTTGGGGAATTAAAGGGGATTTTCCGCTCTTTTATTCGGAAAAAACCAACTGCGTAAGTGTGCGTGCTGAAAGCTTTATGTCTCATCTCATTGATCCTGAACTTATAAGTTTAACCCATGCTTTTTTTACTAGTGCCGAATTTTTTAAGTTGAAATCTCCTATCAATTCTGAACTTATCGTCAAAGCAATCGCTGGCATTGCAGAAAATGCAACTAAATCTCCAACGGAAATTACACAACAGATTTTAAAAGGTGAAATGGTTCTGATGCATGTAAGCTGGAAAGATCCTTCGCGGCAATCAGGACATGCTGTGGGGATTGGATTTAAGGGAAACATTGTTTTTAAAGTTAATGGGGCTCGAGAAAAAAAATCCCCGGAAGCACGACAATCGGTTGTTAAGTTTTTTACGATCAGCAGCACAGATAATCTGGAATTTTGTATTGCTAAATTACTGGAAAAAACTACCCCGAATTTTTTTAACAATGAATTGAATGAGCAGTTAGGATTACAAGTAATGGAAACACTTGTTAAGTCTGTCCAAAAAACAAAACAATGTACTTTTGCAAGTTTTAAAGGCCTAGTTCACGGTGTTTTACAAATCGAATGTGAAGCGATTTTTCCTAATAAAGAACAAGCATCTCAAGAAGCTTTAACTATTTATAAGACATGGAAACGCTTTATCCGTAAAGCAGCCTATGAACATTACAAAGTAACGAGTACAAATCCAAGTGCAATGTTGCAAAAAGCAGTCTTACAAAAGAAAATGGCCAGAGATAGTAAATACTGGCGCAATAAATTTGCAACTGAGGATAACTATGGCTGCAAAAATTGATTACATTGATCAGGCATTTAGTTCTTTTGCAAACTTACAGCAAGCTTTAGAAGGCAGAGAAGCATCGCTGAAAGGATCTTACTTGTTATTTTGATTCAAATCAAAATATAAGCATATATAAAGGTCCAGCATATCAAACTGTTCCGTTTATTACTTCCCTTAAGAATCATGAAAGGGATGGCCCGATTTATTTAGAACGTGTGACGTGGCGCAAATCGCGATAAAACCCTAAAATTCTCCTGTTTTAACTTCGACCCAGATGTCGCGCATTTCCTGTTGTGGGAGGATGTTGCGGATGAAGTAATAATTTTTAAAGTCTTCTTGCGTGGAAGCCATCAGACGGGCGGCTTGCGGGTTGATACCCGGGATGTCGAGTGTGTGAAGTGTGGAAGGGAAAAAAGCATACGTTTTGAAGTGAGTGGCAACAGACTCGGGGCTGCAGAGAAAATTGATGAAGCGGTACACGAGCTCTTCTTTTTGACTGGGTTTAGGAATGCAGAAATTTTCAATCGTGATGAAGCTTCCTTCTTTAGGTACAACAAAGCCGACAAAGTCAAACAGTCGTTGTGTACGCCAAATGTAAGAGCTAGAAGCTACGACAACGGCGGCATTGCGCGTGGCGAGGAAATAATCGCCGCGAAATGAGGCGTAAGCTACGACCCAGGGTCTTTGCCGGATGAGGGTTTGCTTGACGCCTTGCGCTTGCACGGGGGTTAAATGATCGATGCTGCCATAAAGATAAAAGGCGGCAAACTCAATGGCTTCGATTGGATCATTATTCATCGTGATCTTGTAGCGCACCGTGTTGGGATCGAAAATCATTCCCCAAGAGGGCTCGGTCGGGTGGTTGCGGAAATAATTTTTGTCGATGCCAAAGCCAAATAATTCCCATTCGAATGGAATGGAATAGTCGTTATGGGGATCGAAATAATGCCCCATCAAAGCAGGATTGATCACATCCCAATATTGAAATTGCTGTTTGTCCAGTTGTTTAAGCAGCCCCTCTTTGATGAGGGCGTTGACAGCGTAATCGGAAGGGATCACTAAATCATAACCCTCGCCGCGAGTAGCTTTCAGTTTAACGAGCAGTTCTTCATTGGAAGAATAATAGCTGAGGTTAATCTTAATCCCGGTTTCTTTTTCAAATTCAGCGACGACAGAGGATTCGAGAATATCGCCCCACACAAACACATTGATCGTGTTGCGATCGAATTTCATCACTTTCACTTTAGGCCAATACAAGGCGCAGAAGATCAGCACAACCCAGAAAAGAATCAAACCGGAGCGAATTAGGACTTTTTTCATGAGCTCCCTCAAAAGATGCGTGTGCGAGTTTTTTGTGAAATCCAGAAGAAGAGCAACACGAGGGTGGTGCTAAGCAAGAGTAACACTGCGGAAAGAGCATTGACGACTGGCGAGATCCCCGAACGCAGCATGGAGAGGATATAAAGCGATAGGGTTTGAGATGTGCTGCCAGCGCAAAAATAAGAAAGGATAAAATCGTCAAACGAAATGATGAATACCAGTAATCCCGACACGATTAGGGAAGGTCTAAGTAGGGGAAGAGTGACTTTGAAAAAGGTTTGAATCGGGGTTGCACCAAGCACTAAAGACGCTTCGGTCATACGATAATCGAGCTCAACAAATCTAGCATAGACAATCGGAATCACAAATCCCAATGCTAACACCGTATGTGCCAGGATCAACGTCGTTAATCCGAGTGGAATCGAAATCAATGTGAAAAATCCCAGCAAGCTGACGGCTAGTACAGTTTCTGGTATCACGAGGTTACCGTAAAATAGGGTTAAAAATCTGCCGATCCGTCCCCCTTGCGCTGCATAAAAGAGAAGGAATATTCCCATTGTCAAACTAATGCCTGTAGCACAAAAAGCTACGATCAAAGAATTGAGAAATGAGGCCCACAAATGGGTTGCCTGAAAGAGTTCGTGGTACCATTTAAGGGTAAAGCCTTTCCAGGGAGAAGGAAATCCTTCCGTATTAAAGGAAAAAACGAGGAGCACAATCAAGGGCACATACAAAAATAAATAGGTAAAGCCGACGAGCAGTACAGTTCCGAGATAACCGAGTTTTCCTGTTCTAACCATGGGTTCTCCCTGGGATTAAACGGTCGATAACCCAGTAAATACCCACAGCGCTTAGCAGCAAGAAAATGGAAGCCACCACTGTAAAAGCGGCTCCTAGCGAACCGGTCTCATCGCCGAGGATATAATTTGAGACGACTGTTCCGACGAACATCAATTTATCGCCGCCCATCAACTCTGGGATCGCAAACTCGCCAAAAGAAGGGATATAAACCAGAAAAAAACCCGCTTTTAGGCCGCGTTTGGTCAGCGGCAAAATGACCCGTCTGAGCGTCTGACCCCACGTTGCGCCGAGATCGAGCGAGGCTTCCACAAGACGAGTATCCATTTTCTCCAGAGAGGAATAGAGCGGCATCACCATAAAAGGCAAATAGTAATACACCATCATGATCATGATCGCAAACGGGGTATTGAGCAATAAAATCGGCTCGTTGATCCAGCCTAGGCTGCGGAGTAAATTATTGACGATTCCGTTTCGTTCTAAGACAAAAAACCAGGCATAGACGTGGAGCAAAAAGTTGGTCCAGAACGGGACGATCAACAGGAATAAAAAAAAGTTCTTAAAGCGCTTTCCTGTAAACGCCAAAAAATACGCGAGGGGATAAGCGATGAGCAAGCATAAAATCGCGTTGCCGATGGCTAATAAGAAAGAGGATAAAATGACTTTGAGATACAGCGGACGGAGAAAAAACGCGATCTTTTCAAAGGTGATGCCTTCGAATATGCCACTTTGAGAAAATTTTAATAAACTCGAGATGACAAGTAGAGTCAAAGGCAAATAAAAAAACAGCACTTGCCAGATCATGGCCGGAGTGCCGATTGAAAAAGGAAGTTCGCTTGCAGGAGGTCGTCTAAAGAATTTAATTTTCATTTCTCTAAGATCACCACGTTCTCTTTTTGCCAGTAGAGATTGACTTCATTGTCATAATCGATCACTTCCTGCTGGAAATGCTCCTCGTTTTGTTCGAATACTTGCAGGCGCAGCTGATTTTTGAGCAGGATATTGTACTGCGTTGAGCGGCCATGGTAGACAATCGATTGAACGGTTCCTTTTAAAGTATTGGAAAAATTTTTTACGGCTTTTTTGGAGATGAAAATTTTTTCCGGGCGGATGCTGATCATGATGTCGCAGCCCTCGCGCATCCAATCTTTTTTCTGAGGAATCGAGATCTTTAAATTGCCAAGACCTGTAATTTCGATTTCTGGATCGGTATCGAGGTTGCGTAGTTGCCCGCTCAAAATGTTAGTTGTTCCGACGAATTTTGCCACAAATGAAGAGCTGGGGAATTCGTAGATCTCTTTGGGTGTACCGATTTGTTCGATCTCACCGCGGTGATTCATGATGGCCATCTGGTCGGCCACAGTCAGCGCCTCAAACTGGTCGTGAGTGACATATACGAACGTGGTTTTAAGTTTATCTTGGAGCTCGATCAATTCGATCAGCATCCGCTCGCGCAGCTTAAAGTCCAAAGCGGCAAGCGGTTCATCGAGGAGCAACACGTCTGGCTCATTGACGATCGCACGCGCCAGGGCGACCCGCTGTTGTTGGCCGCCTGAGAGCTGACTGGTCAGTTTGTAAATGTGATTTTCCAAGTGAAAGGCCTCGAGGATTTTAAGCACCTTTTGCTCGATCTCAGCCTTGGGCAGTTTTTTCAATTTTAAGCTGTACGCGACGTTATCGAATACGTCCAAGTGGGGAAATAGCGCATAGTTTTGAAAGACGATATTGATCGGCCGCTTATGGATCGGCCAATCGGTGATGTCTTGATCACCTAAGAAAATTTTACCGGCATCCGCTTTTTCCAACCCGGCGATGAGCCGCAGGAGTGTCGTTTTGCCGCAGCCGCTTGGCCCCAGCAGAGCAAAAAATTTGCCCGCGGGAATATTCAAGCTAACTTCAGGGATGATTGTCCCCTCGTGAACCGTCTTTTTTAATTTTTCAAGCTTAATGCTGCGCATCTAGTTCCCTCGCGTCCTCTCAGAAAAATATCACTCACCAAAAAATAGGTATAAAGGCGAAATAATTTTATGGCCAACTGAGTTTTATTTCATAGCTATTTTCCAGGATTTTGGAAAAAATGAGAACTGAGTTTTTAGGAGAGGCAATGGACCAGGGGTTAAGTGATGAAATCATCATTGAGAAAAAAGCCGACGTCGATGCACATGAGCGGGCTTTAATTGACCAGGGATTCGCTACCCAGGCAATGGAGGCGGTAGGCCACGATGGCTTAATGACTCAATTTGCCTTTGTAGCCAAGAGACAAGGAGTCTTCCTCGCGGCTTTAACGGGAAGATTATTTTGGGGGAGTGTGCATATAAAACATCTGTTTGTTTTACCAGAGTACAGAAACCAGGGAATAGGCACGAACCTAATGGAAGCTGCGTTTGATCTTGGCCGGAAAAACAATTGCCGTTTTGTTACGGTAGAAACGATGAGTTTCCAAGCCTTAGATTTTTATCACGAGATGGGCTTTCAGATCGATTTTTCTAGAACAGGATACGATCGAGATTGTGTCTTTCACTATCTAAGCAAACCGCTGGATTTTTCTTCAAAGAAATGATGTATTGTAATTAGTATTAATTGAAAATTTCTTTGGAAAACCTAATTCATGGACGAAATTGACTTTGCTGTGTTGATAGATGAGCTACAAAATGCGGGAGAAACCGATAGGATTGAAGCCAAACAAGTCACAAATCATTTAGGAAAGAGCTTATTTGAGACGATCTCAGCTTTTAGTAATGAACCGAGAATGGGTGGGGGCTATCTCATATTGGGATTGGCGAAAAATTTTTCCGAATTCCCGCCCTACTATTCAGCTACGGGAATTAAAGATCTTGAGCAAAAACAAAGTGAAATTGCTACCCTTTGTCGACAAAATTTTAATATACCTGTTCGGCCTATAATCAAGGTATTTTTGCATCAAGAAGTAAGGATTCTCGGGGCCTATATTCCCGAAGCAGCATCTCATGACAAACCAGTTTATATTAAAAGTGAAGGAGTTGAAAAAGGCACATTTCGACGCATAGGGCCAACAGATCAAAAATGTACAAAAGAAGATCTCGATTATCTTTATCGTCTTCGTTTACGAGAAAAACATGATGAAACACCAGTTGAAAACGGTTCTCTTGAGGATTTAGATTTCGATGCCGTCTCTGCTTATCGTCAAATGAGAACAGCCGTGAATCCCAATGCAGAAGAATTAAAGTATAAAGATGCGGACTTGCTCCGTTCATTGGGATTAATAATTCCCCGGGGAAATAATTTTGTCCCTACTATCGGTGGATTAATTCTATTTGGGAAAAAAATGTCCCTTAGACAATTTTTTCCTTTAGCAACGCGAGTAGATTATATTTCAATAGAGGGTCGTGAATGGGTTCCCGATCCTGATGAAAGATATCATTCAATTGAAATCAGAGAAGCATTAGTGACTTTGATTCCTCGACTTTTAAACAATGTGATGATCGATATTCCTCAAGCTTTTGCTCTTCAGTCCGATGAAATTCATCGAAAAGAAAACCCTCTTATTCCTCGAAAAGTGATCCGCGAAGCCCTTTGTAACGCGGTGATGCATAGAGATTATACCGTCAGTCAACCGATACAAATTCGGCGTTATACCAATCGTCTAGAGTTTACCAACCCCGGATATTCATTGAAGCCTGAAGAACAGCTAGGTTTACCAGGTTCAATTACCCGAAACGATAAGATCGCTACAGTTTTGCATGAAATCAATTTGGCTGAAACAAAAGGAACAGGTATTCGTGCAATGAGAGAATCGATGAAGAATGCTAATCTCACGATACCTTTAAATGAATCAGATCGTGAATCTAATCAATTTACGTTAACTCTTTTAACACATCATTTGTTTGATAAAAATGACATCGATTGGCTGAGTTCGTTTAAAAATCATGCTCTCAATGATGAAGAGGCTCGTGCATTAATTGTTATTCGCGAAATGGGGGCTATAACAAACTCAGATTATCGCTTGATCAATGCTATTGATACTTTGACAGCTAGTTATCATCTTCGGCGTCTAAAAAAAATTGGATTGATCGAGCAAAAAGGAAGAGGGTCTAAAACATATTATATTGCGACGAAAGATCTCCATTCACCCAAGTCTACCCCCCAGATAAACACCTTATCAGAGGGGTTAACCCCCCAGATAAACACCTTGTCAGAGGGGTTAACCCCCCAGATCGATCTTTCAAAAGAGATTATGCTAAATAGTGAGGAATTATATAACAAAGTTCAAAACCTTAGTCAAAGAACTTCGCCTGAAAACCTAAATTCACTCATCAAACAGCTCTGTTTGATTCGCTCCTTTAAACCCGCTGAACTAGCCGATTTGTTAAAAAGAAATCCTAACTATTTAAGAGATGAATACTTATCGAGAATGGTTGAATTGGGTGATTTAGAATTACTTTTCCCAGATAATCTTGCACATCCTCAACAAGCTTACCGGACAAAAAAATCATAAGAGGCTTGAACTCTATCTTTCAAATGATCGATGCAATAGAATCAAAACCATCTGGAAAAATGGGATTTTAGAGAATGGAACGAAGAAAAATTGTAATCGTGGGCTCAGGACCCGCAGCCTATACAGCGGCCATTTATGCCGCACGTGCGAATCTTTCTCCACTTGTCTATGAGGGATTTTTTTCTGGTCCTGCCGGCGGGCAGCTGATGACCACTACCGAGGTCGAAAATTACCCCGGATTTCCCGATGGTGTAACCGGACCTGAATTGATGGATTTGATGCGCAAACAAGCGATGCGTTTTGGCACAATGGTGTTGACCGAGGACGTCGTCAGTGTCGAGCTGGATAAACGCCCATTTATTGTCAGAGGAAGTCCAACTGTGGTGGAAGCCGAGGCATTGATTATCGCCACTGGCGCTACTGCGAAGAGATTGGATGTTCCCGGCACGCGAGATGGCGAATTTTGGCAAAAAGGGGTGACTGCCTGCGCTGTGTGCGATGGTGCGGCGCCGATTTTTCGCGATAAGGATTTATATGTCTTTGGCGGTGGCGATACCGCTGTTGAAGAGGCGATCTTTTTGACCAAGTACGGCAAAAAAGTTTTCCTGGTCCATAGGCGCGATGAATTGCGCGCCTCTAAAATTATGAGCGAGAGAGCTTTACATCATCCCAAAATCGAAGTTATCTGGAATCATATTCTCGAAAAAGTCGAAGGGGATACTGTAGTCAAAGGGGTGGTTTTGAAAGATGTGAATACAGGACAAGAGATGCGGCGGGAAGCCGGCGGTGTCTTTTTTGCGATTGGGCACACGCCAAATACTGCATTTTTACAAGATCAAATTGAGCTGCATCCCAACGGTTATGTAAAAGTGAGCGAGGGAGCGACGCTGACTAGTGTAGAAGGGGTCTTTGCTGCTGGTGATGTCCAAGATCATATTTACCGGCAAGCGGTGACAGCCGCTGGTTCAGGCTGCATGGCGGCCTTAGATGCTGAGCGTTGGCTATCGGAAAGAGAGCATGCGCATATATAGATACTCCCTAATCTGTTTATTTGGGGCATTGACGAGTTCAGCTTACGCGCTTGAGGCCAAGCCATGGATTGGCAATGCCTATGAATTTGAATTACTGACAGCTTTTTCTTACTACCGATTTCACAAAGTTGAGGGAGCTTCTGTCCAACTCACGTCGCCACTCAATACTTATGTGCTGCTCGTCGATTTGGGCTTTGCACCGTCGCCCGTGATCGATTTTCAATTGGAGGGGGAATTCGCCCAAAGTCATCCGAATAATTGGGCGATGCGTAGCACGGCTTTGCAAGCACGCTACCAAATGCTCGACGATATTTCTGGAGACCCGGTGAGTTTGACGGTCGGATTAAACGTTCGCGCAGCCCCACATCATCTGTTAACCAATGTCAGCACCCCTTACGCGTCTGAGTTAAATTTCGAATTAACCGGTTCGGTGGGCAAAGAATGGTCTCAAGATGGATGCTGGAACATGCGAGCCTACGGCATGGCAGCCATCGGTCAAGCCAATCGCGGTTATCCCTGGATGCGCGATCTATTTGTTTGGCAATACAATTTACAAGATACGCATCGCTTCACGGTATTTGCGGAGAGCAATTTTGGCTTTGGCGGCAAACAGCATGTGAATGTAAAACATTTCAATGGCTGGGCCAAAGTTCAGCATCAATCAATCGATATTGGTTTAGCATATGGCTACAAGATGGGCGTTTATGGACTTCTAACTGCTGCGTATGCGTATCGTCTCTTTGCTCACAACTATCCACAGCGCGTGAATTTCTTTATGATTTCCTACTGCTTGCCTTTCTCTTTATTTTAGTTTCTAAACCAAATTGCAAAGGCTGTGACGTAGAGTTGGCAATGGCTGATAGAGATTAGCATACTTGTTCCTTTGAGTTTTTTTTCCAAAGTAGGGGAAAAATGAACAGAGGGTTTGCCACTAGCTTCATTGAGGATCTCGATATCGAGCCAGGAGGCATGCTCGCCAAAACCGGTGCCGAGCGCTTTGACGACAGCCTCTTTAGCTGAAAAACGACCGGCGAAATGGGGCATCGGATCTTTGTGTTTTAAGCAGTAATCCTGCTCTTTGGTTGTGAACACTCGCGACATCATCCGCAAGCCATGCGTGTCTAGGCTTTTGCGGATCCGCTCGATTTCAATGATGTCGTTGCCGATGCCTAAGACTGGGGAATCAGTGTTGTTCATCGTCATCTAAATCTTCATCCTCTTCATATTCATCAGATAGGTTTTCTTCATCCATGGCATTGCAGAAAATCATCCGGCCCGACGTGGTGTGTTTGACCGAGAGGACTTTAGCATCGATGATTTCGCCGATGTAATTGCCACCGCCGTTGACGACCACCATCGTGCCATCATCTAGGTAGCCTACACCTTGGCGGGGTTCTTTTCCATAGCGTTGGATCTTAATCTTGATAAATTCACCGGCTTGCATCAGCGGTTTTAATGAATTAGAAAGCGTATGGATATTGATCACCCGAATCCCTTCGATTGAAGCCATTTGAATGCGGCTGATGTCAGCTGTGAGCAAATTGGCATCGAGCAAGCGAGCCAAACGGAGCAATTTTCCGTGTGTATCTTTGACATCGGGAAAATCGGTATCGTTAAATCGCATAGCGAGCTCAGGGATAGCCTCAAGTTTTTTTATCGATTCAAGACACCGCCGAGCTTTCGATTTGGTGATTTCATCGCCGATTTCTGCTTGCGCATATAATTCTTTAATCACAAAGCGAGGCAGTACGAGTTGATGATCGAGAAGACCGGTCGCAGCGAGATCAATGATCCGCGCATCGGAGAGAACAGAGCTATCGATGATTAAATCTTTTTTCTTTTCAGTTGTCGGTGAGAATTTGACAAACGGAATGCTCACATACAGCTCATCTGAGGCGCGCAGAGTCATGATCGTACCTAAATAGGTTCCAAACAAGAATAAGGCGATCTTAATGATCTCCAGCGTCTGTGGTTGCAAGATGATCGAGACACGGCTGATTTCGAGAACTGCATTAAATACCAGCACTAATGCTTGTCCCATCAAGTAGCCGATGAAGATCCCGATGATTGCGATGTTGAAAGAGCGTAAATTGAAGCGCTTAAAGGCCATGTCGAAACCGATCAGCAAGAAACCGAAAACCAGACCTAAAATAATACCAATTAGGGCATTAGCCTGACCTGATCCAGAGGGACTGGAAAGCATGAAGGTCGTCATGAAGAAAATACTCAAAATGACGAAAAGCGTACGCATGAATGCTAACGAAATGTTCATGAAAAAAATCTCCTATCGAGTGAATGCCGTAAGGCCGTCATCTCAGCTATTTTTATGTTCCTTTTTCAAATCATTGTGTGGATTGTAAAAACACCTTTGATTTTTGTCGATGAACTAAAATTTTAATGCCGTTCTCAAAAGGGAAAAATGTGCTATCGTTATCAAAAAAACAAGGAGCGGCAGTATGGGTCTTAGCAAAACAGTCTGGATAATCATCTCAGGAGCCATTTGGTTTATAGTGGGTATCGGTTTATTGACTTTGGGACTAAATTTCATCGTGTTCAAAGCACAAATTGATTTTACGGATACCACGTCATTAATCGCGAAACTCGCTCCAATTGTGGGTGGAAGAGACCAAGCGGCGCTTGCTTTAATTACCATCGGTCTCATTTTAGGATTTATCAAAGGGCGATACGTCTTGGGAAAAACGGTAAAACGTGTTTCAGAACGCATTATCACTCTTTCACAACCGATTCGTTTTAGCCAAGTTTACAGCCGAGGTTATCTGATGCTGATTGGGGGCATGATTTTGCTTGGCATCAGTATGAAATGGCTGGGCATTCCCACCGAAATTCGGGGATTGATCGATGTGGCCATTGGTTCAGCTTTAATGAATGGCGCGATGGCCTATTTTCGGGTGGCCTTTGCCGTTCACAAAGAACTAAAGCAATAAGGATTAACCACGGAGATCACTGAGAGCACGGAGAGAGGAATCAGCGCAGAGTGAGAATAGAGGGCGCTAAGACGCAGAGTTAAAGACAAAAATTAGGGATTCCATCGCCTTTCCGAACTCTGCGCCTCAGCGTTCTCCTCTTCTCTCTGCGCTGATTCCTCAGATTTGTTCTTAATTCCCATCAAAAAAAAATATTCTTGCGGCGATAGCCGCCTTTGTGGTCTCTGTCTGTGTGCTCAGTGGTTTAATTTCCCCTCACTCTACTTGTGATAAGCAGAGCCTTTTTGGATCTCGAAGGCGCGATAGATCTGCTCAATCAGCACAAGGCGTGTGATTTGGTGGGTGAAGGTCATTTTAGATAAAGAGATGAGTCCCTTTGCTTGTGTTTTAACCGCTTTAGAGATTCCTTCTGCTCCGCCAATCACAAACGTCAGTCGTGAATCATAATTTTGGAAAGCTTTGCCGAGAAAGAGCGAAAATTCTTCACTAGTATAATGTTTGCCTTGCGGGTCTAAGGCGATAAAATGAGATTCTTTTTCTAAGAATTGCTTCAATTGTTCATCCGTTTTCGCTAAAATCCATTCCAATGACAGAATCGGCTTTAAGCGCCGCTCATATTCTTGGAGAGCCTCTTGCAGCCAATTCTCTTTAGTTTTGCCAACGGAATAAACTTTAATTTTTAACATATGTTTTATTTAATTGGGACCCCAAGCCGGGAATGTTCGATTTTCAACTACCTATTCTTAACCGACCGATCCTTTGGTATGGGTTTTTGTTTGCCTTCGGATTTTTCATCGGGTATTTCGTTTTGACTTATCTTCTACGACGTTATTTTGTCGCAACTGGAGAATTTCGCAAAGCAGAAGTATCAGCGATTAAAAAACGCTCATCAGTTGTTGCAGAACAACTGACATTTTATGTGATCATTGGAGCGCTTGTCGGCTCGCGGTTAGGGGATTTACTTTTTTATCAAGGCTGGCAAGAGATTATACGCCATCCCGGTACGATTGTCGCGGTATGGCAAGGGGGACTCGCTTCGCATGGGGGAGCAGCAGGCATTTTAGTCGCGCTTTGGATCTTTGCCAAAAGAAAAAAGATCTCATTTTGGACCGCGGTGGATTTTACAGTGATTCCGACGGCGCTTGCGGCTGTGTGCATTCGGATCGGCAACTTTTTTAATCAAGAAATTTTAGGCAGTCCTACAACACTTCCTTGGGGGATCGTTTTCTTACATCCTGCTGACGGAGGGCCGATTGTACCGCGCCATCCGGCTCAACTCTATGAAGCTGCAATCTATTTATGCACGTTCATTATTTTGTTGCTGTATTGGCGTAAACACCACGATTTCAAGCCGAAAGGAAGAACGACAGGTCTATTCCTCATGCTTGTGTTTGGCTTGCGTTTTTGCATTGAATTTATCAAACCTGAGCAAAGCACAATCATCGACTCTTTTTTGACGATGGGACAATGGCTCAGTTTGCCCTTTATTGCTTTGGGGATTTGGCTATTTTTTAGAAAATCGTCAAGTTAGCATTGCATCGGCTTGGGCATGATCAAAAGGAATGAGAGGCAAAGTTCTGCGCACGATTTCTTCCAGCTGATGCACCAGGTGATGGTGATCCATGGCCTGTCCTGTGAATAATAAGGACGAAGAGTGCCATTTGAGAAAGCGATCAAAAGAAGATTCGTCATTTGTGCTGAATAAAGCATACCAAGCGTATTTGTAGAGTATCCATACGCGATAAGAGAGCTGCCCCATATAAGGCATCAATTCAGGATAGTTTTTTAGATATTCTTGGCAAATCTCGCTGACAAAAGTATGATGAGGTAGATCAGATGTACTCTTCCATTTTTGACAGATGAGGCGCAAAAGAGTATTTTCAGGATCTAAACGGATCCAGCGGCAGAGCATATCTCCTTGAAGAGCCCATAGTTGAATTTTGCGATCGATTTCTTCCCATTGCTTGATTTGTACCAGTTCTTTTGTTCGGAGGAAAAATTTCACGGTTTCACGTACCAAAGTGGAAAAATTAAGAGTGGGATTTTCAATGAGAATATTGGCGATTTCTTCTTCGATTCGCTGTCCGACACGATAGGGTAATTTTTCGAGCAGTCCTTCTGTTTCACTTAAGGATTTCCAAATAGTCAGTTCAAGTAGATCGATGTCTTTGCCGTGTAATGGCGGCAACAGGGTGGCTTCTTTGTAGGCAGACCATAAAGTATTCAACACAAAAGTGGGAGAAGGGCAGAATTCTTCGCTGCGCATCAAAACAAGTTCTGCAGCGATAAAGGCAAAGATCGATTGAGGGAGCTCGGGTTTCACGGTTGTTTCCAAAGGATAAATCGTTTGGATTGCTTGTGTTAATGTCTGTTCTGATAGGTCCTTAGGCAGTCCGTTCGCTAAGGTATATAAAGCGATGATGCGACGTACTAGCTCGGAGAGCTGCACGGCGTGGTCCCCTTTTTTATATAGAGCTGTATGTCTCTGTATGAAGTGAAGGATCGCCTGCTTTTGCTCAGAGAGAAATCGCGTGTGAAAAGATGAAGTCGCATACAATTTTTCGGCAAGGAGAGCTGAGATATTATCTAACATCTGCTCTCGCGAAGAAAAACTCGGAAGTTCATGAAGGGAATGGAGAACCTCTCGGACTTGATGTTCTAGTTCTTGAAAACCGATTTGAGGATCTTTAGCGGATACTTCTAAAATTGTCTTCACGATTAACTTATCGATTTTATTGTAATCATCATAAGGGCTGTGGTACAGCTCTTGGTTTTCTCCGGTAAGCAGGTGACGCTGCATGGCCCAAATCATGCGTGTCAGCTGATCGAACTGCGGACGGACACCGTCGATTGCGGCGATGCACTCACTCATTTTGCCGGCGATCTGATGCGCGAAATGAGAAGGGTGCAAGGGTCCTGAAGTTTTGAGCGCAGCAAAGTTTTTAAGGTTCTCCTTAATAAAGAAGTTGAGATTGAGCTTGCCATCTTGATTGATCGCTTCTTTTTGTTCTTCGATCTGCTGCGAATAATAGGCGACTTTTTCCCATGTTTTTTTAAGCGCGGAAATACCGAGGCGGTATTGGGGAAAGTTCTTCCGGAAGTCCGGGGCGATTTTCGATAAAAGCTCTTCTTGGATCTTTAATGACCATTTTTTTGACGAACCGCAATGTTGCATCTCCTGTTTTACTTTTTTGGAAAGAAATAAGCTTAAGTCTGAATAAGGATCGTAGAACTCAGGCGATTCATCAATCGCAGAGGGATCTTCAGAAAACATTTCTTCTTTTTCTTTTATTCTCGAATTAATCGAAATAGAAGTAGTTGTATATTTCTTGGAACTAGACCAGAAATTATCTGAAGAAGGATGTGGTTTTCTTGTTCCAGACATAATTTAACTTTTTTAAGCGTGTATTTTTCTGTCTAGCGCAAGTCGATTTTTTTTGTCTAACAATTTTTATTATTTTTTTGAAATAAACTTGATTTGGAAATTCCAAATTAGCCTAAATAAGCGATGCAAGTGATTTCGATCAGAGCATCCATGGGCAGGCGGGCGACTTGGATAGTGAGACGCGCGGGTTTAATTTCGTGGTTGAAGTGTTGAGCATAAACGGCATTCATCTTTTGAAAATCATGCAGATCTTTAAGATAGATCTCGGTTTTAACGATATTTTTTAAAGTTAAATTTTCAGATTCTAAGATGGCTGCGATATTATCGATGACTTGTTGTGTTTGTTCTTCGATTGTCAAGGCGCTGATTGTAGCGAGTTTAGGATCGATAGGTAGTTGCCCAGATATGAATAAAAATGAGCCCGCAGCAATCGCCTGTGAATAAGGACCGATGGCTTTGGGGGCTGCTTCTGTATCGATGCGTCTAATCTTCATGGGATGGAATTAAACTCTCTTTTATAAATTTTCTCAAGAAGTTCTTGAGAATTTAGCGCCACTAAAACATAATCCGATTTAAAGAAGGTGTCCACAAAGTCTGAGCCCATCATCTCCGAGTCTTTTTCGTGATCTTTCGCTTGTTGCTTCGTTGCCTATGGCGCCTTCGGCATATGGCAACCCCCATTATGCGAAATCTCATCGAAAATGACCTGCGAATCTGTCGGACTAATACTTTGTAGACACCCTCTAAGAAATTAATACATGAGGTTACAGCGATGAATCAAATTACAATCGCAGGACATTTAGGTGCTGATCCCGAGGTGCGCTTCACTTCTTCCGGTCAAAAGGTAACGACACTGCGCGTAGCAGCGCGTGCACGCCGCAGCGGAAAAGATGAGACGATTTGGTGGAAAGTGACGATTTGGGGCGAGCAGTTCGATAAAATCATTCCTTATTTTAAAAAGGGGAGTCCGATCATTGTCGCCGGTGAATTGAGCAAACCTGAGATTTTCACTGATCGAGAAGGTCGTCCACAAGTTTCAATGAGTATCACTGCATTCAATATTATGTTCAGTCCGTTTGGTCGCCCTGACAGTCAAGGAAGTCAACAAAGTGGTGATGCACAGCACGGACAAGGACACGAAATGGCACATGCAGGAGGGGGACACGAACAGCAACAGCAATCTTCTTCGCAGGGACAGGGCAAAGAAGATCCGTCGTTTTCAGAAGATGAGATCCCTTTCTAACCCTTTTTTGAGAGTCGAAATTTTATGCAAATCAGTTCTGTTCCTACAAGTAAGCAGCGCAGCAATGCCGATGTCGTCATCGTTCCAGTATGGTTCGATAAAAAAAAGCCAGAGCTTGCCTGTACAGACAAAGAATTTCAGCCGGTTGTGAAATTTCCTCTGCATAATGGGGATTTTCACGGCAAAGAAGGAGAGCTTCTGCTGCTGTATCGCGATCAAGGTAAGGAGCATCGGGTGCTGCTAGTAGGACTCGGAGGCAAGAAAGCCTGCTTACCCGACACGATCCGTAGAGCTTACGCTTCTGCTGTCAAAGCGATTCGCGCCAAAAAAATGAAGTATGTCAATGTTTTGTTTCCCGAGACTGATCTGATCGACCGCGATATCTTATGTCGGGCTGTAGAAGAAGGTGTATTGATGGCGCATTACACCTTTGATCAATTTAAAGGGGAATCGCTGAAAGAAGAAAATCATTCTGCCTTCGCGAAATTGTGTTTTTGTGGATTAGATAAGGACGAAAAAGAGTTGCTGAAAAAAACGGAAATAGTGGTTGAATCGGTCAATTTCGTACGGGATTTGGTGAATGGCAATGCCGACGATGTGAATGTCGATACGCTTAAAGACCTCGCCAAAAAATTTGAGAAGGACTACACCGGCGTCAAGACCACAATCCTCGACAAGAAGGCTTTAGAAAAAGAGAAGATGGGCCTATTGCTTGCAGTGGGACGTGCAGCAAATCGGGATCCCGCGCTGATCATTTTAGAATACAAGGGCCATCCCCATTCCAAAGAGAAAATCGCCATCGTTGGAAAAGGAATTACCTTTGATACGGGTGGTCTCAATATCAAAACGATGGGCATGGAGACGATGAAAGCCGACATGGCAGGTGCTGCTGTCGCCCTCGGCATTATCAAAGCAGCCTCTGAACTTAAATTAAAAACCAATCTAATCGCCGTTCTATCTGTCGCAGAAAATGCAGTTGGACCCGATAGTTACAAACCCGGCGATGTCTACCGCAGCCATTCGGGTAAAACAGTTGAAATTTCCAATACCGATGCTGAAGGGCGTTTAGTCTTAGCTGACGCGATTTCTTACATTCAAGAGAAATACCATCCCACGCAAATGATCGATTTCGCCACATTGACAGGAGGTGTCATCATAGCGCTTGGCGAAGAGGCCACAGGATTATTTGCCAACAATGACGCCCTAGCAAAAGCACTTGTCAGAGCAGGGGAGCGCACGCACGAACGTCTGTGGCGTTTGCCTTTGTATGCCGAATATAAGGACTATTTGAAATCGTCGATTGCCGATATTAAAAATTCAGGTCCGCGCAAAGCGAGTTCAGCTTCAGGGGCGACTTTTATTCAATACTTTGTCAAACCGTCCATTCCATGGGCCCATTTGGATATCGCAGGAACAGCTTACCTTTCTGAATTAAAACCCTATCATCTAACGCCCGCGACAGGAGTCGGCATCCGTTTGCTCGTCGATTTTCTAGAACATCGCGGTGATGATGGCAAATAATTGGCATTGGCGCGTCTCACATAAACAAGCAGGCATGCGCCTCTTGCAATTTTTAAGAGATGTGTGCAGCGAAGCTCCTTCTGTCAAAGCCTTAAAACGGGCAATCGACAATAAATTATGCACTGTTAATCGCCACATCGAGACTTTTTCATCTTATACTCTTCAAGAAAATGACGACGTAGCCTTGCCAAAAGATGCCTTCGATGAAGCGATCAAAAAAATCCCTACTTTGTTTGAAGATGAGGATCTGCTGATCGTGAATAAACCGGTCGGTTTTGTCTGCGAAGCAAGTGAATTAAAGCGCCACTTTAAAACAAAGATGGAACTGGTTCATCGGCTTGACAAAGAGACCTCAGGCGTACTCATTTTAGCTAAGAAAGCTAAAATTAAAGAGAAACTGATGGAACAGTTTAAACAACGTGTAGTGCGCAAAGTGTATTTGGCCTTAGTCGATGGCACTGTAAAAAAAGATGAAGACTTGATCGATAATCATTTGGGCAAAAAACATTGCTATCAAGGACAAACAATTTACGCTGCAGTAGACTCTAAAAAGGGACAGCGTGCCATTACGTTTTGGAAGTGTTTGAAACGCGGAAAAGAAGCTTCTCTACTTTCCTGCGAACCGCGTACTGGGCGGACGCATCAGCTGCGCGTGCATTTAAGTGGAATCGGCCATCCCATCTTAGGCGATGTGCAATACGCTAAACGCTTTCGTTCGACGTTGAGACCTAAGCGAAATATGTTGCATGCCTACAGCATTAGTTTTGCCCATCCAACCACTGGAAAGGAAGTGAAAGTGGTTGCACCCATCCCTGCCGATTTTAAGCAATGCATGGACAAACTATGAAATATAACCACCAAAAAATCTCTCTGTGGTGTTTTATCTCTGTGGTGAGTCTTTTTTAAGAAAAAAGGATCGGGCACGCACGCGGGCACGGGCTCGGGCATGAAAAATCTCTCTGTGGTGGTGAGTCTTTTTTACCACAGAGACGGGAAACCACAGAGACAAAACCGGGCACCTTTGCGTTGATGTTCTTCTCAGTGGTTTTATCAGAGCGTTTTCAGATGGCGCATTTTGTTAAGTTTTTTCACCAGGATCAACAAGATCACGCCGAACAAGAATGAAAGTACGACGAAGATGCTGAAGAACCAGTTGATATTTCTCACCTGTGACATCAATGGTGCGATCATTCCACCCATATAAAACGCAACGCCGATACACAAATACCAAACTCCGACGAGCATTGCTGTGTAGCGACGGGGGGAGAGATGAGTGATCAGCGAGAGTCCAATCGGAGCAATCAACATTTCACCAAGCGCCATAAAGCCATAGGCGACCAAGGGATATATTGGGCTAATTGCCGCTGTCGCAGCACCTGTGGGGATTTTCACTGCGCCCATCGCCATAATTAAAAAGCAAATACCGATGGCAAATAAGCTAAGCGCTGATTTCATCGGTGGCGTTGGGTCCATTCGTCGTTTATGTAAGGCGAGATAGATTTTGGCAAGCGGGAAGGCGAAGATGATTAAATACAGCGATTCAGAGGAGAGTAACCACGCTGGGGGTAGGGTAAAACTGCCAAATTGACGATCGGTATAGCGCAAAGAGAATAAGTTCATCGATGAGCCACCTTGGTTGTAGGCCATCCAGAACAAAATGGAAAACAAGCATAAGATAACGATGACCCAAATGCGCTGCTTTTCATGGGGATGCAAAACAGGTTTAGATTTTTCTTCTCTGATTTTGCGCAAAGGGGTGATGTGTTTGAGGTCAACGGATTTTTGTGCGGCCATAAACGGAATGAAACCGAGTAGTTGAATAAACCCAGCTAATAAAAACGCGCCATTCCAATGTTGTGCGGCGCCAATGCCACCCAGAATAATCATCGCTAGAAAAACACCGATATTGACAGCCGAGTAGTAGATTGAAAAACCGGAATCCCGCAGATGATGTTGATGGTGATAGAGGCTGCCGAGAATCGCATAAATACTGGGAGTGAAGATTGCCCCGCCGATGGCGACAAATAGTAAGCCGAACATGACAAATGGAATGTTCCCAGTGGCGATTAAAAAACAGCCGAGGGCAGTTGAAAGCATGCCCCAAATGATTGGAAGTCGATAGTTGAGCCGATCGGCGATCCATCCTCCCAGCACCGGTAAGATGAAAGCAAAACCTGTAAACAAAGCGAAGAGATGTTCGGCTCGTATGTCGGTGAAGCTGTGGTGTTGCACTAAGAATAAAACGAGCAAGTTGCCCACGCCCCAGAAAGCAAAGCGCTGACACATTTCAGTGAGCGCAAGTAGGTACATGGCTCGGGGTTGTGAATGTAGTTTTGCCCTAAAATGGGTTCTGGCCATAGGGGGTTCTCCTATCAATGTTAACTTTTAATTTGAATCTTAGCAGCTTTAAAGAGTTTTGGCTATAATTTTTCATTATGCGATCTATTCTTATTGTAAAAACATCAGCGATTGGCGATGTAATTCAGACCTTTCCTATTCTAGATTATTTGCGGCAAAAATTTCCCGAAGCGCAAATCGATTGGGTGGCTGAACAAGGGATCGTGCCCCTGTTACAAGCCCACCCTCAAGTGAGCAATGTGATCAACATTAACACTAAAGTGTGGCGGAAATCCCTCTTTTCATCAGAAACACGCATGGCTTTTCGCGCGTTTAATGAGACCTTGCGCAAATCGACATATGATGTGTTATTTGATCTTCAAGGCAACACGAAGTCAGCTCTGGTTACTGCCTGTGCAAAAGCTAAGGTGAAAGTGGGTTTTGGTTGGAATAGTGTTCGAGAAAAAAGCAACCTACTTGTCACTAATCGGCAGATAAATGTTCCCAGCGATGTAAATGTCCGCCTGAAATATTTGAGTTTGGTTCAGGGCTATTTTAACGATATATCCCCATTTGCCGCGCAAGCTACACGCTTAAAATTAAGCCATGAAGAACAACAGCGACAGATACAGTTGTGCGAAGATCCCCTTCTTGCGCGCCGTCCACGCATGATGGTGTGTTTTGGCTCAAAATGGGCCAACAAACGTCTCGATACGGATACTTTGACGGCATTTTTGCAGAGAGTAGCAGGAGATTGTGACCCCTCGTTTTTGTTTATTTTTGGCGATGAAGAAGAGAAGAAAATCGCAGATAGTTTGACTCAGCTGTTTGAAGGAAGATCCCTGTCTGTGGGTCAGCTGAGTTTGCCCCTTTGGCAAGCGTTGATGTGGGAAATGGATGGGGTGATTGCTGTAGATTCTGCGGCTTTGCACTTATGCGGAACAACGCAAACTCCTTCGCTTAGTGTGTTCGGCCCTTCGATGGCATCTTCTTACAAACCTGTCGAAAAAAGACATGTCTTTGTACAGGGAAGTTGTCCCTACGGGCGGACGTTTTCTTCACGATGTCCGATTTTGCGAACGTGTGCGACAGGGGCTTGCATACGTCAGATTCCCGTTGATGAACTATTTCGTGTTTATCATGAGGATTTTAAAAAATCGCACACTACGCTACAAAATTCTTCGGGTCGTTCGACGGGCGACACATGACCTACGCCATGAAACACATGTAGCTTGGATCCTTTGATATTCGCGGCCATTTCCTGTGCTTTTTTCAAAGAACAAAGTCGATCTTGATCGCCAGCGAGAATTAACGTTGCATGTGTGATTTGCGGATACCATTTGTGCGAATCAAAATGAATTAAAGCAGCGTATTGTTTAGCGAGATTCTGCGTTAACGGAGGATAGGGATTTTGCACTTGCAACTGGATGAATGTCTCGCGAAAAAGGGGATTATCGAGCAAGGCATCGCCGAACAACCAGGGGATGACGGTCTCGGCAATGAGCGCTTTCGATACACCATTTTGGGCTAAATGCAGTTGTGCCTCTAAGGTGGCTTTGGTAGCCGGTTCGATTTTGATCAAAGACTGCGCGATGATGATCTTATTAACCTGTTTCGGATGCCGGTGTGCAATCGATTGTACAATTGCCCCACCCATCGAATGCCCCAGAACATGAGGTTGTTTAAGCTTGAGCGCTTGGCTTAAAGCCAAAACATCTTCACCCATATCTTCGATGGTGAAGGACTTTTCAGAAGTGCCGCTTCGGCCGACACCACGATTATCAAATAGGATCAGCTGAAAATGGCGAGCCAATTCTTCGCGAACGCGTTCCCAAATCCCAATATCACAAGTGTATCCCGCGATGAGAATCAAGGGATGACCTGTGCCATCGATTTCGTAGTAGAGTTTGTGCGTATTGAGCGCTAAATGGGGCATCTCATTCTTCTCCGAGTCAAAAGTGTTTTTTTATCAAAATTAATTTAAAAATTCACTTCCATTCGAAAGTTTCAGGAAGGTTCGAAGGATTAAACATACCATCGACTTGGAGTAAAGTCGCTTCCTTAAAATCTTCGATCATCATTTTTCTTGCCGTTAACTCGTTCTTTTCCGGATTCAATGAACGGAATTGGTTATTCACCATTTCCACAATCTTCTCGTCTTGATTTTTCAGAATCTCCACAATCGCATCCTTAAGATGATTATTTACGGGATATTTTTCATCCTCGGATAAAATCATGAAATTCAGTGAAAAGGGGATATGTTCTTTAGGGATTAATAAAGTGCCCGATTCCCAAAGGGGATGAAATCCCGCCACTAAACTAAACGACAGTACGATATCGGTATCGACATAAGAGGCGACTTCCTTGATATGACCGGGAAATGTTCCATAGCAAAACTTAATCTCAACATTTCTCTGAGGAAAAAAATAAGTAAATAGTTCGTATTTTGAGCCGTCGCTTATACGTTTAATGCCTTTTTCTGGTTGGCATTGGCAGAGGAGATCTTCTAAAAGTTCCAAATGTCGCGGACCTGATGTATTGCGATAAACTTGAATGCGGATTCTCGCGACCTCTTCTTTGGGTTTGCCAGTCAATTCATGTGCATGGGTGAGATAATACTGCAAGATCGTTGCATAGGCTAAATTGACTTGGGCTTCGTTATAACTCGAAATAGAGGCTTCTTTTAAAGGAAATGGGTTGGAATCCGTGATCTTCTGCCATTCTACACCATCCATAAACGGCCGATCTAAAACCACACAAAGATTTGCCCAGATTTGATCTTCTCTCAAATATTCTTGGGCAATTCTTGCGCCTTCGATATTTAAGCCATCGACTACGCGCCATAGTTCTTTTAGCGGATGTATTTGTGCTAGTAAACAAGTTGTCATGAATAAAAATGCAGGGATGAGGCAATGAATTTTTTTCATAAGGTCTCCAATTGTATGACTCAGGAATTAGATTGAAGTCGAGTTAATAGAGTGTTGACACGCTCTTGCATGACTTTAAGATTTGTGATTTTAGACGTAATATGCCCATAGGCTCGTGATTTATTCCCTTCCACATCTAAAAGTCCAGAGCTCTCTTTTTTCCATTGGAGTGATCCCATATCTTTGAATTTATCCCAAACTTCACGCGTAATTTCGTTAGTTCTTGATTGTTGTATAGCAAAGAGAACATCCTCCAAAGTCTTTTGTGGGGGAGGCAGCTTGAAAAAAAGAAGAGGACGTTGATCCAGGCATAGATTAAAAACTGTAACATTCCGATCGTAAGCAGCATCGATGTAAGCAATTTCACGGTTATTGCTAAGAAAACGTGCATAGTTTGCTTCTGCAACGGTAAGATTTTGTTGAATGCTTGCGGTTAGTTGCTTTAAACAGGTAACGAAAGTGCAATAATCAACTACGTCCTTTTCTAGTTTCACAAGTGCGACGTAAATTGTATAAATCTGCTTTTTCGAGATGGCTCCCTATTTTGAGCTGGATATTTTGCGGAAAAACATGAGGTGCGCAACTTTGAATACTCATATTGATAGTTAGTTTGCTAGAATTTGATAACTGTGGTTCAAGATCTGCTCGATAATCGTCCAATCTTCAGGTGTGATTCCACCCCATTTAGACTGTGACAAATCGCGGTATTGCGCTGCAACAGCTCTCAAATATCCTGCGCGCTGCAGATCATTGGGGTTTATATCAGCATTGAGGGCTGCATACATATGGGCCATCGAACATCCGACTATTGCTGGAGTATTTCTGGAGGGATCTCGTCGATCGATCCACCATTCTAAATCATAATAGGCGGCTTTTTCAAAATCCTGGATCGGTGAAAAGGAATTCAATACCGCATAAGCTTCCGTGAGAATGGGCAAGACTTTTTGCTGATATTCAGCTCTTGTCGTATCGTGCGGAAAAAAGGCAAAATAAGCGGCAGCTTCCACATATAGATTAGTCACTTCTTGGGCTTGATCACTACTCAAGTCAAATTGAATTTCGAAAATTTTTTGCAGGTGAGTAGAAAGGAGTGTGAAGTCGCGTGCATAATATGCTTTCCAAGTAGTGACTTCAGCTTGAGCAAGAAGATCAGCCTTACTTGTGCAATAGACTTGCTGTGAGAAGAAAGACAAGAGCACAGTTAATAGAATTGAGATTTTCATGGAACCCTCAACAAAAAGGAAAAAAGTACCGTTTTTGCAAAAATGTGTAAAGAGTTAGATTTGTTCTAGACGAGCCAACAGCTGCGCGGAAACTCCCGCGATGACCTGCGTGATTTTACCGCTAGAGTCCACCACAAATAATGTGGGATATCCAGAGACTTTGAAGAGGTTAAACAGCTGACTGTTTGTGTCTTCAACCCATTCCGCTTGAGGAGAAGATTGAATCAATTCAGGCGTTACATTTGGGCTTACATTGATGAAACGTTGAGAGCTACTCGGAATGATTGAGTTTAAGATTTGGAGCTGCTCCTTACAATAAGGACAGTCGGGTGCGATAAAATTGACATAGCTATTCGTGGTATTCGTGAAGGCTTTCCCTAGCGTTGTTTGAACAGAGAAAGTGGGAACGGAGGCGCCAATTTGAAGACCAAAATCGCGTTTAAAACTATAGGCCATAAACGTGAGATTTAAACAGCTAAACAGCGCCACGACGGCGATCGGCGCAAAGATCAAAAGGCAAAGCCGCTCTCTAAATGTCGAACTATGTATTTCTAAATTTGCGGGAATCGCAACCCAAATCACCCAAATCAAAATGTGTGATGCATGTGCAATTAAACATGTTATGCACCAGTTTGGCGAGTGCAGATAGGTCAAAACGAGAGAGAGCAATACGGCCCATATCAAGCCGCCACGAGCGACGTGTTTGCTCGGAAAAGAAGAAAAGAGAATCGAAACTGCGATGAGAACTGCAAAATAACCCGCTCCGATCAAGGAGAGATAAGGAGTAGCAGAAGAGGCACATGATTTGCAAAAATGTAAAATATTTGGCGTTTCTGGAAGATTTAGGAAAAGTGCAGCTAAAGCAAAGACCCCAAGTACGGGTACCAAATGACGAAGCCATTTCATGGGGAAACCGCGGGGCACCATTTTGCTGGAGATTGATCGAGGCCAAGAGCTTTGGTCAAAAAGGCATTGCCTTGATTTGAATCGTCAAGGGTAGCTCCCGACCAATAGCTTGTTTCACACGTCGCAGTATTGCAATTGCCACCGAGCGTGGTCCATTCACCCGTTCGCTTCACATCACAGATACAAATCGCTCTTTGAGGATTGGCAGGATCTACTGTACAGCGTTTGTTCAAGCACCAGGTCCAGGGTGTTCCATCGGGACACTTCATGCTTCGTTTGCCTTGCGTGAATTGTTTGAGCGAAAAGGTCGAATAAATCGTACGAAGTCCATTTTCATCGGTGCTAGGGCGCAATGTATTGCAAGGCACTGTACTCATACTCGCTCCTTCTTCGACATCGCACAAACAAATGGCTTTTGTCGGATCGTCCGGTTGTGGGATACAACGGGCTGATGTGCAAAGAGCGTATTGTTGTTTACACAAGGTATTTTTACCCGTTGATTGATCATAACCAAATGCAACAAGCAAAACGGCTACGGGAGGTAAAACATAACAGAGCCAAATGGATTTCATTTTGCCACCTAAAAAACATAATTTAATAAATCCGGGAGACATCTGCAAGCTCTTTAAAAATCTGGGCGAGGGTTGTTTGAGTTTCGGCAAAGATGTCCTCATCGGGCTTGAACGCTAATACTTCTTCTAAAGTAAGCCAGCGAATCGCGTTGCAGCGTTGATGTTCTTCGGTGATCGCACCTCCAATAGGGCGCCCAAGATAGATGAAATCGACATGTTGATGAGCGCTTTGATTGCCATGGGGTGGCATATATTCTAATAAGCAAAGCCAAGGACGCACAAAACTGACCGCGTTAAAGCGGGAGATCCACACATGTTCGTCCTTGATCAATTCAATATGCAGACCCGTTTCTTCTAATGCTTCGCGAATGGCCGCTTCTGGGGGGATTTCATTTTGCTCTAAATGTCCTCCCGGTGGGAGCCACTTACGATGTTTAGGATGAAAGAGCAACAGCACTTTATCGTTTTCTATGATGTACACAGTGGCAGTGAATTGTTTTTCCATGGGCATAAATTAAGTTCGAATTTTTAAGTGTTGTGGGCCAAAACCTTGCAAAAAGCTGAACAATCCTTGGTTGAGAGCACCGATTAAGATAGGACGTTGATACATGGTGCGGCGTAATTCTTCGCACTTAGCTTTAGCGCGATTAAAGGCAATGTTTTTCGTTGTTTCTTGTATCCAATGCATATCAAAGGCGAACAGATTGAATAGAGAAATTTCGTTTTGTCCTTGGACAAATTGATTGAGCTGTCGAGATTTGGTGACGACTTCTCTCAGATCGGCTTCGATGGCAAGTTTATTTTGAGCATAGCGGCTTGATGATTCTTGGATCGATTGCAGCAATCGAGTATACGAAACATCATTAGTAGCGCGTAGTCTTAAAGTGTATTGCACATAATCAACATCGTTTTTCTGTACGATTTGCAGATATGTTGCACGAAATTGGGCTGCGGCTTCTCTTACACCTTCTTCGGTATGCGCAAGCATCAAATAAAGGAGTTTTTGATTTAACAGTTCTTTTTGATCTTCAAAGGGGAGGGCTTTAGTGATGTTGCACATCTCTTTTTCTGATAGACGTAACAATGGGGAAGGAGAATTTCCGAGTCTCACTAATTTCTCTTCTTTGAGTTTTACAATCAGTGAGTCGACGGCAAATAGTAGCGGTTTTGTTTTTTGCAACTTGTCTAGGGTTTCCAAAGAAGTCGTAAGCTCTTGACATTGATTCCCAAGTAGATCGGTGAATGCTGACGGACAGCGATTTTGCTTTAACGTCTCTAAATGGGTTTGCATTAAGGCAATTTGAACTTTACAATAGGCCAAATCATCAGAGGAGAATTCGGTTCTTTGAATTTTCTCATGGATCGAGCGATTGATTTGATGACAAGCTAAAATCGGATGGAGGATTTTCTCCTGATTGGTCCGTTCGTCGGATAGATTTTTTAAGCGATTGAGGGGCTCAGCCAGAGCCGTACAATGGGGCAGCATATTTTTGGAAAGTTCATTGAGCTTGTACTTTGTCTCAGTGTGAAAGAAGCGATTGCCTTCTGCTTTTCCCAGTTCTTCGACTCGGCGGCGATGGTATTCCAACGACTCTTTGACCATATCAGAAATTTTGGAAGCAGAATTTACTTGCGCACCCTGCAAAATTTCTTGCGCGTTTTGTTCAATTGTATTTGCGAAGGTTTGAGTCTGGTTTTTAAGTGAGCGGAAAAAAAGGTTGATGCCATTTCTCTGTTTTGTATTGGTAAAATCGAATACTTTTTCAAGCGCATTAAAAATGGCAGATTCTAGAATTTGATCGGTGAGTTCTTCGATTCCTTTTGAAACAGCCGCGTGATCTTGAGGAGGGATAGGTGGCTGAACATCAAAGGTGTTAATTGCAACTCCTAATGAATTATAAAAGACTTCACGCATTCCTTCTTCTGTGGTTAACGCATTGATCGCAACAGAAATTGTCGTGACGGCCGTTTCCATAATTTCGGGTAGGGCAGCCTCTTCGAGTTCCTGGCCCATTTTATGGAGAATCGGTGCACGACCCTGTAAATAGTTTTGAAGACGATCTTGAGTGCGATATTTGCTCTTATTTAGCACCTCTAAAACATATTCAACAAGACCTGAGATTTCCGTTTTTTTGACTCGTGAATCGCGGCTGAGTAAATCATTTTCACTACCTGGTTCGGCATTTAAACTGCTTTGAAGCAAGGCGAGGATTTTTTGCAATTGTTGATACGTCATCTTTTGCACGGCGTAAGAAGTAGGAGTGTCTCTACGAATCGAGGTCATGATTTGTTCAGAATAGGTCTTTATAAACGGGTTATAGCTGACTGCGAGTTTTGCTCCCCCTTGTAAAATCTGATTGCCGATCCATTGCGGTACAAACACAATGGATTTTAGGCATAAACTACAAAATCTGTTGAGCAAACGCACCACGGGATTTAAAAAATACATCGATGAGACGACGGGGATTTCAGAAGCGATGAAATAACGCGTGATTTTTTCATTCCATCTAATTTTTGGACCAAAGGCATCGATTGCTGTTTTAGCTGCGGCAGAAAATAGCTCATTTTGCTTTAAACCACCATTGCGTTTTGGATCTTGAATCGCCTGTTCCATCATCGCATTGAAATCTCGAGCCTCTGTTGCAGGCATACTTGCAACAGAATTATAGGCCCCGCTAGTTACCGCCAACCAATTGCGTGCGAGTTTGACTAAGAACTCTTCACGAGGTTGTTGCGCTCCCGGTTTAAACAGCTCATGTGCGGCTTTGAGCACTCCGCTGAGCATTGAAGAAACATAGAAAGAAGAAAGAGAGATACTGAGATTAAAGATCCTTTTGGCAAACCATTTTTTAAGCCCATTTATATCAGCGGTATCGATTGCTTTAAAAAAGCGTTCGCGAAATAGTGTCATGGGATCATCAACAGAAGTCGCTGACGTTTTAAAAATTTCCGCATAAAAAGCCTCATCTCCTTTTAACCCGCAGATCTTTTCGCCGACAAACATAACAGGAAGATAGGTAGCACATTTGGCCTTAAGCAAAGTTTCCTGTTGTTCGATCATTGAACTAGTAATGACTTGAGGAGCTCGTTGTTCCGGGGATTGGAGGGCGTTTTGATGTTGGCTGATCGTTTGTAAAAAGTCGGGGATGGCCGATGAGCGCGCTCGTACGGGATTTAAGGGTAAACGAAGCCCCTGCAAATACACCTGATGTTCTTGAATAAAGCGAAACGCTTCGCGTAGCGCTGTTGTGAGTTCTGTCCAAGAGCTTTGATCGCGAGCGGTTTGCAGTCGTTGAATCATCGGATTAATCGTATTGAGCAGGTGCTGATGTTCTGGGTCAATGTGATCCCGGAACATGATGAAGACGTAGTTCATCATCATCGAAAAACCGCTAATGGCATGCTGAGAAGCAGCGTTGCCCATCGAAGCTAAAACCGAATCGAGAAGTTGTCTTCCTTGCGTTAGAATCGTATCTAAATTCAAAAGAGAAGCGACACCAGCAGCGCCTGGAGCACCGGGAATACCTGGAGTTCCCCCTGCAGCGGGAACCGCAGCTGATGCGCTGCCGCCAGTGATGTTCTGCAGCATCATGCTCGGCAGAGGAACGACCTGTGCCACCGCTTGTCGAATGCCATCTTGTAGAATATCCACCGTTTCTTCAACGATTCCTCTTTGCGCATTAAAGCTGCGCGTCAACATCTCCTCAAAAGGAGTTATTTCCCTTAAGAGATTAGCATGTGGAGGGCAAATTTCAGGTCTATTGATCAACACTTGAATACCGCGATTAAACAAATTGAGTCGTCCCCACTGCTGCAGGAGTGATTTGCGGTACAAGTTCAGGGCGTCCGCACAGAAGTGATAATTTCGCATGTAGATTTTGCCATAAGACTCTTAGTTCTACTAGCGTTAGCATTGCCTCGAAGACCGAGCGCGATAAGCCTCCATAGCAGTCTTGCTCTCCCGTAAACTAACCTCAGCGCGTGAGTTTAGACTACGCCTGAGTACTTGCAACGGTCCGTTTGGATCAGCGAGATTTTGCGTGAAGGTATGCATCAATTCTGTGATTACCCCTTCATGATTCAAGAGAGCGACAAGAGCTGTTTCTGCCGTGCCAAATCGTGTCGTTATAGCAACAGAGTCGTACGGAGCATTCAGAAAGGCCCTTAACGTCACCAAATTTTGGACATCGGCCGTGCTCATCGCAGGCATGAGCCGACGAATTTCAGCTTCAGTTAATTGATCGAGTAAAGATTTTATCGTCACCAATTGTGCTTCGGAGGGGTGAGCGATAAAATTGCGTATGTTTTGCAGCAGCTGAGTATATCTTTCAGGTGTCCGATGAAGCAGGGCATTGTTCAAGACATCTCTGATGCTTTGAGTGATTTCAGTTCGATGGGTGTTGTAAAGTGTGCCAAGTCTCACCGCTGTTTCTTCCGCTGTTCCCGCTACATAAGATCCTAACCAGGAGTCCCACCCGCAGGAGCTGGCGCCGCTGGCGCTGGAGAAGGTGACGTTGATGCTGCAGGAGCCGATGAAATCGTGCTTACTGTACCAGTACCAGGCACTGGTAAACCCGCTCTTGGGATCCCCAAATAAAGGAGGCAAGAAGGCATATAACTAGATAGTGTACTGCTCAAACTTTGTAAATAACCTGATTGAGAGCCGGCCGGTGGGGTAGCAGAAGTAGTCACAAAGACCTCCAAATGAAAATGAACTAAAGAGTTTTCTGCTTTTTTTTATTGTCGTCAATAATTTAAAATTTGCTGAAAAATTGGAGAGCGATGGATCCGTTTGATTCACTTGTGCGCGTAGCTGAAGAACTGTTGGGACCGAATGGTTGTCCTTGGGATCAGAAGCAAACATTCGCCAGTTTACAACCCTATGTTTTGGAAGAAGCGCACGAGGTGATCGAAGCGGTAGATGCTGATGATGATGACAAAATGATCGAAGAGCTCGGCGATTTGCTCTACACCATAATCTTTTACGGAAAATTAGCCGAGAAAACAGATCGATTTACCCTGGAAGATATCATCAACTCAATTAAAGAAAAATTAATCCGCCGTCATCCGCATGTGTTTGGCGATTTAAAAGTAAAAAACACAGAAGAAATCGAAAAAAATTGGGAAAAAATCAAAGCCGCCGAAGGCAAACCTTCGAATCTTCATGAAGGGATTCCTGCTACATTACCCACCCTGATGAGAGCCCAAAAAATCCTCAAGAGGATCAAACGTTCAAGTTCTTCTCCCCAACAAGATTTTCCCCTTACGTCCGAAGAGGAGATTGGCCAGCAATTTCTCGACCTCATACAGCGCGCCGAATCCAGCGGCATAGACGCCGAAAGCGCCTTAAGACGTTCGTTAGATCGCCTCAAATAAAATTCTGGGAAAAACAATTTAAACAGAATTTTGGGTAAAGTTTTTCTCCGTCGATTATAGACATGTCGAAAACATGCGCTTATGCCATGTTTTCCGCTGCTTTCTTGAGCTTCAATCCGCTGTGCCAAATCGATCCTCCGTCGGGAGTCTTGTGCGCATTCCCAAAACAAGTTTTGTGTCCCTGCTTGCGTCCTCTCGCAGGACTAATTTGAGAATTCAAAGCCGTCTTAAAGATGTTTTTAAATATGGTCCTGTGATGAGGACACGACTTGGGACCCGCTTCCTTGAAGCGGGAAGGAGTGCTCATCACAGCCCGCGGCTGCTCTGGCACAGTTGCAATCGCACCGCAGGCGTGAAGAGCATTGCTGCGCAAGGCGAACGCCGAGGACGCGATTGATCAAAGCCAGAGTCAGCTCAAGAAAGCAGCGGAAAACACGCCAAAGGACGTGTTTTCGACATGTCTATCGAGACCTTCTTCAACCTTGATCACTTGAACTTGCAAACACCGATTCCCGATTAAACAGTAATGGCTTTTTTGCGGACGGGTTTGGAGGGGTTTTGTATTTCTTGGATGTAGGGGATGAGGACTAGATGGTTGAGTATGCCGTAGCGATAGGTTTCTTCTCGTCGTAATAACTTCATCAAGCCATCCAGGCGTTCGTTGATACGGCTATAGACGAGTCCTGTTGCCCAGCCTGTTGCCCAATCTTGTAAGCCTTTCATAGTGCTCGTTGAAAAGCTAATGGAGGGGATTTCTTTGATGTTCTCTTTTTCCCAAGTTTCGAAGCTTTGTAAATGGGTGCGTGCCTGAGCGATCGCACTGCGAATTCCCGCTTGAGCTGTCACACCAATGTTTGCATCTAACAAATGGGATTCGTTAATTGCTTGCTCGATCACACCTTTTGCGATTTGATAACGCTGTTTTATTGCTTCTACATTAGATTGAATAAATACTTGTGAAACGACGTTTAGGAACTGAATGCGGGCAGTGTCTATTTGTTCGGGAAGAGTTGCCGTGTCTAATGCTTGCAGTGCTGCTGAGAGTTGCGAGACGATGTTATCGTCTTTGAAGGTTTGTTGTATTTGCTGTTTTAAGGTCATCAGTTTAACTTTTAATTCAGCAGGAGCAACAAAAGCGTTTAAATGCTGTTTTTTCTCCTGAGAAAGCAGCATTAATAGGCTTGTGGGCGTATTAATTTCTGTATAAAAGTCACGCATTTTAGAATCTTGTGTGATATCGAGAACTGCATTCGCCAGAACGGATTTTTGCAGGGAGATAATTTTTCCTAAAGCGGTGATTTCGGCACTAAAATCTTTTATCGGATTCTCTACTAGTTTTGATTCTATGAAATTGCGATAAGCGGCATCGACTTGCTCAGCTGTCGTCGCTTGTTCAAGCATTTCGAGTTTTTCAGTTAATTGTTTGAGAGCTTTATCTATGAAAGCAGCTTTCAGTTCAGTCTTGAGCTTTTCTATGGTGGCTTGGAATTGTTCTTGAGTAATTGCATTTGCCAGTCGTTGCTTTTTCTCATTAGCCACCTGCAATACAAGGGAATCAGCTTGAGACAGTTTCTCGCTGAATTCTCGGGCCTTGAGAGCTCGATGTAATTCAGCAAAATGATCTTGCAGTGTAGCGGGTGTTTCTCCTGGAGTTTGTTCTGTATCTTCACCCATTTGCTTAAATTCGCTGAGATGTTTTTCGAAAGTTTCAATCTGACTATTACAGTTTTTGAAATCTAATTCCGTCGCTCCTCCGGTCCTCGCGATCGATAAGGAAATGTTCTGCATAACATTTTTAATTCCATTTAATTGAGAATCGATGGTCTTCATTTGCTCGACTATATTGACATTACGTCTCATTGAGACGACATCTTGAACGAGCTCTTTAGATTTTTGATCGAGTAAGAGAAAACGTTTGCCAACGGCACTCTTATCATCAGAATTCAATTGGGAACCTTTCACACGGAAGTTATCGGCTGAAGATTGGGATTCATAAGCTAAGGTCGCATCGAAGACGGTCTTCATCGTATTTTTGATGTCTTTTGAATTAAAATCGACTCCGGGAGCAGAAAGATCTTCTAAATTCTTTTTTGTCTTTTGAAAAAACTCTGTCGAGCGCGTCTGGATTCCTTGAATATACCTATTGGCCTCTTCTAACTGTTTTTTGCCGGTAAAATCGAATTGTTCCGCAACAGCTGTTTCGATAGATGTCTGTAAAATTTGTCCGCATAACTCTTCGATCCTATGCTCTTCGTCTTTCATTTGCTTTTTAGTGATGGGCTCCCCGACTTCATATGAGCAATTAGCTAGGTATGCAAATTTATAAGCGAGTTTTTGCAACTGGTCTTCTTTTATGAGCGATTGAATGGCAACCGCGATGATATTAGTGATCTTTTCAATAACCTCTTCGATAAAGACATCATCGATGGCTTTGTTGACCTTTGCGCCAATCGATTTCCCTTCGATTAAAGCGCGCAATTCATCGAGAGTATCGCATTTTGATTTATTCAAAATCTCAAACAGGTTTTTAACGAGAGCTTTAAGTTCATCTTTACGAGCTTGAGAAAGATTTGCATCGGAACTAGGAGATGTCGGATTTTGTCTATTAGCCTGTTCTTCTTGAAGCATTTGCCAGATTTCTTCCAGTTGCTCCCGAATCACTGTATTTAAAGCGTGAGTATATCCATTGTTATCCTTCAATGCTCCTGTACCTTGATCGACGAGTTGGCGGACGAGCATTTCTGGATCGCCGAGAACCTTTTTTGCAGCCCATGATAAGGAAGCCGGAGCCCATGGTTTTTTTAATCGCATTTTGCGCAAATTGTAAATAGAGCTGTTTTGTATCGAACTCTAAATTAGATTCCGGTTTTTCCAATTCTTTTTTCAACATTTCTTCAGGAAGGCCTGTCTCTTCAGACTTAGCAATTCTTCGATAAGCACCCCCTAAAATGACGAGATAACGGGTGCAATTTTTGGTCAATTGATTGCGCAAGGTTTCAAAATCTTCACCTTTGTGATCTTTGATGTAGTTGAAAATTTCATCGAAGTAGACCGTGCTGGCTTTTGCGACGTATTTTTTGATGATATTTCCGTAAACGAATAGATATAAAAATTTAGCCCATAAGATTTTAAGGGTACCGACTTTTTTTTCTTCGAGTTTTTTGAAGACGAGCTTTTCCAACTTTTCTTGGGTCACAGCTTCAGTAGGGTCTTCTTTGGCATTTGCTTCCTTAGCATTCGATTCTTTCATCCATTCTAAATAAATCTGATCGTGATCGGGTTGTAGACCGCATACATCTTCATAAATGTATTTGATCATTAAATAATTGGCTGTGTTTCGGATTAATTTATCCTTTTCATCTTTGGCTTTCTTTTCCCAATTCACATTTTCTTTGGGAGTGGGTTTTTTAGCTGTCACCGTTTCTCTTAGAGAATTGACATTATCCAGGAATGCTTCAGCGACATTGCCATCAGTGCCTTCTGTTTTGGCGAGGAGATTAGGAACGAGGAACCCGTTGATATAAATTCTAAAAGGGCTCATGACATCGGCGGCACGTTTTAGACGGTTGCACAGAACTTCATAAGGTTTAAGCGGATTTCCCGCAGCGTCAAATGCATCAGGGTCTTCTCGTTTGATTTTGGCTATCTGTTCAGCCGTGAGTCCTTCGACCGTAATCGATTGAGGATTTTCAATATGATGGATGATGTCGATTAGAGCTTGTCTTGGGCCCTTTAAGGCTTCAGAATGAGGATCCATTTTTTTTAAGGCTTGTTTTAATCCCACTAACAATAAAGAAGAAAATGAGGAAAGCGCGTAGGGGGAATTTACCCCTTTTTCAAGGAGACTAGCCCCATAGGACAAAAACTGGGACAGCGTTCCTTCACCGGGTTGAGAAGGGGAATCTAATGTGGGGAAAAAGCTCGCGAGACCTTCAAACATCTTTTTGGGAAGCTCTTGCATAGTTTTTGTGATCGGTTTAAGCACAGACTCGGTCAATGTATCTTCTAAAGTTGCTCCTGTGCGTGCAAGAAATCCGTTGTAATGGTTGCAATAACTCTCGAGAATGTCAAGATTGGCTTGCACAGCAGTGAGCATTTGCGCAGGGTCGGGAGGTGTCGATCCGTAATACTCGGGCAATTGACCGATTAATTTATTGATCTCTAATCGATCCGGTCCTGAGAAAGGCTTTGACGTGAATATTTTTTTGTCTTCTTTAAACAGCTGGGTTAAGGCTTCTTCTGCTTCGGGACTTAATTTTTTTATCTCACGAAGATCTTTTGCGACAATCACTGAATGTAATTCTTTCAATTTCTTATAAGCCTCAGACAGCAACTTATTGGCCTTTTTGTTCATCCAATTGTCCCAATCATCGCGCATGGCTGTCATACGTGATTGCACGATATCAAGGGCTTTAATGAAGAGGCCATTTTCCCCGAGAAATTCCGTTTTAATTTTGGGAACAAGTCCGTGATCGACGTCCATTAAGTATTTATCGATCTCTTTCTTCACGCTGCTGAGAATACTCGTGTCTGACCCAACGATTTGCGGCTTTAACTTGTCGATTAATTCAGGGAGCGCTTCATTGAGGTAGTGCATCGCCTGCAAAAACGCGCCTTGATTTTCATTTAAAATCATCTCGAAAAGAGCTTGAAATTCCTGAAGATAGACTGTGTTTTCCTGTACTTGAAGTGAGGCTTTAAAGTCATTTAATGCGGAAGCTGATGTTGACGTAGCAAAATGATGAAAAAAGCCCTCTATTCCTTTAAAAAGCAGGCCAGCTTCTTCAGGAAGTTTAGGGGCCATCTGTTTGAGCAGTTTCCAATCTTCCTTTGCAAGAAGCTGCAACTGTTTGTCCACTTGTACAATGTCTTCTTGTGTGAATAAATCCGGTGTAGTGCTGAGCTTGACGAGAAGCCCCTGTAATTCAAGTAATTCTTTCGAAGGTTGACCTAAAAGAGCTTGCGATAAAGTTTCTTTTGTTCCGGAGGAGATTACGCCGCCTATAGGCGATAAAAACGGTTGTTGAATTCCGTGACTCCAGGTGTATCCAAGAATGGCTCCTGGCGCTGCTTTAGCATTGGCCCAAGTCGATCCTTGCCACAATTTAGAGGCACCGTTCCACATCTTTCCCATAAGACCCGATGGAGGAGGAGGCGGCGGAGGTGGTGGTGTAGCACCATTAATTTTAACGACCATAATTAAATGCTTCTTTTATTTATTATTAGTTGCATATTAGTTTACTTGTATTTCATTAATTCTTCAATTTGATAATTTAATTTAATTAAGATTTGTGTGTAGTAAAATTTTTCTGAGCCGTTTTTTTATAACTTTTAAAATTTAATTCTCAACGTAATTTAAATTTTTCCAGCTATAAAACTGTCCATTGTCTTGTAAACTTTTAATTTAACAGGGGTGGATTTTCAAATTTCTCTATACTCTTTTTAGGGACTTTTTTAAGCTGTTTAACATCGATTGGGAAAGGTGGAAAAGAATGCGTCTGACCTGTGGCGTACGTCCTTTATTATTGGCTGGGCTCCTATGTGGCTCTCTGCCCCTATCAAGTGAAAATTATCATTTTAATCACCATTGGTCGGTGCTGGGTGAGTTCGTGTATATGCGCCGCAGCGAGATCCATAATCACACAATTGTCAAAGACGCTAACAAAACCCAATGCGACAACCGGTGTCCGAATTTCGAGGTCATGAATTCCAAACAATTAGTCAATGATTTCGAATATGAGCCAGGCTATCGTGTCGGGCTATCTTATATGCCTAATCCACGCTTAAGCTTAGAGGGGAATTTTCTCTGGGTTTCAGAATGGACGGCTCGAAAAGTTGATCATGGGGATCAAAGCTTGAGTTTTCCCTTTAAAAATGTCGATTTTGTTCAAGATTTTGCCAATGCTAGTGAAGCTATTGGCGTGTATAAAAGCAATTTTTGGGATGCGGAACTCAATTATTGGGATCATTTCACACCGCGCAATGTCGACTATTTTGCTCTGTCTGGCATCGCAGGATTGCGCTATTTTCATCTCTATGAAACATTTCAAATAACGATGGTCAAACCCCCTGATAGAAGCACATACCACCTCCATACTAAAAACCACATCGGAGCCATACAGGTAGGTCTCGATCTTCAGGTAAATCCGATGCGCTGGCTCACTTGGGATGTCCTGGCAAAGGTTGGATTTATGGTCGACTGGACCAAGACCAATTCAGTCGTTAGAGATAGCAATAATCAGGTTAAATTAAGTGAAGGGGAGAAGCATAAAACGCAGGTGGGTGTATTTGCCGATGTCGCAGCACAAATCGGTTTTAATCTGGCGAGTTGGTTAAACATTCATTTGGGTTATGATATGATCTTTTTCTCTGGCCTTGCTTTAGCACCAGAGCAAATCAATAAAAAGTCGAATACGACCAAACATCGCACAGATGGTACTGCCATCATTCACGGCTTATATACAGGCTTTACGGTTAGCTTTTAGGTGAAATAACCACGGAGAGCACGGACCGAAGGATTTTTGGGTAAAAAAAAGCCGGAGATGACTCACAGCACAGCACTGCATCCTTAAGGCTGCTACCTTCCGGTCCTGACCTGGTTCGGATCGTGCCGTTCTATGGGGTCCCCGGCAAAACGAGCATCATAGCAAAATTTAGTTTTGCGAACAATATCAATATCTAAGTGTAAATATTCTTTTTAATCGTGCCCGATCTTCTAGCTTTTTACGTACGCGTTCCCCTCTGTGGTTTCCTACCTCCGTGGTAAAATTTCACCACAGAGCTAAAACACCACAGAGAAAAGAATCGGGCGCGGGCACACGCACGCGGGCACGGGCACGATAAGAATGTCACTGAGAGTTATACAGGGAATACTCAGAATTCACGTCGCTATCTTTATTTTCAAAAGCGCGGATGTTTTCCAATTGAGTCCCCGGATAAAAAGCAGAGAGGATGTTCGGTGCTTTTTCACCCTTGTCGGCCATCGCACTGGCACTGAATAAACAGAGGCCAACGCCAGACCCTTCACCAAAGCCTTTAAAGATGATTTGGTCACCTTGAACGACGATGTTAAAATCGTTGCTCTTTAGCTTTGTAGCGCCCAGCGCTTTTTGCAGTTTTGTAAAATCGAATTGGCGCATTTCGCCGCCATCTTTGACGCGAGCGCCGTAAACTCTTTGCGATTTTTTATCTTGATATAGATCAAAGGCATTGACGCGAGCCGCGCCTAAAGCTTTTGCTAAATCGTGCTTTGAGATCGAAAAACTCCAAGCGCGATGATCGCGTTCATAGGCTGCAAAAGGGGCTTCAACACCTTTGGGTGTTTCGACATCTTTGCGATAGATTGAAGCGAAATTCGCCGTTTTGCCGGCACTATCTTTGGTCCATGTCGTGGGGAAGGGTTCTCCTTGATAGGTGAGTACCATGTGACGCGTATTGTTCACTGCGCGATCGACATGCAGATTTTGCAAGGTAACCGCATAGCCTTGGTAGCCTACTTCTTGTGCCTCGACATGCCAGGGCGCAGCTAATTTGCTATTTGCGAGAAAATAGGCATTGGTTCGCGCTGCGATGGCGACGGCGTCCATGACTTCTTCATCCATTTCTTGAGTGAATTGTGAAGTGAGAATCGATTTTAGATAACGCTCGATATCGACTTCATTGACGACGTAGAGTTTACCGTGAAAATCGTACACTTCAACGCACCCACGATACTCGATACCATCGACGAGGATCGTGCTTTGCGCATTGCTCGGTACGAGACGCATTTGAAATAAACCTGGGAGCAATTCACCCCATTTCAAACCGTTTTCACTGCTGGTCATAGTACGGCGATGAGAAATTGGACTAGAAGAGAGCAGATATTCATTTTGGGGATTATAGACGTGATGTGCTCCTTTAGCTTCGAGGACGATCTTTGACTTTTGTTTAGCGATCAATATTTTGATCGTCGCTGGTTTTTCTTTTTGCGAGACATCGGTTGGAATCTCAATTCCCGACGCCAATAGACACGCCGGGGCAAAAGAGCAAGCCACGAGCGAGGCGGCGATGAGAAATTTAACAGGTTTCATAACAACTCTCCATGATTAATTTTAATAGGCGCTGGGCGCCCTAAATGTTCATAACTTAAGTGGGTAACTTCGCGGCCACGCGGTGTGCGTTTGAGAAAGCCTTGCATGATCAAATACGGCTCGTATACTTCTTCTAAAGTATGGGCTTCTTCTGACAAAGCTACAGCAAGAGTACTTAGGCCTACCGGTCCACCGCGATAGTGATCGATGATCACACTTAAAATCCGTTTATCCATGTCATCCAGCCCGCGGTGATCGATGGCCAGCATATCGAGTGCGAGATGGGCTGTTTGTCGATCGATCTGAGAATACTGTTTAATTTGAGCGACATCGCGTACCCAACGCAGTAAATTGTTAGCAATGCGCGGTGTGCCGCGTGCGCGTTCAGCGATCGCTAGCGCCCCATCCTGCAAACAGGAAACACCCAACAGCTGAGCCGAACGCTGTAAAATCTTTTCCAAATAGTCGGGGGAATAATAATCGAGTCTTAAATTCAGCGAGAAACGCGAACGAAGCGGGCTACTGAGCAATCCGGAACGCGTCGTGGCGCCGATAAGCGTAAAGCGATTTAATTTGACCTGAACACTGCGCGCAGCGGGTCCAGAGTCAATGAGCAAATCCAATTTAAAATCTTCAATTGCCGGATAGAGATATTCTTCAACAGCGCGATTCAGACGATGGATTTCATCGATGAAAAGCACATCTCCTTCTTTGAGATTGGTCAAAATCCCAGCTAAATCGCCCGCTTTTTCAATCACGGGCCCCGAGGTCACTACGAGCTGAGTGCCCATCGTTTTAGCGATGATATTTGCCAAGGTTGTTTTTCCCAGACCGGGCGGCCCATGAAATAGGCAATGACCGAGCGCTTCGCCACGCTGTTTGGCTGCTGCCATAAAAACTTCTAAACGCTCGCGGATGCTGTCTTGACCGACAAAATCCTGCAAAGATTGAGGACGTAGAGGAACCTCAAACGGTTCGTCCGGTTTGGTCCAAGAAGATTCAATAAACGTCTCGTCCATAATTGAAAACTCTAGCAAGAAATCGATTTCACGCGCTATATCTATTGTATATATCCTGAGGAGCTATATATGTCTCTACAATCTGATCGTTGGATCCGGCAAATGGCGCAAGAAACCGGTATGATCGAGCCGTTTGTCGATGGTCAAGTCCGTTTTGTCGATGGAAAGAAAGTCATCAGTTACGGCCTTTCCAGCTATGGTTACGATTTGCGCGTAGCCCATGAATTTAAAGTTTTTACCAATTTAAATAATTCACTTGTCGATCCTAAAAATTTTAACGAAAATGCCTTCGTCCATGTCGAAGGTGACGAGTGCATTATCCCGCCGAATTCATTCGCACTTGCTCGCAGCGTCGAATATTTTCGTATTCCGCGCGATGTGCTAACCATCTGCATCGGTAAATCGACCTACGCTAGATGTGGGATCATCGTCAATGTGACCCCTTTTGAACCGGAATGGGAAGGATTCGTAACTCTAGAAATTTCCAATACAACACCACTGCCAGCAAAGATCTATGCCAATGAAGGTTTAGCTCAAGTGCTATTTTATCGCGGAGCCGAAGCCTGCGAAACATCGTATGCTGATCGCGGAGGCAAATACATGCGTCAAATGAAAATCACTCTCCCTGTAGCATGAGATGGGGTTCCAAGTAGTCAAAAATCTTGAATAGGTCAATATAGACATGTCGGATGACATGCGGCACGCCCATGTCTCCCGCGACCTCCTTGCGCCTCATCTCACTTCGCCAAATCGCGTGCTCGAAGGCGGAGTGTACGCAGTACTACTCCGCCCGCACTTTCGTGCTCTTCTGCGCTGCGATTTTGCTTTGTGATCTGAGTCGTTCGGCTGCTCGTGCGCTCATTCCCGTCGGGCTTCGCCTTATCGACGGGTCCCTTTCGCGTCGTCTCGCAGAACCAGTCTTTTGGAATTAAAAAAAAATCATGAAAAAACATTTCTAAGCATGATGATCTAAATTCTGGATTGGTTAAGCAATAGTATGAGTGAATATAGGTTTTTGCACGTGAGTAGGAGCGCCTCAATATGTCAATTAGACTACTTAGAAATCGATCATTCAAAGTTGCAACGTTTTAACCATTGAAAGTGGCTCTGCGAGATGACGCGAAAGGGACCCGTCGATAAGGCGAAGCCCGACGGGAATGAGCGCACGAGCAGCCCAACGATTCAGATCACAAAGCAAAATCGCAGCGCAGAAGAGCGCGAAAGCGCGGGCGGGGTAGTACTGCGTACACTCCGCCTTCGAGCACGCGATTTGGCGAAGTGAGATGAGGCGCAAGGAGGTCGCGGGAGACATGGGCGTGCCGCATGTCATCCGACATGTCTATATTGGCATCTTGCAGATCACACTAGTTTTAAAACATTTTTTTTAATTCTTTTGTCCCTGTCGCGTGAGTGTGACTATTTACAAAAATGAGAAAATCCTTGAGTATCAGAAATAAGGACCCTATGAGTTACACGGATACTAACCGCTCGCGCAAAAAAAAGAGTCTCATCCAAAGTGGATGGGTGGTGCTGTTTATTGTTCTTTGCGGGGCGGTCTACATGCAAGCCGCACAGCGCAAAGAAGCCGTAGTGGCTTCTTTGGATCGGCAAATTGCGTTCCTCGAGCAGGAGAAGGATTCTCTTATTCAAGAAAAAGACGATTTGCTGCTACAGATCAACAGCCAAAGTGATCCCGCTTGGATCCAGCTCACCTTGATGAAAGGTTTAGGGCTTGTTCCAGAAGGGCAGTTAAAAGTTTACTTCTCCGGCGACGGAGAGAGCAAGTGACATGATGCTCACTGTGCAGATCTTGGCTTTGCTGGCGTTTTTATTCTGCTCCGGTTTTTTTTCTTCTTCAGAAGTTTCATTATTTTCTCTTTCTTCAATGAAGGTCAAAGCGTTCAAAAATGACGCTGATTGGCGCAAAAGACTGGTGTATAAACTCTTATCTTCTCCAAGAGATTTGCTGGTGACTATCATCATGCTAAACACCATCGTCAATATTTTGATCCAGAACGTCACTTCCAGCATTTTTGGCGACCTAGCGGGTTGGACATTGACGATTGCCGTTCCACTTGCTTTGACACTTGTGTTCGGCGAGGTAGTACCTAAATCGATCGGAATGGCTCATAACGCTGCTATTTCCTATCGGGTCGCGCCTTTTTTAAATGCCGCGCAACGCTTTTTTTTACCGATCCGCCGATTACTCATCGCAATTACTAGCGTAATTTCACGGCTGATGTTTTTTTTCTTAAAATCGGAAGAAGAGATCTCGTTCGACGAATTGCAACATGCGCTCAAAACTTCACGCCATTATGGCATTTTGAATGAAGATGAAGCAGAACTTGTGCGCGGCTATCTTAACTTGCAAGAATCGCAAGTCAAGGAGTTGATGCGCCCACGCGAAGAAGTATTGTTTTACGATTTGGAAGAGCCCCTATCCAAATTAATTCATCTGTTCGTCGACCAAGAATGCTCACGGCTGCCTGTCTGCAAAGAGAGCCTTGACAATGTCGTCGGTATGATTTCCAGCCAAGCCTTTTTCTTAAACCGAGAAAAATTGCAAAAACCCCTTGATATACTCCCGCTCATCAAAAAGCCCTTTTTTATACCTGAGGGCACTTCTGCGGAAGCTCTCTTGAAGCAAATGTACGACCGAGAAGAATCACTAGCGCTTGTCGTCGATGAATATGGTTCAATCTCAGGGTTGATTGCGCTTGAAGATCTGGTCGAAAAAGTCATCGGTGAGATCGCTGATGCTAGAGACTCTAAAAGTCGCTACACAAGGTCGGGCGAAGATGTGATCATCGCAAGCGGTAAATTAGAGCTGTCTGAGTTTGAAGAGGTTTTCGGACAATCACTGCCAAGCGAAAATAACATGGTCACCATCGGCGGTTGGTTAACTGAACGGATCGGTGATATTCCTAAAACCGGAACAAAATATACTGCAGAAGGATTTCTATTCCATGTCCTGGCAGCGGATTCTAAGCGCGTCCGACGCATCTACATCCGTAAATTAAAGCCAGCACATACCCGTAAAAAGGAGGGCTCATGAGTCCTTCCTGGAAGTTTTTTTTGCTGTTAATCATTTGCTGTCTGATCGTGCAAGGCTTTTTTGCCATGCTAGAAATGGCTTGCGTCTCGTTCAACAAAGTCCGTTTGCAATATTACGTAAGCAAACATAATAAACGCGCCGAATGGCTCAGCTATTTGCTCCATCATCCCGCCCTGTTATTTGGTACCACGCTGATTGGCGTCGACACAGCACTGGTCATAGGTTCCGAATGTGCTCGTCGGTTTTATGACTCGCTCGGTTTGAGTCCCGACTGGGCGCCGTTGTCGCAGATTTTCCTCGTGTTGATTTTCGCTGAGATTGCTCCGATGTTCGCTGGACGCCGCTATGCAGAACATGTCGCTATGTGGGGGATTCCGATCCTGTTTTTCTTTTCCATACTGCTGCGGCCCTTGATTTGGTCGCTTGACGTGCTCTGCCGCGCGATCAACCGCTTGATCGGTAAACCGGTTGCTGCCGGTGTGTATCTCTCACGCGAAGAGCTGCAAAATGTCATTGAAGAGCGAGATGAAGCCTTGAGCTCAGCTCCGCCCAAACGGGAATTCAACACAATTGTCGCCAATATTTTTACTTTAAAAAATAAACGGGCTAAAGACTTGATGCAGTCGCTCACACATGTGACGCTCGTTCCCTCTTTTTGCAGCGTGGGTGAAGTGCGCGATATCGTCAAAGATAAACATTCACCCTATTTGCCGATCTATCATCGCAGTCCACAAAATATTGTGGCAATTGCTTATCCGCGCGATCTCCTCCGTCTACCGGATAACAAACGGGTTAAAGAACATGCCCGTCAACCTTGGTTCATCACGGAAAATAGCTCGATTTTGCAAATCCTCAAACAGTTCCGCCGCAATAACCAAAGTTTAGCAATTGTGCTCAATGAAAAAGGACTTGCTACGGGCGTCTTGACTTTAGACGAGATCATCGATGAGATTTTTGGACATTCTGATGATTGGATATCATTTGAAGAAATGCTGCCACGCGCTTACCATATCGTCGTTGACCGCAGTTTTCCCAGTGATATGCGCCTGGAAGACTTCAATAAACAATTCAACGTTAATTTAACCTATCAAGACGCTGAAACGCTCGAAGACCTAATGACTCAAGCATTGGGTCACCCTCCTTCGAAAGGGGAATCAGTTCGCATCGATCAGTTTGAACTTACCGTGGAAGAGGCCTCTTTGCTCGGTGCCAAAGAGATCCTCGTCCGTACAGTGTTTTAGAGAATCGAGAATTCCATCTGTTCTTGCTCAGGTTGAGTGGTAGTGCCGCTAGTAAGAGCTTTTAATTGATTTTGGAGTTGATCCTTTGTTTTAGGATCAATTTCAATATAAGAAAGCCCCTCAGTACAAGCAGCTTTAGCAAGTTCTTGATAAGTCAACGATAGTTGTAAGCGAAGCCGGGCTTTTGTATCATTTGAGAGATTTTGCGGGTCCTTGAGCGCTTTATCTATGATATTTATAGCCTTTCCATAGTCCTTGTTCTTTAAAGTTTCCTGTATTTGCGCAAAGATTAAAGAAATATTCGGAATGGCAGAAATGGCATTATCATTAGAATTCGAAGGGGTAGTGCTAGTCGTACTTGAGATGGATTGACTTTGAACTAAAGACGAAACAGCTGTGACACCCTGTGTTTTGGTTTGTTGAAGCGCCTTTTCAACTTTTTCTTTAAACTTGAGGAAATTATCATAAAAAATACCTTCAAGCTCGAGCGCTTTATTACAAGTTGCAATCGCATCTTCAAATTTCTCAGATAGATATAGAGCCTCTATTAATGCGAAATATATCCTTGATTTGGTGGTATCCGATAGGTTGGAATTTAGCTGTGTATTACAAGTACTAATCGCTTTATCGTATTGTTTTTGCTCAATATCTAAAGCTATTGAGCCCAAAATTGTAAGGTTTGGGCTTTGTGCAACAAGTGAGTGTGAATTTATAGCGGCAGAAGTCATCAGAGCAGTTCGATTGTCATTTGAAGATCTAAATTTAGATTGCGAGCTCATGGCATTTGCAGCTGTCGCGGAAATTAAAGAACGCGCATTGTGTGAACCTTGAACCAAAGAATTAGAGGGTATTGTGGTAGTTGTGCTCGAACTGGTTAGCGCTGCCTGCGAATTTCGTTTGACTATGAGAAAAAGATCAGGGACTGGCAAATTATTCATGTTCAATGCTAGTTCACAGGTTGTGATTGCTTCCTTAAATTTCTTAGAGTAAAACTGAGCTCTAGCACAATCAAGTAACAAGTGAGCCTTAGAGTCTAAGTGAATATTAGTATGTGTGTTTAGTGCTGATTTACAAGCTGCTATGACTTTTTCAAATTGACTTGTTTCAATGTATAGGGTTATTAACTCGCGAATTAATTCGAATTGTATATTTCCATATTTATTCTTTCCAGTAATTTTTTCTAAAAAACTAATAGCGACAGTTATCCATTTACATAATTTGCATTGCTCTATGTATCTTTTAATTCTAGTAAGAAATTTCCTTTGCTCGCCTCTCGAATCAGTGATTGGTTCATATGGTTGATCAAATATAGAAGTTAATGAAGAAGCAGAAGGTTGCGTATTATCATTTGAATTAATATTCACGGAGGAATTTACAGGAGTAGTCGAGACAGTTGTCGTTGTAGTCGTCATACTGTCAGGCGAGATAGAATATACTGGTTCCGCGCTTGGAATAGCCTCAATTTTTACTGGAATTCCAGCAATCCTTATTACAGGCGTTTGTGTTGAAAGTGAAGTTGCAGTTTGAGAAGATATACTAGATGGATCTATTCGATGTCTTTTTGTGGTATGAGTGGCTGTCGAAGAATTAAGATTTGCAACCTGCGCGGCATTTGAAACACGCTCAGTTAATGGGTTTGTACTCGTCTGAGAGACGGGTGGTTGTACAGTATTTGTTGATTGTGTGGGTGTTATTTGTGACATTGTTTTATATTCCTTTTCTTTTTAATAAAGCCTCTATATTTTAGTTTATTAATTTAATATAATCAATATTAAACATTTTATTATTAATGACATGTGATATTAATTATTTTAAATGTTTCTTAATCTTTTAACAATGGAAGTGACGATTTCGATGGTTTGATCGATTTCTTCACATACGGTATTGCGGCTGAGAGAGAAACGAATAGATGACTGGGCGATTTGTGGGGGAAGGCCCATATTGAGTAAAACTCGAGAGGGTTCTAATGCCCCGGAAGAGCATGCAGAGCCATGACTAGCGGCGATTCCTGCCATATCCAAGGCGATCAGTAGATCTTCACCGGAAACCCCAGGAAACGCGAGATTACAGGTATTACAGATGCGTGGACCGGCGCCATTGATGACGACAGGACCCGCCTTGTCGATTAAACCCGCCTCGAGAAGATCGCGAAGTAGGGCCATGCGCTCTGTGGCCGTGGGAAGCTCAGATTTAAGCAATTCAACAGCTTTGGCAAGACCGACAATGCCCGGGAGATTTTCCGTTCCAGCGCGTAGACGATATTCTTGTTCTCCACCGAGAAATAGGGGAAATAACTTTAGTGAAGAACGTACGAAGATAAAGCCGATCCCTTTTGGCGCATGGAATTTATGTCCTGAAAATCCGATAGCAGCCACGCCGGCGTGAATTTCAAGAGGTTCTTTTCCGATCCACGACACACCATCGACAATCAGCGGAATTTTGTTCTTATGTGCAATGTCTCCAATTGCTTGAAGATCGTGCTTAACGCCTGTTTCATTATTCACTGCGCTCAAGATGATGAAACGTGTATCGGGACGTATGGCGGCTTGAAATTGATCAGCGGTCACAGCGCCCCACAGACCTGCCGGCAAAAAAGTGACATCGAGCCCTTTTTCCTCAAGCGATTTCAATGTTTTGTACACACAAGAGTGTTCCACATTGGATGTGATCACATGACCTGAAATTTCTTTTGGGAAGAAACCGCGAATCAGCAAATTCATCGCTTCTGTTCCACCCGAGGTGAATAGAATTTCATGGGGTTTAACGTTGAGATAAGAGGCGATTATCTCGCGACTGTTTTGCAAGCGACGTTTGGCTTCTTGGCCGAAAAAATGGATAGATGAAGGATTATTCGGCGTTGAACCGAGCTCGGGAAGCATGGCTTCTAAGACGCGCGGATCCACGCCCGTTGTCGCATTATTATCGAGATATATCCTATTTTTCATACAACTCGCCCTAAAAGGAGAGAAATATTATCATTTCCCCCCTTTTCTAGGGCGGTTTCAACGAGTTTTTTACCGATTTCTTCCAAGGAAAATGAGGAGGCTAAAAGACGGGACAAGGTTTGTTTAGAAACACAATCTGACAGGCCATCGCTGCAAAGCATATAAATATCTTTTGAAACAAGAGGGATGATACCGACATCAGGCAGAATACTCGTATGAGCGCCTATGGCGCGTGTGATGACATTGCGAGGGGGTGCTTCTTTAGGCTTAGCATTGACTCGCAGGGAGTGATCTTCGGTCAATTGCGTGAGCTCATCGCGATAACGATACAGCCGACTATCGCCGACGTGTGCATAGACTAAAAAACTATCGACAATGATGAAGCAAGAAAGTGTTGTACCCATTCCCTTCCATTCGGGGCGATGATGAGATTCTTCAAAGACGAGTGTATTGGCTTTGACGATCGCTTGTCGTAACAATTGACAAGCATCGCGTACACTGATGGAGTCGGGGAGTGTTTTCATCGATTGGCATAGACTTGTCGCACTTAGAAGCGCTGCAACCTCTCCGGCGTTATGACCGCCCATCCCATCGGCTAAGATGAAAAATTGTTTTTCAGGAAGCGCCATCCATACATCTTCATTGTTACTTCGAACAAGACCGACGTGGGAAATGCCAAAGCTTTCGATGTTCATGCGCCCGGCTCTACCATTTTTCCCATGAAGAGCATTTCATGTGAATTCATATCGATGATGAAAAATAAAAAGGGATGATCGACATATAGGGGAATCGGTGGCTGCTGCTGTGGACCGATGGCAGTCGTATTCATCGATGCTGCAGTTGCTGCAGCGGCGGTTACGCCGTTTTCATTTAAATCGAAAAATGTTTGATGGACCACTTTATTCAAATACAAGTCGCGCAAACCGTCAATACCTGTGAAATTTGCATCGGAGTCGAAGGCTTCTTCCATGCCGAGTTGTTTCAAAGGCGCGTTTAAATCGTATCGTGCCGAAAGTTGAAATTTAGGAAGTTTTAAATCCACTCGTTCAGATTTAAGCGCAGAGAGCCATTCTTCGAACGATTCAGAAAGTGCTTGTTCCATATTGGAAAAATTATCTGCAGACTTAGGAAGTAAAATTACTAAGGCCAATTTTCCGCTGCTTGTCGTCGTTCCCACAAAAGATAGAGCAACGGCTTGCAAAAGGTCATTTTCATAGTAAGGAGCAAAGAGTACCTGTGCCATCATTTTGACGGATGTTGTCGTTTCAGGTGTTGGATAAAAGGTCGCATTTCGTGTCATTTTAGGATCAAAGGGATGGTTCCAAACTCCCTGGAAATACACCGCATTCGTGAGTACAAGGCGCGTCATGGCATCGATATCATTACTCATCAACAGGGTATCGATTTTTCCTTGAGTTTGCTGCGAGATCCAATTATTGATGGTGGCCACCGCATTGGCCGTTTGCGAAAAATTAAGAATGCCGAGTTTAGCTTTGAATTGTTGTTCAATCGCATAGCGGAAATCAGCGAGCACAAAGGATTGTTGATCGATCCATAGCGCGTTGGCTAGATTCAACTGATAGGTGTTCTCTTCTTTTTTCTTGGGTTGGAGTGATTGAGCAAGTGAAAACGCCGCTTTGCCTAGCGATTTTCGATCGATGTTGAGATGCAATACTTTTTCCATTTGGGTCGCTGTATCGCCGCGTGCACCGACATACACCATCGATAGGCAGGTCGCAATCGAATACGGAGAAAAGACCAAATTATCATCTGAAGTTTCCAAAATGGGATAGAGAGAAAAGGCAAACTCTTGATGAGCTGTGGTCAGCGGCTGGACATCAGCATTCAGACCAGCTACAGCAAGCAGCAGTGAAAGAATCATGGCTTTCATGGTTTACCCCTCAGGGAAAAATAGGATTCTAAATGTACTGACCGCGTTAAAAGTAATGTGCAATCCAATCGAAGCAAACAAGGAGGCTTGCCTTTCGTAAATGAATCCTAAAAACAGTGCAAATAAAAACAAAGATGCCACAAGCGAAATGTTGCCGATCCCTTGGCTCGGCGCAAAGTGAAATAGAGAAAAGCACAGCGCTGAGAGCAGGATCGCGTTTTTGGTAGTCATGTAGCGCTTAAAGAAATTTTGCAGACAGCCGCGGAATAAAAATTCTTCGATGATCGGCGCTGCTACTAAAATCGTAAAAAGAGCCACAGCGAGCATAGGCGGTGAGCCCAAGGTTGTCTTGAGATAGCGCACGGCAACTTGTTCATAATTTTCATATTTAAAAATTAAATAGAGAATCATGTCGGCAAATTGGCCCACTGCAATCACAAGTGGGAAACTGATGACCCATGTCATCACTCCCATCAAGAAATCAAACCAGATCGGCTTAGGATGGGGAATTTTAGTGTCTTTCCAAATTCGTTTAAAAAGTTCAGGTTCTTGAGCTTTAGAATAGAGATAAAACAAGAGCATGATGCCGAGTAGAACAAACAATTGGACCCAACCGAGCAAAGCTATAGGGGGTCTTTGATCGGAAAACACAGCATACAGAGCTTGAAACATCCGTACGATTACCGGCGCGACGAGCATGGTCATGCCGAGATAAATCGCAAACACGATGACGATGGTTGAAAAAGTAACGGGCGGTTTTCTTAGGTCTTTAGATCGAGGAAGAACAAAAAAACCTTTGGCATGGGCAATCCACAATAGCACAGCTCCGAGTAAGCCGAAAAAAAAGATCACTCTAAAATAATCGACATAATTCGGCATGAGCTCAATTATTCCTTTGTCGCCATCACAATGTAATCTTCTAGTCGCGAAGCAATTTCTTTAGTGAACTCCGCGTGAGCAAGTCCAATCGGCGAGATGCTGAAACTTTCATGTCCCCAAGGGACTTGATAAAAATTGGCCTGGGTAAATTGCCGTGGGATAAAATGGGAATCATGAATCAATTCTTGCAGCACAACACGAGGTTCTTTATCGCGCAGGTCAAAAACGCGAACCCGCATACTCATATTCAAATCCGCCGAACATTCCGCTGGATCTGCCAGTTTCTTCCGATTTTGTTTAAACACTTCTTCATGTTCTATTAGTTCGAGAAACACGACGAAATCATCACCTTGAAAAGCTTTTTTCACCCACGATAGATCCACGCCAAAAGGGTTTTCCCCATCTTTCAATCTCTTGAGTTTTGTGCGAACATGAGGCGCATCAGCAATCTGAAAATGATCTTGATGTCCCAAACGGTAATACAGCTCTGAAGATAATTCATCCGATAGATTCCAATCATAATCATTCTTTGTATTATCAATTACAGGCACAATCGAGACGATTGACTTTGTTTTTGCAGCAGTTTGTTCATACGCTGTGCTTTGCTGATTGCCATCACAGCCCCCCACAATCAATGCCAACACAGACACACCCACAATAAACCGACACATTAAACCCTCCACATACAATAAAAATCCACCATAACAGACCGCTGGGATTCTTTTCAAATCATTGGGTTTTGTTTTTTTTTATTTTTTTATTATTATTTTTTTAGCTCTGTCACTTTAGACGAGTCGGAAACATGCGCTTGCGCCATGTTTCCCGCCGCCTTCTTGAGCTTCAATCCGCTTTGCCAAATCGATGCTTGGTCCTCGGAGCGTGCCTAGCACTACTCCTTCGGCATACGCAGCGCGAGCTAAAGCTCGCTTCGATTTTGCTTTGCGTCTTGAATCCGCGGGCTGCTCGAAGCGCTTCGCTCCCGTCCCTTCGGTCCGGGTCCCTACTCGCGTCCTCTCGCAGGACCAACTTTAAAATCAAAAGTCCGACGGTTTTCAAATTGGCCCTGTGATGCGACGCGCAGTTTGGGACCCAAATCTTTAGATTTGGGAAAAACAAGCGCACATTACAGCCGACGGCTGCTTACAGCAAAGAGCAATCGCAGCACAGGACCGGAGACAGTGCTGCGCACGGCGTAGGGACGAGCACGCGATTGATCGCAGCTGGAACAGCTCAAGAAAGCAGCGGAAAACATGGCGCAAGCGCATGTTTTCGACATGTCTTGGGTGGCTTCAAATTAAATCTCACAGAAAATAAAAAATAAAAAAACTAAAACAAAAAAACCAAAACTAAAATGCTTTTGCGAGGAAGGAGGAGTGGTCGGGGAGGATGTAGGTGAGTTTGAGGGGAGGGGAAGATTGGGGGGTCTCGGTGATGTCGTTCGGTGAGGTGAGGGAAGTATCGACGATGCGGTGCCAGACCTTGCCTTTGGGCGGTGGTGGGAGTTGAATGTTGGCCGGCTCGAAATGGGCGTTGAAGGCGATATAGAGCGGTTCAGACTTGACATTGTCAGTTAATGTCCAAGCTATAAATCGGCTGTCGTCTGACCAATTAGCTTTGAAGGGGATATGGCCGTGCCATTCTACGTCGGTGTCTTTGAGAAATTCTTTGCGTGTTAGGAGGGTGTTTTGATTGCGAAATTGAATCATTAAGCGATGAAAACGGGCAAAGGCGGCATTTTTTTCTAGCTCATCCCACAAAAACCAGTTGAGTTCGTTGTCTTGGCAATAGGCGTTGTTGTTGCCATGACGTGTATGACCGTATTCATCGCCCATGAGCAGCATGGGTGTACCTAAAGAGAGCATAAGGGCCATGTGAAAATTGCGCATTTGTCGTTCTCGAAGGACGAGGATTTTTTGATTTTTTGTCGGTCCTTCTTCCCCGCAATTCCAACTTTGATTGTCATTTGCGCCATCGCGATTGCCTTCGCCATTTTCTTCATTATGTTTATCTTGGTAACTGACGAGATCACGCAAGGTGTAGCCATCGTGGGCGGTAATGAAATTTACGCTGTGATAGGGACGGCGGCAATGTCCATAGAGTTCTTCCGATCCTGACATCACTTTGGCGAAATCTCCGGATTGACCTTCCGTGCCTTTGATGAATTTGCGAACCGTATCGCGGAATTTGCCATTCCATTCAAACCAGCGCCCTTCACCGGGAAAAGAGCCGACTTGATATAGGCCACCGGCATCCCAGGCTTCAGCGATCATTTTCACTCCGGCAAGAACGGGATCGTGCGTCATCGAGATGATGAGAGGAGGACGCGCAAGGGGAATTCCATTTTCATCGCGCGTTAGACAAGAGGCGAGATCAAAACGAAAGCCATCGATGTGCATCTCTTCAACCCAAAAACGTAGCGAATCGATGATAAAATTCATCACGACAGGGTGGTTGGCATTGACGGTATTGCCTGTTCCTGTGAAATCGAGGTATTTTCCTTCCGGATTGACCATGTAATATACCTGATTGTCGATACCTCGAAACGAAAAATAGGGCCCTTTGCTATTGGCTTCGGCTGTATGGTTATAAACCACGTCGAGGAATACCTCGATTCCATTTTTATGCATTTCGCGCACGAGCGTGCGAAAATCATCGAGCGCTCCTTGCCAGCTTGTGGAAGAAGAGTAGCGATTCATCGGCGAAAAATAATTGATTGTCGAATAGCCCCAAAGATTTTTTAAGTGTTGATGGGTTTTAGGGTTCACTAAGAGATTTTCACATTCATCGAATTCAAAGATCGGCATCAGTTCAATCGCATTAATTCCCAGCTCTTTTAAGTAGGGGATTTTTTCGACAATGCCGAGGAAGGTTCCCGGGGTTTTGACTTTGCTGGAAGGATGTTGTGTGAACGAGCGCACGTGCATTTCGTAAATGACTAAATCTTCCATTAAGATGCGTGGAGGCTGTGTGTTTTGCCAGTCGAAGGCAAGATCGAGAACGATTCTTCCACGCGGTGCAAACGGCTCTTCGTTGAGTTGCTTATATCCCCACTGATGGCTAGTACTTAACCCGCGCGCATAAGGATCTGAAAGGAGTTTTTCCGGAGCAAAACGGTTGCGGGGATCATCATTGGGTCCCGTGATATAATAGCCGTATTCCAAGTGTTCGGCGGGTAGATTATCGATTTCGATATGCCAGATGTAGCCTGTTTTATTGACTTCAGGATGCAAGGGGATTTGGGCAAAGGGGTGCTTGGCCCCTGCAGAGAATAAGCAGAGGCTGACCCCAGTGGCATGCTCTGAGAATAAGGCAAAATTTATTCCATTAGGATGTCGGCTCACCCCCAATGGTTCAGGACTGCCGCGTTCCCATTTGAGCTCTTCTTCCATAATTGACTTATTATCAGAATTTTATGTTTTTTTTATTAGGCTCTTCTTGGCTTGACCTTACTTGAAAGCGACATTGGTCGCAAGCAAGGTATAATTAAAATTATCATTTACATTGAAGGTTGTTTAAGATTTTGTTAAAATGAAATTAAAACTCAGCTATGTTTTCGATTCTTTGGAGTTTCACATTTCAGGAAGGAAAAAACATTTTGGTTGCTATTTTTGAACACAAATTGGAAACTTCCCCAATAATGTGCATTTTTTCTCAGGCCAATAGAGATTATTCAAGCAGAAAAAATGCGATGAGAGTTTTAAGTTAAATTCAAGTAAGGAGGACTAATCCATGTCATTGGAAAATGCCAAGCAAAATCTCAAGGAATTCGGTAAAGAGCTCAATCTCGAATTGGCATTTGACGAAAACCACACGTGTATATTGGGAATAGATAATACCTTTTCTCTACATCTTACGTACGAACCTAATTCTGATCGTTTGTATCTCTATTCCCCTATTTTAGATGGCCTTCCCAAAGATTCCGTTATCCGTCTCCGTCTCTATGAAGCACTTCTCGAAGGATCGATGCTCGGCGGACAGATGGCCGGTGGAGGAATTGGGGTTGCAGTGCCTGAAGAATTGATTTTGATGCACGCTGTTCTAGAAATGGGTGTCGGCGCAGATCCCTCGTCTTTACGACGCTTTGCTCCGCTTTTCGTCGAAGCTGTTGAGCGCTGGCGTCAACGCGCTAAAGATATCTGTGAAGGACGCGATGTTGTAAAAGAACCGCCACAAGGACCACACGTAAAACCGGGCGAGCGTTTCATTAAAATCTAATTTCCGTCTGTGTGCGCTAATAAAAAAACTCTTCCTCCAAAACATGGAGAAAGAGTTTTTTTATTTTAGAAACTTAGGGTTTAGGGGGGAAATTAGCTTGGAACAGGAATTGAGAAATTTCAGCGACGGGATTGAAACTCGCTGAAACAAAGTGTTCAACAGGTTCACAATGATAGTTGAAAGATACCTGTCCTGAACGGCTTAAATCGATCGATTTAATGTCACGGGAGTTGGCGACACCTTTTTTGAAGATCGATTGATACAAGCTCGCCTGACCTTTCATGATTTGATCATTTGGGTGATGTACGATTAAACGTTTCCCTTTCACTTTTTTTAAAGCGTTAGTACCATCACAATTCAAATTGAGAATGGAAAGGATCGGTCTAGCAAAAACATCTGTAAGTAAAGGCCCGCAGGCAATCTTACGCGCGATATTTTTGATAATATTAATCAGGGAAGAAAACGAGCGTTCAGTGACAAAGGGCCCACTACATTCAGGGTGCATTTTTCTGACTTGGGCACTGATCCCACCGCCAAGCGACCAGCTGTAAAAACGGATCTCATGAGTGGGGACACCAAGATTCTGACGAACAAAATTGTAAATGCTATCTCCATCCAGATAGAGATCTTTCATCGAACGAGGTTTATTTTCTCTAGAACCACATCCACGATAATCAAAACTGACAAAGTTATACGGAATCCTTTGCTGCGCACCTTGTTCGAGCAGCCATTCATAAATTCCTTCTTTGGCTAATGCCGCATTGGGTTGAAAGAAAATGACAGTAGGGGAGTTATTTTGTGCGGCGTGGTGCTTATAATATGTGCCGTAGAGCTTAGCGCCATCGGGGGTTGTTACCTCAATCGGTGTGGGTGTGAAGCTGTTTCGAAGGGGCTGTCCGGCCGCCCACCGTCTCTCAAATTCGGCGTTGATTTGTTCCAGTTGATTTAATGGAAAGGTTGCAGCAGGGATGATCTGTTGTATGGCGATTTTCTGAATAATAGAAAGACAGAAGCGACTGCAACGATTGAAAATATTATCTTGAAGATGTTTATTTTGACGATTCCAACTCGCTTGAAATGTAATCGGGGAGATAGCAGTAGTCATTATGAATTTACCTAGTTTAAAAGTTGGCAAAGAGTATATGAGCAAATAGATTTTTTATCTAGAAGGTTTTAAGCTGTCGCGGCCACTGTCGGTTGGAAGAGGAATCGGGAAATTTCTAACTCAGGATCGAATCCAGGAGTGGCGAAATGTTCAATCGGTGCTCCATGATAAAAGGTCGAGCGCGCAGGGGATTGGCCGAGATCCATATGAGATACATCTGGAGACACAATGCCTTTTTTGAAAAGGGTGTGATATAAATCAGCTTTTCCTTTCATCATTTCATCTTTAGGATGATGAACAATCAATGTTTTCCCTTTGATTTTCTCGAAAGCAATTGCACTATCGCAATTCCAATTGAGAACAGAAAGTATCGCATGAACGACGTTTGCGATGATACAGCCTAAAGGAATGGGGCTTGTCATTTCTCTAACGACATTGCTAAGTGAAGAAAATGAGCGATCATTGACATAACGTCCTGTGCATTCAAGATGGTTTTTTTTAACTGCGGCACTGACGCCGCCGCCTAGTGAATAACCATACCAATGAATGTTGTTTGGCATGACGCCGAGTTTATCTTTAACGAATTGATACATCGAATCGCCATCGAGATATAAATCTTTCATAGATCTGGGCCAGCTTTCTTTGGAGCCACAGCCGCGGTAATCAAAACTGACGAAGTTATATGGAGCCCATTGAATTACAGCTTGTTGCAGTAACCAGTCAAAACCTCCTGATTTAGCAAGCATTGCATTAGGTTGGCATAAAATCACCGTAGGAGCGTTTCTTTGTGCGGCACGATTTTGATAAAAAGTTCCGTACAGTTTAACTCCGTCAGGTGTGGTCACTTCAATTGGTGTCGGGGTAAAATGATTCTTCAAGCCACGATCTTCTGTAGCCGACCAACGTAAATCAAAATTGGCATTAATTTGTGCGATACGTTGGGGTTTAAATAAGATTGTAGCAGGAAGAATGCTGATTTTTGCAGCTAATTGCGCCACGGCCAAACACACTCGACTTACGGAGTTTGAGATTGTGTCTTTAAGATGTTTATTTTGACTATTCCAACTAGCATTAAATTTAATTGGTGAGTTAATTGCACTTGTCATAATTAAAATACCCATTTTTTTGCGGGTAATATATATTATGCCAATTTTATTGTCTTTTAAAAATGGTTGCGAATGGCAATCAATGTTGAGAGAAGTTCAGCATCTGAAGTGGTAATCTTTTTTTCAATTTGTTTAATGCTCGTCATCACCGTAGAGTGATCACGATCAAATACTTGCCCCACCGATTGAAAGGGGAGCTTGAGCTCACTTCGGCACAAATACATGGCGATTTGGCGCGGGAAGGAACACTCTTGAGTTTGCGATTTGCTAAGAATTTCTTCAACAGCCACGCCACAGACGGTGGCGACAACCGCAATGATTTTTTCAGGGGTGACAACCATCTGCTCTTCGGCAGCGATCAAATCGCTTAAAATTTTGATCGCCTGTGCTTTGTCAATCGATTGGGGGTTGCGCTTGATCCTAGCATCTGTTTCTAGATGGGAACGCAAAATGAGTGCTTCTAAAGCGCGGTGAAGGGATTTGTTCTGCTTAAAAGTATCGATTAAAAAATTTTGCACTTCTTGGGAAAGAGGAAAATGCAGGGCTCCGCAACGCTTTTCTAACACTTGTTTTAATTCATTGCCGTGAAGTTTTTCAAAATGGACATTGAGACCCCATTCAAAACGGGAAATCAAACGGGGTTCAATTTCTTGTAAAAGCGCAGGAGCACAATTGGCCGTTATGATGAGTTGTCTGCCGGAAGTGTGCAGTGTGTTAAATGTATGGAAAAATTCTTCTTGCGTCGCATGTTTGCGGCTAAAAATATGCACATCGTCGATCAGTAGTACATCGACGTGGCGATAGGCTTTGCGAAAGGCTTGCATCTCGGAGCTGCGGATCGCAGCAACGACGTGTTCAGTAAAGGTTTCGGCGCGGGCGTATAACGCGTTGACTCCTTGCTTTTTTAACGCTTGTGCCAAAGCATTTAACAGATGTGTTTTGCCACAACCCGATCCACCCCAAAGATAGATTGGGTTAAAAGTGCCAAGAGCTGTGGTGGGTTTTGCGTATTCTTCTGTCTGGGGATTATAGCCTATCAGTTGACATAGTACGCGAAAAATGACGCTGTTTTTTTCACCAGGAATAAAGTTTTCAATGATCAGTTGAGAGTCGAGTTTATCAAAGACAAAGCTAATCGGCGGTTGGGCTTTATTTTTTTCTTTTTTTAAACTTTTAACAGTAGGTGCTTCTGCAATGGTTAGGTGAACTTTGATGGGACGGTAATTGCTGTTTACAAATTGGGATTTGAGCATAGGACGGATATGCTCTTCAAACCACATCCCTTGAAAAGAATCTTTGGCTTCTAAATACAAATTCCCAGAGTCGAAATGCACGACTTTCAGGCAGCGAAGCCATTTTTCCACGATAGGTTTGCCGAGCAAGCTCTCTTGCTTATTGAGAAAATCTTCCCAAGCTTGCATAGGTTATCTACTAATCTTTGAGTACTTCGATTTGCGGTTTTTTCGTCATTCTACGCGTCATCCACCATTGTTGCAAGATACCCAGGGCCATCGAAGAAAGCCAGTATAAGTTCAAGCCAGAAGGGAAATGATAGAACATCACAGTGAACACAATGGTCATGATATTCCCCATCATTCTCTGCTGCTTTTGCTGCGGAGTCATGAGGTTCTTATCTTTGGGAGAAGAGGCGCTAAAGCGTTGTTGCACCCACATGATGCCCCCAAGTAAAAAGGGCAAAAGATGGAAATCGGTTCCAAAAAAGACGATGGGAAATTTCCAGCTAAACAGCACATCAGGGGCCGTTAAGTTGTCAATCCATCCTGGAATAAAACTGGCACCACGCAAAGCAAAGGTCGACTTAAGTAAATCGAACATTCCGATCAAGAAGGGGAGTTGTATCAATAAAGGAAAACAACCCGATAATGGATTAACACCCTTTTCACGGTAGAGACTCATGATCTCTTGTTGCGATCGTTTCGGATCTTTTTTATAGCGCTCTTGGATTTGAGCGACCTTTGGCGCAATTGCTTGCATCTTGAGGGTGGATTTGATCGACCAAGCGTTCAGCGGATAGAGCATAATCCGTAGGGCAACCGTGAGCAAAATAATCGAAATTCCCCAAGACGAAGTGAGCTGATAGAAAAACTTCATCAAAATGAACAAGAATTTAGCAAAAGGCTCTGAAATAAACGTAAACCAGCCGTGAAAGCTCAATGCGGAGACGTACTCTGGATTATAGCCTGTCGATGGGTCAGCATAAGCGGCATCGACTTTCTTTAAAATACTCTCTTCCAATGGACCGGCATAATATCGCAGCTGCAAAGTTTGCGCACGCATCGGCAACTGAAATTCAAACCCGGGATATTTTTCAGCTGGGTATAATTGATATTGCGAATCGACCAGAGTTAAACGCGTGGGATCTTCGGTGCCCGTTACTTTACATGCGCGATAGCCCGCTGGAATATCATTGAGTGGATCGACGATCAAACCGAAAAATCCATTGGACGAGCTGACCCAATCGGGATACACAGATGTTGAAATGGTGCATTCCTTAGGTAGAGAAACCTCCTCTACAGAAGACTTTTGATTGCTCTTGGTCATGCGATAGGTTAAAGCTGGCGCTGGATTGTCAGAAATGAGTTCTACTTCAGGAACACCGCTTGTGAGCCAAATACCGCGTGTGTCGCCATCGATTTTCAAAATCATCTCCACAACATAGGGAGCTGCTTGCGGATCTTTAGGGAATTGGAAAATTTTATTAATTTTGCGCTCATTGTCGCTGTATTCAAATTCGATCAGATTTTTCTCTAAGCGCTTTACCGTGTAGATTTTATTATGCAAACTATAAGCATCTGAAACGAGCTTCAGGGCATAATACTTAATGGGTGAACGGGAGGTATGCACTTCCTTCGGATTAAACATGGTCCGTCTAAGCAGCGGATAGTAGCCGCCTAACTGGCGCTCTTGAATTTTTTTTATCCCTTGGCCTTTATTGATGTAATACGGAAAAGCGGGGTAATTATCGTTGAGTGAATACTCATGCTGAAAAATCCGATCAAACTTAATCGGGAGAACAGCGCTATAAGGGTTTTCTTTTGTCTTAAAGGGAAGGTTGATTTCAGCCAGCGCGCCGCCGACATTGGAAAAAACTAATTGCTGATAGTTATTTTCTAGGACAAAATATTCTTCCTCAGAGGATTGAGTGATCGCTGGAGTCGACACAGGATTTAAACTTCCCGGCAACTGAATTTCATTCTGAGGTTTTGGCGTTGGAACTGATGTGACCGCATTTTTATTGGGCGAAGAGAACCATTGATTGACGAAAAACAGCGCTGCCGTCAGAGCAACAACAAAAATGATCGAGCGTTTGTCCATGTAGAAAATCCTTTAAAAAGGGGTTGAATGCTCAACCCCTCTATACTTAAATTGTGAGCTCACAGCTTAGCATAATACCCCAATTTAAGCCAAAACGCTGAAATTTAAGCGCGCTTCGAGCTGTGGTGGTGATGGTGGTGGATCTCAACAGGTTCCGGAATTTGCTGAGTTACACTAATCTTAGCTTCCTGCAAAATTTTAGGCGAAAGAGATGTATTTGCACTGAGCACCCCATAACTTTGATTTTCAACGCAAATCTTAGAATCTGGAAATTGCTTTCTCAAAAGTGCTTGTAGATCACCGACTTGCATCGCCTCATTCCATTGAATAGTTTGAGATGCGCAGTGACGATTGAGTCTTTGTGATCCTTGATACTGAACGAATTCCACATCTTTTTTATAAGTTGCAGTAGCGACATTGTTAACCAATGTTTCATCCCATTTCGCGCGTAAACATTTGTTAGCCAAAGTACAAACTCTAAGATAAGCCCCGTGTTCTAGAGATCTCGGATCGCTAGAAGCTTGTGCTGACCAATTATAGCGATTTAAATAGTTACAAACGCTTCTAAGATGGACATCTTTATTCATCAGTTTGCCACTGTTAAAAAGCCGCAAAAACAATTGCCAACAAGTGACATCTTTTTTGGAAATAGTAATAAGTCTTGTATCGCCTTTAATATCATGCTCAACTGCAACAATTTCATTATCCAAATTGCTTCGAGCTAGTATACCCAGATTCCCACGATTTAGATCATTAATAGACAAACCCATAATTAACTCCTTTTTTAGTTTAAAAGTCGCAACATTATAATGAGAGTAAATGGTTAAATCAATGTAAAAATAAATAGTTTTAATTAACTTTTATTTTAAAGTTGAATTAGGTCAATATAGACATGTCGAAAAATCGGCTGCTCGAAGCGCTTCGCTCCCGTCCCTTCGGTCCGGGTCCCTACTCGCGTCCTCTCGCAGGACGATATTTAAAAAAATCTATAGGACGGTTTTAGGTTTTCAAAATAGTCCTGTGATGCGATGCGCAGTTGGGACCCAAATCTTTAGATTTGGGAAAACAAGCGCACATCACAGCCGATGGATTCAAGGCGCAAAGCAAAATTGATCCGAAGGAGGCCCGAAGGGCTCGGGAGGATAGTGCTTTGCACAGACTCCCGACGGAGGATCGATTTGGCAAAGCGGATTGAAGCTCAAGAAAGCAGCGGAAAACGTGGCGAAGTGCATGTTTTCGACATGTCTAAAGCGACCTAAAAAAAATTCTTCAAAACAAAAAATCTTCTTTCCCCTTCACTCTTCTTAGCACTCTTTCTGAAAATTGCGCTTATGGTCTAGTTGGAGAATAAATTCTTGAAATTCACTGGTCGAGCGAAGATTGTCGAGCCACTCGTCCTGGAGGATTTCATCGCTGGGCGGAAGAGCATCGTAGGTGTTGGCCTTTTGGAGGCACATCATCCCTTTTTCGCATTCGCCGGTTAAGGAATATAGGCAGGCTAAATGGTAATACGTTTGCAAATTACCTAATTTTAGTGCGGTTTGGAACTTATGTTCCGCATCGCGGAAAAATTGATCCGATTCGGAAGAATCGTGCGAGTGGGTAGCAATATTGATTAACGTCATCGCCCAGTCGAGTAAAATGATATCGTTTTCGTCGTCATTTTTCATCGCTAAACGGTAGTGATGCGCGGCGCGGAAAAAATGGTCGATTTCTGAGGTGAATTCGCCGAGGTGAGACAATGCGAGGGCTTGTCGATGGTGAACTTGAGTAAAGTCAGGATCGATCATCAGAACATGGGAGAAAATCTCAATGGCGCGTAAATAGTAAAATTCTTCTTCGTGAAAATCGCCGAGAGTGTCGAGCGTGCACGCGTACTGAAAGAGCCAATCGGGATGGAGATAGATCGCATTTTTTTGCAGATTAAGCAACTTTTCAAATTGAGCGACGGCATCTTCCAGCCATTGTTGTTCATGGGACACTTCTCCCAATTTGGAAAGGGCTGAAGCGTAATCAAAAATGTAATACGTTGAAGAAGAAAGATCGATTGCTTTTTGATAGAAACGCAAAGAGAGTTTTAACATTTCGATATCGCTTTCTAAGTCGCCGAGAAGTGAATAAGTCCAACCAATCGCATGCCAGTGACGGTGGCAGGTGCGGTCGATTGTAAGCCCTTCTTGGAATTTTTCAATCGCTTGATAGTAATAATCGCTCTCGTCGAAATAATGCCCAAAGGCTTGCATGCAGATGCCGAAACAATACCAAATATCAGGTTCATCGCTGTCAATTTCGAGAGCTTGCGTGATTTTATTTTGCGCTTCGTAAATTAGGTCTAAACGATCGGTATAATTGCCGAGCAAAGCAAGTGCTTCTCCCCAGATCGCTAAAATCAATGGTTCATCGGGATTAAGAGCATAAGCACGTCCGCACTTTTCTAAACACAATCTCAGGCGTTTGACGTCGGCAATCCGTTTGGCGGAATCGGAAAGGAAGCGCGCCCAATTTAGCCACAACTCTGCATCTTGAGGCTGAAGTTGCGTAGCTGAAGCAAAACAATCGTTTGCCTGTGCGAAATGGTCATCATCGTGAGTTTGGCCGTACAATTTTTGCAATGCCTCGCCTAGCAGAGACCAGCTATCGGCATCATTAGCTTCAATTGAAACGGCTTGTTTTAAACAGTTAATCGCTTTGATGAAGAAACGGACATCATTGAGCTGTTCTGCGAATTTTAAACAGGTGGATCCGAAATCTTTCCAAAAATCGATGGGAAGTTTTTCTTCAAAAGATTGAGCGGTGTGAAATGCTTCAATCGCTTGATGCCCATCGAGGGCTTCGCCGGAGTGCTCAGCGAGCTTGGCATTAACGATCCCGTAATTCCAGTAGAGTTCCGAGAGAACTGTTCGTGTTTGTCCGGAAGAAAAGGGGAAAGCCTTATCGAATTTTTCTTTGGCCTCTAAGAAATAGTGATGTTCTAACGTGAGTTGACCTAAAGTAGTGAGCAGACTGCCCCAGGCCATCCATATGTCAAAATCCTCTGGTTTGAGCGCGCTTGCACTTTTGAATTTTTTGCTGGCCAGTAGCAAAGCTTTTTCCTGGCCTTCTCCTTCGCCGTACTCAAAGAGAGATAAACCTTGGGAGTAATAGAGTTTAGCATTGACAGCATCGAGTTTAAGTGCCGCGTCAAAACACTCTAATCCATGCGCTAAATCTCCTTTTAACAAGGCTCTTTCGCCTTGAGCATTGTAGGCGTCTAGCGCCATGCCGTCGATTGGCTGGTTTAAGGTGTGTTGATCCATGGACTACCCATTTGTGAAAGAGGCGGATTATAGGAAAGCGGATTTTTTTGGACAATCCAGCATCCTTTTTTGAAGACCGAATTGCGCGAAAATAAAATTTTAAATGCAGGCTTGAGTGCTCACTATAAGTGATTTAATAAACTCTCCTTTAACAAAAATTTATAACAAATCTGCTCAAACCGAGCTTGAAAAAAAATATTTAGGGCTCTATGCTGAATGGTTTTTGAGGTGAAAAATGGCGTATATAGCGTACTCGGAAAATGGAAATAATCCTTTAACCAAACTTTTGGGTCACAATGTTGTTTTATTAAAAAATTGGATGATCCTTCTCGACAGTTTTTATCAACACTGTGAGTTTGACCCTGCTTTGCAGGAAGAGGTGCGTCGAGCTATTGCTTACCAAGTAGGCTGCGCCTATTGTATGTCGCATGGTTGTCCCACTCCGGTAATTGAAGATGTTAAAACACAACGGGCTGTTGACTTCGCTAAGAAAGTTGTGCAAACCCAACAGCAAATTACCGAGCAAGATATCGAGCCGCTGAAAGAATTCTTTAGCGAGAAAGAAATCGCTGAATTGTGTGCTTTCATTTGTTACGGTCTGGGCCTAGCACGCTTTGGTAATATTCTCAATGTCGACGTTAAGGAAAATTAACCACAGAGACAAACACCACAGAGGGGAATTTTTTCTCTGTGGTTTCTATCTCTGTGGTAAATTTCGCCCATGATTTTTTAAAAGACGAAAGGAGTCAGCATGTTTACTTTTCAAATGCGAGTAAAGCTTCAAGATACGGATGCGACAGGAGTGTTGTATTTTGCTGAGCAGTTTAGGATGGCTCAGGAGGTATTTGAAGAATTTTTGAAGGAAAAAGGTTTTTCTTTGAAGCAAGTACTCAGTTCGGAATATTTGCTGCCGATTGTGCATGCTGCAGGAGACTACATGGCTCCTGTTCGAGTGGGCGATGAGTTGGAGATTAGTTTGAATGTAGTTAAAATGGGAACTTCTTCGGTGACGGTGCATTACGAATTTTGTGAACGGGAAAGCAAAAATAGTGTCGGTAGAGTCGAGCTCGTTCACGTGGTGGTGGACAGAGAAAAGCGCACGTCAGTGCCTATCCCCGATTTTTTAAGGGAGATTTTTGCGCTAGGTGTTGTTGCAAAGCAGCCAAGCTCGGTTTAATTCCGGCTTCGGGTGGGTAATCGAGAAGACGAACGGGGAGCTTGAAGGCGGGTAGGCGATCTTTTAACGCTTCGCGGATGGTATTTAAGGTGTAAGAGCGGGTTTCATCGTCGATGAAGGCTACGGGTCGTTGTCCAAATTCGGGATCTTCAATGGGTAAGACGGATGCTTGGCGGATGCCCGGGAGTGAGCATAGAGCAAGTTCGATCTCCTCAGGCTGAATGTTTTCACCGCCGGAAATGAATTGACGATCTTTTCTTCCAATCAGTTGTAAATTTTCATCGGCGGTAAATCGACCGAGATCATTTGTGTGAAACCAGCCTTGTTGTTCTTGGATTGTTTGCATTTCAGGATCCCAATAGCCTCGAAACAGAGTTTGACCGCGAACGCAAATTTCATCATTTTCCAATTTTAATTCACGATAGGGAAGAACTTTTCCTGCGGATTCCGTGGCATTAACTTGAGAGAGAACGATGATGGAGCTCATCTCAGTCATGCCATAAGTGGCATGAATCGGCAGACCGAGTCGATTCGCTTCATTTAAGAGTGGAGCAGGCAAGGGCGCGCCTCCGAGTAGCAAACATTTTAACGATGCTGTTTCGGTGGGTTCTTTGAGAAGTTGGATAAGTTGCGTCGGCACAGCGGAAAGATGGGAAATCTTATGATGTGAAATGGCTTTGGCAATGGGTAAATCGGAGAGCACAACAGCGGCCCCCCGCAAAAAGCAGCGAAATAAAATGCCGATTCCGCTTACGTGAAATAAAGGAAGAGAGAGGAGCCAGCGCGAGCCGGTCTCGAGTTGTAAAGCAGGGAGCGCGCCAAGGGCGTTATAATAATGATTGGCAAAGCTTAGGCAGGCAATTTTAGGCAGACCGCTAGAACCTGAGGTAAATAAAAAAGTGGCAAGATCATCGAGATGAATCGCTACACTTTGTGGGGGTGCTCGTTTCATGTCAGGGGGCAGTAGCGAAGGTTCCAAACAATGGGTTGCTTTGAGCAAATCGAGGTATTCAGAGAGCAGCAATTGAGGCAGACGATAACTTAGAGGACAGGCAATAGCGCGCAAACGAAATAACGCGAAAAACAGAAGGATTGTGGCTGGGGTAGGATGAGCGACAAAGGCGATGCGCTGACCTTGAGTAATCCCGGCGTTGGCCAAAAAATTGCACAGAGCATGAACTTCAGCATCAAGCTCTTGGTAAGTCCAAACGCGTTGATCGGTAATGAGCGCCGGATGCGAGCTTTGTGTTTGAGCCTGTTCAAAGAGGGGGCAGTTCACACGTTCCATGAGCGATCTCCGTCAATATATCGCGGTTAATTTGGGGCGCTGTCTTCACCGTTAATTGCGGGGCATTGAAATCGACAGCAGACTTGAGCAGATCTTGCATGAGAAAACGATAAGTGTCTAGCCCAAGTGGTTCGTGAACGAGATTAAATTGTTTTGCCAGTGAGATGATTTGCAAAAGCCCAAGTCCACTTTCAAAGGCAGAGCTAAAGATGATCTTGAGATTGTTTTTTCGTGCGTAATCGATCAGCGGAGCACAACCGATTTTTCCGCCGAGCACGGTAGGTTTAAGGACAAAACCGTACAAATTCGGGACGTGTAGTGATTGATATTGCAATACTGTTTCATCGAGAGCGATCGGAAAAGGAAATTCAGCGAGGCGGGTAAGTTCATAGGTCGGATCTTCGATGTATTCAAAGGTGTCTGTATCAAAAGGAGAAAATACAGCGAGAGCTTGCTCGAAAGAAAAAGCGCTATTGCAATCGATGCGGAGTTGAAAACGCTGTCTTAGATTTTCAATTAAGCTGTGAATGGTCTCTAAAGGAAGCGATGAGACTTTGAGTTTAGCGATCGTATACCCTTTATTTTCAGCAATTTTTGCTTGATGTAATATCGCATTAGCATCACCGGTTAACAAGGCATATAGCGGCACAGAAACAGCGACATGAGGAGTAAAGGAAGCTTCTAGGCCGAAGCGCACTGAAGGAAAAAGATCTTCGCAGAGTTTGCCCCCTTTAAGCAGAGTTAAGAGTTGGGCTTGAGCTTGCAGCAAACTTTCTGTGCTGCGACCGGGAAGGGGAGCAATCTCACCCCAGTTTTCCCCACAGCGAAGAATTAATCCTTCGCGATGTCCCTTTGTAATCAAGCCCAGACGGTAAGAGTATAATGTCCAATTCACAACATCCAGCCTATGCAAAATAATAAAGTGAAGAGCCAAAGGAGTTGTCCGGTCTTAGCAAACAGCATATTGAGATGACGTGGATCTTTATTGCTTAACATGGCACGCATGAGCGGGAAAGCTGGAATGAGAATCAAAAGCGCAAGTAGAATAAATGGATGGACAGAATAAAAAAACAGCAGGGGAATCAGCGATAGGAAAATCGAACATAAGTATTGGCATTTACCAAACGTTTTGCCAAAACGAGCGGGGAGTGTTTTTTTATTGGCTTTTCGATCCTCATCGATGTCACGTACATTGTTGACTACCAGAATTGCCATGGAGAGTGCCCCGGGAGAAAAACCGGCGATCAAGGCTTCAGGAGTCAACGTGTTTGTCTGCAGATAATAGGTGATCATCACTGCTGCCGGTCCATACAAGAATAAGACAAACACATCACCTAAGCCAAGGTAGGCCAACGGAAAAGGTCCAGCAGTGTACAAGACACTTAAGGCAATAAAAATCGCTAGCATCAGCGCGATCATCGCGCCGCCTTGCCAAATGAGAAAACATCCGCATAAAAACGCTAAAGAAAAAGTGGTGATAATTGCGATTTTCATTGCAAGTGGTGTGACAAGTCCGGCTTGTGTGACCCGCATAAATCCTTTGCGCTCTTGTGTATCGGCGCCTTTGACAAAGTCGAAATAATCATTGGAGAGATTTGTGCCGATTTGAATACACACGCCCGTTAGCAACGTAAACAGAAATACCATCAGATCGAATTGACCTTGACTGATGGCAAGTGTTGTACCGATGAGCGCAGGACTGATGCTGGCGACGAGCGTTTTAGGCCGGGTGGCGTGGGTCCAAACTTGCACGCGATTCATACTTTCCTCAAAATTTTTACCACAGAGACAAGAACCACAGAGAAAAAGATCCTCTGTGGTGTTTTATCTCAGTGGTGAGTTTTTTTACCACAGAGACGGGAAACCACAGAGAAAAGAATCGGGCGCGGGCACGAAGTCTCATTGTGATCTCAGTGGTTTAATTTCTTTTTTTAAGGGCGTTTGGGGAAACGGGAAAAATCAGGGCGTCGTTTTTCTAAAAAAGCACGATGTCCTTCCTGAGCTTCTTCCGACATGTAGTACAGCAATGTGGCGTTACCGGCGAGTTCTTGCAGGCCGGCTTGGCCGTCGCAATCAGCATTAAAGGCCGACTTGAGACAGCGCAATGCAAGCGGTGAATGCTGCAGAATTTCGCGGCACCATTCAAGAGTAGTCTCTTCGAGTTTTTCATAAGGCACGACGAGATTCACAAGTCCCATGTCGAGGGCTTCCTGAGCTGTATAGCGACGGCAAAGATACCAGATTTCACGCGCTTTTTTTGCCCGACAATCCGCGCTAAATAACTCGAGCCAAACCCGCCGTCAAACGAACCGACTTTGGGACCTACTTGTCCAAAGATCGCATTATCCGCTGCAATCGTCAAATCGCACATCACATGCAAGACATGTCCGCCTCCGATAGCATAGCCGGCGACCATGGCAACGATAGGTTTTGGACAGCTGCGGATCTGCTTTTGAAAATCGAGGACATTTAAACGATGTACTCCTTCTTGATCGGCATAACCGGCATCTCCGCGGATCCGCTGATCACCACCCGAACAAAAGGCCTCTTTACCTTCTCCCGTTAAAATGATAACACCAATTTCGGGATCATTGCGGGCGTTGTTTAGTGCTTGCATCATTTCTTCAACAGTTAAAGGACGGAAGGCATTGCGCACTTCGGGGCGATTAATCGTAATTTTGGCAATTCCTTGATATTTATGATATTTGATGTCGTTATAAACACAGCAGGATTGCCAAACGACGAGCGTATTATTTTCCAGAGTTTGCATACAGAACCTCAATCCAATTGATGATTTGCCTAGCGCAATCTGCGACATTTTCTAAAAGAATCGCATGACCGCTATCTTTCACGCATCCCACACTGACGGTCTTTGACAAGTTACTATAAAGTTGACGATAATTTAAATCTTCTTCTCCATACAAAAATAATGTGGGACGTTTAAATTCAGTAATATGGGGTTGATTGGCAAGACTCATCTGACGCAGCACGCCGACGAGAAATTGGGGATTTTGTTTCATCCGGCGTTTGACCATTTTTTGTAACAAGACGGCATTGCGCGGCAGCGGATGAAAGATCGGTTGAGCATACCATTCTGTAAAGAAATGATCGATGGGCAAATATAGCAATTTTTGACACCACTGTTCGTCGATGAGACGTCGCGCTTCTTTTTCTTTGTGAGTGGGCAGACCGGGGTGAGCAGACAAAATGATAAGTGAGCTAAAATTTTCTTGCAGTTGCAGCGCGATCCTGCCTCCCATTGAATAACCGATACACATGGGGCTGTCATAAGCTTCGAGGGCCTGTTTAACAGTCATGATAACTTCTTCAGAATAAGGAGATTCTCCATGACCGGGTAAATCGAGCGCAATGCAATAGAAGCGGTGTCTAAAAAAGGGGATTAAGGCTTCCCAATCCTCTTTATTCCCTAAAAACCCGTGCAGAAAAATCAGTGGAGGGTGATTGGGGTTTCCTGTGGTGAATTTGCTGAGTTCAAGCATGTGCCAAGCGTGGTAATCAATTGTTGATGGACGTGGAAATTCTCTGCGCGATCGGTGGCGATCTCGATGATGCAGGAATGGGGATTTTTTTCTTGGTCGAATAAAAGCTCGCCGAATTCGCCCGGCGTTTCGGGATGAAAATAGGGGATGTCGAAAAGTTTTGCTGCGGCGTCAAAACGGGTAGTGTGAGCGGCGGCAATAAACGATTCGAAAGCTTCTTCCCGTTTTGAAACGGGTAAAAAAGAGAAGATGCCGCCTCCTCCATTATTGACGACGCATAGCACGATCGGATGAGGAGATTTAGCGAGCATGGCAAGGGAGTTTAGGTCATGAAGAAAAGTTAAATCGCCGATTACAGCAAGCGTCGGTTTATTATTACCCACACTTAAGCCACACGCTGTAGCGATATTGCCGTCAATTCCGGAGACTCCACGATTGCCAAAAATTTGCGCAATACTCGATACGGGAAGAAAAAAATGATCAGCATCGCGAATCGGCATACTGTTAGCTAAAAATAAATTCCACGTAGGAGATAGAAACGAGGCGATTTCCCAAATAAGCCCCGGTTCTGTCAGCGCGTTATTCGCAGAAAAAAGTTCAGCGAGTTTTTCTTTACATTGCGCATCCCAATCGCTCCATTCTTTGAGCCAGCTGTTGTCCTCGATTGTTAAAGTATCTATCAATTCTCGAACAAAATAGTTGGGTGAAGCGATGATCCGATCGGTAACGAGATGCAGCGGATCTTGACGAAGCGGATGCTCTGAGACATGCAAATAAAACTCAAGCGTTTGTTTGTTTAACCATTGTGCCAGAGTTTTGGAGACGAAACGATTGCCAAACTGAATTACGGCGTCGATTTCCAGACTATTTTTTAGTTTGAGGATGGGATCAAAGTGAGTGATGAGGGATGGATCATTAGTTCCTGTGCGTAGTGAAGAAAGAATATCAGCGAACACCGGCCATTGCAGATGTTTCGCTAGCAAAAAGACGGCCTCATTTAAGTCACTCGAACTCGAGCCAACGACAATAACTCCACGCCTTTTTTTTGAGAGTTTTTCAGCCCAATGATCGATTGTTTCTACAGAGGGAATAAATTGAGGAGCAGCGAATTGAACACAGGGTTGCAAAGAAACAGGATCGGGTGTTTTACCAAATAGCGGTTCACGGAACATGCAATTGATATGCACAGGCCCTGCAGGCGGATAGCTCGCCATCGCGACCGCATGACTGAGTGTTGAAGCCAAATAGCGATCCGAAAGGTGATCATCTGGACACGGAAGATCGATTTGTAAGCGGACGAAATTGCTAAACATTTTGACTTGATCACAGGTTTGATTGGCGCCGCAATCGCGCAATTCCGGGGGCCGATCAGCTGTAAGAATAATCATGGGGGTCATGTCATTACACGCTTCAATAATTGCCGGCATTAAATTACTGACTGCTGTTCCCGAAGTTACCATGACAACAGCCGGTTTTTTTGCGGCTTTGCCATAGCCTACTGCATGAAAACCCAGTCCTCGCTCATCAAAGTGAACCGTCCATTTGGCTTTAGGATGATTGGCGATGGCAAGCGATAGTGTCGTTGATCTAGAACCGGGTCCACAGCAAAAATAATCGATTCCTTGAGCGATGAGTCCATCGATTAATTTGCGCGCCCAAATTTCATTTTGCAAGCCTGTTTCCATTTTGACTCCCTTATTTAACCACTGAGATCACAGAGTTCACTGAGAATAAACATAACTTTGAGATAAAAATTCTGTGAAAGGGCGGATTTTTTGTTCGAGTTCATCCCATTCTCGCTCAGGAATACTTCCTTCAACAAGTCCTGTGCCAGCAAATAAATGCATGGTGCGCTCGCGGATCAAAGCGCAGCGGATTCCAGCATATAAACTTGTCCCGCGAGAGCTGATCATTCCGATCGGAGCTCCATACCAACCGCGATCGAACGTTTCTAGCGTACTCAACAGGGGCAAAGCTCTTTCACGAGGAAATCCTCCCAAAGCTGGCGTGGGATGTAACAAACGAATTAATTCGGCATCTGTGATGCCAGGTTTTAAACGAGCGCTCAAGCGATTGTAAATGTGTTGCACATGAGAAGTTTTAAGCGTGCGAGGAGAAGACCACTCCCAATTAAAGGTCTCTGAAATAGGTTGTAGCGACTGCTGTAAAAAAGTACTGACAGATTGGAATTCCCGTTTTTCTTTAGCATTTTTTAGCAACTGCCCAGCAATATGACTGTCTTCCTCAGGAGTTTTGCCTCGAGGATGCGTGCCGGCAATTGCGTCAGTGCCCAAATGCAGCCCATCGCGTTTGAATAGTTTTTCTGGGGTGGCGCCTAAAAAACACACATGCGGCGAGAGTTGAAAAGCAAAAACGGTCGCCTGAGAAGCTTTGGATCGTAGGTGTGCGAGGATTGGCCAAGGGGAAAGGGGAGTGCTAAAGTGGAAATTACTCTTACGCGCGAGCACGAGTTTTTCGAGGTGGCCTGAGTGGATTTTCTCCAAAACATCTTCGACATTTTGGCTCCAAAGAGAAAAATCAGGGGTTTCTACGCGATCGATGAGAGGAAAATCATTAGAAGCTAACAATTCATTCTGCGTGAAATCGAAGGGAAGATTAGAGGATTTCTCATTTAACGATTGTACGAGGGCATGAGTGGTTTTTCCCTCTTGAGAGATTTCGATTTGCGGTAGCCAAAAACAGGTTTGTGGAAAACCGCGCCAAGTTTCATCAGGATGAGTTTTTTTTGCAAAGCGCATACCACCGTACAAGCGCACATCAGCTGAATCTGAGATCGAAGGCACATGTGCAAACGATAGCAAACTGCCGACTGCTGCATAAGTGATATTCTGTTCTTTTTCTTGCCAAAAGACTTTAGGATACAGCGGCTGTTTAAACAGCCAAGCGATCAAATCTAAGTGAGGAACTTCCCATTTCAATTGATCAAAAGGGTATTTGATTCCACCGATTTCAAGAAACTGCATCTTTGTCCCCTTGATAAACGGTGACAATCCCTCCAAATACAGGATTGGCTTTAACCTTCATATATCCTGCGGCGCGCATTAGCCCGCAGAAGCGCTCACCTTGGGGGAAGGTCTCAATTGTCTTATTTAAATAGCGATAGGCATCTGTGTTTCGGGAAATAAATCCGCCAATACGTGGCAAAATTTTACGCAAATAGAATAAATAAAGCGCTTTGAGCCATTTTTGTTGGGGTACAGTCCCTTCGAGAATTAACACCCTACCGCCCGGTTTTAAGACGCGCCGAAATTCTTGAAAGGCCGCCATCACATCGGTTACATTGCGAATCCCAAATGAGATTGTCACACAATCGAATTGCCCTTCAGGAAAGGGAATTTCTAATGCGCTAGCTACTTGCCACGACACTTTTTCTCGATAAGGTTTTTGCGCCAATTTCTGTTTGCCAATAGCGATCATCGTTTCCGCTAAATCAATGCCCACTACAGAATTAATGTTCCCGTTTTTTTCCAGCAAGGCGAAGATTTGATCGCCGGTTCCCGTTGCGCAATCCAGGATATTAAGTCCTGTATGCGACGGAAGAAAAGTACAAAGCTGTTTGCGCCATAACTGATCGCAGCCAAAGGTCATGACGCGATTAACGCGATCGTAGGTGGGAGAGATTTGATCGAACATTTTCCAGATTTCATGACGCGATGGCTCATTTTTCATCTCATACCTTTTGCAAATTTTTGAAGATTATCAGTTTGGAAAAGTACTTGTAAATGAAATTATTGATGCCATTCCTAAAAAGTTATGGTTCGACCAATTTTTAAATAATTGTTTGACAGTTACTTCTGATTGCAAAATATCTTAAGCCAAATTTATATTTATTAAAATTGATCACTTAGTGAGGTCAATATGATTAAAATTCCGGATCCAATCTTAATTCAAATCTGTACTTATTTTGTCGACAGCCCAAAAGATTTAGAGTCATTTGGAAGGGTGTGCCATAAACTACATGCGATTGCAAAAGATCCTGTTATTGATAAACTCTATCAAGCTCATCATAGATTTCAAGTGGCCCGTGAAAAGAAGGAATTAGCGGAGCGGGAAGCTAGACAATTTCAAAAGTCAGCTGATCTAAGTCTCTTAAAATGCGCATATCAAGAAAAAATGCAATGTTTTCTGCAAGCAGACGCAGAATTTCGAAAGCGTCAGCAAGAAATGAAAGATTTATCTAAAACGCATTAAGAAGATACGATGATTATTTGGAACTCTTTTGATCTTCCTCGAGCATACAAATCAACGTTTTGTAAATGGTACTATACTGTTCGGGTGTTTGCACAAGGCCTCGCCTTTGTTCGCGTATCTTTGCGACGGTCTTTGGAATAAGTTTAGGATCCGGCGACCCCTTGTTAAGGGCTCTATAAGCAAGCGCAACCGCAACGACAGTTCCCGTACGACCAATACCGGCGCTGCAATGGATCACTGACATAGGCTCTTTAAGTAAAATTCTGACAATTTGGGCGACAGCTTTTGGATTGGTTCCTTCTTTGTCAGGCCAAGGATAATGGTAATGAGTCACTTCGTGAGGCTTATCCGAAATTGTGATAAATTGAGAAGCACTAGGTACGGTAAAATTGACTTTTTTAATGTATAATTTTGTAACGGCAATATTGAGAGCCGTAAGAGCCGGTTGGGTTTCATTTATGCCGGTAATAGTATAGTTCACTTCACTTTTTGGTTTTCCGCTTGGTAAATAGCGACTGCATTTAATTTTACCCTTTTCTTCATAATCGGTGAGCATAAAAATGGCGCTGGACTTATTTGTAAATAGCATGTGGTAAAAGTCAGCTTGGCTATCGTAGTGCGCCCCTTCGTCATAACTTAAAGGCCCCTGAGTTAAAATCATGTTATCTAAGTAATTAGCATTAATATAATCATTTGTTCGATCTTGCAATTTTACTCGTGTAGAATCATTTGCGATGATATTTGCGTATCGATTTCTGATTTTATTTATGGGATTATTCCCTGTAGAAAATTCAGAAAAATTCCGAGCCTCTTCGACTGACTCACAAAATTTGTCGGGAATAGAGTTAAATTCGGCTTGCAAAGCTTCTATATCTCTAGGATTATAATTTTGTAAACATGGGGGGAGCGCAAAAATAGAGGTTGCAGCCATAATAATTCCTATTATTATTTAGTTACCTTTTCGTTTGCGGTCGTTTTCATTGAGTAAACGTTTACGCAAACGGATGAAATTAGGTGTGACTTCGACGAGTTCGTCGTCTTGAATGAAGTCAATGGCTTGTTCTAAAGTAAAAGTACGGGGCGGTGTAAGGATGATATTCTCATCACTGCCAGAAGCGCGGACGTTAGTGAGCTGCTTGCCGCGAACAACGTTTACGACAAGGTCGTTATCGCGCGAATTTTCACCCACCACCATCCCTTCGTAAACCTCATCGCCCGGTCCGACAAAAAGTGAGCCGCGATCTTGAATTCCAAAGCAGGCGTATGCAGTGACTTTGCCTGGTCCATTTGAAATGAGCACGCCATTGGGGCGACCGGGAATATCACCTTTATGAGGACCATAACTATCAAACACAGAGGTAAGAATTCCTAATCCGCGTGTAACCGTTAGAAAGTTATTGCGGTAACCCATTAATCCACGTGTGGGCATCAGAAATTCGATGCTCGTAATATTATGTTCATTGGTATTCAAAGCGCGCATTTCCCCTTTGCGGCGGGAAAGTTCTTCAATCACTGTACCTGAATATTCTTGCGGCACCTCGATATGCACATTTTCATAAGGCTCTTGGCGAACGCCATCGACTTCTTTGATGATGACTTGCGGCTTTGAGATCGTAAATTCATAACTTTCACGGCGCATCGCTTCGATTAGCACAGCTAAATGCAATTCACCTCGTCCGCAAATTCGAGCGGCATCGTCCCGGAAACTTTCTTCAATTTTTAGCGAGATGTTGGCTTTGCGCTCTTGCGTGAGTCGATCGCGCAATTTATTCATCGTTACGTGCTTGCCATCTTTACCGACAAACGGACCATTGTTGACCATCATTTCAACAGACAATGTCGGTTCAGCCAAGGTAATAGGTGGAAGTTGTACAATATGACTCGGATCGCAGAGTGTATCGCCGATAGTGATTTCAGGAATGCCAGAAATGCTGACGATATCGCCGACACCGGCTATATCCATTTCGACCTTTTTCAAACCATGATAACCTTCGACGCGTACGACCTTATGTTGTGTCGGATGGCCGTTTTTGTCGACTTTGGTCACCATGTCACCTTTGCGGATTTTTCCTTCTAAAATCCGTCCACAAGCTTGCCTGCCCACAAAATCATCATAACTTAAGGTTGCCGCTTGCATTAGAAAAGGGAGTTCCAGATTGCCCGGCGGTTGCGGAACAACCTTTATAATGAGCTCAAACAGAGGACGCATATCAACGCGGGGATCTTTTAGATCCATCGCCGCAAATCCTCCCAAACCGGAAGCATAGCAAATCGGAAAATCTAGCTGCTCATCACTGGCTCCCAGCTCAACGAACAGATCAAATGTCAGATTAAGCGCTCGATCAGGATCGGCGTGCGGCCGGTCAATTTTATTCAGCACCACAATCGGTCTTAAGCCAATTTTTAAAGCTTGTGAAAGAACAAAGCGAGTCTGCGGCATCGGTCCTTCTTGCGCATCAACTAATAGCAATACGCAATTCACGAGTCCCAATACCCTCTCAACTTCACCTGAAAAATCGGCGTGGCCGGGCGTGTCTATAATATTAATTTTATAATCTTCGAAAAAGACACTCGTATGTTTGGCAAAGATCGTGATGCCGCGCTCTTTCTCCTGATCGTAACTGTCCATCACCCGTTCAGGAATTTTTTCGTTATCGCGAAAGACATTCGACTGTTTAAGCAAGCTATCGAGCATAGTTGTTTTCCCATGATCGATATGCGCTATGATAGCTATATTGCGAATTTTCTCTGGCTTAAACATAAATTGACAATCCGAAATTTAATTTTGTATTGGAAAGTCTAAGGGAACGGGTAATTATTTACTAGTTTTAAGGGTTTGAAGGCGTGCTATAGACATGTCGAAAACACGCCAAAGGACGTGTTTTCGACATGTCTATCGCGACCTGCTTAAACTTATATCTTAACATCAAACATTAACTCCATTTTAAGGTGGTTTTGTTTGAAGAATAAGGGGTTGAGTGGGTATACTGATTGCACCTTTTGCTGGAAAAATTAGGGGAGGTCGCAATGCAAATAACCTCCGAAGATGAGACAAAAACTGTCGTCGATGATGCCGCCGCCGCTGCCCATTTGTTGGACTCTAAAACGTCTCATTTGCATGACATCCTACAGGAAAAATTAGAACAAGCCTACCACAAGCAAACCTCGACCGTTGTCCTTCACGATATTGTAAAAATTGCGGCGGAGCATTCACCGGTCGATTTGGCTTATGCTGCCCCGAGATTGCCGCCGCATGCACGGCCGATGATTTATGATAATTTATTGAGTACGGAAGCGAAAATCGATTTCATGGTGAATACCGACAGTTGCACGCGTGTGGCTGTGCTGCGGTACATCAGCGATGCAGAAGTTAGAAAATTAATTGAGCAAATGCCGCCAGATGAAGCGGTGGAAGTATTAGAAGATATTTCTGAGCGCCGCTTTCGACGCGTGGTCGACATGCTCGAATCGGGAAAAGCGCTCAAGATTCGCGAGATTAAAAAACACCGCCGCAATACTGCTGGGCGGCTCATGACAAATGAATTTTTTGCTTTTTCGTTGGATGTGACCATCGGTCAGGCCTCTAAGCACATCCGCGATAATCCGGGCATCGATTTGACGCGGCAAATCTTTGTCTTAAATCAAGCCGGCGAGCTGCAAGGGTATGTGCCGGCGCGCAACTTGATCGTCAACCCGCCCCATTTGCCACTCACGCAAGTGATGAAATCGATTGTGCACAAGGTGACGCCCGATACGTCGCGCGAAGAAGTGGTCGAGATTGTCGAACGTTATAAAATTTCAGCCCTGGCAGTTGTCGATCCACAAGATCGAATTCTGGGTGTCATCACTTACGAAGATGTCCTCGATGCTATGGAGGACATCGCTGACGAGACGATCGCCAACATGGCAGGTACTGCAGAAAAAGTCAGCGAACATGAGCCGCTTTGGAAACGCTTTGTCGCGAGAGCTCCGTGGCTGGTGGTGACGCTCTGTGCGGGGTTAATTAATGTCGGCGTGATGTCTTCCTTTCAAGCATATGCCGGGGGAGTGTTGACCTTTGTGATGTTTTTTGTGCCGCTGATCACGGGGATGTCAGGCAATATTGGGATCCAATGTAGTACAGTGCTAGTGCGCAGCATGGCGCTCGGGCTGATCTCCCTTAGCAATCGAGGCGAAGCCGTTTTGAAAGAGCTACTAATCGGGATGACCAATGGGACGATTTTTGGCGTGATTTGTGGACTCGTAGTTTATGCATTAGACTTTGCCGGAGTGTCGGGAGTTGATGTCAGCCCGGCTGTGGTGGGTTTGATTGTCGGGATAGGACTTATGGGAGCCTGTTTGGCCGGGACAGCTTTGGGAGCTTTGTCACCGCTGTTTTTCGCCCGAATCGGTGTGGATCCAGCTGTAGCTTCAGGGCCAATTGTTACAGCGTTTAACGATTTTTTATCGATGTCGATTTATTTTTTAATTGCCATCGGTTTGAGTACATTTCTTTTTTAAGCGGCTATGGCTTAAAATTTTGAAGACACACTCTAAAACGCTTGCTATTTTGAAGTGCGATTCATATATTCACAGGGGAGGGACGGCCATATGGGAAAAGGGGAGGGAACTGAGCAGACAAATAAGCAGCTGAAAGAGCTGCTCCCTAAAGTTCTCGGCAGTATCGGTGCTTTGCATCGGGATCGGCCCGATTTGATTTTGGCGGCGTGGCCGCAAATCATTGGCGATAAGCTCGCCCCCATGGCAAAAGCGTTCGCGTTTGAAAAAGGTGTGCTGAGTGTGAAAGTGAGTAACTCCACTTTGTATAGTTTGCTCTCGCAGCATGAACGGGGACGATTGATTAAACGTTTGAGGGAGAAATTTCCCTCTGTTGAAATTAAAAATATCCATTTTCGACTTGGATAAACATTAGAGTTTAAGGTATGACGACGATGACCAAAGAAAAAGAATACGATGCCAGTTCTATCACTGTACTCGAAGGGCTTCAGGCGGTGCGTGAACGTCCGAGCATGTACATAGGTGATACACAATCCAATGGCTTACATCAGCTCGTCTATGAGGTTGTCGATAATAGTGTCGACGAGGCGCTGGCAGGTTTTTGCGATGAGGTGACGATCACCTTACATAAAGATAATTCCGTCTCTGTCGAAGATAACGGCCGCGGGATTCCGGTCGGGCGTCACGACAAAGAGTCGCAAAAACAAGGGCGAGATGTCTCGGCACTAGAAGTGGTGATGACCATCCTTCACGCCGGAGGTAAATTCGACAAAAACACCTACAAGGTTTCCGGTGGTCTGCACGGGGTTGGTGTCTCATGCGTCAATGCCCTGTCGAAACGGCTGATTGTCGAGATTTCGCAAAATGGTAAAATTTATGAAATGGAGTTTTCTAAGGGAAAACCCACCCGAGCTTTACATGTGATCGGCGATACAGACAAGCATGGCACCAAAGTCACGTTCTGGCCCGACGATACTATCTTCACCGTCACCACCACCTTTGAATACGATATTTTACTCAAACGGTTTCGCGAGCTGGCCTTTTTGAATAAAAACTTAACCATCAATTTCCGCGATGAACGGGACACCGTTCCATCTGAAGTTTCCTTTTGTTATGAAGGGGGCGTGCGCTCATTTGTCGAATATTTAAATGAGAATAAAACGCCATTGTTCCCTAGACCGATCTATATTCATGGCGCCAAAGAAATTTCCGATGGCATGCTTGAATTTGAAGTGGCGATGCAGTGGAACGATACATATACCGAAAATCTCCATTCCTTTGTCAATAATATCACGACACGACAAGGCGGCAGTCATGTGACCGGTTTTAGCACAGCGCTTACTCGTGTGCTGAATCAATACATTAAAAGTCATAATTTGCTCAAAAGCGACAAGATGTCGGTTTCAGGCGATGATATGCGCGAAGGTCTGACGGCTGTCATTTCTGCTAAAGTGCCTAATCCCCAATTTGAAGGGCAAACAAAACAACGCCTGGGTAACAGCGAGGTTACTTCCATTGTTCAGCAGATCGTCGGCGAAGAACTGACGAATTTCTTAGAAGAAAACCCAGTCATTTCGCGCATGATCGTGGAAAAGGCGATTTTAGCAGCACAAGCCAGAGAAGCGGCCCGCAAAGCTCGTGAGCTGACTTTACGTAAAACAGCTCTCGACAGTGCACGTCTGCCTGGAAAACTTACCGACTGTCAGGAAAAAGATCCGGCGCTCTGCGAAATCTATATCGTTGAGGGAGATTCTGCGGGCGGTTCAGCGAAGACGGGTCGTGACAGAAGATTTCAAGCGATGCTACCGATCCGCGGTAAAATTTTGAACGTGGAAAAAGCCCGCTTAGAAAAGATTTTGCAAAATACCGAAGTCGGTTCGATGATCGCAGCGTTTGGCTGTGGAATTGGACAAGATAATTTTGTATTGGAAAAGCTCCGCTATCATAAAATCATCATCATGACTGATGCCGACGTTGACGGCTCCCATATCCGCACACTCTTGCTCACATTCTTTTACCGCCACATGCCGGCTTTGATCGAAAATAATTTCATCTATATCGCGCGGCCCCCATTGTACCGCGTCACCCGCAAAAAGGTGAGCCGCTATATCCATAGCGAAAAAGAGATGGATGAGTATTTGTTAAAACTCGGTACGAGTGATGTGCTCATCAAGCTTGTCGGTCACAACGATCCGCTCACCAAAGAGCAGGTTGAAGAGATGATCAAAGTGATCCGCGAAGTGGAAAACCTCATTGCCTCTATTGAGCGCAAAGGAATCCCTTTTCGCGAATTTTTGGCTGCCAAAGATGAGGCAGGCAGATTGCCCCGTTTTCAGGTAAAACTCGGCGATGAGACTCGCTTCCTCTTTTCTGAAGAGGACTTTGCGGAAATCAAGCGTCAAGATGAAGAGATCCAACGGCAAAAGCACGCCGATACCCTTGCCGCGATTCCCGAAGAAGAGCAAACCGAAGAGATGAAGACCTTTAAGATCAAGAGCATGCCGTTCATGGAACTGTATGAACAAAGCGCGCTTGACGATTTGAAAACACGTCTTGGTGATTATAATTTTTCGCTCGCGCAGTATATGGTCGCCGATGGCAAATTATTCGACATCTTAGATGAAGAAGGTCGCGAAACACCGATTCACACTCTTAGAGAGGGGATCGACGTACTTAGAGCTAACGGCCGTAAAGGGATTGAAATCCAGCGCTACAAAGGTTTGGGCGAGATGAACGCCGACCAACTGTGGGAAACGACGATGGATCCGCTAAAACGCACTTTGTTACGCGTCACGTTACCCGATGCGATTGCCGCTGATCATATGTTTACGATGTTGATGGGCGAAGACGTCCCACCGCGCCGCGCATTCATCGAGCAACACGCTCTATCAGTCAAGAATTTGGATATCTAAGGAGAGAGAAGCCCACATGTCCTATACAAAAGATGAAATTATCCTTCCCCGTAATGTCGAAGAAGAGGTTAAAGAAAGCTATCTTCGCTATTCGATGTCGGTGATCATTTCGCGCGCTCTTCCTGATGTTCGCGATGGTCTCAAACCCTCCCAAAGACGCATTTTATACGCGATGCGTTTGCTCAACTTAAGCCCCGGCGCTAAACACCGTAAATGCGCTAAAATTTCCGGCGACACTTCGGGCGATTTCCATCCACACGGCGAAACAGTGATTTACCCGACGCTCGTCCGTATGGCTCAGCCGTGGGCGATGCGCTATCGCTTAGTCGATGGACAAGGAAATTTTGGGTCGGTCGACGGCGATCCCCCAGCTGCGATGCGTTATACTGAAGCGCGCCTGACCCATTCTTCGATGGCGCTGATGGAAGATTTAGAAAAAGACACGGTCGAGCTCATTCCCAACTACGACGAAACTAAAACGGAGCCGACTGTTTTTCCAGCTAAATTCCCTAACTTACTTGCGAATGGCTCAACGGGGATCGCCGTCGGTATGGCTACCAACATCCCCCCGCATAATTTAGGGGAATTGATCTCGGCTACGATGCTCCTTCTCGACAATCCGCAAACCACCATCGATCAACTCATGGAAGTGATGCCTGCTCCCGATTTCCCAACAGGTGGAGTGATCATGGGTTACCGCGGTATTAAAGAAGCTTATCATACGGGCCGCGGCAAATTGACTGTGCGTGGAATCATCCACGTTGAAGATCAAGATAACGGAGATAGACAGCGCCTGGTCATCGATGAAATCCCATACAACGTCAGCAAAGGGGAATTGGTCAAGAAAATCGCTGACCTAGTCAACGAGAAAAGCATCCCTGGCGTCTCTGATATGCGCGATGAATCGGATAAAGACGGAATGCGCATCGTCATTGAACTCAAACGGGGTGAAATTCCTGACGTCACTGTCAATCAGCTGTTTAAATATACTGATCTCCAAGTGACATTCGGTTGTAACATGTTGGCGCTCGATAAGGGTCTGCCGCGCACGATGAATATCAAACAATTCATTAGCGCTTGGATCGATCACCGCATTGAGGTTGTCCGTCGTCGAACCCGTTTTGAGCTTGCAAAAGCGGAAGCTAGGGCCCACATTCTCGAAGGTTATCTCAAGGCTCTCGATCACCTCGACGCTGTTGTCAAGTTGATCCGCGCTTCTGAAAATCGGGATGCAGCCAAAGCAGAATTGATCGCGACGTATAGTTTTTCCGATCGACAAGCAACAGCCGTCCTCGAATTACGCCTCTACCAACTGACCGGTTTAGAGCGGGAGAAACTCGAAACAGAATACAATGAACTGCTCGCTAAAATTGCCCATTATCGCGCCGTTTTAGCCTCAGAAGCTCTTGTCCGCGGCATTATCAAAGATGAATTGACTGACCTGAAAAAACACCATGCATCCGATCGCAAAACTAAAATCATCGCTGCAGAAGGGGAGTTCAATATCGAAGATCTCATCCCTGATTTACCAGTGATCATCACCATTTCAGAAGATGATTATATCAAACGGATGCCCGTCGACACCTTCCGCGAACAACGACGCGGTGGGCAAGGTGTGATCGGTCTTGAGACCAAAAAAGAGACCGATGTCTTGAAAGACATTTATGTTTGCTCAACGCATGATTATCTGTTGATTTTCACCACATTAGGAAGATGTTATTGGCTCAAAGCCTGGGAAATTCCTGAAGCTGGCCGTCGCTCTAAGGGCAAAGCTTTAATTAATCTTCTCGAAGACATTCGCCCCACAGAAAAAATCGCCACAGTGCTGCGCGTGAAAAATTTTGAAGGAGAAGCTTATATTCTCCTGGCAACTCGCAAAGGGGTCGTCAAAAAAACTGAACTCTCCGCGTTTAGTTCACCGCGCAAAAAAGGAGTGTATGCGATCAACATCGATGAAGGGGATGAAGTGATCGCCGCACGCATCACTAAAGAAGGGCAAGAGATCATGCTCTTCACCAAACACGGCATGGCAGTGCGCTTTGACCAAGCGCAAGTCCGCTCCATGGGCCGTGTCGCTAGAGGCGTACGCGGGGCAAATTTACGCAATGACCAAGACGCAGTTGTCTCTTGTGAAGTGGTCAGTGGTACGGAAAGTATCCTCGTCGTGTGCGGCAATGGCTTTGGCAAACGCTCGTGGGTCGAAGATTTCCGTAAGACCAATCGCGGCGGAGTAGGTGTTCGTTCGATCATCACGAGCGAGCGCAATGGTCTCGTTGTCGGAGCGGTATCTGTTACCGATAAAGATGGCGTCGTGATGATGTCCAACACGGGTCAGACATTGCGCATTAACATGAAAGATGTCCGTGTGATGGGCCGTTCGACACAAGGTGTACGCCTAGTGACCCTCCATGAAGGAAATTACTTGGTTGGCGTGCAAAAGATCGAACATTTAGAAAATGGCGAAGAGGCGACGGCAGCCCCTGCTGTTCCTGAACAACCTACACCTTCCACTTCATGAAAAAAACAGGGGTGTTCATCTCCTTTGAAGGGGGAGATGGCGCTGGCAAAACAACGCTGATCGATAAGCTGTTTTCCGATTTGCAATCCCGCCACCTTGCCGTGTTTAAAACGCGCGCGCCCGGTGGCACTGAAATCGGTCAGGATATTCGCAGCCTTTTATTGCATAGGCATGACATGCCTTTGTCCAAACGAAGTGAGCTTTTGCTATTTCTCGCTGATCGCGCCCAACATGTCGATGAGCTCATCCTGCCGGCGCTAAGAAGTGGCAAAATTATTTTGTGCGATCGCTTCAACGATTCGACACTCGCTTACCAAAGCGGCGCTCGCGGTTTTAAAGAAGACTGGGTTAAAAAATTGTGTCGCTTCGCTTGCGATGAACTCGAACCCGATTTGACACTTTATCTCGATCTCGATCCTAAAATTGGCTTTGCCCGTGCTAAAAAAGCAGGCCAGGTCAAAGATCGCATTGAATCAGAAACTCTCAAATTTCATCAAAGAATCCGCAGAGCGTATAAACAGATCGCTAAAAAAGAGCCCAAACGCTTTATAATCATAGACGCCTCTAAACCCCCTGAAGACGTTTACCTTCAAGCCAAAGAGAAAATCGATGCCCTTCTCCAACCTCATCGGAAACGAGCTCGCTAAAGCAGCCTTGCGGCGCATGGCCGATCAACACAGCGTGCCCAATACTTTGCTCTTCTCTGGCCCAGATGGGGTGGGCAAAAGCTTATTTGCCCAAGCCCTTGCCGAATGTCTCATGAACACTTCACTCGTTAATCCTCATCCTGATCTGCATATCTACAAACCGGAAGGAAAAAGCGCGATCCACACCATGGATAGTATCCGTCAATTAATCGACGAAGTGGCTCTACCTCCATTCCAAGCCCCCGTCAAAGTCTTCATCCTCCACGATGCCCATCAGATGCTTCCCTACAGCAGTAATGCTCTACTTAAAACCCTGGAAGAACCCTCTTTTCACAGCTATTTCATCTTACTCACCAGCAATCCAGATAGTATGCTGCCCACACTCATTTCCCGCTGCCGTAAGGTTCCCTTTTTTCCTATCTCGCAACCCCTGATCGAAATCCTGGTCAAACAAAAATGGCAAAAATCCCCAGAAATGGCTCGACGCATCGCCTTTCTATCTCATGGCTCGCTTGCTAAAGCTGAGCAGCTGACCTCAGATCATCAAATCGCTTGGCGCTCACCCCTTTTGGAAATTCTCACTTTGCATCTTCCCGATGAATATCCCCAGTTTTTAAAACTCGCCCTGGAAATTGAAGAACATTGCACATCCGAAGAGGATAGCGAAGAAGACGCCCATGTACAGACAGATGACCTATTTGAAGAAATCGCCGCTTGGTATCGGGACCTACAGTTATTGAAGGAAGGGATTGCCCCAGAATATCTCTATCACTTAGACAGTTTTGAGCGTTTAAAGACCGCACTGTCTCGTCCCATACCCCACTTAGAAAAAGTGCTCGAGCACATGGCGAAATGTCGCCTCGCCCTGCAGCGCAATGTCAAGCTTCGTACCGTCCTCGAACACTTTTTTATGAATCTTGTTTAGGAAGATAAAAATTTTTGCATCTGAGCAGCAACCGCAAATTGATAGAAGTATTTATTTAGGTCTTCAAGAGAGGTATTATATTCAGGATAGTACCATGCGGCCGCACAAAATAGTTCTCGTGCACGGGCAATTTCTTTCAATCGCTTGCGCCAACGAGGATCGCTTAAGGTGAGGTCAAATAACTCCAGAGCTCGTATTACCGCATTATCATAACGTTTTTGATCTCCGCGAGCTCGAATGACACGATTGACTTCGCTTCCTATATTTCCCAACTGTTCGGCTAAAGTAAAACTAAACCATTTTCCTTCCGCCAAAGTTCTATGCTGATATGTCATAACTTAGTTTTACTCAATTCATCACTTTTAAGCTAGAAGGATAAAAAGAAATAACAGGATAGCAGGATGTTTAGGATATTCCTGCTATCCCATTATTTTTAAGGAAGGGAGTTTTCCTCAACCGCTTTTGAGAAAAGACTCTTAAGAATCTCTATCGTTTTTTCTTTGATGAGTCCGAAAAAAGCACTAACAACATTTTTTGGCTGTTTAGCTTCTTCTGAGCTAATAAAAAGTTCGAATTTTTCTTGATTACTCATTATTTGCTCAAACGTTCGTATTTCATCATTAAGTATTCCTGTTTTTTCATCACATTGTTCTTTACGGTTATCGCAATCTTCGAGACAAGCCAGAGATAGGCGTGTGTCTATATTTCCCAAGTGGATCTGTGTTCTCTCTGGATCCGTAAAAATAGCATCTACGAGAGATTGATCAGCCTCCTGTACTATTCTTCGAATTTCGGATTTTATGCGTTTTTTTTCAGACTTAACATTTTTAAGATCATCATCTAAATCATTTTTACATTTATACATTAACTTAAATTGTTCCTTCACTTTAAAAGTCGTGGTCGTAGAAGGATGAATAGTAGGGAAACACATTTGAAATAGAGATCGCCAGTTACAATCCATATTGACAATACTGAAAAACTTTTTGCAAACCTGTGCCGCTCTTGCGACGTTAATACGATCCAAAAAAGATACAATTAGCGCTAAAAGCTCGTTAGGTAGGCGTGAGATTCCGCAATTTGCTCCGGCGGGGACAATTTCGGACTGCTGAGCGCTTGCTTCAAGCACTGTAATTTTCGGGAAATAAGAAGTGTTTATGCACATATATATTGACCTATTTTTTATTACTCTTAAAAATTTCTCTAACGACGTCTGTGATTTTAATTAAGACCATACTTGTAACTGAATGAGCCACTTTTTGAACTAACTTCTGAGCGTGCTGTTCTGCTGATGCAATGAATTGATCGAATTTGTCTTGATTGTGCAAAAAATGCCTTATTTCATATTCAACCATTGTTATTCGACGTAATTCACTATCAGGGGAAGCGGGAGATGAGATGAACTCATCGTTAAATACCTTAAAGTGACCCAAGCAAACATCTATACGCTCATTACAACTATTATAATGCTTGACTGCGGCATCAAATAAAGCCTTATTTTCTTTTGCGGCCTCATTTATTTTCATCTTCGCTTCATCTAAATCCTTAAGCAGTTTTGGTGCCTTCGCTACGATTCTTTTTCGCTCCGTCCTTGTGACGTCAATAAGCTGGTGAGTCAATTTAAATTGTTGCTCCACTGTAAGACTCGTTGTTGGAGAAGGATGAATAGCTGAGAAACACTTTTGGAATAGGAATCGCCAAATGAAATCCATTTTGACAATACTGTAAAACTTCTTGCAAACCTGAGCAGCTTTAGCGACATTAGCCGGACTCAAAAAGGAGATAATCCGAGCTAAAAGTTCATTGCACAGTCGATCGATCTCGCAATTTGCATTTGCCGGGACAATTTGCGAGTCTTGAGTGCTTCTTTCAAGAGCTACATTTTTTTCTGGGAAATAAGAACTTGTTGTGATGCTCATAATTATACTTCTTTTTTAAGAATTTTTTTCTTTAAAAACGTTTTAAGTTGTTGAGCCCATTTTTTCCTTTTTGCTTCAGCTACTTCATATTGAGTGAGAAATCTTTCAAACTTTTCTTGATGGGTGGATAACCGTTTGTTTTCAGCCATTTTTGACAATACCCTACCTAATCGAGTTTCGGGATCAATCGATTGTTCGGTGCCATCGTATTTTTCTCCCACCAGCAGAAATAATTGAATGGTCAAATCAAAGCCTTTTTTTTCAAGGAGCTTCCAAGTTGGGATTATTTTTTCTTTTTCTTCCAAAGACATACGATTGAAACCAGCTGTTAAATCACTTGCTTCTTTTTTGGTTTTGTATAGTAAACCATCATCACCATTTAGACCTCGAATTCGAATTAATTGATCGTAAAGATTTTGTTTTTGAATTTCCAATGCATCGCCAGTCTTATTCACTTGTATATGAACCAACTTAAATTGCCGTTCTACTGACAATGAAGTTTGAACAGAGGGTGTAATTGATAAGTATCGGCTAAATAGTTGCTGCCAACGTTCCGGCTTGAGATACAAAGCATAAAAGGTTTTACAGGATCGAGAGAGGTTTGTCAGAGAAATTAGACTTAACATCGAAAGCACAAATTCCATGATATCTTTGGGCAAGCTTCCTATGCCATATTGTGTTGGTTTTGTATAGTGAATCAAAGCCTGCTGGGCCTTTGTCCTTAATTTAGCGTTTTCAGCTGGATAATAGCTTGTTAATTGAAGACTCATGTTTTATTCCTGTTTAAAAATTAATAAAAACATAATTTTATAATAATTAAAATTTAAAATCAATAACATAGTTTTGTATTGAATAAATGGTTAAATAACAGCATATCAATGACTTAAGATGATTGGGAAAAGATTATTCAACAGTTCCAGAGAGAGGATATTTTTGCAATTCGGGGCTTGGGGGGTTTGATTTTTCCATTTCATGGCCGATGGAGCGGCCAGCGGGGATCATAATAAGGGCAAACGAAATGGCCAAAATGCCGACAAATAAGGCACTTTCTCCGGGACCGCCCATCATTAAAAACAGGACAATGCTAAGGAGGGATGAGGTACCCCGGCCAAAACGGGAGCCCATGCCATCGATGATGAGTTTACCCTTAACTTGAGCTTCTTGATTTAAGGGGATAAAGGCCAATTCTTTAATGGCATCAAACAGGGTGTATTTAGCCGATCTCCCAATGCAAAAGTGAATGCTCCCTAAAATCACGGCGATTGTTAAGGGAGAAGATCCCGGAAACAGTCCCAATTTGCTGCAATAAATGACGAAGAAGAAAGCGAAGGTGATGGTTACCATCAAAATCGGGGTGATTAAAACGGTTCGGCTCCAACGGTGTGTTTGCAACAGATAAGGAGTTAAAAATAGGGCGCTAACAGCGGTCAAAATACCCATCCAAAAGGATAGGTTGCCCATATACTGGCAATATTCAGTAGGAGAGGGGTATTTGCTCTTAAGGGTTTCCAGGAAAATCAGTTCCCCTAAGGCATAACAAATATATTCGGCGATGACAATGAGTAATAGGGCTCTTAAGTAAGGAGATTTGAACAAAAACCGCAGGCTGGAAGAGAGGGATAGAAGACGCCTGGAAAAGGGTTCTTTGGGGGTCGGATCGGGAATATTGAGCTTAGGCAGTTGAAATCTTTTGAATAACCAACTGAAGATGCCCAGCGTCAATAGGCCGCATAGCAATAAAAAGATCGTTAACATGTAGAGGGAATGCTGCCAGCGTTGGGCAGAGAGGGCTAAAAAGTTCCAACTGAATAGCGAAGTACAAAAGACTGTAATGGGACCCGCGAGAATCGTACCGATGCTACTGCCAAGTAATAGGGGCGGATAAAACCGTTTGGCTTGTTCCAAAGAGAGATTTTGATTGAGAAAGCCCCAAAAAATCACGGAAAGGAGTGCCACTTTCCATAGCTCAGACATGATGTAAAAGACCATGTCAGGCCAATGGGTAAACACCACTTTAAACCGAGTAAAGCCAAACAACATCCCGATTTTGTTCTCTAAAAGTGAATGGATTTCTTCGCGAGAGGGATAAATCCAAAAGGCAAATATGATGAAAAACGAAAGAAAAAATAACATTGTCATGGAGAAGATGAATCGGGGGGAGAAAAATCGCATCAAGCGGGAAAGGGCCCATGTCAAAAGAATCGAGGCGGGAAAGGTGCCGAATAGCTCGAAATAGGGGATATAAGCTGCGCTTCCCCCAGTATCGGCGACGACTAGAGCATTGCGCATGCTCCGCAAAATGCTAAAATTGGCATTGATCAAACAGACGATCAGGAACATGAAAGCAAAGCTCAGCCATTCCTCGCGCTTCACCGGGAAAATCAATTTCTTAATCATTCGCTTTGTCAGCCTTTATAGAGCATTTTAAAGGATCTTTTGCTTTTCCTCAATGCACAAATTAGCTTATAATTTTCTTAAAATTTGGATCTATAATGAATATCGATACAGTTGTTCTAGTCGATCAGCAGGATAATCCTATTGGGGAAGGGGAAAAGCTCGCGACCCATCAAGAGGGAAAGTTGCATCGGGCTGTCTCAGTTTTTTTGTTTAATTCTCAGGGAGATTTGTTGATTCAGCAAAGGGCCTTATGCAAATATCACTGTGGGGGGCTTTGGTCGAATACTTGTTGTGGACATCCAAGACCTGGTGAATTACCCCTTGCAGCCGCAGGGCGGAGGCTGTTCGAGGAAATGGGCATTCGTTGTCCTTTGAAAAAAACTTTTGATTTTATCTATCGAGTGGAACTGGATCAAGGGCTTATTGAACACGAATTTGATCATGTGTTCACTGGACAATTTGAAGGTGAAATTCAGCCTAATCCTATGGAAGTACAGGCCTGGAAATGGATCACAATCGCTGAATTGCTACGAGACTTTGAGCAAAATCCTCATTTGTATACTTTTTGGTTTAAAACGATTTTAAATCAATATCTTAATTTGATTCTTTAAATCTTTTGTCTCTGTGATCATTTGATGTCAGTATGCGTTCAACATCATCTGCTAGTTGTGGAAAGTTAATGATATTTTCGGCTAATGAACAGCATTCGCAACCGAGATGTTTAATTTCTAAATTAATTTGATTTTGTTCATCTTTTCCCAATTTCTGATATTTCCGTAGAATGGCATGCCTTAAGGCTAAAAAAAGAAGTTCTTTATCGTCAAAGGTGTGCTGAGTAGCCCAATCAAGATCATGTTCTGAATGTTTGCAAAAACCTTCAAAAATTAAATTTTTATCTTCTTCAGAAAAAGTGGAAAATATCTTTTCTGCTAGAGGCATATCTTGAATAAGAACGAGATAAAGTTGTGCGTAAGGACTTGTTGGCACATGCTTTAATTCGTTTCGGAGATTATTGACTACGGGATTGTCAGTGCTGTCGAAGCAATGCATTAAAGGATTTCCGCGAAGATCAAGGCTTGGAATATCTTTTGCACTATCTGGGAAAATAAAAAAACGATTGCAGCTGATGTCGAGAGTTTGCAATTGAGATAATAGATATAAGGAGCTAGGCAAACTATGCAAGAGATTGCCCGAAAGCTGCAGCTGTTGAAGCGCTGATAAATGCAGGATAGGATCCGGCAAAGCTGTTAATTGGTTTTCACTCAAATCGAGCTCAGTTAAATGTATGAGCTGTGAAAATTCTGGGGGCAACCTGGTCACAGAATTTGCAAGATTCAAAAATCCCAAATTTGTAAAAGTGAGAATACATGAAGGCAATATTGGAAAATAATTAGCAGCAAGCGATAAATATTGCAGATTTGATAACGCAGAAGAATCGAGGGACAAAGTGCTAAGAGCATTACATCCGATATCAAGATCTGTCAAATGATGCATTTGAGCGAACTCATTTCCGATTTGACCAATTCTATTCCCAAAGAGATTGATACGTTCTAAAGAGGTTAAACCGGCTAGCTGTGAAATAGAGCTAAGCAGATTATCTTCAAAATCTATTCTTTTTAATTTTTTAAGGTTAGCAATGAAGGGAGGTAAAACTTCAAATCTATTGCCATCTAATCGAAGGCTAATGAGGTTTGTTGTAAGGGCCTCGGGTAAACTAGATAAATCACAACATTCGATTCTCAATTTTTGCAAAGATGAAAATCGATTCATACCTAAGGGAAGAACAGAAATTTCATGATTGCTAATTCCAATTTTTGTTGTATGATCTCCAAACTCCTCTAATTTTTTTCGCGCTATTTCTAAAGCTGCTACTGCATCAAGCTGCCGCTGTTCAAATCCACAGATAGTATAAGGTAACTGCTCTGTAATTACTCCATTCTGGTTAAAAATTTTAGTCAATTGCTTATACCGATTCCAGGGGGAACCATCAGGCATTATTTGTTGAATATCGCGCATTTCCTTTTTAAGATCGATGAGCCCTTCTGGAGGATGTGCCCGAATTCGATCCCAGCAGGATTGGAGTAAATGATCGGCCTGTGTTTTAAAGGATTTGCAAACACATCGCATAGAGCCGTAATCTTTTGCCCATAGGTAATGAGGAAGTTCATCTCTCAAAGGAGCTGTAGCAAAAGATGTGGCCAGAGGATTGACTGCCATGTTTTTAGCGGAGTTTGCCGGACCAGCCGAGCTTGGTACGTAAGGTTGAGAAGTAATCTCGTCGTAAGAGGCTGACGAGTTTGAAATTTTTAGAACTGCGTGTGATACGGAATACATCGCCAGTTTGCAGATCGTGATGGGTAAGACCATCTGCACGAATTTCTACAGGATCATAATCGCTTAAATATTGAATTTGGATCTCTTGGTTGGCGGTGAGAACAAGGGGACGATTGGAGATGGTGTGGGGTGAAATCGGCGTAATAACCAAAGCTTCTAGGTCAGGGCTGATGATGGGGCCGCCGGCAGCAAGGGAGTACGCTGTAGAGCCGTTTGGTGTAGCGATGATGATCCCATCGGCTTCAAAGGTATTGAGATAGGTTCCATCGACATGGATAGCGATTTCAACTAGGCTGGGATTTTTGGCTCGATGTACGACGATATCATTGACGGCAAAACAGCGATCGCCATGTAACGTTTCACCTTGAATCATCACCCGTTCGTGGATTTTGTAAGAACCGTTAATCAAATCTTGCAAGCTGGGATAAATATCAGCGATGGGGACATCGGCCATAAAGCCGAGATGACCGAGATTGATGCCGAGCATTGCAGCATCGAGATGTTCATATTGGTGGGCAAGGCGCAGCATTGTCCCATCGCCCCCCATTGAAATCAGGAAACGGATCTCTTTGGGATCGACGCTGGAAATCGGTTTGGCATTGATCAGTTTTGCATCTTCATCTTCAGCGACGACAGTAATGCCGTGATTGGAGAGAAATTCTTGAATGCCAATCGCCAGATTTTTGGATTGCTTCTTCTGGGTATTGGGAAATAAAGCGATGATCATAAATGTTTTAACGCCGGGGCCGTAAAGGGTTGTGTGTGTGGTCGGCTATGCTCATCGAGAGCGATATCACCGCCTGAAGTTTTGGTAAGAATTTCAATTTTTTTCTCCGCTTCGGTCAGCTGTTTGCTGCACCAGTCGATTAATCGATTCGCTTCTTCGTACAGTTTTAATGAGTCTTCCAAAGGGACTTTGCCCGAATTCATTTTTTCGAGAATTTCTTCCAAACGGGCATAAGCTGTCTCGAAAGAAAGGGGTTGTGATTCTGTCATGATTCTATTCCATTGACTGTTAAGTGAGCTGTACCGTCATGGAGCTGAAGGCGGACCTTTTCCTGCTCTTTTAGCTCTCGAGATGAGAGAATAACGGAATCTTTTTTTTCCTGGAAGAGAATGCAATAACCTTTTGTTAAAAGATTTTTAGGATCGATTCCGCGCAAATGGGAAGAGAGCAATGACAATTTTTGTTTCCAGGCCGAAATTTTAAGACTGGGATTCAGGGTCACCGTCTGTTTTTTGAGCGAGGCTAATTGCAAACGCTTATTTTGCAGGACTCGTTGCAAAGAGAGGTTTAAATCCGTGCGCCAATCGTCAATTCTCTGCAAGTGAGTCTCTAACAGCGCGCGGGGTGAGGACAGCACGGGATGGCGTTTAAAATGGGCGAGGTGTTTGCGGTGGTGTTGTAAAAGTGTGGTGAGATGGCCTCTTATGCGCTGTTTTGACTGCGTTAAAAATTGTAGTTGTTGAGCCGTTTCTAGGGTGGCAATTTCAGCAGCAGCGGAGGGGGTAGGCGCTCGTACATCAGCCACAAAGTCGGCAATCGAAAAATCGGTTTCATGGCCAACAGCGGAAATCACAGGGATTTTTGAGTGATAAATCGCCGTAGCCACGGTTTCTTCATTAAAAGCCCATAAATCCTCAAGACTGCCCCCACCACGTCCTACGATCAACACATCGGCTAAGCCATAGCGATTGAACTGCTCAATCGCTCGGGCAATTTCGTTTGCTGCACCTTCGCCTTGAACCTTTACGGGGTTTAAGATCAGGTGAAAACCGGAAAAGCGGCGACTTAAAATCTGTAACATATCTTGGATCACTGAGCCCGTGGGGGAGGTGACAACGCCAATCGTGCGAGGAAATTTAGGAAGGGGTTTTTTGCGACTCTTCTCGAACCAGCCTTGTTTTTCCAATTTGGCTTTTAAGGCGTGCAGTTGCATGAGCAACTCTCCAACACCGAGAAATTCTAGCTCTCTGGCGATGATTTGGTAATTGCCGCGTGGGGCATAAACGCTGAGCTCACCCTTTAAAACAACCTGATCGCCGTTTTTGGGCAGGCGGCTTAAACCTTTGGCGTTCCCGCGAAACAGGACAGCGGAGATTTGCGCGTCTTTGTCTTTGAGAGTGAAGTAGAGATGTCCAGAGGTCTGCTCTTTGAAATTGCTGATTTCGCCTTTGACGGCAAGGGTAGGAAAGCGGGATTCTAATTGTTTTTTGATAACACTTGTGAGCTCGCTGACTGAAAGAATTTCTTGCATCGTTTTAGGTCTTGCTTTTGAGAGAGAAACTGCATTATGATAGTACATCTTTTAAGAATTTAGATACTAGAGATAATGAGTCGTATTCCTCTCATCGTTGGCAATTGGAAAATGTACAAGACGACGGCTGAAGCCTTGTCGTTCATTGAGGCATTGATGCCAGAAATTGCTGGGACCAAGCATCGGATCGGCTTAGCTGTGCCCTTTACATCGATTGAAGCCTCAGCTGCCGCCGTCCGAGGGACAAAGATCGCGATCGGTGGACAAAATATGCACGATGCTCCGGAAGGTCCTTACACAGGAGAAATTTCTGGGGGGATGTTAAAGGCCAGCGGCGCCGAATTTGTCATTTTAGGTCATTCAGAGCGCCGTCAACATTTTATTGAAACGGACACCTTCATTCATCGTAAATTATTGAGAGCCTTGATCGAAGGTTTAACACCGATCTTGTGTATTGGCGAGTTGCCTTTTGAACGGGAAAATGGAGAGCACGAAAAGGTATTAGCGATGCAACTCGAGGACGCGTTTCAAGGTGTAGGCGCCAAACAGGCAATGGATGTCGTGATCGCTTATGAGCCGATCTGGGCTATTGGCACGGGTAAAACTGCGACGCCTCACATCGCGCAAATGACCCATCGATTCATCCGCCAGTGGCTCGCGCGCCGGTTTGATCTGGACACCGCAGAAAAAATGTGTGTATTGTATGGAGGGTCGGTCAAACCTGACAATGTCCGTGCATTGATGCAAGAAGAAGATATCGATGGAGTGCTCGTCGGTGGAGCCTCATTAGACGTTACAGCGTTTGCTCAAATTGTCAATTATTAGGAATCTGTCATGACATTTATTTTTTATCTCATCTTATTTGTGTTTATCGGCCTGTGTGCGCTGCTTTGCTTTGTGATTTTAATCCAAGAGAGCAAGAGTTTAGGCTTAGGAGCTTCTTTTGGCGGCGATCCGGGAGATTCGGTGTTCGGGACGTCGACTGCCGATGTCTTAAAAAAGTTCACCGCCTATCTCGCGATCATTTTCATGGCGGCCTGCGTACTGCTCTCGCTCTGGACCGGAGCGATGGGGCGCAGTAAGGCGCGTTTAATGCCAGCAACAATCGAAGAGGTTCAAGAGTAGAATGTTACTCAAGATTTATTACTACGGCCATCCCATCTTGCGCAAGCGCTGTGAGCCGATCACCGAAATCACTGATGAGATCCGAAAGCTCGCCAAAGATATGATCGAAACCATGGATAAAAATAATGGGGCAGGTCTTGCCGCGCCTCAAGTGGGACGGTCTATCCGTTTGTTTGTCTTGCGCCACTATATTTTTACTGAAGATGGGCATTGGACGCTCTCTGAACCTCAAGTGTATATCAATCCCAAATTCTCTTCTCCCAGTGAAGATTTAGTAAGTGATACAGAAGCGTGTATTTCCCTGCCTGGTCTACGTCTGCATGTCGTTCGTCCCGAAAAAATCACTGTGGAAGCGCTCGATTTAGACGGCAATACGTTTGTCGAGCATTTAGATGGCTACAACGCCCGCCTCCGCATGCATGAGAATGATCACATCAATGGTGTGCTTTTCATCGATCGCCTCGATGTTAGCACACGCAAAAAAATCGAATCTGAACTCAAAGCCATCAAGAAAAAATACAACCCGTAATTTCTTTTCTCTGTGGTAAAATTTCACCACAGAGTTAGAACACCACAGAGGAAAAAAAATCGGGCGCGGGCACGCACACGGGCTCGGGCACGAATTTATTTAACTAAAGAGATATCGCCACTAAAGCGGTTATCATTCGGCATGCGTTCATAAGAGAGTTTGAGTCGCCAGCTACAGGTGAGCAAAGTGAATAAATCGATTTTACCGGCGTTATAACGCGGTTCATTTTTTCGGCCCCAACCGTGACGTGTTTGAATTTGACAAGTCCATTTTGGTGCTAGACGGACGAAAAAGCGCGTCAACAAAGTATTTCTTCCATCGGAAAGGGGAGAATCGAGCAGCTCTGAGATGGGCCGGGCCACATCGACGAAGAAATTATCGTGATTAGCTTTTCTCCAATCAAATCTGCTGCGATGGCGGAATTCAATACCAAAGGCGATGTCTTCATTGATCGTCCAATCGGTGGCGATATTAGTATAATCCCATAGTTGTTCTTCATTATTCCAAGCGATGCCGCCGCGTATCGCATAGGAAGGGCGATTCCAACCGAGATTTAAGTAAAATTTAGGGAAGGTTTGTGCAAAAGCGCGATTGCCCAAATAAGCATAAGTAAACAAGTCTGATGTTAGCGCAGGGAGGAATGTCGACTGACGATAAGTGAAAATCGAATTACGCCAGCCGACGCGAAACTGGTTGAGCTGGTCATAGCCGTCGTAAATATCGAAATAAAAATGGCGACTTAAATGAGCGGTCGGTGATGTGATCCCTTTGAATTCCAAATAGGGTTCTGATAGATGACGGAAGCGATTGTAATTTTTGTAGAAGCGTGTTTGCCCCTGAAACCCGTAAGTGAATAATCCTTGTCCGATAGGATGATGTGCGGGGTTATTGCTGTAGAAAATACCGATCACACCTATATGCGGAGTGAGGATAAAAGGTCCCCACAAAAAGGGACGATACAATTCATTGCGCGTTTCCATGCGTAGCGCTTTTGTCGATGATTTTAAATGGCGCAGGTGGAATTGGTGCTCTAAATCATTGGCATAAACATAGTCTAAATAACCCGTGCTAACGTAATTGTTAAACATAATGCCAGAATGGCCGAGCTGAAAAGGACGAATGCCCATGGTCACCAGAGGAAGTTCTTGATCGATACTTTGGAAGCGATTGAGGCGTGGCTGTAATCTAAAGTTGAAAAATGTGCTGTCTAATTGATGCATCACTGTAAATAGCGTGCGCTTTTGTGTATTGATTTCAAAATCATCACTGCGAAAGTCACCCACCATGCGACTATCGCTCAATTTATCCCAAGTGATATGCGCTTGTGTGCGTTCATCCTTACTTTGGGTATGAAATAATCCTTGCAAGCGATAGCGACGAGGTCCTTGCTCATTGGGGAAAGTTTTATCGAAGGCGCCATAGCTGCGCGTTACAAAGGTCGTGGCTCCTTCTGGAGCATAATATTCCGATTCAAGCGCGCCGCCAAATCCCCGTTTGATCCGATAATCGAGGCGGAAGAAGAGATTCAATTCTCTCCATGAAAAAAATCGGTAGCGCATCGTCAAACGCGGCCCGAGGCCTTTATCCCAAACCACTTTGTAGCGGATCGGCGAATCGGTAAAGGCTTTCAAGTTACTTCTAAATGAGGGGAGCCAAAATAGAGGGATCTTGAAGAATTGAAAGCGAATGTTGCGCGCGGCGAGTAAATGATCATCGGTAATTTTCACTCGATTAGCTCTGATCTCCCAGGTATTTTCCTGACTCTCGCACGTCGTCACAAAGGCATTGCTGATAAAAAATGTGCCGTCTTCTTTGAGTTCGATTTTGTCGCCGCCTAAAAACCAAATGTCGACAAAGGTTTTTCCGTTCAACAAGATCCCGGTCTTATTGATAAAATCATATTCGAGACGGTCGCCGACAAAAGCCCGATTCGCATATTCCAACATCAGATCGCCTTCAGCTACGATCTTTTGGATCCGAATCCCATTTTCAATTTTATTGGTATATTCGATTTTTTGCGCCTGAATGCGAATCCCTTGTCCTGTAATGACCCCGCCCTCTTCCGTTGTGATGACACCGTGTACAAATACAGGATTTTTCAAATCGATAACGAGCTCTTGGTTTGCAGAAGCAGGTGTGGGAGGAGCACGGGGTTCGGACGGCACTACGGGCATTGGCGTGGGGTCATCTAAATCGACATCATCAGTGAATGATGATTGACCCCAATCGGGCTGAATTCCATCCTCATTGGTTTCAACATCGACCTGATCTGCTGGAACGAGAGTTCCCTCCACCTCAAAAGTTTCTTCGGTAGGTGCAGAAAAATCGATCTCTTCAAAGGTAAGAGCGCTATCCTCTTCGACAGATACACGAACGGGGGGCTTTTCGAGACTTTCAAAGGAATCGGCGAAAATCTCTTGAAAATTCTCATCTAGAGAATCGGAATGAATCGTCGCAAATGCTGTCGTACAAATGAGCGAGAAAAATAAGGGATGCATGAACGGCTTTTATCCATTACGTGATGTTCTAGGATATGAAAACCGTTCAATATTCTCCAATGATTTAACCACTGAGCGTACTGACTCGACTTTAGGAATTTTTAAGCCGCAGCTGCCCTGAGGATTAAATTTTCTAAGTCCTTTTTTCCCAGTTCGGTTTTTAACCCGAACTGGGAAAAATACTTCACTTAAAAACCCAATGAAATTAGCGATCTCTTGTTCCACTCTGCGCTGATTCCCCATGTTTTTTGCGCGCTTTGCGCGCCTCTGTGGGCTCAGTGCTCTCCGTGGTTTATCTTCGCATTTTTTGACGAAAAGCTAAATTTGAGTAGCTAAGATGCCTTTTCTTATGCAAAAAAATCCTAAAGTCGAGTCAGTGCTCTCCGTGGTTTATCTTCGCATTTTTTGGCGAAAAGCTAAATTTGAGTAGCTAAGATGCCTTTTTTTATGCAAAAAAATCCTAAAGTCGAGACTGAGAACACAGAGGCGGCTGTCGCCGCAAAATCTTTTTTTGCGCGTTTAGAGCCTCCGTGAGCTCTGAGATTTTTTTTCTCTTTGGTAAAATTTCACCACAGAGATAAAACACCACAGAGGGATATTTCGTGCCGTGTCCGATTCTTCTTTTTATCCTGCTCATCCTAATAACCCAACTTGTCCCCTACTGTCAAAGCATCTGTGGCGCGGCTTTTATGTTCTGATTTGAAGCCAAATTTTGCCTACTTTCTCAAGTATGTCTAAAATTTGGCTTCAAATCATGCCAAAAAATCGCATCCACATCTGCTGGACAGATAGGGGACAAGTTGGGTTAATATCCTGTTATTGCTTTACCGGAAAAATAACAGGATGGCAGGATAGTCAGGATTCGGAACGTGCCCTATTTTTTCTCTGTGGTTCTTGTTTCTGTGGTGGTAAAATTTCACGTAAAACACCACAGAGGGATATTTCGTGCCGTATCCGATTCATTATTGAATGGCTTGGATGAGAAGACCAGCGAGGACAGGGCGGTTTTTGCTATGGCCACTTTTCAAACCTTCGAGAATGATATCGATGCTTCTTTCCTCATGCTCGAGGGCAATGGTTTGATAACATTCGATCAACAAGCGCGAGTGCTCTTCAGGAGTCAATTCAAACGATGTTGTCTTTTCAGAGAGGCGTACATTCCAAGGTACCATCGGACGGAAACGGATCATTTCCGTATTTTTTTTCAGCGAAATCCAATTTAAGACATTTGTTTTATATTGCTGCCCTTTTTTAAGACGTAGAAGTGCGAGGTTACAATACGCTCGGGTAAGAGGCGCCCCAGCGGATTGCGCTTTGGTTTCGAGAAGAGCGATCGCTTCGGGAGTTTGCAAATTTTCCATTAAATTGATTAACAGAGGAATGAGATCTCCTTGCTTAGAATCGAAAAGAAATGCGGCAATAGCCAAAAAATCTTGAGGGGGCATCTCAAGGCATTCACGGAGCATCAGTTCGCGCACGTTGACAGATAGAGAAATCAAATCATAGGTGCCATCTTTCATATGTTGCTGCGCGGAGGGAACTACTTTCCAGGACATCAGTGAGTTTCCCACGGAAAATTGAGGTTGAAAACCTAAATCGCGCGAGTCGCGAATCAAAAATTCAATCGCTGTGGCCGCGGCTCGTGGATCGTTTAATTTTAACAGGGCAAAGACCGCATTAAAGCGAACTTGGAGGTCTGGGTTTTTTAACAGAGGGTAAATGGTGTCTTCCATGCCGGGGATATCACCGAGGAGCTGGATTGCAAAAAGGTTATTTTCTCGAGCGTGCTCTGCGATCTGTTGTTTGATTGATTCATCTCCCAACACATACAGAGATCTACAAGCCGCGAGCTTGACATTCAAAGAAGGGGATTGACTTAAGGTTTTGAGTAATGGAATCGATTTAGAATCTTTAAGAAAGCCGATCGCTGCTGCGCAGGCTTCTTGCTCTGCTACATTTAAATGGGTAGCTCGCGCGCGAATCATCGGTAGAAGATCATCGCGGCCAAAACGTGCAGCCGAGAGAATCGCTTCAATGCGTGTCATGTGAAAAGGATCATCCATCATATGGCGAAGTAGGGAAATGGCATCTGATGTTCCGATCAAAGCGAAAAATTGGGGAAAAAAGAAGCGCATTTGAGGGTGCACTTTATGCATCAGTGATTCGATCTGTCCTACAGCTATGCGGGATTTTCTCAACGCGAGTTGATAAGCCGCTTCGAGGCGTGTGAAAAAAAAGTCTGAGGACATCGCTTTGGTGAGCAGCTCTTCACAACGATCATCTTGCAAATGGCCTAAAAATTGAATTGCAGCCATTTGCGTTTGGGGTTGAGGACTAGCAATACCTGCTTCTAAAATATCAACAGAGGCTGCGATTCCGGCGATGCCCGATCCAAAAATACTTGTCAGCTGTGTCTCCGGATCTGAGCTGCGTGCGCCTTGTTCTAAAATAATCAACGCCATTTGTTGCAGAATTTCAAAATCATGCCGTCCTAGTGCATCTTTGTATTCTCGATAGAGGTCGATTGAACGGTTGAACTCTTTTGATTGTAGCAAATAAAGAATGTGGAGTTTATTGATGCCGGTTTTTTCTTTTGTCCCGGCAATTTCTGTATCTACCGCTGCCGTCGCAGACTGTTGTGAAACATTCCCATCGGCAAAAGTAGGGATTGTAAACACAAGCGTGCAGGCGAGAAAATACTGTATCATTTGAGATAATGCCATAAGTCAATTCCGACATTTAAAAGCAATTTTTTCACTGTTTGTACGGGCAGTCCCATTACATTGTAATAACACCCCTCGATACGATCAACGAGAATACTCCCTTTACCTTGAATCGCATACCCGCCCGCCTTATCGAGAAAAGAAGTGCTGTGTAAGTAGAGTCGGATCTGTTCATCTGTAAGAGGATGAAATAAAATTTTTGTTTCAGCGTACGAGGAAAATACCCGTTCATCTTTTTGCAGCGTTACTCCCGTAAAGACCTGTTGCCATTGACCTGAAAATGCGCTGAGCATCTCTTTCGCTTCGTGTTCATCTTTGGGTTTATTAAAAATTTTCCCTTGAAAATACACGACAGTATCCGCAGTTAAGATCGCATCACCGGGAAAACGGTGCGAGAGTTCTTGCGCTTTTTTTTGCGCGAGGAGTTGCGCATATTGGATGGGATCTCCCTGAAAAAATACACTCTCTTCATCAAAGTCGGAAGAGATTTGGACAAAAGGAAGAGAAAAATAACTCAAGATTTCTCTTCGACGAGGGGATTGAGAACCTAAAATCAAACGCATAGTAAATGTGTATCTAAAAACTGTAAGTATATAGCTTACGCCCTATTAAAGTAACCTTCTTCATAGAGATGAGCTCTACGAAATTGTACGAACTTTAATGTCACCTTTTTCAGCATCAGAACAGTGAAAAAATTCAAAAACACACTCGGGACGATTTTAATTTTTAGTCCCGTTTACTTTTCGCAAGAAATTGATATTCAACGTATTGTTCATTCAAGTGAATTTTTCTTTTCTTAATATCCCCTTAACATTTATGATGTACTCTGTTTTTCAAAAATGCGCCAGAAAAACTGGCGTTAACAGTTCTTCAACAACCTTGAGGAGGTTTTTTGTATGGCAACTCCAGCATCAGCAGTTATACCAACCCCAGCTTCTGCACCAGTAACAGGATCTGCTCCAACAGCTCCTACTACGACAGCCGGCGTAGGCGCAACTCCAAGCTCATTAAGTTCTGCATCAACAGAACAATCCGGTGAAAGTTTATGGACAAGAATTAAGGAATGTTTCCGCTCTTGCATGGCAGCGATACCGCTAGTCGGCCGTTTGTTTAGAAGAGAGGAGGCTGCTCCAGCTTCTGCAGAGACTACTGTTGGTTCAGCACCCGCATCAGCACCTGCTTCAGTAGCAGCATCAGTTCCTGCTTCGGTACCGGCGTCAGTTCCTGCTTCAACAACACCGGCTTTAACGGATGCTGAGTTGATGACGATGATTAGAGCTCACTTTGCTCCTGCGGCACCTAGCGCAGCCAATGTGGACGCATCTATAGTAAACTTCCGTTCATTGCATACGTCACTGGCTAGAATGGAAGTTTTCCATTCTGTCCTCACCTCGACTAACTGTCCAGGTAATGATGTTGCAAAACGATTCTACAATGAACTGCCTGAACCAGAAAGAGCAGAATTCCGTAGACATATTTGGCTTGCTAACGGAGTTGCAACTGGTGCAGCAGCAGGAACGGGTTCAAGTGTAGACCCAAATGGCGTGGATCAAGGGATGAACTATGGACACCACATGGTAGAACACCATACGCGTCATGATGTAACAAAAGCAGCAGGCGCAAATTACGTTGCTGCTTTAAGAACACCACCTACTCCTTAATCAAAATATCATCTTGCAAAAGATGGCAAATGCATGGGTTTACAGCCCATGCATTTTTTTTTCTTCGTACCCGAACCCGAGAAAAAATGTAACCACTGAGGTCACTGAGAACACAGAGGCGGCTTAGCCGCGGAGGAAAAACCTCTTGCGCGCAAAGCGCGCCTCAGTGCACTCAGAGGTCTCAGTGGTTTAACGGACAAGAAAAAGAAATAGACCTTTAGATTTTTCCAGGAACAGGCTTCTTAATTTTTTTGCCATTGGGTACAGCCACGGCAGCGCTCGTTTCCGTTTGGTCGATCCAAATCGGAGAGCTCCAAGCCATATGACCATCTTCTTGAGTGACACGCATGTAGTAATAAACGTAGGGAGGTTTCTCACCTGAAGCAGGGAATAGAACTTTGGAAAGCGGTTCTGTATCATCAAAAGCAAACTCGTGATGGGCTTGTTTAGGATGGATAGTATGAAACGGCTTACCATTGCGAATGAAGAGAATTTCTTTGATAGGAGTTGTGCCTGCAACAAAACCTGTTATGTGGCGGTTGAAATTCAAGCCGGGTTTACTTTTAGTATTGAGCTCGCTTCCTATCGAAGCGCCTGCAATTGAAAAACCCAGCACGATCCTCTCGCCGGTCGTCGCATAGCAGCACCGATTAATCAAAGCTTGATAAAGGGCTTCTCGGGTTTGTTCTAGAGCGATAATTGCTGTTAACCCAGGCGAATATTGCACCTGTTCGCTTTCATAAAAATCGCTATACACACCGCGATCATCTAACCCTCCTGCAACAAATCCAAAGCGGCAATTGTTGTTGAGCGCTTTGCGAATCGAGCCTTTTTCTGTTTCAAAAACCCCTTTTTTCCCATCTGACATGATGGGTCGCAAGTTACCTTCTTTTTCAGTACATTCTGAACATCCCCAAGCATTATAGATTTCCACAACGCGCTCATAATCGGGATCGAAATCGATGAAGGTTGTTTCCAGCCCCTTGGCCATTGTAAAACAAGGAATGGAAAGAAGATCTTTGGGCGTATGACTCTTGTAAATTTTCTTCAGTGTGTTAGTCTTCATGTCTTTTTTGCGCAAGATCGGCTTGTTATCTTTAGAATAAATGATCTGGCGCAGACCTTCATCAGGAGCTTCATTGAACCACTGCACACCTAACAGAGTCGTAAAACGGTAATCCTCGTTAAATTCTGCAACTTGAGTGCACATGATTTTCCACAGTTCGTTAGGCGTTTCTTCCGCGCTTTCAAAACAGGATGTCGCAAAGAATTGACAATTTTTTTCATCGCGAAAATGGCGTAAACACGCTTCGATATTTTCTCCTGAATCGATCTTTTCCGATTCACCGTGGAGTAGTCCCCAATAAATACTCTTGTCTGCCTCAGCAAAGCACTTGATCGGCGCCGAAAAAAACTGCTCTTGCGTTTTTAAATTGCGCAATTGAAGTTTATAAATTCCAGGTTCATTAAAATACAGATTGGGCACGTTAATAAACCCAGTCTCTGGCACGAATAGCTTCCAATTGAGATTTTCGCGCAAATGTTCGTAGGAAACCTCGACCAAGGTTCCTTCGGGTGCATTATTCGTCAAATTGCCAAACATATCTTCAAAGCGGATAATCACATCAAATCGCTTGTTTTTAGAGACAATGGAAGGGGCGATGATTCGGATATTTTTCAAAATGTTGCCGCGTACATCCATTGTAAACATTTCTGGATCGCGATAATCGCCTTTTCCTCTTGGATCGATGTAAAGACAAGCGGGACGGCGTCTTTGAATGCCTGTTTGTGCGCGATTCCCTTTTTTACGCACTTCTTCTTTATTCTTTTCAGGGGTGCCCATAAAAACGGAGAAAGTATCTCCCGCTTTTATTTCAGAGGGAAGCACAAACTCAAAGGAAGGGGTAAAGGCTTCTGCCGATTGAATTTCCTTAGCTGTCAATACTTTGCCTTCGGGGGTTTCTGCCCAAATGACATTTTTTTTCTCTTTCAGATTAACGCTAGGGATTTCCCAATCGATATCACGCCCGCGCGACAGAAGATCGAATTTTAATTTTGTACCTTTAGGAAGCGAAGTTGACGTCGTATACGAAAATTTCCAAGTATTCACTTCTCCGGCAAGAGCGAGATTTGGCTCACAATAGCAAATAGAACGACGCATTTAGCCCCCAACATAATCAATGCAACATACTACCCCAACCCCCCTTTCCTTTTCAAGGGAGAGAATTAGTTTTTGCGTTTAGTAAAACATTCTTATCGTCACTATAGACATGTCGAAAACATGCGCTTGCGCCATGTTTTCGACATGTCTATATTGACGAGGAAATCTCTTAACCAAAATCAAAACCAAAAACCAAAAGCTAACTATGAGGGGTGATTTTGATTTTTTCGACGGCGCGTTCGGAGGAGGAGAGAACTTCGAGGTCGAAGTCGTCGTGGTGAATCCGCCATCCCTTGGAGGGGATAGCCCCTGCGCGGTGGAAAGCATAGCCGCCGATAGTGTCATATTCGGGGCTTTGAGGGATTTTGACGCCGAGCTCTTCGTGGATGTCGATGATCGACATTTTAGCGTCGACAATCCATCCGCCGCCGGGCAAGACAGAAAAAAGAGTTTGCTGGCCAATGTCATACTCATCGGCGATTTCGCCGACAAGCTCTTCGAGGATATCCTCGATGGTGACGATCCCTTCAGTGCCGCCCCATTCATCGACGATGATTGCAAGATGGAGGTGTTTACTGCGAAATTCTTGCAGAAGATGGGAGATTTTTTTTGTTTCAGGGGCGTAAAGTACCGGCTTTACGAGTTTTTCGATCGAGCTGTCCAAGAGATGATCAGCTTGTTCGATATAGATTTTGAGAATGTCTTTGTAGAGAAGAACGCCAACGATGTTGTCAACGCTGTCTTTGTAGACGGGTATGCGGCTGTAACCTTCAGTGAGAAATTTTTGTGCAGCCTCGCGTATAGGCGTGTCGTCAGATAAACTAAAAATATTGATCCTGGGCACCATGACCTCTCTTGTGATTCTCTGCTTAAATGAAACAATCGAAAGGATGAATTTTTGCTCGGTGGGGTCTAAATAAGCGCCCAGTTCAGTTTCTTGAAGGAGTTCATGGACTTTATCGCGGATTTTGAAGGAGGGGGAAAATTTTTTTTCCTTTTCGATTTTTGGGAAAAAAAATTTGAAGATGCCGAAGAAAGGAGCTGTAAGAGGTAGGCATAAAAATAGGAATACAGAACTGGGAAAGGACAGGTAAGTTAGTGCGCTATTAGGTCTGAGTTGGCCTAGTAGGCTGAAAAAAAAGTCGCAGATTAGCGAAGAGGCGATGATTAATACAGCAATGGCCAAAATCAACCAGTTATTGAAGATGTAGCCAACAGAAGATTCGTGAACGAGCGCCGCATTAAAATAGTCTTGCTCCAGCAAAAAAAAGAAGGCGGAGAGAACATACGCGATTCTGAGCAGGTGTTTGGTGAAGCTTAGAGAGAAGAGGAGGCCTTCCCATTTTTGTTTACCAAAGAAAAAATTCAAACAATGGCGAAAGAAAAAGGAAGAGCTCTCTTGCTTGAGCAGCTCTTCAGCTTGAAGGCGCCCCTTCGATTGAAGAGCGATCGAAATGGCTGTGAGCGTACTTGATCCAATGAGAAACAATAAGGCAATGAAGGCAATGAGAGTAAACACGTTTTTTTCCTGCTGACTTATGTTTTATTTTAAAGAAGCAAACCTTTGTATCAAAGGTTTTTTGAGCGTAATTTTTTTAAATAATGATTTTCTTTACGCTTCATCGTTTTGCGATGAGAGGGGCTTGAATCGGTATATCCCTGAATATGCAATAGGCAATGGATGATGTATCGCCAGATTTCTTGCTGGGTATCAAGATTGTGAGCGCGCGCATATTCGATTGCCACCTTCGGGCAGATAAAGGCTTCACCGAGAGTATGCGCGGAATCGAGAGGAAAGGTAATGCAATCGGTCGGAGAAGGGTCGTTGAAATATTCTTTATGTAGACGGCAGATCTTGGACTGAGTGACGAAATGGAACACGATTTCCTTAGAGGGAAATTTGAGTTCCCCAAGCAAAAACGCGATCCCCTTTCTCAGATGCGGCATTGAGAGAGAAAAATCGCGTTGTGAATTACGTAGGGTGATGGGACTCAAAATTAGACTGTGACCGGAGTTTTTGGCAGGCCTGTCACTTTTGTATTTTCACCGTCTTTCCATTTGCCCAGGCGTCTTAGGACATCAATCCGTTCAAAACGCTTCAACACGTTGCGGGTTTTGGCTGACTTACTCGATTTTCCGTAGCTGCGATGTCTAGACATGGTTAATCCTTCTAAATTTTTTATTTAATTTTGGGGATGAATGCATTTTGCGACAGATCGCCGTTGATTGCATTATCGTGAGGTTTAAATCCTTGGGGAAGAGCATCTTTCACTGGCCCTGTTTTTACAGCAGGAGGGGCAGGACGCCGGCGGGAGACGGCACGAATCTTCGATTGCTTACTCATGCGAACCATAAATCACCTCAAAATTAGATAGCCCCAAATTATAACCCCCTTAACCTAAAAGAACAAGCTTTAATTACTTTTTTTATCTGAGGGCAAAGGCTCGCCGGGATGGATGACTCCGCAGGAAATGAGAAATTTGAAAGCGTCCTCGACGGGAACATCGACGGGAATAACAATTTTTTTGGGGGTGAGCAAGACAAAACCCGACATTGGGTGGGGTGCCGTCGGCACAAAAACAGCGAGATCGGGAGCTGATTCATGGTGTTTAAAAATGTCAGGAGCATTGCCGGTGACAAAACCGATAGCTAGCGCTTCATGATGGGGGAAGGGAAGCAACACAGTTTCTTTAAATGTTTTTGTATTTTCTTGAAACATCGCTTTGGTGATGTCGTTGCTCAAACGAAAGATCGTTCCGACAAGGGGAATCCGGGCAAATAGGCGCTCTGGAATTTTATAAAAAATTTTACTTAAAAATTTCCGTCCGCAAACCCCGAGAAGAAAGATAAATAATAGCAGGAAGATCAAAGCAAATACACGGCTTAAAAAGAGTACAAGAGTCTCATGTTGTGTGCTGCTCAATCCCAAATTTTGCTCATAGGACCGAATGATCATTTCAGTGATGCCAACCAGCGGCTCAGTGAATAGATTAAATAACCAGTTGGCGATAATCAGCGTCAAAGCTATTGGCAATAAAGCGATGAAGCCGGTGAAAAAATATTTCTTCATGGATGAAAGGTGTCGGATTTAGGCGTTTTGACTTCAGGAATGATGACACCGCAGGAGACGATGTATTTAATTGCATCCTCCGGTCTCATGTCGATTGGGATTATATCTGAGCGTTTGAACATCAATAAAAATCCTGTCGTAGGGTTAGGAGTTGTGGGAATAAGCACAGAAACTAGGTCATTGCCCACCGCTTGTGAGCAAATTTCAGGTGATTCTCGCGCAATTAATCCCAAAACAAACACATCAGGACGAGGAAACGGTACCATCACGACCTGTTTAAAAGACTTCTTATCGGAGACGAATAAAGTTTTAATGATGTCCTGGGTTGTTTTGTAAACGGTATTTACCACAGGAATGCGGTGTAAAATCCGATCGCCAAAACGAAAGAAAGCATTAATTAAAAACCAACGGGTAATCATTCCCAATACAACTGTAATCAAGAATAGAAGAATTAAAATAATGATCTTAGAGATATAGCGGATGAGTTGCTCGGGACTGAGAAATAAAAATCCTTTATTAATGATGTGAAGTTTATTGAAAATAGAAGAGACCACTCCAACGAACGGTTCGGTGAGTAAATTCACTAAAAATACAATCACAGCCACTGTCACAACTAGCGGAAGCAGGATCACAAGACCAGTGATAAAATACTTTTTCATAAAACTTTGTGTTTTTACTCTTTTTTAACTGCTTTTGCCTGGAAGATCAAGTGTAAAAGGATCGGGCTCGGGCACGCACGCGGGCACGGGCACGAGAATCTTACATGGATAATCTGAATCGCCAGGGTCTTAAGGCATCCTCTTCTGCGTAGTCAATTCCAATGCGTGGAGAGGTGATGATCATCGAAGGTGTAATCTCTATTTCCGTATCCTCGATCCAAAGCGGGGACTCAGTAAAAGGATGGCTATTGTGATCGCGCGTAACATTAAGTGCCTGACACAGTGCACCTGGTCCATTTGTAAGCAGAGAAATTTCTGTTTTTTTTGGGCAATTTACGATCGGCGAACCGCGAGAACTTTCGCGTCAGCCCAAATTCGATTTTTGAATCACATTCGGTATACATCATCTCTTTGATAAAAATCCAAGGAGAGAACCCTACCCACGTCGCGATCTCACAAAGGGGCGTTTAGTGCGACGAGATAATTCAGAACTAAGCATCCATTGACTTTCTAAGAGGATAAGATCAACGCGTCCAAGACGCACTAAGATCGTTTCCCCGACTTTGTGGATTTTACCGCTCCCGCGACCCTGCAAGAGATTACGGGCTTCGTCATAGACAAAATAGTCATTTTCTAATTCAGAAATGTGCAAAAAACCCTCTAACATCAGATCTTGAAGCTCAAAGAAAAGACCGAAAGGCTTGATCTTCGAGACAATGGCTGTATATTCACGTGTTGGATCTTCAGTGAAGTAGGAATGCAATAGGCGCAGTTTTTTTAGCGTTTTCACGCTCATTTCTGCTTTAAAGCTCACTCTCTCTTGATCTGAGCAGTGCTGAGCGATCCGATCGAGATCGATATCTTCCGGTGTTTCATCGAAAAGCAGACGTTCGATGATCAAATCGCTATAGCGGCGGATCGGACTGGTAAAATGGCAATAGTATTCTAAACCCAGACCAAAATGGCCGACATTATCAGCAGAATATTGAGCGAGCCGCATGCTACGGATAAAGGCGACTGAGAGTTGGGGCAGATAAGTGGTTTTTTTGGCTTCTTCAAATAGAGATTGCAACTCATTTTGGCCCACTTTTTGCGGCAGCCGAAATCCAAGGGTCCGGGCGAATTGTAAAAAATCTTCAAAATTTTCTTCCTGTGGGACTTCATGGATCCGGTAGATCAACCGTTTGCCGCGGTCGCTCAGTTCTCTTGCGACCATTTCATTGGCTTTAAGCATAAACTCTTCGACGAGCTGGTGAGTAATATCGTATTCGATCCGCTTTACACCTGTCGGTTTTCCTTTGGGGTCAGTAAGGATCACAATTTCAGGGAGAGCAAAATCGATGCTGCCGCGTTCGTACCGCTTCTTTTTAAGTAATTTACACAGTTCGACCATCAATTTTAACGTTTTAGCGTGAGGACTCTTCTTTTTGCCATCGAGGACATCTTTAGCTTCAAAATAGCTGAAACGTTTTTTACTTTTAATGAACGAGCGAGCCACTTTATGTTTGAGCAGATTACCTTGTTTATCAAACTCCATCAAAACAGATACAGTGAGCCGGATCACATCAGGCTTCAAACTACATAGCTCATTAGAGAGCTCTTCGGGCAACATCGGAACAACGGCACCTGGAAAATACGTAGAATTCGAACGTTGTGAAGCTTCCTTATCGAGGGGACTATCAGGCGTGACGTAATGAGCGACATCGGCGATATGCACACCCAAGTGGTAGTTCCCCTTGCGGTCTTTGGTCAAAGTCAAGGCATCGTCAAAATCTTTAGCGGTGTCTGGATCGATTGTGAAACATTCTTCCTTCGAAAGATCGAGTCGTTTTTTCATTTCCTTCGCCAGCACTTTTTTGCCGTACTCTTTGGCTTGAGCAATTGCCGTTTTTGGAAAGGCAGAGCGCAGATCGAATTCTTCGGTGGCAGCGGCGATATCTGTAGAGGGATCTTCGATATTGCCTAGAATATGAGACAACTCGCTTGTGGTGGCCTCTTTGTCTGTACCCCATTCTAGCACATTGAGGATCACGCGATCGCCGATTTTAAGCGTCTGATCCGGAGCAAAAACGAGTACGGGTTTAGAAATTCCCAGCAAAGGAACATAAGCCATGATTTCTCCATTTGAAGAAATGTGACGAATTGTTCCAGCGAGATGTTTGCGAGCGCGCTTGAGAACATTCACAATCCGCCCTTCAGGGCCTTTGTCGGAGACCGCTTCTAAGTTTAAGGCTGCTTCCACATGGTCACCATCGACGGCATTGTCGATGAGATGTTTTGGAATGAAAACATCCTGAGGACACTCAGTGGGGTTATCGGGAATCACAAAACCAAATCCCTTAGCATGCACGCGGAGAATTCCACTGATGACTTCTTCTTTGGTGCGCGGCGGCATGAGCTTATTTTTTTCTACGCGAATATTGCCTGTCTGAATCAGATCAGTGATGATTTGCGCGCAGGGCTCCCAAAGGATATTGGGGATTTGAAGACGTTCTAATAATTCCGCTTGCGACATGGGTCGATAGCGTCTTCCGGTCATGAATTGTACAATCGATTTGGAGAGATTATCGAGCAAGCGTTTGTGTTTAGGAGAGTCTATCGATTTTGTGGCTTTAGGTTTTTTAAGCGGGACTAATTTCTTTTTCGGCATGAACGGTTATAAGATTCCTCTAGCATGCAAATGCTGTGTTAAGTCTTGTGGGGTCGTGTATTGTTCGGCATCGATTTTAAGACTGCGAGCCGACTCGATATAGGGCAAAATATCATCGGTATAAAAACACTCTGTATTTTGACATCCTGCAATTTCTAAGGCTTTTTCGTAAATTTTTTTCTCCGGTTTGCGAGCGCCCACTTCATAGGATAAGACATAACCATCGAATTGTTTTAAAAAAGGAAATGCTTCAGAGACAAAAGCAAAATGCGCCTCACATGTGTTAGACAGCAAAAATAGACGATGTCCACGCTGTTTGACTTGAAGGGCAATCTCAATAGCTGCTTGGTTGGGTTCAAAAATATCGGAAGCCGCATGCATCAATGTTTCGAAATGCAGAGTTTTTTGCGCCATACGAGTGAATTCATCGTGAATCATCTTACTATCGACATACCCTCTTTCGTATAAATCAATATATTTATCCATGACACTTTTTACAAGGTCATGGTCTAAACCGCTGTAATCGGCGATCTGTCGCCACATCTTGGTGTGATCAAAAAAAACTAGAACGTTGCCTAAATCGAAAAAAATTGTTCGTTTCATGAGCTTCATAATACCCCTTCTAAGCTTTAAAGGATATTAGAGACTATCTACAAATTTGCAAGGGCCATCTTCTGGGGCTTTTTGCGATCTTTTACGCCGCCTTCCTCGACAATAAGCCGCTTCGCATATTGTCTTCGTCAGGCGGTTTAGTCGTTTCGCTTCTCGTAAAATCTCATCAAAAATCCCTCGGAACATGAGCTTCTTGCAAAGGGTTTGTAGATAGTCTCTTATCAATTATTTTAGTTGATAACTCAAAAGGGTATTGGCAAGCAACATAGCAATCGTCATCGGGCCCACGCCACCAGGAACCGGGCTAATGTGCGAGCATAAGGGGGCTACCGTTTCAAAATCGACGTCCCCCACGATTTCTCCATCAGATAGGCGGTTAATACCCACATCGATGACGACGGTACCCTGTTTAACCATATCAGCCTTAATGAACTGAGGTTGGCCCATGGCAGCCACCAAAATATCTGCTGAGCGGCATAACTCTTTCAAATGCTCGGTCTGGCTATGCGCTACGGTCACGGTCGCATTGCAATGGGGAGCCTTTTGCATCATGATGGCTGCAAGGGGTTTACCGACGATGTTGCTCCGTCCCACAATCACCATATGCTTACCGAGTACAGGAATTTGCGCATGTTCAAGAAGCACTTGGATTCCATGCGGAGTGCACGGGAGAAAGCCATCATTTTCGCCGAGTAACATTTTTCCCACATTGAGCGGATGAAAACCATCGACATCTTTACTGGGATCGATGGCGCGCATCACAGGTATGGGATTAATATGTTCTGGAAGAGGTAGTTGCACCAAAATTCCATCTACCTTGGGATCGCGATTGAGCGTGTCGATGGTTTTGAGAAGCCGCTCTTCACTCGTGGATTTGGGCAACTCAAAATCAAAAGAAAGAATGCCTACCTCGTGACAACGCTTTTTTTTCATGCGAATGTAGGTTTGCGAAGAAGGATCATCGCCGACGAGGATAAAGGCAAGTCCGGGTTTTCTATGCGATAGCGAGGCGATCGCTTCGGCGATTTGATGTTGAATTGTTTTGGCGATTGCGATGCCATCGATGAGTTGCATATTTTTTACCTTAATCTTTTAAGTGTGCAATCAGTGCTGAGTGCAGCTGTCCATTACTTGCTAGCATCGACTCATAACCCAAAACGGTATGGGGTGAACCATCCCAATGCGTCACTATGCCTCCCGCTTCTTCGACAAGAAGCTTACCCGCTGCAACATCCCAAGGATGCAAACTCACTTCCCAAAATGCATCGAATCGCCCAGCGGCGACATAAGCTAGATCGATCGCAGCCGAACCTAAACGGCGGACAGGCACTCCTTGAATCAACATTTGCGCTAATTTATCGATGCAGTGATGGGGATTTTCATCGACATTGTAGGGAAAACCGGTCGACATCATCGCCTTATCGAAAGAATCGATCGTTGAAACCGATATTTGTTTGCCGTTGAGATAAGCCCCTCGTCCTTTTTCAGCGACAAATAGCTCATTTGTCATCGGTTGGTAAATGACGCCGCACAGAATTTCTCCTTGACTCATCGCGGCAATGCTTACGCTGAAAATCGGAATACTTCTGGCAAAGTTAACAGTGCCATCCAAAGGATCGATGATCCAGGTGACTGAGTCACCCGTTTTTTGCAGGCTGCCGCTCTCTTCAGCGAGGATCGAATGATTGGGAAAATGATGATGTACAAAAGAAATGATCTGTTTTTCGGAAGACTTATCATATTCGGTGACGAGGTTTTGTTTGCCTTGCTTTACTTCGATAGCAAATTCGGTATCAAAACCGCGGCGTAGTAAATCTCCTGCGTGCATAGCGGCCTGTATTGCGACAGAAGTAAGTTCGGAAAACTCATCATGCATAAGCCTTAGTGTAACTAAAACCCCCCGACTTTATCAAGGGATTCTCATGCCCCTTCCTCTAACGTGCCCGAGCCCGCGTGCGAGCCCGTGCCCGTGGTAAAATTTCACCACAGAGGAAAAATATTCTATTCTTCTTGGGGAGGGCGGCGGAAGCGAAGCCAGCTTAGAACTTGGCGAGAAAAGACACGCCAGCCTTTCTTTTTGATGTAGGCAAACAGCAGCATCGGACAACTCAAGCCTAAAAATGCATACACCGCATCGGCCAGCGGCATAATCAGCAAATCTGTGATCAAGAGTTTCAATGACATCGGCAAAGCGCGATCGAACATCGATATTAATAACAGCTGTAAAAGTGTAGACACAATGCTGATGAAAAATGTGAATAGAGATACCGCTAGCGGTTTATCTTCAAAAAAGTGACGTTTTTGTTTGTAGAGTAAGATTGTCGTTAGACAATAATTGAGCGCATAAATCCCCAAGCGAAACTCTGAGCTTAAAAGGTCGATGATTAGACCGCTTAAAGTCGCAATCCAAAGTGCGGGTAGAAAAGAAGCACGATTGTAAAGCAAAGCCAAAAAAGGAGAAAAAGCCATTAAGCGAATATGTGGCAAAAAAACCGTGCCAAACAAAGCCCAGAATAGTGCTAACGAAAAAGGAAAATACAAGGGCACTTGCCGCATTTCTTAAAAGGCTCCTCCTTTGGGGAATAAAAGGATCGGAATCGTTTTTGCAATCAAGCGCAAATCGAGCAAAAATGAGCGCTGATGAATGTAGCTAAGATCGAGTTTGATCCGCTGCTCAAATGTCAATAGGCTTCGACCTGATGTTTGCCAAATTCCTGTTAGACCTGGCCGCACTGAAAACATTAACTCCAGGTCTTTGCCGAGCACTTTACGGATGGCTTCCGCTTCACGAGGCAAATAAGGACGGGGCCCAACAACACTTAAATCGCGCACGAGCACATTCCAAAATTGCGGCAGTTCATCGAGCGAAGTTTTACGCAAAAACCGCCCAATTCGCGTCAGTCGGGGATCATTTTTGAGTTTGAAATACTGCTGCCATTCTTGCCGTAATGATGGATCGCCGCTTAACATCACCTCAAGGCGTTGATCGGCATCGCGATGCATGGAACGAAATTTCCAGAATTTAAACAACTGTCCTTTGCGTCCGATCCGGAGACTGCAATAAAAAATCGGACCTGGTGAGCTCAATTTGACGAGTAGTGCAATCACGATAAATAGGGGTAACCCCAGAATTAAGAAGGCGGCGCTGAAAATGATGTCAAATGCACCCTTAACCCAATCATGATCAATGAGTTGCTCATCAAAATCCATCTCAAAAGAGGGGGTGATAGAGGAATTAGACAGCTCATTCATCGTCATCGTTTTTCTCGCATGGGACATAAAAGCTTTAACATAGCAGTTCAGAGTTTATTTTTGAACTCATAAACCTCTCATGATTAATAAATTATATTTTTAATTTAAAATTTAACATAAAGATTTTATTTTTTAAATCGTATAAATATTGGATAATCTATATAATATTATATTTAAGTAATTATTTGAGGTTATAATGTCCGTTTCTAATAAATCAGATCGTTTTATTCCTTCGCGAGAAGCAATGAATATGGCACAAAGTGTAGAAACATATTCATTAAATGCACCAAAAACAAAGAGGAAAGCAGAATTACTTAGTAGTTTAATTCCTTTTTACAATCCACAGACTTTATTAAATAATTTGCCTAAACGATATCAGATTATAAATACTAATACTACGGCTCCTCTTTCCAAAGCAGAATATGACTTTCCTGTAACACCTAATAGGACCTTTTCCGCTGAAGATGTTTCCTTGATCGATTGGGGTAAAAAATCTTTAGTTATTGTTACCGGTACAACTATTGAAGCTTACAATTATGAAAATGATGTTAAATTACTTATAAAAAATCATGAGCAAAAAATCACTGCCGTTCAAGGTAGTCCAGACGGAACAAAGATAGCATTCTCTGATGAAAATTCGAATTTATATATTATTGATATAGCAACGAAAAAAATTCTTTTTTCTGCTGAAAAAATTCACACCAGTCCGATTACGTGTATAGATTGGCGTAATGACACACAATTTACTGTGAGTTCAAAAATGAAAATGAGTCATTATGATTTTCATTCTGAAATACCTCTTTGGGTAGTAAATACTGAACCGTCAAATTCTATATGTGCATTAAAATGGAACGCTGATCAGAACTATTTGGCCATTAGCAATGAAAATAATGAAGTTATTGTTTACTTAAACCCATCTGTAAAAGATCCGATAACCGGCGCTATAACTATTTTAGGACAATATTCTCATCCTGCACCCGTAACCATTTTGAAATGGAACCCAGAATACGCATCTCAATTAGTGAGCGGCGGAGGTAATGATTTTTATTTATTTGATGTTAATGCTACTGCTATTAAGCGGGTGAAGGATACAGTTTCTCTTAATAGTTTTATTTGGTTAGATCAAAATCATTTTGTCGCTGCTTGGGATAAAAAGGAAGATACTTTAGAATATGGTTTCTGTGATTCCACTACAAAAAAATGCACAACACTATGTCTCATTTCAATACGCGGAAGTTCTGTTAAGAATTTAGGTGTAAATCCTCGATTAGGATTATTTTTTAGTTTGACGAATGATGGGATGTTGGATTTTTGGACTCCAAGAGTGCCAAAACTTCGAAAATATTTTAAAAGCCACTATGATTCTTCAACGATTAGATAAACAATCTATCGACGTCGATTGACCATTTGTGCGAACAACGCATGAAGTAAGGGAGCAGGTTTTGAGAGAGCGTTCAAGCTCTTTTCTGCAGTATTTAATAACATTTCAGCTTTTGCTTGGGCTTCTTCCACGCCGAGTATGGAAACGGCGGTTGCCTTAGCATTAATATGATCCGAGCCAATTGGTTTACCGAGTTCTTCTTCGGTGCTTGTTGTATCGAGAATATCATCGATGATTTGAAAGGCGATGCCGATGGAAAGAGCTGCGTTTTTTAAAGCTTGGATATCGGAAGGGGGGGCCTTTGCGATGATCCCACCAAATTCGAGGGCAGCGATGATCAATCCGGCCGTTTTACCGCGATGCATCTGTTCTAAAGTCTGCCAATCGATTGTCTGCCCTTCAAACTGTAAATCGATCATCTGACCGCCGATCATGCCTTTAGCGCCTGCGTGATGGGATAGCGAGCGAACGAGCGCAATTTTTTGCTCTGCGGTCAACGCAGGGGCGTCGGCTAAGATTTCAAAGGCAAAGGTCAGTAAATAGTCGCCTGTGAGCAGCGCCTGCCATTCAGGATAAACTTTATGGAGGGAGGGGCGACCGCGACGCAAATCATCGTCATCCATACAAGGAAGATCGTCATGGATGAGTGAGTAGGTATGAATCAGCTCAAGTACGCAAGCGGGGATAAGTGCATGCGTCTGGGGCAATCCATAGCTTTCTACAGTGGCAAGCACCAATAAAGGACGTAGCCGTTTGGCAGGCGCAAGCAAGGAATATCGGGCAGCAGCTGATAGGGGAGATTGATCAGGAATTAACTTATCGAGCTGCCTTTCGATTTCTTGTTTGGCGCTAATTAAAAATCGATCGCTGTCCACGTTCTTGCCTTGAATGTTTATGGAGGGCGAGCGCAAGTGTTGATAGGTCTTGGCGCGAAGAGGGGACGCCGATGCCAAAATACTCCATGCCCAATTGCTCCATATCGGAAAGTTGGTATTGATTTCTGCCGTCAAAAAAAACTTTATGTTTGAGATACGGGGCAATCTTCGAGAAGTCCACAAATCGAAATTGTTTCCACTCAGTAACAAGCACAATGGCGTGGGCCTCTATAGCTGCATCGTATTCATCTTTGCAAAAATGAATGCGAGAATGATCACTAAAAATCATACGTGCATTAGGCATAGCGACTGGGTCATATACGCGGATTAAAGCCCCTTCTTCAAGCAAGTCTTGGATTAAGGCTAAAGCAGGAGCTTCTCGGATATCATCAGTGTCGGGTTTAAACGACAAGCCCCAAATGGCGATCGTCTTATCTTTAATTCCCCCTTGCGAGGAGAAATAAGACAGGATTTTTTCTGAGAGGATGTGTTTTTGTCGCTGATTTACCTCTTCAACCGATTCGAGGATCGACATTTCTAAATCGTGATCCCGCGCAATTGAAAGCAGCGCTCGGATATCTTTGGGAAAGCAAGAGCCTCCATAGCCAGCACCGGCGTAGAGGAATTGATAGCCGATCCGTTGATCGGAACCGATGCCGATACGGACATGTTTGATATTCGCACCCGTTTTTTCACACAGATGTGCCAATTCGTTCATAAACGAAATGCGCAAAGCGAGCATGGCATTAGCTGCATATTTTGTCATCTCGGCCGAGATGACATCCATGACAAATATCCGATCGTGATTGATAGTGAATGACGAATACAATTCGCGCATTAGCTTAGCAGAGTGAGTGTTGTCAACGCCCAAAATGATACGGTCGGGTTTCATACAATCGCCTACCGCGGAGCCTTCCTTGAGAAATTCGGGATTGGAGACGACATCGAAGGAAATATCACGGCCCCGCTCTTTGAGAATCGAGGCGATTAACTCTTTGACTTGAAAAGCGGTACCGACAGGCACAGTGGATTTGTTGACGATGATTTTGTATTCATTGAGATTTCTGGCGATTTCCGAAGTCGCTGCATAGACATAAGAAAGATTACATGACCCATCGGAATGAGAGGGAGTAGGCAAAGCGAGAAAACAAACGGTTGCTTGCTGAACGCCTTCTCGATAATCGGTTGTAAATGAGAGGCGGTTAGCGATGACGTTGCGTTCGACAAGCTCTTTGAGGCCCGGCTCGAAAATCGGGATGGACCCTTGTTGTAATAGATCGATCTTGGATTGATCGATATCTAAACAGATCACGGTATGGCCCATTTCAGACAAACAGGCTGCTGTGACTAAACCGACATATCCCGTGCCTACCATCAGAATTTTCATAAGGTCCTTTTAAAGAACGATAATCTCAAGATTATCCACTTCAAAAAGATAAATTGCCATCTTTTAACAGACGGGTTTGATCGCAAAGCGTGGAAAATTCTTTGTCGTGAGTGACGACGATAAGACTTTTGTTAAAATCTCGAGAGAGACGGATAAGAAGGGCATGCACTTCTTGCGAATGCGTATGATCCAAATTACCCGACGGTTCATCAGCTAGAATGAGATCGGGATCATTGCACAGCGCACGAGCGATTGCCGCGCGTTGTTTTTCACCTCCAGAGAGCAATTTAGCGAGGAAATGAGCACGAGGACTTAAGCCAACTGCTTCAAGCAGCATGAGCGCGCGATTATAAGCAGGAGAATTTTTATGCACGGAAAGACGGGCGATTTTAGCGGGCATTAACACGTTGTCTAAGGTGGTGTAATCTTCGAGTAAGTTGTAGCTTTGAAAGATAAAGCCGATATGCTGATTGCGGAGCTTTGCAACTGAGGCCGCATTGACCGGTTTTCCGCAAATTTCCACAGTACCAGCGCAGGGTTTTTCCAATGTGCCGAGAATATGTAGCAGTGTGCTTTTGCCTTCTCCTGATTTGCCGACGATAGCAATCGATTCACCGCGATGAATATCCAGATCAATTCCGTTTAACACTTCGATGAGAGCTGGTGTATAAAACCGCTTGGCAATTTGTCTCGCTTTTAGCACAAGTTCTGTCATTCAGACCTCAAAATTGCAGATGGCCGAAGACGACAGGCTTTGATGGCCGGCACTAAGCCGGCAAGCAGTGATAGGAAAGGAGTGGCGATCGAAATAAACAGCACGGCGTTATGGCTGAGCTGATCGGGAAGCGATTTTCCAAAAAATACGGCATTAAATGCGTCGTGCCCTTGGAAAAAGCTCAACACTTGGGCAATGACATCGATGTGATGCAAAGTAATCAGCGCGCCAATTGTACCAATCAAACTCGAAAGAATCCCCAGGCCCACACCGCAGCAACCAAAAATCGCCGCAATGCTGAAGCGACTGGCCCCCATTGCTTGCAAGATACCGATCTCGCGTTTTTTATCATTGACGAGGAGCACGAGCAAAGAGATGATATTGCAGCAGGCGACGATTAAAATGATCACACCCACTAGGGCAAATAGCGTTTTGTCGCTTTGAAATTGTTGCAATAGATCTTTAGCAAAATCGTAGTCGCGAAAGGTCGTCACTTGCCAATAGGCACTCAGCCCTTGCGCGGCAAGCGCAGCGACAAGCTCTTGTTTAATCGCGTCAGTTTGTTCTAGATCCTTAAACCAGACGAGGAGCCCATTGGATTGCGTCTTATCCAGGTGAAATGCCGAGCTCGAAGCGTTAATTGTCCGCGTGACAGAGGGAGGGACCAGAATACATTTATTGCCCACAGAAAAAAGGCCGGGATCATAAAACCCAGCAACAAAAATCGGTAGGCGATGCTCTTGAACAGAGCTAGACGTTGAACTGGAGTAAGAGAGGTAGCCCCGATCACCGATCAATACACCATTGGCGAGATAACTTTTAGCCAGCAATACACCAGTTTCTTTTTCTGCGTTAGCAGGCACCCAAAGCATCGTCGACTGTTTGTTTAAGAAGTCTGCGCGGGCAATCTCTAAGCCCTCTAAATTAACCTTACCGCTCAACGTTACTCCCTGAAGAGCAGCTCGAATCTGAAAGATCGGCGTGTCCTTAACAACATCCATCACATTGAGAACAAGGGGTCCGTTGACGAGCAGGGGAGTCGCAGGTGGCAAAGACTGTGTTTGACCTTTACTATCTTGGAAAAACAAAGAATCACCCTCTTTCCAAATTTTGATCTGTTCCTTAGCTTTTGCCGCATCTACAGGAATATCGATCCGACTCAAATGTCCACCGCGAAATTGCGCAGTGCCGATTAATGTTTGATGTTCAGGCAACAACGCAGGAGAAAGTTGCCAATAAAGATTGCGAGGTTTTAATTGCTGGATATGGACCTGTTTAAGTAGTTCGGCGATACGACTCTGTGTCGTATCCGGGGTAGTTTTTGCAGTTAGTGCTGGCGCATCCTGACGCGAGAGTTCAGTGGAGTGGGAAGCTAAAAAAAGCAGGTGGTTGAGATCTTTTTCCGATGGAGAGAGAAGCAACGAGGCAAGCTCAGGGCAGCGGTCGGGAAAGGAGGCTAGATACGAGACCTGAGTCAAAAAGCCTTGTGTTTCTTCAGAGCGGATGCCAACACCGGGGCGCAAGAGTTGCAAGCGCATCAAGGCACCGCTAATTTCAAAATCTTGATAGACAAGATCCCGGTGACTTTGTTTGACGTTCTCCAAACAAGCGAGCAGCTCTTTGACCGGATCTTTTAAGCTTCCATTTTCATTGAGATCGGGTTGCGGAAAGCGCATCGGTAATTCCCCATCTTCGTGTAGCTGGTAGGGATTGGATGAAACGGTTTGGATTTTTTCGCCGATATTTTTGTAAGCATATTGAGACTGGCCGCTGACAGAATCGATCTGGTAAAAATACGAGTCAAAGTATTGAGGGGTCGGCGTAATTCGCAGTGGGGCGTTTAGCGTGGTTAACTTACTAAGCCACCCTCGTTCGATTCCTTCAGTAACTGACAAAAATACCAAGACGAGCCAAACTACAAGAGAAATCACAACTACGGATAATAGGGCGATCAAAGAAACAGAGAGTTGTTTCCGACGAGGGATTAAATATTTTAAGGCGACCGATAGCTCAAACAACTCTACCCCGCGTACTGCAAGCTTACTTGGCTTCTTTGAAGATCACATGTTTTTTGAGCTTTTTATCGTATTTTTTGAGCTCGATGCGGTCAGTGCATGTCCGTTTATTCTTTGTCGTCCAATAGCACTCTTTGCTCTCGGTGCTCTTTAATTTGATCTTTTCGCGGGCGGTTTTGGCCATGGTGTAGCTCCTTCAAATTTTTCGCACAATTCTAATCGATATCTCATTAAAGGAAAAGAGGTTTAAACCACAGAGCCCACAGGGCACTGAGGCGCGCTTTGCGCGCTAAGAATAGATTTTTCTTTCGCGGCGCAGCCGCCTCTGTGAACTCAGTGATCTCCGTGGTTAATTTTTTTAATTGTTAAATTAATTAGTTTACAAATTATCTGAGTTTAATTAGATTTAATTTAGAAATGATCGTGTAATTTTGCTTTGTTTCGCAGGAGGCGTATGAAAAAGTCCTGGTTGTTTTTCCTCTTAATCCCCCTTATCTCCCTTTCAGCTGCTTTTCCGATCTATGAAGATGAAGCGCAAGAAATGGGGGCTGAGGCGATCGCCGATGAATCTGAGAGTTCAAAATCAGGGGAACTTACCTTAGGCGAGCGTGCTGAGCAACACGCCCTCAAAGCTCAAGCGAACTCTTCCCAGCAGAAAACACCCTCCGCACGGCTAAAAAATTATCGCTCTTCTATTGAGAAGAGCACGCCTGTTCGCTCAAAAATCAAAGATGTGCGCGAGAATTCTAATCGCCCTCGCGTCACCCATCGGGATCAAAAAGATAGCCGCGTCGAGAATACGCAAGTGCAAGATCCTAAGGCTCAACAATCTCAAGCTGTGGCTGAAGATGAATCAGGGCAATTGAAACGGGACTCTAAAGAAAAGGAAGAGCGAAAAAAAGCCTACCAACGTGCTCTTCGAAGAGCAGAGCGAAGATCTAAGGCAAATTCAATTCGCTCAGGCAAGCGCCCTTTAGGTGAATGACTTAATGACCCAAGGGAATACGGGTCATCGGTTCTAAATCGAAAGAATCTCCAGCCTTATTTTGAATAAAATAATGGTAGCCCAAACCGGCGATCATCGCCGCATTATCCAGCGTCAAACGAAGCGGAGGATAAAAAATCGGAATTGCGCCTCGATGTTCATCGAATAAGCTGCGAAGGCGTTGATTATTCGAAACACCACCACCACAGTAAATCGCCTCACCGCCAAAGGTCTTGGCTGCTTCTATAGTCTTCTTCACGACATCAAATAAAGCCGTCTCTTGAAAGGCCGCTGCCACGTCAGCTTTTTCGCGTTCAGTGATCAGCAGTGGGGCCCCTTTTGTGGCGTTTGACCCTTTGATGGTATAGAGAACATTTGTCTTTAATCCAGAAAATGAAAAGTCCCATGGCTGATTTTTAACTCTACCAGCCCGAAAGGAAAAACGGCTGTGATCACCGTGCTTGGCCAAGGCTTCGATTTCCGGCCCGCCAGGATAAGGAAGTCCCAGCATCGAAGCGACTTTATCAAACGCTTCACCAATGGCATCATCTTGCGTGCTGCCGATTTGTTTGTAGTCGCCAATATTTTGGATTTTTAATAAAAACGTGTGCCCGCCAGAAATGACAAGGCCAATAGCTGGAAAAAGGGGAGTTTCAAGCGGCATCATCGACGCATACAGATGTGCTTCAACGTGATTGACGCCGATAAAAGGGATATCCCAAGCATAAGCTAAGGCTTTGGCCGCATTAAGACCGATTAACAGCGCGCCGATCAATCCCGGACCTTTGGCAACAGCTATTAAATCGATCTGTTCCCGAGAAACGCCGGCTTCAGCGAGCGCTTGTTTAACGATGGGAATCAACACGTCGATGTGGCGTCGGCAGGCTAACTCCGGAAATACACCGCCAAACGGTTTATGTAGATCCGATTGCGAGCAAATCACATTAGCCAAAATCTCTTTTCCATCGCGGACGATGGCACAGGCCGTTTCATCGCAGGTGCTTTCGATACCTAAAACAAGCATAATTTTTACTTTTTTTACGAAAATTATCGCATCTCTAGTGTTTTCCAAATAGAGTTAAAATATTTTTTTACGATAATGCGGATATGGTGTCATTTTGGATTGGGTTTCACATTTTAATCGCCCTGCTGCTGATTGCTGATTTGGGCATTTTTCATCGGAAAGCCCATGTCATCAAGTTTAAAGAAGCCTGCCTATTGAGCGTGTTTTGGATTGCGCTGGCATTGTCATTTAATCTTTTAATTTATATTTTATTTGGATCTGAGCAGGCCTTGCAGTTTTTCACAGGTTATCTGATTGAAAAATCCTTAAGCGTAGACAATCTATTCTTATTTTTACTGTTATTTCATTATTTTCGCATTGAGCGGATTTATCAGCATAAAATCTTATATTGGGGCATCATCGGTGCGCTGATTTTTCGCATCAGTTTAATCCTGCTCGGCGTAGCTTTGATCGAAAGATTCCATTGGGTGTTTTACCTCTTTGGTGCTTTCCTTTTATTTTCCGGCGTGAAATTCGCGATCCAAACTGAAAAACAAGATCCGTCAAAAAGTCTATTGCTCAAATTCTTTAAGAAAATTTTCCCCGTAGCCAAAAAAGATAGTCATCAACATTTTTTTGTTAAAGAAAAAGAAGGATGGAAAGTGACAACGCTGTTTCTTGCGTTACTGATGATCGAAAGTATCGATATTACTTTCGCTTTAGATTCGATTCCAGCGATTTTCGCGATCACAACCAATCCGTTTATCGTCTATACCTCTAACGTATTTGCAATTTTAGGCTTGAGGTCGTTGTATTTTCTACTCGCTTCATCTTTAGAAAAACTGCGCTACTTTAAATTTGGACTTGCGGCCATTTTGATTTTTATCGGTCTCAAAATGGTACTCTCAGGAATAATTGCAATCTCTGTGATGACGTCGCTGTTGGTTATCCTTGCGATTTTAACCGTAACGACGGCTGCCTCACTACTTAAACAAAAAGCTTAAGCTGGCATGGTACTCATGCTTGCTTGACTTGTTTGTGCGGGTGGATGAGTTTCTTTGGTGGATTTTGCAAATTTTGCTATAGAAATTGCAAGTGTATTATTGAGGATGTGCGCAGCCATTGAGGCGCCTAAACCAAATCGAGCGGCGATAAGACCTAAACTAATGCCACCCACTGTTGCAATCCCTGCTTGGATGTGGGCTTGTTTATGTTTATTCAACGCGTGGATGGCTCCAAACGCGACGGCTGTAGTTGCAATGGCGATTGCAGTAGCAATGGTGATACTCGATCCTAACACCGCAGCTCCTGCTGCAGGGATGATCAAAAGAATAGCGCGAGCTGTTAGGGGTTGAACAACTCCTCGAAATATTCCTTCCTCTAAAATCGGTCCGATAAGTGTTGCATAGAGAGAATGTTTATCGATGAATTTTTCATGGTCGCTGTTCTCATCCTGTTTAAGCTTAAAAACAACTGTTGCTATGACTAAAAGCGTACAACTTATTAAAAAGTCCGCGAACCCGAGCGCAAGTCCAATACCGACATTCGGAATAAACAAACTGCCGAGAGCCACAACTCCAATGGTTGGAATCAGAAAACGCCAGCGTGAAGATTTTTTATCAGTTGAGGAAGTTGTGCTAATCGGTTCGATTGGAGTCCTAAAAGAGGGGACTTTGGGCATTGTTGGAGGTGTAAAACGGATTTTTGGAATTTTGGGGATGGGGGGAATCTCTGGTATTTCTGGAATTGTAAAATAATCCTGGGGAATAGAATTAATACTCATAAATTACCGTATTTAATTTTCGCAGTATTATATATAAAACGGTTAATTTATGGAATATTAAAATTAATGTAATAAACAATGTTGTAAAAAAGGGATATTAACGCAAAGACGCCAAGCCGCGAAGACGCGGAGTGGAAAATGAATCGAGAAGATTTTTTTTGAGCGAAGCTCAAATGCTTAGATGGAATGAATTTTTTTATAAAAAATCCTTCCATCTGTTCTTGCGCGCAAGGCGCGCCTCTGTGCGCTCAGTGGTTTATAATTTAACTCACAGAATCTTGGCGTCTTTACGTTAAATGTATCTAAATTATTTTCTTTGTTCTTTTTTAGCGAGAAGCTCAGCAGCAGCGTCCTCATCCACGATCCACAGAGCGTGGTGGATAGCCGTACCAATTTTTTGAACGGGATAATGATGATCAGAATTTAGGAGAACATCCGCTAAAATATGTTTTTTAGAGGCGCCTAGGACGTAGATCACGATATGAGTGGCTTGGTTGATACAATCATAAGTAAAAGTCATCCGCCATGTCTGCTTATCAGGAATATGATTAGCGACAACAAGCCTATGCTGAACCTTCAAAGCTTCGGTATGCGGAAACAGGGAAGCGGTATGTCCATCTTCACCGACACCGAGCATGACAAGATCAAAGGGCTTTCCCTTCAATACTGCTGCGATTTCCTGTTCATAAAGCGCGGCATTTTCTTGAATATTTTCTTCAGCAACCATGCGATGAATCTGCGATTTAGGAATAGGCATTTTAATTAAGCCGGCTTGCATAGCCATATGATAATTGCTATCGTTAGAATCGGGCAAAGCCGCGCGTTCATCGCTCCAAAATAGATGCACTTTATTCCATTCGACCATTTGATCATAGGGGGGTGAAGAAAGATGTTCGAATATCGCTTTGGGCGTGGAACCACCCGATAAAGCAACGAAAAATGCGCCGTGATCTTTGATCGCTTGCTTGCAGGCGGCAATCCAATGCTCGACGCAATAGATCAGGGTCATTGAATGATTTCCAGGTACGATCAGTTCGCGCCGTTCATCCCATAGTCTAGGTTTTAATTTTTCAATCAGCATAGGCCGTGGGTTTCCATCGTTTTCAGGAGATTTAAGACTTTTAAAAAATGCTCGGAAGTGCCGCGATGACAGATTTCTTTTACTAACGAATGTCCTGATTCGGCTTTGGTGAAAATATAATGCGAAGGCAAATCGCATTGACTAGCTGTCGAGTGTTGAAAGGTGATTTGATGCAGCTGATCGGGATGGCGCATGAAAGAAAATTGCTCGTCTGAATTTGAAAGAACTTCGATGGAGAGAATCAAACCGGGTGGAAGTTTAGGCTCTTGAGCGGGTTTCAAAAGAATTTCAAGAAGTCCCTGGCGTGCTTGATAGGTAAAAGATAGTGTGTTTTTATCGGCTTGCAAGCTTTTGAAGGACCAACCTAGCTGACAGGCGAGCCACGCTTGTAGATAAATCGCTTGGATTTTTGTGTGGCAAAAGAAAGGAGTCTCCTGGGCGTTGTAGGTGAGTGTGATCGTTTTGGCATTCTCGATTTGTTTTAATCGCTCTTCAGAATAGAAGGCCATCGAAAACATGTCGCGTAGGCTCTCGATTCGCGCCCAGTTGAGATCGGCGATTTCACACTGCGATTTTTCACGCTGTTTGAGCACACTCGTTGCAAAGCGAGGTAAATTGTCTGTCGATTCTGAGTCGAAAATGAAACGATTGGCAAATTGTTCCAAAGAATCGCTGAGCGGATCGTGTTTGCTCGGATCTTCCGCCCAGATCAAATAGACCGGAAGGTCGGGAAGAATGTGAGGCAGCACAACAAAGGGAATCCGCTCTTGATAGCTTCCGCCTGTTTCAAGATGGATATAATCGCAGGCGACGTCGAATTCCCCTTTACTCGAGGGTAAAATCGAGACAGCGGTCTTTAGATAATTCTCTTTGGCTTCTTTGTCGATGGCGACAAAGATGACGCGCGAGGGAAATTTTTCCACGACCTTTTGAGCTAACCGCACGATGTAATCGGTGCGCTCATTTTTCACGGTTACAAATACCAAATTGAATAAACAAGCCCTGGCGACATTTTTCGTTTCAAACGATTCCCACATCCGCGTGAGAGCATTTTGGATATCTGCCGGCGAAACAAATTGTGTAGATAAAACCATTAAATTAATCTCCACTTGCGTTTATCGCGCGACAGCATTTCATCGGCGGCTTTCGGTCCCCAAGTACCCGAAGCATAATTGGGAAAATCAGCTTGTTTGTGCGAGGACCAATATTCCAAAACGGGTGTCAGCAGTTGCCACGAGGCGAACACTTCATCTTCTCTGGCAAACAGGGTATTGTCGCCTAAAATGCAATCTTGAATCAAACGCTCATAGGCTTCAGGAGGGCTCATTCCAAAATAGGCTCCATAACGAAAATCCATTTTCACCGGTTGAATCGGGCTGGAAGGACCGGGGACTTTACAGTTGATCTTTAGGCCTGTTCCTTCATCCGGTTGGATTCTTAAAGAAAGGATATTCGGCTCATTGCGTTTATTGGGCTGTTGAAACAACACTCCCGGAGGATCTTTAAACACGATTGCGATTTCGGTAGCGCGTTTGGGCAAACGTTTACCGCCGCGTAAATAAAACGGCACGCCCGCCCAGCGCCAATTGTCAATAAATAGTCGCAAAGCGACATAGGTTTCGATGTTCGATGTCGAGGAGACATTCTTTTCTTGACGGTAGCCGACAACCGATTCGCCATTGATAAAACCTGGACCGTATTGACCGCGGATAATCGAAGTTTCAAAATCTCCCTGCTGATAGGGACGAATGGCTTGGATCACTTTGACTTTTTCATCGTGAATCGCATCAGCCGCCAGACTCACGGGTGGCTCCATCGCAACCAGCGAAAGAAGCTGCATCATGTGATTTTGCACAATATCGCGCAAAAGTCCTGCTTCTTCCCAAAACGCACCGCGCGAACCGATGCCAATATCTTCTGCTACAGTGATTTGCACGTGATCGATATAGCGATTATTCCACACCGATTCAAACAGCGAATTCGCAAAACGGAACACCAAAATATTTTGTACCGTTTCTTTGCCAAGATAATGGTCAATCCGGTAGATCTGCTCCTCTTTTAAAAACCGCAGCATTTCTTTTTGTAAGGCTTTGGCTGAATTGAAATCGTGTCCAAACGGCTTTTCCACAATGATCCGCGACCACTTATCTTGAACCTTATCAGTATCGTATACCAGTCCTGAACTGTGGAGTTTTTCACAAATAAGCGGGAAAAAACTCGGTTGCGTAGACAGGTAAAAGACGCGATTTCCTTTGGTGCCCAAACGGGCGTCTAAATTTTGCAACTGCTCTTGAAGCCGTTTATAACCCTCGTCTTCATGAAACTCCGATTTGTGGTAAAAGAGGGTCTGTTCGAAATTTTTCCATAGCGCCTCATCGACTGGTTTGATGCGTGAATAACTATTTACAGCTTGCTTCATCTCATTGCGGAATTCTTCATTGCTCTTATCGCGTCTTGCAAAGCCGACGCAGGCAAATTGTGAGGGAAGCTGGCCTTCACGTGCTAAATTATAAATGGCGGGAATGAGTTTACGCGCGGTCAAATCGCCGGTCGCGCCGAAAATGACTAAAATACAAGGCTCAATAATGCGGCTGGAAACCCCGGGCTCTGCCAGAGGGTGGGCAGTCGTCTCAGACATACAAAGATCACCTTAATTACAAGCCTCTATCAAACACCACTCGGATTTTTGCTGCCAAGCGCAAAATTTTTTTCGAAGCAAATCTTCTTTTTGACATTAAATACCCATCGGCTGAAAAATATTAACCCAATTTGTCCTCTATCTGTCCAGCGGATGTGGATGCGATTTTTTGGCATGGTTTGAAACCAAATTTTAGACATACTTGAGAAAGTAGGCAAAATTTGGCTTCAAAATAGGACATAAAAGCCGCGCCACAGATGCTTTGACAGTAGGGGACAAGTTGGGTTATTAAGAAATCATAAATTTGGCTGTTTGATGAGTGTCGAAAGTTTGAGTTACAACCGCGGGTGTCAAAATCTGCAGGATAATTTTCACCAAAATCCTCTTCGCACTGGTTGTGCCATTTCTACAGTTATGACAGGCCTTTATCAAATGTATTCTGGGGATTTCATTTCTGGAGGGATGATCGGCGCTATCGGCCTTAAAGAATGTTATAATCAATATTCCGCGAAACCAAATGAAGAGTTAGAAAATCATCTCCTTTACTTTGACCGACGTGTCCTTCATTGGCGAAAAAAGGCAGAGCTACAACCCTATGAAGAAATAGAAGATGATCTTGGCAAAGTTCAAAATGATTTAGAAACTTTAAAAGCAGAGATAGCTCGATGTGCAAAAATCAATGCCGCCGTCAATCCGCAGTTGTTAACTGAAGAAGAAGCGGCTGAACGTGAAATACTTGATCAGGCATTAAGTAATACTAGATGTTTGGTGGGCTGGTGGTTGTGTTCGTGTCGTGAAGCAATTTCTGCTTTTTCCGCTGCCAAAGAAATCTATGAAAAATACAAAGAGTCTTTGTTCAATATTCAATCGCTTGCTAAAGCAGATCATACCGAAGTTCCTCTAAGTAAGAGAATGCAGACTTTAAAGAGTTCAGTTCATCAACTGCGATCGGATCTCGAGCAAAGCACCCAAAAATTAGATTTTGCGATTCAATATCTTTCCGATGCCCTAACATCCTTGGAATCTCATACTCGCCACTATCTTCTACCCTTGCATTTAGTGTTAATAGTAATCCCTGATGCTGGAGGTCGGTTATGCAGAGTAAAATGCAAATGCTCAACGGATAAGACTCAACTTAAAGAAATTGCAGCTTATAACCGTGAAATCAAAAGAAATCTTGATGACATTTATTTAGATACTCAAAAACTGGAAGCTTCGCAAAAACTTAATCTTTTTGATAAGGGAGTTGGCGTTGGCACAGGTGTCTTTTGTGCTTCGATGGGAAACCCAGCTGCGCCACTCATTGGCGCCACTGCAACGTACGCTTGGCATTACGGAACAGTCATTCAACGGGTTCAGGATTTTGTATTAAGAAGGATGGTTGACGCAATCTTTCCAGAAAACCTGATTGGATTGAAATAATATAAAAAATAATAAATTCGGAGATAGCTATGGTTCGACCAATTGGGGAAAACCAACAAAGAAGTCTAATTGTTCAACATGGTTTGGATAAAACGGGCGATGAGAAACCCACGCCACAGCTCGGCGATACGCTCACGAGGCGCGCTGAGCGGATTTATGTACAAACTCAATATGTGCGTACGTTAATGGGCAATGCGCACGATAATCCTTGGCGATTTGGCACTTCGGTTGTCGCCGTTCTTGCAGGCGCTTCTCAACTCTACTCTGGAAACTACGTGTGGGGAGGGATAGAGGCAGGTCTCGGAGTAAAAGAACTCATCAGTCAATGCACAACCGGACCGAGTGATTCATTGCAAAAGCTACTCAGCGATATCGGTGCGGATGTCGGTATGATTCAAACTCTAGAAGAAGGACAACAAAAATCCTATCAAATCGTAGAAGATAATTTAAAGTTCATTGGAAATGAACTCAACACTCTTTTTAGTAAGCTCGCCCAAATCAAAGAATTAGACGCGCGAAATTTGAGCGAGATCCAAGTCCAAAAAAATGAAGCTCTGCAAAAAGGACTTAAAGCCAAACTTGCATTTAGCGAGGTCTTACAACTTTTTGAAGATTGTAAAAAATCTTTCGAAGCGTCGAAAACAACGTACGGCAAATGCCAGCAGCATTTTATCGCGATTCAAAAACTGGCCAAAGATGATAGCCCTGAAATTCCTTTATCTGAAAAGTTAAATACAATGGTTATCACCGCTAGACAAGCCCAACAGGATTGTCAATTAGGAAAACAAGAATTAGATATTGCTGAGAAACTATTTTCTACGGCTTTAACGAAATTACATGAAGCTGTCTCACTCAAAGACGAGGCGATCGAAATGGTGACACAAGCTGTGCAAAAAGCGGAAGACACACTAAAAGCAGGCGTTGAAATAGCAGCGCACACAAAAAAATGTGAAGAAACGGTGCAAGATACACAGCGTAAGCTTGTCGAAGTTAAAGAGTGCAGCGATGACATCATGAGATTGCTTAAGGAAATGTTGCTCGAGGTGAAAAGAGCCAAAAATGAAGCCGCGAAAAAGTTAGATCCCTCCGATGTCGCAGTCGGTATAGCGACTGCAATGGCCTTAACTAATCCCCTTGGGTATATATACGCATTTACGACAGGAATGGTAACTACCTATGCTTGGCATAATGGGACGACAATTAGCGACGTAAGTAAGCGCATTTATAGTTTTGTGTTCAAAACGCCGCAGACGCCAGTCACGCCAATGGCTGAACATGAACTCATTCGTGCGAGCATGAGTCCTATCTCAACAGGATATTGGGGATGGGCAAAGGGCTACGGCTCAGGCACTGCCGGTGTCTTAGAAGTCAATCTAGGAAAGAATGAAGTATTGCAATTGCCTTACAACTTAGATGATTCAGAATATCCGATTTGCAAAGAAGTATTGTGTACTTTTTTTAACACCTTAATGGAAAAAATCAATGACAAATCTTTAGATCCGAAACGCTGCAAGGATATTTTGCAGGAAATGGAAACAATGAAGATTTCGCGTGTCCCCAAAGTGCCAGAAGGAGTGCAAATTGCCTCTGAACGGATAAAACCTCCTATCAATGGTGTGATTAGACAAACTCAAGGGGCTTGGGGTTTGGTCAAATCCGTGAAAAAATTATGCGGCCAACTTCAAACAGTTTCATAATTTTTCGTGCCCGTGCCCGATTTATTTCTCTGTGGTTCTTATCTCTGTGGTAAAAATTCACCACAGAGCTGGGACACCACAGAGGAGAAAGCATTAGGAACTATAGTGGAACATGGCGTCGAGACAGCGAAGAGCTGCTTGCTGAACCTCGGGAGCGATTTCGATGATTTGCGAGGGTTTTGGGTCTCGTAGCGCTTGTTCGATGACTTGTAAATTGTTGGAGCGCATGTAGCGACAAAGGGCGCAAGTTCCGACAAGTTGAAGCGCAGGGTTTTCTGCTTGTAAACGGGAAGCTATTCCACATTCTGTGAGTAGAAGTAACGGTGAATCTCTATTTCCTTGCGCTTTCACATAATCGATCATGCCGGTTGTGGAACAAACGACATCGGCTTTATTCACCACTTCAGGTTTGCATTCCGGATGTGCGAGGACCTTTAGCGTGGGATGACGCGCTTTAAAAAAATCGATCTGTTCCGGTTCAAATTGCTCATGGACGTAGCAGGTTCCATGGTAGTAGAGCAATTCCTTATCGATGTTTTTTTCTCGTAAATAATTTTGCAGATTTTGTCCCATCAATTTATCGGGGAGGAAATAGATTTTATCATTGGGGATTCGCTCGAGGATAGTATAGACATTGGCTGAGGTTATGCAGACATCGCAAGCGGCTTTGACAGCTGCGGTTGTATTGATGTAGCAAACAAAAGTGTGCTGGGGATATTTTTCGCGCAGTTGCCAGACCGTTTCAGCGTCGATACTTTCAGCGAGACTGCAACCTCCATTTGGGTTAGGATCGATCACTGTTTTGGAGGGATTGAGGATTTTAGCGGTTTCGGCCATGAAGCGAACTGCCGGAAAAACGATGATCTCAGCTAGAGTATTTTTGGCGGCTTTTGCCAGACCATAGGAATCGCCGCAATGATCTGCTACGCTGTAAATGATATCGGGGTGGACATACGAATGGGCGAGGATCAATGCGTTCTTTTCGGCTTTAAGGCGCAGAATTGATTCGACGAAGGGGAGTAAACGCTGACAGCGTTCAAGTGAATAAGTACAAAGGGGGTTATCGACGGAGATGTGTTTTAATTTGTCAAACAGCGTTTGAGCGGTGAGTGTCATTTTCGGCCTAAGGAATCGAGATAATTTTGCAAAATCGAAACGGCGGATAACGCATCGCTTAATGAGGCGCGCTTTTTACGGGAAACATCCATAGCGATCAGCATTTTATCTACGCCAGCTGAGGTCAAGCGCTCATCCCAAAAGACCAACGGCAAGGGTAGAATTTCTTCGAGGACTTTAGCGAAATTTCTGACGGCAATAGCCATTTCACCCTCTTTTCCATTTAGCATTAGCGGCAAGCCAATGACGATCAAATCGGGTTTAAAACTCGATAACGCTTGAGCGATGGCGTGCGCGGTGTGTTTTGGATCGCGTGACGCTTTAATCGTTTCTAAGGACCTGGCGATGATCCGCTGTTCATCTGAGATAGCCAGGCCGATCCGCACCGTCCCATAATCGATCCCGACAATCCTACCCATGAGATCATTCCACTATTTGAAAACGTTGATTTTTGAAGGATTTTTTTAAAGATTTTAGAGACGTTTCGCAGGACATACTTGAATAAGTAGGCCAAGAAGCGGCTGTAAAAGATGCAAAAAAAGACACGAAAAGCATGTTTGTAAAATAGTGGAATGATCTCATAAATTTCGCTTGTGTTTATTTTTTAAGGTGGCGGCGATGAACTCACGAAATAGGGGATGGGGGTCGGTTGGCTTCGATTTAAATTCAGGATGAAATTGTACGCCGAGCATCCAAGGATGATCGTTAACCTCCGCGATTTCGCACAGGTGCCCATCTTCTAAAATTCCCGACAACGTCAGACCTTTGGCTTCGCAATCATCTTTGTAGAGATTGTTGAATTCGAAGCGGTGGCGATGTCGTTCTGAAATCCGCGTCGTACCATAAGCTTTTTGTGCTTTTGTATCGGGTTTGATCAAACAAGTGAAGGCTCCGAGGCGCATCGTTCCGCCAAGGTTAGAAATCCCTTTTTGTTCGCTCAAAAGCGAAATGACAGGATGGGAAGTATTGGGATCGACCTCGGTCGAATTAGCATCTGCAAGACCCAGGACGTGACGAGCAAACTCCACGCACATCACTTGCATGCCTAAACACAAACCGAAATAGGGGATATTGTTTTCGCGGCAATATTTAGCAGTCATGATTTTTCCCATCCAACCGCGTTCGCCAAATCCGCCTGGTACGAGATAGCCATCACAGCCACCGATGATTTTTTCTACGTCGCCCTGCTCTAAGACTTTGTCCGATTCAAATTTGCGGATTTCAATTTCTACTTGATTTGCGATTGCGCCGTGATGGAGTGCTTCAAATACCGATTTATAAGCATCTTGGTGTTGCATATACTTCCCAACGATGCCGATAATGATTTTGTCTTTGGGGTGCTGTAAATTGTAGAGGACTTTTTCCCATTTGCCCAGGTCGGCTTTTTTGGAAGGCAGATCGAGCATCTGGCAAATTTTTTCGTCTAGACCTTGCTTATTGAGATTGAAGGGCACTTCATAAATTGACGAAGTGACATCAGGCACATCGATCACCCCTTCTTTAGGGACGTTGCAAAACAGGCTGATTTTATCTTTGATCTCTTCGGACAAACTCTCTTCACAACGACATAAAATCAAGTCGGGCATGATCCCGATTTCGCGCAAAATTTGTACGGAGTGTTGCGTCGGCTTAGTTTTAACTTCGCCGGCGGCTTTTAAGTAGGGGACATAAGTTAAATGCAGATTTAAACAATCTTTGGGACGCTCATAACGAAACTGGCGAATCGCTTCAAAGAAGGGGAGTGATTCAATATCGCCGACGGTTCCTCCGATTTCTACTAGAACAACATGGGGATCGGAGTGTTGTTTCGAGCAAGCGATAATTCGCTGTTTAATCTCATCGGTGACATGGGGGATGACTTGCACTGTTTTTCCCAAATAATCACCGCGCCGTTCACGTTTAATTACAGCATCGTAAATCTGTCCTGAGGTCGCATTAGATAGTCGAGAAATGGGTGCATTTGTGTAGCGGAAATAGTGGCCGAGATCCAGATCCGTTTCAGCGCCATCATCGGTGACATATACCTCGCCATGCTGAAAAGGGTTCATTGTCCCTGGGTCGACATTTAGGTAGGGATCGAGCTTGAGCATTGCGATGTTGAGGCCTCGGCTTTCAAGCAACATGGCAATTGATGCCGATGTCAACCCCTTGCCAAGCGAAGAAACCACTCCACCGCTAATAAAAATATACTTTGTCTGATGCATAGGATGAACCTTAACTAAAAGAGTCTATTGTAAAGGCTAAACACGCTTTAGTCAAATGGACTTTTTGCTTGCATTCCTCGGCATAAAGCTTTAAAACTTAGGAGAAAACTCGAGGCTTACTTATGTCTGTGTTGGAAATGACCAAGCGGCGGTTTGTTCCTGTCAGCGTATTTCAACTATTTTCCATCGGAATTGGACCTTCTAGTTCTCATACGGTGGGACCGATGCGAGCCGCGCGGCTCTTTGCACTTGCGTTAGAATCTCAAGGGCATTTACCCCATGTAACTTCTTTGACAATTGAATTATTTGGCTCGCTTGCAATGACCGGTAAAGGACACGCGACCGATATTGCAGTGCTGCTCGGCTTAGAAGGGGAATCTCCCGAAGGGATCGATCCCAATGCTGTGGCAAGCCGTATTCAGCGCATTGAGCAGCAACAAACATTAAACCTGTTAAATCATCACAGCATTCCTTTTATCATCGATCAGCAGCTTATCTTTCATAAAGGTAAACGTTTCACATTTCATTCCAATGCGATCCGTTTTCGTGCACAAGATGCTAAAGGTCAAGTTTTACTCTCTGATATTTACTATTCTGTGGGCGGGGGCTTTGTCGTACCTCAGCAAGAGGCTCTTGAACCTTCTTGTGATAATTTTGAAGAAGAGTCCATTCCCTATCCTTTTCAAACCTGTGATGAATTAATCGAGCTCTGCAAAAAACATCGACTGACAATTGCCGAATTAATGCTCGAAAATGAAAAAACCTGGCGCAGCGAAGAGCAGATCCGCAGCGGGATTTTACACATTTGGCAAGTGATGAAAGATTGTGTAGCGCGCGGGATTCAGCAAGAAGGGATTTTGCCAGGTGGATTAAACGTAAAACGACGTGCAGCAGAGATTTATCGCACATTGACCTTAGAAGGTGATCTTCGCAATGATCCGTCTGAAATTTTCGATTGGGTGAGTCTGTTTGCACTCGCTGTCAATGAAGAAAACGCCGCTGGTGGACGGGTAGTCACGGCTCCGACCAATGGCGCTGCAGGAATCATCCCCGCTGTGTTGCATTATTATCAAAAGTTCATCCCTTCATTTAGTGAAGAGGGTGTGATCACGTTCTTTTTGACCGCAGCTGCAATCGGCATTTTGTATAAAGAAGGAGCTTCCCTTTCCGCTGCCGAAATGGGTTGTCAAGGGGAAGTAGGAGTGGCTACATCGATGGCAGCCGGGGGATTAACCGCCGCGCTGGGCGGAAGCAATGAACAAATCGAAAACGCTGCTGAAATCGGTATGGAGCATAATCTCGGTTTAACCTGTGATCCGATCGGTGGACTCGTACAAATTCCCTGTATTGAGCGCAATACAATGGGAGCGATCAAGGCCATTAACGCTATGCGACTCGCTAAACATGCTGATGGAGATCATCGCGTGCGCTTAGATCAAGTGATTGCAGCTATGCGCAAAACAGGGGAAGATATGCAATCAGAATATAAAGAAACATCTGAAGGGGGGCTTGCTGTATGTGTTCCCGTGAATTTACCCGAGTGTTGAGAGAAACATGGAGATTGTGAAAAGCAATTATTTACAACTTGCAAGACAAGCGTACCTGCCGATTTTGCCCCATGTTTTGCAAGATGTAACACAGGTCCTGTGGATTCAACATGAAAAAATACAGCACAATCAGCAAATTAAGCATTTATTTCCCCATACTTTCGATCAACCGCTATTGCGCGGTGAGAAACGAGAAAAACGCCATACTAAACCTCTGCGTATCGGCGTTGTTTTGTCAGGAGGACAAGCTCCTGGAGGACATAACGTAATCACAGGGGTATTTGATGCCTTGCAAGCTTTAAACAACGATTCACATCTGCTCGGTTTTATTGGAGGTCCAGAGGGCATCATCAAAGGCAAATACAAAGAATTGCATGCCGATTTTTTAGCGCCTTATCGCAATCAAGGCGGGTTCGATATGATTGGTACCGGTCGAACAAAAATTGAAACAGAAGAGCAACTCGCGGCATCACTTGCTGTTGTGAATAAATTACAGCTCGATGGACTGATCATCATCGGCGGCGATGATTCTAATACCAATGCCGCGATTTTAGCTGAGTATTTCTTAAAACATCACAGCAAAACAAAAGTGATCGGCGTGCCAAAAACCATCGATGGCGATTTGAAAAATCCTTATGTAGCCACACCATTTGGTTTTGATACCGCTTGCAAGACTTATTCCGAGATGATCGGCAATATTGCTCGAGATGCGCTATCAGCTAAAAAGTATTACCATTTTATCAAACTGATGGGACGCTCAGCATCTCATATCGCTTTAGAATGCGCGCTTGCCACCCATCCTAACCTCACCCTAATCGGCGAAGAGGTTGCTGCTAAGGAACTCACTCTTGCTCAAGTGACAACACTGATTGCTGATCTGATTTGTCAGCGTGCAGAAGCTGGAAAACATTACGGTGTGATCCTGATTCCTGAGGGCTTAATCGAATTCATTCCTGAAATTAATACGACGATTACAGAGCTAAATCATCTCATCGTGCAAGATCCTTCAGCCAAAGATATCTCATCCAAACTTTCTCCTTCATCGCACAAGTGTTTTAATGCACTTCCTGAGCGGATTCGCCAGCAACTGCTGCTCAGTCGCGATCCGCACGGCAATGTGCAAGTCTCTCTGATTGAAACAGAACGTCTACTCATCGAAACTGTGACCAAAGAACTCGAAGCCCGCAAAAAAAATACCTTTGCCGCTGTGCAACACTTTTTAGGTTACGAAGGGCGCGCCGGCTTTCCCTCTAATTTCGACTGCAATTACTGCTACGCTCTCGGACAGACTGCTGTGCTGCTCGTCGATGAAGGAGTGACAGGCTATATGGCCTTCATTTCCGATTTGACGAAACCGCCTGAAGAATGGGGGATTGGCGGCGTGCCTTTAGCGAGTTTAATCCATCTAGAGAAACGCAAGGGAAAAGAAAAACCCGTGATTCAAAAAGCTCTCGTCGATCTGACCGGCCGCCCCTTTGCCTACTATGAATTGCAGCGAGAACGCTGGCGTTCCGAGGATGACTACGCCTATCCCGGGCCCCTGCAATTTTTCGGCGATCCCGTTTTGACCGATTCTATTCCACTTACTTTACATTTAGAACACATCTGATTGGACTTTAATTCAGCTCTCTTGGTTTAATCTTTGCTTTCGCTTTCATTAAAAACTTAAAATTTAAAACTATTAAAAAATCTTATGGGAATGATAACACCACCAAATTCTGGTTCAGCAACTCCAACAATTTTAGAAACAGAAGAATTTCCAACAGGCGATTCTTTTGATCCAAAGACCCTAGAAGTGGCTATAAGGGCACTTAAGCAACTTGAAATGCAAACTCAAACTTCCAATACAAAAAAACCCCAACCCCACAAAGAGAACAGATCGTTTCTTGACTTATTTACTTCTGTTTATCCTAAAAAAGATATTCCTCTTCCTGTTTCAGCCAAGCGACAACGACCGAAACGAGCTCATTCGGATGTTCATGTTGGAATAGGTGGCGATATTATCGATGCCCGCGGCTCACAAAGAGGCGCTAATAGTCCTTATGCCGATTTATTTGCGAGTATGCCAAATGATTCAACACCAGAGGAAGAGCAAAACGCTGAAAAGCCTTCTCCTGAAGACCCAGCACCCCCACTAAAACGTACGCATTCTCAGAAAGATATGTCTGAAGTTTATTCCACAAGTTTTCTAAAACCCTCTAAACAAGAGGAAGAGGAACCCACTTTAGAACAAACAAAAGACACAACCTCTGAAATCGTGGTCGTCAAAAATCCAATTTATGCACCTCAAGCGGAAGAGAAACCCACTTCAAAACAAATAAAAGATAAAACCTCTGAAATCGTGGTCGTTAAAAATCCAATTTATGCACCTCAAGCGGAAGAGAAACCCAGTTTAAAACAAATAAAAGATAAAACCTCTGAAATCGTGGTCGTTAAAATTCCAATTTATGCACATCAAGAGAAGGGAATCATTGATAAGCTTAAAAAAGAGCTTACTTACTTTCTAGACTTACCAAATAAGTTGATGTATAAAGAAGCATTGGCCGTGTCACAGCTTACACAATGTTTAGATTTTCATTCTGATCACTTTCAGCCGCTAGTAGATATTGTGTGCGAAATTCACAACAAGGCGGTTCATAATAAGTATCCTCATCGTTTCAATAGAGTTTTAATGTTAGCCTTATGTGAAAAGGTTCATTTTTCTTTCTTTTGGATGTATGCGCAAGCAATTGAAAAGTACCAATTTGGTAACGATATGTTTTGGGAATTCCGTAAAGCCAAAAAAAACCCACTTGAAATTCTTTCAGCTACCACCCAGAGTGAACTAGAAAACAGTAAATCTGAAACCTTATTTCGCGAAGATTGTCTTTCTTCTTCTTTATGTAGAGATTTTATTAAATCTTATTGGAATAAAGAACTGAGTTCTTTATTAGGTAAAATGCGTAAAAAATTTGAAAATAAATCTGCAAATTTAGATGCCGAATCCCTTGCAATGGAAGTTCTCCAGGATATTTGTTCTATGAAAGTTCCCAAAGAAGTCACACAGATTCTTACAATGCGGAGAAAGCATATTCTCGATTTTATTCATAAGCACTCAATCGAAGACAGATCTCGAAAGTATATATGCGAAATCCTTTTTTTACGTGTGCTGTGTCCTCATATAATTGAAGTTTTCTCGTCTACAAATGAATGTAAATTAGCGCTTCAAGTAGTCCGAATTTTGCAACTGATTGCAAATGAAGAGGAAAAATATAATCCTTCACACATCAAAGATGACGATCCCCTAAAAAAATTCATTGACATGCATCAACGCTTTGTCAATACTCATAGCCTTTGAAACTCAAATGGTCTTGAAAAAGAGACTTTCTGGTTGAAACAGGGAATGATTGAATTTTGACGTAAACTCAAGTGGCTACATTTGTCAGCAGACTTTTTGGGTTTTAATCACTAAGAACCAAAAGGGAGATTTTATGACAACAAATAGTAACCTTATTGATGGAAGAAGAACATCGATAATAACCAGCTTTGATCCTAATCCAGAAGAGGAGAATAAAGATTCGTCGCTGTTAAACGGCAGCCCCATTTCAGACAGTCCGCAAATATCCTTGCCTGTTATCAACATACTTCTGCAATCCTTACCTTCTACCTCAAATGTAAACAAAAAAGTCGAGCCCATTTCACGTGCTTATGATAGCCAAGGTACTGATTTTGAACCTGAGACTAATAAGGCAGCTATGCTTTTTTCAACCACAACAGGAAGAAGAAATTCTGACTCAGATGCACCCTCTAGCCCTATTCTTCCTCCAAAGCATCGAAGGCATCGTCACAAAAAACCAGATGTAATAATCAATATTCCCAAGGCATCTAGTGAACTTGCGAGTCTCCCCAGTCGGGAAGATGTAACGAAAGGTATTGGTTCGTGCATTTACAGCCAATCTAAACCCGATTACTCTAACACTAACTCTCCATTAACGCCTCTGCAAACATCTAAAATTTTGCCAACAGCTTCTTTCATTTCTATGGAGTCAAAAGCTCCAGTTCTCAATGACCCAAATAACAATAATAATAACACTAATGACCAGAATGTTGTAATCGATAATCCAAGATTGCGTGAAGATATTAAAGTGATTCTGTCTTACTTTAATAAGATAAATGTTGATTTCCATTATTTTAAAGTGAGTGATGCTGAAGAACAATTATTGGATGCTTTGCAAACTCACTCCACGCAAATCCCTGTGATTGTCAGTGTTATGCTGGATTTTCGCGCTCGACTCAAGCCTCGCCATTTTCCTAGATTTCGCGACGTGTTAATTCGTTTGATGCTCAGAGAAAAATATGAGAGATTTATAGATCTATATTTTGTCCTAAAACCTGATGATATCAAGTTATTTGCCCCTAAAGCTATTCATTATTTAATAGAAAAGAAGAAAATTAAAGAGAAAGGCAAGGAAGAGAATCATGTTAAAATTGTCAGTATTCTTGCCATATATACGCGGTTTGACTCAGAACGAGCTGCTATCGGAACGATTTTTAGAGAGGATTGCCTGTCTTCTAAATTGTGTTTAGAATATGCAAACATCATCTGGCTAGAGCAATTAGAAAATCTCGGCGACAGCATCCTTAGACAACTAAAAAAGGTTAAACATCCCTATACAATTTGCTTAAAACGGCAAGCCGTTATAGATAAATTAAAAAAGGACATTCATCATTTCGATCGATTACCTGAAGACAATAAAGAGCAATCCATTAAAGCAGAATTAATACGGAATGCAAGGCGTTTTAAACAATTTGCTAGCCCTATTTTGGAAGAAATTTATTTTAAAATGAAAATTCCTTCCCAGTTTTCAGATCTTCTCCAAATGAGACGAGAGAAAATAATTCAGTTTCTGACACTTTCTAAAGAAGAGCAAACAGGGACTCTAGCGGACGAATCGAGAATTCGCACTTGTGAAATGATTTTTCTGCGTATCTTACAACCAAGACTTTTTGAGATTAGTGATAAAAATCCAGAATATTATGATGTTATAGAAAGCTTAACAAAGATAATTAACTGCCTAGGGAAAGAAACACCTTTTAGAGAAGATGCACTGTCAGACCCAGCTCACGCTGAGCTTAATTCTCTATATAAAGAGTACATCGAAAGACATCGCTTGTTTTTAGATCAACATTCAAATCAAAAAAACACATAAATAAATTTATGGCGTTATCTCCTGTTGATGATTCACAAAAACCATCGCCGCCCGCTATGCCTCCTCAAGTAGGACTTCAGCGCGGCGCTACAACCGGCAATGTACATCGCCTTTTCTTGAACAGTCAATCTGCGCAGCAACCGGCTGTTACAAAGTTGGCAGAAAACAATAAGGTGAGTTCTTCTTCTCCTCAATTGACAAAAGGGAATTCTGAGTTCTTTCGCAAGACTCTGCTAACTTCGTCCCAATCCTCTCTCTCATTGTCTGGAATAAATTCCACAAAGAAGATAGAAATTCCTGAACTGCCTGTTGATCGTCTCTACAATGAACTCGACTTTTTAAGAAGGTTAAATGATTCCAAGAACGACGCATTAAGGCTTAAGCAATGTCTCGATAATCATCCGAATGATTTAGGTAAGATTGTTGAAATTGTCTGTGAGATTCGGGAAAAAACACATCATCCCAATCGCCTACAAAAGATGCTGATCGCGTTTTTATTGCTTCCAGGCTCTAAATCTTTTCTAAGAGATTATTTTGCAGACAAGCCAGCCGAACTCCTTGAGTTTGTCGAAGCGGCGTTTTCTTCTTTGAATAAACATCCCAGTCGTACTGAGATTATTTCTGAATGCATCGATGCCGATTTGGAAACAGGAACAGAAGATGATCTCTTTCCACTCCCGTGTCTTTCTACAATGCTATATGTGGAATTTGGTAGGTATTTTTTAGAGGACCGCTTGAAAACACTTTGTAAAAAGATCAATAATCGACAATCTCCTCCGATGATTTTGCAACGCAATGAGGCACTGAAAAAACTCGAAAAAGATTCAGAGTATAAGAAACTTGTCACTGAGGATGAGCAAGAAATATGGATTAAAGGAGAGCTGGATCTAGGGGCCACCCATTTTGTCGAGTTCATACCGCCCGTTTTAGAGGAAATTTACTCTTTAGAAATTTCTGTCGCATTTTCTGATCTACTTGGTCAGCTACGCATGAGAATCATACAATTTTATCAAAAAACAGATTCGAAGAATAATAATCAAAACTTCGAAAACGCAATTAGAGTGCATTTTGCTAAGCTTGTGTTTTTAGGATTAGTAAATCCTTCTCTTAAAAAAAATTCTTCACTCAAGCCATTTGTAGCTAGCTTAACACTGTTCCTCGAGCATCTGGCACAAGAAAAGCCCTTTAATGTGGAGGAAAATTCTCATGAAGTGTTTAATTCTCTCTATGATAAATGCATTGGCGTACATCGGGAATTTATCAGAAAGTGCGCCGCAAAAAAAACATAAAGGTGCCCGTGGTTAAAAATTGCTTTATCAATCCCCATATTCAGCAAGATAGGCAGACACTTAAAGATTTTTTGCAGTGGAAAATGGGTTATTTGACGAGTGAAGAAGAAAAACACGCTTATCGTCAGTCCTTTGATTATCCTAAGATCAATCTGCCTTTCACGAATCAAAAACCCGCTGTAACTTGGATCAACCATAGCACTTTTTTAGTAAAAGCGGGTGGTATCCATTTTTTAACCGATCCGATCTGGAGTGAGCGCTGTTCCCCTTTGCCTTTTTTGGGTTTCCGCCGTCGTCATGCTCCAGGGATTGCTTTCTCAGAATTGCCACAGATCGATTTCGTGATAATCAGCCATGATCACTACGATCATCTCGACCGAAAGACAGTGCTCGATCTCTCGCAGCGATTTCCCAATCTCATCTGGTTTGTTCCCAAAGGGGTTAAAGCTTGGTTCGATCGTCAAAACATTAGCCCTGTATGTGAAATGGGGTGGTGGGAAGAGTTGAAATTATGCTTGCCCAAACATCCTTGGCTGACCTTAGCGATTACAGCTGTGCCGTCCCAACACTTTTCAGGACGAAGAGGGTATGATTTTAATCGCACACTTTGGACCGGATATGTGCTAGAGATCGCTGGCAAACGGTGCTATTTTGTGGGAGATACAGGCTATAACTCGATCGATTTTAAACAGATCGGGGAATGCTTTGCACCCATCGATTTGAGTTTGATCCCGATCGGCGCTTATACACCTCGTCAATTCATGCAGCCGGTTCATGTCAACCCTCGGGAGGCTGTTCAAATTCATAAACAAGTGGGTTCCCGCTTTAGCATTGGAATGCATTGGAAGACGTTTTCTCTTGCCGATGAACCGATGGAGCAACCGCCTCACGACCTGTATCAGGCGCTTATCGCTGAGAACATCGATCCGAGCGAATTTGTCGTCGTCGAGCCAGGGCAAGATGTCAATTGGTGAGCGGTTCTTATTTTTTAAAGTTCGATGGTTTTTGTTCAAAGAAGCTAGAGAAGTGCGCCGGCGATTTCCTTTTTTCAAGGGTTACGAGCGAGCTTTTAGACGAGCCTATCGTTTTGCAAACCCTTTTCGCATTTGCAGAGCTTACAGTGAAGAGAATATTTACGGTGAAACACCCTTGCCGGCTTTTGCGCAGATTGCAAAGCTTTGCGATCTCAAATCGGATGATATCTTGCTGGAATTGGGGTGTGGTAGGGGAAGGGGCGCTCTTTTTTTAAATCAACTGATTGGATGCCGCGTGATGGGCATCGACTGCGTACCGTTTTTTATTCACACGGCTCAAAATATTGCGGCGTCACTTCAAAATGTCTCTTTTCGTTGTGAGGACATGTTGAAAACAGATTTTTCCCAAGCCACTGCGATCTATCTTTATGGAACGTGTCTGTCTGATGAAACAATTCTGTCTTTAATAGAACGCTTTAAAGCCTTACCTTCCTCTGTTAAGATCATCACGGTGAGTTATGCTTTGATTGATTACAGCCCCGAGTTTTATACTTCAAAACAATTCTCTGTGATGTTTCCCTGGGGAGAAGGGGATGTTTATTTAAACTTAAGGAGATCTCATGGATAAATTAACACGAAAGAAATGTACTCCCTGTCAAGCGGGCACTCCTCCTCTAAAAGGCGCTGAGCTCAAGTCCTTAAAACAACAGCTGGGCGATGGCTGGCAGATTATCGATGAGCACCAGTTGGAAAAAGAGTATCGCTTGAAAAATTTTCAGCAAGCTCTCGCTCTGACAAATGCCATCGGATATGTTGCGGAAGAAGAAGGCCATCACCCTGATCTATTCTTATCTTGGGGAAAAGTAAAAGTGAAACTTTGGACGCACAAAATCGACGGCTTATCGGAAAACGACTTCATTCTCGCTGCTAAGTGCGACGAGTGCTTTCAGAAATTATAATAAGCCTTTCATCTCGGCTTGCAATAGCGCGTAGGTCAAAAACGGGTCGCGACATTGGGCTTTGACGAGTTGACCATTAATCGGAACTTCAATGTAGCCACGTGCAAAGCCCTGTTTGAGTTCCTCTTTGGTATAGGCAGGTGTCTGCGCAATCGCTTCAGAATAATCTTTGGCTGTATCTCCCGAATGGCTGACTTCACCACAGAAAATCGGAACAATGCTCATCAGCGTTCCCGAATCAGGGGCGATATCGCCTAAGTGGATGCATTTGGCAATTTGATAGCCCGTTTCTTCTTTAAGTTCGCGCGCAGCGGCTTTTTCCGGTGTTTCGCCCGCTTTTTTTGCTCCTCGAGGAAGCTCGATTTCCCAACAACGGGTAGCATGCCGATAATTAATATTGACGATGATCTTTTTGGTCGTTAGCAAGGGGAGAATCGCCACTCCCGGAGGGCCGCCCATACCGCTTTTCCACATCAAACGATCGTAGGTCCCATAAACACCTGAAGGAAAAATCACCGCATCGCGCACCCAAAGCCAATAGTTATCTTCTGCGACCACACCAATAGTGCTCCATTTTTCAGCATCTACTTCAGGGATTCCCTTAGACATCATCCGCAGGCGTGTTTGTTTTTGAATTTTTTGAATGAGCTCAGGGTTTAACGTGATTTCAATTTCACCGCTTTGCCATTTGCCCAGGGGCCCAAAGGTATTCGGATATTCTTTGACGAGCTGTAGGTATTGGCTCAAGAACTTCGGAAGTTCAGGTTTATCCGATACAGGAGGGGCCTCTTTGTTTTCGAGAGCAAACGCTGGCAAGTTTAGGCAAGAGATAAGCAACGAAGCAGTGGTCATCTTTTTTAACATAATCACCTCAAACCATTTATAAATTAAAACTATGCGCCACTTTCTAAATTTTTATCAAGAGGCTCTACTCCGCGGTTCTTGTCTCTGTGGTAAAATTTCACCACAGAGCTGGAACACCACAGAGAAAAAAGTCGAGATATTTTTATTTTAAGTGTGTAATTATCTAATTAATAACAGGATTAATAAGCTTTGTTAATTATACTTAATTTATTAAATATACAATTTTTGTTATATTAAGTGTAGGGGGAATAGAGATGCTCTATTCCCTCGAAGTGATGAGGCTCACGACGCCATAGACCATACAAGCAATCGAAGGATTACCTGTATGGTGAGGAGAAAGTTTGCCTTCGGAAACCATCCTTACCACCCTGCTGATGATTTTATGGAATCGTCCGGTAGGATGAGCAGAAGGGTTCTCAAGGTATCATGGCCTCTCAGAGAGGACTAAGACGATCGGAGATGTCATTTTTTAATGACAACCCTTTCATCCATTAGCTTGAGAAAAAAACTTTCTCGACCTTCCCACCTCATTTTACTTGCGAAGGTAAGTAAATGAAAAAAGGGGGAAGGTTTTTTTATTTCAGCTTATGTCTTAATTTTTCGAAATATTCGATCCGTTTGCACATTTCCCGCTCAAATCCACGCTCTACCGGGTGATAAAACGTCTTACGACCGATTCCTTCGGGAAAATAATCCTGCCCGGAAAAGGCAAAGGGAGTGTCATGATCGTATTGATAGTCCTGACCATAGCCTAGTTCTTTCATGAGGGGAGTTGGCGCGTTAAGGATTGTTTTGGGAGGACTTAAGCTGGATGTTTGCTTAGCGAGCTCTTTAGCCTCTCCAAATGCCGTGTAAATCGCATTACTTTTCGGGGCTAAGGCGAGATAAACCACCGCTTGAGCCAAGGCTAGCTCTCCTTCAGGAGCACCCAGGTGATCAAACGCTTTCCAAGCCTCCACCGTGACGGTTAACGCTTCCGGATCAGCCAATCCAATATCTTCGGATGCCATGCGAACGAGCCGTCTAGCGATGAATTGGGGATCTTCGCCCCCTTCAAGCATACGCGCTAGCCAATATAGCGAGGCGTCAGGATCAGACCCACGTACCGACTTGTGCAAGGCAGAAATCAAATTAAAATGCCCCTCAGCGTGTTTATCATATAGGGCGCTACGCCGCTGTACTAAAGTTTGTAACCGTATCTCATCGATCAGCTCATCAGATTTTGCGCCATGGGTGATATTTTCGATCATATTTAACAAATGACGGGCATCGCCTTGCGCAAAGGCGATGAGGCATTGCCTTGCGTTCGGAGTCAAATTCAAGGGTTGCATATTCGCTTCAAAGCGAGCGACAATTTGTTCTAAACCTTCGGCTTCCAGTGGTTTTACTGTTAAGACGCGCAAACGGGAAAGCAGCGCATCATTGAGCGCAAAAGAGGGGTTTTCGGTCGTCGCTCCAATCAAAATCAGCGCCCCTTTTTCCAAAAAGGGGAGAAAGATGTCCTGCTGGGCTTTATTAAAACGGTGAATTTCATCGACAAACAGGATGGCTTGCCTGGAAAAAAGGGGTTGAGCTTCGATCTCTTGAATGATTTTTTTAAGATCAGCTGCTCCATGAAAAATTGCGCTCAAAGTGATAAAACGGACCTGGAAAGCTTTTGCGTACAGTCGCGCGATGGTCGTTTTGCCACATCCTGGCGGTCCCCACAATAAAATCGAGAGGGGAACTCCTTTTTGGACGATTTTTGAAATGAACCCCTCTTCACCGACAAGATGGTCTTGACCGACGATGTCTTGCAAAGAAGAAGGACGGAGACGTTCAGCTAGGGGAATATTCATTTTGGATCAACTTTAAGGGCCCAATGCGGTTTACGGCGACTATGGATGATAAGCGGGATAGCGCACATCACAAATAATCCCGAAGCTAATAACAGGACATACACCGTCACATTGCCGACATTGAGACTCGTTGGGGGAACAAAACATAAAATAATTGCAAAACAGGAAGAGAGGATTCCCATCGAACTAAATAACCAAATCCCTTTGTTTTGAAACGGTACTCGATAAGCCCTGGGCACTTTCGGTTTAGAGTAGCGTAAGGCGAATGGCGGCGATAAACATCAAGATGTACATGATCAAGTAACTTTGGGCGCTAAGTGCAGTCAACATCCAGAACGCACTGCTCACCTGAGGTAAATACAGAAATACCAGGGAAGTGATCGACATCAGAAGCGCTTGGAAAAACAGCAGGCGCGTCGGAACACCGTGCTTATTGAGCTTTTGGAAAATCGGCGGTAAATTGCCATGGATCGATGTGGCATACAAGCCTCGTACAGGTCCAATGATCCAAGAATTTACCTCTGCAATGGCACCGATGATGAGCAGCACGGCCATTACAGGTAAGATCCAAGCTAGATTGTAATAGTTAAAAAAAGCCAAAAAGGCATCCATTAATCCCGCGACGAGGCTAATTTGTTGTTTGGGGATCACTACAGCAATGGATAGAGAGCCCAGCATGAAAAGACCAAAAGTAATCACTGCACCCAAAATAATGGCCCTAGGAAAGTTCTTTTGTGGCTCTTTGACATCGCTAGCGTACGATGCTGATACCTCCAATCCTGCAAATGCCAAAAAAAGTCCTGACAGAAAGACTAAATTGCCCGCACTCGAAAATGAGGGGATCAGCGCATCCCAAGTCAAAGCGGTTTGTACTGTATGTCCACCTCCTACCCAAGTTACCCCCAGAAAAATGATAAATAATCCCGGTAAAATCGTGCCGACAATCACCCCAATGGTGCTGAACCAGCCCGATGTCTTTATCCCCAGATAATTTAAGAGTGTCATACCCCAAAAACCGATTAAGATGACGCTTAAGACAAAAAACCGATTATTGGCCAGTTCAGGTGAAATCAAAAATGCCATCGTGACGGCTACAAACGACATGATCACAGGATACCAAGCCACATTGTGCACCCATTGCATCCAAATCGCCATGAATCCAAAACGATCGCCGAGTCCTTCTCTTACCCAGATGTAAATTCCTCCTGCCTTAGGCCAGCCCGTGGCAAGTTCCGCCGAAATTAAAGCGCAGGGGATTAAGAAAAATAGTGCCACAAGGAAAAAGAAAGAAATAGCGCTCAGCCCAAATTCTGCTACCAGCGGCAAATTGCGCAAACTCGCCATGATTGAGACGTTTAACATCGCCAAAACAAATACACTGATTACACGGCGCGGTTTACCCGAAGTGAGCATAAATTATCCTTAGGATTATATTCACGTATCTTAGCTTTTCCCCTTCTTTTTTTAATAGAAATGAGATAAATTAATAGATGGAGGCGGAGAGATCTTAGCCTCTCACAGATATCTCGATCAAGAGATTTTCATCACTATGGAGGACATATGAAGTTTCCAAAAAAACCTCAACGTCAACACCAAAACCCTAACCGCTGGCAGCAACCTCAGCAGCCACAAGAGCCACAACAACAATACCCAAGACAACCTCAACAAAGACCACCTAGACAAGAGAAAAAGTGGTAAAGAATTTGGGGCAAGCGCCGCTTGCCCCCTCAAAAATCTTCACGATGTTTTGACAGCCAGTCGATGATCTCATCCGAGTCATACAGCGGACGCCCATCGATGAACAGGCAAGGCACTTGCAGTTTACCTCCTTTACTTTGGAGATATTCTAAAGCTTTAGGATTATTTCGCACTTCTGTGAGCGGCACTTTTTTGTGAATTTCATTCAGATAATCGAGCACTTTCCTCGAATAGGGACATGAACTCGAATAATACAAATTCAACACCGGCTTTTCCTGCTCCACCAATAACATTTTAGGAGGAGGGCATACATCCAATCCAGCCAGCAAAACCAAACACACAAACAACCCCTTCATAAACACCCCTACTTCATTGTAATCTTTCTTTTTTTTGGATTGTATAAATTTTTTTTGTCACTTTAGACATGTCTACATTGGCGATCAAACTCCTCATTCAAAACTACCAATTTCTTTGTTCTAAAAAGGCAAACTAGTTAATATGGGGTGCTTGAAATTGGAGGTGGATGATGATCGCGAGATATGTAGCGGTTGGACTGTTGATGCTATTCGCTTATCCCAATGTAAATGCTGGAGAACAACCTATGCAATTTAATGAACCTGCTAAGCCGATGACATTTGAACAAGGAAAGACCTATTCTGCTGTGATCCATACATCTAAAGGGCGATGTCACATGTCAGTTAAATACCAGTGAAGCGCCTTTATCGGTGACCAATTTCATCCAGTTAGCTCAAGGTGGGTTCTATAATGGGTTAGTCTTCCATCGCGTAGTGCCTAATTTCGTCGTACAAGGCGGCGATCCTGAAGGTACAGGTCGAGGAGGACCCGGTTATACCGTTCCAGCTGAAATTAAATTACCCCACTTGCAAGGCGCTTTAGCTTGGGCGCGTTTATCTGATAATGTAAATCCAAAGAAAAGATCCAGCGGCTCCCAATTTTATATCACTCTTGAAAAAACCCCTTATCTCGACGGAGAGTACACCGTATTTGGCCAAACTGTTGGCGGTATGGATGTCGTGAAGAAGATTGAGCAAGGGGATGTCATTAAATCGATCGAAATCATAGTTAAATAAACTTTTGATAGTAAGTCGTTAACATTTTCTTTTAAAAAATAATTTTGAATTTTATTCAGATTTGAATATATTCAGAATTACCACTGTATAAATTTTTTTAATGATAGTTGTGCGATTGTAACAAAAGGAGAAATGAAAATGATCACTGAATCGATAAGGATTAGAATTAAACCTATTTTCAAAAATCCATTATCAGATAAATTGAGAGAAAAACACGAAAATTCCGTTATTAAACTCAGAATAAAGAAATGAAATTAGATAAAATATCCCATTTTAAAAAAATATTTAACGGTTTTTTCTTTAATCTTGAAAATTTTTTTTCTGTTCCCTTTTTATCAATAAAAAAGGCTTCACAGTATACTGTGAAGCAGTTTTGTATTAGTTTGTTTGTGTTTTAAAACAAATCAATAATAAGATTTTTTTTCAAATTAATTTGTCTTTATTATATATTAAGAATTGTAGGATATGAATGGATTCAAAGATCTCCCCGGAGGGAGACTAAACCAAAGCTCCTACGTATCCAAACTAAGGAGAAAATTATGGCTAAGAAGAGAGCACGCAAATCAACTCGGAAGCATAGCAAAAAGAGATCTCATGCTAGAAAAACTCGTCGTTCTTCTCGCAGAACTCGCCGAGCTAAAGCTCACAAATAGTATCTGAAATACGATACTTAGGCTACGACGCTAGTGGTGCCTAAATAGCGATTTTATGTTATCGAGCAGGCGCTTAAGGCTTGCTCGATTTTTTTTTATAAACCCTTAAGCCGCATTGGCTTTAGAGGGCTTTTTAAACTTGCCTTCGATAGCGATTTCATCGAGGCTTTTTCGAGTACTCGGCGCTTCCCTTTTTTGTAGATCTGCGGGTAAATGCGTGATCGGTGCACGCTTACCGATCGCGATCATCGCTTCAACTTGATAGTCATCCGGAACGTGTAAATCTTTCTTAGCTCTTTCAAAATCAAAGCCTTCCATTCCGTGAAGCACATAACCTCGGTTGGCTCCTTCCAGGGCCATTGCCATCCAAGCAGCCCCTGTGTCAAAGCTGTGGGTGCGCGCAGGCTTGTTATTGTGTTCGAAATTTTTATGGGAAATTGCAACGATGAGGGCAGCGGCATCTTTTGTCCAGCTTTGATTGAATTCGCCCATTAAATTAAAAAACACCTGCCAAGCCGGCGTATTGCGCTTAGCATATAAAAAGCGCCAAGGCTGATTATTATACGACGAGGGGGCCCAGTGAGCGGCTTCAAATAGCGCCATGAGCTCTCTGTCATCCATCTCTTCTCCTGTCATCGACCTGGGCGACCAGCGATTCAAAATGAGGGGATGGATAGAATGGGGTGATTTCCTCACCTTTTGTACTTCTTGTTTAAAGGGATGATCCATAAACCTCCGACTGTTTTCACTACTTTACGTAAAAGTTATTTACTTCCAATTGAAAAACAACTCGCCAATCGTTATCAAGAAGAAATAGACAGGGGTGGGTTATGAAAGTTGCAATACTTGGATGTGGAGTGATGGGAACTGCTTTCGCTAGGCATTTAGCTAGTAAGCATGCGTTGATTTTGTGCGATCACGATCTTGCAAAAGTGCAGAGTCTAGCTAAAGAGCTCGGCGCAATAGCTCAAGAGGACTTAGGTGAGGCGGTTAAAGAAGCGGATATTGTTCTGCTCACAGTAAAGCCTAAAGATTTAGCGGAAGTAGCACGGCTGACGGCTTCTTTATTTTCAAAAGATAAAATTTTAGTCAGTGTTTTAGCTGGAACCCCGATCGCGGTATTAAAACGGTACTTTCCTCAAGGGGTTATCGTGCGGGCGATGCCTAATCTCGCGGTTGCTGCAGGGCAGGGGGTTATCGGGTTATCTGAAGAGGGATTTCATACAGTAAAAGTCACGAGGGCGGTCGACAGTTTAATGCACGGATTGGGTCTGTATGCTTGGATGAAGGAAGATAAGTTAGATGCCTTAACGGCCATTAGCGGTTCTGGGATTGGTTTTGTGCTGGTGATGATCGAGGCCATGATTGATGGTAGTATTCACTTGGGTTTCAACGCTGCGGAAGCACGGGAATTTGTCCTGAAAACAATGGAAGGGGCCGTCGCTTTGATGAGAGAGTCTGGTAAACATCCCGCCGAGTTAAAATTGGATATCTCTTCGCCAGGGGGAACCACGATTGCAGGACTAAAAGTCATGGAGGCCCAAGGTGTGCGCTCGGGGATTATTCATACTTTGATCGCCAGCTATGAAAAAGCGCTTAATATGATGAAAAGCCTCGAAAAATAAAGGAAATTATGCGGATTAAAGTCGTCGATGGCCCGGTACGTCAAAACATCGAACTCTTTCAACGAGTTCTGCGGCACCATCCACATCCCCGCCACTCAACAAAGCTTTTCAAAGCCTGGATTAATCGCAAGACAGGTCAATTTTTTGTCGACGACATCCACGAGGAATCTTCTTTTTTAGGAAAGAAGGATTGGAAACCTGTCGATATTGTCTGCGTGTATGATCCTCAGCTTGGAGAGATGTGTTTTTTAGTCGAAGAGAGTGAATTATCAAAGAAGAGTTTTCGCTATGATGATCTCACACCTGCAGCCTATGCTATCATGAGTCAGACCTTACTTCTTTTGAACAAGATTTCAGAACAATTAAAAGGGCCGAGCGATCTTGAGACAAAAATGGGAGTCATTTTAAAACTCGAACTTGAAAATGCAGAACCCACTAAGATCCGAAACATTCTTTTGGAAGCTTGGCATCCTTCTGACCGTTATCAAGCGGAAGTGTTGTTATGGGACAAGCCTGCGGGGACATTTCTCTTTCGAAAGGATCCCTACGCTGACTTGCTTGAAATCCAATTGGAAAGACACCATGGTAAAAAAGTCAAATGCTTCACATTGACGTATTCTCAAAGCGATCGTATGTTTTCTGATCTTACATTAGTCCATTATGAAGGTTATTGGCTCATTTACGACGATGATCCGGCACTGCAAGAGCCGAGATTTTCCGAGCTGATGGAATTACTGGATCAATTGAGACATCTTCTAAAATATCCCCTCTACCATTAAACCTCTTTTTCGTGTCCGAGCCCTGCCCGATTTTTCTCTGTGTTTCTTGTCTCTGTGGTAAAATTTCACCACAGAGCTGGAACACCACAGAGGGATTTTTTTCGTGCCCGTGTGCGTTGACCGATTCTTCTTTTCTCTTTTTTAAGAACTGCAAGAAAAAATCGGGCACGGGCACGCACGCGGGCTCGGGCACGTTAGGGGAGGAGACATGGATCGGCTAAAGGAAATTTCCCTGTCAGAAAAACTTATCGTATGCTATACAATTCTTTCAAAAATGCAGGAGTATGCGATGAGAAAAATCGGTTTCCTAAGCCTAATCCCTTTGCTATTAAGCACTCCATTATTCGCTCAAGATTATTCCACTCCTGCAGCTAGATCCAAACCGGTTTCCACAGAATACATCGCAAAAGATTACTCTTATCTCTTCGGCATGCCCGGTTTTTCCGATGCCTTATTAAAATTGCACTTTCAGCTGTATCAAGGCTATGTGAAAAATGCGAACCTGCTCATCAGCCGTCTCAAAGAGTTGGAATTACAAGATCGTGATCTCACGTATGACTATGGCGCTTTGAAACGCCGTTTTGGTTGGGAATGGGATGGGATGCGTTTACACGAGTTTTATTTCGATAATTTAGGGGGGAGTGATCCGCTGGATAAATCCGCTCCTCTATATCAGAGGATCTCAAAGGATTTCGGATCCTTTGATGCTTGGAAAAAGAGCTTTACTTCAACCGGAATGATGCGCGGCATTGGTTGGGTAATTCTCTATCGCGATCCGCAAACAGGACGGCTCTTTAATGTCTGGATCAATGAGCATGACTTAGGCCACCTCGCTGGCGGGGAGCCCTTGCTTGTGATGGATGTATTCGAACACGCATATATCACTCAATACGGATTGGATCGCGGCAAATACCTGAGCGCCTTCTTAGATAATGTCGATTGGGCTAAGGTTTCCAAGCGCTATAACGATGCCTTGCACAATCAAACGATGCAATAATGTCCAAATTCCCGCCGTCTATCCCACTTCCTGAAAGTGTCAGCGAGACCCGCATGCAGCGGCGCCGGCAGATGATGATAACGGCCCGGCGTGGGGTCATGCTCCGCAGTGTGATCATCGTTGCAGAGATATTGGGATTTGTTTTTCTAAACAGCTCTGCCCTTCTTTTAGATGCGCTGTCGAGCTTATTCGATATCGGCGCGAGCCTGTTTCTGATTCTTTGCATTCGTATTGCCGATAAGCCGCCTGATCGCAATCACCCTTTCGGACATGGAAGATTTGAACCCGTTGCCGGTCTGCAATTAGGTTTGCTCCTAGCGGTCGTAGGTGGGGGAATGCTGATCCAACAATTATCAGCTTTATCGACTGCGCAAAACAAAGTGATTCAACCTTTGACCTGGCTCATTCCGCTAGGAGCTGTCATCCTCTTAGAAATTTCCTACCAGCATCTCAAGCGCACAGCCAAACGGCAGCATAGCCCAGCGCTACTTGCTGACGCGGTTCATTATCGCATCGATGGGATCAATAGCTTATTTGCGATGATTGCACTCTTGTTTGCCGCTTACTTTCCTCAATATAGCTCTCTATGTGACCATTTAGGTGCGATTGTGATTGCTTTATTGATGGTAGGGATCGGCATTTTTGCCGCTAAAAACAATCTCCATCAACTTCTCGATCGGGTGCCCCCGCAGATGTACTTTGAAAAAGTGCACAATGCGGCTCTAAATGTGCCAGGGGTGCTAGGAACAGAAAAAATTCGAATCCAGCTCTACGGTCCAGATGCTCATGTGAGTATCGACGTCGAAGTTTCACCGGAACTTTCTGTCGAAAAGGCCCATGAACTGACGCAAAAAGTACGCGCTGAAATTCAAAAAAATTGGCCTGCAGTGCGCGATGTCATTGTGCACGTCGAGCCTTTTTATGCGGGGGACCATTGATCGAAACAGCCTTGCAACTCATGTTAGTCATCACTCCTTCTTGGGAAGCCGTTGAAGGGCACCTATTTCGCTTTGAAAGAGCTGTCATCGATCAACCGTTTGTCCTTTTAGAAACTCATCCCATTGTCGTCGGCCAGCAGGGGATGGCTTGGGGAGTCGGCTTGCATCCTATTCAAGAGTTACCCCTCAAACGAGAAGGGGATAGAAAAGCGCCTGCCGGTATTTTCCGTGTTGGACCTGCATTTGTCGATGCCGATTATCCTTTGGTAGGTCCTTTTGCAATGCCTACGCTTATCGTTGATCAGTATTGGGAAGCGATCGACGATCCAATCTCTCTCTACTACAATCAGATCGTCGATATTCGCACTATTGAGGGTAAAGATTGGTCTAGCAGTGAAAAAATGCAAATGGTTGACGACGATGTCTATCGCCGAGGCCTGGTGATCAAGCACAACACTTCTCCTGCAATTGCCGGAAAGGGATCTTGCATTTTTATGCATCGCTGGCGCGCACAGGATCGTGGGACAGGGGGTTGCACCGCGCTCTCGCCCGATGATCTAGAAATCCTCTTGCGATGGCTCCATCCCGACAAACAGCCGCTGATTGTCCAACTTCCTCGCGAAGAATATCTGAAGAAAAAAGCGGCGTGGTCTCTACCCGAGCTGTAGATGTCGTTTCTCTGCTTCTTGTAAAAACAATTTACGTCGCTTTTCAAGGGTATCAAAAGCTGTTTTGATTTTGATCGGGTCGAGATGACTTTTTATCATTGCTAAAAGTCGAATCATTTGGTCTTGTGATTTTTCTAATGCTGTCATCATATCTGGAACAATCAATTCTGCTTTTAATAAATCCTCTGTAGGAATCTCTTTTTGCAAATTTTCGACAACTTGGGTCAATTGTTCAACCTCCTGATTGAGTGAAAGAAAAAATTGTTCTTGTTTTTCAGATAATCTTTTCAATTTGGGAGTTCTATCATAATAATTCATTAATCGTTCTGCTTTATCCCTATCCGCTTTTTTTTCTTCTAATTCGCTTTGCAATATATGCAGTTGATTCTTTTTATGCTTTATTGTTTTATCTTCCACCACTCTTATTACTACTTCTAAAGGTTCTGTATTATCCTTCATCATCGTTTGAAGAATATCAATCGTTCCATTTAATTTAATAAATTTCTGAATAATTTCATCTATTTTCTTTTGCGAAAAATCAGTCATATTCACAAAGGTGGGAAGAATCTCGTGAAATTTTAAAGCTTTACTATTTGTAGTGGTTTTTTCAACTTCAAGGTAATTTTGCAGTGTCAGAATTGTAGATTCATTGCGCTCAAAATCCCTTTTTAGATCTTGATCTGTTTGGTCATCAAATGTTGGAGATGCGGTGATAAAATAACTACGCAATGTATATTGAATGGCGCCAATTGTCATAAGGTTACCCCCTTTTTTTTAAAGAAAGTAATCTAACGCAGCTTATGGTTTTTGGAAAGTCATTAGTTAAACCACTAAGACCCTGATTGCTACCCTCTTTTTCTCTATGAAAAAAGCGAACTGACTAGATTCAAAGATTCACGAGGAGGGGGAAGGTTTTGTAACCTTTCGGACGAGTGAAGAGAAGAAGATGGGCAGTGCAGCTTTCATAGGGGAAATATGGGGTAGCAATCAGGGTCTGAGATCAGCGGTTTATTTTTTTCTAATTCAGGCTCGGGCGCGGAAATCCCTCTGTTGTGAGTTTTTACCACAGAGAAATAAATCGGGTACGCACGCACACGGGTTTGGGCACTGAGCAGAAGCTTATTTAATTTGGGGAACGTTAGGCACCATGTTGTCTAAGTCGGGTTTATGAAAGTTGTCTGGGAAATCGTTGTCGGAAGCGGGATACCAGGTGAGATTTTTTCCGAAGATTAACAATTTTCCGCGTACGATTAAATTGTCATCATGTCGCCACATCTCCACATCGTAAACTTTGCCTTTGCGCGGATCTAAAATTTCACCATCCGTGTATTTAGTGCCTTTTTTCTTCAAATCCCAAATGATATCTAGGCCTGAATAATAGGGTTCTCCGACTAAGCGTGTCGTTCGGCTTCTGGGTGTTTCAATGCTATCGTCGATCACGCCTTCTTTGTTATAAGAGGCGATGACGCGTCCGTAGTATTTATTGCCATATTCATAGATTGCGCAAATCATCTGTGGCTTACCTGTTTTGTCATCGTAGCTTTTCCAGAAGCCTACGATATCTTGGGCGAGTAAGAGTGTATTAAAAGTGATGAAACAGATGAGCGCGAGAATTTTTTTCATGTCTATCCTCAAAGTTTGATCGAGAACGTCAGTTTAACGACGACCTCTGCCTATTTTTTTCCACTTTCGTGAATTGAATAGGAATTTGTCAAATTTTTTATCGATAGAGGATTAAAAAGTTAAGCTAACTCAGTTTTAAGGTGCGGCGAATTTTTAGCGCGACGACGATCAACACCGCTAAACTGACCAAACTCAGAAAACCTGACGGAAAAAAATGAAGAGTTTTGGCAAATCGAAAGGTGAAAATCCCATCTAGTAAAAAAGTTAAACCCAGTGTGACGTATTGCGCCATGAGTTGCTTTTTTGAAATTAAATATGCGCAAATCAGCAGCGCGAGGCCAAATACGCTACCCGAAATTATAGAAGCATGCGATCCGCTTTTTACATAACCTATGATGCCACCCAGTGCGATCAAAAGCCCATAGACAAACACAATCGTCGCGGTCACTTTCATTTCAGAACTCCCTGTTTAACTAAAGATTATAGGCAAGGAAGAGATTTGCCTGCCACAATAATCTAACGCATTGTATATTAAATGCTTGTGTTTTGGGGTTTGCCTTGACTTTGCTCAACTTAAAAAGTATAATTGGGCCATTTCTCGGAATGAGGTTTTTAGATGAATTCAGCAAGAAGAATTTATAATTGGGCAGCTCTCAAGGCTTTTTCACCTTGGGCGCCGCTATGGCTGGGTTTAATTTTCTTGCTCGAAATGGTTTTGTTTTTGCCCATGGATGCAATTTTGATGCTCTTTTGTATGCATAACCCGCAGCGAAGATTCATCTATGCACTCGTCGCAACGATTTCCTCTTTGATCATCGCTTTAATCGGATATGCAGTCGGCTATTTGTTGTGGGGCAGTATTGGCGAATTTGTCACTACGCATCTCATTTCGCCGGAATTTTTTAATCGAGTCGTCGTTCATTATAATGCGCATGAACATTTGGCTGTTTTTATCGGTAGTTTATTTCCCATTCCGTTTAAAGCAATCACGATTTCCGCGGGTTTCTGTCAGCTTTCCCTCAGCAGTTATTTAGTATCGGTATTTTTTGCCAGGGCATTACGCTTCTTTTTTCTCGCCGAAATGATGCAGCGCTGGGGGACACAAATTAAAGGGTTTGTCGATCGTCATTTCGGCCGTTTAATCTGGGCTCTCGGGGCCAAAGTGGCACTGACTTTCACGTTCTTTTGGGTGTTGGGAAATTAAATATGGGCGCCACCGAGCAACTCAGTGCAGAACACGTGGCGCGTGCTGCTGAATTATTAAACGCAGGTCACCTAGTCGCTTTTCCCACCGAGACTGTCTATGGTCTTGGTGCTTGTATTAACCTACCAAATGCCATTCAAGATGTTTTTCGCGTTAAAGGACGTCCTTCAGATAATCCCTTGATCGCACATGTGAGCTCGATTGCCCAGGTGGAACAACTCGCGCAAAATATCCCTCAAACTTTTTATCAATTAGCTGAAGTGTTTTTTCCTGGGCCTCTAACGATTGTTCTCGAGCGCCATCCTGATGTGCCGGCAATTGTCTCAGCAGGATTAAACACAATTGCCGTGCGTATGCCCTCTCATCCGATTGCATTAGAGCTTATTAAATTAGTCGGCGCGCCTCTTGTCGCTCCATCGGCAAATCTCTCTGGGAAACCGAGTGCAACGCAATCCATACATGTATTAGAAGACTTCGATGGAAAAATTGCTGCTATTCTCGACGGCGGAAAAACTAAAATCGGTATTGAATCTACGGTGATCAGCCTTCTCGGCCAGCAGCCCGTGCTACTGCGTCCCGGCTCTATTTCTCAAGTCGAGCTCGAGAAAGTATTGGGATGTTCAGTTTTGACAAGCCAGCCACAAGGGCCGATAGTTTCTCCCGGTCTTAAACATCGCCACTATTGTCCAAAAATCCCTGTTCGCTTGTTTGATTCATTAGATGAGATGCAGCAGTATCTCAGACATCAGACGAAACGGCGTCTGCTTCTATCGCGTCGCTCAATCCAAGAGGATAATTGCGATCATGTATTGCTTTCAGCGCAAGAGTTTTATGCCTCATTGCGCTATGCCGATCAGAACAATTATGATGAAATCCTCATCTATTGCGATGAAGAGTTGCTCGAAGAGAGTGGCTTGATGAATCGCATCTTCCGCGCTTCTGGAGCAGAAGAATCAGCGCAGAGAAAAGAAACGAGATAACAGAGACGCAGAGTCGAAAAAAAATCATTCCCAACTCTGCGCCTCACCGTCCTCATTTTTATCTCTGCGCTGATTCCTCTGTCGCGGCGAAGCCGCCCCAGTGTTCTCGAGTCGGTGAGCTCAGTGGTTTAATAATGCTGGCTATTTTCTCAAGCCTGGATTAAAATTAGTTTTTTAATTTTTTGCGGGATTTGAAAAAAATGAAAGCCGTAATCCTCGAAGCCTTTGGCGATACCTCTAATCTCAAATTCAAACAGATCGATACTCCCCAGCCGCGTAAAGGTGAGGTGCGAATTCGCATCAAAGCTGCAGGGTTTAATCCTGTCGATTACAAAATTCGCGAGGGTTTATATGGCGGCCAAGTTCCAATGATTTTAGGCGCGGACTGCAGCGGTGTGATCGACGCTATCGATCCAGAGACAAAAGGCTTTGCTGTTGGAGATGAAGTGATCGGTTTTGCTTTTGGACAGTCTTCGAATGGCAGTTATGCTGAATTTGTCTGTCTTCCAGCGGAGTTTATCATCAAGAAACCCGGTCAGCTTTCTTTTGCACAAGCAGCGGCAATTCCCGTGGTTGGGTTAACGGCCTATCGGGCATTGATCGCTTCAAGAGCTTTAAAAAAAGGGGATACGATTTTTATTGCCGGGGCGGGTGGGGGAGTGGGCTCTGTTGCCGTTCCACTAGCTTGGCAAGCGCAAGTGAAAGCCATTTATACTGTGGCAGGCAGCGAGGCGAGCGCGCAATTTTTACAGCGAGAGATGAAGATTAAACGGGAGCACATTCTTCTCTATTCAGGACTGAGCACAGAAGAGCTGGAGTCTAGACTGATTGAGATGAATGGGGGACGCCTTTTCGATACTACGTTTGATTTTGTGGGACAAGCCATGAAACGCCTCTGTTTAAAGCTCACTTCTCATTCGGGACATTTTGCAACCACTGTGCCAGAGAATGAACCCTTTGATTTTCCGGTATGGGAACGGGGAGTGAGTTTGTGTATTACACGTAACATGTCATTGCATTTTGTGTTCATTGGCGCAGAAGCTTTTTCAGGGCTACGTGATACTTGGAAAGTCTATGCTCGGCAACTTCAACACTTCTGCCAACTTTTAGAAAATGATTCGATTCAAATGCCTCCAGTCAAAATCGTTGGCACACTTAGTGTGGATACCGTTAAGGAAGCCCACCGCCTTCTTGAGGAAGGAAAGGTGAAAGGAAAACTTGTCATGACAATTGATTCACATTAAATAATGAGGCAAATCATGTCTCTAAGAGTTGCTAATACTTCAAATAATGGAGCGGAGTTCAATCTTCAAGCTCCTCCTAAGAGCAAAAGTGTTAATACTATAATTGGCCGAGTTAGCCAAAGGGTGGCGCACGAAGCGATTAGAACAGTGGGCAAAACCAAGAGTCCCGAATTTGCAAAAAAATTAATATCGTTCGAGCCCAAAGATGATTCTGTTTTGAATAATTTCACACAAACCGAAAAAGATTTTGCTTTAAATAATACGCCTGTCGCTAAGCCTTCATCGCCGAGAATTAATTCATGGCCAAATTCCCAAATTATCAAAGAAGCAAAAAAAGCCTCTCAAAATCAAACCGAATCTCAAATCTTCTCCATGGAATCTACTGATTACATGCGAGAAGCGCATAAAAAATTTGCAGAAAGAAGAACTCTAAGTGAATCGAATATAAATTCATCCAGCTTGGCAGTTTCTTCAAAGCCTGGAATAGGTAGAAATAAATCTATCACATTCACAAAAACAATTAAAAATCTTCAACCGTTTATTCATTTACAATCAAAGGAGAAAGAGGGTCTAGATCAGCAGCCACAAACAAAACTTTTTCCGACTTTGAATAGAAAAAAACAAGAGGATTTAACACTATTATCCACTTCGAATGACAATCAACTGACAGATTTAATGTCGTTACTTACTTTGAATGAGAAAAAACAGGAAGATTTAAGTAAGTATGTAAAGCTTTGTAGTCAGATTCGCAAAAAATTTATTGAGCCAAATAGCAATATTCGTAAGAAGCAACCTGATTTATCTCCATTGGTATATGATTTTATACTTCACAATTTAGATCTCATTAAACTTGAATTAGATCGTTTACTAAAGCAAGAAGAGATTCATGATCAGAGCTTTAAAAGAATTAAAGAGCAATATCAAGATTTGACTAAAACGATTGCTGATTCCGATCTTTTAGAAATTGAACAACTTGCAATGGAAATAGAAAATTGTTTGTCTGTTGTTCAACAATCTCATGAAAAGTTAGGCAACTATCTTAAATCATTTGGATTTTTTAATGCAGAAATTATTTTGACCGATCTTAAGGGAGTAGAGTTTAGTCGAATCCCCTATATCGAAGCGGATTTTGAATTTGTCTACGATTTTTTCCAGAGTTACTTTTCACGTATTCTGGAAAAGCATTTTTATTATTTTTCTAGTTTTTTAATAGAAATTATTGAGTTTAAAACGATTTTTTTTCAATAAAAAAAGAGTGAAATTATGAGTTTAAAAGCTGTTCAAAACAACGATCGTATCAATTTTAACTTGCAACAACCCAAACCGCGAATGGTTAAAACCCTAATTGGCGAACGCACTTCAGAAGAGGCGTACAATGCAATTAGAGCAGTTAATAAGTTAAAAAAATCTTCGACCTTCCATTGTGTCGTTCCTCTAAATAGTAACCCACCCGAAGAAGTTACTAATCGCTCTATTTCTTGGCCTGCTTCTACACAGCTTTTGCATAAGCTCTCTATTAAAAGTTTTAGAGAAAAGCAGCAATCAAAAACAGCTAATACGAAGGAGCTTGCTAGGCAGTCTCGTTCATCGCTTCCGAGAAGTAACTCCAACATAGACAAAAATAGTGAGAGCCTTGCTACTGCATCTATAAATGTTTTGCCAAGGATTATGAGAGCTAGAAAAGTAGCTGTTAAAGGCACTACAGAACTTTCAGTTCCTTCTGCGGTAACGTTTGAGCCTACTTTACCCAAAGGAAAAGATTTTGATGATACAAAAATTAAAGATGCAACAACTTTAGCAAAGAAAACTGAGTTTGAAGGGGATTTTTCTGAGTTAAACGATGCACTCAATAAATTATCGATTCAGATTACTACTAATAATGGGCTTTATGAATCGATCTATCAAAAGATCAAAACAGAATTTATTGATTCTTTTAAGTTTAAGTATCTTATTTCTGAAAATCCATTTAATATATCGCGTGATGTTCGTTATCTTTTGCTTAGCAATTTTGGAACTATAGAAGGAGAATTAGAAAGATTAAAAGAGGTAGAAGCGATACATATTGATAAATTTCAAAAATTACAAGAAGAATACAAAAGTTATGCTAGCATTACCGATAAGTGGAAAATGGAAAATGATTTAAAACAGCTTGAATCTGAATTAAGACACAGTCTAGAGCTGATTCAGCAAAGGATGAAATCCCAAAAACATTATTTTGATTTAATCAAGCAATTTCAAGAAAAGAAAATTGATAGTATGTCTTTAGTTTGTTTTAAAGGGAAAGATGAAAGTGATATCAGATCGGAACGCGATGTGCAAATTGTAGATTGTTTTTTTACAAAATGTTTTTCCTCTATACTTGAAGAGCATTTTAAGTACTTTTCTAAATTTTTAACTGCGGTGATAGAATTGGAAATAGCTATCAAATCCCAGCAAAGTTACGAATTGGGCGAGAATCAATTATCCCAGCTCAGTCAAAGTGATGATCAATTCAAATATGATAAAGATCATCATAAGCGACAGTGTGATTTTGCCACCTGGCAATTGTTGGTGGAGCAAGGAATGTCCGTCTTTGTATCTGCCAGACCAGACCATCATGATGGGCATAGCACCGAGAAGAAGTGCAACGCCAATTCCCCCAGCTATACTCAGGGCGCTGATAAACAGGTGAGGGTTGATCAAAGTAATCAACAGAGGAATGATGAAAACGGCGCTACAGGCGAGTAATTTAGAGGCTCCTTTTCTAGATGCTTTAAAACCATCGAGAAGAAAATCGACAAAAGCAATCGAGATACCTAAAAATGAGGTCGTCAAAGCGAAGAAGGCAAACGCGCGACCTACGGTAAGCAATCCAGGATTGCGAATATATGCACCCAATGGATTAACAGCGCTTTCTCCTTTGCTTAGAGCTTCTGCCAGACCAAATTTTCCTTCTAGCGGCACAATACCCAGGATAATGAATTCCCAGATTACATATATCACAAGGGGAATGGTCGTTCCGAAGATAAGTGCCATCCGAACTTTTTTTACATTGCGATTCATGTAATTAAATAATGTCGGGATTAAACTCTGATATCCGAAAGCCGTGAAGACTACAGGAAGTGCCCACCAAATTTTGCCCCAATCCATGCGAGCTAATAGCGAAGGGCTGACGTAATGGATGGAAGAAGTAATAAATAGCAGATAGGTGAGGATGATCCCAGCCATGAGCACGAGATTGAAGCGATCTACCCACAGCGTTCCGAAATAGACAACGGGTGCAAAAATTAAGACGTAGATAATCGTTGAGAACCAACCGGACAAGGTATTCCCACTGAGATCCGATACGACACCACCTCCGCCGGCAATATGGGCCACCATCAAACAGGAAAAGAGAAATAAATACAGCACCCAACATGCAACTTTACCCCATTTACCGAGCAGGCGACTCGATAAAGTAATCAGATTAGCACCTTTGGGCATCCAAATGCAGGCTTCTAAGACCAATAGACCTGTGCTCAACATGAATATCCAACAAAGTAGATAGACCAAAATAGAGGGGATAAACCCTCCATTTGCAGTAGCGACAGGAAGCGCTAACATTCCCACACCAATACTTGTCCCCGCGACGAGTAATGTGCCACCGAGCATATGCCCGAAAGTGCGTACAATATGCATGCGATCATCCCACGATTTGAAAATGTTGATGAATAACTAAAAATTTATTTTTAGCGCATCAGAGATATTTTGGGAACTTCATTCCTTTTAAATAAGCGGTGGGGTTATTCGACGTGAGCGAGCTTTAGCCCGATGATGCCAATGATGATTAAGAAGATCGAGATCAGACGAATAATGTGATAGGAGTCGCCAAAGAAGATAATCCCGCAGACGACGGTGCCAGCCGCGCCGATCCCGGCCCACACGGCATAGGCAGTTCCAATGGGGATGCTCTTCATCGCTTGAGAGACAGAAAAAAAGCTCAGGACGATGAAAATCACCGTGATGATGCTGGGGATAACTTTGGTAAAGCCTTGGCTGAATTTGAGCGCGATCGTAAAGCAGATCTCAAAAAATCCAGCGAGTAACAAAAAAATCCAAGCGATTGACATTGGGGTCCCTTGCTAATTACAAAGGCACAAGGTACCCCATTTTTTAAAAAAAGGCAATCTTTTACGAGCCTATAGCTGCATCGAGTTGGAATATCTTGAGTTTGTCAATAGGAATATGACCCCGTTTTTTGCGATTGATTAAAGCTTTAGCATACACCCGCTCTAAGCGGTCAATTGCATGCGGTGATCCATCAGGTGTTTTTTCCCAGGTCCAATTCATCGCATGGCGCATAATGCGGCGCATTTGATTAATGTAATGCTCTCGTTTATCATTGGGCCCATTATGCAGTGCGTCGGTCATGTCTTTGGCTTCTTTTAACGCAATGCGAATGGTGGATTTGATCGCTTCATTTTGCTGCGATGAATGCCAGTCAGGATAACGTTTAAACAAATAGCCGTTGGCATTTGGCCCTTCAGTTTTAACCATGTCATTCATACCACCTGTTTGGGTGGCGATCACTTTTTTGCCGTGACGATTGGCTTCGGGAGGGATAAATCCAAACGGTTCATACTTAGAAGGGACAATCGGAAAGGCCATGGCGGTGCGCAATAAACTGCCAAAGACACCCTGATACTTTAACTTACCATTTTCATCTCGGTTATCTTCGAGGATTAATACCCCTTCTTTGCCCCGCTCATGAGCCCGCTGCTTCATAATGTTTAGAATCTTACGCGCTTCCTCATCAGGTTCGATGCCGATACAGACAAATTGCCCACCATTTGCCAATACTTCATCCATGATTAAGGGGAGCTTATCGATCCCTTTTTGCGAGGAGTCAAAACGGCCCCAAAAGGCGACAATCGGGAGTCTTGGATTGAGCTTAGCATAGGCCTCGTCAAGTCTAGTTTTAAGATGATCGCAGAGTTCATATTGTGCGGTTGTAATGATCTGTGCCAGATTGGGAGTGTCGGGTCCATAGCTTAAATCGATCTTTTTTCCATTTAATTGGTGATTTTTCAGCTGCTCATCTTGGGATGGATCGCAACTGTTGTTACATCCATTGAGAATGCTGACGAGCTTCCCTTGGAATGCCGCGGTTTTAACCGCATGCTGCACGCCATTGCCGAGTATTTCTTCTTGCGCTTCTGAAGCAAAGGTATGAGAGACTGTAGTGACCATTTCAGCATCTGACAGGGCTTCGATAAAAGGGTTCATTTTGCGATTGGGCAGTCCGATTTCGGCTAAGATCGCTGCTGATTCATCCTGATCGTAAGCGTTGTCTCTAGTTTGATTGTTGTGAAATGTGAAAACTGTAGCGGGAGTTTCTTCTCCAGGGTGTCGGTGTCTCATTAGCTTAGGCCCTAAACCCATCTGTGGATCTTGATAATGGGCTATATTGATGGGATTGCGTTTCTTTTGTTTGTTCCCTCTGAGTTCCACAATGCCGCTCATCCTAGAGAGTACTTGTTCACCCAAACTTTGAAACACCGCAAAGCGTCGTCGAGGATGTTCCCAACCGTGATTCCAATCGCTAGTATAGAGATTTCCCGCAGTTCCATCTGCTTTGGCAGGAATTCTAAACAGATCGGGATGATCGATTAAATAGACGCGGATTCCATTGACGTACACTTTAAAGACTTTGCAGATTTGACCGTTGTGTTCGGCGGCGTATTCCGGTTTTTCTTTTTTGGTATCGAGCAATTTTTTAGGAATCGGCCCTTTGCCATTCGTATCATAATACAAGGGCATAATAACGCGAGTTTTAAGGTCAAATCCGCGGACCATTCCTTCTACTGCAGGGGCAAGTCCACCCACGCTCGCTACGCCGGCAAATTCCGCTGTAAGAACAGCTACGCGTGCATGTGCGGGAAGATTGAGGCCCGGTTCTGAGAATAGATGATCGCTATTGACATCGATGGGTCCATTAGGAAGGGTAAATTTGTTATCGAAATCTTTGAGCATCATATCTGTGGCTGTTTTAACCTTATTTTGCAGATCTGACAAACACATCGCAAAAATGCCTTGGTTAAAAATACAGTTAGGGTTTTCACTGATTTTTCTATCGGCATAACCATGTTCGTCTTTTCTTCCGTCTTCACACCACAGTTTAAACTTCAGCATTTCTTGTGTTTCAGGAGTTAACGTGACAAAGCTGAGTTTACCTAGTTGGTAGAAATTCAACTCATCGATTCTTCTTTGCGCTTTGAGCAATTCTCTTTGATGTGTCATCAAACGGGACAAGAGATCGTTTCCGTTAGTATCTTTAAAGGTAGTGACAAGCGAACGAACATTCTCCCAAACGATTCGATCTGAGTAGCCTAATTCTGAGGGTTTATAGGAAGCAATCCAGATGAGTTTGAAGATTAAATCACGGAGACTGGGTTTTAGTGCCGAGACTTTTTCTCTTAAAAAATCGGGATTTTTAGTCGAATCAAGTAACAACTTTCTCAAGTCTTCGAGTTGATTGAGATCTTGAATAATCTGAATAGCGTCTTTGGAATCGTTTAGCTCGATCGTTATTGAATTGAGATAAGAAGCCTTGAAATCAATCGGTTTTGAAATACTAAACAAAGTGCTTTGAATTGCTTCATCTAAGGGGTGCGTGTCTTTGTATGCAATGAGCTTTTGCATATTTTCTATAGCTTGTTTATAGCCATAATCAGCGATGCCTTCTGGAGCACCATCGAGCACCCAAAGCCGTCCGCAGAGTTCTGCTTTGAGGGTATTATCAAGAGATTCAAAAACCGCTTTTGCTTGGCTCTCTAAAGCAATTTTTTGGGGTCCGTTGCACGATTGTGCTTGAGTCAACAGCTTTTGCATTTGATAAAGGCTACCCACTGCGTTTTGAAGCTGTGCTTTTTTTGAGAGTTCTCTAATGCTTTTTTCGAAGATGTTGTAGCCATTCTCATCTTTAAGGCTAAGGAGAATTTTGTAATTCTTTTTAAGATATTCTTCGCCTTCATTTTTGTTTTCAGATTTATTGAGAATCAGCGCAACTTGTTTGCAAATTTGGGTATACTCATCTTCTCCTAACAGTTGCTGTAAACGTGGGATTGCATTAGCAATCAAGGGTATTTCAGTAAGTTCTCTAATAAAACTTTCTAAATTCTTGGTCTTTTTGGCAAATTCGTCAGCCTTGGCATGGGCTTGTTCTTCCCTTTTATGTGCAGCTTGAGTTTGAGGAGTTGATGGAACCGGAGTATGAGAATAAGAAGGCAGGGGAACAATCGGAGAGGAAGGCGTGCTGGGTGGGGTACTAGTGGAAAATTGAGTCGGCATGGGGTGCGGGGTCCAAGATGGCATTGGACTGGGAGAAGGTGACAAATTAGGAGTTGTGGTATGAGCGGGCATGGACTGAGGGGTCCAAGATGACATTGGACTCGGAGATGGTGACCAACTCGGTGGTGTTGTAAAAGAGGTATTATTATTGTTATTAGATGAGGGCATTCTAAATGAAATAATAGAGGCAGTTTTGGCTGCTGTAGCGCTAGAAGCAAATGTGGGTGTTGGTGTCTTAGAACTAGTTGTATTTGAAAGTGGCGCTAATCTCAACTTTGGCGGTTGTGACATAGATAAACCTTTAATTTTATAAAATTATGATTTTATGTTTAAATTATAGCTTATTCATTAATGAAAATCAATTTTATTTAGATCTAATTATGATGAGATTTTATTTTAATTTAACAAATAGTTAAGATTAAAATTTTTAATTAGAAGGGGTTTCATTCCAAAGTCGGAGAACGGGGGTTTTTCGTTCAAAACCCAAGATCGATATAGAAGCGGGGGCAAGGGCAAACAACCGTCCTTCAGAGACGGGGAGTTGTAACCAGCAAGCGGCCAAAGCCCTTAAAAAATGGCCGTGGGAAAATAACGCTACATCTGCATTTATTTTTTGAATTCGGGTGAGTACGCGATGAGCGCGGATAGAAATGTCTTGGATACTTTCTCCGTTTGGAGCTCCATGGGTGAAAATTGTCCAGCCGGGTTGTAGTTTCCAGATTTGCTCGGAGGTAAGTCCTTCGTAGTCGCCGTAATTCCATTCTTTAAGGTCGGGATCGAGCTGGGCTTTTTGCAACAGACCGGCGAGGTCGCAGGTACGTCTAGCTCGCTCTAGAGGGCTAGTAAAAATAAATTTAAAGTGGTGCCCGCGTAATCTGTTGCCGAGCCGCTGGCCTTCAGTTTCTCCATTTTTCGTCAGAGGAATATCGGTTGAACCGGTGTGCTGACCACTTAAGGTCCAAGCTGTTTCCCCATGGCGGATTAAATAGATTTTCTTCTGTGGATATTCCATCTTTACTCGCTACTTCCCTGATATTCTTCATAAAGCCATCTGGCCAAGTTGTCCAGATAAACTGCCACCGATAAATCATCGCTATTTTTGGGGCCAATTGTCTCAATCTTTGCTGAAGAGGGGAGGCAATTGCGTGCTACAGCATTTTGGTAACCGCAAAAGGGTTGACTGGATACAAATAAACAATGTCCTGGATCTATGGACTCATTTAGCCAAGAAATGAGCGTATCTCGTGTTGTGGGGCGTTTAGTTTGTTGGCGAGGAGTGTCGATCACTATCAGGGGAATCTCGCGCAGTTCTTGGGGCATCGGCAAATGTTCCCAAGCATACAACATCATTTCTGTTTCTGTGTTTATCGTTATCGGAAGGTCTTTTTCTTCCGTATTTCGATCGAGAAAGCGTTGCCCGGTTAAAAAGACGATCTGTTGAAACCGAACGCCGCGCTCAAATTCCTCGACGAGAAACGACAATCGCTGACACACACGCGTGTAAAAACCGCCGAAGATTAGCGCAGAGTCATATTTTTGCTGACCTGCTCTGATTTCATCCCATAGACCGATCTGCTTGAATAAAGGGATCAGTTGGGTTTTTTTATCTTCTTCCAATGGAGCATATTCCCATCGTTCTTTCCCTGTTTGCAGAAAACGCATTTGCGTAGCATCGACAATGCTTTTTGCGTCCTGCTGATGAGGAACGTCGAGGAGGGAAAGTAGCTCTTGCAAAGCTTCAGAAGTAAAAATGTCCGCATGCATCGGTTTAAATAAAACAAGAAAACATAGGAATGTCAAGAGTTTGCGCATCACTTAGACCAGGTAATGTTTTGAGAGCTTAGTGTATTCGGCAATTTGATTTTTTTCCCAGCGTAGATCTTTTTTTAATTCTTTTGCCATTAGCTTTGCAACGTGGGGGGCAATCTCAAGACTTGCTCTAGCGTCGAGTAATAAAGCGCGCGTGCGACGGGAGAGTACATCCTCAATTGTACGCGCCATTTCATGATGCACAGCCCAGATCACTTCTGCATTCAGGTAAGGTAAGTCGGGATGTAAATGGCCTTTATGTTGGCGAGATAAAGCTTTGACCTCTTTTGCAAAACTTCCATAAGTGCTCATCGTTTCACACGGGTCGAGTCCTTTTTGCCATCCATGGAGTTTGAGAGTTTTCGTTATGCACTTTCGTTCGGGCAATTGAGCGACAGCACTTGCTTTATCGATCACGTCTTCTGCCATTTTGCGATAAGTTGTCCATTTGCCGCCGGCAATCGTGATTAGCTTGGAGGTTGCCACGAAAATCATATGATCGCGTGACAGAGCAGCTGTTTTGCCACCTTTATGCGTTTTAATGAGAGGTCGCAAGCCGGCAAATACACTTAAAATGTCTTTTCGCGTCGGGTCTTTGCTTAAGTATTTTGCAGCGTGTGTCAGCAGAAAATCGATCTCATCTTTTAAAGCTTTAGGTTCAAGCGCGGTTTTTTTGACAGGGGTATCGGTTGTACCGAGCAGCACTCGATCGTGCCAGGGAACCATGAACAGCACCCGTTTATCTGCGGTATGCGGAACCAAAATCGCGGTATGACCCGGTTGAAAAGCTTTATCTAAAACCAGATGTATTCCTTGACTGGGCGCAATGATAGCAGGTGCGTGCGGATTGTCCCGTTTTAATAGCGCATCGGAAAATACTCCTGTCGCATTAATCACTATTTTCCCGTGGAATGCATACCGTTTTCCTGTCTCTTGATCAGTCGCATGCACACCGCAGCAGCGACCTTGCTTTTTGATTAGACCGGTGACTTTCATGTAGTTGATGACAATCGCTCCCTGATCTGCTGCTGTTTGAGCCAAACAAATGGCCAATCGTGCATCGTCAAATTGACCATCGTAGTAAATCACGCCACCGCGCAAATCTTTAGGCTCTAAAGTGGGAATCGCTTTTAAAGTTTGCTGCCTCGTAAGATGGCGCGATTTTTCAATCCCCAATTTTCCGGCTAACATATCGTAGATTTTAATGCCGATGCCATAAAATGGTCCTTCCCACCAGTGATAGCTCGGAACAAGAAAGGGGAGATGGTGGATCAGATGGGGTGCGTTTTGACAGAGAATGCCCCGTTCTTTGAGCGCTTCCATCACAAGGCCAACATTACCTTGTTGCAAGTAACGCAAACCCCCGTGGATGAGTTTCGTGCTGCGACTCGAAGTACCTTTGGCAAAATCGCTCTGTTCTAAAAGTAAGGTGCGATACCCTCGCGAAGCACTATCGACGGCAGCTCCAAGTCCTGTTGCCCCGCCGCCGATGATGATCACATCAAAGCGATCAGGAGATTCTTCGACCTCACGGATCATCCTCTCTCGGTTCATGACTTTTCCTCCCACAGCTGCGCGCAAGCCACTGCTTTTTTCCAATGGGAGCGGAGCTTATGCACTTTTTCAGGTGACATCGAGGGAATAAATTCACGATCGGCTTTCCAATAACTTGCGATCTCTTGCTCACTTTGCCAAAATTTTACCGCTAAACCGGCTAAAAACGCCGCGCCGAGAGCCGTCGATTCAGTCATTTGTGGACGGATGATCGGCACACCCAGCACATCCGCTTGAAATTGCATTAACAAATCGTCGACGGCTGCACCGCCATCGACGCGCATTTGCTCGATTTTAATTCCGGCATCGTTTTCCATCGCCTGCAATACATCGGTCACCTGATAAGCAATCCCTTCCAATGCGGCTCGTGCGATGTGTCCGGCTGTACTGCCACGCGTTAAACCTAAAATCACACCACGTGCATACGGATCCCAATACGGTGCGCCAAGACCCGTAAATGCCGGAACAAAATATACCCCGTTATTATCGGGCACGCTTGTCGCTAACTTTTTAATCTCGGAAGAGGTTTTGATCACACCCAAACTATCGCGTAGCCACTGCACGACAGCTCCACCGATGAAGACACTGCCTTCCAGCGCATAGTGCGTTTTTCCAGCTGTTTTATAGGCAATTGTCGTCAGCAGTTTATTTTTGGAATGAACGGGTTTATCTCCCGTATTCATCAACATGAAACAACCTGTGCCATAGGTAGTTTTAACCATGCCGCTCTGAAAACAGGCCTGTCCAAATAATGCCGCTTGCTGATCGCCGGCAATCCCGCTGATTGGAATAGAACTCGCAGCAAATGCCGCGGAAGTTTCTGCATAAACTTCACTACTGCTACATACTTTTGGCAAAATTTCTCGAGGAATATGCCAGATTTTAAGCAGCTCATCATCCCATTCTTCAGTGTGGATATTGAACAGCATTGTGCGCGAAGCATTGGTCACGTCGGTAACATGAACCTTTCCTTGCGTCAGTTTCCAGATCAGCCAGCTGTCGATCGTGCCAAACGCTAGTTCACCTCGTTTAGCCCGTTCAAGGGCCCCCGGAATGTGATCCAAAATCCAACGAATTTTCGAAGCAGAAAAATACGGATCGAGAAGTAAGCCTGTCTTTTGCTGAACCAAAGGTTCTAACCCTTCACTTTTCATCTTCTGACACAGCTCTGTCGTGCGGCGATCTTGCCAGACAATCGCATTCATCAGCGGCTGACTGGTTTTTCTATCCCAAACGACCGTCGTCTCACGCTGATTGGTAATGCCTATCGCTGCAATTTGAGTGGGAGGCACGCCGGTTGCTGCCATCACTTCGGCTGCCACGGAAGTTTGCGAAGCCCAGATTTCTTTTGGGTCGTGCTCTACCCATCCGGGCGAGGGGAAAATTTGGCGAAACGGTTTTTGCGCAACGCCTTTGACCGTGCCGTCACGTGAAATGAGCATGGCCCTTGAGCTCGTGGTCCCCTGATCTAAAGCAAGAATGAAATTCATATTTTTAAATTGACGAAAGCTTAAGCTTGCTGTCAACAACATTTTTTAATATACAGTGCATTTCATTTTTTAATATTTAATTATATAGTTAAATTTAATATTAACATTTAAATAAACATTCATTTTTAATATAATCAAAGTAATTTAATAAAAATTAAAAATAGGGCAAAAAAATAACATATGTTTCCAGTGCAAAGTAACCAACTGCTGCCATCAGAAGAATATACATTGCGAACCACAGATTTGATTCCTTTTAAAAAAAATGATGAACGAAAATTCCCGAAGCGAGAAATCTGTTCACAGGTTTTAAAGGAGTGCGGTTTTTCCCCTGCGCTTGCTGATGAAAAATTCGATAGATCCGGAGGCAACGGCACAACTTCCTATACAGCTGATGGCAAGTATGCCATCAAGCGAGGTTGTGATGAAGAAGCACGCGTTCTAGACCGCAATGAAATTTTTGTTTTAAGTAATGCTGTTAAACTTATTAAATCGTCAATGCCTAAGGGATTTAACATGAATTTGCCAATAAAATTATTTCAAATCGTCGATAAAGATACAGCGGGATATGCTAAATGCAATATACAAATTTTCCCTAAAATAAGAACAAAACCAGAATTGCACTGCGTTGGCAATGTTATTGAAAGTATTGTGGCTAAAGGCCAGGTGGATAGGTTAGCTGTTATCTACGCCTTAGGGAAAACTTTAGCTAAGTTCCACCAAACCCATGGTGTAAAAAGAAGCGGTCGATTCAATATTGGTCTGCAGCATGGCGATTTTAATGCTGGCAATATTTTAATTAACGAAGCTTTAAACAATGGAAAAATTTCTTTTACGCTGATTGACAATGCCGATTTTCGCGCGAATGGAAGACTAATTTCTGACCTTGTTTATTTTGTATATTTCAATTCAATTGTCGTTGCACCTGATTTTGCGCCAAACCAGACTGAGCGAGTGCTTAGAATGGAGCAAGTCATTCAAGAATTCTATAGGGGATACATTTCAAAAGCGCACACTGATATTTGTGCAGCTATGAAGAAACATATTTTTGATTCAAATAAAATATTGGAAAGCGCAAGTGAGAAAGGAGCTTATAGTAAACGTTTTTTGAACACCGCTATTTGGTATACAACGTTTGAACCAGCGCAGAAGAAAGCTTTTGATCTGGCTTATTCTGTTCGCATTTTGAAACCTGGTAAAGAGCTTGAAGACAAAACCAATTCAAATAATAATAATGATAATAATCTCATTGAGAATGTTCAAGATGTAATCAAGAAGCATGGATTAACAGTTGAGGCGTCCAGCCTTGATTTTTCTGGTTTTACCAATCTCAAATACGTAGACGCGTTAGCAACCTTTTCAAAATTGGAGAACTTGAATTTAGCAAATACCAAAGTAACGGCCGTTTTTACGCTGCAAATTCTCACACAACTTAAGCGGCTAGATGTGTCACATATCGGAGAACTAGAGGATATTTCTCCCTTGGCAAAGCTTAATAATCTCGAACGTCTAAATTTGAGAAAAACTAAGGTAGCAGCTATTGAGCCTTTAAAAGCTCTGACAGCTCTCACAAAGCTAAACTTATCTAATACTGAGGTGGTATGGGTGGGACCATTATCCAAGTTGACAAGTCTGATAGAGCTAAATTTGTCTCAGTCTAAGGTAGATGACATACATAGCGAATTGCATTTGCTCACCGCTTTGCAAAACCTTAAAATACTGAACTTAAAAGGTACGAAGGTTACCGCCAACTTTGTAAGCGGAAATTTAAAAAGTCTTTTAAGCCACTGCACTATTAATCTTGATAATGTTGAAGTTGATCAATGACCAATGCTGGGAAAGAGTATATTTTATGACAGCAAATTTAGGGTGTGGGATTTGTATAGATAAGTATAAAGTAATAGCTTTCAATATTGATTCGCTTGATCAAGCTGATACTATTTTATTCGCTGAAAGCCACCGTTCCGAGGAATGTAAGAAATTAAATGGGGATTCGATGTCCTCAATGGCAAAAAATCAGATCCTCTCGGTATTTCTTGAGGGTGTTCGTTCTATGTTGGAACTAAAGTTCTCTGATAAAAAGAAACTAAAACGCGACCTATACATTGATGCTTCAGTGCCTGATGAGAATGTAACATTTTACGGATGTGATAAAATTGATGATGAGCTCTATCAGGCTGAGCGCAAAAAAGGATCTCTTACACAGCATCTCATCCAACTAAATGATGTAATAGAGCAAACCAATACAGTTCTTGTTGAAACAGAGAATGCACAAAAAGTTATTCTCCCTGCTTATCCAACTATTGATTATAATTTGTTTCTTGGCCTTTCAGACTCAGATGCAGCAAGCGTATTAAAGAATCAAAAAAAAATAGAGGATTTAACACATCTGCTTGTCTCTTTAGAGCAAGAATCAGATCAAATTTCAAGCGAACTTTCTCAGGCAACAATACAATTAGAGGCGCTAGTAATCCGCCATCATCCCGTTCGCACAAAGGCCATGGCAGAAACTCTTCAAAAAATCGCACAATTGCGCCTTGAAGGTACTTTTAGCAGTAAAGCTGCTTTTAATGTTGGAAAAGCCCATCTTGTGACGCTTGAAAAAGATAAGGATAAGAAAGAATGCGATTTATCGCCGCTTTATCAAGAGCTCCAACATCACAAAGCTGCCATCCTAATTCCTAAAATTATTGCGATTTCATAGGACTGGTGCTCGCAAGTCATGAGATGGGTCAGCCGCGTTTAGAACAACTGTAAATATTATTTTAAAAATGAATATGTTTTGACTAATAGTATCATTTTTTGATATCATGAGATTATTATGAGAAAAAAGCACGCTGAAACGCTCAGAGCTATATTTCATCAACCTGTATTATCTAGCGTCAAATGGGCAGATATAGAAGCTCTATTCATTTCATTGGGAGCTGAAATTGAAGAAGGGCGTGGATCAAGGGTGAGAATATTGCTAAAGAATCAAGTTTCAGTGTTTCATCGACCCCATCCTAGAAAAGAAACTGATAAAGGAGCTTTAGTCTCAGTTAGGAAATTTTTAATATCTTGCGGGGTAACGCCATGAAATATAAAGGTTATCAAGGAACTGTCACCTATGATGATGAAGCCAAAATTTTTCACGGAGAGGTGGTGGGTTTGAAAGACGTAATTACTTTTCAAGGAACCACAGTGGATGAGTTAGATCAGGCCTTTAAAGATTCTATCGATGATTATTTGGAGTTCTGTGAAAAAAAAGGACGCACTCCAGAAAAACCTTTCTCAGGAAATTTGATGTTACGGCTTCCGCCCAAAATACACGAAGAGGCTACTATCGAGGCAAAATATCGGGGAATTAGCCTAAATTCATTTTTGACTGAAATAATCAGCAAAGAAGTGCATCAACAAAAAAAGAATCTTAGAAGAAGAGCAACGTGAACTTCTACTCAGCTATTCCATCTTCATAGCCCTGAAGATTTCACGACAATTTTCCATCACAAAGATGAAGTCTAAATACAGACAAAAGTTGAACGATTCTCTTAAGTTGCGATAGAGTTGTTCTGAGTATTCAGCTCTCATTGAAGAGCTGAATTTCTATTGGAGGACAACATGAATATTTTTTGGGGAGAACTAATCGGCACGCTCCTACTCGTGTTACTGGGAAATGGCGTGGTAGCCAACGTGTTATTATCCAAGTCGAAAGGACATCATTCGGGCTGGATCGTGATTTCAGCCGGATGGGGCTTTGCTGTGGGAATTGCAGTCTATGTCACCGGTTGGGCTAGTGGCGGCCATCTTAATCCGGCTGTAACCTTGGGCTTTTGTCTTGCAGGTAGAACAGCTTGGGATTTATTCCCGTTATACATTTTGTCGCAGATGCTCGGCGCTATGTTAGGCGCGCTGCTGGTATGGCTAGCGTATTACCCCCATTGGAAAGCAACGTATGATTCCACTAGCAAGCTCATGTGTTTTTCCACACATCCTGCGATCCGCAGTTACAAATGGAATTTTGTCAATGAAGTGATTGGCACAGCAGTCTTACTCATGGGTATTCTCGGCATTCTCAATAGCAACAATCAAATCGCCAGCGGCATGGGCCCGTACGCGATTGGGATTTTGATTTTCAGTATTGGTCTGTCCTTGGGTGGTGCAACCGGATATGCGATTAATCCGGCGCGCGATTTAGGCCCGCGGATTGTGCACTCTCTTTTACCCTTTTCTAAAGCTGGTAGTTCCGATTGGACCTATGCGTGGGTGCCTGTCATTGGTCCGCTTCTCGGGGGTGGATTGGGCGCTGTTATATTTCAGTGGCTGATCGCGCCACTACTCCCGATTTGAGGATACGATGCCTTTGACCGTAATCAATGCAGATCATCAATCGCATGTAATCCATTGCCCAAAAGATTTTGAAATTCTCTTTAAAATGGGTTATCTCCCCCAATTATCGTTCTGCGACACGAAGACTCAGTCGCGCATTGAACGACGCTGTCAGCGCGCTTTAAATAAGGAGTGGATTACTTCGCGACAAAAGTGGTTGGGACATTATTATGCACAAGAGTTACGCGGATTGCTTCCGCTCGATTTGACCATCGCCTGGATCGATCCCATCCTTGGCTACGGCGTATTTTGCAATAAAGAGATTCCCGCCAACACTTACATCGGCGAATACACGGGAATTCTGCGCAAACGGCAGTTTTTCAACCGTTGGAAAAATCTCTACTGTTTCGATTATAACATTGGGGAGGGGAGAAGAACGTCGTATGTCATCGATGCCCAAGATTTCGGCAATCACACGCGCTTTATCAATCACGCCTTTGATGCCAACCTAGAGCCTGTCTCGATCTACGAAGGAGGTTTAGTACACGTGATCCTCTACGCTAAAAAACGCATCCCCGCAGGACAGCAGCTTTGCTATGACTACGGGGACGATTATTGGCAAAAACGTAAAGAACCGCTTACTCTTCGTTAATTCCGAGCAGCTCGATCTCAAAAATGAGCGCCATATTCGGTCCAATCTCTTGACCAAAACCCATCTCGCCGTAAGCTAAATAAGCGGGGATAAACACTTGCCATTTGTCGCCAACGCGCATCTTTTGCAAGATTTCCGTCCAGCCAGCTATCACGCGATTAAGCGGAAACACATGCGGTTGTCCGCGTTGATAAGAACTGTCGAACACTCTGCCGTCAATAAAACTGCCGCGATAGTGGATTTTCACAGCGTCTAGCGGTGTGGGATGCTCTCCAGATCCTGGGCCTGAATTCATCACCTTATATTGCAGACCACTCATCAGGGTCTCAACACCTTCTTTCCCTTTATTTTCTGTTAAAAATTCTTCGCTGTGCTTGCGATTTTCTTCGGCCATTCGCGCGTAATGTTGCCGCTGCTGGGTTTCCATCTGGTTCTTGAGCGCAACCATGATGGATTGTACTTCTTCTTGGGCCAATTTGGGATTGGATGCCGATACCGCATCTTGAAACCCTGATAATAAACAATCGAGATCCATGTCAGCAAATTGATGCCTTAAATTCCGGCCTGTTTCCAGCCCGATGCAGTAACTGACTTTTTCTTTAGTCGATTTCATCGTGTTTTCCTCCACTAATAAAAGGAAATATATAGCTAAAGATCATTTGCCCCACAAGCAATTTCGTGCCCGCGCCCGTACCCGTGTGCGTGCCCGTTCTTGTTCTTCCCATTCTTTTCAAAAAAGAAAAAATCGGGCACGCACGCGGGCACGGGCACGTTTTAGGAAAAAAGAAAAAATGAAATTTGATTTTTTATCGAATTATAATTTATTCTACCGAATTCAAATTCAACTTCACTTCCGGAGATTGACATGTTCAAACTTAAAATGCTTACTCACGCATTCCTACTCGTCACAACACCGGCACTCATCGCGCTGCCTCAAGATCATCTCCCACCCACACCTAAAGCGCTTTCGCAAAACTATTACGATTGGACCTACGATGACATCATCAATTTTATCCATGAACTCGAAACAGAAGACCTCGAGCAAAAATACGGCGCAGAAGAACTAAACGACATCATTCAGTTCATCGTTTTTTTGGCTCGTGAGGGAAAGCTACCCGATTCTGAAGGCTTAGAAGAAGATATCGAAGCGCTTCTCAGCGATGATAACACCTATAACTTTACATTTTCTACAGACGAAGGCTACATCGTCATTCCAGCTACAATTAACGAACAAGGCGAAGTAATCCTGTGCAAAACTTGGCTGAAAAAGAAATACGATCAAGTTAAAAAATTCGTCAAAAAACACAAAAAAGATGTGATCATTGGCGCTGCTGTTGTCGTGGCCGTCGTCGTTGTCGTAGCTGTCACCGTAGCGACAGGGGGCTCGGGCACTCCTGCAGCGATAAGCGGAGCAGCAAGTGCTGTGGGTGCAGCAGGCGCTGCCGCAACCGCTCCTTCAGAAAGCAAACATGAACAAGCGGTACCTGCACCGATGTTTGCTGCTATGGAAGCTCCCATGTTAAAAGCAGCGATTAACGATCAAATCTCCATTTTTAAAGACAATCTCACCCAGCAACAATTTTTACAGCCTGCCATGCCCTATGGAAATCTTCCTTTGGAGGAGAGTGGACGTGCATTTGGATCGCTGTTTGCGCATAACAGCTTAAATAACATCAACGACCAACTCTTCGACTATCCTCTGTATCAAGAGATTCAAAATCTCGGCTTACAAAATCCTTTTCCACTACCCAACATCAATAGCCATCAAGAAGTCGATCAAAAATTCTCTACTGACTATGGCCCTATGTTTACCACTCCTATCAAGGAACCTGTAGATTTTAATGTTCTTTCTCATCAAATCCGAGGAGAAAAAGCCTTGCAATCAGGCTATCTAAATCAAGCTGTTTACGATTTCGATAGAGCCATTGAACTCGATCACACACGCCCACTCCCATACCTAGAAAGAGCCACAGCCTATTTTGGCCTCGGCGATTATGAACACTCACTGCAAGATTTTCAGCAATACACAGCTCAGAAAACTTATCCGCTCTCAATCCCCGAATTTAGCTTAGGGTTCGCCAAAGGATTACCTCGGGGTATTTATGATTCTGGAGAGGGTCTGTTTTTCTTCGTTTCCGACATAGTCACCCATCCGATTCACACCGGAGAACAAATGTGGGAATCACTTAGTCTTCTTAGTGAATTAGCTCGAACAGAACAATGGGGTGTACTCTGTGAAGTCCTTTCACCTGAAGCTTATAAACTCGTTACAGAATGGGATATGATACCTTCAGATGAACGCGGGGAACTAGCGGGTTATGCCTTCGGCAAACATGGTGCAGATATTCTCATACCCGGCACTTTAACCAAAGCGTTAGCCAATGGGGTAAAAGGCGCCCAAGAATTAGCCGTCATCTACAAAAATCTCCAAACTGCAGAAAAAACTCTTCTCTTTGAATCTGTCGGAGCCTTAGGCGATGCCAGCAAAATTAGCGAAGCCCTCCTGACTGGCCAAAAAACCGCCGCTTACGCTGAAGAGCTAGGTTATACACCAGCAGAACTTAGCCATCTGAAAAAGACTGGGAATATGGACTCTGTTGTAAAGACATATGAAGAGATTTTCAAAGATCCGAAAATGGTAGAATCTGCAAAATATTTTGACCAAGCCCAACTTTTCTTAAAACCACATTCGAAAAAAATTCTAACAGAAACAGAAGCAAGAGCTCTTATTCATGAAACTGGTATGCCAACTTTTCCACGACCTGTAGGTATACCAGAAAACTACAAAATTAGAATTACAGATAAGGGAGCAGGAATGGAATATATGCATCCAACAAATACGCATATCTCTGTAAGAATAATGCCGGGAAGACCTCATAGTCCATATCCCTATCAGAAAAAGCCATACGTAATTCAAAAGAAAGATGGAAAAGCTTTTGATAAATATGGCAATCTAGTATCACTCGATTCTCCTGAAGCCCATATTCCACTTGAGGACTTCATTTATAGAAAATAATATTCGTGTTTTTATGGATATAGATAAAAAACAAATTTTAGATTCTTTTATTAGAATAGTGGATCATATTTCCGATAAAGAATATCAGAAAAGAGTTTGGATTCGGGGAGATGGTCCTCAATGTGATGATTTTGTTGAGACCGTTTGTTTTTTTTTCCCAGAAGCTGAAGGGATTTTAGAAAATTATAAACAATTTGGAATTACAAGTAGTCAATATCGAATATTAGTGAAATTTCATGGTTTGTTTCGGACTTTTTCAGATGAAAATGATTGGCCAGAAAAATTTATAGATACACCAGAATGGGAAAAGATCACCGAAATGGCCAAGGAAGTTTTAAAAGCATTTAACTATCAAAAAAGTTCTAAATAATTTCCTCCAGCTCGTTGGCCAAACCTCACCTAGAAAAAAGAATTTGATTTTTTATCGAATTATAATTTAAACTACTCACGTCAATTTGCAATACAGAATTTGAAAATTGATTATCGATTCGATTTTGCATCACTAACAACTCAATGGAGATTTAACATGTCAACTTATGGAAAACATTTTTTAATGTGCAGCGCATTACTTTTTCTCACTGGATGCGCCAGTTATGAAGCTTCATCACTATCCACTCTTTGTCAAGATTCGCCTATCATTACGACCCATCAAAATTCTGACGTTTCCACTTCATGGAAGGTATTTGATAAAAAAGACTGTAAAACTTTTCTCGGAAGAGATGTTCTTTCTAAAGGCTATGTTCCAGTTCAAATGACGATCAGAAATAATTCAAATGATCCGATGTACATAAGTCCAGATAATTTCAACATTGCTTTAATGCCTTCAGATCAAGTGGCAGAGAAAGTACATACTTCAACCGCTGGCAGAGTTGCTGCTTGGGGAGTGTGCGGGTTGATTTTATCGCCATTTTTGATCCCTGCTATTTATGACGGGATCAGGTCTAGTAATGCAAACCGATCTTTGGATGCAGATTATCAATTTAAATCTCTTAAAGAACATCTCATTCAACCACGTGCAACATGGAGCAGCATTATTTTCATTCCCAAGAAGGAATTGAATCAGCGAATTGAGATGTTTCTTGTGAACGACAGGACTCAAGAGAAAATCACTTTTTGTGTGGCTAAATAAATTTAGAAGGGAAGATATTTTCTTCCCTCTTATTGACTAGATAATATTCCAATGAATCTCTATCCTATTTGCATTTCAAATCACATAAAACGATGTTTAGTTTAATTCGAATTTTTGGATTTATTTTTCTTTGTATTGGCTCTTTAACTTCTATCCAGGCATCTGAAAAGAATCGAGGTGAAGTTGTGGATTACAATTTGCTCAAGGTTAAGTCCTACAAATACTGGGATGTATATTTGCATGAAAATCAATGCTATCTCGGTCGGATGTTTCTGTTATTAAGGGATGATGAGGGTGTGGAAGATTTTCTAGCGATAGAAGGGGATGTGAGGGAAGCGTTTTTCCAGGTTGGGGAAGAGGTCAAAGAGGCCTTAAAGCTATTATTTCAGCCAGACAAGATGAACTATGCAGCACTGAGCAATGTATCCTCCAAAATTCATGTGCATTTCGTGCCCCGGTATGAGGAAGAACGGGAATTTGCCGGCATGGTTTTCAAAGACGAGCGGTGGGGGAGTAATTACGCCCCATATGACCGCTCATTTGTGATTGATGAGTCAGTTCTTTTTGCAATCAGAGATGCTCTGCGAGAGCAGCTAAATTAACGTTTCAGTCAAACTCGATAAAAATATTTTAAGTTGGAAATGTAAAAATCGCATATGAGATTCGCCTCAAATAGCGACGGTTCTTACTAAGCCCAAAGTATTGGAAATGGGTAGCAATCTTCCATTTCTTATAATGGGTTTGACGTGTTCGTACTCTTTATTATGTTCTTCGATCCATAAATCATATTTTTGCTGTAAATTGAGCCACAATTGAGGTGTGGTATCGAAAGCTTCGGCTAATGCAAGGGCTAATGAAGGCGTGATATCAGCTCTTGCTGCTCTAATCTTAAAGAGAGTGTTACGCGCAATCCCCAAATGATCAGCGAGCTTTTGCAAATTCAAGTTCAAAGGCTTAATATAATGCTCATCCAGAATTTGGCCAGGATGACTTGGTTTTCTGTTTTTTACCATGTGTTTACCTTTAATGATAATCAATTAAATCTACATCCAATGCTTCACCATTCTCCAATCGAAAGATGATCGTCCAATTTCCATTGACATGCACTGAATAAAATCCTTTGAGATTCCCCTTTAAGGGATGGAAATCTGATCCTGGAAAATTCATGTCTTTTGGTTCTACTGCAGCATCGAGCCGATCCAAAATCAGCCCAATTTTCTTAATAAGCGCTGTCTGAATCCCAGATTTATTTCCGGTTTCAAAAAATTTTCTCAGTCCCTTATGTCTAAATGTCTTGATAGCCATTCTAAATCTCAACAATTTCGTATTGTAACGTAATAGGTTACATTATGTCAAAATGGAAATTTTAAACCAGATTCCCGTTATTATTTCAGCCAGACAAGATGAACTAAGCAGCACTGAGCAATGTGTCCTCCAAAATTCATGTGCATTTCGTGCCCCGGTATGAGGAAGAACGGGAATTTGCAGGAATGGTTTTCAAAGACCAGCGATGGGGGAGCAACTATGCCCCATATGACCGCTCATTTGTGATTGATGAGTCAGTTCTTTTTGCAATCAGAGATGCTCTGCGAGAGCAGCTAAATTGATGTCTCAGTCAATAATTCGGAATCGATACGAAGTGCTTTAGCTAATTTCTTTGGCTACTTTAGGACCAACAGGTCTTTCGCCATTGGTTTTCTTATCTATAATTTTCCAACAGGAGACCTAATCGGGCAACTAAATAATTTTTTTAATTTGAAATAGCCTCGTATAATTCCATTTACTTATTTAGTATTAAGTTGTTTAGGTTAAATTAATGTTTATTATTTATTTATACTAAATTTTATATTATAATTTTAATTAAAATAATTTAATTTTGGATAAAGTAATATGGCGTTTATTTCATACCCAAGTCTTTCAAATTCTGCTCCTACTCCATCAATCACTACTCCTTTTTCCTTTGAAGGGGCAATCACTGCGATTTCAAATAAAATATTAACACAGTCAACGCCAAGAGATTACGAGGGGATTTATTCCCTTCATATTCCCGTTTCGTTGGTTTCCCCTTTAGCGCATGTGTTTTTTCGTCAGTCACAAGCGAGTATTCCTGAGCGAGAGCTGCTAAGAAAAATCCATCAACTCCATCAGCTTTTAGAGTTATTCCAAAATAAAGATACCAAAGCTGCGCTCGAGTATTGTCAAAAACAATTGGATTCCGAGCTATTTGGTTTGCTCTGTGAGGGCATTTGGTATGCTCATCAGACCCCGTCAGGCGATGACAAGTACGGTCAACATATCCTGGAAAAAAAACCTCAAGTTCTCTTAGAAATCATCACCTGCGATGGCGAAAATTTGATTGAGAAATGCATCCAGGAGCTCGAAGCTATCGGACAACATAAACAGTTTGTCACACTTTTAGATCAGGGACACCTCTCTAAGGAAAAATTGGTTAAAGAGCTTCAAACAGGGATGAAATCATGGGGTCAACTACTAAAAATTAACCCTTCTGCTCAGTGTATTGCATTGAAGTATCTACGGGATCGTATCTTAAATGTCTTACAAGGGTATTTTCGATATTTTGATCTTACCTCTGAAGAAAAAGTTGCACTTGCCCGCCACCTGATTGAAAATGGAAAAACAGAATTTCTGATGCAGTACATTAGTGAGTTTAGGCTTTCTGTAGCCGATTCCAATGAAATTGTTCATCTTTGTCTGACAAAAGCGCCCCGTGCACTCGCAGCCCATCTAGATCAATTTTGCCTGTCTCAAGAAGAACAAATCGTCCTGCTCTATACTCTGATTGAAAATCAGGATATTCCTACTCTTGCGGCTAACATTCATAAATTTCGAATTCCCATGTTTGTTTTGCAGGAAATCACATCGCTTTGCGTGCAAAAGCATCCTGGAATCATAGCTGAGTATGCGCAGCATTTTCCCTTACTCACTGAACAAGATCATATCCACCTCGCTACAGCTGCAGTAAACGTTCATCCAGAAAACTGCATGCGTTATATTAAAACATTAAAACTGCCTGAACTCACTCGCTTCACGTTTGCACAAAAATATCAACTTTACTTAGAAGCTGAATCCCCTGTCTATTTTTATAAAGATGCTCATTTCAGCGCATTTGATTTAGGCCGAGAACATCACATGCAACTCGAACTTGAACACATCGTGCGAACCGATCATTCCCAGCTCCCTCAAAGGATCGACCAATATTCAAACGATCTCAGCGAGCAAAGCCGATACGAATACGCCTTGATGTATCAAATACGCAGGCCACATGAGTTCATTCAAAATCTTGAATTATTTAAGCTAAATTCTCAACATACTGCGGAAGTTCTGCTTAGCTTTGCAAAAGCAATGTCGCAAAAATCCATGTCGTATGCTTATTCTGAGGAGATTGTATCGGTATTTTGCCAATTAGTTCCTCTGCCAGATGAAAACACTCGGTTTCAATTCGCCCTTTGCTGGCTAGTGTGTCCTGAAATATTTTCAGACTATCCCACTCTTTTAAAGCTGGCACCAACCCATCAGATCCTATTTTTACGTGAGCTTGCACAATACTCTCCTTGTTTAGCGATTCAAAACCTCTCAGACGTGCAAGAAGAAAACGTCCGTTTTGAGCTAGCAAAATCCTGTATTACAAATTGTCCAGCTGATGACCTTGGCCTTGTAAAGCTACTAGAGATGATGCGACAAACACCCATGAGATTATCTACAAGCGCACGTAGAGAACTTTGTCGTCTCTTGATTGATCGTGAGCCCGCGGTATTTCGAGGATTTATATTAGAAGTAGATGAATGGCTTGTCGATGCTTTAGAAATTTATTTGGATCTTTCCCCCATGCATTGGGAGGAAGGAATGCCCGTGGCGACAAAAATTCAACACTTGTGTGAGCACTATAGAAAAGAACTAATAACGATTGCGGAACATTCTTTAAAAGATCATTTTGGCGAATTTGTGTGTTTTTGTTTAGGAATAAAATCAGTTCGAGATGAAGATAAAATCGAAATTATACAATATTGCATTAATACACGAGAAGATACTAGTGATTTACCTAGTCTATATCGGGGTCTTCAGGACGCACAGTTATGCGAGTTAAGCTTAGGGGTAAAAGTACGCATTTGTCGAAGCCTATTTGCTCGCGATGTGGATATACTTTCAGGTCAACAAGGGGGATTCTCGGAATGGTCAATCGCCGCTATGCAAGTCTATCTCGAAGTGGGTTCGCCACATACTAATTTCGAAGAACCCATTCCAGGAAGCGAATTAACAGAAAAGCTAATTAATTTTGGCACTAAATATAAAAATGAAATAATTTCATTTATAAAAAATAACATTGACTCTGAGGATGGGGCAATAACTGAATTATGTTACGGCTTTATATATATTACTCCTATTTCTAAAGATTTAATCGATATCCTTAAGCAGGAAACTGCTTTAAGTCATAGAGAACTGCTGAGAATATTAATCTCTGAAGAATTTGCAAAATACCACCCCAATGTCTCTGAGGAGCCTCTAGTTGAACTGCTTAAATTGTGTTTAGCAAAAGACGAGATTAAGATTGAAATGATTTTTCCGCTCAACATTAAAAACCGAGCATTGCAAGCAGAGCTCTTGCAATTCATATTCCGAAATCAACAGCCTAAAAGACTATGTGATTTAATAGATCGTTGCCCCATTCATTGGCTTTCCCCAATTTTGGAAGTTTATCTTAACCAACGATATCCCAGTGCCGGGTTTACAGAGATTGTGACCGAAATTAATCAGATCGAAGATCAGTATGTTCAACAAGAGCTGTTTGTTTGGTTAGCGGAGACGATCGAAAAATTAGAATCTCGGTTGGATGAGGAAGACCAATTGTGGATTGCAAAGCAAAACATGCTAGGAAAAATTGCCCATTTGCCTCTGCCAGAGGTTCGTCCTATGATTACGGCTGATTTAATTAAGACTGCGCGACATATGTCTATCCTTGCTTCATCAAACGCACGGCAAAAAGCTACCGATTCGAAAAACTCTACCTTCAAAGAACGCGCTGATCTTCTTTTTATTTATTATTGCGCATTTTTAGAAAACGGGGTCTCTAGAGATTGTCTTACAAAGTTTTGGGATCAAATTAACTCAAGAGATCTTATCCTTAACACACATCACTTTGCCACGATCATTTTGACACTGCATAACCTACTCAATCGCTACTTAATTTCTTCAGAAGAACTTGAACATATCTTTTCACGACTTTATGAGAGTTCCTTCTCCACAATCCATACCAATCACAAAAAGACCAAACGTGTAAAAGACAATGAGCAATTGCTTAGAGAGTTGTCATCGCTGACAACGATTTTAGATTTTAACGTCACTGAAATATTAATGACACCTGGGCAATCTTTTTCTGAGCTTATCGAACCCCTCTTTAAAAAACACCTGCGGTTGGGTGATATCCCTGATTTTAACACAAAATATGAAAATACCTTTAAAACATTCCGCTACCCCGAAGGGTTGTATACTTTCATGGGCAAAATGTATCGAAAAGGAAACAACTATCTTGAGTCGCTCGCAGAGTTTGTTGGCGCTGTGCTTACCGGGGAATTTCCAGCCAGTCGGTATAGCCTCGAAAATAATCCCCATTTGAAGAACATAGAAACTGCAGTGATTGAAAAATGGAAAGCCCCGACTCAAGCTATTCCTGTTCAGTCGGGTGTTACCCAAGCCATCGTGCCTTTAGACTGGTTGAAAAACAGTATTGAACACGATCATTTTCCTCTTAATCAATATCCCCATTTAAAAGAGTTTAAACAAGACTATTCCGAGGAACACCGTCAACAATTGTTAGCCAAAATCGATGCAGAGTTAAAAAATGATCCTAAAAATGAACAACTTCAAGTTGAGAGTGAATGTTTATTTTTGATCGATGCAAATAATAACAACCTCATTAATAACTTACGCAAGTTACAAGCATTGCTTAGCAAAAACGATTATGAGTTTTGCAACGATATTCAGGTCTTTATCAAGAGTCTGACAACACCCCAAAAGCTGTCTCATGAGACATTAATTGCAATTGATACCGATCAGCCTGATTACATCTTTAATTGTGGTAAAGATGTCGGCAGCTGTCAAAGGTGGGATGGCGATCCAGACAACTGTTGCGGATTGCTCGGATATCTTCTGCATGGCCAGACAAGGCTCCTCGCTGTGATGGATGTCCAAGGAAAAATCCGTTCTCGAGCTATTTTACGCCTGCTTTTAGATGAAAAAAACAACCCCGTGATCTTTCTCGAAGGATGCTATCCTGCGAATGCACCAGCGACCCATACTCAGGCGCTATTGCAGCTTGCAAAGAACAAAGCCGCTGAAATGGGTTTACCGCTTACAGCGTGTCACTGGTCAATCACGCCAAAGCCCGAACCTTATCCCACTCCTTTACGTTCTTTAGGCGGCCCGGCTGCAGCTGAATACAGTGATGCGGCAGTAGGTTATTATAGATCACATGTTCATCGCCGAGGGGAATTTGAAATCCACAATGCTTTTTATATTAAGCCCACTCAAGTTGTGGTGAAATAGTTATTGGGCTCTCTTCCAGGGCTTGAGGGAGCCTTTTTCGTTTTGGCGATGGGTTTCTTCCCATTGGCTATAGGTTTGCTGAAGGCATTGCCAGAGATCGGGGGTGGTGCCGAGGGCTTTGGCGAATTGATGGATTGCATCGGAGCTGAGATTGGTTTTGCCGCGGATGATGGATTCGACGGTGATCTCATCCCACTCTTTGCCGAGCATTTCGGCGAATTGACGCGCGGTTAGACCAAGGGGTTTAAGAAAGTCTTCCTGTAGAATTTTGCCGGGATGGGTGAGTTTACGTCGTTTAGGCATCATGAGATCATCTACCAATTTTTAATTTCGACATTTTCGGGGCCCTCATCCCAACCAAAGGCCAGGCGCCACTCGCTATTGATGGGAATGCTGTATTTACCGTGGGCATCGCGGCTGGTTTCAGCGCGTAAAGAGGGGATTTTATGGAGAGTTTCGAGGCTATCGGCGCTATTGAGGAGATCGAGTTTGCGTTCGGCCTCTTTGCGGATGGACCCGGTGAATTCTTTATGGATCAAACGTGTATGTACGCCATGAAAAATCGCTTCGGTCATTTTATCGGCAAAGGATTTGATCATTTAGACACCTTCTTCTAGAGGGATGTTTCGCACACCTTTGGCTTGGGGGCCTTTAGCGCCTTGGCCAATTTCAAATTCAACGCGAGAGCCAGTTTCAATAATTTGTTCGATATTTTCGATATCTGAGCGATGAAAAAAAATATCTTTGCCTCCGCCATCGAGGGCGATAAAGCCGTAATTTTTAACCTCGTCATACCACTTTACGATGCCGCGTTCCATAGACCCTCTTGTAATTGCACTATAACATAAATAAAAAATTTATACAGCATTGTTTTTAGTTTTAGCTTTCGTGCGAGTGTGGTAAAATCGCTGGCTATGAAACACATCGCAGACAGAACTACGTCTCTTTTAGAAGCCTTACATGAGATGGCTCCCGAGAGTTCCAAAAATACGCTTAGAGGTTGGCTCCAATCAGGCCGAGTGACGGTCGATCAGCGCGTGGCCGAACGCGCGAATTTAGAGGTTTTGGCGGGTCAAGAAATCCAAGTGGGTCCCAAGGTTTCTTTTCTGAAGGGTTTACGGATTTTGCACGAAGATGATGCGATAGTCGTCTTGGAAAAACCGGAAGGATTGCTCAGCGTCGCGACCGATTTTGAGCAGCGTTCGACTGTTCATGCCATGCTGAAAAAGCGTTTTCATAGCCGTCGTGTGTATCCTGTCCATCGTCTTGATCGCGAGACGTCTGGCGTGATGCTATTTGTCTACTCAGAAGAAGCGCGGGATCATCTCAAACGCCAATTTGAAGAGCAGAGCGTCGATAAGACGTATTTTGCAATTGTTGAAAAAACTATGCCCCTTGGAAAAGGAAAATGGGAATGTCTTCTTGAAGAAGATGACTTTTACTATGTTAAGAGCGGCGCTAGCGGCAAACTGGCGATTACCCATTACGAAGTGCTAAGAGTCGAGAAGAATCGATCTTTGCTTCGTGTCAAACCCCAAACAGGGCGCAAGAACCAGATTCGCGTCCATTGCAGCGAGGCAGGCCATCCGATTATCGGGGATAAAAAATATGGGGCTATGACCAATCCGATCAAACGGGTCGCTCTGCATGCCCAGAAGATTACCTTTACGCATCCGGTCACTGGCAAGCGCCTGACGTTTGCTGTGCCACTTCCGGAAATTTTCTCTAAGTTATTAAATATTAAAGATTTATCTCTTTAATTTCCCTTTTTAAGCAAAAACGGATTTGACAAATAATCATGTACCGTTGTAACATTACAAGAATATAACGTAGGATACTGCAAATGAAGTCTTCAGAGGATGGTTGGCGGGAATTCATCGAACTGTGTGCCGGGATTAATGATCAGCAGCAGCTTTCGGAGCTGTTCGACCTCTTTCTTACGATAGAAGAGAAGGAGACCCTGGCGAAGCGCTATCGCATCGTAAAGGCCCTTTTGCAGGAAAAATCGACACAGCGAGAGATTGCAGATGAGATGACCGTCAGCATCTCAAAAATCACCCGCGGTTCCAATGCGTTAAAAATCATTAGTAACAAGCTTAAGGAGGCGTTGAAACGGAAAATGGCCGCTTCCTGAGAGGAGAGGCATATGTTTCGACAGCTCACTTTCGATGAATTTAAAGTTGCCGCTACAGAACAAAAACGCGCGGTGGTCTTTCGCGAATTTCCTTGCGATGATCTCACTCCTATCCAGGCTTTTTTAGCTCTTGCGTCTAAAGATGCAGCGCTTCTTGAATCAGGTGTGAAAGATGCCGAGCTGGGTAGATATTCAGTTCTGGCTTTAGAGCCCTATGCCACATTTCAATCAAAAAATTCTCCCGATGCATTCGAAAAATTGCGTGAGACAGTGCAGAGTTTTCGGTTGCCCGATTGTGATTATCCCTCGCTTGTGGGCGGCGCAATCGGGTGCGTGAGTTATGATGCTGTGCGTATCTTAGAAAAGATTCCCGATCGGCATGAGGATCGACAATTGATTCCCGATGTGTTGTTCTTATTTCACGCCATTCATTTGGTGTTTGATCATGCTAAATCCAGTCTGCTGATCTCGGTCAACGTCAGTTTAACAGGGGACTTAGAAAAAGATTACTTCCAAGCACAAGCACACATTGAATCCCTCCGCAAGCGTTTAAAGACGCCTTTGCACCTTCGAAAAGCCTCTTGCCAGACGATTGCGTTTAAAGAAGAGATGAGCGACGCAGAATTTTGTGAAAAGGTTCAGCGCGCACAAGACTACATCCGTCAAGGTGAAGCGTTTCAAATTGTCTTGTCGCGCGGTTTTGAAAGCGACTTTACCGGGAATCCTTTTGATGTGTATCGCGCTTTGCGAATGACCAATCCCTCACCCTTTATGTTTTACCTTCAAACAGAGGATTTTGCGATTGCAGGTTCCTCACCTGAACGTTTGGTTAAATTAACGCAAGGACGTTTGCAAACGGTCCCGATTGCCGGTACGCGTCTGAGAATTATAGGAAAAGAAGCAGAAACAGTTAAAGAGCTCATCAATGATCCGAAAGAAGAAGCAGAGCACATGATGCTCGTCGATTTGGGCAGAAATGATCTTGGGGTTGTCGCCAAGGTGGGCAGCGTACAGGTCAAACAATTGAAAGCCGCGCGTTATTTTCCTCACGTGATCCATTTGGTCAGCGAAGTCGAAGCCGAGATTGCCGAAGGTTTTGATGCCATCGATGCGCTTAAAGCGGTGTTTCCGGCCGGGACGCTCAGCGGAGCGCCCAAAATCCGCGCGATGCAAATTATCGATGAATTGGAAGTCTCGCGTCGCGGGTTATACGGTGGTGCCTTTTGTACGATTGACAATCGAGGAGATTTTGACAGTTGCATAGCCATCCGTACAGCTTTTTTTCAACGTGGCACCGTCAGTGTGCGCACAGGAGCCGGAATTGTGTTTGATTCCGATCCTAAGACAGAAGCGGAAGAAACGCGCGCCAAAGCTAAAGGTGTGATTGACGCAATTAAGCTTGCAAGCTCAGGAGTTCTATGATTTTACTGATCGATAATTACGATAGTTTTACCCACAACTTATATCAATTAATTGCCCCCTTTAAGCAAGTAAAGGTCGTGCGCAATGATCAAATCACGCTCGCCGAGATCGCCTCTTTAAAGCCTGAAGCGATTGTTCTTTCGCCCGGACCGGGACGTCCAGAAACTGCAGGCATTTGTTTAGACTTGATTCGCAGCTTTGCTCCAACTATCCCGATTTTGGGTGTGTGTTTGGGGCATCAAGCGATCGGGCTTGCCTTTGACGGACAGGTGGTGGCCGCGCCCAAAATCATCCATGGGAAAAAATCGGCGATTTTCCACCAACGCCAAGGACTATTTCACGGGATCGCTTTACCGTGTTTTGGCGGACGCTATCATTCACTTGTGGTGGAAAAGTCAACGCTTCCTTCCTGTTTAGAAATCATCGCTGAAGATGCCGAAGAAGTGGTGATGGCGATTAAACATCAGACATATCCTTGCTATGGAGTGCAATTCCATCCTGAATCAATCCTCACAACAGAAGGGGATCTGCTTATCCGCAATTTCTTGAAAGAGGCAGGGCTATGCTAAAGCAAGCAATTGAAAAATTATTAAGACGAGAAGATTTATCGCAAGACGAGTGTCATTTAGCCATTCAAAATATGCTAAACGGCGCCGATCCGCATCAAATCAGTGCTTTTTTAGTGCTTTTGCGTGCTAAGGGGGAGACACTAGAGGAATTACAAGGAGCTGTGGAAGCCCTGCTTACTGCTAGGATTCCGGTATCGCTTCCCTATCCGGTGCTCGATATCGTAGGGACAGGCGGGGATGGTCAGCATACACTGAACATTTCTACGGCTTCAGCGATTTTAGCGGCGAGCTGTGGCGTCAAAATTGCTAAGCACGGAAATCGGAGTGTTTCTTCACGAGCGGGATCTGCCGATGTGCTCGAAGCGCTTGGGATTGCTATCGAGTGCACGCCAAAACAAGTGGAGAGGTCCATCGATGAGCTGGGCATCGGTTTTATGTTTGCACCGGCTTTTCATCCTGGCTTAAAGCAGATTAAAGCCGTGCGTCACAGTTTAAATGTCCGCACGTTATTTAACATCATCGCGCCGCTGCTCAATCCTGCAGGCGCACAGCATGTAATGCTCGGCGTGTTTAGTGAAGAGCTGCTCGAGACGGTGGCTAAAGTATTAATGCGCTTAAAGACGCGCCGCTCTTGGGTGTTTCACGGAACAGGTCTCGATGAATTGTCCTGTATGGGACCTGCTAAAGTCTTAGAAGTTACAGCAGAAGGGATTCGCCCTTTTACTTTTGATCCCAGCTCTTACGGTCTAAAATGTTGTAGCATAGAAGATTTACGCGGCCAAGATGCTGCTTATAATGCACAGGTCATTTTGCGAACCTTAGCGGGAGAAGACAGCCCCTTTGCGGATACGCTTGCGCTGAATGCGGCTGTCGCACTGTATCTCTATGGAATCGTGGACTCTATTCCCCAAGGATTAGAACGGGCTTTTTCCCATTTACGCGAGAAAAAAGCTTTAGAGCTTCTGCAAAAATGGAGGGGTTATGTCTGATTATTTAGCATCTATTTTAGAGCGAAAAAAACATGAAGTCGCAAAGCTGCCTTTACCCATGACATTTAAACGCGCTCTACAACAGTCGCATCTGGCAGTAATCGCTGAAATTAAGCGCAGTTCTCCTTCCAAAGGTGCATTATCATTATCGCTTGATCCTGTGCAGCTGGCAAAACAATATATCGCTGGAGGAGCCGCAGCCATTTCGGTATTAACCGATGAGGCTTTTGGGGGCAGTTTAGATGATTTACGCGCTGTGGTTACGGCATGTCCCGGCATTCCGATTTTGCGCAAAGATTTTATCATCGATGAGAAACAGCTTTATGAAACCGCGCGCGCCGGTGCACAGGCGGTGTTATTGATCGTAGCGGTATTACAAGAGCGATTGAAAGAGTTTATCTCCATTGCGCGCAACGTAGGGTTAGAAACTCTTGTTGAGGTTCACACAGAAGTTGAACTAGTGTTTGCCCAACAAGCCGGAGCCGAGATCATCGGCATCAATAATCGGGATTTAACCACTTTCGTGGTTTCTTTAGAAACGACTTGCCGCTTAGCACCGCAAATCTTGCCTGCGATTGTTACAGTGGCAGAGTCGGGGATTCACACGCGTGCTGACGCGGAAAAAATGCGCACAGCGGGTTGTGATGCCATTTTAGTCGGAGAGGCTTTAGTTAAGAGCGACCATCCTGAGCAGTTGATCCGGGAGTTTTGCCAATGTTGATTAAAATTTGTGGCGTTAAAGACCCTCACATCGCTTCCTTTGCAGCAAAATGCGGCGCGGATTTTATCGGGATGATTCTCACCCCGGGTTTTCGCCGTTCTGTAACGTTCGAGCAAGCCAATCAAATTGCCGATGCCGCTCGGCAAGCAGGAGCTAAGCCCGTTGCGGTATTTGTCAATACTTCAAGCGATGAAATCAAGCAGATATGCAGCTTTCTTAAGATAGAGTACGTGCAGGTCTACCAACCACAGGGTCCGCTTTCCATACAATTGAAACGCTTTTATCCGCAAGCAGAGGCAACTTTGCAATCGCAAGACTTTTTACTCATTGAAAGCAGCAATCCTGGAAGCGGTGAAACGTTAGACTTAAGCACATTTGTTCGTCCTAAACAAAGCCCCTGGTTTCTCGCTGGAGGTTTAACTTTGGACAATGTTCGCGCTTTTATTCAGCACTGTCAACCCGATGGAGTTGATGTCTCAAGCGGTGTGGAAGTAGAAGGCTGTAAAAATGAAGAGTTGATTTTGAAATTTATCCAAGAGGTGCGGTCGTGAAAGAGTTTGGTGGGACCTATTTACCCGAAATTTTAATGGCGCCGATCCAGGCTTTAAAGGATAGCTGGGAGCGTTTCGGCTCAGATCCAGCGTTTCTAGAGGAATTCTTGCAGCATCTCAAAGATTATGCCGGCAGAGAAACGCCTGTAACAGAGGTGACGCGCTTTGCTAAGGCCATTAATGGACCGCGCATTTTCTTAAAACGAGAAGATTTGCTCCATACCGGAGCGCATAAATTAAATAACGCCCTAGGGCAGTGTCTTTTAGCCAAAAAGATGGGCAAAACGCGCATCATCGCTGAGACGGGCGCTGGACAGCACGGTGTGGCAGTAGCTACAGCGTGTGCTTATCTCGATTTGAAATGTGTGGTGTACATGGGACAGCTCGATATCGAAAGACAAGCTCCAAACGTCAGCAAAATGCGTCTACTTGGCGCTGAAGTGATCCCAGTCGATAAAGGCACACAGACCTTAAAAGACGCCGTTAATGAAGCGCTGCGCGACTATTCGTTTTCCTCCGATGATTCCCATTATTGCTTAGGCTCGGCATTAGGACCGGAGCCTTATCCTGAGATGGTGGCCGCCTTTCAATCGGTGATTGGCACCGAAGCAGCCGCGCAAATGCAAGCTAAGATTGGGAGAGCTCCCGATCTTATCGTCGCGTGCGTGGGTGGCGGTTCTAATGCAATCGGCATCTTTTCAGCATTTATTGATAATCCAGCCGTCAAACTCATTGGCGTAGAAGCGGGAGGAACAGGAGATAAGCACGCCGCCCGTTTTAAAAGTGGGCGCCCCGGTGTGCTCCATGGCTGCTATACGTATTTATTGCAAGATGCTGAAGGGCAAATCCTGCCTACTCATTCGATATCTGCAGGGCTCGATTATCCTGCTGTCGGACCTCAACACTCTACATTATACACTTCAGGGCGCGCTGAGTACTGTAGCGCTAGCGATGAAGAAGCGCTAGCTGCTTTTAAACTGCTTTCGCAAACAGAAGGGATTATTCCCGCTCTCGAATCGAGCCACGCTTTAGCCTATGTGATGAAAATCGCTTCGCAACTGCCCAAAGATCAAGTGATTTTAATCAATCTTTCCGGTCGAGGCGATAAAGATCTGCCACAACTGTTTGCACGAGGTGATTTATGATTTCTGATGCCTTTAAAAATGGACCGGCTTTTATCGCCTATTTAACACTAGGCGATGGGGGTCTAGATTATTCATTAGAAGCAGCCCTTGCGCTTGTGCGCGGGGGAGTGAACCTGCTCGAAATCGGCCTGCCTTTTTCCGATCCGATTGCCGATGGGCCTGTCATTCAAAAAGCGATGACCCGTTCTTTGAAAGAAGGCACCAAACCTGCCGATGTTATTGCTTTTTTGCGCGCTTTTCGCAAACACAGCGACATTCCCGTTGTCGTATTCAGCTATTACAATCCGATTTTTGCAGCTGGCCCCATATTTCTCGATCAAATCAAAGAAGCTGGTGCCGATGGACTTTTGATTGTCGATCTACCCTTTGAATTGATGCCCGCTTCTAAACTCGAACCCATTTTAATCATTTCTCCTTCCACTCCTCATGAAAGAGTTTTGGAAATTGCCGCACAGGGCCGAGGATTTTTATATTACGCCTGTCAAAAAGGCACCACAGGCATCCGCAATGCGCTTCCCACTGATTTTGCTCAAGATGTCCAGCGCATCAAACACATCAGCTCATTACCGATTGCTGTAGGGTTTGGCATTGGCGATCGAGAAACGGCACGAACAGCTCTACAACATGCAAGCGGCTTTATCGTAGGCTCCTATTTTGTAGAAGCGATGAGCCGCAAAGCCTCCCCCCAAGAATTAACCTCTCTTGCACAACACATCGACCCCAGGAGTTCAGATGATACTTATACTCAAGCCCAACGTTGATATTGTTCATTTGCAAAAACGTCTAGAATGGATGGGACTCAAAGTCTCGCCTATACTTCGCGAGGGAAAAGACTGTTTAGCGGTAGTTGCTGGCCTAGACAAAAGAGTTGATCTGGGACAGCTGCCAGAAATTCAGCAGATTTTGCCGCTATTACAACCTTACAAACTCGCAGCCAAACAGCTCACCAACTCTCGTAGTCAAATGACTTGCAAACATTTCGTCATCGGTGGTGAAACACTATGCATCATGGCCGGCCCTTGCAGCATCGAATCAGAAGAACAAATCTTCGCCTGTGCCCAAGCCGTCAAAACTAATGGCGGTCAAATTTTACGCGGCGGGGCATTTAAACCGCGCACCTCACCCTACGCTTTTCAAGGACTTGGCGAAACAGGGCTGAAATATTTACAGAAAGCTGGCGCCGCGCACAATCTGTTAACCGTCTCGGAAGTGATGGACACCGATCAGATTGAACTGGTAGCTCGCTACGCCGACATTCTCCAAATCGGCGCGCGTAACATGCAAAATTTTAGCCTGCTCAAAAAACTCGGTAACGTGCCCAATCCCATTCTGCTCAAGCGTGGCTTATCCGCAACCTACCAAGATCTACTAATGTCGGCCGAATATATTTTAAGTGCCGGTAATCCCCATGTCATTTTATGTGAAAGGGGAATCCGCACTTATGAAACGTACAGTCGCAATACCCTCGATCTTGCCGCGGTGCCCATTTTACAAGAATTATCCCATTTGCCAATCATCGTCGATCCCAGCCATGGCACCGGAATTCGTAAAATGGTCGCGCCGATGGCTCGAGCCGGCATTGCGGCAGGAGCCGATGGCCTGATGGTCGAAATCCATCCCGATCCCGACAAAGCATTCTCTGATGCGGATCAAACTTTAAATTTTTCTCAATTCGCTGATATGATGCATTCCCTGAAAATTTTAGCTCCAGTCGTGGATCGCAGATTATGAACCTAGTTTATTGGGATAGTTCATGACTATCATTCCTGATGATGTTGTTTCTTATGTCTTTCAATTCTTGTCTCCACAGGAATTAGCCCGAGTCAATCGAGTTTGCACGAAATGGAAACAATTAGGATCCAACGACCGTTTGTGGAACGCATTTGATTTGAAAAAAATATTTCCAAAATTGACCATCATCGACGAAAAAATTTGGGAAAAATACATCGATTTAGCTGTACATCAGTTTACATTTGAAGGTCTACCGCCGCTTAATAAACGCAAATTGATTCCAGAGCTTATACACATGTTTGCTCTTAAAATCGAAAAGGATGCCGGAATAACGTTATTGACCCTTCCCCATGGGTTATCGCTGCCCAAATTGAGAAAGTCTGCGCTCTCTCCCAAACAGGGAAATCCCACCGGTTTTTTGTTTATTGCGCCCCTAGTAGAAAAAAACCAAGAAAAAGTCGTTGTGGAGAAAACACATCGAGTAGCCGTTACTAACTTTATGTTAGAAGATACGAAAGGGCTAACTGCAAATGAACATCAACAGTTCGCACAGAAAATTGGCTATAAAATACCTGGATTTTTAACCCTGAATGCTCTTAATGTTTTAAATCGCATTTGTTCTTCAGAAATTTCTAGGACCCATGTATCGGAACCCTGTCCCATTCCAATTACTCTTACACGTTGTTTAGAGTCCGATATTGTTGTAGGTATTGAACCTTTTGGTCTGTGCGCCTCTAATGGTTATGACGGGGATACAGGTTACCCAAATGTTGGCATTTCGGTGATGCGTGAGGTAGTTGATTGATTTTAACTAATGCCAAATACAATTTTTATTGCATCTTCAACCAATTTCATTGTTTCTTGATCCACGATATTAATTTTGCGTATTAGGCGAGATTTGTCGATAGCTCTGCATTGATTTAACATAATTTTACCCAGTTTTCCATCCACAGATACTTTCACTTCAAATGGATAGATATTTTTGACTTTACTAGTGATTGGTGCAACCATGATTATGTTAGCCATCTCGTTGCCAATATCGTTAGAAACAACTAAAGCGGGCCGTGTTTTTTTTGTTTCTGCTCCAACGGATGGGTCAAGATTGACCCAAAAGATTTCTCCACGTTTTGGGAAATCATTTTTTTTTACCATTCATCAGATCCATCATTTAAGGTATTTTCCCACTCAACCATCGCTTCTCTTTGACCTTGATCTTTGTTAGCAGCTTGATAGGCTTGCCTTAAGCCTTCTTTTTTAGATGCTAATTCTTTTCGAATAGCATCAGTAACAAATTGACTCATTTCGCGTCTTTTGACATAAGTATGCAGTTCTTGTGAAACATCAACAGGTATTGAGAAAGTCTGATTGATTTTCTTTGATTCTTGCTTCTTCATGCCCTTATTATGACATAAAGACTATTAATTATGTAATAAGTAATTAATAAAAAATAAGTCTTTAATAATCAGTCGCTTAAAAAAAATAAAAAAAACCTTGTTCTTGAGTATGATCTCTGGTACATGTCAAATAACAGAAGGTAGGCGATGTTCACTAAGAAGTACAATTTCCTCACGTTATTCGGAATTAAAATCGGTTTGGACCTGAGTTGGTTCTTCATCGTTATCTTGCTCTCTTGGTCGCTCGCTGTAGGGTATTTTCCCTATTACTATCCCGATTTTACTACAGGAATGTATTGGATCATGGGGATCGCTGGCACCCTGGGTCTATTTATTTGCATCATTTTACATGAATTGGGCCATGCGCTAGTGGCTAAACATTACAAGTTGCCCATCTCGCAAATCACCTTGTTTATTTTTGGGGGTGTTGCTGAAATCAAAAAAGAGCCGCGTACCCCCAAAGTCGAATTTCTGATGGCCCTTGCGGGGCCCATTGTAAGCGTAATCCTTGCTGCCGGCTTGTATTTTCTTGCGGTGATGGGGGAACGTCTCGGCTGGCCACTGCCTTGGATCGCAGTGCTCGGCTATTTGGCTTTGATCAACATCATTATCGTCCTTTTCAACATGGTACCGGCTTTTCCTCTCGACGGAGGCCGAATTTTACGTTCGATCTTGTGGTGGATAAAGAAGGATTTTAGTTGGGCAACGCGCATTTCGACACGCATTGGCTCAGGATTTGGGTTTCTGTTAATCTTCTTAGGCATCTTTGCCTTGATTTCAGGTCACTTTCTCTCAGGATTTTGGTTCATCATTCTGGGGCTGTTTTTGCAAAGAGCTGCCAACTCTTCTCGCACGCAACATTACATCACTCGGGAGCTGCGCGGCGAAAGAGTTGGGCGATTTATGACCAAAGATCCGATTAGCGTTCCACCCGATATCACGATCAAGCAATTTGTCGAACACTATGTCTATCATTCCTATCATCATATTTACCCTGTCACAGAGAAAAAACATCTCCTCGGTTACATCAGTTTGCAAGAGGTTAAGTCCATACCCCATGAAGAATGGACGGGTATTACCGTAGAAAAAGCGATGATTACCACCTCCCATTTTAAGACGGTAACCCCTGAAACTCGCGCCTTAGAGGCGCTCAATTTGCTTAATCAAACCGATATGCCCAGTCTATTTGTCGTTAAAGGCAAAAAGCTCATCGGTCTTGTCACTGCCCAAGACCTATTCAAATTAATCTCGATTCGATTAGAGCTCGATTCTATAGTGCGTAATTAACTGATATTAAAGAGCTTACAACTACTAAAAGATTCGCTAAACACTGTAAGTAAGAAAATTCATTCATGAAATTTTACTTTGGAAACGTTTTTTTGAAAATAAAAATTTTACCTTTAGTTGACTTAAGGTCGATTTTCAAGTATGCTTTCCTAACACACGATTGACGGGTGAGATGCTATGCTTAGTGAAAAAAAAATCGCTTTTATCAAAGAAGAAGGCCGTGATTTCACGACTGTTTTGAGGGAAAGAGTTAGTCATTTCTTTAAAGAAAGGGATCTATCTCCTCGAGCCAATCTCTGGATGTACTTAAAATCAATTTTTTATTGTCTGTTGGTCGCAACCACTTATACCCTGATTTTAGCAAACCCTTGGGGAGCCATTGGCTTTTTCGGCTTATTTGTGTTTTTTGGGTTTGCGATCTCCGTCGGCACAATGAACATTGCTCATGATGCCCTGCATGGGGCTTACGCTGCGACAACACCCGGCAACCGAATGCTCGGCTTGATCATGGATTTATTTGGTGCCAGCTCCTTTTATTGGAAGAAAGAACACACGGTCGATCACCATACTTTCACAAATATCGCCGAACACGACGCCGATTTAGGCGTTCCTTACGTCATGCGACTTTGCCCTAAAGCCCCGCGGCATTGGTTTCATCGCTTTCAGCATTGGTATGCGCCCTTCCTCTACTGCTTTAATTTGATCAGGTGGGTCTATTATTCCGATGTGAAACGGATCTACAATATCCTAAGATATAAGAATCAAGCGCCAGGCAATCCGTCCAATATGGAAATTTTCTTGCTGATTGGCTTCAAGCTCATCCACCTCTTGTTATTCGTCGCCTTGCCTATTCTCGTGCTTCCTTATGCTTGGTGGGTTGTCCTCTTAGGATATTTAAGCTACATGGCTGCTGCGGGTTTAACCCTGACTGTCATCTTTCAGCTCGCGCATATCGTCGATAACGTCGATTTTCCCCTGCCCAATGAAGAAGGAAAAATCGAGAATAGTTTTTTAAAACATCAGCTCGCCACGACAGCTAATTTCGCCATTAATAATCGCTTGGTCCATTTCCTTTTTGGTGGCTTAAATTTTCAAATCGAACACCACATTTTCCCTCATATTTGTCATATGCATCTGCATAAGCTCTCTCCGATAGTGAGGGCGACCGCACAAGAATTCGGGCTCCCGTATAACGAAAGCCCATCCTTTTTTGCGGCGATCAGCTCCCACTTCCGCACATTAAAAAATCTGGGCAAACCGTAAACACCTGATAATCAAAGATATATTTTTATTAGATTTACACTTACCAATAGTTTTGGTAATATAACTAATAAGGTTGGTGGATATGTTTGAAGCGTTATTTGGAAGTAAAATCATCGAAAAGATCCTTTTTTATTTGATTGCAAACGAAAGCTGTTATGCGTCCCTGCTGCAAAGACAATTCAGACTTCCCCTTTTCGGTATACAAAATGCACTTGGCCGCTTAGAAAAACAAGGGATAATCGTGAGCTTTAAAGAAGGAAAAACTCGAGTGTATCAATGGAATCCGCGTTATCCTTTCTTACACGAATTTCAAGCTTTTGTTCAAAAAGCCTATTCATTTCTTCCGGAAGAAATAAAAGAAAAGATCTATGAGCCTTTTATTAGAAAAAGACCTCGCCGGGCTGGAAAACCACTATGAAAAAAATTGATTGGAAAACAATCGATGTACAAGATCTTGCGATATTGACCTCCGAAACTTTGCGAGCTGATGGAATAGATGTTATTTTAGTCGGCGGAGCATGTGTGACAATTTATTCAGAAAATCGCTATCTTTCTTATGATCTTGACTACATTACCTATGAAGATATGGACAAAGTGAAAAAATCCTTGGAGAAATTAGGATTCTATAAAAAAGGTAAGCATTTTTGCCATCCCGATTGCCCCTATTTAATCGAATTCGTCAGTCCTCCTGTAGCTGTAGGGCATGAAGCTGTCCATAAGTTTGAAGAAATAAAAACTGCTTTTGGATCATTGAAGTTGTTGCGACCGCTAGATTGCATAAAAGATCGTTTGGCCAGTTTTTATCATTGGGGAGACAAACAAGCTTTACAACAAGCAGTTGAAGTTTGTAGAGATCGAAAAATTGATTTCGATGAACTTCGTCGTTGGTCAAAAGATGAAGGATTTGAATCTAAATTTGCTTTATTTTTAGAAGTTTATAGAAAACACCATGATTAGCAAAGAAAAATTTGATGAGTTGTATTTGCGGATGGAGCGCTTAGGAATCAAAGAAGGGGACTTGATTGAGAAGTTCATCCTCGGTTCTGGTCGAGGCGGACAAAAGATCAACAAAACCTCATCTTGCGTTTATATTAAACACATCCCAACGGGAACTGAGATCAAATGTCAACGGGATCGATCGCGCGAGATGAACCGCTACTATGCTCGAAAAGAGCTCTGTGAGCGGCTCGAGGAAAAAATCGAGAATAAGAAATCAGAACGCCAGCAGATGATCGAAAAAATCCGCAGGCAAAAACGTCGTCGTTCACGCAAAAGCAAAGAGAAGATGTTAGCTGCAAAAAAGCAGCAGTCGGAAAAGAAATCTTTGCGTCAAACCCCAAAAAACTTCGATTGAAATAAATCACCGAGAGAAGAGTCAGCGCAGAGTTCGGAGAAAAAATTAAGAATTCACTCATGTCTCTTTTTCTCTGTGGTTTCTTATCTCTGTGGTAAAAAAAAATCATCACCACAGAGAAAAAAATCTCAGTGGTCTATTTCTTTTCCCAAATTTATTAATTGGCTAAAGAAATGCAAACTGAAGATTTGATCAGCTTATTGCTGTGGTAAAAAAAATCATCACCACAGAGAAGAGAAACCACAGAGAAAAAAATCTCAGTGGTCTATTTCTTTTCCCAAATTTATTAATTGGCTAAAGAAATGCAAACTGAAGATTTGATCAGCTTATTGCTATCTAGGCGCAGGAACTCCGCCACGCGGATCTTGTGCCCAGTATCTGTTACGCCTTCATAAAGAAGAGTCGCTTGCGAATCAGAAAAGAGTGAGTCGAGTAGTTTCACATCGGACCATTTCGGACCGTTTTTACAAAATTCGACAAACTCATCGCGATTGTTAAATCCCATTGACAATGAGTCGAGTGAAAAATGTTCTGCTAGACAGTCGCGCAATTGATCCCAATTCTGCTGCTGCCATGAGTTGAAGTAATTAAGCACTAGATCTTTTGTCTGTTGCATTGACATTTCCTTGTTCATTAACCACCGAGATTGCGGCGAAGCTGCCCCTCTATTCTCAGTGGTTTATTTTTTTTAAGGATACCAGCGACGGGGTTTTGATTTAAAGTGGTTTGGCTTTCCTTTGCGAAAGTCTTTCTTCTGTTGAAACGGTTTTTTCGGCGCGCTACTTTCCGGTTTAGGCTCCATTCCGGGAACTTGGTGCGGCTCAATGCGCTGTCCCGTAAATTTTTCAATTTGCCGGACGAGCGACATATCGCGCGATGCAGCAAAGGAAAGGGCGACGCCTGTAGCTCCCGCACGTCCTGTGCGACCTATGCGATGGACGTAGTCTTCCGTATTGCGCGGCAGGTCAAAATTAAATACGTGGCTAATCGTCTGAATATCGATACCACGCGCGGCGACGTCGGTCGCGACGAGAATATCAAATTCCGACTGGCGCATCTCTTTAATCGTTCGCGTTCTCTGGCGTTGATTCATACCGCCGTGCAATGCTTTGGCGTTGCGGCCCAAGCGCGCGAGTTTATCGACGAGCTGGTCGGCTTGCCGTTTGGTCGCTGTGAAGACGATCGCTTGATTGAGGGTAGGATCGCTTAGTAGATGGTCGAGTAAGCGGTATTTGTGTTCCAATCCATCGACACGGTGCAAACGTTGTTCGATATTTTCATGGCTAACGCGATCTGGTGTGATGCGAATTTCCACGGGATTTTTCAGCAAGCGATTGGAGAATTTGAGCACGCTCCCGGCGAGTGTAGCGGAAAACATCAATGTTTGGCGAGTTTTTGGCAACGCAGCAGCGATCTGTTCGACTGGCTGGATAAAGCCCATGTCGAGCATTCGGTCAGCTTCATCGAGGATTAACATTTCCACTCGTGAAAAATCGATGCGGCCCGACTCCATATGGTCGATCAAACGACCCGGCGTAGCAACGAGGATTTCATGGTGCTGTTTGAGGTCGCGCTGTTGGGGAGGGTAAGGGGCGCCACCATAGATGCAAATAGTTTTAACGCGGGTGCAGTGTTTGCTATACTTTTTCGCTTCGACGGCCACTTGCATGGCGAGTTCGCGGGTAGGGACTAAAATCAGGACTCGTGGGCCTTTCCCGGGCAATGTTGAGGGGGTGCATAAGCGGTTCAGCGAAGGGAGGATAAAGGCAGCAGTCTTGCCTGTGCCTGTCTGTGCCGAAGCACGCAGATCGGAGCCTTTTAAAATTTCAGGAATAGCTTGTTCTTGAATCGGCGTCGGCGTGAGAAACCCGGCTTCTTCGATAGCTTTAAGGATGCTAGGATGTAAACTGTGTTCTTTAAAATCCATAATACTCTGTGTTGACTTAAGGCAGGAAGAATACCAGGGCAAAGCTATAAAACATAGCTTATTTAAAAAAGCAGGGCAAAATTCCTCAATTTAAATTTTTATTTAAAGCAATCGTATTTAGAATTGAGTATGAAAATTGCAACTCCATAGGCAATTGCAGCTGAAACTTCCAGTACAACACCGGTCGAAAAGGGACTACTTCCACAGGCGTCTCCCATCGTTTTTGGATCGGTAAAACACCCTGCGCCCCAGCCTGCAACTCCCGATGCAACGATGATAATCGTAGTCGCGGCTAATTCCGTTTTTTTATCATTCAAAAGGTGTTTAGTTTCTACAGCATACCGGGAAATATTGTTGGCGATGAGTTGACCTATTCGGCTGAAATTTAATCCATTTGCCGCAGGGTGATTTTGAAAAAGTTCCAGACCCACTTCCATGTTTTGGGGTTGTGTTGTTAGTTCCAAATTTTGTGTCATAAAATGATCCTCCGTTGAAGAAATCGAATTAATTTTTATATATGCAGTCATTATCTTCACTAAAAAAATTTTAATAAGTTGGGTTATTACCCAGCTTGTCGCCTACTCCCGCCAAGTTTTGCCCACTTTCTCAAGTATGTCTAAAAATTGAGATAGGTTCATATTCAGCAACAGTGATATTTGACATTCAGTGTGTAAACTCCCGTTGCAAGCACCATCCCTGATAAAATATTCAAGACCGCGGCATTCGGAATCGGATCATCTCCACACCAATTTCCCATTGTTTCATACTCGAATAAGCAGCTCGTACCCCAAGCTCCGAGTGCCGCAGCGGTAGCAAAAATCCCCGTGGCGAAGATTTCTACTTTTTTCTTTGAAACTTCTTGAGCGCAGTGAGAAATATAATATCCGATGATCATCATCGGGATTACTCGAGCTGGAATACGTACCAATACATTTTGTGTCATAGCGACGTCCTCCGTTGAAGAAATCGAATTAATTTTTATATATGCAGTCATTATCTTCACTAAAAAAATTTTCCGAATAATCCAGGTTTTTTGCTAATAACCCAACTTGTCCCCTACTAGCCAAGCATCTGCGGCGCGCTTCTTTGACCTGTTTTTGCGGTCAAATTTAGCCTACTTTTTCAAGTATGTCTAAAATTTGGCCTCAAAAATATGGCAAAAATCGCATCCACATCTTCTTGACAGATAGGGGATAAGTTGGGTTAATATCTCGTAGACTATGAAGCGCCTGTTGTTTTTTTTATTACTTCCGTACGCATTTGTATGTGCAGATGAGTTGAGTTTGACTGAGCTGATCGATATCGCCTTGAAAAATAATCCGGAAACGGAAAAAGTTTGGGCGAATGTCAAGCGCGCGCAAGCAAATGTCGGCATCTCTAAAAGCCCCCTCTATCCCCATCTCAATGGTCAAGGCTCTCTCACTCATGCGCGCGAAGTGAAATTCCCCAATGGGCCAAACACGGTGTTCACCAATTATGGCGCCGAAATCAATTTGAATTATCTCCTCTTGGATTTTGGCGAGCGGAGCGCGACGATTCGTGCCGCCAAAGAAGGGCTTAAAGCAGCGAAATGGTGGGCCGATTTTGCCTTCCAAAAAGTGATTTCTGAGGTAGCGGAAAATTATTACGAATATCTCAATGCTAAAGAGCTGCTCGATACGCGTAAGAGCTCTCTGGAAGATGCTGAGACTATTTTAGGGGCCGCCGATGAATTGCGTTGCGCAGGGCTTCGCTCAGAAAATGATTACACCACAGCTAAAGCTACGGTTTCTGAGATCCGGATGAATGTGGCTCAGCAAAAGGCAGCAGCAGCGATCGCATACGGCAAGTTGATGATGTCGCTGGGATTGCCGATCGAATCTAAGCTGACCGTTCAAACCCATACGACCGGCATTGACGATCAGCTCTATAAAGAGGGGATGCCGGCACTTCTTGCCCTTGCTGAAGCCCAGCGCGCCGATTTAATGGCCAAACAAGCCTCGCTAAACGAGATGAATGCTAGAGTGCGACGGGCTAAACGTGCGCCCCTGCCCAAATTGCGCGCTATCGGGCAGGCCGGTTGGCTCGAATACGGCAAACACAAAGGCAACGGCTATAACTATAACACGAGTTTAGCTCTGGATATTCCGATCTTTAAGGGGTTTGAATATAGCTATCAAATCCGCCATGCCTTAGCCGATGCTGAGCTTACCGCCGCCGAACTTAAAGAACTGCATAATGCAGTTGCGTTAGAGGTCTTAAGTTTTTCTGAGCAAGCTAAAGCCGCTCGAGAATCCCTCGATTATAGCGAAGATTTTTTTTCCGACGCCTTCCGCGCTTACGATTGTTCATTGGAAGGCTATAAAGTCGGGTTGATCAATATTTTTGACCTGCTGCAGACGCAGCGCAATCTGGCCGATGCCCGTACGCGCAAAGCCCAAGCCCGCACACAGTGGCTGGTCTCATTATCGCAATTGGCATTTGCCACTGGGAGTTTACATCAATGAAACAACATATTTCACTCCTTGCCTTAGCGATTGTAATCGCTGGATGTGGAGATAAAAAATCGGAAAAAGCTTTTGAAATGCCGCCTGTCCCTGTTCAAACGGCTGAAGTGGAAGTGCGCGACGTACCGCTGTATTTTGAGGCGATGGGCGTTGTTAAACCCTCGCGCTCAGCTGAGGTGAAACCGCAGGTAAGCGGAATCATCAAGCAGGTCCATTTTGAAGAAGGGGAGTGGGTTGAGGAAGGCGCTCCCTTGTATACCCTAGAGGACACAAGCTATTCGATCCGCGTTCAAGAAGTAAAAGGGCAACTCAGTCAAAATCAAGCCCATCTGGCCAATGTCAAAAAGAAATTAGCCCGTTATAAAAGCCTCACGAAACAAGATTTGATCTCAAAAGTTGAATGGGATGAGCTCGAGACGCAGGTCGCATTGCACGAAGCAATGGTCCGCGTCGATGAAGCCCGTCTTGCCGCTGCTGAGCTGGACTTAGAGCATTGCCGCATCGCGGCACCGATTGCAGGATTTACCGGTAAGAGCGCACTCGGACAGGGCAATTTAGTTTCAGGGGCTATTACACTTGTCACTTTGACTCAAACCGAACCATTGTCGGTCGATTTTTTAATCACGGAAAAAGAACTGCAAAACCTCATCAGCGAATCTCCTGCCGTCAAAATTTACGCTGCTGGGGATGATGCATGCATCGCGATCGGCAAAGTCACTTTTTTAGATCACGCCATCAATGAAAAATCGGGCATGCTCGCTGCTTCTGCGACATTATCGAAAACGCAAACACCTCTCTGGCCAGGTCAATCAGTGCGTGTCCACCTGTTTTTTGGCACAAAAGAACAAGCCTTGCTCGTCCCCATGCGGGCGATTAAGACGAATCAAAACGGTCCCTATCTGTTCACCGTGAAAGAAGATAATACAGTTGAAATTCGCAATGTCAAACTCGGGCCTGAGGAAAAAGGACAAATCGTGATTGAAGAGGGGTTAATTCCCACAGATAAGGTCGTGACTGAAGGACAACTCCGTTTGTTTGTCGGCTCGAAAATTGAGGAAGTGCGATCATGAACGTCTCTCATCCGTTTATTAAACGCCCGGTGATGACGTTTATCTTGATGGCGGTCATCTTGATTTTAGGCGCCGTTGCTTTCAAGCGGCTGCCTGTCACTGACATGCCCAATGTCGATTATCCCGTAATCATGGTTCGCACTTCCTATGCAGGAGCTAGTCCCGAGGTGATGGCGCGCACTATCACCACCCCTATCGAAAAAGAGCTCATCAACATCAACGGCGTTAAACACATCACCTCGCAAAGCAGCCGCGGCTATAGCTGGATCACAATTTTATTTGAACTCGATCGCGATCTCGACGAGGCGGGCCAAGATATTCAAGCGGCCCTTAAACGAGCGGAATATGCCCTGCCTTATGATCTCGATCAAAGCCCTACCTACAGCAAAGCCAATGCCCATCAAGAGAGCATCATTTACCTTGTTTTAACTTCTGGCTCATCAACCCTTTCAGAAATGTACGATTATGCCCATACCCGTGTTGAGCAGCGAATCGCGCGCATGGACGGGGTTGGCAAAGTTGAAGTGTACGGTTCGCCGTATGCGCTTCGAATTCAAATTAGCCCGGAACTGATGGCAGCCCGCAACTTAAGCTTCAATGAAGTGCGGAGCGCTGTCGCCCAAGCTACCGGCAATTTACCTCTGGGTATTTTGGAAACCGCCGGTCGCAAATTCACCCTTTCCGTTCCCGGTCAACTCAAATCAGCCGCTGAATTCCGCAACTTACTGATTAAAGATGACGTCCGTCTTAAAGAAATCGCCGATGTATTTGATGGACTTGAGTCAGACGAAGTGTTTCACCATTTAACCAGAGACAAAGATAATCTGGCTGTCATCCTCGGAATAAAGAAACAAAGTGGCGCCAATGCGGTTAAGATTTCAGAAGATCTAAAACGGGCGATCCCCGAGATTCAAAAAGAACTTCCCCCGACGATGCATCTCGAGATCTGGTTCGACAAAGCCAGCTGGATCAAAGAGGCCATCGAAGATGTCGAATGGTCGCTAATTCTGTCGTTTGCCTTGGTCGTCGGCGTGATTTTTTTCTCTTTGCGGCGTCTTCGCGAAACGGTGATCGCCGCCACAGCACTTCCGCTGTCTGTGATCGGTACTTTCATTATCATGCATTTTTTAAACTACAACATCGACATTTTATCGCTGTTGGCGTTGACCCTGGCGATGGGATTTGTGATCGATGATGCGATTGTCGTCTTGGAAAATATCGTCCGCCATCAAGAAAAAGGGCTCACCCCCATGCAGGCGGCGCTGACCGGGTCCAAAGAAATTAGCTTTACCGTCGTGTCGATGACTCTGTCGCTTGTCGCCGTGTTCATTCCCATGCTGTTCATGCAAGATATTACCGGCAAGATGTTCCGCGAATTTAGTGTGACCCTTGCGATTTCGATCCTCGTCTCGGGATTTGTAGCTCTCACTTTAATTCCCATGCTGTGCAGCAAATACGCCTCGCATCGAGCAGAACCTACCAAAACTTCTTTCCTGCTTAAATTTTATCAGCGTACTCTTAATTGGTGCTTAAACCACCGTAAAACAACGCTATCAGGGGCGCTCGCTTGCGCAGTGCTGGCTGTCATGCTGTTTCGTTTTCTGCCGATCAATCTGTTTCCTGAGGAAGACCGAGGATTCATCTGGAGCTTTGTGCAGATGCCCAGCGGTCTATCGAAAAAAGACACCGAAAAATATCAGGAAAAGCTCAACGCCATCGTCCAAAAACACCCGGCTGTCGATACCCTTGTCACCCTCAATTTTAAAGATTATTATATCTATTTGATCAGCCTTGTCGGTAAAAATAACCGCGCAGCCCAATCCGCGCTGGTCACTGAATTTCAAACCAAATTTAATGGCATTCCAGGCATTCAAGCCTTTATGCGCGGCATGCAGCTCATTTCCGGAGGGGGCGGTGGAGGTTTTACACGCAATAAATATCAATTTGCGCTCAAAGGTTCCGATCTCGAGGAAGTGCGCCTGGCAGCTGAAGCCTTAAAACGCAAACTCACAACTAACAAGGCGTTTGTCAATCCCGATCTCAGCATTAAAACGGATGACCCCAAACTAGAAGTTAATGTCTTCGAAGAACAAATCGAAAAACTGGGTGTGACCCGCCAGATGATCCAATCGCTGCTACAGCATGCTTATGCCGGCGGTAACATCGGCAAAATCGAAAGAGGGGGAGAGGAGTACCACGTTTATCTTGAGCTCGATCCCCGTTTCCAGAAAAATACCGCTGCATTGGCGAAACTCTATCTAAAAACCCCCAGCGGTGCATCGGTTCCTTTAAAGTCAGTTGCGGCTTGGAAAGAAGGCGTAGGTCTGCAAAGCATCGAACATCTCGATCTTCTTTCTTCCATCACATTGTCCTTTGATGTCGCCAAAGATGCCCCACTTGCAGATACTCTTGAAGAGTTGAAGAAGATCGCTGCTGATACGCTTCCCACGTCGGTTTCCGGTAAACTCGAGGGTGTGGCGGAAATGGTCAATAAGACCAGTAGTGACACAATTCTATTGCTGATTCTCGCTTTTGTGGCGATGTACGCCGTTCTTGCCATCCTCTATGAAAGCTTCATTCATCCGGTAACCATTCTATCTTCCTTGCCGTTTGCTTGTCTCGGCGGTATTCTCACCCTCCTAGCATTTCGCGAACCACTATCGCTTTACAGCATGGTCGGTTTCTTACTCTTGGTTGGTATCGTCAAAAAGAATGGGATCATGATGGTCGACTGCGCCCTTGATCTCCAACGTAAGCATGAACGCCCCTCAGCAGAAGCCATCCGCGAAGCGTGCCTCATCCGTTTCCGCCCGATCATGATGACCACTGTCGCAGCTGTCATGGGAGCCCTCCCGATCGCAATCGGCATCGGATCTGGATCAGAGACGCGCCGAGGGCTTGGGCTCGTTATCGCGGGCGGGCTGCTTTTCTCACAATTCTTAACGCTATACATCACACCGATCATTTACATTTACTTGGAAAAACTCCGCGCCAAAACCAAACGAAAACAAACTTCCATAGAGACATTGAATGTATAAATTAACGCTGGCTACAGATTTAGATGGGACATTTTTTGAAGGTCATCCAGAGCTCAAACAGGCATTCTACCCAGAATTTAGCCGTTTGCGCGATGAGGTGTGTTTGATTTACGTCACTGGCCGGCCGATTAAAGTCGTCGAACAATTTTGCAAAAGTGGTTACCTCCCTCAGCCCCATTTTATTATCGGCGACCACGGTACCGAAGTGATTGACGGCAGCTATTTTCAGATCCTTGACGCCCTGCAAAATCCGATCATTGAAAAATGGAATGCCAGCAATACCAAAATCAAGGATTTACTCCGTGGTGAACCGGGTCTTCAGCTGCAGCCCATTAACCCTCCCTACCGCGTAGCGTATTACTACGATCCCGATCTACTTCAGGAAGCTACACTGCAAAAAATTCGTGAAGGGGGTTTTGATATCATCAAATCCTTCGATATGTATTTGGATATCGTTCCCAAAGGCGTGGGCAAAGGCCCTACACTTTTAAATCTTCTCGCTCATTTAAACATCGATCATGAAAACGTGATTACGGCAGGGGATTCCCTCAACGACTTCTCGCTATTCCAAACCGGACTTAAAGGGATTGCCGTCGGTAACTCTGAACCAAAACTTCTCGCAGCGACAAAGCAATTAGCTAACGTCTACCAGAGCGAGCTGCCTGGAATATCAGGCATACTCGATGGCTTGCGATTTTTTGGCAAAGATGGATACTTTAATCTATTTGATAGGTACCAATTCCCACGGGTTATGATGGCCAGCTCATTCCTGGAATCCCCGTAGTAGGTAGAGTTCTAACTCGGAGATTTCAGGCAGAGCCTTAAACAGACTATAAGTCGTTAAAAATTAATAATCTAATATTTTTAATATAATTAAATTACTATTTAATTTATAATATTGATTAATTAAAACGAGAGTTAACATGGCTGTAACGTTTAATGTTAAAAGTGAAATTAATTGCACGCAATACGATCGTATAACAACCGTTCCTGTGATGAAGCAACAGAAAAGCAATCTTTTATCACAACTGGATGAGTTAAATAAAAAGGAACAAGAATTATTGAAGTCTCTGAGAGAAGTCGAAGAGAAAAAGAAACAGATTCAAGCACAGCTCGCCCAATTTGAGTCTCCCGAGAAATCTGAACTTCACGAACCGATCCAGGCACAAAAAAAAGTTGAAGAGTTTATTAAGCCCTATTTACTTGTCGACACAACAAAAATCATGAAATCAAAAGACAGTAAGGGAATTTGGGAACACTACAGCCTTTGCTTGGTTTCCACAGAAAGTGAAAAAAACGAAATTCACAAACCCCCTATCAATGTAAAAAAATATGGAAGCATCAGCCAAGTCGTCATCGATGATGGAACAAATAAAACTGTATTAAAAGCAGACGAATCATATCACATTCAGAGATTGATCCATTATTTTTCGACTGATTTTGAAATTTTCCGTAAAGAGATAAATGCCGAAACTGTAGATCATAACGGATATTACAGTAACAATCGCTTTACTTTCGATTGTCAACGGTTTTCCTACTATTTACAGCATGGAAAAGAAGGCACATATACTTATAAATGGGGTGAACGCGCAGTAGACAACTACAGAGAAGCTAAGCACACACCTGGTAGTTTTTATTCAATGACAGGGCAAACGCCTAATTTTGGGGAAAACGGAAAGTATCATCCAGAGGATTATTGCGTTCATCATTATATGTGTTTAACCAAAGATATATTTGTGTCTAAGTTTGGAAGAGACGAAGTTGTGTTTTCTTCATTTCAACAGATTCTAGATGCTTACTTTCCTTCTAAATTCACTCAAGGTAATTTTTCCCAAGAATATTATTAACTACGAGATAGCGGCAGTTTCAGTTCGCGCCGCAAGGTCAACCTGTGCATTTTCCGCCATGATGCAGACAACGTCCATTGGCCCTAATTGATCAATCATAGAGCGCTGCTTTGCCCAAAATTTTATTCGGATAGGTTCATCTTTCCGACAGGTTGTGAGCAATGGTTACGGGACCCGGTTGAAGCAACTATAAACTTGAGATAAAGACTTTTTGTCATTTTAATTAGCTCTTTATTTTGGATATAATCAGAATTATTTTTTTCCAAATCAAAAAATAAAGATGAAGATTAGGAAAAATTTTTCACTTCGTGTAAAAAAATCTATCTGGAAATTGAAGGGTTTGATAAAAATAAATCAAATACTTCCTTTAAATCCGACATGCAAAATAAGTCAATAGCCCTGGCGGAATCTTTCTTAACGGCCGCATTTCTTTTTGTTCCTGTGTTTTCCTACTCTAGTAGTCGTATTTCTTTCGAACCGATTGCTCCGAAGGAAGAATATTGTCAACCTACACCACGGCCTGCCAGAATAGAAGCGCGGCACATTGAAGCCAATGGTGTAGGTTACGATCAAGGTTATACAACCATCGGAGGATTTTTTACTCTTTCTCGGTTCTTAGATCAGACATGGGTGCCGTTTTTAGACCTTCGAGGCCATATCTTTAACGATGGCGAGCCGGCGTTAAATACGGGGCTTGGATTGCGTTATGTGAAATCCAGGGTCTGGGGCATCAATGCTTATTACGATTATCGAAAGACCCATAAAACACATTATAACCAAATTTCTGTCGGGCTGGAAACGTTAGGAAGATTATGGGATTTTCGCATCAATGGTTATGCGCCCGTAGGCAATAAAAGAAGCCATTTTTTCGATACGGAATTCCATCGCTTTAAGGGCAATCATTTGATCCTTTCTCGAAAGCAAGAATTTGCGATGACAGGGTTAAACGCAGAGGCTGGAGTTCATGTTTTAGAGAAAGATAATGAGGAAACAAACATTCAATCGGAGGAGAGATTCGATTCTCTTCGCAGATCACCGACTATGTTCGTCTGCAAGTTAGCGGCTCATATGACAGCCTTTTCCACGGCATTGTTCAAGGAGAAGTCAGTTTGATCTATCCTTTTGGGGGGAGAAAAAAAAGCAGAAAGAATGGCTCGTGCGAACATCAAATAGCAATGGGAAAAAGAGTTGTTCAGCGCGTAGATCGTAATGAGATCATCGTAGTCGACAGGCGTCGCGAGCATACTAAAGCGATCAATCCGAATACCAATGAACCTTTTGTTTTTTGGTTTGTCGATAACCTGAGTAGTTCCAATGGGACTTTTGAATTCCCCTTCAGTACTCTCTTGGCTGCTCAAAACAATTCGAGTGTTAATGATGTGATCTATGTTTTTCCCGGAAATGGCACTGATACCGGCATGGATGGCGGCATTATTTTGAAAAACAATCAACGATTATTTGGCGCTGGGATCTCGCATTTATTGCGTACGGCGCAAGGAAAAATTGTGATACCGCAATTGGCATCTACCGCTCCTCTAATAAGCGATAATGCAGGTTCAATTAACGCTGTGAGAGAAACTCACCCAATATTCGATTAAACTCCTCCGGCTGCTCCCAAAAACAGACATGACCGCTGTCTTCAATTACATACACGTGATTGTTGAAGAGATTTTTGTAATGGATCTCGTTGAGTAGATATTCATTATTTACACTTTTCTCATTTTTACCCTGAATAATACAGAGGGGAGTGTCACTCGTTTCAACGATTGCTTTCTGATTTCCACCGATGTGTTGTTTAAGCGATGCGGTCAGATATGTACGAGCATTGCCATCTGCTTTTTCCACCGCCTCAACAATAAAAGGATATGTCTTAAGATCGACATCGAAGCCATAAGTGGCAAACCGCTTCGCGTCATCCTTAGAAAAATGCGTTTGGCTTAAAAGAATAGCCATCCTTGGTTGGGGAAGAAAGCCGCGAAGAAAGCCTTGAAAAGAGATCTCAATCGGCGGTGTCCCCGTGATTATGATTCCTGAAAATGATTGTCCCTTTTCCAGCGTACTGAGCAAGATGTGTCCTCCCAAAGACCAACCTAGCGCAGCTGGATTCTTCAATTTGAGTTGATCAATCACTTCAATCACAGTCTCAGCATAACCAGTGAGATTATAGGTCTTTTCAGGCTCTTTTGCGCGCTCACTATGTCCATGCCCGGGCAAATCGATACTAATAAAGCGATACTGCTGGGTAAGATCGCTCTCAAATTGACGTAGGAAAAGTTCTTTGCACGACGAATTACCATGAATAAAAAGCACAGGCTTGCCCGTTCCACCCGTATCCCATACGGCAATTTCTCCATGAGATGTTTGAATTGAATAATGGTGCAGAGTTTCTTGGAGGAAAATATCGGTAATCGGTATTTGCCTACCGTGTAGACTTGCAGTGAGTAATAAAGCGAGGAGTGTTGCGCGCATCGTGTCCCTTTTTTTTAAAGGATTGATGCTAGCATTTCGGCCAATTTTCCAAATCTTGAAACTTTTTGAGAACGTCATCGATGAGATGTTGCAATCCGCGGTTTCTTTTAAATTGAGCATTTTCCCAGGCTGCTTTAGCCTGCACATCTGTTTTAATCTGACCACTCAAACATGTGATATTGAGTTTGATCGCGTAGTGGATGTGGGATTCATATTTTGAAAGGTCATGTATAGCTGGCAATTTATTCTCGCCAAGTACTTTAACCTTATGCGTTGTAAAAAAATTGAGGGGAAATTCGATCTTCGAAACATAGTCTCGGCGTACGGGAATTATAAAAACATCGCAGACTGTTTTTTTACAAACTTCTACAGCTAAATGCCGCCATTTTTTGCATACAGATTTATGAGAGGGATCTGGTGTAAGATACAGCAAAACTTGCAACCAAGTTTCATCGGGCAAGAAGTAAGTAATCGCCGACATTTATCGCCCACTTTAGCGGGCAAATTTAAGTCCTGAGTTACTTTTTGTCTATACCGAACGTGATTTCTGGGAAAGAGTCGATCCGATCTTGAAGTTGCACATTAGATAAACGATTAAAGCGATTCTTAAATGAAGAGTAAGATAGGGTATAAGCTGTGTAGATAACTACACTATGCGAAGCGCCTTCTTTGAACTTCTTTCCAAAGATGTTCAAGATTTTTCCCCGGTCTATGAAGTAGAAATCTAATTCTTCTTCACAATGTTCAGGAAATTTACGGATTTCATCTTTCTTCATTTGTAAACAAGTATACAGTTTCCTTGGAGAAATGCAGTGATCTTCTCCACGCTCTCCTTTAATTCCGCTTTTGATCTCAGCACTGAGAATTAACCGAACGCCAAAATCTAATGAAATGGGTTTAGGGGAAGCTACTTCCTCTTCTTCTTTGATTTTGGGATATTTTTGGATGGCCTTTAAGAATTCCTTCTCAGTTCTTTTTGCATTTTCAGTATAAGAGCAGAGCTCCAAATTCTTCAGAACATAGGATTGTGGGTCTTGCTGATGCACGTCCACAATTAGAAGATAATCTTTCTGATCTTTGACTAAATGGAATTTCATCCTTTTGTCAGCGCCAACAGATTGTTGTTGGCTGATCTTATTGAAAATTTCTACTAGAGTTGCCTTTTTAACTTCTGAAATTTGCGATTCTTCGCAAAAAAAGTTAATTCCATTCGAGCAATAGATTTTCTGATAACCGCTAATTGACATTTTTAAACATTATATATATATATTATTATATATTTTTTAGCAAAATAGATCAACTAATACTAAGTAATTAACTTATAGATGGTTATGACCCTGAGGCAGAGTCATTTAGCTTTGATTGGACCAAAGATGTGGTTTTAGCTGAATCAGCTGGAAATTTACTTAGGTTTTTTTGCACTTTCTCTAAAAAAGTGATGATTTTACTTAAATTATATAGCTTTTCTATTTCCAAAATCCCCGGATCGAGAACTAAGTGAAAATCCACCCAAGATTCTTTGCAAACTGTTTTAACTTTCTGCACTTCTTGCAAAAGAGAATCATAAGCTTCAACATAATTTGTTTCAGTTTGAGTGTCTTTTGAATCTTCAATCCGATTTTTAATCCAAGAATGTAGGGTTTTAGTCCAGACGAGGAGATGAGGAATAGTTGAAAAAATTTGGTCTCGATTTACGGTAATGATCCAACGATTGGAAAGATATAAGGCATCACGGCTGCAGCAGCGAAAATGATGCATGGCAATGCGATCTTTAGCTAAGGAAGTAAAGATCAAATCCATACCATCGCTGGGGATGACACTTAAACTACCGGGAGCAGGACGGTCAAGAATAAAGAGAATGGGATTGCTCATAAAAAACCCCTCTGTCAAAATTTAAAGAATAAATTTTAACCCAAATTTAGATTAATCTGAAGGGGAAATTTGCGGACAAAAAAAAGCGAGGATGTATACCGAACGTGATTCAAAAATCGAATTTGGGCTGACGCGAAAAGTTCTCGCGGTTCACCGATCGTAAATTGCCCAATATTAGAAATATGGGGGCGATTTACGATCGGCGAACCCCGAGGCTTTAGCGCAGCCGAAATACCAATTTTTGAATCACGTTCGGTATAAAAACACCCTCGCTTCGGAAACGCTGTCTAATTAATTTAATAATAGACCTTTTAATTGGTTTGTAACTTTGGTGAATTCTTCATTAATCTCATCTTGTACCCAGTTTCTCAAGTCTTCCGCTTCATCTCTAAGTTGCTCGGTTAATATGCTACTGTCTAGCAATGTATCGAGACATTTTATTGAATCTTGAAATAGATGAGTCTGATTACTTTCTAAGCGATTTCGAATTTTTTCAAAAAGAGTCTCCACTGACTGTAATACAGTTTGATTTGGTGTTGGAGTAGTAGTCTTAGGGGTTGGATTAGAAGTTGGACTATTGCTTTTAATTTTTCGATTTTTCACACGAACAAATTTCCGTGGCTGTGTTGCAATTGTCGCATTATCATTATTGATCTGATTGATCACAGGCTGAGCAAGGGCTTGAGATGTGGTCGTCGTCGTCGTTGTTGTTTGATCCATAGAATTCAAATCGACAGGGGTAGATCTTTTATTGTTTGTTGGATTAACTGACATAAAATAAACTCCTTATTAATTATTAACGAATAATTAAATTTTAACATTATTTTTATTATTTGTAAAAATAATAATATAATTCGTTAAGTTATTTATTATGAGTGATTTAGATCTTAGAAAGGCGATGCATCAGGAGTGCGTCGGCCATAACTAAGGCAGTCATAGCTTCGACGATGGGTACGGCGCGGATGGTCACGCAAGGATCATGTCGGGAGCCTTCCGGGAGTTTGAACTCTTTGGCTTCCTTGTTGAGATTGACGGTTTTTTGCGGCTTTTTAATGCTGGAGGTCGGTTTAAAGGCGACACGGGCAATCAGAGGTAGTCCTGTGCTGATCCCACCCAAGGTGCCGCCGGCAAAGTTAGTGGCGGTCGATACATGCCCCTTATCATCGACGACAAAGGCATCATTATGCTCAGAGCCCCGCATACGGGCGGCAGCGAATCCTGAGCCGATTTCAAAGCCTTTAGTGGCGGGGAGCGATAACATAGCTTGAGCCAGATTGCCCTCGAGTTTTTCATAGACCGGATCGCCCAGCCCAATCGGCAGGTGAAACGCAACCGTTTCGATGACGCCGCCGAGCGAGTCGCCCTCTTCTTTAGCTTGATCCAGCGCGGCGATCATTTTTTTCGCAGCTGTTGGATCGGGACAGAAGATGACATTGTCGCGCGTGGCAGTACGGATGCGGGAAGGGGAGTCATAATGAGGCTCATCGATGGCGATGCCACCGATCTCTTTGATGTAAGCCACGACCTCGATGCCAAAATGGGCGAGAAGCTTTTTGGCGATAGCCCCAGCTGCCACACGACAGGCTGTTTCACGAGCTGAGGAACGTCCACCGCCGCGATAATCGAAGATGCCGTATTTGGAGAGGTATGTGAAATTGGCATGGCCAGGGCGAAGTAAATCTTTGATCGGCTCATAAGCGCTCGGGTTGGCATCGCGATTGTAGATGATAATCGAAATCGGAGCGCCGGTAGTCTTGCCTTCAAAAACGCCAGAGTAGATTTGCGCTTCATCTTTTTCACCGCGCGGCGTTACATAGGCTGAGCGACCGCCTTGCCGAAGTCCCAGATCAGCATTGATCTCTTCTTCGGTGATCGGAAGACCTGCGGGGCAACCGTCAATCACGACGCCAATCGCCCTGCCATGGGATTCACCCCAAGTGGTGATGCGAAAGATTGTGCCAAACGAATTACTGGCCATCTGTTGTCTCCAAATTCTCGATCAGCGCACAGAGTTCCAGTACGACTTGATCTTGTGTCTTATTCTCCATATCAATCGAAACGGCGTGAATCTTTTCATATTTTTCTCGTCGCTCCCTGTACATCTTGTTAAACGACCCTTCAGGATCTTGGGGATCTAGATACACCGGCAAAGCCCACTTTAGGATCCGTGTCTTTAGGGTCTCCTCATTTAACTTGAGATAAACCAGCCGGCCCAATTTTGCAAGAACTGCGACGTTGTTGGGGACTAAAACTAAGCCGCCGCCGACGGCAATGATCGCATCGCGGGTATGTTTAAGCTCATCGAGAACCTCTGATTCGAGCTTGCGAAAACCTTCTTCGCCAAGAGTTCGATAAATTTCGCGAAACAGCAAGGTCTGGCCTGTTTTTTTTCGGTAGAGTTGTTCCACTGAATGATCGGTATCGATGAACGGTCGCTTTAAACGATTGGCGAGTTTTTTGCCTAACGTGGTTTTGCCGCAACTTTTAAAGCCAAACAGAATCAGATTCATGACACGCTCACAATCGCGGCACCCAAGCTGCGGAAATCATGGGCAAATGAGGGATAGGTTTTGGCTACGCACTGCGTTTCAGCGATCACGGTTTCACCTTTTGCACCGAGAGCGGCAATCGATAGCGACATGGCGATCCGATGGTCATGCCAGGAATTTAGTTCTGCTCCGTGAAGAGGGGAGTGATGAATGATAAGACCATCAGGTCTTTCTTCGATGCGCGCGCCCATTTTTTTCAATTCTGTGGCCATGGCATGTAAACGGTCTGATTCTTTTTTGCGGGCAATCGACGCGTTGACAATTGTGGTGGTGCCTTTTGCAAAGCAGCCGATGACAGATAAAATCGGGGTCGCATCGATGAAGTCATTGACGTCGATGGTGCAGCCGTGGAGTTTACTGCCTTTGCGGACAGTCAGCGTTTGCTTGTGCTCGTCGATATCGATCAGCGCGCCCATTGTTTTGAGCACGTCGATAATTTTTTTATCGCCTTGACAATCGTGCATATCGATGTGGGTCAAGGTCAGTTCCGAATCAGTGACAAGGGCCGCAGCGATCGGAAAAGCTGCTGAACTAAAATCGCCAGGGATGGTGAGATTAAAACCTTCGATCTGGGCATTGCCGGGAATTGTGTAGCGTTCATAATCTTTGTGCGTGACGTGGATGTTGAATTTTTTTAACCAATGCAAGGTCAAATCGATCCATGGTTTTTCGCCGGGATTGCTCACTTCGATTGTACTTTTTCCAGACAAAAAGGAAGCGGCGATTAACATCCCTGAAACGGGCTGCGAATCTTCGCCTGAAAGATGGGTATAACCCGCTTGCATCGGCCCTTTGATGATGATTGGTGCCATGCCATTGAGTTGGGTAGACACCGCATGGGCTCCGAGCTGAGAGAGCGCTTCTAGCAAAGGTTTAACGGGACGGCTATGGCGTATCGAATGATCACCGGTGATCACAGTGTAGGCAGGACATAAGCCAGCTAGTGCTCCGACAAAACGGAGCACCTGGCCGGAATTGCCTGCATCGATCACATTCGCTGCAGCTGTGAGCTTGCCATCTAGGCCCTGAACACGTAAATATTCAGCGGTAATTTCAATCTTAGCACCAAAAGCGCGCATCGCTTCAATCATGGCAGTCGCATCTGGGGAATGTAGAAAATTGCGAATTTCCGATTGACCTTTGGCAAGGGCGGCAAACAAGATCGCGCGCAAGGTATGCGATTTCGAAGGAGGGGCAGCTATTGTGCCGTGGACTTTACTGGGGAGAATTTTGAATTTGCTCATGAGGATCCTCCTGAACAGGTGTCCAGCATCCAGCTTAAGGATTCTTTGAGAATAGCCTCAGGTACTTCGCTGCAATATTCGCCATCAAAGGGTGCGCAGGCTCCGATCTTTTCAAGCAGCACAAAGCGGGGAGTGCCGCACTTAGATTTTTTATCGAGTGATAAGCTCGACAGCAAACTTTCTAGTGTGACAGCCGGGCTCAAACGCAATGTGAAAGGAAACGAGCGGATCAAGCTTTCAATCTTTTTGAACTCAGTAGGGGAGAGCAAGCCCATGGTTACGCTCATGTGGCTTTCAACGAGCATTCCGATGGCAACCGCTAAACCGTGCGGCATACGGTAATTTTCTAATAATTCTAGAGCATGGCCAATCGTGTGGCCAAAATTTAAGATGCGGCGCAAGCCAGTTTCGTTGAAGTCGGCTTTCACGACGTCCGTTTTAATCGCTACACATTCCTTGAGGATTTTTTCTAGGTAGGTGGGATTTTTAGGCTGCCAATTTTCTAAGGCATGAAATAACTCTTTCGAGCGGATCAAACCATATTTAATCACTTCGCCAAGCCCGCTGATCCATTCAGAGGTGGGCAAAGACTCAAGTACAGTGGGATCGATCAAAATTTTACTGGCCGGATAAAACGTGCCGATTAAATTTTTGCCAAAGCGGGTATTTATTCCCGTTTTCCCGCCGATTGCCGCATCGACCATCCCCAGCAATGTCGTAGGGACATTGATCAGCGGAACCCCGCGGCAATACGTCGACGCGAGAAAGCCGATCAAATCTGTTGTCACCCCACCGCCGAGCGCAATCATCGTCGTATCGCGACCAAACTTTTGCGAAAGGAGTAGATCCTCAAGTTCGGCTTTACGCTCTCGATTTTTTTCCTGTTCACCGTCTGGAAAAGTGAATAGTGAGACATCTAATCCTAAGCTTTGTAAATGCGCGCACCATCTTTCACCAAAAAGCTCTGCTACTCTTTGATCGCAAAACAGGGCAAATCGCGCGCCTAAAAGTTTTAGCTCATGCGCGATTTTGTCTGAAAACAGCAGATGGGGGGCGATGAGGATCGTCATGGTAAAGTCGCCTTGCGCAGAGCTTGCAGCCCTTCGCGGATCACACTTTCTTTTTCGGAAAAGGCCATACGCAGATATCCCTCTTGGCCAAAGGCCACGCCCGGAACGCAGGCGATGTTGTGTTGTGTCATCAACTGCGTGCAAAATTCAGAGGAATCCAGCGACGTTTTAAAAATCGAAAGGGGAATAAATGCGTATAGTGACGAGCTGGGTTTTTCAAGTGCGGTATCGAACAGCTCATTGAAGGTGGTATAAAACAGATCGCGTCGTTGTTGCATAGTATTCCTCACGAAGTTGTTGATTGTAGTTTGTGCATTTAAGGCTGCAAGAGCCGCCCATTGACTGACAGTCGAAGGTCCGGTGGTCGAGTGCCCTTGCAAGACCGTCATTTTCTGGATCAGCGCTTCTGGGCCAAAAGCAAAACCCACACGCCAACCGGTCATGGCAAAATTTTTCGAGCAACTTTGAATCACAAGCACCTGATCAGCCAGTTCTCCGCAGGAAAAATACACCCCATCATCGTAAACAATTTCGCTATAAACTTCATCAGAGATCACAAATACGCCTGCCTCACTCGCGATGTTTAAGAGCGCTTGCAGCTCCTCTTTGCGATATAGTGTGCCTGTCGGGTTGCCGGCATTATTTAAAATTAACACTTTCGATCGAGGCGAAAGGTGTTGTTTTAACGTTTCGGGTGTAAGTTTCCATTGATTTTCTTCCTGCGTCGGTAAAATGATCGGTTGGGCTTTGAAAATTTGCGCGATTTGCGGATAAGACACCCAGTACGGCGCGGGAATTAACACCTCATCGCCTTCTTGGACTAAGATTTGCATCGCTGCAAACAAGGCAAATTTGCCTCCTGCAGTAACAAGTGTGTTATCCACCGAATAGTTGCAGCGGTAACGTCGATTCATCCACTTGGCTGCCTCTTTACGCAGCTCAGGAAGACCGGCAACAGGAGGATAGAGAATCGGCTCGGTTTGGATGGCTTGCGTAACTGCTTGAATGACTTCAGGATTTGAGGGCAGCAGCGGATCGCCGGCCGCAAAATTATACACTTTTTCCCCACGGGCTTGCTTGAGTTGCGCTAGTGAATTGATCGTGACAGTAGCAGAGGCGGTCATAAGGATGGTTCCTCGGCTAAAAATTTTAGCCATTGTTTGGTTAATTCTTCTTGATTGAACACAGCGATCTCCTTTTGTAACTGCGGATTATCGCGCGCCAGCCTGGTCATCGATTGAAAGCCGGGACCGGCAATCTTTAACGCATCGGGATTGTGCTTTTCGACAAATGTGAGCAGTGAGCGGGAAATCAGTGCAGGCAGATGGGAAATCAGGGCCACCTGCTGATCATGTTGTTTAGGATCTAGGATAGCCGTTTTTGCTCCAAATGATTCGATCAACGTTGAAATGGTCTCCACCGTTTCCTGTCGATTCTTTCCATGAGGGGAAAGGATCCAACAGCAATCGCGAAATAAATCCGCTTCACTATTGTTAAAGCCCCAGTGTTCTTTGCCGGCCATCGGGTGCGTGCTTAAAAATTCCAGTGTATCCGTCGACAGCGTCTCAAAAGCGGGAAAAACCGCTTTTTTTACGCTACTGACATCGATTACGATGAGCGATTTATCTTTCGGGCAATGCCGTTTAATTTCTTCCGCAAGTGCAGCCAAGCTCGAAAGAGGAGCGGCTAGAATGATCAAATCACTCCAGGCGATCAATTCTTCCCAATTTGGGAACACCCGATCGATTACTTTTTGCGCCATAGCTTCTTGAAGATCAGGACACTCTCGTTGCAACGAAGCCAAAGTGAGATGATTCTTTTTCAAAGCTTTGGCAATCGAGCCGCCAATCAATCCCAATCCAATGATACTAACGTGAAGGTTCATAGAGCCCCAATAGTTTGAGAGTTTGGGTATGTTCTCTTATCTCTTCTAAAACCTGTGGCAAATCCACTCCTTCGGAAAAAAGAATATCGACGAAAAACAAATATTCAAACGGCCTTTCCCGGATCGGACGGGACACGATTTGAGTGAGATTCAACTCATGAATCGCAAGAACGGTAAGCAGTTGAGCTAAAGCACCCGGCTCATGCTTGAGGGTGAACAGCAATGAACATTTGCCTTCTTTGCGGGATATGTCGGGCTTGCCGCGCCGCAAAAATAAAAAGCGGGTGGTATTGCTCGGATCATCTTCGAGATTGGCCTGTAAAATTTCGAGTCCATACACATCAGCTGTTTTACGCGAGGCAATCGCCGCTTGTGTCATAGATCCCTGTTTAGCGATCTCTTCAGCTGCACCTGCCGTATCAAAATGCACCACCGACTCAATGCCGGGATGGGCGTGAAAAAAAGCCGTGCATTGCGCCAATGCTTTGGGATGAGACAGGACCTGCTTTAATCCATCAATGGATTGCCCGGGTTTTCCCACTAAACAATGCTCAATAGGTAAACACAGCTCGCCCACAATACTCACATCATGCTTTGCGAATAGATCAAAATTTTCGACAATTGGGCCGATTAGGCTGTTTTCCACTGGCACAGCGGCAAGCTCCACTTCCCCATTGTCTAAACTTTCGAATACCTCTTGAAACGTCATTTTGCCGAGGCATGTGACCTCGCTTCCAAAAAAACGCTCGATGGCCATTTCGCTAAACGACGCTTTAGTTCCCTGATAAGCGATTCTTTTCATCGTCAATGATCTCCATTTTCATATTCAACTTCGTATAATCGACAAACAGCGTGAAAATATCCTCGATTACCGCCGGGCTTAGGCCGTGTTTTTGCGCGAGCTCGCGCAATCTCTGCACCTGTTTTTCTTCTCGCAGGGGATCATGCACAGGCAGCTGCTGCTGTTTTTTCACATGCGCAATTTGCCGTGCGACATCCATCCGCTTAGAAAAGAGGGCAATGATCTCAGCATTGAGTTGATCGACCAGCTTGCGGAGTTCATCTAAACTCATAACGATCTCCCCATCGCATGGGCAATGGCCTCAAGTTCAACAGATAAAGCTTCTAACTCTTGAGGTAATAACGCTTGCTTACCATCGCATTTCGCATCGGCCGGTAAGTGGTGCACTTCAATGAGTAATCCATCTGCTCCAATCGCAACTGAGGCTTTAGACAAGGCGGGAATGATATCCTTGCGGCCAGCTGCATGACTCGGATCGACAATGACAGGTAGGTGAGTAAGTTGCTTAACGACCGCCACACTGCTCAAATCAAGCGTGCTGCGCGTCGAATTTTCAAACGTGCGGATGCCCCGCTCACATAAAATCACTTGGTGGTTGCCGTGCGCCATGATGTATTCTGCGCTCATGAGCCACTCTTCAACCGTCGCGGAAATCCCGCGCTTTAAAATTACCGGTTTGCCGCACTTGCCGACTTCTTTGAGTAAATCAAAGTTCTGCATGTTTCTAGCGCCGATGCGCACGATATCGACGTGCTCTGCGACAATTGCTACATCGCGCACATCCATCACTTCGGTTTCGATCAGCATCCCATGTTCTTCTTGCAACTTTTTATGAAGCTTTAACCCTTCGACACCCATCCCTTGAAAACTGTAGGGGGAAGTGCGTGGCTTAAAGGCCGAACCGCGAAGCACTTTTACTTTGGCTTTAGCCAGCGCTTTAGCAATAGCACGAAGTTGCTCTTCGCTTTCAATCGCACACGGACCGGCCATCAAAATCACTTCGGGACCGCCGATCGTCACACCTTTAATCGTGATTGTGGTTTTTTCAGGTTTAAAAGCTTTAGAGGTGAGCTTCCAGGGAGTAGAGATCGGAAGCATTTCGGCGCCAAGAGCTTGCAACTCTTTAGCTACGTCAGCTGAAACCGGTTTTTCTAAACCGATGATAATCTCATCTTGCGTGTCAGACACACAATGGTGCAGACCATGGGCTTGCAAGGTCTTTTGTAATGAAGCGAGGACGTCGCGTCCCGCGTTGCGGTGTAATTTAATTAACATATAATTCCTTTATTTCTAATTTTTAACTCTAGAGCTTCTCTTAGAACTCTTGGAAGGGGATCAAACAAATGTGAGAGGAAAGATTAAATATTTTTGGCTGGGGAGCCAAAATAGAAATAAAAAGAATAGAAGTAAAAACGGCAAAAATCCAACGAGTTTTCCACTCCTTGGACCGCGTCAAGCTCAGATCTGATTCTGTCTTGGTTATTCATGTTAAACGCAATTTGCCTTGTTTTTATGGTTTTATTATAACAAACTGATATTGTCCTGTCAAGCAAGGTTTTGGAAAATGAGTACACTTTTGTTCGGGGTGATTCCAGGACCCGACATTAAATCAGCAGAGCATCTGCTCGAGCAAGCCCGTCCTTTTGTCGATGGATTAGAGCTTCGTTTAGACTATTTTCAAAACCTCGATCTCAATGCGCTTCAGCAGTTTATCGCCACATGCGGCCTGCCTGTAATGTGCACTGTAAGACGCAATGATCAAGGGGGAGTCTTCCTCGGCACAGAAGAGCAACGACTGGCCTTACTCGAATCTTTATGCGCCTTAAAACCCGCCTACATCGATCTTGAGTACGATGTCCCACTCGATTTCCGCAAAAGACTGTTCGAAATGTACCCACACATTTCATTCTTAAGCTCTTACCACGATTTTTCAACCACGCCTTCCGATCTTGATGCCCTCTACGCTAAAATTAAGACACCCTACGCCCATCTTTACAAACTGGCCGTCACAGCCCAATCTTCCGTCGATGCATTGCGACTCCTAGCCTTTGCCCATGCGCAACCCGACAAACTGATTGCCATCAGTATGGGTGAAGAGGGGAAGGCTACCCGAATCTTAGCCCCTGTGGTCGGCTGCGCGCTCACCTATGCCTCAGTTGCCCCTGAAGGTACTACTGCCCCCGGTCAAATGACCGCCCAAGAATTGCAGGAAATCTATCATTTTCGCAAACTCAACCGCGAAACAGCCATTTATGCCGTAATTGGCGATCCGGTTGACAAAAGCCTCGGCCATCTCATCCACAACGCCGTCTTCAGCCAGGCCAATTTAAACGCCGTCTACTTGCGCATCCCCGTAAAAACCGAGCAACTAGCCGCCTTTTTTAAATTAGCGCGCCAATTGCCGTTTAAAGGGCTTAGCGTCACCATGCCCCACAAAGAAACCGTGATGCCCTATCTCAATGAAATCTCGATCCAAGCCCAGGTCATCGGCGCCTGTAATACCATTCAAATTTCCGGCGACAAATGGACCGGACATAATACCGACGGAATCGGCGCCCTCGATGCGATTGAAAAACGGGACATCGTCTTTGGCAAACACATCGTATTTATCGGCGCTGGCGGCGCGGCCAAAGCCCTCATCTTCGAAGCCGCGCAACGCGGTGCGTTTGTGACCGTCATCAACCGTACCCCAGATAAAGCCATCGAAATTGCCACTGCTATGAAAGGCAGGGGAGGGGGCTGGGAACTTCTCCCTAAAATCCTCGAAACAGGCTATGACATCATCGTCAATTGCATCCCCGACAGCGATGCCATCGATGAGAAGTATATCCTTCCTGGCAAAATCGCCATGGACATCGTTTACATTCCCAAAAATACTCCGTTTTTGGTAAAAGCATCTCAGAAAAAATGCCGAATCGTATTCGGCTACGAAATGTTTGTCGGGCAAGCTCTGCAGCAACTGAGCATCTGGTTTCCGAAATCCCTCGATTTCGAAAAGACCTATGCGATCATCGAAGAAAAAGTGATGAGCACCCTGGCTTAAAACTCCCCCAAGGAACTTATGCGACATCTACTCACTCTCTTAATCCTACTGACATCCTGTTTAGAAAGTAAAATTCTCAATATAGAAACAGCCGATCTTTCTCAGGTCTTCTCTTACCACGAAGAGAATACTCTGTTCGTCTTTGATTTAGATAATACCCTGATCGAACTTTCACAACACTTAGGGAGCGACCAATGGTTTTATCACAGACTACAAACCCTCATTGAACAGGGGATGACTCGCGATGAGGCCTATGCATTGCTTCTCGATCAAGCGTTTGCCATTCAATCGCGCTCAGAGGTAAAGCTCGTCGACCCCGTTTTTCCAACATTACTTCAAGCGATGCAAACTCAGAATGTCCCCATCATTGGTCTGACCAAACGCAGTCCCGACCTCTGCGAGCGTACCCTCGTGCAAATCGCACCTCATAATCTCGACTTCCGCAAAACAGCTCCCAGTGAAGAGACTTTGATCTTCTCAGAACTCAACAATACCATCTATAAACACGGGATCATTTTTGTTGGCCATGAAATTGCTAAAGGTCCCGCTCTCGTTGCCTATCTCAAACAACTCACACCACTGCCTAAAAAAATCGTCGTCGTCGATGATAAATTAAGCCACGTGGAAAGCGTTGCTCGCGCACTCGATCAGCTCAATATTGATTGTATTGCCATCCGCTTTAGCGGCACTGACGGAAAAGCCTTCAACCCCAAAATCGCCGACTTGCAATGGAAGCATTTTCACCAGATCTTATCTGATGAACAAGCCCTTCATCTCTTACAACTGGAGAATTAACGCTTATCGTTTTGAGCCATTTGATTTACTTTTTCCTGAAGGAATTTTATTAAGATACGTCTTGCACCTTCATCAGGTTCTTCATCCATTAACTTGTTTAATTCATGAAAGTATTCCTCAGGATTCTCATCAATTTCCTCCTCGGCATCTACTGTACTATGAACAGAAGGAGGGGTCAGAAATATAAGTTGATTCGGTACTTGTTTTGCATGCCATTTGACAATTGCCCTTGATCTCATCGCTTCCGTGATCACAGGAACTTTGAAGTTGTCGTTTAAACATGTAGAAACTCTCTCTCCTTCTAGTGTCTTGGTCGCTGTGTCAAATGTAGAAACATTGGAGAATAAACGATTGGGAACGGGTGTAGCAACCTGAGGGAGGGATTGATATTCTTGATTATTTATTACAGATGAAATTTTGCAGGCAGGGGATAATCCAGTACTCATTTTTTGCTCCTTAGAGTTCAAATTGCCTAAAATACTAACGCAATTGCCGAAATTGAGACCAGACACTTTCATCTGGCCCATTTAGTTAATTTAAAATTTTAATTTGATTAATTTTATAATAGTTTTTGCAATAAACAACAGGAAAACGATATAATTATCTGTAATTAACTTTTAATTTTAAAATGAGGAATAATAATGGCGGCAACACCAATAAATCCATATACAGGCCCTTTAATTACGAAAGCAGAATCACAACAATTAACAACACTGTTGACTAGCAATGCAACAGGTTCAGGACAGCTGTTAACTAAAGGTGTGAGAATATTTCCCTGCGAGCATAGTGCACAGAAGAATGAAGTGGTTGAAGGACGCTCATGTCCTAATTCAACTTGCAAATACAAAGTAGAGAGAATTTTTGCGGATAAAACATTACAACAATTAAGTGAAAAACTCCCCAAATTTCTAAGTACAATCCAGAATGTCGAAATTGTCCCATCAGCTTCTACTCCTTGCCTTTCTGCTAAAGAAGTTAAGGATATCACAAAAGTGGTCGAAGATTTCTACGAAGAAATCATCTGCCCCATTTCGATGACTGAAGAAATGACTCAAGCAATTACGCTACTTCCATGCGCACATCATTTACAATCATCATCATTTCAACAAATGGTGAACACAGCGACTATTGTTAAATGTCCCTCATGTCGGGCAAATATCGATGCAAATTTTAGAGACAAACTCATTAGTCAGCTATCAACCATAATGCAGACGATTAACGATCGAATAGTAAGCGCAGGTACTCATTTAAAACTAAAAAACACAGGTTCTTCCGCCCCTACAGCATCCCCAGCTCCAGTTCCGCCCAGAGTAAGGAACGATAATAGTATTTCAAACAATAATCAAGATGAAAGGAACTCGGCATTTACCGCTTTAATTGCTCTAGAAATATCTGATTTTATTTCAAAAACTAAAGGTTTGATTGCTACCAACCCCAATTGGTCTAAATCAAATGATTGGCAAGAAATTCTTCAGCAAATTTACGTAACTTTTAAGAGCCAAATTGCTGAATTTGATATCGATGAAAATCACCCGCAATTTAAAACATTTTTGGACAATACGACGAATCTTCTGATCGCCGAATGTCTTTCACTTGAGAATGATAGCGTTGTGAATGTTATCAGCGATGAATTTAACCGCATGGCATTTTATGATATCATAAATACTTTTGCTAATCGACCACTTGAACAGATTACAATCGAGGATTTTAAAACTACCGTTGCCACACTCCAAACGACTTTCAAACATCGTACAATTGAAGACATCGAAATGAGACTCCGCCAAGCAATTACAAAAATGTACAAGTATAATGATTTTATCAATGAAATTAAACAACTTGAAAACCCAACATCCAACACAGTCAATAGCATCAAATCGCAGATCAGAGAAAAACTCAGAGCGCGAAAAGATCGCCTTGAGAAAGAGCTTTCTAGATTACGCGGCCCAGACGGTTTTTCTGGAACGATCAATGCGGCTCACCAAGAGATGAATAATGCTTCAGATCGGCAAACCAAACAGGCCGCAGAAATCAAATTCAATAGATTGCTTGCAAGACTTGAAGAAATTGCGAAATATCAACCGGGTACAACGAATATAGTCCATGGACAGCTAGCGCAGGCTTATGCTGACCTTGATGAGACAGCGCTTAACCAAGCCGCTCAAGCAGAAGCCCGAAAGCGAGTCAGTTTCTATCGATTGTTAACTGTCGTCATATTGGATGGGAAGGAAAGAGAAGCCCATGCCACATTACGTCAGCTCATCGGCAACTAATTTCTACTCCTCCATTCTTTTCTAGGGTGGGGGATTTTTTATTTCCACATTGTTAATTTAAAATTTTAATTATAAATAAGTTATATTAAATATTAAATTGATTTAAACGTTAAATAAACATATAATAGTCTGTATATTAATTTAAAAAACATAAGGTAAGGCAATGGCTACAATTAATGATGTTATGTGTTACGGAGTTGGTGAGCAGATTTTTTCTTATTTGGAGGGAAAAGATCTCGTCAATGCAAGTCTGGTAAATAAGCAATTTAACAAAATTGCTTCAAATGAACCATTCTTTCAAGAATTATTTAAAAAAATGCATCCTGTTATTGCACATATTATTATCCACAAAAACCAAGAAGGGTTTTTTAGAGAGATTAAAACTTATCATCCTAATAATTTTTGGAGATTAGCATGTAGTGTTCTATCTTCGCCAAGTCACCTTCTTAAACCCCAATGTATCAAAAAAGGTTTTGTGGAATGCGCAGGAGCAAAGGCCAAATCTAAACTTTCAGGGACTACTTCTTTTTTAGAAAAAGAGCTAAAAAAATTTAATGGAGAGTATTACCAAGATCCTGCCTCGCATATCCATCAGGCCTATCTCGACAATGAACAAAACCGAAATGATTTAATTACATATGGGTATGAGTTAGATCGAATTACACGAGAACTACAATATTGTTATGCAGATCTCAATCCACTTATTCAATCCTTCGCTCAAGAGGGTAAACACAAATTGTTAAAAGCTAATCCTTGGCTATTAGATCATATTGTTACGCATAGCCAAGCGCTTAATGAATTCTTTTCACAAGATGAAGTGCCAAATCTTGACGAATGTCTTGTAAGATTTCTGGAGGTAGCTCAGATTCTTTATAATGAGCAATTGAGCAACGGAAAATCACCTATGGAAGCAGTTTTTGAAGTAGATAAACTTATGGGAATTAATCCAGTGTGGCGATCAAAATGTACAAAACTTGAGCAAGATCTTTCGAACTGCCAAAAAAACCATAAGAATTCAAGAAAACTACAAATCTTATCTGAATGGCACCAACGTAAATTGTTTGAAGTTCGTAAGAATATCGAATGTATTTCGAGTAATATTAAAATAATTGAGGAAAAATATGAATTATTTTTCTGCTATATGTTTAAAATGGCGCAAGCCTTCGAAACTGTGTTTCCCCAAGCGATAAAATATCAGATTATAAAAGGCGCTGTTGCAATCCTTATAGACGATCCTTCTCACCCAAATGCCAAAGACGCACTGCGTGACATTCGAGAAACAATCGATTCGTTGAAACAAGATCCAAAAACGGGATTATGGAAAAGATTGTATGATCAGTGCGCGAATGGCGCAATTGAAGATCATTGGTCGGAAAATCATTTCCCCGAATATCTTACCGAATTGGATGAGATTATCAATGAATATCACGAATATAGTCTTACAAAAGAATATAAAGATATAGTTTTCTTCATTGCCCTTTGTAAAGATTTTGGTGTGAAATTAGAGAAAATTATGAGCTTTGGCCAAAAGCATCTCTAATATCATCCTTGGACATCTTTGGTGAGGACATGTTCCTCACCTTCGGTGCGGGCTACTAAGACTGCACAGCAGCTGTCGCTAAATACGTTGACGGTGGTTCGGCACATGTCGAGAACCCGGTCTACGGCGATGAATAGGCCGATCCCTTCGATGGGCAGGCCGATGGCTTTGAGGATCACGATGATGGCAACCAGCGAGGCGGAAGGGACGCCGGCGACGCCGATCGAGGTGATTAGCGCAAGCAGCACGACCATGAACTGGGTGGTTAGGGAGAGGTCGATACCATAGGCCTGAGCGACGAACATAGCCGCCACGCATTCATAAAGAGCAGATCCTGACATATTGATCGAAGTGCCCAGCGGAATCACCAAGCTGCAAATGCGATTAGACACACCTGCACGTTTTTCCACGCAATCGATAGTGATGGGCAAGGTCGCCGAAGAAGAACTCGTCGAAAAGGCGGTGATCAGGGCCGGACCCATCGCGCGGAAATGGCGAGAGGGGCGAACACGTGCAATGAATTTTAGTAACAGGGGCAGGGCGACGAACATAAAGAACGCCAGGCCGAGTAACACTGCGAGGGTAAACACACCCAGTGAGCGAATCGATTGAAAGCCCGCTTCAGCGAATACCCGGGCCACCAGAAAAAAGACTCCAATCGGCAAAAATTTCATGATGATGTGGGTGAATTTAAGCATCGCTTGAAACACCCCTTGCCAAAAGCCCATCAAAATCGTAGAAGCATGCGATTCAATTTTTGAGATGCAATACCCGAAAATCAGACTAAAGAAAATCAAGCCGAGCATTTGGCCGTGGGCAAACGTATCGACGATATTGGAAGGGATGATCTGCAATAGGACTTCACTGAATTTATGCGACTCTTGGGACGTGATGTGTTGTTCGATACCCGCAGTATTGACTTGAGATATCGCTTCGGGGTGGATCAAAGTGCCGGGTTTTAAAATATTCACGAAAAACAATCCGATCACAACTGCAAGCAAGCTCGTACCGATATAAAATCCAAAGGTTTTAACCCCTAAACGTCCAAACGCGCTTTCATTACCGATCCGCGCAATTCCTGTGATAATCGAGGAAGAAACTAAGGGGACGACCACCAGAGTTAGGGCATTAATAAAAATTTTTCCACCCATGTTATAAATCGGATAGAGAGTGTCAAATAAATTCCAGCCAAAAAGCGTTGATCCTTTCTGAGTAAACGTGCCGATCAGAATGCCGAGAATGATGGCGATGAAAACTTTCCAGGGACTTTGCTTTTTCTTGTGCGTCGTCATGAATCACTCCAAAAGGTAAAGGGTCAATGGTCAAGTATAGCTTTTTTTTTCGTTTTTAGGCTATCATGTATCTACTATGCCCGAACTTCCCGAAGTCGAATCTGTTGTCTGTGCTCTGAGAGAGTCCTCTTTGATCGGAAGAACGTTGTCTGTTATCGAAACAATCTGTCCAAAAATTCCTGATCTATCCTGTTTGATCGGACAAAAAATTCAAGCCATCTCCCGTCGAGGGAAATACATCCACTTTCAGCTTTCCACTGTCCATTTGATCGTGCATCTGAGAATGACAGGACAATTTTTACTGAAGCGGGAAAGTAAGCATCTGCGCGTGATCTTTTATTTTGAAGATCTAGTGTTGGCGTTTCACGATACGCGCCGCTTTGCCACTTTTGATCTCAGCCATGATCCTAAACAATTTTTTAGCAGGCTAGGACCCGAACCTTTTGATACTTTTTTCGATTTTTCAAAGTGGAGTAAAGTGATCAAAGCCGTCCTGTTAGATCAGAGTATCATCGCTGGCATCGGCAATATTTATGCGGATGAAGCACTGTGGGAAGCTGGCATCCATCCGGAGCGACCTGCCTGCGAAATAAATCAGCAAGAGAATCATCAATTACTCGAAGCTGTGCGCAAGGTTCTTTCACAAGGGATTAAGCAAGGGGGAACGAGCTTAGGAACAGCTGCTCCCAATTTTCACCATCTCAATGGTCACAGCGGCAGCAATCAAAACACGCTTCAAGTTTATGGAAGAGAAGGGGAGTCTTGTCTGCGCTGCGGCCATAGCATCGAAAAAATTACTCTGCAGCAGCGGGGTACTCATTTTTGTCCCGATTGCCAGAAATAACTTTAGTTAGCTGCTCTTGAAATCCTGTCAAACCCAAGCCTCCACCTGAATGGAGAAATAAGATATTACCGCTCAGCTTCTCCTCTGCTAGGATTTTTCGTCCTTGATCAAACAGTTTAGCAGTAAATACCGGATCGGTTAAAAATCCTTCCGTTTGAGCAAGCTCAGCGATGGTATTAAAGATTGCCGCATTAACTGAACCAAACGCCGTCGGGGAAGGGTAGAGTTTAAACAATGTAGGGGAGGAGATCGATTCTCCAAGGAGAGTCTCGAAATCCCGTTTTCTTAGAGAGAGCGTGCGTGCAAATTCTTCGGACGTTCCCGCGATTTGCACGATGTGTAAAAACAGCGGTTTTTGCAGATAACTTAAAGCGAGCAGTAAGGCGCACGCCGTAAGACCTGTTCCTGAATCGACAAACAGGTGATCAAAAGTAATCCCATTCTCTTGTTCATTGCGCAAGATATCAAGCGCGAGAGTCATCGCTCCAGGAAGTGACGCTGCACAATTGCCGCCTTTAGGGACAACAATCGCGTTTTTTCTCGTTTTGGCAAAATCCGCTGCAATCTGATCGATCGCCTCCCATTTTCCCCTAGAAATCCAGTGGATATTTTTGCTGATCAGTGCTGAATACAAAAGATTGCCTTGCCATTTACATGCTTCATCGCCCAGAAGAAATAAAATCGGCTCGACTCCATTTTCTTTCAATAACTGACTAAATGAGAGCACATGATTGGAATAGGCGCTGCCAATCAAGATCGCTTCCTCTGGCTGCTGCTCTAAAAGAGCAGGTAACAGCGAGAGATATTTACGCACTTTTGTTCCGCTGACTCCAAAGCCGAGTTCATCTTCCCGTTTGACAAAACAGTCTTTAGAAAACGAGCGCAAACGATGAATACGGGAGTGATGGGGAAAAGGCGCCAGTTTTGTGCGCTCAAGCACTTGTGTTAATTTTGCTAAGCTCATCAGTTACGATTTACACGGCCAAAGTGTATTTGTCGATCGAAATTTCCTGATAATTGTTCTGATCATCTAGCCACTTGCGCATCAACTTTTCAAAAATTGCTGGAGAATCGACCTTAAACGATCCTTGAGTAGGATCAAAAAGATAGTGATGGGTAGCTGTTTTTCGGTAGACCATTTGATGATCGCTGGTAAAAATGCTATATAGACCTGGTTCTAAACTTTGGATTTCTTGAATGATCTGCTGATTGCTCTTATTTTGTGGATCAATTTTTTTGTAATCCTCTTGAGCTTGTAAATGCAATAGATCATAAACACGACAATGTCCGGTGAGCGCATGTAGTAGGGCTGCTTGTTTCGGAGCCCCTTTTTCGAATTGAGCTCCCACAGATCGAAAATGCTGATCTTCATCGGTAAAGAGCGGCGCCGTTTTCAACAGCAGAAAAATAAACCAAAAACTCATCCCTCGACAAAGCCCGTCACGATGAAAAAACTGTAACTTGACCGTCTCCCCAGTATTTAATTTGTAGCGACAGGGACGCTGAAGATACACATCGGAAGTGTCTGTACGATTGGCATTAACCGAAGGGGAGAGCATCACATCTTTAAACACACGCTGAGTTTTGATCTCAGTGGATTTATGCAGTTCGTGGCGCGAGATCACCCATAATCGCTTAGAAAGATTGCTTAAACACACCGCTGCGAGTACATAACTGGTAAGCCCCAAAATCAGATAGTAGAGTTGATGTTTGACCTCCCTTAATCCACATATATCCCAACGGTCAGCCAGTCGAGATGGGGGATTATGACCCGCACGTTCTATAGCAGCGGCTTCGATATCTCCAGCAAAAAAAGTAGGGGAATCAATAATAGCAGTCATTTTTTAAATAAAATTTGAAAAAATAATAACAAAAAGTGGATTAATTAGAAATATGGAAGCCAGAGATCTGCAAGGTTATGTTTGGATTCAAGATTTACGTTATGAAGATTACTATTATTTAAAGGATTTCGAACATTTAGTTGTCATGAAAGTCGTCGATTTTAGTGAATCTCTCCCCAAAGAACATTGGGAGGCGATCATCTATGAAGACGAGCGCTGTCAGAAAGTGATTGGACGGCAAGCCTTTGCTACCCAAAGAGAAGCTCAAGCTTTTTTAGAACAATATATGGAAATTACACTTAAAAATAGAAAGTCTAAATAAATTGTTCTGTTTTAATTAACGTAAATTAACTGTATACTAACTCCACATTAATTGGAGTTAGTTGTGAAAAATCTCTTTAAAAGATTATTCCCAGGCACAGTCAGCGTATTAGCACTCGTACTTATTTTAGCTTCCGGTTGGCAACAGTATCAGTCTCATCCCTTAAAACCGGTGATGATGCCGCAACTCAAAACCTTCGCCTTAAATGATAATAGGGTTCTCGTCATGGCTAAAGCGATGTCACCAGCCGAGAGTAAACGCAATTTCGGGCATGATTTAATCAGCAGAAATGTCATCCCCCTGCACCTTACCATCGAAAACAACACCTCCAATGAATATAACCTCTGCCCCAGCTCAGTGGATCTGCCCCGTATAGAACCCAGTAAAATCGCCTCTAAAATCACCCGCTCTTCTCTTGCCCGAGGCATCGCTTACCGCATCGCCAGCTTCTTTTTCTGGCCTCTCATGATCCCAAGCACCATCGATGGCATTCGGGTCATGATCCATCATAAAAAGCTCAAAAAAGACCTCATCGCTAAGTCTATGCGAAAAGAGGTGGTAGCCCCCTATTCTACCTTTAACCGCGTCCTATTCGTCCCTAAAGACGAATTTCAACGGACCTTCAAAGTCACCCTCATAGAACTCGAAGACCTCAAAGCCACTGAGTTTGAGACCACTGCCGAAGAGGGCAATCCTAAATAATTGAAAATTAATAACCTCCGTTAATAAATCGTCCAAAAGTCCTCAGTATCAATAACTTATTTAATTAACTTAATAAATATTATTATAATGAGAAATGTGTTATAATTAAAAATAAAAAAGCTATGTCTGTTTCAACAACTTCAATTCCTCTCTTTTCTTACACTCGTCTTCATAACTTAGGCTTCAGTGACAATTTAGATCACGTCTACATTTTGGCTAAACGGCAACTTTTAAATATCGAAAATTATGTAAATAGTTCAACCGTCATTGATGATGCAGTATGCAAAAGAGAATTAGCTGCATTAAACGACTATATTCTTGAATGTGAAAAGTCCAAGACAGAATATTATCAAAGTGGCTTTAAGGGTCGCATTAGCAAAATTGCCACATTAATAATCTCGAGATTAACGTTTAGCCGAACTCCGATGGAGCGGTTGGAACATATTCACAAATATCTGGATTTGCGGTTAATTAAATTATCAAAATCATTTGAGATGATATCAAAATCAGATTTTGCAAAATACTTAAAAAAAGCTGACTCAATAGATACAAATCAACAAGTTCAAATTTACCAATTTGCAGATTTACCGGAAGTAGCTTTTATTGTAGATGATAATAAAGAGGTAAATCTTGTTTTTCCTAATATCGTTCCAATAGCAAAAGGAAGTTTAAAAGAGTTTCATATTGTAATAAATTTGACTAAGCAGAAAAAAAGAGGCTTCTCAAGGCGAATTCGTCAAGACGCGCATTCGGTTGCACAGATGGAACGAGAAATTTGCTTTTCCAGATTGTTCATGGAAAAGCACATCCCAATTCCTAAATTGAAAGCCGCAATAGGAAATCAATTAATTATTACTCAATATTGCAATCAAGGCAACTTAATGGATTACTTGCAGAATAATCCTGATTTACCTTTGAAGACAAAAATTGATATTGCGTGTCAAATTGTTAATTTTGTAGCTGAGTTGCATAAGGAATTTATAAATAAGCATGGTAATAAAGATAGTATAATTCATTGTGACATTAAACTTGAAAATGTGCTTATGAAAAAAAGAAAAAATGGTGAGCTCCGAGCTATGGTTAATGACTTTGATTTATCCATATATGAAAGTGAGGCTAAATTACATTATTTTCGAGGTTCCCCTGCGTGTTTTTCACCTGATGTAGCTGCTAAAAAACCGCCGACAAAAGCCGATGACGTTTGGAGTTGTGGATTACTTCTCTTCAACTTATTTTGCCCTGATATACGCTTACCCTGGGATATCGATTGCGAGAATATTCATGAAATTTTTGAAGGTATTAGAGCTTTAGAAAAAGATTGGTGTATAAAATATCTCGAAAAGCATCAATTGCCTCCAGCATTGATTACTGTTATTAATTATATGCTGAATCCCGCTGCTAGTGAAAGACCTAATATCAATTCCGCTGCAAAAGCACTCGCTGACTTAAAATAAATAATTCCATGAACCCTGCAAAATCGCCTCAAAAGTCACCCGATCGCCCCTAGCCCGCGGAATCGCTTACCGGATTGCCAGCTTATGCTGGCCTCCTATGATCTCTAGCACCTCGACGGCATCCGGGTCGTGCGGGCCACCATAAAACATTAAAAAGACCTTATGGCCAAGTCGATGCGCCAAGAGGTGGTAGCCCCCTTATTTGACCTTTAATCGTGTCCTATTCCTCCATAAAGAGGAATTTCAACGCATTTTCAAGGATCACTCTCATTGAGCTTGAAGAACTTAAAGCTACCGAATTCCAGATACTGTCGAACAATCTTCATAAATCATTGAAAATGAGAAGCTTATTTTAAGTATATGCTTTAAAGCTCTTATATTAAGTAATTTGCATCAATAATTAAAATGTTTAAAATAAATAATAATAAAGTTATAATTAGAGTATAAGTAAAAAAAGCAATCATTATGGCTATAGTTACACAAAATAATACAATTTCACCAGAAGTAAAAGACTTGCTAGCGACGCAGGGATTTAATTCCACATGTTATAATTCAACAGTATTAATTACGTTGAACAAAATTGATGAATTTTATGGCAATGAAATCTATTTACCTGAAAATGTTCGTCATCAAAGAATACGCGATTTCGTACAGGTATGTTCTGATTCGGTAGATGCTAATGTAAAAGCTGAAAAGGCATTTTTTTATAAGAATGGATTATTGGGTAAAATAAGTTACCTAGTAACTTGGATATTTGCAAAATTGGCGTTTAGTCAAACAGACTTAGAAGAATTGCAAGAAACTCAAAGAAAATTGCACTATTTCTCATATGCACTAGAATTGTCAGAAGAATATAGTTTATCAATTTCTAAATGTCTGAAATTTTTAGATAAAATTAGTCATTCAAAAGTTGAGAAGAAATATACATACTCTGTTGTATTTCCCGAAGAGGTACCTTCAATACCTGACTATGAAATATTTGTTTTAGATCGCAAAAGAAGGATAATTCATTGTAATCAGCTTAATCCGGAAGGTTCTGGAACTTTCAAATCTTTTTACAAAGCAAAAAATCTGATTACAAATAAAATAGTGGGATGTGCTGTAGTTGGCTCTCATGATAAAAAGCAATTGGAATCTTCCTTACTAGAAACTAACTTAACCAAGCAATTTACTCAATGGAGTATCCCAGTCTCCAAAATAAAAGCCATTGTGAAAAGGAAAGATGAGAATATTATAATTTGCAAATACTGTAATAAGGGTGATCTCAAAGCTTATTTAGAGGCTAATCCAAATTTGCCATTGGATAAGAAAATAGATATTATGTCTCAATTCATATCTGGTGTTGTTTTGATGCATTGTCATGATTTCCTTCATGGTGATATCAAGCCTGGAAATATACTTTTAAATGAATTCGCAGATAAGCTCGAAGTTTTGCTTAATGATTTTGATGCTTCTGCCCCATTCACGAATAGAGCAACTGAACTGCAAGGGAGTTCACAATATTTATCACCGAGTCTAGTTCAACATCTACCGACACGTCACAATAATAATGCCCGTATACGACGACCAAACCCGCGTACAAAAGCAGATGATATTTGGGCCTGTGGCTTGGTTGCATTTCAACTCTTTTATCCCAATCAGCAATTGCCCATGTTTGCTGCTGTAAGTAGTAGACTAGCAATTTGTGCTCCTATAATTCAAGGCTTACAAGAAGGTTGGTTAACATTTCCTGAGGCCCAAACAGAGAAAGAAAGAAATCTCCAGGAATTAATCACCAAAATGCTTGATTTGAACCCTGATAACAGGCCTTCGAGTGAACAGGTCAAAGTTGCTCTAAAAGCTATCGATAGTATGTCTGAATCAAATGTTACTTTCCCAGAGACTGATCTGATTGGTAGCATTTAAGCTAGGAATGCTGCCTTATTTAGATGAGGAACATCCTTTTGTAATGAATACACTTCTTTCTTATTGTACGATTTTTTTGGTGTGCTATTTCGCCTATAGAAAGCCTGTGTAGTCAACATAAGATCAATTATCAGACGTTCTGTGTGTAGAAAACCCTGCCGAATTACGTTTGCTTAAACTGAGTTCAAAGCTGGAAGACGCGCTGATAGATTTTTAGAATATCGTCATCATCGATTGGGTCATTTATGGCTATCTCAGCCATTCGCGATGCAAGTACAGTATATTCTTCCAAGGACCTGCTATAATGAAACTGTGTGATTAATTTCTGAAGCATGTCAATTTCAAAGATAAATTTGGGGTTATTTTCTGCTATGAATTCTTTTAGAACTTCTTGCCATTTATTCAGATCAAATAGCAATTCTTGGTTTTGATATTTTTTATAATTAAGACGGAATTTTTTAATGTCAATCGACCAAGTCAATTCATCAAAGTCTAGTTTACATCTGTTTTTCAGGCTTTTAAAAATCCCATTAATCCGCTGGACCTGGGCTTCTATAGGTTCGTCGATTTGGCAAATCATAGAGCAGAATTGTTCTTTATGATAATCCTTAAAATCGTTTTCCGGAAAAAAAACAGGAGCAAAATGAACCTGAAACCTCTGAGCATTTTCATTCGAGTCAAATTCAAAGGTAATTATCGCAGTATCTTCGAATCGATCCCCTTGAATGTTTGTTATTTTGGGTACCGAAGCTATTGCAGATGTTCTCGTGAGCAGCAACTGTGTGAGTTTTTGGACTTCCTCCAAGCTATTTAACGAAATTGTAAACGTCGAAGTGCGAACAGGATTGTTTTCCATTTGAAATTGGAGTGTAATTATAGCTGTGCTAGCGTTGACTAAAAAAGCTTTTGTGGCGCTAATTGGGATCTGCATTTGATCTATTTCAAAATTATCACCTAACGCTCGAAAATTAGCTATCGCTGATACACACATGAAATTCTCCGAATGAATTCTGTTAAAAAACAGAACAGTTTATTCTTGGATCAAATTTAGGTGAAGAAGTTTTTCAGCGTGAACGTCTGATAATTGCATCCTAAAACACCTGTTCAGGGGCAGACAAAGGCCGATATAGCATTTGTACTTAGTTTTGGTTAGTGGGATTGATCCACTCATCCCATTCTTGAGTGTCGTTCCATTATTCCTTCAAAGTCATAAGGGATGGCAACTCCACGGACGTTTCGGTAAAATTGACCTGGAAATTGGGGATCATTATTGCTATATAAAGCATTCGCAATTTCATGGCCAAATGTGCGCTGATCAAGCTGCGTCAAAATACTATTGATCCGTTCAACCTGCTCCCCTTTTTTGCTAATTACGGTGCACCGATTGCCATCGAGCTTATACTCAAACTCGCTCTCTGTAAAAAAGCAAGGTCCATGGAACATCCGAAATTCTTTAGCATTTTCATCTGCACGAAAGATAAAAGTGTCACCTCTGCTGAGCTAGGTTTAATGCTTGTTAAATTATGAAAATTGAACTTTGTTTTCGTTTGCGCGACGAGAAGTTGAAAACACTCTTTAGTCTTCTCTTGCGTCAGACAGTTTATAGCCCCAGTGGCTTTGTAAGATGACCCAATATTTGATTGGCAGACAACGGTGACGGTATTATTCGATTGAGTTGGCCAACAGTTCGTGGCCGTATCTGCTTTGATCGATATTTCTCCAATTTGTAAGTGGTCGTTGTTCATTTTGATTGTGCAATCTACGGATGATGAGATAGAACTCATAAATATCCTTTGTTAAGGTTCTGTTAGGACTGATCAGTTTTTTCATCGAGTATGCAAGGAATCAAAATTTTCTGCTAGCGAATTTAGCAAAAATTAATTGAGTGGCTTCAGCGACAGTTCTTTCGTAATGGCCGCTGTTAAAATCATTTTCTCCATCTCAGTAAGATTAGAGCCAATTACATTGAATCCATTTATGGGTTGAGAAGAATTTTGCGTCTGGATCTCTTTTTCGAATTGACCAAGTACATTATCTACCATACAATCGCGCACTGTAACTTCCTCTTTTTCGAATTGTCCCAATTTATTCAGAGAATAATCCACGCGCTTAACAAACTGTGGAGAAACGATGAATTGATTTTCTTTTCCACGATATAAGCAAAAGATCTCCGGATCTCCTGGTTGAGGTTCACACAAAGGGTCGCCAAAAATCCGCCGTTTTAAATAATTAATTCTTTCTATAATTCGATTCTGAGCATTTTCAAGATTGCGACAGATGACGATGCAGCGATTTCCTTCTAGTTTAGATTCGAATTCTCTCTTGGGAAAGAAACAAGAAAAATAGCAGGTTCCAAATTCCTGAGCTTCGGCTTCTGTGTTAAAAAACAAGTGTGCCAAATTGTTTTCTATTTCAATGGATTTTTGCAGTTTGGTAACAATCGCCACATTTGTGCGCGCGATCAAAAGCTGAGCGCATTTTTGTACATTCTCAATCTTTTCCAATTGAAAATTCAAAGTACTCTGCTGCTTGTCTTTTGAGTAACAAAAAACACGCACTGAATTCGTCTGCAAGTTGATCTGACAAACCCTTATATCCTGGAGCGGAATTGTCATTCGCATAATTTGCAACTGATCATTTTGGATTTGAAGGGGAAAATTTAAGCTCATGAACCTATCTCACTATTGAAAATATCGCCTCTAGAAGTTCTGATTTTAAGGAGGGCAAGGAAAACCGGGAATGCAGGGCGGTCCATCGCAGCGCAGCAGGGATTGGCATTCAACGGGTGCTGTCACAGCAGGAATTGGCGCTGGAAAAGTCAATATGAAAGTAAGATCATAGCGGTCGGGATAAACCGGCTGAATCGCGGGAGGAGGAAGATAACCAAATGCTTGGATGAGTTGACGGATGGCGGTGTGGTGCCAACAGATCAGGATATTTTTGCCGTCGTAGCGACTGTCATTTAGAATCAAATTCGCTAAGATGGGCTCTTGCGGGGGTGCATAAGGAGAATGGATGGGCAGATTTAATAACGCAGCGGTAGGCACAAGCGTATCTATACAGCGAGTGGTAAAATCATCAGAGGAATGGATGGGACGAGAAGCAAACAATGCAAAAGGCAGGCCAAAAGTCAAAAATTCCTCCGTTTGGCTGAAATAATGCGCGAGTGCGCCGGCCCTCTCAAAGCCTTGTTGTGTCAGACCAAATGTCCCTGGATCTTTTTCACCATGTCGAATGATGATGACCTGCCCAGGCATTGCATGAGTTAGGGCCGTTGACAGCAAGCAAATGGCCAAAATGGCACTGATTTTTAACATAACTCCTCTAAAAATCAAATCGGGTGGAAAATACTCCCCCTTGAAGTTGCAAATCGCGGTTGTGGGAGACGAGATGAAACTCCCCTTGTTTGAGCGCATTTTGATGAAACAACACCAAATATTCCCATCCCAGTTTAAAACTTAAAGCAAAACGCTCATGGGAAAATAGCGTCTTCCAAAGAATGCCGATACCTAAATCGGAAATCCACGCCAAATGAAAGGGAAAGGCATGGCGATCAAAACGCTTTGCGAATAAATAGGTCTCTTGTTGATGCACATGAAAAGAACCTAATAGCATGGAAATTGCAGCATTGGCGTAAAGGCTCCACCCCGCTCCCAAATAAAAACGGGGGTCAACGCCAACAGTGGGTCCCATCCCCCAATAATTGTTTTTCATTTTAACTCGGTCGAAATCGCTTAAGAAAATTCCGCCGGCATATTCAATGTCGAAAGCTTGATTGACCCAACCCGCTGTCAAAGATGCAAATGGTTTTAAGATAAAGCGATTAAAAGTAAAGTCGCGGGTAAATTTAAGATCGAGCAGATCTAAATGCAATTTCCAATGCATTTTGCCAAAGGAAACATGATCTCCCGAAATGATATCGCTGCCGATCGACCAAATCGGGAACATTCCAATAAAAGCATTTTCGGGATCTCCGCGCTGTTGATGAGAAAAAGCATGATAATGCGTCCAATTAAAACTAACATCCCATTTCTGATGCGCAAACAAGTATCCGATCGCTAATCGATAGCCAAATTCCCAATCAAAACTCGGAAAGACCCTTCCTGCTTTAGTAAAATCATCAGTGATAAAAATATCTTGCTGTTTGGTGAGGAAGGCAATGCTTTTTTCGCGCGGTAAAAAATAGAACGCATCGCCTGAAAGCCAAATGTCATAGCCGCATTTGACGCTCGGATTAAATGAGCTTTGCAGATTGAGCAGTTTTTCAACGTTAACCTGTGTGTATGTCGCAGCAGGCTTATCAGCGGTCCACATCTCCATGGAAATCACTCAGATGAATTTTCCCTTTAAAGATGTCGAGAAGGCAAATAAAATTCAAAGAATTTTAATCTTCATCAAATAGTGAGGATTGCCTTTGAAGAAGCCTTTGCCGCGGATGAATGTCGCGACTTTGGCAAAGCCGGCTTTATCGTAGATGTGGACACCGTGTTCATTTTTAACTTCCGGCTCAGCCAGCAGCGCCGTGACGGGAGGTTTTTGGAGCTCGGCGAACCGTTTTAGCGTGGGCGCTGAATACCCTTTTTCCAGAAAAGCTTTTTCGGCGATGGCAAAATCGATTAAGAGTGTCATCCCTTCCGGCTCTAACCAAGACATGCGATGGTCTATAGGTTGATCGGACTCTGAGGCATCGGATGTGAGAATTAAGCCAAACGGTTGTTTGTCATAATAGCAGATCCAGAACTCGTAACGGGTAGGCTGCCCTCTTAAATAAGCATCTAAATCCTCAGTTAAATTATCCCAATATTTTTTAATATGAGTTTGTTTCAGCCAGCCCTGAATTAGTTCTTTATCTGATTTAACTGCTTTCTTAAATGTAATATTATTGGTGTCCATTTCTTTCTCCATGCCACAAATCAGATCATTTTCATAGTATTTTTTTTATACAATTCATACGATGTGTGAAATATGACACTAATCTTGGCTTGTATTTTATATCTTGTACTCGGAGCAATCGCGGGCATCTTAGGCGGTTTATTAGGGATCGGCGGAGGAGTGATCACTGTCCCCTGTTTGCTGATCATTTTTCGCTATTTAGGCTATCCGCAAGCTTACGTGATGCACATGGCGATTGCCACTTCGCTTGCCGCTATGATTTTTACGACACTTTCTGCGACCTGGGCTCATCATAAACGAGGCGGTGTGCTTTGGGATGTGCTAAAAAAAATGCTGCCGGGTCTTTTAGTGGGTTCTGTGCTGGGGGCTTTAATTGCGATTTGGCTCTCGGGAATTATGTTGGAGATCTTTTTCGGCGTATTTCTCTGCTTACTCGCCGTGCGATTTTACCGTCAAAAACCCATCCACTCTGGACGGCACCATTTGCCGAAAATGCCTCTCTTAAGTGTAATTAGCGGTTGTATTGGAGTCTTATCTAATCTTTTAGGCATCGGCGGAGGCAGCTTAACGGTGCCCATGCTGACGACGTTTAATGTTCCAGATAAAAAAGCGATTGGCACTGCGGCAGCGACAACTTTGTTCACCTCGATCTTGGGATCCCTTTCTTACTTGATTTTTGCCTGGGGAATTATTCCGATTCCCGACACGGTGGGACTGATAAATCTTCCTGCTTTTTTAATTATCGGCGGGGTGACGTTTTTCTTAGCACCCTATGGAGCCAAACTCACACATCAGATCTCGCCCCAAAAGGTACGTAAAATCTTCGCGATCGTTCTTGCATTGACAGGGATATCTCTGATTATTTAAAAGACGAGTCATGCCGTTTATTTTAAGCGATTTTAAACATATCCGCCCCCATCATGAAATCGATCAGGAAAAAAGCCAGGATTGGATCGCAGAGGTACATGCACGCGCTGAAAATCAAGAGGGTTTTCACGAAGAGATGCGCTCTAAGATTGCACGTTTAGGTTTGGGCAAAGATCGCATTGCTAATCGCGGTGTACATATCCCCGATTTTTCTCAAGAAGATTGGTCAAAGATGGAGATCTATCCTGTGCTTGAAAAACCACAGGGAAAAGGTTTTGCAGAGCGCAGTGCGTTCTTCGATCGGGAGGTCACACAGATCTTTCAGCGATTTTATCCAGAACATGCCGCTTTGCCCAAACATTTAATCCACGTCACCTGTACAGGATATGTTGCGCCGAGCCCCGCACAAAAACTCATATCGCTGCGATGTGCCGGACCTCACACAAGTGTGACGCATGCGTATCACATGGGCTGCTATGGATCGATTTCAGCTATTCGCATAGGACTGGGTTTTACCGCTTTTGCCTCCCCTTCTCCGATAACTGTCGACATTGTCCATACAGAAATCTGTAGTTTGCATATTCATCCGTTACGACATGCCTTAGAACAACTCCTTGTGCAAAATCTATTTGCCGATGGTTTCATCAAATATACGATTCAAGCAGAGGCTTCAAATAAACCTCATCTCAAAGTGTTAGCAATCCATGATGAGGTGATTCCTAATTCAGCGCATTGCATGACTTGGCGCTGTGAAGATCACGGGATGGGTATGACTTTGTCTAAAGAAGTTCCCGTTCTCATCGCACGTCATCTGGAGGGTTTTTTACAGCGATTATGCGCACTTGCCGGACTAAATTCTGCTGAAGTGATTCATGAGGCGTTATTTGCAGTGCATCCAGGCGGCCCAAAAATTTTACAGCAAATTCAAGAGTTGTTACAGTTAGACACCAGTCAAATCGACCATTCAACGCTTGTCTTAAAACACTATGGGAACATGTCTTCAGCGACATTGCCGCACATTTGGGAAAGAATGCTTGAAGATCCCCAAGTTCCACGAGGACAAAAAATCATTAGTCTTGCTTTTGGGCCAGGTCTGGGAATTGCAGGCGGACTATTTGAGCTGGAGAAATAATCGATGCTGTTTTTAATCCTACTCCCCTTTGTGCTCCAACTGCTAGTGATTAGCATCGATGAATTTTTCTTCCATGTCAAACGGGGTCTTCCTAAGTGGGAACGGATCGGTCACCCTTTGGATACCTTAACAGTACTTGCGTGTTTTGCCTTTATCTTATTCGTCCCCTACTCTTCCTTCTATTTGAAAATTTATATCGGACTCGCTCTGTTTTCTTGTCTATTCGTCACGAAAGATGAATTTGTGCACAAAGAATGTTGTCCCGCTTCAGAGCAATGGTTGCATGCCCTGCTGTTTTTAAATCATCCCGTTGTATTGACATTAGCTGGTTGTCTCTGGCCGATTGCCAGTGGCGACACAGGGCCCTCTTGGCTGAGCGCCTTAATTCCTCACGTGAAAACACTGCGCCTGTTTCTTATGATCCAAACAGGATCAATCGTCCTCTTTTTAGTTTATCAAATTCTGTACTGGAATCTCTTATGGAAAGACAAAGCGCCCGAATAAATAATGCCTTTTATGAAGATTTGGGCGAATCGTGGTACGATTGTTCCACTCATCCGATTGCACTGCTTCGCGCGGAAAATTCCGTACGCAACCCCTGGATCCTCAATGCAATTCCAAAAATCCCCTGTGACATTCTCGATATAGGCTGTGGAGCGGGTTTTTTAACAAATACTCTTGCGCATGCAGGCCATCGCGTCACCGGCATTGACCAATCTGGCTCGAGTTTAGCGATCGCCACAAAAAAGGATCTCTCCCAGTCCGTGCGCTATCTACAATCCGATGCCTTTGCCCTCCCCTTTCCAGATCAGAGCTTCGATGTGGTATGTGCTATGGACTTTCTCGAACACATTGAACATCCCGCGCTGATTGTCAAAGAAGCTGCGCGATTGCTTAAACCCGGTGGACAATTTTTCTTTCATACTTTTAATCGCAACTGGCTGAGTTATTTGCTCGTAATCAAAGGAGTTGACTGGTGCATTCCTAACGCTCCTACAAACATGCACCTATATTCAATGTTCATCAAACCTCAAGAATTAAAAACATGGTGTGAGGAGTCAAAACTCACGATAAAAGAGTTGCATGGTCTTACACCTCGATTAGCTTCGCTTAACTTTTGGAAAAGTCTCTTCACGAGAAAAATAGAAGGGATAGAGTTTCAATTCACTACCAGCCTGACAACAGGCTACCTCGGCTACGCCCAAAAAACATAAATTGGTCCCTCTGTGGTTCTTGTCTCTGTGGTAAAATTCACCACAGAGTTAAAACACCACAGAGTCTAAGTTCTTAGTCTGTGAGGTATTTGATGACGCGATCCATCCGAAAATGGCGCTCTTCCTTCCTTTTTTCCCACTCTTGCAAATAGGGATTGTGTTCGGGCTCTTGTTTTGACGAAGATTTGATCGGGACGACTTGGTGTCGCTTCGGTCCGGGCAGTTTTTGTTTGGAGAGAGTTTTAAGACGTTTAGAAACTAGAAAATGCTCTTTAAGTCGGCATTGAACGACTCGTGCAGGGGAAAGAGGATTTCGCCGATGCAAATGACCCCAGTTTTTTTGGCTTACGGTGCAATGGCTTAAGTCCATAGGAAAAATGAGTTTTTGCGAGGAATGATTTTCTTTTGTGACGCTGCGTTGCTTGGTTTGCCGTTTTTTTTTGGAGAGAACATATCCTTGCAAGGGCAAGTGTTTAATTTGTGAAGGAATGCGCGGTGGTTTGACTAGGTCGCATTTGTGTGTTTTGCAGAATTCTTGGGATTTCAAGGGAAGTTGTTTTACTTGAAGAAGATTATCTCGATCTTTTCCAAGCCAATATTGCACTCGCGCAGCGGCGTTTTCACAAGGTGTTGAAACAGGTGAATTTTCTTGCATCCAACCTCAAAATTCATTGGCGAAGTTGATATCACGATCGGCGTTTACTGACCAGAAAATTTCCGGTTTAAAGCCGACAGCGATATTAATGTAATCTTAAAATTTTAAGCAATCACTTTCCCCTCAAAACCGAATTTTGTTATGCTGTGGTCAACAGGAGTATCACACATGGCACAGGTCACTCTAAAAGGCAATCCGATCCACACCTTTGGCAATCTTCCCGCTGTTGGCTCGCATGCCCCCGATTTTCATTTAGTCGATGCTGAATTAAATAATCGATCGCTCAAAGACTATAAAGGGAAACGTAAAATCCTTTCGATTGTACCGAGCTTAGATACTTCGGTCTGTTCTCTTTCAGCCAAAACCTTCAATGAAAAAATTAAGGAACATCCTGAAGTGATTGTTATCGTGGTATCCACAGATTTGCCGTTTGCACAAAAGCGATTTTGCACTGCAGAAAACGTGAAAAATATCGTCACTCTTTCGATGATGCGCGATAAAGAATTCGGCAAAGCTTATGGGACATTAATTACAGATGGGCCGCTGGCAGGCATTAACGCACGCGCTGTGCTGGTGTTAGATGAACACGATAAGATTGTGTATACAGAACTCGTGCCTGAAATCACGCAAGAACCTAACTACGACAAAGCGTTACATCATTTACGTCGATAAATCGGATATTCGGGATACCACATCGTCGCATCGACTTTGCGCTCAATTTCTTGTGCAGAAGATTTAGGGACGAGCCCTTCTTCTTCTGCCACATGACCCACAGCAATGGCAATTTTACGTGAAACCTCACGTAATCCTTCCAGGGGTACAAAAATGTCAGCGGTTGAGTCTTTAAGCATCGGTGCATGATCGCTTAATACTTGCGCTGCGCGAATGAACATTTTTTCTGTAACTTTTGGTGACTTGCAAGCGACAATACCTAATCCCACACCTGGAAAAATGTACACATTGTTGCATTGTGCGATGAGATGTTTTTTACCTTGATATTCGACGGGATTAAAGGGACTTCCTGTTGCGATAATCGCTCTTCCCTCTGTCCAGCGCAGTAAATCTTCCGGCTTGGCTTCTGCACGTGAAGTAGGATTAGATAGGGGAAAAATGATCGGCCTTTCAGTATAGCTGGCCATCGCCCTGACAATCTCTTCTGTAAACGTATTAGGCTGGGTAGACACGCCGATGAGAATGGTGGGCTTGGCATTGTGCATCACATCGAGAAGGGAAAATTTGCTCATCCCTGAATTTTTCCAAGTGCTAAGCTCCGAAAAGTCGCGTGCAAATTTGCGTTGTTCCGGATCGAGCCGCATTTGCTGCGTGTGCAAGAGCCCATCGATATCGACGATGTAAAAATTCTTGCGTGCTTGTTCTTCGCTACAACCGTCTAATTTCATCGCATGTAGGATCAAATTAGCAATGCCAAGTCCTGCAGAGCCTCCGCCGAGCATGGCAATTTTTTGATCTTTGAGCCTCACCTTAGATAATTTTGCCGCCCCCATAATCGCAGCGAGAGCCACAGAAGCTGTCCCCTGGATGTCATCGTTAAAAGAACAGATTTCATTATGGTATTTTTCCCATAAAGGGCGAGCGTGCGGTTTGGCAAAATCCTCCCATTGCAATAGGACTTTAGGAAAACGCTTTTTAATTTCGCGCACAAATACATCGATAAAATCGAAGTATTTTTCACCGATTACGCGCGGATGACTCCAACCGATGTACAAAGGATCTTTGAGCAGTTGCGGATTATTCGTTCCCACATCTAGCATCACCGGTAAAACTTTTGCCGGATGAATCCCTCCAAATAATGTATACAAGGCGAGCTTGCCTTGCGGTATAGCCATCCCACCCACTCCGACATCGCCTAAACCCAAAATACGCTCGCCATCGGTTGCGACGATCACTTCCACATCATCGAGCGGCCAACTTTCAATGATCTCACCGATTTTATCTTTTAAGGGATACGAAAGGTACAATCCCCGATGCTGTCGATACAAAATGCTGTAATGCAGGGAAACATCGCCAATTGTCGGGGTATAAATTAACGGCACCATCTCCGAAATGTGCTCGGCGACCAGTCGATAAAATAAGATCTCATTACGGTTTTGCAAACTTGACAAGAAGATATACTTAGAAAGCTCGTCCCGACGCTGTTTAAAATTGTCATAGCGCCGCTCCACTTGTTCTTCAATGGTCGAGACATGAAAGGGAATGAGTCCATGCAACCCTAATTCATCCCGCTCCTCATTCGTAAAGGCCGTGCCTTTATTGTAGAGTGGTGTGTCCAGGATTTCCATCGGCTTCATTGCAAGTTTGACGATATCTCTGTCTTTATTCTTCATGGTTTTACACTAGCGTTTTTCTCATGAGTTGTCAAAACAAACGAATCATGCTATAAATCAAAATTTTGCAACTATGGTTACTCATGCGTCGAACTACAAATAGTACTACAACGTTTTTAGTGATATTGCTCGTTGCTTTAGGGCAATTCGCTATCGATATCTATCTTCCTTCATTGCCTGCAATGGTACGCGTTTTTCAAACAGATAAGTCGATAATTCAGCTCACGCTAACTGTTTTTCTAATCACATTTGCTCTCTCGCAACTCATCTACGGCGCACTTTCTGAGCGATTTGGACGACGCAGGGTTTTATTTGTAGGACTTGCAATCTTCATTGCAGGCGCTCTTTGGAGCACCTTTGCAAATTCGATCACTGCATTGTTAATTTCACGCGCGGTTCAAGGTGCAGGAATAGGAGCTGCCAATGTTTTATGTCGAGCCATTCTCCGCGATCTCTATTCGGGAAAGGAACTCGCCAAAAAGGTCTCATATTTAGGACTTGTTTGGGTCATGTCACCGATCATCGCTCCTGTCCTAGGCGGTTATTTTGAGCAGTATTTTGGTTGGAGGATGAATTTCATCTTTCTGGCGATATTTGTAGCCATTATTCTCTTCTGGGCCGTTATTAAACTTCCCGAGACAAAAAATCTCTCTCAATTACATTCAATCCATCCCAAAATAATTGCAAATCATTATAGGACAATACTAAAAAATCGATTCTGCATGGGTTACATTTTAGCCGATTTTATTCTCTATGGAGTATTTAGTGCTTTTTATGTCGCTGGACCTTTTCTATTGCAAAACCGTTTAAAGCTTTCTCCGATTGCTTTTGGCTGGATGATGCTGATCATTTCTACCGGCTACTTTTTAGGCTCTTTTACTAATTCGCGTCTTATCCATCATTTTTCTATAAAAAAGGTGATTTATTTAGGTTTAGGAATCGTATGTCTGTCTAGTTTGGCGATGCTTATTTTTGCGCTTTCAGATGTGATGAACGTTGAGGTTATTGTTGCCCCGCTTTGCTTTCTTTTTTTAGGAATGGGACTGATTTTCACAAATTGCATTTCAGGCTGCTTATCGATTTTCCCTCATCTTGCAGGTCATACAAGTGCCATATGGGGCTTTTTTGCCTTTGTCGGTGGTACGGTTACCACATTCCTTATGAGTCTTTTTCAAGAACAAACTCAAATTCCTTTATCATGGATGCTTTTAATCCAATCTATTCTTGTTGTCGTAACATTAACTGTGATGGTTTTTCGAAAACCAAATTCAGTTAAGAATTGAAGGCTTTGCAAATAATTATATTATTGAAAACAAAATATACTTTTGTTTATAATGTTATTAACTAATAAATTAGGTAACTATGTCTTTAAGCATTAAAGATCTCGTAAAAAGTGATATTTATTTTTTCAACAATCAACAACCAAGTAATTATTTAAACATTTCTATTGAAAACATTATCTCTGCAGGAAAGCTATTAACACAGTATAAACAAATTTTTGGTAAAGACAAGGAATATCTTGAACTTAAGAGACATATAAAGCTCGCTCGAGCCTCAAACTTTACCTTAAGAATTTCGGATCTTTTTAAACAAAACAGAAAAGATCAGAGGGCCTGTCCGATCGAATTAAACGAAAAAATACCCCAAAATCTAAGGTTAGAGCCAAACCATTTAGAATATTGGCTTCAAATCACTTTTAATCAAACTTCTTTAGCATTAGGTTTAGGCTTAGATATAAATTGGGTTCATGGAACAAATAGTTCAATATTGCCATTTCTTTCTGCTTCAAATTACCGTTTAATCCCAACAGGACAATTGTTACAAAATGGAATCGCGCCGATGTCAGGAGAAATAAGTTGCGGAGGGATGGATGTTCAGGGAACCAATCAAAATTCTATATCTGCGCTACCTATTGAAGGGGCTAATAAATCCTGGGAAGATTATGCGAAGAAAAAAATGTATCATTTTCCTGTAGAAAAATATGAAAATATCGAAACTACCTTTGTTGCTGATTTAGAGTCTTTAAAGTCTTTGTCCCCGGCTGACGATAAATGGGATACAGTAATTGTTTCGTTACTCAGAAGTAAACAATGGAATCCAAAAGGTTTTGCGGAACTTTGTAAAAAATACGAAAATCAAATTAAACAGGTTATCCAAGCCGGAATTGAAAAAAGTTCTCTAAGAGAAAATAGTATCTTAAAAGCCTTAGATTGGGACCTCGATGACCTAAGGGCAGCTTGTACTGATGAAACAAAAAGAAAAGCTATTGAAAAGGAATTGGGTTCATTTAACGAAGATGATTCATTTGATTGGTATAAAAATGATAAAGGAGGATCTCTTCGCTTAATTTCCACATATTTTATTAATGATCTTAATTTTCATTGGAAAACTATCGTTCATGTGATTTTAAAAGTTAAATTAAAATCCAAAGATCATTGGGATATTGCAGATGTTAATGCGATTAGAAAAAATTTAAATCTTAGAATTCAGAAAAATTTAATTCCTTATAAAAGGCGTTTTGAGCGTTTACAAATGGCTTTTGAGCGTCCTCCTGCAGTGAATTTAACGGAACAGGATCGTGCGATGATCCAGTCCCCATTTCCGATTCTTTTTGCATCGACTAAAACGAAGGGAAAAAGCCATATAAAAGAGCTTTCGGTTAAATCTGCCCAATTGGAAAAAGACATCAATATCATTTTTGTAGACAAACAGAATATCAGCACCATGAATCAATGGCTTCGCAACCAGGATATTCACACCGTTCAGGTTCTCGACGCAAAATATCTGGAAGAAATGCAACAATTTCCTTTGTATCATTCTCCCTTTCAAGTGTTAGAAAACTCATCGTATCTCTCCATGAACGAGCAAAGACAACTCCAAGATTTTTTAGAACAGAAAGTTTTCCCCTTATATAGAATTCCCTATCAGAATGGACAACACCGGGTAGTTCATGGTGTTCCTCACGCGCTTCGTGTATCAGCAATATTTGGACAAATCATCGCAGAACTTTACAAAGAACAACTCCAAAAGATTCGCTGCAAGCCAACGCATCTTATCTGTGGCATAGGACTCCATGATGTTGCAAGACAAGGAGATGGTGTGGATAAGTGGGATAAACAAAGCGGCGAAAAATGTGAAGAGGTCCTTGAAGAAATGGGCGCTGATAAAATAACTGCAAATCTATTTAATCAAGCAATCGATGACAAAGAAAGTCAAACACCTAACTCATTAGAGCATAAAATTTTACACGATAGCGATTGTCTCGAAATTATGCGAGATCTATCCGAAAATGAAGATTTTGATTTTAAACGACTGTGGATTTATAAAGAGTTGGAGCATGAAGTCGTGTTTGCCCTAATACACGAGGCTAAAGAATTCATTTCTTTAACTGAAATCCCCACAATTAAGAATTATATCGAAAACCATGCGCATCCTTATGCCGCAATCATTAACATACTCAGTTATGCACATAATAACTCTGGCCGTTTCTCATTAATGGTGAACAATCTAAGCACAGCATTTGAAGCTTTTGAGGGAAATATTTCTTTGCCTCAAGAAATACAGCAGAAGATTCAAGAGAAAATCGGTAAGAGATCCTAAATGTCTTTATTCAAGCTGCTCAACCGAATCTTTCGATGGCTCTTTGAGCAGCACGAAGACGATCGCTACCCAAGCTCCGAATAGCAAGATACTACCCCAGTTTAAAAAGGGTAAAAATGTGGTACCCAAGAGCGCTTGTAGCCCCAAAATCAACACAGAAGCGAGCGCTTTAGAAGAGCGGTAGGCAAAAACATCGATTACCGCCTTGGCGCGAAATTTTTCATCAGGTTTCAGCGGAATGTAGAGAACCTCTTTGATGATGCCGAAGAGAGAAAAGTCACAGCTTTTAATCGAGATGAAAGCAAACGAGATGACTCCGAACACTGGGAAAAATTGGAAAACAACAGCGTTGATGCAGAGTAAAAAAGGGATCAATAAATGACTGCGTTTGATGCCTAAATAATGGATCAAAAGAAAGCTTCCGACGAGTTGAAGAGAAATCGTCGCCATGTGGACAATGCCCATGATCCGCGCCATATATTCGGTGCGCAAATCTTTTTGCAAAATCGTCTTTTCCAGCACAGTATTGAATTGAAATTCGATCAAGGTCGAGGAAAGTTGCATGAACACGACGATCAATAAAATGAAGGTCAGATAACGCGAGGCTCCAATCAGTTTTAAACCGTGATAAAACGCTTCAAGAGACGTTCGCTGCTTTTGATCGTCGATCTTCATCGACGTTCCCTCCTTGGTTTGCTTTAACGCAAAGTAATAACATACGGCAAGTACAAGAAAGATCGGAAGCGTGGCTACGAGTAGCGATTCTGAGCCCAATTGGACAGCAAAAAATCCCGGAAGTAAGCTTCCGGCAGTAGATCCGAGAGCACCGACACCGAAAAAGAAACCGTAGAGATATTTGGCGCGATTAAAGGAAATTGTGGAGTGAATCATCGACCACAGCTGCTGAAACATCAACATGATGTAAATTTCTTTCCAAAGATAGAAAACAAAAGGCAGCCAAGAAATTTGCTTGAGAAAGACCGCGCAAAACAGATTGGTAGCTGTCACGAACGCCGCGATCATCACCAACATGCGAAAACAACCCAAGCGGGGCAAATATTTATTGTAGAGGGCAACGACCAGCAAATTAAGAGGGACGGCAGCTAGCCATGCGTAGGGAAAAGCGCCAGCACCATACGCGGTTAAAAACACAGCATTACTCACCGGTCTGATCACTGCATATTCAGCGCAAATTAAAAAACCGCACAGCATGGCAAAAAAGATAAACAGTCTTTCTTGCATTGAGAAAGCAGTCAGTTCATTTTTTAGCTGAGCCAGTTGTGTGCGCATTTATTTCTCCAAAACTGAACGAAAATTGTGTTCAAACTCGGGAGAAACAAACGCCCATTGTAAACCAGCCGCGGGAATAGAAATTTGAGAAAATTCAGCCGCAGAAGCGATAAGACCGGAGCGGGTGTGCACAGGAAAAGAGAATTCTCTCCAGCCTTTTTTATGCGATCCCGGTTCCCAGAATAATTTATCCTCAGGAATATCAAACTGATGATCCTCCCCTTCTTTGAGTGCAATCGCTTTAAATCGTTTTTTTCGCCTTAAAAATGAATCGGCATCGCCATGGCCCGGAGCGTGCGGATCTTTTGCAGCGATGCGCAGTGCGGCTAGAATTTCACTATCGGTAAGCGAAAGATATTCGTCCAAGCTACTCAAATAGTCATGCGCGGCAAAAAAGCTCTGCATAAATCTAGCCATATGAAATTTATAGGCTTTTACTGAGGAATATTGATACACCCGTTGATGCATGAAATGGCGCGCCAGCAGCAGCGCTTCACAGGCTTCGATCCCATTTTCTTCGATCCCCAGTTGCAACCCATTTCCAAAAGGAACCACGCACAACATTTCCAGCATTTGGTGATAATCGAACAGACCATAAGAAACCCCTGTGCATTGCGCATCGCGCAGTAAATAATCGATCCGATCTGCGCCAAAAAAATCACCGGTGATCACTTGTGAAAGCACCTGTTCAATCGGTGAAAAGCTAAGACCGATATCCATTTCGCGCAGTTTTTTCTCGCCGATCGCCATTTTGAGTATATCATCAACGATAGGGCGGCCTGGGAAACGAACATTCATCGCCGCCCAAACCGGCTGCAACGCGTCGCTTCGAATGACCCGCAGCGTCCAAGCTTCATGACCTGCTTTGCCAAGTAGTTCTTTTTCTGCATCATGGGAAAATGGCAAATGGCCCAAATCATGGCACAAGGCCGCCAAGCGGATGATTTGCAGCCAATAATCAGCGTTCGGAAGAGAAAATTGCTTAGAAGTGATTCGCTTAAAAATGCGTGTCGCAAGTTCCATCGTTCCGAGCGAGTGCTCGAATCGGGTGTGGGTAGCACCGGGATAAACGACATAGGCTATGCCCAGCTGATGGATATAGTGTAGTCGCTGAAACGGCTCAGAATCGATCAACAGCCGCTCTATATCATTAAAACGGATGAACCCATGTACAGCGTCGTAAATTTTTTGGAGCTTTTCCATGATTAGCGCCCTTCCGGCCGCGGCTTGCTTTCGTGTAAATAACTCGGCATCACTTCCACAAATTCAGCTTTGCGCTGCAATTCTTTGATGCTGCGGGCGCCACCATAGGTCAATCCGCTGCGCAAACCGCCCAGAAGTTGATCGAGTAGTTGCTTTGCCGAACCCGTAACAGGCGCCCAAAAATCGATTCCTTCTGCCACCGTTTTATCTTTGAGGCCACCGTAATAATCATTTTGGAAATCTTCGCTGGCTTGTCCGCGGAATTTCGCTTCCATTCCATGCGCTGTTTTTCGCTTCGGGGCGGCGCTCTCTTCGGTCATGGCAAATAATTTACCCACCATCACGGTGCTCGCACCGGCTGCCAATGCTAACACGACATCACGGCTGTTGCGAATTCCCCCATCAGCAATCAAAGGCACACGCAATTTTTCGGCGACCTTCGCGCAATCGTAGATAGCTGTCAGCTGCGGCACACCGAAACCGGTGACCATACGCGTTGTACAAGCAGCTCCAGGACCAACGCCCACTTTCACTGCATCTGCACCGGCATTCACGAGATCGTGATAAGCCATTGCCGTACACACATTGCCGGCAATGATTTCTTTGTCGGGGTGGGTCCGTTTTAATTCGTGGATGAAATGAAACATCCGATCGGAATGCCCATGCGCCACATCGATGCAAGCCCCTATCGCACCCAGATCGAGCAAGCGCCTCGTATCTTCAATTTTGAGAATGCCGCAAGAGATGTAGGTCTTATCCTTGTATTTTTTTACCCATTGTTCTTGAACCTTGATCGGAGTGAATCGATGGAAAATGGGCAGCGATCCTGCCGCGAGTAAAATTTCCGCCAGCTCTTCACTGATCGCAGTATCCATGTTAGAACAAATAATCGGGATCTGCATTTTTCGATTTTTAGTCAGCCAAGTTTCTAGGGAAGGCTCGGTTCGCGAAGGAACGTTATTGAATTGGGGAACAAGGGCCACATCGTCAAAGGTATACGCTCTTCTAAATGACATCGTTCACACTCCATTAAAAGGCAGAATATAGCATAGCTGACCTTGCCCCCGGTAGTTAAATTTAAGGTTTTAACTAAACGTTTTTTTGTGATAATTTGCCGGTATGATAAGCGTAACCGTCCTCACCAAAAACTCTCAAGAAACCCTTATCCCCACTTTGGAATCGCTTCAAAAATTTCCTGAGGTGTTGGTATACGATTCCGGGTCTACCGACGCTACTATCGAGATCGCTAAGCGCTTTGCCAACGTTAAAGTGATTTGTGGCTCATTTACAGGCTTTGGGCCCACCCATAATGCCGCTTCAGGGCTTGCTGCCCACGATTGGATCCTCTCCATCGATAGCGATGAGGTGCTCTCCCCTGAACTGATCGATGAGATTTTAGCGCTCAAATTAGACCCTGCGCAGACCTATCAGCTAAGTCGTAAAAATTATTTTAATGGTAAATGGATCCGCTGGTGTGGAGGCTGGCATCCCGACCCCGTAGTACGCCTATATCACCGCCAAACGTCCGGCTTTACCCATGATGCGGTCCATGAAAAAGTGGTTACGGATAACCTGCAAGTCATTCCGCTGACCGCTCCCCTCTTGCATACCCCGTATCGTTCGATGGGTGATTTTCTGTCGAAAATGCAGACCTATACCACCCTATTTGCTCAGCAACACCGCGGCAAAAAGCACGGTTCAATGCTCAAAGCGATAGCTCATGGCTGGTTTGCCTTTTTAAAGAGTTATCTGCTCAAAAAAGGCTTTTTAGGAGGCAAAGAAGGTTTTATCATTTCAGCCTACAATGGTCATACCGCTTTTTACAAGTACCTAAAACTGATCGAGCTCAATAAAAAATAAATGCAGAATCCAGCTTTTTGGCAATTCTCCGTCGATCAACTGTATTCAGAGCTACAAAGTCGCCGCGAAGGTTTAAGTTCAAAAGAAGCGGAAAATCGTTTAAGAACTTATGGCCCAAACAGGCTGAAACCCCCTCAGCGTGGAAAAGGAATTTTACTCTTATTTGCTCAATTTAAGAGTCCTCTCATTCTGTTATTAATCGGCGCCGCGCTGCTATCGCTGTTTCTTAGAGGTTACACCGATGCAGTGATCATTCTCGCCATCGTTGTTCTCAGTGGGCTGCTCGGTTTTTTTCAAGAACACGGCGCTATCAAATCTTTGGAAAAATTGCTTAAGCTCGTTGAAAACAAAGCGGCTGTCCTTCGCGACGGCAAAGAAGTCGAACTTCCTCTTATCGCTTTAGTTCCCGGAGATATTGTGATTTTAAACGCGGGTGATCTCGTTCCCGCTGATTGTTTAATCATCGAAGCCAATCATTTTCTAGTCGATGAGGCAACGCTGACTGGCGAAAGTCTACCTGTCGAAAAACAGCCAGGCCTTGTTGAAATTAATGCAATCATCTCAAAGCGAACAAATTCTGTTTTTTTTGGCACCATGGTCGCTAGCGGAATCGCACGCGTAATCGTCGTAGCCACAGGAAAAAACACCGAATATGGGCGACTTTACGAACAAGTACGTAAACCCCCACCCGAAACGGCTTTTGAACTCGGCGTGCGAAAATTTAGTAATTTTCTACTGATTGTCACGCTGCTTTTGGTCGGGTCGATTTTCGCGATTAACATCCTCTTGCAAAAACCCTTCGTTGATTCTCTGTTATTTGCTTTGGCTATCGCCGTCGGTCTGACCCCGCAGTTATTACCGGCAATCATCAGCGTTAACTTATCGCATGGCGCTAGACGCATGGCAGCGAAAAAAGTGATCGTGAAACGCCTCGCTGCGATCGAAAATTTCGGGCAAATGAATGTCTTGTGTGTCGATAAAACCGGTACTCTCACAATCGGTAAAATCCAATTAGAAGAAGCCATTGATTACCAAGGAAAGCCCCATGAAAAAACGGCGCTCTATGGCTTTCTCAATGCTTTTTTTCAAAAGGCTTACACTAACCCACTCGATGAAGCGATTCGAGAGAAAGTGCAATTTGCCACTCAGGAGTGGAAAAAAGTCAGCGAGATTCCTTACGATTTCGTCCGAAAACGCCTCAGTATTCTCTTGGAAAAAGATCGCAAGAAAATCCTGATCACTAAAGGGGCCTTTCCCCAAGTTATTTCCCTTTGCGATCGCTTGGAATTACCCGATGGAAGAGTTGTTCCCCTTCCCGAACAAAAAAGCGCAATCGAAACTTACTTCGAACATCAATCGGCGCAGGGACTTCGTCTCCTGGCAGTGGCTTATGGCGACACCCAAGAATCGGATCTCATTTTCTTAGGCTTTTTAAAATTCTCCGATCCGATTAAACCCGACATCGCAAAAACTGTCGCCGATTTAAGAAGTAAAGGCATTCAACTAAAAATCCTCACAGGTGACTATCCGGCGGTAGCTTTGCATGTAGCTGAAACACTTGGCGTCAGCAAAACCGCCTATATTGCTGGAAGTGCATTACATGACCTCGACGAAGCGGCTCTGATTAAAATCGTCAACGAAAAAGACCTCTTCGTGCAAATTGAACCGAAACAAAAACAGCAGATCGTCGCAGCACTTCGTAAGTCGGGTAACATCGTCGGCTACATGGGCGATGGAGTAAATGATGTGTCTGCCCTACATAGTGCCGATGTCGGCATTGCTGTCGATAGCGGCGCTGATGCCGCCAAAGAAGCTGCCGATTTTGTTCTGCTTGAAAAAGATCTATCCGTGCTGCGCTCTGGCATCGAAGAAGGACGGATCACTTTTGTCAATACCCTCAAATACATCTACATGGCCACCAGCGCCAATTTTGGCAATATGTTCAGCATGGCAGGCCTTTCTCTGTTTTTAAAATTCTTGCCCTTACTGCCCAAGCAGGTGTTGCTCGTGAATTTTCTCAGCGATTTGCCGGAAATGGCTTTAGCAACCGATCGCGTCGATTATGAAGTTGTGCAGCGCCCTGTCAAATGGAATTTGCCGATGATACGACGTTTCATGCTCGTTTTCGGGTTGCTCAGTTCACTTGCCGACTATTTAACGTTTTTCGTTTTGCTATTTTGGTTTAACTTAAATCAATCGCAAATTCGCACTGGTTGGTTCATTGAGAGCGTGGTTTCCGCTGCCCTTGTCGTGTTTGCCATCCGCACGCGAAGATTCATGCTGCGCTCAAAACCCGGGCGGTTACTCACAGTTTCCGTGCTAGCCATTGCCATCGGAGTCCCGTTTCTCCCCTATACAGGAATCGGCAAATTATTTGGTTTTTCGCCGATTCCACTAGCCTTTTACGGTATAATGCTCGCTATCGTCGCTGTGTATCTCACATCAGTTGAGATTGCAAAGAAGTTTTTCTTTCATAGACGCTCCTCTAAAGCTTCTTGAATCCGTGTGGCAAAAGCTAACGCTTGCGCATCGAGTGCTTCTCTTCGTTCAAGTTGCTCTTTTTCTTCAATGGAGAGTTTCGGTTCAATCCAACGCTGCCAAAACGTTTGTTCCTCTTGAGACATAGTATCTTCTTGGCAAAAGCCCTGAGTTTCTTCACTGCTATTAGCCACGACAATCTGCATCCCGAATGTAGGATTCAAGCTCTCTTGGCACATCAACAGGCGTAGCTGCCGATGTGAATCGGGCTGAGGCTGTGTGAGATTCTGACCTGAGGGACGCCCATACGCTTTAGCATCGTAGAGAATGCCATTCACCAAAGAAATCGGCACTCCGATCACCAGAAAATTCGCCGTTTTCAATTGACTATAGCCGTGTAAAATCCCATCAGCCTGTTTTAAAAAATGAAAGATTTTGCGATCCGCCATTCCCCGCTTTTTCATCGATTGCTCCAGCATGTTTTTAGCGTCACCGCTATTGTGATTGTGCCGAGAAAAAAATCCCCACCACAAAGCCGATTCCTCATTTTCGAGGCTTCCAAACAATGCATAATTACAAGAAGTGACATAGGGACGAATGTCAGTAGCATCATCCTCAAGCCCCCTTTGAAAAGCCCGATTAACTTTACTCCTGATTGCCTCACCCGTTTGCTCATACGAAGGATCAAAGCCGCGGATACGCTTAAAAAACCCTTTGCGATTAGCTAATTGATTTTCCACCGTCATCGCTAAGGTAAAGGGAGCCGGTTGAGCGTGAACACAAGGAAACAAACCCTTGCTGAGCATGCTGTGTTCCAGCTTCAAAATATTATAAATCAACTGTTGATGTTGTTGAGTGGAGGGAAAAGTGCTTTTTAGTGCGTGTGGTGAGTATCCATACTCATTCTCTAAGAAGCGAATAGAGTAGTAACTGCGCGAATACACCTTAAAATCATAAGGTTGCGACGACGTTCTAGCAGAATGTGTCATGGGGCGTGTAGCGCTCATAATCATCCTCCGTAAAACGTTTTGTTTTGTATTTGTTCGTTTTTACTAAAAACACAAAGTTAATAAGCATAATTGTTGTCATAAAATCCTCTTTAAAAATTGATTGGTTAAAAAAATATAAAAGCACATATACGGCGACCGGTTTGATTTTGTGAATTTTTTAACGGGATTTTGCGCCAGGATTGGATGTGGAGATCGAAGCTAACTTGAAGAAAGTTAGTGAGATCGATCAGACTGTCCTGGCTCAAAAGATGTTATAAAAATTCCAAATAGCAAATCGGGAGCAGTATAACTATCCGCAGTCCTTACACCTAAGTTCGGTGCGGATAACAGGCCCTGAACTTAGGTAAACTACTGGATGTTAATGAGTAAAATAGAAAGGAGAATTGAAGAAAGGCCCACGACCCCAGCTCCTGAAGGAGTAGGGACACTACGGCAAACAAAGGCTGTAGATATCGTGTGGGTCATAAAAAAACTTAATTTTGGTTAGTTTATAAAGTTAATTATAACAATTAACTATAATTCTGTCTAGAATAATTCTTTCCGAAGAAATTATTTCTTCGGAAAGAATGGAAAAGGATTAACCTGCGGCTGCGGTTCTAAGTACTGGTAGAGGAGTAGTTTCTGTTGGATAACTAAAGCGTTGTTTGAACAGGTGGTCGTAAGGCAAACATGTCGCCAAGCTAACAAACGGGAATATTTCCAAAATAGCACGGAAGATATTTGCAAGCCCATGTAAAGAGTAAGTAATGACGATTTCCACCGCTTTATCCAACTCTCTATTTCTCCCTTCAGCTGTCGGATTAAACAGGGCTTTAATCGCGAGCAAGCTCCCCGCTGCAACTGAGCCAATAATTTCAAGTTTCCCTAAATTGGCCCGTAAAGCCCCAGAAACAGTCGATACAAGAGGAATGTAACCGGCAGTATTCAACCCTTGTTCAACATTGTATAATGCACGATCTAAACGATTTTGAATTTGATTCATATACACCTTTAAAAATAAATTTCACAGATATTATAATTAAATGACGATTTTAAAACAATCATAAACAACATTTTATTAAATTAAATTTATAAAAGTATGCGCATAAAATACATCCTGTTAATTTTTTATTTTAAGCAAAGTGATTGATTTCCTATTTCGCGGCTGATACTATCACGCCTTTTTTCTACGCTAATAGAGTTATGCAGACAATTCAGGCTCCTCTTCAAATCCTTTGCGAATCTGCACAAGAACTCTACGCGCAAGTCTTGCAAGCAATTTGTGAAGGTGAAGAGGTCTCTTCCGTCTCCGATCCGCTATCAGTGGGATCAGCTTGGGGTAACAGAGAAAGACCAACGAAAGAACTTCGCTACGCGACATTGATTTTGGAAAATCCTAAAAATAGGTTAATTCAAAGCCCCACTTTCCGTTTTGAAGATGTATTTCCTCGAGTTTTGTTGTGTACACTGTCGGATGAAATCGATCTAAAAACAATCAGTTTCTATAACCCGAGAGCTCATGAATTCAGCGATGATGATCAAACTATTTCTTCTAATTATGGATATCGGATTCGTCATTTAAACGAGACAAATCAAATCGAAAAAGTGATTAGTCAATTCAAACAAGATCGCAATACTCGCAGAGCCGTAATCCACGTTCATGCCGTCAGTGATTCTGAAATAAAATACGATCCATGCATTGATTGTCTTCACTTCCTCATTCGAAATGGAAAGCTTGAATGTCAATCCTTTTGGAGAAGTGAAAATGCATTGACCCTGTTACCTACCAATCTATTCGAGTTTACTCTTCTACAAGAATTGATCGCATCAGAGCTTGATATTCCTCTTGGTCGCTATGTTCATACTGTTAGCTCTTTGCATTATTATTTGGAAGATCAGTCTAAACTCCATCAGACCCTAGATGAATTGCGAAACAAGAAATCTCTAGATCCTATGTTGCCGATGACGTCTCATTCTCTTTCGCAGATTGAATGCTTACGAAATTTTGAAAAAGCACTGCGTCTACAGCTGAATGAGGGCAACAAGTCTTTCTCAGAGCTATCTCCTTATTGGCAAAACTTTGCCGCCGTTATCGCTTATTCGATCACAAAAAAGTTACAAATTACTGAATCGATGAATTTTTGGAAAAAAACTTCAGCTTGGTGTGACCTTATTTAGGTAGATTGGTCACTATGAACAAATTCCTCCTTACTCAATATTGGAATCAAATCGGAAAGATTAGAGACAGATTTAACATGATGTTTATCAAAGTCTTCAGCTGTATATAAACCTGTTGTGACTCCAATGAATTCAAATCCAGCGCTGTTTGCGGCCTTCATGTCAGAAAGTTGATCACCGACATACAGAACTTCGGTGGTTTGAATATTGTTCTGTGCCAACCATTCCAAAGTCGGTTCGAACACCCGAGGATCTGGCTTATGAAAAATCGTATCATCTTCCGTTTGGATATAATCGAACAAGTTTTTCGGAATTTCAAGTGTTTGAAAATCATAATTTAAGCTTGCCTGTGTTGTTGCCGTAACAAGCCCAACTTTTATCCCCGACTGCCGAATGACATTCAAAGTATCAAGTGTATCCTTAAAAAGTTTTTTGGGAAATCTGCTACGCGTTGCGATGTTATAAGACATAGCCATATCAATATGATCAGTTTCATATAAATGCTTCATCAATACAGTGAGAGGTTTTCCCCAATGCATCGTCAACTCTTCATTTTTAAGTTTCTTGTTGTAAAATGTTTTAGCAATATATTTATGCTGCGCCCACTTTGCTTTGATCGTTCTCACAAGCGTATCATCGTGATCAAACAAGACTATTTTGATTGCCGCTTTTAAACTTTGCTTAACCTTTGATTTCATACCTACACCAGTTTTTTTACTCTAAAGAGCAACTATCGTAGTCCAATAAATCTTTAAATGCTATCCATTTGATTGAGTGGACTCAAAATGCCTTTCTAAGGCTTTTTCGCTATTTTGTCGATGACTTTTCATTCGTAAAGGAGGTCTGCTAAATCTTGATAAGAGAAAAAAATTTTGTTCGCTTTGGAAAAATCGTGCCTGATTGTAGAACGGTTAGGGACAGCAATTCTACCAATTCAGTAAAGGGTTTTCCCCAATGCAAGCGTAATTCTTCATCTTTCAGATTCTTATGATAAAATGTTTTGGCGATATATTTATGTTGCGCCCATTTCGATTTGATAGTCTGAACCAAAGTATCATCGTGATCAAATAAGATAGCCTTAATTTCAGGATTTGATCTTAGATCGCGCTTAGATTTCATAGCTGCACCTCATTTTCAGATGTTGGGCTCTGAAGAAAGCGTATATTTTAATACAAAAAAAGCTTTAAAAGCCATGCAACAGAGCCACACTGATTCAAAGTTCTACGGCTTTTACGGTATTTTGTCGATCGGCATTTAATAGAAACGCATCGAAAATTGCATTATTTATCCCGGTATTGCCTCCAATCAAGACAAGATCTCCCGGCGACCATATTTCCAAGTGAGTTCTGTCAGATTCAGGGACGGTCCAAACTGAGCTATCGCTCAATGCAATTTGTCCTGTCGCGGGATCCGCTGAAACGACACTCGTGCTACCCGCCGTAGGAGGCACTACATGCCATGCGATGAGCTTTGTTCCCCTTGTCACATTTTTAATGATGATCAATGGTGGAATAAACGGCAGGTTATTTTTATGTGTGAAAATAGCGGGGAAAGTTGCGTCATCTTTACATAGGAGCACCTGATCTCCACTCATCCAACTCTGAGAAATATGTGAAAAAAAGCCCAGCGCCTCAAATACTGTCTGATTGACAAAAGTAATGGTCGTATTATCCACGGAAGAAAGTGGGTATTGTGGGATAGTGCTTGCGATCAAAGGACTGGAAAGAAAAAGCAATGATAAGCAAATAACGATGATTTTTTTCATTTTTGTGATCCTCAGAAAAATTTTTTCCCTTGGGCTAGGGTAGCAGTTTTGCTTGTTTCCTAACAAGTTTCATGACAATTATTTATTTGGTTTGTTATTTTGGCATTTTTAGGAGGATAGTCAGATGAAACTATTTAAGCATTTCTGCATCGCATCATTGGCATGCATCACAAGTATTTCCGCTGGGCAAAAACTCGATCATAATGCGTTATTTCTCGATGGAGAGTTTCTGTATTGGCGCCCTGATCAAACAGCGATGACCTATTGCTTAGTTGCAAATGAAACCATCACCCCTATCGGTACCAAAAACAAAGAAGTCCATCAAGATTCCAACTGGGCTCCAGGGTTTAGAGTGGGAGCTGGATATATTCTGGCACACACTTCGTGTGACATATCCGCATACTGGACCCGTTTTCATCACTCGATGCACAGCTCTAGTCCTTCCGGACCATTTATCTTTGGAACACAGTTGCTTGGAGTGGGCGGTGGGCTAGTCCTTGGAGGAACGGGAGTTGACGCAGGAAAAGCTCATAGTAATTGGCATTTAAAAATGGATCTCGTCGAACTCGATTTTGGCTACAATTTATGCTTCCATGAACGATTTCTTTTGCACCCTTATATCGGCGTAGAAGGGGGTTGGGTTAACCAAAATAGAACGGTTAAATATGATCATTTTTTTGATACATCCTCACAGATTTTTTTCGATTCTGAGATTCATCATAAAAACAATTTCCATGGCGTGGGACCCAAAATTGGCATCAATACTGATTTCTCGCTCGGGGCCGGCTTTGGCTTGATTGGAAACTTTGCGGCAGTCTTTCTGTGTGGAAAAGCCAATAATCCAGTGAAATATGAAATAGAAGGAGATGAAAGCAGTTTTCCACTTCCTAAAACAGTCGTGAAGTACAAACAAAACAGACTGGTTCCTGCATTGCAAGCGCAATTAGGATTAAACTGGCGGTGGAGATTGGCCTGTCATTTTACTTTTACTCTAGGCGCGATGTATGAAGTTCAATATTTCATCGGCACATGGCGTAATCAAAACTCAGGGATTCAAAACCTGTACATCGCCGATGCAGGCTATGGAAACCTGATGCTGCAAGGATTAACAGCCCAAGGAAAACTCACCTTCTAATCAGAGTTAACTTGGGTTCACTTCACAAAGAGTTTGTAGATATTGTCCGTTTTGATCGCCACGGGCAAGGGCTAGTTTAAAATGGCCTGCACTTTTTAAGAGCTCCTCAGGCCAACGCGAGATCACATCGGGAAGGCGAATACGCGCCAGCGTCAAATGAGGGCGATACAAATCACCACTGTCGTTGAGACTGTGAAAACCCTGTGCGCGAACGATTTCTGATGCAATCCGATGAATCCGCATCACATTCTCATTTCTAGCAATCGACAATTCAGTCCAATAAGCTTCTTTGTGAAGACCTGTGCCTTTGACAAAACTCACTCCTGTAAAGCGCAGTGGGATAGGTTGGATGTTTAAGCTATCTACCCGCTGCCAAATAGCGCGCGCTTCTTGTTCAGAATCACATTCAAATTGACACACTGTCACATGGGGCAAGCTCGTTTCAGATAACAGATACCCATCATTGTCAGATGCAAATAGCATTTGAGCAGCTTGAATAAAAGCCGCTACGGTCTCTTTTGGAGGGATCAAAGCAAGAATGAATCGCATAGCTATTCCTGAATGTTTAAATCAGATAAATCTTGATAAGAAAAAAGAATTTTGTTCGCTTTTGAGAAATCATGCATGATTGTATAGCGGTTGGGAACTGCGATTGCAATCATTCCGGCAGTAGCTGCTGCCTCCACACCTGCGCTTGTATCTTCAAACACAAGACACTCGCTCGGAGAAAGATTCAATCTTTTCGCCGCTTCGAGATAAATGTAGGGCTTAGGTTTGTTTTTTCCCTCACTATCGACATAGCTGTCTAAGTCATCTGTTCCAGAGATGATCAGATCGAAAATCTCTTCCAGTCCAATCTGTTTTAGATTCTGCTGAATTTCTTCTCGAGAAGCTGAAGAAGCGAGCCCCAATTTAATGCCCAAACGATCTTTTTGCTCAGCTAAATTCTTAGCGAAGGTGATCATTTCAGGAATAGGAATCACTCCCTGCTTTTGCAGAATGTGATACCTTGCAGTGTTTAGCTCAATCACTTCTTCAGAAATACGCTCCACTTTCAATAGTTCAATCTGATGAAGAATATTCCGCTTGCTATGACCAATCAGCGGTTGATATTCCTCAAATGAAAGTGTGATATTTTTACTTGCGAGAGCCCCTTGCCAAGCCAAGAATTTGAGATATTCCGTGTCGACAAGTACCCCGTCGCAATCAAAAATAACTGCCTTAGCCGACATACAGAAAAATCCCAACATACAACATAGCTTTCTCATAGCTTGCAAAGTTTGAAGATGTGTTAAGAACTTGTCAAGATGAGTTTTATCTTATAATAGTTGAGAGATCCGTTCGAGTTAAGGAAAGATTCAACTTCTTGTTGATAAATTGAACGAGTTGTTCTCTCTCATCCGAAGAATGTAGACCTTTTGGATTATAGTAATCACCTGCAGAATATGATTTTTGTGAAGAATAAAGCATTCCCCAATTTTTCCCGGAAAATTTACGGACACTCGCTTCTAAAACGTCTGTTTTCACTACTTTTGACTTTTTTAACATAAGCGTTGTACATCCATAGGTTCTTGCAAAGGGATTTTTTTTCATTTCGTTTTCAAAAAACTCCCCAGCTTTTTGTACTGCAGATTCCTTGTCATTTGAATTTGGTAGGAAAGGAAATTGCAAATATTTGTTACCAACTCGAACGTTTATAAATATTTTGCTTGGATTAAATAAAACATAATCATAGTTAACGGGATCCAAGCTACGCTTTAATATAGCCTCAATTTCTTTTTTAGTATCTTGAATTCTATTTTCAGACATACCAAAGATAGCTGCGAAAATGCGAAAAATTTTATTTAAAGCCTTATGTAAAGGATTTTGATCTATTTGGCTTCCATTTGTTAAAGAATCTTTGGAGTGAATCTCCGTTCGTGTATGGATTGGTTGATTCGAATTTAGCATATATCCTGCACTTTGACTCTGGGGGCTGTTTTGTGTTGGAGTAACCATGTAATAAATGCCTTTTTTAACAGGAAATTATGTCAAAACAATCACTTTAGGTCAATGCAATAAATTATAAAACGGCTTTTATTGTTGCGTGGTTAATTTTCATTTGTTACAATTTTAACTCATTAATCAAAATAGAGGTTTCTAAATGAAGATCAATAAAGTAGAAGACAAATATTCAATTTACATAGATAGAAGTTCTTTGAATTCACACCCTACACTCTCTAAAAAGTCGATTGAAAATCACAGTACATTAGCAGCTCAAAATATAGCGTGTGATTCAATTTTTTCTAGATTTTTTCAAGCTATTAGAGACATTTTCTCTTACTTTTTTGGATCAAAAAACGAGCCTGAAGTTAAAGTTGATGTGAAAAAAATCCCCACCGCCCAAGAACTTGAACAACGCATTGAAAAAGGCTGCGAATGGATAAAAAATGACATTGATGAACATTTTGGAAATGAAAATCGCAATCTTAGCCGTGATAAATTTCTTGTCGTCATGTCGTATAATGGGATGTCTGATGTCTCCATTCCCACGACTCATCCGGTAAACATTGAACAATTCAAAACAGATACGATTAGAAAGTTTAAAGCCATGATGCGTTCACCCCATACGCAACCTGCCGACTCTGAAGACACTTTCTTAAGAATCAGTACACATTTTATTGTACGAAGGATTCGTCAAAGTGATGGCGCTGTTTCACCTTGGTTGTGGCATGGTAGTCGTGCGCATAGTCATGATTACTTCCGAGGAAATAGAGATAATTACGGCTCTTACGGAGAAAAAATTGAAAATTCCCAACTCACACAAAAACTCAACGAATTAATTCCCCAAATGCTCGTTGGTAGACAAGCGACAATTGACTATGCTTCTGGCGCACTTAATTGGTAATTAGAAATTTCTATAGGCTACCGACATCGAACGACTAGGTAGCCTTTAGGAAATTGTCAGAACGGAACCCGTTCCTATTTTGTAAAAATCTTCCCCATAAACCTCTCCAAATCGTCCGATTGTTGTCTCTCCTGAACAATGGCAGGGTTATTTGCTTTCAACGTGCAATAGATAGTTCAGGGCATCGTCTTTACGCCACGACGTTTAATCTATGTGTGTTTCTTATGACTTGGGCAGACTTCATGCCCTGGATCCCACCAAAGCAGCCACAGAACGCTTCCCTCTTTGATGCCCCAGATTCTTTTACAGCCCGTAATACGAAGAGAAAAAAGTTCATCATAATCATCTTTAGATAACTCAACCAGGCGTTTTTGAGCTTTGGGGCATAGATCAGTGACTTGAACCAAATGAGAACCATTATCTCGCAGGTTTTGCCAAGTAAGTTTCTGCGAATCAAATATTTTTTGAAAAAGCTCACGCAATAACAGAGGATCGAATTTATTCTATCCCCAGGGCCCATCCATATCCATTTGCCCTGCTCTAAACTCAGGTAGGCATGAATCACTATAGGGAACTAACTTTGGAACCTTATTTTCAGTGAAGTTAACAAATGTTTTTGGCTTTTTCTGATCTTTTCGAGACATGAGATAAAAACAATATTAAAAGCACTAACTCTCGATAGGTTGACCCAAAGCATCTACACTACTGTAGTATTCGTCCATAGTTGCGAGTTGGATTTCTACTTCCCCTCGCTCCCCCGGCTTAAGGCCGTGTCTGGCTTCAATCCATGGCAGTTCTCGATGAGTGAGATCACTAAGCCACTGGGCTGATTTATCGCCATAGGCATTTAGAACATTATCTATGGTGTCTTTCTGATTGATCGATATATGACTCGCATTGCCCTTGGAGAGCTCTTTTACATAAAACATGCCTTTGTGCTGATTGTAGAGTTCTTTTACAACAGGGCCATTTGCCCAAGCTAGAATCTTCTCTTTAAACAATGGTTGTTCATCCCATACAAGAGACCATGCTTGACAATAGTACACCAATTTTTGCAATTTCCAAGCAGTAAGGGGATGTTTTTTAGGTTGTTTTTCTAATATGTAGGAGGCTACATCCAAAACTGAAACAGGTTTACCTTTATCCATGCGAGACTTCTTTTTTTTCACCACATCATACCCCACATGTTCAAAAAAAATCAACCCATATCATTCGCAATGCAATAAAGCCATTGCTCACTATCTACTTGATTAGCTCATACCTGTCAAATTTTAAGGTCCAATTAATTTTTGGTTGTGCGTTTTTTATCAGTTACAGTAAATAGTTCTTATCATCTTGTCCCTCGAGAAAACGATGGACACACAAGGAGAAATGTATGTCAGAAAAGCTTAACAGACAACAAACTGAAGCTCAAATCAACCTGCGCGCATGGAACGATCCTGCTTTTAGGGATCAGTTAAAAAAGAATCCGCATGCGGCATTGAAAGAAATGGGAATGGCACAAGTGCCCGCCAATTTAGATATTCGCGTTGCTGAAGAAGACAATAATCAATGGGTGATTCGCCTGCATAAACGCCCCCTAAATTTCAGAGAACTGTCGGAAATGGAACTTGAAAAAGTGGCTTGTGGAGAAACTCAGGAGGCTAAGTGCTGTCCAAAGAGTCCAGTATCCTGAATTTGGATCTCAGTTTTGTCCAGCAACGACTTCTGGACAGAGAACAGTGGGATCAAGAAGATGTTATCGAAGCCATCAGAAGATACAAAAACTTCTTGATCCTCATCTATAAGTATCCTGATCATCTGCTTGCTCCTGCGTCAGATATCGATGAAGTTTGGCACAATCATATTCTATTTACGCGAGAGTATTCAAAGGCTTGTGAACACATTTTCGGGGGGTATTTGCATCATACCCCCGCTCAAAGTTCTAATACTGAAGAAAAAGACCTCATGAAAAACGCTCAACAGCATACCGCTGAACTTTATGTGAAGGAGTTCAATGAACCCTATTTTCTTGAGATAGATGTTTCCTCATTTTGGTAGACTCTTTTGGCCAATGTTAATCTAAAATACTTAAGATTAAAGACTTAACAAAGATTGTCGGCTGTTAGACATTTTTGGTTTCTATTTTCCACGCTTTTTTAAATATTACTTATATAAAACAATCGATATCTTTAATAAATTAAAATTTTAATTTAAAATCGGATGATCATTTAAATACTTAAATAATAAAATTAGTATATTTTTTATATTATTAAAATTAAAATACCATTACAATAGTATTAATTCATTAATTAACATAAGTATTTATTATGACAGTTTCTAATAATAATAATTTTAAAGATCCCTACCTTCCTGTTGCTGATGCGAAGAAAAATTTACGTTACGCTGCGATGACCTGCGCAAGTTTTACAAATGACGCATCGTGGATTGAACCTTTTAAAATCAGATTGTTTTCTGCTGAGCAAAGCGACGTGCAAATCTCGAATCAATTACTTGAAAAAAGAAAATATTGTTTCTTTGATAGAAATACCGGATTAAAGATAGCTATCGGCGAAGGACAACATGAAGTTTTAATTGCTTTTGGTGCGATGGGATCAGCTGCGACAGAAGTTGCAGAAGAAGAGAAAAAAGCGTTTTTAGAAAAACAAAAAGGACTAGCAACGAGCAATCTATATGGGATCTCCGTTGTTCCAGCGTATGAAGAAGCTGCAAATTTTGTCTCTGAAATTCAGGTCCATCCGTATTTTCGCAATAAGAAAATTATTCTTGTAGGACAGTCATTGGGAGGAAGTCTTGCTCAATATGCTGCCTTGAAAAATGCATTAGAAGCAAAGTGCTTTAATCCTATTCCTCTCGGAAGAGCGCATATCAATGCCTTAAAACAACAGAAGGTTTCTTTCGAGAATTCGAATCATTTGATAACTATCATTTCCAGCGAAGGAGATTATGCGACAGATATCCCAAATTCAATGATTGTAAAAGCCGTGAATCTGGTAGCTACAGGTCCTCAACTTTTTGGAAAAAAATATCCCATTCCCAGTGCTTATAAAGATTTAATCGAAAATCATTCCTATTTCATGGGAAGCCTGATGAAATATATAGGATATGACATCAGAACAAAAGCTAGCGAGCTCCATCCCAATGATATTTTTTGCGAAGAAACGAATGATATTCAAATTGATTTAAAGCGCACGAAACAAATCATTGCGTGGCTTTATGAATTAAGAGAAAATCTAAACAATAAACAAACAAACACTGTCCGCACTGTTCTTTATTTTATTAAAGAAAATGAAAAGCAACTATTCAATTACATGTGTTTGCAAGTATGGCTAGCTAATAACGGAGAAAATTTTGGAGACGCAAACTACGGGGAAAGAAGAATTTGGGATAATAGCGAGCTTCTCCTAAAAATCAAAGGCGCTGAGGGCACACTTTTAGATACCCTCATCCATCACTTTGAATCCCTAGATCAGATGCTCAAGCTTAAGAATTCACTGGCAGTGATTCGAGAACAAGCATCCGCAATTAAAAAAGAATTGTTTTGCATTCCCTATTTCTCAATGGTTCCGATCCAGATGAATCAGTTAATAGATGCCTGTGTAGATCCTTCTCGTACATTGAGTCTTCAAGAATCTTCTTCTTTATTATCAATCCTTGAAAACCTGGAACGAAAGCTTATTGACGGCAAAGTCTCACATGAAGAAAAGGTCAAGCTTTTGCAAGAGCTTGAAGCGAATCAACAACTATTGTTTTTAGCTCTCTTGATGGTCTTAAGGACAGAAATTCAACATAAGTTAGATTTTCCTACTTTAAAAAACCTTGTTTTCGCAAATCCTTCGTTGCTTTTTCAGAACCAAAATGAGTCAACTCTTGTCAAAGTCATCGAATGCTTAAAATGTCTAAATACAATTCAGCAGGCCACAAATGACTTGCATGCATGTAAAAAAGTCTTAGAAAAAGCCTTCTCTCATTACCCTTATTCCAACACTTTGGAATCCCGGGATTTTCAATCGCTAATTAATCTTTTGAATCGATTTTCGGAATTTTTTTCTATTCCTTTAGACCATGAAAGGCTCCTTAAACAATTTCATGAAAATGGTCGTGAATTGGGTGAGATGGTTTCTTCTACTGGACTTTAGCCATTCGACAAAACAGTTAACACTTATGTGGTTTTGTCGGAGGCTATCGCCTCCCGCGCCACCGTTCCGCATTGTCGGCGTATTTATTCGCCAGCGCGCTGACCGCGCGTCGGGCGAAAAATACACCAACAACGCGTCTGCTAAAATTACTCAAGCCACCTCAGACAGTTCATCCACTAAGGCAGCAATTCGCCCTGGGGAAAGAGTTTCTACATGGTCGCCTTTTTCATAGAGCCAATTAAAATACCTACTACCCCATAGATGCCGACGCACTTCGCGGAGCATATCGGCAAAAGTTAAATGCGTTTTTTTGTACCACGCTGTGCTGCCGAGTTTCAGGGGAGAGGATGTTTGTAGGTGATTTGCAATGAGCACAATGAGAGAATATAAACCGAATAATGCCGGAGTAGTACGTGCTATTGCCTTGTCCGACCATTGTCGTTGAGTCTCGACTCCAAGATGCTCGCGTACTTCTCTATGTGTCACTTCTTGGTTCCATCTAGCAACAAACCATTCGATTATTTCTATGGCCGTCAGTTGAAAAAGCTCATCAACCCCCATCAAAGCAATAGGTTCGTATTCTCCTGCAAGATCCTTGAGCAAAACCAGCCGAATAGGCAATGGCTCATCTCCTTGCGTACACCAGAGACAGGTCGTAGTTGCATAGGAGACTCGCCTTATTTTGCCTCCGTACCATTTGACTTCAGCCTCTTTCCATTTTAAATCGGGTTGTTTGAACATCTGCTTGGGAGAAAATAGCCTACGATCTTTTTTGGGTGGTCTTCCACAACCTGTGTACTCTGGAGGAAAATCGAACAATCGTGCATCCATTCTTAATCGTGTCACGAGGCGAACGTGATATTTTATGCAGATCCATCCAAGCCGTACATTGGCAAAACCGCCATCAGCAGTCAGAATGATTTTTAAGGCGGGGAACCATCGATGTAATATTTTGACGAGCTGAATGGTCCAATCGATTGTGGTTTTATGCCGTTTTCCCGCTTTTGTATCCGCTTTTTCAGACGTTGCAAGAATCGTTAAAAAAGGCAAAGCCAGCAGACGAGGAACCCAAGAATATTGTTTCAGCACCATGACTGTAATCCATTTAAGCCCGAAGCATTTCACTATATGTTTTTGCGAAGAGCGCACTGCATCGCGATAACAGCCGATTGCTTTGATTTTACGACCGCTGCGTCGTTCGATATGCTCGTCAACAGCAATGACTAAAGGACCAGTCATATTTTCTATCAGCTGTTTCAGTAAAATTTTTCCGCCTTCGAGAGGATTCCATGCATCCCTGCTCAGCACTCGGTGATATTTATCAAAATGCTCTTCTCCTTGCATGCCAAGAATTTTAAGTGCTGCGCATACAGTACGCCCTCCGCGACAAAGAATTGCTCCTGCCAAAAGCAACATCGCCTTGGAGGCTGTTTTGGGTCTTAAAAATATTGTGGAAAAAGGCATCAAAACTGTTAGAATGCTTTTTGGTAGAGATATCATGGTTCCGCCATTGACGTTTTGGTTTGCACTAAACATCTTAGCGTGTGCTTCTTGATATCTCTACTATTTTTTTGAGTCATGCGTTCTTTAGCGCACGCGTTGTCGGTGTATTTTTCGCCCGACGCGCGGCCAGCGCGCTGGAGAATAAATACGCCGATAACGCGGAACGGTGGCGCGGGAGGCGATAGCCTCCGACAAAACCACATAAGTGTTAACTATTTTGTCGAATGGCTAAAGTCCAGTCTTAGGTAATACACCATTAGTCGTTATCACAGGGAGAGAAAAAGGAACCACTCAAGAAACTGGGCAATCTCAAGAATTTCTAAATAAACAAGCAACCGTTTGGGACGAGCTGCAAAAAGACCTGGTGACTAAATCAACCAATGGGAAGCAAATCTTCGCTGAGAATAGTGCACATGGCGTGACACGACTACAACCAGAAATCATTGTTCAAGCAGTTCATGAATTGGTCACAGAAATCCACAAAAACAATTTCAAGACATGGCCAGAAGGAAAGCCGCCCGCAAATTGAGCTCTGAATGGCAGCAAAGAATTTTACATCTTTCAAAATCCAGGGAAGAATGATTGATATCCAAATACGCTCTCTGCGAGAACAAGATATTCCAATTCTAGGCGACCTGTATTTCCCATGGTCAACCAGAGAGGAGACGGTTACAAAATGGACCCGCTACCTGCATGAGCAGCAAACAGGTTCTCGAATGGCCTGCATTGTCGAGCAACATGGAAAAATTGTCGGATATGGGAATCTGCTCCCATCTTCTGAGTATCCTCATTTTAAGAAAAACAGGACCCCTGAGATCAATGATGTCTGGATTTATGAGGAAAGCAGAAAAAAAGGGATCGCCACTGCACTAATCGCTCATTTGGAACAGCTAGCCAAACAAAAGGGCCATACCACAATCGGAATAGGGGTTGGCTTATATCGAGACTATGGAGCCGCTCAACGACTCTATTTTCGATTGGGTTACCAACCCGACGGTGAGGGAATTACCTATAAGCACATCGCCGTCGTTCCTGGAGAAAAATATGCAGTAGATGATCATCTCATTCTCTGGCTTACAAAGAGGCTGATGATTCATGATTAACCCTATTGGGGGTTAGGGAGCAATAGGACAGAAAACTCCGTTAAGGATTAGATCCCTCAAACTACCCCCTTAACCCTCAATGAGATGGGTAAAAAAACACTAGTTGACTTCGTAAAAAATTTGCTTTAAATCTAGAAATTTAGCAGACAATAAAAACTGCATAAGGATAATTGACTTACCAGTTAAGCGGGTCAAGTGTCATAGAACAAAGGATATAAAATGTCATCTGTAGCATTGTTAGTCATTGATTTTATTAATGATATTGTTGATCCCAAAGGAAAAATTGGACATTCTGCCGAACGAATCATCAAAAATCATGTAATAGAACATACGAATCAAGTGATTGACTATGGAAGAAAAAAAAACTGGCAGCTCATTTTTGTGAAAGTGGGATTTCATCCAGATTATCCTGAATGCCCAAAGGATTCGCCAATTTTTGGGGCTGCGCCTACTCACAAGGCTCTTCTTCTTGGCAGCTGGGGAACAGAATTTCATAAAAATTTGGCTATTGAAGATACCGATCTTGTAATCGTAAAACATCGAATCAACTGCTTTTATGCAACTCCGCTGGAAGCAATTTTACGAGCTCAAAAAATAGATGCCTTAGTGCTAACAGGTGTGGCCACTCATATGGCCATTGAACATGCAACGAGAGCGGCCCATGATCTTGATTATTCTGTGAAAGTCATTCAAGATGCTTGTGAAGCAGGAACCGAAGAACTTCATAACAATGCCCTGGGGAGCATTAAGAATTTCGCAAAAGTAATGACTACCAAGGAGTTGTTGCATCAAGGATGAGATGCCATAGATTTCGAGTCCGTACTTTCTCAATGACACGTAAAACAGAATCAGTCATCGTTATTTCCGCATTATTTCTTTTTGTCCAAAATAAATAGCCACGATTCCTCCAACAATCACGCAGACCATTCCAGCTAGTGTCATGATATCTAGAATTTTATGCCAGATCAGCCAATCTGCAATTACCCCAAAAATAATGCAAAGAAACATTAAAGGTGAAGTGATTCTTACTGGGGTTTTTGCATAAGATAGTGTGCTAAAAAATTGATAAGCTGCTCCAAAGAAGCCTACTCCAAGCAATAGAAAAAATGTGTAAGTATCAAACGATTGCCATCCGAAAGGTAAAAAAATCGCTGTGAGAACACTGCAAATAAAGAAATTATAAAACAATATTTGAGTGATTGGAGTGGTTTTGGTTAGACCGCGGATGATTACAATTGCAATCGCAGCCAGAATACCTGAAGCCAAACCAAAGATTGAGGCGATTTGAAAAAGGCCCGGCGCCGGTTTTAAAACAAGTCCCACTCCAATAAAGCCCAAGACAATACCCAACCAAACTTTATGAGGAGTGTGATGCCTTCCCATAAACCATGCAACAATGGGGATAAATAAAGGAAAGGTGTTATTCAGCAATAGAGCGCTAGAGAGTGGAATAAATTTCAAAGCATAAAAGAAGGAGGCAACAGCGAATAAAGTAAAAAGGCTGCGAGTAACAATCGTTACTGGCTTCGCGAGATGCAAAGCCTCTTTGGGGTTTTTGATAACCCAAGGCATTAATAAAATCAGGCTTATAAAAAATCTTGCGAATAAAATCATGTCAGTTGAGGCCTTGTCACCGATGATCTTCCCGAATAGGCTCATCGAAGTGAAACTGACAGCGGCAAGAATAACAAAAATCACGCCCTTTCCAATATGCTGTTCATGTACATGTAAGGACGGGTTTGTTTTCTCAGATTTTGTCACGGTAAACCAAATAGTTCTTTGTCTCATTTCTGTAACCTGTTTTTTCATTTTCTACAAGATGTAGAAGGCGACTGGTTGTTAATGATGTCGGATAACACATGTTTTACGAAGCCTTGGCAACTCTATGTTTTTCCAGAAAATGGCGAATTTGATTACCGCGCTTATACCTTCTGCGCATTGGAAGAACTACATATAGCTCTCCGAAGACGGGATGTATTTATCGCTCCAAGCTGGCGCTACTCTGATCCTCGTGCAGGATTACTCGCAAACAAAGAATGGGAATCAACCAAGCCAATCATTTGTCGTACGCTCGATCTGTCAGATGATCCCCAACCAGTTTTAGTGGCATTAGCAGAGGAACTAGATCAAACCTATAAGTCTGTACTGGCTCGTCTACCCGATAATCCGGCGATTCGATTTGAGACTATAAAGGGGAAATCTGAATTCATCTTAACCCCTCTCGATCGGCTGGAGGAATCGGCCTCTCTTAAAGCTTTAAGACATTCTGTGATGATGAGATTGCCCCGCATTGATTTGCCAGAGATTCTGCTGGAGATCGCGGCTCGTACAAAATTTACCGACGCCTTTACCCATGTTACGGAGCGATCGGCTCGCGCAGAGGTCAAAGATGGGACAGCCAATGTACAAAAAGATAGGATTCAAGCTTATGCAAACGATACGGGAGTACTCTTGCGCGCATCCATAAAAAATCTTGTTCTCATAGGGATGTTATGAAGAATCATTACAAGGGAAAAGGGTGAGTGAGACAGCAGGGAACGGAAAGGGCCTACTGCTGCATGAGTTTATCAAGCTCTGGCTTGACCATCTCGCATCCAGAGTAGTTAGACAATACCACTGCGGTAATGGGTGGATTCGTCTGCCAAGTGTGAAGAAAGGAAGACATCCCCGGACCGCCGCCTGGATGGCCATATCCTGCTACGGCACCAGTTTCTTTGTCGTGATCTACCCAAAAACCCAATCGTCCTTTATATTCCATCATCGTATTGAATGAATCTTCCCTAACAAGCACGTTATGCTGGTGAACCGCTCGTCTAAAAGCCAGTAAATCGCTTGCTGTCATACGCCAGCAACCATTGCCATGTGGATATGGGTCTGGAGATTCAACGCGCGTGGCAACGCCTTCCTTAGATACTTCGAAGCAGTCGGTCCGATGTCTTGCAGGAGAGTGAATCTCACGAATAGCCCCTTCCATACCGGCTGGTTTGAAAATCCTTTCTTCGATGTGAGAACGAAACCTTGCTTCATGATCTATGACGAGCATATTGCCACAGTTTGTATACTTGCCGATGATTCTAGCCAGTAATTGATAGCCATAATTGGAATAACAGTCTTTGCCGATTTGCCTGCGATCCCAGCTCTCTCCAGGCGCTATGCCATCCTTTTCCGATCCTGGCCTTTCAGTGAAGCCCGCTGTGTGTGATAAAAGATGCTCAACCGTGATTTCACCTAAATGCTCTTTAAGGCGCTGCAACGATTGCTGATCTGGCTTCTGTTCTAAATATGGAGGTTGAAGGAGGAGATCCAGCTCATCGTCTTGAAGCAACTCACTCAAAGGAGTATTCAGCGAAAATTTTCCATCTTCGATTAGTTGCATCACTGCGGTTGCTGTAAACAATTTCCCAATAGAAAGCACATTGAAAGTCTGATCAGCTGTAAATTCTGGTTGATTAGGGCAGTGACAGGCTTGCACAATGAACCCGTCTCCTGCTTGGAGGGCAACCACCCCTGAGAAAGGAAATGGCACCATTTTCGGCAAATTCTGAGCGAGATAGATCAACCGCCCTTCAAGTGAAAGGTGTCGCGATTCAAACTTTGCCACTTCAAAAGCGTGACTAACGGCCCTATCAGCAGCAGCTTCTAAATGCGCTTTGAGAGAGACATGCGGCAACGTGGGATCGTAAGGGACAAGCGCTGTTGAAACAGAAGATACCGGGTGAGATGTCATTCAACTCCTAAATTTGATTTTTTTATCTCGAATAAATCTCGTGAAACATTGTATCGACAATACCAGCATTTTTCACGAATTGAACAAGATCTTCATGAATCGCTTCTACAGGTATATTAAATGTAGGTGGCTTGCCAGACACGAAACACTCTAATTTAGCACGACAGCCGTCTTCGAGCACCTCTTTGAATGAGAGTGTAACAGTTCTTCCTGGTTCGGTTTTAATAGTATCATTCTTGAAAGTATATGTTGCTTGGAGTGGAGAGACCCAAATAGTCCTACTGCTGCGCCCAGTTTTCGTTCCGTCCAGATAATAAACAGAGATAGGGATGGCTGGGTTTGCCCGACGAAACGGAGCTTCCATCATAAAATGTTTCGCTACAAGATCGTCTCCATTAGCAATATTGGTACAATATTCAAACTCTTCATCGTCATTCTCTTGGAAAATTGGCGTTTGAGATCCTGGTTTTGCGGCAGTGAATGTTTGACCATGAATTGTGACTGGCTTACCAAATGGCACTGGAAAAATACGATACTCGGGGTGGCTTCTTGGGTCGAGCAGCACATATCCATCAGTACATTCAACAATTACCGTAGCATGTTCGAAAGCATCTTTGCCCTGTTTTCGTTGCACTGCAAACATCCCTTCAATGCGATGCCGATCCGACAATTGCTTTAATAGTGCATGGCTCATTCCAATACAGGTCGAGCCTGTTTCTTCTTCGTTTCTAGAATCAATCCTAGTTTCTAGGAAATTCCTTCCGTCTGAAATTTGTTTTGCCGTTTTGTTAAATGGCGCTAAACTATTATAGTTAATGTTGTTGATAGTCGTCTCAACAGTTTTTCTAACCGTGCAAGGTTCATCTTCACGGACTCCATCGAGCAAGTCTTCCATAGTGCCCGGAAATCGGGCTGGTAATCCGGGACCAATTTGTGGAGAAGGGACTGCCCCTGCTAAGATCAAAGATCTTACTGTAGGCGACTGCGGCCCCCGTTCAGTTTGTTGTAACCAGTCACCAGATGCCGTGCGGAGTAATTCTTGATCACTTCCAGACCAAGGGTCCTCATAAGACCACATATACACAGGACATAAACGGGCATCCGCCATTTGCGTTTTAAACGACCGTTCCATAAAGACATTCTGCATCCTTTCTTTGTAGGCGCTGACTTGCGCAATGGGATGCTGTGGCGGTGTATAAACAACGAGAGCTGTGGATGTTACTGGATCTGAAAAAGATGTCATAATAATCTAGTAATTCCAAATTTAAAAAAGTTTAAATAAAACTATTCCATTCTATGTTAATTATAACGCCTTAATAGTTAGTTGTCAATGTAATAATTTTAATTTTAAACTTATAACATTTTGATTATAAGCGAGATAGGTTTTTTGCCGACGTCAAATAGGGTGATTCGAACAGTACTTTTTCATGAAAAGGCCGCTTGCCGCGAGGAAAACGCTCCCTATGAAGACCAAGGTATGAACTCCAAATATCGGGACCAATTGAGCGGAAAATCCGGCAACAGCCCAAGCAATAGCCATGATCGCAACGGAAATTCCCATAACCCATCCCTGGGCTCTCTCATCTGCGGCATTGGAAAAAGAAGTGAACATCCCAGAAAAGGCGATTTCAACAGCGATGGCAAAGGGGAAGGCGAGGAGCCATATCAATGTTTGGGCATGCAAAATCGATGAGAAAAACTGGGCCAGAAAGGTCGTAAAGAGTGAGATGCAAACGATCTGTTCGATCTTGAAGCGTTTGAGCATTTTCGGAAGAACTAATAGCAATCCTAAAGCAAATCCAGCACCCATATACCCATTGAAAAGGCCAAGAAAAAGTGGTGTGTAGCCAAATTCAGTGGTCAAAAGAATCAAGATGATTGGAAGGTATAGCCCGACCCCAATCTGCATCAGTAGGAAAACAAAGCCCAGTTCTAAAGAGAAACTGAAGGCAGAGCGGTTTCAATCTCAAGTCCAGTTAGAAAGTATCAAAAAGATTAAACGCGTCTTCATGATTACTGCTGAATTTCCTGCAGTCATCAAAGCAGGAGGATTAGCAGAAGCTGTCTATGGTATGGCAAACGGTCTCATCCAGAAAGGCCACCAGGTTACCGTCATCATGCCGTATTACAACACCGTTTCAGAAAAGAGCGATCTAAATGTAAAAGTGACGCCGATGCAAGTGACACATTATTTTGAGGGCATGAAAACTGATCGCATATTTACGGGTCATTTCAAAGGAATTAACCTTTTATTTATTCAGGATTCTCCCAAAATAGGTGATTGGACAAATCATTTTGCTTTAACAGATCATAAACTTTATGCAATCCCAAATGATGAGAATGATAAAAAACTCAAAGAGCGTTTTGCTTATTTTGGAAGTGCAGCATCTGAATTAATCTATCAACTGAAAGAGCAAATGGATTTGGTTCTTATCCATGATTGGCATGGAGCAGTTGCTGTTCCCCTTTTAGCCCGTCGTCACACAACAGAGTGGTTGAATGGACAAATCTCCCCTCTTGTCTACATCATTCATAACAATGGATACTCTTCTCAAGGGAACCTAGATCGTTGGAATAACCAAGGGTTGTTAAATGCATTGGGCCTTCCTTTTGAAGGGATAAATCAAACTGCAGCCTGTTTAAAAATGGCAGATAAAGTGTGTACAGTCTCTTTACAGTATGCAGTAGAGGTCCTAGGTCGCGAAGCCAACGGCTTACAGCATGAGATCCAGCGAGCAGCTCAACTGGGTAAATTGACAGGGATTACTAATGGAAGCAATCTTGCCACTTGCAATCCTCAAACAGAGCCCTGCTTAATAAATTGGATCGATCCTTTCACTGGGGCTCCAACGCCTTTGAATTTTTCAGCTGAAGATAACCCTCAAGAGAAAAAAGAATTATGTAAATCCCAGCTGCAAAAATGGCTGATTACGTACCATCCTGAACTTGTGGCTCGATTCGGAATTGATGTCAGAAAGGAAAATGTCATCTTGACTTTGACCCGTTTTGATGTCTCTCAAAAAGGGATCGATAAACTTCATTTACTCATCAAAGTAGCCTATGAAAAGGGAGCTGCGGTCATTATCATGGGAACAGGAGGAGATGACAGTAGAACTTCCGAAATTCTCGACGATCTTGAAAGAATGGCAGAAAAAATGAAAGACCCGACTAAGTGGGGAGGGGCCTTAATTCTCCGCGACAAGATGAATAAACTGGGTAAACTCAACTTTCAACAAGGTTCTGAAGACGGAATACCAGGTATCGGAGCTGTTGTAAGAGCTGTTCCCAACTATATGTTTATCCCTTCCATTTATGAACCTTGCGGAAGCACTCAATTAGAAGGCAACAGATATGCTTCACTATCCATCGGTTCGGCAGTCGGCGGATTAGTAGATACGGTTTCTAACGACGAAGAAGATTTGACGACATTCAATGGATTTTTATTTGATCGCCATCCTCAATGGGGATCTTCAGAGCAAGATCGCTCGATCACACAAACTTTGAATCATGCTTGTGATTTTTGGAATGGCCTCGATAAAGAGCAAAAAAATGCTTTTATGAAGAAGGTCATGATCGATTCAGAAAAAACAGGTTGGAATCAAAGTCAAGTGGGCCTTTCCCCTATTGAAAAATACGAACTCGTTGCATTAGCCGCCTTAGAGGCGAAAGAGCAAAGAGGTGTTCAAAATCGACTTAACCCTCTACTTTTAAATTTGGGATAAACATGCCTATCGACTTTTTTTACGACGGGCAAATGTTCTTTTTTTTGGATGGTTTGATAGGTACCAATTCCCAAGGGTTATGATGGCCAGCTCATTCCTGGAATCCCCGTAGTGGGTAGAGTTCTAACTCGGAGATTTCAGGCAGAGCCTTAAACAGACTATAAGTCGTTAAAAATTAATAATCTAATATTTTTAATATAATTAAATTACTATTTAATTTATAATAATTGATTAATTAAAACGAGAGTTAACATGGCTGTCACGTTTAATATTAAAAGTGAAATTAATTGCACGCAATACGATCGTAAAACAACCATCCCTGTGATGAAGGAACAGAAAAGCGATCTTTTATCACAACTGGATGAGTTAAATAAAAAGGAACAAGAATTATTGAAATCTCTGAGAGAAGTCGAAGAGAAAAAGAAACAGATTCAAGCACAGCTCGCCCAATTTGAGTCTCCCGAGAAATCTGAACTTCACGAACCGATCCAGGCACAAAAAAAAGTTGAAGAGTTTATTAAGCCCTATTTACTTGTCGACACAACAAAAATCATGAAATCAAAAGACAGTAAGGGAATTTGGGAACACTACAGCCTTTGCTTGGTTTCCACAGAAAGTGAAAAAAACGAAATTCACAAACCCCCTATCAATGTAAAAAAATATGGAAGCATCAGCCAAGTCGTCATCGATGATGGAACAAATAAAACTGTATTAAAAGCAGACGAATCATATCACATTCAGAGATTGATCCATTATTTTTCGACTGATTTTGAAATTTTCCGTAAAGAGATAAATGCCGAAACTGTAGATCATAACGGATATTACAGTAACAATCGCTTTACTTTCGATTGTCAACGGTTTTCCTACTATTTACAGCATGGAAAAGAAGGCACATATACTTATAAATGGGGTGAACGCGCAGTAGACAACTACAGAGAAGCTAAGCACACACCTGGTAGTTTTTATTCAATGACAGGGCAAACGCCTAATTTTGGGGAAAACGGAAAGTATCATCCAGAGGATTTTTGCGTTCATCATTATATGTGTTTAACCAAAGATATATTTGTGTCTAAGTTTGGAAGAGACGAAGTTGTGTTTTCTTCATTTCAACAGATTCTAGATGCTTACTTTCCTTCTAAATTCACTCAAGGTAATTTTTCCCAAGAATACTACTAAATGGAGCGGCAGTCGGATTTGAACGATTATGATCGAGGAAGTTTTCCTTTTAATCAACTCATTCCTGAAATCCCCGTAAGTATAGGAGATTCCAGGCAGAGCATTAGCTGAGGAAGAATTGGGCTTCTTCGCTGCGACGGTTATTCGTCAGTAAAGCCTTTGAAACCCCAGCCCTGAACAACGGCATTAATCATTTTTTTAAAAAATCCTACTATGTAGCCAACATCAAGAGTGCATACACGAGAAGCTAATCCTTTAGGTTTAGGGCGAGGACCTCCCCAATACTGCGCAAAAAGTGGTTCTTTTTCGGTCTTTTTAGATGTTTTTCCTAGATTAGGAAACATTTTATCTGCAAACGCGCGGTCACTAGCCGAGGCACCGCTGGATCTAAATATACTCATATATTATCCTTTTTTTATAATAATCAATTAGGTGACATGTTTAATTATTTTATAAAAATGATTATTAGCACATGATTTTAAAAATTAAAGAAATAAACATAAATAACTGAATATTAGATATTTAGAATAATAAAGGATTTAGTCTTAAGTAAATAATTTTGAATAAGTTGAGGATTAGAGGGATAGCCGTAGTCCGTTCGCGACACAAAAAGGTGACCGAAAAGGCCATTAAGGAAACATTGGCAGGCAAGGGTGTGAAAAGATTCAAAACTCTCCATGATTTGATTGATGCCCTGGAAGACTAATGCTCATCTCGTCCTTGCCAAACAATTTAAAAAAGACTATAAATTAGCTCAAAGCCGCATCAGGAAAATCTATGATCTTAAAAACGCTTTTTTCTCTAGTTATTTTCACATTGAATTTGACCTTTCTTTTTGCCGACCATACTCAAATATCCTCTTTCAAGGAAATAGAAGAAGAGTTGGAAAAGTCCGATGAGAAAACCCTTATTGTTTTCGATGTCGATGAAGTTCTAATAACGACTGAGGATCATTTTATTCATCCTTATGCAGATAAAGTGTTTGTTCCTTTAGTCCAGCAGGCCATGGCAAAAGCCGCATCTGAAAAAGAAAAGAGAGAAATAGAAGAAAAGCTAAGCTTGAGCATGCTATTACCGAAAAGAATACTCATTGAAGAAAATGCCCCAAACCTTATTAAAAATCTTCAGCAAAAAGGCATCAAGGTTATCGCTTTAACAAGCTGCCCAACAGGCTCCTTTGGTATTATTCCTAAAGTAGAACGCTGGCGCATTGAACATCTATATTCGTTAAACATTAGTTTTGCATCTTCTTTTCCCAAAATAGAGCGCTGTTTTATCAATGACCTTGTAACTAGTGGAAAACCTTCTCCCCTATTCGAACAAGGCGTTCTATTTTCAAAAGGCTACAAGAAAGGTGACGTTCTTAGCGCTTTTTTTAAAGAGTGCAACTTTTATCCTAATAAAGTCATCTTTATCGATGATCTTAAGGAAAATTTAGATAGTGCTAAGACAGCATTACAACCTTTGAATATCGAATTGAAAGGATACCAATATGCAGGAGCAAAAAGATTTTTCAAAGTGGTCGACGAAGAAGTTCTAAAATATCAATTCAACCATCTCATGCAAAAAAAAGAATGGTTAAGTGATAAACAAGTTGAGAAATTACTTGAAGTAGGGAAAAGTGCAAGCGCCATTGATCATTAACCAAAATTCGTTATTTTTTTTCTTTCTTGGGATTCAATAAGTCTTTCATATACAGCTCCATTTTGTAGTGGGGCACGGGATGCCAGGTTGCAATAAACTCTCCGATAATTTTAAAGCCTACTTTCTGATATACGTGAATGGCACGTGCATTTGTCGCTTCAGGATCTATTAGAACCCTTTTGACATTTGGAAACTGGCCGATCAAAAATTCCTGGATCATTAGAGCGGCAAGTCCTTTTCCTAAGTAATCTAATTCACAAATAAACAAATCTAAGGTAATTGCATCTTCTCCTTCGGGTGATGTAATTAGAAACGCAAAAGGAGTATCTTTATCATAGCCAATCCAGTAGATAGTGCTGGTTGTTTTTTGAAAGAATCTTTCTATACCATTTAAGGTATTTTGAAGCCCCACTCCGTGAACCCATTCTTTGATATGCTTTTGCTCCAACCACCGATGTATGAGTGTCCTTTGAGACAGCTTAGCAGGTGCAAAGTGCAGTTTAACCATTTGAAACAACCGTAAATCCCATTCTTGTTTGTAACGGAAGCATTCAGCCCACGCCATGTCTAGCAAATATACATAATTCGCCTGTCAAAAATCCAGGCATCTAAACCGTTGCTCCTCATCCCCTAAAAGTTAGCCGTTAGAATCTTTGATCTCTATATTTCTGACATTTTTCTGACAAATGGGAAATTTAAGAAGGTTGAAGACAACGTAAAGGCTAGATTTAGAGGATAGCGGCAGTCGGATTTGAACCAACGACCCACGGATTATGAAAACCTACTAATTATCTTTTTCGACGGGCTTTCACTTTTTTCTTTTTGGCTTTTATAGGCACTAGCTCGTAACGATAGGGAGGCTTTATTTCGACGATTTTGCCATTTCGAGAAAATATAAGGGCTGTACCTGTACGAATGGCTGTTTCGAAAGCTTTCTGAAAACTTCTCTCGTTAGCTTTTAATATGAGTTCATTCAAATCATTACTCATGGACAATCTCCTCCATTTTTTTCCAAATAGTCTTATCTATGATATCTATGGGATTATTTCTGTTCTTTCTAGTGAGCGTTGCCATACTTATTAGCTCAAAACTAAAATGCAAAAAAATAGTTTAATGTAAATTAAATATTTTTGGGCCGATATTCGGAAACTCAGCAGAACATGTATAGAAAAACGCCAAATTCTATACTTATGGCAGCTGATATGTATAGATATTGGCGGTTTTCTATACATGTCTTAAACATATACCAGTCCATTCGCTTTACTCAGTAACGTAAAGAGTTGAACATTAATGTAATAGGTATCTCGCCCATACTTCACTTTGTCCATCAAACCGATGCGGGCGAGCTCATCCAGATAACGGGTAGCTGTGATGCGAGTTGTGCCGAGCTCTCTCTCCACGAATGCAATTTTTGTATAAGGATGGCTAAAGATAACGTTCAGTAAATCCTGACTGTAAATTTTAGGTAGCTCGCTGCGCATCTTATGTTTGTGGTGCTGCATTAAGCCCCTTATTTCCTGTATCAAGCGTGTGGTCTGATGCGCAGTCTTCTCTATACCTTCCAACACATAGAGAAGCCAGTCTTCCCATGCCTGATCGGTGCGCACAGTTTGCAGCAATCGGTAATATTCACCTTTGTATTGATTAATGTAACGAGAAAGATAAAGCACGGGACTATCCAGTAGGCCACACTTGACAAGGTAAAGAATGTTAATAATGCGTCCTGTTCTACCATTGCCGTCATAAAAAGGGTGAATACTCTCAAACTGATGATGGATAATCGCCATTTTGGTAAGTGGGTCAACGTCGCTTAAGGCATCATCGTTAATAAATTGTTCCAGGTTGTTCATAAGCGACAGGATCTGTTCTGCATCTTGCGGAGGGGTATATACTATTTCTCCAGTCTGCTGGTTTTTTAGCTCAGTGCCGGGAAGCCTACGGAAACCTGCGCTATTTTCTTCCAGTATCCCCTGGATCTTTAAAATATTATTATTGATGAGTAGTCCCGTATTTTTTACCTCTTCATACCCGTCGCGCAACGCCGCAACATAATTGTACACCTCCTTGGACGCTAAGGTGGTAAATTGTTTTGTAAATACATCACTTTTATAAAGTTCGTCATGAGTAGTAATGATATTTTCAATTGCAGAACTATCTTTAGCTTCTTGTAGGAAGAGCGTATTAATCAAAATGTTTTGATTGGGAATAATGCCGGTCACCCCTTTCAATTCCGCAAGTGCTTGATGTGCCCTGGCCAGCTTTTTCAACACAGCCTTTGTCTCTAGTTCAAAGGAAAGTGGCAGTTGTGGAATGACATAACTCATAGTTGTTCTTCCTGCTATCTTAAATGGCACTGGTCACATTTTAATCTTAACTTGAAAAAAGACTTTTCTTCAAATGTGGAGTGACTTTACGATTTTAAGGTGAATGAATTGAAAAGCATAGCGGCAGTCCCGGTTCGCGACACAAGGTCGCTCACTTCAAATCCGAACGAAAGCCAAACCTTTGGCTTTCTCTGTCGCTATAGCCCCATGGATATCCGTGAGGCTATAGCGGCAGTCGGATTTGAACCAACGACCCACGGATTATGATTCCGTTGCTCTAACCAACTGAGCTATACCGCCGAAGAAAAAATAGCGGGGGAAGGATTCGAACCTCCGGCCTTTGGGTTATGAGCCCAACGAGCTAACCACTGCTCCACCCCGCGATAGGCCTGCAAAAGAATCTAGGAGTTTATGTTAGAAGAGATTAAACGACAATCTTTTTTAGTAAATAAAGCTGCAAATGTGCGCTCCACAGCTCGAGGAACGCTCTGTGCGAGTCTTTCGCCGGCTTCAGCATATTTACGATGAAGGGTGGGGTTTTCTAGGAGTTTTTGAAGAATAGAAGGGAGATTTTCCAGAGTAACCGTAAGGCCTGCTTGGGCATCTAAAATCAATTCTTTGAGTTCAATTTGATTGTGCATGTAGGGGCCGAAAAGAACGGGAACGCCGCAGAGAATGGGTTCAAAAATATTATGACCGCCGATTTGCGGGCTAAAACTGCCAGCAACTAGGGCTAGATCAGCGATTTGATAGCAGGTATTGAGTTTACCCATTTCATCAATGAGGATTAAGCGGGCATCGTTTGGCTTATTTTCTGACAGGCGACGGAAGGCCCATCCCCTTTCTTGCAAGAGATGTGCGACTTCGGCAAAGCGTTCCGGATGGCGTGGAACGATTAAGATCTTGAGTTGGGGAAAAGTTTGCCAAAGAGGTGTAAGGACGGCTAATAGCTTATCTTCTTCAGGAGCGTGGGTAGAACCGATGACGAGGACGCGATCTTGGTCTGTAATCGAAAGAGAGGCTTTTAAGGCTTGTCGCTGGCTTGAATCTAGAAGTTGGACAGGAGTTTCGAATTTTAGGTTTCCGGTGATACTGAGTTTTTCCAGGGGAACGCCTAGGGCATGAAATCTTTGTTGGTAAAGATCGTTTTGTACGCAGAGGATGTCAAAATAGGAAAAGAGACGGCGCGCGAAAAACGGTACACATTGAAAACGGCGGCAAGAGCGCTCTGAGATTTTTCCATTGACGAGGGCAATTTGGACGTTATTGCGCTTTGCGATTTTAAGCAAATGGTACCAGACATCGCTTTCGCAGAGGATAAGCATAGAAGGTTTGATCTGTTTGATCAGTCGACGGATATTCCAAGAAAAATCAAACGGCAAGAAAAAATGGGCATTGGCATCCGGTAAACTGCGCTTTGCTTCCTCCTGACCTGTTTGTGTGGTAGTGGAAATGACAATTGCTGCATCGGGATAAGTTTTGCGTAGGAGTCGAAATAAGGGAATTGCCGCACGTGTCTCCCCCATTGATACGGCATGGATCCAGAACACCTGCTGACCTGATTTGGGAGAAAAAGTGGGAAGATTAAAACCAAATTTCGCTTTTAAGCTATGCCGGTACTTAACCTGCCAGAGCAACTTGGGCAGCGCAAGCAGAGCAGCAACACTTAAGAGTAGATTATACAACAGGCTAAACATCACACACTATACTGAGGAGTTTATTGGGCACATAGACCACTTTAGAAATCGGTCCTGTGATGTGTTTGGCGATATTCGGTTGGGTTTTAATGAATTCCAATAGTTCGTCTTGAGGCTTATCAATAGGGAGTTCCCATTTTCCCCTCACCTTTCCATTGACTTGGACGACGTAGAGCACCGTTTTATCGACGAGATAAGTGGGATCGTATGTTGGAAATGGGATATAGGTCAAACTCTCTTTACCGCCGAGATGTTCCCAAGCTTCTTCTGCGATGTGTGGTGCGAAAGGATACAGAACTTGGGTCAGCATTTTTAAGGCGTTTTTAGGGTGCTTTGACAGCGGTAGAAAGGCATTGATGAATTCCATCATCTTGGCAATAGCTGTATTGAACTGCATCGCTTCGATGTCTTTTTCCACATTATGGACGAGCCGATGGCTGAGTTTTAACGATTCTTCGGTGTCTTCTTCACAGATTTTATCCGACATAATTAGATCGTAAAAGCGATTGAGAAAACGGCGACAGCCACTGACGGCATCGGTATTCCAGACTTTTTCTTTATCGAAAGGTCCCATGAACATCTCGTAGAGACGGAGTGAATCTGCGCCAAAATCTTCGATCATATCATCGGGTGTGACGCCATTGAGTTTGGATTTAGACATCTTTTCGATTTGGCTTTGCAGAACTTGACCGGTGCCAATTTGCGTAAAACGCCCTTGTTCTTCGCGAACCTCTTCAGGCGGCACATAGCCTCCATTGGGGTGCTGATAGGATCTGGCGACGACTAAACCTTGATTGCGAAGCGTTTGGAAAGGCTCTAGCGTACTGACGAAACCGCAATCGTAGAGCACTTTGTGCCAAAAACGGGCATATAATAGATGTAACACGGCATGCTCTACACCACCGACATACAAATCCACGGGCATCCAGTACTGCTCGATGTGTTTGTCCCAAGCTTCATGTTCATTGTGAGGATCGCAAAAGCGCAAATAATACCAGCAGGATCCCGCCCATTGTGGCATGGTATTGGTTTCACGTTTCGCACTACGTCCTGTTTTGAGATCGACGATCTCTACCCAATCTTTAACCTTAGCAAGCGGGCTTTCTCCTGTGACCGAAGGCTTGAAATCGATGAGTTCTGGCGGACAAAGCGGCAATTCATCAATATCGAGCACGCGCTTGGAACCGTCAGCAAAATGCAAAATCGGAAACGGTTCTCCCCAATAACGCTGACGTGAAAATAACCAATCGCGCAGTTTGTAAGTGACGGTGCGCTCCCCTTTTTCCTGTTTTTCTAACCAGTTGACCACGGCTTCTTTGGCGGGCTCGATTGCCATTCCATTGATGGAAAAAGCGCCGTGTTTGCTATTTACGATGACACCTTTTTCCATCCAACAACGCTTGCCGCTGAGCACCTCGAGTTTTACATCTTCTGGAGCATCAGGAGAGATTACAGGAGCGACTTTAAGATTATATTTTTTGACAAACTCAAAATCTCGCTCATCATGGGCAGGCACGCCCATGATCGCACCCGTTCCGTAACCCATCAATACATAGTCGGCGATCCAAATCGGGATTTGTTCTTCATTGATCGGATTAATCGCATAAGCCCCTGTCCAAACTCCGCTCTTTTCTTTGGCCAGATCAGTTCGCTCTAAATCACTCTTCGATGCGATCGCTTTTCGATAGTTTTCGACCGCATGCTTATGTTGAGGGGTCGTGATCTGATCAATCAACGGATGTTCGGGCGATAGAACGAGAAAAGTCGCTCCAAATAGAGTATCGGGGCGCGTCGTAAAGACAGTGATGGGCACTCCCGTATTTTTTTCGATAAAGTGCACTTTAGCGCCTTCACTACGCCCGATCCAATTGGTTTGTAATTTTTTTAAATGTTCCGGCCAATCGATCAAATTTAAATCTTGCAGCAAACGATCGGCATAAGCGGTAATTCTTAAAATCCATTGACGCAAAGGCCTCCGCTCTACGGGGTAGCCCCCTTCTTTGGATTTTCCATCTTCCACTTCTTCATTCGCTAAAACCGTGCCCAGAGCAGGACAATAATTCACTAGCACTTCAGCTTCATAGGCCATTCCTTTTTCATAAAGCTTAGTGAAAATCCATTGAGTCCACTTGTAGTATTTCGGATCGCTGGTCGCTATTTCTCGGCTCCAATCATAGCTAAAACCCAGCGATTTGAGTTGGCGCCGATAGGTGTCGATGTTTTTTTGAGTGGTCACTGCGGGATGTGTCCCCGTGCGGATCGCATATTGTTCAGCGGGCAATCCAAAACTATCCCAACCCATGGGATGCAAAACATTGAATCCTTTTTGTCGTTTGTAACGCGCTAGAATATCAGTAGCGGTATAGCCAGTGACATGTCCGACATGTAATCCCGCCCCGGAAGGATAGGGAAACATATCGAGGATATAATATTTGGGCTGCGCTGGATCTATAACCGCTTTAAATAGCTCGCGATCGTCCCAAATTCTCTGCCACTTTTCTTCAATGCGTTGATGATCGTATCTCGGTTTTTCCATAGTAACTTTATTTATGCAGGTTTCAAGCAAAAATTGTAACGTATTACCCCCCTTTTGTCCAGCTCGAGAAGTAAAAAAGTTTAAATTGATTTAAATAATTTTAAGCACAAAACGATTCTATCTTAATATAAGTTTTGATAAAATGGAGCAGCTGTGCAGTCTGCAGGGAGTTTTTTTTAAATTAAAGTTATCAATTTGAAAATGACTACTTGTCGCAAATAAAAAAAAAGGTTATCGTATCGTATTCTCTAAATTTGAGGTTGCCAACATGGGTGAGTTAAGCTCTCTCCGAAAGAATAAAATTAATTTGGAAGACTATAACTTCAAGCAAGATATTGAAAATCGCTTGGTGATGTCTCAGTTTACCTCACAAGATCTCGAAGTTTTAGAGGAAATTCTTTACAGTTCGATTAAAATCCCCATTCGTAAAATCGCTAAAAGCGCCGATCTGGACGAAGATGAGATCTTTCCCATTTTAGAAAAAATCAGTAAAACCGGGCTGTTTGTTTTCGAAGACGATGCGATTGTCGTCGACAAAGAGATGCGCAAATATTTTGAAGCGCAAATCTTAAAATTCGATCCCGACTTCAAACCGGGTATGGAGTTTTTGCAGTGTATTTTACGCAAGGTGCCGATTCATGTACTGCCGATCTGGTATTCGATCCCTAGAACATCAAATAATATCTTTGACTCGCTGGTAGAAAAATACCTACTCACACCGCAGATTTTCCAACGCTATTTAATGGAGCTAAGTTTTCAAGATCCGGTTTTGACGGGAATTGTCGCAGATGTCTATCAAGCCCCTGATTTGAAACTCGATGCTAAGGACTTGATTGAAAAATACGCCATTACGCGTGAGCAATTTGAAGAATCGTTGCTTCTACTCGAATTTCATTTCGTTTGTTGTCTTGGTTATGAAAAAGTCGGTGATGAATGGAAAGAAATCGTCACTCCCCTGCACGAATGGCGCGACTATTCGACCTTTTTACAGAGCACTCAATCTGTTCCGATTACACCCGCTGATACAGTGACTCGTGTTCGTCCACAAGACTTCTCTTACGTCCAAGATTTGAGCCACATCTTAAGCCTGACAAAGAAACAGCCCCTGATTTTATCATCCGATAAAGATAAGCGACTTTTGCCAAACAAGGCGTCTCTTGCTGCTCTTGCGATTAAAATGCAAGGGTTTGAAGAAAATGAGGCAAATTTCATAGATCACATCGATCAGTTGATCACTAAACTTCGCCAGCTTAAATTAGCCGATATCGTCGACGGTCGCTTATATGCTTTGGAAAGCGCCAATGACTTTTTAGATATGCGTTTAGATAATCGCGCGCTCTTTCTTCACCGTCATCCCCTAAACCGTTTGATTTCTAGACAAATCCCCGCAGAAATCATCACCGAACGCAATCTGCGCGAAGCGGAAAAAAGCATCCTCCGCGTCTTACATTCGGGGTGGGTGTATTTTGATGATTTCGCCCGCGGTGTAATCGTCCCTTTAAGTGAAGAATCTACCGTGCTCTTGAAACGGCAAGGCAAAAGCTGGAAATACTGCCTTCCGAGTTATACTGAAGAAGAGCTTGCCTTGATAAAAGCGACTGTACTAGAGTGGCTGTTTGAAATCGGTGTGACCGCTGTTGGAGTGCACAACGGCAAAGAGTGTTTCACTGTCACGCCTTTTGGACAATCGCTGTTTGGCAGATAAATATGTCATCAAAACGCAAGTCTGATTCTGAGCTTGTCTCTAATCGCCGTGCTACCCATGACTATGAAATTCTCGACACTTATGAAGCGGGAATCATGTTAAAAGGCACTGAGATTAAATCGCTGCGCGATCACGGTGGCAGCTTGCAAGATGCTTACATCCTAGCTCCTGCAAGCGGCGATGTCATCTTAAAGAATTCCTCGATTGCTCCCTATCGTTTTGGCGGCGTGTTTAATCATGAAGAAAGACGCGATCGCAAACTCCTCTTACATAAACGGGAAATCGCCAAACTCCACTCTCTTTCTCAAGAAAAAGGATTGGCTCTCATTCCCCTTGCGTTGTATCTGAAAAATGGCCGAGTTAAAGTCAAAGTTGCCGTAGCCCGCGGAAAACGCAGCTACGACAAACGCGCCGCTCTCAAAGAAAAAGAACACAAGCGCGCCATCGACCGTGCCCTAAAAGATGCATCTCAATAGACCTCTTTCGAAATTTGCTTTGCTTGGAAAAATTTACAGCTTTTGTGCAGATTCACCGCAAAATTTTGAGAGCATGTGTAAACACATGGTTGAAAAATTTTGTGATGAAGATGCCAAAAAGGTCAATTTTAACAAGCGAATGGAATTTAGAAAGAGGTCTAATAACCCAACTTGTCCCCTATCTGTCAAGTAGATGTGGATGCGATTTTTGCCATGTTTTTGCAGCCAAATTTTAGACATACTTGAAAAAGTAGGCTAAAATTTGGCTGCAAAAACAGGTCAAAGAAGTCGCGCCGCAGATGCTTGGCTAGTAGGGGACAAGTTGGGTTAATAGATAACTTCAAACGAAGTTATCCATCTTTTTTGCGAGATTTTTTCTTAAGAGGAAAAGAATCCGACGTCGTTTCATGCCATCTAAATGCTTTGGGTGGAGCTTTAGCTTTATGCTGAACTGGTCTAGACATCGCTGGTCTAGACATCGCTGGTCTAGTTTCTCGCTGGGGTATTGTCGTCATAAGTTGCGCAGGAATGTTAGAAAAACCCTCTGGCATAACTGTAAGCGTATCACTACTATTTTGTGGTGCGGATGAGAAAATAGGTTGGTATTGAATAGGATAAAAAGCTCTATTCCCCACGAAAATAACATCATCTGCATTTGAATTGCTTTGCTCGGGCGTCATTCTTGCCAACGGCACAGCAGTTACACTCGGTTGCTGTGAATCAATAACAGTAGCATTTTGATCTGATTGAGTCGAAGTGATGCTCGGTGGAGAAGCCGCTAAAAGATTTTGCAAAAATGCTGTTTTTGCTTTATCAACCCCTTCTAAGTTCATGGCCATTTGAAAATAATACGCTGCCGTTACATTATCGTTAATATCTTGATAATTTTTGATCATGAAAATAAGCAAATCCACTTTCACATTTGGATCATTTTCTCGTTCAATCATAATATTAAGTGTATTTACAGCATCTTTATTGAGTTTATGGAAATTTTCATCATTAAGCTTTCTCAATGACCATGACTTGACTAAATTAAAATATACGAATTTCATTTCGTTCTGAGCTGGCAGAAGCGATAAAGCATAATCACACACTTTTTTAGCATAATAAAAATTATTTGTTTTATAATAAATTATCGCCATATGTCTATAAGCTTCTAATTTAAATTTATCCGTCACATTTTGAAAAGTTAGAAGCTGGTTAAATACGGATATTGCCAGGTCGTGTTGTCGATTGCTAAAGTAACTTCTGCCTCGTTCCAAAAGTTCTTGCGCTTGCTGTACAGGGGTCAAACCCGGGCAAGATGTATGTGCAGCATTAAATCCACCCGTTTGCGCCGTCTCAGTCATAGCAGAAGTTGTCGTTTGAATTAATGCGCTACCTGTAGAATTTTGAGCCTCAAGTAGATCATCCACCCGTGGTTCTTCATTATTAATACTGTTATTGGCAGGAGTTGACGCAAGACTTGTCTGATTTTGCTCATCGGACACTGCCTGCAAAAAAACTTGGTTGGTCAATAATTGTAATTGATCGGGTTCTGATAAAGAAGAATCCAATGGATTTACCCAATAGGAATTATTATCATTACTTATCTTATTTGCCATAATAAAATCATACCTCTTCGATTATAAAATTTTTCGCTATAATTTGTTATTAATTATCTTTTTTCTGCTTCTGCAGTAGTCTAGGTTTATAAGTATTGTAATTCAATATATGCCAATTATGCTTTTTGAAAAGACGGACTCTCGAGTTGTGCGTAGTCGATGATTGAGTCGAGAAAGTTAACTGCTCTTTCGACGCAATAAAGGAAATCGCTTTTTTGGTTTTGGCCTTACCCTTCGCTGGCGCAGAATACTGGCTATTATCATTGGTAATAGGAGGAGCTTCACTATGGTGGAGTGTTGTAGATGCGCTATTTTGAAGCTGTGCTATTTGCTGAAGTAAACTCTCTCTTTTTTCCGTATCGATATTCTCTTGATCCAGAGCTACTATAAGAAAATTTACTGCTAATGTAATTTCGTTAAAATTCATACAATTATAGGCCATTATTGAAAGTAAATCAGCTTTTTTATTGGGATCATTTTCCTTATCTATGAGAACATTAAGGAGTGCTGTTCCATCCTCGTTAAATTTTTCGTAATCTCCATCATTTAGTCTTTTCAATGCCCAAGATGCATATAAAAGATATGACGCTGTTTCAGGCGAACTTATTAACGAAGAGCTTGTTAATAGGGACAAAGCAGAATTACATATTTTCACAACATCGTCAAACTGCATTTTATAATAGTATATTTGCGTCAAATATCTATAAGCCTCTAATTTAATTTCATCTCCTACATCTGGAAGAGATAAAATTGAGGTAAGATTTTCTAAGGCCAGGTCGTGCTGTCCTTTATTGAAATGTTGGATTGCAATACTTAGCTCAGGAGAGGAATAATGAGTTGGAATCTTAGGTATAGGAGCCATTTGCATGATATCAATTATCTCTTCAGCTGGTTGAGAGGATGGGGGTAGTTGATATAAAAAAGACTGAAATACAAGTTTTTTATTTTCATCGAGATCTTCAATTGCAAGCACTAACTGACATGCACTTCGAACTGAATCAAATTCATTAAAAAAAGTATAATTCTTAATTAAAACAAGATAAAGATTTGATTTTATATCGGGATTATTCTCTAATGCAATTTGATTTGTGATTTCAACCTGAAGCGATTCAAAAAATGATCTTGCATTTGAATCATTAAGTTGCTGCAAGGCAATCATTTTAAATGAACGAAAAAAAGCAAGTGACTGAAAATCAACACAGAAAGATTCGGCTGTTTCGCATAGTGTTTTTAAAAAATCAAACTGTTTGGATTCGCAATATGATAAAGCCATAATTTGCAAAGCTTCGATTTTCACAATATTTCCCACAGTTAAGTTGAGAACATAATTAAGATTAACAAAGGCATCATTCAGTTTTCCTATCCGATATAAGGATTTTCCCATAAATAAATGAAGTTGCGCCGTTAATTCTAATTGACTTTTATCTACCAAACCAATGCATTTGCTAAACAATTCTATCGCATTACTATAATGCCCAATATTATACTGATTTATTCCTGTTTCGAGAAGATCCTGAATGTTTGGTTCAAGGTTTATTGCGTGAACTGCAATGCTGGGTTGGTTTTGTTGGAAAATTTGTTGTGTCAAAATTTGGGATTGATTGGGTTCTGATACTTCCGATAAAGAAGAATTTATTGGGCTTATCCCCCAATTAAAAATAATTTTACTATTTACTTGATTAGTCATAAAGCTAAAACCTCATCTTATTAATATATAAATTATAATTATATCATATTATAATATTATTTTTCAAAATAAGTTTTAAGCTATTAATAATGAGAGACTAAAACAGCGACTTTCTAGACAGATTTTAGATGATTCATTACTCCTATTCGAGGCAATGTGATCCCTCAATCGATAGAAAATGACGGATGAAATCGGACATATCTTCTTTTCTTATTTTGTTCCGGATTGCCTATTTGCAGTTTTAAACACTTATACTGACTGGCTTGAGAATCTTTACTTGGGCTCAACGTTTGATCCTGCGTTCTCACTTGCTGCTGTTGAGCATTAGATATCGTCGTGGATGGATTTGTAAATATTGTTGGAATAGTCGCGCGAAGCGGGACTGGATTTGCATCATTTCGCTCTTGAAAAGTTGTCCTGCGTGAAATATAAATTTCCTTTATTTTTTTGTTAATTGTGAATACGAATTCTTTCTCTCTATTAAGCTCAAGAGCTTTATTATAATAGTCCAGCGCTATGTCTAACCGTTCTTGCGCAATTGAAATCTCTCCTAAATTGCAATAAAATTGCGATAGGAAATGATTTCTGAAAAAATCTGGATGAATATTCTCGAGTTGTTTCACACCTTCTAGAAAACACGATTTCGCATCTGCGCATTTATTACTATCGAGAAGAAGTTTTCCCTTTTGCATATACGTATTCGCTAGTTCGAGTTTATCTGATGATATAGGAATGGTTACATTTGATTCATTTATAGTCGCTTGTTGATTGGGAAATGCCTTCCTTGGAGGAACAGCCTCTCTTAAGGTTGGCTCACCAATAGTACATCCGTGCGATCTCGGATAGGCACTTCCAATAATAAGAAGATCTTCATCAGTTATTTCTGAAGGGGAAGATTGTTGGCTTTCATTGTATGACTGAGATATTGTAAGTTGCTCTAATCCAATACTCTGAAGGAAAGAAAGAATTTCGTTTTTAGTTACTTGATCAACTAATCCCATTGAAAGAACTTTATTAAAACAGTTAATTGCTGGGACGAACATATTTTTCTTAACAAAACTCCAGCCTAAAAATCGATAACACCAGTGGATATGATGGGAGATTTCACTTGTCCATTCTAAATGTTCGAACTCATTAATTGCTTTTGTGTAATTTTCAATCGCTTTGTCGTAATCATGGTCATTGGCATTTTTCATTGAATAAAATGAATCCCCGAGTTTCATATAGAAAAATCCCGAATGCTCTGAATTTTTTTCTAGAGCAATAGCTGATCTGCAAGTATGGCTAACTAACTCGGTCTTTTGTTGATGCCAATAAATAATTACTAAATTTCTAAATACGACTAATTTTATATTTTTATCATTAGAAAGTTCGAGTACTTGATGATAAGATTCAACTGCTTTCTCCAAATTGGCCAATTGCCATGATGAATTTCCAAGACAATCATGCAATTTTGCTTTCAATTCATTAACCATCTCATTTGCAGTTTCGGTTTGAATTTTATCTAACCCTTCCTGAAAGTATTCACAAGCTATTCTATGTCGCCCTTTTGCTTGGCATGCTTTCCCCCTTTGCAAATCAAGCTGAGCGCTTGGCATCGAAGACGGTACTTGTGACGAAGATTCTTTCACACTCGATACTGAACCGTTTAAATAGGGGATTATTAAGGTAGGCGGTGCTGTGCCCCATAAGATCTGTTTATTTGGTTCTGGGCTAAATGTAATATTTGCATTTGAAGCCTGTGCATTTTCCGAGGGCAGTTTTTTTAATTGATTTTGACAATAGAGTTTTTTGTATTCATCGACTCCTGTTAAAGTAAGGGCCGTCTCAAAAACAGTTCGAGCGGAACCATAGTCTTTAACACTCATGTAATTACTACCCAAAAGGGAATAATAGTTGATTTTCACATTTGGATCATTTTCCACTTGTACGACTTTGGTGAGTTTATTTTGCACTAATAAATAATATTCACCGGCATTTGCATCATTGATTTCATTCAAAATCTGACACATTAATGAATGAAAAACCATCAATACATGCAACTCACCTTTCAAAGATAATGCATAATTACATATTTCTATTGCATGATTATATTCTCTTCGTGAAAGATAAAGTATTGATAAATTTTGACATATTTCATGCTTTATCTCAGTTCTCACTTTGATGAAACTTAGAGTTGTTTTAAATACTTTCATCGCTTGTTGAATCGAATCTTCCGTTCCCATGGCAATCAGCGATTTCCCCATAAAGTTGTACACTTTTGCCTGCATTTCCTCCATTTCAGGATACTTATTTAACACTTTAATACTCTTCTCAAAATTTGATACTGCTTGCTCGAATTGGCAATACTTGTGGCGCGATGAGCCTTCAAGATAAAATCGAATCACCTTTGAACGGTCAGAAGCGGATATAGGCTCGAGTGGTATAGCCTGTGGGATAGAGCTGGTTTTTAGCTTTGAAATGATGATTGGTGAACTAGCAAACGCCTGATTTAAACTAGCGAGAGATTCAGTTTCTTTTATAATCCGCTCTTTGACGGAAGGAGACAATGTTCTTTTAAATACTTGCTCTGGTAAAGAATCCAATCCCCCTTCGGACGTTTGAGTTGTATAACTTGTCGACTGTTGTGATTCTAGAGTTTCTGCCTCTGAGGATTGCGGCAAATCCAACAACTCTGGGGAAGTGTTTATCCAGTTCATCCATTCTTCGTGGCCGTGTTCTTTACTAATTGGATATGTCATATCAAACCAAAATTGAAATTATTATTATGACTGCCAGGTTAAGTGTACAGAAAATTTTTAAGTCCAGTGATCAGCTTAAACATGGGATCTACGAGACGAAATGAGAACACAATAAAGATCGCCCCCGATGTTAAATGAGCGAGTTCCTAGACGGATTTTAACCGATACATTATGATGACCATTACCTATAGGTCCGTTTCACTCAAAAAAATGTGGAGGCTCTTGCCATGAAAGTCATCATCTCTCGATTGGAACTTGTCGCGCTGATCGGCAAAATTCAAAATGTCGTCTCATCTAAACCCGCCATTCCTGTTCTAGCCAATGTTCTTGTCGAAGCGATTGACGATCAATTGATCATCAGCGCCACAGATCTGACCGTTAGCATGCGTGTTTACGCTGATGCCAAAGTGGAAGAAGAAGGTTCGATTACTCTTCCAGCACGCCGATTTTTCCAACTCGTCCGGGAACTAACCGCGCCTCAAGTTGAAATTCATGCGCTTTCTCCTGAGATTGCTACCATCAATGCCGGTTCTTCCCATTTTAAAATCCACGGAATGCATAAGAGCGAATTTCCCGCTCTTCCCGACCTTTCTGAAGGCACGCAATTTTCCCTCTCATCAGCAATATTGAAAGAGCTTCTCTCTCGCTGCGCTTTTGCCGCAGCGCGTGATGATAGCCGCCAAGTACTCAACGGCATCCTTCTACAAAACATGAGTCAAACAGCGACGTTTATCGGTACAGATGGAAAACGTTTAGCAAAAATTCATTCTACGGTCGATCTTCCTGCCGATTTTAATGGCTCATTTATTGTTCCTTTAAAGGCTGTGGAAGAAATGATCCGTATCCTCGATATCAAAGAAGAAGAGCCCGCCAAAATCACACTGATGCCCGATAAAATCGCTTTGGAATTGAAATCGACGACGTTAATCAGCAAGCTCCTCTCCGGACAATTTCCCGATGTTAGCCGCGTGATTCCGCAGAAAAAAGAGCAAGCCATCGCGCTTCATCGCGAAGAACTGATGTCACTTTTACGTCAGGTGTCGCTTTTCACTTCAGAGACCAGTAGTTCAGTGCGCTTTACTTTCTCAGATGGCGAGCTTCACCTTTCAGCGACCTCTGGTGAAATTGGTGAAGGCAAAGTAAAAATGCCGGTGAATTTTGCTGGAGAAAAGTTGGAAATCGCTTTTAATCCCATTTATTTTCTCGATATTTTGCGCCATAGCAAAGATGAAACGGTCCAGTTCAATGTCAGCGACTCTTATAATCCAGGCCTGATCACCGATTCTTCAACTGCGCAGTTTGTCATCATGCCGATGCGGCTTGAATAACAATGGTATTAAAACGACTTTTGCTCCGCAATTTTCGCAATTACGCTCAAGCTGAGGTCGTTTTTTCTCCCTCGGTAAATCTCATTCAAGGGGCCAACGGACAAGGAAAGACCAATTTGTTGGAAGCGATTCATCTCGTCAGTACGGGAAGATCCTTTCGCGTCAGTAGTCTTTCCGATTTGATCCGCTTTGGCGAGAGTTTTTTTTACCTTGAAGCCGAATTCGTAAAAGAAGGAATCTCACAAAGTCTTAAGATCTACTACGATGAAACAACGCGTAAAGTCCAATACAATCAGACGGTCTACCCGACATTGACCTCTTTGCTTGGGATTCTCCCCTCTGTACTCCTCTCGCCCGATGATCATTCCCTTGTTGCTGGCAATCCTGCCGAACGCCGCCGCTTTCTCGATTTGCACATTGCGCAGACTGATCCGCTGTATGTCCATCATCTCGGGCGCTATTTTAAGGCGATGAAACAGCGCAATCACCTACTACGCACTAAAAGTGAAGCAGCAATTCAAGCTTGGGAACACATGATGGCGCAATCCGCCCAATACATCATTCACAAACGCAAACAGGCCGTTTCCGCTTTAAAAGCCCCTTGCTCACACTGGATGCAGATCTTATCTCGTAACCAAGATGCAATCGATATTCACTATCACTCCTCGCTTTCATCCCCGGAAAGTTGCGAACATTTTCAACAGATTTGGCACAAAATGCGTCCCAAAGAAATGCAAATCGGAGCCACTCTTCAGGGCCCTCATCGCGACGATCTGCTGATCCAACTAGAAAAAAAACCGGCCAAAACCTTCTCTAGTGAAGGACAAAAACGCTCATGTATCTGTGCTCTCCGCTTTGCACAGTGGCAACAAATGGCCGAAGCTGTGGACCAGCCTCCCCTACTCGGAATCGATGATTTCGGCATTCAACTCGATCCAGAAAGACAATCCCAGCTCAAAGGGCATTTGCCTCAATTTAAACAAGTTTTCCTCACCTCTCCTCAATCTTTGCACAATGATTGGGCCTCAGTTCATGTTTTGACAGTCGAAAAAGGGATCATAAGCTCAGCCGATAGGCTGATCTCTTAAATTTTTGTTAAAAAGCTCAACTCGTTAATTTTGTCATCAAATTTTCTAGCTAATGCTCGATCTGTTTCATTGAGATCGAGCTTTAAAATCTCTCCAGAATAATCTTTGGCTTCTTGAGAGAAAATTTCGATTAGATAGGCATAAAAAGTTATCTTCATCACGTCGGTGACCCATGGTTGCGTTAAGAGCTGATTACACAATAGCTTGCCTTGGACCTGCAAATAACCATTTATCCGGTAAGCTTGCAATATAGAAAGAGCAAATTCGAACTTGGTACTAGGTTCAACCGCGATGATGAGACCTTCTTCTAGGGTTTTAAGCGCAAGAACAGATTTATTGAGTCTATGTTGTGCCACTGCTAATTCCTTACGCCAGATGGCCCTCAATTCAAAATAGCTGGGATGGTTTAATTCCTGAGCATCTTCCATAATTATATCAGCCTTAGTAAAAGACCATTCAGCCTCTGACCATCGGGTTAAAGCAAAATAAGAACTGCCCATGGAGCCGTACATTCTAGCCTGAGTAAACTGACTGGTATTTGGATAAGTAAATAAACCTTGATAAAGCACATTTATAGACAAATCAAACTGTGAATCTTTATAATAAATTCCACCAATAAAAAAACATAAAAGCGCTTTTGTCTCGTCTATAGCACCTTCGATGTTTAAACCTTGCTGAAAATAATTCAGCGCTGTTTGATAATTAGAAACCCCTAAGTAATCCATCCCTATTTGTAAGAATTCATCCGCAGTGTTTGGAGGTTGTTTTGGCTCAATTCTTTGTAACACGGGTGAGACCGGGATCTCAGGTAGTGGTAAGGACAAGGGCGTACTCTGTTTAAATGCCTCATCTAAAAAATAGCGGTTAAATTCAGTATTGTTGATATCATTCATTTTAACGATTTTTTCATATACAGCTATCGCAATGTCTTTCTGTTCTAATGTTAAGCCAGAGAGCTTTAACATTTTCAGACAGTTTACTTGAATCTCATCGAACGCGATCTCAATTAAAATCCCAAGATATCTGAATTGCATGGGAGCAGTGCGAAATTGCTTAAGAACTTGAGAGCAAAGTTCTTTTGCGTCCTTACGCCGCTTCACAAGACGGTACATCTTAATCAATAATAAAGACATTGTATAGCGATGGTGAGGTTCTTGAACTAAAATAAAGCCTTGTTCTAAAGCATTGACAGCTTCCGGCCAACGATCGAGATCATAAAGAATAAAAGCCAGTTTCTCTTTACACAAGCTTCTTAATTCAAAATATCGATTTTTAGAAGATAAACAGTGATCCGCTTTTTCTAACGCTGTAGAGGCTTGTTCAAGTTTGTTGGATTTTTGATAGACATCGCTCAGCGCTGTCCATAGTTCTGCTAGAGTTTCCGGTTTTGCATGATTAGTAAGCCCATTTTGAAAACATTCGCCAGCCGATATATAATCTGTTTTTTCATAACAAATTTCGCCTAAATTTAGATAAAGTTGCGCTTTAGTTTCTTCCGAGGTATGACTATGATTCGCAATTCGTAAGCCATCAAAGAAACACTGCCTGGCAAATTCTGGGCCCTTTGAATAATTCTTAAGCCCCGCTTGTAAATAGTCCTCAGCACTTAGAGGTATATTCTGTTCTGCTCTTTGAGAAAATCTATTTAAAGGATTTTGAAAAGTTCTATAAAACACTTTTAATGATCGATTGTCCGGTCTGATAAAAGAATCGGGATACAGCGGCGTAATTGAGTTGTCAGATACAGGTAGAGTTACCCAAGGAAGATCGGTGTAATTTTTATATGTGGCCAGTTCTGGAATTTTTAAGCTCATAACACCACACTTTTCCGCTGTTTGAGAAAAGTTAATATCTCCTTCAAACTGTCTCGGTCTTCTGATTGACACTCGCAAATTTTCTTAAGTTCAAAGAAATAATAGCCCAGATCAAAATCCATTTTATATTTGAAATCCTGGTCGCATACTTCCATGGCAGTTTGATATAAACCACGATGTGTAAGCAAGGCCGCTACAACCAGGGACCAATAGGCATGTAGTTCATCGCTATTAAAATTCACTTCTAATACTTTTTTAAAAGCTGCAATTGCCAATTTGATATCTTCATGAACATTGCCTAAATGACAGAATAACAGCACTTGTATTTCCGGAGGAACAGCCTCAAAATTTAAACCTTCTTCTAAGTTCAAAATCGCATCGGCTTTTCTATTGAGCTTTTCATAGACACAGGCCAAATATAAATGCAGGCGAGCATTATCTTCAGCGTTAAATGATTTGAAATTTTTACGGGCATATTCAAAAAAAACAAGAGCTGCTTCCCAATGATTAAGCTGGTACAGTCTAATTCCTTCACTATAATACTGATGCATCGAATTTACAGAATCGTTCGTGTTAGATATTAAAATTGAGTCCAAAACTGCTGGATTTTGTCTTAACAAAGCATCAACTGCTTTTTGATCATTTTGCTGTAATAATTGAACGAAAGATCCCCAAATATTATTTTGGTATTTAATGGGAGTGACCATGGGATGTCATTTAGCTTTTTCAATGTGTTTGAGATAAGCAACGCCCAGAGGAAATCCCTTCGGATCAGGGGCTTTTCCTTGTCTTATTGAGGCAAACTGATCGATGATTTTAAGCGCCAGCTTTTTGCCGAGCTGCACCCCTTCTTGATCGAACGAATCGATGTTCCAGATAAATCCTTGAAACGCCACTTTATGCTCATAGTAGGCTAAAATGGCCCCCATTGTATACGGATCTAACCGTTCACTAAACAGGATTCGATTGGGGCGATTGCCGGGAAACACTTTGTTGGGATTATCGCTGTGTTGACCGATGGCGAGCGCAATTGATTGTGCAAAGAGATTGGAGAGCAATTTTTCTTGGCATGAAGTTCCATGAAAAACGATGTCGTCGCGATATTGGCTCTCTTTAAAACCGAGAAATTCTAAAGGGACGACAGTTGTGCCTTGATGAATCGATTGATAAAAAGAATGTTGGCCATTAGTGCCGGGCTCACCCCAAATGATAGGCCCCGTATCGTAATCGACCGGTTTGCCGCGTTTATCGATCCGTTTGCCATTAGATTCCATATCGAGTTGTTGAAGATGGGCGGGGAATCGACTCAAGGCCTGGGAATAAGGAATGATTGCTGTTGTCGGTAATCCTAAAAAGTTGCGATTCCAAATGCCCAGTAGTGCCGAAAGCAACGGAAGATTGTGTTTGGGATCGGAGCGCAATGCAATTTTATCCATAGCGCTAGCACCGCGTAAGAATTCCAAGAAACGATCCATGCCCAGAGCAAAAGCTAAAATCACTCCACCGACCATCGAAGTTGCCGAATATCTGCCACCGATGTAATCCCACATGTAAAAAGAAGCGGCGTATTGCTCGGGGTCGTCCATCGGACTTCCCTTGCCTGTGACTGCTAAAAAGTGATTTTTCGGGTTGAGTCCGGCTTTTTTGAATTTTTCTTTAGCGAATTGTTCATTTGTAAGGGTCTCTAACGTGCTGCCTGATTTGGAGACGACGACGACGAGAGTTTTTTCTAATTCAACCTGTCGAAAAATTTGAGCTCCATCGTCGGGGTCGACATTGGAGAGAAAATGCACTTTGCGATGGGGTTTATGAAACGCTTCTAAAGCCATGTAGACGGCTTTGGGACCGAGTTCTGATCCCCCGATACCGATTTGAATCACATCGGTAAAATGTTTTTTTTCGATTTCTGTTAAAAAAGCGCGCAACTTTTCACATTCGCGATAGGCAAGTTCTGTAGCTTCTTTGGCAGCGTTTGCAGTATTGCGATGTTCAAAGAAATCGCGCATGGCGGTATGCAGAGCGGGTCGATTTTCGCTTTCATATCCTTCGATGAAATTGACGATCTCCCCTGCTTGCATGTCGGCCATTTTTTTTGCCGCTTGCATTTCTTCCGCTAGCTCACATAGGGCGGAAAATATGGTCTCGGAGATCCTTTCCATCGGATAGAAGAGTTTGAGCCCTCCCCCTTCGGCGATCATCGCATCGATTCTTCTAGGAGTCACAGCTCCTTCTTGTGTCAAATCGTAAGGGTCTTCTGCGAGTTCATTCAAACGAATGACCGATTTTAAATGGCGAAATGATGACATATCTCATATCCTCAAAAAAAAATCCTCGCTCAAACATGACACAACGAGCCTGATCCCGACAAGTATTTTTCAATAAGTTTCACACTTCCATAGTTAATTATTTTTTGAAACGTTGTTGAAAAAGAGAAAGTTGAGTAAGATCTCATCTCTCTAATCGGAGCATAGCGCAGTTTGGCTAGCGCAACTGCTTTGGGAGCAGTGGGTCGGGGGTTCAAATCCCTCTGCTCCGATTAGCTTTCCTTAAATACTCTTGCCTAATTAAAGCAGCTCTGTCATAGAAATTCTTTAGTCCTCGTGAAGGGCAAGGAGCATTTTCTATGAAACATCATTCCCCCATTTATAGTTTAATCCATCAAGAGATCAAAACCTGCGCTGACCATCTGCTCGGGATGACTCAAAAGCCCGACTTTTCCCCTGAAAAAGAGGGAGAAGAGATCCTGGGAAAATTAAACGAATTACACCAGTTCTCGTTAAAAATCCGTTCAGAAGAACACTATCACCCATTAAGCGATCTCAAGAACTATCTAGAACATACGATGATCCGCTATTACGATGAGCAAAAAACAGTCTTGACCATGCGCCTCTCCGAAGCGATTTCGCTACTCGGAGTGCAAAGCGAGCCCAAGATTAAATTCAAGGCGGCCATTGTGCGTTCGTTGATGGGGCAATTAGTCCATCATTTCCAGGAAGAAGTAAAGCCTGGCCGTACTCTGCATCGTAGATTAAATGATCTAAAGAGTCTCTAAGACTACCGCAGAGAAAAAAAATCTTCTCTCTGTGGTGTTCCAGCTCTGTGGTGAAATTTTACCACATAAGAAACCACAGAGAAATCTTCTATTCCAGTGTGGCTATCGTCACTGTGCCACCGGCGGCAGTAAAACCGAGTAATTTACGCCGCCCTTGCGGGCTGATGGCCAGCTCCGAGGGAACAATCAACTCATCTAAGCCATCCCACTGTTCTGTCAATTTTTCTTCAGGAAGAATCCGAAAAAGAGTTTTGCTCGACCTCAGCTTAGAAATGATCTGATCGAGTTGGGCTAGAACGGCGTCATCAATCATGGAATCTGTAGGTAAATAAATTCCGATTGCTGACGACTCCCCTTCCCCAAAGGAAAATTCAGCGCCTTTTAAAATGAGATTGAGATGTTCAAAACGCGCCTTGGAAAACAGTTGCGCCGTTTTGGCAGGTGTTGCAAGTGAGGAAACATCAAGGAAAGCAAAAGGCAAAACCTCATCGGGTAAAAAAGACACTAACCGATGTAGATATTCAGCAAAATATTGTGCGCAAAATAAGAGATAATCCTCATTGATCCCCTCTTCCCATTTTGAAAGCGGAAACGAGATCTCGGGATTAAATTTGCCACGGTACAGTGAAACGCCAAATGTCCGCTCTTTAAATGCTGGCCAGATGTTTTTAGTAAATTCTTCTAAAGCTAAAGTGAACGAGAAAAATGCCAGCGTATCTTGCGGATCAAAAATCATGTGATCAAGCCCTAAATCGATTTCCCAAAGGATCAATGCGTCATTTTCATGCGCCTGTGTGATTGCTGCCGACCAATCGAGATCATCGGACAGCCGCGCAGGCAGACGAATCGTACATACATTGCCTCGCTCTTGGATCTGCGGGAAAAAGGGTTGTCCATCGCGATAAAATCCATGATGATCTGCAGTTATAGACATGATTTTTCCTAAGAGACTGTCTCTGAGTTAAGCTTCTGTCGATTTTTTGGTTCTTTTGAGTCGCTTTTTGACTTCAAATTGCAGGGGTAATATACGTAAGTTGATATTACCCCTGCAATTTGAATCGAAAATCGCCCAAAATAATCCCAAAAATCGTCCAAGTCTTAATTCAGAGACAGTCTCTAAGCATTTACTTGAAATTGCAGATAATGGATAGGCACCCCTTGTTCTTGCCACAATTCACCGAAATACGAGTGTCCATAGTTGTCCCATTCTGTGACATAATAAGGCGCTGAAAATCGCGGGGTCCAAGCGCAGTGGCTTGTCATCGTATTGCAGATCTGCAAAGTATAGTCGCGATGATCGGTAACAATTGTGGCGGTAGCGCCAAAAGTGAGAACGCGTGCCAATTCACTGATAAACGGTTCCTGTAGAAGCCTTTTTTTGGCGTGTTTTTCTTTGGGCCAAGGATCGGGAAAATTGACATAAGCGGCGTCAAAACTTTGATCGGGCACGTAATAGCGAGTAAAGGTGAGTGCTTCGCCACTTACAATGAACAGATTTGTCAATTGCTCGTTGCGCATTTTCGACCAGATTTTACGCACACGCTCGAATTGCAGCTCGACGGCTACCCAGTTTCGCTCAGGATGTTTTTTTGCCTTTTCAATAATCCAAGCGCCATTGCCAGCGCAATATTCGATTTCGATCGGCGCATTGCGGCCAAACACTTCGGGGCTATCCCAACCGGGAAATGACCACTCAGCATGATGCTGATAATGCTCCGGTACGAACAGGACGCTCTCATAAATCAAAGGCCGCCTTTCAGCCCACGTAAAAGGACATTTAAAATTTTTGGGTCTCATGACCCTCTATTTTACCTTATGAAAACGTTTGTTGTCTTGATCTATTCTCCTCAGTCTTGCTAACCTAAAAAATAAATTTAGTCTTCTGCAAAATTTAAATTTTTGATCCACTAGTGTGAAAAACCGAGGTCGCTGCGGCGATCCCTACAATTATGGAGTTTAGGGCGCGATGAAATACCTATACACATTGATCATCTCCGGATTTTTGATCCCTTTTCTTCCTTTGTCTGCCGAAACGGCGGACATTGAAGAAGCTGAGTTGACCTCCCTTGAAGAGGAACTTTCCCTCCTCGATGAAGAATTCGAAGAATTCAAAGAAGAATTATTTTCTTTGGAAACTGAACTGCAAAGTCCAGAAAATTCTTCTCAGATGGTCATCCAGGTTTCGGATGAAGAATTCGAAACAAATCCGCAACTCATGGAAACAGCAGCTTCTGATCAAATGGCCGAACGGCAATCTCTCGAGTTTGTCATGGCCCCTTCCCCGGCAGCGCCTACTATGGAAATAAAACCCCTAGATAAGAAGTCTGTCATTCAAGAAAATCCTGCTACTCTCACTATCGTAGATGAAATGTCGCGTGCTAGCTCAGGGATCTCGATCGATTTAAATCAGGCGTTTGCGGGTTCACCGATCATTTATACTGTCTTATTCGCGATGTCGATCATTGCCCTGTGTCTTTGGTTGTATTCGATTGTTTCATTACGCAATTCAGCCGATCTTTCACGGACTTTACTCACTGATGTGCAGAATAAACTTAACAGCAATCAATTCGATGAGGCGCTCGCTCTGTGTACGCGTCATAACACCCTATTTTGCAAAATGCTCGCTAGCGGCATTCAATCTAGACGCCATGGTTTGCCTCTCATGATCGAATCGATGAAAGCTGAAGGTAAGCGCGCATCGATCTCATTTTGGCAAAAACTCGGACTGCTCAACGATATCGCCATCATTGCACCGATGATTGGTCTGCTCGGTACAGTGTTAGGGATGTTTTACGCGTTTTACGATATCAATCGTTCAATCGAGAGCATCTCGACTCTCTTTGATGGACTCGGCATATCTGTCGGAACTACCGTTGCAGGCTTAATCGTCGCTATTTTAGCACTCATCTTACACTCCACAGCAAAATACCGTCTGGTCAGAGCGTTGGCTCACGTAGAAAATGAAGCGCAAAGTTTGGCGACTTTAATCGATGACAGAACTTCCATTTATAAGGGTTAAAACATGAGCATCATCCCTGAAGAAGAACTCAAGGGCTTTGGCAGTGTAAATTTAGCGCCGATGGTCGACTTTTTGTTTCTCGTCGTCGCTGTTTTTGCTACCTTGGCTGTCACCAAAGCCGCCCTTTACGACAGCGAAATTCAGCTCGTCAAGGTTCAGCCCGCAGCGGAACACTCCCCTTTCATCGGCTATAATGACTATTACATCGTCAATTTAAGCATAAATGAAGAGGGAGAATATAAATGGATCACCGAGTTTAATGAATATTTAATCGACGGTGTGAAAGGGATTCAAAGCGAGCTGAAAAAGCAACAGGATTTAGGCTTACTTCCCAAAGAAAAAGACAAAACGAAAGTGCTGCTGCACATCGATAAAAACGCCAAGTGGGAGCCGATCTCACAAGTGATATTCTCCGTCCGACAAGCAGGCTTCGAAATCCACCCCGTCTACGACTACGACGAGGAACTTTCAAGCTAAATTGTCGAATTCTAAAGCTACGAAATTATAGAGGAGGGACGATGGAGAGTTTGGGGCGGCCTGTGTAAGGATCGGTGAAGGTAGAACATTGCTGCTTTTGCCAATCTAAAAAATATTTAGAGTGATAGATTACCGAAGTTTCTTTTTTAAACAAATCGGCCCATGAGCGAATCACGCAAGAAAAATTTTGCAATCCCCGCTTATCGTAAAGCTCTTCTTCTGTAACTCCCAGTGGAAGTGCAATAGTTTTTTTAGCAGCACCCAATTTCCAAGAACATAGATTGAGCAAAACGATACCGATGCGTTCTGGAATAAGCAGCGCGATCTGACGGGTTTTCAGTAGAGGTCCTCTGATAAAATTGGGCAGTGCGGCCCAGATTCTTTTTGCGCACTGTTCCACTTTAACAATCGCCAAACCTACAACCGGAATTTGATTAAAACTTGGGAACGCTTCGTAAATGAATCGAATAGCTGATGAGCGAATATCAATATCATAACCTGTTTTTTTCAATACTTCGAGCATCATTAGGGAACAATTTTGCCTTTCATATTGAAAGCGCAGTTGTTTACCGCTGAGCCCATTCAAAAAGCTGAGGATATTTTGGCTTCGCTCTGATGTGAGTGGTATGGAAGTGACCACACGCCCTTCGTGTTCGCGAAACTCTTCGAGATCTTGCATCGCTAGCTCCGCCTTTGTCGTCATGAGAAAATTCGAAAGAGGGTCTGATATGAGCTTTGCGGTTTCTTCTGGGGACATTTGATAACCAAATGAATACACTTTTCGATCTGAGGTGATCATACGCATGCCGATATGTAGAGGAAATTGTCGATTGAGATTATCGAGCAAAAAGTGTTTAGGAATACGCTGACGAGGTGAGGTAAAAAATTGAACAATACAGTCTTTAACAATGCCGGGGTCTCTTTCGGGATTCGTCTTATAAAATTTTAGCGCATGCTCACGAGTTCGATTATATTCTTCTGGTGAGAGTTCATAGATTGAGTAAGCTTGCTGCCAACCAAAACGATCAATAGGGACGAGTCCCCGTGGATGAAAATAATTCCATGCTTGTGATGGAGTATTCCGCGACTTGATTTTTTCCGACTGGGAATGATAGCGAAGATCTCTAGCAATCGTTTCCCAGCGTATCCATTGTCCCTGCATTTTCAACAAGGGATGATCATCGACATCGAGTTTGATATCGTGCATATCCGGATTCCCACAAGTCTCTCGATAACCGATGATGGAAAATACGAGCTTGCTATCAAATATAAACCTCACACAATCAGCATGCTTATCCATCACGGATAAAAAGCGTTTGCGATAGCTCACATCATTTTTCTGAGAATCGGTTAAGAGCTTTTCCCACTTTTGTTCGAGTTGCACATCGCGTTTTAACTGCTTAGAATGGGTTCCCACGGTTTTCTGCGCGGCAGTAAAAGTTTTTTGCAGTTGGAGAAAACGGGGTTTGATTAATTCTTGGATCGCCTGATCAACAGCCGGTGTTCGTCCGTGTCCTGCTTGAATGGACCGCCCCTCTTTGATTAGCGGCGTCAATTTGGCAATCTCTTTTGCCAAAATAGAGTACAGTCCCTTATTTGCAATAATCTGAAACCGGTTGAAAGATTCATCATAGGCCTTTAGCCATGTGGTAACCGCTGAAGATTCGACCTTATAAGGAACTTTAAAACAGTTAGTAATACAGGAAAGGCTTGGCATATGAAAATCCATTTTCAAGATTAGTTGCGTTTCTCAAAAACTGTTTCCGGTTGTCTCTTTTGCCATTTATAGAGACTCTTGGTCAGATCGATCTCTTTTTTGCTGGGATCAAGCAAATCATAAAGATTTGAAAACAAAGCTCTCATTCCCTGAGTGCTTCTTCCATGGGTACGCCAAGCGCCAAACACAGTGAAAATCGGAGCAAATATCACTGAATTGACGATGGCAAAACACAGTTCGACTACTCGCAGAGCCAAACGGGGTGTCACAGGATAGAGTTTTGCGGTAATTTTTTTGATGGGTGTACGCAACAATTTAGGAACGAATAGCTTATATTCGATGTCAGCGATTTTATTCTTAGTATTGAGATCTAAAATATTGGCCTCGCGTAACACTTCGGCAGTAACGGTACTACAATTTGAGCCGCTAAATTGAAAAGGGCGTTTTTCTTTGCTCCGTTTGCGGACAATTTCCATCAATCTGAGGAGTTTTTCATCAGTCACGGACTTTGGCGTAATCGATTGATCCTGTTTTAAAAATTCAAATTTATCAGGCGAATTCCAAACCCCTTCCATTGTAGCTAGCGGAGCGGATAAAGAGAGGTCACTCCAGCGGATAATTCCCCAACCAAAACTATAAACCTCACCATCTTTTAATCTTGCTTCAGGATGACGTGCGGCAAAGCCTGCACCTGGGATTATTCTAAAAAATGCATGACGCGTGCCTTTCAGCAGACGGTCAGCAAAAAACCAATCTTCCTTATGTGCATGAGTAGTGACTAACTGAACCTGATTCTCGGCGGGCGGCTGCTCTAATTTCCACAAGCGCGGCGGATGTTCGATTCGATCATCAGGGACTTGTGTCAATCCCCGATCCAAATACATCCAACGCTTTTTCTGACCGTTTTCTGTTGAGAACAAACGGGACTCGCTGTCCACTTGAATTTTTTTACGTATTTCCGACCAAGCGGTTTGCCTGCCATCGACAAGCAGATGAGCTTCCTGATTTGAAAACGAGATCGTGTGATTGTAACGCGGATAGGTAATGTGCCGGTGAAGAAACCCTTTAAAAACGAAATCGACGAGATCGGGGGTGCGCCAGAAGGCTTCTTCAGAAAAACCGAACTTTACCCATCGACTATGCAAAGCTTTATTATCCTTAAGGCAAGTTGCATGGAGGCGATTGCGCGCTGCCGCATTGTCAAAAAGATTAAAGCGATCGCGTACAGCAAGAATATAATGTTCTAAACGAGCGATTGGCTCAGAAGCTGCGTGACTAAACCATCCCTTCTTTCCTCTAGCGATGTGGCGATCGGCAAGAGTCGTCATCTCTTTTAATTTTTCCTTGTCAGCTGGTGCATCGGAAATTTGATTTAAATAATTGGTAAATAACTCACTTACTTTTTTATCTTGCCCAGAAGCGAAAAAAGGAATAAAACTGCGTTTTAAATAATTAGCCCAACTATTCGCAACATTATCTGATATAAGATTGATCGATTGAGACATTGTTAAACCATACAAATATAGACATATTATAGAGTAATAGTATTCATTTCCATTAAATTTAAAACTTTAAATAAAGATATTTTTTCAATACGTGACACGCTTTCGTCTCTTGACAAAAGGCAGCCAACCGACTAGATTTTTCCGTAACACTAATGCCCAGGTGGTGGAATTGGTAGACACGCCAGATTTAGGTTCTGGTGCCGAAAGGTATGTAGGTTCGAGTCCTATCTTGGGCATATTTCCCGGAGACATTTTCATCGAAATTAACTCTGAACATTTGAGGTAATATTTATGGCTTCAGCAAGTTCTTCAGTAGACTTTAAGATAGAGGTACACCCCCAAAATTTTGCCGCGGATCAAAGTTGTCTTATTTGTTCGGAAACTGACATTGACACACAAATCCCAAAAATTAATGACAAGTTAATTAAAGTCATTGTATCTGGCCCCTCAGTTGAGCCCATTTCAGACAATGAATTAGTGCATCTAAGCTGTCATCCAGATCAACCTTATCATTATAAATGTTTAAAACAATGGTTACATAATAAACCTTCATGCCCCTTAGATCGTCGTCAAGCCAGTTCTACCCCTCCTACTATAAAAAATCCCGGCATTGATAATTCAAGTGTAACTGACGTAGTGGTTCACAGCATCGCTTTAATAACGATGGGCTCATTTGATAGGTTTGGTGGTTTTAAGAAAGAGTTGCGAGAATAGATTTTAACCGATTTTTTCGACCGCTTCCCTCTAAAAATTTATCGCTTCCAAAAAAAGTTCCCATAAATATTTATGAAATACTTCGATGTTAGGGTACAACTTCCATAAAGTTTCGATTAAGATCTTTTTTGTTTCTCGTTAATTAATCTCTTTTGCTATTTTTTTAGGGTAAACGCAGAGCTTGTGAAAAAATTGGGATTCAATCGATTTCGATGAAATTTTTCGGCAATTTTTCTTAAACGGGGCTATTCTAAACGCTCTTGCGCCGTTTTGGATGGACCCGTTTAAGAAAAAGAGCAAAAAAGATCGCGAAAGCGAGAAGGATTACGATTTTTTCACCAGCTCGCTATCTGAATCTTGCGCGAGGGCGTCATTCAGTGGCAGATTTTTCAAATGAAAAAATAAAACAGGAAACGTAACTCTATGAATAAGTTTACCAAACACCTAATGCTTCCGTCTCTTATGACATTGCTCTGTCAAGCGCCGCTATTTTGCGAAGAAGAAAGCGCCCCTTCGAATATTGAAACCTCGGAAGAGCATATTTCTGTTAGATCGCGTGACATGGAGTCAAGCAAACGAGAAAATATGCAAACTCGCCGCGCTCAAGAGCGTGAAACGGAAGAGAGCGAAGATTCAGTAGCTGCGCAAGCAATTCTAAAACGTGCGAGTGCAAAACTCTCTGAGTCCTCTTTTAAACTCGCGCCACGTGAGATGATTCGCCCTCAATTTTCACTCACTAACTTTACCTTTCCAGTTAATTGCCATTGCCTGACAAGTGTGGCTGATAATAACCGTTCTATCGAATTGGAAGATGGCTCTCATTGGGAAGTATCGGCAACAGATGCTCATCTGATTTGGAATTGGCGACGAGAAGATTCGCTTGTAATTACTCCCAATTATAATTGGTTCAGTAATTATGATTATTACATTACCAACAAAAGCAATCACACTTTCGTAAAAGCTAATTTATATGTTGGTCCTCTCGCATTCGGCCCATACTCGCATTGGATCGTCAATATCGACTATAGCACTGGCCATATCTGCTTGGAAAATCAAATGATTTGGTGCATTAATCCTCAAGACAGTTACCTGTTTAAAGATTGGGCAATCAATGATCACGTTATCCTTGGAGTTTACGATTCTTGGTTCTCTCCTTATGATCATATTTTGATCAACGTCAATATGGATAACCACGTTCGCGGTAAGCAATATTAAATTCAAGCCGGCTCATAAATGAGCCGGCGTAAAACATTCGAGGTTTTCATGCCCATCTCTGCTGCTTCTCCGTTTTCTTCTTCCCCTTTGTCTGCTCAACAGCTCACCGATCCACGTCGGCAAGCTCATGCCGGCGAGGGAAGTGATTGTTTAGCAACCGCGATAAAAGTTGTCGCCGCCGTTGTAGGACTTTCAGCAACCGCAGGAACTTATATACTCTTTGGCCCTGTGGCCGCTTTAATTGTACTCATTGCTTCAACTGTTGGCGGCATATTGTTGATCAACTCTTGTTTAAGTGGGCCTCATACTCATCATTGGTATAATTCCTACATCCCAGGTCCAACATACGGAGCCCCAATACACACGCATGCGCCGCATGTCCACCATCATCACGCACATGTCCATCCAGCAACACCTCATGTTGCTGTAGGCGGCGGACATATGCGACCTGTTCCTTTTTATCAACGTTGGTTTTCCCGTTCAAGCGGGCCTGTGTACATGAATGATGACCCCTCGTCAGCACATCATGTTCCTGTTGGAAGAGGTCATCCAACAGCACCATCTCATTCTCATGCGGGACCAGGAGCCCACGTCCCAGTAGGAAGAGGTCATCCGACAGCGCCCCCTCCTTCTTATGCTGGACCTGGTGCACATGTACCCGTAGGACATCCAACGTCATCCCCTCCTGTCTATCCAACTTTTCCACCCCCACCAGGAGGAGCTCCACCTCCTTCAGGACCCGGCGGCCATGTCCCGGTCGGCCGAGGCGGCCGTCGCTAAAAAGCATCCGTTCTTTGTTGCAAGACAGGGAACGGATAAATTTTATTTCTCTGTAAAACACATTATTGGTATATCTATTAAAGCGAATTGCACGAAGCGTTTCTGCAATTCAGTTATAAACAGAAATTCATCTTCGTAGGAGTCTGTCTATGAGTAAACCGAGAGATCAAAAGAAAGAAGATCGCAAGAAGCCGCAAAAATCCCTCAAAGAAAAACGTTTGCTTAAACAGGAAAAGAAAAAATCTAAGTGATCATCAGTGCGCCACGGAGAATCTGCGCATCGAAAAAGCATCGAGAACGCTGATTCTTTTCTCAGTGTTCTCCGTGAACTTGAACTCAGTGGTTAAATGGTTGAAAACAGGAAAATCGATTCGATTTCAGCAGGCGTCAATCCCCCGTGAGCTCCGTAAAAGTGTTGCTCGAAACGGTGATTTTCAAAGGCCCAAAACACACTCTCTTTTAAATAGGGCAAAACGACGAGATTACCGATTCGATCCTTGAGCCGTTTCGAAGGGGATTTGTTGCCGAAAAATTTTTCCTTTAAAAGCTGCTCGACTAAAACGACGTCGGCAATCCCTTTGAGTTTTTTTTTCAGGGTCTTTTGCGCTGTTTCTAAATGCTGTTCTTCGAGGTGTAAAAAAAAGTCGCGACAGGATCCGGCAGGAACCAAAGGGTGACCCGCGCGATTCTTTTTCACCATTAGTTCTAACTCCGGCATGATTCGATTGAGATATACAGTCGTTTTAGGGTTCACAGGTGTCATTCCATGATCTGCCGTAAAAATACAGGCGATTTTACTGGGACAAGAAGAGAGTTTTTGCCAAAACTGAGTTTCAATGCTCGACCAGCAATACTCGACGGCCTCAGCAAATTCCGGCGAAGAAACCCCATGGCGGTGACCTACCGAATCGATATCGCCAAAGTACATAGCGATGTAAGTGGGTTGCTTAAAAGGTTTTTGACAGCGGTGTGCTAAACGCTCCAAAGCTTCAGGAAAGCGGGAGTAGGATTGAATTTCTGCCCCTGTTAACAAGGCTTGCGAGTACGCTGAATGCGCGATGTTTTCGGGCTGCATCACAATACTCTGCACCCCTTTTTGCGCTAGTTTCTGATAAATGGTCTCAAAGGGAAAAATCTGTTGTGGGGAAAAACCCTCATGCAGCAATGTGCCCAGCTCGTGATCGCCGGCGTTGGAAAAGAGCAAGGGAGCAATCATACGATCGGCGATCGGTTCATAATAAAACCATTCATAGATCCCCGTCTCCCCTACTTCTAGATTGGTATTCAGACTCGTGATATGCGCCGCTGTGGTAGAAGGAAATTCGGAAGAAATTTTTGAAGCTATCCCTTCTTGTGAAAAACGCTCTAAAAAGGGGAGTTTATGCGCAAACCTTTCAAAAAATTCCCATCCAAAAGCATCGATCACAAACAGGATGACTGCATCATACTGGTCCCATCTTCCTCCAACAGCATCGATTGAAATGGGATTCCCCCCCCTACCCGTAAGAAACTTAGAGACTGTACTGGGAATGCAAGTAAATGCGTAGGTATCATAAAGAGGACGATTAAATGCGGAAGTCCACTGCGCTTTTTTCAATATATCTAAAGAGTGGCGATTAATCATACTTTAGCAAAAAGCATTGCGAAATAATCTCTTTTTATGTGATAAAAATGTCAGTTTGATTTATTTCTATTTTTTTTAGCAAAGAAAAAGAGCGTGAGCTATGGAATCCTCCCAAGTTAGAGTTCCACGTGTTATCAGTGTATTCACTTTAGCAATGATCAATGTCGCGGCTATCGGGAGTGTCAAAAATTGGCCTGTAACAGCTGAATATGGATTTTCCTCAATCTTTTATTTCATTTTAGCCGCTGTCGTGTTCTTTTTGCCGATTTCCTTTGTGGCTGCTGAACTTGCTACAGGTTGGCCGAAGAGTGGCGGTGTGTACGTCTGGGTCAGAGAAGCTTTTGGCCATAAAACGGGTTTTTTAGCGATATGGCTGCTGTGGATCGAAAATGCGATTTGGTATCCGACAATCTTATCTTTCATCGCCGCGAGTATCGCCTATATTTTTGATCCGTCTTTGGCAAACAATAAATTTTATACCCTTTCGATCATTTTGATCGCTTTTTGGGGAGCGTCCTTTGCGAATCTGCTGGGGATGAAAATTTCAGGTTGGATCAGCACTTTCGGCGTAATATTTGGAACATTTATTCCCGGTGGTTTGATCATTATCTTGGGCTTAATTTGGTATTTGGGCGGTAACCCTTTGCAGATTACAACCACGTGGGAGAGTATCATCCCTAATTTAAGCTCCGTGGATCAGCTCGTCTTTTTTACCGGCGTGCTCCTCTCTTTATGCGGAATGGAAATGTCGGCAATCCATGCACGCGATGTGCGCCATCCGCAAAAAGATTACCCCAAAGCCATTGTTCTTTCTGCGACTTTGATCATCGGTATGTCGATTTTAGGCGTATTGGCTATTGCCAGCGTGATCCCGCAAAAACAGATTAGTTTGGTCGCCGGCTCATTGCAAGCTTTCTCCTATTTCGTCGATGCCTATGGATTAAAGTGGATGATCCCCTTTATCGCTCTTTTGATGGCTGCAGGAGCTTTCGGGTCACTCAGCACTTGGGTCATTGGACCAACCAAAGGTTTACTCGCTGCTGCTCGCGGAGGAGATCTTCCTCCCTATTTTCGCGCGGTGAATCAACATGCGATGCCGACGCGACTTCTGGTCGTGCAAGCATTGATTGTAACGGTTCTTTCTTTTGTGTTTGCTTACATGCCCACCGTGAGCAGTGCCTTTTGGATCCTCTCCGCCATCACTGCGCAACTATATCTTTTGATGTATATTTTGATGTTTGCCGCAGCAGTCAAATTGCGCTACAAATATCCAAAAACAGAGCGCCCCTATAAAATCCCCGGAGGCAAGCTCGGGATTTGGATCGTCTGTGCAGTCGGCATTATCAGCTCTGCGTTCGCTTTGCTCATCGGCTTTTTCCCCCCGTCGCAAATCGTGACCGGCAATACCTTCTTTTATGTCCTGTTTTTGATCTTAGGCGTGATCTTGGCTTGCTTTGCTCCTGCGATCATCCTGTTGTTCCAAAAACCCTCCTGGAAACACCAACTCGAACACGAAAAAGATTAATATTGAAGAATTAAACCACGGAGATCACCGAGAGCACAGACTCGACTTTAGGATTTTTTTGCATAAAAAAAGGTAGATCAGCATCTTAGCTACTCAAATTTAGCTTTTCGCCAAAAAATGCGAAGATAAACCACGGAGAGCACTGAGCCCACAGAGGCGCGCAAAGCGCGCAAAAAACATGGGGAATCAGCGCAGAGTGGAACAAGAGATCGCTAATTTCATTGAGTTTTTAAGTGAAGTATTTTTCCCAGTTCGGGTTAAAAACCGAACTGGGAAAAAAGGACTTAGAAAATTTAATCCTCAGGGCAGCTGCGGCTTAAAAAATCCTAAAGTCGAGACAGAGGCGGCTCCGCCGCAAAAAATCCCTTTCTTGCGCGCAAGGCGCGCCTCGGTGATCTCTGTGTTCTCAGTGGTTACAATTTTCTTCACGTTAGTTATGAAATGGCCATAATTTTTTGAACCATCCTAAAACTCCGCTCGACTGTATTGGATGCTGTGTTTCGCCAACTGTATTCCATGTGTTAAGGATGTAAGGCAAAAACTCATGTTGTTTGGCAATGATCTCGGGAGTTAAGGCATTCTTTTTAATCGCTCCATTGACCTCTTCACAAAAGGCTTTAGCAGCCGCTACCTTTTCTTTCCAAGTGTGCTCATCGACTTCTTCGAAAAGTTTGGGCGATTTGGAAAGCCCACCTATTGCGCTTAGCAACGCTTCAGTTTTGTGTTTCCAATAATCAGGAGCCATTTCACTGAGCATTTGGGATAATTGTGGATTGTTCGCTTTGAGAACCAGCATATTTTTATCGATTTCATCAGCTACATCTTGAGAAAGACGAGTTTGACTTGGAACATCTTTCAATAGCTCATCGATTTTATCGATGGAAACCCGCATTTGCTGCATGAGATTTGAACAATATTGCACTTTTCTTCTGTAATCTACCGTTGCTGAGGCAATCCAGATGGGTTCCTTGCGATGCAAAAGATCCATCAGGATTAATTCCTCTTTAGCTTGATTCGCTTTTTTATTTAAATCTTCAAGCAATCTGTCGATTTGATTATTAGGAAGCGCGTCCCCAATCACAATTTTCAATTGGAGAAGATTTAATCTTCCCGATTCTGTTGCGATGCATCGCACTGCAAGCTCCTCGCTCAATTCTTCAGCTCGGTCAGCTAAGCAAGAATATTCTTTGAAAAAGATCGAAAATTTTTGCAGAAGCAATGATTTCTTAATTTCAGCTCTTGACATTCCCCGATCATAATTGCCAATGATTTCTAAATGCGATAGCATGCCTGCATACAGAGCTTTTAGCTGTGCAAATTGATTCTTTTCGCTCACCGCTTGCTCTTCCCAATTTTTCGCTGTCGAATAACGCGCTCGATCTAATTTCTGAACCGTTTCAAAATTACCTTCTCCAATCATTGCTCTTACTTCTTGATAATGTACCTGATTCAAGATGCGAGCTAGACTAATAATTATGCTTTCATATTCACCACAATTCTCCTTCAATTCATCGGTAGTAGTAGCCCGCAGAGAAGACTTAATTTTCAACTGCTCCAAGCAAGCCACCAAATCGGGATTAATCTCACGTCTTTCTTGTTGCATGCATTCTTTAACTTTTTTTTCTAATTTCCCAAATAGTCGTATCTTATTAACCAATGGATAACGCTCCATATGCGCTTCTTTAATTTGTTTCATTGGATTGACTTTAGGAATAGGAAACATACTAAATAATAAGGGACGGGTGGGTTTAAAAGGGCTAGAAAATTGCGAGTTTGAAGGTGACGCTGTAATCATACGCCGTTCGATTGGTAATGGCTGTGCATCCGGTCGTTGTACGAGCGATTGAAAATTGATAGAGTTTCTGCTAGCTTGCAGATTTTTGGACCAGCTTTGGCTGAGGGTATTTACAACGGTCGGAATTAGTGTGTTTGAAATGTTTCGCGTACTCATATTTTCCTCCAAAGAAAAACTGTTTTTCCAAAAAGCGTACATCTTTACAAGAAATTAACACAAGTGCACAAAACTTTTAGAGACTGTCTCTTAGTCTTTTTGGGAAAGGAACACTGCTTGCATGCGCTGCAAAAATTCTGTTCCTGTGATATCTTTGATAGATAACGAAACGACCTGCTCGGTCGCTAAACTCGTTTGATAACGCAGTTTGGGTTCTTGATCTTCAATCACCGTTTGGAGAAACTGCGCCACTTCTGCAGGAGTTTGAACTTTATCAGAAGGTTGTCGCCTTTCTTGAAGTAAGCGAAACAACTGCTCATTAATAATGTCATAAGCTTCATCGACGTGTTTCTGACCCAGCTTAGCATAAAAATTACATTCTGTAGCCACAGGACCCGGCTCGACAATTGCCACCTGAATGTTCCAGGGCAACACTTCAATGCTGAGGGCTTCTGAAAATGATTCAAGCGCTGCCTTACTGGCCGCATATAAACTTGCATACGGACTTCCACACACAGCATCTTGACTGCTGATGTTGATGATTTGTCCACTACCCTGTTTTCGCATGTGTGGCAAAATCTCTTGGCACACGCGAATCACGCCAAAAAAATTCACATCCATCTGCGCGTAGATCTCTTCCATCGTTAAACATTCGATCGGGCCAACAAGCGCATAGCCGGCGTTATTAACCACAATGTCTAACCGGCCTTCTTTTTCCAGGATCTGCTTAATAGCCGTTTGAATGGAGGTCGAATTGGTCACGTCGAGAATCACTTCTGAGATATTTTCCATAGGTGTCGCTTTCCTGACCCCTGCATACACCCGATAGCCTGCTTGTGCCAAATGCTGTGCCGTCGCATGGCCAATCCCACGGGATGCTCCTGTAATCAATACCACCTTTCCATCGGCGTACATCGATGAGCAACAACATATGAAAAAAAGGATATAATAACCCAACTTGTCCCCTACTAGCCAAGCATCTGCGGCGCGACTTCTTTGACCTGTTTTTGATGCCAAATTTAGCCTACTTTTTCAAGTATGTCTAAAATTTGGCATCAAAAACATGACAAAAATCGCATCCACATCTATTTGACAGATAGGGGACAAGTTGGGTTAATATAGTGCTTTCATAGGCTGGATAAAAAAAATTCAGAATAGTATAATCCTGCTCCTGCTCAAATTTAAGGAAAAAATGGATAAAGGCCAAGATACTTCTTGGGAGAGCTCATCGAGCTGGTACGATAAAATCGTCGGCGCGAAAGGACATTATTACCATCAACAGGTCATCATTCCCGGTGTGTTACGCTTATTGGAAGCGGATAAAAAGACACAGCCCTACCTGCTCGATCTGGCCTGCGGGCAAGGCATTCTCGCCCGTCATTTACCTAAAGGGATGAAATATTTGGGGATCGATGGCTCTGAATCGCTCATTCAAGCTGCGAAACACTACTCTTCTCATCAATTTTTCGTTCACGATCTATTGCACGTACTAGATCTTCCCTATAAAGATTTTTCCCATGCCACCTGCTTACTCGCCGTGCAAAATATCAGCCAAACCGGTGCCCTGTTTCGTACAGCCTACAATCACTTGCGTAAACACGCTCCATTCATCATCGTACTCAATCACCCCTGTTTCCGGATTCCTCGCCAGTCCAGCTGGGGGATCGATGAACAAAAAAAACTTCAATTCCGACGCATCGACCGCTATATGTCCCCCCTAAAAATCCCGATTCAAACCCAGCCAAGCCAGCAAGAAACCTCTGAACAAACCTTTTCTTTCCATTATCCCCTCTGCCACTATACTACACAGCTCAAACAAGCGGGATTTGTCATCGATCACATCGAGGAATGGTGCTCTGATAAAAAGAGTGTCGGCAAGAATGCTGCGATGGAAAACCGCAGCCGTCAAGAGTTTCCTCTATTTATGGCGATTATCGCTAGAAAGTCCTAAACGTGCCCGAGCCCGCGTGCGTGCCCGTGCCCGATTTTTTTCGCGGCGAAGCCGCCTCAGTGTCCTCTGTGAGCCAGTGATTTAATTCCTCGATCAATAGCCCATTTCTTGGCGATGGCGAAGGCTTTCCTCTTTTTCCCGCTGCCTGTTTTTGCGACGTATGTCGGCCTCTGCATAGCGCCGCTTTTCGATGGGTGTCTCAGGAATGACCTGCGGTACTTCTACCGGTTTACCCTGATCATCTAAAGCTACAAAAGTAAAATAGGCCGAAAGGATATGGACCTTTTCCTTAGTTTTATAGTGTTCGGCTAACACTTTCAAGCCGATCTCCATCGATGAGCGCCACGTGCGGTTGACAGCCGCCCGGAAAATTAAAATGTCTCCCCGTTTGGCCGGGGCCAGAAAGTGCATCGAGTCGACCGAAACCGTGACGCAGATCCTCTCCGAGTGCCTTTCGGCGGCAACTAAGGCCACCCGGTCGAGAATCGACATCACCAAACCGCCAAATACCGTATCATTGGAATTGAGATCATTAGGAAAAACTTTATAGGTTTGGTCGTGAATGGCCGTTGCCGCGACTGTTTTCGGTGTTAAATCCGCCATGATTCCCTAAAGTATTCTTTTTTTTAATCATAGCAGTTATTCAATTTAATGGGGGGATTCTCCTATAATTCACCCTTTACAAAACTAAAATTTCCCGTTACGCTCTAACTAACATTGAAATTCTATTTGGATCTCCTATGTGTGGCATCTTCGGTTACATCGGCCCTCGCAATCCCGCTCGAGTCTGTCTGACTGGGCTAAAAAAACTCGAATACCGCGGTTACGATTCAGCAGGTCTGGCCGGTATCCTCGAAGGTGAATTATTCTCATGTAAAGAGGTAGGCAAAATTCGCGCCTTGGAACACGCTCTGCAAGAAGAACCCATCCTTGAACTGGCGATTGCACACACACGCTGGGCTACACACGGAAGGCCCTCTAAAGAAAATGCCCACCCTCACTTTGATCAAGAGCAAACCATCGCTGTCGTCCATAACGGCATCATCGAAAACCACTTTGCCCTGCGCGAACGGCTGGAATTGGAAGGGAAAGCATTTTATTCCGATACCGATTCAGAAGTGATCGCCCAATTGATCTCTTATTACTACAAAGGAGAGATCTTACCTGCTGTGCAAAAAGCGCTTGCTCAGCTGCGCGGGTTTTGGGGGATCGCCATCATCCATAAAAATCATCCCCATCAAATCATCGCTGCCGCACGCGAAAATCCCATTGCCATCGGTCTGAACTCGGCGCGTTCCGAGGCGTTTATCTCATCCGATGCCAATGCCTTTGGCGAGGCCAATCTCGATGTGATGTTCTTGCGCAATGATGAAGTGGCTCTGATCAGCCCCGATAAAATCGAGGTGTTCGATCAAACTTTCACTCCTATTCAAAAGAACACAGAAAGACTCGATCTTGACGCTGTAACCATTTCTAAAAATGGCTATGACCATTTCATGCTCAAAGAGATCTTCGAGCAACCTCAAACGATCCAACAAGCCTTTCACAACCGCCTCATCCCCGATTTTGGTACTGCAGAATTTGAAAGTCTCACCTTTGCTCCTTCTGATCTTTTAGCTGTCCGCCGCATCGTGATTCTCGCGTGTGGCACCTCGTGGCATGCAGGACAGATCGCCGCTTCCCTTCTCGAAGATAAAGCGCGCATACCCTCCCAAGCCGAAATCGCCTCAGAATTTCGTTATAAAAACCCGATCATCTCCGAAGATACTCTGGTCATTGCGATTAGCCAGTCGGGCGAAACACTCGATACGATCGCCGCTGTTCGTGAAGTTAAAAGTAAAGGCGCTAAAGTTCTCGCCATTTGTAATGTCCGTAATTCAACACTTACCCGTGAAGCCGATTGCACCCTATTTTTGCGCGCCGGACCGGAAATCAGCGTCTGTTCTACCAAAGCCTTTACCAGTCAGCTGACCGTTCTTTCTCTTTTTACTCTGTTGATGGCCCGTTTGCGCCATATGAGCAAAGAAGATGGACAGGCCTTCCTCGCGGAAATCCAATCCCTCCCCGAAAAAGTCGAACAGGTCTTGCGCCAGCATGAAACAATCAAAGCCCTCGCTAAAAAATACGCCCATTTCAATAGCGTGTTTTTCCTCGGTCGACATTACATGTATACGACCAGTTTAGAGGCTGCTCTCAAACTCAAAGAAATCAGCTACATCAATGCCCAAGGCTACCCTGCTGGGGAAATGAAACACGGCCCGATCGCCCTAATCGATGCTGACCTCGCCGTCATCGGTATGTGCGGCAACCGACATACCCTTGAAAAAATGATCAGTAATATGATGGAAATTAAGGCCCGTGGAGGACCTGTCCTAGCCTTTGTCCCCCAAGGTACCCCTGAAATCAGCAAAGTCGCCACTGATATCTTAGAGCTGCCGCATATCTGCGATGAGCTGGCAAGCATTCTCTATTCCGTTGCAAGTCAATTACTTGCGTATTTTATTGCCCTTGAACGCGGCACAGATATCGATCAACCGCGCAATCTCGCCAAATCCGTGACTGTTGAATAAGAGACTGTTAACGGATTAAGGCTTCGTCGCTTTTCGGGATTATTTTGGCCGATTTTCGATTCAAACTTTGGGGGTAATATACGAAGTTTGATATTATCCCCAAAGTTTGAATCGAAAAGCGACTCAAAAGAACCCGAAAATCGACAGAAGCTTAATCCGTTAACAGCCTCTAAGTCATTTAAAATCAATTATTTGCATAAAAATCAAAATAATTAATACTCATCTTTATTTTTAATTCTCAAAATTGTATAATTAGATCATAATTAATATAAACAAAGTAATAAAATGACAACATCACCTAATTTACAAGTTCAAATCGTTGCTGATACAACAGGGACAATTTCTGTTAATGGTCACAACTATCATTTTACCAACGATGGTAGATTTACCATCGACAATCTGCCGCAACAGTATAAATATACTGTATTAAAACTTGATGGTGCATCGCAGCAAGATATCACCGGAGCCAGAGATTGGAGACACATCGCTGCGCAGGTTGCTCAATTCTGTTGTAATGAAATAAATCAACACAGTTTAGAGAATGCTAATTTTAAAGTGAGCCTAGATAGAGCTGATTTTGACACCATTCATCTTAGATCTCCTACACACAACGTTAATTTCGCAGAAGCTCAAATCAATTTCAATCATAACAATACTCTTAAAACTACAACAATAAACCCACAAAATCCCTCTCAAATAAATCCACAGCAGATCGGCAGAATATATACAACCTTACAAAATATTGGTGCGTCATTTGCAACGGCGCGACCTGTTGCTAATTGGCAACCGACTCTTCCGACCCCAATAACAACACAACAAACACCACCTAATCCACCCCTTGTTCCCTATGTCTCACCAACAACTGCTCTTCGAGTTGTAGATGTTGGCGGCGGCGGTCGGTGTCTTGACAAATCGCTTGCTTATAAACTTCTTGTACGAAATGGAAATGCAAACCCTTCCGCAGCTGAGATAACAACTTTGGCTGATCATTTAAGAACATATGTAAGCACTCAGCTAAACAATGCTGCTCAGTATGATAGGAATCAAGATTTTCAAAATCTCTTAATCTCAGCAGTTCGAGATATTCAAACCTCGGCACCACAGCTTATACCTGCAAATATTGCCGCTATTTTGAGCAGCACTAATCCCACTTCTGATGCAGAAAAAACACAATTAAGAACATTTTATGCCGCATATATAACTAATAATTATACAACTGGAACAGGAAATGATCTCGATGGTGCTTTTATATATGTTTTATCTAGAGCTCCTGTAAACTTTCAAGGACTCAATCCAACTCATTTTCCTCAAGGATTTGAATTTGCAGTAATCAAGCCGGCCGCTGGCCCTCAACATGCTTTGCAAAAATTCTCAACACATGATTTACTTACTGACAATTTCTTATTCGTTGAATTGAATTCTGGTCACTATGTTGCTGTCACGCAGGCTCGAGAAAATATAGCAATAATAAGAACTCGAGTCCAAAATGAACACACGCAAATTTTAAATCAATTCTTAACAATCTTGGATACGAATACAACAACAGGAGATCAGTTCTATACCGCCTTGGGAACACTCCTGGCGCAATTACCACCTGCAGCTTTAGCCGCACTTCATACAGAAATTTTAACACATGACACTAATCAATGGTTACGTGCAGATCCAAACAATAGACTTCCAGATCCACGTAATTTGCCTCTTCCTACTTATCTTGGCGCACCATTTAACTCTTATGGCGAGTATAGATTCACTGCTGCTGGGGCCGATCAGCAATCGAAAAACGATCTTAGAGATGCATTCAGAGCAATCACCTCTGGACAAATTAGAACTGTGCTTCAACCGCATCTATAATCAATAGATCGAGTTAGCGCTTGCAAATTCATAGATAGTTTCTTAAAGTGCGCATAAGCACTTTAAGGTAGTATGAAGTATCGCACTAAGCTATATCTGGCTCTTGCAGGGACAGCGTTTGTCAGCTCGCTGACGGGCTTTATCGCCTTATTCGTGCAATTTCGCCAGCATGCTTTTCAAGATGAACAAATCAAAGCTATTACTGTGGCGGCTACAACGGCCGGCTTGCTCGATGCTGAAGAATTAAAATCGGTCATATCTAAAGCAGATGAAGGCTCTCCTGCCTATAACGCTGTAAAAGCGCAATTGATTAAAGCACGCGATGCCAATCGACGCGTGAATATCTTCATTAAATTCCTGTATACGCTAAAACCCAATCCTCAAGATCCTTCGCAACTGATTTTTGTGGTTGATGCCGAGGAAAATCCTCAGGAAATCAGCCACTATGGCGATTTCGACGAAAATGCTTACATTCAAAATATCATCCATCATCTAAGCGACTACTATTCACCGGGGAAATTTATCCGCGATCAATGGGGCATTTGGATTTCCGGATTTGCTCCGGTGTACGATAAAAATGGGGTATATGTGGCGACGGTGGGCGCGGATATCTCCGTCGAGCGATATCTGTTCGATCTCCAGCACATTATTCAAATTTTTTCGGTGGGCTTCTTGGTGGCGCTGATCTTCGCGCTTACAGGTGGCTATTTTCTAGCGCGCCAGGTCACTCTTTCTCTTCGGGCATTGCTCGGAACAGTGCGTGAAATTGGCCAAGGCAATCTGCAGGCACAAGCGGTTTTGCATACAAAAGATGAATTTGAAGAACTCGCTCAAGAAATCAATCACATGGCGCGCGGACTGCAAGAACGCGAGCGACTGAAATTAAATTTCGCACGGTATGTCTCTCAACATGTCATGGAGAAAATCTTAAAGTCTGAAGCCATGACAAAACTCGAGGGTGAGCGTCGAAAAATCACGGTCTTGTTTTCCGATATCCGCCAATTCACCCATCTGGCTGAGCAGCTGGCGCCTGAGCAAGTGGTATTGCTGCTTAACGAATATTTTGAAGCGATGATCGATGTGATTTTCCGCCATCAAGGAACGCTCGATAAATTCTTAGGCGATGGGTTGATGGTCGAGTTTGGAGCGCCGCTAGACGATGCCGTTCAAGAAAAACATGCAGTCATGGCGGCAATTGGGATGCAAAAGCAACTCAAAACTCTGTGCGATAAATGGGAAAAAGCCGGAAAGCCGCGCATTGAAATTGGGATCGGAATCCACACGGGTCTTGCCATCGTCGGCAATATCGGTTCGGAAAAACGGGTGGAATACACAGCTATCGGCGATACTGTGAATGTCGCCTCTCGGCTAGAACAAGCGACCAAACTGCTTAAGAAACCGATTTTGATCAGCGAAATGACTTATAATGCAGTGAAAAATGAGTCGTTTAAAATCACTCCACTTGGCCCGATGATTCTACCCGGCCGTCAAGAAGCGATCGGCGTGTATGGCGTCGAAATCGATTAAGAAGAGTAAACCACTGAGATCTCAAAGTGATTTTCGTGCCCGAGCCCGAGCCCGTGTGCGTGCCCGATTCTTTTCTTCGTGGTTTATTTTCGTAGAGCCCATTGACAGGGAACGGCGCTTGAGCGATAATCACATCTATGAGCGAAAAGTCAGCTGAACAAGAACATTTAGAGAAAATTTCCCTGGTGACCTCTGAAGAGATTCATCAGGGCCGAACCATTTCCGTGCGCAGAGATAGTTTAAAAAAGCCGAATGGGCAAGTGAAAACTTGGGACATCGTCGTGCATCCGGGAGCTGTGCTGCTTATTCCTGTGACAGAAAAGAAAGAAATCATCCTCGTCAAGCAATGGCGACGTCCGATTGAGAAGAGGATTTTAGAACTCCCTGCCGGTACTTTAGAAAGCGATGAAGCTCCTGAGATCTGTGCCCAGCGAGAATTACAAGAAGAAACGGGATTTCGATCTAATCGGATGATCCCTTTGGGCGGATTTTACAGCGCCCCCGGATATAGCTCAGAGTATTTACATCTATTTTTAGCCCTGGATTTAAAACCCGACCCGCTTCCAGGCGATGACGATGAAGGAATTGATTTACTGTTTGTGTCGCTTAAACAAGCCGAAGAAATGATCGCATCGAACGAGATTTGTGATAGCAAAACTATAGCAGGAATACACCGTTATGTCCGATGGTCAACAGCCCATTAAACCTCACTCTTCTGGCATGAGAATTATCGCCTGGTGTTTAGGCGTATTTGCGCTTCTGGTTGTGATCGCGTTTTTTGGGTTGCCGATGTTTTTTTCCACGTCGACAGGAAAAAACATGTTGGCGGAGATGATCGGCAAAAAATTGGGCATGCAAGTACAGCTTGATGAAGTGTCGCTGAGTTGGTTCGGTTCGCAAACGTTAACTGGCGTCCATGCGCAAAAACCGGAAGATGCGCTCACAATTGATTGCCCTAAGATCACAACCGATGCCCATTTGTTTAAACTCGTGATTCAAAACGATGTCGGCCATCTGCGCATCCTTTCTCCACAATTAAAGCTCAGCAAGCCGTTTCATCCGATGACTCAAGTGCAATTGCCGAGATTGCAAACAGCGTCATTTACGCCAACATTCAGCGTCGAATTGCCCACAATCGAAATGCCCATGAAAGGGCAGGTGATCGTGGAAAACGGCAAAGCCACATTTAATCCCCCGGGGCTCGAACCGATCATTTTTGATCAAATCGCGCTCTCACTAGACATGAACGAGCCGGATAAAATCGCTTTAACGTTAAGCGGTAACACGACGCAGGGACAAAGCCACGGACAAATCACAGCTAAAGCCTTTGGCACGCAGCTTAACACTAAAACGCCCGAGTTATCTGCTCAAGCGACAATTTCCCAACTACCGATGCGCGCTGTCGATCAATTTGTCTCGCTGTTTTACCCGCAAATGAACGGATTGCTGATCAATGTCGTCGGCGATACAATCGATCTGCGCTGCAATTTCAGCTCGTCATCCGGCAATCTCAATTTAAACTTAACTGCTGATTCACCTCTGATGGCAGCTCAGATTGCCACGCAATCAAATAACGGACGCCTTTCGCTTAAAGCTCCTGCAACACTTGAGTTTAATGTGACACCAGCTCTTATTCGCGAGCTGGGTAAACACTGGCCCTCTCTTTCAACACTTGCTTTATCACAACCCGCGTTGTTTCAGGTGACTCTATCTCAATTTTCAGCGGATGAAAACGATTTGAGAAATGCTGCATTTCAAGCGGCGATCCAAGCGCCCGATCAACTCGCGCTCACAGTTAATGGAAAACCGCTCGTGTTAAACGCGTTGTCGCTTAATGCCAATTCCACCTCCGTCAAGCAAGGGATCGATGTGAGTGCAGCAACAAGTCTAATCGCTCAAGGACAAAACGGTTCGTTTAATTTCCAAGGGCATTTTGTGCCCGATGAAAAAACGGGATTCACCGGCAATCTCGCCGTTAAAGCGCAGCAGTTTCCTCTCGATCTCATCGGTGCTTTTGTAGCGACACCGATCCCTTTTTCCACACTTTTAGGTCCGACAGCAGATTGGAATGCGACACTGAACCTCACCACAAGTCAGCCTAAATTGCAGCTGTTTTGGCGCTCAGCTTATTTAAATCTTACTGGACTGGATATCACCCTAAACGATCGATGGACACTCGCCTCCCCCGCTTCTTTCACTTACACTGTCAGTCCCCAACTGATTGCGGCTATTTTGCCTAACCAACAGATCAAACTCGTGCGAGCCGAACCGATTCAAGGGGTGATCAAAACGCTTAGCTTTCCCAAAAACGATGTAAAAAATCTGCAGCTCGATGCTTCGCTCACCGCAGGACCGATTGTCCTCAATGGAAATTTCCCGTTTACTTTTTCACGGCTGCAAGCACTGCTGGCGATCCGCACTCTCGATCAGATTTCCTTGCAAGTAAGCGGCGAACCGCTTCAAGCCTCTCTTGCGGGTGCTTTCAATCCTAACTCTAAAGAATTTACCCTTACCAAACCGCTCACCATTCAAGCAACAGTAGACACAGCATTGCTCAAAGCCTTAAGTCCATCGGCGCCGCAACTCGCTAAACCAGCAGTGGTCGTCTTATCCGTTGATGCCATGACAATTCCCCTTTCGGGACCGCTACTGAAGGCAAAAGGACAGCTCTCAACACAACAAATTATCTTTGTCGGGCAAACGCCGGATAAACAAATCGCTTTGCAAAATCTCACACTCCCTTTCCAATGGGATAGTAAAGCTAAAACGGCCGCATTGCAGCTCAATGCCCAAGTCAAAAACCCCTCCGGCGATTCAGGGACAATGCAAGGGCAATTTGCCCTGTCGAATTTGGCACCCGGTTTTAACCTCTCCACCGCAGCGATCAATGGCACTCTCGATCTACAAAATATTTCGGCTGCCTTTCTCGATGCTTTTGCGGGTAAACAAAAATTAAGTGCGATTGCCGGGCCAACGTTTAGCAGTAAAATCACCCTGCAAAGCGCTTCAGACAAACAAAACGTCGCACTGAAATGGGTGAGCGCTAATGTAAAGGCCGATGCCGCCTTTGTCGTCGATCGCACAAGTCTTAGATTGCAGGGCAACAATAACCAATTGACTTGGACGCTGACACCGGAAAGTTATAGAGCCTTCGACGCACTGATGACCGGGCCGACGAAGGGTATGGCTCCCTTTGATCTTAAAGAGCCAAGCACATTTACCATCACCCTGTCTAAAATGGTGCTGCCCGTTGCGACAAAACAGAGTCGGATTCCTGATGTCGTCTTTGACATGAATGCGTTGCAACTTACAGCAAATGGCACTAACCCAAAATTAACTTTTTACGATAAGAGCTCGCAGGAGACAATCCAACTCTCGGGTCTTTCCTTTTCTCTCAACAAAAGCGCAGCTCAAGGCCCTTTGAGCCTCTCTCTTGATAGCGATGTCGTTACCCAAGGCACCGCCGCAAAAAACGGCTCGATTTCTGTAGCCGGACGTATAGAGCCGACCCGCAATGCTCAAGGGGCTTTTGACATCTCGCAACTCACAGGTAATTTACAACTTAAAGCTCAACAATTCCCTTCGCGTGTCCTCGATCTTTTCGCCAGAGCTAAAGGCCGCACCGATTTTCCGTTCACAACTCTGTTTGGAAACGTGATCAATGCCGCATTATCGCTCGACTTGAAAAAATTCAGCGGCCCGGTCTCGCTTAATCTCAACACACCGCTCACTCGCGCTTCAGTGAATGGCACCCTCGTCAATGGCGCGCTCATGCTCAGCGATCCGATTTATGCCCAATTAAAAATCACACCCGAGGTCAGCCGTCTTGTTCTCAAAGAAGTTAACCCGCTCAATCTCTCGTACATCTATTCCGAAGATCCGATCACTCTTGAAATCCCCGCTCAAGGATTTTATTTGCCCCTTTACCCAACAAATTTAGCTAAAATCGCCATTCCCGAGGCGACAATCGAACTGGGTAAAATCTTCTGCCGCAACGAAGGCAATGTCAATATCACTCTCGGCCTATTAAAAACGCAAAAATTTGATAAGAACAGCGATCTCATGCTGTGGTTTGCGCCGATCGACTTTAGCATTAAACAAGGTTTTGCCAATATCGGTCGCACCGAAATTTTACTGGCCAATACCTATGACATCTGCGTTTGGGGCAAAATTGATCTCCTACAAAAATATGTCGATATGGTCCTCGGCCTTACCGCGCAAACCTTAAGTCAAGCCTTTGGAATCAAAAATCTCCCTGAAAATTATGTTTTAACACTACCGATGAAAGGTCCTGCCGATAACGTGCAAATCAATACCGGCAAAGCCACTGCCAAAGTCGCTCTTCTGCTGGCGTGGCAACAGCAAAATATCGGAGGAGCTATTGGCGGCACAGCAGGCGCGATTGTCGGTGGCTTGATCAATAAACTGGCCACCCTGCCTGATTCCGATGCCAAAGTTCCCCCTGCCAAACACCCCTTTCCCTGGGAAATTGGCGCTCAGCCGGCCAAAAAACCCAAAAAAACCTCAAATGAACCGCATGAGAAAAAGCGCCACTTTAAACAGCGGGAAAATCCTTTAAAGCAGATCTTGAAAGTCATTAAGTAATTTGCTATCCTTTTGTCTCATTAATTTGGAATATTATGACACAACCTGCTTCAGCCCTTGCACCATCCCCCGTCCATTTTGAAATCCAACCCACAGCTTCCCCCGTTCCCAAAGTCAAATGGGGCGGAAAAGAGTACCGCATCGAGTTGATCAACGTCACCGCGCAAGGCACAGAAGTCATCATCCCCCTATCTCAACAAGATCTCCAAATCCTCATTCCCAAAATCGAACAAGCCTTAGTTAAGATGCAACGCGCTAATCTTGACCCCGCGCAAGTGCGTCAAGTCGACATTTGCTGGCGCGCTAAAGTCACAGATAACAGAGTCGTCTCCTATTCTTATGAAGAAACCGCTTACTATCGCAACCAAGAACCGCAGCGCCATAAAGTCCCGCTCATCATCAACGGCAAACTCGAACGTAACATCCCTGAATTAAAAGCTTTAGATGATTTCTTGTTACAAAAATTAACCCCCGTTCAAAACTCAACCCGCCCCGCTGCATAATGTTAAGTAAAAGCGCCCAAAGTGTCCAAGATGCCTTATTTAAGCAAGGTCTGACAGCCAAAGTTGTCGAACTTCCTGCCAGCACTCGCACTGCTGAAGAAGCCGCCCAAGCTATCGGCTGCCAAGTCGCGCAAATTGTTAAATCATTAATTTTTCGAACTAAACACAGCAACCGACCCATTCTCGTTCTAGCGAGCGGCGTCAATCGCGTGAATGAAAAAACCATCACCACCCATGTAGGCGAAGAGATCGTCAAAGCCGATGCCGATTTCACCCGCACAGCTACTGGCTTTGCCATCGGTGGCATCCCGCCAATCGGCCATACCCAACCCATCGAAACTTATATCGATCAAGATCTACTCCAATACCCAGAAATATGGGCCGCAGCCGGCACACCCCACGCCGTCTTCAGTCTAGATTCTGCCGCCCTGCCAGAGCTCACTAAAGGGATAGTTATCTTAGTTAAATAAATTACGCAAAGATGCTAGGCCGCGACGACGCAAAGGTTTTTCGTCGATTTTCTCTGTCTTAAAGTTTTTCAATGGTTAAATCATTTTTCATTGAGCCCCAAAGTTAATGACTTTAGTATTTCTTGGGGTCGCACATCGACGGCAAACCAGGTTGAAATATCATCCCGATCGCTTTTATCACCCCAAGCCACCACAAACTGAATTTGCCCTTCTTCATTTTCCTGAAATGGCGGTAGTGTGATTTGAATTCCTTCCTCTAGATACTCGATTAAATCTGAATCAATCAACTGATTTTCCGCCAATCGCAATGGTAGCCCATTTTGATGCTCGGATCGCGATAGTAAATAGTCTTCATCTTCTGTCCCAACAGTGATTCTCGTATTTTGAACAGTCCAGCTTTGCGCAATCAAGCCACCTCCTGATTCAGGTACTACCTCTAATATTTTATTGTTGAAAGCTAAACGACAAATGAGTTTTAGACTCAAGTCATTTGAGGCGCTTTTAAACCTCCATAAAAAAGCGATGCATTGATCTACTTTCATCCCAAGAGGTAGAGAAGGCACTATATTTGTCTTTAAAAGCTCAATGTGTACAGCATTAAAAGCCCAAATACAAACGGATGACTTATTTGAAATCTCGCCAAAAATATTTGGAACAAATTGAGATAGAGGAATTTTATTATAAAAAACCTCCAAATGAACTTTACCAAATGGAGTCGGTATATCAATGGGATTTTCATTGATTGGAATTTTAATATATTCAACATCAAACAATTTTAACATATTAGCATTAGATTTTCTGTTATCCCTAAAAATAATTATCTCGGTTTAGTTGGAACAATGTGGACACCATCTTTTGAATAGTGAATTTTTCCCCAAGTAGTAGCAATTTTCTCCCCGGTATTAGGATCAATAGAATATCCTATAAATTCGCCAAAATCAACTACCTCTTTATACCCTGGAGAACCAGGAATTTTTTTGCTATTCCTTAACCCTTTTCCAGCAAAATCTCTCAACAACCTTTGGGGATCCGAATGAGCAAATATACTTTTCAAATCCTTGGCGAAATAATTCTTATGGCCCAAGATATGTTTACCTTGTTTATCCCATTCAATTGTCAAATTAGCGCGCTTAAGAATTTCTTTTCTAGCTTGGGCCCTACTTACAGCTTCAAGTTTAATTAGCGTATTATTTCTCTCGCTAATAGCCATCGCTTCCAGGGTTAAGAGATTATTAGCTTTTTTAAGTTTGCAGGACAGTTCTGTCATCTTTGAAATACCGGCTCCAGCAAAAATATCGACCCCATATTTACCGATGATAAGTCCTATTGTTTCTCCGCGTTTTTCTTCTTCAAGGACATCCCATTTTTCAATAAGTTCTCGAAGTTCAGGAGCAAGTCGTAACAAAGATTCACCAATAGTGTGCTCACGAATAAAATCAATGCAAGCACTCGAGGCATCGACAAAATCCTTGGAAACTTGCACAGGATCTTGTGCCAATGCCCAAAGTCCCTGACTGATGCCATGAAAAGTTGCTAATAATGAAGGAATAAATTCAATTGCAGCTTCGGCTTGTCCATTTAGAATTCCTTTATGCAGTCCCACAGAAAAAGAAAAAGGTCTCGTTAAATTTGTTAAAAAACGCTGTGGTTTGATTCCCGAAGTTAAATAATCGTTTAAGGCTAACTCAAATTGACCGAGTTCAAAATAGGCTACGGCTCGCTCAAAGTAAGCATTTTTATGAGTTGGGTCTTTTTCAATCGCCTGACTGAGACTCTCTACTGCTTTATCATAGAGTCCCAGTTCGGCATATACCGACCCTTCTTGAAAATATAGATCGGATGTTAACAACTCTTCATGGTGATTGTTATTTGCCCAATCGATAAGTTTACGAATATCGTCCAAAGAATCGATCGTTTTTCCTTGATGCAGATAAATCATCCCTCTTTCGTAATAAATCTTCGGATGGGGATGTTGTGTTAGACACTCTGAATATAAGTTCAAAAACCGAACTTGTATTCGATCGAGTAGGTGATAAATGGAATTCAAAGTTGCCGTTGTTTCTCGATCGTTATAAGCATGTGATTCTTGCCATAAAGCAAGCTTCAACAAGATTTGTCGGTATTGGGAATAAAAGAATGCGTGAATAAATAGATCGGAAAATACGCTATGAGTAAAGCACTCTTGGACATATGGGAATTCCTTTGATTTTTGAGAAGTAAGTTTACTCAAAGAGGAAGATTCAGATAAAGTCAGCATTTCATCGTAAATCAGATCGCTAATTTCACACGCCGTTTTTGAGCGATACGGCCAATAACACAAACATTTGGGATTTTCCTGACTATATTTTAGATGTTGCTCTAAAAATGGGACAGATTCTTTTGCATGAATGTCAAAATATTGATAAGGAATAGCTTTCGTTTTACATTTAGTCCAATTTTCTTTGATGAACCTTCCATCTTCTTCCCACTGGTTTTTATCATGCCAGCTATCTATACATTTACACGTATAGCAAACACTCTTTCCAAGATCACTGATCTCATCGTCTATGATTATATCTTCATCAATTTCCGCTTCACTATTATCGCTCTCTGTTTCAAATAAACCTCGAACGACTGGAGCATGGCACTGTTGACAAAAGAGAAAATCACAATTTTTGGATGTTTTGGGTATTTTGTTTGAATAGCTGGCTAATCGAAAAATGATTTCTCTGTCAATGTAAGCTTCGCTATTTCCTTGCTCTAAATGTTCGACATAAAAATCAGAAAAGTTGTCCAAATATTGTTCGCTGCATTCGAGAGGAAATCGAGTCAAATGATCCAAACAAAAATCGGGCCATAGGCTCTCATAAAGTTTCGGACGAAAAAATTTCGCTTTAGATTCATCAGCATGAAGATTCAACATGAAGAACAGTGTAAGCAAAATGGAAAAGCATTTAGTCATAGTCGCTCCAAAAATTTTCTAAATGCTCAAGTTTTTACAAAAAGAAAAGGTGAGAGTGCAAGTAAAAAATTATCAGGTAGGAAAAAACCTGAAGTTCCCGCCTTTACAAGCGCTGAAACACCTTATTGTTTAGGTACCCATACACTTGCTGCTCTATCTTTGAATGAGTGCGACGCATTGGGTAATTTTAAAATCTCTTGATTGTAAATTTGGTGCAAATGAAAATGTATCATGGCGAGTTTGGAGAAGATTAGAGCTTTATCATTATCATCTAAATCTGGGTATTCTCTCAATTTATTAAGGAATGTAATAGCGATATTAATATTGCCCTGAAACTCTGCTGTCAACAACTCTAAATAGGATTCTGGATTCTTTGTTTTTTTTGCTAAAATAAATCCCCGGTGAAACCAAACGTGCATTTGCTCATCTGCATTATGAAAATATTCTTTAGCTAATTTTAAACATGCTTTGCTTTTATCTTTATTATGATAGTCCCTATATTGTTTTATAAGTGCATCAATATTCGCTTGATTAGCTTTTCTTATTGTCTTTGGTGTGTGGAGAATGAGAATACTCTCAGAATTTTGAGCCGTAAGTTGAATGGAAGGAACCGGTTGCAATTCAATTGTAGTGTTTACAGGAGAGTTAGAAGAATTTTGAGGTTGAGAATCTATTGTTGATATATTTGTAGAATTTGCGAGATTTTGTACGTATCTTTTTTTCGGCGGGGTCTGTGGGTTCGGTTCCCGTTTATTCTTCTTTTGCACAGATTGCACACGTTCTTCCGTCGATGGCGTTTGTTGGGTAGTTGTGGTAGTAGTTGTAATAAAAGGCCTGAGCTCTTGAGCTTGATCATTTTTTGAAGGCATTGGAATCAATATATAGCTCGATTGCAATGTCGGATTAGAAATCTCGGATTGGAGTTGTTGTTGTTTAATTTCTAAAACGATATCGCTTAAATCTTTATACATCTTAGTTTGTAAAATTTTTTCATTGAATTGTTTAGCTAAATCTAAAAACATCTCTGATCTAGAACTATCGCCATTTATATCCCTAGCTTGCAACCCCATTGCATAAATAAGGTAATAGATACTTTTGGCGCTTTGATTAATTTGGCCAACATCCCAGTTTAAAACTAGATTCTCGAGTCCTTGAAGCGTAACAATGCAATTTTGAAACATTTTGAGATGAAAATAGGCTTCTGCAATTAGAACTGATAAGCAAATATTATGTTTCTGATTTTGACTAAATACAAGTGATGGTATTCCTTTCTGAATGATTGCATTCCAATCTTTTGCTTCGCGAAATTTAATCAGTTGTTTGATTATTGTGTTATAGGAACAATCTGAAACCGGAGATGACTTTGGAGTTTGTATCACAGATGAGGGCTGATCCAACTCCGCCATTAATTCTTCAAGTTTTTCCGGCGTTAGATAGGATTCATCAATACCATGCAATACATCGGACATTTCTTCAAAGCTATTAGGATCTGGAAGATCGTAAATATTAAATGCGCAAGATCCTATTGGTGATGTTGTCATAAAAAATCCGTTTTTTATTTTTAAATGGCATCATTTATAACAAAGGCTTAGATTAAATATCAAATTAATGAGTGACAGCGAGATAGAAGTCTTCTTCGATTTGTTGCTGAGTGAATTTTTGCGCAGCGGTGCTGCTGAGGAAAGTACGAATGTGCACGAGATAATCTTCAAATTCCTCTTTAGTCATCGCCTTGAGAAAGGCATAGAGCTCTTCGAGAGTGTTAAACTGTCTGCGGTCGATGAAACACTCTTTGGGAATGTAATCTTCGATGTTGCTTGCACCCCAATAAACCGGGATGGTACCGGCAGCAAAGCAATCGAAGATTTTTTCGGTGATATAACCGGGTGTGCTATGCGTATTTTCATAACAGATACAAAAACGGTAATTCTTAACGGTTTCAATTTTATTGGCACACGCACCCCGGTAACTTTTGTACAGAGAGGGCTGCCAGTGTTTGCCATAAAACTCAAAACCCTCTTCGCCGACTTGCTCAAAGAACTGGATCGCCTGTTTACGTGCAGTGTAGAGCTCATTTTTACTACTGCTGGACAAATCTGAAGAGACTTGAGTACAGAATTTCTTCTGCTCAAACGATGGAATATCGTTTTTCATGGGCGTTAGACAAGGGTAATGGAATTTGAAATAGGTTTGGCCATCCACCAAGGAATCATCCCAGGTATAGATCTGTGAAAACCAGCGGTGAACATCCGGAGAATACATGTGACGAAGGACGGTTTTAGGTTCCCACATAAACAAAATCAGTTTTTCCTTAGGCAAGCGCGATAAATCGTATTTGCGAGTGATCTTAGGGTTGAGATTGAAAAAAATGATTTTATCGACCTGTTCCGAAAGAGAGACTTTATTGAGAAAATCCAGATGCAATCGCTTCCACCACTTCCCATTTTTTTTCAGTAAGACTTTTTCATATTCCTTAATGTCGACTAAAACAACTTTACCCTCATACCCATGACGCTGCAAACAGCGGGTATACACATCAACTTCTACGGGAAAGTTCGCAATGCATTGAACAATCTTTTCAGCATTTAAGGGTATAAGTGGAAAAAGCAATACTAGAAATATGCCGTAAACCGGCCTCTGTGATCTCTGTGCTCTCCGTGGTAAAAATCCCATACTTTAATAACCCAACTTGTCCCCTACTGTCAAAGCATCTGTGGCGCGACTTTTATGTCCTGATTTGAAGCCAAATTTTGCCTACTTTCTCAAGTATATCTAAAATTTGGCTTCAAATCATGCCAAAAAATCGCATCCACATCTGCTGGACAGATAGGGAACAAGTTGGGTTAATAATTTAAGCGATTGTCACTTCTTTGCACAGGTACACATCTTGAATAGCATGCAGAAGCTGAACGCCATCCTTCATCGACTTTTGGAAGGCTTTCCGTCCAGAAATCAAACCCATTCCCCCTGCACGTTTGTTAATCACAGCAGTGGTAACAGCTTCGCCTAAGTCGTTTTCTCCTGAGGCGCCGCCGGAATTAATTAAACCAATCCGGCCGAGATAATCGTTGATGACTTGATAGCGACACAGATCAATCGGATGGTCGCTGCATAGTTCAGTGTACATTTTTTCCGTTTGTTTGCCGAATTTGAGCGCTTTAAATCCCCCATTGCATTCAGGAAGCTTTTGTTTGACGATATCAGCTCCAATCGAGACGCCCAAGTGATTACCTTGACCGGTTAAATCCGCAGCCGTGTGGTAATCGACAGTAGAGGTTTTAAAAGCAGAATTACGTAAATAACACCACAATACTGTAGCCATTCCTAAATCATGAGCATGTGCAAAAGCGTGGCTCACGTCGATGATTTGGCGATGACTTTCCGGCGATCCAAAATAGATCGTGGCGCCGACAGCTACGCATCCCATGTCATAGGCTTGCTTGATCGAAGCAAAAAAGATCTGGTCGTGCTTGTTAGGATAGCTGAGCAGTTCGTTGTGGTTAAATTTAAGCAAGAAGGGGATTTTATGCGCATATTTGCGTGCGGTCAACCCGAGCACACCCAAAGTAGAAGCGACAGCATTACAGCCCCCTTCAATGGCTAATTTCACGATATTCTCCGGATCAAAATATTCGGGATTGGGTGCAAAAGAAGCTCCCGCGCTATGTTCGATCCCTTGATCGACAGGCAAAATCGACAGATAACCCGTATCAGCGAGTCTTCCATGACTATATAGGGATTGCAAGCTGCGGAGCACGCGGATATTGCGATCGGACTGCGCGAAAATCCGATCGACCCAATCAGGCCCCGGAATATGGAGTTTTCCTTTAGGTACGGTTTTGCAGACATGGGAAAGCAAGCTCTTCGCTTTGTCTCCCAGCTGCTTTTCGATTTGAGAATAAGACATTTAAGGCCTCCGCACACAATTTAAGGAAAGTTTAGCAAGCTAACTCTACCGGAGCAATACTTTTTCGATCTCTTCGAGACTTTTTCCCTTGGTTTCTGGGATGAAACGCCAAACAAATCCAAAAGCGATCACACTAATCACCGCATAAATGCCGAATGTACCATGCACGCCCAGCTGTTCAATCAAGTGAAGAAAGGTAATCGAGATCAAAAAATTGCATAAAAAGTTAATCAATGTGGCTATCGTCATCGCTTTTCCGCGTACTTTGAGCGGATAAATCTCTGAAACGAGTACCCAAGTTACAGCACCGAGGCCTATCGCAAAAAACACGATGTAGCCCATTAAGCTTAGCGTTGCAATGACATCGACCATTTGTGATTGAGTGTAAAAAGCAAGCGAAAGAAAACTCAGCGTAAATACCATGCCCACAAGTCCCACTAAAAGTAGAGGTCTGCGTCCCCATTTATCGAGCAGCCAAACAGCAAGTAGTGTCGCCGGCACATTGATGATTCCAATGCCAAGCGTGGCTAAAATCGCGCCTGTCGACGAAGCAAATCCCGCCTCTTGAAAAATCTTTGGCGCGTAATAAATGACCGTGTTGATACCGGTAAGTTGTTGAAACGCACTTAATACGCCCCCAATGAGCAAAATCGATCCGAGTTTTGCTGAGAATAAATGTTTCCATTCCCCCCGTTTTTGCGGGCTGGCTGAACTTTTCATCTCTGCAAGACTTTGCATCCATTGTTTATCTTTGCGTAATCGTCCAAGAGTTGCGATCGCTTTTTGATCTTGCCCTTGCTTGAAAGACCATGCAGGGGTCTCTGGCAAAAAGAAGATCGCCAGCATTTGAAATACCGCAGGGAAAATCCCGATGGCAAACATCCAGCGCCAATCCGCACTCATTGAAAACAAATAATTGACGATAAAACTGACGAGAATCCCAATGGTGATCAACAGCTGATACATCGAGACAAAACGTCCGCGAAATTGAGGAGGTGAAATTTCAGCTAAATATAAGGGAGCCGCAACCGTGATCAGACCCACTCCAAGACCGCTGACTAATCGACCTATTAATAATAGAGTATATGAGTCGCTATAAGCAATAATCGCAGCACCGATCGCAAATAAAACGGCTGTGACACCCATTGCTTTTTTACGTCCCCATCGATCTGCTAGGAAGCCAGCTAAAATTGCTCCCAGAATGGCGCCAATCAGCAAAATACTGACGACCATGCTCTGTTCGCCAATGCTGAGCTGAAAGGCAGGTGCGAGATATACAAGTGCGCCGGCGATGATTCCGGTGTGATAACCGAATAAAAATCCTCCAAAGGCGGCAATGAACACTGCAAAAATTAAAAACGGTGTGCATTTTTCTTTGGGAGGTGCTTCAAGAACCATGATCGACAACTGGGCTGAGATTTTTTTGCATTTTTTTTAACGTCACACCCATTTTGACCATCACTTCGTTTTGCGACAGATAGCCCAATAGAGTGTAGAACTTTTCCGCATCAGGCGGGGCAAATAGGTAGACATCATTGATCCCGCGCTCAATCAGCATCCGTTCTAATTGGTGGAGTAACTGACGACCGAAACCGCGACCTTGATAATCTTCGCTAAGTGCCATTTCGAAAATGCGACCATTAGTTGCACTTTCCGGATGAAAACATACACAACCGACAAGTTTTTTACCGTCGAGTGCAATCAAATGTAGGCTATGTAATTCTTCTGGTGCTTCTTCCACATCAGGAGGAATCCCCAGCGGTTTGGCGAGCACTTCCCAGCGCAACAATCGCTCGGCATCGTATTCTGGGCCCTCGGGCGCAATTAATTTATACTTCATCAGCCCAGTTATACAATTCACCCTTTTTATCTCAAAGAGGATTTCTCCCTTCGTGCCCCAGCTTTATTCCTAACGTGCCCGAGCCCGCGTGCGTGCCCGTGCCCGATCCCCATGCTTTAATTCCTAACGTGCCCGAGCCCGTGTGCGTGCCCGTGCCCGATTCTTTTGATTTGATTAAAAAAGAAAATGCAAAGAAAAATCGGGCTCGAGCTCGCACACGGGCACGTTAGGAAATTAATTTACATGCAGAACTAAACTTTTGAGGTATTCTCCTTCAGGATGAAAGAGGGAAACAGGATGATCGGGAGCTTGGATATGGCGACAGCAAATGGCCGCTTCTCTCCCCGCTTCAATCGCCGCTTGGAAAACGAGTTGTTGAAACAGATTTTCATCGATAAAATGTGAACAGGAACAGGTGATCAAATAGCTATCAGGCGGCAGCAATTGAAACACACGTCGGTTGATCTCTTTGTAACCGCGGCAAGCGTCGTTGATATCTTGTCGTTTTTTAGCAAAGGCCGGTGGATCGAGAATAACTAGATCGAAATGGGTCGGGCAATTTTTTAAATAATCGAAAACATCATCATGGACGACTTCATGCTGCGCCAAAGGGATGTGGTTGAGCTGTGTATTTTCCAGCGCATAGCGACAGGCTTCTTCACTAGAATCAACGCTTGTGACATGAGTGGCTCCTCCTTTCAAAGCAAATAAAGAAAATCCACCGGTATACGAAAAACAGTTGAGCACGCGCTTATTTTTACTCAGACGGGCAATAAGTTGACGCATTTCGCGCTGATCTAGAAAAAAGCCCGTTTTTTGCCCTTCTTCAATAGAAACGAGAAAGGACAATCCATTTTCTTTGACGAGTAAATCTTTGGGACAATCTCCAAGCAATGCGCCTTGTGCATCAGAGAGTCCTTCATGACGCCGTGCGGCAGAATGCGAACGCTCGTAGATTCCGCGTAGTTTCAGTTTTGCGATGAGTTGTTTGACAATAAAAGGTTTAAGGCGCTCCATACCGTGCGTATTGACTTGAATTACTGCGAATTCATCGTAAATATCGACGATGAGGCCCGGTAAACCATCCCCTTCTGCATTGATCAATCGATAGCAATTGGTATGCACGCGGTCAAACATCTTCTCTCTTAAAGAGATGGCCTCAGCAATCCGCCGCTCAAGAGCCTGTTCAATGGGGATATCAGCAAAAGCAAGAACGCGTCCACTGATCGAATTGTCATTGTGAAAATAGGCTTTAGCTAAAAAATTTCCTGAGTCACTATAAACAGACAGCACTTCCCCATTTTCAAATGTCGGAAAAGAAGCCACTGCGCCGGAAAAAATCCAAGGGTGGCGGTTATGCAGCGCTTTTTCCCGTCCGGGCTTTAGAATGACTTTGCGAGTGTCGGTCATTAAGTTAGCTTAAGTTTGTTACTGACTTTTTTGATAGGTCCGACTACGCCTCCGATCAAATCGTAATCGGCGACATCGGTGATTTCCACTTCATACAACTTACCAAATGCATCGACTGTGCGTGCGTCGTTGATGATTACCTGGCCATCGATCTCAGGACATTGACCGTAAAAACGGCCGCGCATCAAATACGGTGAATCGGGATGATAGCCTTCAACAACCACTTGTAGCTTTTGGCCGATGTATTTTTTGTTGTGCTTGCGGACAACCTTCATCTGCGCAGCCGCCAATTTCTCAAAACGGGTTTGTTTGATCTCTTCAGAAAGATGACCTGCCATTTTCGCCGAAGGAGATTCTTCTTCGCGAGAATATTTAAAAATACCGATATTATCTAGTGGATATTCTTGTACAAATTTCACGAGCTCTTCGAACTGCTCTTCAGTTTCTCCCGGGAATCCCACCATCAATGAAGTGCGGATCACAGCACCAGGCAACTTGCCTCTCAACGTTTGAATCGTATGAATAATCTGCTCGCGCGAGGTCTTGCGCCGCATGGCTTTAAGCATCGTGTTGTTGATGTGCTGCAGCGGCATATCGAGATAGGCGCAAATCCGTGCATCAGAGGCCATTAAAGTTAGCAATTCATCGGTGATTTCATCGGGATATAAATACAGAAACCGTATCCAAAAATCCCCTTTACGCTTGAGCATCTCGCGCACGAGATTTTCTAAACCGGCAATTTCTTTGCGCTCTTTGCCGAAGTCCCCTAAATCTTGCGCGATTAAAATGATCTCATGCACACCCTGAGCGAGCAGTGCATCGAATTCTTTCAATACTTGCTCTTGAGATTTACTGCGCAAAGGTCCTTTAATTTTAGGAATCACACAAAAAGCACATTGTTTGGCACAGCCTTCTGCGATCTTTAAATAGGCATAATTCTTAGGCGTCGAAAGTTGACGTGGAATTTCTCCCCATTCGAGATAACTTCTCGCTGAGGTCACAGCTTCACCTGCTTGGGCAGATTGCACAGCCTCTAAAATCTTTTCCATATCTCCCGATCCAATAAAATAGTGGATTCCGGGAAATTGCGCCTTGAGCTCATCTTTGTGCTTTTGCACCATGCAGCCCGCGACGATCACTTTGGCGCTTTTCTTTTTGTCGTCAAATAGCATTTGAATTGTATCGCACGACTCTTTGCGCGCTGAGGCTAAAAAGCCACAAGTATTGACCACCAGGTAATCGGCTTTTTCGACTTGATCGGTAACTTCATAGCCCGATTGGAGCAAAATGCCGAGCATCACCTCAGTGTCGACGAGATTTCGTGCGCAGCCAAGGCTGACGAAATGGATTTTATTGCCAGAATTTTGTAAACGTTTCATAAAGGTAAAATTCTAAAGATCATGGGAATAGATGGCAAGCACTAGTTGACGATCCCTAACTCATTATATTCAATTTTAGGGATATACGGTACGTCTCGCATCAGCAAATCGATTGTATATTTACGCGCTCGATCCTGTCTGTTTAGCTCGCTTAAACTCGCATGATTTCCTGGCGCCATAAAGGCCACGAGGACGTCTGATTTAAAATTATTTTTAACAATCCCTTTCGCTTCAAATAGTTCCCAAAGCGAATGTTCTTTACTCGTCCAGTTAGAAGCCCATTGAGGAACCACTGTCACACAGCGGATCAAAAAAGTCGCCCCATCCCAAACTATTGCCGCTAAACAGGCAAAAAATCGCGGCACCGTTCCCTCGACTTTTAAAGCGCGATGGATGAGAGTCGGCGCGATCAAATCCGTTAAAAAACTTTCCAAGTTATTGGTTCTAATAGGCATAAGCGAACTCGTTAGAATATTGCATTTTAGAAATTGCTGACTGCAATAATCACTTGAGCCCCCTGCAAAATACCGATTTTCTTCCTGCAGAGTTAATGGAATCAACTGGTGATGCTTAGTCCGGCTATCGACAAGAGCTAATGTTGACATGAATACTCCTTTTTTGAGCGAACATGATAACATGTTAATCATTAGAATCTAAATTAAAATAATTAATATATATTTTTCATGTTTTACAATTTATAAAATATATGTTATAATATAATATTATTAAATAACTGGAGAATAAAATGAGCGCCTCTGTAAATAATAACAACAATTCAATTAATTTATCATTGCTCCCAAATGACATATTAACAACGATTGGTCGATATGTCGCAAAAGATCCAAAAGATCTAGCGCAACTTGGAACTGCCTGCAAAAAGACTAATCAAATTGTAAACGGTCCTGTGTTTGCAGAACTATTCGAAATCTGTAAATACACGGCATCAAAACATTTAGTAGCCTTGCGAGGTCCTACAGGATTTGATGGTCTTATTCATGTTGCATATCAAAAGACACAAATAACTGAAAATACGCGTCAACAAACAAGTAAACAATCTTTGGAGAAGTATTATTCTTTAAATCAAAATGAAAGAAATGCTCTATTGAAAAAAACATCATTTTTTTCTGTTCATTCTTGGCCATCGCCATCAAATGAAGGAACAATATATAAGATTGAGCTCAACTTGATCAGTCCTGATAATAACCAAGAATTATTGCAAGTTTTGCATCAAGCTATCACCAATGACAACAATGCCCAACAAGAATTTATAAAATTCAACCAAGAACTCTACGATCTAGCACCAGAATATAAAACGGGTTCACCAAGAGAAAACACCTGGCAAAAGCAACGGGAAGAAAAGATTCAAGCCGAGATTGCAGAAATTCAGAAGGGTTTAACTTAAAACAACAGTTTTTTTGGTAAATATTTGCTTAAGCATTTTGGTCTTAAAATGACTATATTTTTTTGGTCTTTGAGATAGTTATATAATTCATCGAGATAATTGCTATTGAAGAATTTTTCGAGATGAGCATGCCCCGCAATTAAATAGACATTGCCGGTGATAAAGTTGTGAATCCCTTTAAGTGTTTCCACCAGGAAATGCGTTCGCAATGATCCGTAATCATCAATTTGCTTAAATAGCATTACTTTAATCTCATGTAGTTGTCTATCTATATAGAATTGGCGTTGAACTAAAGACGTCTCAAAAATTTGTTTAAAATGATCTGCATACCCTTGCAATTCTTCTGGAGTGCACTTGGAAGCGATTTTTTCATCGGACAATTGCGCAGCGTCATTTATTGCAATCTGCGCTGTCTCTTCATGAACGCGCAGTTCTGTTTGCGCAACAGCTTCCATTTTCTTAGATAAATCTTTAATTTCTTTCGAGAGATATTTCATCAGCTTAACGCGGTATCTGTCTCTTTCGCTTTCAACAATGGGCAAAGGCTTAGAATTAATAATCGCATGCATTGTCTGAGACCAATTTAATTGGCTGAAAATGACGCCTTTTGTTTGTAACATCTCTTTTGCTATTTCTAAAGCTAAAATTTTTGCCTGGATAACCGTAATCTTCTTCATGTCCCAACCATAAACGGACTGTGGAGATATAAAAGAAGTATTTATAAAATAATTTTCAAAAGCAGAAAGCGGAAATTTGGTTCGTTTTAAAGCAGTACAAGCCTCAATTACAAGACCGCTCTCTTTATTAGCTGTGAAAGAGATAAAGCGACCATTTACTTGAGCAATTTCTTGTATATTATGCACTTCTTCGATGAGAAATGTATTCCAGTCTTTCGATGAAGACTCAGGATGACTCCAGACAATATCATATTGCTGATTAATTAATTCTAGCATTTATTAAACCTTTTTTTATTTATATATAAATTATAATTTTATTATTAATTAAAAGTCAAATCGTTTAATTTAAAAAATAAATTATATATATCACTAATCTTTACTTAAAACGAAACTCGCACTATCCTGAGTCTTTGGAATTCTGAACACAGGATCGGCATGAATCGATGGATCGCAGGTGGACTTGTTTTAGCCCTCTCTCTGAGCGGCTGTAGTAAAAATGATAAGCAATATCGGCCTAAGACCCAAGAACTGCGGTTTAATCTACATAGCGATCCCCCAACACTCGATCCGCGCAAAGCCACCGATACCATTTCGATCTCACCGATGAAATTGTGTTTTGAAGGACTGACGCGCATCGATCTTCAAGGTCATCCGATTTTAGCAGCAGCAGAAAAGGTAGAGATTTCTCTCGATCAAAAACGATACACGTTTACTTTACGCGAAGCACTATGGTCGGATGGTAAACCTGTTACAGCGCTGGATTTCGAGAAAACTTGGAAAACAGTTCTCGATCCGACATTTCCCAGTGAAAACGCTATCGATTTATTTATCCTCAAAAATGCCCGTGCCGCCAAAATGCAGCGTTGCCCACTGGATTGGGTGGGGGTTAAGGCTTTAGATGATCGGACACTACAGATTGATTTAGAGCATCCCGTCCCCTATTTCATGTCGGCACTTGCCACACATACTTTTTTTGCTGTACCCACCCATATCACAAGTACTTATCCTGATTGGACACATGGACATTATGTTTCGAATGGAACGTTTGTTTTAAAAGAATGGCGCCATCATGACGCGCTGGTGTTAGAGAAGAATCAAAATTATTGGGATAAAGACAACGTCAAGCTGGAAAAAGTGCAGTTGATGTTGATTGAAGATAGTTCTACTGAGCTGAGCATGTACGAAAATGGGGAACTCGATTGGGCGGGCTATCCCCTCTCGAATTTACCGGCAGATGCGATAGCTGCTTTGAATAAAACCGGCAAATTACATCAGTACAGGATTGCTGGGACGTATTATTATGTTTTTAACACCAAAGAATTTCCCTTTACCAATGCCCATATCCGCAGGGCTTTTGCCTTAGCAATTGATCGGCAAGCGATCGTCAGCAATATCACGCAAGCGGGGCAAATTCCAGCTACAAGTTTCGTTCCATCCACGATGTGGAAAGATCCGAGCTCCTATTTTAAAGATCATGATGTAGTTGAAGCAAAAAGATTATTAGCGCTCGGACTTCAAGAGCTGGGAATTACAATTGAAGAATTGCCGCCGATCACTTTGTCCTACAATACCCTGATCGATCATCACAAAATTGCTCAAGCCATTCAGCAGCAGTGGCAGCAAGCGCTGGGGATTCGCGTGCACCTGGCTAATAAAGAATGGAAGGTTTTCTTAGATGAATTGCGACAGCATAAATTTCAAGTCGCACGATTGGGGGGTATCGCAAATATCAATGATCCCATTAATTTTTTAGATTATTACCGTTTCATGTCATCGAGTAATAATCACTCTCAATGGAGTAATCCTAAATTTTCGGAATTGTTAGAACAAGCTGATGAAACTGCAGATGCAGAACAGCGAATGAGTTTATTGAGAGCAGCGGAAAAATTATTGATTCAGGATATGCCGATCGCACCGATCTATTTTTATTCAGGTGTATATCTAAAAAAGCCGTATGTGCGAGGAATTTATTTAAGCGAGCTCAACGATTTGGATCTCAAATGGGCGTACGTGGAGCTGAATGATCAAGTATCTCAGTAAAAAAGCCGCGATTTTGTGTGTTTCCCTGTTTCTCGTGACAACACTAACCTTCTTTCTGATGCATGCCATTCCCGGCGATCCGTTCGTACAAGATAAAGCGATTCCGGAAGAAATTTTACGCGCACTGCATAAACATTACGGTCTCGATCAACCCCTCTATGTGCAATTCGGCAAATATTTGAACGGCGTAATCCACTTTGACTTTGGCCCCTCTTTTAAATACGAAGGGCGCACTGTCAATGCGATCATTTCCGATGGATTTCCTGTGTCATGTTATTTGGGATTAGAAGCGCTATGTTTTGCTGTTTTTGGAGGCATTACTCTTGGTGCAATTGCCGCTTTAAACCATTTACGCTGGCAAGATCATTTGACAATGGTGATTGCGGTGATTGGGATTTCGGTGCCGAGTTTTATTTTGGCGACTTTTTTACAATATGTGTTGGCGATGAAATTTGAGCTGTTACCGGTCGCGCGATGGGGTCACTTTTCGCAGACAATCATGCCGGCGATTTCACTGGCAGCCTTGCCGATGGCCTTTATCGCCCGCTTGACGCGTGCTAACATGGTGGAAGTGTTGCAACAAGATTATATTCAAACGGCCAAATCTAAAGGACTCAACTCCTTTCAAATCATTCTGCGCCACGTCACGCGCAATGCGCTGCTGCCTGTCGTGACTTATTTAGGACCCTTGGCTGCGGCGATTTTAACGGGGAGCTTTGCGATTGAAAAAATTTTTGGAATCCCAGGTCTGGGCCAATGGTTTGTGACGAGCATTACTAACCGCGATTATACGGTGATCATGGGCACGACGATTTTTTACAGCGCGATCTTGCTGCTCTGCGTGTTTATCGTCGATCTTTTATACTGTTTCATTGACCCGAGAATTCAACTAAAGAAGTCATTTGATGAAGGATGATCCGTTATTATTCTCTTTGCTGACTCAAGCCGAAAAAGACCAAGTCGAAGAGACAACAGTCTTTGCCCCTGCCGTTAGTTATTGGCAAGACGGATGGCGCCGTTTAAAACAAAATCGATTGGCGATGTTTGGCTTGGTGAGCCTGTGTATTTTGCTCACGATGGCCATCATCGGTCCGTTTATTTCTCACTATACGTACTACGAGACGCAGCTTCATCTTAAAAATGAACCGCCGAGCACCACTTTTTGGTTTGGCACGGATGAGTTGGGACGGGATTTATTCACGCGCTGTTGGTGGGGTGCGCGCATTTCTTTATTTGTGGGAATCACCGCATCACTCGTCGATCTTGTGATTGGAGTGCTGTTTGGCGCCATTGCCGCGCTTTTAGGCGGTAAAACAGAAGAATGGATGATGCGCTGTGCCGATGTATTGTATGCTATCCCCTATCTTCTGGTGGTCATTTTGTTAATGGTCGTGATTGGCTCTGGATTGACGACGATTATTTTAGCGCTTACGATTACGGGTTGGATCAACATGGCGCGCATTGTGCGCAGCCAAATTTTGCAGATCAAACAACAAGATTTTGTGAAAGCCGCCTATGCTTTGGGCGCTTCAAGACGCAGAGTACTCTTGCGCCATTTGATTCCCAACGCGATGGGACCAATTATTGTCACTTTGACACTGACGATTCCTTCAGCGATTTTTGCAGAAGCTTTTTTAAGTTTTTTAGGACTGGGTGTTCAGGCTCCGATTGCAAGTTGGGGTACGATGGCAAACGATGGTTTATCAGCTCTGCGTTATTATCCTTGGCGTCTATTTTTCCCCGCCGTATTCATCAGTTTGACGATGCTCAGTTTTAATCTCGTCGGCGATGGCCTGCGCGATGCGTTTGATCCGAGGTTGAGAAAATGAGTTTATTAGACGTGCGTAATCTTCACGTGAAATTCCATACGTTAGGCGGCACACTACACGCTGTACGCGGCATCGATTTTTCTTTGCAGGAAGGTGAAACTCTCGGGATCGTCGGTGAATCGGGCTGTGGCAAAAGCGCCACGGCCAAAGCCCTCATGCAGCTCAATCCACACCACACCTCAACGCTTGAAGGACAGGTGCATTATCGCACTGAAAATTTACTGAGTTTTTCAGAAGGCAAAATGCAAGCTATTCGGGGAAAAGAAATTGGAATGATCTTTCAAGATCCGATGACATCGCTTAATCCCACCACAAAAATCGGCAAACAAATCATGGAAGGTTATTTACGCCATTTTCCTAAAACTCCGCTGAAAGAGGCGCGCCGCATTGCGTTAGAGACTTTGCAAAAAGTGGGCATCCCTCATCCCGAAGAGCGTTTTGAAGCGTATCCCCATACATTAAGCGGAGGGCTGCGCCAGCGGGCGATGATTGCCGTGGCGCTGGCTTGCCGACCCCACATTTTACTCGCGGATGAACCGACAACAGCTCTCGATGTGACTATCCAAGCGCAAATTCTCGACCTACTTCAAGAACTCAAGCGTGAAACACAGATGAGCATTCTGCTCATCACTCACGATATGAGTGTGGTGGCTAAAATGTGCGATCGCGTGATCGTGATGTACGCTGGGCAAATTGTCGAATCCGCTCCCGTTGATGAGCTATTTTCCGCACCGCAGCACCCGTACACGCAACGTTTGCTTGCAGCAATTCCTAGACTCAATCAAGCAAAAGACCATCCCCTCATCCCTATCGAAGGCACCCCCCCGAATCTAAGCCATCCTCTGAAAGGCTGTGGTTTTTGTGCGCGCTGTGATCATGCCATGAATATTTGCTCTACTCACATTCCTCCCCTCTTTACAATCAATTCTAGCCATGCTAGCGCCTGTTTTAAGCATGATCCCAGGATGAAACGATGATCGAAGTGAAACAACTGCGCAAAGAATTCCCGCTGCAAAATAGAAAACTGATCGCGGTGAACGACATTTCCTTTGAGATCAAAAAAGGGGAAACCCTCGGACTCGTGGGAGAATCAGGATGTGGTAAATCGACAACAGGGCGATGTCTGCTTCGACTGGAAGAGCCTACTTCAGGTACAGTGTTCTATGAAGGCAAAAATGTGATGGAGTTAAAGCGCGAAGAATTATTTTCATTTCGCCGCCATGCCCAAATCATTTTTCAAGATCCCTATTCTTCACTTAATCCGCGAATGACAGCGGGCGATATCATCGCCGAACCTCTGCATATCCACGATAGCATCCCTAAGCAAGGCCTCGAGAAATATTTAGAGCAACTCGTCGCATTAGTGGGTTTAAGTAAAACGGTGCTGAATCGCTTTCCCCATGAATTTTCTGGGGGTCAGCGGCAACGGATTGGAATCGCGCGAGCGTTAGCCTTAAAGCCTCAATTCATTGTATGTGATGAACCGATCTCCGCGCTAGATGTCTCAGTACAAGCCCAAATCGTCAATTTATTAAAATCTCTGCAAACAGAACTCGGATTAACTTATCTGTTCATCGCCCATGATTTAGCGATGGTTAAATACATTTCCGACCGCGTAGCTGTGATGTATCTGGGCAATATCGTGGAGATCGCCCCTGCTAACGAACTCTACCACAATCCTCTTCATCCCTATACACAAGCACTTCTATCTGCCATTCCCATTCCCGACCCTGCTCTCGAACGCAAACGTGAACGCTTAGCTCTTGTAGGGGAAATTCCCAGCGCACTCACTCCACCAAAGGGTTGCCCTTTCGCTAGCCGCTGTCCAAAAGTCTCAGAGCATTGCCTCAAGGAAGTTCCCCAATTTAAAGAGCTCGCCCCCGGCCATCGCGTCGCCTGCCATCTCTATTAAAAATAAACCACGGAGATCACAGAGAACACAGAGGCGGCTTCGCCGCGAGAAGAAAAATCTGTTGCGCGCATTGCTGTCAGTAAGCAAGTGTTTCAAATTGAAGAACTCAATTCCAGATATCATGTACCTTGTTTTTTTCAAGTTGATTAAAACTTCAGTCTTATCTTAGAATTCCTCGTCTTATGGCAGCTATTACTCCAATAGTATCCCGACAATCGGTTCAATATGTTGAACTTCTATTGTTTTCCAAATTTCCCAAAGAAACTCAAATTTTCTATGAAGCGCTTGGTTATTCTTTGCAAAAAGCAAGTTCTTTAGCTCAAAAAAATAACTTCTCTTCATTCTTACGATTAATTGATTCTACTCACTCTGGAACAGGATTAAATGTTGTTCTTAATAGAAATGTTCATATAGAAAATCTCACAGATCCCGACAACAGGATTGTATCTTTTACTGGTAATGCAAGTTTCCATCTCTTACCTATTTTTCCTGAACATTGGGTAACATTATTGCGTACAGCTGATTTAGAAAAGACCAAAAAATTCTATGATTTTCTTGGAAATTGGCAAAAGGAACAACATTCTTCCGGTCCGATGCATTACAGCAATGAAATAAATAAAATGATATTTGAAATTTACCCTTTACGCAAAAAATATCCTTCTCAGGTTGAATTTATTCTAAATGTTAGGAATTTTAAGGACAAAAAAGAACAATTAATAAATCTAAATTTCAATCCAATTAAAGAAGATCAATCTTCTACTTTATTTAAAGATCCTGATGATCGTTTAATACAAATCATGGAAATGAAGAAAGATGAGTAGCATCATAACTCCCGACGTACTTATTGTAGGGGCTGGGCCTACTGGACTTTGCCTCGCAAATTTATTACAGAAATACGGTCAAAAATTCCGCATAATTGATTCCAAAACATCGACTGAAAGATTAAGCAAAGCGACTGGAATTCACCGTAATACACTAAACTCTTCAATAAAATAGATACGGAGGCGCGTCTTGCGTGCAACAGATTTTTCTTCTCGCGGCGAAGCCGCCTCTGTGTTCCCCGTGGTTTATTTTCGTTCGATTACATAATAGCTAATACACAGAATGAAAGAAGCCCGGATTGCTGATCTATTAAATCAGTTGTTTAGACAATCCTAAGAAGGCTGTGTTTAAATGGGTTAGCAGCATGTAGTAATTGCTCATATTTATCTAAAGAAATCCTAGTTCTTCCCTTCTCATACTGAGCATAGGCATTTGGGGATTTTGATCCCAAACGCTCAGCGGCTTCTCTAACAGTTGACCCGCTTTTTTCTCTTTGTTTCCTCAACGAAAGTGCTAGCAAGAGTTTATTGTCATTAGAAGAGATACCAATTACATCTTTTTTGTAATCTGTAACTGTTACTGTGAAACCCTTTTTGATATCGCTATTAAAATAACATCGTGCCATTTCAAGAACTAAATCTTTGATCATGCCAAGAGCTTCTTTCCGAGTCCTTCCTTGAGTCATAGCATCAAGGGTGGGGACTTCAACAAGCCAAAATTTCCCATCTCTCCAAACTTTTCCTTCCATTTCCATACTATCTATCCTTTGGTGGGTTGTTTTTTGCTTTTTTTAAAATCTTCTTCGCCAGCATTTCTTTATACCGAACGTGATTCAAAAACCGATTTGGGCTGACGCGAAAGTTCTCGCGGTTCGCCGATCGTCAAGCTCGCAATATTAGAAATATGGGGCGCTTGACGATCGGCGAACCCCGAGGCTTTGGCGCAGCCGAAATACCGATTTTTGAATCACGTTCGGTATAACTTCGGAATGCCTAGGGATGAACTCGAATATCTCACCATTTCGTCCAGGCATCATGATTTCCACCATGTCGAGCGAAACGCCATCCACACTCATGGAGCTGCTTTTCTAGATCTCGTTTTTTCACTCTGCTTACCTTAATTGTACATAAGCTTATATACAGAATCAATTAAAATCAAGAAACAATTTAAAGTATTAATAATGAATGATTTTTGAACTTCTGGCCAGCAAAAAACAATGGATGCGTCGCCTGCCATCTTTTAGAAAATTTAACGCAAAGACGCCATGCCGCAAAGTCGCAAGGAAAAAAGGATTCAAAATCTTTGCGTCTCCGCGACTTACGCGTCTTTGCGTTGCTGCTCGATGGTTTATTTTCTTTAAGAAGGAAGGAGGGTTTTGCTTTTGCCATGAGAGGCGGAGCAAATCCAGACCCGACATGGGGCTTTGCGTAAAATCACTTCGGCTAATGGGCCTACGCCCTTGGTTTTTGCATTGCGGGCCGTGAGAGATGTTCCTAGAACGATTAAATCATATCTGCCTTTGCTAGCTACTTCTAAGATACTATCAGCAATTGATCGGGAGCGGACGACCGAAAGTTCGATCGGTACACCAAATTCACGGGCGATCGCTTCGGCGCGTTTTAAAATCGCTTCAGCCAGCGCATTGCGATGGGGTGTTCCAATGTCAAGTGGGAGCGAGGCGGGAATTTCGATGACTTGCATCGCTGTGATTTGTGCTTTATGCAATTTGGCAATTTCACAGGCCATTTGGATCGTCTCTGTTTGGGTTCCTCCACGTGTGGGAACCAAGATTCTTTTCACACTCATCGGTTTAAAATCGGGAATGGCGATGTGCTGAATCGAGATATGTCCTGTGGCTTTCATCTTGCTAGCCCGACGATAGTAAAAATACATCAAAAGGCCAACGGTCATCCAGGCCATTCCTAAATATCTTCCCTCTGGTTTGGTAATGACAACTAGACACCAAACGCTAAATGTTGCAAGCGCGCCAATGATCGCCGGGATGGGAATAGAATACTTGCCAAAAGGAATATTCAGCGGACATTTAAACGGCCGTTTCATATCGGGTCTTTTGATGCGCAGGACAATGAGCGATAAATGTGCGGAAAGAAAGGCCAACATCGCACCGAAATTATATAAATCAGCCAAAAAATCCATATTGCCGCGGCTGGCAAGTACGACAAATGCCGCTAATAAGGCAAAAAACGCAAGTGATACTATCGGCGTGCGAAAACGAGGATGGATCACATAAAAAAAGCGCGGCAATTGATAGTATTCGCCCATGTTGAAAGAGAGCCGTGACGCCCCCATTAATCCGGCATTAGCAGCGACACCCAGTACTACAGCAGCTAAGATTGCAATCGCAGGCGATAAGATTTCCTTTCCAAAAGGAAGGGCATCTACGATTGCAGCTACAGGATTGAGGAGAAACTTTGTCCCTAAATCATGGGGCGAAACTGCTGATAAAGCCACGACAGAGATTCCCAAATAGATCACAAGTAAGATTCCCATCGTTAGCAGAATGGCGCGCGGTACGGTCTTCACAGGCCGTTGAGATTCGGCAGCAAGCTGGGCGATTGATTCGATACCCGTGTAAGCTACCATCGCCATTGCCACCCCTTTGAAAAACTCTGGCCAAGAGGGTGACCAATCGACATTGGGAACATTGATCCGAATGTGATCGGCGATATAATCAATATTGAGTAGCGTGCTCAAGCCGATGGCGATAATAACGGCTTGCACGAGAACGGTAAAGATCGTCAAAATTAAGCTGATGCGTGTCGATTGACGCACGCCAAAAAAGTTCATCACATACAAAATCAGGATTAAGGCCATTGTGAAGATGAGTTGAATGGGAGTGTTATGCAAATCAGCAAAAAAATAAGCCAGATAAGGCCCCACTGCAAATGCTGAAATCGCAATCGTCACGATATAATCGAGCAGCAATCCCCAACCCGCGATGAATGAGATTAAATCATTAAAGGCGTGGCGAGCGAAACTTGCCGAACCGCCTGATTCATGAAAAGCTGAACTCATCTCAGCGTAAGTGAGCGCCGTACAAATGAAGACAACGCCGGCTAAGCCCAAAGCAATCGGGGTTGCACCTAGAGCAAAGAGCGCTGTTACCCCGAGCGCGTAATAAATTGACGAGCCTAAGTCGCCATAACCGATCGCAAATAAATCAAAGACGCCCAGGACTCGTTTAAGAGTACCTCGCTTTAATTGGGCAATCGAATGCGTTAGGCGATTGTTTGCCACTGACACCCCGCTTTGGAATGTATATGGTCTTAAACGAATTTTTTAAGCAATAGGTGATTTTAGACGTGCCCTTTTCCCAACGTGCCCGTGTGCGTGACCGAGCCCGAGCCCGATCTTCTTCAGTTTTTTTTAATGCAATAAATCCATTAGAAAAACGGGCGCGGGCACGCACACGGGCTCGGGCACGAAAATTCCTCTGTGGTGTTTTATCTCTGTGGTGAATAATTTTTTTTACCACTGAGATGGGAAACTACAGAGAAAAAAACGGGCGCGGGCACGCACACGGGCTCGGGCACGAAAATTCCTCTGTGGTGTTTTATCTCTGTGGTGAATAATTTTTTTTACCACTGAGATGGGAAACTACAGAGAAAAAAACGGGCGCGGGCACGCACACGGGCTCGGGCACGTTAAGGAGGGGGGAACGCTTTTATTTCTTCATACAAATTTCCCATCAAAGAAGGAGTCATTTGATCGCGATTTAATGCGTAATAGCCATTGCTATAATTTTTATCATCTTTTTGAAATTCTGGAAGAATATTTTCTTTGGCAAAAGTGATAGATTCTGTCGTCGAAATAAACATCCCTTTTTGATCAGTACGAGCGAAATCATAATCATCAATAATGCGTATTTTTTCTTGAAACGAGATAAAACGTAAAATTGTATACGAATGAAATGATTGTGCTTTAAGTGGCCTAATCTTGTTTTCTTGTGTTTTCACAAACACTCGATGACTATCAATCAATAAATATCCTTTATCATCAATGGTAACAGTATGTTTTTTTAATTGGCGTAAATCAAATTTTGCACCTAATGAAGAAAAGAGGATACCTTGAGTTTTTTTGGCAGTCAGATGTTGCTGAACTTTTGTCACAATTTCTTCAGTTAATAAATTGAGCGGTTTGAGAGATTGTTCATCTAAGGCTTTAATATCAAAAATGTCGATGGGCTCATTTCCTGTGGATGTTTCTATTCCGAGCAGCACATTGCGTTTAGGGTCAATGCCTTCGCTATTGGGTGTCTCGGGGAGCTGATTTAAAAAAACGACTTTAACATCTTTTAATTGTTTATTCGCTTTTTCTAAAGCGTTATCCAATAATTGTTTGCATTTTGAATAAGATTCAATTTTTGTATCGCCATGCAAGGGCCAATAGCGATGTGCATCTAATTTGGTGTCGATAATTGCTGCCATAGTTAACTCATGTTTTGTTCAAGACGTTTTTTTATATAAGCAGTTAAAGGTATTTCACTTAACAAATACGACCATTGTTTAGTGGAGGTTATTGCATCAGATAAATAATCGCTATCTAGAGAGTCTCTTTTATAAGAATAAGTACATGCTAATTCAATACATTTTATATTTGGATTTGATATTGATTCAACAAAATAAATCTTTTCTTGATCAAGAATAAACTGTGTTATTTTAGCACCCAATTGATCTGCTTTCAAAGCTGAAAATCGACCCGCCGCAGTAGAGATATAAATCCGATGATTATTAATTGTTACGTAGCCTTTATCATCAACGGTGAGCCTATAATTTTCTGATAATTGACCTGAAATATTATCGAGAATACTTGCTTGTGTTGCTGCTGCCATAAGGAACCTATCCTAAACTTCATTCTATTTGATACCGAATCACAGTCTCCTTGCCATCCTCAACGATTGAGAGAATGACGACTTTACCTACTTCGTAGGTCGATGCCAGAATAGTTCCGCCATCGGCGACGGTACCCACTCCTTGCAATCTTAAGGCGCGTAACGGTTTGTTCTTGGGCAGTCCCGGTTGCAGATAAAGAGCTTCCTGTTCGAGTTTTTCTAGCGGTTCAAACGACCAAGAAAATGGGATATTTTGAGCGACGAGTTGATCGACTTTGTCTTGGAGTTCTTGCTTGATGTCTTTGGGTAAGATCCCTAAATACAGGATGAAAGGTTTTTTGCCGTGATCAGCTTTCTGCGGGGTAAGTTGTGAAGGTGAATAGCCTAGTAAATAGAGTGCAAAATCGATGATGTGTCCGGCTGTGTGCAGTTTCATGTGTTTATGCCGGCGAGGCCAATCAATCGTTCCATGCACAGTTTCATTAGGATGAGGAACATGGGTGGTTTTTACGTAATGATTGATTTCCCCATCTTTGAGCAAAACTTGATATACCTCTGCAGTCGAGCCATCGCTAAAGCACAGTGTGCCTTGATCTGTGGGTTGTCCGCCACCCATCGGATAAAACACAGTTTGATCGAGAATTAAACGATAAACGCCCTCTTTTTCTGGAAGAATATCGAGAATGGTCGCATCTATTTCTTGCAAATAAGGGTCTTCGAGGTAGAGCGGTTTAGTTTTCATAGTGGTCTAAAATCCCCTGGCACGCATCAAATGCCATATCTAATACATGTTTAAACGATTTTGGGCTTCCATAATACGGATCGGGAATTTCTTTATCTTTGTATTTTTTCGAAAAATGGGTGGCTATTAAAATTTTATTACGTGCATTTTCGTTGGGAGCGAGCTTTTGGAGTCTCTCTATGCATTCATTAGTGACAGCAAAAATAATGTCAAAGTGTTGAAAATCTTTGGGACCAATCAATTGAGCAATGTGATGGATTTCGATGCCCTGATCGCGAGCAGCTTCACGCGTACGTGGATCCGCTTGTTGACCTAAAAATTCGGTATTTAAACCGCGACTGTCCACGGAAAACCGATCGGCAATACCGCGCTGTTTGGCAAGTGTCATAAACACAGCTGCAAGTGTCGGCGATCGACAAATGTTGCCTAAACACACAAAACAAATGTTAATCTTCGATTGCGACATCGGCTGCGCAGCGGAACCCGTAAGTTCCATTCATGATTCCGGGATTATTGCGATGGCGATGAGCGCAACGTAAATCTTCTTTTGAACTTTTCCAACAACCTCCGCGCAATACGCGATATACGCCTTGAGCCGGACCTTTAGGATTATTCGGCTCTTGAACGGAAACATCATAAAAATGGTAGTCATACCAATCTTGGCACCATTCATAGACATTTCCTGCCATATCGTAGAGATCAAAACCGTTGGGAGGATAACTCATAACAGGTGTCGTGTCAGAACTGAAAAAATTGGCTTCGGCGCGCTCTAAATTATTTCCTGTTGGAAAAAGAATATCTTCACGTCCACCATAAGCTGCAATTTCCCATTCCGCTTCTGTAGGAAGGCGTTTACCGACCCATTTCGCATATGCCACTGCGCCGTACCAAGTTACACCCACCACAGGATGTTTAGCATATCCTGATTCGATATTGAGCTTGCCACCGTAACGTTTGATGCGCGAATCGCGCAGGCGGATGATATCATTGTTATTGCTATCTTTTTCACCACCCATCGCCTCTAAGAAAAGCACAAACTGTTCATTGGTCACAGGATGGACATCAATAGCAAAGGAAACGAGACGCACAGTATGCCGCGGCATTTCATCGCGACCGCCATGACTGCTACCTCGCAAATAATTTCCCGCAGGAATGACGGCCATTTCCGTATCTAGTGGTTCGATTTCTTTATCTTCTTGTGGCTCGGGTTTATAGGGAGCTACCGTTGTTTCGACTTGAAAGATCGCACCCGGATCAGCATCAAAGGCAGGACGAACGATTTCTTTGGGTTTTAAAATCGGTTTAGCTTGGACGACAGATTGAGCTCTAGAAGAGCTAGAAAATTTAGTGGTGAGCTCAATCGGCTCTTCTTGTGATTTAAACTTGGGCATTTGGATACGTGTCGAATGGATAGAAGTGCCTAAAAATTCTTCGACTCGCGCTGTTAAATGTTCGGGACGTTTCAACGGATCGGTTTGCAAAGATCTGCAAATGAGAAGATCCCAGTTCCATTTTAGGTCAGGGACTTTTTTAGACGGGAGCTCAAAATACCCCTCAGGAAATTCTCCCGTGAGTAAATAATACAGCAGAACGCCAAAGGCATAAATGTCTGATTTAATCGGATTGGCTTTTAAATAGCCCGCGACTTTTTGCTCGGGAGCTAGAAAAACAAAATTTTGCCAAAAGGAGCGGTGTAGTTCTGTAGCTTTGCTGATGTCCCAGGGGCCCATGGTGTACTTTTCTTGACCGGTTTTTTGCAGAGCAAAACCGACATTAGAAAGCAATGCTGTGGCGACATTGTGATAAGTGCGGCTTAAAATCGCTAGCGGTCCAATGATCCGCGACAGTCCAAAATCGGTGAGGTAAACTTGAATCCCCTCTTTATTCTCTTTGACTGCGATATTATTTAATTTAATCGATCCATGCGCGACGGCTTCACTGCCCAAGATAGATTCATGCGCAAAATCTAAGGCTGAGGCAATTTGCCGAGCGATTCTTAAAATATCTTCTTCGGGAAGTTTATAATGTTTTTTGACGAAATATTGCGCGAGATTTGTCGGCTGTTGGTGTTCATCCAAAATCGGTTCCGATGCCAGGAAATATACACCATCAATAGAGGAAGCGTTGTGTATTTTAGCAATATGGGGATGCTCTAATTTGGACAGGGCTAAAATTTCTTTTTCAAACCGTTTAATGAATTCAACATCTGAGGAAAGTTCCGGCGGCAGAACTTTTAAAATAAATAGCCGTTTAAGAAAGCGGTGCTCTGCTAAAAATGTCTCCCCTAAGGAACCACTTCCGAGTTCTTGAATCAATCGATAATCGCCGATTTGACGCTCCGTCATGACACCTCACAAACTTTCTAATACTTGCAGAATTTTCCCTTTTTCTAATAGCGGAGGCTCACAATGATCCTGCCGACAAAGGTAAATTGCAGTCTGACCATCGATGGGATTTTTATCAACTAAGGAAGGGACAAGTGTGTTAAGTAATTGATCCTCTTTGTGTTTCCATACGATACAAGCATGAGGGAGGAAATGGCGACTGAGCGCTTTAAAAATATCTTGCTTAAGACTTTGCTCTTCATCTAGTGCGATGACAATCGTGGGGGCTGTAAGATCAAAATAGCGCTGCAATGCGATTAAGTGATAACAAGCTCCGGGTGGATAAATCTCAAGCGTCGGTTTAACTGCTTTGAGGATATCTTCTGCTTGTTTTAAATACACTTCATTGTGAGTTAATTGATAGAAGCGTAAGAGATTTTCACAATGGACCGCATTACCTGAGGGTTCAGCACCATCATAATATTCGCATTTGCGAATGAGAAGATTAGGGTCTTGCAAATTGTAATAAAAAGCACCTTCCGGAGCTTTAAACTCTTTTTGCAAAACATCGGTTAGCTCAAAAGCCCATTTTAACCATTCGCTACCGCAATCCTCTTCAAATAAGCTAATCAGCGCTTTGATTAAAAAGGCATAATCATCAAGGCCAGCGGCAAAACGCGCTTCTCCATCGCGAAAGCGACGAAATAAATGTCCCTCTTTCCAGAGATGATCTTTGATGAATTGCACCGATTTTAAAGCGGCTTGTTTAAATTGAGGTTTATCCAGAGCTGACGCAGCATTGATCATCGCATCGATCATGAGCCCGTTCCAAGAGACGATAATCTTATCATCTTTAAAGGGACGCGTGCGAAAGCAACGCCGTTTCAGCAATTCTGCTTTAGACTTAGCTAGTATTGCGTTCACTTCTTCAACGGGTACATTGCGTGCAGTGGCAAATTCTTCGATTGGCATCGAAATATGCAACACCGATCGTCCATCGAAATTTCCCTCTGGTGTCACACCATAATATTGACAAAATATTTCCGCTTGTTCATTGGAGAGCACTTCGCGGATTTCTAATGGCGTCCAAGTATAAAACGCCCCTTCACGTCCTTCAGAATCGGCATCCTCAGCCGAATAAAACCCTCCTTCAGGATGGGTCATTTCTGTGAGTACATATTCTAGCGTCTCATCACACACGTTGCGGTATACTTCTTTTTGTGTGTATTTCCAGGCTTCGAGATAGGTGCGAGCTAAAATCGCATTGTCGTACAGCATTTTTTCAAAATGAGGCACACACCAACGCTCATCTATGGCGTAACGAGCAAAACCGCCCCCCAATTGATCGTAAATTCCGCCTCGCAACATCATATCTAAAGTTAATTCGACGCAGAATAGCGAACGGCTATCTTTGTGGGCGACCGCAAAGTCGAGTAAGAAATTGGATTGGTAGCCCATGGGAAATTTAGGCTCCCCTTTTAGGCCGCCATGAACCGGATCGATCAGGCCGTAAAGCATCTCGATCGCGGTTTCCAAATTCTCTTCAGTAGGCAAGGCCTCGCCGGTTGATTTTGAAGTGTGTTCGAAAATTTCTACAATTTTATCGGCTTGATCGACGAGTTGCTTGCGATCTTCACTCTGCCATAGCTGATGGATATGCTGAACAAATTGTCCAATACCGATGAGTCCTCGCCGATTAGCAGGAGGCAAATAGGTTACAGCGAAAAAGGGCTTTAAATCAGGTGTGAGGATGAGATTTAAGGGCCAACCCCCTGCCGATGCCATGAGCGCTTGTGCAAATTCCATATAAATACTATCGACCTCGGGCAGCTCTTCCCGATCGACTTTAATATTGATGAACGCATCATTCATCAATTGAGCAATTTGTGGGTTTTCAAACGATTCTTTTTCCATGACATGACACCAATGACAAGTGGCATAACCAATCGAGAGAAAAATCGGTTTATCGAGCTTTTTAGCTACTTCAAAGGCTTCCGGGCCCCAAGGATACCAATCGACCGGATTATGAGCGTGCTGAAGCAAATACGGAGACTTTTCTTTGATCAGACGATTGGTGTATTGAGGCGTTGACATAGCTTATAAAATGCCGAGAAATTTTGCTAAATACCAGGCAGCAATTAATACTAAAGCCGCAGCACCCGCCCAAATCAAATTGGGTAGCCATTTCACACCCCCGCCCATGCTTCCACGCGTCTCTAGCGTACCAATGCCGTAAGCAAATTCATGTTTTTCTGCAGGCATGCGAAACGTCGTTGGATTATCGCGAATCATTCCCTCAATATCTAAGCCTAAAAATTGGGCGTATTGTTTGATAAAACCCAAAGCATACACTCCTGAAATGTATTCATGAATTTGACCTTCTTCGATGGCTTCGAGATAAGTCGAACGGATCGATGTCGAATTTTCTATCTCTTTTAAAGAAAGATTTAATTCTTTGCGTTTGGTCTTAAAGACATCACCAACGCGTTTGAGTTCTTCGCTCATATTCCTCCAGCAAAGCTAAATCGAGTATTATATCTTGCACGATTTAATAAATAAACCATTCGAAGGATTTTTTCGTGCCCGCGCCCGTACCCGCGTGCGTGCCCGATTTTCTTCAAAAGTATTTTTTTAAAACTTTTCTATCACAACGAATTAACTCTAACCTTGTGTTTTTTCGAAATCAATGTAAAAATGCAGATAAAAGTGTGTGACGGATTGTGTCATCGGAAAAACCCTCCTGTTTTGTCGCCAATATAAATTTAGAGCTCGCGGATAAACTGCGCAGCGATCTTGTGGAACAAGGTTTTACCTTATCCACTCCGGCCTACACGGTCTTTTCTGCGCAAAAAAAAGGGGTCTCGTGCACATTGTATACCTCGGGAAAATTGACCGTTCAAGGAAAAGATATGGGCGATTTTATCGCCTTTTATCTCGAACCGGAAATTCTCCAATCGGTGGCCTTTTCTTACCCTGAGACTCAAGTCAGCCTGCAAGCTCGCATTGGTATCGATGAATCGGGTAAAGGAGATTTTTTTGGACCGCTGTGTGTGGCAGGTGTCCAAGCGGATGAAGCTAAAATCAAAGAATTACTTAAATTCGGCGTACGCGACAGCAAACAAATTTCGGACAAAGTGATCAAAAAATTAAGTGTGCAAATTAGAACACTATGTCCGCATGCAATCGTATTCATCTCGCCTAAAAAATACAATGAACTGTATGCCAATTTTCGCAATTTGAATCGATTACTCGCTTGGGGACACGCTACCGCCATCAGCGAACTAGTCGCAAAAACCGGATGCACTCAGGTCATTATCGATCAATTTGCCAGCGAACATGTCGTGCAAAATGCGCTTAAGCAAAAACACATTGAAGTGGAATTGACACAGAGGCACCGCGCAGAAGCCGACCCTGTGGTTGCCGCCGCTTCCATTTTGGCACGCGCGGCATTTCTCGATGGTTTGGAAAAATTGGGCAAACAATTTGAAATTGAGCTTCCCAAAGGTGCATCACCGCAAGTTGTCAAAATCGGCAAGGCCTTAGTTAAAAAACATGGTGTGCAAGTGTTGGAACAAGTAGCTAAACTGCACTTTAAAACGAAAGAGGAAATCCTTCATGATCAAATATTTGATCTTGAATAATCTCGTTTTAGTCGACTCCTGCGAAATTCATTTCGGCTCTTCATTCAATGTGATTACGGGTGAAACAGGTGCCGGCAAAACGGCATTGATCGAAGCGATTGGACTTGTGCTAGGTGATCGTGCCGACAGCAGTTTAATCCGCAAAGGATGTGAGCGCGCTTTTGTCGAAATCGCCTGTGACATCGATTCTCTACCTAACGTGAAAGCAATCCTTGAAGAAGCCGGTCTTAGCTGTGAAGATGATCTCATCATCCGACGCGAACTTTCCAAAGAGGGAAAAAATCGAGCTTTTGTCAATTGTCGTCAAGTTCCCTTGCCTCTGTTGCAAACACTGGGTTCCGAGTTGATCGATTTAATTGGCCAGCATGCGCATCAAATGCTGCGCACAACTGAGGCTCAGCGTTTACTCGTCGATCGCTTTGGCGATTTGCAAAAAGAATTGCAGCATTTTCAGTCAGCCTATGCCGAAGAAAAAAAACGCTACAACAATTTAGAACAACTCAAACAACTCGCTCTACACCGCGAACGGGATGAAGACACCTGGCGATTTCAACTTCATGAAATCGAAAGCGTGGACCTTAAAGTGGGCGAAGAGGACGTTATTTTTGAGAAATATACCCGGCAAGCAAACTCGCAAGAACTCACTGAAAAACTAGACCGGATTTCGCAAGGTTTATCCGATGCTATTTTACCCCAACTTGCAAGGTTTAATAAACTCTGTGATCCCCTACAAACCTATGATCGCACACTCCCTGAGGCGACTTCCCTGATGCACGAGGCGCATATCGCTTTGAGTGAAGCATTGCGCATTTTACATTCTTCTCGTAATGGGTTAGAAAGTGACCCTCGCACTTTTCAATTTTTAGAAGAGCGTTTGAGTGCCATTGCGAAACTCAAGCGCAAGTATGGACAGAATTTTGAAGAAATCGAAGCTTTTAGACAAAAGCTTCACATGGAATTATCGCGCTTAGAAAATCTCTCCGAAGAGTTAAAAACAGCAGAATCGTCCCTTTTACAAGCACAAGACGCAACACATCAAGCTGCACGAGCTTTAAGCGCTGAGCGAAAAAAAGCAGCCGCACGGCTACAAAAAGCGCTCACAACACAGTTGCAAATGCTCAATATGTCTGGCGCTGAAGTATCCATTGAAATCACACAGCAAGCTCGCGGTCAAACAGGCGATGACCATATCCAATTCTGGCTTAAGGCCAATCAAGGGGAGCATCCAGGACTTATTAAAGAGCATTCGAGTGGCGGTGAGCTATCCCGTCTCCTCTTCGCCATTAAAATTGTCTTAGCAGAAAAAAATAACACGCCCACACTTATCTTCGATGAAATCGATGCTAATGTCGGGGGTAAAACAGCCACTACCATCGGTGAAAAATTGAAAGAGCTCGGCAAGTGCCGTCAAGTGATCTGCATCACCCATTTTCCTCAAGTCGCCGCCAAAGCCGATGAACACTTCAACGTCGAAAAAATCGAACGCGATGGCCGCACATTCACCGAAATCAAACAACTCACTAAATTGCAGCGCGAGCAGGAACTACTGCGAATGATCGGCGGCAAACAATTTCTGAAGGAATCAGCGCAGAGGTGAAGAGAGAACGCTGGCTCAAGAGTATCAGCTACGCAGTTTTTACCACAGAGACAAGAACCACAGAGAAAAAGGGCACGAAAAATCCCCCTCTGTGGTGTTTTATCTCTGTGGTTAGTTTTTTTAACACAAAGATAAGGGCTGTTTCCCTTTTTTTTCTTTATTTATTCTTTTTGATTTATCCCGATTTTATGTTAGTTTTCTCTTCCCAATAAAAAAAATGGAGTTGCAAACACATAATGACAACTATTATTTCAAATTCATTTTCTCCCAGAACTCCTGCGGTCATTGATCGACCATTTTCATTTGAGGGCGGTGCAGTGATGCTAGCCTCCACTTTATTTTCTGAGATGCAGGCACATGAAGCTCAAAAGAAAAATCCATCCATCACACTTTCAAGCCAGCTCCCCGCGAGCCCTGCACTGATAACGATGATTTCCTCGCTTGTTGAGACATTAAAAGGAGAAAGCAAATTAGAAATCGCTGAGAGAGAACTGCTGAGAAAAATCCATCAACTCAGCAAACTTTTAACGCAAATCGATATATGTTTTAAAAAAGAAGACGCGCTTAAATATTTGCAGCAAACTCTCGATGGAGAGTTATACCGTCTTCTATGCGATGGGGTAGCGTATGCTGTTTGGAAAAGCGAAGATCGTTATGGTTACGCACAAAAAAAGATCGAAGAAAACCCAACGATTCTGCTCCAAATCGTCACACCTGAAGGGGACAACTTAGTTAAAAAACTCATCAGTGAGCTCGAAGAGATTGGCAAAAATAAACAGTGTTTGTCACTTGAGCAATCGGGCCACCTTTCGCAAGAAAAATTATGCGCGGAAATTCAAACTCGGATGAAAATCTGGGGGCAAACACTAAACAGGATTGAAGTTTCGTCGTACGCTCTGGGAATCCAGAATAGTATGAACATGTTTCATTTTTCAATTTTTGAGACGATGGGCGAAATCGTCCCCGATTTGAATTTACCGCTTAACGAAAGAATCGAGCTTGCAAATGTCTTTGTGGAAAAAGAGGGATACTATCCATTCGTCGTATTCATCGATCGTTTCCAGCTTCCACAAGAAGAACGTTTGAAATTTTTCAATCAAATGCTGGAAAAAGATCGCTTTGATTTAGTAGCCGAATTTATTGAAAAATTTGAGTTGCCGGGTAATGTTTTTTTGCAGTTCATGCATCAATGCTTTGTCAAACATCCTGAAACGATTGCTGTATATCTCCACAAATTTCCTCTCTCACAGGAAGAACAGATCGCCTTAAGTAACATACTGGTAGAACAAGGTCGAACGCAGGTATTGGCTAATAGTTTTGGAAAATTTAATCTTCCCGCAGCTGACCGAGAACGTCTCACAGCCATTTGTTTAGAAAAGGCGCCAGGGAATGTCAGCTTTCATATCGAAGATTTTCCCTCATTAAATGAAAAGCAACGGTTTGATCTCGCTCGCGCACAAGACCACTATTCACTTAGAGAATCCATTCAGCGATTTAACTTGCCCGAACCTGCACGATATCAACTGATCCAACGATGTGTTGAGAGAGATTGGATTTTTGATTACAATCTTTCCTCTTATCTTGCCAATTTTGCCTTAAGCTTAGAACATCAACAGCAACTCGCTGTGCAATTAGCCGATAAAAAAGGGGGAAATTCAATCCCTGAATGGCTCCATAAGTTTAAAGACCTCCCTGAAGAAGCGCGCTATCAATTAGCGCAGATGTATGTCCAAACTGGCCCCGACTATAATTTTTTAGAAACGATTCCCAAATTTTCTCTCAGCTCCGAGCATTTGACGGAATTATTGGTTGTGTATGCCGCAAAATACCCTCATCAAGTGTCTAAAATCTTACCTTTATTTTCACAATCCAATCCAACAGAGGCCACACAATTTAAGTTGGCGTTAATCTATTTAAAGAGCCGTCCGTACGAATTTACTCAGCAAATACGGACTTTTCATCTCAATTCAGAGCATTTAAGAGAGCTCGCGTTTGCATTGGCAGAGCAAAGTCCAGAGTATTTGATTGCATCCATAGATTCATTTAAGATTACAGATGAGACTACCCGGCTACAACTCATCAAAAGTTGCGTCATTTCCTGTAAACAGGGCGATCTTTTGCGATTATTTAAGGCGATCGGTCAGTTGACGATTGCCAGTTCATCCGCAAGGGCTGAAGTCTGCCGATTATTTTTGCAGCGGGATCGTTTGTTTGCTGACTATTTAATGCACGCTAAACCAGATGAATGGACGATCAATCTATTGAGCGCCCGGCTCAATGTAGATCAAGTTTTGGAAGGGAGCATTACGGAAAAGCTCACAACTTTGCAGACACAATATGGAAAAGATCTTATTGCAATCGGCGAGCAATTTGTGGTCGATTGTCTTCCCTATGCCGCGCTAAAATTCATCAAGCTGTTTCCGCAAACGCACGAATTTCTTGAGTTAATGAAAAAAATCATCATTGCAAAGCCTGATCTGTATGAAGAAATCCAACCCATGCTTCAAAGAGAAGACGATAGTGTTGAAATCATAAAGATCTGCATCGAAACCTTTGATAAGAAAAATATCCCCTTTTCTATGCTATGGAGGGTGTATGAGGTTACCAAGATGAGCAAATCCGCCCAATCGGAGGTTTACCGCTGTTTTGATGATCATCATTGCCATCTGCTCACGGAACAGTTTGTTTCTCAAAATTGGATAATTTGGGAGTTGTATCTCGCAAAAAAATATCCCGAAGTGCGGTTAGAACCTATCGCGGGCGCTGACTTGGAAGAGCAAAATAAAAACTTTTGCTGCAAATATGCAACTCAGATGATGACTATCGCTGAAGAACAATTACTCGATCATCCCGCATCGCTATTAAATTTCCTGACACGCATCCCCCGTTCAGCAAAGACGATGGAATTACTTAAAAAAGCTGCAGCGCGCAAAGATATATTTTCCCATAGCGGCTTTACAGAACTTAAACTCAGCGCGGCACAAAATCTTGAAATAGTTAATATTTATTTAGAGAATGCTACGAGTTTGACTTATATGGATTTAGCGAATATAGCAGAATTGAACATCCAAGAAAGATCGGCGCGGATCGAGATCTGCAAAAGCTGTTGTCGTAAGTATCCGCATTCTTTCCTTTCAAGTTTTCTTCACAACGAACTGTATAAGCATGATCCTTGGTTTAGCGAACTATTAGAGGCCTATATCGCAACCACATGTCCAAATATGGGTTTTGAACAGTTACTAGTAGATATTAACAAAACCCCTGATCTTTACGCTCAAACACAACAATGTGTTTGGCTCGCTGAGACCTTCTTAAAAATGCAAGAACGTTCTCCTGAGCTTAAGCAAGAGATCGGCAAACGGGAGATTCTGAATAAAATTTTGCATTTGCCACTCCCGGATATTCGTCCTTTGCTTGCTGATCGTCTGATCGATGCAGCGATAGGGGGTACTTTAACCGCTTTTACGGTGGCAGCAACGGATGAGAAATCTAAAGAAAGTATGATTAAAGAGCGTTTAAATCTTTTGATGCTTTTCTATCAGGCGCTCAAAAGTCAATCGATTCCTCAACAATCGCTTGACCCGTTTTGGGATCAAATCACTTCAAGATTTTTTCTTGTAAACACATCTCACTTTCGCCAAATAATTATTGTCCTTAACAAACTGTTTATTGAAGAGAGATTAAATCCTAACGAAAAAGCCCACGTGATGGACCAACTCGTTAAACAAGCGACTCTCACGATTAAAACCAAAAAAGGTAAAGAAAAAGAGGTCAAAGGCAATGATGAGATGGTGCGCGCGCTAGCGTCTATCACAGCGATCTTGGAATTCGATGAAGCTAGAACTCTAATCAATCCCAAAGAATCCTATATATCACTCGTTCAACAAGTTTTTAAAAAACACATTCCGATTTCAGATGTCCCTGATTTTTTAACAAAATATAACGCCACATTTGGCAGTTCCCGTTATCCCGAAGCTTTGATTGTCTTTGCGGGTCGCATGCGGCGAATGGGGCCTCGCTATCTTGAATCGCTCGCGCGCTTTACACGCGACGTCTTGATGGGTGAATTCCCCGCCTCGCGCTATCGTGTCGCAGATAATCCCCATTTAAAATCTCTGACGTCGGAAATTTTGGAACAATGGAAAACGCCTGTAGCCTCTTTTCCTGTCAAAGCTGAAAATCAGCAAGCAATCTCTCCGACCCAGTGGTTGATGTCAAGTCTTGAACATCGACATCTTCCGCTAGATCTTTACCCTTATTTAAAAAATTTGGATTCGAATTTTTCTGAAGAAAACCGCCAAAAGCTCTTAGTGGAGATCAACGAAGAATTAAAAAAATCTCCTAATGATGAATCGCTCCAAGTCCAGCGAGAATGTCTATTGCTGATCGATCCAAATAATAACAATTGCGAACACTCATTGCGTCGATTACAGGATTTGCTCAGCAAAACGAGTTATGAATTCTTAATTGATATTAAGGGATTTTTAGAGAGTTTGCAGCCTAACCCGCATCCGATTTCCGTCGGGTTATTCGCCACTCAGACCGATGACCCTTACATTCTATTTAATTGCGGAAAAGATGTTTACACGAGTTGCCAACGGTGGGATGGAGATTACAAATTGTGTTGCGGGTTACTGGGCTATCTCCAGCATGGGCAGACACAACTGCTCGCGAATATCGATCGAGAAGGAAAAATTGCCTCACGCGCCATCTTGAGGATGCTCCTCGATGAAGATAATAATCCCGTCTTATTCTTAGAAAAGTTCTACCCTAACAATGCATCCAAAGCTGAGATCGCTGCTTTAGTGCATTTAGCGGAAGCCAAACAGGCTCAAATGCAAATTCCGCTCACCACAACAGCTCCGAATTGGCCAAACAAGCAATCCTCCAGAGCTTATCCCAAAGGATTGCGATCCTTAGGCGGGCCTGCCCCTGCAGAATATTGCGATGCGGCAGTGGGGAATCAATCGGATGGAAAATTTATGATAAACAAAGTTTATTATCTAGAAAAATGCTAGATGCTTGGTCGAAAGGACTTAGTTGAGGATTGATTAAAACAACAGGCCCAATTTAACCTGAGGCTCATAAGAAGTATATTCTGATCCAACTTGTCCATCGAAGGAAAAAACGGCAAAAAGGCCATTATGTCCTTTCACCATCCCAGAGACCCCAAATCCAAATAGATTTTGGTTTTTGTTAAACGAATGGATCGTAAAAAATGCATCGTTTCCAACAAGCGTAGCGCTATGAGTTCCAATTCCAAAAGGCGCTTGGTTGATGTAGCTAATGGTCTCTAACAGAAGGGCGGTTCCCCAGTCCCCTTCGCAACGTTGGTAAAACCTTAACCCCACCTCACTTTGCAAAAAGTAAGAAGTATGACGCTTAAAGATCATATCAAATGTGGGTGATCCTCTCTCGCGGGATTGAGTTTGCCAAGCTGTGAGAAAATCAAAGGCGACGAACGGCTCTAAAATCAAAGAATCCCAGGAAATATCATAGCCAAATCCCACATGGGGCATCAGTTGCCAAATGTTAAAATGACAATGAGCCGTCTCATCAAAACCCTGAAATTTAATCGGCTGTCTTTGCCTTGCTCGATTATAGCCGCCAATGAGCGAAGCCTCAAAATAGGCGTTGTAAAAAGTCACGGTCCCGTAAGGAAGGAGAAACCCGCTGTTGAGTTCCCCACTTCCCAAAGCGTGATTTTCTGAGACAGAAGTATTCGCATAACCTGCGGCAACTCCAACCCATCCTTGCTGCATAAATCGTTCATAACCGAATAACAACCCTAGCGTCGTAAAATGAAAAGCAGGGATTTGATGTTGCGCATCTTGCTGCGCAATGTCGGCAAATCCATTGATCCATACTCCATTGTGTTCAACAGTTCTGGCTCCTTGGATCAGGCTCCCGGAAGGAACTCGATCATCTAAAGAGGCGAGCATGGCAGGAGAATTCTGCTGATTCATCTGTGGAAAATCACATTTGGCCAGCGAAGATTCTTCAAACTGTTTGAAGAGCTTTGCTTCCCTTTTGTTTACTAGTCCATTTCCCACTGAAAAAATAGTCTTTGCAGCAACAAAATTAGAGATCGTACTTCTTGCGGGAGAGGCGACATGCACAGCTTTTTTGAGTTCAGATGAGGGTAAATAAGCGAGTTCGCGCAAGGCAGCAGAGCCTATGCCTTTTGTGTTCAAATACTTTACAAAACTCAAATCATTGCCGCTAAAAGAATCAGTGGGAAGATGCATTTTCAAGAGGAGCTGCACTAAAGTGGGAGAATAGATTACGTCAAAAATAAATCCCCCGTAGGGTGAGACGGTCGCAATAGAGGTAAATTGGCCCATCACACCTCCATTTGCCTGCAAAATCGTATAGATCGTAGAATCCGCATAATTTCCGCTATCTTGAACGAGAAACAAAGTGCCGTCTAAGTTCGCGGTTCCCATGACAAAGATTTGCGATGAACCAAAAGGCTCGAGCTGAATGGCAGTAGTGGAGTTCGGTTGATCAATCAAACTTCCTAATGTGATCGTGCCGATGGAATTTCCCGGGATGATGGAAGCACCGTTTGCAACGGTCGTGAGTCCCCCAATAAAACCGGCTCCCCGAAGAACAGCGCCCGATTCGACAAGAACGCTTCCGGGAATCGAGCCATTGACAACCATTTGCCCTTCAAAAACAGTAGACAATCCAGTGAAAGAGGCAGCCCCTGAAATCGTTAAAGTCCCGGTTCCATATTTATTCAATGGGCGATTGCCGGTAAGCACACTGGCATCCGGAGTAGAATCGTTATTCGCCAGTCCAAATTGTAGAGTTGTTGCGCTGGTGAAATTGCTCGTAACATCGTACATTGTCCAAGCCCCTCTTCCCCAAAGTCCGGCAAGCAAAACGTCTGTTTTTTCATCGTATTCTAAATTCATCACAAAAACGTCGGGAAGACCTAAACCAAACAGGCGCCAATTTGATAAGTTTCCTCCGGCATCGCTATCGGCGACCGCAATGGTGCTTTGCGAGGGATCTGAACTGTAGCCGCCGGCAAGTAGTGCGTTCACTCCATTGGCGGAAATAAATTCTAAAGTTTTAATCAGGGAAATATTTGCCGGTACGGCGAGCGGTCCGGTAAAAGCTGCCCCCGCATTGATTGTCTCATAAACTTTAACCGAATCAGTGACAAAGAACCGTTGATACGCTCGCGGGTCAAAGACGGCAGCTTGAGGGGTCATGTTGCCACTTTGAGTCGCGTAGGCAGGTAAGAGGGCAAGAGAATCGACTGAAGTTGCATTTGAAGTGAAGTATAATCCTGCCCCTGGAGCGCAAGCGACTAAAGCCTGAAGATTATCCTGTGTACCGTAGGCAAATGCTACCGCTTGATCTGTGCATTGACCTGCCTGAGTTTGATTGAGCTCCTGACTGCCTAGATCTTGCGCAATACTGACATCCGTATGCGTCATATCGCTGTCTGGAGAAGCGAGGACCAGCCAGGAAGGATCGTTGCGGTTAAGTGCTATTGGAGTGACGGGTGTATTGAGATTAGGATTAAAAAAAATGAAGTTAATTTCAGACAAACTCCCCGAATTGTTGTAGAGCCGAAAAGGGTACGCACTATCATTGGATGTAAAGTAATAAATACTTTGAGAATCACTGCTTTTGTCATTAACAAATACCTGATTTCCATCGCCTGGATAAATCTGCGAGAATACCGGTTGGTTGGGTTGATTTTGAACACAGGTTCCATTATCTTGGCTCGATGTCAGGACCAATTGATGATTGCCATCATACGCACTGCCGTAACACTCAAGAGTAGCTAAATTTTGTCCCACTAAGCTTTGCCAATTGCCTCCTGTCCCATTTGCATTAGTTCGTAAAGCGATTCCTCCATCAGACGTTACGATGAGGCCGCCCGAGGGAAGCGATACGCTCATACGCGTATCGGCATGCGATGCAGATCCATCGGCACCGATAATCAAAGAGGTGATCTCTGTACTCGCCCCGTTTTGTTTTAACCGATACACGGTACCGGGAAAGCCGCCATTTGTTTCCATCGTCGTCGTCATTCCTGAGATATACACAACTGTGGGATCTAATGCATCGATGGCAATCGAAGATAGTTCAGGACTAACATTAATTATCGATTGGGGAATTGAAGAAACATCCATTTGTGTCCACGATGATCCCCCATCTGTCGACAAAAACACTCGCATATCGATCGGAAAGCCTTGAATAATAAAAATTGCAACGGAATTAGAAGGACCGGTTGCTGTTTTGATCGATGTTAAATTCATGGTGTTGATAAAACCACCGCTTTGGGCCGCACCAAATACCGGCTGCCATGAAGAACCACCGTCTAAACTTTTATAAAGCGAGGTATCCTGAAAATTGACAATGCCGTAGATCGCAGCATAGATTGTATTAATATTGCTAGGATCATTCACAAGGGATGAAACCGGTCCGGCTATCAACTGCATCGGACCTCCAGTAGGCGCCAAGGTAAACGTACTTCCTGTATCAGTACTGACGAAAAGCCCGTAACCTGTGTTGGGTTGTAGGAGAACAGGTTCATAAGTCGCAGCTAAAATCGTCGAGCCCCGAGCCAGGACATTCACGACAGATTTCGAGAAAAGAGTCGCTGCTCCAAGAGATGACCAAGAAGATCCCATATCTGTCGTATAATACAGTCCACTCGGATAAGGTCCTCCCTGGGCGCCCGGCGGAGGTCCGGTAACAATCGATCCACTCGTTGTAATCCCGGTTCCGACAACCAAAGTTTTATAAGTTAAATCTGTAGGATCAAAGGCAACGCTCGCCACGGAAAGATTCGATTGTTGATCGAGAAGAGGGGTCCAAAAATTTCCAAAGTTACTTGTACTCCAAACCCCTCCGCTTGCAGTTGCTATATAGAGATTCTGAGGATTGCTCGGATTAATAGCGATGGCTTGAGTCGCACCATTTTGATTCATCGCAGGACCAGCCGGAGAAGTCACGATAGGAGCGCTCAGAGGCGCTGGCCCTTGAGGAAGAAATGTCTGCGAAGCCCCAAAAAGAGACAAAGAAAGAAAAGTGCTGATTATGCTGCAATATACCCTCATATCCTGAAAACATAAGCCAAAACCTACCGGATTTCAAACTTATTTTTTTAGAGAACGTCCATAAACCAGGGCTTATGAGATTTGAAGGGGCTTTTCGAGGATATTTTACGGGATGAAATCATCTCGAGCAGCTTGTCATCACTTTTCTTTTTTTTAAATCAGCAATTTTACATACTAAAAAAATTGATCAGGGAGCACCTTAGTGAAACTGCGCCATTTAGCTGCTTTGATTCCGATATGTTTCTTGACGAGCTCGTATGAATTAATCACCGATTACGGCTTTGTCAGTAAAGATCATCCGGTGCATTTCGATGGGGAATATCGCTATGTGTGGGATGCCAGATTTCGGACCCATTCTGTGAAGGGATCTCATGAGACTTATCAAGATGCGCACGGCTTTCTGTATTACTCTCACTATTTAACGCCGAATAATTCGTTAAGCTGGAAGGTCGGTTATTCGTTTTTAGACTTTAATTGGGCGCGCAATCCCCGTTTTCGCGGCGATGACTATCACTTTGTTAATGCATCAGTAGGCTGGGTCAGCACATCCGTCAAAAATTGGCGCTGGGTGTTATCAACGGGCGTTTCGGTGGATGCTCAGACGTTTAATTTTGGGCAAACCGGTGTTTATTATGGGCTGATGTGGGGTCGCTATTGCTACTCACCTACACTCGGTATGCATATCGGTTGGGCGGGCTACGTCGGTGTACAGAATGGCTATTTAGTGCCGATTTTAGGGATTGACTGGCATCCGAGCAAACATTGGCAAATTAACGGCATCTTTCCGGTGAATGTATCGATTGAATATTTATTCGATTGCCATTGGGCAGCTGCGGTTGAAGTGGCCAGTTTTGGCCGGCCTTATCGTTTCCCGATGCGCGCCAAGAACGGGATTGGCCGATTTCATAACGGGATCTTTGAGGTGTATTCCACAGGGGTGGAGCTCGACTTAAAATACAAGCTAAGGCATGCCTTGCACGCCTCGGTTGGCGGCGGGTATAATTTTGGTGGATGGATTTTGATCAAAGATCACGACAATCACCATGGCAAATACTACAAGTTTAACGGAGCGCCGTATGCACAGGGAAAACTCACCTTTACCTTCTAATCAACTAGCCGTATATCTCGCTGGAACCATCAAAAAAGGGCATGAGCTGTCTACCGAACTCTATTGGACAGAGATCGAGCTCGACATTCTGCGAAAAGCCTTGCCCGAGTATGATTTAGCCTTTTTAAATCCGGCGTTACGCAGTGATGATCTGTCAGTTCAGAGCTCGGTGTTTGGCCGCGATATGTTGATGGTCTACTGTAGTGATTTTGTATTGGTCGATCTGAGGCAGCGGCGCAGCATCGGAGTTGGTTCTGAAATGATGTGGGCCAAAATGAACCGTATCCCCTTGATTGCTTTTGCCCCCAAAGAAACCCACTATCGTATGACTAATGCCTCCATTCTTGGGGTGCATGTCGATAATTGGATCCACCCCTTCGTTGAGTCATTATCCGATTATGTGGCAGACTCTTTGATTGAAGCGGCGAGTTGGATCGAGCGCTGCATCCGCGGCGAAACGGGTCCGATCAAAGGGCCTGAATTTATGTCTGATGCGATGCGTTTGTATCGCGCGACGCAATACGATTGCGATCTACCCATGCAAGAATTTGTCAACAATTCTGAGAGCTTGAAATACCGCGTGATGAAAATGATGGTTACAAGCGATCCCGTCTAATGAGAGATCGCTTGCGGAGAGGCTAGTAAATTTATTGTGCGAGATGGAAAGAATCTACAAAGGCGTTGTAGCTGCCTTCGTCGTAATTTTGCACTTCACATTCCATCGCCATCAAGTACAGGCTGTTTTTCACCATGAGTGCGCGACCTTTAAAATAGACGCTGCCGGTGCGGATGAAAAAATCGAGCGCTTCGTGTCCGCCTACAAGAGATAGATCGGCAAAGATTAATTGATTATTAGGGTTATGTGTCAAAATGCCGTTTAAAAACCCCTCTAAGCTCATGCGCGCATAAGATTCGTCCACAAAGTCAGGATATTGAGCAATCAGCAGAAGAAATACCGTCTTTTGATCGATCGCTGAAATGTAGGCATCGTATTTTAGATCAAACCCTTCTTCGGGCAGGCGCATTTTTTCCGAGAGATGATCGGGATATTTAGGGAATTTCATCGTGCATTTGCCGACGACAGAATGAAACTCTTGCCAGTTCGGATCGCTTTTTGGCACAGCGACCTTTTCTACAGCTGGTGAGGTCCCCGCAATGAGCGTAGTGAAGGACATGACAAGCGCTGTAGCAGTAGTGATAACGATTACTTTGATCGCATCGAAAATGCTCTTTTCCATACCCTCTCCATTATTATTAATGACTTATTGATCCCGTTCCCGATAGAGCCCATCCTAAAAGTAACCAAATCCCGACGACGATCACAAAAGGGATGATCACGTTGACGAGAGCTTTCCATGCTGAAAATCCTTGAACTTCGCCGAGTGTGTGCAGAAGGATGATAAATCCCCAAACCGAGATGACCGATTGGATCAGAAATATTAAAAATACCGCTCCTGCTTGAAATCCGACAAAACGGGTTTCTGTGAAGGACGGGGCAAATACACTCCCCCCAAAAATCGCGAGTAAGACGATCCACATCAACACCGTGACAAAATTAGGTACGTTTGACCAGGCAACCGCAGCGCGAATGGTTTGAAAGGTTCCTTTGCCGCCGATCCAACGTCCTGTAACTTGCAAAAGCCAAGTTGAAATCGAGATTCCGATCATTCCTAAAAAAGTACACACCAGAAGAGAGCCGAGAATTACGGCCCATAGAGGAATGGAAGCAGTTAAATAAAAGCTCTGGGCGAGATTAAATGCCATGGGAAGTCCATAGACAGCGCACAAGAGATAAAAGCCGTATTTAGGATCCGTAGTGACAATTGATCGGATGGTCTTCCTCGGCTGCGTCCAAATACTCACCCAAGGATTACCAGACACCTTACCGGCCATGAGATCCTCCTGTCTATTCTAATTATCGCCCCATGTTCTAATAATAAATTCAAATTATTAACTATTCAAGTAAATAATTAACATTTTTAAAAATGTTTTTTCTGAATTAATTTTAATTAAAAAGAGATGGAAAATAATAAACCAGAGCACAGAGGCAGCTCCGCTGCAAGATTTCTTCTATTCTTGCGCGCAAGGCGTGCCTCGGTGCCCTCGGTGATCTCAGTGGTTAAAGAAAGAATTAGTTGGTGACGCCTTCGTCGTCGTTGGTGTTGATCTCATCGTCGATGATGATATCTTCGTCGACCTCACCGGTCTCGTCTTCGTCGAACTCATCATCCTCTGTATCCTCAGTGCTCTGAGAAGCACTCATCGCAGCTAAGGGAGCGATCAGTGTGGCATAAGCCGGATGGGCGAGTAATTGAAGACAAATCGCAACGGTGTGCAGCATAGTTGACCTTCGTTTAAAATTTTGGCAATTATGTCACTATAACTCATTAACATTCAATACTAAAATTAATTAATTGAAATTATATATTAATAAATTTAATAATAAAATTAAGCAGGAGAAAAGCTTATGGGTCCTCGATTGAGAAAAATGAAAACCTATCGGCCCCGTAGACGGGCTAAAGGAATTGAACTGAATAAACAAGCCCTACACGATCTTCAACATAAGATCAGCTCAGATATCGGCACCCTCATCGTCCTCTATGAAGAAGGCAATAAAGACCAAATCACCGCCGCACAGCAACGCGCTAAAAGCGATTTTCTTAAGCACGCCTCCGAAATGCAAAAGCTCGCACAGAAAATGGGTGATCGGTATCAACGCGCCGTCAGCGACTATCTCGATAGCGTCGACATGATCGTCCACTCAAATGTGACCTGGCTCGACGAAGCTAAAATCAGCCACTGCTATACGATGACCGAAAAATTGGAAAAAGAAATTTCCGTTGCCTAAATCGTGCCCGTAATAAATCGCGCCCGAGCCCGTGTGCGTGCCCGTGCCCGATTAAATCACATAATCTAAAGCGGTTTGTAAATTGGGATAGCGAAAGACGTATCCTGTTTGAATTAATTTCTCCGGAATGACGCGCGCGCTGCTGAGAAACACTTCTTCTCCCATCTCTCCAAAGGCCACTTTTAGCAGGCTTGCCGGAAGGTGGAAGAATGCGGGTCTGTGCAATTGTTTAGCTAACATCTTTGTAAATTCGGCTTGGGAAACAGGATTCGGCGCCACGAGATTGACTGGTCCACTGAGTTCTTCGATCATCAGAATATGATAGATGCCTCCCAGAAGATCATCGATGCCAATCCAGCTGATCTTTTGACGACCCGAACCGAGTTTTCCTCCTAATCCTAGATGAAATAGCGGAAGCATTTTTTTCAGCATGCCTCCTTGAGCGCTTAAGACGGCTCCAAAACGTGGATGCACGACGCGTGCGCCCCGATTTTCAATCGCGTCGGTCGCTTTTTCCCATTTGTCGCATAAATCGGCAAGAAATCCTTTCCCTTGTGCGCTCTCTTCGGTCAATTCTTCATCGCCGCGATCGCCGTAAAAACCGATTGCCGAAGCAGTGATGACTGTTTTGGGTGGCTGGTAAAGTCGGCATAAGACTTGAGAGAGTAGCCAGGTGTCGCGGCAACGGCTTAAAAATAGCTGTTCTTTTCTTTGCTTGGTCCAACGGCCTTCAGCAATATTTGCTCCGGCGAGATGGATCACGGCATCAAATCCTTCGAAGGCTTCTTTTTGAAATTGTCCATGATTGGGATCCCAGAAAATCGCATCTTCTTTGAGCTCTTCTTTACGACGGACGAGTCGGACGACATCATGACCCAGTAAGCGCAAAAAAGACATAAGTTTTGAGCCGATAAATCCAGAAGATCCACTGAGTAAAATGCGCAAAGGCACGGAGGGGTAGCGCGCTTGCATCTGTAAATCATCGCGCAAAATTACCTGTCGCCACGAGAATAGACGAGTGAATTCTTTTTCAATCCTGCGATTTAACAGCGGCAGCTCGTAGGTGATTTCATCGGAGAGTTGGCACGAGTGAGCATCGAGCGAGGTAAAGTGGTGTCGGTGCGTGTAGTGTCGAAAGGGCCCTTGAACTTGAATGTCAGAAAATTCTTGGTTGGGAATAAACTGGCGATGTTCGAGGACCCAATTCAAGGAAAAGGGTCCCCACTTAATCTGCATGACGACTTTTCCACCTTCTTCATTGGGTCTAGCCAGCGGATACTTAAAGCTAACATTAACCCATGGCGGCACGAGGCGTTCGAGTGCGCCGGGACGCAAATGCCAAGCAAAAGCATCGTGTCGCGAAACCGGGAGCACTGATTGAAAAGTGAATTGCGTTTCGCTCATTGCTAAATGCCCATAACCCTTGTTTAAAGGGAGGCGCTTATTTTTTTGTGCAGCGGCAATTGGACGAGCAGCAGCACATGTGACCGCAACGACCCAGTAAACGCAAGCACCACAAACCGGCTAAACCGATGATGGCGTAAATCAAGCGGCTGAGCCAAGTGGTGTTACCATTGAAAAGCCACGCGACTAAATCAAATTGAAAAAAGCCCCACAGTCCCCAATTGAGCGCTCCGATGATAACAAGAATAAATGCGACAACAGTCAAACACTTCATGTTCGAATCCTCCATAGATCTATTTTCATCTTATGAAAACGGATTCTCTTTTGTCATTATTTTTTTAATCCCCCAAGCAATTCTCATAGCATATATGCTATAAAAATCTAAGCATTTGATGCCTCATTGGCATAAAAAATGTTGAAATTTACAGCATAAATGCTATCATAAAATTATGAGGTTCACATTATGAAACGATCGTCAACTTCTGAAAAGGTCCTCATCAAAGAAATTGCACAGGCTGCACATAAAGCGAAAACAGCACTTAAATCGCTATCGATAGGCGCTCTCATAAAATTGATTCGAACACAGCTGGGAATGTCCCAAAGAATTCTTGCAAAGAGGGCAAATGTACCTCAATCGACTGTTTCTCGCATTGAACAAGGACAAAGAGATGCGAATTTATCATCTCTTAACAAAATTCTAGATGCACTTGCCTGCGATCTTATCATCATTCCTTTGCTTAGAGAACCCATTGATGTTCTGCGACTCAAACAAGCAAAAAAAATTGCAAAGAAACACATTCACTATCTCAAAGGAACCATGAGTTTAGAAAAACAACATCCCGATGATCATTTTATGGATATGCTTCTAAAAGAAGAAGAAGATCAACTATTAGATTCAAATACTAAACTTTGGGAAGAATAGCGGTGAAAAAATTCATTTTTCCTGAAAACTCCACACCGATTTCCGATTGTAGTGGGTTAATTCCGGTTTGGGTACAAGATTTAAATGACCTTAACAGAGTAGAAGCCGAAAATATATCTATACCGAACGTGATTCAAAAATCGGATTTGGGCTGACGCGAAAGTCCTCGCGGTTCGACGATCGTAAGTCGCCCAATATTAGCAATATGGGGCGACTTACGATCGTCGAACCGCGAGGCTTTGGCGCGGCCGAAATCCCAATTTTTGAATCACGTTCGGTATATTGCTCAAAGGAAATATCTACGTCCAAATGTCGCAGATCCTGCGACTTGGTTTCAGCCCAAAAAACTGCAAATCATTCACAAAGACATGTTCCAAGATGTTTGGGAATGGGCAGGAAAATATAGAAAATCGATCACTTCAATCGGTGTTCATCCTAGTTTAATCGTCGCACAGTTGTCCGAATTATGTGCAGAAGTAATATTCTGGTCTAAGGATGCAATCGAGTTAACTTTTCTAGAAAGAGCTGCACGCATTCATCATCGTTTAGTTTTTATTCATCCCTTTGAAAATGGCAATGGACGTTTTTCCCGTTTAGTTTCTGACAGTTACCTACTTGCGTTTAAATGTGCTCACCCTGTTTGGCCTGAAGATTTAAACAAAGAAAGTGGCTATCGTAGACAATACATTGATTCTCTAAAGGAAGCAGACAGAGGAAATCACGATCTACTTTTGCAATTTATGCGAGACTGCGGTGCAAGAGATCCTCAAATCGCGGAACTTCTTGGCAATCAATTTTACAGAAAACAATTAAAGGGTAAACAAGGGGTAATGTTATTAAAAGCTCTAATCCGATTAGGAGCCAGTCCCAATGTTTCTTGGAAGGGACATCATCCCATGCAGCTATTGACCAAATCCAAACTAGAAGATCAGACAAAAAATCAACTCTTGAAAGTCTTGATTGATTCAGGAGCAAACATCAATGACTAATAACCCAACTTGCCCCTACCGTCAAAGCATCCGTGGCGCGGCTTTTATGTCCTGATTTGAAGCCAAATTTTGCCTACTTTCTCAAGTATGTCTAAAATTTGGCTTCAAATCATGCCAAAAAATCGCATCCACATCTGCTGGACAGATAGGGAACAAGTTGGGTTAATAACATATTTTTCATCTGTTTCGACTGTGATCTCGGTTTTTTTCCAGAATAATCGGGCATGGGCACGCACACGGGCTCGGGCAAGTTAGAAGAAAATATAACTACCCGCGCGCAAAGCGCGCCTCCGTGAGCTCCGTGGTTTATCTTTTTAAAGGGATGCTGAGTTTTTCGAGGCAGGAGCGGAAAATTTGGCGACGAGTCGCCTCGGCGCGTTCGAGGGTGGGGATTACATGCGTAAGGTGGGGATCATCGCGATTGATCAAGTGGGATGTGTATTCGAGATGGACACCGCTGAGTAGGGCTTTGCCTTGACCAAAATTAATATCGAGAATGGCCGGAGGTTGATTGGGTAAATCCAGGTAATGACCTAAAGCGGTAACACCTGGGTGATTCTCGGGTTTTTCGAATAAACAACCGCTGCTGAAATAAACATGGCAATCGCTAGATTCCCAAGAAATTTTAGCTGTACCGGCATGTTTTCCTTTGGCAAGGGTTAGGGCAGGTCCTTTGGCAGTGCCGGGAAATAGGGCGAGCGAACGGGGTCCACACACTTCAAGCAATCCCCCTTTTTCAAATTCGATCATCCCGCTAGCAAAATAAGCCCCAGCGCAAATCCCCAGGTAGTTGCCCCCGGCATGAATATAACTGCGGATTTTATCAGTACCCTGTCCTTCGAGCGAGGCGTGGTAAAAGACATCTCTTCCACCGGGAATAATCAGTAAGGAAGCGGTCTTATCCCAATCTTCCGAGAGCAGTTGCTTGGCGTCTTTCCTGCTGAGTGTGCAGGAGGTGGGGTCCATTTCTTGTTCCAAATTGTGAATCAGATGTTTGAGAGAGTCCCCGCTCACCCCTTCATCGGCATAAATGATAATCGTTTGCATGAGTCTATCCGGAATTTACGAGTTTTTTAGATTTAGGAAATTTTTGTTGAGATCTTCGGCCATTTTTTGAGGGCAAGGTGTAAACACCTGGCCGACAAAAATGGCTGAAGAGATCCCAAAAAGATCCAAATATAAAAAAGAACTTAATTCCGGATAGACTCATAATTTCCCTTTACAGGTGTGTATCTTAGGGCTATCATAGTACATCGATTACATTTTGGGTAGTTGTCATGGCGGAATTTGATGAAAAAGAGTTAGAAAAACTAGCAAAACTGTGCCACATCGCCTGCAGCGAGGAAGAAAAAAAAGCTTTACATACCCAGCTGACGAGAATTCTCAAGTATATCGACCTGTTAGATGAGGTGGATACGGCAGGTGTTGAACCGTGCTATAGCGTGCTTGAGACCGTCTCTAACGTGCTGCGGGAAGATAAAATCGGCGAAACTCTTTCAAAAGAGCTGTTTTTGGCCAATGCTCCAGCCCATGTCGGGGGTATGATCCGCGTGCCTCCCGTAATTAAATCTACACATTCTTGAGAGGTTGTTAGCGATGTATCGCTTATCTGCTGAGGCGCTGCGCGAACTATTCTGTAACGGCGAGGTATCCGCTGAGGCGATCGCCCAATCCACGTTAAAGCGCATTGCGCATTTTGAGCCCAAAATCGAGGCGTTTTTATCGGTGATGTCTGAGAGAGTGCTGGAAAAAGCGCGACTTCTCGACCACAAGCGCAAAGCCGGCAAGCCGCTTGGCAAACTCGCCGGTGTTCCGATCGCACTTAAAGATAACATCCTCGTCAAAGGAGAAATCACGACCTGTGCGTCTCGATTTTTAGAAAATTATCGCGCTGTATTCGACGCCACCGTTGTCCGATTATTGGAAGAAGAAGATGCCTTGTTAGTGGGCAAAACTAACCTCGATGAGTTTGCGATGGGATCTTCCACAGAAAACTCGGCGTATCAAATCACCAAAAATCCCTGGGATTTGCAATGTTCACCGGGAGGATCGTCGGGAGGATCAGCTGCGGCTGTCGCTGCTCGATATTGTCCGATTGCCTTAGGAAGTGATACGGGCGGTTCTATCCGTCAGCCGGCTTCCTTTTGCGGCATTGTCGGTTACAAACCGACTTATGGACGCGTGTCGCGATTTGGACTTGTAGCCTTCGCCTCATCGCTCGATCAAATTGGTCCCTTAACGCACACTGTTGCCGACGCCGCTTTGACCCTAGAAGTGCTGGGGCGTCACTGCTCGCACGACTCGACGAGTCTCGATCGAAAACCCGAGCCTTATCGTCAGCACATGCAAGGCGATATTCGCGGCAAAGTGATCGGCGTGCCTTGGCATTTTCTCGATCAACTCCACGACGGCGCCAAAGCTAAGTTCAAAGAAGCGCTTGAAGTGCTTAAACACTTAGGTGCCAAAGTCGTCGATATCGATCTGGATCTACTCAAATACTCGGTTGCTGTGTACTACATCGTAGCCACCGCTGAAGCCTCGACTAATTTAGCCCGTTTTGATGGGATCCGCTACGGTAAACGCTCATCCCGCGCGAAGACTTTAGAAGAAGTATACGATTTTTCCAAGCAAGAGGGCTTTGGACCTGAAGTGAAAAAGCGAATTTTGCTCGGCACCTACGTTTTATCTTCTGGTTTTCAAGATGCGTACTACAGAAAAGCACAAAAGGTGCGGGCCTCAATGATCCAAAAATTTAAACGGGCCTTTGAAACCTGTCAGATGATCGCTATGCCGACCTCACCGCTGACGACTTTTCCGATTGGTACAATTCACGATCCGATCCAAATGTATCTGCAAGATATTTTCACGATTGCTGCTAATCTTTGCGGCCTGCCGGCGATCAGTGTACCTTGCGGTTTTAGCGCTGACCACCGCCCCTTCGGTTTGCAGCTCGTTGGTCCTCAATTGCACGACGCTCAAGTATTGCAGTTTGCCGGGGCGTATGAAAAAGCTACCGATTACACACAGAAAATTCCGCCGCTATTTGACAAAGAGGTGTCGTCATGAGCGATGTGCTGTATGAAAATTGGGAACCTGTTATCGGGTTGGAAATTCACGTTCAGCTAAATACTAAAACCAAGATTTTTAGCGCTGTGCCCAATCATTTTGGCGATGAACCTAACACCAACATCGGCGTGCTGTGCACCGGTCAGCCGGGAGCGTTACCTATTCTCAACAAAGAAGCCGTGCATAAAGCCGTCCAATTTGGCTGCGCGGTTCACGCTACAGTTGCGCCATTTTCCAAGTTTGATCGCAAATCCTATTTTTATCCCGATAGTCCACGCAATTTCCAAATCACTCAGTTTGAACAGCCGATTGTCATCGGCGGCTCGATTGTCGTCGAGCTCGGCGGCGAGAGCAAACATTTTGCCTTGCATCACGCCCACCTCGAAGATGATGCCGGCATGCTCAAACATTTCAGCACCTTTGCCGGCGTGGATTTTAACCGTGCGGGTGTGCCATTAATCGAGATCGTCTCCGAACCTTGCATGCATTCTCCCAAAGAAGCGGTCGGTTTTGCTATGGCGGTTAAAGCTATCATGCAATATCTCGACGCCTCCGATTGCAACATGGAAGAAGGCTCGCTGCGCGTGGATTGCAATATCTCTGTGCGACCCAAAAATGAGAAAAAGCTCCGCAACAAGATTGAAATTAAAAACCTCAATTCGTTTAGCAACATGGAGATGGCAATTGAATCGGAAATCCGCCGTCAAATCCGCCTCTATTCTACCCATCCGCACGAAGATCCCGACACAGTGATCACCAAAGGCACCTATCGTTTCGATCCGGACAAAAAAGAGACGATTTTGATGCGGCAAAAAGAGGATGCTGACGATTACCGCTATTTTCCAGAACCCGACTTGCCGCCGATTATCCTTACGGAAGATTACATCGAAGCTGTGCGAGCTGCTCTGCCTGAGCTTCCCCATCAACGCTATAAGCGTTACATCACAGAATTGTTGCTCCCGGTGGGCTCGGCAGCAATCTTGATCAATGAAAAACAACTCGCCGATTATTTCGAAGAAGCTTTGCAAGTGTGCAACAGCCCGAAAAATGTCTGCAATTGGATCACAGTGGAATTCACCGGGCGCTACAAAGACACAGGCAAAACACTCCTCGACTCTGGCATCCCCGCCGCCCATGTCGGTAAACTCGTGCAGTTGATCGAGCGCGGAACAATCACCGGAAAGATCGCTAAAAGCGTGGCAGACGACATGGTCGCAGCCCCAAACGCAGATCCGGAGACGATTGTGAAAAAAAATCCGGACTATCAGCCGATGGCCGACACCTCGAGTATTGAGCCGCTTGTCGATCAAGTCTTAAATGCTCATCCTCAGTCAGTTGCAGATTATAAAGCCGGTAAAGGACGGGCCTTAGATTTCCTCGTCGGTCAAGTCATGAAGCTCACTAAAGGCAAAGCTTCGCCTGCCGTCGTCAATGAACTTTTGACCAAAAAGCTGGGGTAGCTATACTGCGCAATAGGGTATATTAAATTTTTTAATTGATACCCTCAACAGGCGCGGATGATTCGACGATTGGCCCTTCCAGCTTGCTCGCTGATTATGATGACATGCGGTGGATGCTATCCCAACCGCGCCGTCATCGATCCGTGGAGCTACGCCCCGCGCTCCCCTTCCCAAGCTTGGGTTCCCCCAAAAAATGTCAAGCCGATGAAGCTCTCCGACGATCCGCCTGAGCTCCCCAATCAAGAAGCCGAGGGTTACAGTCTTGCCGAATTGATCGACATTGCGCTCACGAACAACGTCCAGACCAAAATCACTTGGGCGCAAGCGCGCTCAGCTGCAGCGACCTATGGCCAAACGCAAAGTGAATTTTTTCCCGCCTTCACGGGTGATTTTTTCTATCAACGCGCGCGCCAGCCGAGCTTTAATTCCAATCTCGGCGCAGCGCCTGTCGGTGTCGCTGCGCCTCCCACCAATCCCAATTCCTCATCGCAGCTCAATCAAATTACAGTGACCGATTTTTACTATACGATTTGGGCGCCGCAACTCTCCGTGACCTACTTGATCTACGATTTTGGCACCTTACGCGCGACCTCTGAAGCGGCGCGGCAAGCGCTGTATAACGCCGATTGGACACACAACGATGCGATTTTGACTTTGCTTTCGACAATTATGAACGATTTTTACAACTATGCCTATCAAAAACAGCTGTTAATCGCAGATCTGGCTAACGTCGAAACCGCTCAGCTCACTCTCGATGCCGCGCAAATGGGATTTAATACCGGCACACGCGATGTTTCCGATGTCCTGCAAGCTACGACGCAGCTGCTACAAAATCAAACGACGTGGACAGCTCAGCAGCAAAATGTGGAAAACGCTTACACCACTTTGCTCAATGACATGGGATTACCTGCCAACATGAAATTGAAAACCCAAGATATGCCGACAACGCTGCCGGAAAACGACATCGTCCCACCGGTTGAAACATTAATCGAAGTGGCGATGCAAAACCGACCCGACTTGCTCGCTTCAGAAGCCAATCTGCGTTCGAAAGCCAAAACATTGCAAGCGGCTCAACGGCAATGGTTGCCGCAGTTTAACTACTCATTCGACATCGGTAAGGATTATTACAATAATGGACTGCACGATAAGTACAATTTCACTAGCACCTTTAGCGTCTCTATGCCGCTGTTTCAGGGATTTTACTACCGCAATGCGATCAAAATCGCCAAAGCCAATCGTAAAGCAGCTGAAGAGCAGATGAAACAGGTCGAATTGCAGATGATCAAAGAAGTGACAAGCTACCATTACAGCGTGCGCGTCTCGTTTGACACCCTCAAATTCGCCACGGCCTTTTTAGCGGCAGCCGAAGAGCAATACCGCGTTTCTTTAAGTCAATACAAGCAAGGCACGAATACGATCATCGATGTGGTATCTGCGCAAAGTTCGGTGGCCGATGCCAGAGCGCAGCAAGCAAACGCATTTCAACAATGGTACACTTCCATGGCTAATTTAGCCTATTCCACAGGTATTCTATCCCCGACTTACCTCACTCCATTCGGCAATCTCGAAGAAGTGAATATTTGCGAAACAGAAAAGTCGGTCGATCAAATTTTACAACATCAAATCAATGAGGTATCGTCTCATGAAGAAAAATAATAGACCTCTTTCGAAATTTGCTTTGCTTGGAAAAATTTACAGCTTTTGTGCAGATTCACCGCAAAATTTTGAGAGCATGTGTAAACACATGGGTGAAAAATTTTGTGATGAAGATGCCAAAAAGGTCAATTTTAACAAGCGAATGGGGTTTAGAAAGAGGTCTAATAGACCTCTTTCGAAATTTGCTTTGCTTGGAAAAATTTACAGCTTTTGTGCAGATTCACCGCAAAATTTTGAGAGCATGTGTAAACACATGGGTGAAAAATTTTGTGATGAAGATGCCAAAAAGGTCAATTTTAACAAGCGAATGGGGTTTAGAAAGAGGTCTAATCTCATCGCATTTACCCTGTTTTCTTTGCTGGCGTTTACCAGCTGCGAGAAACCTCCTGCTCCCCCGCCTAAACTCCACGAAGTAACTGTGACAAAACCGCTCGTCTGTGATGTGCCCTACTATGTGGATTATATCGGCCATATGGTGGCCAAAACGAGTGTGCAGGTGATGTCGCAAGTGTCAGGCACGATTTATATGCAGTATTTTACCGAAGGTCAGGAAGTAAAACGCGGGGATTTACTCCTACTGATCGACCCGCGGCCTTATGAAGCCGCGCTTGCTAAATCGAAAGCGCAATTGGCGCAAACGTTAGCTACGCTGCATTACAATCGCGAGACGACAACGCGCTATGCTCCCCTCGTTCAACAGGATTTCATCTCGCAACTCAATTACGATCAATACGTCACTAACGTATTGACCAGTGAAGCCACGATCGGACAGAACAAAGCGGATCTTGAAGCAGCACAAATCAATTTGGGTTATTGCTATCTCATGTCGCCCGTAGATGGCATAACGGGAAAACTGCAGGTAAAACCCGGTAATTATGTCGATGCCAATGCTAACACCGAACTTACTCTACTCAATCAAATCCAACCCATCCTCGTCGATTTTTGGGTGCCGGAAACTGACCTCCTCACCATTCAAGAAAAACAGCGCGCAGGTGAACTCAAGCTCGTCGTCTATCCCGACCCCGCGCATAAGCATTCTTTTTCCGGCGATTTGACTTTGATCGATAATCAAGTCAATACGGATACCGGGGCGATCCTCCTCGAAGGGACCCTTCCCAATGATGAGAAAATCTTATGGCCGGGGCACTTTGTCGACGTGCGTCTGATCCTCTCCGAGAAAAAAAATGCCATTTTGGTGCCTAATCAAGCCGTGATGGTGGGACAAAAGGGACATTACGTATTTGTCGTCAAAGCCGATTCATCGATTATCGATAAGCCGGTCAAAATCGGTCAGCGCTTCGACGATTCCTATATCTCAATCGAATCGGGCATTACCGCAAAAGATGTGGTCGTCATTGAAGGACAGCTCAATTTGTATCCCGGCATGAAAGTCGATGTTAAAAATCCCCTTGAAGATACAGGAGAATGGCAATGAACCTTTCGGCAGTTTTTATCCGACGCCCCGTAATGACGATTTTGGCGATGCTCACATTGGCGTTTTTTGGCGTTTTGGCCTACATCGCACTCCCTGTCAGCGATCTTCCCGACGTCGATTATCCGACCATCACAGTTACGGTTGACTGGCCCGGCGCTGATCCCGAAACTGTAGCCAATAACGTCGTCGTCCCACTCGAGCAACAATTTACCACGATTCAGGGTTTGATGACCCTCTCCTCCACAAGTTACACGGGTAGCGCCACCATCGTGTTGCAATTCCACCTCGATCGCAACATCGATTTGGCGGCTCCCGACGTGCTAGCTGCGATCAACACCGCCACGCCTCAGCTGCCTAAAGATCTTCCTTACGCTCCCACTTATTCTAAAACAAATCCCACCGCTTCGCCGATTCTATTTCTCGCGCTCACCTCACCCACTTTGACACAAGGCGACCTCTATAATTATGGCTTTTCTGTACTCGGTCAGCGCATCAGTATCGTGGAAGGTGTTTCACAAGTCACCACTTACGGACAACCGTATGCTGTGCGCCTGCGCGTCGATCCGCAAAAAATGGCCGCCAAAGGGATCGGGATCAATGACGTCGGCCAAGCGATCCAAGATGCCAACGTCTATCTGCCTGTCGGTACGCTCTTTGGTAAAAACCGTGAATATACCATTGATTGTAACGGACAGCTGATCCCTGCTGCACTTTACGATCCGATCATCATCAAAAATGAAGATGGCTCGATTGTTCGCTTTCGCGATATTGGCCATGCGATCGACAGCGTGCAAGACGATAAAATCATCACCAACTACTATGAGCAAAACTACGACGCGCCCAGTATCATTTTAGCTGTGACCAAACAGCCCGGCGCCAATACCTTGCAGGTTATCGAGCGAATCAATGACCTTCTTCCTACCCTCCAAGCAGAAATTCCCGGATCTGTACGCGTCATCCGTTTTTTTGATCAATCGGAATTCATCTGGGATTCAGTTCATGACGTGCAATTGACACTTGGCCTTGCCATCCTACTCGTCGTCGTCGTGATCTTCTTCTACTTAGGCACTTTCCGCGATACCATCATTCCCGTCATTACCATTCCCTTATCGATCCTGGGTACATTCATCGTCATGCTACACATGAAATTCACAATCGATATTCTCTCTTTGCTGGCCATCACACTTGCTATCGGCTATCTGGTCGATGATGCGATTGTCGTCTTAGAAAATATCGTACGCCACGTCGAACATGGAGAAAGTCCCTATGACGCTGCCATGAATGGTTCTAAAGAGATCAGCTTCACCATCTTATCTATGACACTTTGTCTTTGCACCATCTTCATTCCCCTCATCTTTATGGAAGGTATTATTGGACGTATTCTGCACGAATTCGCCGTCACCATTGTCGTCACCGTCTTCATCTCCGGGATGATCTCTCTGTCACTAACTCCCTTGATGTGCAGTCGTTTTATTCCTGCGGCTCATGAAGAGCGCAAAAAAACTTTCGTACAAAAAATCTCTCATGGCCTCAATGAAAAAATCCTCGCCGTCTATTCCCCTTCCCTCAATTGGGCGCTACGCCACCGTTTTCTTGTACTCCTAGTTGGTCTGGGCAGTTTAGCATTATCGATTTTCCTCGTAATCAAACTCCCCAAAGACTTTTTACCCCCTGATGACTTAGGCCTCGTCGAAGCTTATATCCAAACCGTCGACGGCACTTCCCCCTTCCAAATCGCCGATTACACCGATAGACTCGCTAAGATCCTCCGCGAAGACTCCAACGTCGACTCAGTATTTAGCGTCAGTGCCTACCCCCAAGATAATGAAGGCGTGATGTATTTGCGTCTTAAGCCGATCCACGACCGAATGCAGCTGATGCCACTTTTGCATCACTTATCACCGATCGCCAATCAAATCCCCGGTTGTCGCGTGTTCTTAAAACCTCTTCCCTTAATTAACCTCCAAGCCGGAACAACAGTTAGCCGCGGTGACTATCAATACACCCTTCAAACCTTAAAACCGGAAGATCTATATAAGTACGGCCCGATGATGGAACAAAAGATGAAAGAACTTAAAGCCATCACCGGCGTTTCCAGCGACATGGACATCACTCAACCGCAAGCGCATATCACAATTCTTCGCGATCGCGCCTCCCAATACAACATCTCCGCTAGAGAAATCGAAAACGCGCTCAACTTAGCCTTTGCGACAAGTAATCTTTCCCCCATTAACACACCCACTTATCAATATTACGCCATCATGGAGACCTTCCCCCATTTTTACCGCAATCCCACTGATTTAAAGCAAATTTGGCTGCGCAACAGTAACAACGAAATGGTCCCCTTTTCCTCCATTTGTAAAGTCACTGAGACCATCGGCCCACTCACTGTTAATCACCTCGACGGATTGCCCTCCGCGACAATCTCCTTCAACGTCGCGCCAAATGTTCCATTAGAAACAGCTTTAAAAGACGTGGAAAATTTAGCCAAACAAACTCTACCCGAATCGGTTCCCGCCTCACTTCAAGGCTCGGCTAGCATTTTCCAAACATCGTTTGCCAATTTAAAATTCCTGATGATCATCGCCTTTTTCATCATCTACGTAATCCTCGGCATCCTCTATGAAAATTTCTTCCCGCCGATCACCGTGATGTCGACACTCCCCCCTGCCGCCCTCGGGGGCCTCCTTAGCCTCATGATCTTTGGCCAAGATCTTTCACTCTACGCCGTAGTCGGCATGATCATGCTGCTCGGCATTGTGATGAAAAACGGGATTATCATGATCGATTTTGCCAATGATTCTCGCGAGCATCACGGAATGTCAATTCACGATGCCATCCATCACGCCTGTATGGTCAGGTGCCGTCCCATCCTAATGACCACCTTTGCCGCTTTGATGGGTGCTTTGCCCATCGCTCTGGCCGTCGGCGGGGCCACTGCTAAAAGCCGGCAAGCTCTCGGTATCGTCGTAGTCGGCGGTCTGATCTTTTCTCAGATCATGACTTTATATCTAACACCTGTGATCTATACCTATATTGAAGGGCTGCATGCGCACTTGAAAAAGAAGAAAGAGCCCGACGCCCAGCAAGGATAAAAAGAATTAACCACTGAGATCACGGAGCGCATCGAGGCGCGCATTGCGCGCAAGAAAATGATTGTTTCTCGCGGCGAAAGCCGCCTCAGTGCGCTCCGTGGTTACATTTTTCGGGCACGAGCAACGTTATGCGCCCACAAATTACTCTTTTTCTTTTCCCTGTTCAAAAAAATAAGCGATTTCTTCTTTCGTCCTTTTGCCTTTGGCGACCTCTATTACTAAATGCTCATACTGATCATCATCAAAAAGAATCGGTATTTTATTTGCTTTCAGAAATAAATAAGCCGCACTAAAACCAGTTCGTTTGTTTCCGTCATTGAAAGGATGGTTTTGAATCAGATGAAACAACAAGGCTGCCGCTTTGTCATAAATACTATAATATAGATCTTCTCCAAACATAGCTCCCTTTTGGAGTCTCCACTGCTGATAGTAAAAGGTTGATATCTCTTACCCCTTTTAAACCACCGAATTTTTCGATAAGCGCATCGTGCAATTGAAGAACTTCTTCAAAGGTCAGAAATTTGATCATTTTTTAGCTAATCTCTTCAGAACAGGAGCCTTTTTAATAAGCAAATCTTTGAGAAGTTCATCAAACTCATCTTGATCGATATCTTTATGTCTTTTTTTTCGCTTGCCTTTATCAAGATTAGGCAAATGCTCTATGACAAATTGTCGCAAACTTAAACCTTCCTTAGCGGCAAGCATTTTAATATAAGTATGTTGATCCGCGGGAAAATCGATGGTTAATCTAACTGTATCATGTTTATGAGTCATAAATACTCCATCTTTTTAGAATTTTCATTATACCGTATCGCCGTAAATAAGTCAAATGGCGATTTCATTTTTTTTCGTGCCCGAGTCCGTGTGCGTGCCCGTGCCCGATTTTTTTTCTCGAATTTATCGGGCACGCACACGGGCTCGGGCACGGTTAAGGTCTGGGGTGAAAGTTTTCAAAAGCTTCGGTAAGATGACGCTGGCTGATGTGGGTATAACGATCAGTGGTGGCGATATTGGAATGTCCCAGCATTTCTTGAATGATGCGTAAATCCGCACCATTTTCTAGAAGATGGGTAGCAAAAGAGTGGCGCAAGGTGTGGGGTGAAATGACTTTGCTAATACCGGCCAGCTTGGCGTAATGTTTAACCCGCTTCCAAACTAGCGTTCGTTCGATCCGTTTCCCTTTTTCACTTAAGAAAAGCGGGGTGTCTTTATTGTCTGGTCTAAATGTAACCAGATAATGATCGATAGCTGCTACAGCTGAAGCGGCGATCGGCACGATCCGCTCTTTTCCCCCTTTGCCTTTGACACGTACAACAGTATCGTCGACATCATGCAAATTTAAGCCACACACTTCTGAGACCCGCAAGCCTGAGGCATAAATCACCTGTAAAATCGCATGGTCGCGTGCCCCGTTGCAGTTGAGGGATCGGGCGCTTTGAGTAATAGATCTACCTCAGAAGGTGTTAAAACTTCCGGGATGAGTTGCCACATGCGCGGAGAATCCAGATGCTGCGTCAGATCTTTTTCGATCAAACGCTCCCGCTTCAAAAAACGAAACAGCATCTTGATCGCCACAATCGCACGACAAATCGAACTTGTCGCATAATCTTGCGCTTTTAAAGCAGCGAGAAAAGCTAAAATATCTTCTTCACGTGCCGTATCGATCGATTTTTCTTTTAGGACGGTAATAAACATTTCGATATCGCGCCGATAGGAGATCAGCGTATTTTGCGCGAGTCCTTTTTCCGAACCAAGATAAGACAGAAAATCGCTAAGATACTGCATATATTTTTAGCTTAGAGACTGTCTATGAATTTTTGCAAGTTGATCAGATTCTGAGGGATTTTTGATGAGATCTTACGAGGAGCGAAGCGACTAAAGCCGCCTTACGAAGCCAATATGCGAAGCTGCATATTGTCGAGGAAGGCGGTGTAAAAGATCGCAAAAAGCCCCAGAAGATGGTTCTTGCAAATTCGTAGATAGTCTCTTAGCTAGATGGCGCGTTTTTAAGAAGTAGCAGACTCAGATTTTTTCTTTTCGACTTGGTAGAGACGATAGTAGCAAACGGCATTAATCGTTAACCAGACAGTTCCGACGACGATAGCTGCAATCAGAGGCACGAGGCCTCCTGTAAAAAAGAATACTGCGGCAATCGCCACAACAGCTACCAAAGATGAGATCAGAATCAATAATTTATCGTAACGACCCGGATTATTTGAGTTGAAATTCTGAGCCAAAGCATAAATATCGATCAATACCCATCCTAAACTGACAGCGAGACCAAATACAGCAGAAGCCGTAATCGCAATCGGAAATAAGAAGATAAACGAAATTGCTCCCAAAAGCATGCCCGTTCCAATCAGTGCGATCCCGATCGAATTCAAGATGAGATTTTTGCGGACGCTCTTTTGTACCGATTCGATCACGCTTTTCGCCTCTGAAACTCCCTTTTCACGAACATCTGTTAAACATGTTTCATTCGTCACACGCTTAAATAAAGCTTCCTTTTTCTGAAGGAGCTTGTTTTCTTTTTTCCCGATTTTCTCAGCGAGCATAGAGTAATTTAACAGGCGATTCTTTTCTTTAGACAACAGCTTTTCACGAATCTGATCTCTTTCCTGAGGGCTTACGGTGAGGAGTTGTTTTAAATGTTCCAGCGCACGGGCATTGCGCTGTTCTTCAGGAATAGCAGGATCCTTTAAGATCTTTTGAAATGCATTGCGGAATTTCACCTGTTCGCGAATTCTGATCCCCATCACAACACCTAAGATGATCACAAACACATTCGAAAAAACACCCGCGATACTTCCCAATACGCCAGCCACTGTCGCACAGGCGCTTGAAGATGTGGCAAGCGAGGCAATGGTAAGACCACGCACAGGAACCATCAATGCCCCTGTAGCTGTCTGAAGTCCCCCTTTTGCAATCTTCAAATTCGCCATCGTTTGTCCCGCGACATCGTTAATTTTCTTCGCACGCTCTGCTTCTCGCAAACCATCTTTGATACTCAGTCCCCCTGCAATGACACCGAATCCCGACGTCAGTCCGAGTGCTCCCAAAGCCACCGGATTTTCCGTACCGTAAATCACATTTGAACTATCAAAACCTTTGCGGATATGGCTGGAAAAATCGCCGATCAAATCTGTTCCACTGAGCACAAGTGGGCCAAGCAAGGCTTGATTCCCGCCTGGATCATTTCGTGTAGCTGTAGTTCGTATTGAAGGAGCTGGGACGGGCGAGATAAGTGAAACATTTGCAGGCGGAAGCTGTGCAGGTTTTTCTAAGCAAATTTTAAACGGGGGAAAGGGTACAATAGCTGGTGCTGGCTTTACTCCCGAGAAATAAACAACTTTATTTGGACGTGCGGAAGTAGTTAAATAACTGCTTTGACTAGAAGAAACCAATCTTAGAGTATTTGCTATTGCCATAATTATCACCCCACTAAATTGTATCAATTTTAATATAATAATAAAAGTAGGCAAATTATTTTGATGTCAATTTAAAATTAAAAGTTAAAGGATGCATTTTTTTTAAAAGAACATTGTTGAATGTTAAAATTATTCAATGTAAAATCTTCTGCTAAAATTTAAATTAAAACTAATCATGACAGCAATTGCACCTGCACAATCCCCTTCCTCACCGAAAGAACCAGATTCCATTACAATGTTGAATTTAGAAGGCGCTCATTATAAAATTTTTGCTTTCATTCAACAGCCGGATGGCTCGCGCACTTATCTTTCAACACAGAGCTTTACCCCTGAAAATCTAGATAAAATTCGGGAGCTGGCTGGAGGAGTACTAAAAGCTCATGATTGCAGACGTTTATCCTTAAAAGAGGCTCCCTACGAAATTAAAAAAATTGATGCGTATGGATTAACCAAAACAGATGGCGCTGTCATTTCTCACGATTTTGATCTTGCTCCTATCGCTCCCCCATCTTTTATAGATAAGGTATCCTCTTCCCTTGCGAAAGCCGGTAAACCCGTCCAAAGCAGTGCCATTAAAACCCGAGATATTTGGAACGCGCTAGAAGGCGTAGTCCACCAGGAAATGGGCAGTAAAAAGGACATTACTCGTCCTACATCACAAGCCTCCCGTCCTCCAGAAACTGTACATGCCGTAGCTGTAAACACGCAAAATACGCGACACCTAGATTGGTACGAGGAGATTCCCGGCCCGCGAAAAATTCGATTGATAGATGATATTTTAAATAAATGCTGCTGCTCCCCTGCGGGTATTCATCGGAAAATTTGGGAGCGATTTGAGTCGCAATATGGGCCAGCTTCAGAGGTTATAAAAGCACTTGAAGCAGAAAGAAATTCCCTCAAACGCCACCATGATGTTCCCACAACTACCATTCCCGTCGCCATTCGCGCTGAGGCAAATAGCCTCATCGCCGAAGCACAAAGTCAATCCCCTCCCTTGTCTGATGAAAATATCAGAAACAAAGTTAATTTTTTAATGCACAAAGAGTTCCTTCGTAAAGAAGGACTTTTGCGCCTCAGTCGCCAGCGGGCGATCAGAGAAGGTGTGGCGATTGAAGAATGGGATCAGGACTGGGCGCAGCATCATTTTGCTGATGATCTTCGTCGTTTTATATCCGTTCTTTCTGAGTGGTTGGATCAGTATTAAAAATTTACTATCAGTGAAGTTTGAAATTTAACTATTAGATTAAACTGCTGAAATTATTTTAATTGCCATTATTTCATCTGTTTATTAGAATTTGTGCATTCCGTTTTTTAATGACTGGGATTTTTAGCGAAAGAAACGGTGATAAGAAAATTTAACTTATCAACCACATTGAAAATTAAAATTTAATGATTGTTGAAAGTAGATTTTATAGAATGAAAAACCAAAACAAACACACATTAAATTTTTTACAATTAAATGATTAATATCATTTTTGTTTTTAATATATCGACATCTGAAATTGAATTGAAATTAAATCGCCAAAACAATTATAATCTAGTCGTAACGCAAAAAAAATTGCAATTAAAGTAATTAAGAACTTAATTTCGGAGGAAATAAGTTATGTCAAAACCAGTATCAAATACATTGTCCCCAGAAGCAACTGCTCTGGTACGAAAAGACGCTTACATTGATCTTAAGAAAAAGTGTTTTGGACAAGAAGGTATACTCTCAAAAATTACCGGAGTATTTACCTTTTTAGCAGGTTATAGTAATGCTTCTAAGCAAGACCGTGCAGCTGTCGCCCTTTCAGAACAGATCACCTTAATCGCAGGAAAAACTCTTGCAACGCCTGAAAAAGCTTTAGATTCTAGTGAAATTGAAGCATTTTATGATGTTTTTAAGGCACGTGTGGATGTTTTGAATAGCAAAGCAACTGATAAGAAAACTGTTGCTGAATATGCTGTAGCTGTTACAAGCCTTATTGAAGAAGCGGGTGAAGCGGTTATCAATGGTACAACTGACGCTAGCATTGCAAATTAGACAAAACAACGCTATTGATGCAACTATTGTTGCATTAAATGGTCTTGTTTTTAGTACAATGCTTATGATTTGCAAGAAGCCAATCGCAGAGATTACAAAAAAATCTTTTGAAGCAGAAGTTAATCGTCTTTATGCAAGCGCTACCGGTTTAGAGCGGGATGATATTGCTACACGATTAACACTAGCTGTCAAAGCTCAAATCATAGAGCTGAAGAGTTTGACGCACAAGTAGCTTGTACGCTACACCTGAAAAGAGAGCCCAAATTGCCAAAGATGCAAAAGAAGCTCTTGAAAAAGAAGTAAAAGGTCTTAGAGATCAAGTACAAGGATTCCGTGGTTCTGATACTTCAGATGGTCACAGTGGTGCAATTCACATGGCTTGGACTGTTGCTGAACAGTCAAGAAAAAAAGCAGAAGACGCTTTTGTTAGCTTGCAAAGTAAAGTTATGAACGTAGCTGTTACGAACTTATCCCTAGCTAATCCTTCTGCACCTGCAGTGGGATCCTCGATGGAAACTTACGTGACCTATGCAAACAATTTAGTCGCTTATGCTGAAAGTCTGTTTAACAAAGCAGATCAAATGCCAGGTCCGATAGCTGATGAGAATAACATCCAAGACAAATCTAAACGAGATGAGTTCTTGGCTGCAGCTAAAGAATACCAAGCAAATATTCAAAAGAAAATTGCCTTGGATAAAGAGCTCGCAGTACTCGCAACATTTGATGCTCCTAAGCATTTGAATGGTGGCAAATTGTTAGCAGCAGAGCAAAATCTCGCAGGTCTTGACTTAACGGGTAATACCGAAGCAAACCTCGAAGTTGCGTTCTACAATTCTCTCAAAGCGTAACTAACTGATCCTTAATTTAAGGGTCTTTTAACCGAAGGGGCGGCTAACCTAGCCGCTCCTTTTTTTTATATGAGTTCTACAGCGGCACTATCATAAAATAATTGACCGGCTGTAGTTAATTTCACGCCATCCCCTTCCTTTGCAATCCAACCTTGTTCACAAAGCTTTTGAAGACTTTTTTCCATACACTCCGGCAAAGGACCATGCCGTACGGTAAACTCTGTGATACTCACTCCTTCAACAAGCCGCAGCTGTACAGCGAGCAATTCTTGAAGATTGTGCGGATAAGGTAGAGATTCTTTGAAATCGACAGGCAGCTGATTGTGTTCAATTTCAGTTAGATATTTTTTTAAATGCGCGACGTTAGAGAAACGCTGCCCCTCCCAGTAACTAAAAGCCGATGGCCCAAAGCCAAAAAAGGGACGAGCGGTCCAATACCCCGTATTATGCCGTGATTGCAGCCCAGGACGCGCAAAAGCGGAAATCTCATAGCGCTGCAGACCAATCGATTCTAACGAATCTACTGCAATTTGGAGCATTTTTAAGCGCTCTGCGTCAGGAGGTAATTGAGGAATTAGCTCGGCGCGATGTTTAAAAAAAACTGTATGCGGCTCAAAAGTTAAATTATAAAGTGAGAGATGAGTGATCGGCAGCAAAGCTAAATTTTTAAGGGTCTGCTGCCAGCTATTCATCGTCTGTTTGGGAAGCTCAAACATCAGATCGATCGAGATATTGGTAATACCCGCTTGAAAAGTGGCGTCGATAGCCCTTCTTGCTTTATCGGCATTATGCGTGCGCCCCAGCATAATCAAATCGTCGTCGACAAGCGATTGTACGCCAAGACTCACACGATTGATACCCAGCGCGCAAAATGCCCGCATTAAATCTAAACTGACATCTTCAGGATTGGCTTCGAGAGTGATCTCGCAATCGGAAGACATTTCAACCGAATTGCGAATCGCCTCAATGAGCCCCTGATAATCGGAAGGCGCAAGTTGCGTCGGTGTACCCCCGCCAAAATAGATCGAAACGACACGTTTACCTTCAAGTTGCGGCAAACGCAGTTGCCATTCCTTAATTAAAGCCGGGATTAACTGAGCTTTAAGGTCAGAGTTGCTAGGAACAACAAAAAAATGACAATAAGGACATTTTTTGCAGCAGAACGGGATGTGAAAATAAAGACTGACATCCCGTGAAATCATTAGACCTCTTTCGAAATTTGCTTCGCTTGGAAAAATTCATAGCTTTTGAGCAGATTCGCCGCAAAATTTTGAGAACATGTGTAAACACATGGTCGAAAAATTTTGCGATGAAGATGCCAAAAAAATCAATTTTAACAAGCGAATGGAGTTTAGAAAGAGGTCTATTTACCAATCATTTGCGTCAGGGTCTTCAAGAACACCGCGCCGCCAACGGTTGCGGTCGCTAAACGGATCTTCATCCTCTTCTTCTTCGGGTACTGCCGCTTCTTCTTCCGTTTCTTCCCCTTCTTCACCAGTAGCTGTTGTCTCTACTTCAAAGGGTTCGGTTTCCATGTCGAGACCGGCGTCAGTAAAGCCCTCTTCAGCGATATCGATGTCAGGTAGACTCTGCGGTTCATGCACGGGTTGCCGGCCTCCCGGTCGTTTTGGAGCGCTGAACTCTTCCATCTCCCCACTTTCTTTCAAGAAACGGAGCCGTTCTTTTTCTTCGCCGACCTTCTCTTGCAAATTGCGCATTTCTTCTCTGTGCTTCTCCATGTCTTTTTTGGGCACAAGGCCGAGTTTCAGCCATTGTTCCAAGTCATGGAGTTCCGCCTCTAACTTTTTTAACCTTTCGCTTTTAATATTCATCGTCTTTAACACCTTTCATCAACAGAAATTATACACCATTTACAGTTCTTGGCCAAGTGCGATTCCACCGTAGGGGAGGTAAGCGCCTGTGACTCATCTTGATCGTGTATTTACTGAAGCCCCTATTTTTTATGCAAACCAAATGTAAAAAAATTTTTTAAATCTCATCACATTCGGTATAAACCGAGATGCGATGCCACGATCAGCCAAAATACAGATTACGTTCAACAAAGTCAGCAAAAAAAGAAAAATAAACCACAGAGCGCCTTTCGCATTTCGTGCCGATCCCGTGTGCGTGCCCGATTTTTTCTCTGTGGTTTCCCGTCTCTGTGGTAAAAAAACTCACCACAGAGGTAAAACACCACAGAGGGGATTTTCGTGCCCGATCCCGTGTGCGTGCCCGATTTTTTCTCTGTGGTTTCCCGTCTCTGTGGTAAAAAAACTCACCACAGAGGTAAAACACCACAGAGGGGATTTTCGTGCCCGAGCCCGTGTGCGTGCCCGAGCCCGATTTTTTTTCTGTGGTTCTTCCCTCTGTGTAAAACAACAATGGAAATAAATTAATGATTTGCTATCTATAAGCTATGCAGAGCGAAACTCCCTTGTCTTACGCGAATTTGGCCAACCTACCCGAAATAGAGCGGCTGTATCAAAACTATCAGCAAAATCCAGACAGCGTCGAACCTTCTTGGCGCAATTTTTTTGAAGGGATGGCGCTCGCTCAGAGCATGATCCCTTCCTTGCCCGCTGTCGATCGAAAAGAAAGTCCTGATCTGCGAGTCTATTTATTGATCGACGCTTATCGCAAATATGGGCATTTGCAAGCCCATTTTAACCCTGTACTGACCGCCGAAATGAAAGAGCCTTCTGAACTCAGCATTGAAACGCTGGGATTTAAACAGCAAGAATTGGAAGCGTCTTTTCCGACGTTTGGATTTTTACCTCAAGCAGCAGCGCCGCTCAAAGATCTGATCGCCGCGCTAAAAGCGACCTATTGCGGAACTGTGGGAATAGAATACATGGGTCTTGGCAATTCTGAAATCGAACAATGGATCCAAAAAGAAATCGAGCCGCTTTTTCCCCTTCATCTTGAGACCGAAGATAAAATTCAGATCTTGCAAGATTTAAATAAAGCAGAGCTGTTCGAATCATTCTTACATACAAAATACGTCGGTCAAAAGCGATTTTCTCTGGAAGGCGGCGAAACTGCCATTCCTATGTTGGCGGCCATGTTAGACCGAGGGGCTGAGCTTAATTTACAGGAAATGGTGCTGGGAATGGCCCATCGCGGCCGGCTCAATGTGCTAGCTAACATTTTGAATAAATCGTATGCCACGATTTTCCATGAATTCGAAGATTTTTATTCGCCCGATCTCAATGAAGGAACGGGCGATGTGAAATATCATAAAGGGTTTGTCGGAGCTTTGACCACAACCTCAGGAAAATCGATAACAGTAACTTTAGTGGCTAACCCGAGTCATTTGGAATCGGTGGATCCGGTGGTAGAAGGGATTGTACGTGCGAAACAAGAACTCAAGGGGAACAAACAGCAGCGTAGCGAAGTGATACCGATTTTGATTCATGGCGATGCTTCTGTAGCAGGCCAAGGGGTGGTATATGAGACGATGCAACTCGCGCGCTTAAATGGCTACGCCACCGGCGGAACGCTGCATTTGGTGATCAACAATCAGATCGGCTTTACCACTCTTCCTAAAGATGCGCGCTCCACCTTATATTGCACAGAAATCGGCCGAGCGTTTGGCTCACCGGTGTTTCACGTCAATGCAGAAGATCCAGAAGGGTGCGTGCGAGTAGCCAAATTAGCCATGGAATTGCGCCAAAAATTTCAATGCGATGTCTACATCGATCTCAATTGCTATCGCAAATATGGTCACAACGAAGGCGATGAGCCTACTTTCACCCAGCCATTAGAATATGCTTTAATTAAAGGCAAACGGACGATCCGTGAAATTTTCCGCGATAAACTCATTCAAGAACAGGTGCTCGATGAGGCCAAAGCACAAGAATTAGAAAATAGTTTTCGACAAGGACTGCAGCAAGCTTTAGATAGTATTCCCTCGATTGCTTCAGAAAAGACAGCAGCTCGTGAGCCAAAAGTATCCAGCGATGTTTCGGTGTCGGGAATTAAGACCGCAGTTGAGGCTTCGAGCTTAATCGCATTGACTGAGCGTTTTTGCAATGTACCAGATAACATTCGGATCCATCCTAAAATCCAGCGCGGATTGCAAGAAAGAGTAAAAATGATCCATTCCGATCACGCGAGCATCGATTGGGGATTAGGTGAACATTTAGCTTTTGCCAGTTTATTGGTAGAAAACATTCATATCCGGATTTCGGGTCAGGATGTGCGGCGCGGCACATTTTCCCATCGCCATGCAGTTTGGGTCGATCAGGTTAAAGAACATAAATATTTCCCCCTTTCTCATTTGAGCGCTGACCAAGCCCCTTTTGACATCTTTAACTCTCCGCTTTCAGAATTTGCTGTACTCGGATTTGATTTCGGCTACAGCTTCACTTATCCCAAATCGCTAGTGCTGTGGGAAGCGCAATTCGGTGATTTTGCCAACGGGGCGCAAGTGATCATCGACCAATACATCGCCACCGCAGAGCAAAAATGGGGTCTAAGTAGCAATTTAACCCTGCTTTTACCTCATGGTTATGAGGGACAAGGTCCTGAGCATTCTTCAGCGCGCATCGAACGATTTTTGCAACTCTCGGGCGATGAAAATATGCGGATTGCAAATTGCTCGACGCCCGCGCAACTGTTTCACCTGCTCCGCGCTCAAGCTCTTCTTCCCGTAAAAAAACCACTGATCATATTCACACCAAAAGCGCTACTACGCCATCCGATGTGCGTCTCGAGTTTAAACGATTTTAGCCAAGGGCATTTCCATGAAGTACTAGATGACCCCTCCCAGCCACAAAACCCTCGACGCCTATTTTTTTGCAGTGGTAAATTCTATTATGATCTTCTGCAAGAGCGGGAAAAACGCAAAGCGACGGACGTCTCTATAATTCGCATCGAACAATTGTACCCCTTTCCCCAAGCTCAATTGCAAGAGATATTGCAAAAATACACAGCGGTGGCTGAGATGTGCTGGTTACAAGAAGAGTCAAGCAATTCAGGTGCATGGGAATATATCCGAGCCCGATTCAATCAACTGCTTGGAGCAAAAGACGCCGTGAAGTATATCGGAAGAGAGCAGAGCGCATCACCGGCGGCAGGTTCGCACGCACTGCATAAAAAACAACTCGAGCAAATCATGCAAACGGCATTTGAGGGATATTAATGAAGGAAGCGGTACAAAAATCTTACGAAAAATCCTACAAACATCAATTATTTAGAATTTCGGGATAGGTTCAATGAAAGTCGAGATTAAAATTCCTTCCTTAGGCGAATCGGTGGTCGAAGCGACAATCAGCAATATCCTCAAACCTTCGGGAAGTCACGTCAAATTGGACGAAGAGATTCTCGAACTTGAAACGGATAAAGTTAACCAAGTTCTGTATGCCCCGCAAAACGGAGTGCTGACGCTCAATGTGCACAAAGATGACAAGGTCAAAATTGGGCAAGTGATCGGCTTTATTGACACAGATGCTAAAGCCCCTGCATCTCAAGTAGAAACCAAACCCGCGTCACCACCTCCTCCATCATCACCACCTCCTCCAACAAGCAAACCCACAGGCGAGAGCGCTCGCGTCATGACCCCTGAATTTGTTGCCTCGCTCAAAGAACCCGCCCCAAAATCTACAACTCCTCCTCCCACCACCAAAACGCCTAGTGATAAAACCTCGCGCAAAAAGATGAGCTCGCTGCGTAAAGTGATTGCGGCGCGCCTAGTTGAAGCCAAAAATACCACCGCGATGCTTACGACCTTTAATGAGGCCGACATGTCTACTATCATGGAAATCCGCAATCGCGAGAAAGACAATTTTCAGAAAAAATACGCTGTCAAACTCGGCTTCATGTCGTTCTTTGTCAAAGCCGTTGTCGCCGCGTTAAAAGAAATTCCTGAAGTCAATGCCTACATCGACGGCGATGAAATCGTCACTGTGCACACCTATGACATCAGTGTTGCGGTATCGACCGAGCGAGGATTGATGGTGCCTGTGATTAAAAACTGCGATCAGCTCAATTTTGCCGGCATTGAAAAAGGGCTTGAATCCCATTCTAAAAAAGCGCGTGAAGGGACAATTTCCGTCGATGATTTACGCGGCGGCAGTTTCACCATCACAAACGGCGGGGTATTTGGCTCGTTACTTTCTACTCCCATCTTAAATCCACCGCAAAGCGCAATCTTAGGGATGCATGCCATCGTCAAACGCCCTGTCGTGGTCAACGATGAGATTGTAATCCGCCCCATGATGTATCTCGCGCTTAGCTACGACCACCGCATCGTCGATGGTAAAGAGGCTGTTCTGTTTTTGGTGCATTTGAAACGGAATTTAGAAGATCCCTCTCGTCTGCTACTGGATTTGTGAGGCATGCATGGCAGAAAATTTTGATGTCGCCGTGATTGGTTCGGGACCCGGTGGCTATGTCGCTGCGATTCGCGCCGCGCAACTCGGACTCAAAACTGCTTGCATTGAAAAACACCAAGCCCTCGGCGGCACCTGTCTTAACGTCGGCTGCATCCCCTCCAAAACACTGCTCCACTCCACCGAATTTTATTGGAAACTGGTCCACGAAGGAAAAATGCTCGGCATCGAAGTTTCCAGACCGGAATTTAATTTTAAACAAATGATGGCCCGCAAAGACAAAACCGTCACCTCCTTCAACGAAGGGATCGCTTACCTTTTCAAAAAAAACAAAATCTACCGCTACAGCGGAACCGCTTCACTTACTGGCCCCACACAAATTTCCATCGCTAGCGGCGCCACTTCTCAAAACATTGAAGCACGCCATATCATTTTAGCCACCGGTTCTGAGCCCATCGCACTCCCCTTTCTCCCCTTTGATGAACGAAGAGTTCTCTCTTCAACTGGCGCGCTTGCTTTAGATCACGTTCCCGCTAAAATGCTCGTCATCGGCGCTGGCATTATCGGCGTAGAGCTCGGTTCTGTGTATTCCCGTTTAGGCACTCAAGTCGCATTTGTCGAATTCTTAGACAGAATTTGTCCTACCCTTGATCAAAGCCTTTCAAAAGAGTTGCAACACATCCTTCAAACGCAAGGCATGCAGTTTAATCTCCAATCGAAGGTCACCTCCGCTCAACTCAATGAAAAACACATTACGCTCAAAATCACTCTCGCCGATCAATCCACGCAAGAATTGAGCGCTGATGTTGTTCTCGTCAGTATCGGACGCAAACCGTACACGCATAATCTGGGACTCGATAAAGCAGGTGTTCACAAAAATGAAAAGGGATTCATTCCCATCGATGGACAATTCCGCACCAACATTCCTTCCATTTTTGCCATTGGCGACATCGTCGACGGGCCGATGCTTGCGCACAAAGCCTCTGAAGAAGGAATTGCCGTCGCTGAAATCATCGCCGGCCATCATCCCAAAATCAACTACATGGCCATCCCCAACGTCGTCTACACTAATCCTGAAGTTGCCTCCGTCGGCTTCACCGAAGCAGAAGCAAAAAGCGCCGGTCTTGAACTCAAAATCGGTACATTCCCATTCAAAGCTAATTCGCGCGCGCGCTGCACTAACGAAGAAGCGGGCTTTGTCAAAATGATCGCCGAAGCACACTGCGGCATTCTCGTCGGCATCCACATCATCGGCGCCCACGCCTCTGAGCTCATCGCCGAAGCCGCACTAGCCATTCAACACCGCGCCACATTCCTCAACCTCGCCAACACCCCCCACGCGCACCCCACCCTCGCCGAAGCCCTCAAAGAAGCCGCTCTTGCCGTTGATGGCAGGGCAATTCACATGTAGGGAAGTAATTTGTAAGAATAAGTTGAAGGAGCGCTACTTTAGACATGTCGAAAACATGCGCTACGCCATGTTTTCCGCTGCTTTCTTGAGCTTCAATCCGCTGTGCCAAATCGATCCTCCGTCGTCGGTCTGTGCATAGCACTATCCTCCCGGCCCTACGGGACGCGAGCTCGGATCGATTTTGCTTTGCGCCTTGAAGCCATCGGCTGCTCGAAGCGCTACGCTTCCCAAAACAAGTTTTGGGTCCCTGCTTGCGTCGTCTCGCAGAGCTATTTTTCGGATTTCGAAACTGGCTCTGTGATGCGACGCGCAGTTTGGGACCCAAATCTTTAGATTTGGGAAAAACAAGCGCTCATCACAGCCCGCGGCTGCTCTGGCACAGAGCAAGCGCACCGCAGGCGTGAAGAGCATTGCTGCGCAAGGCGAACACCGAGGACGCGCTTGATCAAAGCCAGAGTCAGCTCAAGAAGGCGGCGGGAAACATGGCGTAAGCGCATGTTTCCGACTCGTCTTAAGTAGCACTACTTCAGACTTTACCTTTTAATCTTTGCTGATCTTTATTCTTTAGTAACTTTGGGATTTGCCGCAGCCGCAGGAGCCTTTGGCGTTCGGGTTGCTGATTTTGAAGCCCGATCCGTTGAGTCCGTCGACAAAATCGATTTGTGAGCCCACCAGGCGGGAAACATCGCCTTGATTGACGTAAATATTGACCCCTTCTGAATGGAAGGTCTGATCATCTGCTTCAGCTTTTTCGGAATAATCGAGAACATATTCAAAACCGCTGCAACCGGCAGCGCGATCACCGAAGCGTAGTCCCCAACCTTCTTTTTCTTCTTCTTTGAGAATTTGACGATATTTGTCGGCAGCGCGTTTGGTGAGAGAGATGGTGGAAAGATCAACTGTCTCAGATAAAATTCCGTTGAGTCGTTCAACCATGTCTAGCACATCTTCGGGAGAAAAACCATGGCTTAACATCCCCGCTTCTAAGGTCTCCCAGACAGCGGCGCCACAACCGACGCAGTGCAAACCACTATTAGTCATTTCTTGAGCTAGTTTTTGACTTTTCTGAGGAAAATGAGAGAAGATCTCTTCGATCGTCATTTCTTTACTAATCTTTTGAGCTTTGGTCTTTTCCATGATGTTAACCTTAATTTAATATTTAATTTTCACGCAGCCGCCTTTTATCTTACATTGGCAAGCCAGCCGCTCCCGATCTTGATCTCCCAAAAAATCTTTTTCCTCTTGGGTGAAGTCCGATAAATGCTGCATCCCTTCGATCACTTCAATCACACAGGTACCACATACGCCTTCTGTGCAGGCAAACGGAACCCCCGCTTCTTCGCAAGTTTCTTGCAAAGCCGCATCGTTTTCAAGTTCTTTTTCCTCACCTGTATTTTCAAAGATGAGTTTAGCCATTCATTTTCTCCATTGTTGAATAAAAAATATCAGAAATGCGAGCAAAAGTAAAGGGCAGGTTATGCACCTGCCCCTTATTGATTGCGTATCTTTTTTAAACGATTATATCAGTTCTTTACGTTCTCTGGTTTCTTCGGCAAGTAACTCGTGTGCCGTCTCTTTTAAAGTTTTAATTCCTTCCGGAAATCCACATCTCACTAACAAATCGTTTAAATACATTAGCTCGGTTTCGAGCATGTCTGTTTTACTCTCGAGACTAGCCACGCTAGCCTTGAGCTGTAATAGGGTATTATCCATAAATGATTACCTTCCCTTGCGGGTCTTCTTATTAATGTATTTTTATTAATCATAAAATTATAACATGGGTTCAAATATTTCAAATTAGACACTCCTTTATTGTAACTAATCACAGCTTATTTATTCACCTATTAAATGAATTGCATTAGCAAATCAAAAATATCAAACGTAATTGCGTAATATTTTAGTTAATACCTAATAAAAAACAAAATATATAAATTACTAATTTATAATCACTTAAGATATGATTTTAGTTGTTTGCAAAACGCAAACTAACTATAATTAGTAGCGTTACGGTTAATTATATATAGTAATAGTAAGTAATAAAAGGAGTAATAGTTATGTCCACAATTAATTCCAGCACGTCTGGAAATTATCAAGATTTAATGGGAGGCTTATATCCTTCCTTGCCTTCAAATAACGCTTACATTTCAGTTTTGCCGTCCCCAGGTGAAATGGTTGATCCTCGATCCTATCGCGTAAATCCTAATGATCTTTATCAACCTCCGGTAAATCAAACAGTGCTTGAAGCTTCAGAATTGAACGAGCTGAAAAATGTAATTCCGAATTCTATGACGGGTTTTTATCCAACTTCTATAGATTTGAATCATCCCATTCATAAAGAACTTGATGGTATTGTCAGAAAAATTATAGAAAAATCTGCTACTAAATCAGAGTTGGAACTACCCGCATTTTATGAAGCAGCTATTGCAGAAGTAGCAAATAGCGGAATAAGCTTTGAGCCAAAAGAATATTTAAAAAGTCTTAAAAGAGTAGAGCTATTAGAAATCGCTATTCGCGCCCACCTATTTTGTGCATTATTATCAAAATTACATGAGAAAATTTCATCTACATTTAATAGTTCAACAAAATTTCCTAAAAATTTAAAAGCCGAGGAAATTTTAATATTAAACATTGCAACTAACACTGGAGTTTATCAGTGGCAACAACCCCTAGCACAAATGCTCAAACTTTGTGTTGAATCAACTTCGGGAAGTAGCTCTAAAGCAATTACGTATTGCGCGGATCTTAGAAGTGATGCCTCCTTAGATTTTAGTTTCAAAACTTATGAAGATGAACTCGTAAAACGACTAGATATGCTGCAAGTAGATCGAACTTCGTTATGTGGAAAGGAAATTGAAAAGCAAGCGCGAATATTAATCGCTGACAAGCTAGTACAAAAATTTGCAACTCATTATAAAGACCAATTTCTACTAGGTTCTATAGATACTGGAGAATTTCTCGAGGTTTGTAAAAAATTCGAAGACTTTCTCAAAGATGAACAAGTTCCATCTTATACACGTTTTAAAACTCAACTTTTTGTTGAGATGTTAGAGCTTCCGAATTTAAATGCTGAATCGATTACGGAAAAAAGTAAACAATTAGAACAACAAAGAGTAGAAGTACTCAAGTCCTTTGAATCTCCTTCGGGATGGAAAAAATTTCTTGATACCAAGAATGCTGATGCGGCACGTACAACGGGACGCACTGTCACCGAAACGCTATTTCGTAAAAAACAGGGATTCTTATCGTGGGTAGGCAAAGAAGTAAGCCCATCAGCCCCTCCATTAACGGATTCTATTTTAAATGAGGTAGCTGTTTTCACTCCTGCTGACACGTCTTCAGCACCACCTAAAGAATCGACTATACCACTTGCTGCACCCAAGGAACAGCCAGTAGTCACCCTAGCGCCCACTGCGCCAGTACCTATCGTCCAAAATTCGGAACAAGAGAATCCACATTTGTTCCAATTGGCTTCCTATGTTGATCGCGTCTATGGCAAGGTATTTAACGAAAACGATCCGGCAACAGCATGGAGCAAACTCCCTGCGACTGTTCAAAAAGATGTGCTAAGACACGTTACTACATTTCCGGGCATTCACGGCAAAGCTGAAGCCTATGTAAAAGGGCTGTATCCCTACAATGAAATGTTAAAAATGATTCAAGCGCTTGGCTCGCGTCAAAACGACGTTAGAGAAGGGGTTCTGGATTTTTACTATACAGCAGGTACAGGACAATACCATGAATTCTTAAAGAAATACGAAGCTTTGAATTTAGATAGCGATGAAACCTTTTTAACGTACAACAGAGAGCTCGCCTTAGATTCTCATGTTCAAATTGAGGATTGGGATAGAGAGTGGGCAAAGTATCACTGGAAAGAATGGAGAAGTAATGATGGAAAAAACATCCCTTACATCAAACTTTCTGTGCAAGCTTTAGAACGTCGTTTACATACATAAAAAATAAAATAAAGGAAATAAAGTTATGACAATAAATATAATTGATGATTACATTGAACCAGGTAATGAAGTCACCATTTCAGTAATGGGGAAATCAAAACTTGTAAATGATTATTCAAATGTAAGTAAATTTACATTAGGTAGTACCGCCAAAGTTGATTTAAATAGCTCTCGTTTAACAGAATCCTATCTAAAGCCGATATCTTTTGGTGACGTGTTTCGTAAAGAAACTTTGGGGAAATTTCAAGACCTTATTTCAAATGGATTATCTGGATTTGATCCTGTACAAATCGATTTAAATCAGCCGATTCATCAAGAAATTAATGATCTCATTCAATCTCTTGGTCTGAACTCGCCTTATCGGAATGAAATACTTTGCGAAAAAGCCATCGCTCAACTCGTGGAGGAAATAGATGTAAATGATGCCGAAACCTTAGAAATTGCGATCCGCACTCATTTGTTTTATACTTTACGCGACACATTAAAAAAGAGAGTTGGGGAAAATAAATTTGATTTAAGTGAGCAAGAAGAAGCTTTGCATAGAATTGCAACAAATAATAACCGTTATCGTTTTACTCATGTAGAGGACATTTCTTCTTACGTTTTCGAGCTCGATTCAAACACCGCCACCGGATTTAAGACCAATGGTATTGGGTTTAATATCCTTAATAAGTGGTCTAAGGATGCTGAAGCCTTAAAATTAGATTTTAGCTGCAAAACGTATGAAGCTTTTGTCCAAGATCGATTGAAAAGTCTTGGCATGGACGCTTCCGATCCTAGCTATCAAAAAATCGAGACTCGTTTGCGATATTTCCTATCAACTTCGCTGATGCTCAAATTCATTCAACATTTCCAGGCTCAATATGAAAAACTCGGTTGCGTAGATCATCAACATCTTTTAGAAGCATGTGATGCTCTTGAGCGACTCTATCCAAATAAGTCCGACGTTAAAAATACCATATTCCAAGGCATATTCGGGCTCGTCGGGAGTACTAAGCCAATAGCATTTGAAGTTAAGCGAATCGCGTTAGAAAATGCAAAAAAAGAAGCCCTTAAAGCTACCGAACCTACGGGACTTAGATGGGCTTGGGATACCCAAGCTGCAAAAGATGCCCGTGCCGTAGAACAAAGAATGATCAATGAACTATATCAGAAAAAAATCGCCTTTCTAGGTTGGGCTTACGATGTTTTGAACGCAAAGCCGAACTAACGACGAAGTACAAACACGCACGGTCGTTTATCCAGATCGGGAAGTGGAAGTTTTTTCCACTGCCCGATTTTTTTTGTCGCAACAAATTGCGTTGGAAGCGTCAAATCACAAGCGAGGCATAGCCAGGTCTGATCATTTAATGAATTGAGGATTTTTTCTAGCAGCCGCTGATTGCGATAAGGCGTCTCGATGAATAGTTGTGAACCGGGGAGTTTTTCGATCTTTTTTAATTCTTGTATAAGAGGGTTTTCTTCTTTCGGCAAATAGCCATGAAAAGTGAAGTGTTGACCGCCCAGTCCTGAAAGGACAAGAGCTATGAGAATGCTAGAGGGTCCGGCAAACGTTTCCACTGGAATCCCCTTCTCTCTTGCCATCAGCACCAAATCGGCGCCGGGATCAGCCAGACAGGGCATCCCACAATCAGAAACTAACCCCCAAATTCCGCCATGCCTAATCTCCTTTAACAACTCCTGCTTATCTTGCGGCGTGCTGTGTTCGTTCAGCAAGCGGATCGGAATATCGCGAAACGTCTTTGGGGAGGGATATGTAAACCGGCGTAAAAAACGGCGTCCCTCTTTTTCATTTTCAGCGATGAGCCCAGTGAGTTGCGCCACTGCAGCATCAACACTATTGGGAAGATAGGCACTATGAGAAGGCAGATCAGCGAGAAGATTGGGCAGAAGATAAAGCATGTTTTAATACAGTGAGTTTAGTCACAAACAGATCGAGGATTAGCGCAGGCTCAAATGAGCTATTCTTGGCCATCAGTTCCACATCGAAGAGCACGTCGAGGGCCCGTTTAAAAAACGGACTTTGCCGCGCTTTACAAACCGGCACCATCTTATCTAAAGCCGCGGGTTTGACGGAAGGGAAATAAGGGGCGATCTCTCCCCAAGGCAGCTTTTTCTCCAAAAGAATCGACAATGTGAATCCCTGCTGCAGTTGTGTGCGCAATTGAGAGATGAGCGGCAATAGCCCTGATAAATCGAGCGCTTCATCCGTTTTAAACGGGGTATCGCGCCAGACAATCGTCTCCGCCATCTGCCAAATCGTAGAGCTCTTTTGTGCAGCACATAGCGATAGTACATCCGACAGAGTAAGTTCGCGCCTTTCCCCCACATAGGTGATTAATTTATCGGCCTCCTGTTCAAGACCGGGCAGCGTTAACCCCACATGTTCAAGTAAATGCTCCACAGCCTCAGCTTGCCATTTTTTGCCGACCTTGGCCACGTAATCGATCAGAAAACGTTTGAGCCGATCCTTGCGATCCCAGGGCTTTTCATCGCTTAAATCGCAGGCAATGAGCTCCTTTTTCCCTTTAGTGTATAACTCGGTTAGACTTTTAGCAGAACTTGCCCCCAAAATCAGATAAGCAAATGGCGAAGGATGGGCGACATACTCCGCAAGCAGCGACAATCCCTGCTTTTTCAACTTATCAATCCCATCGAGATACAGGATTTGCTTTCCCTGTAACAGTGAGTGCGTATTCAACCCTTCGAGCTTGTCTTCGAGCGCCCCTTGGCTCCCCTCTTCGACCTGCACGTGGATCTCCTTTTCCTTCGAGCGAATCGCCTGGACAATTTTTTCCACGATTTTCTTCCGCTCATAGGGACAAGATGACACAACCAGAAATACGCGCGAGAGTTGCACCTTAGCCGCTTGCTCTAAATGCTTTTCGAAAGCCAGTAGCTGTTGATACTTCAAGACACGCCCCAATGATAGCGGAAATCGAGAACAATATCAGGATGCAGACTTTTGTGCACAGGACACGTCTCCGCCATCTGAATCAACTTGCCGATTTCCTCTTCAGACGGTTGGAGCGGACAGAAAAATTCCACCGTCAATTTCCCGATCCGCCTCGCTGGTGCAGATGCCATCTCTTTGGTCACATTCGCCCGGGTACCCTGAATGTCGATATTCAGCCGTTTAGCCGCCATCCCCATCAATGTCAACATGCAGGATCCAAGTGACGCCGCAAGTAGATCTGTTGGCGAGAAATACCTTCCCAAACCCTGATTTTCCTTAGGGGCATCCGTCATAATCTCAACACCGTTTTCCGAATGGACACAGCGGGTGGCAAGTTCCCCCTCATACCAAACTTCAATCATAAATCCCCATTTTGCCTTCCCTTTGTACTCGAACTTTACGCAAAAAGCAAGTGATTAAATAAATTTATTGACAAACCCTCTCTTTCCGAGCTAAACTAAGCCTAAGGGAGAGTCTATGATCTCGCGCTTCTTTAAAAAGAAACCTAAAGCCCCAGAGCCTAAAAAACGTGCCCCCGAGCGCCCTAGAAGCTCTCAAGAAGAGCCTCGTCGCCTGCTGACCGCCGAAGGTTGGAAGCGCCTCATGATGCGCAAGTCTAGTAAAGGCAGAAAGTAATCCCTTCTTCTAATTATCACTAAATTAAAATTAATACTATCTATCAATTAAAATCAGTAATTGATATACTACCATATATTAATTTTCAAATATTATGAGAAAAACATGACCACAATTAATTCAGTGTGCCTTACAGTATCAGAACCCTTTAATCTAAGTGCTGCTGCAGAACAAAAGGACGGTTCACCCTTACTCTACTTACATCCGCAGCAAATCCAGCACATCTTCAGCTTTCTCACTAATCCAAAAGATGGCGCTAGTCTGGCATGTACTTGCAAGCGAATATATCAGGTTCTTCGAAGCTATCAACTCACATTGGATCAAATTCCTCCAGAGCTTCTTGAGCATATCTTTTATTTCTTAAGTACTAATCCCAAAGATTGCGCAAACTTTGAAAGAAACCTGCGTTCAAATTTTTAACGCCTCTAGGGGTGAGAATGCGATTCATTGGTCGATCTATCCTGAGCACTTCCTAGCACTCTCTGGCGACCAGAACGCAAATAGACAAAAAGCCGAGGAAGCCATGAGAAATGTTTTGGCTACAGAAGGCTTCTACATAAAAGTGGATCAATTACTAGAGAAGTTGAAAACAATCACCGATGTTCCAACTAAAAAAGAGCTCCTGAATGAGTTTGAATCAGAAATAGCTCGAATCTTAGTGAAATTGAATTTCCATTCAAATTATGAGCTGTTATCACTAGCAAGAACTCTCATACATCAAAGAATCAAATTAGAAAGTCTCTCTCCTCGACAGCTCCTTCCGATTAGAAATTCACAAGCACATGCAGAAAGTACTGCTGGCAAAATCGTTTATATTGCAATCGAAACCCTCATAGAGGATACCTTTGAAGCACTGATTCCCATCATTATGAATTATATTAAAAAAGCTAAAGTCACCGATGATCTCTTAGCACGTGAAAACTTGATTTTGGCTTGTCAGGATGAAATATCTAAAAGAATGAAAAAATTTGGTTGTGAAATCACAATTTCATTCTTCTATCAGGAATTTAAAAAATTTTTGAATGAGGCAGACGCAGACGAGTCAATCAATCATATTTTCGAAGAAGCATTTTTTAATTATGTATGTGATCAATTTGCCAAACAACCTCTTTCCAAGATCAAAATAGAAACCTTTAAGGCCGAATCCGGCGCAATTCACAGCGAAAGAGAGTATTCGATCAGATGGGAGGAAATGTACGCAGGAGATTCAGACACGGATTGGGATCAAAAATTAATAAACATAGATGATATCGATCTTCAAAGAATGCGCAAATCCATTTTAAAATTTCATTCCACAGAAGAAATTCAAGCGATGTCTGAAAAATATAAAATTGCCGCTGAGAACAAAGATGATCCTATCTTTGAGAGAACTAAAGAACAGTTCAGAGCAGGATTATTTGAATTAAGAGTAAGAGCTCTGAAAGAAGAAAATTTAGATGATCTTGTTGAGAAAGAATTACAAAAAATTTCAGCGTTTTATGCAGAACTTACCAATGAAAATTATGAAAATAATGTTGAACTGAATAAAATTTTGTACTTTTCAGAATAATAAAATATTAACCCAACTTGTCCCCATCTGTCCAGCAGATGTGGATGCGATTTTTTGGCATGGTTTGAAGCCAAATTTTAGACATACTTGAGAAAGTAGGCAAAATTTGGCTTCAAAACAGGACATAAAAGCCGCGCCACAGATGCTTTGACAGTAGGGGACAAGTTGGGTTATTAGGAGAAAAACATGACTACAATTAATTCAGCGTCCCTTACAGTATCAGAACCATTTAATCTGAGTGCTGCTGCAAAACACACAAAAGGTTCACCCTTACTCTACTTGCATCCGCAGCAAATCCAACACATCTTTAGCTTTCTGAACGAAAAAGATAGTGGTAGTCTAGCATGCACTTGTAAGCAAACAAATCTGGTTTCTAAAAGTATTCAGCCTGTTAAACAAAGTTCTACCGATTCTCCCTTGCCTTCTCCTGCTGGTAGTCCCCCCGCTGCAGATAGCATCCCAGAAACAGAAGCTGAGTCATCTGAGGAAGATCACAAATTATCTCCTTTGATCAAATTCCCAATGAAATGATTGACCTTATTTTTTATTTCTTAAGTGCCGATCCTAAAGACTGTGCAAATTTTGAAAGAACATGTCGTCACTTTTTTCAAATTCACCAAACATTGGTCAACTTATCCCCAGCATTATTTAGCATTACCTGGTGATCTAGATTGCGAATAAACAACAAGCTCAACAAGCGATGCAAAAAGCTCTGAAAGAAGCAGGCTTTTATTTAAAAGTAGAGCATTACAAGAGAAATTGAAAACAACGATGATATCAAGAAGGCAGCAGCTTTTAAACGAGTTTGAATCTGATATAGCTCAAATATTAGTGAAATTAAATTTCCATACAAATTATACGTTACTTTCCATCGCAAGGACATTAATACAAGAAAAGACAAATTGGTTGCTGCCAAGAAATTATGATGGCTATTTTCCGACTGCAGACAAATACTGGGACATAAAAATCAGCGACAGAATTATCTGGTTAGCAATAGAAAAACACATGCAAGAAACTTTAGCAACCTTGCTTCCCATCACAGAAGCATTGTTGAAAGAAGTGGAAATCAGCGAATCTCCCATGATTGAAGAAAAATTGATTTCCATTTATCAAATTCATTTAATGGAAAAATTAAATAAATTTGGTTGTGAAGTCACTGCTCAATTCTTCTTCAAACAAATTGACATTTTTCTGCATTCAACAGAGGGATTGAAATTCAAAGAGCTACCATCCTTATCAATTCAGGAAATTTTTCAAACCACAGCCATTAATCTTATATTTAATCTCTTTGCGCAAAAAAATATTAATGAAATTACAATAGATAACGTCAAGGGAATTGTTAGAGAATATACTGCGCAGCAGCACGTAGACACTATGTGCCTGCGTGATTTCCAAAAGTTGCGAGAATGCATTTTAACCTATCATTCTACTGAAGAAATCCAAGCTTTAGCGGAAGAATATAAAAGTGCTTCTGAAAATAAAGAGGACCCTATCTTTGTAAGAGCTAAAGAAAAGCGCGGAAATGAGATGTTACGATTTTTGTCCGTTTTAAAAGAAATGACCGATTTTGACGATCCTGAAAGTGTTGAAGAATTTCAAGCTCATGAGGCACGACTGGAACAATTGGATAAGATTGTTGAAAATGAATTGCTAGAGATCTCAGAATTTTACGCACTGCTTGCTGCTCCTATTGATGAAGATAATCTGGCCGAAAACTATGAAGCACTAAATAAAATTTTAGACGCTAAGTAAAAAAGTTTGAAAGGGGTGAGGTTGAGTAAATCTCCCCTTTTTGGTATGATTATGCTTCTAAATTTTAGTTTATGGGGGCATCGTGTTATCGATCAATCTCAAAGGGAAAAAAGCCTTTATCGCAGGTATTGGCGACGATCAGGGCTATGGCTGGGCAATTGCTAAAGCTTTAGCTGAAGCGGGCGCTGAGATCATCATTGGAACCTGGACACCCATTCTAAAGATTTTTACCCAGTCTTGGAATCTGGGCAAATTCGATGAATCCCGGCAATTGTCCAATGGTAAGATGATGGAATATCTCAAGGTTTACGCCTTGGATGCAGCCTTTGACAAGCCGGAAGATGTTCCCCAAGACATCCGCGAAAACAAGCGCTATCAAGATGCCGCTGGCTACACCATTTCTGAGGTGGTTGCTGCGGTTGAAAAGGATTTCGGTAAGATTGACATCCTCGTACACGCACTAGCTAATGGCCCTGAAGTAAAAAAGCCACTATTAGAAACCTCTCGAAACGGCTATCTCGCTGCCTTGAGTTCGTCTAGCTATTCTTTCGTCAGTTTATTGCAACATTTTGGGCCATGCATGAATCCGGACGGATGCTGCATCTCATTGACCTATTTGGCCTCAGAACGCGTTGTCCCGGGCTACGGCGGAGGAATGAGTTCTGCTAAAGCGGCTTTAGAGAGCGACACCCGCACGCTGGCTTTTGAAGCCGGCCGAAAATGGGGTCTGCGCGTGAATACGATTTCGGCAGGTCCGCTTCGCAGTCGCGCTGCAAGAGCAATTGGCTTCATCGATGATATGATTGAGTACTCCAAGGCTAATGCGCCTCTGATAAAAGATCTGACGGCAGAAGAAGTGGGTTTTTCAGCAGCTTTTTTATGCTCGCCGCTAGCCACCGCGATTACCGGCACCATTTTGTATGTCGATAATGGCATGCATGCGATGGGCCTGGCCATCGATAGTCAAGCACTGTGCAAATCTAAAGAATTAGCTCAAGTTTAAGCAAACACTGCTCACTACGGCGGATCGTGCGCAGCGCGATCTGCCAGTCAAAAGTTTCAAACTTCAACTGTTTGGCGCGTTGATTGGGGCGATTCGCGCGTAAAAGATGCCCGAAAAATTGTCCCTCTCCTTCTACAAGCGTAAATTTCAAGCGAAAGCTGCGATCTTCGCATATCACTTCGACGACATCGCCAAGCTGAAAAGTAGTAGCCGGAGTTCCATTAATTTGAAGGCGATGCTGCGGATGCACATTTACATAGCACGATACTTCTAATGCATCTTCCCCTTCTTGAAATACGCGCGGAGGTAGTAACACACTGAAATCGTTTGTATCTCTATTCGACCTCTTTCGAAACTCGCTTTGCTTGGAAAAATTGATCTTTTTGGCATCTTCGTCGCAAAATTTTTCGACCATGTATTTACACATGCTCTCAAAATTTTGCGGCGAATCTGCACAAAAATTGTCAATTTTTCCAAGCAAAGCGAGTTTCGAAATAGGTCTATTGAAAACGGCTTTACTATCTAATGTTAAAGAATGCAATTGAGCCGGTGATCCCCAATAAACGGTATAAGGCGATTCACAAATCGATTCTCGAGCAATAAGAGAAAACGTCTCAGCAAAAGGTTGAATTAAGCTTGCAAGAAGAGCAGTACGCTTATCTTCTAAAGCCCGTCGCGAATATACGCCGTGATAGTGGCCCATAAATACATCGAACAATGTGACTTTCGGCTCAGCGCGCACGTGCGTCTGAGATCCCAGAAAGACACACAGCTGCGGATGCCATTCTTGCAATGCAGAAGCTAAAGTTTTTCCAGTCATTTGCTGGGTAATTAACAGATCAGCCCATTCTTCAGCCGTTTTTGGAACCCAACTCGGAACCGAGGCGGGCTCGAAATAACTTTTAAGTCTAAATTCAGCAGCTGACGAAAGGGGTCTTTGCGCGTGCATTTTATAGCCGTGCGAAATGATGCGAGCGATCAACCGATCCAGATGAGTGGCGAGTGCATCACCTAAACTTAGACGAAAATCGATGACCATCCAATGAAAAATGGGGAGCAATTCCAAGCTAAACGCACGATCTTTGCATTGGGGAAACTCATGTAAATAAATCGGAAAGTTTCCTTCGACCTCAAAGATAAGTAATTTTTCTAAAAACGCTTTGGCCTCAAGAACGTTTTCCGCAATTCGACTGCGTAAAAGTGCCAAAACATAACAAAAATTCTCCAAAAGCGGGATGGTGTCGTATCTATCATCCGATTCATAGTTGAGATGGATGTACCCTGTTTGCGGACTTAAGGCGCTTTTTCCCGCAGCGAGGTTAAGTTCAATCGGCTTGCGCTTTAAGGTTTCAAATTCCATGGTTACCGACTAACTGGGTCGCTTTGCGCAAAGCGTCGATAATTCCATGTTCATCGCCATGGCTCGCTAAAATGGTCGCCATAGAATGCATTTCTGAAGGGGCTGACGCCATCACAACTTTGACATCAGCGGCCTCGAGCATGCTGATATCGTTGAGATCATCGCCGGCTGCAATCACAGGCCCACCTTCGCCCAAAATATCTTGTACTAGGCGCAGTGCGTTGCCTTTGGTAGCCTCTTTTGCGGTAACGAGAATGATGTAAATATCCTGCCCCAATGGATCGCGGATTAACGTCGCGGATAGCTGAGGAAAGCCCCGCAGGATATTTTGAACCCGCTGCATCGATTCGCGCGTGCCCAAACATTTAATTAAAGGAAATGACAGTCCATGTTCAAAATTAAACTCCTTAACCGCTTTCCACGGCTCAGGCGACAATGCCATGATTTTATTTAGATGCTCGCGCAATCGCGGTGAAAAGCGTTCGGGGCGATAATAGCAAAAATCCCCATGCTCAAAACCGGCATACACCAAAAAATCTTCTTTTTCGCCTCGATAAGCGTGTTCGAGAAAAGGGATCACCGCTTCATCCATATAACGGCGTGCGACCAGGTCCTTTTGCGGCATGTACAAGATATCAGCGCCGTTTTGTATGGCGAGATAATAATGAAAATTAAACTCTTTGACCACGCGATAACCAAACGAAAAGGTGCGACCTGTGATAAAAACCAACTCCCAACCTTTATTTTCTAAAGAATGCAAGTAATCGATCACCTGCTGAGGGGCCTGATGCGTTTCATCTGTGATCGTGCCGTCGATATCTAATGCGATCCAACCGATATGTTTTCTCATAAGAGATTAGCTTATCAGAGTTGAAAAAAAATAGCGAGACACTAGAGACTGATATTTAACTTGAGAGTTTTACATGCAATTAAAAAAAATATTTACTATTTTAACTTTGCTGATAGCGACGAGTGTTCATGCTGGCTCAAAAGCTACCCCTCCTGCGCCAACGACCCCTGCTGTGGAACAACACGCAGATAATCCGTCACCGCCAGATAATCCTCCCGTCGTACCCATCCCCCTCAATCAAGAAGCGCCATCTTCTTTACCTCCACCCTCGCTCCCCTCTTCGCATGAGATGACCGATTCTTATGAAAACGCCTTTGTGCGAATGCTCGTGACGCTGCTCGGCCTTGTTTTTCTCGTGTTTGCAACATTTTGGGTCTTGCGACGGATGGGAAAAGGAAAATTCAAGATGGGCTCAAGCCGCATGATCAATGTGATTGAACGGCGAGCCATCAGTCCCAAAACGATGCTCTACATCGTTGAGGTGGGCAACAAGCAAGTGTTAATCTCTGAATCTCAAGTCGAAGTGCGTGCTCTCTCCACAGAAGAAACTCCCGAACCTCTAAAAGAATAACTTTAACCACTGAGATCACAGAGTGCACTGAGGCGGCTGCGCCGCGAAAAGGGAATCAGCGCAGAGGTAAGAATGAGGACGCTGAGGCGCAGAGTTTCGGAATGGGCTTTTTTTTCTTCCCCCCTCTGCGTCTCTGTATCTCTCGTGTCTTTTCTCTGCGCTGATTCCCCTAGCTGTTTTCGCGCGCAACGCGCGCCTCAGTGCCCTCAGTGTACTCCGTGGTTTATTTTTTTTATTGTATGGGAGTGCGGCGAATCAACACGATACGCGAAGCATCAGTACTTCCACGCACTTGGAAACAATAAGCCGCATAAAACGGCCGCGATTCTTGAATATCTTTGATAAAACACTTCCAACAATCATCTTCATCATGAGACGGGATTTTGCGGAAATCCTCTTTGTAAGAGGCTCCCTGCTGCCAGGCGTGTTCAATTTGACTTTCAAATTTTTTTCCATGGTAGGGCTTAAAAATACCATAGAGTCCAGCTAGTTCAGCACTAAATCCAAAAATCGGCGCTTTGACAACCTCAAACAGTCCATGTTTTGCCGATTCAAGACAGGTATGACAGCGCTGACGAAATTCTGCAAAACCTACAGAACATTGTCCATGAAGCAATTGTTTGCTCAATTGCAGCAGAGCTTTGCAAGCAATCGATGTGATTTCAATCGGTGTTTTGCAGATGAAACAACCCATGATGCCTAAAGTATAAAACGGCATACCCATGGCAACTAACGCGCATTTGATTCGTATATCCATCGCAGATTCATTCAAATATAGCTCATGTGTTTTTGCATCTTCGATATATGTGAGAATCTCTGTTTTTCCTATTTCATTGCCGGTGACGGGATCTTTCACCGGATAAAATTTAATATTTCCATCACTACCTCTTTTCATGAGGATCACATGATTAAAAGCCTGTTCTGTCTTTTCGCAAAGGCTATTTAACATCGCTTTCAGCGTGTTGAAACATTGATCGAGTTGGGTAGAAGGACTAAAATATGTAGTGACGTGAGAAACGGCGGTTGTAGTCATAGCGATTGACCTATTTAAATTTAATCTTCAGACAAGGGATGTTTAAGAATTTGTTGTAGGAGCAAAGCCTCGCGGGTCGCGGTTTTATTAGAAAGCAATTGGGCGGCACGCGATGTTTTTTTTGGTGGTGGAGGAGTTTCTACTGCCTCCACCAAAGGTACACATTTTCTCAAAGGAACTGAAGGTGGGATGGGAATCGATTTTTTTTCGACTTTTTGTTCACGAGGGATCGGAACAACAGCTTTTTTTTTGCGCAGCGTGACGACGAAATACACTACCATTGCAATCAATGGAATGATGACTTCGACCAAATTATCGCCTATTACTGCGGCTATACTATGACCGATTTGATTTTGTGAATTTTTTAACGCGATTTTGCCCCAGGATTGGATGTGGAGATCGAAGTTAACTTGAAGAAAGTTAATGAGATCGATCATACGATCCTGGCGCAAAAGATGTTATAAAAATCCCAAATAGCAAATCGGGAGTAGTACAATGTCATGAAGATTCCCCTACTTCTTTCGACAGTGATTTACGCATTTCTGTATCAGCTTGGACATTTTTCATCTTATAATAATCCATTACGCCAAAAGTTCCCTTGCGGAAAGCCTCAGCGATCGCAAGAGGAATTTGCGCTTCCGCTTCGACAAATTTCGCCTGCATCGCACATACATGTGCTTCATTCTCTTGCTTCATCGCCACAGCAGCTGCTCTATGCTCTTCAGCTTTGGCTTGAGCAACCTGTTTATCCGATTCGGCTTGGTCAGCACGTAAACGAGCACCGATATTTTCACCAATGGAAATGTCAGCAATATCGATCGAGAGAATTTCAAAAGCGGTCTGTGCATCTAAACCTCGCTGCAATACAAGTCGAGAAATCCGTTGAGGCGATTCGAGAACATCGGTATGGGTTTCAGCCGCGCCGATCGCATTGACAATCCCCTCACCTACCCGCGCGATGATCGTATCTTCGGTGGCACCGCCGACGAGTTGCAAAAGATTCGTTCTCACGGTTACGCGAGCGCGACATTTAAGCTGAATGCCATTTTTGGCAACAGCCGTGATGTAGTCGTGATGTTGGCGGTCTGGACAATCGATGACTTTGGGATTAACTGAGGTTTTTACCGCTTCTAACAAATCGCGACCTGCGAGGTCAATTGCCGTTGCTTGTCGCCATGTCAATGGATAATTGGCTTTATCAGCCGCAATCATAGCCCGAACGACGTTGATGATGTTTCCACCAGCCAAATAGTGCGTTTCTAGATCGGAAACAGTAATCTGTTTCAAACCTGCTTTAAAAGAAGTGATGCGCGCATTGAGAATAATCCGGGTAGGGATTTTGCGCAGGCTGATGCCGATGATATTGAATAACGAAATCGGCGTTCCAGACACAAATGCCTGAAACCACAAACTCACGTATCGCATCATGCTGATGCAGATGATAAATGCTGCGATTCCGAGAATGATGAGAGCGAAAAGCACAAAGCCCCCTAGCGTTGATAATGTTCCTTCTGCCAAAAATGGATGACCTAATAGCATGATTTATTTTTTCTCCTTAACAATAAGATGTGAACCTTTACCGCTGACAATCTCAACGGCTATCCCCTTCGAGATAAAACCCGATTCTGAAAGGGCTTGGCATTGTTTGCCTTCTACAAGGATGTGACCCGCTGGTTTTAATTCTGTGGCAACAGTTCCTTCCTTTCCAATTAACTCTTGATCAAAGGAAGAAGCAGTATAACCCTCCTGATCTTCTCCGTGATAAAAATTTCCTTTGCTGCGCACCGATTTAAGTCGCCACAGAGCTAGCTTACAGGTTAAATATACAGCGGCAAGTAAACTCAATAGATAAACAAGACCCCAGAGAATGGGATTTTGCACGAAAAACATGCCTAAGCTAATGAGAATAGCAAGGGTGCCGATCACAGCTAAAATAGCTCCAGGCAAAAAAAACTCTAAAAAGATGAGACTTAAACCGATTGTTGCAAGAAGAAAAACAAGGGTCATAAAAACCCTCCAAGATCATTTATGGGTCTAAATGATAGCATGGCGCTCATTTGAGGAGAAGAATTTCATTAAGAAGAATCAACGCAAAGACGCCAAGCCGCTAAGAAAATGTATAGAAAATCTTTGCGTCTTCGCGGCTTGGCGTCTTTGCGTTAGATGTCATTTGGGACGTTTGTCTCGACCGGATGTGGCAAGAGCCGTGACGCGTCTGTTTTTAGGAACGTAAGTGGTTTTTTCTGGAAGAGACCTTTGCCGAGCAAGAGTGTCTTTTTTGGTGGGAATGAGTGCTTTATTTTTTTGACTGCTGTTATTTTTGCGGCTTCCATGTTTTTTGAGAGACATATGCAACCTTTATTTTGATGCATATCACGTTGCAGACAAATATTCCAAAATTAAATTTTGAGCCTTCTTAAGATTTTCTGGAGTATGGGCCGCGGAGAGAAAATGGGCCTCATAGGCTGAGGGAGATAGATAAACCCCTCGACCAAATAAATATTGAAAAAAGTCTTTAAATTTCGCTTCATCAAGTGCTTTTAGATCTTCTTTGCTTTCAACTTTATGAAGGCCAAAGAAAATGGTGAACATAGAACCAAAACTTTGGATCGCAATCGGCAATTGTTTGGAGTGAACTAAAATGCGAATAGGAGCGAGAAACTCTTCTGTCGTTTTTTGCAGAGATTCAAAAAAATCTGGTTGTTCGATGATATTCAGCGTGGCAAGTCCCGCGCACATAGCGAGCGGATTGCCTGAAAGAGTTCCAGCTTGGTACACAGGCCCCAAAGGTGCGATTAAATCCATGATTTCCCGTTTTCCCCCAAATGCCGCTGCGGGAAATCCTCCGCCGATGACTTTACCCAGGCATGTGAGATCGGGCGTTATCCCATAATGCGCTTGCGCGCCTTTAAGACCGACGCGAAAACCTGTGATCACTTCATCGAAAATGAGTACGATGTTTTTTTGCGCACTTTCTTTGCGCAGCATGTCTAAAAATTCTTGTTTAGCGGGAATGACGCCCATATTGCCTGTGATGGGCTCGAGAAGAATTGCTGCGATATCATCATGCGAGCGGATGAATTGCTGGCACGTTTCTAGATCGTTAAATGGGAGTGAAGCCGTTAACTTGATTAATTCTTGAGGGATACCCTGCGAGCTGGCCTGAGGTAAATGCGTGACGCCCGAGCCGGCTTGAATGAGCAAGCTGTCAGAATGGCCGTGAAAATGGCCATTGAATTTGATGATTCGAGATTTTCCCGTATACGCGCGGGCTAAACGAATAGCTGTCATTGTGGCTTCTGTTCCAGAAGACACAAATCGCAATGTTTCGATGGAAGGCAGATGGGAGATGATCTTTTCCGCCAGTTGTTTTTCAAACGGGGTGGCAATGCCAAATGTCGTTCCGCGCTTAAGCTGCTCTGTGGCTTTAGAAACAATAGCCTCAGGAGAATGCCCGAGAATTAACGCCCCCCAACTTTGGCAAAAATCGATGTAGCGATGGCCGTCGAGATCGACAATCGTATCCCCTTTCCCCTCGTGGACGATCATCGGGGTCATATCGAGATGTTTAAACGAACGTACGGGTGAGCTGACCCCACCGGGCATCAGCGCACAAGAATCGAGATAGAGAGATTCAGAGAGCGGTCGTTTCATAATAACCCAACTTGTCCCCTACTAGCCAAGCATCTGCGGCGCGACTTCTTTGACTTGTTTTTGAAGACAAATTTTAGCCTACTTTATCAAGTATGTCTAAAATTTGTCTTCAAAAACATGGCAAAAATCGCATCCACATCTACTCGACAGATAGGGGATAAGTTGGGTTAACATTTTCGTTGAAAAGACAAAAAAACAAAAGAAGAAGTTGCATTGGAAATGTAGAGAGCAATAACCTTTTTAGCATGTTGTGGTGTCGACTATTAATTTTCTATTTTGTCTTCCCGCTTGCCGCGTTTGCTGCAGGAATTTCCTATAATGTCGATTTTGAAGGCATAAACGATACAAAAACCTTAAAATCGATCAAACTAGCATCCAGTTTAACAGCGCTTAAAAAACGTCCGCCCGCTTCGATCAATGCTCTACGTTATCGCGCTGATTCTGACATCCCCGAACTCATTAAAGTTTTGCATGCGCATGGTTATTACGAAGCAAAGGTCAACATACAAATCCAAGAGATTTTTAATACGATCAATGTGATTGTGCGCATCGATCCCGGGCCTCGCTATCGGCTAGCGACGTTTGATCTGCGTCTATATTGCGAAAATCCTAAAGTAGAAAATTCTTGTTGTCAGGTGAGTTTAAGCGATGCAGGCGTGCAATTGCAAAAACCTGCACAAGCCGAAATGATTTTGGCCGCTGAACTGAAAATCATGCAGCGGCTTTCTCAATGTGGTTATCCGCTCGCTAAGGTTGAAAATCGTGAAGTGATCGTCGACGGCAAAAGCAAAGAGGTGTACGTTAAACTGTTTATCAAAACAGGTCAGCAAGCGGCTTTTGGCCCCACCACCCTGGTTGGAACCACTCGAGTCAAACCGATTTTTGTCAGACGAAGACTGAAATGGAAAGAGGGAAAAACCTATGACAGCCGTCAAGTCGATAAAACTCAAGACGCCTTGATCCAAACAGGCTTATTCAGTTCTGTTCTCGTCACACATGAAGAGAGTCTGTCATCTACGGGAGAATTACCTCTAAAAGTCGAAGTGAAAGAAAGTAAACACAAAAGAATTAATCTGGGCGTGAGCTATCAAACTGTCTATGGGCCTGGACTTACTTTTGGTTGGGCTAATAATAACGTTGGGGGCATGGGACGAATCTTACGTTTTCAGGGAGATGTGACCCGCATTAGCCAAACAGGTATTGCCAGCTACATTCACACCGATTTTAATACCGTGGGACAAGACATGATTGCCCAAGCAGAAGCTGCTCACGAAGATATTCCGATTGCTTATGCGATGCGCTCTTATAGTTTGATGGACCGTTTTGAAAGACAACTGACCCATCGTGTTCGCGGTTCCATCGGTTTTAAAGGAGAAAGGTTGTATGTGACAGAAAGTGTACAAAATGGCAATTTTTGGCTCGCCGAATTTCCGTTCTATTTACGTTGGAGCACAGCCAACGATTTGCTCAATCCGACCAAAGGCGCGATAATCGAATATACGACGACACCCGCGATCAATGTCGCTGATTCCAAAGACATCTATCTGACCCAACAGTTGACTCAAAGTTCTTATTTAGCTCTCGATCATAAACAAAAAATCGTGTTAGCCCAGAAATTAACCTTAGGGTTGATCTTTAGCAATGGTCTTGCGGCCGTGCCTTTATGCAAACGGTTTTTGGGGGGTTCTGAACAAGATTTACGTGGCTATCGCTATCGCACAGTCAGTCCGCTTGTACATGGAAAACCGATCGGCGGTCGGGCGGCGATTTATATGTCATTTGAAAGCCGTTTTCGCCTGACTCAGACCATTGGGCTTGTGCCATTTTTTGATCTGGGCAGTGTGTATCGAACTGAATATCCCACATTTCATGGCAAATGGTTTAAATCAGTCGGGATGGGTTTTCGCTTCTTTACATATATGGGACCTTTTCGCGTGGATTTAGCTTTTCCGTTAGATCGACGTAAACATATTGATCATTTATTCCGGGTGTTAGTGAGCATTGGCCAAATGTTTTAAACGGTAAAATACTATGAGAGTGTTTTCTCAACTTCTTCGATTTGCCCTATTTGCCTTAATCGGTATTCTTTTACTCATTTGCGTGGGTTTTGCACTGTTGCAAACAAAATGGGCAAAAGAACAGATCCGCGAAAAAATCGTCATCGCCTTAAATCAAGCAGATATCGCAGTCTCGGCTGAAGAACTGAGCGGAAAACCCCCTTTTTCTTGGACACTCAAGCAGGCAAAAATCAAACTCGGGGACGGCAACGAACTTACACTTTCCCAAATTAAATTACGTATTGCCATCCTGCCTCTTCTGCGAGGAAAGTTAGCGATCAATTATTTTCATGTTCAGCAAGCTGAGTATACTTTCTCTTCGCAAATTTCTAAGCCTTGTTCATTTGAAGAATTAAAATCATTAGTAAGGGAGCAACTCACAACCCTTATCTTGCCTTGTCAAATTGCCATTCAGCATTTGGTCATCGATAGGATTGCACTCAATAATCAAAGCGAAAATACATCGCTCTCCTTCAGTGTGCTCGGTAAAGCCATGTTGCGCAAAGATTCAGAGGAATTCGCCTTCGATCTGCATCTACGCTCACTCGATCAACAATCGACTTATCTCGATGCAGAATTCGTCGGAAGTAAATCGCGTAATCTCATCGAACTTAAACTGAGCAGCCATCTCGAATCATTACCGTCCTTGTTATGTCAAAATTTAGAAGGCAAATGTGCTTTTAACCTGCGTCTTAAAGGTCCTTGGACAAGTTGGAAAGAAACTCTTTATGATTTGCCTCGCACTTCTTCCCCGATCTCAGGCGAGATTAAAGGGATCTGCAGTAAGCTAAATATGCCCAACTACTCCCTGCTGAATTGTAAATGGAAATTTAAAAGCCGTTTTTCAATCTTTTCCAGTGAACGTGTCTATCTCAAACATTTTCAACTCGTCAGCGATTTAGGCCATTTTCAAGGCCGCGGGCAATGGTGCAAAACGCTAGAGAATAGTCAGTTGATGGTGACATTTTCCGTGCCGCATCTCAATCTATTTTATCCACCCCTCTCAGGAGCGATAACAGGCAAAGCTCTCTATCAGCACAATCATGCTAAAGTTTCTTTTGAAACCTCTGACCTTAAACTCGACACTTTTAGTGCGAAAAATATCCAGGGTTTAATCAAGGCGAATTTGAAAGATTCAGAATGGGATGGCGAGGTCAAACTCACATCACAAGATGCTGAATTACCGTTCGAAAATGTCTTTGCTTTTAAATGTGCTCCGCAAAAAGAGTTATCCTTAGTAGATTTCTCGTTTAAAATTCCTGAAGGGAACGCCAGCGGATCTCTAACCTATGATATTGCGCATCGCAGGTTCAATGGTTCTTTATTTGCCAATGTCGAGCATGTCAATCGATTTTCGTTTTTAAATATAGATGGTAATTTTGCCATCGAACTTCAACTATCTTCGAATCAAAAACAACAAGATGTTAAACTGATTGTTTTAGGCAAAGATTTAAGTTATCGCGATCTACTACTTGACGATTTGACCTTAAGCGCCGAAATTAAAAATGTATTTAACGAACCGCAAGGCAGATTTAATCTGCTCGCCGAAAAATTTTATTCGCCCAATGTTTATTTATCCCGTTTGAGTTTCAATACTTCTTCTGATGAAGAGCATTGGCCATTCGCTCTGGATGTCGAAGGTCGATTTGAAACTTCCTTTGAAGGTTATGCACGCGGATTTTGGAAAAAAGACCCTTGCTTATTCACGGTTGAACTGACTCAATTTTTTGGTGAACTTGCTCAAATGCCCTTTCTGTTAAAACGTCCCGTAGAATTGGAATGGGGCAGCGCAGAACTCAATTTGAGTCCTTTAGAAATGAGAATGGGGCAAGGACAGCTCTATACCCGTTTTCAACTCAGCCCGATTCGCTCTGTTGCCGTTTGGGATTTAACCCATTTTCCTCTGGAAATGCTCAGCTGTCTTAAACCCCGTTTTACCTTAAGTGGATTGGTCACCTCCAAAGGCTTTTTCGATGCCACACCGGAAAATTTCGAAGGCTCTACTTCAATCACATTAGAAGAAGCCAGTGTATTACACTTTGGGAAAACATCCCCGTTCCATGCACATGGCACATTGCAGGCTCATGTGAATCAAAATAAAGTTCAAATCCACACGGATTTGCACGCTGTCGATGATCAATTTTTAGATTTTAATGCGACCCTTCCACTGAAATACGATGTTTACCCTTTTCGCCTCACGTTGAATGAAACACAACCTACTTCTGCGGAAATGATCGCCGAAGGCAAATTGGAAGATCTATTCGACTTTGTCAACTTAGGTCCCAACCATTTCACAGGACTTATTTCTACACGGTTATTTCTCTCACACACGCTTGCCGCCCCTTCGTTACAAGGTGAATTGCATTGGCAAAAAGGATCGTTTGAGAATTATTTTACGGGTATTGCCCTAAAAGAAATTGAAGCTCAATTTGAAGCGAATCAAGATGTAATTCGCCTGATGCGTCTCACCGCTAAAGATGACAGGCAAGGTCAATTGACGGCTGAAGGAAAAATCGATTTAAAACCCGAGCGTAATTTTCCTTATGCCTTCGAGGCCGAAATGAGCCACTTACATGCTCTAGGCTTCGATATGATCGATTGCGATCTCACTGGACCCCTGTATTTAACAGGCAATACTCATCAAATGTTTGCTCAAGGCAATTTACTCATCGATGACGCCACGATCCAAATTACAGAACGGCTTCCCTATGAAATTCCCTCGTTACCTGTAACGTACATCAATCGGCCTGCGCATTTATACACTCGAACCCTTTCCAATCCCGATTTTACATTTCACCTCGATTTGGAATTAACGGCTGAAGAGAAAGTGTATGTCGAAGGATTGGGCTTAAAAGCCGAATTGCAGGGAAATGTCCATTTGCATGGGACAAATACTAATATTGTGGCCAACGGAGCTTTGAAACTAATCAAAGGCGAATATCAATTTTCGGGTAAAATTTTTAAATTGACCGAAGGAGAAATTCTGTTCAATGATAAGCCCACTCCTTCGGCCTATCTCAATCTCAATGGAACCCTAAGCCTGCCCGAAATCACCATTACCGCAATGCTCAATGGACCCTTGACTTCTCCTCAGTTAACCTTTCAATCCAATCCCCAAAAGTCAACAAGTGAAATCCTCTCTTTGATTCTGTTCAATAAAGACATCGCTGAAATCACGCACGCAGAAGCGATTCAACTCGCGAGCACTTTGATGAGTCTTTCCGGAGGGGCGGGCCCTGATGTCTTAGAATCGATTCGTAAAAGCATCGGTGTCGATCGGCTCAATATCGCCTCTAGAAGAGGTGCTAAAGAAGGTTCAGATGAGATTGCGGTGGAAATCGGCAAGTATTTGACGCGAGGTCTGCTCATCACACTTTCGCAATCGGCGACAAGTAGCCAAGTCATCGTGGAACTCGAACTGCCCCATGGTTTTGTCTTCCAAGCTGAGACCCAGGAAGAGGAAGAAGGTAAATTCTCCCTCAAATGGACGAAAAGTTATTGATTCGAACAATTCTTCAGGAAAGTCATGCGCAGGTAAATGTTTAATAAAAAATTGAACTTCTGGCAGTAAGCTTTCAATTTCATTGTCGGCGGCTTCCAATGTTTGCAATGCTACAAGATTTACGATTTCCGCTGGAATCGATGAAAGTTTATTGTTAACGACATTAAGCACCATTAAATTCACCAACTGATCAATCTTTTGCGAAAGAACAGCAATTTTATTACCCTCAAAACTAACCATTTCTAAATTAACAAGATTAAAGTATTCTTCCGGCAATGCAGTCAATTGATTATTCAGGCAATAACATGTTTTCAATTTTTGCAGTTGTCCTATTTCTGATGGTAAAGCAGTAATATAATTATCATTGATATTCAAGTTCTCTAAGCTCTTTAATTCACCTATTTCTGGGGGAAGAATTTTAAGACGATTATGTGAAAGAGACAGATCCTTTAATGATTTCAATCTACTAATTGCTGGAGGAAGTGTACAAATATAATTAGTTGTCAGATTAAGCACTTGCAAATCTTTGAATTCGCAAACTTCTATTGGAAAATCGGCAAATTTATTGAAAGAAAGATAAATGACATGTAGATCTATCAACTTAATGATTTCCGGAGGAAGGTTTGCAAGCAAATTCTTACTGCAATGCAGCTCTTTTAATTTGGTGAAAAACAATCCAATTTCAGCTGGTAATTGTGTTAGACCGGTTTTAATAATCTTCAATTTATCAAACGTTAGTTTATTGTTTTTCAATAAAGTGCGGATAGCTTCGGCTGATTCCACACAATTTTCGATCGATTTAGTTATTAAACGTTGTTCTTTCAATGCAGAATAGACGGCTATCAAATTGATACTTTCCGCCAGCTTTATTATTTGCTCTAAACTCAATATATCGAACAGCGGGATATGTTGCATTACTCCCTCAAAATCACCTGGTGATCCCATTGTAAGCCGCAACACCGCTCGATAAGTTTCAGAAACAAGCTCATGTGAGGATAAAGTACATCGAAATTTAAGGGAATAAATCTAGCAATTTTAAAATTATTTTTACATACATCCGCCACGATTGAGATGAATCGATTTCTTAGTTTCTGCCAAAGCTTGCAAACCCGAGCATCAGAAGCTTGACCGGAAAGTTGCATAACGTACATCAGGCAATCTTGAGACAAATGTTGGTTAATATTAATCGCAGAAGACATAATTAATTCCTTTTTATTTTTAGTATTATAGTAAAAAATATTATATTATTAATTGAATTAAGTTTCAACAATTTATTAACTTGTTTGACGACGCGTAAACAGCTTGATATTAATTGGTTAACATAGACAGAAACAGATGTAATAGTAAAATATTATTTTAATTTCCTTAATATTGCTTTAATATTGTCTCTTGACTATGCTTAAATCGGTTCCCTAATTTTATAAAGAGGCAGATATGACAGTAGACGTCCTTAGTAATTCACAAAATTTTGGATATAATATTGGACTAGAACTCACCGCTTGTTTTGAAAAATATCTCGATCTTCGCGACAAAGAATTAAATCAGCTGATCAACTCGATGAAAATGAATAACATGAAAATTAAGTTGATCGCAGATGTGACCAATAAACTTGCCCATGGCAAACAAAAAGACAAAAAAATCGATTTAAATACCAATGAGACAATGGCCAAATATGCGTATTTGATCCATTTATCCAATCCAACGATTTTTGAAAATAAGATCCATGGCGTAGATGCAAATCCCTCAACACTTGATCAAGTTTTAAATGAAGCTATGCAGCGCTGCCGGGACAGAGGAATGAAAGACAAAGATATTCATCTCGCCGAAGTTCTAGGTGAGATTCAAATGAACCACAGCATCAAATTTGATATGATGAATGAAGCTGAAATGGATGTTGTGATTCAAGGTCTGGACGCGGAAAATAAGATGTATACAGCTGACCTTAACAAGGACTTAATGGAAGTAAACACAAAATACGATGATCGCTCGCAAATGAGTGAAAATGCTCAAAAGGTTTTAAAAGAAGCTGATGAGCACGTTCTATCGATCATCCGTAAAACGGGACGCGGTGGTTAACCATGATTGAACGGGTGTTCCAACGAGAAATCGCAGAGCTATTGGGACTTTCGGAAAAAGAGATCTCGCTGATCTCCCTTGATCAAGAACGCCCTTTTTACGCTACGGCTTATGCCCTGTATGAAAAAGGTGATTATCGCGGAGCGGCACAATTATTTACTCAGCTGGTTTTGACCGATCCTTATTTGCCCCATTATTGGCAGGGACTCGCAAGTTCTAAACAAATGGCGCGCGAATATATGGCCGCAGTGCAAGCTTGGGGCATGGTCGCCTTAATCATCGGCAATGATCCGATGCCTCATTTTCACGCTGCGGAATGTTTTCTCTCTATGGAAGATAAGGAAGAAGCTTTGAAGGCTTTAGATGCGGCGTTAGATCTCGCTGGAAAAAATGAAGCCTTGTGTGCTAAGATTAACCTGCTAAAAACGATACATGATGTTAAACATTAATCCGATTTCATCAATGAATACGCGAATCAATTCCATCTCTAGCAGTACGTCTTCTGCTCCTGTAGGAGTATCTTCGATTTCTGAAAGCATAGAAATGGCCGAAATACCAAATACATCTTGGCAACCTGAACGTCCGATCTTAACACCCCCTTCTTCTATCGATTATAGTCTACTGGAAGTAACAGAAGAATCGCGTGAACTAGGCAATCAAATTGTAAGAACATTTGCAGATAGATTGTCCGGAGTAAAAAATAAAATCCGTGAAATTTCGACCGAAAATATTCAAAAACTGAAAGAAAATGCTAAGCGAGCAAGTGATAGTTCCTGGTGGGGCGTTTTAAAAAAACTCGCGCAATTTCTGCTTGCTGCGATTTCTATCGTTTTTGGCCTTGCATTTGGCCCCACATTGATTGGCGGGCTGATGATTACCTCAGGAATATTATCACTCGTAAATTTTGCACTTTCAGAAACTAAAGCCTGGGATTGGATTGCTGCGCAACTCAGTGGTGAAAATGAAGAGTGGAAAAGAAGATTGATCACATTTTTACCGATGGCTGTGGGGCTTGCCGCAGCGGGATTTGGTATGGCCGGCTCGATTTATGGTTTAGCCTCCGGTGCGATTCAATTGGGTGAAAAAGTATTATATATTGCGCAAACTGCGATATCGCTTTTTGATGCCGGAACGACATTTGGTAAAGGACAAGCTGATGCGCGTCTATTATGGTCGCAAGCTGAGCTCAAAGGCATTCAAGCAAATATGACGATTGAGCGCACACATGTGGATACGCTCACTAAACTAATCGAAGGCAGTCTCGCCGAATTTAGAGCGGCAGGCTCCAAAGCTAAAAAAATAACGCAAGCTATGATGCAAACAAATACCCAGCTTGCAAGACAAGTTTAAAAAAATAAATTAATTTGAGGTGTACTATGTCATCCGCGATTCTCAATCAAGTGTTTGCAGAACTCACCGCTTGCGTCAAAATGGAAGGGGGTCTTCACAACGATTTTCTCGCCATTGTGCAACGCGATCTCGAGCGATTTTTTGATGAGACCAAACTCCTACAAAATCAATTGACTTGGCAAGGACGCACCATTTTATGCCTGACAGTGATCAGTGCGAGTTTAGCCATCGCGGGCGTTTTAATACCGAAAGCGGGAGCGACCAGTCCTGCAGCTCGTGCGGCAGATGTCCGCATGACAGCTAATGGTGCACGTGACATTTTTTCGAAACAGCTAAAATGGCTTGGAGAGCGCCTCAAGGATAATGATTTTTTAAGAGAGACTTGTAAAGCCGGTTCAACATTATTCGGCGATGGTCTTTTACGCTTTACTGATGTATCCTATCGCAGTAAAACCACGCTTACTGAAGCTGAACGCACTAAGATTCAACAGATTCTTCTTTCCGATGGCCAAGGTGGAAAATCTAACTGCAGCGCATTAATTCAACAATTGAATCAAGCCGCCTTGAACATTATCCAATCCAAAGCACGAGCCGGCTAACACAAACCACAGAGAAATCGGACATGGGCAATGAAAATCTCTCTGTGGTGTTTTAGCTCTGTGGTGAATTTTTACCACTGAGACGAGAAACCACAGAGAAATCGGACATGGGCAATGAAAATCTCTCTGTGGTGTTTTAGCTCTGTGGTGAATTTTTACCACTGAGACGAGAAACCACAGAGAAATCGGGCATGGGCAATGAAAATCTCTCTGTGGTGTTTTAGCTCTGTGGTGAATTTTTACCACTGAGACGAGAAACCACAGAGAAATCGGACATGGGCAATGAAAATCTCTCTGTGGTGTTTTAGCTCTGTGGTGAATTTTTACCACTGAGACGAGAAACCACAGAGAAATCGGACATGGGCAATGAAAATCTCTCTGTGGTGTTTTAGCTCTGTGGTGAATTTTTACCACTGAGACGAGAAACCACAGAGAAATCGGACATGGGCAATGAAAATCTCTCTGTGGTGTTTTAGCTCTGTGGTGAATTTTTACCACTGAGACGAGAAACCACAGAGAAATCGGGCATGGGCGCGAATTACGCTGGATTGACCCCAAATGGATCTTACTATACACTAACGTTATAGTAATGATTTTAATCCCCACCCCCTCTCTCGATGGCAAACGAAATAGCGAATAATAATAACAATCATTCCGGCTGGCAAAAAACATTAACACAATTACGCCTTGTCATCGCCGTCGGCGCCTGGATGAGTTTGATCATCGATGTGGCTAAAGCGACATTGCGCCGTCCCCCACGAGTTAGCCTGATTTTGCAACAACTTTATGACATTGGTGTCGCTTCTCTTCCGGTAGTGGCAATTACGGGTTTTTCTACAGGTCTAGTGCTGGCGGCTCAATCGATTTATCAACTTTCCGATAAAGGATTAACTTCTGTCACCGGCTTGATGGTGACCAAAGCGATGATGACAGAACTCGGGCCTGTCCTCACAGCTTTCATGGTGACCGGACGCGTGGGTGCGGCGATGTGCGCTGAGCTTGGAACCATGCTTGTCACAGAACAAATCGATGCTTTGCGGACGATGGCTGTTAATCCCAACCGTTACTTGATTGCACCCCGTTTTATCGCAGGAATATTCATGATGCCGCTGCTAACGATTTTCAGTATCGTGATGGGGATTTTCGGCGGTTATTTGATTTCGGTCTATTATTTTGGCATGGCGCCTACGACGTATATGAGCCCGATCCCGATCAGTGTGAAATATTTCGATCTGATGACCGGGATTATCAAGGGTTTTGTGTTTGGGATTTTGATACTGACGATCGCGTGTTATAAAGGGATGCGCACGAGTGGAGGCGCAGCTGGTGTCGGTCGCGCTACAACAAATAGCGTGGTGATCACATATTGTGCGATTTTGATGACGAATTTCTTTTTAACGGTAGCTCTGAACGTTCTCCACGACTCTATTGTTAGGTTTCTATGAGATCATCCCTCATTACATGCAATCAACGTTTTCAAATAGTAGGATGATCTCATGATTGAAATTCGAGATTTATGGAAACGTTTTGGTAAATTGCAAGTGCTTGCAGGAATGGATCTCGATATTTACGATGGTGAGACGCTTGTGATCTTGGGACCGTCAGGAATCGGTAAAAGCGTTTTGCTCAAACATATCATCGGTTTGTTAAAACCTGATCAGGGCACAATCGACATCGGTGGTGTTAGAATTACTGATTTAAAAGGACCTGAATTATTTAAAGCTGTGCAAAACATGGGGATGTTATTTCAAAGTTCGGCGCTTTTCGATTCGATGAATGTGGAAGACAATGTGGCTTTTTATTTGAAACAGCACGGCGATCCTGAAACCCATCATCGACTGCATAAAGCGGAAATTACCGATCGCGTTTCGCATGCGCTAGATCTAGTAGGATTACAGGGAACACAGAAAAAAATGCCCTCTGAACTTTCAGGAGGGATGCGTAAACGGGCGGCACTCGCGCGCCTCATTGTTTATCGCCCAAAAATCGTGCTCTACGATGAACCGACCACCGGTCTTGACCCGATTATCGCCATGCAAATCAATGAACTCATCGTCAAAACTAAACAGGAACTGAAAGCGACAAGTGTGGTGGTTACCCATGATATGTTTTCAGCATTATACGTGGGCGATCGCCTGGCTTTGATCCGCGATGGCAAGATCGCTCAGATCGCTGATCCTGACTCATTTGTAAAAATTGATGACCCATTGATCAAATTTCTGTACTATACGATTTCAGAGGACCCGAGAAAGCTAAAGGAGAAAAATCACCATGGGTGAACAGACCAAGAATTTGCTGATCGGGGTCTTTGTGATTGCAGCTTGCGCTGTGATCGTGTGGTTGATCATGTTTCTAAAACCCAGCGTGGGCGACGGAAAACAAACCTTATACGTTCGATTTTCTAATGTGAATCAGATCAATATCGGTACACGTGTGCTGTTTGCCGGAAAGCCAGTCGGTGAAGTGGTCGCCATTCAAGAAATTTATAACGCCAGACAAAAACCCACTGCGGATGTATTGGGCGAAATCTACTATTATCAACTCGTACTAAAAGTTGATTCAAAGGTCAAAGTCTACGATACCGATGAAATCACGATTTCAACGACCGGCCTTCTCGGCGAAAAATCGATTTCGATCATCCCCAAAATTCCTCCGAAAGGGGTCATTCCTAAATTGATCACGAATCAGCCGATTTACGCAGAATCGGTCGATCCGATCCAACATGCTTTTAATCAGTTATCCAACCTCTCCACCGATATGCAACGTACCTTCCAACAAATCACGTGTTGGATCAGGAAAAATGGCGATGATATGGGTGATGCAATTCGCTCTTTTGGCAGCGTCATGGATGAGGTGAAAATAACGATGTGCGACGTCAATCAAAAGCACATCATCGATGATGTCAAAGTGGCTATCAATAACTTTTCCAATACTTTCCACGATATGCAATGTGCTCTGCAAGAATTAAAGGTGGAAAAGGTATTTGCCAATGCCGGCTGCGTGATGAGAAATTTAAAGAGCGCCACTCAACATATCGATGTGATTACTGCTGATATTGCCTGTGGCAAGGGCACGTTGGGAAGGTTGTTAAAAGGCGATGATTTATATCTGCAGCTGACTGCCGTGATGAGCAAAGTCGATACCTTGATGAACGATATCAATCATTACGGTTTGTTCTTCTATCTCAATAAATCTTGGCAGCGGCAACGCGCCCAAAAAATCACTGCCATGAATGCGTCTAAATAATCCTCAAAGTTTTAAACATTACTTTGAGAATGAGGTCGACGATATCAATATGGCGATGTCCCGTTTATCGATGCTGATCGATAAGGCTAAATATAGCCCTGAAAAAGAAGAGATTTTGTGCGATGAGCAGTTCCGCAAAGACTTTGCTGAACTGTTGCGTCAATCAGAGGTCCTATCTGAAAACTTAAAACTTTATAACCAACAACTCCAGGAAGCCTCGCAATAATGGATGCTATCCCCTACACTCAGCTGACTAAAGGTTCATTTCTTATCGCAAGTCCCGATATTGATACCGGGATCTATTTTCGCAGTGTCGTGATCATTTGCGAACATAGTACTGCGGGCTCATTTGGTTTGATCATCAATAAGAATCTCGAAATTGAGCTGCCTGAAGAGGTGATCAATGTTAAGGAATTCGTCAACCCGAATGTGCAAATCCGTGCCGGCGGTCCGATTCAGCCCAACCAGATGATGCTATTGCATTCTTCCGATCATATCCCCGATCAAACGCTGCAACTTTGCGACGGGGTTTTTCTGGGCGGAGATTTACAATTTTTGCAAGAATCTGTTGCTGATACGAGTGGACCCTCGGTGCGATTGTGTTTTGGCTATTGCGGCTGGGGCGCAGGACAGCTAGAACGGGAATTTTTAAGCGGTAACTGGTTCCTTCATCCTGGTAGCGCCAAACACCTCTTTGAAACACCCTCTGAGAAGATATGGCAAGCAATCTTACGTGAAATGGGCGGCAAATACGCTACGCTCTCTATGATCCCAGAAGATCTCAGTTTAAATTAATTTATAGTCAATATTTTATTGAATTACTTCACTTCTTTCACGACCAAACCTTTGAAAAAAGCAGAATCGTAGAGCTTGCTGCAAGTCTCTACAGTTTTTTCATAGCGCGCCTCCACTTCTGCATTCACTGCGCCCAGCGCACTGGTCATTCGATTTAAACGTTGAAGATCAATGGCTCTTTCGCGGATGGAAAGCGCCGGTGAATAGAGCATCCACAGAAGAAAGTCTTTCTCCTCTTTTGCCCAGGGTGAACGATCGTTCATCATTCTCAAAAAAGCGAACATTTCAGCACTAGCCGCAGCTCCGGTATCGACGGCATCTTTACAGGTGAAGCTCATCGTGTCAGGTTTGAATATCTCGATCAGTTTTAAGATGAATAACAAGTAAAAAATCTCGATAAAATCGAGTCGATTTTTATGCGTGAGGATCTCTTTAGTTTCAAAAAATACAGTGTGGATGGCTTTAATTGCTGCTTTAGAGAAACGGATCAGATCTTTTTGATCGATTCCCGGAGGAAAATAAAAACCGCACTGCTCGGCGCTAGCGATCTGTTCTTCGAACTGTCGGATAAAGTCTTGCGCGTCATTTAATTCGAGATAGGGTCCTGCTTGCATGTAAAAGTCAGCATTTTTCGGCAAAGTAATCACCATCAAAGCATTGGCGAATTCTTTTTGAACTTCTTCAATGGCGATACAGCGCGCATGCTCTTGCCATGATGTGCGATCTTGTAGATTTATTAGCAAATGACGTTGTTTTTTTTTCTCCGAGCCTAACACGCGCAAAAATCCGGAAAACTCATCGACAACTTGTGCCTTAGCGATCCCCTGTTGCGAGGTAGGCGAGGGTAAGCGAAGACAACTAATATGGATCGCATCTCCGACAATCGTGTACATTTGGGAAGGTAAATTCTGCTGGGAAATAGGATCAAACCCGCTAAGCGGTCGTTCGCGCTGAAACAGTTGTTCAGCTTTCATCAGCGGACCACTGGGATAGCGCTTTAAAAGTAAACGAATACAGGTGTCATTGTCGATCAGCGTATTCCAGAGGGAAATAGGACTGCCTTTTTCCGTTTGTACGTCGCTAGCTTGTGCGCCTTTTTCGATCAGCATATGGATGAACGCCACCATTTCTTTGCGAGAGCCGATCCGCATAAAAAATGATGTGCAAAGGACATGCGATAAATTCATCAATGTATGTAAAAACCGATCCGTATGACCAGGCGGATGGGAGATGAAGCGTCTGTATTCCTGAGAAGTCAAAGCGCTGCGCAGATAGGCGTGAAAATCTGCGTAGTAGTCTAAACTGGATTTGCCCACTGTCTGTTGCATCTGATTGCGCACATTGGCAGCTAACATCAAAGCCATTAAAGACTTACTGATGGCAGCGACAAACCCCATTCGTTTAAACTTTAACGCTTCTTTGAAGTAATCGTCGATGTAGGACCCCGCGAGCTGCAAAATTTCTTTGGCGGAAGAGAAAGCATCTTTATCTTGGATCATGGGGATGCGCATAAACGGGCTATGCCGAATGCCATCGGCCAAAAGTGTGTCGAATTGGCCAACGAGCTGCAGACGGCGCAATAGTTCGCGATTGAAATAGGGCTGCTTATCTTCCTTACGCAGAAAGAATAATTCATATTTTTTATCGCGGCGCACCTCTTCTAAATCTCTGATGCCCTCACTTGAAATTTCGCCGGCGCCGGTCCCCCACTCTTCTTGCCATTTTTCCTCAGACTCCATGATCGTTTGAAAACGCTGAACAACTTTGGTGAGATAAAAATGTTGAAGTTCTTTAAATTCTTTGAGTTCGGTGACGCTTTCCTCTTTTTCCCCTTTGAAAATTTCGGTATAATTATCGATTTTTTGCGCGGCTTCGCTGGCTAGCAGCATCAAAGCTTGGATCCCGCGCTGCGTTTCGGCATCGCGGAGCTGACCTTTATCCTTCTCGAACAGCTGATGCATGTATTTTAGGACGGTTTGAAATGTATCTTTAACTCGATCTCGATTGTATGAGTGGTAAGTCGGGTCCTGCCAAGATCTCGCCTCCATCCGTTTGCCAATCTGATCATCAGTGAGTTGGGTAAGTTCTTCGTGGACGGCTAGGTCGAGTTCCGCCATGTGAGACAGATTATCGACAGCTTCGATGACGGAAAGTTCTCCATGGCCCTTTGGAAATAGCATGGGTCACCCATCTTTTTATCCCTCATTTTATTATTATTAATATTTAATTACTGGTCAACAATAATCAATTAATATGAAATATCTTATAATTAAGATATTAATGAGATGATCTTATAAATAAAACCAGCGAGCAGAGCGGCTCCGGGTAGCGTTAAGATCCAGGCATAGATCAACTTATGGGCCGTCGACCAACGGACTTTAGACAGCCCTTTGGCGGTTCCTACTCCGGTAACGCTGCCCACGATCATATGCGTCGAGCTGACGGGCATCCCTAAAAAACTGGCCGTGAGAATCACGCACGAGGCACTCGTCTCAGCAGCAAACCCTTGAAACGGTTCGAGTTTGGTGATCCCAAAGCCTACAGTACGAATGATGCGAAAGCCCCCTGTTGCCGTCCCCAGTCCCATCACAATCGCGCATGCGCCGATAACCCAAAGCGGAATATGAGGTTTGACAATCAAGTCTGCAGCGAATAATCCGAGTGTAATGATACCCATGCTTTTTTGGGCGTCGTTTAATCCATGAGCTAAAGCAACGACACTTGCCGAAGCGACTTGCAAATGGGCAAAAATCCCCTTTCTTTTCTGAAGCGCAGGAGATTTGAGCAACCTGGCTAATACTTTCATTACAAGAAAGCCCAAAATGAAACCGGCAATCGGAGATAGGATCATAGGAATGACGACTTTATAAAGTACTCCACCCCATAAAACCGCAGTGGGTCCTTCCGCCATCCACGTAGCTCCCACTAACCCACCGACTAGCGCGTACGAAGAGCTACTGGGAATACCCATGTACCAAGTTAGAAAATTCCACACAATGGCCCCCACTAGGGCACAGAGAATGGCAATTTGCGTGGCAAGTTTAGGATCGACAAGACCTGAAGTAATTGTCTTAGCTACACCGCTGATTTGCGTGGCGCCTAGCATGTTGAGAAGAGAGGCCAAGATAATCGCCGTCGCTGGTGCGAGTACACGTGTGGCAATTACCGTCGAAACAACATTGGCCGCATCATGAAATCCATTCGTGTAATCGAATAATAATCCGAGAATCACGATGAATACTACGAGATCTGTCGGTGAAAAGGACATGTTTTGCTCTCTTTCATCAATCCATACGGCATCCTAGCGAAATAGGCAAATAGATTCACACCTCCTCGTGCCCGAGCCCGTGTGCGTGCCCGTGCCCGAAAATCTCTGTAGTGAATTTTTACCACAGGGACAAGAACCACAGAGAAAAAGAATCGGGCTCGGGCACGCACACGGGCTCGGGCACGAAAAATCCTCTGTGGTGTTTACCTCTGTGGTGAATTTTTACCACAGAGACAAGAACCACAGAGAAAAAGAATCGGGCACGGGCACGCACACGGGCTCGGGCACGAAAAATCCTCTGTGGTGTTTTACCTCTGTGGTGAATTTTTACCACAGGGACAAGAACCACAGAGAAAAAGAATCAGGCACGGGCACGCACACGGGCTCGGGCACGAAAAATCCTCTGTGGTGTTTTACCTCTGTGGTGAATTTTTACCACAGAGACAAGAACCACAGAGAAAAAGAATCGGGCTCGGGCACGAAAAATCCTCTGTGGTGTTTTACCTCTGTGGTGAATTTTTACCACAGGGACAAGAACCACAGAGAAAAAGAATCGGGCTCGGGCACGGGCTCGGGCACGAAAAATCCTCTGTGGTGTTTTACCTCTGTGGTGAATTTTTACCACAGAGACAAGAACCACAGAGAAAAAAGAATCGGGCTCGGGCACGCACACGGGCTCGGGCACGTTAGAAGAATAAAGCATGGGTGGACTTAAAACTGTGAAAGGAGTAAATGATATTATTTGCAAATGGGGGCATCCTATGAAACTGACGACGAAATTCTCACTCCTGACAACTGTAGCGATGTTGATGTTAAATTCGAGCTTTTGCGCTTATTTAGATGAGCAAACTCCGAATACGAAAGGGATTCAAGTCGTTCCGGTTGCTCCGACACCTGATCCCAATGAAGTAGAGACACGCATTCTCTATCCACGCAAAGGGGAATTGAGAACGTCAACTCCCATCAAAGGACAGATCCGCGTCGATGGAATTGCGCTGGGGGTTGATACTGAGCAGCCGCGCAAAAAAGAGATTTGGAATGATCCCGACGGGCAGAGTATCCATATCTTCATCGACAATCAGCCTTATTTTGAGGTCAATGAAGCCTTCATCGATGCTTTAGATGATATTGAAGAATATTTCGATCAGACAGCCGATTTTGAAATCCCTTTTAAGCTACAGCCGGGTATGCATGTCATTCGCGCGTTTCCCGTGCGCTCTTATAATGAAAGTGTCAAATCAGATCGCGCCTTTGCTGCGAGCATTTTTTATTATCAAGAAAAGAAAGATAATCCCCACATCGATCTCTCAATGCCCTATTTAACTTACAATGAACCTCAAGGAGAATACGATTACAACAAGAAGGGTCAACAGCCGATCTTACTCGATTTCTATTTGACTAACTGCGATCTCTCCAGAGATGGCTACAAAGTACGCTTAACCATCGATAACGATAATCAACGGATCATCACCTCATGGCAGCCGTATTACATCTACGGGCTGAAAAAAGGGATGCACCGCATTCGCTTAGAATTGCTCGATCCACAAAATAACTACGTCTCAGGACTCTTCAACGATATCACGCGCACCATCGTGATTAAATAAAAGCTCGTTTACCTGTGATGGTGGTGATTAGCAATTGCTGCTAAAACTCCCATAGCGACGAATCCGATGACACAACCGAACAGCGTCGGTGTCAAAGCAACTGATACTCCCAAAACGGTAAGAACTCCTAGAGCAGCGGCAAAACCTGCCAGCGAAGATGCCACAATTTTTGCCACTTTTCCCATTAAAGTCGCATTACTTAAATTCATTTTCTCAAAAGCAATCTCTGTAGCAATCGATGCGAGAAAGTAAGTTCCTACAGCAGCACCTGTAATGGGATTAATCAGCATGCAAACCGCAGTAGCAATTACGCCAATCGCAGCTTCCGTTTCAGGAATTTCAAAAGTGAGAGGTCTTGTTGGTACAGCAGCTCCGGTAACAGGATGAGTCATATTCATCTCCTTCTTTAAAAAAATTGGTCTCAAAAGTATATTTTGCAGGCGAATTTTTAATCAAGAAACAGATAAACTGCGCATGAAAACTAATGGGTTACGTGCATGAAGCTTAAAAACAGTCTGGTTGTTTGCGGGGTGATTGCATCTGCGATTTTGATCAAGCAGTTTTGCTATCATAAAACTGACGGTTTTGCGGTGCAAAAAATCCGCTCGAATCTCCCCTTTCATCCCGAATGGGAAACCGAGGCGATTGAGCCAGAACACATCCAGATCTTTTCTCAGCCCTTTTATTATTTGGCTAAAGGCGCGCAATCTTATGTGTTTGCCTCAGAGGATGGGCAGACGGTGATTAAATTTTTTAGGATTTATCATTTGAGTCCTCCCTTCTGGATTACCGCCTTTGCGTTTCCGCTACCGTGTATGCCCTACAAGATCCGCAAAATTCTCGATAAACGACAAGAGTTGGAAAAAGATTTTCAAAGCTACAAGATCGCCTACGATGAGATGAAAGAAGAGACAGGGCTTGTATATCTGCATTTAAATAAAACCAACACACTCAAACAATCGGTGACAATTTACGATAAGCTGGGCATCGCTCACCAGCTTCCGCTCGACGAGATGGAATTTCTCGTGCAAAAACGGGCGACACTTGTGTTTCCGGCAATCGATCAGCTTATGAAAACAGAAGGTATCGACGCAGCAAAAGAAGCGATTAGTGCACTTGTGAAATTGCTGGCGTTGCGCTGTTCGAAAGGGATCTTTGATAAAGATCCCGATCTCAACACCAATTTTGGCTTTTTGGGCCGCATTCCCGTGCAAATCGACATTGGTAGATTCCGCAAACAAGAGGAGAAGAATCTTGATCGTGAGGAAATCGCGCGAATCACCGATAATTTTCGCCAATGGCTCGATTGTCATTATCCTCCCCTTTCTCAGCACCTTCTCGCAGAAATTCAAAGCTTATGAAAAAAACCATCCTTTCTGCTCTTTTGTTGTTCATTTCTCTATCAGGTGTATGGGGTTTTCGACACAAAGCTGAACCCAAACGAGAATTTACCGTTGAAGAGATTTCCTCTGAGATTTCCTATCACTCTGAATGGGAAACGCCGACTTTAACTTCGGAAGGAATGCAAGAAGTGAAACAGGCTCTGGGGCAAGCCTACCGTTATTTGGGTAGCGGCGGTCAATGTGTTAACTTTGTCAGCGCGGATGATAAGTACGTGATTAAATTCTTCAAACAAAAGAAATTTGCCGTGCCGGATGGGGTTTTTTGGTTTAAACAAAAAAAGCAAAAACGACGCGACGAACGACGCGACAAAGTTTTTTCCGCTTTTCAGCTATGTTTCCAACTCGTCCCTGAGGAAACAGGTTTACTGTATCTACATTTGAATCCCACAGATCACTTAAAAACGATTTTAACACTTAGCGATGATCAGGGAAAATCTTATGTGATAAATCTCGATGAATTGCAGTTTGTATTGCAGCGCAAGGTGGAACTCGCCTCGCATGTGCTGGCCCATCGCGATTTGCCCGAAGCAAAGCACGCACTTGATCAACTGCTGAATATGTATGTCAAATTTTACCAAAAGGGAATTCGCAATCGCGATCCGAATTTTCGTTCGAACTGCGGCTTCTTAGGCACAAAAGCCCTCTTGATCGATGTAGGTCGCGTAGTCTATTCTGAAGAGATCAAACAGCCTGAGAATTACAAACAGGAGCTTTTAGAAATGACTCCCCATTTCCGTAAATACCTATCGCACAATCATCCAGCCTTGCTCGAATATTTCGATACAGTCATCGCTAAGATTATTCACTCTGAGGACCATGAAAGCACACGTTAAGCGCTGGCTGGCCATTTTACTCTCGCTTATCTGTTTTTATTATCTCATGTTGTTTTGCGATGCACAAACGGATGGTTTTTCTGTGGCAAGGATCCATTCTGATTTAAGTTTTCATCCCGAATGGGAACCTGCCGAGACGCAATCTAAGGAAATTCTCGATCCGATCGTCGGACAAACTTTTCATTATCTGGCGTGCGGAGGACAATGTTTTGCGTTTATTTCAGAGGATCGCCGCTATGTGATCAAATTCTTTAAACATAAGCTACGCCACCCGCTAAGTACATTTCTCAAAATGCACTTGCCTTATCCTTGGGAACAGAAGCGTTTGAAAAAACTTAATAAAGCACTTTTCAAACTCAATCGGGATTTTACAAGTTACAAAATCGCCTACGAAGATTTGAGAGAGGAAACGGGTCTTATCTTTTTGCATTTGAATAAAGGGGGCAATCTCAATCGTTCGATAACAATCATCGATAAATTAGGGATTTCCCATACGATCGCGTTAAACGATGTCGAATTCGTAGTTCAACAGCGCGCAGAGCTGGTGTATTCTTATTTCAATCGACTTGTAAAACACGATGACCTCGCTTCGATTAAAGCGGCGATGCAGTCGTTATTTAGTTTAATTGTCTCACGCGAACAAAAAGGAATTTTCGACGAAGATGCAAGGCTCTACCGCAATTTTGGTTTCATCGATGAAAGGCCGATCTTTATTGACGTCGGCCGTTTTCGTCGCGATCTTCGCTATCAAGATCCCATCTTGTATAAAAAAGATCTAGAAGACATCATCGGGCATTTTCGCGATTGGTTAGAAGAGACCCATCCGACGCTCGTACCTACTTTGGATACAGAATTAAATGCATTTAAAACGCGTTGTTAAAACACTTCTTTTTGTCTCTGTCAGCACTCTGGGACTGATTGTCTTATCCCGCTTTTGTCATCGACAAACAGAAGGATTTCAACTGACGAAAATCCAGGATAATTTAATTCAATCCGATCTCGCTATGTCTTCTGAACAGGATAAAACTTTCTTACGAGAACTCTTCAAGCAAAAATTTGTATTTTTTGGCCGCGGGCTGCAGAGTTTTGCCTTTGCTTCTGAAGATGGACGCTACGTGATAAAAGTGTTCAATAATCGCTATCAACAAAAAATTGCCCTGTTTTCTTTCTGTTCCCATGTGCCTTTTTTGGGTTCTTGGGCCGGTAAACGCGCTCAGTACTACCGAGGAAAATTAGCCAGAACATTCAACAGTTATCAGCTCGCCTTTGATGAAATGCGTCCTCAAACGGGGCTGATCTACACTCATCTCTCCCCTACTGCAGACATTTCAGAACAGATTGTCTTGGTCGATAAACTCCATATCGAGCACCGTATCGATCCCAATCAGATCGGATTCTTAGTGCAAAAACGGGCAACCCTCGTGTTCCCGGCTTTAAAAGAATATATTACCGGTCGCGATCTCGAAGGAGCCAAACAGGCGATTTCTTCCTTAATCGATCTATTTTTTTGGAAAGGGGAACACGCCATCGTCGATAATGACCCTTTGATCCGCACCAATTACGGCTTCATCGAGGGAAAAGCAGTTCAACTCGACGTCGGACCGCTAGCCAAGGGAAGCCGTGCCCCTGATCCCGAGGCTTATCGCCAGGAGATCTGCCGCATTGCGGCTAGTTTAAAATTTTGGCTTACAGAAAATGGCCCCGAGCTGATCCCATTTCTTGATCGGGAATTGCAGCAGCCTTTATCATGGAGGGAATGAAAGCATTCGCATTCCTTTTTAAATCCCTTGCTCTGCTAGGACTGTTTATCGGCTTGCAGCAACTGATCGAACTTAAGACCCATGGATTTTGCCTGCAAAAAATCCAAGCCGATGATCTCCCCTTTCAAACGCGCTGGGAAACATCCGCACTTTCTGAGCAGGAACAAAACAAACTGAGCACTCTACTCTCAGAGCCTTTTACGTTGATTGGCGCTGGAAGCGAGTGTTTTGCCTTTGTCAGCGCCGATGGCGCAGCAGTGATCAAATTCTTCAAACTCGACCACACCCGCCCGGTCTATTTTCAAAAGGGTTTATTTCTGGAAGACCACAGCACACTTGCCGGCACACTCTCCGATCATCCCCTGACAAAGTTCGACAATAGAGCTTTAAAACGTGTTCTCGGCATCCGCGAATTTCGCATTCAACGCACATTCAGTAGTATTAAACTCGCCTACGATGAGCTCAAAGAGGAAACGGGCCTTTTATATCTGCATTTAAATCCGACGACTCATCTACACAGAACATTAACCCTCTACGATGCTTGCGGCATCCGCCATGAAGTCGATCTCGATACCACCCGCTTTTTTTTACAAAAGCGCGCCGTACCTTTAGAGCGCCATCTATCCTCACTGAAAGCAAGCGGCGCTGACGAGCTGGCAAAACAAAGCATCGATTCACTCATTCACATGCTGCTCAGCCGCTGCAAAAAAGGGTATTCCGACCGGGATATTCTCAACCGCAATCTCGGCTTCATCGGCACGCAGGCCATTGAAATCGATTCCGGTTCATTCATCAAAAATCCCCGCATGCAAGAGGCGTGGATCTACAAACAGGAAATCTTTTATGCCACACTCGAACTGAAACTCTGGTTAAAGAAGCATTATCCCGAAATGGTCGGATACCTCGAACAACAAGTCACGCAAATCGTGCGCCAAGAATCATGAACAAAAAGCTACTGATCGCTCTTTGCCTTATCGGAGTAGCTATCGGGGTCGAAAGACTCTATTATCGTCAAAATGGGGGCTTCAAACTGTCTAAAATCTTCTCCAATAATCTTCCCATCACAACTGAAGAGGATCTATCTGTAATTGATCCCTTTCTCGATCAAACGTTTCACTTTTTAGGCAGCGGCGGCACGTCGTACGTTTTTCTCGGAGAAGACGGTAAAACCATTCTCAAACTATTTAAACACCAGCATCTCACTACCGCCTCATTTTTTTTTCATTTTCCGGCTAGTACAGATCTTTGGCGCTTGCAACTGCTGCTCGCCCGAGAAAAAAAGCACTCCCATAAACGACAGCCGTTTTTCTTTCAGAGCTGCCGACTTGCTGAGCAATATCTCAAACAGCAAACCGGTCTACTTTTTCTCTGTTTGCAACCGAATTTGCATTTCAAAAAGCCCATCCGTTTAATTGATGCCTGGGGGTTTTCTCATATGTGTGATTTGAGCCATACAGAATTTGCCCTACAACAAAAAGCTGAGTTATTATTTCCCTATTTAGAAAAACATCTCGGTAACAAAGAGCAAATGAAACAGGCGATCGATTCATTGCTTGCACTCATCCGCATCCGTTGCGAACAAGGGATTGGTGATCGCGATCCTAACTTACTGATCAATTTTGGCTTTATCGAGGACAAAGCAGTGGAATTCGATCTCGGCTCATTTTTTCTCAATCCTGAATTAAAAACTCCCTTTGCAATCGCCAAAGAATCATTCTTTTCCACCTATGCCCTACAAAAGTGGTTAGAAAAACACTCTCCAGAGCTTTTAAACTATTTACTGAATCAGCTAACTTTAATTCATGAAATCTCTGCTTAAATTATTCGTTGCACTCGCATTGTTTTGGATGGTCGCTAAATTTTGTCATCAGCAAACAGATGGATTTCAGATTGCTAAAATCATCTCTTCTGTTAATGCTTCGACAGACTGGGATGTGCCTGCACAAGATCTTGAATTACTCAAAGCCATTTTCTCACAGCCGTTTACATTTCTCGATAGCGGTGGACAATGTTATGTCTTCATCTCTAAAGACGGACGACTCGTACTAAAATTATTCAAAATGCACCATTTAAACCCTTATGCTTTCTTATTTCGCCCGTTTCCCGGTTTAACCGATCATTTGCGTTTGCGCTACCTTCTGTTCCGCAAACAGCAGCTAGACCAAGTCTTTTCTAGTAGTAAACTCGCCTTTATCCAGCTCAAAAAAGAAACGGGTTTGCTATTTATGAACCTCAATCCCTCCGATCAAGAAATTCCCCTCACCCTGATCGATAAACTCGGCATTGCACATCATCTCAACCTAGCTCACATTCCTTTTGTACTCCAATTTCGCGCCGATAACCCTTTTCATCAATTGCGTTTGCATCTCAAACATCAAGAATTAGACGCCGCCAAACAGGTGATCAAAACCATGACCGATTGTCTCATTGCGCGTTATCAAAAAGGGATTAGAGATCACGATCCAGCCTTGCGCCGAAATCTAGGACTGCTTAAAGATCGCGCCATTGCACTCGATATCGGCTCATTTTATATCTCAACTCCTTTAAGTTCAGCTGAGCAACAACAAGAGTTATTTCAAGAGACGCGAAGAATGCGACAATGGTTGCAAAAGCGCTCCCCTGCACTTGCCGATTACCTCGACTCTCTTATAGAAAATGTTAACTAAAGAATCGGTTTTTTTCTCTGTGGTGTTTCGTCTCTGTGGTAAAATATTCACCACAGAGATAAGAACCACAGAGAATTTTTAATGTTGGAGAAAGGGGAAAAGACCGATGATGCCTCTTGCCAAAGTCTCTACAGCCATCGCTGCTAAAATCAAACCTGCAAGACGGTTAACGATGTTGATGCCTGTATGTCCAAGCATCTTCTCGAATTGCGTAGAAAAATAGAGTGTCACACCGAGCACCAAAGCCACGACGAGCGCGCCACATGTAAAGTAAATTTGATTGAGCAGCCCCGGGTGGGTTTTGACCACGACAATGACTCGGCTGATTGCACCGGGCCCGGCCATGATCGGAATGGCGAGCGGGACGATCGCGATCGAATGCTTATATTTGGCTTCTTTCTGATCTTCTACAGTCTGTTTCATACGGCTGGTTTCCGCGTTAAGCATTGACAAAGCCATCATGAACACAACAAATCCTCCGGCAACTTGGAAAGCTGGGACCGAGATCCCCAAGAAATCCAGCATCGGGCTACCGATCCAGGTCATCAAGACCAGGATCACACCCACTGCAATCCCCGCCGTAATGCCGGTACGCTTTTTTTCATTGTCGGACATCCCATGGGTGAGGCTAATGAGCGCCGGCAATGCCGAGAACGGGCTGCAAAGAACCAGCAGAGAAATGAAATAGTTGACCCATTCGTGAAATTCTATTTTCATATTTTCTTTCTAGGATAAATTTGATTCTCTGTAAAGAAAAAGGCGATCTCTTTATGGGCATTTTCCACCGAGTCGGATCCATGAACGGCATTGTGATCGAGGTTTGTGCCAAATTCTTTTCTCAACGTTTTCGGATTAGCCTTTAAAGGGTCAGTAGATCCCATCAAAGTACGGTAAGCGACAACCGCATTATCTCCTTCCAAAACTAATGCCACAATCGGCCCGGAACTCATGAACTCGACAAGATCTGGGTAAAACGGCCGATCTTTATGCACCGCGTAAAATTGCTCAGCCTCCGAGCGCGTCAACCGGGTCATTTTCAAGGCGATAACTCGCAGACCGGAAGCCTCGATTTGAGCGATGATCAATCCCGAATGATTTGCAGCGACGGCATCGGGCTTGATGAGCGCCAAGGTGTGTTGAGGACCCTTTTGTGGAGATTTTTTTTGAAAAAAGAACAAAAGGCTTAATCCCACCACGAGAATTACGGCAAGAAATATAAAAAATTTATTCACGAGATCATCCCACTATTTTGAAAATATTGATTTTTGAAAGATTTATTCACAGATTTTAGAGCCACTTCGCAGGACATACTTGAATAAGTAGGCCAAGAAGGGGATGTAAAAGATGTGAAAAAAGATACGAAAAGCACACTTTTCAAATGGTGGGATGATCTCATAGTTTTAATTTAGGGAGTATATCGAAAAGTTGAATGGAGGCTTTTCTCATCTAGCTTTCAAAATAGAAAATGGGTATTCTTTTTCAATCTAACTATGAACGAAACCCTATTTATTTTACATACTGCACTTGTTACAGCCTTTGGTTTTGGTGCTTTGCGCCTTGGCAAAACGGCATTGACCGCTTGGGTGGCACTGCAAGCCGTCCTGGCTAATCTGTTCGTGATCAAACAAATTGAATTTTGCGGGTTTCATGTGACCTGCAGCGATGTATTTGCTATCGGCAGTATGTTAGGGCTCAACCTGCTGCGCGAATACTTTGGCAAAGACGCAGCAAAACACGCTTTATGGATCTGTTTTTTCACTATGCTGTTTTTTGTAGCCATGACCCAAATCCACCTATTTTATCACCCCAGCCCTTTTGACACATCGCAAGCAGCTTTTGAGACTGTCCTTTCCTCTTCGCCAAGACTTCTCATCAGTTCACTGATTGTCTTTTTTCTCGTCCAGCAAATCGACTTACGCCTGTTTGGCTACCTTAAAACCCGTTTTCAAAAATTATCGCTTGTCGCTCGCAATGCCTGTTCCATTTCTATCACTCAATTTCTCGACACGCTGCTTTTCTCCATTTTCGGACTGTGGGGCCTAGTTGCCCATCTGTTCGACATCATCCTCATCAGCTTTTTAATTAAACTGGTCGCAATCGCGCTAATGGCGCCGCTCATTCATTTCTCCAAACGTTTTGCTCCAGGTCGCGATGGCGTTTAAATTTGAGCAACTATACGCTTCAAAAAAATCGCGCGCGCGCATCGGGAAAATCACCACTCCGCACGGCGTGATCGATACGCCCAATTTTGTCGGTGTCGGCACCAATGGCACACTCAAAGCCCTCGATAATGCTGCCGTCCATGAAATTGGCTTGCAATTGATGTTTTGCAACACATATCACCTGATGCTTCAACCCGGCACACATGTTGTGCGTCAAAGCGGCGGTTTACACCAATTTATCAATCGCACGCTGCCCATCATCACCGATTCGGGCGGCTTTCAAGTGTTTAGCTTAGCATACGGTTCGGTAGCTGACGAACTTAAGAGCCGCGGCACGAAAAAACAAGATGGTCATGTGCTTAAAATCAATGAAGACGGCGTGTTGTTCCGCTCTTATCGCGATGGTGCAAAAATCTTGCTCACCCCTGAAACCTCGATCGCCGCGCAAAAAGATCTCGGCGCGGATATCATCATCCCCTTCGATGAGCTGCCTCCCTATCACATCGCCGACATCGATTTAAAAACTTCGCTCGAGCGCACCCACCGCTGGGAAGAACGCTCGCTTAAAGCACATCTGGCCAACCCACAAAATCAAGCGATGTATGCAGTTGTCCATGGCGGTGTGCATAATGAATTACGTCAAATGAGCTGCGAATTTTTAACAACCCTCCCCTTCGATGGATTTGCCATCGGGGGAAGCATGGGTAAAACCAAACGGGAAATGCTCGAGATGCTCGCATTTACCATGCCGCTACTTCCCGTTGAAAAACCCAATCATTTGCTCGGCATCGGCGATTTAGAATCGATTGATAAATGCGTGCCGCTTGGGATCGACACATTCGATTCTTCTTATCCCACACGCGCTGCCCGTCACGGCATTTTGCTGACGCATAACGGTCCGCTAAAAATCACCAAAAGCGAACATGCAACGGCGTTTTCCCCTCCCGAAGAAAATTGCCCTTGCTCCACATGTAGGCAATTTTCCTTAGCTTATTTGCATCATCTCTTCAAAGCACGAGAGATGACATGTATGACACTTGCGACCATTCACAATTTGCATTTCATGGTCGATCTGATGCAGCGATACCGCCAAAAAATCTTAAATGATGAGATTTAATCCAGCACTGCGTTACCCTTTTGCAGAAAAAGGATACCTACCATGCGTTTTTTATTCGCTCTTTTCGTCTTGTTTTATTCCCCTCTTTTTTCTTCTCCAAAATTGATCATCGGTATTGCGGGCGGTACGGGTTCCGGCAAAACGACACTTGCTGAAAAACTCATCGACACCTTTGCGGATCGCGCTATTCTCATTACGCAAGATGATTACTACAAAGATCTCGGTTACCTGCCCAAAGAAGAACGCGCCCGTCAAAATTTCGACCATCCCGATTCCATCGACTTCGAGTTGCTCAAAAAGCACATTCTCCAACTGAAAGAAAATAACCCTATTGAAAAACCGCGCTACAATTTCCACGAACATACGCGTGAAAATTTTACGCAAAAAGTAAACTCTGCAGACATTATCATTTTAGAAGGAATCTTGCTCTTTTCGATGCCGGAAATCCGCGAACTCTGCGATCTAAAAATCTTCGTAGAGACCGATGATGATATTCGCCTTCTTCGCCGTATCGAACGGGACATGAACGAGCGTTCCCGCAATTTTGACAATATCCGCGATCAATACTTAACCACCGTCAAACCGATGCACGATGCCTTCGTCGAACCGAGCAAGCGCTACGCCGATGTCATCATCCCCACTATTCACCGCAACGACAACGGCATTGCCCTCATCATCTCCAGCCTCAAAAAAGATCTCGACTTCCTCGCCCAGCGCCAACAAGGAAAAGAAATTCGTTAGTTTTTTCTTTTTCTGGTGATTGTTTGAGATTGCCGATGTAGACATGTCGGGTGACATGCGCTGCGCCAATGTCCCCCGCGACCCCCGTTGAGCTGTTCCAGCTGCGATCAATCGCGTGCTCGTCCCTCCGTCGTGCGCAGCACTGCCTGCGGGACTGTGCTGCGATTGCTCTTTGCTGTAAGCAGCCATCGGCTGTGCTGTGCGCTTGTTTTCCCAAATCTAAAGATTTGGGTCCCAACTGCGCGTCGCATCACAGAGCCAATTTGAAAACCCAAAGCCGCTCCACAGATGTTTTTTAACATGGTCCTGCGAGAGGACGCAAGCAGGGACCCAAAACTTGTTTTGGGAAGCGCAGCGCTTCGCGCAGCCGATGAGCTTGTGAAAAAATTGGGATTCAATCGATTTCGATGAGATTTTTCGGCAATTTTTCTTAAATCGGGCCATTCTAAACGCTCTTGTGCCGTTTTGGATGGCCCGATTTAATAAAAAGAGCAAAAAAGATCGCGAAAGCGAGAGGAATTACGATTTTTTCACAAGCTCGATGGCTTCAAGGCGCAAAGCAAAATCGAAGCGAGCTTGCTCGCGTACCGTATGCCGAGGGATAGTGCTGCGCACAGACCGAGGACCAAGGATCGATTTGGCGCAGCGGATTGAAGCTCAAGAAGGCTGCGAAGACTTGGCAAAGAGCCAGTGGCTCTTTGACTAGCAAAGCAGTGGAAACACGCCAAAGGACGTGTTTCCGACTCGTCTATATCGACAAAAAAAACTTATCTCATCCAAAAAAACAAAAAACCTAAACAGTGGCGAGTTCTTGGGAGAGGTTGGCGACTTGGATCATGTAGCACTTGTAGCAGACGGGGTAGTACTTCTCTTCGGCGCCAAGTTGCACTGCTGGGCCATCGAGGGAAGCCTGGCCGTTAACATGCTTTAAGTTGGCAATCGATTTGCGCGTGCAAAAATGGCATGTAGCTTTGATCTCTTCGATCGAATCGGCGAGTTCCATCAGGCGGTGTGAACCTTCGAATAAACGTGTGCGAAAATCGGTGCGCAGACCATAGCAAATAACTGGAATTTCTTGCTGAAGAGTAAGTTTGCGCAACTCTTCGATGTGAAAAGCAGAGAGAAATTGCGCTTCGTCAACTAAAATGCAATGCACACCATCCCAAGGCAACGAAAGCAAACGCGTGTCGGGAGCGACTAAAACATCAGCTGCCATTTCCAGGCCCGCGCGCGATCGAATGCTGTCTTTTCCAAAACGAATATCGAGTTCTGGTTTGAGTAACAGGACACGTTTTCCCTGCTGACGATAGTTGTGTGCAACAGCGAGCAAATTCAGCGTCTTAGCGCTGCCCACTGTGCCGTGACGAAAATACAGTTTGGCCATAGCCCTCCGCAAAAAATAGATCTGGTAAAGATACTTTAGCCTGCGATTTTTCGCAAACACTGGGGACGTCTTCAAATTAGGGTGCTGAAGATCCGGAGGAAGTTTTGATGAGGTTTTTTGATGCTGAGCGAAGACAATGTGAGCAGCACATGGTTGAGGGAAGCAGCGAAAAAGATCGCGAAAATTTCCAGGAGATGCGGCGACCGAATTTGAAGACGTCGCTGGGGACGTCTTCAAATTAGGGTGCTGAAGATCCGGAGGAAGTTTTGATGAGGTTTTTTGATGCTGAGCGAAGACAATGTGAGCAGCACATGGCTGAGGGAAGCAGCGAAAAAGATCGCGAAAATTTCCAGGAGATGCGGCGACCGAATTTGAAGACGTCCCCTAGCAAAAAAAAAATCTTGTTTTTGATTGTAGCGTGTCACAAAATCAGAGTCTGTTTACAAAAATTTGCAAGATGCTGAGTTCTATAGGATTTTCGATGAGATTTCACGAGACGAAGTCTGAATCAGCCGACGAAGACAATGCAATTTTCGTGGGCACTCCTAGACAAAATTTAAAGGGATATTCATCATGCTCATGACCGACATCCATGTGCGATCTTTTACGGGTAGTGGACTGAAACCGTACATTCATACGATAGCTAAATTACGCGCAGAAGTGTTCCGTGAATACCCTTATTTTAAAGAACCTGACTTGGAGCGCGAAACGCAATATTTAAAAAAAGTCGCCGCCTGTAAAGAGTCCATCGCTGTGCTCATTTTTGATAACACAACACTTGTGGGTGCATCGCTGGGATATCCATTCAATATTGAAGAACCTGCTGTGCAGCGTCCGTTTAAAGAGCGGCATTTAAATATCGATTCTTATTTCTTTTTTGGAGATTCAGCTCTTTTGAAACACTATCGAGGCCGCGGCATTGGACATCATTTCTTCGATGCAAGAGAAACTCATGTGCAGCACGATAAGAAATTCAAGCACATCTGTTTTTGCGTTCCCGATTGTCCTCCACGCGATCCGCTAAAACCCAAAGATTATACGCCCCTTCACGACTTTTGGCGTAAACGAGGCTATATCCACTCTCCAGAAATCAAATGCATCCTTTCTTGGAAGCAAGTCGAACAAAGCCGACCTGTTGAGAGACACTTAAGTTTTTGGATTAAAGATCTTCATTAGAATCTAAAATTTTTTGTGCGCCAGCGCCATGAGACTCAAAATCATAAGCATGAGAGCAGATGGCTAAACCTGCCTGCCCAAATCCACCTACAGCAACAACATCATTATCGATTTGTTCTGAGCAATCAGTGTAGGTTTTCTTTCCATAAAGAGAAGTTGGGGTCTGCTTTGGAGAACTAATGTAGCTAACGATACAGAGCGTGGCTACGGCTAGGAATCCAGGTAGTTCACATTTAACTTCTTCTTCCACAATCTTTTTCTTCGCATCCATTTCTTCGAATCCTAAGGTTCCCTCAAGAATATCATTTGTCAAAATGACCCTGTAAGTTCTTTTCACAGTAATATCTCCGTAAAGATTCCTAATGATCGGAGCGATGAAATCAATTTTAGTTGGATTGCCGAATTGAAGTGAAGACGCCATCTTCTCGAGCTTACATAACGAAAGTCCTTCGGGTATTGTTAAGATCGTTAAACCCGATGGTCTGATTCGATTAGATTTAAAAAGAGTGTACAAAACTGGAATATCAAAGCGATAATCAGCTTTAGGGGTATCTTCGACAGACAGACCAAACTCCGTTAAATTGAAATAAATCGGCCAGGCTTTTTCATCAAAGATGCTTAGATTAGGAAAGAGCTTTTTTACATCAAATGCCTTCCACAGCAATGGATCTGAAGTAAATTCTTTCCAGTCTTTGCTAACCCTGCCTGCTCGGGCTAAATCCTTAGGCGGTAAATAGCTAAAAATATTGAGGATCAATTCTGGGGATAAAATCGAAGAAAATGCCGATTCATCGGATGTGATTTGAACCTGTTCTGAGATAAACTCCCAAGGATTTGGTAAAACATAAGTTGAAATAGCTGATGATGACATTGTAACCTCGCTATATAAGCATTTAAATTATAATGATTTAAAATAATAAAATTATTTTGTATTGTTTACTTTAAATCAACATTTAACTATAATTATACTAAATTAATTATTTTTGGTATGCAATTATGTCACTAATTTCAAATAATAATAACACTACGCCAATACAAATTCTCTGCACAGGGAATGCTCCCTTTTCATTTGATGGCGCAATCCTGTCATTGGCCAAGGACTTCTTTGCTGAAATGCAACAGCGTGAAGCACAATTAAAAGCTGCGCAGAATTTAAATGAAAATCATTCTGTTGTTCCCCACACTTCTTCCCTAATGAAGATGGTTCACTCATTAGCTCACATTTTGTCAGGCGAATTTCACAAAGAACTTCCAGAAAGAGAGCTGCTTAGAAAAATTCGTCAGTTGAGCGTACTATTGGAAAAAGTCGATCGGCATAATGATCTTAAGGAGGCTCGCGAATTTTGGAAAACGATGGATCCGGAGCTGTTTAGCCTCCTCTGCCGCGGAGTTTGGTATGCGCATAAAGGCGGTGAGTGGCGTTTCGGTGAACGGTGTATTGAATCAAACCCTCACATTCTCCTTCAAGCCGTTACTGCCGATGGAGAAAATCTCATCAAAAAACTCATTAGCGAACTCGAATCCATCGGACAGAAAAAAATTGATCCTTCTTTACTCCATAACGGTCATCTATCGGGCGAGAAACTCCAATGCGAAATCGAAGAGAGAATGAAAGGTTGGGGTCCCTCGATGAAGGTCATTTCACTTCCGGACTCTTACACTCGACTTAATTCGTTAGGGATAGATCTGACGCTATCTTATCTTCTGACTTTTTTCTTCAATCGATTAGGAGAAACCATTCAAGATTTGGGATTAAGCATAGAAGAAAGAACTCAACTCGTCCATTCATTCTTCGGAAGAGGAGAAGCGGGATTTTCCTATATCGATCATTTTCAACTCCCCCAAGAAGAGCACATTAACATTGTCAGTAAATTGATTGAGAGAAATGATTATTACATTGTGGCAAATAATTTAACAAAATTCGATCTCTCTCAAGAGGCTCTTACGCGATTCACTCATCTTTGTTTCCAGAATGATCCAGAATCACTAGCTCGCAATCTGCAAAAATTCACTCTTTCTCAAGAAGAACACATCGCATTGTTATATGTTTTAATGGAAAGAAATGCATTTCACCCTCTGGTATATAACATTCATAAATTCACTGTTCCGAGTTTTGTTCTTGACGATGTGACTTCACGTTGCATCAAAGGGGATCCTTCATTGATCGTTTACAAAATCACACGCCTTCCTTGGCTAACAGTGCAACAACGCACCGATCTGGCTTATCATCTTTTGAATCAATCGCTTTATTCACTCTCACGTGAAATTAAAAAGCTCGATCTTCCCGAACAGGTACGCTTTGAGCTTGCCCTGCATTACGTAACTACGCAAAATAACTATTACCAATTTGGTTACTATTTTAAAAATTTTGAACTAAGTCCCGAACACCAAACACAAATCGTCTTTACTGTTGCTAAAAAAGCTCCCAGAGATTTACCCGATAATATTAGCTCATTTCAAGGTCTTTCTGATGAAAGTCGATATGAATTGGCAGTGATTTTCTGTAATCGATGGGGTGATTATTATTTTTCAATCTTTTCTCCTTATAAATCCGAAATTGATAAATTTAATCTCATTGCACCCGATTTTATGAAAATATTGGTATTATTTTCTGAAAAATATCCGTCTAAAATTCCAGAAATCTTTAAAGAAAAATTAGCTCTGAGTGAAGAAAACCGCTACCAGTTAGCTTCGCTTTATTCATTCTATGACCCGCGTGATGCAGCACAAAAAATATCCTTATTTAACCTGAGCGAAGAGCATCGACGCGAGTGCGCCTTTAACTGTGCTAAAAAACCCAGCGCTTTAGCTGAATCTATTCATCTTTTTAATATTTCAGAAGAGAAAATACGCATTGAATTAGTACGGACCTGTTTCAAACATTGTCATATATATTTCAATACTAAAAGTTTAGTAAATCAATTCGAGAACTTTAAAATCGAAGACTTAGATTCATTAACTGCTATTGCCGAAGATTTTTTATTACAAGATCCTGAAGCTTTGTTAACATTTTCAGCGCTTCGAAATTTGCCAACTTTAGAACTTATAAAAAAATCAGCAAAATTGAGTCCAGTTATATTAGCTACCCTTATTGAAAAAGGATATACCGCAATTATTAAGACAAATGGAGTGGAGCTCGTCAAAATTTGTGCAGCATCATGTGAAGAACGAGATATTCCAACTGTGTTCTCTTTGATTCAAAACATCCGAAAAATTACAAATATCGAGCATTCAGAGTTATTAGAACTTTATAAACTTTGTTTTCGACGCAATGTGAACTTTCTTTCAACTGATTTATTATATTTAGATGAACCCAACGAAGGGTATATCGACGTCATTCAGGCTTATTTAGAATCTGCGCTCCCAAAGATGGGCTTTGAGGACAATTTGCAATACATTTGCAAAATTCCAGATCTTCACCTACAAAAACAACAGTTGAAATGGCTTGCATACAGTTTGTCAGTATTTAGAGCGAATTTATCCGATCAGCAACTGCTATGGATTAGAAAATGCAGGTTTATCGACACGATAAGTCAAACTCCCCTCCCTGATCTTCGACCCATTTTTACAGACGTATTAGTCGAAGTTGCTGTAAATCCTTACCCTTTACCCACAACTTCGATTGCCAAAAAACAACCTAATGAAAAACTTCTCGAGGACCGTAAAAATCTGTTATCCCTGTTCTTTCACTCATTTCGTCAACAAGGGATTTCTGAAAAGACCTTAGAGATGTTACAAGAGCAAGTCATTACTAGATATTTTATACAAAATACGCTGCACTTTCGCAGTGTAATTTTAGCTTTTTATAAGCTTATCAAAGAAATAGATCTTTCATCTGCAGAAAAAGATCATGTACTTACTCAACTTTGTACACAATCGATTGTTAAAATCCAATCGAAAAAAGGCAAAGAAAAATATCACAAAGACAATGAACTTATGTTGCTTTCTTTATCTTCTCTTACAACAATTTTAGAATTTAAAGAAATAGATGTGCTTAAAAGCATTTCACAACCCTTTCCCATCCTTTTGGAAAAAATGTTTAAAAAACATGTTCCGATCAAAGATATTCCTGATTTTGTTTCCAAATTTCACGCCACCTTTGGAAGTGCTCGTTACCCGGAAGGCCTAATTACCTTTGCCGGCAGAATGAAAGAAAATGGATCTGCCTTTCTTCAATCTTTAGCTGATTATACATGCGCTGTATTAACAGGCGACTTTCCTGCATCGCGTTATCGACTTGAAAATAATCCTCATTTGCAAGCGATTAAGCCCGAAGTTCTCCATAAATGGACACAAACCCTTAATCCGGTCCAGTTGAAATTTGGCCAAAATGAAGGAAAACAAATAGTAGCCTTTGACTGGTTAAAAAACTGCTTTTACCATGACCATCTTCTTCCCAACGAAAACTATCCCCATTTGCTGATTTTTTTATTGAAACCTGCTGAGGAAAATCGGCAAAAACTCTTGGCACAGATCGCTGAAAAATTAAAACTAACCCCCGATGATCAACAACTACAAATTGAACAGGAATGTCTTCTTCTCATCGATTCTAATAATAATAATCTTTCAGGCAATCTTAGCCGTTTACAGGGCTTACTTAAAGATAGTGGCCAAGAATTCTTAAATGATGTTAACGGTTATTTAGACTCTCTCAAGCCTAAAAAATCAGTCGATGAAGATTTGATCGCCATCGATACCGATGATCCCTACACTATTTTTAACTCAGGGAAGGATGTAGGTGGCAGTTGCCAACGATGGGATGGCCATCCATCCTTATGTTGTGGATTGTTGGGCTATCTTCAGCATGGTCAAACGCGATTGCTTGCTATCGTTAATCAAGAAGGAAAGATTCACTCTCGTGCCATATTCAGACTTCTTTTAGATCCAAAGAACAATCCCGTGCTTTTTATTGAAAAGGTTTATCCCCAGAATGCCTCTCAATCCCAGATTAAAGCCCTTTTCCAACTCGCTAAAGCAAAAGCGGCGCAAATGGGTCTGCCCTTGACTGCTTCGCAATGGGAAACAAAAAACAAACCGAAACCTTACCCATCGTCCCTGTATTCCTTAGGCGGTCCGGCACCTGCTGAATATTGCGATGCAGCAGTTGGTGAGCATGTTTGTCCTAATGGAAAATTTGAGATCGCGAATGCTTTTTATTTCGATGAGATTAAGTGACTGTCTCTAAGTGATTTCAAATGAGCTGATGAAAGGATTTTCTGCCATTTCTTCAGCTTGTGAAGGAGGATAATCCATGGTGAGCTTATACAGAGTTCCACCGACAAGTATGAGGCGTCCTTTCACTTGATTATCTTTCTCTAACAATACAAAGTCTAGCGCGCGGTAGCCTTGATGCACGGTGAACTCTTTTGACAACAGTTGTGCGCCTGGAGTATGGGTGACAATTGCATCGAGTGTGCCTTTAAGCAAGGTTGTATCCCCTGCGAGTCTCCATTTACGAGGAAGAACCATATGGCTCAATGTGTAAGAAACTTTCTCATTTTCAGAACTGGTAATTTCATCGTAGTTGAGCACTTTTCCACTATCTGGGATCACCAGTTCTTTAGATTCATGCTCAGGATCTGTAGGAAAAGAGACTTTAAAACCGACGTCTGCAGAAGAATATTCCACCCAACCGTCTGGTGAAATCCCTTTTTCTAGGCCTACGCTCCACATACTTAAGACATTTCCATAAACTGCGGCTAACATAAACGCGGCACTGGCGGCAAATCCCAGTAATTTGCGTTTCCAAGAGATGGGTTTGTAGTGGACTACCCCTGGTCGCCGTGGGATAAATAGCGCCCGTCTCAAGGCTGCGAAATACATGAGTTCAGTGTGATTGCCCCAGACAGAAATTCCAAATAAAGCTTTACCAGGCGTGGTCGACCATTTTGCGATGAAAAAGGCTTCTATGGGCATCCATAGAATAGGAACAGCAAGGGCAAGATAGTAATAGAAATAAGGACCATAGAAATACGGTAAGGACAGAGTAACAGCGCCTAGCACTAAGAAAAATAGGCAATAATCGCAAAATCGAGCTAGCGCACGGTACCAAGGATTTTTTTTAACATTAGTCATGGACACTTCCCTCATAATGCCGGCTATTATAACGATCTCAGCCTATTAATTAAATAAACCTAAAAAATTTAATTAAAATTGAATTAATCCCTCAAAATTATTTAGTTAAATACTGTCGCTTGAGGAAGTTAGGTAATGCAAAGCAGGCGCGATGGATCTCAGCATTATAATATTTTAATTCACCTTCGATGGTTTGTAGTCTTTGATCGAGCTCTTCTAGGCTTAAAGTTCGATAGCTCAAGTCATCTGTCGCCCAACCGAGTGCCATAAAACCACCGACATAAGTGGGCACAGGGGCAATGTAGAAACCGGTATCTTGGAAATGGGATTTGCGCCGCTCATAGGTGTCGCGAACCTCTGAGGTTTGCATAAAGGGGACGCCGTTTTGATTGACGAAGATCCCCTTTTCATTGAGGATGTTTTTGCAATCACCATAGAACTCTTCAGTGAATAACACTGCGCCAGGTCCATGTGGATCAGTGGAATCGCAAATGATGATATCGAATCTCTCCGAAGTATTTTTGACAAAATGTGTGCCATCAGCAATCACAAGCTCAAAGCGCGAATCATTAAATGCCCCATTGGAAAGCGTCGGCAGATATTCTTTGGACAACTCAACGACAGAAGGATCAATTTCGACCATGACGACCCGTTTGACGCGCTTGTGGCGAACAACCTCGCGTAAAATCCCGCCATCGCCGCCACCGATGATTAATATATTTTCAGGATTAGCATGCGCAATCAGCGGGACATGGGTCATCATCTCGTGATACACAAATTCATCAGCTTGCGTTGTCTGAACAACACCGTCAAGTGCAAGTACGCGCCCCAATCTGGCATTTTCAAAAATCACGAGATCTTGCCAATCGGTTTTTTCCTGAACGATAAGCTGATCAATTCTCACTTCCTGGCGCCACTCGGGATAGAGGGTTTCATCATACCAATTTTCAGCCACACCCACATTGGAAAGCAAAACTAGCGTTGTCAGTATAGATCGAATCATAAACACCTCCGTTTTAGGTAAAACTTTAGAAAAGATAACATTTTTTTTGCCAATGAAAAGAAAATTTTAAAATGTGTTTTTTTTACTCCCTGTGATATGTAATCGTAAAAAAACGAGGTCTGAAGATGACTATTCTTTGCAGAAAATGGAACTTTGCTTTGATTGTCTGCGCAATTTTCGCGCTATTTCACCTGCCAAGCTATGCTCAAGAACAAGAAGCAAAGCTGCCCTCAGATTTCTTACGCGACGTCATGCAACCGCTCGGAGTTCCCGTCGTCTCCTCCTATCATTTGATGAGAGAAAATTTATTTCTCAATGCGAAACTCGACAAAGCGCATCCGATTGAATCGATCGGCAATTTCTTTTTAGCTCCTTCTCAATATCTCTTTGGCGGCAGAAAAATCATTGTCAAAGATCTGGAAGCTGCCGAATTTGAAGTAGTACAAGCCTTCGATTACTCACGTTTGCATTGGCTAAAAACATTGGTGTCGATTATTGCATTACCCATCAGCGAAGTGGTAGGTGCATCGCTCAAAGGTTTGGCCTATCTTTCTCCTGAAGTGCGCGAGCGACATAAAAAAATCCGCAGCGTTTTGCATTCTGCTCTTGTCAGATCGCAATATGAAGTGTACCGACAAAAGGGCTTAAGCGAGTTTCATAGTGATGAGTTCGTTCCATGCCAACAACATAAGCGCCCTTCTGGTTTAGCCAAAAGACAAAAAGTCGAAATCGAAGCATTAAAAGAGATTACCGCGCTTTTTGATGCCCATAACATCGTGTATTGGATCGATTGTGGCACCTGTTTAGGAGCCTATCGTTATGGCGGAATGATCCCTTGGGACTGGGATATCGATATTTCCATCCTTATGCCTGATCATGAAAATGTGAAACAGATTCTCTCACAGCTTGATCCTGAAAAATATCAAATACAAGACTGGTCGAGCTACAGCAAGCCAAAAACATTTCTCAAACTCTATGTAAAAGAGACGAAAAATTTTATCGACATTTACCATTATCACATCGACGAACAAGCGCGCACAGTCAATTACTATTACACCTTTCTCGATAGTCCCTTTCCAAACAGCTGGAAACAATCAGAAATCAAACACATTAAACCGCTAAAATACGATACGGTTTTTCCTTTGAAAAAGGCTCAATTTGACGATCTGACGGTGTGGGCCCCGAATGATATTATCGCGTTTTTACAAGTAAAATACGGAACAAATCTCGATCCATCGATGATCTGGGATGAAGAGACAAATTCTTACCAGAAAGTCGAAAATCACCCCTACTTTGTTGAGTAAGACTTGTAAAATAAAATTCATTTTCACATAATCACAACACATGAATTGATGTGGTTGTTTCTATGCAGTGCCGCTGGATATTTTGCTCGCTTTTGTTAAGTAGTCTCGTGACTCAAGATGTATTTGGCATGAGTCCCAGGAACAAGTATGAAACTCCACAAACAAAACAGCCTTTAATCTGCGGTAAAACTCCGCGTACCATGCGCGTCTCTGCACGTCACATCGAAGGAAATGGCGTGGGTTATAGCCATGGCTATACCTCGGTCGATGGTTTTTTCGCATTTATTGATCCAGCTGATGCATATTGGATCCCGTTTCTTGACACACGTGTTCATGTGTTCAACAATGGAAGGCCAGCTGTCAATGCAGGTGTTGGCGTACGCTACCTAGGTTCCCAACGAGTCTGGGGTCTTAATGCCTATTATGACTATCGCAACACTCATCACCATAATTATAATCAAGCTTCGCTTGGCTTAGAAACACTGGGAGAGCTTTGGGATCTTCGGCTCAATGGGTATCTTCCTGTTGGCCGTGGCAAAAGTTCATTTTCTCATCCGCAATTTGATCATTTTGAAGGGCATCATTTAATCGTAAGGCGTAAACGGGAGTTTGCTCTTAAGAGTGCCAATGCGGAAGTGGGATTTCACGTCGATACGATGAAGAAAATGCCCTTTTACTTTGCAGGGGGACCTTATTACTTGGTCGGTCAGGGTAAACAAGCTTGGGGCTTTGAAGCACGGGCGACAGTCGACATCATTGAGAATGTTCGTTTAGAAGCCAATACTTCTTATGACCGCATCTTTAGAGGAATTGCCCAAGGTCAAATCAGTTTGATCTTCCCCTTCGGACCTAAAAAAGACGTTAAGCATCGCAAAAATAAATGTCATAAAGAGCTCGCTTTATGGACTAGAAGTTTGCAACGAGTGGATCGCAACGAAATCATTCCTCTTTCTAAGCACCATCGCGAAAGTGTGGCGATCGATCCTGTTACAGATGAACCTTATTTCTTCTGGTTTGTCGACAATACCAGCCATTCCAATGGGACATTTAAATCTCCTTTCAATACTCTAATTGCCGCGCAAGACTCCTCTCATCCTCGTGATATCATTTACGTCTTCTCCGGCGATGGCACTTATAGCGGCATGAACCAAGGGATTATTCTCCAAAACAATCAAAAACTATTAGGCTCAGGCAACAGTTACAGATTTTTAACAACTCATGGAACTGTGACTGTCCCTGCGTTGACCCATTCACAGCCAATCATTACGAATTCTTTAGATTCAATCGTGATTTGTGCTAATAACAATGAAATTGCTGGGATGCATATTTCGACCAATAACTTTACGGGAATTTCCTGTGACAATACATCGAATGTCTTCATTCACGACAATCAAATCGATGCGAATCAATCGGCCGGTATCTTTATTCAAGATGCAAGCGGCGTATTTACTATCCAAAACAACATACTCAATGTGCTCGAGAATTCGAACGGAATTCTTGTCAGTAGTGCATTTGATGGAACGATGAATGTCAATAACAATGTCTTTCAATATGATGTTTCGGGAGACAATTTTGGTATTCATTTAATTCCAACAACTGCTTCTGCATCGAATTATGTATTTTACAATAATCAATTCATAGCACCTTTGGCTTCGCCCTCTACTGGATTTGAATTCGGACAAAATGGTAGTCCGATTCCAGATTTCAATTCCTTGATCATTTCTGGAAATCTTTTCCTTGGACTTGGAAGTAATGGAGGAGGAGGTAAACCTATCGGAGGTTTTGGATTTGGTGGTTTAGGTCGCGTAACGATTAGCAATAACCTTTTCTCCAATGTGGGACCAGGCGTGCAAAATCCAATCCCTACTACTGTTCTTCTCCGCATCCAAGCAGATGGAAATCTGATTTTCAATCTTGCCAATAATCGTTGGGAAAGTTCACAAGATATTTTCTCATCTTCCTTGAATGTGTTTAATAATGATGTGAGTTCAAGCGCCTGCGTCGTATTGAAAAACAATCAAAGCGACGTTGACAGCGGCACCACCGCTTATAACTTAGACAATTCAGCTGGCGGTGTGATGACTACCGACGTCAGCGGAAATGTGGGTACTGTCACAGAAACGAATACAACCCCTGGAACATGTCCTTAAGCTATGAAAAAAGGCTTTTTTAAACGATTTGCTCAGTGTCTCTTCTTAATCATTTGTGGCAGTGCATTTGCTGGCGATACGCAAAATAATCTCATGCCTAATGCCCGTTTTTTTCTAACGCCTGTTACTGCAAGCGATACCGATGCTTTTTCGGCTATGGGTGAAATTGGGCCGAGAAATTATCGCGCGAATGCCACTTACGCCCGTTCCATCAATCCCTGTCAACGATTTAAACTTTCAGCTGAATATCTCACACAACGATTGAAATACGATTTTAAAAGTGGAGATGTCAAGCGCTGGGTTAACCAAGTGGGTGTCGGAGGTGCTTACCAGTACATTTTAAATCATCCCGCATTTCAGAGCATTGATGCCGATTTAGCTTATGCGCATGCCTTTCATCGCAATCTCCGTTCAAAACACATTTTTTTTCACGATCAGCAAGCCCGTCTAAAGCGCCGGATTGCCGGCTCAGATAGTATTCTCTCTTATTTAGGAACTACCATCGAATTATGGCATTGCGCCTTTATCTCAGTGGGCGCAAATTATGACAGCGTCGCCTATCATCGCATCTTTCGACAAAAAACACATGCTCAAGGATTTGGCGGCTCAGGCCATTTTACTCAACAATTGGGAAAATCCTTTCATTTTGGTGTCGATGCAGAATTTAGACAACCGTTTCATTTTTATGGAGCCACCTTCGACTGGCGTCATTATTTTTCAGACTGGAGTCTTACTTGTGGGCTGTATGGCAATTATACAAATGGACGGCGTCACCTACCCAATGTCGCCGCATTTGGCATCCAAATTGGATTTGCGTTTGGCGGCAAAAATATCCGATGCTGCCATATCAACCCAGAAACAGCTGCACTACGCGATTGTAAAACACAACAAAATTGCGATCTCGCGAGCTGGGCTGTAAAACCTGCGATTTATTTGCCTGTTGTTTTGGCCATAGCTGATCCGAAAGTGCAAACGCCTTCAGGACCAGTAAGCTGCTCAGCTCCGCCTACCTCCATTCCGATTCCGAATATGGTTTTTTCCGGAGGCGGTCCTTATTCCGTGGACGTAAGCGGGTTCTTTAGCAGTCAAACCCCCTTGACTTTCTCACAGACTGGCCTACCCGCGGGTTCTACGATCGATCCCTCGACAGGTGTGATTTCCGGCAACAGGCTCGGGGATAACACAACCCACACGATCACTGTAACAGCGACAAATGCATGTGGAAGTACAAGCCAAACATTTACAATCCTTTATGCAAACATTGAATGAGAACGCGATGCAGATATTTTTAAGTAAAAGGCAAAAATTATGAGAAAATTCCTCTTCAAAGTTTTTCCTTTTTTTACTTGTATTGTTGCAAGCTCTTTTACACACGCAGAGCAAACACAAAATAATTTACTTCCTAATCTTCAGTTTTTTCTCAATCCTGCCACTTCAAACGGAACGGATGCTTTTTCTTTCTTAGGGGAAATCGGGCCTAAAAACTTTCGCGGTAATGCCACTTATGGGCGTTCATTTGCCACATGCCAACGCTTCAAACTCTCTGCAGAATACCTCGCACAAAAATTGAAATATCATTTCATCGATCACACTCGAGAAAAGTGGATGAATCAGATCGATTTTGGAGGAGCCTATCAATATCTTTTCCATAGCTCCCCCTTTATCGGGCTCGATGCCGAATTTGCTTATGCACATGCTTTTAAGCACAATTTTCATAAAAAAAATATCATCCATCATAATCAAGAAGTTACATTGCGACGTCGTATCGCGGGATCAAATGCCGCCTTAGGCTACATAGGAACTACCCTCCAATTATGGCACTGTGGTTTCTTATCAGCCGGTGCGGATTATGATTGGGTCCATTTTGATCGCATTTCTCATAAGAACTCGCATATTGCCGGCTTTGGTACATCGCTTTCCTTTAAACAACAATTCGGTCGAGAGTTTCATTTAGGCTTGGAATCTGACTTCAGAAAACCCTTTAATTTCTATCAGACAGTATTCAATTGGAATCATCGCTATTCAACTTGGGGCATTACCGTAGGAATCTATGGGAATTTCACACATGGCAAACATGATTTACCCAACGTCGTCGCCGCTGGCGTACAACTCGGCTTCAGCTTTGGTGGTAAAGTCCTGCAATGTTGTCGAAAATCCCCGTCTCCCGATTGCCGCACTCGCATCACCTGTGATTTATCCAATTGGGTATTAAAGCCCGCCGTTTATTATCCGATTGTACTCGCCGTTGCCGATCAAACACTATCACCCGCTGTTGTCGGTGGATGCTCGCCTCCTACATCCTCTGAAATTCCAATCCTGATCGTCACTGATAATCCTTATTCAGAAAATGTAAGTGGTTTTTTCCATAGCTCGCTGCCTTTAACTTTCAGCGCTACAGGACTTCCTCCGGGGGCAACCATCGATCCCACAACTGGCGTGATTTCTGGACCAAACCCTCAAGATGGTAGTTTTTTTGAAGTTACAGTGACCGCGACTTCCTCATGCGGTAGTACAAGCCAAACCTTTTTCATCTCCTTCCCAGCGATGTAAAAGAAGGACTAAATTTCATGGCTCGTATTAGCCTAGTATTCATCTCGTTTTGTCTGTTTGTTATAACAATATTCATCCAGGCAGATGAACCAGGTCATGGAATTAGCGGAAACCCTGGCGCTGTCAACATTTTGACAGGCACTGGAAAACTTGGCGAGTGGCTGCACATTCCTAAAAGCTCTGGTGTGCGTCTCGGTGGAATATGGCTGGGCGATTATAACGTTCTCATGAATGGTCGCGATGGAACACATCATAACAGACAATGGACAGGTAATAGCTCGTTTATCCTCGATCTCTACATCGATTTAAAGAAAGCCATCGGATGGGAAGGCGCCTCGTTCGGCACGGAATTTCTGCAATTCAATGGACAATCTACAAATGAAGATGCAGGTGTCGTTCAAGGATATAATAGTTTACCCGGGTCTCCCCCGCTCAATCGATCAGAACTCTATCAACTCTGGATCCGGCAAGTATTTCTGCATGACAAACTCTCTGTGCGCATTGGAAAAACCGTTCCCACCTATCACTTTAATAATGTATCCAAACCCGTCCCAAAAGAAAATTCAGAAAATTCGATTCCGTCTGTGACAGGATTGATCTATACTCCGATCTTTGTCACTCCCACTTTACTAGGAGCCATTGGTGGGTATTACAATTCGGTGTATGGCGTCGTCGCAACGATTGCTCCGGTCAAACAAGCCTATATCAATATCGGTTTTTATGATGGCAACTTAGCAAAAGGAGTACAAACAGGGCTCAGAGGTCCTCATTTTAATGGTTACTACTTTTCCATTATGGAAGGAGGCTATGGCTGGACGAAACACAAACCCGGCTTAGTTGCACTTGGAGGTTGGTATCAAAGCGGACTGCTAAAAGCGAGTACGCAAAAACAACGCGGAACGGGTGGAATCTATGCGTTTGGCTCACAAGCGCTTTGGATAAAAGATTCTAAGACTGCGCATAAAGGAAATATCTCGAGCTTTTTTCAATTCGGTTGGAATAATTCTAGAACGCTTAACATGAATCTTTCTTTTGGCATGGGCTTTACCGCTTTTGCCTTAATCTCAAAACGTCCTAACGACTCTTTCGGTATTGGCGCTTCATGGGCAAGACTTAATCATCACCTTTTCAAAAGATATTCGGAAATCATGTTCCAAGGTTATTATCAATTACAAGTGTACAAATCCATCTATTTTCAACCCGTTCTTAGCTATATTCCCAACCCTGGGGCCCACCCTAACAAATCCAATGTAGTGGCTCTTACCGGAAGGCTTACGGTCCTATTCTGAGAATTTTTCTTGCGTTTCTTTGCCATTCGTATTACGTATAGATTTTTATTTGCTCGGAGCGAACATGCTGAAAAAACTAAAAATTTTCTCATTAATCGTTGCTACACTACATGTTTCTTCTCTCATCGGTGACACATACAGAGTACCTGCAACAACGGATACAGTCACGTTAGGGCTTTTCACCCTCAATAAAAACCCAGTATTAAGAGTACGTTCAGGCGATATCGTTTCCCTGGAAACATGGAATAGCTGTCTGCATGCGATGAAATTTAACAAAACAACGCCTAATGATGTGGCGCAATTTTATACAGCAAATGATATCCAAAAAAGACGGGGCATGCACTCTCTGACAGGACCCGTTTATGTCGAAGGCGCTGAGCCGGGAGATGTGCTGGAAATTCGTGTTCTCGATATTAAGCTCACCGACTGGGGATACAATTTTTTGAGTCCCACCCAGGGCATTTTAACGGAATTCACCAAACCGCGAATCAAATATTTCAAATATAACAAACCCAACAACAATACCGAATTTACAAAAGGAGTGTGTATCCAACTCAAGCCGTTTCCAGGTATCATCGCGGTAGCTCCACCGCTCGATTGGCCAGACGGTTGGCCCGTAAATATTAAGCCTTCAACAGCCGCTCAACCTGTGACCGGAGAATTTAATTCTGTGCCACCAGGACCCTTTGGCGGCAATTTGGATCAACCTGAGCTACAAGCCGGTTCCATTCTCTTTGTCCCTGTCTTCCAAAAAGGCGCTCTCGTTTGGACGGGAGATTCTCACGCTATTCAGAGCAATGGTGAAATCGATATAACAGCCTTGGAAACAGCTTATGAAGGGATCACTTTCCAATTTATCGTCCGCAAAGATCTTAAAGCTGAAGGGGTGTTTGACAAATCCAAACGCAAAAGCGGTAGCGCCTTTACCTGGCCTATCATTGAAAATGCGACACATTGGTTGATTGTCGGTTTAAATGTTGATCTTTTTGAAGCGATGAAACTCGCTTCTAGAAACGCCATTGACTTTTTAGTGCGCACACAAGGCCTCACAGCGGAAGACAGCTATCAATTTTTGAGCATGGTCGGCGATTTCGTGATTGCAGAGGCCGTCAATGTGATCAAAAACGTCACAGTGCATATTCCCAAAGAGCCATTCAGAGGAACCGGTAATCCCCTCACCCTTTGCTCGGAGGGGTATTTCCCATTAAAAGCTCCAAAACCAACTGTGCTTCCCTGCACTCCCCAAGAAGGGAAAACCCTTGAATAAACATAGGTTCTAACATGAAAAAAATCGTGCTGTTTTTTCTGCTCGTAGCCACAACAGGATTTGCGGAAAATTTTATTCTCGAGAATCAAACCTCCTATCCCATAAAAAATCCCAAATCAAAAGTGGCGATTCAATGGGCATCTTCTGCAAAAGAAGTGGAAGAAAGCAACCGTGTCTTGATCAATGGGTCAAAGTTAAATCCAGAGACATTGCAACCCCTCACTCAATCGGGCAAAGTCAATTTAACTATTCCTAAAATGGCCGAATATTTTAGAGTTCTCGTATGGTCAAAAGGCATCGGTGAGCCAGATCTTCTCACCAACTGGGTCGACATCGTCCCGAATAAAACCTATACCTTAAAAACAGATCAGTTAATCCCCTCAGTTCTCATGGCAGGCTCAGGGTGTTAAAGCCCAGTTATCTTCCCAGAGCAGCGATACTCGCTTTTGAAGGAGAATCTCCTACCCATGTGCTGCCATGTCCACGAGAAGCGGGGGTAATTGAGATATAAACGTTCTGTCCCAGATCATTCAAAAAACGTAGAAGTCTTTCTAATGAAAAATCTGTTAAATATCCGCGAAGAAGTAGCGAGATCTTTGGTTGGCTAATTTTGAGGACTTTTGCCGCTTTTGCCTGAGTGAGCTTTTTTTTCTTAATAGTCTCCTGAATTTTCATAGCAATTTTTGCTTTTGCCATTGCTTCTTCAGGATTAGGAATACCAAGATCGGAAAATACATTCCCAGAACTCTCTGTATATTCAATACTTACTAAGCGCTTTTTTTTAGGCTTTCTTGCTTTCATTTTTTCTCCTCATTAGCTCTTTATAAAGAGCTCTAGCTCCCTTAAAACGATCGCATTATACCTGTTCGGTAATATGCATTGTTATAGTAATTTTTCTTGGTAGCTTTTTTTCAATCAATTCACATGTAACACATTGTTTTATAAGAAATCGAAAAAGGGGAAGTTAACTTCAGACTCACTTCATGCTACATCAGAGACTGAAATTTTTGCTTCACGCTTAGGTAAAGGACGACCTATATTCACTGATCTAAAAAATATGAAAAAGGTTTGTTCAAAACCTTCGAGAGTTTTTCCAAAGTGTCTAATGATGGAAAGGCATTTCCCGTTTCATAACGTGAAATGCTCTTCTGGAAAGCACCAATCTCTTTTGCCAGATCATCTTGCGTCATATCATGCTCAACACGAGCGAGCTTGATTTTTTTTCCTAATTTTTTTGCGTCCATCTAATTTTAATTTGCTTTAAAAGACAACTTAGGGTATATTTTAGATCACTTAAGAGTAATCCGTTTTTCTTAGAAAAATATCTTAGCTCTCTCTCAAATAGAAGACAAGCTTCCATGGGCATGCGTTTGAAAAAAAATATCCCCAGAAAATACGAACTTTTACATTGTAAAATGCGAGTTGAGATCTCTGAAAAAATCTTTAAGGGAATCAGTGCAGAAAATCATCTGAAGAAAATTAAAATGCGATCCCGGAGTTGGGAACCTTCAACTTTTAAGCGACAAACTACTCAGATATATGGAAGATACGATCTCCTACTCCGCTAAGAAAACGTCGAAGTGTTTGCAAGCTGACCCGAAAAAAATCACAACACGTTACGACTTGATAACAATGGATCTAGCAATAAAAAATCCAACAATCGGAACATGATGAGACGATCAACACGTTTAAGTGGCAATACTGAGATGCTTGAGGATATCATCATAATTTTTTACCCGAATAGCTCCTTTTGCTTCGAATTTCTTCGGCCATGAAAGAGAAGAATTTTGAAAATTATTATCTAAAATAAATAACTTTCTTCCTTGCTCTAAAGCAGCACGGGCTTGAATTAAAGATCCTGATGTCTCGCCTGCTTCTACGATAATCGTCGCGCTGGTCAAAGCAGACATGGTGACATTTCTTTCTGGAAAAAAGTAACGATTCTCTCGATACGTTTGTTTTGCATATCGGGAAAAGGGGACTTGGCTGATTAAAAGATGCTCGTGCGCGATTTTATTTTGCAAATTTTGATTTTCAGGAGGATAGCAACAGTTTAGAGGGGTGCCAATAACCGCAATTGTAGCACCACCTTTTTCAATTGCAGCAGAGTGCGCAATTGTATCAATACCTCTAGCCAATCCCGAAACTATAACAAGCTTATCTTCAACGAGACGATTCACTAAATATTTTGTTCTGCGAATACCTTCTGGAGAAGGCAGCCGTGTCCCAACAACTGCTACACTAGGTAGATAAGTGATTCCCCAGTCACCTTGATAATACAGAATTTTAAGAGCATATCGCGCATCGTTCAATCGACCTGGAAACTCCCCATCCCCATATATTCTAACTCCAAAATGGGGCAGATTTGAAATTACCGGTAAAAGTTGCTTTTCATATTTTTCGATTTCACGAGCATCTACTAAAGTCGAAGCAAGGCACTGAGGTGAATTGTGGAGTTTTTTAGAAATAGAACGAGAGGTGGTATTCGGATAATCCCACAAAATTTCATAAGCTAACAGTTCTTCTAAGGGGGATATTGCTTTGAATTGGCAGATGCTGTTCATAACTGCGTACCCGATTTGCAAGAGCTATCTACTCTTAGATTACAAATCACCTATCGATTTGTCTAGTGCTTTTTCAATTCCCAAGAACATCATCTTTACTTTTTAGTTTTTTTATGCTATTCTGTTGATGCGATTCATGTGATTTTATTGTGAGCTTTGTCGATGCTGGCACCAAACGATGCTAAACAAGAGATTTGTTACATATATCTTCACGCTCTAGTCACATATTTAAGATATTCATTAGAGCGAACTTGTATCGATAGGGATAGCGTTGATGCAACGATTTGCGCAAGAGGGAAAATCCCAGGTTCAAAAGGAATTATTTTGTCGCCTAAAATCGACGTGCAGTTAAAAACGACTTCTGGAGAATGTTCTAGAAATCCCATTCCCTTTAAGATATCTAAGAAGAATTATAATGATCTTCGTCAGAATGCAATGGTGCCGCGAATATTGATTGTTCTCTTTTTACCTGCAGATCGGGAGTGGTTTAATTGCGATTTAGAGAAGATATTACTGTATGGTAAAAGTTATTGGGTGAGTTTAAAAGGAATGGATGCGGTCGAGAATCATTCGGATAAGACAATTTATCTAGATCAATCGCAAAGACTTACAGATGAGGTGATTCAACACTGGATGATTGCTGCTGCGAATAGAGAGGAAATTTCTTATGTATCATGCTGAAGCTGAACTCTTTTCTGAGCCATTAATCGATTATTTAAGACATCGAGGATGGACGCTTATGGAGTCGGAGCCTGATATCGCTGTCTTGCGAAAATTTTTTGATGATCATGAAGAAGAAATTATCCTTCCAAGAGATAGGACTTATGTAGATTATCGTCACAGAATTATGGAAGCCATTCAATTTTTGGCTAAATATGAACACAGCTCAATAAATAGTATTGTAAATGAATTGCTTCTCTCAAAATGGGATATTTTGCGAATCAGAATCAGCGGAGACCGAATTGGGACTGGCTATATTTCGTATCTTGATAAAGGAATTATTGAAGAAGGAGTGCGCAAAGTCTTACTCGCTTCCGCTCGTTATGTTCTTGATCCAAAGGGGTATTTTAAGAGACTGTATTCAACTTCAGTTGAGCAATGGATGAAGAGCTGTCGTGCTGGAACTGCTGAATCGGGAAGTTATATTTTGACCGTGCAAATGCCGTTGCAAGAAGATTTAGACAATTTTAAGGTTCCTTTTTCGAGGAAAGTTACAGAATATTTGATGACATCGCTTAGTCACTTGGTCGAACTAAGCAAGCAACCAGATTTGTTAGACGAAAAGGCAGAACTCAATTTAAATGCGAATCTGTGTCTTGGATTAGCTGAGATGAAACCAGATGAGGCCCCTATTCATTTTGACTTTGAAATGAACTGGTCTTCTGAAATTCCTGTAAGAGGAGATATCCCAGATAAAATTGAAATTCATGATCATTATTTATCTTCAATTATGAATATTGGACAAAAATTAATACCACAGTCGAAAGAAAACCAGGATGTATTTATTGGCAAAGTTCTAACTTTGCACGGTGAGGCTGATGAACATGGCAAGATGCAAGGCGAAGCTACTTTAGTTCTGTTTATGGATGAACAGCAAACAAAGGCTAAGGTATTTTTTGGATCCAATTTTTACTCGTTAGTTTGTGATGCTCATAAACAAAATCAATTTGTTCGTATTTCAGGCGTTCTTTCCGAAAAGCCTCGTTGTTCTGAACTCAGAGATGTTTCTCTCTTTGAAGTTATTAGTTAATGTCATAGCAAATTTAATGGATGCCGCTCACTTCGAATCTACCACATGAGCCAAGCAGTTGGCTCATTTCTTCCGGATTTTTTTGGGTAAAAATAGGGTAGGATTCCCCTTCGGGCCGGTTCGCAGGACATGCTGTTAGCCATGAATTTCTTTTTCAGAGGCAAGTGAGGCGAAGTCAGATCGAAGCGCAGCGTTCCGTATGACGAAATCCATAGCCGAAGGCTGCTATGGATGAGGAAGAGGATCGATATGACAAAGCCACAGCTCCTATGAAAAAGAAAGGCATGGGTAATAGCATGTGAAAGTATGCCGCTCACTTCGAATCCACCGCGCGACACAAACTCTTGTGTCGCTTCTTCCGGATTTTTTTTGGGCAAAAAAAAATACGGAAGAGGTAGGATTCGAACCCACGGTCGGTTGCCCGACTGCAGTTTTCAAGACTGCCGCAATAGGCCACTCTGCCACTCTTCCGCATGAAGAAGTAAAGATTATAGCTGATTTAGGATAAAGATCAAGTAAACTGTTCGAGAAAACGGAGGTCGTTTTCTGTGAACTGTCGGATATCTTTAACGCCATAGCGCAGCATGGTCATACGCTCAATGCCCATTCCCCAAGCATAGCCGCTGTGTTCTTCAGGATTAATGCCGCCGTTTTTGAGCACTTCGGGGTGAATCATGCCGGCGCCGAGGATTTCTAACCAGCCGGTTTGTTTGCACAAGCGACATCCTGCACCATTACAGGAAGTGCAGCTTACGTCAACTTCTAGACCCGGTTCAACGAACGGAAAATAACTGGGGCGGTAACGCGTTTTAACGTTTCTTTGAAATAACTTGTGACAAAATTCATCCATCGTTGCAAATAGGTCTGCGAAGGAGACGTTTTTATCGATGTAAAGTCCTTCCACTTGATGAAAGAAGACATGGGAGCGACTGCTGATTGTTTCATTGCGATAGACTGTGCCGGGTGCGACGATGCGAATGGGCGGTTTGTGATGTTCCATCACACGCAATTGGGTGTTGGAAGTATGTGTGCGCAGCAAGAATTCTTTAGTGAGATAAAAGGTATCTTGCATATCGCGCGCGGGATGATCTGGTGCAAAATTAAGTCCTTCGAAATTGTAATAATCGCTATCGATATCGGGACCATACTGAACGGAAAAGCCCATGCCGATCAAAATTTCAAGAACTTCATCCATCATCTGTGTGAGGGGATGTTTTCGGCCGAGATTTCGACGGCGAGAGGGAAGTGTTACATCGATTTTTTCAGTATTTAAGCGTTGTGCGAGCTCAGCTTGAGAAAAGCTGACCAAAGCTTTTTCACACAGCTCAGCGATTTCTTGTTTGAGTTCATTGATCTTTTGTCCGACGAGCGGACGCTCTTCTTGAGGGGTATTGCGCAAAAGTCCCATTAAATCTTGAATGGGGCCTTTTTTGCCGAGGTATTTGACTTTAAGCTGTTCGACATCTTTGCTGTGTTGAACGCGGCCAAGTTCTGATTGAAATTGTTGACGTAACGAGGAGAGTTGTTCTTGCACGGTAGAACCTCGAAAAAGATCTGCACCCGGCTTTTAAAGGCGAGGTGCAGAATATTTTTTTTTAAGCGAGCGCTTGTTTAGCTGCGCTAGCAACGGCGGCGAAACTACTTGGATCGCGTAGAGCCATATCGGAGAGCATTTTGCGGTTTATGTTGCAACCTGCTTTCTTGAGGCCAGAAATGAGCTTGCTATAAGACAGCCCATTGATCTTAGCGCCCACTCCAATACGGATGATCCAAAGGCGTTTGAAATCCCGTTTTTTCTGTTTGCGGTGACGATAATTAAATGCCAAAGCAGACATGACGGCATCTGAGGTCAGACGAAGGTGATTCTTTCGATCTCCGACGAACCCTTTTGCTTGTTTGAGCAGCCGTTTACGTTTGCGATTGGCAGCCACTGCGTTGGTGACTCTAACCATGATAATTCTCCAATTTAACCCACTCCCAATAATCGGGAATACATTTTTACTTGTCCTTTGTCGACTAAAGCATCTTTTTTCAAGCGGCGTTTGCGCTTGGAAGCTTTTTTAGTCAAAATATGGCGGCGGCCAGGGTGACGGCGGACTAATTTTCCCGTCCCGGTGACTTTAAATCGCGCAGCCGCTGCTTTTTTCGTTTTCATCTTTGGCACGGTTCATATCTCCTATTTGCCATTTTTCTTCTTTGCCCCGGGGGCCAGCACAACTGACAAACTACGGCCTAACATCTTCGCCGGAGATTCAGGGGTCGCGACATCGGCTAAATCTTCGCAAATCCGTTCGACAGCGCGTAGTCCAAATTCCGGGTGAAGCATTTCCCGGCCTCGAAAGACACAGGTCACTCGTACTTTATTCCCTTTAGCGATGAATTCGCGACCATGTCTAGTTTTCACCATGAGATCATGATCATCCGTATTCGGCTTGATCTTAATCTCTTTAACTTTGACCTGATGCTGCGTTTTCTTTTGCTCTTTTTCTTTTTTCGTCAATTGATAACGGTACTTGCCGAAATCGATAATTTTACATACCGGAGGGTCAGCCGACGGGGCGATCTCTACAAGATCAAGACCCGCTTGTTCCGCTTTGACTAACGCTTCCGCTAATGTCAATACCCCAACCTGACCGCCATCTTTATCGATGACACGGACCTTTGGCGCTCGGATTTCTCTATTAATTCGTAAGTTCAGAGTGTCCACTCCCCATTTCAGCTTTCAGTCTCATACAGAACTCGTTCAAAGTCAAGTTCTGCTCTTCAATTTCTCCATTCCAGCGCACGGTTAGAGTCTTTGCCCGGACTTCCCGTTCGCCGAGTAAAACAACGCAAGGCACTTTCTCTTGGATGGCTTTATATACCTGCGTTTTTAACTTATCCTCGCCGCCTTCCACAGTCATGCGAAGGCCTTGAGTTTTCAATGTCTGCAGCACTTCATCGGCATAAGCCTTAGCAGGGCTGCTAACAATCAAAATCCGCACTTGCTCTGGCGCCAGCCATAGTGGGAGCCATCCTCCCCTCTTTTCCAGCAACAGCGCAACCACTGTCTCAAACGATCCAAAGGCTGAACGGATCAACATACAGCCTTTTCCTGTCGCTATACCAGTTTCAGGAATCCTCAAAAACGGCCCAGTCCATCTTCGGCCTAGCGCATCGGCCATGCGAAGCTCAAGGCTCGCTAACAAACCGGCTCGCTCGGTTTTTTCCACAGTGTAGTCGAGGCCTTCCTGCTCTAAAACTTGCTGGAAGAGCGAGAGCCCTTTGGACCGCATTTTGTGTGTTCCTGCGTTCGAAACAGCTAAGACAATTTCGAACTCAAAACCCAGAATTTTAGGGATTTTGAAGATGAAACGCAAGGATGAAATACATTCCTCTAAAAGTTTTTCCTCGGTGCAAAACAAGTGAGATCGATCGGCAAAATACGTCCCTGTCGAAAATAAACCGAGTGTCGGATCGCTCCTATCACCGCTTTCCAGCCAAGTCACTTCTGCGATTTTTGATTCCCCGCTGCGCAAAAAATATTCTCGATGCGATCGAGTTACAGCCTCTTCTCCTCCTAAGAGTGAAGCCGGCGAAGAGATCAAACTAAAATTTTGTCTGCGATATTCCTGTCGCCACCAATCGATCAATTGCTGACGGATAAATTCCCCTTTTGGCCTCCACAGCCAAAATTCTTCCATCGGCTCAAACATGCCCATTTCTCGAGATAAACTTAAGTGACAAGCTGGAAGGGGCTGTTTCACAACTGCTTTCAATGTTTCTTTATCTAATGCTGCTGAACCGACAATGCGCATAATTTTTTGGCCGGCAATCGGCAGGAGATAACCCTCACAAATTTTTAAAAAAGGAATAGATAAAGCTTCCTGAATGGTATAGGGGCAAAACGCGATAAATTCACCGATTTGGCACATCGAGACAAGAGCGCGATCTATCTCAGATAATCGCTCAGCAAGAATGTTTTGACCCCGATGTTGCATCATAGTGGCCGCATTGCTAGGCATCATCTCTAGGCTGCGAACCGTTCTTTTTTCACGCACAATCAGCCGCATCCGCTCTTCAATCAACGGGAGAAAATCTTTTTGAAATTCGAATGGGAAAACCAAATCATAATAAAAATATTGGTCTCCCCCTTGTCCGCCTACTATCTGGACATCAGGAAATAAATCACACACAGCCGTAGCTAAGACGACAGCCGCAGTTTGATTTAACATAAGGGAATGATTAGAAGAAGAAATTTGCATACGGTATGGGATATAGCTGACTCGAACAGCTGACCTCCACGATGTCAACGTGGCGCTCTAACCAACTGAGCTAATACCCCTAAATTTGAATTTTAGAAAAAACATAATAATCAAAATCAGATATTACCGACAAGGAAAATGCACAAAAGTGTCTCGGGATCTATGATGCTCCTGTTTTCAAGAAAACTTAATATATACAACTAATTGAATGTAAGGATATTATGTAAATAATTCCAAAAAAACATACAATTAAATTAATAAATTTATTATAATTAATATTATAATCATTTAAATTGGAGATAAAAACATGTCAATTAATAACATTAACAATCAAAATTCAATAACGAATAGTAAGTCAGGCGACGCGTATATCGATAAGCTTAACAACATTAATTCTAATGTCAATTCTTTAGCTTATAGGCATTTTATCAAGCCTTCTTTAAGCAATGCAAATGATAACTTTGAAGATTTTAAACCTACACTTAACAATCGAAGCTCTAAAATTTCGAATGTTGCTGACGATGATGACGACGCAGCTCCTAGACCCAGCAACTGTCTCGTACCCAATTGTGCAGTTGGTAACTGTGTATTAATTTAAGCGATAATGGCAGCCGATTGAGTTGCGATTGCGTAGAGCGCCTTGGGTAACGAGTAGCGCGGTCTCCACACCGTTGCGCAAGCCCAAAAGCTCAGGGGTTAAACGACACCTGTCGTAAAACGATCCAATTTCCCATTTCAATTCGATCAACATCTTGTAAGCCCGATTTAATCGGGCTTCATCACGCACCAGTCCTACATAATTCCACATGGTTTGTTTGATCGTAGTCCAATCCTGTTGAATCAGGGCACTATCGGCTATTTCTGAACTCATGACCCACTCATCGATCGGCGGAAAGTAATCCTCGCGTTGTTTGAGGGTAACAATTAAATCATCTGCGCATACTTTTGACCATACCAAAGCCTCAAGAAGTGAGGTCGATGCAAGACGGTTAGCTCCATGTAAACCTGTACAAGCAACCTCACCAATGGCTCGCAAACGCTGAATCGTCGTCCGACTTTTCTCATCGACTGCAATGCCACCGCAAGAATAATGTGCAGCAGGAACGATGGGAAGAGGATCTTTGGTCAAATCAAATCCTTTCTCAAAACAGTGACCATAAATGTGCGCGAAGCGTTCCTTAAGATACCCCGCATCGCGCTTGCTAATATCCAGCCAGAGATGCTGGCATTCTGTTTGCAACATCTCTTGATAAATGGCTCGAGCCGTGACATCGCGCGGCGCCAGTGAGCCTTTCTCGTGATAGCGCTGCATAAACGGCTGAAAATCGTGGGTTAAAATTTCCGCCCCCTCACCGCGCAAAGCTTCACTGAGTAAAAAACGCCGTTCAAAAGGGAGATAAAAGGCTGTTGGATGAAATTGGATATACTCCATATTCATGATGCGCGCTCCAGCACGAAAAGCCAGCGCTACCCCATCCCCCCGAGCATCTTTAGGATTGGTCGTATGTAAGAATATCTCACCTAATCCCCCTGAAGCCAAAATCGTCTCTTTGGCCAAATACACTCCAATTTCCCGTTTCTGATTATCCATCACATAGGCTCCGACACACGTCGAAGGGGCATAAATATCGGTGAGCGCTTTCGAATGATGCGAGAGTGTGATCAAATCTACTGCTGTGTGATTTATTTTATAGGTGATATTCGGTGATTGCTTTACGGCGTCTAATAAGGCTGCCATGATGGCCTTACCGGTCTGATCGCGATGATAGATAACTCGTGGCAGTGAATGAGCACCTTCTGAGGTCATTTTTAAAGTTTCATCCGCATGACGATCAAAACCTACAGCATATTTATCGATGAGCAGCTCTTGTACAAGACGTGGTCCCAGACGAATGAGCTGTTCGACAGCAAGGGGCTTGCAAAGCCCGCACCCGGCCTGAAGAATGTCCTGTTTCAACAACTCTGTGGAATCCTCATTTCCACGATAAATGATCCCCCCTTGCGCAGCATAGGAATTCGATTCCGTCCCCCCCCTGTCCCAAGTAAAACGATGTGTAGCCCTCCTTCTGCGAGTTTTAAGGCGGCAATACACCCTGCGATTCCCGAACCAATGATTAAGACATCTGTTTGCATGATTAGCTATGATAAGAACCTATATCAATATTGGAAAGCTGAGATTCCCAAATTAAACAATATATCACTGATTATCAATGATTTATGTAAAAAAAAATCCCTTGCAAAATTCTTAATTATTGATAATTAATACATTATAAGTAAAAATTTTTTAATTGATTTAAAATTAAAAATTTAATATAATTTTTAATATAAAACACAGGGGATATTAAATATGTCAATTTCAGTCGCTAGAGAAAGAGTTAAACTGGCTCTTGAATCATTTCAAGAAGAACGAAAGAGTTATAAGCAAGCAATGAAGAAGATGCATTGGTGGAAGGAGAGTCATGTAGAAAAGGTAAAAACTTTATTTAAAAGCCTCGAAGAAAAAGAACGCGAACTATCACAAGCTTCCAAAGAGTTAGAAGGCATTAGTAAAAAATATACAAAAGTTGATCATACTTCCGGTGATTGGATAGATGATCTACACAATCAAGTTCACCATGAATTATGTGATAAAGGTACTGGAGTCAAACACCTAGTTTTTCTTAATAACCACCATTACTTTATCACAAAATCATATAATCTTATTACGGGAAAAAAACCCTCTCGTGTTCAAGAATATATAGAGAAGCAAAAGGCAGAAACTCCCACCAGCTCAAGCCAACCGTTATACGATGAAGAAGAACAAAAAATCTTAGACGAATATCGCAAAAAATCAGCTTCTTCTAATAACAATAATATCGTTGATTGCGTTGAATCAACGACCACTACAACAACAATTTCGAACAACAATAACACCACAGAAAATACGGGCATTGCAACAGCTGAACCCACATCTTCTAATACCCTTGGAATATGTGAAAAAGATCTAGCCACATTTAAGACAGTTGCAAATTTATGTGTGGGTGAAGCGCGCGACAGACTTAAAGAAGCCGGTCAAATGTTGCAAAATTTAAAGGATAAACTTCTTTTCAGAATGACGAATCCTAATGAGGCTAGCGAAGTTGGCGATCGTCCACCCTTCCATGTTTATAACATTATCAAAAACGAAGAACCTTCTTTACTGCGCAATGATTTAGCTTTCGGTAATAAAGTGATGAGTGGAGAATATGAAGCTTCAAATGCACACCGAAGACGCGCTATACAGCGAGCCCAAGTTGAAGTAGCACTAGAAGAATATCGCACTGCGCTTAAATTAGAAGATCAAAATGCCATTACGAAAGCCTTACAAAACCTAGAGGCGATTACTTTGGATCAAGCTGATGGAATTCCCACTTCTGATGGAATTAAAACAAATATTGCGCATTATCTATTTGGTGTTTGTTATGGGCAATTTTTGACAGCACGTCAGACGGATAAATCTGTGAAAGATCTCACGGGTATCTGGGATAGTGGCCGTCATGCCGCACATCTTTCATCATCCAATTTGACAGCTATTCAATTGCAAGCCGTGGATCAGGTGCTTGCCCATCTGAAAACAGCTTGGAAGATTAACTAAAAATTAATTCTTAGAAGTCTAATGAAGCTATGTCTCAAAAGGACATAGCTTTTTTTATTTCCCAGCGCTTTTCAATTTACCTCAATTTTGGTACTGTAGATCGCTATGGAAAGACAACAATTTTCCCTGTTTCAATCTCATCTTGATCTTGCCCATCAGTATTGGGAACGATTACTGAAGCCCGGTGATTGGGCCATCGATGCCACGTGTGGGAATGGCCATGATACCCTTAAACTTGCTCAAATACTCAAAGGATCGGTGATTGGCATTGACATCCAAGAAGAGGCTATTTCACGCACCAAGGCCCTTCTTGAGACCCATCTCACCTCTGACATATCCTCCCAGGTGCATCTGTATCATCAATCCCATGTCACTTTTCCAGATCTGGCCTTAAAAAATCCTATCAGATTGATTGTCTATAACTTAGGCTATTTACCCCGTGGAAATAAACAACTTACCACATTGGCTGCTAGTACTTTAGAAAGCCTTTCCAATGCGATGGAACTGATTCCCTTAGGTGGAGCTATATCCCTTGTCGCTTACCCAGGCCATGAAGAAGGGGCAAGGGAATATCATGAAATTCTAAATAAATTATATACTTTAGATTCTCGTCTTTGGAATGTTTGTCAGCACATTAGTTTGAATCGAGAACGAGCACCCTCTTTATTCATTATTCAAAAAAATATAAGCTGCAACAAAAAATATTTTAAATATTTTAATTTATTGCTTTCTAGTCTAAAATTGATAACAAACTAAACAGAGGCATGATATGTCAATTCCAGGAATAAATTTAAATAATAACAATAACTATCATCAACAGGGTATTCAGCAATACCAAACTGCTTTTGCAGACTTCAATCAATATTCTCCCGAATTTGATAGTATGTATGATCAGGCCAATTTGCACAAAAAAGCTTCAGCCTGCACAGCAATCGCTACTTATTTTATTCAAAATGCTTTAGTACACAGAAACAATGTTAATGATAAAGAAGTCCTAGAAGCCACAATGTACATTGGGCATGATATTTATACTTCTTACATTGGTAAACACCCTGATCAACAACATACTGCATGTGATGAACTTATAAAAGATGGCATAGAAGCTCGTTATGATCTTATGAAATTTGATGATTATGCAGACATTAACGTTTTGGAAGGTGCAAATGGATTCTATACTCAACTACAGCAGTTAGAACGTAATCATCAAGGAACGGAATTCGGCGTAGTGCTTACGGGACGTGGAGAATCTCATTCCCTCGTTTTTTTGAATACAAGGCAAGGAAAGCGCATTCTGTTTTTCGATTCGCATGGTAGTGAACAAGCCAATGGCAAAGGGAATAAGCAAGCATTTGTCACAACATTTAAAGATTTGCGAGCAGCTGCCGAGTTTCTTGCAACAAAACGCATTCCTGTAGTTGATGGTATGGAATACGATCTTGATTACAACACCCTAAATGTCACTGCGGTCGGTGTCAAACCTCAAGCGACAAAACCACAGCAAACTAATGACAATACCCCAATAACGACAACGATCAGCAAAGTGAACGCCCCAATGCAGATTTCTACACCAGCACCAAACACTCATCGAATAGCGATATCGTTTGCGCTGCCCCACCACATGACAGATGCCCTTGTAGGCATCCGAGGAGATGGTCCTGGAATGGAAAACTGGGAAATGCCATGTATTGCGGAAAAAATTGCTGAAAACTTATATCAATGTGATTTGCCAAATGGGAAATATGCATTCAAAGTCTGGATTAATCACAATGGCAAAGAATATTGGGAAAATCTTCCAAATGGTGGCAATCGCAATCAAATCCAAGATGTGATCGCGCCTGAATTTACGTTCTAAATCCCCGTTAGAAATTCAATACACCTGAACCGGCTGATCGAGGCCGGTTCAATCATCTTCAATCCCCGCAAAACCATCTTTTTTCTCATATAGAGTAGGCAAACAGATCTGGTTTTAAATCACAGAAACAAGATATGCTTTTTGCTCCGCACAAACACTTTTAACATGGGGTTACATCTATGACGACACCTGCAAATTTATCCACTGTATTGAGTACAGCTAATTCCCTCATAACGTACATGAAGGAAGTTAAAATGACGGTTGATTCGACTATCAAGCTACCTGCGCAACTTTTGAAAATTCAACAAGCATTTGCTCTAAAATTTAAAGAAAAAACCGCTTTAGAAAAAGCTGTTCAATCTTTATTTGACGCAGATTTTGATGAAACCAATCTTAAAATTTGTCAAAGTAAAATGACCGAAGTTAGGGACGCTTACCTTCCACTTGAAAATACTCAGAATTTTTTACTCGAATTTAATGACATTCGTTTAGAGGCAAAAAAAGCGTGGAGAAATCCTGATCTCCAAGCAAAAACTCAAGTCATGAACAGACTTCAAAGCCGCCTTACAAAATTGAATACCGATCATCCAAATCTTAGTTCAAAAAATTCTGAAAGAGTTTCCCGATTATTTTCCAAATTAATTCCCACCTATGTACCAAAGTCAAAATCCAACGGAAATCAATCGAATTTACAGCCAACGAGCACTTCAAATCTCTCTGTTCGAGAACTTAAAACCGCCCAAGATGCAGAATTCGCAGAGACTCAATCAATAGATAAACTAAAAGATCAGTTGAAAAATCTTAACAATGATCTCCAGCATGACTTTGACATTTTATTGCCCCTTTATCTGAAAGTGTATATTCAAGCGCTCAATACACAATTTCCTACTAACAAACAGACAATCGATGCCTTTTTCAAAGAAATTAAAGCAAAATTGGAAAAGTGTATCCAAGATCAAAAAGCAAAAGAAACTGCTAGTGCAGCGCAAACTCAAGCGCAGCCAGCTTTAAATCCAGCATTTAAAAAGCTAGTTGATCTTATAGAAAATATGATTACTAAAGGGACGACACATTCTGATTATCCCACATTGCATCGTCAAGTCGAGACAGATTTTGCTACACTAAGCGAACAAGATAAAGCGCTTCTATTAAAAGAATTTAGTGCCGTTACGAAAAAGAATTTTCCTGAAGGTTTAATAAAACAGAAGTTCGCAATGTGGGGTTTTTTAGAAAAAGCGACCTTGGAAGACAAAAAGGAAGCTTTGGAAAGAGTCATTCGTAAAGGACCTGCAAGTGCCTCTTCTGCTTCGCAAAAATCTGTAGAAATGGAAAGTCGCTTCCGCAAAGTAGAAGAAGAAATTCAAAAAAAAGGGTTAGCGACAATATCAAATAGATTTCCCGATTCATCCACCACAACTACAACCAGCACTGCGCCATCAGCTTCTCCTTCGCGCTCACCTTCAACAAGTTCATCAGTTGCTCCAGCGCCCTTGGCACTTCTTTCAACGCAGGAAGTCTTAACTGAGTTGTCGGAGATTCACAATCTTTACAAAGATAATGATCAAAGCCAAAATAAAAATGCGGCTCAACGTCTTGTAAAATTGACACAGACAAGTCCATTTCTAAATGGAAACAAGGAAAAAGAAATCGGTGATCGTCCTAATTTTCATGTGTGGTGCATCCATAAAAAGCCAACTGGCGATTTAAATTATGGATCAAAAGTCATGGCGGGTGAATTAAACGGGACACAGCTGGAGCGTCGTCGCGCACTTGAACGCACCATGCTGGAATTACTTATGCTATCTTTAGAGGATGCTCTTAACTTCCAAAATGGGCCGCTCACGTGTCAATGTTTGGACATGATCGAAAAAGTTCATCTCGATAACGCTGACAAAATTGGACACCTTGATATTTTCCCTTATCTTTCTCAAGTGGCTTCTAAACAAGGGATAGATATTTTAAAAATGCGTCGTGTCAATCCAGAACTGTACGCTCAGCAGATGAGGACTATTGAGGAAGTTAAAAAAGCCCTAATAGGTGCCTGGAAACTTTCGTAAAAAAAAATTATTTTACAATATTCCAACTAAAAGCTATGTCTGACGAAAAGGACATAGCTTTTTTTTTAATCCCCGGGACCTCAAGGGGATGCTTGTCCTTCCAAAAAATGGTAAATAATTATTTTAAATATCGTAGTATATTTTTGATAATAATTTATGAGGCTTGAATAGTATATGTAGAAGGGTTACACTAATAATAAGGCATATTATGTGCCTTGTAATCTTAATACATAATAATAAGAAGATAAACTATATGAGATCTAAGGAAACAAAGTTTTTGCCCGGATCGCGATGGCTGCACTCGCAAGTACAGACCATTGAAGGTGAGCTTACTCACTCGCCCCTGTCAGCAAAAAAGTACCAGGATTTGACCAAAAAGCTCCATGATGCGTCTGTGAAGCTGCAAGACCTAGAGAAAACCTCTGGGGTGTTTGCCAAAGCTCAGACGGAATATCTAAAAGAAAAGGTGGTGACTCTTTCTAAAGATCTGGTGGATAAACTCGTGGAAAGGGAAATTTCCCAAATCAAAAAGGAGTCTTGTTCGCTGAAAAAACGGATTTCTCAAGGGGCGGTTCGCCAGCTAGAGTTACATATCCGTGAGTTAGAGAGAAATCATAAGATGTCGATTCCGCATCGGAGGATCGTCGCCGATGCCAAACATGCCCTGCTTGAAGCGAAAGCTAAATTAGGCGGTCAACCAGTAGTTCGCCATTTCGAATGGGCGGCTAGCCAAAAAACTGCCCCCGGGGAGGGAATTGAGCTGTTGCCCGGCGAGGTAGAAGAACTCTTCGACGTTGCCAAAGCGGTCTACGATCGTGACTTAAGGCAGGCCAAACGGTGCTATAATGCCTTGCCGGAAGATTATAAACGGCGTTTTTTGAGCCATATGCAGCAATTGATGGCTAAGCCCTTTGATGATCAGCTTGAAACAATCCAGGCTTTGATTGCCACAGTCAATGAGTTAGTGGAAAATGGCGAGGGTTATCCGAGCCGCGATCAAATCGATCAACTCTTTTTAGGACTCTCTCAAATCACTGAAGAAGAAAGGGCGGGAGGTATACCGAACGTGATTTCATTCCACCCCAAGGTTTCTTCTGCTTGAAGCGCTTGCTTGGCTTCTGCCATGATGTAAAAGCTACCGCAAACGACGAGGATCTCACCTTTAGCCTGCGCCACGGCGTGGGCCTCTGTTACCCCTTCTTGAATTGAACAGTGGGTGGTTGAAAGATCGGGATCCTCATTTTTTAGCGCTTCTTGAAGCTCATGCGGACTTGCGGCGCGAGGCATAGGGGCCATGACAAGGTGAATATGACAAGCTACATCGGCTATTAATTCCAGGCACAAATCGTATTCTTTATCTTTGGAAAAACCGACCACAAACCTTAAATTTCTTTCGGGGAAAAAGGTGTGCAGTGCTTGAAGTAGGTAAAAAACTGCATCGGGGTTATGTGCTACATCAAAAATAACATCTTGGTGGCGCTCGAATCTGCAGGCAGGACGAACGGCAAGTCCTTGTTGCAGGGCTTGTGTGTCGATTGAGAAGTGGGAAGAGAGTTGCTCTAAAGCTAATTGGGCAACCGCGCTATTTTCTTCATCGAAAAAGTAGCTGATTTTTTTCGAGGCAACCAATGGGCAATGAAGTTCCTGAGCTCGCTGATAGATCGATTGGCTACGCGCTTTTGGGCCGATGACAACGGGGATGTGGGGTTTTAAGATACCGGCTTTTTCTGCGGCAATTTGCTCGAGGTCTTCACCGAGCAGTTGGCAGTGTTCGCGACTGATTGAGGTGATGACAGTCAAAATGGGCTCGATCACATTGGTAGCATCAAATCGTCCGCCCAACCCTGTTTCAATCAGCGCGACATCGACGTTTTTTTTGCGGAAATAATCAAAGGCCAAAAAGGTGACCAGCTCGAAAAACGTGGCTTCCTTTACGAGTGAAAAAAGCGGTTCTAAACCAGCGACCACTTCTTCTTCAGAAATCAGAGTGCTGTTAATTGCGATGCGCTCACGAAAGCAAAATAGATGAGGCGAAGTGTAGAGACCCACGCGATAGCCGGCGCATTCTAAAGCTTTGGCGATTTTAGTGGTGACAGAGCCTTTGCCATTGCTACCGGCGACATGGATCGTCGGATAGGTAGAAGTGGGAAACGACAGCGCTCGATTGAGGGCATGGGCATTTTCGAGGTGGAAGCGAGAACGTTGAGTCGTAATTACTTGATATAAACGATCGAGACACTGGTTATAGGTTATCATGCGCGCTGAAAAATCTTGCGAAAGGTTTGTTCATCGACCCAAGAACAGCCGAGTTGGATGTAATCTTTGATGGTGCCATGGAAATCGGAGCCACCACTGATTAACCAATTTTTTTCAGCAGCAACCTGCAGCCACCGTTTTTCCTGTTCGGGGGGAAATTTCGCATAGTGACATTCTATCCCATCAAAGGGTAATTTGAGTAGATCTTTGATGCGATTGGCATGTTCCAAAAGATGGGGGTGAGCGATAAAGGCTTTGCCGCCCCCTCGATGGATGATTTCGATTGTCTCTTCGACGGGAATGCCCACCCCGGGATCATAGCAGGGTTTGCCATCGCCGATGAATCGGTTAAAGGCTTCTTTGATTGAGCTGACGTATTTTTTTTGGACCATGAGCTGAGCGATATGGGGACGCCCGAGTGTCTTTTCGCCGATGCGCAGCAATTCTTCCTCTTGAATCGGCATGCCGACACGACTGAGTTTTTCTAGGATGGTTTTATTGCGCAGCGAGCGGCGCTGTCGATGACGCATACACAACTCGCGGATCGCCGTGCTTTGCAGCTCAAAGTCATAGCCGAGAATATGAACACTCATTTTGCGAAAAATGCAGGAAAATTCTACGCCGTGACCCAGCAATAAACCGAGTTCTTTTGCAATGGCAGGGGCTTCAAGATAAGCATCGATTGTATCGTGATCGGTGATAGAAAGCCCACCGAGGCCAATTTCTTTGGCGTGTAGCAAAATCTCGCGCGGGGTCATCGTGCCATCGCTGCAAGTGGTGTGACAATGTAAATCAGCGCGAAACATCGGTGTTTCCCTCATATGATATGCAGCGAATTTCTAACTCTAAATCAATTCCCATTTTTTCTTTAACAGTAGTTTTGACAAGTTCTGCCAGTTCAAAAATATCGCGCGCGGATGCGCCCCCTTTATTCACGATGAAATTTCCGTGCAAGATGGAGACCTCAGCGCCACCGATGTGTTTACCTTTAAGTCCGCATTGTTCGATTAGGGCTCCTGCCGAATGGGGTTTGGGATTGCGAAATACACAGCCGGCTGATTTATCGCTGTAGGGCTGGGTCTTAGTGCGATAGTCGATGATACCGAGTTGTTTTTTACGAGCTTCTTCACACATTTGCAGGCGAAATTTTGCACTGGCAATGGCCCCTTTGCGCGTTTGAAAACTTGAAAACCGATAAGAAAAATCGATCTGATCGCGCGTCAGCGTTTCAAGTTGACCTTGCTGATTGATAAACTCAACTTCCATTAAAGTATCGCAGGTTTCTGCGCCATTTGCTCCTGCGTTCATATAGACTGCCCCGCCCACTGATCCGGGGATACCTGAAGCAAATTCCAGACCGGCAAAACCTTTGCGAGCCGTTTGTGTGCCGAGCAGGGAAAAACTATAGCCGGCTCCCACATGCACAATCGGAAAGTTCCAGTTGCAAAAGGCGATTTTGTTGAGAATCACAAGACCGTCAAATCCCCGATCGTCGAATAGACAGTTTGAGCCTTTGCCGATCACTAAAAAAGGGAGTTGTTCGTCTTGACAATGATGCAAGAGGGCTTGGAGCTGCTCAACTTGATTTACTTCCGTGAAAAAACGAGCGGGGCCGCCGATGCCAAAAGTTGAAAGTTGACTTAGGGGTTTATCGAGGTCGAAGGGTCGCCAGGACATGCAAGGCTCTCTTGTGCGGCAGAATTTTTATAAATAACATCTAAAATAGCATTGACAAACGTCGCCGCTTCGGCTGTAGCAAACTTACGGCAGAGACGGATAGCTTCCGCAATCGCCACTTTAGGGGGAATTGTGGCAGAAAACAGCAATTCAAACACGCTTAAGCGAAGCACATTGCGCTCGACACGCGGAATCCGCTCAAAATCATAAGCTTCTGAAACTTTGCGAATCACCTCATCGACTTGTTGTTTTTTCTCGAGAATTTTTAGCTTAATCTCATTGGCTTCGCGAACAATCCGTTTTGTCACAGATAATTGCCCCATCAAAAGCTCTACAACATCGTCTCCCCCACCAAAATCATCACTGTAGATCAGTAGAAAGACAACCTCTCGGAATTTTTGCGGTGAAAGTGCCATAGCTATTCCTCATGCAGACAAGGGGAGAAATATAGCATACCGCGCTCTTTGAAACTACAGTTATACTGCGACCGGTTTGATTTTGTAAATTTTTTAACGGGATTTTGCCCCAGGATTGGATGTGGAGATCGAAGCTAACTTGAAGAAAGTTAGTGAGATCGATCATACAGTCCTGGGGCAAAAGATGTTATAAAAATTCCAAATAGCAAACCGGGAGTAGTATTATCTCCAGTGATGTAAAATTAAAGTTGACTCCTCAAAAACCAAGCCATTTTTTCATGAGCTCCCATCCGCTTGCCGAGCATATCGACTGTCGCAAAGTCTTTATCCTTATCGCCGATCTCAGCCACCCGTCGAGCGTTGCGGATCATCGCCTCATGCCCTTCAATCAAACTCATCAACATATCTTTAGGATTTAAAACTTTTTTTTCATCTTGTACGGATGTCGCTTCTTTAAACGAGGAAAAACAGGCATCGACAAAAAATCCCAAAGCGCGAATCCTCTCGGCAATCTCATCGACCGCTTCAGCCAGTTCTTCATATTGTTTTTCAAAAAGAATATGTAAGGAATAGAATTCTAGCCCCGTCACATTCCAATGGAAATTTTGCGTTTTTAAATATAGGGCATACGTGTCCGCTAAGACGCGGTATAATCCGTCGCTGATTGCTTGTCTCGATGGTTCTGCTAAACCGTTGTTCATGATGGCCTCCCCTCTCAAAATTTCGTTATAACACAGAACCGCGATGACGCCAAATACTTATTGCAATGAGAACAGGCTTCTTGTTACGCTCCAACCTTTTTTAAGGAACTCACGTGTTGGGTATATTTTTAGATACTGAAACAAACGGCCTTAACTTTCACAAGCATCGGATCATCGAGATTGCCTTTCAAATCGTCGACGTCTTGACGGGCGAGATTAAAGATACGTTAGAATCAGTCATTTCCGTTACCCCGGAAGAATGGAAAAAAAGCGATCCCGAGAGTTTACGCGTCAATGGTTTCAAGTGGGAAGAGGTGGCCCACGGCGCTCCACAAGCGGCCGTCGCCGATAAAATCCGCTATACTTTCCTCAAACATCAAATCAAACGAGGTGAAGCGGTTTTCATCTGTCAAAACCCTTCATTTGACCGCGCATTTTTTGGACAATTGATCGATCCTGATGTACAGGAAAAACTTCTGTGGCCTTATCACTGGCTCGATCTGGCGTCGATGTATTGGGCAATGGCTATGAAACGAGCTGTTTTAGAAGGGCGAAAATTTCCTTGGGAAACAGGCTATTCAAAAGACAAAATCGCTGCCGTATTTCACCTGCCGCCGGAAAAACAACCTCATCGCGCTATGAACGGCGTTAACCATCTGTTTTTGTGCTACAAAACCGTCGTCGGCTTCCCACATAGCGTGGGATAACCTTGTAATTATTTTCTTCGTGCCCGAGCCCGCATGCGTGCCCGTGCCCGATTCTTTTCTCTGTGGAGGGATATTCAAAATTCGTCGGGCACGGGCACGCACGCGGGCTCGGGCACGTTTTTTAAGAACAGGAAACCTCTAATAACTCGAGGGGCCGATTTTGACTTTGCCACGGAAAATGCGATACACGATCGCGCCATACGCTAACACAAGCGGGATGCCGATCATGACGATAATTAACAAAACTTTAAGCGTGAGTGTGGACGCTGCAGAGTTGAAAAAGGTCATGCTGTTTTCGTCGGGATTAAGGCTGGAGCGGATGAGATTGGGAAATGTTCCAATGCCATACACGCACACGAGCAAAAAGATACACATGCAAGAAAAAATAAACGCCCACCCATCGCGTCGTTTTGAAAACAAGCGTGGCACATTTAAAATGGCCAGAAGTGCTGCAAGAGGCACGAGTAAATACCAAGGATCTGTTTTGAAGCGCTCCACCATGTTGGGCGCCATGAACCATGTGCAAATGGTCGTCAAAGCATAAAATCCAATGAACACAACCATGCACCGTTTTGCCCAACTACGCACACGGTTGTGCAGAGCGCCTTCCGTTTTCATCACGAGATAAATAGAGCCGTGCATCATAAGCAAACTGACGGTGAACAGTCCGATCAAAATCGGATAAGGGCGAAAGAAAATGGCAAAATTACCGATAAAGTCTTGATTTTCATTAAGAGGAATCCCATCCATCAAATTGCCAATCGCAAGTCCGAGTCCAAAAGCGATCACTAAACTGGCGCTGGAAAAAATCGCGTCCCAGGTATAGCGCCAGCGTGCTGAGGGTCGTTTACTGCGAAACTCAATTGCGACTGCGCGGAAAATCAATCCCGCTAGAAGAATCATGCAAAAGTTATAAAATCCGGAAAACAATGTCGCATATACTTCGGGAAAGCCGGCGAACAGCGCTCCACCGACAATGACAAGCCAAACCTCATTGCCGTCCCACACCGGTCCGATGGCATTGAGAAACACACGTCGCTCTTCATCTTTTTTTGTGAAGAAATGCATGATCCCCACACCTAGATCAAAGCCGTCGAGGGCGACATAAAAAATCACGCAAGCACCGATCACTAAATACCACAGAAAAGATAGGGTAAAATCGCTCATCGTTTAGCTCCTTTAATCGATTTGAATGGATTACGATAGAGCGGCTGCTCGCGTAAAATTGTCGGCGCTTCCTCTTCTTCTTCCGGGCCGTGCTTGATTTTTTGATCTAATAAAAAAATGAACAGGACGAATAACAGCACATAAATCACGATAAACATCAAAATCGATAACCGCACTTGGGTGACGTCGATTGTCTGCGAAACCCCATGCGTGGTTTTAAGCAGGCCGTATACAACCCATGGCTGTCGTCCGATTTCTGCGGTCATCCAGCCGGCTTGATTGGCGATCTGCGGAAAAATCACAGAAATAATCAAGCCCCACAGCACCCATTTTGCTTTGGATAGTTTTTGCTTCCAACCTTTGTATAATGCGGCGGCAGTGACAAGCGCCATGAGCCCCCACATGAAGATCATCAAGTGATAGACTTGAAAGACGATTTGAATGGGCGGCCGTTCATCAGGAGGAATTTGATCAAAGCCCATCACCGGAGTATTCGGATTTAAATACACCAAATAACTGAGCAATCCGGGAATTTGCACCCCTTTTACCGTTTGATTTTGCGTATCGACCCAACCGAATAAAGTTAACGGAGTCGATTTCTGCGTTTGATAGACCCCTTCCATCGCCGCAAGCTTCGAAGGTTGATTAAAAGCCACACCGCGCGCAGTAGAATCTGCAGAAATCAGCTGCAAAATGAGCACGATAGCGGCTGCCCAAAGCGAGATTTTCATCGTTGCTTTGGCCACTTGCAAATGCTGTTTTTTCAAATAGTAGTAAGCCGTGACGCTTAAGATAAAGAAAATCCCTGCAAGCCAACAACCTAAAATAACATGTACGAGGCGGTCGACTGACGAAGGATTAGAGACCATCGTCCAAAAATTTGTCACCAGAGCCTTGGCCTGTAATCCATCGCCGACGATCTTATAGCCAGCGGGGGTCTGCATCCAAGAGTTGGCGACGACGATCCAAATCGCGCTGAAATGAGCGCCTGCTGCTACGCAAATCGTCGAGAAGTAATGCAATTTTGGACCTACCCGATCCCAGCCAAATAACATTAAACCTAAAAAGCCCGCCTCGAGAAAAAAGGCAAAGATCCCTTCCGCAGCAAGCGCACTCCCGAACACATCGCCAACAAAGCGGGAATATTGCGCCCAATTCGTGCCAAACCCAAACAATTGCACAAGTCCTGTCGCTACACCTAAGGCAAAAGTCAAAGCGAATATTTTAACCCAGAACTTGGTGATTTTTTTGTATAGCGGATTTTTGGTTTTGAGATAGATCCCCTCAAAGATGCATAGCATCAATCCGATTCCGATGCTCAGCGGCGGATAGATGTAGTGAAAACCGCTTGTCAGAGCAAATTGAATTCTCGAAAGCATGACAACATCCATCTGCACTCCTCAAAAAAATGAATTCACTATCCTACACGTTTCAAAAAAATTGTCAAAGAAGGGAGTTCATATCTGTGTCTGATTCTTCTAACGTGCTCGGGCACGCACGCGGGCTCGGGCACGTTTTGAGGGAATGTATTGTAAATCATCCTGAAATTTGATATGCTTATGCGCGTCAAGTTCGAAAGCGTTGTGCCAACATGGGAGCATTATTTCACGGGATTACCCCATTCGTCGAAATCGTCATCATTGCGGTGATGATCAATTATCTTTTGTCTTTTTTCTGGAATACCCGTTCGATGGATCTCGTGCTTGGGCTGTTAGCCTTCATCTTGATCTTTGCGATTTCTTCCTGGCTGAACCTGCCGATTTTGCATAAAATTATGTTTTTGATCGGCAACGTGGCTGTCCTAGCGCTCTTAATCATTTTTCAGCCGGAATTGCGAGTCGCGCTTTCTAAGCTGAGTTTAAAAGGTCGCCGCTACCGGGAGATGACGGAGTTTGACAAATTTTTAGATCAGCTGGCGAGCTCTACCTATCGCATGGCGGAAAAGCGAATCGGTGCCCTGATTGTGCTTCAGCACGAAGATTCTCTCGACGACTACGCCAATAAAGCGGTCCTTCTCAACGCGAATTTTTCCTCAGAACTGTTAGAATCGGTCTTTGCCACAACCACGCCGCTTCACGACGGTGCCGTGATCATCCGCGATTTGACGATCGTGGCGGCAGCAGTGATTTTGCCGCTTGCCGAAGATAGCTCGCAATTGACCCGCTCGATGGGCACTCGCCATCGCGCAGGACTGGGTATCAGCCAATTGACCGATGCGATGGTCATCGTCATTTCTGAAGAAACAGGCAAAGTTTCTATCGCCCGAGATGGCGTGATGACACCTGGCGTTAAAATCGATCGATTTAAAGGAATCATTCGCAGTATTTTCACTCCGCCACAAAAAACCGACTTCAAGAGCCAATTTAACCTGCGAGAATGGCTGCAAAAATGAAAACATTTCTTCACAAAGTATTTATCGATCACTGGCCGCGCAAATTAGTCGCGATCGTCTTAGCGATTATCACTTGGCTCGTCGTCAATCAAACGATGACGAGCACGCGCAATATCAGCAACGTGCCTGTCCGCGTCATCCATTTACCTTTAGGTAGAACAGTCGAGGGAATCCAACCCAATGGTCGCTTAGCTAAAAAACTCACTTTGACGGTGGTGGGCAATAAATCGCTAATCGATGAATTAACCCCGTCTGATTTAGAAGTTGTCATCGATGCAACCGATAAACCTGACGAGTGGATCGTCATCGTCAATAAAAAAAATCTGGTATCGCTCAATCCGGAAATCGATATCAGCAGTGGAATCACACGGGTCTATCACCCCAATTTCATTGTGCGTATGACCAAGCTCGTCACCGATCAAATCCCAATTGTGATCACTCAACCGATCGGCGAAGCACCGCGCGGCTATCAATTTCTCGATATTTGGCCGTATCGTCTCACTTTAACTGTTAGTGGACCAGAAGAAGTAATTAAACGGCTTAAACTCAAAGAACAAAGAGTTACGTTTAATCTCAATGATATCTCTAAAGCTCAAATCGATGAAATCTCGATGAAAACTGAAGGCACTTCAGAGGTTGTGAGCTATTACGTCCCCGATCAGTGGAAACAGATCAATATCCCCATCCTCTCTGATTCCCCAATCGAAATCGATGATCCTCTAGCCAAAACATTGCGTATTGACTTTATCCGCTGTAATTTGCTCCCTGTCAATGCACCGATTCAACTTTCCGTATTTTTCCCACCAGAAAATCTGGAAAATATCAACCCCGAGAATACTTCAATTGTGCCCAGTGCGCTGATTCGCTTCACTAAAGGCACGCCTCTAATCGCACCTCCCCTCTATGCCAATGGCGTCGATAATCTCTTTTTGCAAATCGCCCGCGAAATGATCGAAATTGTGATCATCGCCTCTCCCCGTTCGGAGCGAAAGGTGCTCGATTGGAGTGTCCAATTCGTCAATCCCCGCCTTCTCGAAGATAAATATGTGACAATTTTGATGTCGGATGTTTCCGACCGCGACATTCGCATCCTACAACCTACTCTGCGCGAAGAGTATTTGCGCAATCGCTTCCGCAGCTACATGAATCATTTTCAGCTGTTTTACGCCGATGAAAGTAAATTCGATTTAACTCCTTTTCTCAATCCCAACAACCAAATTCAGATTCAAGAGGTGAGCGCGTTAGCGAGGCCTCCCTCATGACAGTAACATTGATTAAAAGCGAGCTGTATCGTCAAGGCGGTTTAGAAAAATATTCTTGGCAAATCGCTGCCGATTTTTGTGCCCTTGGAGCACCCGTTACTGTTCTTACAACGGGACAGGTCACTCCCCCCTTTTCTCATCCCTTATTAAATCTGGTTTGTTTGCCCGTGCGTCGCAGCTTAAGCGTTTTAAATGTCGCCTACTTTGATGTGCTTTGCCAAAGGTATATCGCCGAGCATCCTACTCCCATTATTTTCAGCCTGGATCGCAATCGCTTTCAAACCCACATTCGCGCCGGCAATGGGGTTCATGCCGCTTACCTTCAACGCCGCTGTCGCGAAGAAGGTGTCGCCAAACGTGTGAGTTTTGCACTCAATCCTTTACATCGTTTGATCCTGTCGCTTGAAAAGCAAGCGTTTGAGCATCCCGAGCTGAAAATTCTCTTCACCAATTCTGAAATGGTCAAACGGGAAATTCTTCAATGCTATGCAACCGATCCGCAAAAAATTCAAGTCGTGCACAATGGCGTGGCGTGGCACGCGGTGCAACCTGCTTTTGATCAATGGAGAGAAGAGCCTAATTGTTTCCAATTTCTTTTCATCGGACACAATTTCCGTCGCAAAGGCTTAGATAAGTTGTTGCACGCGCTGGCTTTGATCAAACATGAACCCTTTGAGCTCAGCGTGGTGGGTAAAGATAAGCATCAAAATGAATTTGAAGCTCTGATTCAACGTTTGGATCTTTCCAACAAGGTTCGAATATGGGGTCCTCAAACAGATATCATCCCGTTTTATCAAAAAGCCGATTGCCTTGTTATCCCATCACTATATGATCCGTTTGCTAATGTCACTATAGAAGCGCTTGCGATGGGACTATTTGTTCTTTCCTCCAAACACAACGGTGGTCACGAAGTTTTAAATGAGCATAACGGCACTGTGATACCTGATTTAGACGATTCTCAAGTTTTTGCAAAACAATTAAAGCTCGCTATGACTCAACCGAAAACCAAGATTCGCGCAGCTGCGATTCGTCATAGTGTAGGACATTTAGATTTCACAACGCAGCTTCGCAGCATCACTCAACGGACGCTGCAATTATGACTGTTAATCCTGTTACATATTCGTCTGCGCAAATTAGTAAAGAACAAATCGTTCTAATCCCTGATTACAATTCTGATTCAAGACTCGAAGTTCTATGGAAGAAGCTTAAATTTATGCCTTCTTATGGGCAGATAAATCTTTCTTCTTACATGGTGTATTTAGAGGAAACGCAGGGTTCTCAACAGCTGAATAATTTATAGACATATATAGACAGTCATGCTACTTTATTTTCATGAAATTGAGCGATTGGGCAAAAAAGCAAGGAGTCAGTTATCGAACAGCTTGGAGATGGTTCAAGGCTGGAATACTCCCCGTCCCCGTCAAGCAACTATCAAATGGGACAATTATCATCTCTGAATCAAACGAGCAGCTTCTTTCTGTGGCCATCTATGCCAGAGTCTCTTCTTCAGATCAAAAAGGCGATTTGGATCGGCAAGTAGCAAGATTGGTAGCTTTTGCTAATGAAAAAGGGTTTAGTGTTTATAGAACAGTAACAGAAATTGGCTCAGGTTTAAACGGGCATCGATCCAAACTTATGAAATTACTGGCTGATCCTTCTGTTGGAATTATTTTGGTAGAGCATAGAGATCGCCTAATGCGATTTGGTGCAGAATATGTAGAGTCTTCGCTGTCATCGCAGAAACGACGATTACTAGTGGTAGATGAGGGAGAGTTAAAGGACGATCTTGTACAAGATATGATTGAAGTTTTAACATCATTTTGCGCTCGACTTTATGGAAGACGTTCTGCAAAAAACAAAGCAAAAAAGGCATTAGAGACGATTCAGAATGGAAATTAATAAAGCCTATCGCTATGAGATAAAGCCCAACATCTCGCAAAGAATTCTACTTGCAAAACATGCAGGCGCTGCCCGCTTTGCCTATAATTGGGGACTCAAGCAAAGAATAGATCTCTATGAAAAAGATAAAACGACAACCAACGCCATCGAGCAACACCGTTTTCTCAACAGCCTCAAACTTCAAGAGTTTCCTTGGCTCTACGAAGTCTCTAAATGCGCCCCGCAAGAAGCTCTGCGAGACCTCGATCGGGCCTTCAAAAATTTCTATCGCGGCCTAAAAGGCAAGTCAATCGGCTTCCCCAAATTCAAGAAAAAAGGCAGACAAGACAGTTTCCGACTCACAGGAACGATTAAAATTAACGGATATTCTGTGCAGCTTCCCCGATTGGGAAAACTTCGTTTGAAAGAACTTTCCCAAGTTAAAGGACAAATCTTTTCAGCTACTGTATCGCGGCAAGCTGACCGATGGTTTGTAAGTCTTACCGTGGAAGAAGAGATAGAGACACCCCTTCCTGTGCAAAAAGAGAGCATTGGGATAGATTTAGGCTTAAGCGCATTTATCACAACCTCAGAAGGGATCAAAATCCCTCCTCCAAAACCCCTGGCCAAAGCCCTGAAAAAACTCAAGCGACTTAGTAAAAAGCACAGTCGTAAAATAAAAGGCTCCAATAACAGAAAAAAATCGGCTTTCAGACTAGCTAGACATCATCGCAAAATCAGTAACCAACGTCTCGATTTTCTACATAAACTCTCTACCGGGCTGGCAAAAACCAAGTCAGTGATCGTGGTGGAAGACTTAAATGTGAAAGAGATGCTCCGTCAAAAATGTTTAAGCCGATCAATTGCCGATGTAGGCTGGACGGGATTTATCCGGATGTTGGAATACAAGACTAAGTGGTATGGTTCCACTTTAAAAAAAGCCCCGCGGTATTTTGCTTCCACAAAAACGTGCTCTTCTTGTGGATACATAGAAAATAACCTGACCCTGAACATGAGAGAGTGGGTATGTCCTTGTGGTCAAAAGCACGACCGGGATCACAATGCAGCGGTAAATCTTTTAAAATTACATACCGGGAGTTCCCCGGGAATCTACGCCTGTGGGAGATGCCTCTGACGGGAAAGGCCAAAAGTCTTTTAGTCATGCATCGTTGAAGCAGGAAGTAATAAATGGAATATTTGTCCATAATTTATAGAACGGTTCAGATCCTAATGTGCTTTTCCAATCATTACTTGTTTATTTTAAACAAAAAGGACTGGCGCCGATAAAAACTTCGGATTTAACCGAGTCCTCTGTGAAAAACATGGTTAAAGAACTACAAGATACATGGGATAACATCTTGCTCGAGACGTGGCCAAAAATTAAAATGCGATTGCCAGAATTGCTTCAAATGACCCTCAATCCTCCTTATACGGCTCAGAAAATTCGCGGATGGCTCAATGTTAGCCGTATTTCAGAATCTATTACATCGTTGGATCTATCCCATTGCCACCTTAAATTTTTCCCCCATGAATTTCAGAATTTTACCAGACTGACAAAATTAGATCTCAGTGGCAATGAAATTTATAAGCTCCCTGACTGGATCAAGCATTTTACTTATTTGAAAGAATTGAATCTGAGTAAAAATCGTTTAACCCATGTTCCTGATGAACTAGGATCTCTTATGTATTTATTCGATGTCGATTTATCGGGAAATGCATTAACTTCTATACCGGCATCCATTGGCAACTGTAAAAAACTATACAAATTACAAGTGCAAGACAATCAACTCGAGACACTACCCGAATCACTAGTAAATTGTCTGAACTTACATTATCTTGACATAACTAATAATTTTTTGTCACCCACTCCTGGGTTTTTATGGAAAATGAAGTTGGAAGAATCCTATTTTATACCTCAAAGATCCTTCAGAACTAAAAGTTAGATTTTATACTTTTATTGATGTGAGGTTTTAAACTCAAATAATCCCGCTCTAATCAAAGAAATTGAGTGTTTAGGGATCTTTTCTCCTTCGAAATCAATAGAGCAAAGTGCTACGATTACGGAGCATGAATAGAAATAAATTATTTTTTAACTTGATTGTGCTAGGTACTTGGCCTGTGCGCTGGATGTCGTATTCCGCGATCCACAGGTTAGGAGGATGGCTGGGCACCTTCGCGTATGCCTGTATCCCTAAATTTCGCAAGAGAGCTCTCAGTAATTTAGCGTTAGCAACGTCACTTCATCTTTCAGAAGAAGAGATTAAGAAATATGCTAAAGAATCGATCCAAAATCTGATGATCACCTGTCTAGAATACGCCAAATTTTCCGGGGAAAAAGACGTGCATAGAGTGGTAAGGTGCGTTAACCCAGAAACCGCTGATCAGTTGATGAAGAGTGGTAAACCGGTGATTTTCTTCTGCGGCCATTTGTCGAATTGGGAAGTGTTATTTTTGGAAGGGACAAAACGGATGCCTGGCGTTGCGATTGGCCGGCCGATTAAAAATACCGATTTGTACAACTGGGTGTTATCCATTCGCCAGAAGTACGGCGGCAAAATGATCGCCCCGCAGAATGCGATTCGCGAGGGTTTGCGTGGGTTAAAAAAGGGATCCTTCCTAGGGATTGTCGGGGATCAAGGGATGCCTGACAGCGGCTATTCCAGCCCATTTTTCGGTCGGCGCGCTTGGACCTCGCCGATGGCCGCCATTCTCGCTCATCGCACAGGCTCGCCGATTATCGTGGCTACTACCCACCGTGCGAATGGAAAATACGCTATCCACTATTCCGAACCGATTTGGCCGAATAGTGAGGCGCCGATGGAGCCGGAGGTCGATCGACTGATGCAAGCATCGCTTAAGCTTCTAGAAGAAAAAATCCAGGCGGTGCCAGGGCAATGGCTATGGTCACACAACCGGTGGAAGCAGCAGACTCCCGAAAAATTAAAAAGACAGTTTCGCCATGAGGCGATTTTAATTATTCTTCCCCAAGAGGGATCTCTAGGCTCTGACTTAAACGTATTTCGCGAGATTTACCCATGCGAATTTCTAACAGTTTATGCGCCGACAGGCACTTCAGTAGACCTGAAGGGAGCAGAGGTCATCAACTATTCGAATGAAGAAGAGCTGCTTCGTCGTGATTTTCGCTTTAAATTGGTCTTTAATTTTACCTCATCACGTAACGTAAAACCCCACTTTAAACGACTCGCGGCTTTTACGGTGGTTTCGCTAGAAGAGCTATATAAAGAGGCCCATGTGAATAAAGCGACAGCTTTTCCTGAGATGTTGAAAAAAGCCTTGCTGAGATCCCATGCCACATAATCGTTACTTTTACCCGGAAGATTTGGCGGAGAATGCGCTGGTGACTTTGAGCGGCGAAGAAGGGCATCACTTAGTCCGCGTTTCACGGGCAAGGCTAGCTGAACAAATAGAACTGGTTAATGGTCAAGGGCAGCTGGCTAAAGCGACAATCGTATCCTTGAGTAAACAAGGAGCAGAATTGTCGGTTGACCATGTGATTCAAGAGGATGCCAGACCGCCGGTCATTTTGGCTTTAGGGATCTCACGCATGAATCATTTAGAGTGGATCATCGAGAAAGGTACCGAACTTGATGCCACAGCCTTTTGGTTATTTCCGGGACGTTTAAGCGAAAAGGACTCTTTGAGCGATAATCAACAGGAGCGATTGCGCCATTTAGCAATTGCCGCGATGAAGCAATGCGGTCGATGGGATTTACCGACAATTGAGCTTAAATCCCCACTTTTACAATGGACACCTATATCCGGAACCCTGCTCTTTGGCGATCTGGCCGATGATGCCCCGTTTATCGGGGATCTTTCCATTTCTTTTAAGCCGCCCGTAATTTGGTTTATCGGACCTGAAAAGGGTTTTGATGAAACAGAGCGCGCTTTTCTACTCAACTCGATGAAAGCCAAAGGTGTGCGTCTCCATCGCAATATCCTGCGCGCTGAAACAGCCCCATTAGTTGCACTTAGTATTACTAAGTTAATTAAATAATTAAATTAATTTGTTTGATTAATAATTATTAAAACAAAAATAATAAAGATAGAAATTAATCTAATTAACTAAGGAGATCTCTATGGGCGCCTTTCCTGCTCCAAAATCATCCACTCTTGCACGTGGCATACAGAAGATCAAAAATCGCCTCGACACGCTGATCGAAAAAATGCGAAAAGACAACCAGTATACCCCCACTCGCGACCAACTCGAAGAACAAGCTGAGTTAATTATCGATTTTATCAACGATAACCACTCTAAAAGCGCTCCTTATGAGTCGCATTTGAAAGCCGCGATCATCGATTTAACAGAAGTTCCCCAAATGAACCCCCAAATGCAACGCATCGCCTTTCAGACAGCCTTAAAAGATGCCTCTCAGCGTTTGGATTTGTTCATTAATTGTTGCTAGAGACCGTTTAGATTGAACAGATCGTGGGGATCATCTCATCATCACTGGAGATCGATCCCTTATAAACAAGACCTTTTTGCGGGTCGAGTGTGACAGTTTGCCCTTCTTTGAGCAGGCTCATCGCACCATCGGCCCGCGTCAAAATCGGAATATCGAGCATTTTGGCAACCTGCAAAGCAAACTGTTCAGACTTAATATCGTCCGGATAATTTTGCAGAACAATCCCTGAAGCCTGTTTAAGCAGCGGTAGGTACGCATCATCACAGCGCGATATGACCACAATGCGATCGCGCGTTTCCGCATGCCGTTTTTCATCGGGCGCATGCAGCAAGGTCACTTTTCCATGTATACGTCTTCCAGGACGAGAGTGTCCGCGCACGAGCACATCTCCAATGCTTTCTACTAACATCATATTAGTCGTTCCACTGACGCCAAACGGCGCCCCGGAAGTGATGACGACGAGATCGCCATAGTGCACGATCCCTTTTTTCAAGGCAAAACAGCTGGCAATCGAAAAAGCATCTTGCGCATTTTCAGCTTGAGCCGGATCAACGGGAATAATTCCCCAGTTGAGCGCCATCTGGTGATAAATTTTTCGGTGGGGTGTCAGCGCAATGATCGGCATTTCAGGACGGAATCGCGAGACAACACGCGCTGTAGCCCCACTGTTGGTAAAGCAAAAGATCACACGTGCTTGCGCGCTATAGGCCGTTTTGACGGCCGCTAAAGCTACAGAATTGGACACGTCGTTAAAATCAGTGCGCGAATTGCGGTTGAAAAACTCAAGGTAATTGAAATCTTTTTCCGATTCTTCGACGATGCTCTTCATCATTTTGACAGTTTCGATCGGATATTGACCAACAGCCGTCTCTCCGGAGAGCATCACCGCTGAAGTACTATCATAGATCGCATTGGCTACATCGGAAACTTCGGCACGAGTCGGCCTCGGATTTTTAATCATCGATTCGAGCATTTGTGTCGCCGTAATTACCGGCTTGCCCGCTTGGTAGCATTTGCGGATCATCATCTTTTGCAAGCGGGGCACCTCTTTAAGAGGCAGCTCCACCCCTAAATCCCCTCTTGCGACCATGATTCCGTCGGCTACTTGAATGATCCCATCGAAATTTTGCACGCCAAAGCTATTTTCAATTTTGGCAATCACCAAAATTTCCGATTTTTTGTGCTTTTGGAGCAAACTCTTAATTTCTAAGACGTGATCAGCCGAACGGATAAACGAGGCTGCGATGATATCGATGTCGTGCTGACAGCCAAACGTAATATCGGAGACATCTTGAGGTGTCATCGCCGGTAGCGGAATATCCACGCCGGGGACATTGACCCCTTTTTGACTTTTGATCAGGCCAGAATTTTCGATCTGGATGATCACACCTTTACGGTTTTTTTCCACCACATGGGCGATGATATAGCCATCGTCGATCAAAATGCGCATCCCGACATCGAGCGCATCAACTGCAAGCTCAGGGGCTACTTGCACATGATTCTGATCGCCAAGCACTTCTTCTTTAACCAGAGCGAGCTTTTGACCCGCCTTAATAGGGAATTGATCATCCTTGACCATCCCTAAGCGAATTTCCGGCCCCTTAGTGTCGATCATGATCGCAAGCGGGATCTTCCGTTCTTCCCGCGCTTTCTTCAGCCACTCAATGGTGCGATGATGTTCGGCTTGCGTCCCATGACTAAAATTGAGCCGTGCGACGTTCATCCCCGCATCGATCAGCTGCAAAATTTTTTCATACGAGGCTACCGCTGGCCCAATCGTACAGATGATTTTCGTGCGCGTCTGCATATGTCTCCCATCTATACCGAACGTGATTCAAAAATTGGTATTTCGGCTGCGCCAAAGCCTCGGGGTTTGCCGATCCTAAATCGCCCCCATATTTCTAATATTGGGCGATTTAGGATCGGCGAACCGCGAGAACTTTCGCGTCAGCCCAAATCCGATTTTGGAATCACATTCGGTATAACCTCAGTGTAGAGCCTCCCCTGCAATTTTGCAAGGAAGAGAAAACTGTTTAATTAATTTTAGTAGAAAAATTTCCTGGTCTAATTATAAAATTCAACCAAAAATATGACGATTATTCAACTGTTACAAAAAATGTCCTGTTGCTGCTGTTATTCCCCACCGGCGAGTATTGTTCCTGATATTTGCTTCAAAAAAATTTCCAGTGATACTGAGCAAATTATGGATGATTGGAGAGCCATCAAGTTAAATGACGGTACTAAATGGCGCGTGCATGCTGATGATCATATACGTGGATGGTTGAGAAATCACTCTCTAATTCTAGCCTTAAGAGAATCTGGGGAGTATCTAATCATCAATTTAGAGACCAAATCCTCGGTAAGAGTGGCATTCATACAGGCACCTCAACATCTTCTTAATCAAGCACAAATCGCAGATTGTAATTATCTTTCAAATATCGTTACGCTCTCAGATGGCAAAAAATTTCAGATGGCTAATGAAGCTGACATTACAAAGTGGAAAAAAGACGATTTCATTATTTTAGGGATGTATCGTAGCCCTTTTGATGAGAATTATGATCCAGATCAATTTATGCTGTTCCATACAGCCTCTAATTCCCATGCCCACGCTACTCTGACGCGTTAATTTCATTTTGCCCTGTCGATGACTCGACATTAGCATACATCATCCTCGATCGTGGAACTAGACAAGAATGTCATGATTTAGAAACGCGTTGTCAGCAATGGACGGGCCGACACATCGATGTCATTTCTTTGCAGGATGTAGCCAATCGATTAGACGCTGTAAAACGTCTAGATATGGGTATTCCAGAAGAATGGTCTGATCAAGATTCATTAAGCCAGCAGATTTTAAACACTCTTAGAATAGGAGTTGCAGTCGCGGCTCCCCCTGCAAGAGTTCTAGCTTACGCTTGACGGAAACTACCGTAACGGCGTCTGGTGCCTCGGGAACTTCCGCGTCAGCCCAAATCCAATTTTTGAATCACGTTCGGTATAAAATAGCTAAACACAATTCTTCATCCGCAATGTGATATGGATGAAGGCGCTAGTTAAAAACTGTTTTTTATTTTCTTCAGTAATAGTGCAACTTCTTATTCAGAAGGTGCGCAAAATAAGGCAATCGGTTACAATGAAAACCATAAATGGGTCGGGACTACCCTACCGGCGCCTGTGCCTCGAGGACTACCTTGGGGCCTTTCGCTTTTATTGGATAAACGAAAAGTTCTTGATATAATTTCTCACGTAAAATTTCGAATGCTCTATTAGGCTGCTCAGGTCTTAACACAGAAAGACCTATTGGTCTCGCAACAATATCTGCGAGCTGTAAACCGCTTGAGTTTGTTTTCTTATCGGCTATTATGATTTCAAAAGGCAATTGTTTTTGAATAGAGTTCTGGTAACTGCAAACACGTCGAAATTCTACTTCTAGAGCAAGGTCTTCCTTCTGTCCACGCGCTTCAAAAATGACGTGAGTTTGGCGATTCTGCTGATCTTTTGAATGGAGATAATGATGCAACTGCTCAAGGCCCAACTGCATAGCTAGATGATATAAATGAGGTGTATCCAAACCATGCTTCTTCAATGCTATCTTGTCAACCACGATAGGAATCAAAGTGAAATTCATTTGCGCAATCAATGATGATAAATTATCAAGAAGTTGTTCTCTTTGGAATTTGTTTAATATACTGAATGCGCCCAATTTTTTCCTAATTTCATGCTCATGTAAGATGACCATATCGTGACCAAAAGTTGCAAACTTGAGCATGCGTAAAGCTGGGGAAATCATATACGCATAGTCGCTTTTTCGAATTATACAGAAAGAAAGAACAAATAGGGGGTAGCGAGGATTGATAGATTCAATACTATGATCTCCACTTTCATCTACATACACAATATAATCGCTGTAAGAGAGCTCTCGTGGGAAGTTCATTGAATTTCACGATATAATAAAACAAGGACATTACCAAATACGAAAAAATTTTTGCAACATAAAGTAAAGGATTCTTTCTCTGTGGTGTTTTCGCTCTGTGGTGAATTTTTACCACTGAGATGGGAAACCACAGAGAAAAGAATCGGAAGCGAGCACGAAAAAATCGTATTTACTTTTTATTCCGATTATCTTAGATCCATGCTCATGCGCCCAAAAAAATTATTCAAAATCATTCTCATCGTTTCTTGTTGTCTTACTGCACTTGCATTATCTGTCTTTTACATTCGCGAGCATACAATTGATGTACTAGAACCCAGCGGGATGATTGCGGCGCGCGAAAGTGGTTTGATCCACACAGCTTCATTGTTGATGTTGATTGTAGTAATACCGGTGTTTGTGTTTGCGATATTCTTCGCCTGGAAATACCGCGCGAGCAATAAATCTAGACACGATCCCGATTGGGAGCACAACTACATCGCTGAATATTGCTGGTGGGGCGTGCCGATTGTGATCATTTCGATTTTAGCTGTGACAACCTGGAAATCCAGTCACGAACTCAATCCCTTCAAGCCGCTTGTGACGGGAACTAAACCGATTCCGATTCAAGTGGTGGCACTCGAGTGGAAATGGTTGTTTATTTATCCCGAGCAAGGGATTGCCACGGTAAATTTTGTGCAGTTTCCGGAAAAAACCCCGCTCAATTTTGCGATTACTTCCGATGCTCCGATGAATTCGTTTTGGATTCCTGCGCTGGGTGGCCAAATTTACGCGATGCCGGCAATGCGCTCTAAATTGCATTTAATTGCCGATGAAACGGGCAGCTGGCGCGGGATGTCGGCCAACATCAGCGGAAAAGGATTTTCCGGCATGAACTTCATTGCTAAAGCGAGTACTGAGGAAGAGTTTGAAGAATGGGTCCAAGAGGTGAAAGCGTCTTCCCATCTCTTAACTCTGGAAGAATACAAAGAATTGATGGAACCGAGTGAATATCATCCTGTCGAGTATTACCAATTGGTAGAGACAGATCTATTCGATCGCATTTTGATGAAATACATGATGCCAGGACACGAGTTTTAATTATGTTTGGAAGATTAAATTTAGATGCGTTTAAACACGATTGGATCGAATATCTCGCCGGTGTGTCGATGGTGCTGGGCGCGATTTTTTTCATCGTACTGATCACAAAGCTGGGTCGTTGGCGCTGGCTTTGGAAAGAGTGGATCACCACGGTCGATCATAAAAAAATCGGCATCATGTACATCGCGTTTTCATTCGTGATGTTGCTCAAAGGGATCATCGATGCAGTGATGATGCGCGCTCAGCAAGCGATCGCTGTCGGCGAATCGATGGGCTATTTATCCGCTGAACACTTCCAACAATTGTTCACGGCCCACGGTGTGACGATGATTTTCTTTGTGGGGATGGGGTTTATGTTCGGAATCATCAATTTAATTGTGCCTTTGCAAATTGGCGCACGCGATGTGGCCTTTCCATTTCTCAATAATTTGAGTTTTTGGTTGTTTGCTTCGGGTGGGATGTTCGTGCTTGTTTCGCTTGTGATTGGGTTTTATGCTGGAACAGGTTGGTCAGCCTATCCTCCGCTGGCAAATCTTAAATATAATCCGGGCGTGGGCGTCGACTATTGGTTATGGAGCGTACAGATTTCAGGGGCGGGAACGCTGCTTTCCGGAATTAATTTCTTGGTGACCATTTTAAAAATGCGCTGCCCGGGCATGACGTTGATGCGTATGCCGATTTTTGTGTGGTCGACGCTTGTCACGATGGTTTTGGTGGTATTTGCCTTTCCCATTTTAACAGCCACTGCTGCCATGCTCACCACCGATCGCTTACTCGATACGCATATCTTTACCGCGGAATTCGGCGGCAACCCGATGATGTATATCAACTTATTTTGGGCGTGGGGCCATCCGGAAGTATATATTCTTGTTTTGCCAGCGTTTGGGATTTTTTCTGAAGTTGTGCCGGTATTTTCCCATAAAAAATTGTTCGGCTACACTTCGATGGTCTGGGCGCTGGTGGCAATCGCGTTTCTGTCTTTTATCGTTTGGTTGCATCACTTCTTCACTATGGGAGCAGGCGCCAATGTCAATGCATTCTTCGGTATTATGACGATGGTGATTGCGATTCCGACCGGTGTGAAAGTCTTCAACTGGCTATTTACGATGTTTCGCGGACGGATCGAATTTAAAACTCCGATGTATTGGTTTTTAGCGTTTGTAATCACATTTACCATCGGCGGTATGGCAGGGATTTTGATGTCGATTCCTGCAGCAGATTTTCAAGTGCATAACAGCTTATTTTTGATCGCCCATTTTCACTATGTAATCATCGGCGGCACAGTGTTTGGCATTTTCGCCGGCTATACTTACTGGTTTCCCAAATTTGCTGGCTTTACTCTGAATGAACGGCTGGGAAAATACGCTTTTTGGTGTTGGTTGATCGGCTTTTTACTGGCTTTTACACCCCTCTATTTGCTGGGCTTTATGGGCGCCACGCGTCGCTTAAATCATTACGATGTCCCCGAATGGCAACCGCTATTTATCGTGGCAGGTATTGGCGCAATTTTGGTGATTTGTGGGATTGGTTTTCAAATTTTGCAAGTGATGGTCAGCATTAAAGATCGCAAAAAAAATCGCGATCTCACCGGCGATCCCTGGAATGGACGCACTTTAGAATGGTCGACTAGCTCTCCTCCCCCATTTTATAATTTTGCCTTCATCCCTGAAGTGCACCATCGCGATGATTTTTGGGTGAAAAAACACGCTAAGCCTGAAATGATCGTCCGTCCCTATGCAGACATACACATGCCTAAAAACACACCGATGGGCTTTTACATGGGCACGTTTAGCTTTATGCTCGGCTTCGGGGTCATTTGGTACATGTTCTGGCTGGCGATCATCGGCTGTATCGGCATTGTGGTCTGTGTCATTCTCCATCTCTACCAAAAAGAGCCTGAATATCACGTGCATGCCGATGAGGTCGAAGAAATTGAAAACAAGGGACGTCGCGTATGAATACTCATGAACTAGACATCCCTGAAAAATCTCCCGACCCTTATCACGACGCGTACTCGCGGACAGTGTTTGGCTTTTGGCTGTATTTGATGAGCGATTTTGTGTTATTCGGTGCCCTGTTTGCCACTTACGCGGTCTTGAGTCAAAGCACATTTGGTTGGTCATCGGGTCGCGAACTGTTTCAAACACCGTTTAACCTAACGCAAACGCTGATCTTACTGTTCACGAGTTTTACGGCCGGACTCGGCGGCACCTCAGCGCATCGCAAACACACTAACTATACGATTTTGTATTTTGGCATTACGTTTGTGTTGGGTGCGATTTTTATAGGGATGGAACTCTATGAATTTTCCCGTCTCATCGGCATGGGAAGCACATGGGACAGAAGCGCATTTTTGTCTGCGTATTTCACCGTTGTAGGAACACATGCTGTGCACATCATCTTCGCTTTAATTTGGATCCCTGTGTTACTCATTCCTGTTATACGAGAAGGAATTACACCCGTAAGTATTCGCAGGTTGACATGCTTGCGGATGTTCTGGCAATTCTTAAATATCATTTGGGTATTTATTTTTTCCATCGTGTACTTATTAGGAGGCGAATGATCGATCTACATCACGGTTGGAATCGGAGTTATAAACCGCAATTTTTAGGGCTTGTGACATCGCTCACACTTGTCGTGGCCTCTTATCGTATTGCCACACATCATGAAGTGATCGGTTTTCATCTACTTCTGACTATTTTAGGTTTAGCTGTGGCACAAGCATTGCTCCAATTATTTTTCTTCTTGCACCTTGGTTTAGAATCTAAGCCGCATTGGGGCATGGCCACATTTTTGTTTACTGCTCTTGTAGTGGTTATCATTATCGGCGGTAGCTTGTGGATCATGGATAACCTCAACTATAATCTCATGCCGCCCATGGAGCCATAAATGTCGATAAAATCGTATGTTTTGCTAGTTAAACCCGGCATAGTTATGGGAAACGCAATCACTGCCGCAGGGGGATTTGCCCTCGCCTCAAATGGCTTTTTTTACCTTCCTCTATTTCTGGCCACGCTTGTCGGCCTTTCGCTGATCGTCGCCTCCGGCTGCGCGTTTAACAATTACATCGATCGTGAAGCGGATCAAAAAATGACACGTACACAAAATAGGCCGCTTGCTACCGGCAGCATCCCTGTACGTACAGCCGTCACCATCGCCGTCATTCTCGGTCTGCTCGGCGCCTTCCTTCTTGCACTCTTCGTCAATCTCTTATCGCTTTGCATCGCGCTCATCGGCTTCACTGTTTATGTTTTGTTTTACAGCGTGTTAAAATATCGCACGACCCATGCCACACTGATCGGTAGCATCGCCGGCGCTGTACCGCCTGTAGTCGGCTATTGCGCCGTCACCCATCATCTCGACACCGGTGCCCTTCTTCTATTCCTGATGATGGCACTTTGGCAAATGCCCCATTTTTTCGCGATCGCGATCTATCGACTCGGAAGAATATTCCGCCGCTTCGATTCCCGTCCTACCTGTTAAAAAAGGAATCCCCCGCACCAAACTGCAAATGATGCTCTACGTCGCTGCCTTCACCCTCTCGGCTTTCTTACTTACCCTGTTTCACTACACTAATTTGGCATTCGCCATTGCCGCAGCAATCCTCGGCCTCATCTGGCTCATCCTTTCGATTAAAGGCTTCACCGCCCAAAATGACCACCGCTGGGCCCGTCAAATGTTCGTCTGTTCTCTTGTCGTCGTCACTACTCTGTGCGCCGTGATTCCGTTTAGTTGAGTTAAATTAAGGAGCTTATATGCAAAAAAACGCAAAAAAACTGGCAAGTATATTGCTTGTGCTATTTTCTTCGGCAACCCTTTACGCTGATCAAACCGAACCCATGGTTGTTCAACAATTGCTTGAAAAAGCTAAGAAAAATACCAATTGGAAAGTCGCAGTTGCAACAGCTGATCATGAACAAGTTGTATTTATGAATGTATCTCCCTCAACTAATCCCGACAATGAAATCGGTATGGAAGTCCATCCCTTTGATCAAGCGATTTTGATCGTAGATGGCAATGCAAAAGCGATATTAAATGGAGAAGCAACGACTGTCAAAAGCGGGGATATGATTTTTATTCCTGAAGGAACAAAACACAATGTTATCAATTTAAACAAAAATAAACCCCTAAAATTAATCAGTTTCTATTCCGAAAATGATATTCCAGAGAGTTCCAAATTCAAAGTGAAAGCTGATGAATCTTGATGATCGCTCACAGCACAAATGACTCATTGGACCTGCTAGATGTTCGTCTGCTCGCTTGTCGTTGTGAGTGTCCTCTGCTCTGTGATCCCGTTTAGTTAAATGCAAATAGTAGTAGCAATACTTATTAGCTCAATAGAATCATGAATTGTCGAAATTTATTTATGGGTAGAGTTTATTGAATTTTTGCTTCACTTCAAAACTTTTTTTCCTAAAAGATTCATCTTTTACAGAATCACAAGCACTTTCTGTACACTCTTTCCAAGTATTTTTCCAATCCTCTTCGGAAATCACACTCGAGCCATCACTACACCAACTATTCACAACAAATCCAATCCATGCCTTTGCTTTTAATTCATCAATATATTCTTGCATAAATTCTTCTATTTGTTGTTATTTTTTAAGCTAAACTAATTTTTAAATGTCTACCAAGAGCTCTCGCGGCTTTTGCGAATGTTCGAAGTGTGGATGGAGATTCTGGATCTAGAATTCGATCAACTGCTGAGCGACTAGTTTCCATTCGCTCAGCAAGTTCAACTTTATCAATCCCTTGTTTTTTCATTTCTTTTTCCATTTGAAAAACGAAAATTTTCTTGGCTACAACTTCTTCGATTTCCTCCAACATGCCTTCTTCTTTTAGAAAATCATCAAAATTAGAGCCGATATGTTTATTTTTTTTCATGTTATCCTCTTTTGATCTCTTTTATCCTCTTGAATGCAATTTCAAAGTCTTGCGTAGACGTTTTTTGGGTTTTCTTTATAAAGCCATGTAACAATACCATTTGTCCCTCATGCATAGCGAAAAGGATCCTAGCGATCATATTTGGCAATGTAGAACGCGCTTCCCATAAACCTTTGCCCAGATTACGAACAAGCGGCATTCCTAAGGGCATCCTGTTTGAACCATTTTGATATCTTCTCCAATAATTCGTCTTTCTTCTTTTTTAAGAGATTTTAACCATTCTCTAACCGGTTCGCGGCCATTCATTTGTTTATAAAAATCGACTGCGATAATCTTATTTGGAGCTCTATCAGTCACTTTTCTTTTCCTATAGTTGATATTACCAAATTTGGTACATTTTAGCAAAAATTTTGGATTAAAAAAAATCTCTTTTTAGAACAGTCTTAAATATTTTTTCACAAGTCACTTAGCCATAATCTTTTGTTCAATTCTTGTATTAAAATTCCCCTCGCTGCTACTTTGCGGTTGAGGGCAGCATGTCAAAACTATTTCGATTTCCGCAGATCATCGTCATACTGATCATGTTCTCGTTCGTATCGCTTGCAGCGGTAGTGTTTACACCTGCTTATCCAGAACTTACTCGACAATTTCGGCTTTCTGCCTCTGATGCACAGTGGATGATGACGGTGTTTCTGTTTGGGACAGCCATTGGGCGGCTGCCTTACGGGCCAATTGCTAATCGTTTTGGGCGTAAAAATACACTCTTTATCGGACTTACTATTGCCTTGATCGGAACATTGATTACGCTATCAGGGGGGACCTATTTCCTGATTTGTACCGGGCGATTCATTCAAGCTTTGGGTTGTTCTGTGACTTTGAAAATCGGTTACACCATGATCGCCGATGTACACGAGGGCCCCAAAGCTACCAAAGCTCTATCGTATGCCATGCTGGCCTATGCAATTTTGCCTGGAATAGGCACAGCAGTCAGCGGCTTTTTAACCCCTAAATACGGTTGGCAAGGGGGATTTTGGTTTTTTCTCATTTTCACAGTGCTGTTTTTCTTATTGAGTTTTAGTCTGCCCGAAACCCTGAAGAGAAAAGATCCCAACGCCCTACAAATCAAGAAAATCGCCAAAAATTATGCGGTACAATTCAAAAACCGATACTTGGTGCTGTGGAGCTGTTTGATGGGTCTCTCGACAGCGGTGATCTTCATCTTTTCGCAGGAAGCGCCGTTTGTGGCAATAGATATTATGGGACTAGACTCTGCCCAGTATGGTTTATTGTATTTAGTTCCTGCTTTTGGAATTTCAGCGGGTTCATTTTTTACGGCTTGGCAAGCAGATAATATGTCGCCGATGCGTGGCATGTTACTCGGCATCGTCATCATTTTTATCGGCGCTATCAGTATGGGGATGTTTTTCTTAGGACATTGGGCCAACGGCTGGGCGCTATTCATACCCCAAATCGTGATTCAATTTGGCGATGCCATTCTCTATACGTTTGCATCGTCGCAAGGATTGACTGAATCCAAAGACAAATCCAACGCTTCGGCTGTGATGCTGTTTATTAATTCACTGGTTGCAGTTGTAGGAACCTACTTAGCCGGAACGTTTGCTCCTAAAGCACTCATGTCAATGCCGATCATTTTCATCTTAATTACCGGCATCATGCTCATCCTTTGGCTGATCGTACGCTCTCATTGCAAATCGGATCAAAAATAATATTTTATTATTTACACACTTTCTTTAATTCATATATAATTATCCTTTAATTAAAGGAATTATATGAAACCTGAATCAATTAAAGTTGCTAGTTATAATGTCTTAAATGATTGTTGGGTAAAACCCTGTAAACCCCTATTTGAGGGAAAATGGAACCAGCGCAAGGTGGAGCTCGTCAATCGCATCTGCAATCTGCAGGCCGATGTGATCGGTCTACAGGAAGCTTATGGATTTGATGATCTTGCCCATTTGTTGTATCAAAAAGGATACACGGGCTATCGCGTTAAAGATCGAGATGTCGCGATTTTCTATCGCTCCGATCGATTTAAAGTTCTTCAAGAACATTCGCTGTATTATCCTGATCAATATTACAGATCAGCATTGATGCTAAAACTTCAAACTGCAGACGGTGCGATTTTTAACGTGCTTAGCACTCATATTACCTGGAAACAACCCGAAGATATTTTAGAAATGAGACAACTCGAAGAGTTTGTTAAGAAACAACAAGAACCGGTGATTGTCTGTGGCGATTTAAATGCCGGACCCGAATGGCAACCGATTCAAGAGTTATGCAAAAAAGGATTCAGAGATACACTTCGCAATTCCGATAAAAAAACTTACATCGATCAAAATCGGCGACTGGATTACGTTCTTGTTTCCAAGGGAATTCACGTGCATGCTGCAGATGTCAATGGCGATCCACGCGCCTTGAATGCTGAAACTGAGCCCTCAGATCACCTACCGATTACAGCCGATCTGACGATTCCCTATACATATCGCCCTCCGAAGGAAGAGATTCGGGAGTCTCAACTTTTTGAAGCGTTTAATGAAGAGGCTAGGCAACTCGGCTTTAGCCAATCTGACTATGATCAACTAGTCCCCTTTTTTCAGAATTTAATTAACAAAACAGAAAAAAATGCGCTTTTCCTAGAACACCTTCATCAGCAAATCGATACTTTAGAAGGTAAAACTGTCTTGCGAAATGCCCTCAGACGTTATGAGCACCAAGAGCTACAAAGAATCGTCTCTCTTTTTAAGGATGCGAAATCAGACACTGCGATTGCGCAGTTTTCACAGCTGCCTGAAAAGATCCGCAGATCGATTTATTTTTCTCTGTATGAAATCGAAAAACGCAAGGGTAGAAATATCTCCGATGACAATTTTGGAGAGAATGCTTTTCATAAGAAAAGCCATGAAATATCTCATGCCGTGCGTTTTCAAGCGATCGAGCGTTTCCTACTTCGCGAAGTGCAACAACTTTTTAAAGACGGTAAGGAAGATGATGCATTTGAGATCTTTGAAGAACTCTCAAAAGACCCGTTTCGCAATGCAATTTATGCCCAAACCTATTTTGCTGCACGAAAAGCCAATCTCAAGATCGATCACTCCGATTTTGGCAAAGTTGCGTTCCACCGACTGGAAAATATCGATGTTCCCAATGATATGCGCATAGCAGCTCTACAAATGTATTTTGAGAATACAGAAGCTTAACTATTGAAACATAAAAGATGTTAATCTTTATGACATATGCCTGGTGTTGTATTGGTTTGTGTCACGGTTCCGGCGTTAACATTGACCTCGGTAATCATCGTACCACCCACTGTGTTGTTTAAGTTATAAGCAGTATGATTGAGCGTGGTATCGCTTTGATTGTTTTTCAATATGACGCAAGCTCGCGCAGTAGCATCTGTAATAACTGCATTGAGAGAGGCTGATATCGTATCTTGAGAATTTTCCCATCGGTTATTTCTAATATCTAATATCAAATTTGACGCACCGCGGATGCGGTAGAGCACTGATGCAAAAATGGCGTTAACTTGTGTGCCAGCACCCACTTGGGAAAAAATGTTATTATACATTGTCACCTGACCGCGGCCAGCTAACCCAAACCCGCCGATGGGTTTTCCTCCCATTCCCCTTTGGCCAAGACCGACGAAGGTATTATTAGAAATGATTAAAGAATTAAAATCCGGTATTGGAACGGTAACTTGTCCCAATTCAAATCCAGTTGAAAGCGAACCGACCGGTGCTAAAAACCGGTTTTCGGTAAATTGATAATCTGAAGCCGTAGGATTTGCCGGGACTAAATGAACTCCAAAGTTTTGCGCAGAATTATCAAAATTAAAGACGTTGTGTTGGGCTAGCATCAACCCATCAAATGAATCAACGAGAATTCCTTCTGAACTATTTAGCAGATTAATAATATTATTTTGTATAGCGAATACGCCGCTGGCATTTTGAACAAAAATACCGGTCGATTGATTTATATCGATTTGATTATCGTGAATTGAAACATTTTCTATTCCCGTACTAATGATTCCTATCGTATTGTTAATTGTAATATGCATGCCGGCAATTTCATTGTTATTGGCGCAAGCCACGACTGGATTTATAGAATTTGTAATCACGGGTTGTATCTGAGTAAACGCAGGTACAGTTACACTTCCCCGTGTTGTAGGGAATTGATAACTGTTGCCGGAGCCTAAGAGCTTCTGATTATTTTTCAGAATAATTCCCTGATCCATTCCTGTGGAAGTGCCATCGCCTGTGAACACATAAATAATATCATTTGGTTGAGAGCTGTCTTGAGCGGCGATTAACGTATTGAACGGAGATTTAAAGGTCCCATTTGAATGGCTCGTATTATCGACAAACAAGAAAAAGTAAGGCTGCTTAGTCTCAGGATTGATCGCTACGCTTTCCCGTCGCTTTTTTTTGAGAGGGATGATCTCATTTCGATCGACACGCTGTAAAGCCCGCCTCCATAAAGCGCGTTCGCGGGAACATTGATTTTTTCTGTGTTTCACTTCTTTAGTGTGCCCAAATGGTATGATTAGACTGATTTGACCTTGGACAATTCCTTTAAAGATTCGATCATAAGAGGCATTAGATTCAAGGCGTATGTATTCAAAAATGTCGACTGCCACGCGTGCTTCACCGCCCCAAGCATTTTTTCCCTCGCCCACTAAATAATAAGGTCCTCCAGCGAAATAGAAAGGCACCTTTTTTATTGCATCCACGTGAAAACCTATTTCAGCATTGGCGCTTTTAAGCGCAAATTCCCGTTTGCGCGAAATGATCATATGATGATCTTCGAAATGATCGAAGTGAGGATGAGAAAATCGGCTTTTTTTATCACCTACAGGAAGATAGCCGTTAATACGCAGATCCCAAATTGTGCCTAAAGTTTCTAAGCCGATTGAAACTTGATTATAGTGTTGTCGTTGGGATTGGCGATAATCGTAATAGCCATTTATTCCCCATACCCGTTGCGAGGCAAGATAACGAAGTCCGAGTCCTGCATTTGCAGCAGGTTTTCCATTATTGAATATGTGGCCACGCAGATCGAGAAATGGAATCCAATACTTAGGAGTGAAAAAAGCGAAAAAACCATCGACAGAAGTATATCCTTGATTGTATCCAACGCCCTTACCTTCAATGTGACGCGCTGAGACTCGCATAGGGCGTTCAGTCTGACCACAAATAAAAGTGGGATTTGCTTGAGGTTCTTCCTGATCATCATCCGAATCTATATCAGCAAGTTCATATGCGACAAGATTGCTAGCTGTAAAACAAAAAAGTAACCAACGAGACAACATAGACAAACCTTAAGTTAATCATTCATTATGTAAAAGGGCATGTTATTTACAAGAATTATGAAAATGACTTTCTTTTCTGGACGAACCAGGCGCCAAGAAAACTCAGCCAATAGCCTTCGCCGAAGTACCAGAGTATTTCAAGATGGGGAAGGATTTCTATCGCAAAAAAGAGCACGCATAATCCTGCGATGACCGTGAAAGCTGGGAGCGCTCGTTTTGAGAATTTTTTTTCCGTAGGGATGGGTTTTGAAATGAGGCCTACGTAAACGCCAAGGAGTGCGAAGAATAAGTAAGACATCGAAGATAACGTGATCGAGGGATAAAAACTCATGAGTAAAAGCACAAACGGCAGAGCAAGTGCGGCAAGTTTCCAGCTTTTTTCAAACAGGGGGAAGATTTTCCAATACGTGAGGATGAGTAAGCCTCCGACGATGAGCCCGCCTAGGATATCGGTCAGGAAATGCGCACCGAGATAGACTCTGGAAAAACACAGGAGAATAGCAAAGATTAAGGCGAGATAGCGATAGAGGTGTTGTTTACATTCGATGCAGACAAGGCCGAAGGCGATGGCCGCTGTTTGCGCGGCGCCGCTGGGAAAGCCTGGAGAATGGAAAGATAGGATTCCAACAGTCGGATCGATTTGAGAGGGTCTTGGCTCGTTAAAGAGGGCTTTGAGAAATTTCACGAGCACAAGGCTAAGAGCCATGACATAAAAAAAACGAATGCCAATGCGCCGATCCCACAGATACCACACTAGAGAGATGGCAATGAGTGAGAAATAGAGAGTATCGACGTAATTCCATGCGATAAAAAAGCCGTCCATAAACGGCGATCGCAAAGCGTGTTGTAAATCACGGATCCATTGCAGTTGTGTTTCGTATAGCATTATCTTGTTTCATAAAACTTAAAGGAATAAAAGAAAAGAACCCTGGAGGGTTTATGAAATACATAATTGTATGTCTACTCGTATTGTTTGGAGTGAGCAAAGTGGAAGCGGGCTGCAAATGCGGCAAGCCACCTAAAGAAAAGCTCAACGCTTCGACTGCATCCATTTCCATTCACTCTCGATAATTGTTTTAAGATCCGAGTGCTTAGGCTCCCAATTGAGGAGATCTTTGGCAAGGGAGGCGTCGGCAGTGAGCGCTGGGCAATCGCCTAAGCGGCGCGGCGCCTCTTTGGCAGGGATGGAGCGACGGGTGATTTTACGGGCCATATCGAGCACTTCTTGCACCGAAGCACCCTTGCCTGTGCCGAGATTGAGTGTGATACTGGGTTTGCCTTCGAGCAAATATTGAAGACCTTTAACGTGAGCGTCGGCCAAATCGACAACGTGGATGTAATCGCGGATTGCCGTGCCGTCGCGTGTAGGATAATCTTTGCCAAAAATTTCTAATTCTTTCCGTTTTTGAACGGCGACTTGAAATACGATGGGGATGAGATTTTGCGGATCAGAACCGCGCTCGCCGCATTCTTTTTGCAGGTCAGCGCCCGCGACGTTGAAATAGCGGAAAATCACGAAGTTTAGGCCGTAAGCTTGCTTAAAGTCGTTTATCATTTTTTCTACGATCCACTTAGTGGTGCCGTAAGGGTTGATCGGTTGGCAAGTATCCTCTTCTTTGACAGGATGAGGGAGCTCTGGCACGCCGTAGATGGCGGCCGTGCTGGAAAAAATGATTTTATCGATGTGTTTTTCGCGCATCACATCGAGCAATGTCAACGAGCCGACGACGTTGTTAAGATAATATTTCGCAGGGTCCTTGACCGATTCACCGACGGCTTTGTAAGCGGCGACATGCACCACGGCGATGGGTTGATATTTGTCGATAATTTCGACAAGGCGGGTGCGATCGGAAATATCCCCAATTTCTAAAATTCCCCAGCGAACAGCTTGGGAATGTCCAGCGGCCAAACTGTCATAAACGATCGGCTGATAGCCGGCTTCTTTGAGAGCTTTACAGGTTTGTGTACCGATATAACCAGCACCGCCCGTGACAAGGATGGTTTTTTCTGCCCAGGAGGGCACTTGGAGCAAGATGAGGAGAAACAAAGAAATTTTAATAGATTACATATTGCCTAGTGACTTTGAAAGTAAAAAAGTGGAAAATAGCTATTTTTGCACAAAATTAAAGTTCCATGCAAGAGCCGCAAATAATTCTTAAGAAAGTCAAGGTGCACAACTTAAAAAGTGTCGACTTGACTTTGCAGCACAATCAGCTGATCGTTTTCACCGGTGTGTCGGGCTCGGGTAAATCGTCGCTTGCGTTTGATACGATTTATGTCGAAGGTCAGCGTCGCTATGTTGAATCTCTTTCAACGTACGCTCGGCGTCATCTGGGAGATTTGCCCAAGCCGGATGCGGAACTCATCAGCGGTATTTCCCCGACGATTGCGATCGAGCAAAAAACGGCCGGTCGCAACCCGCGCTCCACGGTTGGCACGATGACAGGCATTTACGATTTTTTGCGCGTATTATTTGCGCGAATTGGGATTGCCCATTGTCCGATCAGCGGCGAAGTGGTTACGCCGCAAAGCGCTCAGCAAATTTTACAGCACGTACGACAATTGCCAGCTGAAACGCGGGTGATTGTGCTGGCGCCGTTTGCTAAAAATAAGAAAGGCGAATTTAAAGAGGATTTTGCTGAGCTTGTGCGCAAAGGATTTACCCGGATTCGCCTCGATGGCAAACTGGTAGATTTGAGCGAAGAGATTAAAGTCGATGGCAAAGTTGCGCATGATATTGACCTTGTGATCGATCGGATTACACTACGCCCAGAAGATGATAACCGTTTGGCTGAAGCTGTGGCTGCGGCTTTGGAAGCGGGGCAGGGCTTGATGAGCGTACTGGATGCTGACACAGGTAATGAAGCGCTGTTTTCACAACACGCCTACTCGCCAAAATCCGGAAAATCTTATGGCCCACTGGAGCCCTCGGATTTTTCGTTTAATCATCCGACCGGAATGTGTCCGACTTGTCAGGGTCTGGGCATCGTGCAGGAGTTTGATTTAGAGCGAGTTATCAATCCCGAGCTTTCGATTGCTGAAGACTGCTGCTCTGTAGCGAGCTCTTATAAAACGGTGCGCTATGGAAATATCTATGACAACTTAGCTAAATTGTACGATTTTAGTGTGCATACACCCTGGAAAAAACTCTCCGAAAAAGCCAAAAAAGTTTTTCTGTACGGCACTGAAAAAAAATGGACGCGGATGCAGTTTGTCCATCCTGTTAAACGGAGTCGTTGGACGGAATTTGTACACTGGCGCGGTGTGCTGTTTGAAGCAAAAGAGCGTTATAACCAAGCGCAGAGTGATCTATACCGCGCTAACATGAAAGAGTTGATGCATGAATCGATCTGTCCCGATTGTGAGGGGGAAAGAATTCGCCCCTATCCAGCAGCAACGACCGTTGGAAAAAAACGGATCGCGCAAATTACCGCGATGGCCATCGATGATACGCTGGGATTTTTCCAAAAACTTTCGCTCACCAAACAAGAACGGTTAATTGCAGAAGAATTGCTTAAAGAGATCGTGCAGCGCCTGCAATTTCTCACTAACGTGGGCTTACATTATTTGGCACTCGAGCGCACGGCGCCGACGCTTTCCGGTGGCGAATCGCAGCGCGTGCGTCTGGCTTCACAAATTGGCTCGGGGCTTGTAGGCGCCACTTATGTGCTCGATGAGCCGTCGATTGGATTGCATCCGCGCGACAATACCAAATTGCTGCTGACACTGAAAAGCTTACGCGATAAGGGCAACACAGTAATTGTGGTAGAACATGATGAAGAGACGATTCGCGCTGCTGATACAATTGTCGATGTGGGTCCGCTGGCCGGACAATTTGGTGGAAAAATCATCGTACATGGCGGGATAAAAGAGCTGCTAGCGTCTCCTGAATCCATTACTGGCGCCTATTTATCGGGCAAACTTAAAATTCCGATCCCTAAACGGCGCAAGTCAGAGACGGCGCTGGTGATCGAAGGCGCTAAACATCACAATTTAAAAAACATCAACGTAGAAATTCCTTTAAAAGTTTTTGTAGCAGTGACGGGAGTTTCTGGATCAGGGAAATCTTCGTTGATCAGCGATACTCTTTATCCGGCTTTGTCTAATCAATTACACCGTTCACAGCTGAATGTCGGTAAACACAAAGCGATAAAAGGCCTAGAGCAAATCGATAAAGTGATTGCGATTGATCAAACAGCGATTGGCCGCACTCCCCGCTCGAATCCCGCAACGTTTATTAAATTGTTCGACGACATTCGCGATTTGTTTAGCCAGCTTCCAGAGAGTAAAGCGCAGGGGTATAAAGCCGGACGCTTTAGTTTTAATGTTAAAGAAGGCTCCTGTCCGCATTGCTCTGGCATGGGGATGATCAAAATCGACATGGATTTTATGGAGGACGAATGGGTGGCTTGTGAGCATTGCAAAGGACAGCGCTTTGACCCAAACACTCTTTCCATTTTGTATCGGCATAAAAACATCTACGAAGTGTTGGAAATGACAGTGGCAGAAGCCTGTGAATTTTTCGCAGCGATTCCCTACATCAAAACCAAGCTGGACACTTTGATGCAAGTGGGCCTGGATTACATTCGGATCGGTCAACCTTCTCCGACACTTTCCGGCGGAGAAGCGCAGCGGATTAAATTAGCTAAAGAATTGGCTCGTCCCTCGAGCGGCAACACCCTCTACATTCTCGATGAGCCGACAACAGGACTGCATTTTCACGATATTCAAAAGCTCATCGACGTGCTGCAACGATTAGTAGATCGCGGCAATACCGTGCTAGTGATTGAGCACAACATGGATCTGGTCAAAACAGCTGACTGGATCATCGATTTAGGGCCTGAAGGGGGAAAATTCGGCGGCGAGCTCGTCGCAGCTGGCACGCCCGAAAGCATCGCCAAACTTAAAACTCCAACCGGTGTGGCCATTCGCGAGCACCTCAAGCCTCAGACGATTTCACAGGCAAAAACACAAGATCTTTCCACTCTCGAGCCGATGAAAACCATCGAGATAGAAGGCGCCGCGCAGAATAATTTGAAAGGGATCGATGTCTCAATTCCCCGTGGAAAAATCACGCTATGCACAGGACCGTCCGGCTCAGGAAAGTCCTCTTTTGCTTTTGAAACAGTGTATGCTGAAGGTCAACGGCGCTATATCGAATCGATGTCGGCCTATGCGCGTCAATTTGTCAAACAAATGCCCAAACCCAAAGTTGAACGGATTGATGGTCTATCTCCCGCGATTGCCATCGAACAAAAAAGCCATGCGGGCAACCCGCGCAGCACGATCGGCACAATGACGGAAGCCTATGATTTTCTGCGGGTGTTGTATGCACATTTGGGCACAGCTTATGATCCAGAATCAGGTGAGGAAATCCGCACGATCAGCAAAGATTATGTACTAGCGCGTTTACTAGATTTACCTGAGCGTTCAAAAGTGCAAATCCTCTCCCCTATCATGTTAAAACGACAAGAGCGGTTTGAAGATTTGAAAGAGAAATTGCAGCGGCAAGGTTTTTTACGCATCCGTTTGAATGGCGTATATCATGAACTCGACCAAGAGATTCCCTTTGACAAACAGCGCAAAAATGAATTGTTTCTCGTGGTCGATCGATTAGTGATTTCTGCCGACAATAAAAAACGGTTATTCGATGCGATTGACCAAGCAGCCACTCTTTCGGGTGGAACGTTGGTGGCAGCTCTTGATGATCGCGATCTGTTTTTTAATTTATCATTTGCTGTGGCCAGCACCGGCAAATCTTTTCCACCGATTACACCGCATACATTTTCCTTCAACACTGAACACGGGATGTGCTTAGATTGTCAGGGACTCGGTTTTCAATACGGCGCTGATTTATCGCGTCATCCTGAAATCATGAAGATGAGTCCGGTTAAACTGTTGCGTTTGCTGTGGAAAGAATACATCAGCAAAAATGCCTTGGCTACCTTTCAGCAATTCTTAAAGCAAGCCAAAATTGAGCCTCACACTCCCCTCTCCGAATTGAATTCTGCGCAGCTACAACTGCTTTTTTCGGGAGCCAAACAATCTGTTGGCAAAAAGGAAATGGCGTTAACCTGGCGCGGTTTTAATACCGTGTTTGCGATTTTAGCCAAGAGTTCCGATCCGGTGATTCGCGAGCTGCTGCTGCCTCTTCTTGACCAAAATGAATGCCTCTCCTGTCACGGTACGCGATTAAATCCCTTAGCGCGCCATGTGAAAATCGAAAACGTATCAATCGCTGAACTCTGTCGTTTACCCATTGATGACGCATCTACGTTTATCGATGCGATTTCGCTAACGAAAAATGACCATGCCTTTCTCGATGAAACATTGCGCCAACTCAAACATCGCCTGCATTTTTTACGCACCATCGGTTTGGGATATCTTTCCCTCGAACGAAGCGCCCCAACTTTAAGCGGCGGTGAAGCGCAACGGATCCGTTTAGCTAGACAATTAGGCAGCGGTTTAACCGGTTGTTTGTATGTGTTAGATGAACCGACCATTGGACTCCATCCTTTCGATAATACACGACTCAATCAAGCGCTAACTCATCTATGCGCACTCGGAAATACTCTGCTGCTCGTCGAACATGATCCGCTCACGATTCAACTGGCTGATTTGATTCTCGACTTTGGCCCTTCAGCTGGAAAAGCCGGTGGACGCATCATCGCTCAAGGTACACTCGAACAAATTAAAGCTAATCCCGCCTCGCTCACCGGCGCGTATTTAAGCGGCAAAAAGAAAATTCCTCTTCCCAAACACCGCCGCAAAGGCGAAGATTTTCTTCGCTTGCGCAATGCCACATTGCATAACTTACACAATGTCAATCTCGATCTACCGCTGCAAGCGATCACCTGCATTACCGGTGTGTCGGGTTCAGGAAAATCCACACTGCTCACCGATTTGATTCAACCTTCAGGCGAATTAGCCCTGCGCGGAAAGCGCGGACGCTACAAAGGTATCAAAGAAGTCAACTATTTGGGCGCCACCTTTCAAGGGATGGATGCTTTTGATAAACTCCTCGTGCTCGATCAAAATCCCATCGGTCACACCAATCGCGCCGATGTCAGCACGTATGTCGATTTACTCACTCCTCTGCGCTACTTTTTCGCTTCGCTTCCCGAAGCTAAAGCACGCGGCTTAAGCCCCAAAAATTTTAGCTTCAACCACCGCAAAGGGATGTGCACCACCTGCTGGGGTCTCGGCACGCGTAATATTTCGATGCAATTTTTACCGCCTGTAAAAGTCATCTGCGAATCGTGCCACGGCTATCGCTTAAATCCCCTCAGCTTAAAAGTTTTTACTAAAAACAAAAACTTAGGGCAAATTCTGCAAATGACCGTCGATGAAGCGATTGATTTCTTACCGCCCATTCCCAAAGCCGTGCGCATTTTAGAGACGTTGATTTCGGTAGGACTAGGTTATTTGCAGCTCGGCCAAGAGATCGCCACCTTATCCGGCGGAGAAGCGCAGCGGATGCGTTTATCGCGCGAACTCGCAAAACGCTCCACAGGCAGCACGTTGTATCTCTTCGACGAGCCAACGGTAGGCTTGCATGCCGATGACATCGTGAAATTGCTCGGCATTTTTGAACAGCTCATCCACAAGGGCAATACGGTAGTGTTGATCGAGCACAACCTCGATGTGATCGCCGCTGCTGATTTCATCGTCGACATGGGGCCGGGCAGCGGGGCTAAAGGTGGCAAGGTTGTGGCACAAGGCACGCCGGAAGAAATTGCGCGAGATAAACATTCGCTGACAGCGCCTTATTTAAAAGAACATCTGCAATTCTTGAAGAGTTAAGAAGATTTTATCACTGAGAAAAAATCATAACTCACTCTGTGGTTTTCCATCTCTGTGGTAAAAATAAAATTAAAACATTAAAGTGCAGAAAAGGGAATCCATCATGAGTCAGCTTGCCTCGCGAAGACGCGCTAAAGCCATCAGTGTCGCCCTCTTTTTGATCGGCCTTGCCATCCTCGCTTTTCTTAAAGCGTGGTGGCCGGGCATCATGCTTGCTGTTGGCATTCCTCTTGCGTTAAGACAATATCTCTTAGGCCGCCATTACGACATGATGGTCAGCTTATTTGTCTTCATCGGAGTTTTCGTCACCGTCCAATTCGATATTTCTTGGGAGATTCTTCTCCCCGTTTTATTTGCTTCAGGGGGTTTTTATATTCTCTTCCGTGAATATTTAGAGAGCAAAGAAGAAACCATCGAAGAAGAAGATGAAGACATCAATCAAGAAATCGAAGAAGAACAACACAAATAATCTCAGATGAGCTGAGACAAAAATGTCTTCGCAGGAACAATCACGGGCTCTTTGATAGAAAAACAATCCTTATCGACGTAAGGAAGATCGAAGCCAATTTGAAATGCGTGGGGCACTTTAAGTTTCTCATGATAATAATGTAACCAGCGCGAGATTCCTTGTTGTCCCGAGGTTTTCGTTTCCACAAGAAACCAAGGTTTACGATTTTTTGTCACAAGAAAATCCACTTCACGTTTGTCTTTATCGCGCAGATAATACAGACCATATTCTCCATAACCACAGTCTGTCCAAAATTGGACAGCTTTATAGAGATGAGAGGCCACTACATTTTCAAGACGGGCACCCGTATCTTCAATTAGCGCCCAATTCCACAGATAGATTTTGGGCTCTTTAATGAGTGAACGGCTAAGATTATTTGACCAGGGTTGAATCGTAAAACAAAAGTAAAGATTCTTTAGGAGTTCAATCCATCGCTGCAAAGTGGGCGTTGAGACTTTGATCTTAGCAGCAAGAACGGAATGGTTTAAAGAGTGAGAAGCTTCTTCCTGTAAAAACTCGGCTAAAAGCTGAATTTGACCTATCTCTTGTACACGACTTAAATCGCGTAAATCTTCGCGAAATAATTGTTCAAGACGCAATCGTTTCCAATGGTTGAAAAAGGCTTTGCTTCGTTTGAGATACGGTTCAGGGAATCCTCCGAATGTAATTAGTGCATCGTAATCGGCAGGATCGATTTTCCGCGGGGATTGAATTTCTTGAGCCGGCAAAGTTGGATCGGCTATTTCACGAATGGAAAGAGGGTGCAGACGATAAAGAAAATACCGTCCCATTAGGCTATCTCCTCCCCGTTTATAAACATCGAGGCGAGCGCTTCCTGTGACAATGATGCGGCATTTTTTCTCATAAGTATCAAAAAAGCCTTTAAGAAATCGCTTCCAATTTCGATATTTGTGAATTTCATCAAAAACAAGAATGGGTAGTGTCTTGCGTATTTCGTCGAGTTTTGATTCTCGGGCTATGGCCTGGGGTCCTTCAATGATAAGCGCTCGATGATCTTCGTTATCCCAATTGAAATAGTAATGCAGGGGGCTTTCTGAAGATGCCTCTAGACTAGTTGTCGTTTTCCCAACTTGACGCGGTCCCGAAAGAAAGACCATTTGCCGATGCTGTGCTAAATGCTGTTCCAGAAGGATTTCATAGACTCTTTTCATAAGACCAATTTAACATATATGTTATTTTGGTCGCGACTATTTTAACATACACGTTAAAATGGTCGGATGCAAGTAATTGGTAATTAGGTGTTTAGTAATCCAAGCGCATCGCTTGGCGTACTTCGGTTAGCGTTTGATTGGCCACTTGATTGGCATGCTGAGTGCCTTTTTGCACGATTTCCATCACTTGAGCGGGATCGCGAGCAAATTCTTCGCGACGCGTGCGGATCGGCTCTAAAAAAGCCTGCATAGTTTCATTGAGGCGCTTTTTAACCACAGAATCTCCCAGCCCACCGCGCTGATAATGAGCTTTCAGCTCTTCGACAACGGTGGAATCGGGATCGAAGGCATCGAGATAAATGAAGACCGGATTCCCCTCGACTTTACCGGGATCTTCTACGCGTAAATGCCCAGGATCGGTGTACATCCCCTTCACTTTTTTAGCTATGGCATCGGCGCTATCGCCTAAGAAAATGCAATTGCCTATCGATTTACTCATTTTTGCTTTGCCGTCGGTGCCTGGCAAACGGGCCATTTTGGGGATGAGCGCTTTACATTCGACCAGAACGTGGGTTTTATAAATCCGATTGAAATTGCGGACAATCTCATTAGTCTGTTCGACCATCGGCAGCTGATCTTCCCCCACGGGGACAAAATCGGCTTTAAAAGCGGTGATATCCGCGGCTTGGCTCACCGGATAGACCATAAAGCCGGCCGGAACACTTTCGCCATAACCTTTTTGTTGGATCTCTTGTTTGACTGTCGGGTTGTGTTTGAGGCGGTTCCAAGTCACCAGATTCAAATAATATACCGTCAATTCAAACAGCGCAGGAACCAGCGACTGAATAAAAATCGTCGTCTTACGCGGATCTAAACCGATCGCCAGATAATCAAGTGCCACTTGCAAGACATTTTCCCGCACCTTTTCTGGATTTTCGTAGTTATCAGTCAGCGCTTGCACATCGGCGATCATCACGAATTGATCGCATGTTTCTTGCAATTCCAGTCGATTTTTAAGCGAGCCCACATAATGCCCTACATGAAGAGGACCCGTGGGACGATCTCCTGTTAAAACTTTTTTACGCGATGACATGGCTACCTATAACTAGACACCTATCTTCTCAGCTTTTTCTTTTTCGAGCAATGTGCTAGCGCAAGCTTTCTTAAATACATCGAAACGCAAAGGTTTTTTCTCTTAATCAAAATAGGCACGTTCATCATATTTGTGATAAATAGGTATTGTCATAATATCATGACTAATTGGATCTGAAAATAAGTGCTGATTGATAACCTCTCTAAGCCAGCTTAGAATCTCATATTGCAATATAAAATTGATGCGCACGTCCTCTTTGAGAATCGGTTGTCGGCATTCAAGGCAGGAGAATTCTAATTTGAGTCGCGTTCTGTCCTCTAAATGCATTTCAAAAACATATTGATCAAGATTGTGCCGAAGTTTATGTCGGATGAGGTGAACAGTAGAAGCCGAAGCTGCATTTTTCAAATCATGAGATTTAGAGTAAAGAGGCAGCGACATAATTTCAGCTGACACTGGATCTTCGTACTTTTTCGGGATCTCGGGAGGGTTTGGCAAACTTTCAAACTGTTCTTTCAGCGTAACAATTTCAGAGGCGATCTTTTGTATTTCTGCGGGTATCCTATCCTTTTCATAGCCAAACATTGGTCTAAAGTCATCCAATCTCAACGACATTGTTGCTGAAGACATGACGAAATTACAATCATCCAAGCCTTCTTTTTTCATGGGGCTTCTTAATTTAGAAAAAGCCCGAAAAGCATTTGCTGCTGTTATCTGTCCTTGGAGATCTTGCTCAACCTTAAGCATTTTAATTGAGAGTGAGGATAAATCTTTTTCAGATTCCTGTTTTAGTTGTTTCCAAATTTCACAAAGCCCTTGATCGAATATCTTTTTAAGATCCTTAGAGCACGTGCGCATGTGTAAATTGCCTGTCATTGCTAATGCCTGGCAATATGTTGGGCAATTTTTTGAGTAATCAGCACTAATTAAACTCATATTTTTATACCGTGTAAATTTTTTTGTGCAAAAATTATAAATGAGGATAGGAAAATAACAACAGCTGTTTATGGAGTTTGACGGGCTTTTAAGCCCGTCAAACGCATGTCTTCAAGGATGGACAAGATTTGGTGTCTGCCCTGCTGCTGTAAGGGTAGTCTTGTACCAGGTTTCAATTTCAGTTTGGAAGGCTACATCGATGTACATATGACTACGAGCCAGAGGATGCCGACAGGTAGGACAGTCACTCGTGCGAAGACCATCAAAAGTGCTTTTATCTAGGATATGGCGCACTTCGCGATTATTTAGAGCGTTTTGAACAGAAGGATGCGATTCATCGAACACAGGAGTTTTTATACTATCTGCCGAAACTGCATCTTCAAATTCGTCGGGAACAGAGGGAAGACTAGGATTAGTGGCAGATAACGTTTCATATTGCGCTTGCAAGGAAGCGATATTTTCTGCTCTGTGTTGAATTGCTTCCGGAATATTTGTTGGATTATAAGGAACCGATTCAGGAACGTGCTGCAAGGTGCTTCGAACAATCGTTGGGCTCGCAGCTGGAATAGGTATCCGTCGTCGGAGATTTTCGAGATTAGTAAACCATGTAGGGCGCGTGGTCGGACGTGCTGCCAAAGCCGCATTTTGATCTCTTAAAAATGTTAAAATCTCATCCTGCAAAAAGGAATCAAGCATCACATGATCTCGATTGATACTAGCGGGAGAAGGGTGAATACATCCGAGTTCAGGGCAATAGCCTCTTCTGTCCATGTTATCTTCAAATGATGCTACATCCATATGATGTCGATGCGGATAACTTAAAGAGAGGGTGGCTTGTATAAAAGGATGTGAAGCATCAAAAACCGGAATTTCCATAATACTAAGAATATCACTAGCATTGGCATAGATTGCAGTGTTGCGAAAGCGCTGAGGAATATAGAATAAAGCGTGGTTGGCGATGAGGGTTTTCAAACGAGCAATCTCTCGTCCTTTTTGTTGAATGTCATCGGGAATGTGATCTTGAACATAAGGAATCGCCCCTGGAATACTGAGATTAACACGAGGAGTGGGGTTTGCTTCTGTATGGGTCGGAGTTCTCACAGGTGCTCGTCGATTGAAAAATGATCTTGGATGAGGTCGCGGGGTCGGAATTTCGACTGGATTAGGAGAAGGGGAAGGGATTGTGGTGAGGTTTCTTGCAATGAAAAATCGGAGTTTGTTTTGATAAGAAATAGCTCGATTGCACTCACTGTTTATTATCGTCTGCATCCTTTGAAAATTAGCACGGTTAGTTTCTCGGGTCATTTTTTGAATGAATTCGCGATTAACACGGAAAAATAATCGTTGAATACTAGGATCTAAAGTATTGAATTGCTGATTGACGTCTAGGTGGTTAGCGCTGTCGCGAAATCGAGTAATTCTATCAATGCGAACATCGATATCATTGGCATAAATATGTCGCGCCGATATGACGGCTTTTACAAACATCCCCACATTGACTATCGGTTGGGAGATAAAATCCCCAATTCTTTGAGGAATGGATTTTAAGCAATTCCCGCATTTGTGTGAGCTATGGACCGTGTTTCGGACCGAGAAGTCTCTGCGTAAAGCAGGTAACACACCGCTACTCTGGAGAGAAGCGGCGTTACTAGGATGCAATTGAGTTGCAAGTATCGACATGGATGGCTCCAATTAAAAGGATCTTTTTGTCATAAAGATGAATCTAACAAGATCGAGAGAGTTATCACGATCCTCCTGCTGCTGCAGCCGCAGCAGTAGGATTTCTTAAATAATTTAAAATGCGCGTTTGTAAAGTTGTGTCAACGACGAGATGTTCACGGTTGATCGAACGCCCTTGGTCTTGAGGATGACGACATACAGCACAAACGGCGCGCGTTCCGTGTCGAGTCTGCTTTACTAAGAGATGCGCCTCCATAGCGTTAAAATCCAGGTGATGGCGCGCTATAAAATCAGCATCAGTCAATACAGGTTTATTTATGCTAGCTTGAACCGCAGGATGCGAAGCAACAAACACAGGGATTTCCATTAAATCTCCTGTGACAGGACAATTGAATAGCTGGAGGGCATTATCCAATACATCTTGGGATGCGGCAGCTTTTAAACGGGCGATCTCTTCTGCGTTGTTGAGTATCTCGCGAGGCAGCTGATCTCTAAAGAATTGGCAAATCGGCGGAATGGCCGGATTACGGGGTAATGTGTTGTCTGGATTCCAGCGAAGATCATTTTCTCGTACAAGATTTGCCATCAAATCAGCCGGGATTGCATTCTGTGGATAGGGAATTGTGCCAGGAATGGATGGTAGAACGGATCTTGAACTCGGACTAGACACAGGTATTGGAGCAGGGACTCTTGGTCTAGACCCGAGACGTTTAAACACACGATAATATGTGTTAACTATTGTTAATTTTCTCTGGAAATTACACGCTAGATTGCATTCGCGAAGGATCAGATTTTTTCTTTCCTCAAACAAGGCGCGATTACCCTCGGCCGAGAATGACCTTACGAATTGCTCATCGACACGGACAAGCAATTTTTTCACATCACGATCTAGCAAACGGTACCTTCCCAAAATTGCCTGCTGTAATTCACTCGTTCTTGCCTGAACAACCTCTTCCTCGAACACCTCGAGTGCGCCGATGCGATTGCGAATATCTTGAGGTGTAGTTCCGTGCCCCATCGAAACATAAGCGCGCCAAAACATACGCACGTCAGCTTTAATATTACTAAACATTCGACCTAGGGCAAAAGATGAAGTGAGAGATGCTTGAGCAGCGTGAGCTGTTGTGCGCACAGATCTCTCTCTGCCCGGTAAATTCAGAAAACTTACATTGTGTGAAGGATGATTGTGCGGATTGAAGTGTCTTGGAATCGCCCCATTTATACTGTCCATGATGTCCTCTCGTGTTTCAGATTTTTCAAAAGATGGGTATAAGTATAGTAAAATTAAGAATTTTTAAAGAAGCTGAAAAAACTTACCAAGAATGGATGAAACAGGTAAACCATAGATAGTTATGCAATCGTCATCACCAGAAAAAATCGGTCGCTATCAAATCCTCCGCAGCCTTGGCAAAGGGGGCATGGGAGAGGTATTTCTCGCCTATGACCCTGTCTGCAAGCGCCAGGTCGCGCTCAAGCAAATCCGACCCGAACTGAAAAATCATTCGATTATGAAGGAGCGTTTTTTAAGAGAAGCTCGTGTTGCCGCTCAATTGACCCATCCTTCGATCGTCCCGATTTTTTCCATCGATCCCAGTCAAGAAGCCGCATACTACACGATGCCTTACGTCGACGGTGAAACGTTAAAGCAAATCTTAAAAAGGAGCTATGAAGAGGAAAAAGAAGGCGAAGTTAAACATCCACTGGGTTCATCCATCCCCGCTTTAATCCGTGTCTTTTTAGCTGTTTGCGAAGGGATTGCTTACACCCATTCCAAAGGGATCGTGCACAGAGATCTAAAACCAGACAACATCATCGTGGGCAAATACGGCGAGGTGCTCCTGCTCGATTGGGGTTTAGCCGATTTCATCGGTAAGAGCGAGATATTTTCCGAAATAGACGAAAACGAAAAAGATTACAAAGATTTAACCCGTCCAGGAAAAGTTCCCGGCACTCTAAATTATATCGCGCCTGAAAGAGTGCGCGGTGAACCTTCTCAAACTACTACCGACATCTATTCTCTGGGCATTTTGCTGTACCAACTTTTGACTCTGCGTGTTCCCTTTCAACGCACCTCCGTGGCTCATTTTCGCAAAACGATGCATTTGGAAAAATTGATCGATCCCTTCGAAGCTGCGCCCTATCGCGATATTCCACAGCATTTGGCCGATATTGCCAAACGCTGCTTACGTTATGATCCAAACGAACGTTTTCAAAGCGTCGATGACATCATTGCAGAATTGAAGAGTTTTCTCGAGGGCAAACCAGAATGGATTCCGATGGACGAGCTGAATATGGCGTCCAAACACGATTGGGAATTTCAAGAGAATGTCCTGCTCGTCAAACATGCGGCGATCACCCGTTCGCCTGAAGTGATGGAATGGGTCGGTTTAATGATTTCGCGCGCTTCTTTTTCAGGAAATACAAAACTTGAAACCCGACTTAAAATGGGAAGAGAATGTCAGGGAATGGGATTTTTGCTCGGTGTTTTAGATACTCCGGAACGAAGAAATTTAAGCGAAGGATATTGTCTTTGGTTTGGAAAAGAATGCCGCTTATTTCACAATGACGTCGAAGTGATGGCAATTCCTGATGTGACAATTGTCGACAACGCTTGGCACGACATCCGCATTGAAAAAGTCGATAACCACTTGTTTGTTTTTCTCGATCAAAAGCAGATTTGTCATTACATCAGCCAGATTCCACTTGCTGGAACCCACATAGGACTAATCTGCCGCGATGCCGATTTTGAAATTGAGCTGATAAAAGTTAGCATCGGCAGTCAAAACGCGATGGTCAATTGCCTGTCGATTCCCGATGCGTTTTTAGCCAGCCGACATTATGCCAAAGCCCTGCTTGAATATCGTCGCATCGCCAGCTCCTTTTTTGGACGAACAGAAGGCAGAGAAGCATTATTTCGTGCAGGTGTTACACTGTTACAAGAAGCCGCCACATACAAAAAAAAGGAAGACAGACAACGTCTTTATCATCTTGCACATGAGGAATTCGGTAAGCTGCGCAATACTCCGGGAGCGCCTCTAGAATATCTCGGCAAATCGCTGGTTTACAAAGCGACGCATGAGATTGAAGAAGAGATCAAATGTCTTGAACTCTGCCTGCGCAAATACCCCAAACATCCCCTGTTACAGCTCATCCGTGAACACATCGTATTTCGCCTCCATGAAACTTCCTCGCGCGATCGAGTTGCAGCTTATCATTTTGCCCTACTTGCTCTACGACATCTCCCGCACATCTTCCGCAATCAAGATCACGCTCAGTTGATTGCCAGCCTCAAAACGCACTTGGAGACCCTCCCCTTCCTGCTGCACGCTGAGCCTGAAGAGGAATATTTGGCGTGTCAGTTGGCGTTTTGGCTTAGCAAACCGATTACACTTGTCGAAATGATCGAAACGTCGCATTCCCCTGCCATTATCGCCAATTGCTTGTATGCTCTCCTTGCGCTCGGACGTTCAGAATGGGTGGAAGAAAATTTACATTTCATCAAAGATGAACCAGAAGCAGCTCTGATCCGCACGGCTTTACTACACTTTAAAGAGGGCCCAAATAACGCTTTAAAGACATTGGTAAAACATCTTTCTTCACCTGTCACCTTCACAGAGCAAAGGTGCGCCTGTTTTCTGTTTCATCGCGCGCTTCTCGAGAATAAAACTGAAAAAATTCTCCCTTACTTTAAATACTTTCCGCAGTCTTCTTTTCTCGTGGCATTGCAAATCAGTTTCAATCTCCTGCAAAACTCCTGGAAAAAAGCACAAATGCTATTGGAAACGTATTCTGAAGAAGAGCTTACCGATGAATATTCCCCGCTTTTTGTACCGATGGGTTGTTATTTGCAGCATACCGAAGGTCGGACGATTGCTCTTTCTCACTTCGCCGGGTCGATCGATTTACCCCACCCTCCGACAAGCATGCTTTTAAGTTATTTTCTACGCGGCAAAATCCCTGAGAAAAAAGGTTGGATTACGCAGGCTTTTCCTTGGGAAAAAATCGCTCTATTCCAACAATTGGTCCTGTATTACCATTGCGCTCACAGCCCTAGAAAAGAAAAAGACTGCCGTAAGCGGTTAAATAAAACCCTCAATCACCTATGAAAGATCATTTCCATTCTCCCATTCCTCTACCGGAAATTAAAAGTCGCGAAATCGTCTACAAAGGGTATTTTGATGTGCAGCTCGATCAGCTCCAACTTCCTCACGGAACCACCGGTTCTTACGTTTCTGTAAAAGCGGGGCATGCAGCTGCGATTTTGGCGATCACAAAGGAAGGAAAATTAATCATCAATAAAGAGTATCGCCATCCCACCGGCAAATGGCTGCTCAGCTGCCCGGGTGGCCGCATTGACACTGGAGAATCTCCGATAGAAGCCGCCAAGCGCGAGCTCCTCGAAGAAACCGGTTACGGCGGCGGCCGTTTTTCTATCCTCGGTAATGCCTATCCTTGCCCCGCAGTGCTCGATCAAATTATCTACTATGTGCTCGTCGAAGATGCTGAATTCATTCAGCTCACACATCACGAACCCTTTGAGCTCATCCAAACCGAGCTTAAAACATTAGAAGAGCTCAAACGGGAAATTAAAGAGGGTTTTCCGGTTGATGGCGTGCTCTGCACGGCTCTATTTTTGGCTAAGATGCTAGTCTAAAAGCAGTAGGGAAAAAGACTCACCACCACAGAGATAAAATACCACAGAGGGATTTTCGTGCCCGAATTTTGTCTCTGTGGTTTCTTGTCTCTGTGGTGAAAAACTCACTACCCCTGAGCTGAAGTATCAACGCAAAGATGCAAGTGAAAATATTTAGCGGCTTTGCGTTGATTGCATTTGTATCTGCAGTTGAGTGGCTGCTTTTATCGCGCGAGCGCTGCGAATATTATTTGCTATGACATGCTTTGCTAGAAAGCCAGAATAATCCATCCCTTCTGAAATAATGGTATTGCTTTCGTATGCTAAAAAAATTTGATGATGAAATTCTGATTGCACATCTTTAGGAAGAGCACGATAAAATTTTTGAACGATTTCATCGGTTGAATTTAGAGCATTAAGCACAACAACAAAACCTGCGATTTGATTTTCACGGGACATCTTTTGAAAATTCCGTAATAAATTAGCGACACGCGTATCATGGGGGATTCTAACGCTATATTTTGGATAAGGTCTAATAGCCGGAAAAGATCTACAAAACGCTTTATATTGTACTTTGCATCTGATGTTTCGTACAATTTGTACGTATTTTTCAAAAGTATATGTTTTAGAATTGTCTAACGGAATATTCAAAAGCTGGAGGCGTCTTCTTACTAGGCTAGAACTTTCATTTATAACTTTAAGTCCTTTACATGCACCATTGACATGTGCAACATCCCTAAATTCATAAATCTGAGCGAGAATTATCAACAGATGCTCCCAGGGCTGTTTAGCGATTTCACAAGGTTGAGATGCCAGAGCGGGTGCGATCCCATTTGATTGTATTGCTTGAGTCATTTTTAATACCCATTTCGCTGGAGATAAATTTGAGTGGCTCGCATAGCAATGTCCCCACGAATTTTATTTTGGAGTATGTGATTTGCAAATTCAGAATAATAATACTTATTATCCTCGGGATCAATGACACTTAGACCATTGGCGATCCAAATTCCACCGCGGTATTTACTTTTCATTGGATCGGATAACAGATGATAAAATTTCAATGCGATGGCATTTGTTGAATTGAGGGCCTGTTGTATTTGAGAGAAAGCTTGCATTTGATAAACAGGTTGCATTTTGATAAATGCCCCTCCTAATTTTTCTAGGTTAGAGTTTTCCGGAGGATCCCTTAGTGAAGTCGAAAAATGCATTTGAAATTCCCTTAGCCGGATTTTGTCATTAGCTATTTGTAAATAATCAGCTAATGTACTTGGCTGCAATTCATCAGCTGGTTTCCAAAATTTCCCTTTTAGAATTCTCATCAAATACTTTACTCGAACTGCTGTCTGGTTTAATCCTTTAAACCCTTTGCAAACACGGCTAAGTGCAATGACATCTTTGACTTCATGAACATGCTTGAAAATTTCAAAAAGCAATTCGTCGGGAAGCTCTGCGATCAGGCATGATCGATCTTTTTCAACCGGTGGTGGGAAAAAAGGGACTTGTTCTACAGCTTGTGTCATACCAAGTTTTATTGAGATAAACAGTATACCCATGTAAATAAATAAGTACAAACTTAGGTGAGAAGAACATGCTAGATGCCTTGATTGTGGGAGCAGGACCCACGGGATTAACACTCGCCTGTGAACTCCTCAAACGCGGTCTCAAGGTTCGGCTCATTGAACAAGCAGAGAAGCCCAGCGATCAGTCTAGAGCACTTGGTATTCATGCGCGCACATTAGAAGTGTTCGAGCGTATGGGAGTCATTAAGCCTTTTTTGCGAGAAGGACTTCCTGTACAGAAAATCCATGCCTTTTTGGAGGGCAAAACGCTTGTCACCGGCGATTTGAGCGTTCTTGAAACACCCTACCCGTTTGTCCTTTCGATCCCTCAAGCAAAGACAGAAGAAATTCTGGCTAAATATTTTACTGATCTCGGAGGATATGTTGAACGGGGTGTGTCTCTGCAGACATTGCAGGATACGCGTGCAAGTGTGCTGCATTCGAATGGAGTGTCTGAAACAATCCAGGCCAAATGGGTGTTTGGCTGCGATGGCGCCCACAGTACTGTGCGTCATTGTTTGAATCTGTCCTTTAAAGGCGCGGCATTTCCGGAGGAATTTGCGCTAGCTGATGTCGAAATGCAAACAGCAATTCCCCAGGATCAGCTTCAGCTCTTTTTTCACGGCAAACGGATCGCTGCCCTCGTTCCCCTTCCTCAGAAAAACACCTTTAGAATCATCGTTTTAATGTTAGATAAAAACGAGCGCTTAAATGCCGAGTATTTTCATCGAATGCTCAGTGAATGTTCTGGCCTATCCTTTCAAATCGACAAAATGATCTGGGTTTCTCACTTTACCGTGCATCGTCGGATCACGCCTGTCATGCGCAAAGGAAATGTCTTTCTGCTCGGCGATGCTGCACATATTCATAGCCCCGTCGGCGGACAGGGGCTAAACACTTCTGTGCAAGATGCGTTTAATTTAGCTTGGAAAATTGCCCTTGTCCATCAACACTTAGCTCAAGAAATGTTACTCGATAGTTTTGAAGCTGAAAGGCTGCCGATTGCAAAATCCGTATTGCGTCATACAACATTTGGCACTCGTCTTGTGACGACGCGTCATTTAAAACATTTTGTGTTAACCCTTGCCGGTTTTTTCTTACGCAACAAAGCGATCCAAAAACGGCTGCTACAAGGTGTCAGCGAACTGAATGTCGGCTATCCGCATAGCCCCATCATCGCTAAAGATACGCATCGCAATTGGAAAGGACCCAAACCAGGTCAGCGCGCGCCTGATGCCCTGCTCGCCGATCAGACGCGCTTATTTTCGCTGCTGTGTCATCCCCAACATACGCTGCTATGTTTTGGCGATGAGCCTGTCGAACTTAAATCCTACGCCAAACTCATACGGACAGTGAATTTATCTCAGTCACAAGCGGGACAAGCTACAACGGTTTATCACGTCTCAAAACCCTGTTTTTATCTGATTCGTCCCGATGGGATCATCGCTTATCATGGCTACCGCGTTGGTGAAGATGCTTTTCAAGTCTATTTGTCATACATCTTTACAAAGTAACTACCGCATCGGGAATACCGATGGATTTTCGTAATCTTTCCGAATAATGGTCCACAACACTTGAAGAAGTAAATCCACGAAAATCTTGTAAAAGTAAGTCCTCGGCGTCTTTCAAATCTTCAGGTTTTCTATGAGTATAATCGATATATTCTTGTTGAAGACCGATTTTCAAATGAGGAGGAAGTGCATGATAAAATCTCTCAGTAGTTTCAAAATCAAATGTACTACATGCATAAATCACGTGTAACAAAAACGCAATTTTATGATGGTCAAATAATTTTGAAAACCCAGCTAATAATTCATCGATCTCTTCTGGTGTTGCCATAGATCTTTTCTTCTCGAGTTCAGACAATTTCTTGTTGATACGAGGATAAATAATCTGGGCGCGTGCATTCCATGTATAATCTGTATAGGTATAGGGTCTGTTTTTTTCAAAAGAAACTCGCGGTTGCAATTGCTTCAAAACTTCAATCCTGTATTTAGCAAGATTGCCTTCTTGGTTCACTTTTTTAAAAAACTTGCACACAAGATTTAGCTTCGCGACATCTTTAAACTCGTGAATCTTGCCAAAAATACTTTCCCACATGATTGGTGGTAGAGCAGGTGGAATGGGTTGTGTCATTGTACTCCGTAATTTTTGTCGCAAGATATTACTTCAGCTGAAACAATTTTCAAAAGTATTAAAAAAATTTTACACATTCATATCTCTTTTGCGCTTTTCTCCTGCTCCATGTTACTCTAGAGGACAATCAATCAGAGAAAATTCATGGACGAGCAGCAACTTCCCAAGGCCTACACCCCAAAAGATGTCGAAGAAAAATGGTATACATTTTGGGAAAGTAAAGGATTTTTTAAAGCGGATAGCCATTCCTCTAAACCTGCTTATTGTATTTCAATTCCTCCGCCCAATGTTACAGGGGTCTTGCACATGGGGCACGCCTTGGTCGATACTCTGCAAGATGTGCTCGTTCGCTGGAAACGGATGTCAGGTTTCGAAGCGCTATGGGTGCCAGGCACCGACCACGCTGGCATTGCCACTCAGACTGTGGTGGAACGGCATTTGATGGCGACCACTGGTAAACGACGTAAAGAATTTTCTCGAGAGGACTTTTTAGATCATGTTTGGAAGTGGAAAGAGCAAAGCCAATCGCAGATTTTGAGCCAGCTGAAAAAAGTGGGATGTTCCTGTGATTGGTCAAGGCTTGCTTTCACAATGGATGACAAGCGCAATCGAGCTGTCCGTACGATGTTCAAAAAGATGTTCGACGACAAGTTGATCTATCGCGGCGATTATTTGGTCAATTGGGATCCGGTGACGCAAACGGCACTGGCTGACGACGAAGTAGAGTACGAAGAACGGGATTCATTTTTGTGGTATTTCCGTTATCCCCTCTCTGATCACAGCGGTCATATCGTGATTGCCACGACGCGTCCCGAAACGATGCTCGGTGATACGGCGATTGCCGTCTCCCCTAATGATGAACGCTATCATCAATTCGTCGGCAAAACAGCGATTCAGCCGATGGCTAAACGCCCGATTCCTATCATCACTGACCGATTTGTCGATCCCGCTTTTGGCACAGGTGCAGTTAAAATCACGCCGGCCCATGATCCGAATGACTATGAGATGGGCTTGAGCCATAAATTGCCCTTCATCAATGTGTTGACGCCTGACGGCCGCATGAATGAAAACGCAGGACAATTTGCAGGGATGACGAAAGAAGAAGCTCGCACAGCCGTTGTCGAAGGAATGAGAGATTTAGGACTGCTGCTTAAAATTGAGCCGCATAAAAATCGCGTCGGGATTTCTTATCGCTCTAAAGCGGTCATCGAGCCGTATCTTTCCAAACAGTGGTTTGTGCGCATGACGAAATTCAAACCGCTACTCCGTTCAGTTGTAGAAGAAAAAAAGGTCCGCTTGATTCCGTCTAACTGGGAAAATACCTATTTTCATTGGATCGATAATTTGCGCGACTGGTGCATCTCGCGCCAGCTGTGGTGGGGCCACCGCATTCCGATTTGGTATCGCAAAGATGATCCAGAAGTGATGATTTGCTATGACGGACCTGATGTACCGCCTGAGGTGCGAAAAGATCCTGAGGCTTGGGTTCAAGACGAAGATGTGCTCGACACCTGGTTTTCATCATCTTTATGGCCGTTTAGCGTTCTCGGCTGGCCTGATCACACAGATGATTTGAAGAAATTTTATCCTAACTCTACCTTGATCACAGGTCATGATATTCTATTCTTTTGGGTAGCCCGGATGATTTTGATGGGCGAATATGCCCTCAATACACCTCCGTTTCCCGAAACGTTTTTGCATGGTTTAATTTACGGTAAATCGTATTGGCGGATTCAAAAAGATGGCTCGGTTGCCTACGCAACTCCACAAGAGCGTTTATCCTTTGATCTCGGTGAGCCGATTCCATCCAATGTGCATTCCAAATGGGAAAAGATGTCCAAATCCAAAGGCAACATCATCGACCCGCTGGAAATCATCGAATCGTATGGAACTGATGCAATGCGGATGGGATTGTGCGCCAGTGCTACCCATGCCACGACAAATCGATCTGGATCGCCGCCGCTTTGAAGAATTTAAAAATTTCATCAATAAAATTTGGAATGGCGCCCGTTTTGTGTTCATGAACATCGAGACCCTTTCGGCGGAAGCATTTGCCACAGGACTTGATCTCGATGCGCTCGCCTTAGAAGACCGTTGGATTTTATCTCTTCTCAATCGCACGATTCAAAATGTCAACCAGCAGCTCACCGATTACGCTTTTGACCGCGCGGCGATGACCGCTTATGACTTTTTCTGGAAAGAATTTTGCGCCTATTACGTCGAGCTGGTTAAACCGGTATCTATGTTCGGCAAGGTCGGCACGCCTGAGCAAAAACTGCAAAAACAAAAGATCCTCTGCATCATTCTCTGCAATACACTGCGCCTCATGCATCCGATGGCGCCGTTTGTCACGGAAGAGCTCTTCCAACTTCTCAAGGGCAAACTCGCTAGCACAACCGCACAAAATCTCGACCCCTACACCCAAGAAACTCTTCACGCTTTGAATCAACCGGCTTGCATTATCGCCCCTTACCCGCAAGTCATTCGCAGCGCAGATATCAATCCTGAAATCGAATCGACCTTTGCTTTTCTCGATGAAGTGCTGCGCACGGTGCGCAACATCCGCGCGGAAATGCAATTGCCTCCAGGTACCGCCACTGATGTGCATATCTATTCCACAGCCAATGAACCTCAAAGTCATTTAGTAAAAAATAATTTGGGAATCATTCAGGCTCTTGTGCGCACGCAAAATGTTCTCTTTCCCACCGAAGAGACAAAATTGCCGTTTAGCGCCAGCGCAATCGTCGGCAATTTAAAACTTGTCATCCCACTTCCTGCCGAATTCAAAGAAAAAGAAAAAATTCGCCTCGTCAAAGAACGGGATAAATACATCACTCAACAAAATAGTTTACGAGAACAGCTGGCAAATGAAGGCTTTTTAGCAAAAGCCCCACCACCGCTCGTGGAAAAATTAAAAAATAGCCTAACGCAAACAGAACGGGAATTAGACGAAACAATGTCCAAGCTTAAAGAGCTTGAGTAATGTTACCCTCTCATTCCAACGAGATGCGCATTTGTCCAGTGACCATGTACTGTATCGTCGATGATTCCCCTACCCTCATTGGCGCGAATATTCATCATGATAGTGTAGACAGCATTGCCATAGTCATGCATTCCAAATAAATGCAAGGAGTTGATGATACGTGAAATTCTTAGAAAATTGTGATTGCCGGGCGTAAGCCAATTCGCACTGCGCGCTGCGAAATTCGGTGCGCGCGATATCACCTTCGTCGTCTCATCCATTTGTAATCCATAAAATCCTAACATCACTCTGAATGATTTTAAAACTTGTGCCTTTAGTGCAGGGCTATTGCGGAATGCTTGAATCGTCGCTTGGTCCATGACCGGCGCGGTAGCACTCGATCCGCTCGGTTTATCTAAGGGAAACAGCCATTGAATGTAACTGTGGTTCGCTTCCAATTGGTCATTATTCTGCGCGCGAATCTGATGTAATGTCATTTTATCGATATTCGGTTTCCCCTTTTGATAAAAGGCGACGAGGTTTTGGGGACCACCGATTTGAACGCGAGTCGGATTCAAAAATTTAGTGAATGAGCGAAATAAGTCAGCGATGCAAGTAAAGCATTTTCTTACACATGCATAAACTGTTTTGCAAGAGGTGTCTACCCAAGAAGGAAAATGCGATGTGTGTGTCTGAGAAGTGGTGGTGACGGAAGTTAGGGGTAACATGATTTCTCCTGCTAATTTTGGGAAAATGATACAGGATTTTATCAAAAAACAATAGTTTTAAAAAAATAAGAAGAATTTTAACCACTAAGATCACTGAGTAAATCTCTGCGTCTCTTTTATCTCGTATTTTTTCTCTGCGCTGATTCCCCTAAATTCTTTCTCTGTGGTGTTTTATCTCTGTTCTCTAATCGCGCTGAAGTCAAGTGGTTATTCCTTAATAGTCTGATTTGTGAAAAATTTCCACTGTTCTCTTCGGGGTCTTTTTTTGAAGAATGTAAATCATTTCTTCGCCCCATTATACTTTCCGAAGAAATAAGTAGGACAATGTGGTAGTCGACTTCTAAGAGTCAACAGAGATTCGTCTCTTACTTTTCCTATCGGGTTTTTCACAAAAACAGTTCGTTAAGTTTTTCCTCGCTTGCAGCTTTGGTTTATCTCGTAATCTCAGAGACGCTTTCGATCCGAGCAATAGCCCCTATATGGCTCGTGCGAGGCCGATTGCGTCGATCTTTTTGTCTTTGGGTTCTCCATATATAAATTCTGTTTTTTCTATCAGCATCCTATGCATGATTACGGCTAATTTTCGTCCTACTGCCATTGCGGCTTTTTTGAATCCATGTTTTCTTTGGATCTTTAAGCCCCATGCTTTTAGTTTGCTCCACCTCTTTGAACGAGTCAGCAGCACTACGGCTGCTTCATTTAATAAATACCTTACATCTATTGAGCCACATTTCGAAATACGTCCTTGTTTTTGTGTTTCTCCGGAAGAATATTGTTTCGGTGTCATGCCTAGGTAAGCTCCAACTGTTTTAGAATGTCTAAAGCGCTGAGGATCACCAATTGTAGTCTTGTAAGCTAGTGCAACAATCGGCCCTATTCCCGGGATTGTCATGAGTCGTTTAACGTCTTTATCTTCTCTTGCAAGCCCTTCTATTTTCTTTGTTAATTTCTTTATCGATTCGCACACGTTCTCATAAGTATTTAAAAGCATTTTAATACCTTCATTGGCCAAGGGATTTTTGTCTGGTAGGTTATTCATTACAATTTTAGAAAAACTTGCACCAGTACTTTCTAGTCGTATTCCATAGGTTTTTAAAAAACCCCGTATAGCATTGCTCAGTTGTGTTTTTTGCATGACCAAAATACGTCGACTTCTTAGTAAAGTTCCTATCTCGAGATCCTGTTGAGTTTTTTGTGCTACCTCTCGGTATATCCCACATCGCATTGCATCAGCAATAGCTCTAGCGTCATTTTTGTCCGTTTTATTCACCTGAACGGAGAGAACTGCTGCCATTTTGCGAGAATCGATACAGATTGCAGGGAGCTCTAACTCTCTAAGCTCTTCTAATAGCCAATGGCTTAATGATCCGCTTTCAAGGCCGACTTTTTCAATGGCAATGGAGAATTTTTTCAAAAATTGATCTATGAGCTCGGGATCTGTTTTGGTTCGACCTTCGGCGACAATTTTTTGTTTCTCATTCATGATGCAAATAAAAGTCTCTTTCATAGAAACGTCTAAGACCTACATAATGTTTCATGGGCTTGCTCCTCGGTTATTTAGGCTTTATTGCCTTGTTCTTTTGGAGAGTTTAATACTACTCCGGGTTTGAGGAGCAACCCCTTTTTCTTCAGGCTTAAGAGTCCTTAAGCGAAGCGCGATTACAGTATGTGGTGGGAAATTGTTTTACCACAGAGACGAGAAACCACAGAGGAAAGAATCGGGCACGGGCACGCATGCGGGCATGGGCTCGTAAATCCCTCTGTGGTGGTTTACTAAAGTTGCAAAATTTTGCTTTTCTTCTCTCCCCTCTCCGCAGGAAATTAAAACGCAATTCCCCTTATCTCCATTGCCTCTTGAAAGTCCTTAAGCGCAGAAAGTTGATGGCTGTCTATTTGCGTTCCAATTCGTGAGTTGAGATGAAATCGTACTTATTGAATTTACCGACATAAAATAAATCCTTTTATTCACATTAGCGGGAACTCGAAGATGAAGTTTTACCTCAACTTCGAGATTTTAAGACAGGAATTAGGAATTTAGCGAATTTTTAATGGGTAAACATTTCTCTACCGCCTCAATAAATTCGGACATGGACATTTCTTCGCGCATGCCTATCGATAACTTCACAGAAATGGGTAGATCCTGTAAAATTGCAAACGATTTTTTGTAATTTTCTTTTTTTAAATACCTCAACACTTTTCTCAACAAATAAAAGTTGATTGCACGGGCTTTATCTTTTGAATTTGGCTGGGCAATATCGGCAATCTCTTTGAGAATTTCATGACGCAGTTGTTCAGATAATAAGCCAAAAAGCACTTCATATTCGGGACACAATTCTAAATTGTACGAGATGAATAGCAATGCTTTATATTCTGGAGCTTTTAAATCCCATGCGATAATTTCACTGCCATTGCTAGAAATTAAACGACCATCAACAAGTCTTAATCTTTTAATAGAGTTTTCATGACCGATTAAAGTCGAGATACACTCCCGTCTTTTTAAATCCCAAATTTTAATCGCTTGATTAGAATGCAAATCTTCGCAGGCGGCAAAAAGCAGACGCCCTTGAACGAGTAAGCAATTGATCTCTGAATTGTTCTCTATAATGATGGGTTTTTCAAGATTCGTTTAAGGATAGACACAAATAGTAGATTTTTTGTTGAGACCATCATTTTTAGCGACGATAATGTTTTCATCAGTGGTTTGAACTTGTCTGAGAGAAACTGTGGCAATATTTTCATCCGATATGCTAGACGGAGTTTTTTTTGTTTTCAAATCATAAACTGTGATGACTACCGTATTATTTTTACGATTCAAGGAAATCAAATCATCTCCACAAATCTTAAAATAAGGAGCGAGCTCGAAAGGATTATTTTCTAAGATGTTTCTTTCTTGCGTATCTAAGTTATACGCAATAATCGAGTTCGCGGTTCCATAAATGATCAAATTTTTATATTTAGTAGTATTTGAATAATCAGCAGGATTCTCGACAATAGCTGGATGCGTTTGCAAAATTCAAGTGAAGCCGGATCCCAAACTTTTACCATAGTGCGATGATCGACGGTGATGATTTTTTCATCCCAAATTCCAATATAGTCGATGACTGCTTCATGCTTTGTTGCAACTTGACGCGTTTCTTTTGTTTCTAAATCAAATAAGCAAAGAGTCTGTGCTTTGCCGATAATGAGTGTCTTTTCTGTTAGTATATACCAGTTGATTTGTTCGGAACCTGCATCGTTAAGGATATAATGATCATCATTCGGATAATAGATAATTAATCCACGGGTAAATTGGGCAACAGTGATTTGTTTGCAGCTGTCAACAGAATAGATATCGGAGAATTCGCGCCGCGGTTCATAAGGTAGGGCATGAGATGTGTAAATATTTTTTTTAAGCTGCCAAATTTTTCCATATTCTTGAAGATCAGTCTCATCCTTGGGTGGGAAATTTGGGAAATGTTGTCGAACTTCAGGAAAACTTAGAAACTCTTTGAAAAATTGGTTCAAACGACTGATCACTCCGTACTCTTCAACAGATAAAAAATTGAAAATTTTGAGCAAAATATCATCGGGTAGATCTTGGAAATGAAAGGCGTAATCGTTTTGCGCGACCAAAGCGTTCGGTATTGCATTCAAAGACTTAATCTGCTCGCGGAGTTTTGCAATGATCTCTTTTTGATCTTTTCGTAGTCGAACATCGATCTGCAAAGTCATAAGTTCTCTATCAATATCATTTAGAGTCGTTGAATCAGGAGTTTGCAAAGCAGACTGCGCCTCTTCATTTAACACATGGATTTGCGTATCGACGCAAGATTGGAAAACTCGACTCCAGAGTGTTTGGATCTATTTAATCTGGTCTGATTCTGGCTGCGAGGAAGCTCAATCTTTTATTTCTGCATTTGCATTGAGTAAGTCAAGGTACCTCGATTTTAATGTAGGTAAAATATCAATTTGCCCTTGCTCAGAGAGTTGATGACTTTCTATTTGTGTTTCCCAGTTCTTGAGTTGAGATGAAATGTTATTAACTGAATTTGCTGACATAATGTAAACCCTGTTTTGTTATTAAATTAATAATCATATTTTAACATTAATTTTAAATTAAATCAATAAATTTTAATGTAATAATGTGAAATTAAATTTTTAATTATAATATAGTTACAAATTTCTTTAAAAAATATTAAACGGCTGACGAAGCTTTCTCATAACCCAATTTGTCCCCTATCTGTCGAGTAGATGCGGATGCGATTTTTGCCATGTTTTTGAGGGCAAATTTTAGACATACTTGAGAAAAGTAGTTTAAAAAAATCAATATAACCACGAAGCTCACAGAGATCACAGAGGCGGCTATGCCGCGGAAAAGAAAAAAAACTTTTGCGCGCAAGGCGCGCCTCAGTGACTAGTGCTCTCCGTGGTTTAAATTGTGGCTTACTAAAGTTGCAAAATTTTGCTTTTCTGTGCTACGGTCAAAACGTGAAAAATATTAACCCTTGTGTTTGATGACAATCACTCTCTCCCCTCTCCGCAGGAAATTAAAACGCAATTCCCCTTGTCTCCGTCGGCTGAGATATTTATTCAGCAGTCTCGAGACATAGCAAAGCAAATTATCAGTGGCAAGCAAACGCGCAAAGCCTTAATTGTCGGTCCGTGTTCGATTCATGACAGAAAATCAGCACTAGAATATGCGACCCGTTTTAAGGAGCTGGCCCAAGTAGTTAACCGCTCTTCATTTTTATTGATGCGAGTGTATGCAGAGAAGCCACGCACATCAACGGGTTGGAAAGGGCTCGTTTATGATCCTCATTTAAATGGTACGCATGATATTAAAACCGGTTTGATTTGGACGCGGGAATTGCTGTTGATGCTGGCCGAAATGGGCGTGCCGTGTGCCACAGAATTCGTCGATCCGCTTGCAGCGCTCTATTTTGATGATTTGATAACATGGGGTTTCATTGGCGCAAGGACCTCTTCGTCTCAACCTCATCGTCAATTCGCTTCGACACTGAATTTTCCGATCGGTTTTAAAAATGCGACAGACGGCAATCTCGATAGTGCCATTCACGGTGTACTTTCGGCGGCAGAAGCGCATGCTGCGCTACATATTGATGGTCAGGGTAGATTATGCGCTATTCAGAGTCAGGGAAATACCTATACGCATATTGTTTTGCGCGGAGCCTATGACGCCACAAATTACGACCGCATCTCTGTGCAACGCGCAATGAACCAGCTAAAATCGTATGGCTTGCCCCAACGAGTGATGATCGATTGTTCACACGGTAATTGCCAAAAGCGTTTTGACAAACAGCAAGAGGCGTTTTTATCGGTGTTAGAACAAATTGAGCAAGGTAATGATCAGATCTTTGGGTTGATGTTGGAGAGCCACTTGGAAGCAGGGAGTCAGCCATTAACCGATCCGGCTCAACTCAAATACGCTGTTTCAATCACGGATCCGTGTTTGGATTGGGAGACGACACAAAAATTGATTTATTCAGCGGATGTAGCTTTTTCAGCAGGGCTGGCCGGCGTTTCTTGATCGATGGTGATCAAATTCACCCACAGTTGATGTTTCCATTCGCGGAAAATCTCCCCCTTTTCTGTGACAATTGCCGCCTTGTAGGTCATTATCCCGCCCGTTTTCTCATACTCTTCATTGAGCAATCGAAAAGTCGCATAATCCAACCGTGATGTGATCGGAAATCGAACTTGTTTCGTGGTGTAATTCCACAGGATCAGATCGAGGACCACTTCCGGTTTTTGGCTAAAAATTTCCCTTGGCACGTTCCAATCGAGGATCAGCTTTTGCCCCATGGGTGGTGTTCTAACCTGGGATCGGGGGTTCCGGCATGGTAACTGGCTAAATAGCGCACGTCGACCCATTCCTGGCAAACCGAAAGGTAATAGGGTCTGCAACTTACGAGAAAACCTAAAGGAAATAACAGCAACAAAAAGAGTCGGCAATATCTCATGATGATGTTATGATATCATACGGAGAAAAAAATGCATCGAGAAGAAAAACAAGCTGTGTATGGGATTGTGTTTAACCCAGACAAAAGTCAGGTTTTGCTGATCAAGCGACGCGATATTCCGGTCTGGGTATTACCCGGTGGAGGGCTCGATCCTAACGAACTGCCTGAAACAGGCGCCCTGCGCGAGGTTTTAGAAGAAACGGGCTATCATACCGATATTGTCAGAAAAGTCGCCGAATATCTTCCTGTAAATAAAATGACGCAATTTTCTCACCTATATGAATGCCGCATTATCGATGGGGCTGCACAAACCGGATCGGAAACGCAAGACGTGCGCTTTTTCCCTCTCACTCAATTACCCGTTTTACCCCCACCTTTTGAAGGCTGGATCCGCGACTTGCAGCTAATGAGTCTGCAGTCATTAGAAAGAAAATCGAAGGGGTGAATTACTTAATCTTAGTGAAATTGATGATTCAGCATCCGATCTTAGTCGGCCGTTACCTTCTCACCAAACTCGGCATCCACATCAACCGTTGATTCTTTCCTCTGTGGTTTCTTATCTCTGTGGTAAAATTTCACCACAGAGAGAAAACACCACAGAGGTTGGAAGAAAATTAGATCATTTTGTTGGGATCAACGGCTATGTCGAACTCTTTTTCGGTGAGGAAGCCTAGTTTGAGGGCGGCTTGCTTGAGGGTGAGTTTTTCCTTGTGGGCTTTTTTCACCACTTGGGTGGCTTTATCATAGCCGATGATGGGATTGAGCGCGGTAGCGAGCATGAGTGAATTCTCGACATGATGTTTAAGATTGGCGACATTGGGAGTGATGCCAACCAAACATTTATCGTGGAAGTTGATCGCCACATCGGAGAGCAGACGTATCGATTCCATCAGATTATAAATGATGACCGGCTTATAAACGTTGAGTTCAAAATTGCCTTGAGAGCCGGCAAAACTGACGGCTAAATCATTGCCATAGACTTGGACGGCGACCATGGTCATCGCTTCACATTGAGTCGGATTGACTTTGCCGGGCATGATCGAAGAGCCGGGTTCATTTTCAGGGAGGTTGAGCTCTGATAGTCCGCAACGCGGGCCCGAGCCCATCCAGGCGATGTCATTGGCGATCTTGAGAAAGGAACAAGCGACCCGTTTTAAGGCACCGCTCATTTCGACCGCGGAATCATTGGTCGCGAGCGCTTCAAATTTATTCGGCGCTGAAATGAAAGAGGTTTTGGTGATCTCGCTGATCACTTCGGCTACCCGTTTAGCATAGCCAGGGTGAGTATTTAATCCGGTTCCAACGGCAGTGCCGCCCAACGCGATTTCGGAAAGATGTTTGAGCGCATTTTCAATCGCTTCAATGCCGTGTTCTATTTGAGAAGCATATCCGGAAAATTCTTGTCCTAAGGTGAGCGGCGCGGCATCCATTAAATGAGTACGTCCCACCTTCACGATCTTGTGAAATTCTTGAGCTTTTTTGCTAAAGCCTTTCTGCAAAGTTATGAGATGGGGGAGCAATTGTTTGCGAATGGAGAGCGTCGCTGCGATGTGCATGGCTGTTGGAAAAGCGTCGTTGGTCGATTGCGACTTATTTACATCGTCATTCGGATGTATCGGGTCTTTTGAGCCTATTTTACCGCCCAAAAGTTCAATGGCGCGATTGCTGATCACTTCATTGACATTCATATTCGTCTGGGTGCCGGAGCCTGTCTGCCACACCACAAGCGGAAAATGCTCGTCGAGCTTTCCTTCTATTATCTCATCACAGACCTTCGAAATCACTTTCATCTTATCTTTGGGAAGCAGGTCAAGCTCAGTGTTGACAATCGCCGAGGCCTTCTTGACGATTGCAAGCGCACGGATCACTTCGATCGGCATCCGATGGCCGCCGATCCGAAAATTTTCATGAGAGCGCTGAGTTTGAGCTCCCCAATATTTATCGCTACGGACACGGATGTCACCAAATGAGTCTTTTTCGATTCTTTCCATAATTCTGTTTTATCCTCCAGTTTTGATTAAATCCAAGAAAAATGACCCCTGGGAGAAAAAAATTTCTCAAAATATGTTTAACAAAATTTGTCATATTCCTTATATGAAAGTAAAACGGAGTGTGCCTATGCTAACAAAAGCCCCATTTTCTAAATTGTGCCTGCTGTCATTGACGATTCCCTTATTGGGTCATGCGGGCAATTCCTGGTTATTTAACGGCTCGCCTACTGAGACGGCCATTACCCCTGAGCTTGCCTCATCATCAAAAACTGTTCCTCCCGTCTGCAAAAAAGAATGTGATGTACCCGAATGCGAGGCTAAGCCTTGCTGCGAAACAAAGACGAGAACAGAAGTGATCACAATCTGCGAAGATCCTTGCCACCCCACCCATTGTAAGTGGGATGTGGTATTGTCCGCAGGTTTAGGCTATCGACACGATAGACTCAATCAACGTTTTAAACCCACACCTTCCACAAGTCCCCAACAGAACGCCAAATTTAAATACAATGGCGTGGATTCTGTGATGGGATTGCTGCGGTTGGATGCCCGCTATAGCAATTTCCTCCTCTCAGTTGAGGGGGACTATTCTCCCGTAGTGAGTGGATCGATGTCTTCTCATTTCAATACAGATACGGCAGTAGGTGACACGTTTCATTTCAAAAATCACAAGCTGACAGGTTATGAGGCAGATGCAATGGCTTCAGTGGGTTATCGCTTGCAGTTCATGCACGGCTATCACGCTCGGGCTGCTTTGATCTTTCAGGTGGGCTACCGCTATTCTCATCAGGCCTGGGAGACAGAAAAACAAAGTCGTGCATCAAGGGGTACGTTTATCTCGATCTTGCAAGACCAAGGACCGATGCATTCTGAGTGGTTTGGACCGTTTCTGGAAGGAAGATTCTCGTTTGCTTACCGCGATAAATTCTATTTCCAACCGTTTTATCAGTATCACTTCCTAGATTACCGCTCACAGAGAAAAGAGGCTCAAAAAGTGTATGACTATACAGTAGTCGGTACACCTCCTGTTCCTCTCGATATTCTCACGCGCTTTACTACAGAAGGCAATCACGCGACAGGTCAGTTAGGAGGTATCGATCTATTTTACGATCGTCCAGGCTATCACTATCGATTCGGGATTAAAACGACATACTTGCGATTCGTATCGAATAAATCTCATACGAACGCTACAGAGAAACAAGTCTTGCTCGTCACTAATCCACCAGGCAGTATTAATGGTAAGCTCAAGTATCGCACTCATTCCACTTGGGAATCATTTAATATCGCACTTTATGCCGGTTACAGTTTCTAATTATTTAAAAGCGTGAATTTTTTTTTCACGCTTTTTTTTTCTTTTTTTTCTTCATTCATATCAAGATATTTTTTTCTGCTGAAGTTCTGATAGATTAGTTATTTATATTCATAATGCATAAACCACAAAACTATTCAAAATTATTGAACAAAAAGGCTTATTAAAATCCACTACTTATTAGTTTTTTATTTAAATAATTGTAAAAATTATTATACTAAAGAAAAGAAAACAAGTTATAACAGGAGTTTATGTATGGCCTTTAGTAGTAAACCATGGTCCACATTATGTTTGCTTTCTCTGTCTGTGCCTGCGCTTGGCTTCGGAAGTCCTTTCTGGTTCTTCTCCAGTGCGCCCGATTCAACTTGCCCAAAAGGGGCTGAGTGTCGCAAAGCTGCGCCTTGCGAAATAAAAGAGGATGCTTGCGACAAACAAAAGTGCGAAGCGAAACCTTGCTGCGAGACTAAAACTGTCACAGAAGTAATCAAAATTTGTGAAGATCCTTGCCACCCTACCCACTGTATGTGGGATGCAGCGATTTCACTCGGAATCGGTTGGCGCCATGATCGCATTCGCCAAAAAATCTCTGACCACCCTGCTACAGGTGCTGCGAGCTGGAGATCAACTTATCAAGACGTCTCTTCTGTTCAAGGCGTGTTGAGATTCGATGGACGCATCGGCAACTTCCTCGTCAACCTTGAAGGAGACTATGCTCCTAACGTGGGCGGGAATCTGCACCAAAACTTTAAAGACCCAGTCGATCCTGCGTTAGACACCCATTTTAAATTCAGAAAATTAAATGGCTATGAAGCTGATGCAATGGCGTCAATCGGTTATCGCCTACGCTTCATTAACGGCAAACATGGACGTGCTTATTTAGTTCCTCAAGTCGGTTATCGCTACTCTCACCAAGCTTATGAGACATATTCTCAAGATGACTTTGTGAATCGCGATCTCGCTGCTGGAAACGTCCGTCACTTCTTGCAAGACCAATCACCTATGCACTCTGAATGGTTTGGTCCTTACATCGAAGCGCGCCTGTCCTTTATATTCTGGAACCACTTCCACGTGGATCCTTACTATCAATACTACTTCTTAGACTACCGAGCTCGTAAGAAAGTAGCATTAACCAGCATCACAATTGACCCAACGCTTGTTGGCGCACCCCCTACGCAACAAGCCGTCACTAAAGCTAACCTCCACAATGACAATGCTCGTGGACAAAGCGCCGGTGTCGACCTGTTCTGGCAATTCGAGAACCAATTCCGTTTAGGTGCGAAAGGCTCTTGGAATACTTTTGAGACCCGCAATGCTAAAGCGCGTGTTAAAGTGGTTACGAAAACATTTGCGACCAACCCACCAGTAGAGACAACGACTCTGTTTAAAGAAGATGCTCATTCTCATTGGACGAGCTATGGCTTCTATGTCTATGGTGGCTATTCGTTCTAATCTAAGTATGTAGACCCTCTTGTATAGACCTCTGAATAATAATTCAGAGGTCTTTTTATTTTAATTATTTTGTTTAATTATAATTACAAATTAATTATATTAAAGAAAAGAGAACAGAATGATTATTAATAGGGAGTTGATATATGGCCTTAATTAAACGATGGTCCGCGTTATACTTACTTTCCTTGTCTATTCCGGCGCTAAGTTTTGCTAGTCCATTCTGGTTCTTTTCCAGTTCCCCCGATTCGACTTGTCCAAAGGGAGCAGAATGTCGCAAAGCCGCGCCTTGTGAAGTGAAAGAAGACAGATGCGAAAAGCAAAAATGCGAGGCTAAGCCTTGCTGCACTACTAAAACCGTCACGGAAGTGATTAAGATTTGTGAAGATCCTTGCCACCCTACTCATTGTGCTTGGGATGCTGCACTCTCTTTAGGAATTGGTTACCGTCATGATCGGATTCGACAAAAAATCTCCAATCATACAGCTACTGGCACGCCTAGCTGGAGATCGACATATCAAGATGTCTCTTCTGTAGAAGGTGTACTCAGATTTGATGCCCGTATCCACAATTTTGTCTTGTACGTCGAGGGAGATTATGCTCCTGAAGTGGGCGGAAATCTGACTCAATCCTTTAAAAATCCGGTCGACCCAACTTTGAACACGCACTTCAAATTCAGAAAATTAAATGGTTATGAAGCGGATGCTATGGCATCTATCGGCTATCGTCTACGATTCATCAATAGCCGCGATGGACAAGCTTTCTTAGTTCCAGGCGTCGGCTACCGCTATTCTCACCAAGCTTATGAGACTTATTCTCAAGATGATTTTGTGAACCGCACCCTCGCCGCAGGCAACGTGCGCCACTCCTTGCAAGACCAAGCCCCCATGCATGCCGATTGGTTTGGACCTTACGTTGAAGCGCGCCTCTCATTTGTCTTCTGGAATCAATTCCACATCGATCCTTACTACCAATACTATTTCTTAGACCTGCGCGCACGTAAGAAAGTGGCTTTAACAAGCATCACGATTGATCCTACACTTGTTGGCGCACCCCCTACTCAACAAGTGATCACCAAAGCTAACATCCACAACAACTCTGCTCGTGGACAAAGCGCTGGTGTCGATCTCTATTGGCAATTCAAAAACCAATTCCGCTTAGGTGGAAAAGGTTCTTGGAATACCTTCCACACTAGCGATGCTAAGGCTCGAGTCAAGGTCAATCAGAAAACATTTGCGACCAACCCACCAGTAGAGACAACAACACTATTTAAAGAAGATGCTCACACCCACTGGACGAGCTACTCCTTCTATCTCTACGGCGGATACGCATTCTAATTCCCTCCCTCCTTTCGAGAAGACCCCTTTTTTAAGGGGTCTTTTTATTGGTAAAGGAAAGATAGGAAAGGAAATTTTAAGTAAATTTGTTGTTCTAGTAAGAGCTATTCGATGTCGCTGTAGACATGTCGAAAACACGTCCCTTGGCGTGTTTTCCGCTGCTTTCTTGAGCTTCAATCCGCTTCGATAAATCGCGTCCTCGTCGGAGGGCTGTGCCTAGCACTAGCCCGTCACGCCCTTCGGGCTCTCCTGCGGTTCGATTTCTCCTTGCGCCTTGAAGCCATCGGCTGTGATGGGCGCTTGTTTTTCCCAAATCTAAAGATTTGGGTCCCAAACTGCGCGTCGCATCACAGGACCAATTTTTGGATCCCTAAACTGGTTCTGCGAGAGGACGCAAGCAGGGACCCGGAGCGAAGGGACGGGAGCGAAGCGCTTCGAGCAGCCGTCGGCTGCTCTGGCATAGAGCAATCGCACCGCAGGCGTGAAGAGCATTGCTGCGCAAGGCGAACGCCGAGGACGCGATTGATCAAAGCCAGAGTCAGCTCAAGAAAGCAGCGGAAAACGTGGCGTAGCGCATGTTTTCGACATGTCTAAAGTAACGAAAAAATTCATGAAAAAAAGAAGGCGCGGGAAACACGCCTTTAGGACGTGTTTCCGACTGTATATATCGACCTACAAAATACTTTTTAAATCAAAAGCAGAGCAAAGACGAAAGCGAACAACGAAAATGATTCGACGATTCCGAGGGCGGCGAAGCATTTGCCGATGATGGCGGGTTGCTTGGCGGCGGCTTGTATGCCTGTGGCGGCGCACATGCCTTGGAAGATGGAGGAGAAAAGGAGGGCCAGGCCGACGGAAAAACCAATGCCGATGGCTGACATGGGGGAAAGTGTGCCGGCGATAATCGCATTTTTCATGAGGAGCATTAAAACAAAGCCAAAGATGGATTGAGAGGAAGCAACGGCTGACATGCCGATAAATTTGCCGTGGTTTTCTTCCACGCGGCTCATAACGGCATGGGACGCCATCCCGCCAATACCGCAACCGATTGAACTCCCGACACAGCCGAGTCCTAAAACAAGCGCTGGTCCGATCATACTGTAATCCATATTATGTTCTCCTAAGTTATTCTTTGGGTTTTAAACGCATCAAAGGACGAAATAGCCGCCCACCCCCATCAAAACAATAATGATACCATTCGATGAAATTAAGACGAAGCCCATGTATCATTCCGGCCATAATTCCTAGCATAATATTGATACTATGTCCGGCGAGAATTACTAAAACGCCGAGAAACAATCCTACGCTGATACCAAGATCATTAAATGTTTCGGCCATGATCGCCCCGGCAAGTCCCAAGGCATAAAGACGCAAGTAAGATAACACATCGGCAAAAACCGTCACCATGGTGGCGATCTCACCAATTCCTTTTGAGCGTTTTTGAATAAGAGCTAAAAACATGGCGAGGCCAATGCCTGTGTAAATCAATTGAAGACCGATCTTGGCACCTGTATCCTTATCAATCCAGCCTAAATAATGGACCATCGAGGTCGCTTTAAGAATGAGGGGAAAATACAGGTAGCCGCCGATTAAAAAACAGACCCAGCCAATGCCGGCCCAATGGCGCCAGAGATAGCGCAGCAAAGACAGGGAAATGTGAATGATGCCGATCATAAGCGAGATTTCTAAGAGAATATTATCAGAAAATGTCTGTTCAATTTCATGTTTGCCTTTTTTATCGATGGCTTCGGAGAGGAATTCTTCTCCGGAGCTAACCGTCGAGAGTTGGGGGTATTTTGAGATCCAAAAATGGTAAACATCATCTTGATGCGCAATGTGATATTCGGCTTTTTTAACGGTGAGATAATCGACAACGGATAGCCGGCCTAGCCAACTCGTAGGCTGGATTTGGATGCCAAAAAAGGCGGAGGTGAGTACACCCCAGACAATACACGCTGTGGCTAGAATTGTCGCTAACTTTAAGAAACGGCGCCCACTCCCTTTTAAAGTAGGGAATTTGAATCGCAGGAACAGGCAAAGACCTAAGTATAACAATCCATACCCGCCATCTGCCACGATCATGGCAAAAAACAGGGTGAAAAACCAAAAGACCCAGCCGGATGGGTCGCGGTCGGTGGTAGCTGGAATATCGTAGATTTTGACGAGATCTTCACCAATCCGGTTAACCCCTTTGTTTTCCATGTAGGTCGGAACGCGGTCCATTGCGTCAACGCTGATCGGTTCACAATGCACGGCCATCCCATCGATGATCGCATATAAAATATTGATCTTGTTGACCGGGATCCAGGCTTCGACGACAAACAGAGAGTTATTGAGCGGAAAAGCGAGCTCTTTTTTGGCAGTGATGAGGTTAAAATCATTGAGTCTCTCGATGAAAGCATCATGGAGGAACTCGAGATGACCGGCATAGCCTTTGAGCTCTGCTTCGAGCTGATGCAAAGATTCTTTAACAAAATTTAAATGGGTTTGGAGCTCACCGAGCGGGCGATCAATGCGCATTTCGATCATGCCGGGATAGCTCTTCGGTTCTTTGTTAATCGCGATGAAATAATCGAGGTCATAATCGGTGCCGACGTAGATCAACTCATCGCTAATATGGGTGTTATGTGCTTTTTCTGTTTTCATGCAGAAAAACTGAATTTCCCGCTTGCCTTCGCGCTCGATGAAATCGATATCTTCCATGGAAAAATCGCCAAAGGGTGCGACTCTTGTGATCTCGGTCTCTACCAGCCGCTTTTCTTCCGAAAGACGCTCTACTTCAGCTTTGAGACTGAGGATGCGCATTGCTGTCTCGTCGGCATATTGAAGATCTCCCGCTCCTTGATACGGTTTTTTGACAGGGAGCTTGCGCAAAATGCGCATTGCGCTGAGAAGGTGCTGGATCTCGATGGGCAGCTCGACACCTTTTTTGCTCACGGGTGAAATGAACTCGATGATTCCCTTTTGCTGAGCTCTTTCGAAAAAGCGGTCGATGTCTTCCTTGACGCCGATGATCAGATATTTTTTTACATCGATGATCATGTTCTGACCCCTTGGCTGCGTAGCAGAATTTTCTTCTTAGCGACTTTAGCTTGTGAGACGGCGGCCAGTTGCTGGTCACCCAGGAAAATTTTGATTTTCTTGATATTCTCTTGGGCTCTAGGGATCAGGATTTTCTCAAAGAGATTAACGCGGATCGACACTTCGCGGAGCTCTTTTTCTAAAGCGCGCTTTTTCTCGTGTGCAATCCGAATTTTCTCACGTATGGTGATCAATTCTTTGAGGCCAAGGATTGCCGACTCAAACCAAATAGGGGTATCAAATAAAGAGTAAGCGGGCGGCTCAAAATCCACTCGCTCAAAATTGGGAATCTCAACACCGGCGATATTTTCTATGGTGGTTTCTACACGCTGAATTTTTACGGCAGAAAAGAGATCGGATGCACTGCGCTCGGTGAGAAGAGCAGCGTATTTACCGACTTTTTCTTGTGATACGCCAAATTCTCCTAGGAGGAGCTCGATCTCTGTTTGTGCTAAGTTAACTTCCATCTGCAGCATAGCTTTTTTTAGCTGTAGCGTCGGCAGATATTTTTGCAGACGGTCGAGCTTGACTTGCTGGGCGCGCAGTTCGGTTTTGGTTAACTTAACCTCAGACACTTATCTTACCTCTTTGCCTCTTTAGGCCAATATTTGTCGATTAAAGTTTGCTTGATCCCCACTTCGTGCTTATCGAAACATTCGGAGAGCGTTCTCCAACCGAGGTCGAGAGCATCTTCTAGTGTCAGGTTCACTTGTAAATTCATCATCCGATCTTCGAATAAGTGGGAAAAATGCAAGAGTTTTTCATCCCAACGGGACAGCTTAAAGCCCATGCTCTGCCTTTCACGCGCTTTTTTGGAGTCTGCATACAGGCGGATCTGAGCGTTTGCGATATCGCCATGATCCTCGCGTGTCACCTTGCCAATCACCTGCTGCTTCAAACGGGAAAGCGAGCCAAATGGGTCAATACGTCCTCCATTCAAATAAAACTGACCTTCGGTAATGTAGCCTGTATTATCAGGAATAGGGTGGGTAACGTCTCCTCCAGGCATCGTCGTCACGGAGATGATCGTGATCGAACCACTGCCGTCGATATCAACGGCTTTTTCATAGCGAGAAGCTAAATCAGAATAGAGCGAACCCGGATAGCCCCTGTTAGAAGGCACTTGGTCCATTGTGATCATGATCTCTTTGATCGAATCGGCAAAGGCGGTCATATCGGTGAGCAAGACAAGCACGTCTTTATCTTGCGTAGCAAACTGTTCTGCGCAAGCCAGCGCTAGATCAGGCACAAGTAAGCACTCCACCGCGGGATCGATCGCGCGATGGATGAACATGATCGTTTTATTCAACGAGCCAGAAGTTTCAGCATTGTCGATGAAGGCTTGATAATCGTCGAAACGTAGTCCCATTCCCCCGATGATGACGACATCGGCATCCGTTTGATTGGCGATCCGCATGAGTAAAGCGTTATACGGCTCACCTGCCACAGAGAAAATCGGGATTTTCTGTGATTTGACCAAACAATTAAACACATCGATCATCGGAATATTCGTGCGCACAAGTTCGCGTGGGATAATACGGCGCACAGGATTAAACGAGGGGGCTCCGATTTCAATGGCCTCTCCCATGAGTGGCGGTCCGCCATCAATGGGGTCACCCGCTCCATTTAAACGCCTGCCGAGTATGGAATCGCTGCAAATCGCCTGCATTTGGCGTCCCAAAAACGTCACGCGGTCATTGGTGGCAATCCCTCGCGTATTTTCAAAGCACTGTAAGGTGACAATCTCACCATCTATACGCAATACTGAAGCATAGGTCGTCCGCCCGTCCCGTTTATGCACACGAGCAAGCTCCCCAAGACTTACGCCTTCGGCGATGACAGTGATCAAATTCCCCCGCATGTCGACAATTCTGTCGTAGACCTTTTTCATCGCCCTACCTTCTTCTCATGTTTATCTTTGATTTCAAGTTTCTTTTCGATATTTCGTAATGCCTGATTATAACGATCTGATTTAAATGGCATGAAATTCATATTTTTTATCTCGTTTTGCAGTTCGAGGAAGAAGCTGCGAGCTTCATCATGCGTATCGAACGTAAATAGGGTTTCGAAAAGCTGATAGATCAATTTGAAAAGCGGGATTTGACGTTGCAAAGGACAATAGGCGTCTTCTTTATCAAAAGCGTTTTGCTGTAGATAACTGAAATCATAGAGCTCCGCTTTCAAGTAGGTGATCATATCGTTCATCGAAATCCCCTCTTCGCCGACGACCTCCATTCGTTTACCGATCTCATCTCCTTCGCGGATGATTTTGGCCGCTCTCTTGACCATTTTCCCCCACCCTTCGACTCGCGTTTCCAGCTCACTGCTGACCTCGTCGATGTATTTACTCCATGAGATGAGGGGATCGAGGGCCGGATAGCGCCGTGCATCGGATCTAGCGCGTGAAAGACCGTGAAACGCTCCTACCACAGAAAGAGTGGCTTGCGTAACTGGCTCTTCAAAATTGCCTCCCGCCGGAGAAACAGCTCCTCCAATCGTAAGCGAGCCTTGTTTTCCATCCCTTAACGTGATGACACCCCCGCGTTCATAAAAGGCGGCAATACGCGAGGAGAGATAGGCCGGAAAGGCCTCTTCACCGGGAATTTCTTCCAATCGACCCGACATCTCGCGCATCGCTTGAGCCCATCGGGAAGTCGAATCAGCGAGGAGCAATACATCAAGGCCCATCTGCCGATAGTATTCAGCAATTGTTGCTCCCATGTAGATCGACGCTTCGCGCGCCGCTACCGGCATCGAAGAGGTATTGCAGATGATCACCGTGCGGTTCATCAAAGGTTCATTAGTATGGGGATCTGTCAAGTGGGGAAAACTGCGCAACATTTCGACAACCTCGCCCGCCCGCTCGCCGCAAGCGACGACGACGACGATATCGACGGCCGAATATTTGGAGAGGTGATGCTGAATGACGGTTTTGCCTGCACCAAATGGTCCCGGAGAGGCAAACGTGCCTCCTTTGAGCACGGGAAATTGGGTATCGATAATCCGCAATCCGATATCCATCATCCGCGTGGCTTTTACCTTTTCCCCTTCCATCAGTGGCATTTTCACCGGCCACTTTTGCACCATCGTGAATTGGTACTCGCCCCCTTTCTCATCCACAGCTTTAGCTACAACGGTATCGATGGTGTAAGATCCGGGTTTGATCACCCACGTTAGCGTATATTCCCCAAAACGATTGAACGGGACCATGATTTGATGGTGAAACCGCCCTTCCATCGTAAATCCCAAAGCATCGCCGCGTACAACAACATCGCCTACTTTTGCCGTCGGATGATAATCCCAATGACGTGTCCGATCCAAAGGCAGAATGTATACCCCGCGTGAAATGAACAGACCGGTAGCATCAGCGACTTTTTCTAAAGGATTTTGAAGTCCGTCGACAATCGCAGAGAGTAGTCCGGGCCCCAGCTCAGCTTCCAATAAGTGATTCGTAAATTCGACCGATGTATTTAACCGAACTCCGCGCGTATCTTCGAACACTTGAATTTTGGCGATATTGCCGACGATCTCGATCACTTCCCCTTTCAAAGAAACATTGCCCGCTAAGCGCACCATCGAGATTTCGCCTTGATGGATATTTCCCTCGAACTCAACGTGCAAAAGGTTACCAAAAGCTTTGACGACCTTGCCGGTAGCCGTATGTTTGGATTCAAGTGTTGCTGTTTCTTTCATTGAGACCTATCCATTTTTAAAAGTATCCAAAATCATCCTACCACGCGCTGTATCAAGTTCGATGATGTATTCGAGAATCATCAGCTGCGCGAGATAAGCTAAGATGACATCAATTGTAAACGGCTGTTTTGTCTCAGCCAGCTCGTCGATTTTTTTAAATCGATATTCAGCAAAGGCGCGATTCTCTTCCCAAGGATCTGAACCACACGACGCCAATAGCTCTTTGAGATCCTGATATTCGGGAGGAGGATCATAAACATCTGAATCTCTTTGAGCTAGGATATGTGCTACGAGCGGATCAGTGGGATCTTCAAATTGCAGTTCTTTAACCACGTCGCGGCCGAGTTGTTTCGCTCGCAGAGCGACTAAAATAAGGCGACATTCCCTCTCAAAAGTGAGATATTTGCGTAAAAATCCTTTATGTTTAGGGATCTCTTCGTTGAAATAGCGGGCGAGCAGTCCGGAAAAATTTCGAATTTTATCGGGAACTTTTTCGAACTGACCCAGAAACTCAAACACATAATCGGGAAGACCTGCGCGCACCAGCAAAGCTTCGTCGAGCTCTTTTTCATTTAAATTTCCGCGAGGATCGATCGGCTCTTCCATGAGCAGAGCCCGGATGTTGTACATGTCGACTAAGCGGCGTAAAATTTTAGTCTTTTCCCAATCTTTTTTGCTTAAATTAATCGCTAGTCTCGCCATGAGCTCTTCAAAGGAAATTTCCGGCCGTTCGCGCAGCGACAAGGGTGGAAGAGAGGGAACGACGAAGTAATAATTTCGCATGTTTATTAGGCCGTGTTGGCGACGCCAAAAATCATCTCGCGGAAATCCTTGCGGATGTAATGCGCCACAAGTTCTTTTAAAGCGGCGTCGGAGATATCGACGGTAATGTTGTCTTTGTGCAATTTGACCTCGATGCCACCTGTGAGCGGACCCACGAGAACGCTTTTTTCTCTAAGCTTCTCTAAAATTTCCTGCGCGAGCAGGGCGTTCACTTCGCGAGCTGGTACAGCAGCAGGAACATATACGCTCAAATTAGCTTCCAAGCCCTCTTTTTCAATCCCTTTCACGACTGCAGTGATCAGCTGGGCTAAAACCTTCGGGTCTTGCGTGTGTTTTGAGATCAATTTGCCCAATTCTTGATTGAACAGTTTTTCTTCAATGCTCTGCTTGAGAGCGGCTAGCGCCTGTTTACAAGCCTGGTTGAGCGAAGACTGAAAGACATTTTTTTGCCGTTCGATTTCTCGGCGCGCTTCGACATTCAATCTCTCAACTTCTTTGCGCGCTGTAGCGACAATCTCTTCCGCCTGATCTTTCGCAATACGGATAATTTCTTCCGCTTCATTCTCAGCCGGCTCTAGAGTTTCTCGCCGCAGAATGTCGCAGATCTTCTTAACTTTGTCTTTTCCTGTGTCTGTTCCTTTCATGCGGATAGTCTCCATACTTCTCTCTCATAAGGTTATTGACTTTATGAGGATTTTTTCAATGCAAAAGAAAAAATTGCAGTAAAGTCGGTCATTTGAGATAACGGATAGTCATACCGATTTAATCGAGGTCGCTCCTATGAAAAGACTGTTTGCGGTAATCACTCTACTTGCTCTGACCGGCCCGGCTATCACAGGTGAACTCCAGAACTACAAAAAAGATACAGAAGCGATCTGGCGAACCGGAACAGGTGCCGAAGATGGAACATTCACAGCAATCTCAACCTCGATGTTAGGCTGGGGCGTGGGACTTTCTGCAGGTATTGCGATTTTAGCTTCGGTCCTGCATCAAAGTACCGCTAGTCACTCTTCCGTCCATTGCGTGAAGCACTGATTATGCGAATACTTTTTCTCATTCTCATCGGCATTGGCGCTATCTCTTTTAGTTTTGCCAAAACCGCTGGCGAAACAGTTGAGTGTTTTTTCACTCCTCCATCCGATTGGGAACTCGCTGACCCCAAAACATTTACGCCCAGCGTTAAAATCGCTTTTCTAAAAAAGAGCAGCAAAGGATTTTGCCCCTCGATTAATCTCGCTGTTGAAGAGACGCAAGTCACCTTAAGCGAATACCTCAAAGCCGTCAAAACGATCCATGAGCAAGACCGCAATACACAGTGGCGCGCTCTAGGAAAAGTTCATACTGCCGCAGGCTTGGCTCAATTGACAGAAATTGACTCCACTATCGACGCTGGACCCATTCGGATTTTGCAGCTCATCCTTCTCAAAGAAGGACACGCTTATGTCGTGACTGCTGCGGCCCTTAAAGAAGAATTTTCCAACTTTTACAAAGAATTTCAAACAGCCTTTCGCTCGCTCACTCTGTCCTCTGATCTGATCAATAACGTACCCCAGCTGGAACGGCGTGAAACATTGAAAGAAAAGCAGCTCCAACTGCTGCAATGCGCCGAAAAAGCACATGCCAAATTGGAAGACCCTGCTTTCCAAGAAAAACATTGGCTCCCCTTTCAACAAACAATACTCGATCAATTTGGGGATATGGGCGCGTATTGGCAAGTCTTGATTCTCAAGCATACCCAAGAAAAACTTCTAGCTCTCCAAACTGAAGATTTTTAAAAATCGGGCACGGGCCGCACATCGGGCTCGGGCACGTTGGGAATTAAAGCGTGGGACCGTGGTTTATTCTTAGCAATAGACAAAATTAGGGGTGGCAAAATACAATACATGCAAACGATCGATTATGAATGGTCACCAATGAAAAAATCTTTTACTTCTACACTCATCATTTTTTCGCTGCTCTTAAGCCCAGCGCTTAGAGCGGATACGGCTGTAACTTCTGAACCCACTCAAACCGCTCCAGTTAGTCAAACGGCTCCGGTCACTCAAACAGCTGATGTGACACCTGCTGCAGATACAACTAACGATGAAGGCACTCCGGTAGGGAAAGCTTCTGATGATGGCACACGCGCCGCGAAGAGACAACAATGGCAAAATATTGCGATCGCCGCGGCCGCTGTCGCCGTCGCTGTTACAGCCCTGATTTTAGTCTCGCGCAATAATGGCCATCATAAGAAATAGTTTTTTCATTTTGGGACTGCTTCTAGCCTCCTGCGGCAGCTCAAGTCATTGGGTCAGCGATCAGATCCATTCTGAACAAAAACAGCATTGTTCAACAAAATTATGTTACCTCTCACAGGACCCGGTTCATGGAATCGACCTGGAATTAGTACAAACACAAGAACAGCTGAGAGCTTATCTCGTTGTTCATTCCACCCCTGTCCCCGCCTATCAAAAAGATCCAAAACAAGCTCTGCTTAAAATCACGATCAACTCAGAGACATCTGCAAGTCCCATTTACCGTTTTGAAGGTGGGCAACGTTTTCTCCTTCCACCTGAACTCGCTTGTCCTTTGATTGAAGCACTCAAAAACAACCATGAAGTCTCTCTTTCACTGTCTGGGTACCGCACCCTCATCAAACCCGAGGATTTTTCTTCCAAATTTGAGCATTTTCAACACCCATTTCCCTTGCAAAACCCCTTTCATCTTCCCTTGTAAATTCCTGTTGTGTAAAATTCAAAGAACAAAATTTGAGGCCTCCCCACATGAATAAATTGGACCAACTTAAAGCCTGGACCACAATTGTTTCTGATACAGGTGAATTTGAGGAAATTAAAAAATATCTCCCCACTGATGCGACAACCAACCCTTCACTGATCTTTGCCGCCTCATCCAAACCTGAATATCAATTTCTGATCGATGAAGCGATTCAATGGGGCAAGAAACATGGCAGGAATCCTGTAGACACTTTAGAACAAATTATCGATAAAATATTTGTTAACTTTGGTCTTGAAATTTTGAAAATCGTTCCCGGACGCGTCTCTACCGAAGTCGATGCCCGCCTCTCCTTTGATATCGATGGCAGCCTCAAAAAAGCCCGTCACTTAATCTCGCTCTATGAACAAGCGGGAATCGACCGCAAGCGGATCTTAATCAAACTGGCCTCTACATGGGAAGGGATTAAAGCCGCGGAAATCCTAGAAAAAGAAGGGATCCACTGCAACATGACGCTGATGTTCAGTCTTGCTCAGGCTATCGGCTGCGCAAACGCCGGAGCCACGCTGATCTCCCCTTTCGTCGGGCGAATCCTCGACTGGTATAAAAAAAGCGAAGGCAAAGAGTCCTATCCTCCGGCACATGATCCAGGTGTCCTCTCTGTCACGGAAATTTATAACTACTACAAACATCATGGTTTCAAGACCCAGATCATGGGCGCCAGCTTCCGCAATACCGATGAAATCCTCGAGCTTGCCGGCTGCGATCTACTTACCATCGCACCAAAACTACTTGAAGAATTACAAACGGCTCAAGGCCCCATTTCTCGAAAACTCGACCCCGAAGCGGCTAAAAAGCTACACGTTGAAAAGATCCCGCTCGACGAGAAGAAATTCCGCTGGATGCTCAATGAAAATGCCATGGCGACCGACAAGCTCGCCGAAGGGATCCGCAATTTCGCCAAGGACCTCGTCAAACTCGAGCAGATGATGAAACAGCGGCTTTAAACTAGGCATCTTTTTCGCTGCACTTTTTAAAAATATTTTTGTTTTTTTTAAAAATAGCAGCTTGTATTGTTTTTTCAATCAAACATTATGTTTTTTTGTCTTTTTTAGAGATTCCTGCTAAACTGCATCAGAAATTTTTTCACTACTAAGGAGAACACTTATGTCAATATCTGCAATTCCATCCGCGGCTCCTACTTTAGCCAGCACAGACCGACCTTCTGCAAACGAACGAGCTCCAGTTACTTCTGCATCTGTAGGATCACAATTGTATAAGCGAGTAATACCTATCGTGATTGAAGCAGGGGCCTGCGCAATCGGCAGCTATATTTTTGGTGTGCTGAATCCTGTTGGAGCGGCAGTATTTGGAGCGAGTTCCATTGTAGCTATGCACTCAATTCATTTTTTATCAGAGAAATTTGGCATTACGCGGCCATGCGCTCAGGGCATTATGCTTGCGATCTCCATTTTTGCTGGTATTGCAATTGGAGCTGTTGTCACAACAATGGTTGGGTTTCCGATGACTGTTATGGTTGGTGTGAAATTAACTCTTATCGCAATTGCCATCAGGATAATTGGAAAAGTCTGCTTAAATCTAGTTGGAGGCGCTGCCTTGGCGCTTGCGGATCGGCGCGTGTAACAAAGACTTATTCGAGCCGTGATAGCCCTTTAGCGCGGCTCTTTTCAAACATCAGCCAAAATAAACCCATCGCCCCGAATAAATACACAAAATTAAGTAGTATGCTCATGGCAAAATCGGTCCAGGAAAATACGCCGGTATAAAGAACTTTTCGCATCCCTTCAAAAATATAGGTCATGGGTAAAGCTTTACCGATGACTTGCGCCCAGTTAGGCAGCGCCGAAAGGGGGTAAAATACCGCACTAAATGGCGCAAAAATATAGGCCGTCATCCACGCTAACATCTGCACGCGCTGACCAAAATAGACCATGATCGAAGCGCTTAAAAATCCGATGAACCAACCTGAGATGAGTAGCGAGGCACAAAAAGGGAGTAATGTCCAACCCAGGATAAAAATATTGAGTGTGTACAGCAGCCAGACGATCAACGCTCCAAACAAGATTGTGACGAAAATCTTACACAAACCGACAAACATCAATGCTGCAATCCATTCTTGGAGTTTCAGGGGTGTGGAAAAGAGGTTGACCATATTGCGATTCCAGAACTCCTGCAAAAGGTTCACTGACACCTCATAATTGCTGCGCCAGATGATCTGCCAAAAGACAAGGCCGATCAAAATTGCCAGGGCTATGGAGGGCATTGAGGTATCGTGTTTTTGAATCCAGACACTGGTCATTCCCCACAGAAAAATATCGAGTGTTGGCCAGAAGAACAAATCGGCCAGATGGTCCATTTTGGCGAAAAAATAAAAATAGCGTAAAAATACGGCCCAAATGCGTTGCCAGCTCATGATTTTCCTCTGCGCTTAACCATGTGTAAAAAATAATCTTCCATAGTGGGCTGCGCAATGTTGATATTTGTATAGAGCACGCCCGCTTCTGCTAATGCGGTAAGAAGAGCTGCGATTTGACTCTCATCTAAAGATAGCTCAATAGAGCGGTGCTCCACTTTATAAGTTAATTTTAAACGCTCCGCGATCGCGATCGTCCGCTTCATTCCATCGCCCACTTGCAGCATCACACGCGAAGTAGCAACGCTTTTAGCCAAGTTTGCCGGAAGATCATCTGCGATGATTTTGCCCTGCTGCATGAAGAGCACGCGATCGCACACCTCACCGACCTCAGCCATATTGTGCGAGGTGTATAAAATCGAGGTCCCAAACTGTTTTCGTTGTTCGAGCACAAAGTCGATGACATCTTTAGCGATATCGGGATCGAGTGAGGCGGTCGGTTCGTCAAGCAGTGCGATTTTGGGACGGATCATAAAGGCTTTAACCAGCATCAGTCGGGTGATTTGACCTGCCGACAAATTAGACACAGTAGATTTGCGCTTTGCGGCAATTCCAAATCGTTCCAAAAGAGGATCGATCCGCTCCCTGCGCTCTTGCGCATTCAAGCCATACAGGCGTGCAAAAACCTCTAAGTTTTGATCGACAGTTAACATCCATGGCAGACTAACATAGGTGCTAGCAAAGGCCACATGTTTTAAAATTTCTGATCGATGGGTGACAAAATCTTTGCCAAAATACACAATTAATCCAGAAGTGGGCTTTAAGGTGCTCAACAGCATTTGAATGGTCGTGGTTTTCCCCGCGCCATTTGCACCCAATAACCCCAAAATCTCTCCTTCGTGCAAATCAAAAGAAATCTCATTGACCGCGATGAAAGGGATTTTTCCGGGATAAATTTTCTTTAACTTTTCTACGGATAATACTGAAGGTCTGCTCATATGTACTCACGATGGCAGATTAATAATAAACTTAATTGAAATAGTCAGAAAAATTACTACGTGCTTACCTTTTATACAAGAGAATAATCAACCACGTAGCTCACTGAGTACACAGAGACGGCTTCGCCGCAGAGAAAAAAATCATGCTTCTGATTTCGCGCGTATAACGCGCCTCTGTGAGCTCGGTGCTCTCCGTGGTTTATTTTTTACGGCTTTGAGACGAGAATTAAATTAAGCCCGCTCTCTTCAATTTCATTGGTCATCTCCCAATAATCGTAAATATCGTCTACCGACACGTGATCTTTGAGATGCTTGAGCTCATAATAATAATCGGCAGTATGCCCACCACGTTCACTCGAATTGGCAAAATACAGCGAAGAGTGTTCATAACTCATCTCTTCAGAATCGTCACTCCAAACCATGAAGGGATTCTCGATGTGTATCCGCTCTTGGACCCAAGCGGGGTAATACAGGGCATAGGGCGTCACACGCTCAGGGTTAAGTCCGCTTTCGAGATAATTTTTTATCACGAATGAATAGACTTTCAACATCTTTTTGCCGGATCGATTATGCGTTGGAATGCGATAAGATTCTGTGAATGATAATACATTATTCAACGGATCATCGGTGATGGCAATCGGAGCAAGTAGTGTCCCCTTACCATATAATTTTTGAATCCCTTTCAAAGACTCGTCGGTCATATTTTTGACCCCGCGCGAACGGAGATAACCGCGAGCACCGTCTGCTTTTTCACCATAAAATGTCCAAGTGATTTTTAAATCAGCCAACTCTGCCGATTTGAGCACAAAAGAGGTGTCGATCAATGTGGGTTGTTCGTTACGAATGGAAGGCATGTCCACAAGCTCTGTTTCATGTTCAGCCAAAGGGAGTCCGTAAGTATAATTTGGAAAAAAGTTTTCCTGTAAATTGCGTCCCCCTTGACAATTGATCGTCGGGTCGACCCAATATGCAGTACCGTCAATGTCGATGCGCAAAATCACATGATCAAAGGCAAACGGGAGAGGGAGACTCTCAGTTAGAGCAAACCCCTCCTCCACCGAAACGAGTACAGCTGTTGAATCGATATTCATGCGCTTAAGCAATGTGCTGAGCAGAAAAACCTTGTCTTTACAATCGCCAAACCGGCGCTGGAACACGATGCGCGGATCGGTCGGTTTAAAGCCATTCAGACCTTCTTCAAATCCTAAATAGCGCACTTTCTCTTGCACAAACCGCAAAGCCAAAAAAGCCCGTTCTTGAGGATCTGATGTTCGATTGATCCAACTTTGGATTAATGCCGTCATCTCTTCTGGATCTTCCCCCTCATTTGAAACGATGTACATGGGATAGATTTTTTGGATAACCTCGTCCCAGCTTTGATATTCGCTCAGCTGAACATGAGCAAATGGCTCATACCAATCAGGTTGATTATCTTCGTAAAAATACGGCTCAGGATCGACAATTTCGAAGCGCCATTCATTCAAATTCTTAGAAAGTTGAGTAATTTGCGGCTGTATTTCCGTATTAAAAGATTTGTACTGCACTAAGCGATCAGGATGAATCAACAAGCGATGGAATATCCTCTCCATGGGTACGATATTTTGAAGCGGAAAATCGAGCGTACAATGCGAGGCAAAATAGTCAATGACACCCAAAATAGAGTAATCATATTCCACGACATCCCCTTCTTGAATGTCAGCCAAAAAATATACCAGCGTCAGTTCTCCATGATATAAATCTAACTCCAACTCCGATTCTCGTTGCAACAAATTATATCGCGCACTTTTCAAACGATCGTAAGATTTACCATCACGATAGACTCGAATGTTATGGACAATCACTTGTTCATATGTCGGATCAAAATCGATATCGACTTGCGCTAAGCTGCTCACTCCTGACTGATTCAAGGCTTTAATTGCATAGTGAAAGTAGCGGGTTTTTTCTTCCCAATGCGATTGTGAATCCATCAGCAAAAATTGAAGGTTGGTATCTTCTGGTGTTTTTACATCTTGTGGGACAGCGCAATATGCGACCCACGCTGGAACCGGCCCTACAGAAAATTTCCCCTCATTAACATCGAGAAGATCGCCCATCAGCAATTGAAACGGCAGACACAGCAACACACACAACACACGCAATCTCATAATCCCCCAATCAAAAACACACGATCCTAAACGATGTGAATTATTTTAGGGTAGGTAAAAAGAGAGAACTGTTTTTTTGTTTTACTAAAAGTATTCGACCGTCATTTTAGACGAGTCGGAAATATGGCGAAGCGCATGTCACCCGACATGTCTATAGTGACAAAAAAAATCCCAAAAATAAAAAACCGCTTGAGGAACTCAAGCGGTTTTTTGGAAAACAAATCTTGTTTCGTTAGTCGAAGATGAACTGGAGCTCTTCTTCGGCTTCGCGGTCGACAGATTTGGCAATACGCTTGCGGTACTCTTCAAAGCCTGTTCCACCAGGAATCGAGTGACCCATGATGATGTTGGATTTGAAGTCGAGTAAGTAGTCGGTCTTGCCTTCGCAAGCAGCGTCGGTCAGTACGCGGGTCGTCTCTTGGAAAGAGGCCGCGGAGATGAACGAATCGGTGCCGAGAGAAGCTTTGGTAATACCGAGGAGTACTGGTGCCGCTTGAGCGGGTCTGCCGCCCTCATCCATCGTTTTGCGATTGATGCGGTGGAAGTTCTTCTTGTCGATATCTTCGCCATAGAGGAAGGTCGTATCACCCGGATCGGTGACGCGCACTTTCTGCAAGCATCTGACGCACGATGATCTCGATGTGCTTGTCGTTGATGTATACCCCTTGTAAGCGGTACACCTCTTGGACTTGGTTAACGAGATATTTTTGCAGTTCACGAACACCGCAAATATCGAGGATCTCTTGCGGAACGACGAGGCCATCAGTGAGCTGCTGTCCTTTGATCACAAAGTCGCCGCGTTGGACGATTAAGTGCTTGGTCAACGGGATGAGATGTTCTTCTTCCATGCCCGACTCTTTATCGCGAACAGCGACAATGCGCTTGTTCTTTTGTACTCCGAGGAAGTCGACCACACCATCGATTTTGGCGATTTCAGCGCTGTCTTTTGGACGTCGTGCTTCAAACAGCTCGGCGACGCGCGGCAGACCGCCGACGATATCCTTGGTTTTGATCGCGCCACGTGGCAGACGTGCGAGTAACATACCGGCAGAAACATGGTTTCCTTCTTGAACTGAAATAAAAGCTCCGGAAGGAATCGCATATGTTCCGACGAGTTCTGAATACTCTTTATCAGCATAGATGACGATTTGCGGGTGCAATTCGCCGCGATGTTGTTTAACAATAAGTTCCGTCTGGCCGGTTTGTTTATTGATCTCGCGTTGGGTAGAAATCCCTTCGACGAGGTCTTCGTATTTCACATAGCCTGGGCGCTCGCAAATGATCGGCATGTTGTGTTGTTCCCAATGCCCGATCTTCGTTTTCTTTTTGACCTTTGCGCCATCTGGCACGAGAATACGCGTACCCAGTTCCACCAAGAACGTTTGGAGGGGTTCCAGCGATTTAGTGCTGAGGAGTTTTTTGTACTCATCCAGACTGCGCCCTTCATCGCGAACGATATGCATGCTGCCGTTTTTATTAAGCGCAAGCCAAATCCCTTCTTCGTTCTGTACGGTGCGCAGACCCATGTAGATCACAACGCCATCGTGATCCGCGACAAGTTCTGGTGTCAAGCTAGCAGAGGCAATACCCCCAGTGTGGAAGGTACGCATCGTGAGCTGAGTTCCAGGTTCCCCGATCGACTGCGCAGCGATAATACCAACAGCTTCCCCTTGGCCTACTACAGAGCCATTAGCCAGGTTGATACCGTAGCATTTCGCGCAAACACCCCGTTTTGATTCACAGGTAAGTGCAGAGCGGATTCGCACGCTGTCAATACCGGCATCGTCGATCGCTTCAGCTTGAGCAATCGTGAGAATGTCTCCAGCGCGAGCGAGTAGTTTGGTGCTATCGCCAGGTTGATACAGAGCGTCGCATACAGTACGGCCATAAATACGATCTTTAACTGGAAGGAGTTCTTCCTGGCCTTGCTTGATCGCCGCGACATCAATACCATTGAGCGTTCCGCAATCATCTTCAGTGATGATCACGTCTTGCGACACGTCGACCAGACGACGAGTGAGGTAACCCGAGTCAGCAGTTTTCAACGCCGTATCGGCCAAACCTTTACGCGCACCGTGCGAAGAGATGAAGTATTCTAGAACACGTCAAGCCTTCGCGGAAGTTCGCTGTAATCGGAGATTCGATGATCTCGCCAGAAGGTTTTGCCATCAAACCGCGCAGCGCCCCAAGCTGTTTGACCTGTGATTTGTTACCACGAGCACCAGAATCCATCATCAGATACAGTGGATTGAGCTCACCTTCTCGAATCTCGCTGATCAGCTTGAAGAGCTCTTCAGAAAGTAGGTCGGAAACTTCCGTCCAGATGCTGATGATCTTAGATTTTCTCTCACCTTCAGTGATAATACCGTCTTCATACTGCTTGACCACAACTTCGATCCGCTTATGCGCAGCATCGATCACTTTTTGTTTGTCTTTCGGCATGCGGACGTCGCAGACACCCATGGAAAGCGCCGCTTTTGTTGCATCAGCAGAAGCCTAAGTTTTTCAGATCATCGAGGAAACGCACAGTCGCTTCTAGGCCGACTTTTTTATAGGTCTGCAAAATGAGCTCGCTCATCTTTTTCTTGCGCAGGCTGTAGTTTTGAAACCCGAGTTCTTTAGGAACGATGGTATTAAATACCACACGACCAGGTGTTGTTTCGATGATTCCGCTGTCGAGTTTGAGTCTTGATCTTCTCGTGCAATGCGAATACCACGGCCTAAATCGTCGCGACGGCCTTCTTTTCCATATTCTTCCGACCAATTGAAGCTGCCAGCAGCGCTAAGCGCTGTGAGCACTTCGTCCATGCTTCTGAACGTCTTGGTCTTTTTACCATGTTCTTCCGCAATATAGAACGGATCGAGCATCAGGTAATACAGACCGAGAATCATATCCTGCGAAGGAACAGCTGACAGGTTTTCCTGAAGACGGCAAGAAGATATTATCCGGTGCCATCATCAAGAATTTCGCTTCGAGCTGCGCTTCGATTGAAAGCGGAACGTGAACCGCCATTTGGTCACCATCAAAGTCGGCATTAAACGCTGCACAGACGAGAGGGTGGATCCGGATCGCTTTTCCTTCGATCAGCACCGGCTCAAACGCTTGGATACCCAAACGGTGAAGGGTCGGCGCACGGTTGAGCAGAACAGGGTGTCCTTTGATGATCTCTTCAAGACATCCCACACTTCGGGAGCTTGCCTTTGAATCATTTTCTTGGCAGAGCGGATCGTATAGACATAATCCAAGATCTTTCAAACGTTTGACAATGAATGGCTCAAACAGTTCGAGGGCCATTTGCTTCGGCAAACCGCACTGGTTGAAACTTCAGTTCCGGACCGACGATGATCACCGAACGGCCAGAATAGTCGACCCGTTTACCGAGTAGGTTTTGACGGAAGCGCCCTTGCTTGCCTTTGAGCATTTCAGAAAGAGATTTCAGCGGACGGTTGCCCGCGCCCATGACCGGATGTCCATGACGGCCATTGTCAAAGAGAGCATCGACAGCTTCTTGCAGCATCCGCTTTTCGTTGCGCACGATCACATCAGGCGTTTTGAGCTTAAGAATCGCTTTTAAACGGTTGTTACGGTTGATCACGCGGCGATAAAGATCGTTTAGATCAGAGGTCGCAAAACGTCCTCCATCTAGAGGAACAAGAGGTCGCAAATCAGGTGGAATCACCGGAACGCATGACATGACCATCCAGTCTGGACGTTATTGGCGATGTGACGAAACTCTCAACGATTTTCAAACGTTTAGCGAGCTTCATCCGCGCTTGCATCGATTTAGTCTTGCGCAGTTTATCTTTCAGATCGACGACCAGCGCTTGCTAGATCTTCTTTTTCAAGGAGATCGCGGATCGCTTCTCCACCCATGTTGGCGACGAAAGCATCAGATCCCCATTTTTCTTGGGCTTCGCGGTATTCAGCATCGTTAAGAAGTTGCTTTCTCTCCAGTGTCTGTGTGGCCCGGATCGATGACGACATACTCTTCATAATAAATCACGCGCTCAAGATCGGTGGCCGACATCCCGAGGATATTGCCGATGCGCGAAGGCATGGTTTTAAAAAACCAGATATGCACAACAGGAACAGCCAGCTCGATATGAGCCATGCGCTCGCGGCGCACTTTGGAAAGGGTCACTTCGACGCCGCAACGATCGCAAACAATCCCTTTATGTTTGATCTTCTTGTACTTCCCGCAGGCGCATTCCCAATCTCGGGTAGGACCGAAGATTTTCTCGCAAAACAGACCGCCTTTTTCCGGTTTGAATGTGCGGTAGTTGATCGTTTCAGGCTTTTTGATTTCCCCGCGTGACCATTCATTGCGAATGACATCATCAGAGGCAATTTTAATGGTCAACTTATCAAACTGCGAATCTTCTGAAATCTTCTATCTGACATGTAATGACTCTCCCAAAAAGTTTTTAACTACTTTCTGAATCGCGCTTTCAGTGCGCACATCTAGGCACAAGCCTTGCATTTCTTTAACAAGTACGTTGAAGGATTCGGGCGTTCCTGCGGTTAAGTAATTTTCTCCTTTTACGATTGACTCGTAAATACGGGTACGTCCGGCGACATCATCTGATTTAACGGTAAGCATCTCTTGAAGAGGTGAGCAGCTCCATAAGCTTCCAGCGCCCAAACTTCCATCTCTCCAAAGCGCTGACCACCCATCTGCGCCTTACCGCCGAGCGGCTGTTGCGTGACAAGTGAGTACGGTCCAATGGATCGAGCGTGGATCTTATCAGCAACAAGGTGGCTCAATTTGAGCATATAGATGTAGCCGACAACGACGCGATTATCAAAGCGTTCGCCTGTGCGTCCATCGTACAGATAGCATCTTTCCATCTTCCGGCAAATCATGATCTTTCATCATTTCCCAAATTTGCGCTTCAGGGAAACCTTCAAAGACCGGGCTCTTGACATAGATGCCTGCCTTTCTCGCGGCAAATCCCAAGATGCGTTTCAAAAAGCTGTCCCATGTTCATACGAGAAGGTACGCCGAGCGGGTTAAGGATAATCTCAATCGTCTGCACCGTTGTCAAGATACGGCATATCGGCTTCAGGAACAATCTTCGAGACAACCCCTTTGTTTCCGTGACGTCCGGCCATTTTATCGCCGACTTGCAGTTTACGCTTAGAAGCGACATAGACCTTAACTTGGCGGATGACGCCGGGATCAAGTTCGATATCTCCTTTGCGCGTGAATTCCACTTCAGTTTTATGCTGCATCTCAAGTGTCTGCATCGCCATATCGTATTCTCGCAATCTGCGTTTTCAGAGTCTCATAAACTTCTTTTCAGCCATGATCAGATCTTCTGGCTTCTCTTCTCAAGTGTTTCGAGCATATCTTGAGTGATCACTTCGCCTTCTCGGACAATGATATCCCCGGTTTTGCGATGCATGATCGGGGCCAGGGCCGTTTCGTCGAGAAGAAGAGCACCGAGTTTCTCATGGCATTCCATCATCAAGTTCAGCTTCTTTTGTCTTGTAATCTTGATGAATATCTTTAATACGGCTCGCTTCTTCGACAAGCTCATCATCGGTTTTCGAAAGGCGATCGCGTCGGCTAAATACTTTAACATCCATGACAACGCCTTCTGTTCCCGGAGGAGCAGTCAAAGAAGCATCTTTGACATCAGCAGCTTTTTCTCCGAAAATCGCGCGTAAAAGACGCTCTTCAGGAGCAAGCTCCGTCTCCGATTTTGGTGTGATTTTACCGACGAGAATATCGCCCGGCTTCACTTCAGCGCCGATGCGAATAATGCCATCTTCGCCAAGATTCGCTAAAGCTTCTTCCGAAACATTTGGAATATCTCGTGTGATCTCTTCTTTTCCGAGCTTGGTATCACGTGCTGTCAATTCAAATTCTTCAAAATAAATCGAAGTATAAGTATCTTCGCAAGCAGTTTTTCGGAGATGATGATCGCATCTTCGTAGTTATAGCCGCACCACGGCATGAACGCGACGAGAACATTTTTGCCGAGCGCGACTTCTCCTTTATCGGTCGCAGGACCGTCAGCAATCACATCACCAGCCTTGACTTCATCGCCGACGTTACAAAGCGGCGTTTGGTTAATGCAAGTTCCCGCGTTGGAGCGCATGAACTTCTTCAGAACATAGGTCTTCTTTTTCGAGCGGATTATCCTTAGCGGCGATCACAATTTTGTAACCATCGACAAATTCGACAATGCCGTCTTCTTCAGCAACGACAACAGCTCCCGAGTCGCGTGCCGAGCGCGCTTCAAGACCCGTTCCTACAATAGGAGCGTCCGGTTTTAAGTAGAGGAACCCCTTGGCGTTGCATGTTGGAGCCCATCAGCGCGCGGTTAGCATCATCGTGCTCAAGGAACGGAATCAAACCTGTGACGATCGAAACAAGCTGCTTGGAGAAACGTCCATATGGGTGATCTTATTCGTCTCAATTTTGAGGGATTCCCCATTGATAACGCGCCCAACACAATCGGCTCTTCAAACATATTGTATTCGTCGAGTAGCAGCAGAAGCCTGCGCGATGACACAGTTTTCTTCTTGGTCAGCGGTCATGTATTCGATCTCTTCGGTCACAATACCATCGCGCACGATACGATAAGGCGTTTCGATAAAGCCAAATTCATTGATCTTAGCAAAAGACGATAGCGAGGTAATCAAACCGATGTTTGGACCTTCAGGTGTTTCGATCGGACAAATTCTTCCGTAGTGGCTAGGATGTACGTCACGTACTTCAAAACCCGCACGTTCGCGGTTCAACCCTCCTGGCCCAAGAGAAGAAAGACGTCGTTTGTGCGTCAGTTCCGCAACAGGGTTGGTCTGATCCATGAATTGCGACAGCTGCGATCGGCCGAAGAAGTCTTTCAAAACACCGGCGAGACCTTTAGCAGAGACAACTTTACCCGGAGTCAGGGTATCAGAGGAGAAATCAAATAGATTCATGCGCTCTTTGATGATTTTTTCCATTCGTGCCAGGCCAATACGGCACTGGTTTTGGATCAATTCACCAACAGATCGAACGCGTCGATTACCTAAATGATCGATATCGTCGACGTTGACCCCTTCTTCCCCTTTCTTAAGGCGAATCAAATATTTCAGCGCACCGATGACATCTTCTTTGCGCAATGTGACGATGCCAAGTTCGTCATCGGAAACTTCCAAGCCGAGCTTGCGGTTGAGCTTGTAACGGCCGACTCGACCCAAATTATAACGTTTCGGATCGAAGAACAGACGCATGATTGCTGAGCGCGCATTAGACAGTGTTGCAGGTTCACCGGGTCGAATTTTTCGATAGAAATCTTTCAAGGCCGATTCATAGGAATCGGTCGGATCTTTAGCGAGCATCTTAATGATTGGGCTCGTTTCATCAGCATCTTCTGCAATACGCACGGCCGAGATATTGGCATCGAGCATACGTTTTAGCATCGCCGTGGTCAATTTCTCTGAAGCTTTTCCAAAGACGACACCGCTTTCTTCATCGACGACATCTTCTGCGAGAATTTTACCAACGAGTTTTGGCGAAATCTTTTTCGGATTTAATTTTGACTTTGATCGTGCTGAAGAATTCTTCGATAATATCAGAATCGGTCGAATAGCCTAGTGTGCGGATAAAGGAGGTCGCCAAAATCTTGCGGCGACGTTTTTTACGGTCGATATAGATGTAAATCAAGTCATTGGTATCAAACGCTCCTTCGAGCCAACTTCCGCGATAAGGAATGATGCGGAAGGAATAGATTGTGGATCCTTTTAGGGTGGCGCTCTTGTTCAAAAGAGATACCAGGAGATCGATGTAGCTGAGAAACGATGACACGCTCAGCGCCATTGATGATAAACGTTCCCTTTTCGGTCATCACAGGAATTGTTCCCATGTAGACTTCTTCTTCTTTGATCCCCGTTTCGTCGGTAAGACGAAATTTAACTTTAAGAGTGACGTTATAGGTAATTCCGCGGCGGATGCACTCTTCGGGAGTGTATTTAGGCACTCCAAGGTTATAAGAGATAAATTCGAGAATCGTCTTCTCATCGTAAGACTTGATCGGAAATATCTCTGTAAATACCTCTTGCAATCCGACATTTTCTCGCTCGTGCGGCAACTTATCCGCTTGGAGAAATTGATCATAGGATTTAATTTGGATTTCAATGAGGTTCGGCAGGTCGATAATCTCTTCTCTGCCACGGAAACTCACCCGTTGAGGCGGCCTTTTTAACATCGAAACGGCTCCTACGCTTAATTCTTGTATATGGGTAAGAAACTGCATCAAACAATTTCTTAAAAATTTTTTTTAAAAACGACGAGCAGAAGTCAATTTTTCATGACTTCTGCCCGCATATTCACAGTCCAATGCGTCGATTAAAGACCTTTCACGGTCACTTTTCCACCCGCAGTTGTGACTTTCTTGAGAATCTCATCTGCTTCCGCTTTTGAACAACTTTCTTTCAAAACTTGTGGCGCTCCGTCAACTTTATCTTTAGCTTCTTTAAGGCCAAGACCGGTGATTTCGCGTACCACTTTAATTACGCTGATTTTCTTGTCATCAGGCGTAGCTTCTAAAGTGACTTTAAATTCAGTGGATTCAGCAACCGCTGCGGCTGCCGCTGCAGGAGCTGCTGCCATCATCATAGGCGCTGCTGCTGCCGCTTTTACACCCCATTTCTCTTCGAGGGCGGTTTTCAGTTTTGCCATATCGAGCACGCTCAACTGGCTTAAAGACTCAACTAACTGTTCGACATCTTGATGTTTAGTAGACACGGTTAAACCTCTTAATTTTTTTGATCTTGTTTAAATTTAAGCGTTATTTTGCTCGGCTTTATTGTCCAAGCAGTACATGACGGATGTAAGCAAGGCTTCAAGGACCGCAAGTGTTTGCGAAAGCGGCGCCTCGAGCGTGCCCAGAAACTGAGCTCGCATTTCATCTTTGCTCGGTAGCTTGGAGATTTGTTCGACATCTTGTGCAGAACAAAGGGAGCCTTCAAACCTTCCGCCGATAACTTCTAAAACTTCTTCATTCTCTTTGGAAAACTGATAAACAGTTTTCGTCGTTTGAATGGGGTCTTGGTCGGCAAAGACAACAGCAATGTGTCCTTGTAATATTCCGGGATCTAAAGTGATTCCAGCATCTTTCGCTGCCTTCATTAAGACACGCTTCTTTACGACCTCGAGAGAGCCGCCCGTCTTCGCAAGATTGATGCGAAACGCAGCAGCTGCATTCGGCTCGAGCCGTTTATAGCTAGCGAGTACTAGCGCTTTAGAACCGGTGATCTTATCTTTAATTTCATCGAGAAGGAGTTGCTTTTCTGGTCTCATATTACTCTTTAGCTCCTTGCAGTTCTGCGATCGACTGGAGATCGATCTTTAAACCTGGCCCCATCGTCGATGAAAGAGCGAGCGATTTCATGTAAATCCCTTTCGCACCCGCAGGTTTTGCTTTTTCAATTGCCGACAAAATCGTAATGATATTTTCTTTGAGTTTTTGGACCTGGAAAGAGAGCTTACCCGCCAAAGTATTGACGACGCCGTGCTTATCCGATTTAAACTCAATTTTACCCGCCTTAACCTCAACAATGGCTTTAGCGACATCGGCTGTCACCGTTCCCGCTTTCGGCGAAGGCATGAGCCCGCGCGGACCGAGAATTTTAGCGAGCTTACCTAAGTCGCGCATCATATCTGGCGTAGCGATCACAGCATCAAATTCGAGCCAACCCCCTTTGATTTTCTCAAAGAGGTCCTCATTTCCAGCAAAATCTGCACCAGCATTCAACGCCTCTTTGATCTTTTCGCCTTTGGCGAAAACGACGATGACTACGCTTTTACCTGTACCATTCGGTAATGATACAGTTCCGCGCACTTGCTGATCTGATTTCTGGACATCGATGCCTGTTTTAAGCGATACACCCACCGTTTGATCAAATTTGATCGGCGGGCATTTTTTCAAAATTTCGATAGCTTCGTCTAGTGTGTATTGCTTCATAGCGTCCACTAGCTTATCTATCTCCCGAAATCTCTTGCTTCGATGCATTCTAGTTTCCTTATCTTCATTCCGACGGTGTTAAAAGAGCCGCCGACTCTTTTGGGTGGTCCTTAACATTAAATGTTGCGGCCCCCCTTTTTGGCTGAGTTTTCAGCCTTCAATAATATCGACTCCCATCGAACGCGCTGTGCCCATCACGAGCATCATCGCTGCCTCTTCTGAGGAAGCGCGCATATCTTGGAGTTTATTGTTAGCAATTTTCTTCACTTGCGATTTCGTCAACTTGCCGACTTTTTCCCGGTTAGGGATTTTCGAGCCTTTCTCGATGTTTAATTCCTTCAGAATCATGCGCGAGACAGGCGGCTGCTTTGTAATAAAGGTAAACGTTTTATCTTGAAACACTGTGATCTCGACAGGGAGAATATCCCCAGCCTTATCTTGCGTCTTTGCATTAAATTCTTTGCAAAATCCCATGATGTTGATCCCAGCTCCCCCGAGCGCAGGTCCAATGGGCGGCGCTGGATTAGCTTTTCCCGCCGGGATTTGCAACTTGATCACTTTTACAACTTTTTTCGCCATTATTTCCTCAAAATTCTCATTTTCCCCCTAGAGGCAAGGAGGAGCTATTGTTTTATGAAACTTCTGTTTCAGTGGAGACTTGTTCCACTTGCCAAAACTCTAAATCATCGACGCGCGTCTCCCTTCCGAAAATCGAAACGAGCACACTGAGACGTCCTTTATCGTGAAACACTTCTTGCACAGTTCCAATGAAGTTCACGAACACACCGTCTGTGATCTTGACTTTGTCTCCTGGGCCGATGTTGTGTTTTTGCACAACGCCCTTCTTTTTTTCTTCGAGATCTCGAAGCATCTCATCGACTTCACCTTGAGCAAGCGGAGAGGGTTTTTCTCCTCCTAAAAATCCGAGCACGCCATTCGTATTGCGCACATACATCCACGAATCATCAGTCAAATTCATTTTGACAAGGATGTAGCCGGGCCATAATTTTTTTTCGTTAATCCGCTGCTGGCCGCGCTTAACTTCAGCGACGTTTTCTGTCGGAACCAGCACTAAATCGACTAGCTCGCTCATCGATTTCGATTCTCGGTTCTCTTCAATCGCCTTTTTCACTCTCTTTTCCTGTCCGGAAACGACCTGAACGACGTACCACTTATGCATGAAGCTCACCCAAAAATAAAGTGCACTACAAGTGCGATTAAATCTAAGCCCCCTTTAATCACCAGATCAAAGAGGTAAATTCCAATACCAAACAGGAAGGTTGCGCCGACAACCACTTTGGTCGAAAGCATCAATTCCTCTTTAGTCGTCCAACTAACCTTTTTAAGCTCATCTTTGAGCTCCTGTATGTAAGTGAACAACCGCTTTCTCTTCGATGCCTGAGGGATCGGAGCATCCGTGGAAACTCGCGGCTGATTGAGCTTTGCATCCATAGCACACATAGCAGCAGTCTTGAGTTATAACCTGAGTTTAATTCCTTAAACTCCGATTAGGTTAATTTTCCATCGAGTGCGGAGGGATTCGAACCCCCGACCGGCGACTTTGGAGATCGCTGCTCTACCAGCTGAGCTACACACCCACCAGGCATCGAGACTTGGGACAATTTATCCAAAGTCTCGACCCAAATTTCAAAAGGTTTATTTGAGAATCTTAGACACAGTTCCTGCGCCGATCGTTCTGTCCGCCTTCGCGAATCGCAAATCGCATCCCTTCTTCCATCGCAATCGGGTGGATGAGTTCAGCTTCTAGTTCGACGTTATCCCCTGGCATCACCATTTCTGTCCCGTCGGAAGAGTGACAGTACCTGTCACGTCCGTTGTGCGGAAATAGAATTGAGGACGATAGCCTGTAAAGAACGGCTTATGACGTCCACCTTCTTCTTTCGTCAGAACGTAAACGTACCTTTGAACTTCGTATGCGGCGTGCAAGTACCAGGAGCGGCAAGAACCATTCCGCGCTCGATGTCATTTTTCTCAACACCGCGGAGGAGGATACCGACGTTTTCTCCAGCTTGTGCTTCATCGAGAGTTTTGTTAAACATCTCAAGACCGGTAGCAACAGTTTCCTGTGTATCGCGAATACCAACGAGTTGTAACTTATCGTTAACTTTGACTATTACCGCGCTCAACACGTCCTGTCGCTACAGTTCCGCGTCCTGAGATGGAGAACACGTCTTCAATCGGCATGAGGAACGGTTTATCTGTTTCGCGTGTAGGAGTTGGGATTTTTTCATCCACAGTCTTCATCAATTCTTTGATGCTCTTAACGTATTCAGCATCGCCTTCAAGAGCTTTAAGAGCAGAACCGCGAATGATCGGCACATTTTTGTAGCCTTTCGCTTCGAGCAATTCATGGAGTTCCATTTCAACGAGGTCGACGAGTTCTTCATCGCCTTTGCCGATCATATCCATTTTGTTCAGGAAGACGACAATAGCAGGAACGCCGACTTGGCGCGCGAGCAAAATGTGTTCTTTTGTTTGAGGCATCGCACCGTCTGTTGCAGCGACGACGAGAATCGCGCCGTCCATTTGCGCAGCACCAGTGATCATGTTTTTAACGTAGTCGGCGTGGCCCGGGCAGTCGACGTGTGCATAGTGGCGGTTTTCTGTTTCGTATTCGACGTGTGTAGAGTTAATCGTAATCCCACGCGCTTTTTCTTCAGGCGTATTATCGATCGAAGCGTAATCGCGAAATTTCGCTTTCCCTTCTTCGGCTAAAACTTTAGTAATCGCAGCTGTTAAGGATGTTTTACCGTGGTCAACGTGTCCAATTGTTCCGATGTTGACGTGAGGTTTGGTTCTTTGAAAATGTTTCTTTTGCCATTATGTCCTCCGGTTGGCTCCTGTCTTATGTTTTAAATGTTCGTTCTTTTGCCCAGAATAGGAATTGAACCTACGACCTTTTGCTTACCATGCAAATGCTCTACCACTGAGCTATCTGGGCCCTTAGGGGCAGTCCTTTCCGCCTCTTCAAACTGCTGATGAGCAGAACCCTACTACAGGTCGAAAGCAGCAAAGTTTATTCTCTAAGGCAAATAAATTCAACCCCAATTTTTCAAAGAAGTTGTTTTTTTGAACTTGAGGTCACCGTTGACGGTAGATAATTCGCGCTTTAGTTAAGTCGTAAGGCGACATTTCGACTGTGACGACGTCGCCGACGAGCACACGGATGTTCCGCATGCGCATTTTTCCACAAAGATGAGCATGCACGCGCATCCCATTTTCGAGGATCACCCGGAATGTCATGTTGGGCAAGAGCTCTTCCACAGAGCCATCAATTTTGATCGTATCTTCTTTAGGCATAGAGTTGGGGATTAAGAGTAAAAGGACATATCAAACTAGATTTCCCTCAAATTGTCAATCCATATTATAATGGTGCCAGCGATTTGCAGCCAGAAAACTTTAACAAATTTTTATAAAGATGGACTCTCCGATTTACAACTCCTGCCTCGAGAAACAAGAGCACGTTATACGTCTGTTCTCCACCTGCAGCTCAACTCAGCAAAAGTATGAAATGATCATTGAGCTAAGACGCAAACTTCAGCCCTATCCTGCTAATTTTAAGACAGATGAATATCTTGTTAAAGGCTGCCAAAGCGAGATGTACCTCCACGCCACTCTTCAAAACGACAAGATCCAATTCCTCGCGTACTCTGAAGCTTTGATTTCTGCCGGCATCGCTTCCCTACTTTTAGCCGTCTATCACGACGAGCCGCCCGAGGCAGTTCTTTCTTGCCCTCCAACTTTTCTTGAAAAATTAGGAATTTTGAGCAGCCTTTCCCCTGGCCGTTCAAATGGCTTAGCCAGCCTATTCCACAGGATGAAGCAAGAAGCCTTAAAACTAAGCGTAAATTTAAAATTTTAATTTTACTAAGATTTGGTTGCCTAATATTGCAAAAGTCGGTATGCTCGCTGGACTTTTTAACGATGAGGCAAATCGATGTCAAGTTCTGCGGTACCAGCAAATGTCGCAACCCCTCCCAAGCAATTTCTTGCGCGTTGCGCAGAAGAACTCGACCCGAAGTTAAGAATTTCCTTTGAAAGACAATCTAGATTGTGGCAAGTACTCGCAGTCGCCACTCTTGTCGCTTATACAGCATTAGCAGTCAGTATTTTCATCGCAGTCGGAGTTTATGCTCCTGTCTATTTACCTATCGCAGGAATTTGCTCTTTGCTCGTTGCCGACCAGGTACCCTTACCCATTTTTAGGAGATTTGATCAAAATTCCGAGAATGCTAAAAAACGCGCTGTGCAATTGAAAGAAATTCATAGCAAATATCAAGAACTCATTCAGATGAGTCCTGAGCAACGCCAAAGTCAACTTAATCAAATTGGAATTATTTCGACGGCCCCCTCCTCATTAGAGCCGCTCGTCGCACGCTACAAGTACTGGGAGAGCAGCGTACAAAAGGCCACTCAAGAAATGCAAAAACATCTTCAGAAAGCAAATGAGCTCGCGACGAAAGATTACGTAGCGAATCGCAAACCGATTTATGAGCTCCGTATCAAAGCCTTAGAAGCAGAAAGCGATGCTTTAGAAGCCAAAATCAAACAAGCTTATGTGTATGCCGTTTTACAAAGACCTACGATTATAGGCAATTTGGATACTGTTGGTGATTTCTCCCCTATTTCTCAATCGGAGCGCACCATTGGTGTCGCAGTCGGGCATATTGCACTCAACAATTTCTTTTCCTTTAAAGATACAGCACATACGCCATTGACAGCGCACGATGTTAAAACCATGAGCACAGCTCAGCTTTCGCAACGCCTGCTCGCCGCCGCACCCGTTGCTTAAAAAAAATTATGGTTACAAAAGAGCAATTAGCTCGAACACTTGCCAAATCGGAAGAAGCCTTAAATCTGATCGGCTATATTCCAATTGTCTCAGCCTTATCGGCTGGTGTTCGCGCTTTCGGTGGAAAACTGCAAGTTCTCATCGGCTTAGGGTTTGCCATAATCAGCTTATTTCTTACCTTTAAACTGCAGCGCAATAAACTGCGCCATTTCATGAATTTTCGTTTTAGTCTCGAGCTTTTCCTGCATGGAATTTCAAACATTCTACGCGCTGTGATCGAGGCCGTGCCTTGCTTAAGTCTTGTCACCTGCCTACCTTACGACCGCGTTTTCCATAAGCGCTTCAAATACACCTTCGAAGATTTAGATGTTGTAGAAGTTAACACTAAACACGTTGGTTAAGCTGACAGCATTATTATAAAAAATAATTTAAAAATTCCATTTAATTAAAAAAACTTTTTATATTAATAAAATCATTTATATGCTATATTTTATGTAATTACATATAATTATATTGGAGATATAAACATGACTGTCAGCAACACAAACAATAACAACAATAACAACAATAATAATGCGCTTGTTCGGGTTCAACAACCTGAGGATGCCTTTCTGTTGTGTCTTCCCAAAGACCTCATCAACTATGTTTTTTATTATCTATCGAGCGACCCATCAGATTTAGCGAAATTTGAAAGGACATGTCTACAAATTTTGGACTGTTCGCGAGGGAGTCAAACGATACATTGGGCACTCTACCCGGAACACTTTTTAAATTTGCTCTCCGGCGACCTAATAACCAATCGAGAATTAGCTATAGAGGCCGCAAAAAAAGCATTTTCAAAGGCGGGCTTAGATAGCCTCATTACTGAGAAATTAGAAAACCATTTTAAAGATCAACGACCCTCTTTTTATTCAATGATGCAAACCTTTAATGCGGATAAGTTTGCAACGAGAGCAACTTCAATTATAAAACAATTAAATTTTCACGATGACGTCACTTTAATTGAAATTTCCTTAAAGGCAATTCAAGAAATGATAGAAGCTCAGTGTAATGGTAATCCTTTAGGGATTTCTTTAGGAGTAAATAGTAGTAGTCAAATTGTGAGAATTTTACTGCAAGATATAGTAAAAGCACGATTGGAAGAACTTCTCGCAAGCATAAAAGAAGAAGACCAAATTGCTGATGAAAATTCAATAGTTGAAGTGGAAGCAATTTTACAATCCTCACCTGAATTGCAAAAAATCCTGAAACAATTAGGGCTTACCTACGATGTCTTAATAGATATCGTCAGTCAAGAAGCGCAAGCAGATTTTTTCCAAGAATCCACTTTTTTAACTTTGGTCAATAATATAAAAGACAATTTGGAAAAGTCTAATCCAGAAATTAATCAACTACGATCGCAATATCTTGCATTGCAATTAGCGAACAAATTATTAACAATTGCATTTTGCAATAAAGTTTTATTAAAATTATAAAAAACCCTAAAACAAAGTTTCTATCTGATCCTGAATCCCTCCGGTAATCTGCACTTTACGATCGGCGCCGAGATAGACATCGTATTCCAAACGAATGCCAAATTCTTCAGGTAAATAGATACCAGGTTCAATGGAAAAACAGGTCTGCGGGATGAGTTCCCGCAGATCGAGTGTTTCCAAACTATCGATATGCGCGCCTGGACCATGATCGCTGGTGTAGATATTATGTCCGGTGCGATGGGCAAAATATTGCCCATAGCCGCTAGCTTCGATCACTTGTCGGCAGACTTGATCCACCTCAAAACCTTTTAAACTTAGATTAGATTCGTAAGGTTCAATCACAAAATCAGTTGCGGCCTGCTGCGCTGCACGCACGATGGAAAAAATCTCCTGCTGCTTTTCGGTTGGCTTGTGATCGGCCACAGCTACGCGCGTGATGTCGCCATAGACCACTTTCGGATGGTTTTTTTTGCACCATAAATTTTAACTATGTATCTTATATTTAGTAATTTACATTCATAGTTGACAGAAGTTTATACGAAAAAAAATTAAAATTATTTTTATATCTATTTTTCTATCCTAAAGGCTGTCCTCGATTGTTATATGGTCTTTATTATGGCTATTCCTAGAAACTAATTAAAATATTTTATATAATAAAAAATTATTATTTTTAATAATATCTAATTTTTAGTATAATACTATATTATTACAATATTAAACATTAAAGGTTAAGCATGTCTTGTCAAGAAATTAGCTTAAAAGATTTTATAAACAATATTATTCCTAATGTGTTTCAGAATTTAGAAAAGTGCAAACTCGATGTAGAGAACTCAACTGCCTCCGCAAAAGTCCAGACCCAGTTGTCCAAGCTTCCTTTTTTACAAGAAACACAAAAACAACTCTCCTCTTATCGATTCATTTTGCAAAGCAAATTAGAACTTCTAGGAGAAGATGAAACTTCCCAAAAAGAAATTCAAGCTTTGCAAAGCGCATTGGAACAGACTCAACTGATGTGCAACAGACTTTTGAACACTTTTAAGAATGCGCAATTTGAAGGATTAAATCTTCTATTCTTAAAAATTATTAATTCATTACATGATCCAAATCCTGATTTAGATAAAATAGATAGAGAACTCCAAAAGCTTTTATCCGATGTGAAGTATTTAGGTAACATGGATCCTGACCAAAAGGAAAATTGTAATGCCTTAGTAAAGAATATCGACGACAATTTGACCCTTGTCGCCAAAAGAAAAACTGAACAAGAACTCGCGCAACTACTCCAAACCCTGTCTTTAAATGAGAATAACAATAACTCACCCATCCCAGCACCTGTATTAAGCCAGCTTGAAGAATTTCCCGATGAGACGTTATTAAGAATTATCGGCAAATTGCCTTTAAAAGCTCTTTTAGTATTTTGCTCCGTCAGTAAACGCTTCAATGCTTTGAGGAATGTTGCTGATCTTCACATTTTATGGAATGCGATTAAAAGTAAAATTCCAGGTGCACCCGATCTTAAAACTGCAGAAGAGATTAGTGAATGGATGGAGAAACATCCTGAAGCTTTTGTCAATATCACTGAACTTGAATTATCAAGAAAAAACCTGACTTCTTTGCCTTCAGAAATCAGATTTTTTACAAATCTGCAAGAGCTTGAGCTTAACGGCAATCAATTGCAAAACCTGCCCGAAGCTATAGGAAATCTAACGAAACTGCAAAAGCTTTGGCTTCTTCATAACCAGCTGCAAAGCCTGCCAGAAGTCATTGGAATGCTTACGAACCTGCGATATCTATTTCTTTCTAATAACCGGCTGCAAAGCTTGCCCAAAGCAATAGAAAATCTAACGAAACTGCGAGATCTTGATCTTGGCAAAAATCAATTGCAAAGCTTTCCAGAAGTAATAGGAACTCTAACGCAACTGCAAGAGCTTTATCTTTATCAAAATCAATTGCAAAGCTGTCCAGAAGTAATAGGAACTCTAACGCAACTGCAAACTCTTAGTCTAGGTGAAAATCAATTGCAAAGCCTGCCCGAAGCAATAGGAAATCTTATTCAATTGCGATACCTTGTTCTTAATAAAAATCAATTGCAAAGCTTTCCAGAAGTAATAGGAAATCTCACCCAGCTTCAACATGTCAATCTTTCTGATAATCAATTGCAAAGCCTGCCAGAATCAATAGGAAATCTGCGGCTCTTTGGTGCGATGATATACAAAAGGTTTACGAGCTAATTCAATTTAGTGGAGCAAATCTGCTCCGCTTATCTAGCTGGAAAGAGGAAAGGAAATCCTAAAGCAATGTTTCTATTTTATCCTGTATTCCTCCCGTAATCTGCACTTTGCGATCGCCTCCCAGATAGACGTCGTATTCCAAACGAATGCCAAATTCTTCAGGTAAATAGATGCCGGGTTCGATGGAAAAACAGGTCTGCGGGATGAGTTCCCGCAGATCGAGTGTTTCCAAACTATCGATATGCGCGCCTGGACCATGATCGCTGGTGTAGATATTATGTCCGGTGCGATGGGCAAAATATTGCCCATAGCCGCTATCTTCGATCACTTGTCGGCAGACTTGATCCACCTCAAAACCTTTTAAACTTTGTCCCTGCTCATAACGTTCAATCACAAAATCAGTTGCGGCCTGCTGTGCTGCACGCACAATGGAAAAAATCTCCTGCTGTTTTTCGGTAGGCTTTTTATCAGCCACAGCTACACGTGTGATGTCGCCATAGACCGCTTTCGGATGGTTTTTTTTGCACCACAAATCGATTAAGATAAAATCGCCTTTTTTGATTATGGCGGCATGATCTTTCTTAGGCTCAAAATGGGGATCGGCGCTATGCGCATTGACAGCACAAATCGGCTGAGCTTCTGCGATAAATCCATGCGAGTTGATCTCCCCGAGAATAAACTGCTGCACCTGATACTCATCGATGGGCACATTGTGCTTTAGCGCATGAGCAATTTTCTCCCAAGCTTTTGCTGCAGTGCGATCGAGCAAATCGGCTGCCGCTAAATGCATCTGGAGCTGCTCGGCATCGAGAACACAAGTGTAATTCTGCACAAAGGAAGCAGACGAGACCACTTCCACATGAAAACTGCGCACGAGATCGACCATTCCCCCATCAACCTTTGAGACGTAAGGGATGGCATTGCGCGGCGAAAATTCCATCGCCACTGTTTTACTTCCTTTAAGAACTGCGGCCAGTTGCGCTTCGAGCTCTTGCCACTTCAAATAAACTAAAGATTGTCCCGGCCAGTTATCTAGAACATGCGGCTCAATCCGATGCACGATTTTAAGCGGATTGCCTTTCGCTGGAATCCAGTAAAAAAAGCGGCGCGTGATCAAAGTGTGGGGATTAATTTTTAAAAAGTCGCGAGCCAGAGTATTGACTGCATGAAAATCATACAACAGCCAACCATCGATCTTTTCCTTTTGCAAATGTTTTTGAACATCGTCAATGCGCTTTAAATTATCCATACCCTCCTAGTGATACAAACATTGAATTAGAGCTGAAGCTGCAACAACGCGCAGCACTTGAAACGGCTCCTTCAAAATATCGAGCAGAAAAGGGATTGTAGCCGGATCGCCGATATGCGCAAGAGCTTCGAGAATATGCACTTTCATTTCACGATCGACGTGAAAATACGCTTCCTGCAAAATTTTCACAGCAGATGCATCGCTACCGACAATTGCTAAAATCAGCGCTGCCTGCACGCGGATATTTTCATCAGGATCGGTCAAAAGATCGCGCACAGCAGTCAGGCCTTCATCATCGCCCTCTTTGAGTAGAGTGGCCGCTGCAGCTCCCGTCACCCCCCAAGAATGGGTCTGTAAAAATCCTTTCACCGCCGCTTGCGCATTGGGGTACCGCACAATGCTGAGTACCGAAAGTAAATCGAGACGCACGAGCTGATCGACGACAACAGGATAATGGGGAATCGTATCGATGTGTTTGACACGACTAGGCGCTAGCGATCGAAACAGCGGATTACCCTGGGTATCCCACATCCAAAGCACTTCTTTTTCTTGATCGAAAACGCTATGAATCGCATCGCAGGCCATTTTCACTTGGACCCGCTGTCCGATCAATCCCAAAGCTAAATTAACCTTCACATACGGGTCTTGCGTCTCTTTAAGCTCTTTGAGCGCTAATTTTAAACCGTATTTACCGCTGACCGAGAGCGCTGCAGAAGATAGCCGCCGCCATTGCCCATTTTCTGATTTAAGCCAAGGAGCGAGTGCTTGCATCCCTTCTTGCTCATTGAGAAGTAACAACGCGTACCCCGCTGTAATGGCCACTTCGGGATTCGCTTTCAAATTTTCAGCGAGCAGTTCGCGCACGTCCACCTTTCCGATCTTTTGCACACGCATCAAAGCTAAAGCATTTATAGCCGAAATCCGCACATCCGACGAAGCATCTCGAAGCAGTGGTAGCAGTAGATCTAAATCCTCTTCACGACTGAGATGGGCAATCACTTCAGCTGCCAATTGCCTTAAACCTGCACGTCCACTTTGTACAAGACCCATGAGCTCTTGCCGCTCGATTGAATCATACATGCTCACTAGCGCCACAATTGCCGCGGCTTTTTCCTCGGCCAGCGTGCGCGGATTGCCGATGATTTCGGCAAGATCGGCCTTGCTCTCATGCATGCGCAACATTCCCGCAGCTTGGATCACATCCAAACGCACATACCAGACTTTTTCCTCTTTGAGAAGCCGTGCGATTTCATCTTTAAGCGGCGCATCGCCATAAGAAGCGGACAATTTAACCGCTATCGAGCGCATCAATGCGTTACTTCCCCGCAAATGCGCAAGTAACATCGGGATCGCTTTGGCATCGTGTGTAAAAGCCGCGCCTAACATGGAATTGAGCCGAATATTGAGCTGCGCTGAAGTTTCGCCTTTGTTCAGGACGCCCCAAGCCAGCATTTCCAGCATGCGGCGATTATTTTTTTCCTCTTGAAATTTCAGCGATGTTTCTACCCATTGCTCCATAGCCTCGGTTTCATCCCCTTTTTCACACAGAGCGCGAATATAAGCTAGTTGCAAAGACTTTGATTCAGGATGCAATTCAAGGGCTTTTTTGGCCTCTTGTACCGCAGATAACCGATCAGCGATCAGCAAATGATCATAGATCCGTTTTTTATACTCTTCTTCTGAAGCAAAAATATGGGTGACAAGAGTTAGCGCGAGCAAACAGAATGTTGTGCGCATCGGCTACCCTAATTGATGGGACAGCTGCCGTCCGCCGATCAAATGAAAGTGCAAATGAAAGATGATTTGCCCCCCTTCATGACCATTATTTGTGATCAGTCGATAACCGTCTTCAATATTATATTCATTTGCCAGCTGCTGTGCCACACTCATGATCTCCGCGATGAGCGACATATCTTCAGGCGTGACTGCTTGCAAATTGGGGATCTCTTTTTTCGGCATGATCAAAATGTGGACCGGCGCTACAGGAGCAATATCTTCTATCGCCAAAATCCGCTCATTTTCAAAAACTTTTTTACTCGGGAGTTTGCCCTGAATAATTTTAGCGAATACTGTTGTCATGGACAAACCTCCCCAGAACATATTCTAATGCTTTAAACGCATCTTCCTTCGTTTCCCAAACCGAAATAAAGCGCCCCTTGTGGCAAAAGATCGCCCCTGGAATTCCCGATACCCGCTTTAAATCTTCATCGATCAAACCCGCCCACTCTTGTGGCAGCGGTATGCGTACTTTCATCCGTTCCTCAAGTGTGGGAGGAATACCGCGCAGCTTCCAATGACCGCCCGATGGCATCACGACAAATAGAGCAGGATGCGCTTCCCCACCCAACTCAAAGAAACATTCCATCCACGGCATCGCCTCTTCAAAAAACAGGTATTTTTCTTTTTTCTTCATGCTCTCGGCGACTTTTTCTCGAGACGATTGAATGTAGCGAAAACGGAGCAGTAGCCGCTGTAAATGCCCTTCAGCAAAATCCACTGCCTCAAAAAACGCTCTAGTCTGTTCTTCCGCCGGCGCATCATAAATCGGCGGCACAAAATTGCTGACCACCCCAGAAAATGTGCAAACACCCACTTCCGGCGTCATCCGTCCGTTGTCATGAGCATCGACACCCCAAATCAGCGAGCGATTAAAAAAATCATAGGTCGCTTGATCGACAATCCCCTGCTCTTTCATGTAGAGCCAGACCATCCCCGCGCTGCTCAATTCCCCAGTGTATTCAGATTGATGATGGTCGAACCGCTTGCGCGCTGGATCATAAATCCCACCGACATCGCAGACATATTCGCATTGCTCGAGCACCGTCAAATCGCGCGAACGGACGATCTTATCTCGATCAATCAGTCCAAAGACGAGCAGCAGCGCACAAGCCGTCACTTCATCGGCATGAAAAGAACCATCGTGCGTGCCAACAGTGCGCTTGATCATGAACCTATCTCGATAAAAAGCTCATTCTAGCGCCGCAAAAAATAATGCTCAAGCGTTGGTTTTCGTCCTTCTTTTTTTCTTCCCCTCAGTTAATGTGAGCCTATGGAGAGTTACCTGTTTCCAGCGCATTTTGACCTCGTCACCCCAGATGGGATGATCACCTGGCTCAGCCGAACTGCGCCTGATCAGCTCGAAGTGGATCTATTCATTCAAAATATTTCACCCGCCTTTGTCGGCTTCCAACTCGAGAATGAATACATCTCGTTTAATTTAAAAAGCACCCTCGCCCAGCTGGGACTCAATGGAATCCCCCAAAGATATGAAATCGATCCCCAAAATCTCACGGCAAAAGTGCGCATTCATCTCCAAGGTTATGGCAAAGTCGGCATCGCCCTGCTCGATCACATCAGCGAAGGGGCACATATTGGCAAACTTTTTGCCGCCGACCCACGTCGCCGCGTGCGCAATCCCGATTATCTCTTGCGTATGTTCGGTCGAACCGATCGGCAAGGACGACCGCTGCTGTCTCTGGGTGGTCCAAAAGGACGTGATGAATTGCTTTTGGAAAAAGTCGACGGCCGCACAATCGCTTTTTTGCAATTGCAAGAAGGTGCGCTCAAATACGATGAAGAGGCCGTTTTAGGATTGATGCCGACCATCGGCAAAGCTTTAGCCCATACCAATTTCCGTCTGCGAACACTCATCCAACTCGATCAAATTCTCTTTCCGCTGGCCAAGCGCAAAGTCGTCAAAGGCGAAATGCTCCTCGTACGTACCGCACCGCTGCATATCCGTACCGCTTTTGGCAAAGTCGTGGATGCTTTACTTCCCCCAGGCGTCAACCACACCACCGCCAACGTTCTCGAGCCTGACACGACAGCTTCTGGCGATGTTTACGAATTATACGGATCTTCTGATCAAGAAATCGCAGTGATGCCCGTCGAGTTTTTCACGCTTGAGCCGCACCGCGAACACGTATTTTTTGCGGACCGCGATCAGCTGCAAAGCTGCTTAGAACAACCCAATACTCTATTCAAAGCTTTCGAAACAGCGCCACTCCCCATCGAACAACGCGCCTCTGTGTTTGTCGTCAAAGGCGAGCAAATGCTGCACCTGCAGCCGCAAGATTGGATCACCCGCCAAACCCACATGAGCGAATTTCCTGGGCTGTTTTATCCCGCGCAACAAGCTCTACTCGTTCAGCGTTACATCGAACAACAGTCGGAATTTGCTTTTTTAAAAAGTATCGAAGATGGCCTGATCACTTCTCAAGGAATCCTCCTCACACGTTATTTTCCTTCACCCTTGATGAAACGCTTGCTGCTTAGCGATCTTGTCCAGCGCTGCTTGAAGGGGATTTATTTCCGCTATCCTTCGCTTTCCTATGGCAACTTTTTCTCTCATGAAGACCGCTCCATGCTCCTCGACCTCGCCAAATTCGGTATCCCCGTTTATTGGGTCGATGACACTTCCGGTCAAGTGCTGCAGTACATACCTAAACCCGGAAAAGATTCTGGGATGTTTGTCCCCGATCCGCTGATCGATACTTTCGTCAAATCCACGGCCTTCGGCATCTACGGCTCTACCCTTTTGCACGGCAACTTTGAAGAAGAACTCGCCAATCTTCTACATGGCATCACCGCCATGCGCGCTGAATACTCTCATCCGCTACTCAATCCTGACACCCCCATTGCCCTTGTCACCGGCGGCGGTCCCGGTTTAATGGAAGTCGGCAACCGCGTGGCCAAGCGAATTGGTATTCTCTCCTGCGCCAATATCGTCGATTTTCGCAATAGCGCAAACCTCAACATCAAAGAGCAAAAGCAAAACCCCTACATCGAAGCCAAAATGACCTACCGGCTCGATAAACTCGTCGAACGGCAAGCGGAATTCCACCTCGACTTTCCGATCATTCTCACCGGAGGTTATGGCACGGATTTTGAGCACTGCTTGGAAGAGGTGCGCCGCAAGGTCGGCTCAATGACCATGCCCACGCCTGTACTCCTCTTCGGTATGCCCGACTACTGGCGCCAAAAAGTCTCCTATCGTTACCGCTGCAACCTCGCCGCCAAAACCATCACCGGCTCCGAATGGGTCAGCAACTGCTTTTATTGTGTAAACAATGCCCAGCAAGGCCTTAAGGTTTACCGGCAATTCTTCGCCAATACTTTGGCCATTGGCCCCAATTACCCCCCATATGAAGATGGGTTTGTCATCGTTCAATGATCTCAGAAACCCCAAGAAAAGCCGAATTCGCCGTATTGCGTGCGCTTGTTAAAGAACTGCCCTTCGTAAGAGAAGCCATGGTGATAGTCGATATACACGCGCATTTTTCGACCAATCCCTTGCAATTTGCTGATTTCATATCCCAATTTCAGGGTATAATCCAGATCCCAATGCCGCTGCTGCCAGTTTTCTAGATGAACAGCGAAAAATGGGGTCCCGTATAACCGATGATAATCAAACTTACTGCCTAAAATCCGAAGCTCAGCACCATATTCAACATACAGCGGCTTAATCTTAAAGGATTGATCGCTATGGAACACAACCCCGGGGCCAAAGTATACCCGTAAATGGCTTGAAAACTGATAAGAAGCGAATAGATCGATCGCTTCCATGCTCGGATTTTTGCGATGCTTGATCGCATTGCGGTGGTTAACAAGGTATTCATCCCCTAAGTGCGAAGAGATATGATAGATCCTAAAACGAAACGACCACTGATCAATGGCATAAGTCAAAGGAATGCCTACTAAAAAGTCGGTATTGACCAGCTCACATGTCTCATGTTTTGGCCGATGCGGTATATTCTTGTAATTGAACACAGCCCAGATCCCGGCTTCAATGCCGATCTGCATATCGCCGCCCCAGACATTCAGCCAGCGAAAGATGGGAAAATCATCCCCAAGCGATACAGCCGCCACAATATCGCCGATCACTTTATCACCTACCCGCAGCGCCGCCGAGTTCGTCGGCTGCCTAGGGTCAGCCACCAGCGGAGCAAATAAAACCGTCGATTGAGGGAACCATACCCCATTGACCCGCGGCTGTTCGACATATTGTTTGCGCTTTTCTAATTCCTGCTTTGAGAGCTTGGTCACCTCTACCGACTTTACCCCCGGCAAATCCTTGACAAAAGCAATGATACTCTTTGCCAACAGGTCGTTATGAGGAAGATTGGCGAGAAGAACCTTGTGATCCTTTACGATGACAATGACCTGATACTCATAGTAATGCACATCGATCAGGGCCTGTATATACCCCTCGAGATAGGGATCGGTCGCATCCGCAAAACTCTCTATGGGCAGGCTATCTGTTCGCGACAGAACCGGCGAACCTAACTTGCTGATTAAATCATTATCAAGCGTTTCAGCATAGCTGTAGCAGCATAAAGAAAAGCTCAGTACAGCTATCCACTGTTTATTCAAACGACCCCCAGGGACAATCCATCCCCCTAAGCCCTATATAATCGAGAGAGGGTTATTCATCAAAAAAATTTTTATTAAATTCTTTAAAATTTTTATTTACATAATAAATAAATAACCCCAAAATAAAAATAAGGACAACAATATAATATAGTTCGAAAATGACGATTATTGAAGCATCTATTGCATTAGCCGTATTAGCGTTTTTAGTTTTAGTAACATTTTTAGTAATTGCATTGTTTAGGGTCATACGCACTCTCAAGCAATGTGATCCGCTCATTAAGAATGCAAATTACTTGGTCTCAGACCTTAAAGAAAAATCAGAGCGCTTGAATATCTTATTCCGCCCACTAGCACACATGGGTAAAAAAAAAGGCGAGTCTAAAACAACTAAAAATCTGGATACAGTAGCCAATGTCCTTAATTTTGCCACTGACGGGCTACTTCTATTTAACAAATTCAGGAGAAAACGGTGAAAAAACATCACGACACACGAGATTTTTTCCTGGGAGCCATCATCGGCGGCGTTCTCGGCGTTGCCGCAGTCTCCATGGCGCGTGGAAAAAAGGGAATCGACATGCATAAAATTCGCATGACGATCGAACAATTCAGTAAATCGTTCCATTCTTCTCAGGGCAACAACTTTGCTGAACTCATCGATTGGACAGCCAATGGTGTCCAGCTATGGAAAAAACTCAAAAAAAGAGGCTAATTATGCACAAACACCACTCAAATAAATTTCTCATTGGCGCCCTCGTGGGATCAACCGTCGCTGCCTTAACGACCCTGTTGTTCAGCACCCAAGAAGGGAAAAAAATCCAAAAAAAGATGATGAAAAAATACCATGAGCTCAGCAGTAAAAATGGGATGTTTGCTCATGGATACGCAAGCCTAAAGAAGAACATCGTCAAAGCTGAGCGTAAAGTTAAGCGAAAAGTACGCGGAATGCATTTGAGCAAAATCGAGCGAAAAATGATGCGTAAAGTTAAACGCGCCATGCATCGCGGTAAGAAATAAACCCCTTGTCCAAATTTATTACGGAAGTCTAAAATTTTCGCATTATGGCTAATGATTTGCAAGCTGTGGAACGGATTGCGACGTTTTGCGCAACAATTGATCCATCTTGGCACCATAGAAATTCTCAAAAAACCTGAATATGCGGTTCAAGATTGCTCATCTGAATTAGAGCAACTCGCAAAAAAAACAGTTGAATGCTGTGCTGTTAAATTTAAGATAAAACTCCTCACAACCGGCGATGATTCAACAATCAGGGATTTTGCGTTTATAAGCCACGAAGACTTAAAAAATGATAAAAATTTGCGTAACTCAGTATTGATATGCCGAAATTTTCCCACTAAATTTTATTTATTTCATCAAAACTGTTTGTATCATTTTTTCTTGCAAGAGGAAGCAAAACCCATAATTGAAATTGAAGAAAAAACTCCGGATCTAATTTGGCAAGTTTCTATGGAACAATTACGTGAATTAGCTCCTAAGCTACGTAATAATACTATCATTATTGCTTATAAAAATTTTGTCGAAGCCATTCTCATTCCTATGCCCAAATAAATCTCATATTTGTTATATCTCGCGATAAAAAAGGGTTATTGCTTGTCCGCACGTTCTGATCGCACTACCATTTTTTCTGTTTGTATCGGCGGTTTCTTAGAATTTTATGAGTTCACCCTTTTCATTTATTTAGCTCCGATCATTTCCCAGCAGTATTTTCACACGGCTTCACCGCGAACTGCCTTGCTTTACACCCTAATGATTTTTGCAGTTGGCTTTCTTTCTCGTCCTCTTGGCGGCCTTCTTTTCGGTTACGTTGGCGACCGATATGGGCGCAAAATCGCGCTGATCTCTTCAATTATCATGTTGACCATTCCCACAATTGGCATTGGTTTATTGCCTACCAATATGCATTTGGCGATGCTTGCCCCATTCATGCTCGTCTTTTTACGACTCGTACAAGGCGTGCTGACCGGTGGGGAATTATCAGGAATCATGTGCTATCTCACCGAAGGTATTGCTCCTGAGCGGCGCAATTTCGTCAGCAGTTGGACCTTTGTCAGCCCGCAACTCGGTATCTTAGCCAGCATCGTTGAATGCATTATTCTCGATCAGAAACTTACCCCCGCCGAGCTCGCTGATTGGGGCTGGCGCTTATCTTTTCTGTTAAGCGGTGCCATTGGATTAATCGGCTGCTTTTTACGCTATCGACTCAAAGAAACACCACTGTTTGCCGCCTTAGAAAAACACAATAAAGTCCTTAAAACTCCAATCTTCGAAACTTTTCGCCGCTACAAAAAACCCCTATTCAAAGGTTTTCTACTCGCCGCCTTTCCTTTAACCGGCGATTTTTTGATATTTTTATTCACTGCCATTTATGTGCAAAGTGAACTCGGCTTTAGCTTCACTACCAGTATGATCATCAATGCCATCTTAATCATTATTGCAACGATTGCCCTTCCCCTATTTGGCAAATTAGGCAACCACTTTCCCCTCAAACCTTTAATGATCGCCTCCGCCATTGGCGTTATTCTGCTCATTTATCCACTCTTTATTTTCAGCCTCCTTCACATTTTCATTCTCGCTATCCCCCTGCTTGTCCTAGTCGTCCTGCTCTTCACGTGCTATTCCGCCTACCTACCCGTTGTCATGGCTGACCTGTTTCCCACACCTGTCCGCTACACCTCGATCGGCCTGAGCTATACGACCGCCAGTAGCATCTTCGGCGGCACACCTCCCTTTCTCGCACTCTATCTCATCCATCTCACCGGTAATGCCGCCATGCCCAGCTTTATCCTCATCATCTCCGCACTCTTCTCCCTCGCCGCCCTCATTCCCCTCAAAGAACGACGACGTCTTGCTTCTTAAATTTCTTGATTTAGCCAACACCTCTCCGCTATCATCCCCTCTCTCGGGGCAATAGCTCAGTGGTTAGAGCAGCGGACTCATAACCCGCTGGTCGCAGGTTCAAGTCCTGCTTGCCCCATTTTTCTAAAGCACTCATTCCACTGTAGATAGGTCGATTTAGATTTGACTAAATAACAAGTTAAAGTTTAAATTCACCCATTACGGTGCAGTAGCGGTGCAATGAAAAATAGTTTTAACCAGCACGCCATCCAACCGAACCTCAAACACATAAGGTTGGACTATGGCATCTATCTATAAACGCAAAGACGGCAAAGGCTGGCGTGCGGTGATCCGCATGAAAGGACACCCCACAATCTGCGATCATTTTGAGCGGAAAGTGGAAGCCGAAAACTGGGCTCAAGAGGTCGAAAGACAAATCAAGCTGGGCCAGTACAAATTCGATCAGCATAAAAAACTTCACACCTTCAATGAGCACATCGATCGCTATTCTCTAGATGGGGCTCTTGAGCATCATCGCTCCGCAGATGACACCAAACGTCATCTCACCTACTGGAAATCCCGTTTGGGATCTTACGCCCTCGTTCATCTCAATTCAGGTTTGCTCGGTAAAGAAAGACGACTATTAATCGATACTCCAACCCCAAAAGGAGGCAAGCGCACGTCATCAACAACAAATCGCTTCTTTTGCGTCAGCCCAAAATCTGAAAACCTGATAGAATCTATAGAAAAATTTAGAAGGTTCAATCTCAAGGGTTGCTAATGAGCAAGGAAATTTTTGTTGTCGAGACCATTAAGGCAGTTCAAGGCAAAAAGGATGAATTAAAGAGAGCCCTAACTAAACTAGTCCCTACAAGTAGAAAGGCTCCTGGGTGTTTGCAATATAATCTATTGGAGCCTATCGATAAAAATGATGAGTTTCTCATCTTGATGCGTTGGAGAAAACTAGACGATTTGAGAAATCATGAAACATCGGAGTATGTAGAGAAATTTGTGAAAGAGTACGATCAGATTCTCTATGATCAAGTAAAAGTAACAGAATGGCATCAGCTAGAGATCTAGTCCCTTTTTAGGAAGAAGGCTCCACTCATGTCACGCTCATAGAGTTTAGACTCTTTTATCTTCTTTCGCCTTTTCAATCTCAGAAGAAATAGGAAATAACTGCTTAAAAATACCCTCATGCTCTTTTCTGCACAGCAAAGTGACCTTGCCCCCTTCTTTAGTCCAGTCCTAGCTAGAGGTTCCGGTTAATTTCTCTTCCTCTTGAGCCATCTCATCCGGAGTCTTTCCATTGAGGGAGCTATGAGGGCGTCGTGTATTGTACTCTTCTCTCCATGTCTCTACAAGCCTCTTTGCTTCTTGCAGATTCACGAAAATGCTTTCATTTAGGCATTCATCCCGGAGCTTCCCATTGAAGCTCTCGATGTATCCGTTCTGGTAGGGTTTGCCGGGTTGGATATAATCCCACCGTATTCCCTGTTCTTGGCACCACTGTAGGATTGCCATGCTGGTAAATTCTGTGCCGTTATCGCTCAAAATCCTGTCAGGTTTTCCTCGTGCTTCTATGACTTGCTCGAGTTCTGCGCAGACCCGTTGCCCATTGAGGGATGTATCCACAGCAATCTTGATGCTCTCTCTGGTAAAATCATCCACTACTGTCAGCATGCGGATTCTCCTCCCGTTGGCGAGCACATCATGCACAAAATCTAACGACCACTCCTGATTCTTCCTTGTTGGCGCTATTGTAATCATTCTTGTTCCCAAAGCTCTTTTTCGACCGCCACGCTTGAGCACTTTTAACCCCAATTGTTTGTAAATCCTGAATAGTTTCTTGTGATTGATGCAGATTCCTTCGCGCTTAAGAAGCACATGAATACGCCGGTATCCATAACGACGCTTCTCATGGGCAATCGCGGTTATCCTCCCCCTCAAAAGCCCTTCTTCGGGCTTGTGGCTCACATAGCGTATGCTGGCTCGGTTTGCCCCCACAAGCTGACATGCTCGCCTTTCACTGCGGCCATGGGCTTCCACCATGGCCTGGCAACATGCTCGCTTTGCCTGTGGGGTTACCACTTTTTTGAAAGCACGTCCTTGAGGGCAACAATGTCGAGTTGTTGATCTGCAACAATCCGTTTCAATCGAGAGTTCTCAGCTTCTAAAGTCCTCAGACGTTTGGCTTCAGGAACAGTCATATTTGCATACTTGTTCTTCCACAGGTAGTACGTCGCGTCAGAAATGCCATGTCGACGGCACAATTCTGCTACTTTGGCTCCTGCTTCGGCCTCGCCGAGGATGCCGATGATTTGTTCTTCTGTGAATCTGCTTTTCATGGTTCGTGTCCTTTTTGGTTAGGTAGTTTATCACGAACCTCTAATCTTGAGTGGACTAGTTTTTGGGGATCAGGTCAAAAGTTGCCAATCCACTCTGAGAACATTTTTTTAATAGATTGGTTTGGTTGTTTGGGATTGAGGACTAATTTGAAAACATACGAGACTCGCCAGGTTTTGACAGGGGTTGGGATTTTCGATGCTTCGATGCTATGGATGATATCTCCCTCGAAAATGACCAGACGCATATGGAGGCAGTCTGCTTTGAGCGCAGGTTCTCCTATTTGGTTATAGAAGGCTGTTCCCAAACGATATTCGGGAAGGAATGCCTCATCGGTTGCATATAACATGACAGAAATCAGCCATGGTTTGCCTACATCACCATTGACAAACTGTGAAGGATGGAATTCACTCTCTTGATGGTAAAGAATAGGAATCCCAAAGGGGACCTTGGATGCAGGATCGCAATCACGATGCTTGCCCAATTCCATGCTTTCCTGTGAGGCTTCATCGAGAAAGTTCCCGATGACCGAGGGCGATCCATTGCGGTTAGCATCGCATAATTCCCATGGCAGCGTCGACACTTCCGCTCCCAGACAATGAGCTACCATACCAAACAAGTTGTAAAGTTCCAGGATCGGCTGAGGAGGATTGGAGAAAAATTGCCATCTTTCCTTGCCATTCATTGATCTAGCCGGCCGTTCACCCTTTTCGATAGCTTCAGGGCTCCCATAACTATTTCTGCTAAATGCCGCTCGCGCAGAATACTCCCGGATCTCCTGCCCCTCGCTGCTGGAGAAAAAGCCATCGATGAGGTAGACATCTTTGCTATCCAAGGAAGTATGTTCGACTAAAGACTGGCGTATTCTAGCTTCCAAAGAAGCGTTCCAATATGGCTGGAACTGAAAAGCGACAAGGGAAGTCCCAGGCGTATTGTAATGATTATCGGTTAAAACTATGGAAGTTTTCTTCACATTCTTCATGTACGTCTCTCTAGAACAAAGGGCGCTACTTTCGCTCCTCGAAGGATTAATCCATTATGTGTAAGTTCAAGCACATCCCCGATTGGTCCGCAGAAAATAATCCCATGGCTTTCTTTTAGTTGGTTAGGTTTGGTGGGAACGAAAGGGACAAGGTCCCTATGCGGATTTAGCAATGAAAGTAGCAATATCCGATCGTCTTTTATAGACACTTGATATTGCAAACCAAGAGCTTTGTTTTCATAAATCCCCACATAAGGCATTAGCATTTCAACATCAACAGTTATCGGAATTGGAGGCTCGGGAGGCACTGAAATTTCCATATGCAGGTCTTTGCCAACGAGCGCATTAGCAATTTCAGACGTAGTAAGCTCGCTTCTGGGAATATCATCGACATTGGATGCGAGAAAAAATGCAAATGTTTTACTAGGATCGGGATGCTCAAAACACACGAATTGGGTGACGAAACCATTAATCGATCCCGCATGACGCACAACCGTATACCCTTCTTGTTTTCCCACAATTAATCCGTAGCTATAGACCTCTTTTGAAGTGGCCAGACGACGTCCAGGCTCTAAAAGATCCTCGTGCTCTTTGCGATCAATAGAGGCATTCCACTTTGCCATCTCACTCGGCTTTCCGATAACACCGCTTGCTCCCCATCCCTTATATTGCAGAGGAATAGGATGAAACCCTGGATCATAGCCTTGAATAGAGTTGGGCGAGCTAGGGTCGGTGCAAGATCGGCATTCCATCTGACAGGGTTGAAAAATCTCCTCTCGGACATAATCTGGAAACAAACGTTGTTTTGGATCCATTTTTGTCACAATCGCGGTAAGCAAATAATAATTAGTATTACAGTATTGTTCGGTGGTTCCTGGCTTTGCATCGAGAAAGGGATATTTGCGTAAAATCGTGAACTTTTCCTCGATGGTGCTTGAAAGGTCATCCGTACCTGCTAGTGCTGTCAATGTCGTCATTTCTTGAAGTCCGCTTTGCATCCGAAGGAGATTCCCCACAGTGATTGTTTGCACATGGCCTGCATAGATAAACTCGGGCAAATTGAGACCAAATTTCGGATCGCGAATATCATCTTCCAACGAGAGTTTTCCTTCAGAAATCAATTTGAGAATACTAGCCGCAGCAAATTGCTTGGAAACTGAGCCCCAATGCTGCGGAGCATCAGGTTCAATGTTTCCTGCCTTTAGCAGAATAGGAGCTTCAAGAGGAGTTTTTCCGATTTGTAGAATAACCAAATTACAACCCGCAGGAGTTCCATAAGGAATGGAGCCATAATTGGATTCAAGAATGCTTTCGATCGCGCTCATCTTACTGCTTTCAATTTGCTGAATTGCCTTAGGTCTACCTACAGGCGGGATGCCAGTACTCATGATTGTCCCACATTTTTGATAGTGAGAATCAAAGTTGTATCGAATGCATACTGTGTGCATGACTTTGGTACATCTACAGGCATCCATCTTTCCTGGTATTCGAGGTCTGGATTCGTGATGATATGTTCAAAAAACCACGGACAGTCATATTTTGACGCAGGGTTGTTCGAAAAACAGGTAAAAATAGCTCCAGGACGCATATGGTTTTTCAAGCATATTTCCAGAAAAGCTCGAGTATTATCTTTCATGGAGTAGATACTGTTACGCACCGATGGTTTTGTGTGTGGTGTCATTTTTTCCAGATGATGGTCATTAATCATCTGTTCGTATTGTCTTGAAGAAATCTGTCCCTTACTGTGTAGCTCGCTTATAAAGCGCGCCGTCTCATATGGATAGTGCTTCCCGCTTTCCTGATAAAAGGCGTCCAGATCGGCATCAGTATATTGCATACTCTTTAACTGAGGAATCTTATCTTCCACCCAACTTTCCAGTTCCTCTTTGGAATTTAAAGCTGCTCGTCCCATCTTCTGTACTTGAAGTGTTTCCGCTTCCAACACGAATGAACAATCATTGAAGAAAATCGCATCAAAACTCCCAAGCTCGGGAAGAATGCTCTGCCAGGTTCCTTGGATCACTGCGACATTCGAACGGTTTTTTGCCCATTGTGCTGCTTGTTCGAAGATATTTGGGTCAATCTCAATAATAGTGTGATGCTTAGGCTGATGGGTTTGTATATGTACTGCAGCATAACCTGAACCAAACCCCACTTCGAGAACATCGCCAGAAGGGCATAAGGCATCTACCAATGCTTCTAGGTAGGGCTTTTCCCATTCCATCCGATGTAAGTCATCTAACGTCCGCATATTACCTCATGATGGTGTTTATTTTATGCTTATCAAATCCTTTTAAAAAAATACATCGATTTAACTATCTCAAATGCCCCCATAAAGTCTTTGTTTTAGCCAAACCTGGCAATAAGGCGGAAAAAACCTAGCAACACCTGGCAGCATAGGCTTGCTAGGTTCACAAAATTGCCTCTCATCTGAGTTCTCAGAGCTGCGGGCCACTGGATGACCACTAAGGGCCTAAAAATGACAACAGACGGCCAAAGATCGCAATAGACTCAAATCCCCTAACTCACTTATCATCTTGCTGTTAGTTATTGCGATTTGTTGCCAAGTGAAGGCACCCCGCGGACTCATAACCCGTCGGTCCCTGGTTTAAGCCCAGGTTGACCCATTCTTTCCACATGGTTGCAAGTCAACGATTTGCAGCCTATTCTCCCCCAACCCACTAAGCTGTTTATCTCCCAAATGGGGGAATAGCGGGGGAATTGCAAAACACAACTCCGAACAAATCCTAACAGAACCCAACACGATTCGACCTTTTCAACGATTTCCCCCAAATTTCCCCCAGTCCATACTTTCAGCTCAATCATTCACATTTATACATCTGTAATAAAGCGATTTATGAAAACATATGATCGGATTTTTTATCCGCTGTTGCAATTATTTGCTACTTATCGTAGACTGCGGATTACGACTTTTATTTAAGGTTATGGAAATGGCGCATATTGAGGAACGCAACGGAGATGACGGGAAGACAAAATACCGCGTACAGATCCGTCTAAGAGGCTTTCCACAGCAAACGGCCACCTTTGATCGTAAAACGGACGCCAAGCGATGGGCTCAGAAAACTGAAGCGGCCATGAAAGAGGGTCGCTATTTCAAAACAACTGCCGCAAAAAAACGCACTTTGGGTGATCTGATCGATCGATACATTAAAGAAATCCTCCCAAGAAAGCCAAAGAATGCCCATAACGTAGAAGCACAGCTACGATGGTGGAAACAGACGATCGGCCATTGCGTTTTGGTTGATGTCACGCCTGCTATAATTGGCGAACATCGAGACCATCTGTTAGCGGGAAAAACCCCAAAAGGAAATATTCGCTCATCCTCGACTGTAGTTCGATACCTATCGGCTCTTTCCCATACATTCACAGTTGCCATTAAGGAATGGGGATGGCTTGAAGATAACCCTCTTCGTAAGGTATGCAAACCACAACAGCCACGTGTGAGGTTTTTAGACGATGATGAAAGAACGCGACTACTAGAGGCTTGTAAGAGCAGCGCCAACCCATATATTTACATAGCAGTAGTTCTTGGGCTTGCCACTGGAATGCGTCAGGGTGAAATGATGAACCTCCGTTGGTCTGACGTGGATTTTAGAAAAGAGAAAATTACGCTTCATGAAACCAAAAATGGTGAGATACGGGTGGTTCCTCTAACAGGACATGCACATGCGGTCTTAAAGGAGCTTATGTCAAAACACTCTTCAGAAAGCGATTTGGTATTCCCCAGTAATAACCCTAAAAAGCCTATTGATCTTCGCCACCCTTGGGAACAAGTATTAATAAAATCCAAAATTGTAGACTTTCGTTTTCACGATCTTCGCCATTGTTGTGCCTCATACCTCCTTATGAATGGAGTAGCACTCCCCGTCATCGCGGAAATTTTAGGACATAAGTCATACCAGATGGTAAAGCGATATGCTCACTTGTCAGAAGAACACAAGAAGCAAGAAATCGCTAGCATGAATCAAAAAATCTTTGGCTGTTAAGGAGAAAAATGACAATAAAAACAAGTTTCTGGCAGGAGTATCTAAAAAGAACAGATAAGACCGCCTCCTCAAACACTCCACAACAGTACGAAAAAATCATGATGCAAGGAAAGAAACAATTAGAAGGGGCAATAGAAGATTTCCGCCTTAAGTTAAGTAAAATACCTCTGGGGCAGCTGTCCGAAAAAGCTCAGACAAGCTTGCGATCCTATGAGGAATTTTTAGCAAAGCAGATTTCTGTTCAGGACAAAAAATGATATTTTACCTGAAGAGAATCTCTTTAATCCTTATTGTCTTAATTTTTACATTCATTGCGATCATCTTATATCCGCAGGCTTATTATTTTAATGATAAAATTGAATACAAAAACTTTCGGTTGTATTGCGATACAAAAATTCCAGATCAAATTTATCCAATTTTAGATGAAGTTGATCGATTGATCACGCAATCAGAGTGTTACGATCCCCACCTAAAGTTCAAGATTTTTCTCCGCAGTGATGTAAATAAATACAATCTTTTCCCCGGTCAATTTCCTGATGGAGGATTTGGGCAAACCATTTCTCTGATCAAGAATGTTTTTATCTATAAATCTGATTGTATAACCAATACTTCCTATACCCATCTTGGACATACGCGCACATTATCGAATGTTCTAGCGCATGAACTTACTCATGTGCTTGTAGAAAACAAATGGTTACTCAAAAGCAAGAGCGAGTATTTTTCCAAAGATAGTTCATTAGAATTTGGTTTATGGAAAGAAGAGGGCTATGCCGAATATGTCGCTGGAGGCTCTTCAATATCATTAGATGATGGCTTAAAGATGTTAAATAACGAAGTTTCGATTGAATGTGTTCCTCAGTTTGAATATTTCAAGTACTGGTTTGCTGTGCGTCATCTCATTTTAAACAAGCATATGACTTTTGAAGAGATATTGTACAAAAAGTTAAATTTAGACGATGTATTGAAGGAAGCTAAAAACGAACTGGCGTTGCTCTGACTAAGCCATCAGAGGGAAGGCAGGTTTGCAAATTGCTTTAAAGTGATTCCCCATATAATTGAGCCTTTGACAAAATCTGATTTCCGAAATGCCAAAAACTATGTGATTGATTTACAGACCAATGTTATGAAAAAGGCTCAATTTTCCTTTCCAGAAGCGATGAGTCTTGATCTCGTGAAGGCCTTGGGGATCACTAGAGAGCTAACTCGTGTAAAAATGCAAGCAGCTGAGTTACAGTTTGTTCGATTTTCATATGCGTATTGTCAATGACGCGATAGTCGCGATCCTGGCATTCCTTTCGTAGATATTTCGCCCAATTCATCATATTTTCATCTGCTAGATGCACTTGATCACGATCTACAAGCCTCCTTTTCCTCTCTTCATTAGTGCAATCGAACAAGATAACCTCGAAATCCGTGATTCCATTTATCTGACAAGCTTGCTCAATAAATGATGGCCTGGTCTGGCCATCAAACAGAACATGAGCGTTAGGCAAAAAATCTTTCTTAATGATTCGAACCCATTCGATTGTTTTTGCCTTTTGCCATTCTTCTGGGCCACCATAGTTTTCTTCCATTTCTTCTATTGAAGGTGCTCCAATGCTGTCAAAATAGAGGATCTTAAAATTCACGAGGCCTTGTTTCTCCAGCTCTTCTGTCGCCGTGGTTTTGCCAGATCCAGAAGCTCCTATGAGAAAAAAAAGTTTTTTATGATTGCTGCGAGGCATATTCTCGTATGGTTTGCATGTCTCGGAACCCGATTTTCTCATACATCGATTTCTCCATTCACGTGATAAGATCTGTAGGCTCCGAACGATCCGGCAAAAAGCCACCTGCCTGCATTTGCCACATGTGCGCAAAATGCCCTTTCTTGTTCAATAGCTCTTGTTGCGATCCCTGTTCTATAATTTTCCCTTGATCGAAGACCAAAATCCGATCCATTTTAGAAAGGGTGGATAGGCGATGCGCCACGACAATCGTTGTCCGATTTGCCATGAGTTTTTCCAAACTGTCTTGAATATATTGTTCTGTGACGGAATCAAGAGCTGACGTAGCTTCATCAAGAATGAGGATCGGAGCCTTTAGAAGCATGGCTCTGGCAATGGCGATTCGTTGCTTTTCTCCACCGGAAAGCTTTGTCCCTCGCTCCCCGACCATGGCATTGTACCCTCCAGGACATTTCTTGATGAATTCATCGCAATGGGCAAGCCTCGCCGCTTCGATCACTTGTGACTGAGAAGCCTCCACTTGTCCATAGCGGATATTATCCTCAAGAGAGCGATGGAAAAGGATCGGGTCTTGCGGAATAAGGGCTATCTGTTCACGAAGAGATTTTAAGGTGACGTGAGCAATATCTTGCCCATCGATCAAAATCCTTCCTTGACCTACAGAGAAAAATCGGAGAATTAGATTAACAAAGGTCGACTTTCCTGCACCGGAATAACCAACCAGTCCCACTTTTTCTCCAGCAGCAATCCGCAAATTTTTATTCTGAAAAATTTTCCTCTCTCCATAGCAAAAAGAGACGTTTTCGAAGACAATTTCGCCTCGCTTAATAGAAAGATCCACGGCATGAGGGAGATCGAGGATATCTTGGGGGTCTTGCATGACAGAAAGGGCTTGTTTTGCAATACCGAAAGACTGGAATAATTCAGGGGCCTTATCTGCAATAATCCAAATAACCATGGTTAAATTAAATATCGTATAAAAAAGCTGAACAACTTCACCTGTAGAAATATTTCCATGAAGCCAATAAAAAATCGCGAATCCAAACAAGATGAACATTTCTACCAGATAAACGACAGATAACGAGGTAAACATTTTCGCAGTATAGGTTTGGGCTAGACGGTTTGCTGTTTTCTCATCTTTTTGGTAGTAGGCGATATGATCTTTTTCAAATCGAAAACGAAAAAAAAGGTTCACTACAAAATTATTGGTGAGGCTATCGACGATTTTCCCAACAAGGGTGCTTCTAGATTCTCCGTGGAGAGCGGAATATTTTGTACACTTAATCGTGAAAATCCCAGCGAGTATAAAATGGATCGCCATCCAAATGCTAATGATTAGCGCAAGGAAACCATTCATCTGAGAGAAAATAATAATCGTTAAAACGCATACGAAACAAGCTGGGATAAAAAGCATCAGAATGCTTCGCAAAATAACGCTTACCGTCGAAACCATATCTCCAATTTTATTGGCCAAGCTTCCCGAAAAATGCTCATTGAAATATTTCGGAGAATGGCTCTGAATATGATCGAACATTGTCATGCGGATATCTGCTTCCATTTTAGAGAAAGCCCTCGCTTGCAGAAAATCTCTTAAGCGAAATCCTCCCTCTATGAAAATCATAAAACCTGCGCCCCACATCAGAAGTATTTTTAAAAAGGGCCAGGCAGACATGCGATCCACATCATAATGCGCCAAGACATCGACGATCTTTCTCAGTAAAAAAGGCCAAAACAGCATCTCCGCTGCCCAGTTGAAAGAAAGGAGCAATATGACAGCAAATATCCAGTGCTGTCTACGCACGAATGTCCAAATAAAAAAGCCAAGACTTTTTGAATAATTAGAATTTGTCATTTGATGTATTTGTTTTTTTGGATTTCCATAGTTGTAACAGTTTTTTTTCTTTCTCCCGATCTAGCCCTGCTTGTTTTGCTATATTTCCTCTTGAGGAATTCCACTCAAGGAGTGACGATATTGTTGAGGCAATAGATCGAAAGGTAAGACCAGCTTGGACAGCCTTCTGCGCATTAATATTTAAGAACCCAGGCATGTTTCTTACAGAAGAAAGCCATAAAGGAAGTTTGACCCAGTCTTTAACATCATGTTGAATGAGGAAATCCTCATCAACCCAGTGAATGGTACTATTTTTCTTGCTGAATTTCTGACATTCTCTCAGTAGTTGATCAAAGGTGAGGCTTCTCGCTGGCCCAGTAGCATTGTAAGTGCCGGTTGCTTTCTGCTCCACCATAACGACAATCCATTTTGCAAGGTCACGGGCATCAATAAGTTGTAAATTTTGAGTTGGCTTTCCAGGGACTAAAACATCACCACCTTCAGCAATCCGTACAGGCCAATAGGTAAATCTATCAGTTGGATCAAGTGGGCCTACAATTAAACCCGGCCGTATAATCAATGATTTGCTGGGAAAATAACGACGTATAACGTCTTCGCAAAGAGCCTTCAATGCGCCATAAGTTTTGTCTGTAATTTCTTCATTTTTTTCATCATCTAATTTTGCAAGGGAATAAGTCTCATCAATGCCGATTTTGTGGAAATTCTCATAAACTCCAATCGTAGAAATAAATGTGTAATGGCTTGTTGCTGCAGCGAGGATCTTCGATGAGTTTTCAACAACTCGAGGTAGGTGGCCAGAAGTATCAATAATTGCATCCCACCTGCGATCTAGGAGAGACTGAAGGTTGCCATCTCTATCGCCATGGAGTTGTTCCACTGCTGAGGAAAAGGGAGTATTGTGAGTTCCTCGATTAAATAGAGTTACTTCATGGCCATGTTCATGCAGCTCTTCGACAAGGTGTGGACCTAAAAAACTGGTTCCTCCTAAAATCAGAATTTTCAAAGCTATTATTTTCATTTGATCCTTAGAGTTTCCCTAGTAGTTTCATTGTACATCTGACAGGCATGGCTCGGAGTAAATGAGCGACGAGTCTATACACTGAAGGCGAACATCTAGCCTTCCCTTGTAGAGCACAATCTACCATGTATGAGCCCATTTTCTCTGGCCTCCAAGTAAAAGGAAGCCTCCTGTTAACTTTAAGCCCGGGAGTATCCACAGGTCCTGGATATACAACGGAAAATTTTAATGGAGTTCCAAAGTAGGTCAGAGATAAGCCTTCAAAAGCTTTGGCGATCGCTGCTTTGGAGGCTGCGTATGCGCTGCCGGTAGGAGGCGCAAAAATTGCATTAACGGAACTGGTCACGATAAAGTTTGCTCCTCCATTTTCTATGCAAGGCTTCTCCCAAAACTCTACCCAACCAAGAACCCCCATGTAGTTTACATTCATGATCTTTTCATGCATTGCCAAATCAAATTTATCGGGATTTTCTATAGCAGACTCTCCGGCGATTCCTGCATTGAGAAACAAAAGGGAAGGAATCATACCTTTTTCCAGAATGAACGATGAAGCTCTGATAATATGCTCTTTTTGGGAAACATCACATTCAATGGGGAGGAATGAATCTGACAATTCTTTTTGTAGTCGATCAAGCTTGTCCATTGAGCGGGCAACACCTATGACTTGCCAACCGCGTCTTACCAGTTCTTTTGATATTGCCTCGCCGATTCCAGAGGAAGCGCCAGTCACTAATGCGACTTTATTCAAGCTCATCTAAATCCTCCAGGAAGAGCAAAGCAATAGACAACAGTTACCATACCAGTCCTATAATGGAATCTCTTGAAATTGGTCCAAAAATACGGCTATCGTCATGCTGTGCAGAAAGGTTATCGGAAAGCACGAAAACATGCGCTAGAGGAATCTGAAGCGGTTTATCAAGGGCATAGAGTCCGTACCTCCATTTAGTCCAATTTCTGTGAATTTTGGCGTCTTGAAGAGCGATGTCATTCACCACTACATTTCCTTCAGAAATCTGAATCGTATCAGCCTCTGTTGCGACAATGCGCGACACCCATTCTTTCCCCTCATATTTGAATGCAATAATATCTCCTATCTGATATTGCCGTAAGTAGGTAGACATGTGATTCACAAAAACACGACTCCCATCTTTGATCGCCGGTTCCATACAATCCCCTGGTACACAATAGGGATGAGCGAAGGCCCAGATTCCAAGAGTCAATGTGAGGACGGTAAAAATGATAACCGTGTATTTATTTTTCTTCATTCGACTTGTCCCTGTAACTGCTGCTTTAACCACTCAAAAGATCGATCGATTACATCAGGTCGTTTCCTTACGTAGTGATCCATACCATCGATGCGAAAATAGGTAATTGGGGCTCCAGCATCTCGTGCCTTTTGAACAAACAGATCGGAAGAAGCGATGATGCTATCCTCTGTGCCTGTCACAACTAAGAAAGGAGCCTGAATCTTGTCATAGTCAACAAAGGACCACTGAAATGCATCGGCAAGATAAAGATAGGTCATCCCACACATTCTCTGGTCAGCCGTTGGATGAGCGTTGATGGTTTCGACGAGCGCATCGAATTCTTTGCGCGTTTCTGGAAAAGGAGTGTCCAAGGAGTCGAGAGGAGGTTGCATCTCACTCCAAAGCGGATCTTGTTTCAAGTTTTGCATAAACTGCCATAGTTCATCTGCCCAAGACCAATCCCCCGCTCCAGACCAAACGATCGTAGCGATGACATTTTGGCAAAGAATCGACAGATCCGTGACGAGTGGGCCTCCTTCGGATGCGCCTAAGAGAAGAATCTTTCCATTCCAGCCAACAGGGGGGTGTTCTTGCAGATGATGAATGACGCGCAAGTGATCATTGAGCCGTTGCGAACGGGTATAATGTTGCCAAAATTCTTCCTCGTTAGATTCATTGCCATCGATTCCCCACTTTTCGATCGTCAAGCACCCGACATTCAATGGTTCAATCTTAGAGGCAAGTGCTGGGTGTTGACGCATGAAAAGAACGCTAGTCAAATTATCTTTGCTTAAAGAGCCGTCGCAGATGATGAGGATCGGATAAGATGTTTTAATGGAATCTGGCTTGTTAAAGTAATAGACAATTGGTGATGTGCAGGGTTCGCGATCCAAAGTAAAGCGAATAGAGGGTGGAATATCGAAATCCCTCACCTCTGCATTGAGACTCCAACAAAGAACACACAGCATACTGAAAATAAGGGAAAAGATGCATGTCAATCGCTTCATATAAGATGGGTCTCCTGTTTTTTTTACCGCGATGAACTTCTGATAAGAGCGGCAACTTTTTCAAGATAATGTGGCTCTTGAAATTGCTGTTCTTTTAGAAGCGCTGTCGACTCCTAAAAACCCTCCTTATTCGAGATAAGGAGAATACCAGCAAAATGGAATCTTTTCTATGGAAAAAAATTAACATTCAGGCTTTACTATGCGTCTTGCTCTCATAAAGTTGTTAAGCATTTGCCTTTATCAAAAGGTGCACTATATATGCGATTTCCATTTGTGCAAAAAGAGGCATCAGTTTTGCCGACCCTTAAATGTAGCTCTTGGTTCAGATGCATTTAATCGATGTCTTGGGGGGAATAGTGGGGGAGTTAAAAATAAAATATGATGATAAATGGTAACAAGTGGAAACAAGTCTAAAGATGCAAATCGCTTACACACATACTTCTAAGTGTTGTAACTTGTTGTCACTTATTGAAACACACGGACTCATAATCCGCAGGTCGCACGGTCTGTAGCGAGTATGACATCCTGTGGATGTCAAACACAGTTGTAGGTCCTGCTTGCCCCACTTTCTAGGGGAGATCCGAATATGGAAAGCATGCTTTTTATAATTCACACGGATGATAATGCGCAGTAGTATACTAAAACACTTTATTTATAAATCAATAAGTGCACAACTTAAAATTTGGTCCTTCCTTACCTCAGTTCACTCATTAAAGCAGTTTTGTCGGATCCCCCCATTTTATCTAACAGAGCGCTATAGAACGACCCAATGAGCTGCGGCTGCCGCCGAATCGACTCTTCGATGGAGCGATAGAGTCCTTTGCTTTGTATCCAATCCAGGGTGAGGGGATTCAAAGCCGGCAATGGCAGCGAAGACCCTTCCCCCACATCCAATAGGTGTACTTTGATGGTCAGCCCGATACAAGGCGGTAGCGTTGTCGCTGCGCCATAACCCAAGACTGGATGCACAAAAATAGTGCGCTTCTCCCCTATGCGCATCCCTTGCACTCCATGGGCAAAACCGGGAATAGTCTGGGAAAGACGCAACCATGTGTCGCAGTTGGCAAAGAGAATATTTTTCTCCCGATCTTCAATCACGTAGCCCACACGTACACGATCCTGTCGTTTGAGTTCTTTTCCAGATCCGGAATGGGTAGTTTCAAAATAGAGCTGTTCCGGGACAATGGTCTGCAAAGACTTGTTTGTGGAAGCCTTTTTTGCTAAAGCCTTGAACTGAGATTCTGCTTTCTGGAGATTGGAAAGGGCTCTTTTTAGTCCTCTAAACATGGCTTTGGAGCCGCCGATCATCACTGAGGCATCTTTAGAAACCCTAGTGGGATGTTGAAAGGCTTCCCTAAAAGCAGATCGCTCCGTCTCATTTTCAAAGCGACTAGACACACTCCAGAGAATCTGGCTCCACTTTTCTGCATCAAGATGAGACAAGCCGCCCAAAGAAGCAGTCTTGCCGCAAACAATGATTGGTTTTTTCCCTCCGATTTTTTCTAAAACCTTCTCCAAACAATCAGGCATTTCAAGAAGAGTTAAGATCCGTTGTTGCGTTTGTTGCAGCTGTTCGATCAAGGGTTGATTGGGAGATCCTCCTTTAAACGCGCCAAAGACAAATCTTGGCCTCTCCCAAAGAGATGGCGGAACCGGTTCAAACATCGCATCGATAGCAAGCACCTCTTCTTCTAGATTTGCAAAGCCAGGGCTTGGACGAAGCAAAGGGAGATCGTTTCTAAAATTTGTATCATCCCCTCCTGCCAATTCCAGGTAGTAGCCGCCGTAGCACCCAGGCTTTAAAAAATCCAGACTATGCTCTTCCTTGCTTTGCATCAGAACACTTTGGAGCGCAAAGGGAGCGACATCCTTGGAAATAGAAAGGGCGGAAATCATCTCAATGCGCCCCCCTACGACGCTATTGTGCGATCCGAAACCAAGAACAATTCCTACCAGAGTAAGGTTGTGTTGCAAGTTGTCTATGAGTAGTTCGTCAGAGTAGGCAATTTTATCTACCATTTGCTCAGTTGTAACAGTGGGGCCTAGGATATATTGAAAAAGGTCGATATTTTTGTCGATGACTTCTCTTAATTTAGAGATATTGATGAATTGTACCTCTATCGCTGGAGCGATAGACTCTGGATTTTTTAAGACAACTGCCTTGAGGACAAAATTTTTCTGGTGTGAACAGAGTCGATTCCAAACATGCAAGGCTTTGCGAATCAAGAGAGAATGCTCGAACTCTTTAGCTGTATTTTCGAAGTCGTTGGTGAATCCAAAACCATCGAGAGAACAGAAATTCCTGAAAGAAACCGGCTTTGATCCTTCAAGTACATAGCCATATTCTTCCAAAAATAACGTCATTTTGAAAAACTGATCCAAAATTGCATAGTCCTCTGAGTGGTCAACCCGAATAGCTACGGGCTCACCTCCCCAGAGGACACAGGACAGAAGAAAGAAAAACGCCGCTGCAATTTGTTTCATCGGCAATAAGAAGTGCGTGGCTGATAGAGGGGGCAGATTCTCGTATGGCATTGACCACAGCCATGCTCACCTACGCAGAGCGGGTGTCCCCAAGCACATTTTGGTTCATTGGCAACTTTTGCTATCCACTGATTTCCCTGTTTTTTTAAGGAATGGACGGCATAGGAACGCCCACCAGCATGTATTGAAATGCCCTCTTCGCTAAAATCCAAGTCTTTTAGCGATACCAAGAGGGACAATTGCGCCTCTTCTTGGGAATTGACTGAAGACGTCACTTCGGTAGTGCTACTTTCAGTGTTGACCTGGTGCGCACTAAGTTGAAAAACTAGACCCATTACACATACAAAAAAAATCCATAATTTCTTCTTCATCTTGTACCTCACTGGTTGGCGAAGATTTGACAATTTTCAACGAGAATTCTGTATAATCCTCTTACCTAATTCACTATCCCTGCTGTTAAACCATAGCAGCTCTGAGACTGCTCCAGTCTATGTCGCATTATTATTTTTCCCCAACATTTTTTTGGAAAACATTAGAGCAATTGTCCCTGTTGCACACAGCGATTTCATAGCACGATCTCCTTGAGCCCTTCGAAGAGGCAACTGATCTGCTCGGCACTCCCAGAGCCCCTACTCAAAGGGGGGCCTTTCATCTCGAGAACAACATTTTCAGGAAATGGGGCATGAGGAAAAGATCCTACAGGTTCTGCAAGCCAACAGTCACGAATCGAGAAGACATCGGAATGGAGAACATTCTTCAAAACGCCTCGATGAGGTCTTGGATTCTATTCTTCGCGCTCTAAGCAGACACCAAGAGAATCAGACGACAAAAGACATTCATTCGCAATAGATCAAAATAAGCGCTTCCCTTATAATTTCTCCTCCAACAGAAGAGGTCTATATGAGCGAGTACCAGTACTATGAATTTCAAGCCGTGGATCGGCAGTTGTTTGATAAAGAAATGAACGAACTCCGCTCTTTTTCAACACGCGCTGAGATCACGCCGCATAGTTTTACCAACGATTATTCCTGGGGAAGTTTCAAAGGAGATGAAGATCGTTGGATGGAAAAATATTTCGATGGGTTTCTTTATTACGCCAATTGGGGCACTCACATCTTAAAACTGCGTCTCCCCTCCGTTCTTTTAGACTTCCAAACTGCACAAAATTACTGCAATGGCGACCATTTTTCAGTTCGTCTTAGCGGAGATAAAGTTATATTGGATTTTCTCTCCGAAAGTGAAGATGGCGGCGACTGGGAGGAAGATCTACATCTTGCTCCTTTTTTAAGCTTACGCACAGACTTAGGCCGTGGCGATTTACGCTGTTTGTATCTAGGTTGGTTATCTGGTTTACAAAGCGATGAATATGATGAAGAAGCAATCGAGCCTCCTGTACCTCCAGGCTTGCAAAATTTAAGCCCTACTCTCGCTAATCTTGCCGATTTCTTACGAATAGATTCCGATCTCATTGATGCAGCAGCGATCAACAGTCCTTCTTTAGAAGATATTGCCCCCAGCAGTGCAGATCTGCGCACTTGGATTGCAACACTTCCAATAAACGAGAGGGATGATCTCCTAGCCAATATTTTAGCAGGCAGCATGCAGGGAGATCAAACTGCGGCTCTTCAACAAGCGAGCCGCTTTACTAAACTATGGCGATCACTGCGAGAGAACAAAAAAGAGAACCTTAAACCACGCACAGTCGAACAACTCCTCAAGCAAGCGGAACTCGTAAGGCAAAATAGAAACCACCTTGAAGCTGAGAGAAAAGCCGCAGAATTAGCAGAAAAGCAAAGGTTGCAAAAAATAGCTCGCGAAAAAAGGTTAAATGAAATTAGGGGCCAGGAACCTACCCTATGGGCACAGTTAGAGTCTCTCGCCTCTGAAAAGAAAGCAAAAAGTTATGACAAAGCGGTCGAACTGCTGACTGATTTACGCGATTTAGCTGCTCGTACAGAGCCTTCCGATTTCCGATTAAAGCTTAAGAATTTAAGAGAAAGACATTCTCCTAAATCGTCATTCATTGAACGCTTGCGGATTTTTTCATAAGAAAAAATCATAGTTAGCAAAACTCTCTACATAGCAATTAGAGAAGGTTTAACAGCGCAGGGCATTACAAAAGATTACGTATATGGGAATATCGTTTTTAAACATGAGAATCGAAAGCAAAGTCATTTAGAATGCACATAAACAGGATCAATCAGCATCTCCTCCGTTACCTCCATCTCCTCCACGTTCCCCATCACTGTCGCCTCCATTTCCACCGTTTTGGCCATTTTCCCCGTTCTGACCGTTCTGACCATTTTTCCCAGGACAACCATTCTTGCCATGCTTAATCACGGAACAAATTATATCCTGATCTTCTGTATCGGGTTTGGAATTATCGCATGACACAAATGTCATTGGAAAAAGCAATGACGTTCTAAGCAAAACTGTTAAAATTTTCATGTTTTTAAGTTCCCTTATCTCCTGTTTCCATTATTTCCAGCGCTCCCATTCTTTTGGAAGAGTTTTAAGAGAATATTTGTTTCATATTTTTGCCAGCTGCTTGCATTCATAAATCAGCGATATCGATGATACGGTAAAAATAGCGACTGCTTAATAGAGCGTCGGAGACTGGACCTAAATGAAGCAGAACGGGCGAAATCCCGAAGCCTTTTGGAAGCGTAAGAGAAGCTATTTTGGTTTTCATTGCATCGATCACTTCAAGTCCCAATTCACGACGGCGCATTTTGACTTCACAGACAAAAAGAGTGTTGGAATGCATTTGAATCAGATAATCAATTTGGCACCCTTTTTTGCGACCTGAGGCTTTTTGAAAATAGGGATTATCAATAACGACATCCTGAGCGTGAATTCCAAGTGCCTGGTAAAGAAGAGATCTGTTTTTCAGCAAAAGATTTTCGAGTTGGAAGCCGAGCATAGGTTCCCATCCAGGCAAGCTAGAAAGCGGGACTTCTAAAAACGACCCTTGTTCAATTTTCGTAAGATTGGGTTCGATATAATGGATGTAGAAGCGAAGATAATTGTCGGAAAGCCGATACAGGGTCAGCTTTCCTGGCTTACCTGTTTTTAAAGACCAGTCTGGATGTTTGCTGACAAATCCACAGATTTCAAGGGCTTTAAGATGATGGCTCAGTGTACCGCTTGGCGAATAAGCCATTGTCTTTTGCAGAGTAGTTCGGTCTTTCATGCCCTGACTTAGTATTGTAATGATCTTTTTATAGATCTCTCCTCTAGAGCTGAAAAGATCATTAAAAATTCGGTCAAATTCATGCACCAAAAGACCATTTTTTTCAAAACAGAGGCGTTTAATATTTTCATCCGCGCTTTGATGAGTCTGAATCTGCTCAAGATACCAAGGCACTCCTCCAGTCATACTCAAAATCTTAAAAAAGTCGAGATCCGAACCTTTGAAGCCTTGAAGATTTAGTAATTCTCTGCATTGTGGAATCGATAGTTCTGTAAGTTCCAAATAGAGAGAAACCCGACCAAAAAAAGCTGTGCTATTGATGATATTTTTATCGATCCAAGTCGAAATAGAGCCACATAAAATAAGGACAATAGATGGATGGTTTTGCAGGACAAGGTCCCACCAAACTTTTAACTTAGAGGTAAATGTCGGATCTTTTGAACCCATCCACGAAATCTCATCAAAGAGGATGACGGTAGGTTTTGCAGTAAGATGTCTTGATAAATGCGCAAAAGCATCACTCCAATCTGTGAAAGTAAAAGGAGGAAGATTAAATAAAGTCGCAAGTTCGCGGGCGAAGGCATCACGCTGATTCTGCGCCGTTACTCCTTTAACTGGAGCCAACCCACTAAAAGGCAGAAAAACCTTATCTTTTCCGAATTCTTCGGCAAGACGACTTTTTCCTATTCGACGACGCCCCTTAATGACAACAAGACAGGCTCGACCTGACTTTGATAGGTCTTCCAACCTCCTTAACTCGTTATCTCTTCCGACAAATGGTTTCATATAGTTATATTAAATGAGCATGATGTTCATGTCAATTCATTATGCTCAAAATCGACATTTATCAATTTCGAGCATAATATAATCTTAAGTTACTGGTTATAAGTCTAGTAAAATCAAGAATATTTTTTAATTTCAGCTTTTCTTGTAAATGCGTTTGATCTAGAACTCTTTTTGCCATAAATTCGGCCTGTTCTGTCCACGCAAAGGAAAATGGTAAGATCAAGAAAAGTTAAAAAAGCGGGACAAGCTTATGCTTTTGCCGGAACTCATTTCGAGATTAAGCAAGCTCTCATAATAAGCTTCAGCTCCAGAATGCAGAGCCAATGATACCTTTTGACTTAATTTTGATTTCTTTAGCACATGCCAAAGGGAACTGAACTCTTCGCGAAGTGTTTCTCACTATGAGCTAAGCTTTAAATTATGTTGTGTAGAAACTTAAATTTGTTGAGAATTTACTCTGATATGAGGAATAGACAACTCATAACTGACTACGCAACATATGAACTGAAGGCGACAGAATTTGATAGTCGCGATGTGACAAATGAGCGCCTATCTTTCGGCTGTCGACGATCAGCTTAGACCCTGATTGCTACCCTCTTTTTCTCTATGAAAAAGCGAACTGACCAGATTCAAAGATTCACGAGGAGGGAAGGTTTTGTAACCTTTCGGACGAGTGAAGCGAAGAAGATGGGCAGTGCAGCCTTCATAGAGGAAATATGGGGTAGCAATCAGGGTCTTAGAAATAAAGATGATCAGCCAAGCATTGGAATTATCCTATGTAAGATTAAAGACAACGTATTTGCTGAGTACGTTTTAAGAAACTTCAATCGACCAATTGGAGTAGCCGAATTTGAAGTAAAGTTGGTTGAAAAGCTACCAAAGGAGCTCAAATCCAGCTTACTTACAGTAGAAGAAATTGAAGCTGAATTGAGTGTGCTACCTGCAGCCAAGAAAAAACCAAAGAAAAAGAAGAGGAGCTTCTGTATGTCTAGTTGTCAAAATAAGGCAGAATCTATTCAAAATATTAAAAGGAAAGCCAAGATCTGTGCTGTAGCTTGGACGATTATTTATGTTTTGCTTTTGCCACTGCTATCTTATTTTGCATTGCTTTCTGCTATGATATTTGATAATCCTCATTTATCAATCCCAAAGGGGTTATCCATTATTTTTACCATCTCATTAATCCCTCTTTCGTTGCCTGTGAGCGTAGATCTTATGTGGTCAAGTTATGTATGTGAAGAATATAATAAAACATTGTTTTTCTGGTCAGTACCTTGGTTGACTCTGATTGTTGTATTGGCTCTAGATCCTATAATTCGATTTTTATAACATAACATGATTATGATTGCCGAAGATACAACATCACTTGCACAGAAAAAAGCTAAATGTAGCATGATCGTTTGGAGCCTTACCTATTTATTTCTTTTTCCTTTTTTGTTTTTTTTCTTTGCTCCATTTATCGGAGCTAATTCAATCAATGCCACCTTCACGAATAAACTGCTTGGTTTCATTGATCTCTTGCCCATTTTTGCAATGCCACTAAGCTTTTTTTTGATGTGGTTCAGTTATTCAAAGACCTATTATAGTATCACCCGCTTGTGTTGGGTTATACCCATCTTCTTTTTTGCCTTAGCACTGTTAGTGCATGTCATCTTGGGCACTGAGTAGTTTAAAAAGTTTGGCACATTCTTGCATGCTCAGAGCTTTAACTTTAGTATGAATAGGAAGGGCCGTCAGATCTGACTAAATTCCGTGGACCATTTGTGGACCACTGGCATACAAAAAGCGCGATAAATGACGACAGTTCACAGTAGCTTGAAAGGTTGGCTTTCCGCTATGATTTTGGGGAGTTAGCTGCTGGGAAATGCCGTGGGTGCTGCGGACTCATAACCCGTCGGTCCCTGGTTTAAGTCCAGGTTGACCCACTTTTTTAACTCATTTCTATTTCAATACTTCTCGTTGAGATATACCTACAGCTTCTGACAAGTCAGAACTTTTGTCAGGTTTCCATATCTGCGCCTGTTTAATCCAGGTCAACTTCTGCTGAAATGGAGTGAAAGGGATTGCAATTTTTGCTACAGTTTTTCGATGAGGGACATACGAGCTTGATCTTGAGCATCAGAGCATATAGGTATGTGAGGAGAAATTCTGTGAATTTACGAATGAAAAAATTTTTGTCGTATTATAAACCCTACTTGAGATTGTTTTATGCAGATATGGCATGTGCCGTTGTTGTATCGGCCATTACGCTGGCGCTCCCACTGTGCATAAGATACATTACTCAAAATTTATTAGCGCCTGGCACCCCTCATGCGCTCAGCCAAATCTACATGATGGGCGCTGTCATGCTTGCTTTGGTGCTTCTTTATACCGCCTGCAGCGCGTTTATTAGCTATAAAGGGCATCTGATGGGGGCTAAGATGGAAGCTGATATGCGCAATGAGTTATTTGAGCATTACCAAAAACTGTCGTTCAATTTTTATGATGAGCACAGAACAGGCCAGCTAATGACTCGGATCTCAAACGATACATTTGATCTTTCTGAGTTATATCATCATGGTCCTGAAGATATCGTCATATCATCACTGAATTTTATCGGCGCTTGCATCATCTTAACCAATATCAATGCCAAGCTAACCTTAATCGTCCTGCTCTTTATACCGATCATGGGCTTATATGCATTTTATTCTAGTAAAAGGATGAAAGCCGCGTTACGAAAAAGCAACGACAGAATCGGTGATATCAACGCCCAAGTGGAAGATACGCTCTCAGGTATCAGAGTTGTAAAGTCATTTACGAATGAAGAGATTGAAAAAAAGAAGTTTGCTTACGAAAACAACCGCTTTGTCGATAGCAGGAAAGCTGGCTATAAAAGTGAGTCATATTTTTATGACGGTTTGATTATGCTAACGCAACTCATGACCGTTGCTGTTGTCGTCTTTGGCGGAGTGGCTATTGTTAAGACGTCTTTAGATTTAGCCGATTTACTCACGTTTATACTTTATATTGTTATCCTAATTGAACCCATACAACGCCTGGGTAACTTTGCCAGGCTATACCAGGAAGGGATTACCGGTTTTGAGCGGTTTATGGAAGTTCTAGAGGTAGAGCCAGATATAAAAGACCCTGCAGATGCAATTGAACTTGTAAAGCCCCAAGGAAATATTGAATTTAAAAATGTAAGTTTTAAATATAAAGAAGGCTATGACCATGTCCTAAAGAACATATCCCTTAATATAAAAGTCGGAGAATATGTTGCTCTGGTAGGGGCCTCAGGAGTTGGAAAAACAACTTTATGTTCTTTAATTCCTAGATTTTACGAGGTAAGCAAGGGAGAAATACTGCTTGATGGTAAGAACATTAGAGGCGTTAGCTTGCGTTCATTAAGAAGGAATATAGGCGTTGTCCAGCAAGATGTATATTTATTTGCCGGAACAGTGTCAGACAATATTCGTTACGGTAAACTTGATGCAAGCGAGGATGAGATCATTGCAGCTGCCAAAAAGGCGAATGCTCATGATTTTATCATGTCACTACCAAAAGGGTATGCTACAGATATTGGGCAACGTGGCGTAAAGTTATCAGGTGGGCAAAAGCAGAGACTGAGCATAGCACGCGTTTTTTTGAAGGATCCTCCTATTATCATTTTTGATGAAGCAACGAGCGCGTTGGATAATGAAAGTGAGAAGGCTGTGCAAAATTCATTGAAGAAGTTAACTTTCAACCGCACAACACTTATCATTGCCCATCGTTTGTCAACAGTCAGAAACGCACAAAGAATTCTTGTATTAACCGATAATGGAATTGATGAACAAGGAACCCATGAAGAGCTAATTGCATTGAATGGCCGCTATGCAAATTTATACAACATGCAATTAAGAATATAGAAATGAACGACAATCTCAAATTAAATACACCCAGACTTATTCTTCGCCTTCCTAATGAAACCGATGGCGTTAAATTTCAAGCTTTTGATGATCGCAATTTAAAGCATTTAACTCCGTGGAGATCTTCAGTTGGAGAATCAAGAATAGATCATAAAACCCAATTAAGAAAATGGGAACAAGAGTTTAAAGAAAGAAAATCCATTCGATTTTTAGTATTTCTGAAAGAAAATCCTGAGGGTGCAATAATGGGTTTCTGCAACTTCTCTCAGATTTTTCGGGGCCCCTTCCAAGCTTGTTATTTGGGATATCACATTGATGCGACTCTTGAAGGAAAAGGACTTATGTCAGAAGCTGTGGCAAAGGCTATTGAATATATGTTTGAAAAGCAAAAACTCCACCGGATCATGGCCAATTATATGCCATCTAACGAAAGAAGCGCTCGCTTACTTCAAAAACTTGGATTCATGATTGAAGGGTATGCTAAAAAATATCTACTTATTAACGGACAATGGGAAGATCATATCCTGACCTCCCTAACAAACGAAAACTGGCTTCCTTAGTGAGATTTCTCAAATAAAGCAGACGTTAAGTTTTCTTATGAGCAGGTGCTAAGAAATTTTTCCCCTCTTCTGGAAGACGAGCCTGCTTTCCCTGCTCCTTAATTTCTTCTGCTTCACTTCGGAGTCCCGATTCACTATCTGTAACTACATTTTCAGGTTCTTTTGGAACGGACTTTTCGGTCATCTCTTTTGCTTTTTCCGGTTCGAGCATCTGAACTGAAATGCCTTTGGGAAAAATGACTTCGCGCGCTTCATCCGGCATAGAAATTCCTTCTGCCTGAAAAGCTCGCTTAACTAGACGGATAACCGACGATCGTACTTTCAACCAGCTGTGTTGACTGCCATCCAGCCAGAAATAGATGCGAAGTTTGATGGTCGCTTTACCTAAACTATCGACTAAAACCCAGGGTTCAGGATCTTTGAGCACAGCTTCATGTTTTTCTAGAACATTTAAAGCAATCTCTTGAGCTTTAGAAATTGTGTCGGCATAACCTATGCCGACCAAAAATTCCTCGCGCCGATTCGGATTGCTCGTATAGTTCCGGATGTTGCTTTTGTATACAATTGAGTTGGGAATTTGAATATGATTGCCCTCCAAAGACATCAAAAGAGTCACTCTCATCGTAAGTCCCTGTACATAACCGGTAAATCCTACAATCTCAACTAGATCTCCGGTTTGAAAAGGGTTATGTATACTCAGCAATATACTCGCCAAAAAATTCTCCGTGATATCTCGGAAGGCAATCCCCAAGATGATGCCAAGTATGCCGGTTCCGCTAATGATGGTTAAAGCTGCACCACTCAGATCGGCGATTTCAAAAATGAGATAAACTCCTAGGAGAAAAATGATGATCCCAACGCCACGTGAAATCACAACTTGCAATAGCGATTTGCGGAATTTGTTACGAAGCAAAAAGCGTGTAATCAAAGAACCTAAACGCGCTAAACCCCAGGCGATGATAAGAATGATAATTCCAATAATGACAGACGGGAGAGATTTAACGAAACCTCGCCAGTGGTTTATAAGAATTTGTGTAATAATGCTAAAATCATCGAAAGAAGATTCTATTACTTCAATTTTATTTACAACAGCTACCACGTTTTGCGTGTTTCTCGCTAAATTGCCGGCCCATTTCTTAAATTCTTCAGTTTTCGTATTGCCGGATAGAAAGACAACGCCCTCTTTTACCTCAACAGAAACTGCTGTGAACCAACCTGTCGCATTAAGAATATCTTCAAGACGTTTCTGAATTTCACTATCTTGAGTAACCGGCTTGACCTCAATTTTTTCCGCAGCCTGAGAAGGGATCGCTTCCTTTTCTTTGGAATCTTGCTGACCAAAGACAAGAAGCGGAATAGCAAGAATAGAAAAAAGAAAAACTCTCACAGATGTTCCTATTTAGATTAACCCTATTTGGGAGATATCCTTTTAGGAGGAATAATTTCAAGTGTTGCCTCAAGCCCATAAACCATATGGACCACTCTCATGCAAAAAAGCGCGATAATGACGATAATTTACGGTAGCTCGAAAGGGATGCTTACTGTTACGATTTCGCAGAGCAGCTGAATGACGGAGACATTCCCATGTCTCATAATCCGCTGATCGCATGGTCTGTAGCGATTACATTATCAAGTAGATGTCGAACGTAGCTATTTAAACAAATCAGCGCTACTCAAGTTGATTTCAATTACCCAGATGTTTTTGGCCATGTTATCTCCGTCCATTTTCACTGGCTGCGAGATGAAATTGTATAATACCGGCCTATTATTCACTCTCTGCCTCCATCATCAAACATAGAAGCGATTGGATGCCCACTGTTTTCTATTTTGCCTGAGCTAGCAAGTAACCATTGAAACTATTGAGTCAAAAGTTCACACTGTTTTAAAAAATTCCATAGACATCATGCACAAATCTGAAATAGATTCTTCTCTCCTCCTTTACCAAACAGAAGATGGCGAAACCCGCATAGAGGTGTGCCTGCTTGATGAAACCGTTTGGTTAACCCAATCCCAAATGAGTGAATTATTTGATAAAGATCGACGGACAATTTCTGAACATATACAGAATATCTTCACAGAGAAAGAATTAGACGAAAATTCAGTATGCCGGAAATTCCGGCAAACTGCCGCTGATGGCAAAAACTATCAAGTTACTCACTACAACCTCGATGTAATCATTTCAGTGGGTTACCGTGTGAGTTCTCATAGGGGCACCCAATTCCGCATATGGGCAACCGCCCGTCTTAAAGAATACTTGATCAAAGGTTTCGCTTTAGATGATGAACGGCTCAAGCGACTGGGCGGAGGTAATTATTTTGACGAACTGCTTACCCGTATTCGTGACATCCGATCTTCGAAGAAGGTCTTCTGGCGAAAAATTCTCGACATCTACGCGACCAGTATTGACTACGATCCCAAGACCGAGAATTCTAAGAAGTTCTTTGCCACTGTGCAAAATAAAATGCATTGGGCTGCGCATGGACAGACAGCCGCAGAAGTGATCCATGCTAGGGCAGATTCAAAAAAAACAAACATGGGACTCACTTCCTGGACTGGAAGATACCCTCGTAAAACGGATGCAGAAATCGCTAAAAACTACCTCAATATCGATGAGTTAAACGTGTTAAATCGTCTCGTTTCCATGTATCTCGATTTTGCCGAACTCCAGGCTTTAAGTCGTAACCCTATGCATATGAAGGATTGGATTGCCAAGTTAGATGATTTTCTTCGGGTCTCTGCTCGGGAGATTCTTCCCCATGCGGGGACAGTCAGCCACGAAGAAGCGCTCCATAAAGCCCGAGCGGAATACGCCAAATATCAACACCAATTCATGGATGCGATTTCACCAGTAGAGCACCATTTTCTAGAGGCAATGAAGGAAATGGAACAAGTTTACATCGACTGATTTCGATGATCGTTTCGATTGATAATCATGGAGAAAATATGTGTGAAAATAAAAACTAAAGGCCAGAGCCCTAAGCGCGTAAAAACATATGCCGCAGTGCAAGCAGGGTTCAATTAGTTGAATGCAGACAAATTAATCTGCATCTCCTCTGTTACCCCCATTTCCTCCATGCCCTCAATCACTATCACCTCCTTTGCCTCCGTTGCCGCCATTTTCCCCGTTCTGACCATTCTGACCATTTTCCCCCAGGGCAGCCATCCTTGCCATGCTTAATCAGGGAACCAATTATATCCTGATCGGGTTTGCAATTGTTGCATGACACAAGTGCAATTGGGAAAAGCAGTGAGGTTCCAAGTAAAACTTTTAAAGTTTTCATATTTTTCAATTATCTCTTGTTCCATTATTTCCATTGCTAGCAAAAACATCAGCAAAAATCACAATGGATCAAAATCCTTAAAGTCACTTAACATTCTGTTTTTAATTGTTGCGACTTAACGAATGCATCACGTCTTCGGAAACCAATTTCGCAAGAAATTTTTAACTGAATTTTATATGCGATAAAAAAATGTTAAAGAAAGCCTATAGATATGATGACGAAATCCTATTCTATTTCGATGCGCAGGACAACAAATACGTGGCCACTGAAGGAAATCTTGCTTGGAGACTAAATAATCCAGGCCTTCTCTTATCGCATAGTCTACATCGAATAGGGTATCATGGAATTGGAGCATATCATCAATATGCTATTTTTGCCGATCCTCTCATTGGGAAAGCAGCGCTTCGAGCCTGGATTTGTTCAACAAAGTTTTGTGATTCTCCTCTTAGAGAACTTGGCAAGCATTATCAACCGAACAACCCTAAAAAGTACTTAGAACAACTATGCGCCCTCACGGGCTTTACACAAGAGATAAAGCCAAGATCCCTTTCTTCGGAGGATTTTGAAAAACTACTCATGGCAATCCAGCAGCTTGCTGGTTTCATCCCTGAAAATAAACATTCTTTTGGGCTTCTTCCAAAAATTACTGCCAAATTCTACTCTGCAAATCAAAAGATCGAATTCTATCTAGCTGGCTATGAGAATTTATTAACCAAAACACAAGCCATAGAATGGGTTGAGGCACACAAACTCGATGCTGTAATAGTCCATAAAAAAAATGGGGAGGTCTATCTTCGATCAAGACCTGGACATCATTTCGACCAAATCTATTTTAAACAAAAAGAATATGGGATTGAGCAAGAATTCAAAAACGCGGTAAGAGAGGTTGGAAGCGCAAAACAAGGACAATGCATTTGGGGATTTATTAATGGACTTTTAAACACTCCTGAGAGAGCGCTGCGATCAGCAACTCTTATTTCGCGCTTGGCAGATGGAGAATGCGTCTGGTATTTGGTAAATAATGCTTTACAGAGTAGTGGTGAAGTAGTGGGACAATTAGCAGGGCATCACTCAGAAACTGTCAAGTTTGGCGCTCAATTTTTTAAGATGCTGATTGTCCTTTCCGATCAATCTCTTTCTCAAATAAAACCCCCAATTGTAGTCATTACGCATAGCCAAGGCGCATTAATTGCGGATTTGGCTTTGACTAGACTCCCATTAGAAGAGCGGCAACGCATTAGGGTGTTCACCCTTGGCGGCGCTTCTATTGTCTTGCCAAATGTCGCTCATCCTGAATCACATAATTACTTTAGTATAGCGGATCTTATTCCGAGATTGACAGCTCACGAAATCACTCTCTTTCTTCTAGAACTTTATGAAGGCATGAAAAATGGCTTAACCACAGAACAAGTGATTGAACAGCTGATACAAAAAGACATTGAGATTTCTATAGCCACTCAAGACAAAAAAGCGATTGACATATTTCGAGAACAAAGAATGCAGCAATACAAGAAACACCTCAACCAAGTGAGCAATATCACTATTCTTGATGGAGACAGATCTGAAACTTGGGAACATGCATTTCTTGCACCTTGTTATCAGAAAACTCTCAAAGAAATTATTGAGAAATATAAATAAAGGTCATAAACATGGCTATGAAAGAGACTTTAAGCCTGACTCAAAGAACATCAAATTTGTTGGGAAATCTGTTTTCCTTGATCTATTTATTGTTGTTTATCCCCGCATTGATATTTATTCCTCCCTTAGGGGCTTTTGTTGCAGACGCAGGCATCCCTAATGGAGGAGTTCTTTTTTGCATTCTAGTGTTGGCAATCATTCCCCTTTCTATGCCTATCAGCATCTATTTTATCTATGCTCGATCTATTGACAGACACTTTAGCAAAATGTTCTTCTTCTGTTTCTTTCCACCGCTCTGTTCCATCTTGGCCTTTGTTATAATCTCTCTCATCGTAACTTTTTTTATTATGGGGACCACCCACCATTAAAAAGCCAATAGAGCGATAATCCGAAGCATATCCAAACTTGGATATGCAAAATAACATGAAGGGTATTGGGAACGATGTTGTCACCTCTTGGTGGCAAAAAAGAATGCGTATTGCGATATTCTTCAAAACCAGTTTTATTCCCATGTAGCCAATATCTGCCTACAAAATAGGGAATCCACCAAGCGGTAATTGTGCCTATAGTTATGAGACCATAAATGATAACAAAAAGAATACGAGCCCACAGAGGCAAAGGAGAAGCTATGTATAGCAAGGACACAATAATTGGAATCAATACAAGTCCTCCGTTAACAAGAGATCCAATCAGTCGGGATTTAACAGAATGAGCTTTTCTCAATGCCTTGAGATTGGTGAATGGAGGGATATCAACCCAATCATGAAGAGTCATGAAAAGAAATAAAACGCATTGAATGATGATAAAAAAATAGATCATAATTCTCCCTCTTCATGGTTAAGTAGGAAGGGTTTTGAATATCTTAACACAGGGAATGTAATTTCCGAATTCCATTGCTTTTCCTTCATTTTTTATATCTCGCAACATATGAGATCGAGCGATTCGCTTTTTGATGAATTTTAATCCAAATTGCATTAAACTTATCTCCTTAAAATCTATTCCAATATTTTTATGCTTTCCTCGCCATTTTCAAAATTAATTGTCTGTCTTCTATTCATTTTTCCATGCCTATCCGGTTTTTCAAGCGAGGAAAATTTCTTCCTCATCAATGGGCAAACAGATGAGATAGTGCTTGAGCTAGGTCCCCACATTAATGAGAGGATTAGTCCCTGCTCAAGTTTTAAAATCATTTTAAGTTTGATGGGATATGATGCAGGCATTTTAAAGGATGAAAAGAATCCAGTGTGGGAGTTTCAAGATGGGTATGATGATTTTCTAGAATCATGGAAAGCTCCTATAAGTCCCCAATTTTGGATGAATTATTCCTGCTTTTGGTATTCCAAATTGATAGCTTTACAATTAGGGATCGAGAACATTCAAAGTTATTTAATCTCTATAGAATATGGCAACAAGGATATGTCTGGAGGAATAACCCAACCCGGACCAGGAAACGTTGCATGGGTAAATTCCTCTTTAACAATTTCCCCAAAGGAACAAGTTAGCTTTATTCAAAACATGCTCCAAGGCAAGCTCTCTATCTCAAACCATGCCATTGAAATGACAAAGATCCTTATATTTAAAGAAGAATTGACTCAAGGGTGGAAATTGTTTGGTAAAACAGGATGGAGTGGTTCTACTATTGCAAGGGATGGTAAAACTTTAGAATATAGCTGGTTTGTAGGATGGATCGAAAAAGACCCTAATTTTTACCCATTTGCCTATCTCATTCGCGACAAGAAAATAAATCTTGAGCAACGCATCCCAAGAGTCAAACAGCTACTCATTGAATCTAATGTGATGACAGAAATTTAACATGAAGAATCATAAAATTCGGATTGCGTTTGGTCAGAATGTGCGTTCACGGCGCCATGAAATAGGTATGACCATCGAGGAGCTTGCAGAAGCTGCCGATCTTCATCATAACTATATTGGCTCCGTTGAAAGGGGTGAACGAAATATTTCCTTAGAAAATATCATCAGCTTAGCAAAAGCCTTAAAATGTTCAGCAAAAGATCTGCTTCCAGAATGAAAGCATTTTAATACCATTCGCGAAAAATAAATTCATAAATTTGACAAGAAGGCAGCACAAATTTTTGTGTCTAGAGCGAGCGACCATTGCCGAATGGCAAGGCGCGAGTGAAGACCAAAAATTTGTTGCTAAGCCGACGCAGTCAAATATGAATTTATTTTTCGCGAATGGTATAATTCATTTTTGGCATCATGTTGTAGTCTAGATGGTTCATGATCCAAATTGAGCCGACAATAATGATGACAATGATGGAGAGGGTGGAAGCAAAAACAATCAAATTCCAGCGAGGACCGTTTCTCATTTAATATATTGAGGAAAAAAATTGATTGAGCTGTGCATTGGAGAATAGCGAGAATAAAAATTACAATGAGATTCATCTCCATCTCAAGATGAAAAAAGTCGGGATGAAAAAAAATTAAAAATGCTGCGAGAGTAAATATGAGTGAGGATATAAATCCAACGACTCGTCCTGTCAGCGATTTTGAATGCATATGTTACCCCTTTATAAAAGGTGCCCCATTCCGTAAACAACGGTAAAAATAAATACCCATACGACATCTAAAAAATGCCAGAAAAAAGCCAGGCGAAAAATTTTGGAAACATGGTGTGCTGAAAGCGGGCGCAGTCCAATTTGAAATAAGGCGACAATCATCCATAATAATCCAATCGAAATATGCAATCCGTGCGTGCCGACTAATGTGAAAAATGCTGAGAGAAATGCACTGCGTTGCGGAGTGGCTCCTTCCTGAGAAAACTCAAAAAATTCTTTCAGTTCAAGAGATAAAAAAGAGAGGCCAAGCAAAAATGTAATGATAAACCAGAAAATCGCCCATTTTTTCTGCTGGCGATGAATCGCAAATGTAGCCAAAGAACAGGTAAAACTGCTGGTTAGCAGAATGAGTGTTTGCGCGAAAGCCGATGGCAATTGAAAAAGTTCATATCCGGAAGGTCCGCCGAATGTATTATTTCGCAAAACAACATAAACGGCGAATAACACGGCAAAAATCACAAGATCCGTCATCAAATACAGCCAAAAGCCAAAAATTTTTACATCGTCTTCGCCGGAATTCGTTGTCTCGATTTCCATAAATTATCCTCGACCTTTTTTCGATCGCTCAATCCGCTTGATTTCTTCTGCAGTCAAAACATATTCCGTATGTTCATCAAATGAACGGATGATGATGCACACGATGACTCCTATGATGCTGACAAGGACAAGCCAAAGAATATGCCAAACAATTGCAAACCCAAATAAAAATGCAAAGCCGGACATATAGATTCCCATTCCTGTGTTTTTGGGCATTAGGATATCTCGATATTGTTTGCGGGGCCATCGATCTGTTGTTTTCATGTCCCAAAAGGCTTCACGTCCTGCGATTTTAGGGAGCACTGCAAAATTATAAAAGGGCGGCGGCGAACAGGTCAGCCATTCCAATGTCCTTCCATTCCAAGGGTCTCCGGTAGTATCCCAATTCCGTTTCCGATTTTTTATGCTGATGAAAATCTGAATGATTTGGATGAGGACGCCGCACATAATGATCACGAATCCGATAGCAGCAGTGATGTATAAAGGTTGCCAGCCGGTTGAAGCATCATAGTGATCCAGTCGTCGCGTTGCACCCATAAATCCCAAGAGATATAGCGGAACAAACGAGACAAAGAAACCGATCAGCCAAAACCAAAAAGCCCGTTTACCCAATCGTTCGTCGAGTTTAAATCCAAAAATCTTGGGAAACCAATAAGTGATTCCCGCGAAAATTCCAAACAACGCGACGCCGACGATCATCGTATGAAAATGGGCAACTAAGAATAGACTATTATGCACTTGGAAATCGGCTGGAGGAGAGGCCATCAATATTCCCGCCATTCCCCCGAGCATAAAGATGCATATAAACCCTATAAACCAACACATGGGGGAAGCAAAGGTGATTTTTCCTTTAAACATCGTCAGAATCCAATTGAACACTTGAACCCCCGACGGAATTGCAATCACCATGGTGACAATGCCGAAGAAAGAATTTACATTCGCTCCGGCGCCCATGGTAAAAAAGTGATGCAGCCATACCATGTAAGAGAGTAAAGTAATCGTAATCGCCGCCCAGACCATCGAGACATATCCAAAAATCCTTTTCTGAGAAAAAGTAGCTACGATTTCTGAGAACATTCCAAATGCCGGCAAAACTAAAATATAAACTTCAGGATGTCCCCACATCCAAATCAGATTAAAATACATCATTTGATTTCCGCCGAAACCTGCGGTGTAAAAATGCATTTCCCAAAAGCGATCAAGCCAAAGGAGAAATGTCGTTGCCGTAAGCACGGGGAATGCAGAAATGACCAGAATCATGCCGCATAACGATGTCCAAACGAAAAGCGGCATTCTCATCAAAGTCATGCCCGGCGCGCGTTTTTTTAAAATCGTCGCGATAAAGTTAATACCTGCGAGCAAACTCCCAAGACCGGAAAGTTGCAAACTCCAAATCAAATAATCCACCCCGACGCCCGGATTAAATTCAATTTCCGAGAGGGGAGCGATCGCCAGCCATCCTGTGTTGGCAAATTTTCCACCGATCATAAAAAATAAATTGATCAATATGCCACCGGCAACCGTGAGCCAAAAACCCAGCGAATTCATAAACGGAAAAGCCAAATCGCGAGCGCCGATTTGCAAGGGTATGATCCAATTCATCAAGCCGAAAAAAAATCCCATCGTCACGAAAAAAACCATGATATCGCCATGGGCGGTAAAGATCTCTTGGAAGTGATCTGACGTGAGATAACCATGCGAATCAGCGGCGATTGACTGTTGCAGCCAGATCATTCCGGCATCGATCAATCCACGAAAAAACATTAGAGCGGCAAAAATCATGTACATGGTACCGATCTTTTTAGGATCGGTGGAGGTCAACCATTCGCTCCACAACCAAGCCCAACGTTTTGTTTTTGTCAGGATGACTGCAACAATGATCATCATGATCACAACAAACAGCGTCCCACCGATTGTGTACCAGTGATTGGGCAAAGCATCTGCTGTGAGTTTCCCAAAAAAGAAATTTTTCATGTTTATTGTGGATGCATATATTTCATAACGATCGTATTAAATAAATCTGATTCAACTTCGGAATAAAGCTCAACTGGATTGTTTTTTGAAGGTTTAAGAAGTTCGTTATATTCGTAGTCAGTGAGCTGCTCAGGTGATTGTTTTACGTAGTTCACCCAATCTTCAAAGTCTGATTCCGAAGAGGATTCGACAATAAATGTCATATCTGCAAATCCATTTCCATTGATCTCAGCAGCTCTACCTGTATAAGTACCTACTTCATCGGCCATAATGTGCAATGGCGTAATCATTCCTGTCATCGAATAAATTTGCCCGCTCAGCTGAGGTATCCAAAAGGAGTTCATCGGTGAACCATCTGCTGCTAGAGAAAAGTGAATCGGCGTACGCTCGGGAAATTGCACGTAATTTACCGTGGCAATCCCCTGCTCAGGGTAAATGAATAACCATTTCCAATCGAGTGCCACAACTTGAATCATGAGCGGTTCTATTTCACTTTCAAGAGGCCGATAGGGATCTAATTCGTGTGTTGCATCCCAAGTGAAGAAGGCCATTATCACGACGATGACAGAAGGAATCACCCATAACATCGCTTCCCCAAGTGCCCCATGCGAGTGTTGCGGATCATATTTTGCTTGCGAGCGTTTATTGCGATATTTCCATGCAGTTACAAAGAGCAGAATAAAAGTGGGAACAATAATGATCAGCATGAGAAAAATATTAGTCTTTATGACATTCAATTCGCTATGTGCGATGAGACCTTTAGGATGAGTGAGTAGCGCTTTTTCACTCCTGAGCACAAAAAAAATGGCAAGTGCCGCACTCACTGCAGCGAGCAATCCGAAAATAAATTTTTTCATATGTTGCATTGAATAGATCCAGAGAATTTAAATCAATTGGATCGCTTGTTTTTAAAAAAATGGGAATGAAAAGATTCTTTAATAGTTTTGAGGAATTTTTGATGATGTTTACTTGTAAAATCCAAATGGCGATATAGAAGGATTTTTACCCTATCTGCAATAAACATCCAAACCAGTGCATAGACCCAAATTAGTCCGATATAGGACCAGGGAATCGACGACACGAATATTCCGAAACCTACAAAAAACGCTGCGATCACTTGCGTTGTGAGGATCGCAATCAATAAAATAGGAGCAGGGTAGGGTTTTGAATAAAAAGCGTTTTTTGTACGTGTCACAAATAAAGTTTGGTGTCCTGCCACAGACAACTTTAGAAAAATAAAAGATTGAATCTGAGACAAACTCAATAACAGAAAATTTTTAGCGAAAATTAAAAGAAGAAATGTCGAAATGATACCGATGCACCCCAGTATCGTAGCAATAATTAGCACTCTTTTCATTTGCCAACGAACGGGCTGTGTCTCTACAAGGGTATTGTCGTATGCGATCGCTAGGATAGGGACATCATTTAGTAATGCAAGCAAAATGATCATTATCGCACTTACGGGATAGAAATTGAAAGTAAGAATAGAAGCCACCATAAACAGCATGATTCGAATGGTTTCGGTAATCCGATAGATTGAATAACTATTCATTCTTTCAAAGATACGTCTTGATTCTTCAATCGCTCTGATAATGACGGAAAGACCTGGTGCTAATAAAACTAATGATGCCGCAGCACGCGCTGCATCGGTCGCACCGCTGACGGCAATGCCTACGTCGGCTTGTTTTAATGCCGGAGAATCATTGACCCCATCCCCTGTCATTCCAACAATGTGTTTGCGATTTTGAAGGGCTTTGACGATTTCATATTTATGTTCCGGAAAGATTTGAGCGAATCCATCGCTTTTTTCTATTTTTTCCATGACAGCATCTGTAGCAAAATCCTCTTTTTTTGAAATGAGCTGATCTGCGACAGAAATATTACCCCCGATCTGCAGCTGATGGGCGATCTCTTTGGCAATGGCGATATTATCTCCTGTGAGCATTTTGATTTTAATCCCTTGCTTTTGGGCCTCCCGGATCATCTGAATAGAGTCTGTTCTGAGTGGATCAAATAGGGGTAGCAGTCCAAAAAATTCCCATGTTTTTCCATCATTTGAGCGCGCCACGCCCAAGGTCCTATGTCCTTTTTCCGCCAGAGAATTAACTGCCTGATTCACTTCTTTTTCCAATGATTGCTCCAGATGGCAAAGTGCAATGATGACTTGAGGTGCTCCTTTTGTGACGTAAAAAATATTCCCTTTTGGATCTCGGACTGTAGCGTCTGTTCTCTTTCTGACGGGATCGAAAGGGATGAATTTCTCTTGCGTATATCCTTTTAATGCTTCGAGATTTTTTACTCCTTTAAGAATCGTCAGATCAATTGGATCTTGATTTTCCTCTTTTGAGGCTAAAGCGGCATGAATAATCGCTGTTTGTTGATCATTGTTTTTAAAAACAATGGGCTCTCCCAAGGTCAATTGATTTTGTGTGAGCGTTCCCGTTTTATCACAGCACAGTACATCGATTCCTGCGATTTCTTCGATCGATTCCAATTTGGTGACCACCGCCTTCATTCTCGAGAGTTTAAGCGCTCCCAGAGCCATTGTGACAGATAGGACCGCAGGCATCGCAACGGGGATCGAAGCGATAATTAAAATCAGAACAAATTGAATGAGTTCTAAAAAAGGCGTGCCCCTAGAAACCTGAACCAAAATAAGAACGCAGGCTAGCCCTAAACTCAAATAGATGAGATAATCCCCAATTTGCAGAACAGCTTTTTGGAAATGAGACACAGGGTTTGCCTTTTCCACCAATTTTGTAGTCTTGCCAAAAAAAGTGTTTTGCCCGGTGGATATCACTAGCGCAATCATCTCGCCTTGCTTTGCGACAGATCCTGAAAAAACCAAATCATTGCTTTTTTTAGTAACAGGCAAGGATTCCCCGGTTAGAGTAGATTGATCGACGGTAAGATAGTCGCCTTCTACAAGTTTAGCATCAGCGGGAATGATATTTCCCAGCCTTAAGCGAATGATATCTCCCGGAACGAGTTCGCCAGCGTCCATCTCCTGCCATTTGCCATCCCTTTTCATAAGACATTTTGGAGCCAATTTTTTCTTTAATGCTGCTATAGCATTTCCGGCTTGAAACTCTTCCCAAAAATCCACAAGTCCATTGACCATCAGCAGAGTCAAAATGATATAAAAATCTGCCCAATGTCGAACTATGATAGACAAAATAGCAGCAATTTCGATCATCCAAGGGATGGGTCCCCAAAAATAGTGTAAAAATTTAAGAAAAATAGATTTTTTTTTCTCTTCAATGGTATTGGGTCCGCATGTCTGAAGACGACTTTTGGCATCAGCTAAACTCAAGCCCTCTTTGGAACTTTGCAAGCGCTTGAATAATGAATCGATGTCCATCTTTTTTGCATCTTCGGAGCTGATCAGATAAGAAGAATCATCCGTCATAGAAATTTCCTGCATTCTCGCGCGATTTCCAAGGCTTCTTGTGTATGGATCAAAAGAACTTGTACTTTTGAATCAGAAGTAGAAAGAATGCAATCTTCCTGATGACTGCGATCGTTTTGCGTATCATCGAGTTTGATACCTAAAAATGAAAAACATTCACAGACTAGCTTTCTGAGCAAAACTGCATTTTCTCCAATGCCTGCAGTGAAAACGATGGCATCTATTCCTTGTAGTGAAGCCACCATAAATCCAATAAGACCATTTAAGCGGTGCAAATACACGTCAAATGCCAGAGTTGCGCGCGCATTTTTTTGAGAACTCTTTTCGATGATGTCGCGCATGTCGCTAGAAATTCCGGAAACGCCTAAGAGTCCTGATTCATGGTAGAGCTGTTTTGAAATCTCTTCGGCATGTTTCTTTTTGTTTATTAAAAAATGCAAAATGATCCCGGGATCAATCGCCCCTGACCGCGTATCCATCATCAGGCCATCCAAAGGAGTAAATCCCATCGTAGTATCGATGCTCTTGCCGTCTTTGACAGCGCAAAGAGAAGCCCCCGAACCTAAGTGGCAAATCACCATTCGTAACAAGTCCTGTTTTAAAATTTCTGAGGCGCGTCTCGTGCAATATTGGAAACTGATCCCGTGAAATCCATAACGGCGAATCCCTTCTTCATACCAATGATATGGCCCAGGGTAAACTTGTACAGCCTTTGACAGAGTATGATGGAATGCGGTATCGAAAACCGCTATTTGCGGTATCTTAGGAAAAAGCTTCTCCAAAATCTCGATCCCTTCCAGTTCAGGCAGATTATGCAAAGGGGCTAGTTCAGAAATATCGCGAATCTTTTCTTTCACATCAGATGTGACACGAATACTTTCTGTGAACCATTTTCCGCCATGGACAATGCGATGACCGACAGCCTTGACTTCATCAAGCGATTTAAGCACTGCTGTTTTGCCTTGAATAAGAAACTGCATTAAATATTCAAGAGCTCCGGCAGCATGTGTTTCTTTAATTGCTTCAGAATGTTGCGTCTTCTGTTGAAGTTTTATCGAAAGAAAAGGGTTTTCAAAGTCATTTTTCCATTGAAGATGAGCTTCCCAAAGAAGGCTTGCTGATGTTTCTGAAGCATTTTTAAAATGATATAAATAGCATTTAATGCTGCTTGATCCGCGGTTGAGAATAAAAATATTCATTATTTGCCAAAGCTCCATTTCCAATTGCGAATCTCAGGCATGTCAATTCCATATTTTCGAACATATTCTTTATGTTCTTGGAGCTTATTTTGTAAAAATTCTCTGGCCTTACCCGCCTTCGGAGCTAATTGAGGTAAACGGTCTAAGACATCCCCTACAAGATGGAAACGATCAAGATCATTTAAAACGACCATATCAAAAGGAGTTGTCGTCGTTCCCTCTTCTTTGTACCCCCGCACATGCATGTAGGGATAATCGGTTCTCCGATACGTTAGACGATGGATTGCAGAAGGATATCCATGAAAGGCAAAGATCACATGGATATTTTTGGGAAAGATCCTGTTGTAATCTTGATCGCTTAACCCATGCGGATGTTCGCTTTGCGGCTGCAGCGTCATTAAATCCACGACATTAACGACGCGAATTTTAAGCGTTGGAAAATGCTGACGTAAGATTTCAACCGCAGCCAATGTTTCAATCGTCGGAACATCTCCTGCGCAAGCCATAATGACATCAGGTTCAGATCCTTCATCATTGCTAGCCCATTTCCAGATTCCAAGACCCGTAGTGCAATGTTTAATCGCTTCTTCCATATTGAGCCATTGAGGCTGAGGTTGCTTTCCAGCGATGATCAAATTGATATAATTGCGGCTTCGCAAACAATGATCCGTAACAGATAGCAGCGTATTGGCATCGGGGGGAAGATAAATGCGCACGACATCCGCTTTTTTATTCATAATATGGTCGATAAATCCCGGATCTTGATGGCTGAAACCGTTGTGATCTTGCCGCCAAACATGGGAGGTAAGCAGATAGTTAAGCGAGGCTATCGGTTTTCGCCAAGGAATCTTTCGGCACACCTTTAACCATTTGGCATGCTGATTAAACATCGAATCGACAATATGAATAAACGCCTCATAACAAGAAAACAGACCATGTCTACCCGTTAAAAGATATCCTTCTAACCATCCCTCGCATAAATGTTCGCTTAAAACCTCCATCACTCTTCCATCCGGAGAAATGTGATCATCGGTTTTAAGGATTTCAGCGGTGGAAGTTCTGTCTGTAATGTCAAATAAAGCCGTCAGACGGTTAGATGCCGTTTCATCGGCTCCAAAAATGCGGAAATTGCGTTTTTCCCAATTCAACTTCATCACATCGCGAAGAAATTCACCCATGATACGCGTCGATTCTGCTAAAGCGATACCCGGCTGTTCAATAGCGACGGCATATTTGCGAAAATCCGGCATATTTAAATCGCGAAGCAAAGATCCTCCGTTCGCATGAGGATTTGCTCCCATTCTTCTTGTGCCCGAAGGGGCCAATTCAGCCAATTCGGCAATCAGTTTGCCTTGCTGATCAAACAATTCTTCCGGTTTATAGCTTTGCATCCATTCTTCAAGTAGCTTAAGATGCGCCGGCTTTGTCGCAAGTTCTGATAGAGGAACTTGGTGCGATCGCCAGGTTCCTTCAATGGGCTTTCCATCGACAATTTTGGGACCTGTCCAACCTTTGGGAGTGCTAAATACAATCATAGGCCAAATCGGACGTTTATGAAAGCCTTCCCTTCGCGTCACTTCTTGGATCTGTTTGATTTCTGCAATCACAGCATCCAATGTGCTTGCTAAAAGCTGATGAACCTTTTCAGGCTGATCTCCTTCCACAAAATAGGGCTTATAGCCATAACCATAGAAGAGCTGCTTCAATTCATCCTGGCTTATCCGCGCTAGCACTGTAGGTTCAGCGATTTTGTATCCATTCAAATGTAAAATAGGAAGCACGGCGCCATCATGGACAGGGTTGAGAAATTTATTAGAATGCCAACTCGTTGCCAAAGCTCCGGTTTCCGCCTCTCCATCGCCCACAATACAGGCCGCGATTAAATCGGGATTGTCAAACACAGCTCCATAAGCATGCGCTATTGAATAGCCTAGTTCGCCCCCTTCATTAATAGAACCGGGGGTTTCAGGAGCCACATGGCTCGGAATACCTCCGGGAAAGGAAAACTGCTTAAACAAGGCTTTCATTCCCTCTTCATCTTGAGAAATATTGGGATAATATTCGCTATACGTACCTTCAAGATAGGTATTTGCTACCAAAGCTGGACCACCGTGACCGGGACCCGTAACAAAGATCATATTTAGGTCATTCTTCTTGATCAATCTATTCAGATGAACATAAAGAAAATTTAAGCCCGGAGTCGTTCCCCAATGGCCGAGCAACCTCGGTTTTACATCTTCTATTCGCAAAGGTCTTTTTAAAAGCGGATTGTCGTAAAGATAGATTTGTCCCACGGATAAATAATTGGCCGCTCGCCAATAGGCATTCATCTTTCGGAGCACATCTAATGACAATGTATTTGACATACTTTGTTATATCTACAACATTAGGATAAATATCAACTGAACTAGTTCTTAAATTTCTAATTTCTATATACAAATTTCCGAAGAGGATTCGACACCGGCTTAGTTTTTCAATTTGCATTACAGTTTTGAGTAAAAATAAAATTTTTTATTTATATCCTTTATCAATGCAGACACATTAATAATTTTACTTGCTTGAATGAAATGCCAACTTCAAGTTTAAATTGTATGCCAACAGTGCAAAGACAATGCGATAAGCATCCGTTTCATTGTTAAGATCCGCAAAATCCTACCTTTTGGTGGGATTGCAAAATGGTAAATCTATTTCTAATTTGGAGGATCCTATGCATCACAATTTCACTCGAAAATTATTCCTAAGCGGTCTGATTTTTAGTGCTTGTATTGGTCTAAGTTCCGTTATCTATGCGAATGACGTGCATTCGTCTGATTGGCTCAGTGTTTCGCATGATAAATTAAATACAGCCAACAATCCGGCTGAACATAAGATTTCTTCAAAGAATGCAAAAAAATTACAACAAATTTGGGAAGTGGCAGGAGCATCGATCGAGGTCATCCCGGCCGTTGCTCATGGAAAGGTTTATTACACCGATTTTAACAACGTGCTATCGGCGAGAAAAGTAGATGACGGATCACTCGTGTGGTCTACACAACTTAATCCAGCAGCTAGTCCAAGACAAAACCACAGTCCCGTTTTAATCGTGGATGATTTTCTGTTTGTTGGCCTATCCGATGGCAATGTTTATAAAGTGAATCGCATAAATGGTCAGATACTCTGGAGTGTGCACCCTGAACCAGATCCTACTTTAGTCACAAATATCACCGGCGGTCTTGCTTACGCTAAAGATGCAAACTTGATTTTAGGCGGCGTTGATACCGGTCAAGATTTAGATAATCCTCCTTATACTTTTCGCGGCAGTGTCTTTGCTCTCGACGCCAATACAGGCAATGTAAAATGGCGTTTTTTCACAACGAAAAATGATGCTCAAGGAGCCGCCGGTGCTGCTATTGAGCGTTCGACTCCCGCAATCGATAGCGACCTAGGTTTGATGTATATTGGAACACAAAGTGCTTTTGAAATGCCAGCCGGACCTTTAAGTGCCGCACTTATCGCCTTAAATTATAAAACTAACAATCCCAATGGAGAGCTCGTATGGAAATATCAGTTCGCAACAGATGCCATTTTTAGTCTATCCTTTCCCAACGGAAATAATGTCAATGTCGCGGGAAATCCCAATCTTTTCAGTATCGAAGATCACCACGGACACAAACGTCATTTAGTGGGTGTAGCTGCGACAAGCGGCGTGTATGCAGCTCTCGACAGAAAGACAGGGGAACTCATTTGGACGAGAAAGCTGATTCCAGATAATGTGCCCGCTTCTCTTGTCATCAGTAACCCATCAGCTGCTTTCGCAGACGATGTGCTATACACTGCTGGCTATTATGACCCCAATAATCTGTTTCCAGGACCGGTCTTTATCGCATCCACGATGGGAGATCCTACCGCAATTAAGCAAGGTATTATCGCTGTGACAAGTGGAATGAAATCTCGTGTTCAAGCGATAAAAGCTAAAAATGGGAAAGTCGTCTGGCAAAAAGATTTCGATGGTGTCGGAGCAGGTGCACCGATTACGCATGCAAATGGCGTGGTATATTTTGATAGTGCAAACGGCATTTTACGAGCGATGAGAGCAAAAGATGGTAAAGTGTTGAAAACTTTTGAGACACCCACTTTCTCAGCTCTGGGTCTAACATTCCGTGTTCCCTTCAACTCTGGAGTGTCGATTTCTCACGGCAAAATTTTCACTGGTTATGGTTTAGAATTTATCAGCGGTGGATTCAAAGCCTATAAATTAAATAACGATTAATCAATTGCAGGCGAAGGCGAATCATCGCCTTCGCCTTATGTGACTAGTTTGAGATCAAATGAATGCTTCCTTCATTATCGATATAAAATTCCTCATTAAGCCGATCAGGAGCGGTCTTCGCAATACCCGCCATTTCATTGAAATTGAGCGGAATAGCAGAATCGATTTCGCCCCTAGCTAACAGTTCTTCATATTTTTCCAGAACTCTTGCAATGAACGGCAAACCGATTGTTATCGCTTTAGACAAACGCTCTTCTTTTGATGTGCCTAACTGAGGATGATTGGATAAATTAACCAAAACAGCGGGCATATAAGTTGGAGTACGGGTTGTATTCCTTTGCTGACTCACATCGAGTTGGGCTGCAATGCGATTGCGAAGATTAGGATCTATTTCTAACATCGCTTTTCGTAACACAATACCTTCTTCAGGTTTGAATAGCCTAAGCATCGCGCCGATGCGGGTGAGTACGCGATCCGCACTATCATTGGCATTCAATCCTAGCCAAGAAGCGCGCACATTTAAATAATGATTGTAAGCATCAAATTCATTCTTTTCCGGATTTGCAAGAACTCTCACAGCTTCGCCCATGGCTTGCATGGCACGGTGTGCAGGCTCCGTATAAACCAAAGAGGATTGGTTATTGACATGGCCTAATGCACCGGCAACATCGCATGTATGAACAAACAGATCAAAAGAAAGAGCGAAGGGATCTTTTGTGGGAATCGCGCTCTGCTTGAGGTTGCTAAACATCCCTTGACCACCTTCCAAATGAGTGACATGGCCATAATGAGCCGCATTGGCTATTTTAATCAGAAGCTCTTTTGCTGGCTCAGGTAACTTTGCAAAAGAGGGGCAAAGCTCGGGACTTTGTTTGATCTTTTGCATCACTTCGCCATAAAAATCATCGTGATCGGGCGCCTTTATCCTGTAAGAGCTAAATAGTTCTCTTGCTTTTTCACTTTTTCCCATATCGCCCAGCACTAATGCTGTTTCCATAGCTTGTGCGATTTGAGCCTCAGACATTCCGCCCCATTTCGATGTCAATAATCTTCGACCTTGCATATGCAGCTTTTGAAAACTCTCTTTTGAAAGTCTCACATCCGGAGCTTGACCAGCAGTGAATGTTTGATAAGCTTTATCTCCTCCTTCTAAAATGAGTCTTAAACAATGAATCGTCATGATCGTTCGATCGAACTCGATATACTTTTTACCGAAGAGTTGTTCAGAGTAGGTCCCTTGTAAAGAAGCTTGCCCTTCTTCCGTTTTATGGACATTGCTATCAGCAAGCCATAAGATTTCCGGATGTTGTTCTACACATTTTTCTACCCATTGTTTGCCCGCTACCGAAGAAAATATGACCGGTTTTGGAGCTAAGGAAGCACTCTTGAACGAACTTAATAAGGCAACCGTTCCAAACAATAAATATAATCCAAATTTTTCTACTTTTTTCATCGTAGAACCTCCTGAATTTGAAAATTTAGCTTGTGAATGCTGTTCATGATGTGAGACCTGTGCTGAAGAAATTTTCGCCTCAACCATGGATCTAGAAGCATGAATATCGTGAATTGACATATTTAGATCCTCCTTAACAAGTTTAAAGAACACCATCATTTTTAACATGTTGTCGTAAAATGACACTAGTTTTAAATTAAGTATTTAAAATAATGTTTATAAACATAATATAGCAATTATGCAGGAGGTGCATATGAATTTTCGTGTGATCGGTTTTGTTTGCATGATAGTAGGTATCGTTTTATTGGTTTTTGGAATTCTCGCGACACAAAAAGCCGGTGAACAAATCGTCGAAGGATTAACAGGACATTTCACTGATACAACCATGTGGTACATCATTGGTGGAATCGTTCTTCTCGTTGGCGGATGGGGATTGACGCGCATTAGAAAATAGATTTCTAATCTTAGTTTCCAATTGAATACGATATTGATTTATTGTATCATTTCCGCTTATGCTGAGATTTTTATTATCTCATCTTAATTGGCGGAATCATGGGCATAACTTTCCTGAAAAAGCCAAAATCTCAGGCTGATGTTTCAGCTGAAATTCAAAATGAACTTGCGAATCATTCACTTTCTATAATCGGAAGTATTCCTTCTTGGTTATCGGGAACTTTAGTGCGCAATGGTCCCATTAGAGTGACGATTAATGGGAAAAGCAATACTCATTGGTTTGACGGTTTGGCCATGTTACATGCTTTTTCCTTTCAGACAGGACAAGTCCATTATTCCAATAAATTTTTAAGAACAGATGATTATCAAACAGTTTTTGAAGAGGGTTCGCTAAGTTATGGTGGATTTGCTTCAGATCCCTGTCGTTCCTTGTTTAAGCGTTTTTTCTCTCTATTCATGCCCACCAATCAGCTTGCGCTTCATAACGCCAATATTAACGTCGCCAAAATGGCTGATAAATATGTCGCTTTGACCGAAGTTCCGTTACCAGTGAAATTTGATGTTAAAACACTCGATACACTGGGAGTTTTAGAATATCAAGACCAATTGCCTAAGGGCAAATGTTGGGAATCTGCTCACCCTCATTACGATATTAAGCGAAAGGAAACACTCAATTATCTCATCAAATATGGTCGAACAAGTCAGTATATTTTTTACAGCGTGCAAGCGGATTCATCTGAGAGATGCATTTTTGCGGAAATATCTGTTGAACGTCCCTCTTATATGCATAGTTTTGCTGTGACGGAAAATTATGTGATTTTGACTGAGTTTCCACTCATCGTAAACCCATTGGATTTTCTGATTAAGAAACAAGCGTTCATTAAGAATTTCTCCTGGCAGCCAGAGCGAGGGACTAAATTTATCGTAATCAACCGTCAAGATGGTAGTCTTGTCGGCGAATATATCACCAAGCCCTTTTTTGCTTTTCACCATGCCAATGCATTTGAAAAAGAAGGGATGATTTATCTCGACATTACAACATATGAAAATGCCAGCATCATTACCGGTGATAGTTTGAATGTAGATTCAGAAACCAAAGATAGTTTTCCCACTCATTTAGAGCGATTTTCACTCTCACTAGAAACAGGCATTATTACCTCTGAAGTGCTGTTCTCTCAAACTAATGAATTTCCTCGAATTAACGAAAGATTTGATGGTCATCCATATACTTATGTGTATTTGACAGGTTTTAACGATACAGAATTGACAAATGGCGAAGCGCTTTATAAAGTCAATACTCTAACCAAAGAACGACTCACATGGTCTGAAACCGGGTGTTCTCCGGGCGAACCGGTCTTTGTCGCCAATCCAGAAGGCAATGCAGAAGACGATGGGGTCATTTTAGTAGTGACATTTGATCGAATACACAACGATTCTTTTTTATTGATTCTCGATGCGAATAATTTTCATGAAATCGGACGCGCACGAGCACCTCATGTCATTCCTGCAGGTTTTCACGGTCAGCATTTTCAATAGTTACTATTTGGAGTCAAAAGAAGCTAGCAATCGACTGCGTAAAGCCTCACGCAAGATGGGATCAGCCTTTTGAGGTGAACCACTATCAAATGGCGGTTCTGGGTCGTATTCGATACCAAGCTGTAATGTTTTAGCGACAGTCGGACCGGCAATTTTAGCTGTGAGCATGAGTGCCATATCGATTCCTGCAGAAACTCCGGCGGCTGTGACGATTTTTCCATCTACCACAAGACGCGCAGTGACAGGCTCAGCACCCCATAATTGCAGACGATCGACAACTGCCCAATGTGATGTCGCACGGCACCCTTTAAGAAGCCCCGCCGCTCCTAGAATTAAACTTCCTGTACAAACGGAAGTTGTCCATTTTGTCGTTACATGCATCTTGCAAATCCAATCGAGAATTTCAGGATGTTCGCGCAGTGTCGTCGCTTTACTGGCTCCAGGCACAACTAACACATCAAACAGAAATACAATTTGCATATCTTTTAACCTTGATTTCTAGGGATCATATCATTTTTTTTAAATTAAAAAACTAAAAAATTTTAGTGAATAAATATTCTCCTTTTAACTAAAATTTTCTTTATTCCATATGAGTTTAAAATGAAAACGCTAATTGGGATTCCCGCTCTTCTTTTACTCGCTCATCAGTTGATTGCAGCTCCTACAGTCACGCATTTAAGTCCTTCTGTGGGTCCTTCTGCCGGTGGAACAAATGTGATGATCACGGGTAACGGTTTTACAGATGCAACTGATGTTAATTTTGGCAACTTGTCGGCGACAAGCTTCGTGGTAAATTCCGATGAATCAATTACCGCAATAAGCCCGGCACACTCGCCTCAGGTGATCCCGATCACTGTGACGACGGAAAGCGGTATCTCACCGATAACGATAGATTCATTGTATACTTATCAGGGAAATGGATTGGCTTTTGTGGCTAACTACAATGCGGGTACGGTTTCAGTGATCGATACAATCAGCGATAAGGTCACTGATACTTTGACGGTGGGAGCTAATCCTCGAGCGCTGGCGATTACGCCTGACGGTAGTAAAGTCTATGTCGCGAATAATGGCAGTAATTCGGTTTCCGTGATCAATACAGCAGACAATTCTGTGGAAAGTATTGCTGTAGATAATTTTCCCTATGCGATTGCCATCACTCCGGATGGAACCAAAGCTTATGTTGTCAATAGCAAAGAAGTGCAAGTAATTGATGTTGCAAGTGATACTGTTACGATGAGCCTATTGGTGGGCAATAATCCCACCGCTATTGTCATTACCCCTGATGGCAGCAAAGCCTATGTCGCAAATAGCACGGGCGATTCTGTCTCTGTAATAAGTACAGTGACGGATACAGTGAGTTCGACAATTTCTGTGGGAAATTTTCCTTGTGCGATTGCCATTACACCTGATGGGACCAAAGCATTTGTGGTAAATAATAACAACGGCACTGTGTCGGTCATCACAACGGAAAACGATAAGGTCAGCACGAGAATTTTTGTGGGCAATAATCCCTGCGCAATCGCAATTACCCCAACAGGTAACAAAGCTTATGTCGCCAATCGCAATGATATGACCATTTCTGTGATCAATACTACACTCAATGTCGTGAGTGGAACGATTGCTGTAGGTAATTTTCCCGACGTAATCGCCATTACGCCGAATGGAGCTAAAACTTTAATAGTGAATAATAACAGTGGAAAGATCTCTGTCATCAATACGGCAAATGATGTCGTAATCGCATCGCTCACAGTGGGAAATAATCCGTGTGCTCTTGCCTTAACTCCAGAGGGCACCAAGGCATATGTTGCCAACAACACAAGTGGAAATGTGTCCGTGATTAATACCGTCACTCATGTTGTTGCGGCTATTTCTACGGGAAATTTTTCCGAAGCAATTGCCATTGTGCCGGATCAAGCTCCTTTAGCTAAATTTAGTTTTGATTCTAACGACTCCCCGATTACTTTTGACGCTTCAGCCTCAGTTTCTCCCGTAGGAACTATCGTTAATTATTTTTGGGATTTTGGCGATGGCCACACTTTAAATACTGTTGAGGCAATAACCATGCACTCTTATGCAGCTGCCGGCAGTTTTAACGTCACTTTAACAGTAACTGGTTCTGGAGGAACCTCTACAGTTCACAACTATCAGTTTTCTACCAATAATGAACTCAGTTTTAACGGCTCGCCTTTCACAAATAATGGCGAGCCTTTTGCCACAACTTCGGAATTTCTCGATGTGACCGTCTCTTTGCTTCCTCCCATTAATCTGCGAATTAAACCCACTAAAGCTAGCTTTTTGGATCAAACAGACCTTGTGAATATTTTGCGCTGGCAAACTCCCACAGAAGGAAATCCCCCTGTGTCTTACAATATTTATCGCAATGCTTCCTTGACCAAATTAGCAGGGTCTGTATCGGCAACTAAATTAAAATTCGAAGACCACAACCGAAAACGAGGACATATTTATTCGTATTATGTGGTATCAGTTGACGAATTCGGGAATGAATCGGCTCCTGCATTGGCTGTGATCAAAGAAAAATCTTAAAATGGAGATGCTATGAAAATCTATATGAGTTTGTTGGCAATAATCTCGACTTTTAATCTCCATGCTTTAACTCAAATTTGGATGTCAGGTGTCGGTGATGATATTAATCCTGGATCGAGACCTGCTCCAGTGCTCACGATTGCTAATGCACTCTTCAAAACAAATCGAGCTGGCCAAATTAGTCCTGTAGATCCAGGGAATTTCTTTTCATCCTCAACACCGATTATCGTTACCCAATCTGTGACCATCGATGGAACCGCTCTTCCTACACAAGTTCTTTTAGATGTAGCAGGTACTGGAATTACAGTTAGCGCCGGACCTAATGATGTGATCATTTTACGTCATTTATTATTAAACGGTACAGGGTTAGGAACAACTGGAATCCAATTTATTTCGGGAGCACAACTGATCATTGAAGATTGTAAAATCATCAATTTTACTGGAACGGGAATCGATATCAATCTAACTAACGCTGGCAGCGTAGTGATAAAAAACTCATCGATTGGAAATGTCTCTACAGGGATCAAAATACAGGGATCGATGACTCCATTAAATGTCTGCATTGATAATATAGCCATTCAAGGAACAACCACAGCTGTGAATGCACTGATTGGCAATGTAAATATCGCTAATTCTTTTATCCTTCAGAATAAAACTGGCGTCATAGGCAGTGGGACAAGTGTTGTCAGCTGCGCTAACTCATTATTTGCCTCTAATACTACAGCGATCCAATCTACGCCACGGGCAACTGTTCAAATTGCCAATAATGACTTCTATGATAACAGCACAAATCTTGATAACTCCGGAGGCGGGAACATCGCTACCGCCAACAATAATCGCACAGCAGGTTCTGCGACACAAGGATCGCCCACCTCCGCGATCGTTTTTCAATAAGAGAATCCTCATTTAACAAAGAGAGACGTATATGAAAATCGGTTTTGCCTTATTCGCAACTCATCTTCTGGCCTATTCACTCCATGCCCAGTTGCCTTTAACATGGGTCTCTGGCATTGGCGATGATCTCAATCCTGGAAGTCGTATTTCACCAGGAAAGACTTTTGCCGGTATGATCCACAAAACCGATCCCGGTGGTCAGATATCTGTTCTCGACCCAGGTAGCTTCGGTGGGTTTACCATTACACGGTCGCTTACAATTGATGGTAATTCTGAGCCAGCAGAAATTATCGCGAGCTCACCCTTGAACCCAGTAATTACGATTAATGCAAATACAGACGATATTGTAATTTTGCGAGATCTCACGATCAATGGTAATAATCTAGCCGCTATCGCGATCCAATTTAATTCGGGTCGTCAACTGATCATTGAAAATTGTCATATCGTGGGTTTTATCACTACGGGAATTAATATCAACGCTGCTGCCGGGGCCAACATTGTGATAAGAAATACGTCGATTAGCAATGTACCTACAGGTGTTAGAGTGAATGGATCAGGTTCGATAAATGTAGCACTATGCAATATATCGATTCAAAAGACGACAGTAGCCGCCGTACATGCCTTTATTGGAAAAGTGGTCGTGGCGAATTCGCTTATCACCGAGAATTCAGGAACTGCCGTTAAAGCAGAAGGTACAGGTATTATTAGTTGCTCAAACAGTCTTTTCGCCTCCAATAATATCGCCATTCAAGCATTGACCGGTGCCGCAATTCGCATCTCTAATAATGAATTCTACAATAATTCCACAGGTATTGACAATTCCGCAGGAGGAATCGTAGCTACCGCCAATAATAATCGTGAAGCCGGATCTACGGTACCGGGCTTACCAACTACATCCATTATATCTCAGTAATTTAGTTTTAGTTTGCCGTGAAGATTTGGGTAGGTTTTTAGTAGACTTAGATTGTTTTCGTGTTCCGAAACGATAACCGATTGCGCCACCGATTGACCAGCCGCTTAAATCGACATGATGCCGTATCACTTTGCCATGATCGCTCTTTCGCGTATCGACCTTCATGTAGGAATAGTCGGAAAAAATATCGATCAGAAAAGATTTCGGTAGATTGATCAAAAGACCGACTTTAGCAATCGCGCCGCCTCCCCATTTGGCTGTCGTTGGCACTACAAAGGGCGAATGATTTCTGATGTGCACATAGGTAGCTAATCCCCCTACTCCGGCATATAAATCCGCATGCTTAAAACTATGCAGATATTTCAGTCCAAGACCTATCGGAATAAAATAAATATGCGTTCGATATCCAAAGCCCATGGATTTTCCCCAGGAAGAGTAATAGCTTGTACTGATCCAAGGATAAAGCCATTTCCAAGCCTGACAGGTATATTCTAAGCCATAGATGCCGCGACTATTGTATATCGAACGGAATTTATCATCCGTGGGATAAAAATAAGCCGCTTTAGCTTCTAAGAAACTATCCCAGGCTTGTAAACAGGAAGTAGATAAAGTCAATAGAGCCGTTAATGAAAAGATCCAGTGTTTTCGCATTTGCATTTCCTCAGTCGATAGTAGCGGTTCAAAGGGTGATCTCAATTCGTTACGTTAACCACACAGAACATTTTTTACAAATGAACGAAATAATTTTAAAATCCAGAAAAAAATTTGGGAATCAACGCAGAGAAAAGAGGAGAACGCAGATGCGCAGAGTTTAAGAAATCACTCAATGCTCATTGAGAAAAAAATTAAACCACGGAGATCACGTGCACTGAGGCGCGCCTTGCGCGCAAGGCGATTAAATTCCTAATTTTTTGCCTTTAACTCTGCGTCTCAGCGATATCTCTTGTTCTCACTCTGCGCTGATTTCCAAATTTTTTCGATTTTTTAAGATTCTTTCATTAAATTTTTTTTACTGATACACTGCAAAAGTTTTTTTTGCAGGAGTGTCAGATGGTTACCAAAGTTTCCCCTCATGTTTCTCCAACTGTTTCAGATGATTTTACGCAGCACGCAAAAGCGATGTTGTTAAAATGGACGCCACGACTTTTAGTCGCGACATTTGCAGGATATTATTGTTTAGGGATGCTTTACGATTATGGCGTGCTGGCAGCCATCGATAAGGTTGCAATTGTGGTTGTTAAGCATTTTGTCGGCTATGCGGGTGTGGGAGCTGCGATGCCTACCATTCAATGGTATTGCGCTTGGGGTGCCCGTATGGCTGTTGCTGCTGCAGCGGGTATTGGATACGACATTACAGAGCGATTCGCCCTCTACGTCTATCATAAGATCAGACACCATTATTACCCCGCATCTCCTCCCCCTTCCAGTTCTGCTGCGGCTTCAGCTTGGATCCCCGCTTAAAAATGCAATTTGATGAAAAAATTGCAAATGTGTTAGATGTGAGAAAAATGCCAATAGGAGGCAAATATGAAAAAAATTGTTCTAACACTCATCGCAGCAACGTGCGGTTTAGGTTTAGTATCTTGTAGCCCACAAGATAATTGTCATCCAAAAAAAGTTGCACCAAAAAAGGAATGCAAAAAGCATGATAAATGCGATTGCAGTGCTAATTGCTGTTGCAGAGTTGACTAATTATTTTGTAGGCGCTTGATTTTAGGAATGGATTTTAGGACGTTATTGTCAGGAAAGAGATGTTCGATCATGAGCGTTAAATATTCTCGTAAATGACGAGTTATTAAAAAATGTTCTTCGACATGTTTGTGCCCTTTTAATCCAAGTTCTTTGCCTATTTGAGGATTCTTAAGTAGAAAACAAATTCGATCAGCAGCTTCGTTTGGGCTATTTACCAAATAGCCGGTCTGCGAATCAAGAACTTGTAATTTTATGCCACCCGTGTTTCCACCAATCACGGGTTTTTTCTTCCATAATCCTTCTGAAACAGTCAGTCCAAATCCTTCTTTGATCGATTTCTGAATAATGATATCCGCACTGCGTTGCAGAGCATTAATAGTCCGATGAGAATCCGCTGACAAAAGTAAGACATGAATATCTACATCGCCGTGAGCAGCCCGGTTGACTTGATTTTGCACTAAGCTCCCCTCAGGATCATCCTTTGCAGATGATCCTGCAAGTATAAGCTGAAGATCGGGATAAGATTGTTTCGCCAAACGATAGGCTTCAATAACTCCTACGGGATCTTTAAATCGATCAAAGCGAGAGACTTGTAATAGAATAGGTCGATGAGAATCGATCTTAAATTGGGTAAGTACCTTTAGAATGTCTTCAGGAACCAACTCCCTATTTTTTTCGCTCAAAGGATCAATACTTGGGGCAATAATATACGCAGGATGGGCGAGTGGTTTTGCAAAATCCTTTAACGAAAAAATGCTCGCATCATAATTTTTAATCCACTTTTTAAGATAATTCCAGATCGATTGTGTTGGGGCTGAAAGATCGATATGACAACGCCAAATCCATTTTCCTTTGCGCTGAGGAAAATGGAAAATTAATGGTAATGGCTGAGGATCATGAATAAAGACAACATCTGCTTCTTGCAAAACACTGTTTAACCGAGCTGCATTATTTGCATTGATTTTTTCAAATTCATTTAATAAAGAATCAGATAAATCTACTGCTTCTCCTTGAAGAGAATTGTGGATCTTTTTGGTGCATTGGAAGAATGTTTCAGTGCCCTCTAATACTTCCCATCTTGCATCCAAACCTAATGCTGCCATCAAGGGAAGCATTTGTGTGAGAATTTCTGCTACCCCCCCTCCTTGACGCACCGAATTGACATGGACAATTTTGATACCTTTTAAACAATTTGCAAGCTGCTGCAATTGATCGATACTGTCTGCACCAATTATGGCTCTATAGCTATCTAAGTTGACCACACCTATATTCCTTGTTCGCGATCCATGTAGTTATGTGTTTCCATCGGCGTCATTAAACGGTTGTTTAAACTGATCATGATCCAAACAGTGCCGAAAACTAAAATGATGACCACCATCGCCATAAACAAAAAGGCGGTCAAGTTCCAGCGAGGTTTTCCTTCTCTGCCTAAATGTAAGAAAAATACCAATTGAACCATCGCCTGAATCACACCTAAAGAGGCGATCACAACTAGCATATGCCATTTTTCTAGTACGTGCTCGAGCACGAGAAAAAAGGCCACCAATGTCAAGAAAATGGAGAGTGCAAATCCACAGGCATACCATCTTAAGGCCACATGTGAAGGAGTTTTAGCTTTAGTTTGCATCTAGCTTTTCTCCATCAAATACACAAATGTAAAAATGAAAATCCATACCACATCCAAAAAGTGCCAGAATAATCGCAAACAGGTCAACCGCCTGACATTCGGCAGGGTTAATCCTTGTCGCCCTATTTTAATCATTATCACGAGCATCCAGATTAAGCCGATCGAAACGTGAATACCATGTGTGCCGACGAGTGTGAAAAAGGACGATAAAAAAGCGCTGCGCTCCCAACTATTACCCGTCTGTACAAGATGCGTAAATTCGGTAAGCTCCATGCCGATAAACGATAGACCGAGTAAAAACGTGATAGCAAACCATAGGATGACACGCCGTTTATCGTTTGCATGACTGCCCAAATTAGCAAGGCCGCAGGTAAAACTACTCGTGAGCAAAATCAGTGTTTCCCCAAGAGTAAAGGGAAGGTTAAATAATACATGACCGGAAGGACCACCAAAAGTATTGTTGTGCAGCACGGCATAGGCTGCAAATAGCATCGAGAACAAGATGCAATCGGTCATGATATAGATCCAAAATCCAAATACGGTTTTGTCGAAAGTTTCTTTTTGAAACTTAGCGTGTACTACGGACTCAGCCATGACTCTTGTGTCCTTTTTGAATTTTGCTGTTCGATATTTGCGATCTCTTCAGCACTCACTGTGTATTCTGTGTCATCATCAGTGAGACGGCGAATTGCATAAATGAAAATAGTCACCACGCATGCAATAGCGAGCCACCAAATGTGCCAAATCATCGCGAAACCGAAGAAAAAGCTATAATTGCCGATCCAAAAGCCCGCGTAAGTATTCTTGGGAAGGAGTATATCTTTGTATTTGGGCTGTAGCTGTTTGCCACTTTGTTTCATCGTCCAAAAAGGATCGCGAGTTTTTACTTGAGGGATCACCGCATAATTGTAAAAGGGTGGCGGTGAGCTCGTCGACCATTCTAATGTTCTGGCATTCCAAGGATCATTGGGAGCGGGATATTGATGGCGTTGTTTGATACTTTTGAGGATTTGGACGACCTGTAAACACACGCCGCAAAACACTAAAAAAACTCCTCCCGCTGCAATCAGAAATAACGGGTGCCATCCCGTTGAAGTTTCATAGTGATCTAAGCGCCTAGTTGCTCCCATAAAACCCAGAAGATAGAGCGGCAAAAACGCAAATAAGAATCCGGTAAACCAACAACAAAAAGCATACTTACCGAGTTTTTCATCCAATTTAAAACCCATGATCTTGGGAAACCAATAGCCAAATCCAGCGAAAAAGCCGAATAATACTCCTCCGATCACCATCGAGTGAAAATGCGCGATTAAAAATAGACTATTATGCACTTGAAAGTCGAAGGGAGCAATCGAGAGTAATACGCCTGCCATACCTCCCAAAGTAAAGATCACGACAAAACCAAAAAACCACAACATGGGTGTCATAAAATGCACTTGCCCACGACACATCGTAAATAGCCAGTTGAACACCTTCACCCCCGTTGGCACGGCAATCAACATCGTCATCGCGCCGAAAAACCCGTTGACATGTGCACCTGCTCCCATGGTGAAAAAATGATGCAGCCAAACGATAAACGATAAGAAGGTAATTGCCCCTAAAGCAATCACCATCGACAGGTAGCCAAAAATGCGCTTTTGCGAAAATGTAGAGACAACTTCTGAAAAGATCCCAAAAGCGGGCAAGATAAGAATATATACCTCAGGATGACCCCAAGCCCAAATCAGATTGACATACAGCATTTGATTACCGCCAAAACTCGAGGTAAAAAAATGCATGCCTAAATAGCGGTCTAAGGTCAGCATGGCCACGGTAGCAGTGAGCACCGGAAAGGCAAAAATCACTAAAATTACCGCTCCAAGTGCACTCCATACAAAAATCGGCATTTTCATCATCGTCATGCCTGGACAACGCAGTTTTATAATCGTCACCAAAAAATTAATTCCCGATAACAAACTTCCAACGCCTGCTATTTGCACGCTCCAGATCCAATAGTCGACACCCACGCCAGGATTATATTCTAATTCTGACAGCGGAGGATAAGAAACCCAGCCTGTCGCGCCAAATTTACCGACCACAAGAGAGATGATCAGCAAACTAGCTCCGACGAAAAATAACCAAAAACTCACCGCATTCATAAAGGGAAACGCGACATCGCGCGCCCCGATTTGCAGTGGGATAACTAAATTTAACAGACCAAATACCACACCCATCCCCACGAAAAAAATCATCGTTGCGCCGTGTGCGGTAAATACCTGTTGAAAATGATTAGCGGTCAGATAACCGTGTAATTCTCCCACGGAGCTGGCTTGTTGGGCACGTATCATGAAGGCATCGCTCAAACCTTTAAACAACATGATGATAGCTACGAGGATATACATGACGCCGATCCGCTTGGGATCAAGCGAGGTGAGCCATTCTCTCCAAATCCAATGCCAACCCTTGAACACAAAGAGTAAAATGATCACAGCCAAAATGCTGAATACAACCGACATCCCCGCTACCATTTCGATAGCGTCATGTTTGAAGGCATCAAATGTTAAATTACCAAACATATCAATCCTCTGAGGGCATCATGTACTTCATCACGATCCAATCGAATAATCCTTCCTCTGCCGCACTATAAAATAGCGGCGGCACATATTCACTGGGTTTAGCTAACTGTTCATATTCTTCTATATCTAACATCTCATTCGATTCCTTGACCGAAGCGACCCATTCTTCGAAATCTTCCTCACTGCACGCTTTAGCGGTGAATGTCATTCCAGAAAATCCCGCACCGCTGATATTCGCCGAAGACCCGCGGAATTCACCGCTTTCATCGGCGATCAAGTGCAGTTTAGTTTTCATGCCGGACATCGCAAAAATCTGTCCGCCCAATTGCGGCAGCCAAAACGAGTTCATCGGTGCATCTGCTGTAATTTCAAATTCAATCGGCGTTTGCTCAGGAATTTGAAAAAAATTCACCGTTGCGATATTTTCCTCGGGATAGATAAACAGCCACTTCCAATCTAAAGCGACGACTTGAATTTTTATCGTTGGGTTTTCACTTTCAATCGGCTTAAACGGATCGAGTTCTAGACACCCTTTCCAAGTGATCACCGATAAAATGACAATGATGATAAAGGGTATAGTCCACCAGATAATTTCAGCAGCATCGTGATGATCCCAATCGGGATCGTATTTAGCTTTTCGTTTACCGGCGCGATATCTCCAAGCAAACGCAAAAGCCAAAATTAAAGTGGGAATAACGACAATCAACATCAAGAGAGTCGCAATCACGAGCAGATCGCGCTCTTTAAGACCGATCATTCCTTTGGGATGGAGCACAGCCAGCTCTTTATCATGTAAAAAGAAAACCGCCATGACAGCAACAGCGACAAAGAGCACTGCAAAAAAGCCGAGGATGAGTTTATTGTTCATCGCACCACAAAAAAAAATTGTCAGTGTTCCTCTTTTTACCTGAAGGACTATGCAATGTCTATATCAAAAATAACCGGCGTAAATTTTTTGGGGTTGGGTTCGAGAGTTGTTATTTGTACAGAGCGCATATCGACACCAGAAGACATGGCTAACCCGACTCGCTTTATTAAACTCTCAATGGAATTGATGGGCGTTCCAATTGTATGGTGATATAAGGGATTGACACCAAAAATAAACGATTTATTTGTGGGAAGTGCCAAGGCAGGAACGACATCCAATCCTCCTTGTTCATCGACTTCTTGTTTAGATAATTTGGAATTCTTCAATTCTTGTGTTTTTAGATAACTATTAATCACTTTTTCATAGGCTGTCTTTCGATGTTCTTCATTATCAAACTCAAAGTAAGCAGTATAAAAACCATCGTTCATACATGAATAGACTTCAATTAAGCCTTCTATCTTCGCCCGAAAACGGTTGTTATCAATGGACATGAACCTATCTCACTATTTAAAATGTTGATTTTTAAAATATTTTTTTCGAATGTTTTAGTACCCCTTCGTAGGACATACTTAAGTAAGTAGGCCAAGAAGCGGTACTAAAAGATGCAAAAAAAGATTCGAAAAGCAATGTTTTAGAATAGCGAGATAGGTTCATATTCGCCTTTTAACTATCTTATCTCAAGTGAATTCTGTAAGAGACTGACGACGAAGCCTTGGTTTGTAGTCAGTCTCTAAACCAAAATAACAAATGGGACTTGTTTTCCTGGGCCCCATTCTGGCATTTTTAACATGGTTCTAATCACCAAATCAATTTCGTCCACAATTTTTTGACCTACAGCAGTTACACTAACAACTCGAGTTTTATCCACTCCTTCCGGATGCCTTTTACACAATTTAAAGGGTAAAGGTTCCTCTTTAGTTTTATAGTACTGATCAGCAAAATATTTTATTTCCCACGAGACTTTGTCATAAGCTCGCTGCATTTTCTCCGCATTTTCGAATTCAAAATAAGCCGTATGCAAACCTTGTGCACTTTTCTTACAATAGACTTTAACCAAGCTTTCCGCTGAGCTTTGAAGGCTATTTTCAGTGACTGTATTTCTGTAATAATCAATTAATAGCGTTGTCATAAATTTCTCATTTAAAATTATTCTAAAACACAAGAGGCAAATAGAAAAAACCGTTAAATTATTCTAAAAAAATTTGATTTTAAATCGGAAGATCTAATGGATACAATCGGTACTGATCTAAGATCACCCTTCTCGGAACTCAGCGCTTTGCCAATCCTCATGATCAAATTTTCGACTGTAGTGATAGGCAAACCAATAGGGTCTTCTTCTTCTCCTAAAGCGCGAAATCCGCAGGTATGTGCTTTGTTTTTTAACTCTATCAAAGAAATGGTCACATTCAAGGCTCCTTTCTCATCTGCTTCTTGCCTGGATAGATTTTTTTGACTTAACATTTGCGTATTATCCACACACTCCTGAATTTTTTTCATCGCCTGTAGATAATTTTTTTCAGAATCGAATTCAAAATACGCTGCAAAATTGTTTTTTTCTGTGTATGCGTATATACCGATCAAACCCTCGATTCTAGCTCTTATGCGTTGATCTTGAATAGTAGCCATAACACCTCCCCTGTTTCAGAATGACTAATCTTATTTATTTTTAGTTTTTCATCATTTATAGAGAAATTATACAGCGACCGGTTTGATTTTGGGAATTTTTTAATGAGATTTTGCGCCAGGATTGGATGCGGAGATCGATCATACGATCCTGGCGCAAAAGATGTTATAAAACTCCAAATAGCAAACCGGGAGTAGTATATATTCCTGAGGTAAATATTATGCGATCGATTTGGCGTGGCGCGTTGAGTTTTGGCTTAATCCACATTCCGGTGCGACTGTACAGTGCTAGCAGAGGTAGAGAACTTAAATTCAAACTGCTACATAAACAGGATCTGTCTGAAATTCGCTACGCTCGCATTTGCAAGGCCGACGGAAAAGAAATCCCCTGGGAAGATATCGTCAAAGGCTATGAATACGAAGATGGCGATTATGTCGTGCTCACCGAAGAGGATTTTCAAAAAGCTGATCCGAAAAAAACACGCTCGATTGAAATCATCGATTTCACAAAAGAAGATCAAATCGACACGATTTACTACGATACCCCGTATTACTTGGAACCGGAAAAAGGATCGGTCAAAGCTTACGTGCTACTCTATGAGGCACTCAAACGTTCAAAAAAAGTCGCCGTAGGCCATTTTGTGTTTCGCCATCATGAACATCTCGGCGTGATTCGCGTACATGACAACCTCCTTGTCTTACATCAATTGCGTTATGAGAGTGAGATCTTGAGTCACAAAGAGCTCAATATTCCTAAACCTTCCATTCCTAAAAATGAACTCGATATGGCGCTCAAATTAATCGATGAGCTCACCAAGCCGTTTAAACCTGCGGATTATTCGGATACTTATACCGATGCGCTCAAAGCGATCATCAAGAAAAAAGCCAAAGGAGAGCGGATCACAGTCAAAAAAATGCCAGTCGAAAAAGCCGGTAAAGTCCATGACATCTTGGGACTGCTCAAAACCAGTCTGGAACAGCGCAAGAAAAAGCCAAAAAAGAAAAGAGCCGCGTAATGATTAGACCGATGCTCGCACGTCTCACGGATGCTCCTTTTGATTCTCCCGAATGGATTTTTGAGATTAAATGGGATGGCTTTCGCGCTATCGCAGCAAAACATAAACGGGTCGAATTGTACTCTCGAAATCAAAAATCCTTCAACGAGCGATTTCCCGTGATCGTCGCTGAACTTAAGAAATTGCCGGGAAAGTTTACTCTCGATGGAGAAATTGTCATTCTCGATAAGCAGGGAAGATCCCACTTTCAACTCATGCAAAATTATCCCCGAGAAAAAATCGGAACTCCCTATTATTACGTCTTCGATATCCTCTCCTATGAGGGTAAAGATTTAACCGATGTTCCGTTGCTCGACCGCAAACGGATTCTCAAATTGCTGCTACGTCAAAAATCATTAAAACACTTGCGTTTTAGCGAGCATATTGAAGGCAAAGGTAAGGCATTTTTCGCCAAAGCTAAAAAGAAAAAGCTCGAAGGGATCATCGCTAAACGCAAAGACAGTCATTATCACCAATCGCGCAGCAGCGATTGGCTCAAAATCAAAGCTAAGCTACGTCAAGAAGTGGTGATCGGCGGATATACCGAACCCAGGGGCGGTCGCAAAAAATTCGGAGCATTGCTCGTCGGTGTTTATGCTAGGGGAAAATTCATTTACGTCGGTCATGTCGGCACCGGCTTTGATCAAAGACGACTCGTCGACATTTACAAACAGATGCAAAAACATGTCTCAACGCAGTGCCCTTTTGAAAATGAACCCCATCCCAATGCACCCGTGACATGGCTCAAACCCAAGCTTGTGGGTGAAGTATCTTTTGCGGAATGGACGCGCGAAGGGATTATGCGTCAGCCCGTCTTTGAAGGGATGCGCGTCGATAAATCAGCAAAAGAGGTCACTAAAGAGACCTCTTAGAAATCGAATTGAATCCCGGCTTTTATCCCTTGAAACGTCAGATTTCCATTATGACGGATCGGCACGCTTGAAATCGTGTCTTGGCCTCGAAAATACAAAGTGTAAAACAGTTCATTTTGATTCAGCCATTGCGACATTTCGTAAGCGGCATTAATTGACAGATGATATTGCTGCTGTTTGAAAAACGTCCTCCAACCCAGGCCAACGGCTTCGTTAAAATTCAAGCGTCCGCGCCAAAATTTCTCTTTTGCGCTAAAATCCAGAGGCATAGGAGGTGTTTCGCCCTCGCCTAAGCCTTGATCATTTTTATTTTGCATTCTGACGTGGAATTTTCCATAGATAATACTTCCGGATACATCTGCGAAAAGATTCCAATGTTTATCTAAATTCCAAATCAATTGCGTACCTGTGCGCAGGCCAATTCCGGAAAAGTCATTTTTACCCTTGAATTTTACATCGCGCGAAAAAAACGGTTCGCCTTCCGCTAATAAAAATACTCCGCGATATTTCACATGATAATGCTGATCAATCCAAGCTCCGCGAAGACCAAAATAGGGATTTAAATCTAAACGTCGACTGACTAAAAATCGCCTTTGCAAATCTAAATCTAGTGTGTTGAAATTGACGTTCCAATGGGCATGTGCCTTAGACGCACCCGCTCTTAATTCAAACACTAGCGTCACCCAATTAGGGATAATTGTATCGACAGGACCCGTTTGCGATTCAATGCCCTTTGCATGACTTTTACCGTGTGCGTGATTGCGGATATGTGTCCAACAGAGATCAAGCGCCCATCTGTCAAATCGATTGAACAAATACCCGAGTGCTAAACGAAAACCGGGATCCCAATCGAAATGCACATCGAGCAAACGCGTTTTCGTCTCTGATTCTCTACCGATAATAGGATCAGCAAGCATTTTGGTGCCGTATTCTAACCCATCTTGATTCGCTTGCCAGTACAAAAAATCCACCGCGGCGTAAACTCCGCCTCTGGGTAATTGGGGAATGAATTGCTCTTTTCGTTCAATCGTACTTGCATCTGCACCACTTTCAACTTTGGCCATCAAAGTATCGATCTGTGCTTGCAGATTTTCAATTTGCGCTTGTGAGGCAGCATGGCCGTCTATTTTTTCTTTTTTTCGATATTGAACACTGTTTTTTATCGAAACGAACAAAACAACAATTAATCCAATCACAATCAAAAAACAAAGAATTAACTTATTTTTTTTCATCGCCCCGCCAGAATAGAGTAATATATTCAGAGACCATCCACAAACTAGAGCTTTGATCTTTGGTGCTTTTCGCGATCTTTCACGTCAACCTCCTCGCCCATATGCAGCTACGCATATTGTGCTCGTCGGTCGCTCTCGGATTTCATCTCGTGAAATATCTTTGAAAAGACCCTCAAATCTCCTAAGCCCTGGTTTGTGGACGATCTCTGTCTATTCCAGCTTGTACAAATAATTTATACATTATTTCAATAAATTATTTACCATTGAGGCCGATCAGAAATTCACGCCATTTATCCGGAACAGGAACTTCCCCAGTTCCGCCTAATTCTTTGCGCACTTGCATTAAGCACTTACCCAAAAAGTTTTGCCCAGCACCATTGGGTAACACTCCTAGGAAAACATCTTCAGCATCTATGTCGGACTTAAACAATTTAAACTCGTTTTCACCGAATCTTTGATAGCCTTGAATTTGCAAAAGATAAGCATCCTGTGTCGCCAGTAACAAATCTTTAAACACTGGATTCTGTGTAAATTTAGCGCGGACAATTTCTAAAAGAACGTTCTCTCGAGTTAAGGTCCAATCACTTCTCATCTGCGATTTATTTTTAGAAACACAAGAATAAATCGGGGGATCAGGATATTCTAAAAGACACACGGTGTTTGGCGGAAATTTTTGCTGTTGAAAAATATTTTCCGCAGTCCGTGAGACCATTCCATCGTATCTTACACATTTCAACGAACCTTCAGAAAGCGAATTTAGAGAGCTGAAGTTATTTGCAAACGGGCTTGAATGATAGCCATCATCGCCATAAATATAATGTTTAAAGAACACGATGATTTTACGATCGACAGCTAATCGGTTTAATTCAATACAAGTCAAAGGACAACAAGGCAATCTATGTAACAAGTCTTGAATTTTTTTAAAGACGATCGGAAAATAATACTTATTTACTTCTTTACTTTGTGAGTTACTATTTAAAATATGTTTTAATTGAACTGCTTCGCATCCAGTAATAGAGGTTAATTTTATCTTTTCAAAACGTTTTAGAATCGATTGATATTTCAAAAAGAGTTGAGCCACACTATCTGCTGTGCAAGGACATGAGTCAATCCGTTTTTCAAGTTTGTCTAATTTTTGTGATATTTCTTCATGTGCCTGAGATTGATGCTGTGCATAAAATTTCGCTAAAGATGATAATAAATTGTCATTTACATGTTGCGTTGACATAATTACCTTAAAATTTCTTTAAAAAAATCGTAAGGATTGCCATAATTTTTTTCATTAAAAATGGGATAACATGAGTATTCAACAAGCTGCGGAGAAACTTAAACTCGGTAAAACAGGTCGTCACATCTTTCTATGCGCGGATCAAACCGTGTCCAAATGTTGCAATAAAGAAGCCGGACTCGCCTCCTGGGACTATTTAAAGCGGCGTGTGGATGAGATTAATCTTCAAGGGCATGTGCATCTTTGGCGCACAAAAGCGAATTGTCTGCGTATTTGTACACAAGGGCCGATTGCTGTAGTTTATCCTGATGGCATCTGGTATCACTCTTGTACAGCGGAAGTGTTGGAGCGCATTTTACAAGAACATCTGATTGGCGGTAAAATCGTTGAAGAATTTAGAATTGTGCGTTCATGAACGAGCAATACAAACAAGATTTTTTACGCGCTGGAGAGATGGCCAAAGAGGTGAGAGCCTTTGGTAAAGCCCTGATCAAAAAAGGGGCTTCTTATAATCATGTGATTTCGCAGATCAAACAGAAGATTCTTGCCTTAGGCGCAATTCCGGCATTTCCACCGCAAATTGCGCTTAACGATGTCGCGGCCCATTTCTTGCCCTTTCCTGGCAGCGATCATATATTCTCTAATGAGATCATTAAGCTCGATATTGGTGTTTGTTATCGAGGTGCTATCGGCGATTGCGCGGTCACGGTGGATCTCTCGGGCAAACATCAGGCGCTGATCGATGCCACGGAAGCGGCGCTGTTACAGGCTGAGCAACACATTAAAGTGGGTGTGCCTCTTAAAGAAATCGGCCGCATCATCGAAACGACGATTGTCTCGTATGGCTTTAAACCCGTAAAAAATCTCTCAGGTCATGGCCTTGGCTTATATAAAGTGCACACGCCGCCCACCATTCCCAATTACGCCGATCATTCAACGGGTGTGATCAAGCCCGGAATGACGTTTGCAATTGAGCCGTTTGCAACCAATGGTCGTGGTTTGATTTATGAGGGAAAAAATCCGACGATTTTTTCCTTGCTGAAAGAACGGCCTGTCACTTCGGAAAAAGCCCGCCTATTATTAGCGCGGATTAAAACGTTCAAAAATCTGCCATTTGCGATTCATGATCTGTTGGATGGAGAAATGGCGCTGATTGAGACGCAGATGGCACTCACTGAACTCCTCGCAGCCCAGATTATCGCGGGCTATCCTCCCCTCATAGAAGAGGCGCATGGTCTGGTCGCTCAAGCGGAGAATTCCGTGCTCGTCGATAATAAGGGCCAAGTCTTCATTTCCACGCGTTAATTAAATTAATCTTGATTATTTATTTAAGATAAATTATATCTAAAATTAACAACGTTATTAAAAAGAGGGCGCAATGATTACTATACATCCAGTTATCTATCCTGTATTTTCACTTGTCGCGGGGATTTTGATCTTTATTTTCCCTACGATTCTCAATTACATCGTGGCGATTTATCTGATCATCATCGGAATTCTCGGGATCATTGGGTAATCTATGCCGTTGATCAAGGGAAAAAAAGCGGCGAGCCGCTCTGGAATCAGCGAAAATATCCGCCGGGAAATCCATGCGGGAAAAGATCCGAAACAAGCAGCTGCAATTGCCTACAGCATCGCGCGAAAGTCGGGCGCTCGCTTACCCAAACGCCGCAAAAAATAAATCGTTTTTTTTCTCTGTGGTGTTTTATCTATGTGGTGAGAAATTGTTTTACCACAGAGACGAGAAACCACTGAGAATTCAGGAGACGATGCGGCCATCATCGAGTTTGACAATGCGATCGGCGAATTTCATGATCCGATCATCGTGAGTGACGACGATCAAAGTTTTGCCTTCTTTGTCGACGATTGAACGGAGGAGTTCCATCACTTTGACGCCTGTCACGTGATCGAGGTAGCTAGTGGGCTCGTCGCAGACGATGAGGTCGGGATCGTGAATCATGGCGCGGGCGATTGCCACCCGCTGTTGCTGTCCTCCCGAGATATTGCTGGGCGAAATGCCGATTTTTTCACCGATTCCGACTTTAACCAATAGTTGTTTGGCTTTGTCTATAGAGACTTTGCGATCGACACCTTGCAGCAAAAGTGGAACAGCGACATTTTCTTCGCAAGTGAGCATGGGAATGAGATTGAACGCTTGAAAGACAAAGCCGATATGTTTACCCCGGTAGTGCGTTTTATCTTGATCGGAGAGGTGATTGAGATCGAGATTGGAAACGAGACACTCCCCTTCTGTTTGTGTCAAAATTCCCGCGATGATGGAGATGAGTGTGGTTTTGCCTGATCCCGAGGGTCCCATTAAGATGAGGAGTTCCCCTTTTTTTACTTCGAGATTAACCCCACGCAAGGCATCAACGGCGGAAGAACCCTCCCCATAAGTTTTTTTAAGACCGACACACAGTACTGCGCTTTCCATGAGATCATCCCACTATTTGAAAATGTTGATTTTTGAATCACGTTCGGTATAGTGGGATGATCTCATACATTAACTCTTAAATACGATGGCGGGATCAACCCGCATCACTTTTATCACGCTAAAAAAGGCTGCAATTAAACAGATGCACAACATGGAAAAACCACTCGCTAAGTAGAGAGGTAAGGGGAGAGTAAACGAAAGCTCTGTTGCGCGAAAACCATAGCCAAAAAGGGCTGCTGTGCCGATGCCGATTCCCCAACCGATGACACTGACAAAGAGAGCTTGCAAGAGGACCATGCGCACCAGCAAACGATTATTTGCCCCCATCGCCTTAAATGTCCCAAAATAGGCCAAATTATCCATCGTGAAATTAAAAAATGTCTGCCCTGCGATTGCGACTCCGATGATAAAGCCGAGCAGGATCGCCACACCGAAATTGATCAAAATCCCCGTGTTTTTAACGTAATACATAATCGTCAATTTCTGAAATCCCCGCGTGGTATAAGCGGCAAATCCCGTTCGCTCGCGAATGGTGCTGCACAAACTTTCGGGGTCAATGCCGGGTTTTGATTTAGCGAGAATAAACGAGAGCAATTTGCGCTGGCGGGGAACAAATAGCGTTGCGCGATCATAGGTAGTGTAAACCACCGGTTGCGATTGAAAGGTTCGCATCGTATCGCAAATGCCCGCAACATAAGCGCGATGATCGTTGAGCTCCATCACGTCGCCGACATGTAGAGGAATTTTTTCACCATCATCATTTAGCTCTACTGAAGCGAGCTTTGTCTTTGCTCCGACGATATTGACCAGCACTGCATCGGGAAAGCGTAAATTTTCTACCGTGCCTTCGATCATGTGTGGCGGCCCCCCGATTAATGTCGCATCATCGATGCCGATGAACACGCAACTCTGAAAGGTTCCATTAGGCAAACGGGCTTGAATTAGCCCTTTGTAAAGAGGAACTGCCCAATCGACGCCGTCAACACTGCGCACGCGATAAAGATCGGTGTCTTTGAGGGGTTTAATATCATCGATGAATTGCACAGACTCATCCATCACCCAAATATTTGGCTGAGAGGTATCGGTAATAAAGCCGATCGTGCGTTTCATGATGCCGAGAAAAATCGCCGCTTGCTGGCTAATGATGAACGCTGCAAAACTCAGGCCCACGACAAGTCCAATGTATTTGGCGCGATCTCCGATCAGCATCTTCAAGGCGATAAAGAACATTCCCAATCCCCTCCGAGCGCTTTATAGAGTGCGATTAAGTCGCGGGTCACAAATTGCTCACTATCGACAAGACTACTTTCTGAATCTAACAGAGTCGTCAGGGCTTGCAGAACTTGCAATTCGCTGACAAGACCCGATTTAAAACGATCGCGGATGAGTTCCAACGCGCGTCGATTGGCCTCGACTTGGCTTAAAAAAGCCTCTTGCCGTCTTTGCTCTTCAAAATAGGCAACAAGCGCCCCTTCTACATCTTGCAGAGATGTGATGACGGTTTTTTCATAGGTGAGCAGCGCTTGCCGCTGAACCGATTTGGCCAAACTAATAAAGCCGCGCGTGCGACCAAAATCGATTAAATTCCAATCGATTGTCGGCCCGATGCTCCAATAACGGCTTTTCCCTTTAAACCATTGATTCAGCTTTTGACTCTCATAGCCGATGCTATCGCCTGTCAGTGAAATATGGGGAAATAAATCGGCCACCGCTACACCGATGCGCTCTGTTGCAGCGGCCAATTTTCGCTCAGCTGAACGGATGTCGGGACGTCTGCGCAATAAATCGGACGGTAGTCCCACGGGCACCCGATCGATCCCTGAGGGGATCGGTCGCATTTCTGCAAATTCAGCAATCAAGCCTTCGGGTTGACGTCCAAGCAGCACGGCCAGCGCATAAATCGTCTGTTTTAGCGCCGTATTTAACACAGGTAATGCGGCCTGATCACTTTCTAACGTCGCAATCAGCGCCATCACATCGATTTCACTATCGAGCCCGGCATCGTACAAATTCCGCGTTAACCTCAGTTCCTGTTCTTCGGCGCTGATTTTTTCTTGAAGCAGCTCGATCCGCTTTTGCAAAGCGCAAATCACTACGTAGTTGCGTGCGACCTCGCTTAAGGCCGAAATGAGCACCGTTTGCGCAATGTCTTTACTCGCTTCCCATTCATCGAATGCCGCGCGTTTTCCTCTTCGGAATTTACCAAAAATATCCAGTTCCCAAATCGCATCAAATCCGACCTGAAAAAAGTTTTGCACGGGCGATCCAATACTGCCCAATCCCGAAGTTGTCCCAGTACTTCCACTTAGGTCAGCAAAATCGGTCGTCGTATTGCCAAATACCGTTTGGCTGTTGCGCGAACGGATGGCTGCCGCATTTAAATCGATTTCCGGCCATAATTTTGAGCGCTCAATCCGATACTGTGACCGCGCCGCCGCAATCTGTTCTAGCGCAATTCGATAATCGAAGTTGGCACGGTAGGCCTCTTCAATGAGACGATCTAAAAACGGATCATTAAATTGTTTCCACCACTGACAAAGATTATCCTCAGAAGCGGTTATATCTCCTTTTGTCTCGATAAATTTTGACGGCATCGCTGTATCGGGCTTTTGATAATCGGGACCGACCATGCAACTTGCAAGACACAGTAAACTCAACCAACAGACATATTTCATGGGCCGTATCGCACCTCAGTACAGGATGTCCGTTTCACATCTTCGCGCTCTAAGGGCGGCGCCTCGATGTAAACGTCGAGAATCTGACCGGTATACAGCGGAAGTCCATCTTTTTCGAAGCGATAGAGCACTTGCAATACGCGTGTATCGATGCGCTCGGTAGTATCCCCGGTGAAAGACGCTTTGGGAACGATATACGGTTCTACCCGCAAAAAATGCAGTGGAAAATGCAAGTTGCTGTTGCCACGAACAAAGGCAGTAGCTTTTGATCCTCTGACATAGCGCCAGGCGTCTTCTTCATCGATGTCGATCCGAATTTGGAGGGGATTCACCGTCCCCATCAATATCAGGGTCGCTTGCGTTGTGACAAACGGCACTGTCGGCGCAATCTCGCCGATATGCACATTCACTTGCAGAATTTCGCCATCCACAGGTGCGCGAATGATCGCCCGTTCCACATCGGTTTGAGCCTCAATTACTACTCCTTCAGCAACCTTAACTTGCGCCCAGGCTTCCTGCAAAGCATAGGCCGCTTGTTCATAGGCCTGCTCACTTACAGCGCGTTTGTCAGTCAAACGCTCATAAAAGCTAAACTGGGTCTTTTGATTGTCATATTCGATTTTCGCAGCACGTAATTGCTCCATAGCTGTCAAAACCCGCGCTTCAAACGACCGTAAATCGAGATGGAAGAGGGGATCCCCCACTTTTACATAATCCCCTTCTATGACGTATATTTTGGTGACTATTTCACTAAACGGCGAACCGATTGTAATGTTTTCCGAAGAGGCCTCGATAATCCCCGCTCCGGCAATGTATGAAGTATACGGCGGTGTAGCAGGGGGAAATGGAATCGGCTGAGGGACAGGTTTCTTGGTGCTCCAAAACACCACCAGAAGCGCAATGATTGCACCCATAAGAGCAACGCCCGGCAATAAATACTTGCGCAGCATAGGAAATCACATCATTACATCTTCCTCTGCGTATAAAGCGAAATCCAAAGATTATCAACTATTTTGTTTAAAATGAGCCATCTCGCTTATTATAAGTTAAATAGGGTTATAGTGCCCCCATCAGCCTATCCCAAAACTAAAAAATAAGATATATAATACTAATAATCTAATACTTAAACTTTAATTTTTTTTATTTATTGATTTTCAAAGGCTTAGGGAAATATAAATATACTCAAGCCCATGATGTTCAACATATTATATAGATAAGCGGTAATTAAATATAATTATTGCAAAAGATGACATAAATAAATTATAATTATGGCGATAACAAATTCTTTGTTATCACACCGTGCTAGTGAGATACTGCATTGGCCCGGCGACCGCTCGCATGACTTCTTTCCTCCGGAATTGTCATAGAGAAACAAGCGCCCCTAACTTTCGCGAGTTAGGGGTTTTTTTATGCCCAAAAATTCAGAATTCAGGTTAAAAGGGAAAAAACCCATATCTGAAGAGAGGGATGAAGCAAAGAGCACTTCGATTCATCATTCTAATGGGAATTGTTAGCCTGCTAGCCGACGTCACTTACGAAGGAGCACGCAGCATCAACGGCCCATTTTTAGCCGTTCTCGGTGCTAGCGGCGCAGCCGTCGGCGTGATCGTAGGGCTAGGAGAACTGATCGGCTATGGCGTCCGTGTGTTATCCGGCGTGGCTGCAGACCGCACCCGTTGGTATTGGCTGTTTACCTTCATCGGTTATGCAATTAATTTGCTGGCCGTCCCCTTGCTAGCTCTTGCCGGAAATTGGCAAACAGCTGCTTTTCTGATCATTTTGGAGCGATTCGGCAAAGGTTTGCGCACCCCTGCCCGAGATGCAATGCTCTCCTTTGCTACCAAACAAGTAGGTCGAGGGTTTGGATTTGGCTTGCATGAAGCTCTCGATCAAATCGGCGCAGTCACGGGGCCTTTACTTGTTTCAGCCGTGCTCTTTTTTCAACGTCAATACACTGTTGCATTCGCCTGCCTTGCGATCCCCGCTTTGGCCGCATTGGGAGTGCTCACAACAGCGCGCTTTTCTTTTCCTCGCCCTCAAGATATGGAAGTAGCGGAAAAAAAACTTCAGCCCGAAGGATTTTCTCTTAAATTTTGGCTGTATGTTCTTGGCGCTTCACTCGTCGGCGCTGGATTTGTCGATTTTGCACTGCTCGCTTATCACTTTCAAAAAAGCGGTGTTCTCACCGCGACATGGATTCCCTTGTTTTACGCTTTTGCCATGGCTATCGACGGTCTTGCAGCTCTTGGCATGGGAAAACTTTTCGACGTGAAAGGACTTTCGATATTGACCATTGTAACAATTGTCACATCTGTGTTTGCACCGCTGATTTTTTTTGGGGGATTTTGGGCAATACTGGCGGGCCTATTGCTTTGGGGCATCAGTTTTGGAGCGCAAGAATCGATCATGCGCTCTTACGTCGCCGTGATCATTGCGCCGAAGCGTCGCGCGGCCGCCTACGGAATCCTCTATCTGGGATTTGGTCTATTTTGGTTCATAGGCAGCAGCACAATTGGGTTTCTCTATGACACTTCACTGACAGGCGCAGTGCTATTCTCAATGTCCGCACAAATTTTAGGCGCACTCGTGTTTTTAGTCGTGAAACGGTTATGACCAATTACGGCTAGTTTTGAATTGAGTAACGAGAACAGAGACTTCCTGAAAGAGCTCTGTTGCTTTAGAACGCTGTTCTTCTGTTACTTTGTCTGGATGGTTTTTGACTGACCATTTTCTGTAAGCTACTTTTAAGCTTTCTGGGGTTGTGAGGGGACAACCGAATATTTGCTCAAGTCTTTGTTGAGTAGGATCTTTGCTTTGATGAGGGGCTTGTCTTGCAAAGCGGGCTTGTTCTGACGCATTGTGAGCTCGGTTTTCTTGAGCGCCTCTTGGCGGCGTCTGAGTCTGTTTTGGGATACTGTTTCTGGGTGGAGTTTGAGACGGGGTAAATCCTCTCGAAAACGCAGCATGTGTGCGTTGTTCATTGAAAGGAACGAAACGAACGCGATACACAACGAAATGTCGATGGGGGGTTACGGGATGATGAAAAGGGAAAAACGGATGAAAACCGAAAAAAGGCAGGGTTTGCTGAAATGGATTTCTTCGCGCGGCGTGAAAATGGAAAAATGGATTATTCAATACATGAAACCGATAGAAAAAGGCGCTGGCAAGTGAATCAGCAGAAAATCGAATACCCATAATAAGTACATCCCTTCAAATAATTTATTAGTTAAATTATACCGAATTATGGTTTTTTAATAAACACAACATTAAATTATGATATTATAAATAATTTACTATCTAACTTTGATTTTTAACCGCCTAACCCGTATGCTTTTGTCTCTGAAAACTAGGGACTGATGAAAAAAATAATTGTCATTGTAGGTGGCGGAGCTGCAGGCATATTTGCCGCAGCGATCCTGGGAGAAAAATCTAACGACTATGAAATCATTGTCTTAGAAAAAACACGTCAATTGCTCTCCAAAGTGCGCATCTCTGGCGGCGGACGCTGCAATGTCACGCATGCTCAATTCGATCCCAAACAATTAACTGGCCACTATCCTCGCGGTCATAAAGAGCTACTCGGCCCATTTCATCGCTTTCAACCGCAAGATACAATTGCCTGGTTTGCAAAACACGGTGTCGAATTAAAAACAGAAGAAGATGGACGGATGTTTCCCATTACTGATCATTCAGCGACGATTATCAATTGTCTCCTGGAGGCTGCAAAAGAAGGGGGCGTCGACATTCGCACTGAACACTCAGTGCGCACCATTGAAAAACAACACGATCAATTTCTGATCCATTTTGACAAGCGAGAAATGATCGCTTGCGATTATCTCATTTTAGCCTGCGGAAGTTCTCCTCAAGGTCATGAGCTCGCTGCTTCTTTGGGCCATACAATAACCCCTCCAGTACCATCGCTATTCACCTTTAACGTGCCCACCTCCCCTCTTCATGATCTCGCCGGCATTTCAGTCCCCCACGCAAAACTATCCCTTCTCAATCATACACAACGCGGTCCCCTGCTCATAACCCATTGGGGCTTTAGCGGACCCGCCGCCTTAAAACTCTCGGCATGGGCCGCGCGCGAGCTGCACACCTGCAATTACCGCACAGAGCTTTGCATCAATTGGATTCCTCATATTGAACATGTCCATGAACTTCTCCTCACTGCGAAACGTCAAAAAAGCACAAAACCGCTCGAAAACGTGTTTCAACTCCCGATGAATCTGTGGAAACGCGTATTAACGCTGTGCAATATCGATGGACCTTTAGGACATGTGCCCGACCATCAACTTAAAATCCTCGCCGATTGGTTAACACATTCCCGTTTCTCTGTAGATGGCAAAACAACCTATAAACAAGAATTCGTCACCTGTGGCGGTGTGAACTTAAAAGAAATCGACTTCAAGACCATGCAAAGTCGTCTCACCCCTAATCTCTTCTTCGCGGGCGAGCTACTCGATATCGATGGTGTGACCGGCGGCTTCAACTTCCAAAATGCTTGGACGTCAGCTTTTCTTGCTGCTTCGCACATTGCAAATCTATAAATGAAGGAAAAAGACCTCTCTACTAATGCAGAGAGGCCTTTTATTATTGATCATTTGCTACGGTAGGTTCAGCATTGTCATTATTGTTGTTCGTCGCAGGCTGAATGTTTAATTGCACAGGTGTGACTTGTGCGAGATCTTCTCGCTCTTCACGTCGAATTAAAAATTTCTGAGCAGCGTAGATTCCTAGACGTACTCCTTCGATAGGTGCCAATACCATCATGACAGGGATGCTGCCCACTGTCATAAGAACCCCGAGCGGTGCTGTTGCGGGATGCTTCAAAAACTCGCTTGATTTAGCTCCATAACGCATAAAAAGGTTTTTTTCATCCAAAGGACCTTCTATCAATTTGTCTTTTCCTTTTCGATTTAGTTGTCTGATAACAAGCTGATTTTTCTTGTGCCAAGCGGCAAAGTCCTTATTTTGTTTACATTTGATAAGAATGATAGCCTTAGTACTACCGCTATAAGCATAAAGAAACCTTGGATCTTGGGATAGCGCATACCATTGTTTACAAACTCGACTTGAACTGAATAGATCTTTCGCACCGAGTTTCAAAAAGATCTCTTGCATAATTTCTGCAGGTAGCATCGAATTGAGGTTATCATCAAGAATCGAAAGGGTGACATCATCTTCATTGATCAACTCTCTCATTTCAAGTTCTGAGTCAAAGTTGTCATCCCGATAGGGTGTTATATTAAACGGGTTATAATTTGTTACTGTCATACATTTACATTTTTTTTATTATTTTTTCAATTACTCAGCCTTTACAAACTTCTTTGTTCTATGTTCAAATTACGCTTCTTTTTGCGTTTTAGCTCTCCGATTATACTCTGATTATTCGTATGCCAAACACCAAAATCCTTATTGAGCTTGCGTTTGATGCTAATTAACTCAGGAATCCCGGCAGTATAAACCTGAAGAAATCTTGAGTCTTGGGAGCATGAGTACCAGTCTTTACAAACTAAACTAGCGCTATACACATCTTTACGCTTGAGCTCTAAAAGGAAGAGTTGAACGATATCTTTTGGAAATGGGCTAACAGATTTATTATCATCACCCGATTGTTCTTCTATAGTATTATTCCTCTCAACAAATGGAATATTGCTTATCGTCATATATTCACCTTAATGTTTTAAATTAATATTAAATATTATACTTTAAAAAATATATTTATAATAGATATGAAATATTTTAATTAAAATTAACGCAAACAATTGATTTTAAGTTGCTTAAGAAATACCTCCCGGCATTCGCCGGAAGGTATTGAGATTAGTCTTGTTTCAAAGCCTTTGTCACCTGCTGATAGACAGTCGGTGTGACATTCATAAAGACGAGATAAACGGGTATTCGACCCATCAGCAAGCCCGACAAAGCTGCACGTGAGAATATTTCTTTCAGCGGAGCTTTGTAGTGGAAATCGAGTTGTTTATAGGTTTTACGCGTATCTAGGGGTTGACTGATCGTCGCCCCGATAACAGGCGCTAAGATAGGATGTTCATTGGCAAGCTGCGTTAAAACAATTGTCGAGCACATTTCACGAAACGTGGTTTCTCCGCCGGCGCGGTAAAAACCTTTAACGCCGTATTCCTTGGCAATTTCACGTGCGACTTGCACAGCATTTTTCTGAGGGACTTGTTTGGGATCAAGTTTGTTTTCCTGAATTAACTTTTCGCGCTTGGCTGCGGCTTTTTTCTGCTGAGTCCAGATTAACTCCTGGGGCGCGACAAAAACGGCCGACAAGGCTCCCGTAGTTGCACTGCAATACAACTTTTCAAAAGAGGTCAATTCCCGCTGCTCTTGTCCTGCGACTTGTTTGCGCAGATAATTATTCATGGTGAAGTTAAAAGCTGTCTGCGGAAACATCCAAGCTGATAATCCTGGGGCTCCTGCAAACCATTTTACAGGATTTTTCTGGAATGGAGGCGCTTTCTGTCGATCTTTAGCCCGCTCTTGAAAATACATTTTAAAATACATAAATGGCGTGCTTGCTGTCATTCCTACCGCGCCGCCCGTACCGCCAGCGATGACTTCTACTGCCATGTGTTCCCAAGACCCTTTCTGGGAAGGCTTGGGTGGCAAAGTTGTTACTGTTGTTGTTTGTGATGAAACAGGTTGTGACATAATCATTCTCCTTTAAGTTTTTTGAATTTGAAAAAATGTGTAGGGATGCGTGTATATGTATGTGCCGCTAGGGCACAAGAATAAGGAGAATGGAGACGACAGAAATAGACGAGGGTCTGTTTTTCAGCATGGGAACATGCTATCACACATTCGTTTTTATTCAAAACATTTGCAACTAATTTTCAAAAAAGGTTAAATGCTTGAAAATTTCAACTTTAAACTGTCCACATGAAAAAATGCTTTTTTCTCAACTTCCTTTTCTGTTGCTTAACCGTTCTGATCTTTGCCAAAGACGAAAAACCTGAAGAACTTATTCCTTCCACAACCGATCAAATCGCTACTTTAAGAACTCAGCAATCCGACCTAATTCGTGATTTAATTAGTCCACTCAGTGGACAACTCGTTCTTCGCTCCACAGATATGATTGTCAAAGGGGCTCAAGATATCGTGCTTAACAGGATGTACATTCCTCCGTACATTCCATGCAAATTTAATGGGGAAGACAAAAAAACGAAAGGCGAAGTAGAACAATACAACTTAGCCCAATACCTAACACAACACCATGAAGGTTGGAGAGCATTTCCTCATTTCCGGTTAGAGGTTATTCGTTCTTCTATGACAGTTCGACTAACTGATTCCAATGGAATGACATTGGAATATCGAATGACTGGTCCTAATTATTCTATCACAAAATTAGCCTCTCATCCATATGCATTGACAAATGCGCCTGGAAATCTGCCGAGTGGCAAATTCGATGTTAGAAATACGCAGATCTCACTAAATGTTGAAACAGTTTCGGTCAGGATGTCAGATGGTACTATTCGGATCTACGCTTGGCCATGGCAGACATCTCGTGGATTTGCTTATTCCTTAGCTAAAGAAATTCTTCCCAATGGGAAAGTTCTGCGATATTATTATGAAAATTATCAAATAAAAGGCGTGCAAAGCTTTGATCCTAAAGAACGTTATAATTATGCCTCTTTATCTATACAAGGCCATCCATGGGTTGGTAACTGCCATTTTACTGCCTCAACAGGTCTTTCAACTCACTATAATTATTTGTATGAAACACTTCGTGCGAAAATCAGGCAACATCACCGAAAAATTGAAATCGAAAATTACATCCCCTATCTAAGTAGTGTTAGTAGTCCCACCTATCGTCATGAAACGATCACGTATGCTAAGCCCCTTGTTTTAGAATCCTACTCCGGAAAAAATAACGTCTTCACTTGTCACTATGCAGGTTTTGGAGATGTGCCACATTTCCGCATTTTTGAATTATTGTTACCCGTTGGACCAAATGATGCCTTAACTCAAGTTTGTAACATATCCTACCAACCTCCAAAAGCAGGCGTCAGAGCAGGCTCAACAACAGTGAAAAATAGTGATGGAACCTCAATGGTTTATTCCTATTCTCCTTCGCTACTGCTTACTAACGTACAATTCTTTGGCGTAGACGGTAAGCTGTGTAAAGAAAAAGTAATTTCTTGGATGGCAAATCATTGGTTGAAATCCATCTCGATGAAAAACGAGCAAAATCAAGTCGTATATAGTCGATCGTATGATTACGACAATTTTGGTAATCCAAACTTAGAAATTTTTAGTGGCGATTTAACCGGTGATGGGAAATCAGAAGAGTATACTATTAAACGAGAATTCTCTCAAGATGGTCGTCATCTGCTTCATCGGGAAGAGCATGAAAATGGCAAAGTCATTTGCTACATATATCTAACCAATACAAATCTCATAACATCCAAATTAACCAAAGACCATGATCATATTATTTTGCGTGAATTTTCTGAGTATGATGATTGCAATAATCTAATTAAGCATATCGCTGATGATGGCTCCAGCGAGGATAAATCTGATCTTTCAAATGTAACTCAGCGCACGTTGACATATTATCATTTGCGTCAGCAAGATCCGTTTTTGCATATGCTAGAGAGGATCGAGGAAAAATATCTCGACAAAGGAGTGGAAAAACTTCTCAAAAAAACTCATCTTCACTACGACCGCAATGGTTACATAGAACAGGAAGATATTTACGACTCTGAGGACAAATTAGCATATAGTATTCACAAAACATACAATGAACGGGGTGATCTTCTCTCAGAAACCAATCCTTTTAACAAAAGAGCAGCGTATGATTACGATTTGAAAGGACACCTCAAAAACGCGACAAATTTTTCGCAACGTTTAACAAAAACATTCGCTTACGATACTACGGGACGTTTACGCGAAGAAAAAGCTACAGGCGATGACGGGATCGTTCATATTACCCATTTTGAATATGATCCTCAAGATCGTCTCAAGCAAAAAATCGATTCTTTTCAAAATGCTAGCTTTTACACTTATGATCCTATCGCTAACGCCGTAACGAAAACCGATTTTCCTAATATGGAAAGCGGTCCAGTGAGCACACAGGCTAGCTATGATTCTCTAGGTAATGCTCTCACAAAGACAGATGCAAATGGCAATACCCTCAACTACCAATACAACGCTTACGGCTCGCCCAAGGAAATCATCTATCCCGACGGAAGCACAGAACATTTCCGCTATGAAAAGAATGGCAATCTCGCTCGCCATACCGATCGGGATGGGCTCACCATCGAATATCAACGCGATACTCTTGGACGGATTCTTTCTAAAACGTATATCAAAAACGAACAAACCCTCGCAGAAGAAACCTTCACCTATAACGGTTTTAATCTGCTCAGCGAAACCGATAAAGAAAATCATCTTAAGGTCTATTCTTACAATGGTGCCGGCAGAAAAATCCGGGAAGAGTATTGCGGACGCGTGACAGAATTTGATTATGATCCGCTCGGTTATCTAGCACTGATTATTAAAAACAACAGCCTCTGGATACATTACCAACGAGACTTGGAGGGACAAATACTCGAAGAGTATAAAATGGATAGCTCCCAAAACATCCTCTACAAAATTCGTTACACTTACGACGAAGATGGTAATCGAGAAACTCTTACTCGTTTCATTAACAATCAAGAAGCGACCGAAATATTTGCCTACGATTCGCTTCGCCGCTTAACAGGACACCGCGATGCCCTCACCTATCTAACCAAAACAGTCTATGATGAAAACGTCGTCAATTCTCTGGGTCAACAGATTTTGCAAATCTCAACAACGGATCCCCGATTCATCACCACTATTGAAACTCACGACGTTTTCTCTCGCATTGTTAGAAAAGAAGTTCTCGGCTCAAACAAGACCATCCTTTCATCCGCGCAAAAAAGCTATGACCCGCACGGCAATCTGCTTTTCCAGCACGATCTCATCTATCAAAATGGCCAGTATCAAAGCACCCAAACCCTCAAATATACCTATACTTCTGATCATAGGATGGAGACTCTCACGCGTGCTTTTGGTACATCTGATGCTCGAACCACAACATGCACCTATTCTCCCTCTGGAAAATTGTCGAGTAAAACTCTTCCTGACAGCGCTGTTCTCACCTACGATTACGATCCTCTCGGCTACTTAAGCGAACTACGCTCTACCAACCTACATCACACCTTTAACCGCGATAAACTCGGCCGTCTGCGCATTGCTACCGATGAATTGCAAAACATTCGCATTGAACGTGATCTTGACCATTTTAATAATGTAACTCATGAATTATTCTCCAATGGCTTGGAAATCACAAAAGAGTATGACGATTTCGATCGCATCACAACTCTCACTCTTCCCGATCAAAAAGAAGTAACCTATATAACCTATACCTATGATCCCCTATACTTACGCAGCGTCACCTACGCAAACTACACCCACACATACGATGACTACGATCATGACGGCAATCTCCTCTCAGAACACTTAATTTCCAATCTCGGTCAAATCACTCATCTCACCGATCCGCGAGGACAGCACACTGCTATCACCAGCCCATACTTTTCACAAACTTGCCAATATGACCCAGGACACAACCTAATCCAAATTCTTGACCCCAATCAACATCGTTACAGTTACGATGGGCTTTCGCAGCTCACCTCTGAAAATGATCTCACTTATACTTACGACTCACTTTACAACCGCACTCACAAAAATAATCAAACTTACCTAATCAATTTCCTCAATGAAATCACCGCACTTTCCTACGATCTTAACGGCAACCAAACACTCCTGCAAACTCCCACCGAAACTTTCCGGCTAAGCTACGATCCACTCAATCGACTCATCGACGCCACGAGTCATTCCCACAGAATCCATTTCACCTACGATCCTCTCGATCGACGGCTCAGTAAAACACTTTACCTAGCTTCACCCACTGGCTGGAAACTCATTGACAGCGAAAACTATCTCTATCACGGCAACATTGAAATCGGCGCCCACTCCAAAAATTTACGAATTCTCGGCCGCTCCACCATCGCCATCGAACTCAATGATCAACTCTATGCTCCTATACTCGATGTACAGCACAATATCCGCCACCTGATCCATGTCCCTTCGCAAACCCCTTATTCCTACGAATACACCGCTTTCGGCGAACAACTCCAAACCGACCTAATCCCCAACCCTTGGCGTTTTGCTTCCAAGCGATTCGACCCAATCCTGGGCATTCTCTACTTCGGCAAACGCGATTACGACCCTAACCTCGGCCGCTGGCTCTCCACCGACCCAGCAGGTTTTATCGATAGCGTTAATCTCTACCAATATGTGCTGAATAATCCCTTCCGCTACGCTGACCCTGATGGTCGATTCTTGATAGCAATCCCGCTAGCTCAGCTAACGTTGAAGGTACTAGCCGTGGCCATCACAACCGCTATTGTGAGCTATGAGATAGAAAAACGTAGCAATCGTAGACATTCACAGGGTGAATTTGCAGATGCCTTTAATCAAGCTGTTGGACAACTCGTAAATGCATCAGGTGGAATATCAAGTTTAATTGGCAAGAATACTGATATCTATGCGCCAAATAGACCATTACCAGTTACAGAAAATGGCGTACCGTTACCAGATGCAGAATTTCCCCATACTCAACTTGGAACAAGAAAAGGCAGCAAAGGCCCGTATCCACAAGCACGAGAATTCGATAAAGATGGAAATCCAGTGCGTGATATCGATTTCACTGATCATGGGCGTCCAGATCAACATACAAATCCTCATCAGCATAGACCTATACCCAATCCTACAGGAGGTACACCTGAAAGAGGTCCTGCAGAACCATTACCAAATACGAGTTTAGAATGAAAACAATGGGAATTAGAATTTTTTTAAATGATATTCTAAGAATCAAACTATCCGATGTTTTAGCAGAAATTCCTAATGGCGACTCTTTTCTATGGTCTATTTTATTCATAGATGGAACTCCAAATCCCGGCCAAGGAAAACATCTTGCTGAATATAAAAATCAAATTAATGAATCTGAAGATGGCTTGCGGGTGGAATGGAAAGATCTTTTCAATTTATCTTCTCAATTTTACCAAATATTTGAAATTATTGTTTTAGGAAATTATGATGTTAATGCATTGCATCGATATAAAAATGAGACAGAAATGTATAAAACCTGTGCTATTACTATAGAGTTGATTGACTGTACTTTTTGGGAAATTTATGCGAAAAATCAAGAGATTATTTCGAATCTTTCAAAAAAATTTCCTCAATTCGAATTTTTAGAGATCTAATTATTTATGGAGGAAAGTTTTGAATTTCACATTTTTAAATATCCCGGTGCGCATCCATCCGACATTTTGGATCTTTCTGCTGTTTTTCACTGAGATCTATCGCCACTTTTCACTAGAGAGTGTGATTTTGGGAGCGGTGTTGTTTATCAGCTTACTTGTGCATGAATTTGGGCATGCCTTGACGGCGCAGTATTTTGGGGCAAAACCAACGGTGAGTTTGGAGGCATTTGGCGGGAGGGCCTATTATAATGGCTTTGGTCTGACGCCGAAACAAGAATTTTTAATCACACTAAATGGTCCCCTGTTAGAAAGTCTTTTGATCGCTTTGTCCTATTATTTGATCAAGATGAATGTTTTTGAGAATTATTATATTCGTTATTTTCTGCATGTGACATTTCAATTGAATGTGCTGTGGTGTGTATTGAATCTTATCCCTGTGCTGCCATTGGATGGCGGACATTTGGTGAGATATTTTCTGGAGAAGAAATTCGGTGTTAAAGGATCGAAGGCCAGCTTGATTTTAAGCATGGTGTGTTGTGTGATAGCCGTGCCGTGTTTGTTTAAACTAGGATTTTTCTTTTTTGCGATCTTATTAGGCTTATTTGGTTTTCAGAATTTTAAAATTTTGCAGCGATTTAAGCAGACATCAGGGGAAGTCAACCCTTTCAGCACGTACATGAAAGGGGTGGAAGCGATTAAAGAAGGCGATTTGGAAAAAGCCAAAGTGCTTCTTAAGAAATTGCTTCAATCGCAAGATGAACAAATTAAACATAAAGCCACCGAAGCGATGGCCAAAATCTATCTTACAGAAGCAGACAGTCAAAAATCCTATGAGTTGCTATTAAAATCAAATCCGGAATTGTTGAAAGAGGGCAAATGTTTGCTGTGTCGGTTGGCACTGCAGCGGAAGAATTATGCGCTGGTGGCAAAACATTCTCGGGAAATTTATACGATTGAGCCGTCTTTTGAAATTGCCGTGCTTAATTCCAAAGCCTTTGCCGGTTTAAATCAAGTTGAGCTAGCTGTAGGCTGGTTACAAACAGCAGCGCAATTTGAAGAAGTTCCTCGTGAAGAAATAGATAAAGTCCTCCATGATTCTTGTTATGATAGCATCAGGCATGAGGAACTGTTTAAGCATTATGTTGAGCAAATTGCACCATCCAGCGATGTAGCAAATCCAAACTAATGAGGTGCTTTTATGCACTATTTCAATAAATTCTGAAAAAAATCCTCACATATTTTTGCTATTCCGCATGGCGTTATTTTTGATAACTTAATTGCCTCACCTTTTAATTCGTTTTCTATTAATTTACATAGACTGGGACTCTTAGTTTGCAGTGAACCATATAGCATTCCCACACCAATATTAGCATAACCATGCTTATCCTCTGAAACGATTTCGAGTTGACCTGTTCCAGTACTCCTTCCACAAAGTACGTAGTTCTCATAAACCCCATTCCAGCAACGCGTGAAGGCCTCACCCTTAGAGTTCTCAATGTAGGCTCTATCCGGGGCTGAATCGTCAGAATTAAGGTAAGTCATAATGATGAGCGCCGATATGTCTAATATTTTAGGAAAATTGTCAGGCCATCGTAAAAATAAATCCTGTTGATCAGAAGTCATATTTCTTGTGCCTTTAAGAATAGCATTGGAAATAATTACAATACGCGTTTTTTTTAATGGATCGTCGCCATACTGTTCTAATACTTCACTCAAGCATCCGATATGCTTAATTGCATTCCCTTTCTCAGTTGTTTGCGCAAATCTATATAGTTTTCTAAGAGTTAGCCACTTAGGCAGAGTTAAAAACGTTATTCCCGCATTATCCTCTATGCGCTTTAACTCGGGCGTCAAGCAAAGCATCCGTATTATAAGATCGCGTTTAGTAAGGATAGGTTCGTCATCAACAGAAAGTGTAAAAGCGTTGAAATTAACATGTTTTTTCCAAACCGTTCCATTTATAACTCGAAATGAGGGAAATAACTTATTTATATCAAACAAATTCCAAGCGTCAGTAGATAATACCCTCCAATTTCTGCAAACACCAGAAGCCCGACTTAAATCTTTAAAACCTAAAAACAAAAAAATCTGTAAGAGAATATCTCTTGGAAGACGATTTATAGGAAAAGTTACTTCTGATTTTGCATGTTGTATAGTATTCATCGGTGAAAATGCAAAGTTTCGAGAATTATTATGAATGGTGGACATTATCTATCTCATTATTTTAAGTCTGAAAAAAAATCTTAAAGCCGGTCTAATTGAGTTTTAGTCTTAGAGTCAGCCACGTTACCTGTGTTAAGTGTGGTGGCTGGTTCGAAGAGCATGATGTGCACTTCTTCGGGGGCAACGGGGCGATGTTCAACCTTCGCGGGAATGATGATCATCTCCCCTTCTTCTACCCATATATCTTTATCGCGCAGCTGCATTAACAGGCGCCCCTTTAACACGAGAAAGAGTTCATCTTCGTTGTCGTGATGATGCCAAACAAATTCCCCTTTTAGTTTGGCGAGTTTGACATGCTGGCCATTGAGCTCACCGATGATGTAGGGATTCCAATGATCTGTAAACAGACTTAATTTGTGTTTAAGATTTATTTTTTCCATTTTCTTACCTTTTCATTCTAGTTTATCTAACTTTTTTAATATTTTCGAATTATTATTTCAAGCTGCTCTCTATCAGTTGTTTATGAACATAAATGCATATATTTTTTAACTAAATGTATAAAAAATTTTTTGAATCAAAATCCCTCATAGAGTAAGGATGGGATATAGAACGTCTTAAAAATTGGGGGGCTGAAGATCCGAAGGAAGTTTCGATGAATTTTTTTGATGCTGAACGAAGACAATGTGAAAAGCACATGGCTGAGAGAGCAGCGAAAAAGGTCTCGAAAATTCCCAGGAGATGCAGCGACCGAATTTTGAAGGCGTTCTTAATACGTGATGAAACAAAATTGCTTTGTCGCGTGGTTGTTTTTGGGAGTCGAAAATGGAGAATACGGCGGAACACCAGAGATTGGCGTCTTACCGCACCCAAAAGTCGAAGTGGAAAAAGTGGGGTCCCTACCTGAGTGAGCGGGCCTGGGGAACCGTCCGCGAAGATTACAGTGAAAATGGCGACGTTTGGCAGTACTTCTCTTATGAAATGGCGCAGGCGCGCGCGTATCGCTGGAATGAGGATGGAATTGGAGGGATTTGCGATCGAAATCAGCGGATCTGTTTGGCGCTGTCCTTATGGAATGGTAAAGACCCTTATCTTAAAGAGCGGATGTTCGGCCTGGGCAACCATGAAGGAAATCACGGCGAGGATGTCAAAGAGTACTACTTCTATCTCGATAATACACCGACACACAGCTACATGAAGATGCTCTACAAATATCCGCACAGAGAATTCCCCTATCAGAAGCTGCGCGAGGAAAATAAAAAAAGACATCGAGGACAAAGCGAGTTTGAACTGCTGGATACGGGGATTTTTGAGCAGAACCGTTATTTCGATGTAGAGATTGAAATCGCCAAAGCAACGGAAGAGGATTTACTGGTGCGCTATACGGTGCACAATCGGGGTTCAGAAGCGGCGGAATGTCATGTGCTACCGACTGTGTGGTTCCGCAATACCTGGCGCTGGGGATATGGCGAAGGTGGGCCGATGGGCGATGAGCAGGGCAAACCGCACATGAAACAGACGGGCACGGCAATTGAACTCCACCATCCTTTAGAAGGGACCTATTGGTTTTACTGTGAAGGTGAGCCGGAACTGATTTTTACTGAAAACGAGACGAATAAGCAGCGACTCTACAGCGTCGCTAATGATACTCCTTTTGTTAAAGATGGCTTTCATCGTCATGTGGTGAATAAAGAACGCGCTGTTAATCCGGAGCATAACGGAACCAAAGGTGCGGGAGTTTATCGCAAGACGATTGGACCAGGAGAACACGCGACTTTTCGCGTGAGATTGGCCAATAAAACCGTGGCGGAACCGTTTAAAGATTTTGATGGAATTGTTGAAGGAAGAAAAAAAGAAGCGGATGAGTTTTATCGCACGGTTCAACCGGAAGGGTTAACAGAAGAACTACGAGGCATTCAACGGCAGGCTTTTGCCGGGCTGTTGTGGAATAAGCAATTTTACTATTTCGATTTGGAGCAGTGGCGCAAAGGAGATCCGATCAGAGCCGCTCAGCGCGGAAATGATCGAAACCGTGATTGGGGCCATTTGACAAGTTTTGATATTTTCTCGATGCCCGATAAGTGGGAATATCCCTACTTTTGTTCGTGGGATACATCATTTCATTGTATTCCCTTTTTACTTATCGATTCCGACTTTGCCAAACGGCAGATCGAGCTCCTCACAAGAGAATGGTATTTGCACCCTAATGGACAGTTACCTGCCTATGAATGGAATTTTTCCGATGTCAACCCTCCGGTCTTAGCTTGGAGCGCCTGGCGCGCTTATAAAATCGACGCCAAGATGTGCGGCACAGCCGATCGGGATTTTCTCAAAGGAATTTTCAATAAGTTGCTCCTCAACTTCACCTGGTGGGTCAACCGCAAGGATGAAGAGGGCAACAACGTCTTTCAAGGCGGTTTTTTAGGCCTGGATAATATTAGTGTCTTCGACCGCAGCAAACAGTTACCGACAGGCGGACATATCGATCAAGCCGATGGAACAGCTTGGATGGGTTTTTATTGCATATTGATGCTCCGAATTTCACTGCATTTGTCCATAGAGGAGCCTGTCTATCAAGACATCGCCACAAAATTTTTCGAGCACTTCTTGCGCATTGCCGCAGCGATTTCTAACTGCGGCGGACAAGGCCATTCACTGTGGGATACGCAAGATGGCTTTTTTTACGATGCCTTGCATCTGCCCGATGACCGGATCATTCCGCTGAAAGTGCGCTCGATCGTGGGTTTATTGCCCCTACTTGCCGTGGAAACTTTAGAGCCTGAAGCGATGGAAAAGTTGCAGACGTTTTCGCGTCGCATGGATTGGTTTGTGCGGAAACGTCAAGATGTCATGATCAACCTGCAATGCGTTTACCATCCTGGCTTGGAAAAGCGTCGACTCCTTGCGATGTTAACCGAAAAGCGACTCGTCAGCGTGCTCAAATACATGCTCGATGAGAATGAGTTTTTATCGGAATACGGCATCCGCTCGGTGTCCAAATATCATGAAAAACACCCTTATACTTTGCAAGTGAATGGCATGGCCCATGTCGTAAGTTATGTACCAGGTGAATCGGACAGTGGTTTATATGGTGGCAATTCGAATTGGCGCGGACCGATTTGGTTTCCGATCAATTTCTTGATCATCGAATCGCTCCAAAAATTCCATCACTACTTTGGCGATTCTTTGAAAGTGGAATTCCCTACAGGTTCGGGCCATTTAATGAATCTATGGGATGTCAGCATCGAATTGTCTAAACGATTGATGCGGATATTTGAGCGCGATGAACACGGTAAACGCCCTGTATATGACGAAATGAAAACATTTCAAACCGACCCACACTGGAAAGATCTGATTTTATTTCACGAATATTTCGATGGTGATAACGGCTCAGGTCGTGGTGCGAGTCATCAGACAGGATGGACAGCACTGATCGCTAAATTAATTCAACAAACGGGGACAGCAGCATGAAACTTCCCGAAGTAGTTAAGCCGGATTTAGATGATTTAAGGATTCTCGAAGGGCAAAAAGCCCTGGTCACCGGGGCTAATTCCGGCATCGGCAAATCGATCGCACTTCACTTAGGAAAAGCCGGAGCCGATGTCGTGGTCAATTACGTCTCACACGAGGACGATGCGCAGGCAGTCTGTGAAGAGATCCAAAAATCGGGCAGTAAAGCTGTAGCGATTAAAGCCGACGTCTCAAAAGAAGATCAAGTGATCGCTCTCTATCAACAAATGTACAAAGCGTTTGGCACGGTAGATATTTTGGTCAGCAATGCCGGCGTTCAGCGCGATTCTGCTTTAGAAAAGATGACTTTAGACCAATGGAATGCGGTGATTGGAATTAATCTCACAGGTCAATTTCTCTGCGCTCGTGAAGCGGTCAAAGAATTTAAGCGGCGCGGTGTGAAAAAAGAGGTTTCGTGCGCTGCGGGAAAAATCATCTGCATGAGTTCAGTGCATCAAATCATCCCCTGGGCCGGTCATGTCAATTACTCCTCTTCCAAAGGGGGCATTCACATGATGATGCAATCGATTGCACAAGAGGTTGCTCCCTATCGCATTCGGGTCAATGCGATTGCGCCGGGAGCGATTCGCACGCCGATTAATACCTCTGCCTGGTCAACTCCTGAGGCTTATAAAGCACTGATGACACTTGTCCCCTACAACCGCATTGGCGAGCCAGAAGATATCGCCCATTGTGCGACATGGCTGGCATCCGACTACGCCGATTACATCACAGGGACCACAATTTTTATCGACGGGGGAATGACGCTATTCCCCGGTTTTGCGACGGGGGGTTAAGTTGTGACGGCAAAACGGCATTACGACTTCATCATCATCGGGACGGGAGCGGGCGGAGGAACTCTGGCTCATCGTCTCGCGCCGTCGGGAAAAAGCATTTTGCTGATTGAAAGAGGGTCCTATTTGCCACGAGAAAAACAAAACTGGAGTTCAGAGGCTGTGTTCCTTTCCCCGCGTTATGCAATCAAAGAAAAATGGCTTGATATAAAGGGCCGCGAATTTACTCCCGGTACGCATTATTATGTCGGGGGCAACACCAAATTTTACGGCGCAGCGCTTCTTCGCATGCGCGAGAAGGATTTTGGTGAAGTTCAGCACTATGGAGGAATTTCACCCGCGTGGCCGCTGAGTTATCGCGATTTTAAACCTTACTATAACCAAGCGGAAAAGCTCTATCACGTCCATGGACTGCGCGGCAGTGATCCTACCGAGCCTCCAGAAGAGCAGCCGTACCCTTATCCCGCTGTGGCGCATGAACCGCGCATTGAACGCCTCGCAAAGGCCTTTAAGCGCGAAGGGTATCGACCCTTCCCTCTTCCGCTGGGAATCATTTTAAATGAAAGCGATCGCGCCCATAGCCCGTGTATCAAATGCAATACCTGCGATGGATTCCCCTGCCTTGTCGATGCCAAAGCCGATGCACATGTGGTGTGCATTAATCCTGCGCTTAAACATCCCAATGTAACGCTTCTGACAGGCGCTTATGTCGAGCGACTTGAAACCAATCCCTCCGGCACCGAAGTCTCGCAAGTCATCGTCGAGCGCCAAGGACAAACGGAAGCTTATCAAGGCGACATTGTCGTCGTCGCCTGTGGATCGATCAATTCAGCAGCTCTATTACTGCGTTCCGTATCGCAAAAATACCCCAATGGTCTGGCAAATAGTTCCGATTGCGTCGGTCGTTTTTATATGTGTCATAATAACTCTGCCTTGATCGCGCTGACACTCGAACCGAATGCGACCCAATTTCAAAAAACCCTCGCCGTCAACGATTTTTACTACGGCGCGCCCGATTCAGCGCTACCGCTGGGCCATATTCAAATGCTCGGTAAAGCCGATGCCAATATGTTTAAAGCGGACTCTCCGCTGCCGGCACCGCGCTTCATTCTCAATCCCATGGCTCACCATTCGATAGATTTTTGGCTGACAACTGAGGATCTTCCCGATCCGAATAACCGAGTATCTATCACTCGAAACGGTCAAATCCAACTCAGCTACACCGAAAACAACACTGAAGGGCATCGGCGTCTACGCAAAAAATTGAAAACGATGCTCAATGACGTAGGAATGAAACACCACCTGCTTGAATCAAATGCGTACTTTGGCAAACGGATTCCGCTGGCAGGTGTAGGGCACCAAAACGGCACCGTACGTTTCGGCACAGATCCTAAGACCTCAGTGCTCGACCTCAATTGTAGGGCACATGATGTAAATAACTTATACGTCGTCGACGGCGGATTTTTCGTCTCGAGTTCCGCTGTCAACCCCACATTGACCATCATCGCCAATGCGCTGAGGGTAGGCGACCATTTATTAGAAAGGATGAAGTAAACAATTTTTTTAAACAATCCCATAGGAGGGAAATTATGATGATAGCAAAAGTAGCATGTCACAAACGCAACATAGTCAACGGTATCATCGCCGGCTTGATCGCTGGCGTGGTGTTCGGTTTCATGTTGATACAGATGGGGGTTTTAGGCAATGTCGGCATGATGGTCGGCAGCCCAAATCCTTTCGTTGGATTTATCATCCACTTAATCTTCTGCGCGATCTTAGGCGTAATTTTCGCTTTAATTTTCTACAAGAGGATCGGCGATCATTTTTACCCAGCAGCTCTTTGGGGACTACTATATGGAATCATTTGGTGGTTCATTGGCACACTGACCTTAGCGCCAATTGCCATGGGCGAACCTGTTATTTGGAATGGTACTGTAATGTCTGCTGAGTTTCCGATGTTAATCGGCAACCTAGTATTCGGCTTTGTGCTCGGTATCTGCTATTTCTGGCTCAAAAACCGCAGATAAGATAAGTGATTTTTAAAACAAAAAGGCCTGATCTTTCGATCAGGCCTTTTTTATTTGCGACGAATTAAACCACAGAGAAATCGGGCTCGGGCACGAAAAGCTCTCTGTGGTGTTTTATCTCTGGTGAGTTTTTTACCACAGAGACGGGAAACCACAGAGAAAGAAATGGGGCAGGCGGACACGCACGAAAAGCTCTCAGTGGTGCTTTAACTCCCGCTCTGCGCTTGATTCTGGTTTTTCTTAAGGGGTATCCAATTCTTTTCGTTTAAGTCCTTTAGAATCGCTGTTATCATTGGATTCTTCCCTTGGAATAAGGCGCATTGCATATTCGCGAATCACATAATACAAAAAGACTCTTTTGCGAGGATCATTTGCAAATCCATTTGTTTGTTCAAAATCATTTCGATCAAGACCGGTGATCTCTGCATATGTAAATTGTTTACCGTCAGGAATTCTTTCAGTTATATAGCGAGTATTACCCTGTTCCCAGATGTGATGGGAAACTTGGCCATCTAAGGCAGTTGTCAAAGCTAGCCAAGCATCCCATTGTTCAAAAATCCCTTCGCGATGAGTTTGTGAAAGTCGTTCAAAGGCAATGAATGCCTCTGGAGAATTCTCTGCAAATAAATTAGCGACTTCAAGTAGTGGTTGTTGTGCTTTTCTTAAGCTTTCGGGTGAAAGGAAACGACAGTGCGTGACAATTCCTTTATCATCTGCATAAAAAAGGCATTCCGGCTCAGCATAGAGAGAAGTAATTGTTTTACCCGTTTCTCTAATTGTGCAAAGACGTTTTTTTGTGGAGATATCAATTATTACTATTGAAGAAGCCAGCGTCATATCATTGACGTGATATGTCTTAACATCTTTTAAAGCAAAAGTGTGTGACTTATGCTCATGCTTTTCTGCTAAAAAAAGAAGATTATCACAAATCGCAAGGTCCATTATCTCACCTTTGCATTCGATACATTCGACCATTTGTATTTCCGGTTTTGTTAAATCCCAAATCCTAATTTTGCGATCAGAGCAACCCACAAAAAGATACGATCCTTTTTTCACGATCAGTTCAATTAGATAACTATCGATCTTCACATCCTTTTCCTGAAAGGTTCTCGTGCATTGTTTGCTGCGAATGTTCCATTCTTTAATGAGCCCGCTTTCATCTCCAGAAAAAAGAAATTCTCCTTCAGCGATTAAATAAGTGACTAGACTATCGTGTCCCAAAAGAATGTGTTCATAATTTTTGTCTATGAATTGAATGCCAATGCCGTTTTGCTTAGCTACAAAACAACAATTGTCTTTCTGAGCTAATGCAAGATTTCCCTCGTCATTGATATTAACGGTGTGCCAAGCTGATCCGGTAATGGCCTGTAGAATCTTCTTAGTTTGCAAATCGCAAATCGTAACATTACAATCTTTCGTGAGTACAAACAGCTTGTTCTGATCAATCGTAAAAGTCGAGATAGGCGCGTTAAAGTAAAAAACTTTTTCCACCATGTAGGTTTTTGCATTCCAGACTTTAAGCGAATTATCCGCAGAACCCGTATAGATTTTATTTCCCTTCTTAATAATGCAACGAATGCCTGTGGTATGACAATGTTGACTTGTTTTAGAAATAAATCCCTGTTCTGCGCTCATTCGGAAATAATGTCGTTTGGAATCTTGAGGAGCAGCGCAATTAAAATCTGCGCGTAAAATCACTTTCCAAAAGATCGAATTGAACATTTTACATACTTGGCTGGCTTTAGAGAGGTCGATTCTCGAAAGATAAGAAAAAATTTGCGGCAAAACGATCGGCATGTTACTAGAAAGTATTGATGTACTCTGACTCATATTTTTTCCTAATTTAGTTTGTTTTTATTTTTTTTCTTTGAGATTGTAACTGAGACTCAAGTTCTGAAATCTCGAGTGCTTGCGCCCTTTGTTTAATCCAATAAGCAAGTTCCTTTGGATCCACAAAATTCAACTTTTTCACATCTATACCTACAGTTTCTAGTTGCTTCAATTCATCGATCGTAAGTGTTTCAATCATACTTGCCACATCTTTTGCGTCTTGGAAACGACGAGCAATACCATTCAGTGATATCTGTTGTTTTCTCTTTTTTGCTAACGGAAAAAAATCCCATCGATAAATCTGAGTGCTTTCGGCCATCCACAGTTTTTTATCTTTAGAATAAATCGCAGTAATAACTCCTTTTTTTGTTAGATGTAGCTTGGATAAAAATCCACATGAAGGAAGAGAAAAAGCAAATAAATCAGAATTAAAAGAATCGGATCCAACTACATAAAGAACCCCATCACTCGCAGCTAGCTTTGTTACAGGTTTTCCAATGAATGCCATTTTCCACGAATTGTTAGACTCATTGAAAATTCTCAAACCACCATCTGAGCAGCCAACATATAGTGATTCACCGAATTTAAGAAGGGAGAGTAATTCATAAGGCATGGAAGAATGATCAGAATGCTTAAATACAGCTACTTGTTCAAGTGTTTCAAAACTCCATTTTATAATTGACCCATCAGCAGAGGCTGAATAGAAAAAATCTCCGTCCTTAATTAAGGCTGAAATTTCTAGACTGTGTCCATTTAAAATTGACGTAAATCGCTGTTTAGCCAAATCAAAAACTTTAATTCCAGTCCCGTAATTGATAAAGAGTTTATCTCTATTTTCTATCACACAATTTAAACCGGGAGGATTAGTTTCATCCGACCATAAATTCGCATCTTTCAATGTCATCGACTTATATGTTGATAGATCCCAAATTTTAAAAAACGGCTCGGAAATAGAAAAAAGTTGATTTCCTTTTTTAAGCATAGAGTGAATTTTTAAATCTGATGTTAATGTACGCTCATTTTTGCAATTCTCGTTAATTTTCCAGATTTTAATCGTACCATCTTCAGATAAGGAATAAAGATGGCCACCCTCTGCAAGAAGCTGACCTATAGGAGCGGCATGAGAATGAAACGCAATCGGTTGTTTAGTGATATATCCATCTTTCAAGTTAACCAGTAAGACATACTGCAGTTTGGGATCTTGTGAGACAGGGTTTGGGAAATTAAATTCGTATTGCAACGCGGCTTCCCAAAGTTGTTTTGAATATGTGCGAATAACATTTAGAAAAGCTTTGCACACCCTTTCCTGTTGCGCTAATTGATGACCGGGTAGGTAAGAAAAAGTTTGCAATAAAAGTGGTTGTATTAAACTAAGTATCGGAGATGAATTATTGTTATTTGCATTATTGTTATTTACAGTACTCATATACACTTCCTTATTAATAATTATAAAAAATTGTACTATACAATTAATATTTTGTAAAATATAATATATAATTAATTAACACAATTTCACTTTAAATAATTGAAAATCAGACTATTATACACCCCCATTTAAAATAAATATTTACATTTCTTTTTTTGAGTAGCAGCTGATATACTCTCCAAAAATTTATTCAAGTGATCATGCACGGATTTGATCCTTGAGAAAAAAAGCATTTAAAATTATTAGTTAACAAAGGGAGAACGAGCAAAATATGCTTCCCCAGTACGGCGAAAAACACGAACATTCCTCATTAATCACACCTTCTAAAGTGTTAGAACACAGGCGTCAATTTGGCCGTCTGCCATCTACCCCTCCCCCTAAGACTGTGCTATTCATCTTTCAAGGGCGTTTCATGAAACAGCTCTTAGAAGAGATGCCTCATCAACAATGCGATGGCTGTTTTTCTAAACTGTATTATTTAAAGGATTATCCGACGATTGCTATCGGAGATTTTGGAGTGGGATCACCGAATATTGCTACTAAAATGGAAGAGCTCATCAGCTGGGGTGTGCAACAATTCATCGGTATCGGTACGGCGGGTAGCTTGCAGACAAAGGTCGGAATTGGCGACATTGTCGTTTGCGAAAAAGCGATCCGCGATGAAGGCACTTCCCATCATTATTTGCCGCCCACAAAATACATCCATGCTCCCAGACGGATGACAAACAAACTCCATAATTTGCTTAAAAAGGAAAATTTTCCTTGCCATATCGGTTGCAGTTGGACTACCGATAGTTTTTATCGTCAAACTGCTGAAGAAGTGCAGCATTATCAAAAAGAAGGTGTGCTCACAGTAGAAATGGAAGCAGCCGCGATGTTTGCTGTCGCACATTTCTATCAAGTCGATTTAGGTGCGATGTTTACCATCTCCGATTCTCACGCCGATCTGATTTGGCAACCCCATTTTGAAGATGAGCGCCCAAAACAAGGCCTTCGAGCTTTATTCAAAGTTGCGATCGAAGCGGCGAAAGACTAATCCCGATCTTGCATTCTGAAAAATAAACATTTATAGTAGTCGTTTTAGCAAGTTGGAGTCCTATGAAAAAGGTCTTTTTCTTTTTATCACTTTATGTCTGTGGGATTATCAATGCGCTTCCCTTAGCGCCTTTTGTTTCTCAAGGAACTGCTTTTTTTGACTCAAGTGAATCAAAAATGCTGACAATCACAGCGAGTGATCGCTCACATATGTTCTGGAAAAATTTTTCCATCGCCGAAGATGAGGTGGTAAGAATTGTTCAACCGTCATCGGATTCGATCTTAGTTATTCAGGTGGAAAGCGATCTTCCTAGCTCAATTATGGGAAATCTTGTAGCAAATGGTCATCTTTGTGTGATTAATTCCAATGGAATTACAATAGGTGCGAGGGGTACTGTTAATGCTAATGATTTTCTCGCGACTACTCTATCCGTCTGTCCATGCAGTTTTTTAGAACAGCAAGACGAGATTTCTTTCAGGGGTGAATCCACAGCAATGATTGTCAACAAAGGGCGCATTAAAGCAGAAACAAATAATGTCTTTTTAATTGCCTATCAAATTGAAAATCACGGTGCGATCGATGCGACTTCAGGTACTGTCGCACTCGCTGCAGGCACTGACATCGCATTAACACAATTACAAACGCTTACCATTGCCTCTTCCGTCATAAAAGATACCATTGAAGAAACGGGTATCGACAATGCAGGCATGATTAATGCGCGAAAAATCGATCTGATTGCTGACGGTCATGCATATGAGCTAGCGATCAGACACGCTGGATTAATCAATGCCATTGGAGAAGCAGAACACCCTTGCAGCGTTCATCTGCACGCTCTTGGGGGCTATAATGGTATTTTTGGCGGCATTTCTGCAGAGAATGTCGGTGGGATAGGAGGCCTTATTCATGTCTTTGGACAACAGATTGCATTCTTTGAAAGCTCTACTTTAGATGTCTCTGGAGATTTCGGTGGAGGCACAATCTTGATTGGCGGAGATCAAACTTCTGCTGCGCAAACCATTTTTATCGATGGAGATGTATTAATTTCTGCTGATGCATTGCAAACAGGAACAGCTGGAAACATAAAACTTGAAGCTGATGAGCGCACAGTTGTACATGGCACGTTCAGCATTTGTGGAGAAGGTGGCACAGTTGAGATGACCGGAATGGCTCAACTCGACTTCCAAGGTGTTATTGAACGTGAAAATTATAGGGCGGCACTTCTCTCAGATGATTGATGAAAAATCCAAGCGTCTTTTTTTTGGGGCGCATGTCGAAGCACCTTGGCCAAAACACTACCCTTCCGCCCGCATGATCGATGAAAAGACCCGCCATATCACGCTTGCCTTTCTCGGAGAGCAACTTCTTTCCAAATGGGATTCTCTACAAGCGTTAATTCCCATTCCTTCCTTTCGTTTAGGACCTGTGGGGATTGCCGATCAGCTCGTTTTTTTACCCCCAGAACAGAGCCGCGTCGCCGCTTTATCCGTCCGCTGGCTAGATCCTATGCATGCGTTAAATCACTATCAAACACTTCTTGCCAATTGGCTTAATGAGCAGGGATATTCTCTCGATAAACGACCGTTTTTTCCACACATCACACTAGCTCGTACGCCTTTTGATCAAGAAGACTGGCTTCGCGAATTTTGCCCTTTGCCGATATTTGTTAGTGCGATTTGCCTCTATCAAAGTCTAGGTAATCTCCAGTACGAGCCCATTTGGCAGTGGCCACTGCTTCCTCCTTTTGAAGAATTCGAACATACCGCTGATATCGCCTTCTTAATCCGTGGGATGAGCATGCAAGAATTGCATTTGCATGCACAACTAGCTCTCGCCTTCAAATTTCCACCGCTCGTCGATTTTTTGAGTACTCATCTTCAAAATTCGCTGAATGAAATCATCATTTCGTTAAACGAGATCGTCGCACGAGCAGATACAGAGATGGGGTGTCCATTTAAGGCCATCAGTTTTCATGGCGAGGTTAAAATAGAGGCAGATATGTTAATGTGGGAGATGATCGTCGATGTCTAATTTAAAACAAATCGCTCCGGCGACTTATATTCTTCCCCAAGAAGGAGGGATGAGAGTCCCAGGCCTTATCATCGCTACAGAACAATTGCTGAAAGAAATCGAAATCGATCGTCCACTCGAACAGGTGCGCAATGTAGCTTTTCTCCCCGGTATTGTCGGCTATAGCATTGCCATGCCTGATATCCATTGGGGTTATGGATTTCCCATCGGTGGTGTAGCTGCGATGAATATCGAAGAAGGAGTCATTAGTCCAGGCGGTGTGGGCTATGACATTAATTGTGGTGTGCGTCTAGCGATTGTACCCGAACCCTTTGCAAAGCTCACAGACAAAATTAAACAAGAATTGATTAAGCGGGTGTTTGAATATGTTCCTTCGGGTGTGGGAAAAGGACATCGCACGCGACCTGTACTCAGCGAAAAAGATTACAATGAGCTCTTAAAAAAAGGAGCGCGCTGGTCCGTTGAACGGGGTTTTGGTTTTCCTATTGATCTAGAACACAGTGAAAGCAATGGACAAATTGAAAACGCCGACCCCTCTTTGATCTCTTCTGAAGCTAAAGGGCGTGGTAAAGATCAGCTCGGTAGCATTGGTTCAGGCAATCATTTTGTCGAAATTGGGATCGTGGATGAAATTTTTCTGCCTGAGATTGCACGTGCTTGGGGACTTGAGCAAGGATTAACCTATGTGATGATCCATTCCGGATCGCGCGGATTTGGGCATCAAGTTTGCCAAGATGCTTTAAATACCTTTGTACGTCAAGGTTATGATAAAGATCTTCCCGATAAACAGCTCGTCGCAGCTCCGATCCAAAGTGAAGCAGGACAGCACTATTTTCGCTGTATGGCGGCAGCAGCCAATTTCGCCTTTAACAACCGACAGCATATCCTTCACGAAGTTCGCAATGCATTCCACGACGTTCTACACATTCCGCCTGAAAACATCCGTTTGATCTACGATGTGTGTCATAACATCGCCAAATTTGAAACCCATCTCGTTAATGGACAACCCCAGCGCTTATGTGTGCATCGTAAAGGAGCTACTCGGGCCTATGGGCCTGGAGCTGAAGAGCTCTCTCCCCTTTTTCGCAAAACAGGTCAACCTGTTCTCGTTCCGGGAGACATGGGCCGGGCCAGTTATTTAATGGTGGGCCTGGGTAACGCGATGACCTGGAGTAGTTCGTGTCACGGCGCAGGACGCGCGCGCAGCCGCGTCAAATCGAGCGAAGCATGGCGCGGGCGCAACACAGTCAATTATATGGCGTCTCAAGGGGTTACAGTTCTTGCTACTTCTCAGCGCACGATTGCCGAAGAAATGCCCGATGCTTACAAAGATGTCCGCGCCGTCGTCGACGCCGTAGAAGAAGCCAAATGCGCTAAAAAAGTCGCCGGTTTCAAACCTCAGCTCGTCATCAAAGGCTAGATTTTTCTCTGTGGTGTTCCAGCTCTGTGGTGAAATCATTACCACAGAGGTAAAAAACCACAGAGAGATTTTTTCCTCAGTGTTAAAATTTAAAAACATATTGAAAGTTGGATGAAAATTGTTTATGTAAAAAATATGAAGATAATTTTTGCGTTAGTACTCGTTTTATATTCCAGTGTTGTTCAGGCAGCTAATGTAACGTCCAGCCAAGCGCTCGATATGCTGATGAAAGGAAATCGAAACTTCGTTCAAGGAAAATCCACCCATCCCTCCTATGTTGCCGAAGCAAGAGATAAGCACTTAGAAGGGCAATCTCCATTTGCTGTGATTGTCAGCTGTTCTGATTCTAGAGTCCCGCCGGAATTAATTTTTGATCGGGGCTTAGGAGATTTATTCGTAGTGCGCGATGCAGGCAATGTAATCGGTCCGATTGAGATGGAAAGCGTAATATATGCTATTGAAGTACTTCATGCCCCCCTCATTTTGGTTCTCGGTCATCAAAATTGTGGAGCAGTCAAAGCCGCACTCCAAAGTGCAGGTCAAAGCACAGATTTCCCGCATATTTTGACATTGATTGATGAAGCCATAAATGATTGTGACTTAGGTGACACAAATCCCCTATTCAACGCAATTAAATGCAATGTGAGAAACAGCGTTGAGACGCTTCAGGATTCAACGATCATCGCTCCTCTTGTGGCTCAAAAGAAAGTGAAGATCGTCGGTGGCTATTTCGACATCGGAACAGGTAAAGTCAGTTTAGTTTCTCAATGATGTTTTTTCAAACGCGCGCACTCATTTTCCCAGTGGATGAGACCTTGTTGTAAATACAATTTCCATTTGTTTAATCCATAAGTAGAAGAAACATGCGGAAACTTCAAAAGGGCAGGATGAAATCCGTGTTCTGTGAGAAGTTTATTCATCAATAACGTATTCGTGCGGGAGCTGCCATCGCAAGGGGGGTGCAACCATTCCAAGCGCTGTTGTAATTTAGCGATCGCCATTAATTTTTGATCGGGAGTCGTCGCTTTACCCAGCTCTTGATAGCATTCGTTTAAGAACTTATCAAATACCTGCCGGAATTGCTCGCGGCTCATCGATTGATAGCGAAGATAGGTACTTGTTTTTTCTGGATTGTTATAAGTCAAAGTTCCGACGCCATAGGTCGGACCAAATTCGCGTTTCAATTCTTCATTCAATCGCTCAAATTCTGCTTGAGCTGCAGTTGTCATAGCATATTCGCCGCTCAAATCTTTCCATGCTGTATGGTCATCACTGTTTCGGAACATGCCGATTTTTTCTTGGCCGACAATTGTTGTTGTCGCAGCTCCGTTGAAATGCGCCGCCACATGTCTATGCAACTGGAGATACCAATCGGCATCAATCCGTTTTCCCAAAGAACTCTCTACGAAGATCGCGGCACTTTCCATGCTGGCGATGAATCCCGGTTCAACATGACTGCCAGGAACTCCCTTGTCGAAACAAAATTTATCGTTCAAGTGATGGTATTTACCATCGATGAACTCTCTCCATTTATTTTCTTTACCCAAACCCCAGTACATTTTCTTTAAACCTTCTGGAGAAAGATCGCGATTCACTTTTGGAAAAGTACGTGGTTTGAAACATTGCGCTACTTTTGAACAAAAAGCACACCAACAGGACCAGATCCGCTTTACTGTGATTAAGGGACACTGTGCAATGTGAGTAAGTGAAGTGATTGAGCTTGTAGTATAGCCCGATAGCCGGTTGTGTGGGTCAAAAAATACAGAATGTACGGAATAAATAGGGGAACTAGCATTAAATTCTAATTTTGAAGGCATAAGTTTATTGAAGGTTTTCAGCTAAATTTGAGGATGGAAGGACTTGACTATCTGTAGTCATACGCTTGAATTGCTTACCGAGTGAAACGACACAGAAGATCCAGGCTATAAGCACGACAAATAAGATCCCTGAGATATAGGGGGTCGACAGCGCGACGCTGCCGAGTAAAATAATAAATCCTTGATATGTGAGGGAAGAACCGGATTTACCGAGACCCGAGCCCAGCCCATCGATTGCAGCTTTTCCTTTGAGTTTGGATTCGGGATCAAGCGGTAAAAAAGCGAGTTCTTTTGACGCATCGAATACTGAATATTTGCTGGCTTTACTTAGACAATTTTGAATCGATCCGCAATAGACCGTCATGGCAAAGGGAGTCAGTCCGAATAGAGCAGACGATAGTGCAAGCAAAGCATCTCCGCAAAACATGAAGGTGAAAAATCCGACCGCCATGATCGTCATCACAAGTGGGGTAATAATAGCAGTAAAGGTCCAACCCAATCGCGTGACCATGATGGAAAAGAATACCCCACCCATCGTAGCTAAAATGCCGATGCCAATCGTGATTTTGTTCATATGCTCGAGCATCTCATTCGGATCGACAAAGAAACGTTTGAGTTGCTCTTTCCAAAGGACATCGGTGAAGTTGATGCTGATGTTATAGCCCAACACGATGATCGCAAGCGGCACAAGATAGGGCGAACGGAAAATATAACGGATACTTTCACGCAGAGAAAGGCGCGGCTTCTTCACTGTTTCTGAATCATTTTTAGCCGTATCAGAGTGCACCTTTTCTTCCTGTGAAAGAACGCGGCGTGTGATCCAAAAAAATGTCGCCATTGCCATAATGCCCAGCACAGTAATTAAAACAATCAATTGACAAATGGTGTGGTTCCACTGATCCTGGACAAAGGAAAGAAAAGGTAGTGATACTGACCCGCTAAAAGCAAGGGCCAAACTTCCCCCCATAATAGGAGCGACATTTGATCCAATATTTAGAATTCCGTAGGTCCTTTTCGCTTCATTAACTTGGGTGAAATCATTGGCAAATCCCCAATACAGCACGGAAAGGACCATCACTGCCCAAAGTTCTGAAATGATATAAAAAGAAGTGAATGTCCAGTTCCTCACTAGCGCAATAAATCCTTGAAACCCTTGGGGCAGCACCGAGCTAAGCCAATTTCCTACATTCTCTAAGTGCAATTGTTCACTATTAGGATAGAGATAAAACGCGAAGATGAGAAAATAAACAAGAAAACTGGAAATGATAATATAAAATACATTTTCCTTTTTGAAATAGCGCCGCAGTCGGGTGTAAAACCAGGTGGCGATAAACACGCCGGGCAACATCCCCCAAACCTTAATAAAGGGAATGACCTCTGCCCCTGAATTTTTTGCCGTGAGAATCAAAGTATCTTTGAGATTACGTAAGACGCCATAGCTAACGCAGAGGAGAAATAATAGAAATAGCATCGATAGAACTTTTTTCACTTCCGTGCGATGCACCGGCCAGAAGATCGAGCGAAATAGGCCAAACTGTTTATTCTTTTCTAACGTCATATCCTGGCATAAAAAAGAGACCGCCGAATTCTCGTACGATCTCAAATCCCTCAGCATATACTAATGTCGCCTATTTTTCCAAGTCAACTCAAATTTATAATTTTAAGTTATTGGTATTAAGCAATTTAAATAATAATAGGCCAAACCCTAACAAAAATAGCTGGAAAAAAAGATCAAAATTTCCTATGTCATTACAAATGACTTATCGTGGTAACGTAGTCTTTGACACTAGGACAAATCATGCCCAAGAGTCCACATAACTTCCCGGCGCGTATCAAAAAAATCCTCTGGCCTTTGCTATTGATTATCCTATGTCCCCCCCTGGTCATGTTAGTCTGGCATACTAACGTTTCCTTAGACGGTTCCTTTCAAACGCTTTGGCATGTCCTTGCTAAAGAAGGACTATTTGCCACCCTTTACGCGATTTGGAGTCCGGTGTTTTTTGGCACGGCTGATGCCTGGAAAATTTTAGGCACATTTGCCGGTGTCGAACTGCTACTGATGAAATTACTTCCCGGAAGAAAGTATGAAGGACCTGTTACACCCAAAGGCAATGTCCCGGTGTATAAAGCCAATGGCGTAACCGCATTTCTCGGCACTCTCTTACTCTTTTATGTGGGGTCCACAACTTTTAAACTGTTTTCGCCCACTATCATCTACGACAATTTCGATGGCTTGCTCGGCGCCCTCAATATCTTTAGTCTGTTATTTTGTTTCTTGTTGTACTTCAAAGGACGCTATCGACCCTCGACATCTGATTCAGGAGCAACGGGCGATGCGATCTTCGATTATTTTTGGGGAACAGAACTCTATCCGCGCATTTTAGGCTGGGACGTCAAAATGTTTGCCAATTGTCGATTTGGCATGATGGGGTGGGGTCTAATCATTATCTCCTTTGCCGCCAAGCAACAAGATCTTTATGGACTCTCCGATTCCATGCTGGTCTCTGTTGTGTTGCAACTCTTATACATCATGAAATTCTTTTGGTGGGAAACAGCCTACTTGCGCTCGATGGATATCATGTATGATCGCCCAGGCTTTTGCATTTGCTGGGGTTGTATGGTTTGGCTACCGGCGATTTACACCTCACCCACACTTTTCTTGGTGCATCATCCCAACCATCTCGGTACTGTTGCCGCTTTGGCAATATTAATCGCCGGATCATTTTGCATTTTTGTGAATTATCTCGCAGATCGACAAAGACATTATGTCCGCAGAAAAAATGGAGATTGCACCATTTGGAAGAAAAAACCGGAACTCATCTTTGCCAATTACAAAACCGAATGGGGCGAAGATAAACAGAGCTTATTACTCGCTTCTGGCTGGTGGGGAATCTCTCGACATTTTCATTATCTCCCAGAAATTTTAGGCGCTTTCTTTTGGAGCTTGCCTGCGCTGTTCACTCATTACTTGCCTTATTTTTATCTGACTTTTTTGATCTTGCTACTCATGGACCGCTCGTACAGACAAGAGAAGCGCTGCGCAATGAAATATGGCAAAGATTGGGAAAAGTATTGCGAACGCGTTCCCTTTCGTCTCATTCCTTTTGTCTACTGATTGCAAAAAATTTCTTTGGTTTTGTATCATCTATCCTCCGATTCACCATGAGGAGGTATTTATGGTAGAAAGTTGTCCTAAAACGTCTTTTCTGTTCGCATTAGATTTAGCGATTCATACAGCTGTGGGTGCCGCAGTAGGTACAATCACTGTTCTTAATCCGGTTGCCGGCGCTACCTTTGGAGCGCTCTATTACGCAGGAACTTTGACTGCCGACGGCATTCGACATTGGGTCGAACGCAATGTGGGCGATGCCTTTGGTGATCACACCTTGTTTGTCAAAATGCTGAAATTTACCTTTGTCTTCATCGCTGGATTTGCGATCGCCTCTTTTGGCGTACCGGCGATTTTCGGTGTTCCGATTGCGATGGCGGCCGGCGTTAAATTAGGCGTTGCGATGTTAGCGACGACATTGGCCATTGCCACTTTCGTGATCTACCATGCGCAAGCAAGGGAAGTGATCACTGGCGGAAATCTAATGTCAGCCTTGAGGTGCTAATTTCTTTATGAGCGCGACGCCAAGAGGCTCGCGCCATGGAAATCATCATTCAAAAAAAATGATTCTTGCATATTCGCCGCCAGTCTCGTAAACTTTCTTGATTTGTTTGCAGTTTCTGTTATGATTTTTCCTCGCCAACGTGGGGTATTATGTATTCTTTCTTGAAAAAACTACTTGCTGGTGTGCTTATGTCCGGATCCTTCTTTTCTAGTCCGCTTTCTTCAGTCGAAAAAGCAACTCCCTCTCATCCCCTCGTTCTGATTTTATTGGGGCCTCCAGGAGCTGGCAAAGGGACGCAAGCCGCTTTATTACAGGAAAAATTACATGTTCCTCACATCTCCACCGGGGAATTGCTGCGCGACCATGTACGACGCGAAACAGCCTTAGGTAAACAAGCTAAAGGCTTCATGGAAAAAGGCAATCTGGTTCCCGATAATCTGATTCTCGATATGCTGTTTGATCGCGTGTCCCAAAAAGATTGTGCGAGAGGCTACATTTTAGATGGATTTCCTCGTACACTTGCCCAAGCCGAAGCTCTGCAAGCGCGCCTTAAAGGTCAGCCAAAACCGATTGTGATCGATCTGGAATTATCCGATGCTAAAATCGTTGAAAGATTATCTAAACGGGTGACTTGCGAGAACTGCGGTACGCCCTATCATTTAGTGTATTCCCCGCCAAAAAAATCGGGAATTTGCGATAAATGTCACGGCAAACTCATTCAACGCAGCGATGACTCAGAGGAAGTAATCCGTAAACGGTTGCAAGTCTACCATATGCAAACTGCCCCATTAATTGAGTATTACACTAAGCAACATCTCTTGCACACGGTTGATTGTGCTACCGACAAAGATAAAGTGTTTTCACAACTGATTGCGCAATTGCCTAAAGTTAAGTGATGGAAAGCCCCAACTTTGCCAAATGGTTCATTTATGCAGGTTTAGCACTAGTTGTTGTGGGTGTGTTCATCTGGTTCGGCAGCAAACTGGGGATCTCTTTTGGCAAATTGCCCGGCGATATCCATGTACAAAAAGAAAAATTTTCGTTTTATTTTCCCATCGTCACATCGATTATCGTAAGCGTCGTATTGACAGTGATCATTAATCTGATTTTTTGGTTAATGAGGAAGTAAATCGGGTTAATTCTTCAATCCCCATTTTTTGAATCAGATTGGCCACCGGGGGAAATAAAGGCGTGGGGAGCTTATTCCATGCAAACCAATGCCATCCTTCACATTTATCGGGCTCTTTCAAGGTAAGTTCCCCTGTAAAATGCTCGACAAATACAAATAGCGTCACGTAATGCTTACTCCCCTCTATCAGATCATTGGTCCATGGACCTAAAATCACAGATGTCGCTTTCAGGCCTGTTTCCTCTTCCAATTCCCGTTTCGCACATTCCTCGACCGTCTCGCCAAACTCGAGATGCCCCCCACCAAATGACCAGCATCCCGCTCCATGAGCACCTTTCCGTTTTCCGAGCAGCACTTGCCCTTCAAAAACCACCACTACGCCAACCCCGACTTTCGGGGACGCCTTCAAATTCGGTCGCTGCATCTCCTGGGAATTTTCGCGACCTTTTTCGCTGCTTCGCTCAGCCATGTGCTGCTCACATTGTCTTCGCTCAGCATCAAAAAATTTCATCGAAACTTCCTCCGGATTTCCAGCATCCCAATTTGAAGACATCCCCTTAGGCCGCTCATTCATCTGACTCTCCATTTTAAAATTTCTTTAGAAATACCAATTCCGAGGACTAAGGCTGCAAGAAACATGGCTATTCCACCGACAATGATCGGCATATCGTAATTTAGGCCAACAACCACACCCGAAAGAAGAGGACTAAAGGCAAAGGCTGCTGCCTGCACAGACTGTAAAATGCCCATCATCTCTCCTTGCGCACCTTCTTTCACCCAATTAGAAACCATTGCCGAGGCCGTGGGAAACAGCAGCGCAATTAAAAAGTGTTGAAAAGGCAAATATCCCCAAAAATAGCCTTCGGGAAAATGGAGGAGCAAGAGAAAAATATAAACTCCCAATACAATGAGCGCATAGAATAATACCGCCGCTGGGCGAACCCGATTGACAATCGGTCGAATCAAGAGTCCGCTACTCAAGGCATAAAATCCCGCTGCGTAGGCATAAAAATTGCCGATTTGTCCCGCATTCATATGGTAGAGATTAATCCAGGTCACCGGGATGAATTCCCAATAAAAAGAAAAGCCGAAACAAAAGATGAACACGCAGGCAAAGATCACACGAATCCCAGGAAGCTTAAACGCATTTTTCAAATTTCTCAATCCGACCATGACACTCAAACGTCCTGCTGTTCGAATGTGATGTGTTTCCTTAAAGAAATATATCAACAAAAGCAAATTCAATAGCGTTACAATGCCGGCAAATAAAAATGGCTTATCAAAACCGTATTCCGAGAGTTTCCCTCCTAGAAAAGGCCCCACGGTGAAACCCACGCCAATGGCCATACTTAACAATCCAAAATTCTTGGCTTTTTCTTCAGGTGCACTCAAATCGGCAATCGCAGCGCTCACAACGGCAGCACTTCCCGCTGAAATGCCGATGATCACGCGAGCAAATAGCAACATAGCCATATTTTCCCACCACACAGCTATCATGCATAATGCATATCCCAACACACCGACGAGTAGTGCAAATTTCAATAACGGTTTACGCCCTTTCTGATCGGAGAGCGCACCGAGTATGGGTGAGCTAAAAAATTGAGTCAGCGGCATCATAGCGAGCAAAATTCCTAGCCAAAATCCCCGAATCGCTTCAGATGTTTCCGCTGAAACCAGATGCATATCAGGAGCAAATAACATGGAAGAAAACATCGGATAAACAAGACCAATGCCCATGAAATCAATAAATACGACAAGCAATACAACAAACAACGATAACTTTTTTTGTGTAGAATACATAACAAACACATATCAAAAATTTAATAAAAAAAATCAAAAATTGAGTTTCCTACTTCAGTAGGCGGAAATAATAAGAAACACTTAAGTAGTACAGATGTAGCACCCTACATGAGACATTGATTGTTCAAGAATAAATAAACCCAGCAATTACTAGCAATTCTTTCTCTGTGGTTTTTATCTGGTGGTAAAATTAATTTTCTAGTTCTTGGATAATATTAGCGACAAGAGCGCTCCAGCCAGTTTGATGCGAAGCTCCCAGGCCACGGCCCGTATCGCCGTGATAGTGCTCAAAGAATTGGATGAATTCGTTCCAATGCGGATCTTGGAATCCTTGGGTATTGCGAAAGATCGGGCGATTGCCACTCTGATCTTTACGGAATAAATCGACCAAACGCGAACGTAAATCTTTAACCATTTCATCCAAACTCAATTGTTTGCCTTGAGCTTCGATTTTTAAGTCATCGCCTACTGTGTCGGCAAGACGTGTTAAACTGCGCAAGAACAGATAGTTTACGGGAAACCAGATCGGTCCTCGCCAATTGGAATTGCCTCCTTTGATTTTTTCCAGCGATTCGCCCGGTTCATACCCCACAGTATTGCCATGAAAAATAAAGGGGTGTTTTTCATGATATTTCGAGAGGCTGCGCAGCCCATAGGACGATAAGAATTCTTCCGGATCCCACACACGCTGCAGAACACGCTTCATTTGACCTAATGTCATCAAAGAAAACAAATAGCGCTTTTTTCCGTTAACGGTAAATTGTGTGACGCAACGCTCGACCAGGAAAGGGAAATGGTCGATATATAGCTGAAAGTGTTTATAAAAATGGGGAAACTGCTGCAAATCTTCTTCGGTGAAAAAATCGAGTGAGAAAAAAGGAATCAATCCCACAAAAGAACGCACTTTGAGTCTGAAGTGTGTACCGTCGGAATGACACAGCAGATCGTAAAAAAATCCATCCTCTTCATCCCACATATCGACAGGCCGGGCTTTGGTTCCTTCCATGGCAGCAGCAATCGCGATAAAATGTTCTAAAAACACCATCGCGAGTTTCTCAAAAAGCGGTTTTTTCTTGGCGAGCTCTAAGGCGATTTTCATCATGATGAGCGCAAAAAACCCCATCCAACCCGTGCCATCCGATTCCTCAAAAAATCCTCCATCGGCAAGCGGTTTGCTGCGGTCGATGATGGAAATGTTATCTAACCCTAAGAAGCCTCCTTCGAAAACATTATTGCCGAACTTATCGATTTTATTGACCCACCAGCCGAAGTTTTGCATGAGTTTCAAAAAGCACAGTTCGAGATAATCAAAATCCCCTTCCTGCTTCTGTAATTTTTCGGTGTGATAAATCATCCACACAGCCCAGGCTTGTACAGGAGGATTGGCTTCTGAAAATCCCCATTCATAAGCTGGAATTTGCCCATTGGGGTTTTGGTATTGATGTTCTAAAAATAGCATCATGTGGTGTTTGGCATAAGGGATGTCGACAAGTGATAGCGCCACCGCATGAAATGAGCAGTCCCAAGAAGCAAACCATGGATATTCCCACTTGTCGGGCATGACGATTAAATTATTCGCATGCAAATGTTTCCAATGCGTGTTGCGGATGTGATAACGCGAAGGTGGAGGAGGAAATTTGGGATCATCGCCATTTAACCACGCTCGCACATCGTAAAAATAGAATTGCGTGCTCCAAAACAATCCTGCGAAGGCCTGGCGCTGGATGGCTTTTTCCTCAGATGTCATCGTCTTCGATTGAATGGAATTGTAATACTCATCGGCTTCTTGCTTTCTTGTGTTGACGATTTTATCGACATCGTCAAGCGGCGTTTTAGAAAGCTCAGGAGCTAATCTCAATCGCAGCACTTTCGATTTCCCGGCCGGAATCAACAGGTCTTTGTAATAAAAACAGGCTTTTGTGCCTGTTTTGGCGGGATTCACGCAAGCCTGTTTGTCAATCACATAACGATGAAAAGCATCTTTGACGTAAGGGCTAAGATTTTTAACTTGAGGTCCATATAAGCGGGCACTATCCGTTTCATTATTCGTAAACAATAACTCTTCAGCCGGATCCCCTGCTAAATAAAACGGAGATATCGTGTAGTCGGACATGATCCAATCAGGCGGGGGAATTTTTTTGGGGCTTGCCAATAGACTTTGGAAAGCGTTTGAAGAAGGACCTCCTTGAATTTCTGGGGCATCTTGCGGCTCGTCATCCCAGGTCCAGCGGTTGCGAAACCATAACTGCGGCAAGACCGAAATCGTGGCATCACTATCGCCACGATTAAAAATTTCGATACGTATGCACGTATCCTCAGCATCCGCCTTTGCATATTCCACTACCACATCGAAAAAGGCATTATTTGCAAATACACCTGTATCGATCAGTTCAAATTCCCGATCGCGCGTAGTACGCTTGTGATTTTCGGCAACGAGCTGATCGTAGGGAAAAGCTTTGTGTGGATAGCGATAGAGAAATTTCATGTACGAATGAGTCGGCGTAGCATCGAGATAATAGTAATACTCCTTCACATCTTCGCCGTGATTGCCCTCATATGGATTAAGTCCGAAGAGACGCTCTTTGAGAATCGGATCCTTGCCATTCCACAAAGCTAAAGAAAACACTATCGTTTGGTAGAAATCACACCATCCGCACAATCCATCTTCGCCCCAACGATAGGCCTTAGAACGCGCCATATCATGTGTCACAAAATTCCAGGCATCGCCATTAGCACTATAGTCTTCGCGAACAGTGCCCCACGCTCTCTCCGAGACATATGCGCCCCATTTGCGCCAGGGCGGAATCTTTTTATCGAGAGAATCATTCACACGTATGGTTTCTTTAGACATGAATCTATCTCGCTATTCGAAATGTTGATTTTTCAAAAGATTTTTTTGAAGATTTTTGTGCCGCTTCGCAGGACATACTTAAATAAGTAGGCCAAGAAGAGGTACTAAAATATGCAAAAAAAGATACAAAAAGCAATGTTTTCGAATAGTGAGATAGGTTCATTAGGCCTTAATCCTGCTTTTATATAATTGCATAATTCCCCCAACACACACGAGAATTGCGCCTAGCAATGATAGCAAATTGGGTAAGTGATGAAAAATCAACCAATCAAAAATGCCTGAAAAAATCAGCGAGAAATATAGAAAAGGAATCAGAGCGGAAGGTTTACCAAAGCGATAGGCAATGCCGCGAAAGGCTTGATTGCAAATACTCATCGCACCCATGGCGACAATATTGAGCCAAGCAAATGCTGTGTAGCTTTTTAGAGAGTCACTAAAATAGATAAATTCACCGGAAAACAGGTAAATAATTCCGGTGAGTATTGAACTAAACAAAAACAGATAAAAAAGCGTAGTTCTTTGACTTTCGTTACGCGATTGATGGGCATATAACACTTGTGAGCTCGCTTGTCCCAGCGGTGCGAGCAGCCCCGCTATACTCAAACTAGCAAAAATGTGCGAAGTGGGCTGCAAAATACATAATACGCCGGCAAACGAAACGAGAATACTTAGCCACACGCGCAAGGTATAGTGATGTTTATAGAAAATGCGCTCTAAAATCGGAATAAAAAGAGGCGATGTATTTTGCAGCACGGTAGCATCGAGCAGCGTTGTGTGAATTAAGTAATAGAAAATGGAATACTGATATACTAAAAGTGCAATCACTCTTAGTATTTGCGGTTTCCATTGCGTGATATTGACCAGTTCTTTGATTTTTGTTTTCCATAACAAAAAAGGGAGCAAGAGTAAAAAAGGCACACTGAAACGTAAAAAAATCAGTAAAAAATAAGCCGTGTTTTCCGTGCCGAATTTGGCAAATAAGGTGAAAAAAGACAGTCCCACTGAAGACAGGAGCATGTAAAACACGCCCTTGTGAAACTCATCCTTGATCCATCTCATTTGCCCCACAACTCCCTTAATCGTTCACTTCGCCCGCAACAACTGCTGTAAGCCTTGTAGCGAACCGGATCTTTTTGATAGAATTCTTGGTGATAATCTTCAGCAGGATAAAATTCCGTTAACGGACGAATCTGTGTATAGATTTTCTGCCCTAACATCCTTTTAACATCATCCTTCGATTGATCTGCTAAAATTCTCTGCTGTTCATTCGCATAAAAAATCGCAGACAAATACTGTTCGCCCTTATCGCAAAATTGACCTTGCGGATCGACGGGGTCGATGTGATGCCAGAAAATATCGAGCAATTTCTCATAAGAAATCACCTCTGGATCAAAGACAATTTCCACAGCTTCCAGATGACCGGTATTCCCTCGACACACTTCTTCATAGCTGGGATTTGGCACCCGTCCGCCGGTGTACCCTGAGGCTGTGCCGCTAACCCCAGGCAGCTTATCGAATAATGGCTCCATGCACCAAAAGCATCCCCCTGCAAAAATGGCTCGCTCGGTGTTCATTTTATTGTTCCCCTGATGCTCTGCTTTCTGACATAATCCCTCTTTGTAAAGGAAATGCAACATAAAGGTCATGAAAAAAGAACTGAAAAATCTCAGTAAACTGGCCCTTTGCCTGCTCCTATGTTTAGGTGTCGGCTATATTGGCAACGTGTTCGCACAAGTTTCTGTGGTGGAATGGTATCCTCTGTTGAAGCATCCTTCTGGCACACCGCCGTCGACCGCGTTTATGCCCATAGGGACCATTTTGTATGTGATGATGGGAGTGTCTTTATGGCTAGCAAACCATGCGCATTTGTCTAAACAAGCTTATGCTCTGTTTTATCTTCAGCTGTTTTTCAATCTCATGTGGTCGTTTTTATTTTTTGGCTTGCAAAGCATCGCACTGGGTTTTTTAGACATCTTATTGATCGATGTTACGCTAATTGCAACGATTTGGCTATTCTGGAAAGCATCACGTCCTGCCGCTGTATTGCTGATGCCGTATTTGGCTTGGACGCTCTATGTAACTTATCTCAACGCTGCTCTTGTCGTCCTCAACCGTGGATGATTTTTTCTCTGTGGTTCTTATCTCTGTGGTTAAAATTTACCACTGAGACGGGAAACCACAGAGATCAAAATGGGATTTTATCTGTGGTCGAAATTAACCGGTCATGGCAGCGAGGATGCGCCGTTTACCCGTAAATGTCGCGCGCCCATGCATCGCCAGCACATTATCCAAAACCAACAGATCCCTTTTTTGCCAAGGAAAATACACCGTGTTGGCATCTAAAACTTGCATGACATGGTAGAGATCTTCTCGTGGAATCCGCGTGCCATCGGCAAAGAATACTTGGTGCAGTTTCATATGATCGAGACAGTAGAAAGCTTTTGCGGCGAGATAGCGCCACCATCCGAGAAGTTTAGGATTAAAGTCATAGAGATGAACTTGATTGAACCAGACTTTTTCTTGGGTCTCTGGATGAATGTGGAAAGCGGGACGCTTTTGACTGATTTGAATCCAATTATTTTGATTCCATTTGAACTCGAAATCATTCTCTCTACATTTTTGTTCCACTTCTTGCTTATTTTCCGTTTCAAATACGTCGAGCCAGGTTTTATGCGAACGCTGAACGCTATTCACCCAATCCATGAGTTTACTTTTGTAGTAATAACATGAAACATATTTGATCCCCTTTTCCGTGAATTGCTGTTTCACCCGCTGATCAACAGCCTGATAAATTTTACGGGCGTCACCGATGATCGTCTCGCCATTGGCTTGGGGTGATATTGCACAATAAAAATAGATGTGCTTGGGAAAGTGTTTTACAAAGGATAGCTCATTATGCAGCGGAATTTTTACTTGTGGTGGCGCTTCAGTAGAAGTATAAACGCTATCTGTAACTTTTTTGCGTGGGCTATCTCCACCGATATAATCCATCGATTTTCCAAGTCCCAAAGTTTGAACGACAGACTCAAAATCAGCTTCGTTTTGAATCGGAAAATTGCGGAATAAAATTCCGCCATATTTTAAGAGCTGTTTTCTAATCTCGCTATTTTCTTCCTTCAATAGATCGAGAAACTGCTTAAATGAAAGCGATTGATCTTTTGGTTCCATTACCAATGGGAATTCTTCCTTGGTAATGAACTGGGTCATCATCTTTTGCATAAAATCACTTCCTTGTTTGAAAAAAATTTCTATAACAGAGACTCTGTTTTTTTCTAAAGAAAGCAATTCAAAAGGTGTTATAATATTTTAAAAAAAGAATTTTTTATATCGATATCTCCCATTCATCTCACTTCAAATGACCATCGGACAATTTCTCGACCATCTGACTGCTAATGCAACGTTTTATAATCTCCGCTATGAGATAAGCAACGGGACTTGAAAATAAAACCGTCAGCTTTGATGATGGTTTTATGGAATTACGTCCTCTTGGAAAATCTGCCGTGAATGTCTCCCCTGTCATTTTTGGTGCATGGGCCATTGGCGGTTGGATGTGGGGTGGTAGTGATGAAACAAGCGCCATTAAAGCCATTCAAGCAAGTCTCGAACACGGTGTAAATACCATCGACACTGCGCCTATCTACGGAATGGGTCTCAGTGAAGAGCTCGTCGGCAAAGCCATTCAAGGCATACGCGACAAAGTTGTCCTCGCCACCAAATGTGGCATGCGCTGGGACACAGAGGAAGGATCCGATCCTTGGCAAAGTCAGAACACGCACGGCCAGCCAATTATCATTCGCAAAAATTTACGACCAGCCAGCATCTTTTACGAATGTGAACAGAGTTTAAAGCGGCTTAAAACGGATGTGATCGATCTGTATCAAATCCATTGGCCCGATTCCTCGACACCGATCGAAGATGCTTGGAATGCCATGGTTAAGTTGAAAAAACAAGGCAAGGTCCGAGCGATTGGCGTGTGTAATTTTAGTTTAGAACAGTTGAAGGTCGCGCATGCCATGCATCCAGTTGATAGTCTACAATCGCCTTATAGTCTCATTCGCAGAGATCTGGAACAGGATATTATCCCTTTCTGTAAATCTAAGAAGATTTCGGTGCTGGCCTATTCCCCTCTAGAACGAGGATTATTGACAGGAAAATACCGTCCCCATCAGAAATTGGCAAAGGGAGATCATCGCGCCGAAAAACCGACCTTTTCTCCCCATTTTTTGACGCAAATCATCTTTGCACTTTCTTTCATTCATCCACTGGTTGAGCAGCATCATTCTACACTAGCTCAACTCATCATCAATTGTACGATTCATCGTCCCGGAATCACTGCGGCCCTCGTAGGTGCACGCAATCCGCTTCAAGCCATCGAAAATGCACATGCTATGCTTTTGAATCTATCCCATGAAGAACGAGAATTTATTGCCAAAGCGCTTTCTTTAGAGAATATTCAACGTCCTTTATACGATTAAAAAAAATAATACATCATTAATATACTTTTACTTGAAAAAAAGTAAATTAAACTGATATTATCTAACGAAACCTAATTAAGTTAGATAAACAAATGAGAAAATTAATTTTATCGATAATTGCAGCTAGTTGTTTAATTCTTCCCCTCAGCGCTCAAATGGTCTTTAAAGAAGAACCAAAGAATTTCGAGCCTAAGATGGAGGTCGCTGCCTGTTTTATCCGTGTCGGCGAGCAAGTACTTTTTTTAAAACGCCTTCCTCAAAAACCCCAGGGCAACACATGGGGAATACCTGGGGGGAAGTTTGATCAAGGTGAAACAGCAAGCCAAACTGTGATTCGTGAAATCGGTGAAGAAACGGGAATTAAACTCTCAGATCAATCGCTTAAATATTTTGGCAAGACCTACGTCCGCTATCCCGATACGGATTACATCTTTCACATTTTTGAATACACTCTCGACGATTTTCCTAAAGTTACCTTCAATCCAAAAGAGCATGCGGATTACCGCTGGGTTACCTTAGAAGATGCGATGCAAATGACGCTCATCCCCGGTGAAGAGGAATGCATCAGCGCAGTGTATGGAATCCAGAATTCCGATCTCTCATAGATAAATTCTTTACTGTGCCACAGTGCCGAAGTAACGGTCACCAAAATCCCCTAGACCCGGTACGATATACTTTCTCTCGTTGAGTTTTTCATCGATAGATGTCATTACCACTTTGACTTGCGGAAATTTTTCTTGCAATCGCACAAGTCCTTCCGGCGCAACACACACAGAAGCGATGATGATATTTTCTTCTAACACCCCTTTTTGTTTTAGTAAGGAAATCACCATATCCAATGTTCCACCCGAGGCAATCATCGGTTCGGTAATCACAACTTGATTGCCCGAGGCAATTTCTGAAGAAATCTTCATATATTTGAAATGGGGCTCAGCGGTGAGTTCATCGCGCTGAATCAAAAATTTGCTAATATTAGCCTCTGGGAAGTGCTTGATGAACGTGTCGAGCAGGGCATCTCCGGAACGCATGATAGAAACGAGCTCAACCCGCGCGGCAAGCACTTCGGCAAGACATTTTGCAACGGGGGTTTCAATTTCTATCGTTGTAGAGGGAAGACAAGCGATGACTTTACCGACTAAAATATCAGCAATTTTATCGGAAACAGCGCGAAATTGCATCGTCATACACTTTTGATCGCGAAGCTGTGCAAGAAGGATTTGTTCGTATTTGGAAGGCTGAAAAGCACAATGCACAATCGGCAACAGTCTGTGCATCTCTTGCTCATTGTTTCGATTCCATTTGATCTCCTGTAGAATGTCATCCGTATTTGCAAAAAGTTGTGGAATCATGAGCACGCTGCAAATAAATCCGAATCCAATTTGATATTTCATATGTGTGTCCTAAAGTTTTGAATCGACACAGTGTGCTAATTTTTTCTGCTTTTTTGCAAGGAAAGTTTATACCGAACGTGATTTAAAAATCGAATTCGGTATAATTTTCATTGAGCATAAAGCCAGAATTGAAATACATTCGAGAGGTTTGTGAAAATTTGAGGCGATCATGTCAAAAAGCAATACGTTTCGCGGTTGGATCATTTGGCTGTTAAGTGCTCTATTTATGTTTTATAAATACGCTTTAGAAGTTTCCCCCAGTGTGATGACTTCAACCCTAATGCGCACCTTTCAAATCGATGGCGTCCAACTCGGCAATTTGGCAGCCTGTTACTTTTACGCTTATCTTCTCCTTCAAATTCCCGCAGGTTTTCTTCTCGATAAAATTGGACCGCGAAAAATCACCACCCTTGCAATTGCTCTGTGCGCGCTCGGCAGTATGGTTTTTGCCCGTGCAGACACCCTCCTCGTAGCCGGAATCGGTCGCTTTTTAACAGGCATGGGAGCAGCTTTTGCAGCAGTCAATTGCCTAAAATTGATCGCCAATTGGTTCCCCTTAAAACAATTCGCCTTCATGGCAGGACTGATGATGTCGGTGGCCATGCTCGGAGCTGTCGGCGGTCAAGCACCGCTAGCCAGCTTCATCGATGCAATGAATTGGCGCTCAGCAATGGAAATCATCGGCATTTGTGGACTCGTATTAGCTGCTGTTTTTTGGCTGGTTGTCCGCGATATTTCTCCCAAACACAAAACAGAAAGACATATCGTTTCTCAAAAGGTCGCATTTTGGACAAGTTTGAAACAAGTTTTAAAGAATCGACAAGGGTGGTGGCTGTCTGTCTATAGCGGTTTTGCCTTCGCACCCGTCATGATCTTTGGCGGCTTGTGGGGAGTAGCTTTTACATCACAGGCCTTTACTGTTTCTCACAATGTAGCTGCCCAAGCCGTTTCGCTAATTTTTATCGGGTTTGCAGTGGGCGCTCCTGTGTTTGGTTGGTTCTCAGATTGGATCGGCAGACGAAAAATTGTCATGTTTTGGGGCACACTTGTGGCACTCCTTTCCATTTCCGCTGTCATCTATTGGCCAGAACTATCCCAATTTTCTTGGACCTTTTTTCTGTTCCTATTCGGCTTCTCAATTAGCAGCTTCTTGTTGTGCTTCACCATGATCCGCGAAATCAGCCTGCCCATCCTTGCCGCAACTGCGATCGGCTTTATGAATGCTTTTGATGCCCTATTTGGCGCTTTCTCCGACCCTTTGACAGGGAAATTCCTCGACTTAGGATGGGATGGAATGATGCAGGATGGTGCCCGCGTCTTTTCTGTTAGCGCATATAAAACTGCGTTTTTAACATTACCTGTGTATTTGATCATTTCCTTACTCACCTTGCTGCGTGTAAAGGAAACATATTGCAAATCCACCTTCCCCAACCCTTTGCCTTAAGAGCTAACCACAGAGAGATTTTTTCGTGCCCGATTTTTTCTCTGTGGTTCTTATCTCTGCAGTAAAATTTCACCACAGAGCTGGAACACCACAGAGAGGAAGAGGAGATCTCAAAGGCAGGCGTGAAGAAGAGCTTCTAGGTAACTTTTTTTGTTGAGGATCTTGCCAATTTTCTGACGATCATTTTCGTATGTTTGCCTTAGCGTTTGGGTCTCTAAGCTATAAGGATTCGCCATAAAATGAGGTAATTCCACACAGGTTTTTTTCAAGCAAGATTTGCAAGGATTAACCGCTCGACTAAAAGATTCCAAAGACCTCATTTCAATAAGTTTTTTTCTCAATGAGTCTTGTTTTTTTAAGGACAGATTAAATTCGTGTAACCGAGCAAGTGCATTTTTTCGCTCATAAAATAACCAAGCATTATCTCTTCCGTAACCCAGCAAGATTCCTAAGAGTGCCTCATGATCTTTTATTGCATTTCCTATGTCGCTTTTAACAATTTTGTGCAAAAATTCTTCGCTTGTAATCTGTTCACCTAATATTTGCTTGAAATCCTTTTCGTATTCATTGAATGTTCGCAAACAATTTAGCTTGTTTATAAATACGATTGTGGCGCTGCTATCTTCAGGAAAAACATAAAGCTGAACACCAATTTTAGCTGAAGAAAAATACTGTTGATACTTTCTAAAAACTTCAAAACCACGTCTGATTTTTAAATGAGTTAGGGATAAACTGCCCACATAGTCATATGTGGGCAGAGTAGGACTGTCAGTAAAGGCCAGCGGTTTGCTTCCAAATAAAACATAGGAAAAATCATCTGATACTAAAATTCTATGCAAGAAAGCTTCTAGATAATATCTCTCTTCCAGAGTCATTAGACTCAATATTTTTGCAATTTGACGGTTTTTTTGTGTTTTCAAAATGAAAGCGCTGCAGCATACCATCAAGCTAAGCAACAGAATCGCTAAAGCCCTTAGCTTTTTCATTACGGTCTTTTTCCCCCACAAAAGTAGCATGTGCTATCCCATGCCCAATTACATGTATTACATGTGTAATGATCCTTTAAGTTTTCGGGTACATCTCCATTGTCCAAAACCACAATCTTCTACGGCGCTGTCAAAAAATATTCCCTTAGAGTCAGCATGTATTCCTTCCGTTTGAATAATGACACCGTTAACTTGGACAAAAATGCTATTTTCAGAAAAATCGATTTGATTTGGAGTTATGTAAGTTTTGGGACAGGCTATATAACGAGTTTCCATTGCAGCACAACCACAATCTGCAAAGCAGTTTACACCTGTCAAAATGCAGAATAGATAAGCTAAGTTAGAAAGTAAACATTTCATGATTTTTCTCCTTTTTGTAATCGCACAGATGCGTGCGGATTTCAAAAAGTTTAATACGAGTATTCAGCATGTCAAGAAGCTTTTATGCAAATTTAAGAGATATTTTTTTCAGCAAACCCCTCTTATTTTTCTCTGTTGTTCTTATCTGGTAAAATTCCCCCAAAGAGAAAAAATCGGGCACGCACGCGGGCACGGGCTCGGGCACGAAAAATCACTCCATGCACCCTGTCTGTGCTCTCCGTGGCTTATAAAACTCAATCTCAACGTACAGGGACCATTGCTGTTTTCCATTTGTCGAAATAGCGAGTCATGCCCGCAAAACTGGAGGTATCGAGCACTTCGATTAATGATCCTCCGAGTTTTTGTAAATTTGCCATATTCATTGACGATGAGTTGTAATCATAAGACTCAACGCTGATCACTTTTGCCTGGGGTCCAAGTAGACCTTTTGTGATAAATGCTTCCAGGAATTTTTGCGCCTCTTTAATTTTCGAATCGATTTTTCCGTGAACTTGGACTGCGATCAACTGCCAATTTCCGTAGGGCATTTGGAGAAATGGCGTGAGATTCATCGCACGCGACATCCCTGTTGCAACGCCATTCACGTATGTGAAATGGGAAGGATTTTGATCTTCAATTAACATGTAGAGGTGATTATACGGATGTTTGGGAGGCTCAGCATTGGCAAAACCTGGATTATCAATACGAAAGCAGCTTGCATTTGTCACAATCAATTTATGTGTCGTATAATGCCGATTTCCTAAGTTCAACTCGATGTATTCCTTGGCTGTATCGACAAAAATACTTTCGAGTTTTTGCTTAAGGAGACGCCCATTGGCTTGCGCAGTAATTTTCGCCTCAAGCCGGGAAATCAATTCATAACATCCTCCCGAAAAATAAAACCCATTGCTACATGCCATGTGCGCTTGATTTGCTTCTTGCTTAGGGTGTTCCAGACAGACAAATTTACACCCAAAATAATTTTCGAAAAACTCTTTCAGGCGTCGGTCACCACCAATTAAATGACAGCCCAGATCAGCATGGGCAATGCCGCAAATATCGATACTTTTCCATGCTCCTCCACAAGTTTTATCCGACTCTAAAATGAGCACACGTTCTTGACGCGCAATATGGTAAATCGCTTCGAGTATGGAAGTGGGGCTGGTTCCCACAACAGCTACGTCAAAGTCGGTTTGGATTGCAAATAGATAACAGTTTATCCAGAGAAAAAACGCGAGAGCTAGACGCATCAGCATTCTCCTGTTAGAGAAAAAAATCATACAACCAGGAGCAAAAGTTTGCTGTTAAAAAAATTGATTGCACTCAAGAGATTTTTAAAATAAAATATTGTCCAATATTTATTTTTTTAGTTCTTCAACCCAAAAACCCGGGCCATTATGGCAGCAGTTCATGTACACCCAACAAATCAATCTATGGAAGGGTCTGTTTTTTCAATAGACTCGAAGACAAAAGTCACGAATTTAACCCAACTCCCAAATGACATCTTATTGCAAATTCTAGACAAAATAAATTTCAGAACTTCCTCAGATCTTTTAAATATAAGACTTATTTGCAAACGTTTACATCAAGTTGCTAATGAACCTCGCTTTTGGCAAAAACTAAGTTTAGGGACAAGATGCAATTATCATTGTCAAAATGTACAACATGGACAAAATCACTATCTTTCTCATCGTAATATCGCTGCAGGGTGTTTTAAACGAATTAAATTGGAAATGGAAAAAAACAGCGCTTTTTGTGAAGATTTCCCCGCTGAAGTCGATGGAAATTTCATCTATGTCTTGTTGAAAGACATGGGCAAAGTGGATAAATATTCTATTGAGAAAAAAAAGAAAATCCAAAGCTTTGAATGTGAAGCAAAAGACCAGATTGTTACATTTTCTGCAAAAAATGACTATTTTGCTTTTATCACAGAGAAAAAAGTCATTTCTGTATGGGGAAAAGACTCGAAAACACCCTTTATAATTTCTTCTCTAGAACAAAGTTTGAATAAATATAACAGAAGTTTTCAGCTTTACAATGATTCTATATTCATCATAGCGGCTAATGGAATTGTGAAAATGTGGGATATACAGACTCAAAAATGCATTCAAGAATTCCATGATGAAAATGAAAAAGGACCTCTTCTGGCTGTTTTTATTTATTCAGATCAATTGTTCGCAATTTCTCTTAAATCGATATTACATTGGGATATAAACAGCAGACTCATCATGAAATGTCATTCGTTATTAAACGAAAAAATTATTAAAAAAACCGATAAAATATTAGACATTCAGCTAAAACGCGGTAATTTATTGTGTTTCACAATTAAAACTGAGAATGATAGTACTATCATTAGAATTTGGGATATCGGACTCTCCCGTTTGACTTTCCCATTTAATTATCATGAGAATGTTCCCTTTGAAATTGGACCTAATAATGAAATTTTTCATAGAAGCCCATCGTTATTGCCGAATTTGATTTTCAAATCAACCAAAGGCAAAGCCGAGAAATTTGTTTTTTCATCAGCAATCGCTGAAAGTTTTCCTGATCTTCATCTGAATTTTTTAAGTTTTACTATTGTTCACAATTATTTAGCAATTGCAATACAAGAGGTTTCAGATGATGCTAATAGTTGCCATCCTTTTTTGAGATTTTACCATATTCAAACCAAAGAGGGAATTTTTACTTATTATAATATCCCCTTTGAAGTAAAAAATTTAACTTTTAAAGATCAGAAACTTGTACTCTTATCGAGGTATAAAATTTGCGTCTTAGATTTTGCTTCTTCATACGAAGAAAATTTAGTCCAATTCTTATCTCATCCCAAGAAATTTAATTTTCATTTTTTTGCACTTCCGGATTGGATCAAGGGTGCTGTCTGTTTGCATCTTTTTGCTCTGAAAAGCGAAAAGAGTAAAAAATTGCAAAAAATAAAGAATGTTCAAAAACAGCTCAAAATCGGAAAGAACATTATTCAAAAACATCCTAGAGATAATAGGTTAGATATCGAAAAAGCGGTGCATAAATATTTAACCCAATGTTTTATTGAACCTTTAAAGCTTGGATTTGCTTCTCAAGGTACATGAATTTCTCATATAGCGCTTGAATTTCAGCTTCCCGATTTTGCGTGGAAGCAAACAGGGCGTTAAGGGCTTGGGTTTGGCCTTGATTTGAGGCTTCTTCTAGAAGAAAATTTTCTTTCTTTTGGATCTCTTCTAATTCGGCGAGTTTTTTTTCAATTTTTCGCAACTCGGTTTCTAAGGCTTTTATGTGCGCGCGCGCAGAAAACCTATCGTCTTGCTTTTTAGGAAGTGATTTTTCTTTGGTGGGAGTTTCTTCTTCCCAACCTATTTTTTCTAGAAATTCATCATAAGAGCCCAGGAAGAAATCTTGACGATCTTGATGACAAATGATGAGTTTATGCAAATTCAAACGCTTTAAAATCAGCTCGCTATGGGTGACGATCACAAAAGCCCCTTCAAAATCTTCTAAAGCATCAATCAAAGCTTCGATCGATTCGACGTCGAGATGATGTGTCGGTTCGTCGAGAAGGAGGAAATTGCAAGGCTTGGCGAGGATCTTTCCTAATAGCACCCGACTTTTCTCGCCCCCAGAAAGCACACCGATTTTTTTCTTAGCGGCATCCCCAGCGAACATCATCTGCCCACATATCCCTCTGATTTCAGTGAAATTTAAGTTCGGATTGGCCGCAGCGATTTCCTCTTCAATCGTAGCAGTACTTTTCAGTCGTTCGATATTAGTTTGGCCAAAATATCCAATTGTCGCTTGATCTGATAGGCGGATTTGCCCTTTTTGAGGAGCCAATTCTCCAGCGATTAGCCGCAGCAAGGTCGATTTTCCATAGCCATTTTTACCGATGATCGCCACTCTTTCCCCTTTTTCCACATCTAAAGAAACATCTTGGATAAGGGTGGGAGAATTGGGATAACTAAAATCGATCTGTTTAACATCTACGAGTTTTTTCCCATGAAACGGGCGTTGATGGAAATTGAACTCAAGTTGATATAGCGCTTTAAGCTGTTCTAATACGGGAAGCCGTGAGAGTATTTTTTGCCGGGACTGCGCTTGCGTTGCTTTGGAAGCTTTTGCCCCAAAACGATCGATGTAAGATTGCAAATGGGACCGCTTTTTCTCTTGATTGAGTCGCGTGCGTTCATGGACAGTTTCTTGCTCGAGAATCTGGGTGAAAAATGTGGTTGTATCCCCTTTGACTTTGCGCATTTGTTTACGATGAATACCCATCGTGTGTGTGGTGACACTATCCATGAATTCACGATCATGTGAAATCAGGACCAACTCTCCACGCCATTGCTGTAAAAAGCGCATGAGGAATCGAATAGATAGAATATCTAGATAATTTGTCGGTTCATCGAGAAGGAGACAATCGGGGTCTGAGAGGAGTACTTTGGTCAAATGCAGCCGTAATTGATATCCTCCTGACATCTGCTGAGGGAGGAGCTATTAAATCTTCTTGTTTGAACCCTAGACCAAATAAAATCTTCTCGGCCTTATAAATGTCCTCGCGCTCTGCCTCTTTCAATCCTTGAAGGGCTTCCTCTAAAACGTTGGGACGGGAAAAGCGGATATGTTGATCGAGATAGCCCAAACGGTAGCCTTTGGAAAAGGCGATTGTCCCATCGTCGGCGATTTCTTGTCCGACGAGCAATCTAAACAAAGAAGTTTTGCCCGAACCATTGCGTCCCACAAGCCCACAGCGCTCTTTGGCATGGATTGTGAACGAGACATCTTCAAAAATAATCTCGCCGCCATAGCACAGAAGTAGATTTTCCACTTGGATCATATTTTGGGTATTATAAACGATAATACCCAGCTCTACAAGAGCCGGGTATTATGTAGAAGCAAAAAAACCGTTCTATCGATGTCTACCAACGTATCTCATGCTCAGCTTAGCCATACATAAAGCTGCGAGTGCGAGACCTAAATCACGTAGAGCAATGTCGAAATATTGTCCTAACATCAGAAGATTAACGATAATTAACAGCAACCAGAAGAAAAGGATGTAACCGAAAACTCTCGGCCAAATCGCTACACCTATACCGACTATGATTTCAATCAAACCCACGACTCCCATGAATGGGCGATCGTTATTATTGATAATTTGCATCATAAACGGAGAAAGGTAGTCCGACCAGTTGGTCAATTCATAGAAAAATTTGTCCAGTCCAGCTAGAATCGGAGCAAACACAAAATAGAATTTCAGGATATGAAACACTTGTCTGCCGGGATCCATGGGAATTCTTGCGGCTTTTCTAGCCATAATCACCTCAAAATAAGCATTAACTCTAATTTATTAATTAACATTTCCAATATAAAAATGAAACAAATTTATTTAAAATAAGCAAAAATGAACTATAAGAAAATAATATTCGCGCTTTGTTATTCATCATCTTTAATGATAGCCCAGGAAAATTTTCCTGAGGTTCCTTGGATGACCGGTCCCTTGATTGCCCCTACAGGAACAGTCATTCCGGTGGGGCATTTCACAATTCAACCCTATTTTTATTTCAATACCTTCACGGGAAATTACAATGCGCATTGGAATTCGGTCTCGATTCCCAATTTTTACGCATCCTCCTTGCAATTGCAAGTTTTCGCCGGCATTACCCAGTGGATGGATGTTCAAATCTTTCCTCTCGTCATTTGCAATGCCACGCAAGGGCAAACTTCGGTGCAGTTTGCCGATCTACCGCTCGGCGTTGATTTCCAATTGATTACGGATACCCAATACCGCTGGTTCCCCGGAGTAAAACTGCAGCTCGTAGAAACTTTTCCGACGGGAAAATATCAGAAGCTCAACCCCAAAAAGCTTCTGACCGATAGTAGTGGTCTGGGCTCTTTTAACACTGCTCTAACACTGGTTTTCTACAAAGTCTACCACTTGGTCGGCAAGCATTACTTGAGTATGACTGCAGCGTTAGGTTATTCGGTATTTGCCCCTGTTCACGTTAAGGGATTTAACGCTTATGGAGGAGGATTTAAGACACGCGGCACGGTTTATCCCGGAAACACTTTGACAGGGATTATCAGCTTTGAATACTCCTTAAACCAAAATTGGGTGCTAGCTCTGGATAATGTCTATACACACGGGAATAAGACCCGTTTTTCCGGTCATCGGGGATTTGTCAGCGAAGATACTCTTGCGCGTGTTGCATTTCCCTCAAATGAAGCCCTGAGTTTTGCACCCGCATTGGAATATAATTTCAGCATCCATAGCGGATTGATCGCCGGCTGTTGGTTCACCGCTGCAGGTCGAAACAGTCCCATATTCCGCAATGGAATCATCAGCTTTCTCTACATATACTGAGATCGGATCTGAATTATTCGAACTCTGTAGACGTCCCTTATGCTTTTAGAAGATATTCCAGTAACTGGGGATCTAATGAATTCGGAGAAGTTTGTGAAAAATGATAAGCTGTCTTGGAAGAGTAATCGTCTCTTTCACTTAAAGTTTTTCGTAGATCGTCGATTTTATCACTAATGCACTTTAATTCTTCATAATTTGGCAAACTCTGTTGCTGCAAGCTTTGAAATTTATTATTTAACGTTTCTAAATATTGCAATGTATCACAAAGCTCAAGTGATGATTGTATTTCAGTTAAAGACGCTCTTTCTAAATTTACCGACATATAAAACATCCCTGTTTAATTTTAGCAAAAAATTTATCACGGAAGCCGCATTTAACTCAAGACAGACGCAGTTTTTTTCTTTGCGCTGAAATCAAATAAATCGCTACAAACTAAGAAAAAGTGAGGCTGGGATGATTAAAGTTGGTTTTGGATTACTCGGATTACTTCTGTTAAGTGCCTGTGGTGGTGGAGTAGGAGTAGGTTATGGATCTGGTCCCTATTACGATGGTCCGGTATACTACAATGATGGTTATTATCATGACCATCATCATGGTAAGTATCATGGACATGGCGGTGGCGGACACCATGGCGGCGGCCATCATCATTAAGAGTCTGTCTGCGAAAATTCTAGATTGCTGTTCAATTTCTTTTTTGTTCGGATTAATTTATTCGAGCTCACCAACTTTAATCAAGGTGCCTTCGCTCTCCATAATTAATCCGGTCCAAAAAATCGAATTGCCCCTCAATCAAAATTTTCGCAGACAGACTCTATTGCCAACCCGATTTAAGCAAGGAAAGGGCAAAGTCAAAGAACAGATTAAAATCTGTATACGTGGTGGTGAGCATTGTTTGACGTTTTTCTAACAGCTGGGAATTGCTTTTAAACAAAAATCCCATCAGTTGTTTCATTTTATTGATTTTGAGTTTGGTGGAACTGTCTGGTGGAATTTCTGAAATGTACACTTCGAGATAGCGCTCCAGTTCATGCCACTGCGGTTGATACTTTTGTCCTGAAAAATGGGCTTTGATCTGATGGAATACAAAGGGATTGATGACGCTTCCTCGACCAATCATCAAGGCATCGCACTGTGTCTCTTTGAGCATTTTTAGCGCATGATCCACGGTCAGGATATCGCCATTGCCCACCACTGGAATCTTGAGAATGCTTTTTGCCTCAGCGATCAAATCCCAACGCGCGGGCGGCCCATAACCATCGAGTTTTGTGCGGGGATGCAGGGTAATAAAACATGCACCGCTTTCTTGAGCAGCTAGCAGATTTTCTTTAAAGCGCGAGATATCTTCATACCCCGAGCGCATTTTAATTGAGACCGGCACGGAAACAGCTTTGACCATCGCTTTGGCTACGTCATGCAATAAATCAGGGTCTTTCAGCAAACTAGAACCTGCTCCGCGACCGGTCACGGTATTTGAGGGGCATCCACAATTCAAATCGATGCGCGGCGCTCCCCTTTTTTCCACTTCTTGCGCCATGGCTGCCATCAGAGCACAATCTGAGCCCATCAGCTGTGCCGCTAAAGGAATCGGTTTGGTTTCTTCCGCTTCATAAACACGCGCTAAACTGGAGACATGGGCATGGGTCGGCACGCGCAAAAAATCAGTGACGGCTTCATCAAAACCGCCGATTGATGCCATCGCTCGACGAAAACAACGATCCCCCACCCCTTCCATCGGCGCGAGAAACAGATAAGGACAACCGTCGGCATTTTTAGGTAGGAGTACTTTCATAGAAAAAATCGGACGGGAGTTTCCATTCTGTTTGATTGATACGATAAAGAACATGCGGGCACAGAGGATGTCCCATGGGCAGTTTCGGATTGTCAAAATCATCTGCCGGAAGACGATGCATGCCGAGCTTTTCCATCACCTTGCGCGATCTACGATTTTCAGTGGTGGTGAATGAGACGATCTCGCTTAAGTTTAAAGAATCAAAGCCAAATTGCAAAGAGGCTTGCGCGCCTTCCAAAGCGTAACCTTGTCCCCAAAATTCATGGGCTAAACGCCATCCTATTTCAACTGCAGGTGCAAAGGAGAAAATCGTCGGCACTTGGCAAATCCCGACAATGCCGATAAAATCTGCCCCATCGCGAATCGAGACCGCCCAAAAACCCCAGCCTTGCTCATCAATTTTGTCTGACATCCGTTTAGCAACCTGATCGCTCTCTTCACGCGTTAAAGTCGCAGGAAAATACTCCATGACACGCGGATCCGCATTGAGTTTAGCGAATGCTTCCCAATCAGTTTTTTTCCAAGGGCGTAAGATGAGACGCTCAGTTTTAATCTGCATGATGCAATTGCCACTTAGCAAAATCTTTGGCGTAATAGGTGATGATGAAGTCGGCGCCCGCACGGCGGATACCGCACAAAATCTCTAAGACAGCTTGCCGCTCATCGATCCATCCATTTTGGGCTGCGGCTTTAAGCATGGCGAATTCCCCGCTCGTATGATAAGCGCCCAAGGGAATCTGGGGATACGCCTGTTTGACGCGATAAATCACATCGAGATAGGCATGCGCAGGTTTAACCATCAACAAATCGGCACCTTCTTCGACATCCAGGCGCACCTCGCGCAACGCTTCGCGCGCGTTAGCCGGATCGAGTTGATGTGTTTTACGATCGCCAAACGCAGGCATTCCTTCGGCCGCCGCCCGAAAAGGACCGTACAGACAGGATTGATATTTCACTGAATAACTAAAGATCGGAATAGAAGCAAAATCGGCATTATCTAAGCCCGCTCTGATCGCTTGCACCATACCATCGATCATACCGCTGGGCGCAACAATATCGGCACCCGCTTTGGCGTGGCTGACAGCTTGTTTAACAAGAAGTTCGAGAGTTTGATCATTATCGACATCGAGCTTGCCTCGACGCTCGCTCAAAATCCCGCAATGGCCATGGTCACTGTACTCGCACAAACACAAATCGGTGATGATCAGCAGCTCAGGTGCGCTTTGGCGAATAGTTCGAATGGCCTGTTGAATAATTCCTTGATCATCGTAAGAGTCAGAACCACAAGCATCTTTGTGCGGCGGAATCCCAAATAGCAGTACTGCAGAAATCCCTAAGCGGGTCAATTCTTCCACTTCTTGTGGCAGAGCAGACAGTGGGATCTGATCGATGCCAGGCATAGAAGCAATCGGTTGTCTATCTCCCTCCTGCCCTTTGATAAAAAGAGGGAAAATCAAATCTTGAAGATTCAACTCTGTTTCTCGAATCAAATCGCGCAGAACAGGATGTTGTCGTACCCGACGTAATCTTAAAGCAGGAAAAATGGTTGTCATAGAAGAATAATTATACCTTTTTACTTCACAAATTAGCAAGAGCACTTATAGTAAAAGAGGATTAAAAAAAAATATTTTTTTATGAAATTTCTCTGCGACCAAATGTTATCTGGGTTGGGCCGCTGGTTACGGGTTGCCGGCTATGATACGGCGCTCATCGAAATCCCTCAAGACGACCGAGAAATCTTGCAACAAGCTATTAACGAAAATCGAATACTATTGACCTGTGATCGCCATTTTAAGGAAATGCAAGTTGCCCCAAATAGCGTCATTTTTCTATCAAATAATGGAATTGAAGAATGCGCAATCGAGCTCAAAAAATTATTCAATCTGAATTGGCTGCACGCTCCTTTTTCCCGTTGTTTGGAATGTAACTCTCCGCTCGAAGAACCCAATGAAAAACAAGTCGATGAACAAGTTCCAAACGATATTCGCTTTTCAAGTGAACCATTTTCTTATTGTCCCCAATGTCAAAAAGTCTACTGGAAAGGCAGTCACACTACTCGTATGCTTAAACAGTTAGAAGCTTGGCAACAGTGGCATAACCACTGAGCACACTGAGAGAATAAATTATCTCCGTGCCCTCGGCGATCTCCGTGGTTTATTTCTCCCCAGAGCAATTTGCAAATAAAACCTCATTGGATGCCTCCTGAAGCTTATTTCAATTAGTGCTGTTACAATGCTGTGAACATTATTTTAAAACATTGACTTCTCTTTGATTCTTGTGGAAAAATTCTTAGGACTTAACATAGGATCTACAAATGAAAAGTGAAATCATTCAAAAGCTGCGAAATCATTTTGATACTTTAGCACAAACTGTTCCGGGCGAAGATATTGAATTCTGGTTTGCTCGCGATCTTCAGGATCCCCTTGGATATTATCGTTGGGAGAATTTCATGGCCGTTATTAAACGAGCTATAGAAGCTTGTCAAACAACAGGTTATGATCCAAACGATCATTTTCGTGGCGCCACGAAAATGATCAGCCTAGGTAAGGGGGCTGAGAGATCCATAGAAGATTTTATGCTTACACGTTATGCCTGCTACCTAATTGCTCAGAACGGTGATCCGCGTAAAGAGCCGATTGCCTTTGCCCAGAGTTACTTTGCAATTCAAACACGAAAACAGGAATTGATAGAGGAACGAATGCGTTTGCAAGTTAGATTGGAAGTTCGTGAGCGATTGAGAGAATCAGAAAAGACGCTTTCTCAAAACATTTATGAACGTGGGGTAGATGATGCTGGCTTTGCTCGCATCCGCTCTAAAGGAGATACTGCTCTTTTCGGTGGAAATTCAACGCAGGGAATGAAAAACATATATGGGATTACCCAAAGCCGTCCTTTGGCCGATTTTCTAAGTCCTTTTTTCCCAGTTCGGTTTTTAACCCGAACTGGGAAAAATACTTCACTTAAAAACCCAATGAAATTAGCGATCTCTTGTTCCACTCTGCGCTGATTCCCCATGTTTTTTGCGCGCTTTGCGCGCCTCTGTGGGCTCAGTGCTCTCCGTGGTTTATCTTCGCATTTTTTGGCGAAAAGCTAAATTTGAGTAGCTAAGATGCTGATCTGCTTTTTTTTATGCAAAAAAATCCTAAAGTCGAGTCGGCGATCTCCGTGGTTTATTTCTTCCGAGCAATTTGCAAATAAAATCTCATTAGGTTATCCCATAATTAACCATTGAGGAAACGATGAAGCCTATTCTCGAAAAGAAAACAGCCCAATTTATTGAGCAATTGACCTCACAAGGCGGACCGCCCATCTACAAACTTCCCGTGAAAGAAGCTCGAAAAGTTTTTGCACAGCAAAAAACTCTCAAGCAACGAGGTGTCGCATAATCAAATTAGATCGCGGCATTCTTGTAGGAAGTGATCTGACGCAAGAATGGCTGCTGCCTTGGTGGTGGAAGCACTATAGTACGCACAATTCTCTGCCTGTTGCCTTTGTAGATTTTGGAATGTCTGATTCTGCAAAACAGTGGTGTAGCCAGCAGGGAGATCTCATCGGTTTAGCTTTGCCCGATCTGCATGTCGCTGAAAAATTGCAGATCGATCCCCAACTCGTCGAGGCAATGGAAACCGCTTGTGGATCTAAATTTTGGGAAAGTCGCAGCTCCTGGTTTAAAAAACCCCTCGCTTGTCTTCAATCCCCTTTTCAAAACACTCTCTGGATCGATCTCGATTGTCAAATTAACGGCTCAGTGGGACCCATCTTTGATTTTCAAACTGTAGCCATGGCCAAAGAACCCAGCGGAGTATACAATGCCGGCGTCATCGCTTTTACCCACGGCGAGCCTTTAATTAAGGATTGGGCTAAAGGATGTCACAATGAAAACCATCGTTTGCGTGGCGATCAGGATGTACTCAACAATCTTATTCAACAACAACAAGCTGCAATTGTCGAATTACCGCCCATCTACAATTGGAGCCGTCTTTTTGAACAGCATGCTGGAGCGATCATTCTCCATTGGCATGGTCCACATGGAAAAACCGTCATCGCCCATCAAATCGCCAAAGCTAATTTACAAAGTTTAGGTTTTATAAATTAAGGTACAAAAGAGACTAATACACGTCTGGGTCCCGAATAAGTTGCGCGACCATGAGCCGTTTTTTTATTGTCTAAAATCAACACATCTTTGGCTTTCCAGTCAAATTTCACTACTTCCTGCTCTAAAATATCGTACACTTGATAGATCGCTTCGCGCGGAATCTTCGACCCATCTTCAAACTCGATGTCATACTGGCGTGTCATGGGATCAAAATACACTAAATTCGCCAAAATGTGCTTCAGACCGCCTCCTACAAGCCGAGGATTGATATCGTACAAATGTGCTTGATTATACCAATAGGGATAATCAAAGTTGTCATCGGATGGGTGAATAGCCGGAACATGCCGGATCACTTCAAGCCATTCGCCGTGCCAATGAAATTCGTAATTGTTTTCCTGACAGATTCTCTCCACTTCCTGTTTATCCTCCGTCTCAAAACTCTCTTGCCAAGTTCTATGAGTTTTATTGATTTTGGCATAAATACTTCCCTTAGGGGGATGTCTTGAGATGTATTTCAATGTTTTATCAGCAAATAAACTCCACAACGCTGGATATTTCATCATTTTTAAAGTGATGTCTTCTGTGCGCCCAATGATCGTTTGTCCGCTTCCCGGTTCTGGAGCGATTTCACAATACAGACAAAAATAAGAAATCGGATCATTCGTGCAGGTCAATTCATGATGCAAAGGGATGTAAACCGACGGTGGAGCTTCTGTGGAAGTATACACGCCCTCAACTATTTTTGTCCGTGAGCCTTCTCCGATGTAATGCATGGGAGAGCCGACTAAAGCCTTTACGATTTCAACAAAATCATTTGGCGTATCAACGGAAAAATCTCGCAGGAGTAAAGCACCATGAGTCTTCAACAGTGCGCGCAATTCTTCTTTGTGAGAATCGATCCAACTTTGTAAAGGACGTGTCTCTGTTGTAGAAACTACAAGCGGTAGTTTGGCAGCATTTAGAAAATAACAATCGACGTCATTCGAACTATGTACAACTCTCGTCAGCAAAATTAGACTTAAAATGAATTTTAGCATAAAAAATCCTCACAAATACGTAAAAAAAATCTTGTTCATTATCTGAATTTTATATTTTAATGGCATTCCTAAAGTTGCTCATTTTAGAGAGACTGCAGGAGATCAAACCGTGTTTGATTTTTCGAAAAAGCTAACAGAGGATATGACTATGAAAAAACTCGCTGTGTATTGCTGTGCACTACTGCTATTTACCCAAGGATTTTGCGATTCGATATCGTATACGATACCTTTTGAATCGCTCGCTAATCTTCCTCCCGATTTACTCGTCGGTCGCGAAGCCCCTTCGATTAACGCAAAGGCAGCGCTTAATGGTGAAATCATCGATTTTTCGACGCGACAATCGTATGGAAAATACATCGTACTCGTTTTCTATCCCCTAGATTTTACCTTTGTTTGTCCCACAGAACTCCATGCTTTCCAAGAACGATTGGCGGAATTTGAATCACGCGGTGCGCAAGTCGTCGCTTGCTCGGTGGACAGCGTGTATAGCCATCTGGCTTGGCTAAATACTCCCCGCACACTCGGCGGTATTCAAGGAGTGCAATTTCCTTTGATCTCGGATTTAGATAAATCGATTGCCGAAGATTACAATATTCTCGACGAAAACGAAGGGATTGCTTTTCGCGGCTTATTTTTAATTGATCGAGAAGGAATCATCCGTCATCAAGTCGTGAACGATCTACCCTTGGGAAGAAGTGTCGATGAAACTTTGCGAGTACTCGATGCTCTGATCACCTATGAACAACAAGGCGAAGTCTGCCCTGCAAATTGGAAACCGGGTGATAAAACGTTAAAGCCGACTGCAGAAGGGTTAGTGGAATACTTTTCTGAAGGTCAATAAATAAAAAACGGAACTTTTGAAAAACAACTTTTCAAAAGTTCCGTTTAAATTATATTAGCCTTTCTTAATGTGCTTGTTGAGATGACCAGCGAGTTTGAGCATATCGACAGGTCGGTTACCGATCACTGAAGATAATTTTTTATCAGGGCAAATCATCCGTCTGTTTTTCGGATCTTGGCAACGGTGAGCTTTGATGTATGCCCACAGTTTTTTGACGATTTGCGGACGGGTCTTTTTCCCTGTGCCAATAACCGCTGCAAGATCACTAGAAACACCGTATTTGTGTTTAGTTAATCCGCCACCGCCTCTTCTTTTTGTTTTTTTTGTTTTTCTGGCTTTTGTTCTTTTTCTTTTTTTCGCCATAACATTCCCTTTTTCTATTTTGTTTCGAGAAGATAACAATTAAGCATTTCTCTTGCTTCTAAATAGTGGTGTAAGGTCTTTTGAAAATTCATGCAAGATTTTTTTTTATTTTTAGGGCAAATTAGGAGTCTTTCGTTCCAAAATCCACGCCAGAATTCCCGCAAAAATAATTAAACACATGCCAATTGAACCAAGTAGATCAGGAATGTAATGCCAAACGATTAAACCGATAATTCCCGATACAAGAACAAAAGAGAAATTATAGGGCGCTACATCCGCAGCGCAGGCATACTTCAAAGAAAAGGTAAAAGCAAGCTGAGCAATAAGCAAAAATACAGCTGATGATAACAATAATAGCCAATGAGTCCAGTCAATTGCCTGCCAATGAGTGAAGATAAATGGAAAAGTAGCCAGCGCTGAAAATAAAAAATAATAAAACAAAATAGTAAAATACGATTCGTTGGCCAGCATTCTTAGAGAAGATTTAGACAACGCAGCAAAAACTCCTGAAATCAATGCAAATAAAGCAACAATATCAAAGATTTCACGATTAGGATTAATTAAAAACGCCATTCCAAAAAATCCTATAACTAAAGGAATCCATTGTTTTAATGACATTTTTTTACCAATCCAAATCCACATGATCACAGGAATGAATAAAGGTGCGGTATTATTCAAGAGTGTAGCGTCGAGGAACGGAATAAACTTAAAAGAGATAAACAATAACAAGTTATTACCAATTCCAAAAACGGCGCGGGCAAAAATCAAGGGGAAATTATGAGTATGAAGTTTGCGTATCCCCGTTTTCAAGATGACAAATAAAAAAGGCAAAAATGAAAAAAAATACTGAAAAAACAGCGCAGTTTGCGGTGCGACCTCATCTAAGGTCAATTTCACACACATGTTAGCGAGTGCCGACGCTGTCCAGGCAGCGATCGTTAAAATAATTCCTAAAAACAGGTCTTTATTTTTATGAAACTCCAATTGCCGCATCTTCTCATAGAACAATTCTCGTTTCTTAAAAACCATGACGTGCTTTATGTTAAGTTTATGAATTTGATTCATAACGTAGGTAGATGAACGTGTCAAGAGTCGAACTTGATTCTTCTATATTACTTGCTAATACTCCAGAGGAGATCGACCGTTGTTTTGCCGTGTTTCAAGAACTTCGTCCCACCCTGAAAGACAAAGCCGCCTTTATTCGGCAAATCCAGCGTCAATCTATTCAAGGATACCAGCTGTTTTTCATTCAGGATGGTTCAGAAGTGGGCGCTTGTATCGGTTTTAGAATGTTTGAAACTCTTGCTTGGGGGAAAATCCTCTATATTGACGACCTCATCACCCGAGAACAATCGCGACAGAAGGGATTAGCCGACAGGCTTCTGACGTTTGCCATGGAAAAGGGGCGCCTAGAAGGTTGTAAGGAAGTGCATTTGGACAGCGGTCATCATCGCCATTTGGCTCACCGATTCTATCTCAATCGGAAATTCCTCTTAACCTGCCATCATTTTTCTCTTTCTTTATAAAACTTTGAGAATTTTCTTAATGTTTTTCTTTACATTTTTTTCTTAATTACGCAAAAAGAAAATTAAAGCTTAAAAGGAGTTTATCCATGGTTAAGAGAATTCTAGGGATTGTTGTTTTGATTGCTGGTATCGCTATGATTTGTATTTCGAACTATATCACTACTCAAGTGAGTGAGGGAAAGTTACAAGTATCTAGCGCGCAAAAAAAAGTCGACCAGGGCAATCAATTATTTGGGCAAAATCCCTTTACTAAGCAGTTAGGACAAGGAGTTACCGGATCAGCGCAAAAAAAAATCAATGCTGGAAAGCAAACGATTGCTGATTACGAAGTCATTGCCCAAAGACTCCAGACAGGGGGCATCATTTGTATTGTCGTGGGAGCAGGACTAATTATATTTAGCTTTTTTGGCAATAAAAAATCACGCCGCTAGACGCGATGATTAGAAAACTGGCAACGGGGAAATTTCGACTTTACTCTCGCAAAAAAAATCCTGCGACAGGGAAACGTCGTAATTTAGGCACTTTTTCTTCACGCGCTGCGGCTATGCAACACGAAAGGGAGATTCACTTCTTTAAGCGACGTGGATAACTTTTTGATATTTGGGTTATCAAATGATACTACTGCTCTCGATCCTGCTTTCGACCGGTAGTTTAAATCCCCCAGTGGATGAGCCGCAGCTCGATCACAAAGTCCACTCTCTATTGCATAAGATTTCCGAAGGGGCATTCTATTTTGGTGCAGGGACTGCCTTTGAATCCCTTTCTGTTTTAGCTCGATTTGGCTGGGGTCTCTCTTTAGTTTCTCCTTGGGCTTCAACCATCGGTAATGAGTGTTTACTGCTGAGCGATATCTGCGGGAGGGCCGCGCATTATGCTTTTGCCCAAATCTTTAAAAGTTCATCCCCGCAAAAAGTTCTTCCGTCACATAGCTCATGGCAACTCTATCACGATCAACTCGCACATATCCCTATCACTTCTGAAAAAGAGCAGCAACTTATTGAGTTTTTAGAAAAGCGTTGGCTGGCCAAATCAGCGGGTTATTACCCTTGCGTCATCGATTGGGTGTGTCCTTGTTTTGATGTCGCGATTCAAATCCATCCTGAGATGACGAGCTCCTATGCTAGAGATCCCTCCAATAAGTTCTCACAAACGTATATCAAATTAATGGAAGCCTGGAAACAACTCCTCCCTCATCCTATAGCTTTTCCATTAATTTTAACTCGCCCCTATGATCTTCGAGAATACCTTCCTGCTTGTTTAGATGTTTCAGCTGATGAAATCCTCCAAAAAACAGTGGAAAAAATAGCCTTAAAACTTAAGACAAATCCTACGATTATCGTCGATTTTACTGCTTTTTTAACCGATGTGTTAGATCGCAAAGAATGGCAAAATAGTTGGGACAACTATCGCGCACAATTCACACGGGCTTGCCTAGCACATCATGTAAACTTAAAACAGATCATTTGCATTCAAAGATTGCAGAATGAGGCCATCGGCGGCGTACGTTTGCTCCCACTTGCTCTCTCTTCTAAGCACAATGAGCAGCAGTACCAATTTCTACTCGAATGGGTCTCAAAATTAGGGCTATCTGCAACTCGCATTGAGTTAGATCGCTGCCACTTCCCCAGCCTGGCTCAAAAATCCAACAACTTAACTCCAATTGTACCTGAATTCCTCGATGAGCAAGAGTTTCTGAATTATTTAAATGACATAGAACAACTCTGCACCTCAAAACATCCTCAAAAAACCTTGATGCTCAAGGGCACTTTGCAAGTACTCCAAGGACTATTCTCTTCAGCTTTTCATGACTCATGGGAAGAAGTGAGACAATGTCCCATTAAATCGGCTATTGCTCAGCTCTCGTTTGTCAAAATCAAACAACAATTCGAAAAACTCAATCAAAATGCGCATTGTGAATTTTTCGACACAACTGCATATCTTGAACAGATTCACGCCAATCTCTCTTCGTTACTGGAAATTCTATCCCCCTTTACTTCCCAAAATTTCTCGACGATTTACCAAAATCTCTTAACATCGATTCCCCAGCCGCTTAGGGCTTTCACCTCTTGCAACATTCACTCATCAGGCATGACGAGCATGGGAGGGGTTTTTAAAGCCGTGGAAAAAATGATTGGAAAAGCCCCACGCGTTCTCTACGGTGAAAACACCTATTTTGAGAACATTTATGTAGCTAGCAAGGTTTCAAGAGCCTCGGCCGTCGAAGAAGCCACCGATGAGGATTGGAAAGAGGTCGACTTAATCTTAGCGCAATTTAATCCCGCTTTAAAAAGAATCGATTATAAAGTGACAAAATATAAAACAGAAAAAATCGCCGACATTTTGCATCGCACATTGAGTGTACGACAAGGAAAACCGCTCACTCTCGCCATCGATTGTACGCTGGATTTTATCAATTCTCCTCAAGTCGCAAACTTACTCGATGAATTTCAGAGTGAGATCCAAGCCGGTATCCTCAATATCGTCAACTACCGAAGCGGCATTAAATTTGATCTATTTGGCATGGACAACTATTGCGGTGCTCCCTTTTACATGATCCACAACCAAGATCCAAAATGGTCCGCTTTTGATAGTCTGATCCATGATCCTGTTTTGCAAACCGATCACTTAAGCCTCAATTGGTTTTGTCTGGTCTATCAATCCGCAGCTCCTTATTTAGAGGAATATCGAAAACACGTATTTGACAATACGCAAGCGCTGTTAAACAAAGTGCCAACAAGACTGATTACCAATAACACGCTTCATTATCGAGTCGTTCCTGTCGACCCAAAAGCCGTCCTCTCGTTTATCGACATGAAAATCTATGGTCCTTTTCATCAGCTCAAAGCCTCTTTATTGGGTGGGTTTCTCACGTTGAAATGCTTTGAAAACAAACATCCCTTTTTCTATCGGCCTAGCCTAGGCTTTTACCATCCTAATCTGAGCATTCTTTATAGCGAGGAATGCTCGACTCTGCGTTTAACCTTAGGTCTCGATCCCACTCAAGTCGAAGTTTTTGCAAAATGTTTTGAAATGATCGACGCCCTCAATGAATCTTCTTGGAAAGTGCTACTGACTAAACTGCAGCAAGCCTCCTCTTCATCACTCGATGCTCTTATCGAAAAGTATCATGCCCATTTTGACCAAAGCGTGGCCATAAATCCTTGATTTTTTCTTAATAAAAATCTTACACTCTTTGAAAAAATGAGGTGCTGCCTATACTCGCGATTACAGATTTATTACAAGGAATCGTCATCGAAACAACAACAAGAAAAAGTTGGACAGGGGACTTGATTTATAGTGATAGAAGACACGACCAGGATGGTATTCCTACATACGGATTAAACGAACTTGCAACACAGCCGATCATTGGTCGAGCAGGCGGAATCCTACGAATGGCCTTGTCAGTCATTCATAGTCTTGGTCATTTATTTATGGCTCTTGTCACATGGAATAAAGGGCATTGTGTCCACGCTGCAAAAGGCGCCTGCGAATTTTTACGTGGATTGATCGAAGCAATACCGTTTTTGGGTACAAAATTCGCGCGAGAATATGGCGCGGCAGGCGAATGGTGGATTATAAAAATATATAATCCCCAAGCTCCAGACTCATTAGATCATTATACAAATTTTTGGAGATCTCTCAGGGAAAATCGACCTACAGCTTACATTGTTGCCCATTGATTTTTTTAGCTGTTTATTATCGATAAACAGCCTTATCTCTCTAATATTTAATGACTTAGTATCCAAAAAAATACTATTATAATTTAATCAATTATGTGTTAAAATATATAATATAAAAACCAAAATTGCCTAATTTTATGAGTACTGTCATTGATTTTTTTCCACGGCGTAGCATTAACCCTTCACCGGTTAGCACAGAAACGACTGATAATAAGGTGGTTAAAGAGACAAAAAAAGTTGCTATTCCTATTATAAAGGAAAGTGCCGACTTTGATTTAACCCGCCCTTTTAGCGAGGTCACCTATTGTGTCACGGATGGTGCGGGCGGAGGTCCTCGACAGCTAGCTAATGCTATTAATGCCATAATTCCTTTGGTCCCTATTTCGCAGACTGCATTACATATCAGCGCGATGGTTGTTCCTTTTTCCTTTATGTTTACCGGTTTGATGTGCACCTTAACGGCCATTTTTTGGACCATTCCAGACGCTTATGCAGCATTAAAAAGTGCCTTTCAAGAGCGTAAGGATGCAATAACGCCTGATGCTATGAGAGAAGCTAAAAGAGAATTAAGCAGTAGCGGGCTCGGTTTTGGCAACCACCTCCTTTACTTAACGATGGGCTTAAGTCAAATGAGTTCAGGGATTGTCACCGCTCTAACTCCCACTGCAGCTAAAATTCTCAACTATACTCCGATCTTAACAGGCGCAGCTGCCAAAGTTGCCTTGTTAGCTACAGGGATCGGGTTGGGGGCAGTATATGTGGCGCGCGGTGGCGTTATGCTGTGTCGTGCAATCACAAATTATTATCGAGTGCATGATTTTCGCAAGCAATTCGAAAAATGTGTAAAGCAAGATCCGATTAAATTTATGCAAGAGGCCAACAAAATCGCTCCTGATTATTATTTAGCTCGAAGAGTAAATAAAGCCTGTTTAGAAAAAAAAGACGCAAATGGAAATATCTCTGAATATACAGCTGAGGGAATAAAAACCCAACAAGGAATCACCCCTTATTCTCCTCAAGAACGTTTAGAATATTTACAACGCGTGGATAAAGGAATTTACCATCAAGAACTCACACATAAATTGGCCATCGTCATTGCAATTGCTATGATTTTGGGCGGGATCACAGCAATCGTACTCACAATATTGACAGGGGGAATCGCGCCCCTCGTCATCGCCCTAGTCTCTGCGATTTTCTTCATGTGCATGGAATACGCCTTCATGACATATGATTCCACCCGTTTATTCGATTGGCTTAGAGATCTCCTCTATGCTCGACCTAAATGGTTGAGAGACCCAATTTCCCCAAAAGTAGTCTATCAATTCTCAACGCCTCTCTAAAGTAACTTTAAAAATAAACGAAATACTTTTTCATTGAAACCTCAGTCTTTTTTACTGTCGTAACAAGCCCATTTTCAAGCAATCTTTTTGATTGCACATTTTTCTCATGCCCATTAGAAAATAAAAAATATGCTCAAAAAACACGATCCTCTATCTATTCATATTTTTGTCAGACGAATCATCCGCCATCTCACGATAGGATTCACTATCATTATTCTATCTTTGGCAATAGGAATGATTGGCTATCACCACTTCGAAAATATGGATTGGATTAGTGCGTATGAAAACGCTGCTATGATTTTATCTGGAATGGGGCCTGTCTCTGAAATGTACACAGAACATGGAAAAATGTTCGCCGGTACTTATGCTCTTTTTAGTGGCGTCGTTTTCCTCGTCGTGATCGCGATTATCATCGCGCCCCTTTTTCATCGCTTCTTTCACAAGTTTTTAATTAAAGATCCCCAATAGACATTTGTCCTCCAAACAGATAGCATTGTTGCCCTATTTGGAGGTTAATTATGGCTGCAATAAACATCAAATTATTTTAGTGATTTTCCCAAGATCTTTTGTAAATATAAAGCAATACAAGGTTTTTATTATTCTTCATTAAAAAAAACGGAATTAAAGAGATTGCAGAGAAAGTCACAGAACTCTATGTCAAATATTTGCGAAATCCAGTGCGAATAAATTGTGCACTCAAAGAATCTGAAATCCACAAGATTGACGAACAAAAAATCTCTAAATTCGAGACGACCTTAGGAGAACATATTTTAAATCGCTATTAGCCGGCCCTTATATGACTTAACCCATCGCATCAAAGCACGAACTATGGGCCGGACATTAAAATGGAGAACGCAGAAAAACTACAGCTATTTAGTCCTAGCATTGGTTGGTGTTGCAAAATGAAATGTCGGATTATAAGGATCATACCGTTTGGCATGATAATAGGCATCACGGTGATAACCTTCCTTCATTTGATTGTGGGTGAAAAACATCGCGCGGCGCGAGTTTTTACTTTTATTTGGCTCAGAAAAATGCGGTACAAACGAATTGATCAACACGAGATCGTTCGGTGAAGTTTCTAAAGCAACCCAAGTGATTTTTTCACTGTATTTAGGTTGTATCGAACCATGGGAGCTTCCCCCTTCCACATAAGGAAGAACAGCGCGCCCCAATTCCAGTTCTTCAGAATTAATTTCAGGATTTTCTGCAAAAGTGCCTCGCCAATTTTGTGCGACATGCAAACAGCCATTTTCAAGGTTTGCCGCATCGACACTCACCATCGCTGTCACATGTTCACGTGGGCCAAAGGGCTCATAGGCGGGAAAATCTTGATGAGGCAGAAAAGCACCACCGCCTGGCCATTTGAAATTGATTTTATCTTTGAAGAGCACATATTGCTCACCCATGAGATAGTTAATATAGGACGTTACTGTGCCCACGATAAAATGATAAAGATTGGGATAGCAACTCAGCAAATCTTCCGCACGACAAGCTTGGAGAGGATTACACGCTTCAGGGACGATGATTAATGTTCCAGGCATTTGTGTAAAATAATCGGCATTCTTTCCTGTTCTATGCATGAGCGTTAAAATTCTTTGTGCAGCGTCATTGATTTCACCTGCCCAATGTTGCAAAAGTACCACCTGTTCTTTAGAGAAGAAATCTTTAATCGAGAGATATCCATTGTCTTGGAAAAACTTCTTCTGCTCTTGTATACTCGAGATCGATGAAATAGAGACAGCTTCTAGTTGAGAATCGGCATGAATAGTAGATGATAAAAAAAGCACCATAAGATACAGCAATTTCAAGATTCGCACTGCAACCTCCAGATTAAAAATATTCGATTTTTAGCAGAAATACGAATTGTTTAGAATATATTTAAAATCCTATCTCACGAGTGAATTTCGTATGGAACATCTTACCTCTTATCGACAGCGGCTAAATCTTCAAAATGCCAGTTTTTTTCGGATCGAGCATGAAGAAGCGATGATTGCTATCGTTTACAAAGTGACTTTGCCTACAGGTCTGCAGCACATTCTAAAAATCTGCAAACGTCCTAAGGACTATTATCGCGAAGTGTATTTCCTGAATTATTTTGCCGATAAATTGCCCGTGCCAACCATTCAGCAACTTATGCTTCCCGACACAGATATTATGGGAGCTATTCTGATGGAATATCTTCCTGGAACCTTGCTTAAGGAGACAGAACTTAATGGAGACTTATCACATCAGATTGGTGCAATGTTAGCCCGTATTCACTGCAATTCTATGTCTGCCTATGGAGATCTGATTCAGACGGAAGAATTAAATTCCGATCCGCGCGTGTATTTTTCCTTAAAATGGGATGAAGATGTAGATGAGTGCATCGATCATCTGCCCAAAACACTCATTGAAAAATCTCAGAAATTTTTCGATGATCACATCGATTATTTGGCTGCCGTCGATGGCCCATGTATCGTTCATCGCGATTTTCGCCCAGGAAATCTGATTATTCATAACCGCAAACTTCAGGGCATTATTGATTGGGCCTCAGGACGAGCAGGCTTTGCCGAAGAGGATTTCCAAATTCTTCACGATGGAAAATGGCTTGTTGATCCGATAAATAAAACAGGATTTTTAGATGGATATGCAAGCATACGCCCAATTCCTGATTATTCTTCTAAGATGTCCTTGCTGCGCTTAAGTAAAGCGCTTGCAATCATTGGCTTTACCGTCAAAAGTGGAACTTGGCAAACAACTAATGCACGTGTGTATCAATCCAACCGGAAATTTCTTGATGCTTTTTTTTAATGACTCTAAATAAAAGAAAAAAATGAAGCAATCCTATCGCAACTTTGAAGATACCTTTCGTCTTCTCTTAAAAAAAGCAAAAGCGAGGCGCGTCTCCTTAAGAACCATGCTGACTATCTTGTCAGGCAAAGGTAAAGTCCTACTTATTATTTTTCTCTCACTCGGTTTTGGACAAATCCCAGGCATTTCGATTATTTTAGGACTAGTGATTGCTTCGCTTGGTGTGCGCATTGCCTTTGGCAGCAGTTCTATTTGGATGCCCAAATTCCTTCTGAACAAGAAAATCCCTTCTTACTTTCTGACAAAAGTCATCCAGCAAATTCTGAAATTTCTTAAATTCATGAAGCGTTGGTCACATCCCCGTTACATCTGGGCTACGCAACATCCTGTAGCACGCGTTATGAATGGTATAGTGATTGCGCTTGCAGGCCTTTCCTTTGCCATTTGTCCCCCTATCCCCTTCACGAGTTTGACTGCGTGTTTGGGGATATTTGCGATTGGCATCGGATTACTTAACGACGATGGGATCTATATCCTCATCGGTTACATCTGTTCGATTATCTACTTCGTCACCGTCTTCTACTGCTTAAAGTTTTTCTCCATTACGCAATTGGTCGAATGGATCCAATGTTTATCTAATTAATTGTCAAATACTTAAATAAAAAGGCCCAAGCCCTTGCAATAAAATCAATTTGGTAATACAATGTATATACATATGTACATACCAAAATTAGAGGTTTTTTCATGACCATAACCAAAAAACTCACTAAACATGGGAACAGCTTTGCCCTAGTTATCGAACGACCGATTCTAGAACTTTTAGGAATTGACGATACAACCTTACTTCAAGTTTCAACCCCTGATGGAGCGTCCATTGTTATTACACCTGTTAAAAATAAATCTCAGAAGAAACGCTTTTCTGCTTCACTGAAGAAAATCAATAAAAAATATGGGCGAGCGCTAAAACGCCTCGCTGAGTAATATGCCAATCTATTTTCTAACCCTTGAAGATGTACTAGAAATTCACACGGATCAAATCAATCGCTATGGTGGACGAAGAGGTATTCGCGATCGCAATTTGCTTCTCTCTGCTATTGCGCAGCCTCTGAGCACTTTTGATGGAGAATATCTTCACAAAACATTTCACGATAAAGCTGCAGCATATCTTTTTCATATTTGCCAAAATCATCCCTTTATCGATGGTAACAAAAGAGCTGCCCTTGTTTCTACTCTAGTCTTTCTTGCTATGAATAATCTTCCTATCGACTACAAAGAGATTGCATTAGAAGCCCTTACTCGCGGAGTATCCGAAGGAAAATTTAACAAAGAAGAAATCGCTGCTTGTCTGATTAAAGGATTGGGTTAGCAATTCCATTAAAATTGAAGTAGTCCGGAGAACGTCAATCCATCAAAGGTCAAATCTGATACTCCTCCGGCAAAATCAAACCACTGAGAGTGATCCCAGCCTAATTTAAACAGGCAATTCACCTTGTGATTGCAGAGGCACTCATAACGCTGCCAACTCAGTCCAAAGGCAAAATCGATCACGACTTGACATATGTTGGTATTTCCTTTGGCTTTTTCCGTGGAAATAAATTGATCTATTGTCGTGGGGGCATCTGTAAACAAACTTGTCGTGTCATCGTTCATGTGATCGGCAGACTTAAGATCCGTATGAGAATATAATAAGGCGCCATCGGCGTCTGCATAAACTTTGAATCCTTTTCCTAAGGTCCAATGTGTTTTTAAACCGATTTCCGGGCCTAACCCTCTAAACTGTAATCGATTTCTGTTATCAAATTGCGTATCATTCAATGTTAGAATCGGTTCAGAGCTGGGATTAGAACTTGTTCGAAAAGACTCAGACAATATACGCATATTTTGAACGATGATTGCACCGCGCACTCCGCCAAAAGCTCGCCAGTCAAAGCTCGTACCCAAACAAAACTTAGGCCCAGTAATTGTCGTATCTAAAACATTATAACTCTGAGTCCAATGTCCTCTTAAATGGCCTTTATTTATGTTTGCATGACTATGCAAGCGTGTCCAGAGGCTGGCAAGTTCCCAATTACAGTTCTTAAAGTCATATCCGGCACCTAAACGAAAACCACACTTCCAATCAAAATCCGCCTTGTGGAATAGCCTTTTGGAATCATTGGTTTGTACTCTATCCGTAGCTGAAAATATAGTTGTCCTAGCCGTTATTTTTGTATTATCTGAGAGGAGGTCCAATCCTTGTTGTCTAGCTTTCCAACATAATACATCCGCTTGAACTAAGAAATTTCCACGTTCACAGGGAGGATCATCCTCATATCTACAGCGTGCCTTATAGGGTCTGCCATAGAGATCCATAGAAAATACCACTAAAGTTCCGATCATTATTGTTAAAAGCTTGTTCGTCATTGCTGGACCTGTGTTAAAAAACAAGCAAGTGTAGATTTAAATTTTTTACTGTTCAATGAAAAAATCGTTCATGGAAAGGGAAGAATTCGCGCGCCCGCAGTGTCAAGAACCACAACTTGTTCACCATAAGTCAAAAGCTTTGTCATATATTTCTTCTCAAAATTAGTTTACGTAAATTCGACTTAATAATCCCTTGTGATCGGAAAGAGCTTCTTTCTTAAAATTCGTGGAATCATAAGCTGTTTGAATAAGTGAAGTTTGAATCGAACGCGCCGTGTTATTGAAGATCATCGTATAATCTAAATTCAAAGGACCAGAGACTCGTTTACCGACAAGACGCGCACAGAATTCATCACCACCCCATGTTTTGTCAATCACCCCAAATTGATCAGCTTTTTGAAAATAATTACACCAAAATGCAGCACTGAATTCGGCATCATCTAAATTTAGATCTCCAGTGCAGATAATAGCTCGATCGCGCACACCATTCATTGTGTCTAAAACGAGTTGCATGTGTTTTCTTCTAGCTTGCACTTCTTCGTTTGTAGGAAATTGAGGCTCTTCAGAATGTTGAAAATGGGTGGCATAGATTCTCGCAAAGTTTTCATGACGACTAGCAAGGTCAAAAGCAAACACTCCTTTAACGGCATGTTTCGTTCTGCCGACTAAAGTTTCCTTAGGAAAAGGAAAAAATTTAGGATTTTTAATGGCGTATTTACTCGCTACAAATATCCCCGTCGAAACCCCAATGGCTTTAGGTCCGATATTAAAATAGAAATGGTGATACCCCTTTTGCTTCAATTTTTCACAGATGTAAAATGCTGTTTTGGGATCAAAAACTTCATTCAAACAATTGACATCCGCATCCTTTTCAATAATTTTTCTCACCAGTTCATCGATTCTAAAAGCAAGTGGCAACACTCCACCATCGCTAATGGTATAACCCGCTGAAATCCCACAAATATTCCACGAAAGCAGAGTAAAGGAGCGATCCGCAGGAAGCACCTTATCCTCATCTTTTTCATGCAAATATAGGAAAGGCTGTTTTTGAATCTGAGAGCCCAACACGCGAAGTGCAATTCCAGGAATTGTCGTAAAAACAGCTAAACAAGCTACGCCCACTAACCCGACAAAAAGCGAAATTTTTCGGGCTAAATTAGATAGCAGACTAGCTTTTGAATTGAGCGCATCGATGATATCGATGCGCTGATAAAATTCACGCGCTTTACAGACCGGCTCTGTGAGTGCTGAAGCAATTTGGAAAATACCCCCTGCGAATGTATTGCGTAAATCCTCTAATACCCCGTATCCTGATGATTGATAATCGATGTCACCATCGGATATCGCATCGGCAATGCTCATGAGTGTCCAGTATAAAAAAATTAAAAAAGACAACTATATAAAAAAAACTAACAAGCGCCAAGGAAAAACGTGGTTTCTTACAAAGAGCTCATCAGCTACATCTGGCAGTTCATGCGTCAGCAAAAAGGGATCTTTTTGATCATCCTTTTGCTTGATATTTCCTGTTCTTTAGACACTCTGCTGTGGCCTTACGTTTTGCGCCTTGTGATCGATATCTTTACCGATTATGAAGGCGATCGAATGGCAGCTTGGGAAGCCCTAAAATTCCCGATTATTTTAGGAATTGGCCTAGCCATCTACATTGAAACCGCAGCCCGCACGATGGGCTTTTTAATGGCAAGAGCTGTACCGAAGTTGCAAGCCGACATTCGTTTGTCAATGTTCGACCATGTCCAACACCATTCGCCACGATATTTCAATGAACGGTATTCGGGCAGTCTGGCGAATAAAATCACAGATATGACTACACACGTAGAACTTATCCTGCAGCAATTGTTTTGGCCTCTCCTACAAGTTTTTTCCATGTGTATATTAGGCGCTGTACTTCTTTGGTTTGTGAGTCCGATTTTTGCTTGGATTTTGCTGATCTGGGCAATCCTGCATTTAAGCATTTGTCTCATATTCACTAAATCAGTCGATGTTTATGAACATCGTCACGGAGAAGTACGTAGTACTTTGCTGGGGAAAATTGTCGACAGTTTTACCAACAATTTTGCCGTCAATTTGTTTTACCGCTTCAAGTATGAAAAAAATACCATTGCTGTATTCCAAAAAGAAGAACAACGCACCAATGTCCAATCCAAGCGCTATGTTGAAAAAATGCGCTGCGTATTATCCCTGTTTTATTTCATCGGCGCTTTTGTGATTATGAACGGCACGCTTTTATATATGTGGCTCCATAATCGAATAACATCTGGAGAAGTCGTACAGGTCTTTTCGACCATGTGGAATATCGCTATGACTTTATGGGCAGCCAGCGCAGCTTTCCCTGTCCTTTTCCAATCGTTTGGAATCGCTAAGCAAGCCTATTCTCTGATACGCGATCCTCAAGATATGGGGGATAAACCCGGAGCCCATTCTCTTAAAATCTCCTCAGGAGAAATCATCTTTGACAATGTCTCTTTTCATTACGGAGAGAGAAAGTTATTTGAGAATAAGCAGGTGCATATCCTCGGGGGAGAAAAAGTCGGTCTCGTGGGCTATACCGGAGCCGGTAAATCCAGCTTCATCAACTTGATTTTGCGTTTTTTTCCGCTCCATCGAGGAAAAATCCTCATCGACGAGCAAGAAGTTGCCAATGTGACGCTAAAATCTCTACGGCGTCAGATTGCACTCATTCCGCAAGATCCCGTGCTATTTCATCGTACTCTTCGAGAAAATATCGCTTACGGAAAACCCGATGCCACCGATACGGAAATCGTTCACGCAGCCAAACTGGCCCATTGTGATGAGTTCATTCGCGGCATTCCGAATGGTTATGAGGCTGTCGTGGGCGAACGAGGAACTAAACTTTCAGGCGGCGAGAAACAACGCGTTGCAATTGCTCGGGCGATTTTAGCAGACGCCCCGATCCTCATTTTGGACGAAGCCACTTCTTCCCTCGATTCTGTAACCGAACGTTACATCCAAGACAGTTTGGAAAAACTCATGCAAAATCGCACCACCCTTGTGATTGCACATCGTCTCTCCACGCTATCACGCATGGATCGCATTCTGGTTTTTGACAAAGGAAAAATCGTCGAAGAAGGCACGCACACTGCCCTCCTCAATAAAGGAGGGCTCTACGCACACATGTGGAATATGCAAGTCGGGGGCTTTCTTCCGGAGAAAGAATGATTACAACGCCTCTCTTGGAACAGCGAAATAATTGCCAGTCGCCGCACAAGCTCTCGCCACTCGTTCTGAGACAATCATGTCATTACAAGAAAAATTGTGCGCTACATTCCATAAAGACCAAAGTACAGAAAACCTACTGCTATTTGCCCATTCATTAATGGCGGCTCTTTTTTCCGAACCGAGCGGTAAACATAACGCAAACACCTTTGCCACTAAGCTCAGAGCTGTTTCGATAAGGGCGAACGGGACCACAGCGATATATCCCAGCTCTGCTGTACACACCTTCACTGGATCAGCTTCAACGCGAAAGGACTCATGAGTCCATTGCGCCTCCGTGCCATTCGGATTTCGAAAAGCTGTAATTCTGCTCAATAAACAACTCGATATACTTGACATAAGTTTTCTCCATTAAAATAATTAATCGTTAGGTATGCCCAGATAATCAATACTGCTAATCCTGTGAAGCGTATAGCCAAGATCGGTTAAGGTACTTTTGGTGTGTAAAATTTTGCTCAGGATTTCTGGAGGAGCAGTTTCAATGCTATGACCTCCTTGTATTTCAATAATAACGACTGGTTTATTTGAAAGTATGGTATTTTTAATGCCAGCTAATACAATATCTTCCATTCCATCTACATCAATTTTGATTAAAGAGACATTTTTCAACTCTAAAGAATCTAAAGTCCCCGTTGGCGCATCTAATCCGGAATACCCAGATGTGTAATCCAAAAGACTCACAACTTCGCAGAATTGTCTTAAATTAGGTAATTTAAGTATTCCTGGTTTATCAGTAATTGCTCCCCAAAAGTAAAAAACATTTTGAGCGCCATTTAATTCTAAGTTCATAAACAGTTCGCGAAAAAATTTTAGCTGAGGTTCAAACGCAATCACTTTACCATTTTCGCCGACCGCTCGCGACATGACCATTGTTTGCGTTCCGATATGAGCTCCAATGTCAATGGCGATAGACCCGGGTTTCGTATACTTTTTTATCTGAACTTCAACATGCGGTTCCCATTTTTCTTCCCGTTTTAGCATATCTTTAATCATCTCACTCTTTCTCTCTAACCAAAATAATCCTAAGTCAGGAACGAAATGAATATCATAAGTATTCGTTGGGAAAGATTGCACATAAGAAACAATTTTCGAGCGAAACTCTTCATCAAAAGATAAAATATGGTCGAACTTCAATTTTAAGGGTAAAACGTTTTGATGTGGCGGCTTCGAATAAAGGCGCGCCTCTAAATTTACAAAAGTGAAAAACATCGAACACGCTAAGCTAATCGAAAATGTCCCTAGTTTCATCATTTTTCCCCTACTTGATGTGAGATTTAATCTAATTCATCCCCAACTTAAATAGCTGGGGATGTTTGTGTGTTTAGAGAACCGCAGGTTCTGGCAATCTGGGAACTACAATATGAGGTGTGACCTCATTTTGTTCAAATTCTTTTAATCCCTGTTCCAACACTGCCATTGACCTAGCTGTTGGCATTTTGGACCAAGTGGGGTTATCAAGGTGCATCGCAGAAAGAAACGCTTGCATCTCATTAAAAAGCGTGGAGATGTGTGCGCCGCTCTGCAAGGCAGCTTGTGTTGCTGCTGCAATTACATAGGCTGCATAAAAGCCGGGGCCTTGTAAATTTGAGGGAAGATGACCATTCGTTTTTAAAATCGTAACAAGATTGTCCACGATCGCTTGATCTTGATCTTTCCAATCTTGCAATTCTTGCAAAGCGTGCCCTTGCAAAGCGTCGAGCGGTGATTGCATAATTACTTGTGCAACCACATCGGTGGAGGCAACAGCTGTAGCAAAAGAAACAGGAAAGGGATGCAGATTACCGCGTTGATCAACCAGATGAAGGGTATTTTTATCTTTATTTGTTTCTGCCGTAATCGTTTGACTCCATGCTGCCGCATCTTTAAAATGCAAATGCTTTACTACGGCTGCTGCCAAATAGCCTCTCAACAAATCGATAGGATGAGGATCATCTGTCGATCCTATGCTCCTCAATTTGCCATTACCTAAGGCTCGAAAGTATCCGATTAACCCAATTCCAAGACTGGGGCCCATATTGAGATACCCACACACATCCGCGGAACTTTCATCAATACAACTCGCCCAATAATTGGCAAGATCGGGAGAATTAAATTTTTGGATCAACGCAGTGTATACTTTTTGCGCAAGTTCATTCAGAAGACCGGCATCCGCATGTGTGACATCATGTCCTCCAGTCTCATGACCTAGTGAAGTCCAGGCAAGCAGTCCCCCTTTTATTTGCGCTGGAGGTAGGCTCACGATGCCGCACCCCATACCAAGAGTTTGATGGGTCGCATCCCCGGGCCAAGTATAAGGACCGGACTCTGCATTTCCAAATTTTACCAAAGGAGGAATGACTCCATAGGTGGGCGGGTCAATCGGTTTGCCAGTTTGCTTACCTACACGACTCTCATCGCTTAAAAAGCCGTCATACAAATCACTGACAATTTCTTCGAAGGCGTTGATACCCTGTATGGTGGTCCCCTCATAGGACAAAATGGCTAGCGATGCATCGGGAATCATTTCCTGTAAAACGGCTGTTTGTTCATCCCTTGCCTCCTCGGCAAAAATTTGAAGATACTGCATCTCTCCCAATTCTTGTAAAAATTGAATCAATGGCTCTGCTGCAGCCTGTTGATATACGTAGGGCAAATTGGGTGCGGCTGTCTGCAAATCAGCGAGAAGCTTTACATAGTTTGTCGTGTAAGCATCAAATGTGGGTACATGGGGCGGATGAGCCGCTGCTTGCCTCACATCATTCATGCAATTATTCAAATTGCTAATATCTGGCGTTGCTTGCACCACAGGTGCTCCCGAAAGAACACATGCAGCAATGAGTGTTGGAATCATATCAAACCTCCTTAAGGTTCTTCTTAGAAAAAACACACCCTAAGGAGTGTAGTAAATTTTTGATAAATCAGGAAAGGGCATTTTAACTAAGGTCGTAAAAAAGGGGTTTTTTACGAGACAACCTTGGCTGCGCAAGACGCTTGACCTCTTGAATGCATTTCATATTGATTATCAGCAACTTATGCAATGGTTTTAATATTAATTAATTTTTACAAAATTAGCATTAATTTGTATTAATTATAGTATTAATTATGTATATTAAAGATAAGCAGGGATTTATATTTGGCCTCAACCACAACTAGTCAGTTCCGATGATTTAAGAAAAACCATAATAATCAAGAGGAATATATGAGAAAAATAAGAACAAAATATTTCAGACACAGAAAAACCGTTCTTGCACGAAGAATCAGAGAAGTTTCTAAAGATCTCCAAAGACTGTCTAATCGTATCAGACACCTTTAATATTGCTTCAATTTGAGATCAGGTCTTTTCGCCCTGATCTCAAAGATCATTCGTTATCAATGTTTGTCACCCTGATGATCATGGTGGTGATCATTGTCGTGATCATGATGATCATTGTCATGATCGTGATGCCGATCATCATCGTCGCGATCGTGATGATGGTCATCGTCATGATCATGATGTCGATCGTCATTATAGTAAGATCTGTCAGCATTGCTTTGAGCATTTGCATTCAAAGATACAAACAAAATTCCTAACAAAAGACTTATGTTTTTCATATATGTATCACCTGTGACTAATCGTATTAAATGTATCAATACTTTTTTATTAACTTTACATGAATTATGTTCAAGATTTTTTTAAATTAATAAATTCGAACCAGTTTTGAAGGCGATATCTACAACACCGTTTGGGGCAAACATCCCTATAAATTGCTCATATATCTTTTGTTTGTCTGGGTCGCTCACCGAAGGTAAACGCAGCTCCTGTACGAACTGAGCGATATCTTCTACGATGCGTTCATGCCTGTAATAAGCTAGGATCATCTTATTTATTTCAATAGTTCCATAGCCTTTATAAAAAAACGCTTCCTCATCGGGTTTATTCCATACATTAGCGACTCCCCCACCAATGAACATAAGATCCCGTTCTCTAGGCGCCATCATAGGATCATCCCAATCCACTATGTAAATGGAATTATTTTCATCGATCAATACATTGCCACCGTGAATGTCAGAATGACACAACACGTAATGTGTCGGCTGATTTTTGAGCTTTTGAGCAAACTGTTCAGCCCGATCCACAAGCCGAAAAATTATCTCCTTTTTTTCTTGTGAATTCGCCCTCTACTTTCAGGATCGCTCTAACCGCATCCCGCCAGTTGCTGGAATAAGTTTCTCGCCGAATCCGACTTTGAATTGATGATGGTACTTCAATTTCATGAATTTGTCTGAGAGCCTGGCCGAGAATAAACCACTGATCGCTTGTTAGATCTCGACTAAACCCATCTTGTCCCTCGATGAAGGGATAAACAATAAGCGTAAAATCACCCATACGCTGAGAGTGTTGCCCATGAATTGTTTGGATAGGTAAAATAATCTGCTGAAGCCCTGCCTCATATAACAACTTCGCAATCGCAATGCTGATGTCGTAATTGTAATCGCGCTTTAGCTTTATAAAATAACATTTCTTATCACTTGCCATGGCTTTATAAACGCATGCATTCATATCAGCGCCTAAAGGCAAAAAAGTAAGCGTCGCCACTTTAATGCCATAGCTGCTGTTGAGACAGTCAATAATGCTTTGATTTGAAGGAGTTAACATATATACAAAAAGCCTACAAAATAAATAGATTTTTCGTATATGCTAATGCGCTCTTGAGAAAATTCATATCATCCCGTTTGTTAGGAGTAAGTAATGACATTTCTTATGACGGTCGCTTCAGGTAGTATGGCCTACAGTTTTTTTAACGTTTCAAGTTCATTGAAAAATACACGCGAGATTGCAGAAAGCTTAAGAGCCTTTCCAGATAGACAAGCTGCTTATAAGATTGGAATCCTAGGTGAAAGAGCGGGTTTTTTTTGGGCTGGGCTGAATAGCCTTGCTACTTGCGCAGGTTCAATTTATTCGATGTTCACCGGCTATCCTGTTTTTGCAACATCAAGTTTGTTCATGAAGACACTTATAGCATCGAGTACACTAAGTCTAGGCGTGCTTGTGATATCATTTCTCCCTGTGCTTTACGCTCGTGCTTGGCAAGTATTATAAATAAGGAAAATATGAATGAAACATGTGTAATTTCAAAAGAAAAGGGACAGATTGGAGAAATCGATACACTCACTCTGAAGATCCTCTTAGGATCAAAAGTGCCGCTCATTCTCTTGGATGCCCGTTCAGCTCAATGGGATGACAAACGAAGAATTCCTGGCGCAAAATCTCTAATGAATGAATCCTCCGAGCAAGCGATTATTCAGCTCATTCCACAGAAGGATGCCCTAGTAATTGTCTACTGCACACATGAAAATTGCGGTGCAAGCACCCGACTCGCCGCCCACTTAAGCCAATTTGGCTATATTCATATTCTGAAATATTCCGAAGGAATCAATGCCTGGGAATCCCAAGGACTTCCCATCGATCGCCTCAGCTAAATCGCCCACCACTTATATCAGGAATTATGACGACACCTGCGCAAGAGATCCTTCACAAAGCTGACCTTTTTCTTGAGTATTTACATCGAGTTCAGCAACTTGTCAATTCTGATTGCAAACCTTCTCAGCAATTACAAATAATATCCACAGCTTTTGCGATTCATGTTGAAGAAGGTAAATGTTTTTCGACTTTAATTGATGATTTGCATGTGAAATCATTTTCCGTTCCTAATAATCGAACACTATCTAATAAAGTGAATGAAGTTGACGATACTTTTAAAAATCTTCAATCCACCCTCAATTTTTTAATAGAGCTAAAGTCTCTGCGAAAAGCGACCAAGAAGACTTGGGCTTTGAAAAATCGTACTGTAAAAAATCAGATCATAAACGATCTTCAAACACGAATCTCCCAACTTGCAGGACAACATATAAAACTTAATACTCAGAGCACTAGAGCACTCCAAGATCTTAAAAATTCCATCTCAAGTCTCTCTATTGTTAGTAGATCGGCACTTTGAAATTCTCTCTTTCTTAAAAAAAAATAAGAAATGGAGGAATACTATGATTCCAGCACTTACAACATCTGATTTGCAAAATTGTAAAAAAAATAGAATTCATCAAATTCCATTATTTCAACAACGACTGAGAGGTGAAATCATAAAAGGCTTAACGTTAGGCCTGTTCCCATGAACCATGAAATGGCCGTTGTCATAAAGATAGGGCTCTGAAATAACTTCATTGGTCAAACGGTCCGGAGAAAAATAAAAATAAATTTCATCAATCTCTGTTGGTACATGGTCGAGAACTATATCAAGAGATGGCATCTTACTCGCAATAATATCAAATAAATGCAGGGTTTTACCTTGCACTTGAAAAGAGATCATACCTTTGATAGATGGACTATAATGAAGCGACCAGTAAGTAGGATAAGTAGCATAAAGCGTATTATAAGAAGCAATAGTACCATTATCTTTGACCCATAAACGATTAGATACCGGTGCTCGATCTTGAAAAGTGCGCAGAAAAAGAGCATTATCTTTAGGAAAAGTAACTGGTCTTAAAGATTGTGACCCTTTTGGACATCGACAAGCTAAACGGAAACGATATTCCTGAATGTAACGAAATGAAAGTTTCTTATAAAAATTAGGAATTTCTGTGAATAGGATCACAAATTCATAACGATTTTGAGCCCATTTCAAAGCTTCTCGGATTAATTCTGAAGCTAAACCATGGCTACGATGGGTAACTTTTGTACAGATAGCATGAAGAGCACCCACTTGGTGCCAACAACCTTCAATGAGCATCGGATATTCCAAAAAACCCACATGCGATAGAATTTCTCCATTTTCCTCTTTGATAAATGGCGTGCTTGGATAAGGGTATCCAAGAATTTCGCAATGCGCCAGATTGGCCTTCATTCCGGGAAATGACTCTTCAAGCAAATTTGAGTAAGATTTTGTTTCAAACATATTAACCCAACTTGTTCCCTATCTGTTAAGTAGATGTGGATGCGATTTTTGCCATGTTTTTGCGGCCAAATTTTAGACATACTTGAAAAAGTAGGCTAAATTTGGCCGTAAAAACAGGTCAAAGAAATCGCGCCGCAGATGCTTGGGTAGTAGCGGACAAGTTGGGTTATTATGATAAATTATCCTAAACGACAATTCAAGAAAACATCGCTAAAAACGAATTCCTTTCTAGGGATTTGTTATACCCAGCAAGGACTCTCCCAATGCAGCAGTTATAGCACACCCAGTGATGTTTGTCACCCGCTCAGATGATTAGCCATCGATCTTCGATCTGGATCATGACGCATCGCCACCTTTCAAGTACTTCACATAAGCGCGATCGAAATCGGACATGTACTCACGGTTCTGATGTACCCGGTATTTGTCATACTCCTCGCTAGCCTTGGCGATAGCCATGTTGTGAGAAATTTGGCCAGCATGTTTTAAAATTTGCTGATCGGTGTAATTTAGGAACTTTTCAACCTGCTTTAGCCAGTCTTTCATCGTCATGACTTGTCGATTCAAGGCTCGTAGTTCAGCAAAGTCAATAAACATGTTCACCAGACGATCCAGTTTGGAGACTTCTTGTTGGTTCAGGTAATTTTTCGCAATGGTCACATCACTTTTTAAGATCTTCCCCTGAGGCGAATTCTTCCAAGTGGTGAGTCCCATAAATGGCTTATTGCTATCTGCTCGCTCGTAAATGATCTCAGCAGCAGTTTTCCCAGTGGTGGCGAAGTGGAGCTGGTTTTGGACAATCTGATAAAACAGTTGAGTTTCTTCCGATCTGCTTTGATAATCGCTACTGCATTGCTCGAATACATCCGTAATCTTCTGATAGGCCCGCCGTTCGCTAGCTCGAATTTCCCGAATTTTTTCAAGCAACTCGTCGAAATAATCTTTCCCAAAAGAGCGTCCATTTTTGAGCATTTCGTCATTGAGCACAAATCCTTTAACGATAAATTCGCGAAGGGTATTAGTAGCCCATATCCTAAAGTGGGTAGCTTTGATGGAGTTGACTCGATAACCGATAGCGATTGCTGCGTCTAGAGTTGTAAACTTCTACCCCACGAGCAATCTGCCGTCCTCCTTCCATTTGAACTGTTTCCATTTTGGAAACAGTTGCTTCTTGGTTCAACTCTCCACTGGAGTAGATATTCTTCAAATGTTTGGAAATCGCAGGTATATTTACTCCAAACAATTCTGCCATAGTCCGTTGAGTCAGCCAGAAGGTTTCATTTGCAAAAAAGACATCGGCCGTCACTTTGCCATCGGCCGCGGTATAAAGAATGATCCTGTTTTGCGTGTCCGACGAAGAAATTTGCTTTTTCATATTTCTCTCTGAAAATTTTTAAGAAAATTGTAGCGCATACTCTTCGGCCGTGCAAGGAAATGCTCAACCCAAATGGGGGGTGGTGATCGACCCCATGAGGGATTTGGGTTAGATTTCTTAGGATTTTTTCGATGGATATCACCGCTTGGATCGGTTGAGTGCATTTCCTCATTAATTGCAAATCGATTATCTCAGAGAAATGTAGGAATAAGCAAGTGTTTGAAAACTAAGCTTCTCCAGGAGAATGAGGCGACTGGATGGATTCAGAATTTTTGAATGGACCTTATTCAAGAGAGCAATTTTCAACAAATTGCGTTCCCTCATCCGGAACTGAGTACCTCGATTCGACTCGATCCGATACCCGACTGCGATAAATGGCATTTATAACTTGGTTGTTATCTTTTGCTTTCAAATCCAAAGATGTAAGCATGGATAATATTGTTGCAGGGAACGCACTTGGATGAATCCACCAGTCCTCAAATACACAGTCCCTTCCGTTGTAAAATAATGATACATCCGAGCAGAGCAGATAATAACCCAATGATTCAAGAATCATCCGTTCACCTCTCCTGTACTTATCCCCGAATCTATAAAAGTCATGCTCAATGGTTATGACTTTGAAAATATGCTCATTAAAAGGTATCCTCTGTAGGACAGAGTCGTAATTGCCATCAATATCTAGTGAAAGATAATCGATAACCTGAGGAAAGGATTTTAAAATCGATTTATAATCAGATTGCGTAGCATCTTCAATAAGCAAAGAATTTTGTCGGACAGAATACCAGACCTTCTGGGAGGCCTTGTCTATATCTATGCTAACTCCTTTCCAACCTAGATTTTTCTCAAACAAGTATGTGTTGTTGCCATCAATCGGATGCCCAGCGCCAATTTCGAGGTAATATCCATCATCCTGTTTATTAAGGACCTCATAGAGAAGAAGATAAACAAATCGATCTTGGGATGCTTGTGAGAAAGATTGCATTTTCTCATGGTTTGATGAAGCTATGCAATATTTGATTAACAAGAGATTGATTCCGAATAAGAAAAAAACAAGTCTCGAGAAAAACAAAGTATTACTCCTTATACTTCAAATCCAGAAATTATTTTAAGAGCTTGGGATCTTTTAGGCAACCAAAAGTTTTTCTCTGAAAGTAATGTATTGGCATTGCTGTCCCATGAGCATTTCCTATAGAGATTTGATCTGGATTTTTTAGGGTTTTTTCGATGCGAAAAAAAAAGATAGAGGTCAGACCCCTCACCGCGTGTTCGCGTCCTCCCGGGGCGGCGGCTCGGAGCCACCTTTTCCTAAGGAAATGAGCGAGCAAATAGTTTTGCTCGCGAGTGGCGTAGAGGTGACGAGCTCTGCGAGGAACCGGCCCACGGGCGGTTTGCAAGCAAACATCGCCCTCAACTCTCGTCCCACACGGAAGCCAAACTATTGGCTTCCTCGCCCCCAAACAAAAAAACCCGCTTTGTGGCGGGTTTTTGTTTGGGGGCGGTGTGACTCGAACACACGAAGACCGAAGTCGGGGGATTTACAGTCCCCTGCAATTGCCACTATGCGACACCCCCAAAAAGGGAAAAAAAGCGATGCTGGCGAAAGGACTTGAACCCTCAACCGTCCGCTTACAAGGCGGATGCTCTACCATTGAGCTACACCAGCAAAGATGCAAGACGATAACATGGAAGGAGTTTTATTTCAAACTCATTTGGGGGCATCTTTAAAGTCGGGTGCCGAGGATCCTGAGGAAATTTCGTTGAGATTTTTTGATGCTGAGCGAAGCAGTGAAAAAGATCTCGAAAATTCCCAGGAGATGCCGCAGCCGAATTTGAAGATGTCCCCTTACATAACTGGGTTAGGCGGTTCTTCTGAAGGAATTGGGGAAGGGTTTTTTTTAAAAAAAAGGGAAGAGACTTTGGACGGTTGTTGAGCGCTAATCAGCTCAGCTTTAAACTTTTTTTTCTGATCTTTCAATTCACAGCATTTTTTAAATTTTTTCCCAGAACCGCATGGGCAAGGATCGTTTCTGCCGACTTTTTGCATGTGAAAACCTCTTATAAACAATTAGGATACAGTATAAATTCGATTTGGTCCAGTAAAAATAGGATGAGAGGTTAATGAAGAAAACGTACAATACCTCGTGGTTAATATGAATCAAATCTTAAATTTACATTTTCCGATTGCTAAACCTCCTTGGACCAAGCTCGGCCGCAAACTGGAAAGCGTTTGCCGCAAAGCACTCTATGAATTTAAATTGCTCGAAGGGGTTACGAAAGTAGCCGTGGCTCTAAGCGGGGGCAAGGATAGCTTAAGTTTGCTGTATTTGCTGAAGGCAATTTCAGGGAGGGGCTTTCCTGAATTGGAATTATTTGCGATTCATGTGGGAGGGACTTTTTCTTGCGGGGCGGGGATTAAAGAGGGATTTTTAAAGGGGATTTGTCAAGAGCTTGATGTGCCGTTTTTAAGTTGCAGTTCACAGCAAGAGCAAAAGGAATGTTATAGCTGCTCACGCGAAAGAAGGCGTTTGATTTTTGAAGCTGCAAAGAATGTAGGCGCGACGACGATCGCATTTGGGCACCACCGAGATGATAATGCGCAGACGTTATTGATGAATTTACTGCATAAAGGTGAATTTGCCGGAATGCTCCCGAAGGTTCCTATGCAAGATTATGGCGTGACGATCATTCGACCGCTGATATTTGCTGAAGAAGAAGATATTCGGGAATTTGCCAAGCTGTACGGTTTTACGCGCGTGGTTTGCCAGTGTCCCATCGGTCAAAACTCGATGCGAATGTCTACCAAAGATTTAATTGCCGAAATTGAGAAGGACTTTCCTCATGCACGAACTAATTTAAGTTCTGCTGCTCATGTGTACGGCTCTCAAAAAGCTTTGAAGAAATAGAAAATGAAGTTAAAGTCAAGAGGATATCTTCAAATTGGGATGCAGCAGATCCGAAGGAAGTTTTGATGAGATTTTTTGATGCTGAGCGAAGACAATGTGGCCAGCATATGGCTGAGCGAAGCAGCGAAAAAGATCTCGAAAATTTCCAGGAGATGCCGCAGCCGAATTTGAAGATATCCTCAAGAAGACTTTGATTGGGAACGCTCTATGCATGTTGTTGAACTCATCGCTGTACTTTGCTATTTAGCAATCTTGCTGATGGTGGGATTTTTTTCCTATCGCAAGCACATTTCTGCCACCGATTTTATCATCGGTAATCGCTCTATGAATTATTGGTTGACCGCACTCGCAGCACATGCGAGTGATATGAGCAGCTGGTTATTTATGGGCTACCCGGCAGTGGTATATGCAGGGGGATTGTTCAATGCTTGGTCGGCCATCGGACTGCTCATATTTATGTTTCTCAACTGGCAGTTGATCGCTCCTAAGATTCGCATAGCGACAGAACAATACAACAGCTTAACGTTCTCCTCCTTTTTTGAGAGCCGCTTGTCCGATACGTCGGGAGCAATCCGCGTGTTTACAGCGATCATGTCGCTTGTATTTTACACGATTTATATTTCGGCGGGATTAGTGGGATTGGGGCTATTGCTCGAAACGTTGTTCAATATCAATTACTATTTGGGCATTTTAATTGGAATTGTGGTGATCGTGCCTTATGTGTTCACGGGAGGTTATGTCACTCTCGCTTGGATCGATTTATTCCAAGGATTCTTTTTGATGTGCGTGATTATTTTTGTTCCCTTTTTCCTGATACATAAAGTGGGCGGATGGAGTGGTATTACTCATGCAGCACATTTAAAAAATCTAAAGATGTCGCTTTTGCCTGATGGAAAATTATCGACTCTTTGGGAAATCATCGCTATGACCGCCGGGTGGGGTTTAGGCTATTTTGGACAGCCGCACATCGTGACAAAATTCATGGGAATCCGCAATGTGCATGAGATCTCCAAATCGAAAATGATCGGAATGAGTTGGATGCTGATTTCTCTTAGCGCTGCGACTTTTGTCGGTTTAGTGGGGATCGCCTATTTTTCAACGCATTTAACAGACCCATCACTTGTGTTCGTCGAAATGGTCCGCGATTCATTTCCTGCTTTCGTAGTCGGTTTTATGTTATGCGCGGTTCTGGCAGCTACGATCAATGCCACAAGTTCGCAAGTGTTGGTACTCACCTCCAGCATCACGGAAGATTTTTATAAAAGAATTTTTCGCAAAACAGCATCTTCGACAGAATTATTGATTGTCGCACGTGTCGGTGTGATCATTGTGTCGCTCATTGCGCTTGTGATTGCCTATGGCAAAATCAGTACGATCTACACGCTTGTGTTGTATGCTTGGTCAGGGCTTGGCTCTTCATTTGGACCACTTTTGCTGCTATCGCTGTATTGGAAAGGGATCAATAAGTACGGAGCTTGGGTGGGGATCTTATCCGGTGGCATCATTGCCGGTATTTGGCCTTACTTTAATGGGCTTTGGGACATCAATGTGCCGTCTATGCTCCCGGGCTTTTCCACAAGTTTTATCTTGATCGTACTTGTATCGAAGCTCACAGAGCCCAAAGAAGAAGTGCTGGTAAAAGATTAACTGTGCTAGCATGGATCCTTTTTTGAGGACATTATGGACAATGTTAAACCTAAAATTTTATTGATCAATGACGATGGGATTGAAGCTCCCGGCTTAAAGCATTTATGGGAAGCATTGGTCGATGTCGCTGAAGTGACCATTGTCGCTCCAAAATCAGAAAAATCAGGCGTGGGCATGGGAATCACCATCCGCGATCCGATCCACATTGAACCTGTGCGTTGGGAAAAAGATACAGCTGCATGGCGTGTGTCAGGAACACCAGCAGATTGTGTGCGCATGAGTTTAAGTGTGATTTTAGATTTTAAACCCGATCTTATCGTTTCAGGAATCAATTGCGGCGCCAATTCCGGCCGTAATATTTTCTACAGCGGTACCATTGGCGGTGTCATCGAAGGTGTGCTACGCAATGTGCCTGGGATCGCTTTTTCCTGTGTGGATTTTGTAAAACCCAATTATAAACTAGCGCAGCCGCTCATTTACCCTCTGGTGAAACACTTTCTTGAGCATCCTATGCCAAAAGGGACGATGATCAATGTCAATTTTCCTGAGACAGACACCATTCAAGGCATTCGCCTAGTAAAACATGGGAAAGGCTTTTGGATTGAAGATCCTGATAAACGAACCCATCCTGAAGGACATTCTTATTTTTGGCATGGGGGAAAATGGTTTGAACACGAAGAAGATGCTGAAAGCGATGTCTATTTGCTAAAACAGGGATTTGCAACAGCTGTTCCCCTTCAAGTAAGTGAATTGACTGATCTTAATGTGCTTCAACAGCGACAAACCCAGTTCAATCAGATTTTTTCTTAACTTTTTGATTCTTTTTGGCAAGAGTGCGCTTATGACTGTCGAATCGGACAAGCGCTTCTTGCTCAGCGCGTTCAATCACTTCTCGCCCTCCTTCAATGGTGTAGATGCGGCGTAGTTCTTCTTCCAGAACAATTTCCGCTGCTTGTTCATCAAAAGCAGGTTCGAGGACGATGTCATCGAGATGGTTGTTTTGAAATTCGATGGCGGTAATCATTAAATCGATTAGCGCTTCGAAGTGTTTTTTTAATGGCTCTTGCGCTTGCAGAAGTTGTTCCCGATTGCTGATTTTTTTTAACTCTTCTACAAGCATGCTACAGCGCGCTTCTCCTTCCTTTTGAAAGTCAGTTGAAGAATTCGGCGAACAGCTACATAACAGCAGAAGAAGAACTAAGCCGTATTTCATATTTTCAAATCCTCAAATGGACAGTCTTCTAATGGATAATGTTCTCCTTCTTCATCTTCGAAATGCCACCATTCTGTCGGTATCGGGATAAATCCTTGAGCACGCATTGCATTTTGCAAAAGAGTGCGGTTATGCAACACTTCTTTGGGAAGAAGTTGATAATCGAGATGGGCCTTGTGGGAAAACTCATCAAAATCCGTAGGCATGTTTAATTCTTTGCCCTGATTATCTACCAATGTCATATCGACAGCAGCACCGCGATTGTGATGTGAGCCTTTTTCTGGAGGGGAAACATAGCGGGGGTCTGGACAATGTTGCCAAAAAATTTTTTGCACCGAGAAAGGTCGATAGCCGTCCCACAGTTTCAAGCCTAATTTCATCTGCTCGAGTTGCTTTTGAATGAGATCAACCTTAAGCGCGACTTTGCGACGCAAAAAACACTTCGCGGAAGAATATACAGGTCTTCCGACAAAATTATTGGCCGTGGCGTAACGGATATCCACTAAAATCCGCGGATTGATCGTTTGAATGTCAACCAGATCGCAATCGTGTTTAGATAGAGCCATAATCTATTTAAGATAATGGCTCGAGAGAAATATGTCAAAAAACCTAGAAATTTTCTTTTAGAAGAATCGCTGTGCAAGGCGGCAAATGTATTTTAAAATGGGTCGGTTTGCCGGTATGATCGCGAATAATCTGCGCTGAGTTTATTCTTCCGGCTCCACCAAATCGCTTGTCGTCGGTATTGAACATTTCCGTAACACCTTTTAAATTATCTAAGCCGCGATCGAAGATCGGTAGCTCATATCCAACCATATCGTGATCGGAGAAATTAAAGATGCAAGCAAACTGCTCACCAGTGCCACGACGATGGAAACTGATGGCGTTGTTGGATTTGTCATCGCCTCTGATCCACTCAAATCCGGCATCTGTCTGATCCCAAAGCCCAGGATTCTTCTGATAAATATGCAGCAAGGCTTTACGCGCTTCCTGTGAGCCCTTGTGATAATGATGTTTTGTCGGATTGACTTTTGGATCTAACTCTTCCCATTGAACACAGGCTTTTGTCTTTTCCCATTCGTTTTTCGGTTTTATACTTTCTAGTAAGCGGCCGTGCCATTCCGCACTTTGCAATAGTTCATTTCCCATGAAATCGAGTATCGGACCGCCTCCACGTAGCAATTGATAAGCGAGAAATAATCGTCCATTGGCAAAACGAGCAAAAGCAGCTCCATCATTAGCAATCGGATCGCCTTTAAATGGCATTTTTGTTTGGAGCGACTCTTTTCCATTCGCACATTCATCGTGCGAGAGTGTGATGACTTGTTTACCGCGAATATGTTTTCCCTGTTCGCTATGATCGATGTCTTTTGGAGTAGATGTGAGTACATCATGTTTCTCTGTACGCCACATGGGATGTACTTTCATAAATTCTACTATTTTGTTCCCAAAATCCAAAAGCCAGTTACTATCAAAATCTTGGCCGCGAACGCCAAATGTTTTAACAGAAGCAGGTTGGGTAAGATTAGGATAAGCTGATGCTTCTTCAGCAATTAATTGCATTCCAGAATACTGGCGGTGAAGATAAGTATTGAGATTGCGAAAGTAGGATCTCGCTTCTAAATTAATGTTATACCCTTTTTTATTGATACTTCCAAATAGGATGTTTTTCATCGCATCATAACGAAAGCCGTCGATGTGACATTCTTCGATATAATATTTAAGGATACTGGCAAGAAAATCTTTGGTTATCTGTTTTTTGTAATCATAGCAAGGGGTACCCCATTCAGACAATCTTCCATCATCATATTCAAAAAGCGCAGTGCCATCAAATTTGATTAGACCAAAAGAGTTATTTGCAAAGTGAGCCGGTGCCCAGTCGACAATCACACCAATGCCGTTGCGATGCATCTCATCGACAAAAAATTTAAAATCATCCAAATTTCCCATACGGCTATTAGGCGCGAAATTACTTGTGATTTGATAGCCCAGCGAAGAAAGTAATGGATGCTCGAGTAGAGCCATCAATTCGACGTGGGTATATCCCATCTCTTTACAATATTGAGCGAGTTCGACACCGAGCTGCCGCCAATTGTAGATTTTGCCATCGCCCGTTTTTCGCCAAGTGGGAGCATGCACTTCATAGATCGCCATCGGTTTATGGGCAGGGTCTGTATCTCGTCTTTTGGCCATCCAATGTTGGTCATTCCAATGGAATGATTTGAGATCTCGAACCTGCGATTCATGATCATCTTTATATTCTTGTTCGCAATGAATGCAGTTACCGAAGGCAAAAGGATCCAACTTTTTTACAGCTTGATTGCTGCCTTTCGGTGTCACCATGAAGTGATACGTACGTCCAGGTTGAGCATGAGGAGTTTGTGCTGTCCAAACACCATCGGTTCCTTTTACTAAAGGAAGAGAGTGCTCGACTCTCTGAAAGGCCGATAAATTAAGGACGATTTTTTCAGCATTGGGCGCATATACGCGAAAGGTCGTTTGACCTGTTGTGTTATCGAAATGAGCACCTAATGTTTTATGTAAATCCGGATTGAAACCATGCCCATAATACGGAACTTGGGGCAATAATTGTTGTGCAGCAGGCGGTAACATCTGATAAAACTGTCTAAAACACTTATGAGAAGATGTAACGTTTTGTGTGAAATTCTGAAATTGTCGTACTTGTTGCTGAGTACGCATCTGCTTAAGGTGCTGTTCTAAAGGGGCATTATGTATTTCCGCTGCATTCAATAAATCGTGTTCTTTTTGAAAATCAGCTGCTAGTTGATCGAGAATGGTTCCCCCTGCCGCATCAAAAACAGCTGGGAAACCTTGCTTTAAAACATCAAAATTTTCTTTAAAACATTCTCTTGCTTGTGTCGCATCGTAATAACCGCAAAACAAGGCTACAATAGTGTAAAACTTGTCGCTAAAAGTGTTATCTTGCAGTTTCAAGAAGTGATGAAGATCAATCGGTTTCCAACTCGGCAATTTGTGTTTAATTTCTAAGAGGACATTCTTATAGTCCAAAGCCTTTTGCGAGGGGGTTTTGAGAGCATTTACTGCAGGCTTTTTGTTGCATCTGTTGATAATCGTAGTAATTCTTTCGAGTAGCATCTGCTTTCGATGTTCGGAGGTTAGGGGTTTAGCGAGATCAATTTCTGCGATTTTAATTGCCTCATCTAACTGATAGAGATCGACTCGAATTTCTGGTCGATGAATGTTAGCTTGAAGATATTGGTAAGCTTGGTTAACAGTGTAATTGTTATTATTTGAAACTGAAGACATTGGGTGCCCCATTTAATATTTAAATTACCAATAATTATATTATATGTTTTGCAATACATCAATTAAAAAAACCTAAAATCTTAATATTACATTATAATTAAAATTGTAATTTTAATTTACCTGAAAAATACATATAATAATTATTTTAAATCAATCTTGATGCGGTAGGGCCTAAAATAAAAGGCCTTGAGAAAAATCGTTTCTCACTTTAAGCTATGAACTTCTTTTGCATCGGGCGTATAGCTCAGTTGGTAGAGCGCCTGTCTTACACACAGGTGGTCATAGGTTCGAGTCCTGTTGCGCCCAAGGCACCCTATGCGGGAGTAGTTCAATTGGTTAGAGCACTGCCCTGTCACGGCAGAAGTTGCGGGTTCAAGTCCCGTCTCCCGCGTTCCGTTTATTACTGCGATTAGTAGGATGTGGAGATTTAAGAAGTTAGCGAGACCGGTCGCTCGTACTATCGCAAAAAATGTTCTAAAAATTCCAAATAGCAAACTGAAAATAGTATAAATTTACTGTACAGGTCGGATTGATCGCGTTATACTGCGCGTATACCGAACGTGATTCAAAAATCGGATTTGGGCTGACGCGAAAGTTCTCGCGGTTCGACGATCGTAAATCGCCCAATATTATAGCAATATGGGGACGACTTACGATCGTCGAGCCCCGAGGCTTTGGCGCGGCCGAAATCCCAATTTTTGAATCACGTTCGGTATAACTTATGGTCTGATTATGCCCGTTACTCAATCGAAAACTAAAACCATGATGCATCATTTCGTGATGTATTTTTGGTTGGCCTTTGGCGCATTTTTAGCCGCTGTCGCGATCCGAATTTTTTTAGTACCCAATCAATTGATTGACGGCGGAGTTGTCGGTATCGCATTGATCATTTCTCGTCTATACGGCGATAATTATTTGTCTTACGTCTTGGTTATCCTCAATATCCCTTTCATTTATTGCGCGTATAATTACATTCGCCGCTCTTTTGTTCTGCATATGTTATTTGCAGTTGTGATGTTTGCCGGTTTTCTGATGGTGCTGCGCAATACGCCGGCCTTCATTGGCGATCCATTGGAAATCATCGTCTTCGGTGGTGCGATTCTAGGTATTGGTGTGGGTTTAATCATCCGCAATGGCGGCTGTATCGATGGCACGGAGATTTTAGCGATTTTAATCAATCGTCGAAGAGGATTTACTGTTGGACAAGTCGTGCTCTTCATCAACGTCTTCATTTTTGCCGCGTATGGTTGGATTTTTCAAGACTGGCATATCGCGCTGCGTTCGATGATGATGTACATTGTCGCCTTTAAAATGATCGATATCGTGATCGTCGGTCTCGATGAACTCAAATCGGCACTGATCATCTCTTCTAAACCCAAGGAATTGGGCAATGCCATCATGAATGAGTTAGGATTAGGTCTTACGATTATGCACGGTAAAGGGGGATTTTCCGGAGACACGCGAGAAATTTTATTCGTGATTGTCGAACGGTTGGATCTTTCTGAGTTAAAAGAAATTGTCCTACGTGTGGATCCAACGGCGTTTATGGCGATAGAAGATCTGCACGAGGTCGTCTATGGCAAGCAAGGAATCATGCCATTCAAAAAACGACAACGCGCCAAATTCTTTAAAAAATCGCTTTAGTTAAATGATTTTGATTTTCGCGCTCGAGCATTTGTTTTAAATATTGTCCATAATCACTCTTGGATAAAAGTGCGATACGTTCTTCCAACTGCGCGCGCGTGATAAAACCCATTTGGTAAGCGATTTCCTCTAAACAAGCGATGCTGATCCCTTGTCTTTCTTGAATGGTTTGCACGTAATGCGAAGCTTGCTGAAGGGCGGGATGTGTGCCGGTGTCGAGCCAAGCAAAGCCGCGGTCAAGTAAACGCAGATGCAAATCCCCTCTTTCCAAATAAACGCGATTGACATCTGTGATTTCATATTCCCCGCGTGCTGAAGGTTTTAAATGGCGAGCGATTTCAATCACATCATTGTCATAGAAATACAGTCCCGTAACAGCAAAACGGGATTGCGGGACGATGGGTTTTTCCACGATATCGACCACTTTGCCCATTGAATCGAATACCACCACGCCATAACGTTCAGGATCTTTAACTTCATAGCCAAAAATAATTCCTCCTTTCTCCAAATGACGACAGGGGGAAAGAAGGGAAGATAGATGATGGCCGTAAAAGATATTATCTCCCAAAATAAGCGCGACGGTATCATCGCCGATAAATTCTTCAGCGATCAAAAAAGCTTGAGCGATCCCTTCCGGTTTTTCCTGCACGCCATAAGAAAGTTTTAGACCGAGTTGTGAACCATCGCCAAAGAGCTGTTCAAAGCGAGGGCGATCTTCAGGCGTGGAAATGATTAAAATCTCCTGAATACCTGCCATCATCAATACCGAAAGCGGGTAATAAATCATCGGTTTATCATAGACGGGCAATAGCTGTTTGCATACAGACAAGGTGACGGGAAAAAGACGCGTTCCTTTACCCCCTGCTAAAATGATCCCTTTCATTGTGACCTATAAATAAAAACACCGGGAAGTCCCCGATAGAGTTCTTTGTAATCCAGACCGTAACCGATGACAAATTTATTTTCGATTTCAAACAAGACATAATCGGGATAATAGTAAGTATCCCGCGTAACATTCTTGGCCAGCAAGACAAGAGATTTGAGAGTTTTAGGTTCTTTATCCCGAATTTGCGCAAAAATCTGGGTTAAAGTCTCTCCTGAATCGAAAATATCATCGACGAGTAGAACATGTTTATCTTTCAAATCCAAATTATCAAGACCAGTGATTTTCAATTCTCCCCTACTTGAACCGTGTTGACCGTAGCTACTGCCTTTAACATAATCAATCTTACAGGGAGTTTTAAGCGCGCGAATTAAATCCGCTGTCAAGCAAAGAGCTCCTTTCATGACCATCACTACGGTAATTTCTTCACCTTGGTATTCGTCGTCTAATTCTTGAGCAATTTCATTAATCTTGCTCTGGATTCTGTCTGCTGAGATGAGTAGTTCGTGATTGTTCATAGATTCATAGTTACTGGTTTGACATTTTAAACTTAAACAAGATAACAGCGCACAAAGCCATAGTCGTTTCATATATTTCTCTCCCTACGTACGTGCCCGAGCCCGTGTGCGTGCTCGTGCCCGATTTTCTTATGCAGAATACACTAATACAGAAAAACCAGACATTTTTTTTCTCTGTGGTTCTTGTCTCTGTGGTAAAAATCTCACCACAGAGATAAAACACCACAGAGAAATAATCAGGCTCGGGCACGCACGCGGGCATGGGCACGAAATTAGGCAGGTTTGCTTGGAGTGAAATTGCAGCCTTCGAGGATCAGTTGATCGATGTAACTGATGACGTAATCGTTGTTTAAGAATTTGGGATCCTCGAGCATGAATAGGTGAAAGGGAATTGTCGAATACACGCCGCCAATGTGAAACTCTTTGAGGGCGCGTTTGGCAATCGCAATTGCCTCTTTGCGGTCTTTTCCTTTGACGATCAATTTTGCAATCATCGAATCATAGTTCGGTGGAATTCGATAGCCTGAATAACAAGCGCTATCGACGCGGACATGCGGCCCGCCCGGAGCAATGTAATATTCGAGAAGTCCGGGCGAAGGAGCAAAATTGTTTGCTGGATTTTCCGCATTGATTCGGAATTGAATGACATGTCCTTTAAGTTCGACATCTTTTTGTTTGAAAGACAGTTTTTCCCCCATGGCGATTTTAATCTGCTCACGGACAAGATCGATTCCTGTCAATTCTTCAGTGACAGTATGTTCGACCTGGATGCGCGTATTGACTTCCATGAAGTAAAAATTGCGATCTTCATCGAGTAAAAATTCTACAGTGCCTGCAGAATAATACTTAGCAGCTTTAGCAATTTCGACGGCATATTCACCGACTTTTTTACGCAGCGATGCCGATAAAATGGGACTGGGAGCTTCTTCGATAAGCTTTTGACGCCGGCGTTGAATCGTACAATCTCGCTCGCCGAGATAAGCATAGTTTCCATGCTTATCGCCGATGATCTGTACCTCGATGTGACGAGGATTGACGATCATTTTTTCGAGATAAACATCGGGATTGTTGAAACTTACTTCTGCTTCTGCTCTAGCGGCGGAAAACTGGCGCACAAATTCATCGGGATTATTTGCGATGCGAATCCCTTTACCGCCACCGCCGGCGGATGCTTTAATGAAAACGGGGAACCCAATCTTTTTTGCTTCTGCAAGAGCTTCTTTGACGTCTTCAATGACGCCATCAGAACCGGGAATCACAGGACATTTGACAGCTTTTGCGGTCGATTTAGCTTTGGCTTTATCGCCGAGAAGCGCGATGGTCTCCGCTGAAGGTCCGATAAAATTAACACCGCAACTGGCGCAAATCGAGGCGAAATTTGCGTTTTCGCTTAAAAAACCGTAGCCCGGATGCAAGGCATCTGCACCTGTGATCTCACAAGCGGAGAGAATATTTGCAATTTTTAGATAAGATTTTTGTGAAGGAGGCTCGCCAATGCAAATCGCTTCGTCAGCATGAAGAACATGAAGAGCTTCTGCATCAGCCTGAGAATACACAGCTACTGTTTGCAAACCTAGATCGTGACAAGCTCGTATAATGCGTACGGCGATTTCACCGCGATTAGCGATTAAAACTTTCTGCATAAATCCCTTTAAACAATCCGAAATAACTTAGTCCCAAACTCGACAGGATGGGCATTTTCTACAAGAATTTCAGCAACAGTACCGCTTGTTCCCGCCTTAACTTCATTCATCACTTTCATCGCTTCGATGATGCAAACGACGGAATTTTCGTCGACGGGATCGCCCACTTTAACAAAATGGGGATCTTCAGGAGATGCGGCTGAATAGAATGTGCCAACAAGAGGAGCAGCGACAAATTTTCCGGAAACTTCGTGTTTATGTTCTTTAGTGGGATGTGCAGGTTCTTCGTGATGGGGCTTAGCAACAGGCGGAGCCCGGTGCGCGCCTTCCCCTTCTCGCGCAGGTGGATGAGCATATACAGGAGGATAAAACGCTGCAACAGGAGGTTGAGCGTGTGAAGGGTGTTCATCTTGGCATTCGAGATGCACTTCATCGCCCCCCTTTTGTTTGAGCGTCAATTTCTTAATACCTGCGCGTTGCATCGCAGCCATTAATTCCTTGATTTGCTTAAGATCCACAATCCCTCCTGATTAGACGCGTTGTATGTATTCATTAGTTTGAGTATCGACTTTAATGATGTCTCCCGACTCGATAAACATCGGCACGTCGACTTTAGCACCCGTCTCTAAAATTGCGATCTTGGTCGCATTGGCGACATGAACAGCTGATTCACTCTCTTCCGTTTTAACGACCATTATCTCTAAAAATTGCGGAAGCTCGACAGAGAAAATCGAGTCGCCGTAAAACATCGCTTTGAGCTCAATACCTTCTTTAAGGTAATTAACTTTGTCAGCGATCACCTGAGAGGGGATTAAGACCTGCTCGAGATTACCGATGTCTAAAAAAAGATAATCTTTCCCTTCTAAATAGAGATATTCTAATCGCCTCTCTGCGAGTGATACATCTTGAACGGGTTGATTGAGTTTAAAATTCCGTTCGATCACTTCATCATTTAACAAATTTTTAAGTTTTGCTTTGATGAAGGGAACTCCTTTGGCTACGGTAACTTTGACACAGGATTCTACGCGATAGATCTTACCGTCAATCGATAAGGTCATTCCCGGAGCTAATTGATTACTCGTCGTCATGATCCCTCTAAAATGATGAAAATGTCATTAAATCGTTTACGATGTTTTTTATCTCTTTTAGTTCAGTGATATAATAGTCTACATCGCCTTTGAACCCAGCGTAATTTAAACCTCGTCCCCATTGCATGTGTACGGTTTTAAAGCCCAATTCACGTGCGGGCACCAAATCAATCGGAATTCTGTCACCACACACGATGACCTCTGTTGAAGCATAGCCAAGTTCATCCACAATGATTTGATAATGAGGCTTTTTATTCCGCTCTTCTGTGACAATAATTTTACTAAAAATTCGTGAATCTATACCAGCTTTTTTCAATTTATCCATTTGTAATGGCAATCTACCAATCGTGACTAAGGCGAGTTGATGTTGTTGGCCTAATGTTCCAAGCATCTCAACTGCACCGGTTAACGGAAAAATGGGCAGTTCCAATGAGACATTTTCATAAATTTCTCTAATACCCATTTCAAAGAATTGTTTATCAGCACCTAAGATTTCGATGAATTCTGCTAAAGCTGATGCAGCGCTATCAGACGAGCTATCCAATCTGCGCAACAGTTCAAGTGCCTCAGCAAAATCGGGTACAACTAGCCCTTCCCGGACCATTTTGTTCAGGGCATCTTCGAGTTTGTAATGGGTGATGCACCCGGAGGTGTCGATCAATGTGTCGTCTAAGTCAAAGATGATTAACAATTTTCATCAACTCTTGGGCTAATTTTTTGGAATCATGGCGGATCAAGCTACGCTTAATCAGATCTTTTCTCGGGGCTTCACGCGGCTCACCTAACAACGGTGTTGAAATGACGCGATCTTCTTTAAGATCATTTTCGACGAGCTCGCCTTCCTCAGCGTATACTTCGATCAATTCTTGCGATGGGTTTTGATTGTTGACTAAGATGTAGTCAAAAATATCTGCGCCGATAAAACGGCTGATCTCATTGAGATAATCGCTGACTTTAAACCCAGTTGTTTGCCCTTTTCGGTTCATCAAATTAACGACAAAGGTCTTCTTCGCTTGTGAATTTCGTAGAGCTTCACTGACACCTTCAACGAGTAAATTCGGGATGAGCGAGGTATGCAATCCCCCAGGGCCCATGACAATCATATCAGAATTCATGATCTCATCGATTGCATGGGGATTGGCTTTGGGAAAAGGCTCGAGATAAATGCTCTTGTAACCCTGATCGATATCTTGTGAAAGGTATACTTCTTTTTCTCCTTCTAATAAACGCCTGTCGTTAAGCAACATTTTTAATCGCACTTGGTGCGTTGTCACGGGGATCACTTTGCCTTGAATAAACAGAATTTTTCCCATCTCTTCGACAGCTTTTTCAAAACTCCCGGTGACTTTTTCTAACGCGGAGAGCAAAAGATTGCCGAAACTATGTCCTCCCAATCCACCATTTTCAAATCGGTAGTTCATCAAAGAGCGCATCATATTGGAAGAATTAGAGAGTGCAACTAAACATTGCCGCACATCGCCGGGAGGAAGAACTCCCAATTCATCGCGTAAGATCCCTGTGCTGCCCCCATCATCGGCCATTGAAACAATAGCGCTGAGATCAACCTTGTAGTTCTTTAATCCCCTGAGAACTGCAAAGTTGCCTGTCCCCCCACCAATAACGACGATTTTTTTCATTCCATCTCCTTCAACTTTTTTATCGCTTCGCTCATATTGGTAGCGTGAAATAGATAAGTCCCTGATACTAAAACATCAGCACCAGCATCAACACAACGTTTGGCTGTTTCTAGATTGATCCCACCGTCGACTTGGATCTCAAAGGGAGGCAACTGATGTATTTCTTTTTTCCCATTTTGCTGCGGGGTCTTTCCCCCTTTGCGGATATCAAGTCGTGTGCAAATATCCCGAGTGAACTTAATTTTTTCAAGAACTTGTGGAATGAATTTTTGACCGCCGAATCCAGGATTGACTGTCATCAGTAGCATTAAATCACACTTATCCAGATATTTGGGGATTAAAGATTCTGAGGTTTCAGGACAAAATGCAAGCCCCGCTTCGATATTGCAACGACGAATATAATTTAAGGTCTCTTCTACTTCTTCACTGGCTTCAATATGAAAGGTGATCCGGTCAGCACCGGCCTCTACGAAACGCTCGACATAGTCAAACGGGTTATAAATCATCAGATGAATGTCGAGAAAAAGATCTGTCGCGCGATTGATCGCGGATACGGCTCGAGGACCAAATGTCAAATTCGGGACAAAATGTCCATCCATGATATCGATGTGCAGCTCATCAGCTCCAGAATCCTGAACCCGTTTGGCTTCGTCGGCAAGCCGCCCAAAATCTCCAGAGAGAATCGAAGGCGCTACTTTGATTGTTCGTTTTTGCGTCATAGACCTATCAAATACTCTCATTGATAACTCGTTTGCAGCTCAAAAGTCAAGTTTTCCAAACGACGGCAGAGCCCATTTAAAAATTTTTCCCGGCCTTCCTCATCTGCAACGCAATAAATATACACTAAATAAGAGGCTTCAAACACTTCGAGTGAAGCTGTAAGAAGTTGAGATGAAGGAATTTGCAATGATTGGACCGCTTCTATTGCCTGTTCCTTGAGCGGCTCAGTGTCGTAAGAAAGCAAAAAATAACAATATTGAGTTTCCATTTCATACAAGACAGCTCTCTTTTGTCCCGTCTCTCGATTGTGCTGGATCGCTTGCAGCAGCATGTGAAATGATTTTTTCAAAGGCTCCGGTCTAAATAAACTGCGCAATTCACTCGGAAAAATAGAATGAAAAAAATTCTCCAGCAGCCATTCTTGTGTCGGGTCTAGATGTTCAAATAGTCCTTTTAATCTGAGAAATTGCTCATGCTGTTTGGCGATCATGCCTCCATTGTAATCGCGAAATTCCCCGAGAACTCTCTGCAATTCTTCGACGATTGATTGCCGCGCTTTGAACAGATCTAGTGAATGATCAGGGCGCAAAAAAAGGTGGGTGGCAAGTCGTAAACGAAAAACGGTAGCTTCTTTAGGATATTTATTGCGCAACATCCCGACCCGTTTAATCCGATCGGGTACAAATTCCACCTGACTTCTTTGTTTCTCAAAAGCTTCCTGTAAGGTGGATTCTAGAGGTTTTAATATTCTTAGCCAAATCACTGTGAAGGAAAGTTCATCTTCCGTCTGCTCGTCAAACGTGATGATTACTTGAGGCAGATCGCGAGAGAACTTTAGCTGATTCGAAAGTGTGATAATATTGCGCAGCACTTCTTCTTCATTTCTCGGCATGAATAGCGGACGCGTTAGTTTTTCGATTCCGTTTCTGATCTCATCGGGAAGTTTTTCTTTGATTCGTTTTAATTCACCATGAGAAAATTCGCTACAATTTTCTTTTTCGATTTCCAAATACAGTAATTGTGCTCGTTCCTCCTTGGACGTGCGAGAAAAAAACGAATCTTCGATGAGTGCCAAATCAGGAAAATGGCTTTTTAATACCTGTATGAGGTGCCTGTGTTCGAACAGCTCATTGTCGCTTAAGAAATTCAGTGCCACAAATAGTCCGACTACGCGTTTTAAACCAAAAGGCAAATGCAAATACGTTTTATTCAACTTGACGAAGACAAAGCGTTGCCCCGGATGTGTTTCGATCTGATCGCGCAACATTTTGCTAAATAGATAGAATACGTAAATAATCCGACTCATATGCGCATATTCGCGGACAGCTTTAAACTCTTCACTACACATCACGAGGAAATGCTGCATCTGCGCGAAGATGCCATGATCAAAATCTTTAGGACGCCGTTCAAGAAGTGAAGAAATCCGTTCTTGGATTAAAGAGGTTTTTTCATCGGCGGAAAGCCCTTTAATTTCTAGAATGCGATTGGCGTGATAGACTGAGAACAATCCCAAACGGATTTCGCTATCGAGAATCGGAAGTTGATGACGGGTCGTTGCAAGATCAGCCTCATTATCCAAAGTGATGACGATTTCTCCTACAGTAAACGTCTCAGAAGAAACCGCAGCAAAGTTAAAGTCTGTGGCAAAAAAGAAAGAGATGTTCGGACGTTTACCGGGCAATAGCCATCGACTGATCATTTCATAAACAAACTTCATCCCGTTCGTTCGATGACGACACAACAGAAAAATCGACACATTACGCCCATCCGGACCCCATTCTGACCATTTAATTACAGGTAAAAGTCGAATAAATTCCGTAGAAATTTCCTCAGAATAAAGAATATCAGAAGGAAGCAAGCGCATTAAAGTGTTATGAATGCAACCGCTATATAACAGGCTATGAGGATTATCTTGAGCTTGATCAAAAACAGTCGAGATCTGCAAAAGATCTTTATCCATGTTCAAACAGGCAAGTCAGCCTCTCCTGTCTTATTTGAGGACCGATCAAAGTCCCACTATGATGTTTTTGATAGGGATCATAGAAGGAAAGAACATGAAGCAACAAATCATTTTTAGCAGCCAGGCGAATGCATCGCGGATGCAGAACTTCTTTCGCTCCTTTTTCAACAATTTCTAGGGCCTGCTCAAAAGACAGTGAAGAAAATAATTCTGCATTTTCATTCATTTTGGGATCTTCTGAATACACTCCCTCAACATCTTTGTAAAATTCCACTTTAACGGCGTTGAGCGCTACACCCAATGCAACGGCCGTTGTGTCTGATCCGCCTCGGCCCAGAGTCGTGATCTCCCCTTCAGCGCTAACACCTTGAAATCCAGCGGCAATTGCAATTTTTCCTACCTCTAATGCCTTATGAATTCTGTGCGGCTTAACATCGATAATTGCCGCATCTGAGTGTTTGGCGGAAGTAATAATTCCTGATTGACTACCTGTGAAACTAATGGCTCCGATTCCTTTTTGATGCAAGGCCATTGCTAGCAAGGAAATGCTAATCCGCTCTCCCACACTCACCAACATATCCTGTTCGCGCGGCGGCGGCTCAGGATGCACTCTTTTTGCCATCGAAAGCAGCTGGTCGGTCGTATCGCCCATCGCACTAACGACCACAACGATACGAGCTTGCTTGCTTTTATTCGCAATAATTTCTGCAATTTTCGCAAATTGCTTGGTGCTCGCAACGGATGCCCCACCAAACTTTAAAACGATAGTTTCATTTTGCCCCATGAACCCATTCTAGATAATAGTAGAGAAAAATTCCTATTTATTTTTTTGGTTAGGTAGTGGGGTGGGGTTAGAAAAAATCTTCCCTGTCTTTTTAGACGTGTCGGAAACATGTCCTACGGCAATGTATCGACATGTCTAAAGCGGCAATAAAGAACGATAACTAAAAAATTAATTATATATTCCTTACTTGCTTAAGAAATTGGCGTTGATTTTATTACGAATCTTTTGATAGTCTCTTCCTATCGTTAAAAACTAGGAGAAACCTTTAACATGTCCAAACAACAACAAATCGACTGGAATGCCAGCAATATCATTGATGATGTCACATACCAAGAGGAAGACGCTCAACAGTTTAAGAAATTGCTCAACCGAAAGGAAGAAACTGCTGGCGAAGGTTCTGTCGCATTGATGAGTTCTGGACAGATCCTTAAAGGGCGGATTGTCGAAATCACGAAAGATTTTGTCGTTGTAGATGTGGGTTTGAAGTCTGAAGGTTTAGTACCGATAAACGAGTTTTCTGACTCGGGTGAAATCATTTTAGGTAGCGACGCGGAAGTTTACCTCGACCAAACAGAAGGGGAAGATGGACAGATCGTTTTGTCGCGTGAAAAAGCCCGCCGTCAAAGACAATGGGAATACATCGTCAATCACTGCAAAGAAGGTTCGATTGTCCGTGGCAAAGTCATCCGCAAAGTCAAAGGCGGACTCATGGTCGATATCGGGATGGAAGCCTTTTTGCCCGGCTCTCAAATCGACAATAAGCGGATTAAAAACCTCGATGAATTCATCGGCCAAAGCTACGACTTCAAAATCCTTAAGATTAATACTGAACGCAAAAATATCGTCGTTTCTCGCCGCGAACTACTCGAAGAAGAACGCATCTCTCGCAAAGCCGAAATGCTGGAAAACATTCATGAAGGGGATATTCGCACCGGCGTCGTCAAGAACATCACCGATTTTGGAGTATTCCTCGATCTAGATGGGATCGATGGCCTTCTGCATATTACGGATATGACCTGGAAGAGGATCAAACACCCTTCTGAAATGGTCAATCTCGGTCAAGAACTCGAAGTGATGATTTTGCACGTCGACAAAGAAAAGGGACGCGTCGCTTTGGGAATGAAACAAAAAGAATCCAATCCGTGGGAAGAGATCGAACAGCGCTATCCTCCAGGTACCCGCATTAAAGGTAAAATCGTCAATCTTGTGCCTTACGGTGCTTTCATCGAAATTGAGCCAGGAATTGAAGGTTTAATCCATGTCTCAGAAATGTCATGGGTGAAAAATGTCACCGATCCTAATGAGATCGTCAATAAAGGTGATGATGTAGAAGCGATTGTTCTCTCTGTTCAAAAAGAAGAAGGAAAAATTTCGCTCGGCCTGAAGCAGACGGAAAAAAATCCTTGGGATGAAGTCGAGAAAAAATATCCTATCGGCAGCAGTGTCACAGCAGAGATCCGCAATTTGACTAACTACGGTGCCTTTGTCGAACTCGAGCCTGGGATCGATGGATTAATCCATATCTCTGATCTCAGCTGGATTAAAAAAGTCTCTCATCCTTCTGAAGTACTCAAAAAAGGCGACAAAGTTGAAGCTGCTGTGCTTTCAGTCGATAAAGAGAGCAAGAAAATCACATTAGGTGTGAAACAGCTCAGCCATAATCCTTGGGAGAGCATTGAAAAGACAATGCCTTTCGGAACACTTGTCACAGGAATTGTCTCCAAAATCACCGCTTTTGGTGCGTTTGTCGAACTCCCCAATGGCATTGAAGCGCTCGTCCACGTGACAGAACTCTCCGATCAACCTTTTGGTAAGGTGGAAGATGTCGTCAATAAGGGAGAAGAAGTCACTGCAAAAGTGATTAAACTCGATCCTGAACACAAGAAAATTGCGCTTTCGATCAAAGAATATCTGATCGATAAAAATAAAGTGAATCGCGACGATATTGTCGTTGGAACTGCTAAATCTCGTAGCCCGAAAAAAGGGAAAGAGAAGCAAAAAGATAAAGAAAAAAATACCGAAGAAGAAGACACTTCTTCCTCTTAGGATCTGAAAGCCTGAGGGGACGTCTTCAAATTAGGGTGCTGGAGATCCGGAGGAAGTTTTGATGAGATTTTTTGATGCTGAGCGAAGACAATGTGGGAAACACATGGCTGAGAGAAGCAGCGAAAAAGATCGCGAAAATTCCCAGGAGATGCAGCGACCGAATTTGAAAACGTCACCTAGTGACTTCGGGAAAAAAATATTAAAGGGACGAGATGAATAAAGATCTAGTTGCCATTTTTGAATATCTAGAGAGAGAAAAAGGGATTAAACGGGATGTGATTATCGCTGCCGTTGAAGAATCTCTGCGCGCTGCAGCCCGCAAAAGTGTAAAAGGGCTAATCAATGTCAGCGTGCATATCAATCCCAAAACGGGCAATATCGAAGTCATCGCTCAAAAAGAAGTCGTCGATAAAGTGACGATTCCCGAAGAGGAAATTTCTTTAGAAGAAGCGCGCTTACTCAATCCGACTTGCGAGATCGGTCAGTGGGTCGATATCGCAGTCACCCCGCAAGATTTCGGGCGGATTGCCGCGCAAACAGCGCGTCAAATCATTGCTCAAAAACTGAGAAGTGCTGAACGCGACGTCATTTATGAAGAATATCGCCACCGTATCAATGAAATCATTTCGGGAACGGTCAAACGCGTCATACGCGGGGCAACGCTTATCGTCGATCTCGGTAAAGTCGAAGCGATCATGCCCGACCGATTTTACCCAAAAACAGAAAAGTATAACGTAGGCGATCGCGTTCAAGCATTGCTTCTTGAAGTGAGAGACACAGAAAGCGGAGGCGCTGAGGTAATTTTGTCCCGCAGTCATCCTGAATTCGTCGCTCAGCTGTTCTTGCAAGAAGTCCCGGAAATCAATGACGGAACAATCACGATTGAAAAAATTGTCAGAGATGCGGGCTATCGCACAAAAGTCGCTGTGCGCTCATCTGATGCTAAAGTCGATCCCGTCGGCGCTTGTGTCGGCATTCGCGGCAACCGTGTGAAAAATATCATCCGCGAACTCAACAACGAAAAAATCGATATCATCCCCTACGCTGACGATCCGGCTCTTCTCCTGCAAAATGCCATGCATCCGATCGAGATCAAGAAAATGTTTATCAGCGATGATAAGACGACGATAAACATCATCGTCAACGATGAAGATTATCCTGCTGCTCTTGGAAAACGAGGGATGAATGCTCGTTTGAATGGCGAACTTGTCGGTGTCGAACTACAAGTCCAAAAAATGAGTCAGTACCAAGCGGCAATGAATATCGAACGGGCGCAACTCGCAGCAGTTGAAGACCCAACTCTCGATGAACCGTTAACTGTAGAGAGCGTAATCAGTACTACAGGTGGCGATCGCACCTTCTTTGCCATGGTCATTGAAAGTTTGATCAGCGCTGGCTATAATACTCCGCGCAAAGTCTTAAATGCGACGTCAAAAGAATTAGCAAAAATTCCTGAGATCAGTTTAGAAGTGGCTGACAAGATTTTGGAACAAATTCGTAAAAAGAGGGTGTAAGCGTTGGCCAAAAATTTAAAAATTAATGTTAAAAACACACAGCTTGCCGAAGCGCTTAAGTTAGGTAAAGTCAAACGACCCGCTGCTAAGAAAAAGAAGGCTGAAGAGACGGAAAAACCGATAGAAGCGGAAAGTCCAGCTCCAGTCGTCGAAAAAGTGCCTATGCCGGTTGAACCCGCTCCTCAAGAAGCGAGAAAAGAGACTCCCCCTGTGCAACCGCCCGTTGCTACGCGACCACCGCAAACTCCTGCTGCACCTCCTCCTCAGAGACCGGCGCCTGCACAATCTCATTCTGGAGGGTATCCACCTCGCGCTGAGACGCGAAGCTCACAACCCTATTCGAATCGGCCTAGTGGCGGATCAGCACCCCCCTATCGCAAGCCCGGATATCCTTCTTCCGGGGGTGATGGACGTCCACCTTATTACCAAAGACCGCAAGGCGGAGGATATCCACCTCGCACGCAAGGATCGGGGGGCTATCCACCCCGTTCTCCCGGCGGCTATCCACCACGCCCTCAAGGATCGGGAGGATACCCACCGCGTACTTCTGGAGGTTATCCGCCTCGAACAGGAGGCTATCCAGCACGCACAGGTTATCCACCTCGAACGGGTGGCTATCCGCAACGTCCTGCACCTGGGGCCGGTTATCGACCCGATCAACGAAGGCCGATGCCGCCCAAAGAGATGCCGAGAATCGAAGACCCGAGTCATAAAAAACCGAGCAAGCACGAAGGAGACAATATCCCGCGTAAGACTCCACAGAAGGAGTTCCGTGAGTACAAGCCGGCAAAAAAACAAGAAGACCGTTCGTTTGACTCTCGCGACAGACAAGGTTTGCGCGATGATTTAGATGAACAAAGATGGCGCAAACGACGTCCTGCGCAAAAAATGCGCCCGCAACAAGAAGAGATCATTCGTCCAAAGACCTTAAGTATTCGTTTGCCTATCACTGTTAAAGATCTAGCCTCAGAGATGAAATTAAAGGCTTCGCAGCTAATCTCTAAGCTGTTCATGAAAGGCGTTGTCATTACGCTTAATGACTTTCTAGCTGATGAGACGACTGTCCAGTTGCTAGGCCAAGATTTTGAATGCGAAATTACAATCGATCGCACTGAAGAAGATCGCTTGCGCATTACGGATAAAACAATCAAACAAGAAGTCCAAGAAACACCTCCTGAAAATTTAATCTTACGCCCTCCTGTCGTCGCCTTTATGGGCCACGTCGATCATGGTAAAACGAGTTTAATCGACGCGATTCGCAAATCAGACATCGCTGCGGGAGAAGCAGGTGAAATTACGCAACACATTGGCGCATTCAAATGCCATACCAATGTTGGCGACCTTACCATTTTGGATACTCCAGGTCACGAAGCCTTTTCAGCGATGCGCGCTCGCGGTGCCGATGTTACAGATATCGTAGTCTTAGTGATCGCTGGTGATGAAGGGATTCGTGCACAAACAGTAGAAGCGATTCAGCAAGCGCAAGCTGCAAATGTCCCCATTCTTGTCGCTTTGAATAAATCCGACAAACCCAATTTTAATGCGGAAAATGTCTATCGTCAGCTCGCCGATCACAATCTTTTGCCGGAAACATGGGGCGGACAGACGATTACAGTCAATTGTTCAGCTGTCACAGGTGTGGGAATCAAAGAATTGCTCGAGATGCTCGCCCTACAGGCCGAAGTACTAGAGCTCAAAGCCAACCCCAACACACGTGCTCGCGGAACCGTGATCGAATCGCAAATGCATAAAGGGCTTGGCGCCGTAGCGACAATCCTCGTTCAAAATGGTACGTTGCATTTAGGTGATGCGATCGTTTTTGCGCAGCAATTTGCACGTGTCAAAACGATGCACGATGAACATGGCAAAGAATTGACAACAGCGGGACCTTCCACCCCAATTAAAATTACGGGTCTTTCCGACTTACCTGAGGCAGGCAGTGAATTCATCGTAGTTAAGAGTGAAAAAGAGGCGATGTTAATCGCTGAGAAGAGAACAGAAGGACAGCGCCATGCGCAGCTGCATCAAGCTAAACGCGGCGCGGAAACTTTCCTTGAAAAAGCGAATGGCATTAAAAAGAAAATTCTCAATCTTATTTTACGTGCTGACGTACAAGGCTCTCTCGAAGCGTTAAAAACCTCACTCCTCAAAATCCAATCGAATAAAATCGAACTTAACTTTATTTCAGCTGGCGTCGGTGAAATCTCTGAATCTGATATTCAACTCGCCCATGCTTCAAAAGCACTCATTATCGGGTTCCATACACAAATTGAAAGCCATGCTGAATCGCTGATCAAACAACTCAAAGTTGTCGTCAAATTGCACGATATCATCTATCACGCTGTCGACGATGTACGAGCCATTATGTTAAGTATGCTCGACAAAATCCCACAGGAAACTGATATCGGCGCTGCAGAAGTCAAAGCTATTTTCAAAGCCTCTCAACTCGGAATTATTGCGGGTTGCATTGTGACAGAAGGAACCATTAAACGTTCAGCACATGTACGTCAAATCCGCGATAAACAGACGATTTGGAAAGGCGCGATCTCCTCTCTGAAAAAAGTCAAAGAAGATACACGAGAGGTCTCTAAAGGTCATGAGTGTGGAATCGTTTTGCAAAATAATAGCGACATTAAGGTTGGCGACATTTTGCAAGCTTTTGAAATTACTTATCTAGAACAAGAGCTATAATAATTAGAATTAATGGTTAAAAATCGCATTGTACGACTCAACTCCTTGCTCAAAGAGGTTATTTCGGAGGTTATCCACCGCGATGTGCGTAACCCCCATGTCAACAAATTTGTCAGTGTTACGAGCGTAGATATCACAAAGGATCTTCAACACGCTAAAGTCTACATTAGCGTGATTGGGACCCCGAAAGAAAAAGAAGACACGATCGTAGCTTTGCAATCAGCTGCCGGTTTTATTGCCATTCAATCGTCCAGAAAAGTCGTCATGCGTTATTTTCCGGCCCTCACTTTTAAACTCGACACAACAGTCGACCAACAAATGCGTATCGATTCACTTCTTGGAAAAATCAAGCAAGAGCAAGATTCTCGTAAATTGCCACCAGAAACAACGTCTTAAAAAATAAATTATTCACCTATGTTAACCGACGAAGGGATTCTTCCTGTTTGTAAACCTAAGTTAAAAACATCGTTTAGTCTCGTCGGCGTATTGCGCAAATTAACGGGTATCCGCACTATTGGACATGCCGGAACACTCGATCCCTTTGCTGACGGAGTAATGCTACTCCTTATCGGCAAACTTTTTACCAAGCAAAGCAACCGCTTTCTCAATCAAGATAAAGAATATCTTGCGACGGTACACCTAGGCATTGTTACGGATACTTATGATATCGAAGGGCAAGTGACCGCGCAAAGTTCTCTGATCCCGTCACAAACGGAACTTGAAACGGCTCTGCTCAAATTTCAAGGGACTATTTTGCAAACACCTCCGATGTTTTCCGCCAAAAAAGTAAATGGAAAAAAACTTTATGAATTGGCACGGAAAGGGGTGACGATCGAACGACAAGCTGTGACTGTGACGTTGCACATCGAACTTCTTGAATATACATACCCTTCGGTCAAATTAAAAGTGCGCTGCTCTAAAGGGACCTATTTGCGTTCTCTCGCCTATGATTTAGGACAAGAGATAGGCTGTGGGGCACATCTTTCAGCTTTGACCCGTACGCGCAGCGGCAGTTTTACCCTAACAGATTGCTGTGACGGTGCTAAATTATTGGATTTGGGTTATGATTGGAAATCGTATTTAAAAAAAGATATCGTCGATGCTACTGATCACCGACCTCGCTGACATTCCCCCATTCGAACAACCCTGTGGACTGACAATTGGGACATTTGATGGCGTTCATCTCGGTCATCAAGTGCTGCTCAATCATTTGCGCGCAAAACTCCCTGCACAAGGCTTACTCGTCGTTGTGACATTCTCTAATCATCCCTCACAATTATTCACTCCACAATCCCCTATTCCTTTGGTCTGTTCTGCGCTGCAAAAAGTCAAACATTTAGCTGATTATGGGGCTGATATTGTGTGTCTGATTCCCTTCACCCCAGAATTTGCCGCCACATCTTTCAAGGATTTTTTTAAAACACTTAAAGCACGGCTCGGTTTTTCGCAACTCGCTTTGGGAGAAGGCGCCGTAATAGGTAACAATCGAGAAGGAACAGAAAGTCAAATCAAACATCTGGCAACGCAAATCCATTTTGAAGTCGATTACTTACCCAAATATCTTGTGAATGGCACACCCGTCTCTTCGCGTCGTGTCCGTAAGTTAATTCAAACCGCCCAATTTGACGAGATTGCTCAGTGCTTGGGACGCCCCTATTCTTTGATGGGAGGTCTCCGATCTGAAAAAAATCATTATCTATTACATTTTCCGGGGATCTGCCTACCCCCAACCGGAACTTATCCCATCCGAGTCCATACCTTCTCTAATACCTATCAAGATCTAGCACATGTTCATCAAAATCATACGATCCGGGTAACTTTAGAAGAGGGTTTGGATGGGAAAGAAGCCCAGCTAATTTTTTAAGATGGCATTTTATTCTTTTTCCAAAAATGTCGAGACAGGTAAACTTGGACCTTCGGGATCTCGCGTGCGGGGTCGGGTATTTGCACGGATGCGAAAAATTTGAAAAAAGGAATTCTCATGGCAGCCAATAGTTCTGAACTCGTCAAATTTTCCTCCAAAGTCAAAAAGGACAATACGCAAAAAGTCCGCATCAAACATTTTCGATGGGTGATCGCGGCTCTCGTGTTTTTCATTACGCTCGTCAACTTCATCGACCGTTCGGCTATTTCATTCGTCATCGATCCGCTAAAACAAGAATTTCATTTCACCGATACACAATTCGGCATGATTCTCTCCGCTTTTGGATTGGGCTATGTTTTGTTAACAGCTTTTGGCGGATGGCTCGTCGACACTCTTGGCGCTCGCATCGTATGGCCGCTTGCAGCCATCGCCTGGTCATTATGTGTCGGTCTACTCGGCTTTGCTGTGGGTTTCTGGAGCTTTATTGGCCTACGTTTTCTGTTAGGCGTAACTGAAGGACCCCATTTTCCAGCCATGTCCCGCACTATCAGTGATTGGCTGCCCCCAGCAGAACGCGCCCGGGCTCTTTCGCTAGGTCTCGTTGCAATTCCCCTTTCCGCTGTTATTGGCTCGCCCATCTCTACCTATCTCGTCGCTGATTTTGGTTGGCGCACAATGTTCTTCTCGATCTGCGCTCTAGGGATCGTATGGGCCGGTGTGTGGTACTATCTGTTTCGCGACCGCCCTCAAGATTCAGTCTATGTCGGAGAAGAAGAAAAAGAACTCATCTCTCGCACCTGCGCCAAGAAAGCTCAAACTCGTAAAGAACCTGTTGACTGGCGTTTCATCCTCACTCATCCTGCGCTGATCGCCAATAATATTGCTTATTTTGCCTTCGGATACATGCTATTCTTTGCTACGCTTTGGCTTCCCGGTTATTTTCTATCTCAACATGGACTCAACCTCAAAAGCGTCGGCTGGTATTTGACTATTCCTTGGCTCACAGCAGCCCTCTTTTTAAAAGCCGGCGGCGTCATTTCTGATTGGCTGTATCAAAAAACAGGAAGCAGCCGATTATCCCGTGCGCATGTCATTTGGACCAGCCAGCTCTTAGCTGCCATCTGTTTCGTCATCCTCGGTTTTACTCATTCCCTTGGCAACTCTCTACTATTCCTCAGTTTAGGTCTCGGTTTTGGTTTCATGCCGCAACCCGCTTTCTTCAGCGTCAATATCGATGTCGTCAAAGAACGGGCTGCTTCATCTCAAGGGATTACCTCCAGCTGCCTTTCCCTTGCTGGTATCGTCGCTCCCCTCTTAACGGGTTGGATGGTCGATTTAACCGGCAACTTCCAAGGAGCCTTCCTCCTGCTTGCCGGCTTTACGGGCATCGCGGTAGTGACGGTTATTCTATTTCTGCATCCGGATCGTGAAGTTTCGCGTGCTTAAAAGCTATATACCGCACGTGATTCGAAAATTTCGGTATAATTTCACTTAAAGCTTTCCCAAATTTCCCAGCGACTAAAATATGTTTGCCTGGGTTTATTTTTTTATCGATCTAAAAAAATCCACGATATAAAATGAATGCATCTTTCATTTTATTTTTTTTTAATATGGCGATTAAAACAACCACTGCAACTAGCTTCGATTTTATTTCAAGATTACCTAACGAATTGTGTGATCAAGTATGGGGATACTTCCCGCTTCCTTCTCTCGCGATTGTTACGTGCGTTTGTAAACTTTGGAATGAAAAAATCCTCGTGATTATCGCACTTAAAAAGCAAAGCATCTCTGATGATAATACATTTGTCCGTTCAATTATTGAAGACAGTGGAATGTTTTTGCATAAGTACTTTTATATGACCTTTCCGCCTATTCCAATACAGGATTTTACTAATCCAACTGCGGATCGTAAAGCGCTTATTGATTATTGCCTTTCTATTCAAACTACATCTCTCGCAGGTAAAGTTTTTACTCAAGCCGCCGCCCAAGGTAAACTTACAATTTGTCAATCCCTTCTTCCTCCGATTGTATCCGGTCGTTTTCTGAGTGCTGGACTCAATATGGCGATACAAAAAGGTCATCTGCTAAGCGTCAAAAATCTTTTACCGAATATTCCTAAAGAAAATTTGATCAATAAAATTCACATTATTGTGATGGTTGAATTAAAAAAAGGACAGTCTCTTCAGCTTTTTGGTTATATGGGAGAAGGACATTCAAAGTTAATTTCTTGGAATGCGTGTTTACCGATTCAAAGATCGACAGATGACCCCAAGCAGCATGAAATAATCCTTCTTCCCTCTGATGAAACTACCGAGTTAAAATTTAGACCCGCCTTACAAACTGATAAAGGCAAAATTTACTGGTCTAAAGGAGAAGTTTACACAATTAATGCAGGCTCTCAAGTCACTATCAGTCCTGAATTTGAAGATGATGCAATTCAAACCCCTTGATTCAAGGTTTATTTTAATATTAGACCTCTTTCTAAATGCCATTCGCTTGTTAAAATTGACCTTTTTGGCATCTTCATCACAAAATTTTTCAACCATGTGTTTACACATGAGATCATCCCACTATTTGAAAAGCATGCTTTTCGTATCTTTTTTCACATCTTTTACATCCGCTTCTTGGCCTACTTATTCAAGTATGTCCTGCGAAGCGGCTCTAAAATCTGTGAATAAATCTTTCAAAAATCAATATTTTCAAAATAGTGGGATGATCTCATATTCCCAATTACTTTGGTCAGCCATCTTTCTCATGGAAATCTGTGAATATGAATTCTCCCTTTCTCAAGAAGAGAGGACCTCTTGATTACAAACTACTTGTGAATTATTTTATTTGTTGCAGACGAGGTAAAATGGATTGAACAATGTATGTATGACCCTTGAACTTGGCTGCTGAAATTCCTCTTTCTAGAGTAATGCTTGATTTAATTTCAGGAAGAAAATCTTCACAAAGACCTAATTCTCCAGATCTCGCTAACTTTATGAATACTTCCTCAACGAAAGAGACCGATGTGTTATTTTGAACACAATAATTTATAAGAGCTTTTTTCAGGTGAGCTTGATTTTCGCTCGTTTCAGGTAGAGGAGGAAACAGAAAAGAAAGTTTCTTATAATATTTGATAACCGACTCTATAGATGCATATAGTTTTTTATCCTCTTGGGATTGAATTTCAGGAAATTTGGTGTTCACAGCTGAAACAGTTGCATAAGGCTGCACAGGAAAATATGTATCTGAATTTTTGTTGTTGACGGTATCGATCGACATAAGTACCTACCAAGTTAAAAAATTAATGGATTGAATTTCATATAAGCGAAAATTCTAAGTTGCCGAATATTTAAAATCGATCGAAAAGAATAGACCTCTTTCGAAATTTGCTTTGCTTGGAAAAATTTACAGCTTTTGTGCAGATTCACCGCAAAATTTTGAGAGCATGAGATCATCCCACTATTTTGAAAATATTGATTTTTGAAAGATTTATTCACAGATTTTAGAGCCGCTTCGCAGGACATACTTGAATAAGTAGGCCAAGAAGCGGATGTAAAAGATGTGAAAAAAGATACGAAAAGCATGCTTTTCAAATAGTGGGATGATCTCATATATCTTTTCCCAACATATGGGAATCGGAAAAAACAGGTTATCGATTTGTACTAAAATTAGCTGATGGAACTGAACTCATCTCTTCAGAAAGTTACACTATACCGAACGTGATTCAAAAATTGGTATTTCGGCTGCGCCAAAGCCTCGGGGTTCGCCGATCGTAAATCGCCCTCATATTTCTAATATTGGGCAATTTACGATCGGCGAACCGCGAGAACTTTCGCGTCAGCCCAAATCCGATTTTTGAATCACGTTCGGTATAAAGATCAAAACGAAATTACGCTTCAATTTCCAGAAGTTCAAGAATAACGCAATGGGGAGCTTCACCCCCCACTTTCTTGTGTAAACTCAATCAAATCTCCCGGTTGACACTGCAAGGCTTTGCAGATTGCTTCAAGCGTACTGAGGCGCAAAGCCTTAGCTTTGCCGGTTTTTAAGATCGAGAGATTTTGCTCAGTAATCCCCACCATTTCTGCGAGTTCTTTCGAACGCATTTTTCTTTTGGCTAGCATAATGTCTAAATTAATGATAATTGGCATAAATTAAATCGTCGCTGCTTGTTCTTCTTGAATTTTGCGTCCTTCATCCATAATCCAGGAAGCTAGAATAATTACGAGTGATAGCGCTGTCCAGCTAAATTCCTTGGCGCCAAAAGCTACTGCAATTAGACGCTGTCCAGGTGGATTAGAAACAGTTAAAACGAGAGAAATCAGCGCCGTATAAAACGGATGTGCGATTTGTCCTGCCAGCAAAGAAAATCCGATCTTGCGTAAATTGCCTACGGTGCTTTGCGAAAAAAATTCCATTTGCTCAAATCGGCGAAATAAACGGGCGAGAAAATAGAGAGCTAGCACAGAAAAAAGATTAGGGATTAACGTTACTAAGAAAGCCAACATTTTGTTTAAGGGTGAAAGAGAGACGATTGGTTTTAAAATATCCTCAGCGATCAAACCTTCTGGCCAGATGTCGATTTGGAAAAAAGAAGAGATGGGTTGACCATTGTTAATCCAAAACATCGCTGTGCAAATCGGTCCTAAACATAGATAAAGAATCGTCAGGTAACGCAAAATGCGGCTGACGCGTTTGATTTTGATTGTTGTATCCATTGAGACTTTCTCCTGAATGGTTTTGAGAGGATTATCGAAATTCGATCATTTTTAGTCAAATAACAATCATAAAGAGACGACCATCGCCGATAAATTATCGGTGGATCCTGAATGGTAAGCAGAGTACGTGAAGTTGCGGGCTAAATCTCCGGGAGAAAGATCTCTGTGCATATGCGCTGCATTTACCAGATCGACAGACCGCGCAACATCCGTGATGCCATCACAACACAAAATCAAATGACTTCCAGCTCGAATTTCTCTGCGAGGTGTGACTGTGATTTTAGGGCGAGCGCTGATTGCACCGTGCAGCAGATGATCGCCGATGGATCTTGCAACGGCTAATATTCCATTCACCCTCGGCACATCGCATTGGAGCACGCGACCGCCCCGATGTTCAATCCCCTTGCGATATCGGGCATCATTCGGTTTTGCATCTTCGGTAAGCTGCATAGGTGTGCCGGCATTATCGAGAATCGTACGTGAATCTCCGACATTGGCTGCATATAAATAATTGTCGAGAATCAAGGCAACCGTCGCAGTTGTTCCGTCTGTGTGTCTTAAGGTTCGATAATCGCGATTTAAACGGACACATGCCATTTTTAAAGCTTTCCAAACTCCGGCTTCTGTGATTTTTCGAGGATTATATTCTTTTAGCGTTTCTTTGAGTTTTTCCACTAAATGATCGCGGACAAAACGGGATGCATTGGGTCCGCCATGACCATCGAAAATACCAAAGAGTTGTATCGGATAATCTTTTCCACCCACATTGAGATTAAACGCTACAGCGAGATGTTCATCTTCCATTGTGGGGCGTCTACCCTGAAAATGACTGATGCCCACATGAAGACCGCCGACGATCTCTTCGTGTTTATGCCAAGCATCAGGAGCGGGCGAATAGTGGAAAGGTTTAACCGGCTCGGATGCCATTTGATGCATCGCATATCTTTTTTGCCTTGCCAGACGACTGTGAATGTCGCGCTCTGAAGTGATCAGGCGATTTTCTCTCTGTTCAAGGGTAAGCGGCTTTGAAAACCAGCTTAAACATTTTTTAAAAATCTGCATAATTCTTAGCCAAATCTGACCCAGACAATCCGTTGATCCGCCAGTGACGTATGAGCGCGGATCTAAAGTAGGTAGAACCCGTTTACACCCTATGTTTTGCATGGCTTGAGGCGTTATAGGAGGAATGGAAGGATTAAAATTAATTTTCATAAGATACAAAAATTATACCTTCAATCTCAATTTTCTTCGCTTCAAAAATGTTTTTTAAAACTTGAATATAGAAAGTCAATAACCTATGATATTTAAAAAATTCATAGAGAAAAAAATATGGCTGGACTTTCCTGCGGCATTGTCGGCTTGCCCAATGTCGGTAAATCGACTCTATTTAACGCCTTAACTAAGAAAGCGGCGCAAGCGGCGAACTACCCGTTTTGCACGATCGATCCCAATGTGGGTATCGTCGATGTACCCGATCCCCGTCTTGCTATTCTATCAAAACTTTCTAAGAGTCATAAACTTGTGCCGGCGACAATCACTTTTGTCGATATCGCGGGTCTAGTTAAAGGCGCCTCAGAAGGCGAAGGCTTAGGCAATCAGTTTCTGGCCAATATCCGTGAAACCGATGCTATTGTACACGTCGTACGCTGTTTTCAAGATGATGATGTGATTCATGTGGCGGGCAGAGTGGATCCGATTGCAGATATTGAAGTGATTAATTTAGAACTGATTCTGTCCGATCTCCAGATGGCCGAAAATATTCTCGGAAGATTGGAAAAGCAAATGAAAGGGAAAAAAGAGCTCGTTCCCATCGTTGATACGCTGCGAAAAGCAACCGCCCATCTTAATGAAAACAAGCCACTGCGAACGTTGAGCTTAACTGACGAAGAACGAGAGACAATTTTAGACTATCCGTTCTTGACCGACAAAAAAGTGTTATATGCTTGCAATGTCTCTGAAAGCTCACTTCCTTCCATGGAAAATGAGTTTGTTCAAAAAGTCCGCGAATACGCCCTTGCGGAAGGCAATAGCGTGATTCCGATTTGTGCTAAACTCGAAGAAGAAGTCGCGCAACTCAGTGATGCCGAAGCCTTAGAATTTTTGAAAACATTAGGCTTAGATGAAACCGGTTTAAACCGTTTGATTAAGGCCGCCTATGAAATTTTAGGACTCATCTCATATCTGACCACAGGTGAAATCGAAACGCGCGCTTGGACAATTCGACGGGGAACCAAAGCCCCAGAAGCTGCCGGCAAAATCCACACCGATTTGCAAAAAGGTTTTGTACGCGCTGAGGTTATCGCTTATGGCGATTTCGTCGATTGTCACGGACGTGCGCGAGCGCGAGAACAAGGAAAATTACGAGCGGAGGGGAAAGATTATATCGTGCAAGATGGCGATGTAATTGAATTCTTACATACATCATGACACACCTTTTTATTAGCTGCGCAGATCACTTAGAACCCTTGTTAACCGAAGAGCTTAAATCATTTGGCCTTACTGATTTACGTTTAGGCTATCGCGGAATTTACGCCCCCAACACCATCGAAAATATTTTCATTATCAATTATCTCAGCCGTTTGGCGACACGTGTCTTGCTGCCTCTGGCACAATTTGCCTGTCCTGATCCCCAAATGCTCTACCAAGAAGCAAAAAAAATCCCTTGGCTTGACTATATCGATGAGACAAAGACATTTGCGATCGACGCCAACATCAATCACCCTCAAATTCGCCATTCTTTGTACGGTGCGCAACTCGTCAAAGATGCCATTTGCGATGTGATTCGAGAAAAGAAAGGGACTCGGCCGTCCGTCGACGTTAAAAATCCCGATGTGCAACTCAATCTATTTATTCAAAAAAATCGGGCGACACTCAGCCTCGACACCTCCGGAGCCCCGTTGTATAAACGCGGCTGGAAGGAATCAGGAGGAGAAGCCGGTTTGCCCGAAACTTTGGCTGCCGCGATTTTGATGAAATCGGGATATTCTAAACGAGAAGTTTTATGCGATCCTTTTTGTGGAGCGGGCACATTTCTGATCGAAGCCGCGTGTATTGCCACACACACACCAGCGGGATATTTTCGCCAGAAATGGGGATTTTTCCACTTGCCCCATTTTAAACAAGCAGAATGGGATGAATTTAAAACGCATTGGGACCAAAAACGACAACCGATTGAATCTCAGGCCATCATCGGCGCAGATAGCGATCCACAAACCGTTCGCCTCTGTCGCGAACATGTGCGTAAAACCGGTTTTGAAAAAGAAATCTTACTCCTGAGCAATCCCATTACCAAACTCAGCCTTCCCCGCTCACCTACCCTCGTTGTTACAGATCCGCCTTTTGGAAAACGGATGGAAGCTTCGACGCAACTCTACCAAGACTTTGGCCAATTTTTGCAAACGCGCTGCATTGCCGCCCCTTGGGCTTATTTGCTTACCTCATCCTTTCATTTCGTCAAAGCCACCGGCCGCCCTCTCCTTTCAGAGTGGCCATTGCGCCATGGCGGCTTAAATGTCGCTCTCTACCAATTACAAAATTAAATCCGCACATGAACGCAAAGACGCGGAATCGCAAAGATATTTGTAACGAATCTATAAATATTTTCAATTTTCTCCGCGGCTTTGTGTTGATATACCCTATAGAGAAATCGGGCTCGGGCATGAAAATCTCTCTGTGGTGTTTTATCTCTGTGGTGAGCTTTTTACCACAGAGACGAGAAACCACAGAGAATGAAATCGGGCGCGGGCACGCACGCGGGCTCGGGCACGTTACGAGAAGGGATATTTCTTGCACTTAGAGTTGGATTTCTATAGAGTGCAAGGGTGAGCATGTGAACTGGATCTCTTTAGATGGCCGAAAAAACAGAAAAGGCGACCCCGAAAAAAATGCGCGATGCGCGCAAAAAAGGGCAAGTTGCCAAATCGCAAGACTTTCCCTCTGCCTTTACTTTTATCGTTTCGATTGCAACGACGATCATTAGTGCCGGTTATTTATATGAGATTTTAGCTTCTTACATCATTTCCATGTTCAAACTTTCCAGTGCCAATCTCGACCTGCAACATCAGGCAGGGGGAATCTTTTCCCAAGCGCTTCAAGTCATTTTTAATACCAGCATGCCAATCATGATTTTGACTGCGTGTGTGGGTTTGCTGACAAATTTTTTAGTGATCGGACCTGTATTTTCACTTGAATCCATGAAGCCCGATCTTAAGCGACTGAATCCCGTTACAAATATAAAAAATTTATTTAAATTTAAGACGATTTTCGAGCTTTTGAAATCGATTTTCAAAATTAGCGGAGCGCTGATTTTGATTTGGACTGTGGTTTGGTACAGCATTCCAGAAATCGTTGCGACGGCGGCACTCCCTGTACAAGGAAGCGCGCTTGTTTTTTCTAACTTCCTCATTCAAGTGATCATTCGGGTGGGAATCTTCTTTTTGGTGATCGCGATTTTTGACTTGATTTTCCAAAAAAGAAATTTCGCCAAAGAAATGAAGATGGAAAAATTTGAGGTTAAACAGGAATATAAAGATACCGAAGGCGATCCCCAAGTGAAGAGCAGACGTCGACAGACGGCGCAAGAGATCGCTTATCAGGAAGGCCCGATGTCGGTCAAACGCGCTAAAGCTATAATCACAAACCCGATTCACATCGCAGTGGCGATCATATACGAATCGGATAGTGAGCCAGCTCCGCGCATTTTGACCATGGGCAAAGGGACGATCGCCGATTTGATCATGAAAATCGCGCAAGAAAACGGTGTTCCGATCATGCGCAACGTAGTTTTGGCACAAACCCTTTTTGAAAAAGGGAAAATTGGTGATTATATACCGGAAGAGACTTATCAAGCCGTGGCGGAGATTTTGCGCTGGCTTGAAGGTCTCGAGACATTAGAGACAACTGGCGTGGAGCTTTTTAAATGAAGAATTTTTTTAACCGATTAGCCCGTACGCTAGGAGGGGACAAAGCCTTAAACATCATCAATTCCTCGAGCGATATCGTCCTCGCGTTGTTCATCATTGTCTTGATCATGATGATCATCATCCCGGTCTCCCCCGCTGTGCTCGATAATTTGATCGCCCTTAATATTACGATTTCGATTGCGCTGCTGATGGTTGCTTTGTACATTCCCAAAGCGGTTCAATTGTCGATGTTTCCTTCGCTGTTGTTGATTACGACGTTGTTCCGCCTGGGGATTGAAATTTCCGCGACGCGGCAAATTCTGCTGCACGCTTATGCAGGACACATCATTTACGCTTTTGGTAATTTCGTCGTCGGCGGCAACTTTGTTGTCGGCGGTATCGTCTTTTTAATCATTACAATTGTGCAATTTATTGTTGTGACGAAGGGCGCGGAAAGGGTCGCTGAGGTTGCCGCTCGTTTCACCTTGGATGCGATGCCCGGTAAACAGATGAGTATCGATGCCGATATGCGCAGCGGAGTGATCGATGCCAATCAAGCCCGCGACCTGCGTTTAGCGCTGACCAAAGAGAGTCAGTTGTACGGAGCGATGGACGGCGCGATGAAATTCGTCAAAGGAGACGTGATCGCCGGTATTGTGATCGCTGTAATCAACATCATCGGCGGTTTGATCATCGGGGTCGCGATGCACGGGATGACCGCTTTGCAGGCGGCACGTACGTATACCTTGCTGTCGATCGGGGGTGGACTTGTCGCGCAGATCCCTTCTTTACTCATTTCTCTTACGGCCGGTATTGTCACAACTCGCGTTTCTTCTGAGAAAAAAGACTCCCATCTCGGTAAAGAGATCTCAAGCCAGCTTCTCAATCAACCCAAAGCGATCATGCTCGCTTCCGGGGTGATGTTCATGATGGCCTTTATCAAGGGCTTTCCCTCGCTTATATTCATTATTATTGCAATAGCGATGTTCGGCATCGGTTTTGCCGTGTGGTACAATTCCAAGAAATCAGCGGCAAAAGCTCAAGCTGGAATGACCTCGGCCAAAGTGGAGACGGATATTGAAGGACATACTGTCATTCGCGGAGGCGTGGATGAATATGCGCTAACACTGCCCGTGATTCTAGAAGTAGGAAAAATGTTGTCGTCTACCATCCGTAAGGATAAGCAAGGTACGACCTTCATAGAAGATATGATCCCAAAAATGCGCCATGCTCTATACCAAGATTTAGGAGTGCGTTTTCCCGGTGTGCATGTGCGGACCGATTCGCCAACGCTAGAGGCCGATGAATATTCAATTTTCCTCAATGAAGTGCCGATTGTTCGTGGAAAAATCATGGAAAATGCGCTTCTGACAACTGAAACAGCGGAGAATTTGCGCCGTTATAACATCCCCTTTACCACCACAAAAAATAATATTGGCCAACCGTCGGTATGGGTCGATCAAAAATACCAAGAAATTTTGCAAAAAGCCGGAATTAAGTTCTGGAAGCCGCTCGACGTGATGATTTTGCACCTCTCTTATTTTTATCGTCAGCACGCGGCTGATTTCATCGGCATTCAAGAGGTACGCGGAATTTTAGAGTTCGTCGAAAAATCCTATCCCGACCTTGTCAAAGAAGTCACCCGTCTTGTCCCCTTGCAAAAGTTGACCGAGATTTTTAAACGACTTGTGCAAGAACAAATTTCGATTAAAGATTTACGCACCATTTTAGAAGCCCTTTCCGAATGGGCCCAAACAGAAAAAGATACAGTACTCCTCACAGAATATGTCCGCTCTTCGCTCAAACGCTATATCAGTTACAAATACTCTCAAGGACAATCGATTCTCTCTGTTTATCTTCTCGACCCTGAAATTGAAGATATGGTCCGCGGAGCGATTAAACAAACTTCAGCCGGCTCCTATTTAGCGCTCGATCCCGATTCTGTGCAGCTGATCCTGCATTCGATGCGCTCTACGATTGTTCCGACACCGGTCGGTGGACAACCGCCCGTTTTATTAACCGCTATCGACGTGCGCCGTTTTGTGCGTAAGTTGATTGAAGGAGAATTCCCCGATTTGGCGGTGGTCTCTTATCAAGAAATCGTTCCCGAAATCAGGATACAGCCTCTTGGCCGTGTCCAACTTTCCTGAGAGATAACCCATGTCTGGAAGCGAAGACATTACCAGCTCTCGCGTCCCGCCCACACAGCTCGATACGACACGCGCCCAACATATTGCCGCTCAGCAAGCCGCTCGCGGCATGCTAATCGCTCAAGAAGAAAGCGAGATCGGACTTCAATCGCTTGCCGACTACGGGCCAGGAGAATTTAACCCGATAATGATGGCACGCCGTTTCGAATCGATGGAAAATAAACGCAAACGGATCACTAAAGAAGAAGAAGCGGAAAAAACAGCGCGAAAAGAAAAAGATGTCGTCGAAGTTCAAAAAATCGAAGAGATCAGCGAACAAGCCAGCCGTAAAAATCCCGAATTACAAGCCCGCTCTTTAATGCTCTTACGCTCGCGCATTTCCCAGCAAGATAATCGTGAAGATATCTATCGCAAAGTCATGGATATGTTTCATCATGACTTTTCATTGGCTGATGATGCACTCGACTTTTTGTTGCAAACTACGGATGGAAATTTAGCTGAAGAAGTGCGCCAAGCCAAGGAACACCTCAATGCACGCTATGGCCCCGAAGTCAGAGCTGGCAAAAACATCGCACAACAGGCCCGCGAGTTTTCACAACAAGGGCTGGGTACTCCTACAGGATTGCGCAATTTATATCGAGAAGTCACGGGCAATCCGCGTGACGCCAATACTTTATTCGATGAACTGACAGGCAAATTCAATTACGACAAGATGAAATCGGTGGTCGACTTTTTGCTTCACTCCATGGGGTCTGATCTTAAATCTAAAGGTCCGTCCATCGATCGCGGCGAATTATACAGACTACTTAGCGAAACGCGCAAACTGCAAAGCATCCTCGGCATTTTCCGCTTCTTCCAATCGCGTATGAATCTGATTTTATCGGCTTTTGAAAGACAGAGTTTAGAATTGCCGATGCGACTTACCTTTGAGATGCTCGCCAAACAATTTATGAAACTCATCCAAGAACGTTACCCGTCAGCTGATAAGATCCTGCAAATTGCCGCTCAAATGGGGCTCTCTGATGATCTTCTGGCGCAGGTGATCATTTACACCCAAATGCGCGATGGCATTCGCCAAGTGGCTCCCAGACTATTCAGGAGCGAACAACACCGTCACGATACACTCAATGCCTTTATCGACGCCATCGAAGAGCTCGACGAGCAACTCGAAGAGGATGAAGAGGAAAAAGAAGAAGAGGATGAGAAAAAATAGATGACCGTCGATCGTTTTGAAGAACTTTTAAAAGAATTAAGTCCTGAACTGGGTGTACCGCTGCATCCCGATCGGCGAAATGCCTGTAAGCTGAGAATTAACGATTCTCTGCAGGTTCAACTCGAGTGCGACGGCCCTCAAGAAAATTTACTGATTGCGACATTTATTTGTGAATTGCCCCCGGGAAAATTTCGGGAAACCATTTTAAAAGACGCTCTGAAATCTAATGGCCCTTTTCCCACTCTTGGCATCCTGTCTTATTCTGAGCGGAATAATCAACTCGTCCTGTTTGCCTCGCTTGTTCTGGCCCAATTAAATGGCAAAATTCTCGCCGAATTTCTTCTCGCCTTTATTGAAAAAGCTACTCAGTGGCGCCGCGGTGTTGAAACGGGTCAAACGGCAAATCTAACGCCCACAGCGAACTCCTCGAGCAATATTTTTGGACTAAAAAGATAATGACTGATTTAAATGCCCTCTTGATGCACACGATTACAGCTCCTGGATGGAAAAAGATCGGTGTTAAGCCTCATCACGGTATTAATCTTTCGCTTTCTTCCCTTCACAGCGATAGCAGCTGCGGCATCGGTGAATTTTTCGATTTACTTCCCCTCATCGACTGGTGCCAGCGATTAAACATCGATTTTATTCAACTTCTTCCCTTAAATGACTCTGAAGACGATCCTAGCCCGTACAACGTCGTGTCATCTTGCGCGCTTAATTTTATCTATCTTTCTCTTCATAAGCTGCCCGATTTGGAAACGTTGCCGGAGCTGAAAGAAAAGCTCAAAGAATTTGCCGTTTTAAATGAATCAAACCGCATTGCACATCAGGAAGTTCTCACCCACAAACTCAATTGGTTGCGAGCATATTTTGCAAAAGTTGGCGATAAGCTACTAAGCCGTCAAGAAGCTAAACAATTTATCGCGGGCAACCCCTGGGTCGAGCCTTACGCCTTGTTTAAAGCCTTGCAAGATCGTTTTAAGGGAATTTCTTGGAGACATTGGCCGCAAGAATTTTGCTGCTTATCAAATAAAAATTTACACACCCTAATCGAACAGTTTTCAACCGAAGTATCCTTTTATATCGCCTTGCAATTTCTCGCCTGTTCCCAACTCCAACAAATCAAGACTTATGCCAATAATAAAGGTGTCTTTTTGATGGGGGATTTTCCCTTCCTGATCAGCGGCGAGAGCGCCGATGCCTGGCAATTTCCCGAATTTTTTGATACGACTTTAACAGGGGGAGCTCCTCCCGATTATTACAACAAAGAAGGGCAAAATTGGGGGTTTCCCATCTATCATTGGGATAATTTTAAAAAAAGTAATTACGGATGGTGGAAACAACGCTTGAAATGCGCTCAGCAATTTTACGATCTGATTCGCCTAGATCACGTCGTCGGCTTTTTCCGCATTTGGTCGATTCCTCAAGGAAAGGTCGCAAAAATGGGTCATTTTATACCCGAAGATAAAACTCTCTGGAAAAACCAAGGTAAAGAATTATTGACTTTGATCGCCTCCTCTACTTCCATGCTCCCCATCGCCGAAGATCTCGGCACAATCCCTGACAGCGTCAGACCCTGCCTAAAAGAGTTGGGCATCCCCGCCACTAAAGTGATGCGCTGGGAACGAGCCTGGAAAAAAGATAAGCATTTCATCCCCATTCACGATTATCCCCCCATCAGTATCACTTGTCTTGGCACTCATGATTCGGAAACGTTAACGCTGTGGTGGAAAAATCTGCCTGATGAAGCCAAAGATTATGCGCGATTTAAACACTGGACCTACACTCCACAACTGACACATGCTCAGCGCCAAGAAATCTTATGGGATAGCCACCATACTTCAAGTCTGTTCCATGTCAATTTACTTCAAGAATATTTAGCGCTATTTCCAGAGCTAATTTGGCCTAATCCCGCAGATGAGCGGATCAATATTCCGGGTAAATTTCTCCCCACCAATTGGACCTATCGATTTAAGCCTTCTGTTGAAGAGCTCACTTCTCAGGAAAAATTATTTAATAAAATGCGCGAAATCTTAAGTTAAATATTTAATAACCAGCAAAACAATTTTATTCAAATAAAATTAGCTAATCGACTATTTCCAAAAAACCTGTTATAATTGACCTGCAAAACAATAAAAAAGAGGATAAAAACGATGACAACATTAATTTCAAAATTTATGTCCACAGCAGCGTCTTTCATTCCGGGAACAACTGCCTGGGAAGCGAAACAACCCAAAAGAGAAGATCTAGTACGTACTGTGCTTAATCGCTCTCTTAACTCCCAAGCACCCAATACAGATCCGAAACTGGGTACTACACACACCATTTCGGTACTCGACACGAAAGTCGCGGAAACAATTAAATCTTTAAATGAGAAAAAACAAGAATGTGAAGATGATCTTCGTCGTCTGAATGGGGATTACTATCAGGATCCTAAATCGCTACTTAAACAAACATGGGATAAGTTGGTGCAAAAAATCCACAACGTCCTAGGCATACATGTTAAATCAGATCAACAACTCGCCCAAGTCATCACGCAATTAGATAGTTCTTCTTCTCCAGATGCAGACGGCGCTAAAAGAAGTATCACAGGATTCAATTTGTTAAAAGCAAAACGGGACAAAATTCAAACAGATTTAAACACTATTCTTGCCACAGAAAGAGCAAGCAAGGCTGATTATGATAGTACTTTGATTGTAACCAGACAAAATCTCGAACAGCGCTATTTAACTCTTTGCGGCCTTTATTTCCAAGATCCTAAAGGGCAACTGCATCAAGCTTGGAACCTTTGGAAAACAGCAGAAGCAAGCAAAGCATCCGATACTGGAATACTCAAAGCCGATTATGAACAGTTGAATGATGAACGACAACAAATTGAAGCCCAACTTTACAGAATCCATCAACGTCTCACTTTAGCTCCAACTAAATCTTATTCAGATTTGGCTACAGATTTGATCTCGGCTCAAATACATTCTGCTAATCCACAACTGTAATTCTAACTAATCCCTCTCAGCGCTTTTGATGAGAGGGATTTTTCTTTTCGATCAAATTCCAGAATAGTAACCCAACTTGTCCCCCAATGGCGTCAACTTAAGATATTTTATAGGCATTTTCTGTAGATATGCCTGCCCTTGCGTGTGTGATTTGGTAGTCGTGGATATGATCGATTTGGGCGAATCGGGACTCTAAACCGTCTACAGAGTTGATCAAATTTTCTGAATATCCGATCTGAGGTATCACCAGTGAGTAGAGCTTCCAGAAAATCATCGCGCATAGTGGCAAATACCACTGATTTATTCACATTGGTTTTTGCTTCTACCTCCTCCTTATGTATCTCCCTCTCCTTTTCTACAAAAAACAGGTTCATTGCTGTAGCAATGAATACCCCTGACCAATAATCCTGTAATGTTGTGTGTACGGTTCTCCCAGTGTAATTCTCTAGCTGCAGGAGAAATTTTTGAAATTTATAACTTTCCTCACTTCTCCAGCGCAGCTTATAGGCATCCATTATATCCTCTGCGCTCAAGATGGTACCTCTTAAGCTTGTAAACAGAATCAAGGGCTGGCCAGAAGGAAGATATCGGATAATCACCCTAGCTTGATATTTTGCATCTGCTCGGTTGATCTCGAGTTCAAAATCTGCCTCTTGTTTTTGTCTAACGATCTCATCAATTTTTGGATTGAACTTAAGAGGTAGTCTAAAGACAAAATCAACCCCCAGTTTAAGATGTTGAAGGGCAAATTGATGAGAAGGAAATCCTCTGTCATACACATACAGCTGAAGTTGTTGTCCAAAAGACCGCATACGATTGACAAGATCAGGAAGTAGCTTCTTCGCCATCCAATCTTCAGAAATTGAATACGGCATGATGCATGGAGATACAATGGTATCAGTTGTCAGTTCTACGTATTGAAAAATTCTAGCAAGAGCAACGTACTTAAAGTGATTTCCAAAGAATTTTGGAATATTTCCTTCATCAGGAAGTTGAAGGGTTGATCCATCCCCACCAAATACCCGATATCCTTTCCAAAGATCATTAGGGTTATCTTCATAGTGATCCTTAATCATGTCTCTATGAAGTTCCTGAAATGCTGAGACGCCAATTTTTGCTCTTGCTTTTGACATAGCCTGTTTCGTAACGGGTTCATCATCCTCAAATTCGGCTAGGAAATTGCATTCTATTTGTAGGCTCTTTTTCGCCGTCTTGAAGAGAAAAGCCATTACTTTAGCAAAAGTTAAACTACGATTGCGAGTAAAGTCTTGGGGGCTTATGCGATGCCGACTGATAAAGTCTTGAGTTGTGATTGATTGCGTTCTCTTTTGCCAGTTGAATTCTATCGACTCCATTTTTGCACTCCTACGTTTTTGGAGTATAGATTCGACCGTTCGACAAAAATTGTTAATTTATTTCTTTAAGTTGACGCCATTGACTTGTCCCCTATCTGTCCAGCAGATGTGGATGCGATTTTTTGGCATGATTTGAAACCAAATTTTAGGCATACTTGAGAAAGTAGGCAAAATTTGATTTCAAATCAGGACACAAAAGCCGCGCCACAGATGCTTTGACAGTTGGGGACAAGTTGGGTTAGTATGTTAGGATCTATGCGCTCTGCCATTCTCAAGATCCTATTTATTTTCTGTTTGAGTGTTTCATTAGAACTCTATGCTAAAAAAAAGATTAGAATTGAAGAGCGCGATCCGGCTCAGTTTTCCCAACCACAACATTCTTTAAAATCGCTGCTCAGTAGCCTAGATCCCCTTTCAGTATCACAACATTTAGCTTTTTATGAGCTTTATCCGGAAACTCCAGAAGGACAAACTGCTTTAAAGCGCGCTTGGCAACTCCTCAGCGGAGGAGACTTGCCGGAAGAAAAAGCTGCCACCGCTTTGCCGAAGGTCGATATCCAAGCGATTTTATCGCTGGTCACTAGGCAATCTTTCGATCCCGCTGTGAAATTGAATCAAGAGCAACTCGCACTCATCGAAAAAATCGCTGCGCAACTACCTCATCATAAATTGCGCGGAAACACCATTTGGACCAAACAAGAAGTGTTGCAATTGCCGGTTGAAGACGTTGATCTCGCCCGCGGGTTGCTCCTCTTTCAATTCGATGAGGCCTCGAATCTAAAAGACGAAGTCCGTCAATACGAAGCTAGTCTAGATCTGATGGCTCTGCAAATCAAAGCCCGTCTTAACGCTCAATCCACACATGAAGATAAGATCCGCGCGATTAATCGTTTCATTTTCCAAGAAATGCAATTTCGTTTTCCTCCTCATTCTTTGTATGCCAATGACATCGACCTGTATACATTTCTCCCTTCCGTACTCGACAGCCGTCAAGGGGTCTGTTTAGGGGTGTCTATTTTATATCTTTCCTTAGCTCAGCGCCTTGATCTTCCTTTAGAAATCATCACGCCGCCCGGTCACATCTACGTGCGTTACAACAACGGCAAAAACATCATTAATATTGAGACCACAGCGCGCGGCATTGACCCCCCGTCTGAAACATATTTAGGAATTAACACAAGACACTTGCAGCAGCGCAACATCAAACAAGTAATCGGACTTGCTTTTATGAACCAAGCTGCTGTGTTCTGGTCAAGGCAAGATTATGAAAAAACGCTTGTTCTCTATGAAAAAGCAGCTCTCTTTTTGCCTGAAGATCCTCTACTAAAAATGTTCATGGGTTTCAACTATCTTTTCATCGGTAAAAACAACGAAGGGATCCGTTTGCTGAAACAAATTCGTCATGTCACTTTTGATGAAGCTGTGTCGCCGGAAACGATTCCTGAGGATTATTTAAATGGAAAAATCGATAAAGATGGCATTAAAGCTGTTTTTTTGTCCGTTGATGAGACCCGCGAGTCGATCTTAAAAAAACAAAAACAGCTTGAACAGATCGTTAAAAAATATCCGCAATATCGCGCCGGATTGTTGCATTTAGCGACGACATGGCTGCAACTCGGTCGAACTAGTGAAGCAAAAGAGCTTCTTGAACGCTGTCATAAACTCGATCCGCATAATTGTATTATCGAATATTACTTATCGGTTCTATGTATGGAGCGGCTCGACTATAATCACGCTTGGACTTTTTTGAAACAGGCTGAATCCTTAGTTGTTGCCCGAGGACATCGTCCCAAGGTTCTTCAAGCCTTGCGCGAAGAGCTCAGAAGAGTGAATCCTGAGCCGTTGCCTTGATAATTTTCGTCGGCATTTCCTCTATGGATTTATCAAATTTTCCAAAGAAAAGAATTTTTCTTGTTGCAATCCATAATTAAAAAAAATATATAAGAGGATAAGAAGTAAACCCATACAAGAGGGATGTCTATTATGAAATCAAAACAACTCGTCGGATATTTATTTTCCGCTTTGATGTTGACATGTTTCCAACAAGCTACCGCACAAACAAGCTACAACAACGGCTGTCCTCCGCCACCACCTAAAAAGCCATCATGCTGTCCCCCGCATCAAGCGGTGAGAATCGATCCTACGGTCGATCCTAAATGCTACAACCAAGGGGTTGTCGATGTTTGGGCTGATTTTCTATGGTGGTCTTCTAATATAAATCAAATCACAGGATTTGAAGTCGATACTACTACAGTTGGCGTCGAGACTGATGTTAAAGTACGCTTCAAACGTCCAGGTGCCCATTGGGATCCAGGCGTGAGAGTAGGATTAGGTTGGAATACTGGGTATGACAATTGGGATGTTCAAGGCTATTGGACATATTTTTATAACTCTTCTAGAAAAGGTAACAACCCGCTAAGTGTTGAAACCGATGAAGTAGAAAGCCTCTTCAATACAGGACATGCAAAAAATCGACTCAGATATAATGCAGCAGATGTTGAACTTGGCAAAGCCTATTATGTAAGCCGCCATTTATTTATTCGTCCATTCACAGGGATTCATGCGATTTGGACTTCGCTGCATTCATCAGCAAGTTTGAATTCTCCAGGCACAGTCATAGTTAATTTACCCTTTGTAACTACGGGTTTACTGAGTCCTGGTACTCCAGTAAATGAAACATCTGTAGGTGCAGCTGAAGCTAAGATTAACCTCGACATCGATACATGGGGCGTTGGCCCACGAATCGGCGTCAACACCAATTGGGGCAGTTTCCAAGGCTTTAGCCTCATGGCAAATGTTTCTACATCGATGCTATTTGGAAAACTCCTAGGTAAAGCGAAAATTGATATCGATTCAGGCAATGATATCGATGTTCGTGTTAGAGATCATGAGTACTGGCAAGTTATGCCCACACTGCAAATGTTTCTTGGCGCTTCCTATGCGTTTTGCTTTGGATGTGGCGGAAACCAAATGCGTATGAGCGCTGGCTGGGAAAGCAATTTCATTTGGGAATCAGCTAACTTTTTCTTCGATGATAAGCCCATCAGCATGCAAGGCTTAACCGTTGATATACGCTTTGATTTCTAAGCGTTGATAATAGACTCCGTTATAGAGCGTTTCTGAAAGGAAACGCTCTTTTTTTTTACCACTCAAAAATAGTATTCACTTTTTTGTCGGCCTTTCCATAAGATAGCAAAATATACGAACCAAAATACGGAGAGAACGTATGAAGAAGTTTGCCTTTGCGACGATCCCTTTACTGTGCGCTGCAATTTCTCTTAGCGCTGATTCCTGTGCCCCTAAAAAACCTAAACCTACTTGTCCTCCGCCTAAGCCAACACCAGAAGAATGTTGTATCACTCCTTCAGCAAATCCGATGGTGACACATTGGGCCGATCCCTACATCACAGCGGATTTCATTTGGTGGAGAGCGCAAGAAGATGGGCTTGTTTATGCATTTGACGGCGCATCGACAACACCGGGGGTGAGTGCCTCAAAAGGACGAATACATCAACCCAGATTTAAATATGAACCTGGTTTTAAAGTCGGTTTTGGTTTGAAATTCAGACATGACGGCTGGGATTTTTACAGCAATTACACCTGGCTGCAAACAAATTCCGATCAGACAAAAAGAACGACGCATAAACCAGCTTCTTCATCTTTAATTTCAAATTATTTAATCGAAGGCACTGTCCCTGCATTTGTAAGTATTGCTAATGAAGCAAAAGCAAACTGGTCACTTCATTTTAATGCACTCGATCTGGAATTGGGACGTAACTTTTGGATTAGCCGATGGTTAACCTTAAGACCCCAATTTGGTCTTAAGTTTTCTTGGATCAAACAAAATTATCATGTGCAATATGAAGACGCTAGTACGGTCACAGGAAGCGGCCTGGCTGATGCAAATATTAGATTGCATAATGAACAACGCCAATGGGGACTAGGCATACGTACAGGCTTAGACGCAGCTTGGTATATGTGGAGAAAATGGTGCATTTACGGAGAATTCGATTTTACAGCGCTTTGGAATAGTATGCATATTACTCGCAAAGACACAACTTCATCTCCAGATACGGAATCGTTTACTTCACTTAATACCAAACGACGGAATCATCCTGTCACAGCCATACTTGAGCTAGGATTGGGTCTTCGCTTTGAAACTACATTCCACAATGATGACTATTTGTTCATGCTCCAGGCAGGTTGGGAAGACCAAATCTGGTTTGATCACAATGAATTGTTCTTCATCAATTCCCAAGCCCCCTCTAATCTGACTTTTGAAGGTTTGACCATCAAAGCCGGATTTGATTTTTAATGCATTTAGCAAGGACCGCAGCAGTAAAGCGGTCCTTTATTGAAACAATTCTAGCCAGAGAATCTTATGAATCGCTCTTTTGTGTTTGGCGTCATCATGTTCGCTCTCACCTCTTCATCACTCATTGCAGATCCCATTCTTTTGGACCAAGTGATGACCCGAGAAGAACAACGAAAAACGGGAGTGGTCAATCTTTCCATGCAGCAAAAGATCGCACTTGAAAGCTGGCTCAATAAAAATTTTGTGCTCAAACAAAAACAACCCGAGCAACCTGCTGCTGCCCAGCTGACTCTTTCCATCAATATCGATCAAGGCCAAAAATTACAGCTCTCAGATAATTCCGTGTGGGAAATTGCTCCCAGTGACGTACCGCAAGCAGCTGTTTGGATCACCCCTTTTCCTGTCAAAATCGTCGATAGCAACGATCCCGATTATCCTGTCCTACTCGTCAACATGAATAGCGGCATTAGCGTTAGAGCTCGTAAGTATGTCGCAGCGCCCGTAGTTCCCCCAACCCCAATGGCACCCTCACCTCCTCCTACTCGAAACACGGGAAAAACCTAATTTCTCGGGCTCCATTTTAACGTGCCCGAGCCCGTGTGCGTGCCCGTGCCCGATTTTTCCTCTGTGGTGTTTATCTCTGGTAAAAAACTAAAGCAGAATCGGGCACGGGCACGCACACGGGCACGGGCACGGGCACGAAAGAGAATCAGGCGCGTTTTATTGGATTTGCTCAGTGAATTTTTGTTTAGCCAAATACCACACACCAGAAAAGCACAGAATCATCCCCAGAAGCAAGATGGGGATCGGTCCACACAGATAACACAATAAACCCCCTAATAACGGCATTATCGCTCCGCGAAGCCCAAGCATCAAGATGTTGACCCTGGTGTAGGGAGAACTGTCTTGATCAGCAGAGAATAAAGTCCCGGAAAGATTCCAAATCAGATGACTACCCGCTTGTGCTACACCATAAATCAGAAATGCCAGATAGAGAAACCACACATCAGCTGTTGCTAGGAGCAGTGCGATCGGAAACAGCCCAAATCCCACTAAAACCCAGGATGTGAGTTTGAGCAGAGGGACATGCGATAATCCTTTTTTCCAGAGCAAAGAGGATCCCGCTACGCCAAGCGCCATAAAGATGAAACGCGCCGTCGTGATGTTCGTATGAGAAAGTGCTAGCGTGTCAGCATAGTAGATCGAGAGCGCGGGGGCCATCAGCATGAGTGCTGATCCGCCAATCATAAAAGCCCCTTGAAATTGAGCAAAATCGGCTCTATTGCGTATGAGATGAAGACTCTCCTTCCAGGGGTGGGCAATCGACGAAGAAGTCGCAGAGGGTTTAAAGGTTGTTAGCTCAGGCACTTTCAGTCGCGAAAATAAAAGAATGCTGCTTAACCCGATCAAAGAAGCGAAGAAAAACAACATTTTCCAATCCAGCGCATGAGAATCGAGTATACCTCCAAACAGCAATCCCAGCACACCGCTCTCGACGAAACTCAAAATAAAATAGAGAGAAAAAGCCTGTTCGCGAGGGGCTTTGGGAATATTGCGTTTCAAGATTTCGATTAGCGGTGGGATCGCCGCTTTACTAAATAGCTGGTACATCGCGGAGGCAAACAATAAAAACCAAAAACTGTCTACCCAAGGAAAAAATAGGAAAGGAAGATAAGCTAAAATCGACGCGCTAACGAGATTATAGATTAAACGTTTTTTCCCTTCTTTGAGATAGGCACTCCAATAAAAAGAAAAGACGGAAAGAACGGGACGGAGCATGATGAATAGCGACACTTGAAATACTGAAGCATCGAGATCTTTGCGTAAAATGAAAGGAATCAAGGTATACAAAGAAATGAGCGGCTCAGCAGCTAGGTTCATCCATAATAGCGCCAGCCGCGTTTCGCGAGACCCTGTAGTAGCTCGTTCGACTTCTGCCATACCCTTTTCCGTGATTGGAGAACAAGAATACCATAGAGATTTCGTTTCGCGCCAATCCCTTTCCACAACCAATTTAGAAAAATTTTTAATTGATCTCGCTTTAGGTTTGGGGCACAATATGTTAAATTTATGCATTTAAAAAAAATACTTGGTTTTATCAGTGCAGCCGCACTCTGTGCGGGGCTGTATTTATTCTGTGAAGAGCAAACCCGCGGCTTTCGTTTGTATCGAATCCTCTCTAATTTGCCAAATGATACACGCTGGGAAACCCCCTTTCTTTCTACTGAAGATCAGAAGCAAATTAATGCCTTACTCGATCAACCTTTCACTTTCTTGGGCTCGGGTGGGTGGTGTTATGCCTTTTTAGGAGCCGATCAAAAGACCGTCCTCAAATTTTATAAGCATTCCCATCTACTCCCATCCGAGCTGATTAAAGATTTTTCTATCGGGAAGCTCTTGCTTAAAAGTCCTTCTTTATCCACCACCGCAACCTACTTTCAAGAATTTAATTTTAACAGTTGCATGTTGCTCCTTGAGCACGCCAAAGATCGCTCAGGTCTTCTCTACGTTCATTTAAACAAAACCCAAGGGCGACATCAGCCTATCACATTGATCGACCCGATTGGAGTCCAACATAGGGTGGATCTCGATGCGACGGAGTTTGTCGTGCAAAAAAAAGCTGAGCTGCTCATCCCTCATCTAGACAAACTCCTGCAACAGCAAGACATTCCCCAAGCCAAACAGTGCATCGATGATGTCATCGATTGTTTGCTAACTCTGTACCAAAAGGGATTGCGTGATTGTGACACATCGCTGCGGCAAAATTTTGGATTCACTGAAGATGGTGCTATCACATTAGACATCAGCTCGTTTGTCTATGATGAGTCGCTCAAAAACCCTGCCCACTACAAACAAGAAATCCTTCTAAAGACCAAGCGACTCAGCCATTGGCTCAAAAAATACCACCCCGATTTATTTGTCTATTACGATGCAAGATTGAAGGGTCTTAGCGAACCAGAACACCAAGATCAATGCAAAGACGCCAAGCCGCAAAGACGCGAAGAAAATGGATTATAATCTTTGCGTCTTCGCGGCGTGGCGTCTTTGCGTTAATCTTTATAACTAAAAAAGCTTGATTTTTGAAGCCCTTAAAAATTAACATTTTGCAATGAGCCGTTGGAGTCGAAAGTTATTTTTCCCGCTAGTGCTAGTGGTTTTTATCGCTGCGCTTTCGCGCATTGATCGAGTATTTTTCAAACGTAATCACAGTTTTTGCGCTCGATTTATTTTTTCTTCCATTGACAACCGACCCGAATGGGATGTCTCACCTCCAACCGCTGAAGAAGAAACTTTTCTCGATAAAGTATTCAATCAGAAATTCCACTACTTGGCCAAAGGATGTCACTGCTTTGCATTCATCTCGGAAGATCAGCAATATGTGATTAAGTTTCATCGCTATGCTTCACACTTGCGCAAGTTTCCTTGGCTTACGCATCCCATTTCCTATCAATTTTCACCACGGCGCAAAGCAATCCTAAAATACAACCTACAGAGATTGAATGAAAACATGCAAAGCTATCAAGATAGCGCCCAAATCCTCAAAGATGAAACGGGTTTAATTCTGCTGCATATCAATCACACCGACTATTTAAAGCGGCATGTGACACTTGTTGACAGCACTCAAGCCGAATACCAAATTCCTCTCGATCAAGTGACCTTCATTTTGCAGCACAAAGCCAATTTGATTTATCCCACATTAGACAAACTAGTTTCTGAAAGAAAAATCGATGAGGCCAAAAAAGTGGTCGCCGATGTAGTTCTCTTAGTCGCCGATTGCTGCAAGAAAGGCTACATCGACGATGATCCCGTGTTACGCAAAAATTATGGAATCACAAATAAGCGCGCGATTCACATCGACGTCGGAGAGATGTTCAAAAAAGATGGAATTCAACTGCGCGAAAATTACATCCCGCATGTCAAAGAAATGACGGAAAGTCTGCGCGTACGACTGGAAAAATTTTATCCCGAGTTACTCCCCCATTACACTACCGTGATCGAATCCCTCTGATCATTTTTTATTTGTAAAGTTTGTGTAAATCCAATATAAAATTTGGTCGTTGTTTTCGCCAACTATGGCGGTGAAGACATCTTTAAAACCGAACTATTTACCTATGAGGAACACTATGGCTGCAACTACTACAACTGTTTCTTCCGCACCACCGGAACAACATAATTTACAAGCTGCATATGATACCTTTAATGCTGCTCAATTACCTCAACCTCAACAAAGCGCTTATGGCTATTTTGCACAAGTCTCCCAAAAACCTGCTGAAGATAGAAGAATGAGCGAGGTTTGTGGCAAAGCTGTAAAGATATATGTAAAACTTACAGAAGAAACCAAAGATGCAATAAGCATTCGTGGTGAGGGAATAGCAGCACTGAGATGGGATAGAGACTATCCTTCAGACCCTGTTGTACCAACAACACAGAATTTCTTTGAACGCTCATTCACTATTCATGCTCAAGCATCAGAAATAGACAAGACTATGAGCTATAAGTATGTCAAAACTGTTAGCGGAAAGCTCTCTTATCAAGAAGGACTTAATAACACAGTCAATCTAAAAGACTCTGGTCATCATGTGACAATAGAATCAAGCAATGTTAGCTTTGAAAAGTAGTCTATTTTTTTGCTCCCCTTAAGTGGGGAGCTTCATTCTTCCCCTTTGGGGAAGAACTCTTTGAATTGCGATTGCAAAGATGACGGAACTACCTCTTCGATTCCTGACTTGTCATACATCAGGAAGTATGTGCAAGCGATCATGATTCCAAAAGCGGGGCTGAAGATCGCCAGAAATAATGAAACACCGCAGACGAGCGAGCGGCGCAAAGACACCCAACCTTTTTCTCTTAGACGAAGAAATTGGGGCATTTTTCCCCAAGAAAATGCTGTCCCAAGTACAGAGATGATTAACAGCGTTACTGAATAGCAAGTCCACAGTAGATCAGCAACGAGTAGCAACAAAAAAAACAGACGGGCAGCGAGTGAAGAAAAGATACGCGCCTTAAGTTTAATCGGCGGAGAAAATTCTTCAGCTGTTTCAGGGTCTTGCGGAATTACTTTTTCTGTTTGAGAAAAGTCGTAGATCGCCATTCACTACCTTATTTTCGGTGCTTGACTTTGTTAAATCCATTGAGGGCAGCAATTCGATACCCTTCAGCATAGGTCGGATAATTGAACACTTGATCGATAAAATAATCAATCCGCGCGTTAAAACTCATCGCCACTTGACCAATGTGAATCACTTCTGTTGCCGCTCTACCGATGATATGGATGCCCAATATTTCTAGCGTTTCCGCATGAAACAGGATTTTAAACATACCTGGATCATTGCCGACAATCTGATTGCGTGCGATTTCGTAATAATAGGCGCGTCCAATCTCGTATCGAAAGCCGAGCCCTTTCAGTTGATTTTCAGTATACCCGCACGAAGAAATTTCTGGAATCGTATAAATGCCGATCGGATAAAACGTCGGGAAGTGATGGGTTTGCGCGCCAAATGCATGCCGAGCTGCTAATCGTCCTTGTTCCATACTTGTCGAGGCCAGTGCAGGAGCACCGATAACATCGCCCGCGGCATAAATGTTAGGAATGACTGTTTGAAATAAAGCATTTACCGGAATGTAGCCCGACTTGTCGACAGCGATTCCGACGTTTTCGATTTGCAGTTTATCGACATTTGCTTCTCTTCCCAAGGCGTAGAGCAAAATCTCCGTTTGCATTTTGCTGCCGTCTTTAAATCGCACTTCGACATGATCATCGAGTCTGCGTATATCATCGAACTCTTTATTGCCCACCATTTTTAAACCAATAGATGTGAGTGCTTTTTGCAAATGCATGCCGATTTCAGTATCTAATAGTGGTAAGAGATGATCTCGTTTGTCAACCACAGTGACCTCAGTTCCGAGTGCGGCGAAAAAACTCGCATATTCAGAGCCGATGATCCCTCCACCTAATACCAAGAAGGGTTTTAGGCACATGGTCAATCGAAAGTAAGCGCGTGGAGTCGAGAATTTTCTGATCGTCAAACGGCACATGCGTGGGATTGCGTGGATTCGATCCGGTGCCGATCAAAAAATAATCGGCGGTGATTTTGTAGAGCACTTTTTGCTCATTATCTAGAACGACGATGTTGTTTTTATCTTGAAAGCGCGCCGTGCCGTGAACGAGACGGATTTTATTCTTCTCAAACTGACGGAGTAACATTTTACGCTCTTCGTCGAGTGTAATATTAAGCCGAAAGTTTAAGTCATTAATCGATATCGAGCGGATCGGCCGATTTTGCGCGTAGAAGCTCCGCTGATAAAAGTCGGTCAAGTCGAGGATCGCTTCTCTTAGCGATTTGGAAGGAATCGTTCCGGAGTTGAGTGAGGCACCACCAGGGTGAGAATCTCTTTCGATGACGATGACACTTTTACCCAGCTTCGCCGCTTGGATAGCTCCTTTCTGCCCTGCAGGGCCTGAACCAATCACCACAAAATCTGCGTACAGCTCTTCCACAGTCACCAACCAAGTTTAAATTTTAAACTAACCCAACTTATCTCTTCGGTCAAGCAGATGTAGTTACGCGAAATCCTCTAAATATTCTTGTTCAATAAGTTTTAAGCTGCTAAGATGCTGCCAAAAAGAATTCGAGGTGAAATCATGTCTAAGAGATGTCAGGTGACTGGAAAAGTCCCGGTCCGCGGCAAATCCTATGCACTCCGCGGGATTGCCAAGAAAAAGAAAGGGATCGGTCTTAAAGTCACGGGAATTAAGCGGCGCCGTTTCCTACCGAACTTAAAGAAAAAACGTCTGTGGTTTGCTGATGAGAACCGCTTTGTCACCCTGCGGCTATCTACGAATGCCCTGCGTACAATCGATAAAGTCGGTCTCCCTTCCATCATCCGCGACATGCGTGCTCGCGGCGAACAGGTCTAGTTGTTACCGTCTATCAAAGCTCGTAAAATCGGCATTTCCCTATTGATAGGCGGTATTATTTTTTTCTATGGCTACCTAATCGTTGCCGCAACGCACATAGCCCTACCCAATCCAGAGCAACCCCTATTGCTGTATTCCAATCAGACCCGCCATGATATTAAATTTATTTTTTACCAGGCTTTAAAACAGGCTGGGCAAGCCATCCATTTAAGCGTCTATGGCATCACCGATCCCGATATTTTAGCGATACTCATCCAAAAAACCGAGCAAGGACTTCCCGTATATGTAGAATACGACCCTTCCGCCTCTAGCTCGTTAAAAAAGCTCCTCCCATTGGCCGATGTCAATCCAGTTAAAAGTAAGGGGCTGATGCATCGTAAAATTATACTGATCGACCAAGCTCAAATCTTTTTAGGTTCAGCTAACCTAACGCTATCCTCTCTGCGCCATCACGATAACCTGATTTTGGGACTTTACCATCCTTCTCTTGCCGCTTTTTTACAGCACCCGACAGCGACTCATTTTTCTTTTCCTCTCAAAGAACAGCAAGGAGAACTCTTTCTCCTTCCTGATCCCCAGAAGACTGGCCTAAAACAGCTGCTTGAAAGTATCCATACAGCCCAAACTTCGATTTCAGTTGCCATGTTTACGTTGACCCATGCTGAGATCGCGCAGGCCCTGATCCAAGCGCAACAACGGGGAGTAAAAGTGACGATTGCTGTTGATTATTATACGGCGAAAGGCGCCAGCCGTAAAACCATAGAGTCGATGGAAACAGCCGGAATTGAAATTTTAAAAAGTCAAGGTAGACAGCTGCTCCATCATAAATGGGCGGTGATTGATGATCGCCTATTGATTATGGGATCGGCTAACTGGACCAAAGCTGCTTTTTCTAAAAATCAAGATTTTCTATTTTTTCTTTTTCCTCTTACCACGAAGCAAACCAGATTTTTGCATAAGTTGTGGGGAATCATCCAAGCAGAATCGATCACGAATTAACCACTGAGATCACAGAGGAAAATTACTATTTTTTCTTACCTCAGCGTTCCTCGATTCTTTTCTCTGTGAGCTCAGTGGTGTAATCTTCCCCTGCTTGATGTTTTGCAAAATCAGAAGTCAAAACGCGCGCGAACGCTTAAACCTTCGATCGAAAGGTTACCGCCTCGAGCTTTGTAATATTGCGCAAGTTGAAATTCGGGGAGTTCATTTTGATCAAACCAAATTTGTTCTTCCCAAGCAGCACGCAATGCAAACTTCATACGATTGTGATGGATCCAAGCATCCCATTGCATGCCAAGCGCCCATTCAATCACCGGTTTAATCGTATGAAAATTATCTGTGGTATGTAACGTTGTTCCAGTTCTAGTCATCCCTGCAAATCTGAATGACTGAGGTTGACGTTGGGAGGTTTTAATGCGACTCCATAATCCTGAAAAAGCGATATCACCTACTATGCTGAGATATTTCTTGTAGAGATACCATGCCGAATTAAGACCTGCGCGAATACCAATGCCCCAAAAATGAACATGATTGATGATAGAGAAGTCTCTAATGACGATCCCTGCAGATAAGTTTTCATTATAGGATATTCTTTGCCTTTGTTGTTGCCAGGTCGTTTTTAACCCGCCGAATGGTCGCAACGTGAGGTAACGACTGATAAAGAAATTTCTTCCCAATTCCCAATTGATGTCATCGTATCTAAACTTCCAACTTTCCGAAGCTTCATCCATTAGGAATGTCGTTGGACCATTTAGAGGAGTGGACCACGCAGTGGACAAGCCCCCTTCTATTGGAGGATTTTGACTTACAACAGCAGATTTATGATCTTTAACTTTCTGAGGATGAAACCACGTATAATTGAGATAAGTATCCCACCCATCGTGTTTGAAATTTAATCCAGTGCCTACCCGAAAGCCTGAAGCATATTTCCAATGTGGGGTCAATACCTTACTTTTTTTAAGAACTTGCTCGACTTGTCCTAGTCCAAAATTCATCGCCTGCCGCTCAATTGCATAGCACATGTTTTCTTGTCTGGCAGTCCAATACAAATAGTCGGCTGTCACAAAAGGTTCTGCCTCCCACGCTAACACGATCATCGCCGGCGGAGTGGGACTATTGCAGGGTTGAATATGATGCCGAGGCTCCATGTTCTGTTGATTTGATGGCACGTTTCTTTGCGGCATTTGCGCTACAAAATCATTGTCTTCATCAGCAAAATCATCTTGACGGTAGTCTGCGTGTACAGTAAGTGAAAATATGGCAAAACTTAACAAAGGTAAATATTTATGTCTCATGCTTTCCCTAATTGTTAGGACTTTTTTGAGTTTCTTAAAGGTTTAATCCAAACAAATTTAAATTGCAATTCCCTTTTTGCTGAAACTGCTGGCGCATCTCTTGAACCTTAAATGCTGTTTTTGCTATAAGTTGCTAAAGGATGTAGACATGGACACCTGGTGGATGAAAATGTTCTCGATGGCGTTCGCCTTGTTTTTGCTGATGGATCCCATCGGCAACGTTCCTGTATTCATCGCTGTCCTTAAAGATATCAAGCCACGTCGCCAGCGCAAAATCATCATGCGTGAGCTGCTCATAGCACTATTGATAATTGTATTATTTACTTTTGTCGGCGATGCTTTGCTCAAATTCCTCAATGTGACCATGCCGACGATTTTGATTTCGGGTGGAATCATTTTATTTTTGATCGCACTCAAGATGATTTTTCCTGTGCGTCGCGATCCAGAAGTGGGTCTAGGTCATGAAAAAGAACCCTTTATTGTTCCTCTTGCAACACCGCTTGTCGCAGGGCCTGCGGTGCTAGCGGCTGTTATGCTGTTTTCTGGTCAGAACAAAGATAACATGGGATTGACTGTCACGGCAGTCGTCGTCGCATGGGCAGTTTCTACACTGATTTTGATCAGCTCTTCGCTTTGGAAAAAATTACTCGGTTCTCGCGGATTGATCGCTTGTGAGCGATTGATGGGCTTGATTTTAACCTTGATTGCTGTGCAAATGTTCCTCGAAGGCGCACAGCTCTTCCTTGAGCACTGCTCTCATGCGCAACATTAAACTGATAATCGCTTATTTCGGCGCGTCATTTGCGGGCTGGCAAAAGACGAAAATGGGAATCAGCGTAGAAGAAGCGCTGCAGCAAGCCTTGCAAACTATTTTGCAACACGAGATAACATTGCAAGCAGCCAGTCGCACGGATGCCGGCGTCCATGCGGAAGGGCAAGTCGTTAATTTTTTCACTGAAAAACCTTTAGCTTTGTCCAATTTACAATATCGTTTGAACCAGCTGCTTCCCAAGGAAATTTCCGTTCTTTCTATTGAGGAAATGCCCGACAGCTTTCATCCGACACTTAGCAGCAGAAAAAAAGAGTACTGGTATCATCTTTGCCATTCGGCTACACAACTGCCATTTTTCCGCGACACATCTTGGCATTTTGCCTATGCTTTAGATATTTCATCGATGCAACTCGGAGCTCAAAAGCTGCTCGGTACGCACGATTTTTCTACATTTTGCAACGAACGGTCGCAATGGGATCGCGATCCGATTTGCCACTTAGAAAAAATAGAAATTGCTCCTTTACCTGATCAGCGCTTATGCCTTAAAATCGTCGGCGATCATTTTTTATACAAAATGGCGCGCAACATTGCCGGCACCCTAGCTTATGTGGGCTGCGGCAAACTCAATGCGCAGGATCTTCATGAGATTCTTAATAGCAAAGATCGCACCCGCGCTGGGATGACAGCACCCGCCCATGGGCTCGTCTTGAAACAGGTTTTTTATGAATAATCGCAATGAGCTATGTTGGTGCCGCAGTGGGAAAAAATGGAAGAAATGTCACTTTCCTCATCCCAATCCCAACATCGATTTACGCGATCAATATCGCAAAAAATACGGTATTCTGCTCAAAACCGATGAGCAAATTCAAGGCATTCGCCGAGCCTGTAAACTCGCCGCGCAGATCCTCGATCGTACATGCAAAATGGCCAAAGCGGGAATCACTACTAATCAACTCAACGATTTTGCACATCAACTTCACCTCGAAGCAGGCGCAATACCTGCTCCCTTAGGGTATGGGACGCCTCCCTTTCCCAAAAGTATCTGCACTTCTCTCAACGATGTGATCTGTCATGGGATTCCTGACGATACGCCGTTAAAAGAGGGCGATTGTCTCAATATCGATGTCACCTGCAAACTCGATGGTTATTTTGGCGATTGCAGTAAAATGGTAGCCATTGGACAAATCGATGAAGAAAAGCGCCGCGTGATCGCTGTCTCACATGAGTGTTTAATGCGCGCCATAGCAATTTTAAAACCCGAAGTGCTCATCAACGAAATCGGCGATGTCATCGAAGATTATGCCACAGATCAGGGCTGCTCTGTAGTCAATCAATTCGTCGGCCATGGCACCGGAGTACATTTTCATGAGCCACCCCAAATCCCTCATCACTTCAATCAAGTGCAAATTCCCCTGGTTGCTGGCATGACCTTTACCATCGAACCGATGATCAATGCCGGTGCACGCGAGGGTTATATCGATAAAAAAGATCATTGGACTGCGCGCACCATCGATGGTAAACCCAGCGCACAATGGGAGCATACCATCCTAATCACCGAACACGGCCACGAAATTTTAACATTAATTTAATTGAAAGATGAAGGGATAACAGTTTTAGCGTGCCGCTAGAGACATGTCTCTAGCGGCGTAGATAAAGCTTTTAATTCATCATACGCATGATTTAGGAATTAGGAGTTATTGTTTCTGTTTTTCCGCATGAGATTTTGTGATTTTGTCCTGATTCCCATTTGCTGTCGTCATTGTCGATCACAAACTTAAACTCAAAGTCGTTGAAATTGCCTGGGATTTTCAACTCCCAAAAGCCATTCATCCCTGGGGTCATCTCTTTGGCTCCTTTTGCATCCCAACCCAATACACCTGGAATGTCCCCGCGAACAAACAATTTCTTGCCACCTTTTAGGTCGTATTGAACTCTGATGACCGTAGTTTTAACAATTGGTTGTGCTTGTGGCGCTACCATTTGCGGTGCGCTTGGTTGGGAAATTTGCGGCATACTTGTCTGCGGCGCATTGTATTGCGGCATTGGAGTGTGAGGCTGAGGTGATTGATATTGAGTTGTATTTTGCGGAGCCGGTGTAACTGCATTTTGAAAGAGCTGCTGGACAAATCTTCCTGGGAGATTTACAATTTTGCTGTTTAAAATCTGCAAAAAGTTACCATTCGTATTTTGCTTTTCCAATTCTGATTGTTGTAAAAGAGTTTCAAACTCAGTAGCCAAGACATTATAAATATCGGCACTCAATCCTTGAGGAATAGATTGATTGAATTGATGCATTAACTTAATGCGGAATGGACCTTGTTGAATATTTCTGGGCTGAAATGGTGTATTTGAGGGAGAAAAAGTGTTAACCGCCTCAGACAATACTTTAGCTTCGTCATATGTTTGAGAAAGCAAGGCAATCTGTCTGAAAAGGTGGGGAATAAAGGTTCCTCTTTGTCCACTACTCGCATTTTCAGCATTGTTTAACATGTGCTGAAAACCTGCCAAGTTCAGTGAATTATTTCTTCTTTGGGCTTCGGCAAATAGCTTTCCTTTAAACGATGCTGCAGGAAAGGGATTTTGGACTGTCGTTGAAGATGGAAAATGGATCTGAGGCGCTTGGCTTGGGATATTTAAAGTTGCGCTGACTGGAAGGTGGTCTGATGGTTCATTTTGACTGAAGAAATAATCTAAATTTCCAGTAACAGCAGATTGAGTCACATTTACTGCTCTAGAATGCCAAATGTAATCCATACGAGACTTATTAGCTCCTGAAGCACTAGCTGCAATTGACGTATTCAGATTTTGTCCCTTCAACGTATCCGCAAAAGCCGCTTGTTGCATTTGTCCAAAGCGGGAATCAGCAGGAATAAAGTTAAAATCTCCGCAAATAATTACTGGAGTCGCAATCCGGCTTACTTTAGAGATGACTTGTTGGATTTCGTATTGGGCTAATTGTATATTTTGATGTCCCCCAGCAAGGTGCGTAGTGCATACAGTGACTGGATTTCCTTGAGCTGTTTTGAGATGTATAAATAACGCTAATCGACCTGTTCCATCTCGATAGTGAAGAACTTCTTTTGAAGGATTATTGAATTTAGAGTTTTTATAAAAAACGGCGCAACCATCAGGCTTTTGTTCACCTTGTTCATAAATTCCAAAATAGCCTTTTTTTGCCATCTCTGAATAAAGTGTGTTAATATTTTTGGCTGAGACTTCTTGTAAGCAAATCACATCTGAATTGAGCGATGTAACTTTTGTTATAATATCAACTTGACGATTAGGGCTTGCAGCATAAGCTTGTTGCTGAGGAGAAGTAACAGCCTTCCATGGGCCCATATATTCATCAGCAAAACAGTTATAAGTTGTAACAGAAAGACTTTCTGTATTTTGATTATTATTGTTTGTTGGATATGCCATTTTTTAACCTATAGTATTAAGAATTGTTAATTTAAATATATTATAACAAATATACTAAATAATTAAAATATTAACAAATTACTTTAAATGGATTCTTTAGACCAGGTTTGGTCGATTTTTTCCTGAATGAGGAGCGGCAAGCCATCCTCGGATGAGTTAAGAGATTTTTTGACTTTTGTGTTGCGTTTTTTAGGCGAAATAAGGGATGTAACAAGTTCTTGTAAATGAGAAACTTGCATTTCAAGCTCGAGCTGTTCCTCTTCTAAGCGCTTGAGGTTCTTAATCAAGAGTAAATCCTCTTCCACACCTTCAAGCACTTGCTCTTCCATCGTTCTTTGCAAAGCCAGATAGTCGTTTTCTAATTTAAATAATTCTTTACGAGCTTGATCGAGGGCTTCTGATTTTTCCACAAATTGTTCGCGGAGATTGCCATATTGATATTGCCATTGTTCCTGAGCAGAATCCTCTTGCATCGGCACGATCGTGGGTGCAAGCTCTTTAGGCTTTTCTAAGGCAGCTTTCAGTTTTAACACTTGCGATTGTGCTTCTTCAAGCGCATGTTGAAAAGCGATCTCTTTGCGTTGCAGAGAAAATAGATCCTGGGAGAGCTGTTCGCACTTTTCACTGAGTTTTTCAGTCTTTTTTTCGGAGACTTGAAGAGAATTGCGAGTTTGATTGAGTTGGGTGTTTAAGCGCTCCTTTTCAACGATGAGATCTTTACTCTCTTTGGAAATCGACACTTTAGCTTCGCGCAGCTGCTTATCTAACAGGCGCGAATTTTCTTCGAGAGATTGGAGTTTTTGTTCTTGCTCAAAGTGAAGTGAAGAGGCTTCTTTATCGCTCAAAAAAATTAGCCACCATGAAAGCGCAATCGAAGCTGTGAGAAGCAGCGGCCACACGAATTCTGATCGCGAACGGACGAGCAAGAGGGCAACTGCAGCGAGGATGAAAAAAGAGAGAAACAAGCCCCCTTTTTTAAAGTACAAGATCGTGGCATAGCCGATAAAAGCTGTGAGCGCAAGCGGCCAAAATACAGGTGCGCATTTCAGAAAAAGCGCGGCAAAAGATCCTAAAAGTAGCACTGGCCCTAACTGATTCCAAATCGAGAGCTTTGCTTGCTTTTCCATGCTTTTCCTCCTAAGAGACTGTTGTTGAATTAAGCTTCTGTCGATTTTTGGGTTCTTTTGAGCCGCTTTTTGATTCAAATTGCAGGGGTAATATCAACTAACGTATATTGCCCCTGCAATTTGAATCGAAAATCGTCCAAGTCTTAATTCAACAACAGTCTCTAAAGTCGCGCCAAGATCCGCCCGATGGTCAAAAAACCCAGTTCAAAGCGATCGAGACCGAAATGCTCATTGGGTGCATGAATATCATCATCCGCAAGACCTACGCCAATCATCGCAACCTCAGCGTTAGAGGCGCGGGCCAAATCGACCACGATGGGAACGGAGGCACCGCAAAAGAGGTATTTACATGGCTTCCCAAATATCTCTTCATAGGCTAAAGCCGCTGTTTTGACAATAAAAGAATCAAAATTGCTGCGATAGGAGGGAGCTCCATGATGCAAATCTACTTTGACATCAATTCCTTGCGGGACATTGCCTTTAAGGTAATCGGCAATTAATTTACCGATGCGTTCGGGATCTTGATCCGGGACGAGGCGACAGGAAATTTTTGCTTGGGCTTTGGCCGGAATCACCGTTTTAAATCCAGCACCGGTATATCCGCCTGACATTCCGTTGATTTCAAGAGAAGGACGCAACCAATTCGATTCTTTGACGGAATAACCATTTTCCATGCAAAAAGCTTGTACGCCAAAGCTATCTTGATATTGCTCACGATCAAAGGTCATATCGACTCGAGACAAATGCTCATGAGAGAGAATTTTCACGTCATCATATAAATGAGGAATGGCGATTTTTCCGCTTTTATCCCACATTCCTGCGAGCAATGCGGCAAGAGCGCGATTCGGATTTAAAGCAATTCCTCCATGCACACCTGAATGTAGGTCAATTGCGGAATTGGTGCATTCGACATTGAGCGCCACAAGGCCGCGCATACCCAGTGTAATGCCGGGTGTTGTCGCATTGGGAATATCGAAATCAACGACGAGCAGATGATCGGCTTGTAGCTCAGCTTCCTTTTGTTTTAAAATCGCCGCTGTTCCACGACCCCCCGACTCTTCTTCTCCTTCGATAAACACTTTGATGTTGAAATCGAATTGATCAGCCAGTTCCAAAAATGCTTTTAATGCCGTCAGAGAATAAAAACACTGACCCTTATTATCGACAGCGCCTCGAGCATACACGCGATTGTTTTTTATCACCGGTTTAAACGGATCGCTCTTCCATAAATCAAGTGGATCGACAGGTTGCACATCGTAATGATGATAGATGAGCACAGTAGGCCGATCAGGTCCGGCTTTTAAATGCTTACCAAATACAACGGGTAATCCGGGTGTTTCCCAGAGCGTCGTTTCAAGTCCAATCGTATTCATGAAATCGCGGAGCCATTCAGCTGTACGTCTTGAGTCTTGTTCGTAATTGGGATCCGTGCTGATGCTGGGAAAACTTAAAAACGTGAAGAAATCCTTCATCGTTTGATCGTAATGATCACGATACCATTTTTTCAGTTGTGGAGCAGAAATTGTGCTCATTGCATTAAGTTTGTTCATTCGATAAAATCTTGGGCACTTTCGATGAGATAGGCAGCAAGTGATGCATCGCCCTCGTATATCATTTCAACATGCATCTTACCATCTTCGGTTGGCTCGCCGCAAGTGATCAATACGAAGCAGGCATTCTTTTCCGCCAATTCTTTACGCAAATCACACGGTTTTTTTTTCTTAATATTTCGTGTACTCAGTTCGATACCCATGCGCGTTGCACCTCGACAGTAAACGTTGTAAGCTACAGTACGAAAGATGAATGAATGACACATTTTCGAATTAATATGCAAAGAAAAATCAAATCGAAAAATAAACCACTGAGAAAGAAAATCGGGCTCGGGCACGCATACGCGCTCGGGCACGAAAAATCCCTCTGTGGTTTTTTATCTCTGTGGTGCTTTTTTACCACAGAGACGGGACACCACTGAGAAAGAAAATCGGGCTCGGGCACGAAAACTCTCTCTGTGGTTTTTTATCTCTGTGGTGCTTTTTTACCACAGAGACGGGACACCACTGAGAAAGAAAATCGGGCTCGGGCACGCACACGGGCTCGGGCACGAAAACTCTCTCTGTGGTTTTTTATCTCTGTGGTGCTTTTTTACCACAGAGACGGGACACCACTGAGAAAGAAAATCGGGCTCGGGCACGCACACGGGCTCGGGCACGAAAACTCTCTCTGTGGTTTTTTATCTCTGTGGTGCTTTTTTACTACAGAGACGGGACACCACTGAGAAAGAAAATCGGGCTCGGGCACGCACACGGGCTTGGGCACGAAAAATCCCTCTGTGGTTTTTTATCTCTGTGGTGCTTTTTTACCACAGAGACGGGACACCACTGAGAAAGAAAATCGGGCTCGGGCACGCACACGGGCTCGGGCACGAAAAATCCCTCTGTGGTTTTCTCATTGACGGCATAGAGAAAAACGCGCATATTTAGCTCATAACTTAGGTAAATTATGGCCGTTGCAAAGCGAATATTTTTATTTCTTGCTGTCAACTTTCTCGTTTTGATTACCTTGTCGCTTATTCTCAATCTATTCCACATTCAGCCCTTTTTAAAAGGCTATGGATTGGATGTAAAATCTTTATTGATTTTCTGTTTGATCTGGGGCATGGGCGGGGCTTTCATCTCGCTTGCACTATCGCGTCAAATGGCCAAGTGGATGATGGGCGTACATGTGATTGATCCTGAGACAAAAGATGCCGATTTACGCCGTTTGGTAGCGACTGTTCATCAACTTGCCCGCGATGCACATCTCTCTGATTTGCCTGAAGTGGGTCTTTTTGAGTCACCAGAGCCCAATGCTTTTGCTACAGGTCCCACCAAAAAGCGCTCCCTTGTCGCGGTCTCTTCGGGGCTATTACATCGAATGTCGCAAAAAGAATTAGAGGGCGTTATCGCTCATGAGATTGCACACATCTCCAATGGTGACATGGTGACAATGACGCTGATACAAGGTGTCGTTAATGCCTTTGTGATGTTCCTCGCTCGCGTGTTGGCTTACATTTTCTCAGGAATAGGACGAAGCCGTGACGGATCTTCGGGTTCCTATTTTAGTTATATGATTTTCGTCTTTCTCTTCGAAGTGGTGTTTATGATTTTCGGTTCGATGGTCGTTTGCGCATTTTCTCGTTTTAGAGAATTTCGCGCCGACCGCGGCGGAGCCGACATTGCAGGAAGAGATAAGATGATTGCCGCTTTAGAATCACTCCAAAAATTGCAAGCGATTCGTGACCCACAAACGGCAAAACCTTCGTTTCAAGCCTTGAAAATTTCCACGCAAACGAAGAGCGGATTTCTCCGTTTACTCTCGACTCACCCACCTCTTGAAGAAAGAATTGGGCGCCTGCGTGAATTAGCTTGAGTTACTTGGAAGTGCCCTGTTTTTCCCAGTAATTGTTAATCACTTTATCGACCGCAGCTTGTAATTTATCATTGGCTTTAGGTAAACGATTGACAACAGATTGCGCCCATTCATAATAGCGGTCAATGCGCGCGCGCGTCCAATCGGATGGTGGATGTTCGTTAAGATCGTTTAGATTGAATAATTTATCGGCTAATTTAATCTGCGCAGCTCCTTTGGATTTTTGCACAGCGTTTACAACTTGTAGACGCTTTCTCTCTTCTGAAGCAAGCGATTTATCTTCGGTGACTTCTTGAACTAAATTAGCGACTATTTTACCGAATTTACCTTCGATTTCTCCTAATGTGGTCTGCGTATCGACTACCGTGTCGTGAAGTAGAGCTCCGATAATCACATCTGAATCGCGCACCTCACCAATTGCCATCACATTATAGGCTACACCAATTGGATGAGAAATGTAGGGAGTTTTTTCTTTATTTTTACGGGTTTGCAGGTGGTGTTTTTCCGCGGCAAATGTGATCCCACTACAGATGTCTGCCACATTTTTAGACGACAAACTCTTTTCTTTAGAAAAAGCGGTATTTAACACCTCTACCAACTCATCGAAATGTTTCATTACTACGGGATCGTTCTGGGCAAGAGCAGCGAGTTTTTCGCGGGTCGTTTGCAGAATTTGATTTGTTTCCAGATTGATTTCTTCCTTTTGGACGACTTGTGAGCTATTGTCATCAGCAAACCCACAGGTTACAGTTAATGATGCTGCTGTCAGTAATGTTAAAAAGTTTTTCATGAGTCCTCAACGGTTGATAGAACTATAAGTATAAGCCTTTTTCCAATAACTTAAAACGATTTAAATTTATTTTTCACAGGCACTTTTCACCTTACATTAAAGTAAAATTTTGATATCATTATGCTCCTTTGAAATTTTTCTATCAAATAGAAGGAGGAGCTATGGCTACCAGAATAAAATCCCATCTCAATGTTAATGATAATGCCCTTTGGGAATATGACGCTGCGCAAAAAACGTTTTATGTAAGGTATCCCATGTAATTGAAGCAATGAATTCTGAAAAAGAAATGCTTCCCATTTTTAATCTTTTTTCAAAATGTATGCATAAAAATATGCTCTGGGATCTTAACCGAATAAATGTAGATTAAGCTCCAACAGTGACGCTTAAGCCCTCTTGAACCCGTGATAATAGCGCTGAGGCATGATCGAGTGCGACGAGTTTATCGTTTTCCATGATAAACACTTGATGAGGATGCATGATGTCGCACAGATTTTTAAGACTTTCACATTTAAGGACGATGAAATCCACTTCAGCAAGTGAAGATAGAAGCGAGACAAATTCTTCATCGGGATCGGTGTCGCGCACATAGACGATCAGTTTTTTTTCAGCATCGCGAAATGACAATTTGCGAAGTGATCGGAAAAGCGCTGTTGACATTCCATGCATACTATTCAAGCCCAGCACGGTAAACCGTTTTCCCATTAACACTTGCTGCAATGCAAACAGATGCTCTTCATCGAAGATTTTATTTTCGACGTCATATTCTAACAGTCGCTCAGACATCTCAGAGAGGGTGATCCGCGCACAACCGAGTCGCTCAATGGCCATTCCCGCTGCGATGTTCGCCAGTTGCGCGGCATATTTGATATCGAGTGTATTGGCAAGCGCAATGCTGATCATAGAAAGAACAGTATCACCTGCACCTGTTACATCTTTAACTTCTTTCGAGCGCACAGGAAAATCGAACTGCTGGCCGGCTTTGTTGAATAAAGAAATCCCTGCTTCTGAACGTGTGATGATCAACATCTCAACACCGCAGGTCTGGAGAATAACACTTGCTACTTGATCAAGGGGGGCTTCTCGAGGCAATTTAGCGGCAGCGTAAGCTTCAGTGAGGTTGGGTTTAATCACGGCTGCCCCACTATATTTAGTAAAATCTTCTCCCTTAGGATCCACGATTACGGGTATGTTTTTTTCAGCAGCCAGTGCGATAATGTGTTTCAAGAGCGATCGAGACAAAAATCCTTTACCGTAATCAGAGATAGCGATGATTTGTACCTGATCTAAAAGTGGTGGAAGTCGCTGGAGTACTTCCGCTTCTACAGGTTCGGCAAGTGGGCTGATCGTTTCAAAATCTACGCGCAAAATTTGCTGCGCTTCAGCGATCAAGCGATTTTTCACCGGGGTTTGATAGCCTTTTTGCAAGATCAGATGATCGACATCCACTCCTTCACTTTCCAGTGCATCGCGCAAGTCTTCTCCCGCACTGTCGTAGCCGATACGCCCAATCGCAATGACTTTCGCCCCTAAAGAAACTAAATTAAGTACGACGTTGCCAGCTCCTCCCGGTCGACTCTCTTCGTTTTGTACATGGAGAACAGAAACGGGAGCTTCGGGAGAAATCCGTTTAACTTTCCCCGTGGTATAAGTATCGAGCATGAAATCGCCAATCACTAGCACCTTCACCGGGCTAAATCGGCTCAACATTCCGCTGAGTTTTACCATCGCTCATCCTTTAATAAGTAATTCTGAATGTAATCGGCGACTGCCTCTTCAATTGAATATTCGCATGAGGTCTGCACATCCATTTTTTGCTTATATTTCGACATGTCTGCGCAGGTATAATTTTGATACTGACCGATTAAGTCGCTCGGCATATCGATATATTCGATTTTTGTAGGTTTGTCCAGCGCTTTGAAAATCGCCTCAGATAACATATTCCAAGTCGTCGTCTCTCCTGTTCCGACATTGAAAATCCCGCAGATCTCATTTTTCAAAAATTCACAGGTGATGCGCACTGCGTCTTTCACATAAATAAAGTCGCGACATTGATCCCCATCATTAAAACGGCGTGGCTCAGAAGACTTGAACAGGCGGATGATCCCTTCTTTCTGTACGATGGGAACCATTTTGTAGACCATAGAAGCCATTCGCGCTTTATGATTTTCATTCGGCCCAAACACATTGAAATATTTTAAGCCGACAATCTGATCGATGATCCCTTGCTGCTTAGCCCACAAATCGAAATAATATTTAGAAAATCCATAGAGATTGAGCGGTTTTAACTCTTCCAACCCTTCATGAGCATCATTGAATCCGAGTCCACCATTGCCATAGGTTGCAGCTGAAGAAGCATAGATAAAACGTATCCCGTGTTTTAGCGCATATTCGGCTAGTCTCACCGTATAGCGGAAATTATTCTCCATCAAATAATTTCCATCGGTCTCCATTGTATCCGCACAGGCACCCAAATGGATAAATGCTTTTACCCGCTGTCCCTGTTTCTCCAGCCAGCTGAATAAATCGTGCCGCGAAATGAAATCGACACACTTTTTATTGAGTAAATTTTTCCACTTTTCGGTTTTTTTGACATCGTCGACGAGCAAGAGGTTATTTATCCCCAAATCATTGAGGAAACGCACGGTGCACGACCCGATAAAACCGGCCGCTCCCGTCACGACAATGAGACGTTGATCTTTTAAGTTTGTATGCATGGCAGCTCACACTATAACAAAGATTAGGAAATTCCTGCCAGTCAGCAAATGTAAAAATTGTAAGCCCCAATGTAAGTTTGTTTTTAAGTTTTAAAATTTGATTGCTATGAGGTATAAATCGTTCTCCTTTTTTTCTGATTCTAAAAAATAGAGGATAGATGGTTTCTCCTGTATTAATTGCAAATGTGGGAATGGCAACGCAGATTCACGAAGGAAGTGTTACTCCACCTTCTGAAACACCTTCACAAGAATGTCTGGATGTTATGCGAACCGCCATACCAAGTCTGAATCAGACACTGACTCAATTAAGCAATGAATTTCAAGCTTCTCCAAAAACTCAGGAAGAAAATAAAACTTTGGATAAGTGCTTAATTTTGATGACATCTCTTTCTCAACAGATTTCAAATTTTGGACACAAAATTTAAAAAAGAACCGGAGAAAAAATCATGATGCTTGTTCCTTACGGTCACATGGGAAGTTATTCCCGTCAAACTAAAATGGAAATGACGCATTTCGCCGCGCCAAACCACAGTAAACCTCACAGTTTGTTTCAACGCACAAGAGATCCTCAAAAAACTCCCAAGCCCTTAACAACTCGCAGCGTTCACGTATTGCAACATGAGGGCCCCACTATGTCTCAACCGTCCGTCTTTCATCTCCCATCCTGGCCCTCCCATGCTCAAATCTCATCCCTGACCGAACAGGTACAAATATTATCCAGCGCAATGCTATCTTCTAACGAAAAAATTAATCGGTTTGCCAACGCGATAGATCAGTTTAGTAAAGCAGTTTCACAGCTCAGCGAAGATCTGAATCCTAAAAAAGCTGGTTTTTTAGTTCGCAGAGAAAATTTAAACGACAAAATTAATCGGCTTCAAAGTGCATTGTCTCGGATCGAATCACAATTTAATTTTTTTGAAGAATTATGCCGAACGCAAAATAAAGTTCATTTTCTTTCAGAAGAAAATAATAATCTCAAAAATGCATGCGAACTACTCTTAAGAGAATGGCCGGCGCATAAGTAATTTCTATTATCCTAACCATCCTGTTATTTTTGCATTGTTACTGAGATAAAAATAACAGGATAAAGATAATTTTCCTGGTAAAGAAAGGAATTTCTGCCGCACAATCTCCGACTCATTTTTAGGAGTTCATCATGAGTTCCGATCTTTCTGTACGGGCCCGTCAAATCTACGAAACTTCAGAATATTACAATGAACTCAATCAACACATGCAAGCTGAGGTTCTAGCGCAATTCATAAAAATTCCCGACCATGTGATCGATCTGGTAATCGACGGTGGTAAAGCTCTGTGCAAAAGCGAGCCTCATGTAGAACATTTCTGTCGAGAAGTCAAAAAAACTGCAGAACTTGTTGGCGCAAAAATCCCTGAAACCGCACAGGCTCTGCTCGAGCGAAGAAATAAAACAATTGAACAGCTCGTCCGCAAAGGTCAGGAAAAAGGCATTTCCCCTGAGATCACCAAGGGGGTGTGTTACGCTACAGAAAGAGCAATGCTCGGCACTTTACCTGCGCTCTTATTGCAAAATCCAGCTTCTATCGACCCTTTTGTCAAGCAAGTCAAAGATTACGTAATTGATATGCTTGAGCAGAACGAAAAGGATATGGTGCAGGCGATCATCGAAAATCAGAAAAAAGGCTTCTCAGCTGAAGAAACACTGCGATATTATGACAACAGGCAGACAATTTTCTTAGCTTTCTTACCAATTGTTGGCCCGCGGCTTAAATCCGCAGGTAAACTCTTGGCGAAGACGCTTCGCCGCGAGGCAGTAAAAGACACCGCTCAAAGAGTTCTCCAAGACAAATCGGGAAAAGCGATCCCAGAACATTTAGGCCTCTCTCCCACTCCTTTTCTCAGTACAAAGTACCAAGCCGCTAGACCATATCGACTCGAGGGATCATATACCATCTGGGAAAATACATTAGATTATAACATCAAAGATCTGAAAGCCCTGGAAGGAACCTTTAATTTTTATGGTGCTGCGCGCCATCTTCAACAATTCGCACAAACTCATGGTGTGGAATGGATCAAATTAACTGTTCCTTATCATGAAAAAACAGATCGAATTTTCAGTCATATACTAGGTCCATCCGAATATGTTCATGGTCAATTTAACGCACGATCGCTTTATACAATTCCTGTGCCTAAAACTCCCATCAATCCTGCGAGTCTCTCACTCAAGCATTTGGAATTACCTGAGCCAGTGTTTAATCCTCATAAAGATCGTTTAAAATTGAATTCCACCCAATGGCTTCATCCCGAGGATCTACCGGTAGAGGATATTAAAAAAATCGCGAAATGTAGAATAGGTCTACAAAAGCACAAGGGCAATGTTTTAAAAGTGGATGTACAACGATTAGATGTTGAGAAAGGCGCTCTAAATTTTTCTCGTCTGAAGTCTGAATTTTACGATATAGCGAGATTTAATGAGGCTAACACCGTGAGATTCGTTTTTCACAATAATGATGTCACAGAGCGAATGCGGCAGCTTCTGCGTAAACAGGGAGGAAGCGAATCTCGAAAAAAATCCAACTATCAGTCCCGGTTCGATTTTACTCTCCCTTCCGCTAAGCACAAAATCAAATACATGAAAGAGGACACAGGTCTCAGTCCGGTTTTTCGCGAAAAAACACCCAAGGCGGCAGAGGGGAAAGACACTTCTTCGATGATCACCAAATCGGGAAAAGCAATTCCAGAGCATTTAGGACTCTCTCCCGTTCCTTTTCTTAGCACAAAATTTTTTAAGGCTAATCCTTATCGGTTAGATGGATCGTATAATTTTCGAGGAAATACCCTATACTATAACATCAGAAACGAAACTAGAATTCCGGAAGGTACCTTTAATTTACCGAGCTCGTTTAGACATTTGCAATCATTTGCCCAGCAAGGCGGAGCAAAATGGATAAAATTATCTGTTCCCACCCAGGCAAAAGTCGACCGCGTGCTAAGTCAAAGATTAGGCCCTGTCTCACATTCCAATGATAAGTCCTGGTTCAATATTCCCGTCGCTCAAGATCCAATTAATTCTGCAAGCTTAACGATGAAACAATTGAGTTTGCCAAGCTCCGTTTTTAATTATAGGACGACTCCTTTGAAACTGCATCTGGAAAAAGGTCTTCACGCGGAAGATTTGTCAAATGTTAATCTGAGAGGGGTAAAAAAATTTGGTGTCAAAGTGATGAGGCAAAAACACAATGTATTAAAAGTTGATGCACATAGAATAGAAGCTGAGAAAGGAACGTTTAATTTCTTTAGCGTAAAACGAGATTTAGAAGCAATTGCGAGAGTCAACGATGCTAACAAAATAAAAGTGCATTTTTTTAAAGAAGATATCAACGACCGAATTCACCAAATGTTAATTCGTCGTGGGGGCACTTTAACAAGTCGCCCAAATAGCTCAATTGCAAAATTTGAATTCACTGTCAAGCCACTTGCAAAAGCTCCAACGAAATACATGAAAGAGAACACCGGACTTGATCCTGTTTTTCGCGAAAAAATACCCAAGGCAGTAGAGAAAAAAGACACCTCTTCAATGGTCATCAGAGAATCGCGCAGGATATTTCCAGAAGATTTGGGTATTCCCTCCGAACGATTTTATCCAAATATCCACTCTTTTTATGGGAATAACAAATTGCTGGGAACTATCTCTGTAAATAGAGATATTTTACATGTGTCTATAGATTACATTTTTGCTAATGTTTACAAGCATCATCCTGCATTTGAAAGGCCTGGCGATTTCATTGCGTCGATGTTGCATTTAAAAAAGATTGCTCAAGCTAATCAAGCTAATGCTCTACACTTAGAAGCAAAAGTAGTTAATAAACAGATATTAAATATATTAACGCGACGTTACGGCACGCCATTAAAAACATTAAAACCTGATCAGAAACCAGGTGATACTCCTTATTATCTATTTAAACTTCCTATTAAATCAAATCCTCCTACATCCAAAATAACGCAAACTCGACCTTCAAAAGTGAAATATCTGAAAGAAGACACTGGGCTTGGTCCGGTTTTTCGAGAAAAAAAACCTAACGAACTTGTCCTCACCAAATCGCGTAAAATGATTCCAGAAGATCTCGGAGTTCCTTCGACAAGATTTTTTGCAGAACACATCCCCTTTAAACAAGGGGAAAATCAATTAAAAGGAACCCTTTCCCTAAAAAGAGACATTTTAAATGTAAAAGTAGATTATCTCTATTCTCTCGACTACAAGTTCTACCCCAATGTCGAAAGACCAGGTGATGTCATCACAGCAATGACTCGGCTAAAAGCCATTGCCCGAGCGAATCAAGCCAACACAATACATCTAGAAGCCCAAATTGCCGATCCCAAGCTAGTAAATTTGCTGACTCGGCGTCTTGGCACTCCTGAAGTAGTAAAGAGACAGGACTTTTATAAAAAAGAGGGTGTTACTCATTACGTATTTAAAATCCCCGTAAACTCAAATCCTCAAATACTTGAAGATACCCGTCGAATAACACTGAAAAAATTCTTAAAAGATGATTCTGGCGCTGTGCGTATGCTTCCTGAGAAAAAACCCAAAGCCTTGCTACCTGATCAAAAACCGAAAGATATAAGCGCGAAAGAAATGAAAAAGCTGTGCGAAAAATTGGATTATAAATTGGTTCAGGGCGGTGGCAAAGGGAGTCATTGGAAATACGAAAAAGCAGGCAGTAAAACCATTGGTTTTTCAAATGATCAATCTTTGTCAAAAGGCCGTGTAAACGAAATTTGGAAAATATTGAAAGAAGAAGAAGCCAAAATGCTCAAAGGAGCAATCATTGCTCTCCCGATTTTGAGTTATTATAACCGCGCGCAAGCAGTCTCCTCTTTTTCCCGGCCATTTTCTGTTGAGGCAATGCGAACTTCTCAGATGCGCTCCCCATTCGCTAGACCTCTTGTTGTCGAGGGAGCAGAAATATCTCAAATGACTATGCACTCGCAATTAATTAGTCCCCTTGCAATCGAGGCTGCGGAAATCCCCCAAACAACGGTACAATTTGATTCGGAACCTGAGTCCAACTCTGCGATAGCAGAAGAAACTGCAGAATCTGAAGAGCCTTTTATCAATTCAGCGGTATTCATCCCTCTTGATACACCCAAACAAGCCGTAGCAACTGTTGCCGCTCCCCTATCTGACTCCGTGCAAGCTGTAGCTCAAATTCCCCTTAACCATCCTGAACATTCAACCGTAGGCTTTTCGCAACAAACAGGTGCCCTGCAATCTTCTATCATGGTGAATCCAACTCAGCCGAAAAACTTTTCCACTGATCTCAGCACAAATATAAATTCCCTTTCCAAGGTCGGGGTTATTGTTTCTCCCTTAAACCGCAAAAATGCTTCGATTACCGCTTCGACTTCGATCAGAGGTGTTGGCGTGGGTGGACAGTTCAATTTACGTCATCCCAAACAATCGGAAGTTTCTGTCACAGTGCCCGTTTATAATATTCCGGTAACTATCAGAGTTCCAGTGAACCATCTTGAAAAAACGACTGTAACCATTGGCCTGCCCGTCCCCAAAAAAGTCGATAAAGCCGTGGAAAAAGCAACCGGTATTAAACTTCCAGCCCCTTCTGTGTCCTTTTCTGTGAAAAAAACCGTTCATTCAGCCGGATCGGTAGTGAAAAAAGTGGGCAGAAAACTCTTCGGTAGAGGCAAGAAACACAAAAAAGAAAAAAAACAGAAATACTATCCCCCTGCACTTCCTCCGCCTCCATCACTTACTAAAGAAACAGCTAAACTGGGAAATATCACGCAAGATCTGCAAAAGAATACAGCCGATTTACAGCAGCATGTTAAGCAATTATCTTCCGTCAGTCCGCAACTAGCCGAGCTCAAACGAAAAGTCGATAGTCTACCTTCTGTTGCTGAAACCGAAAGAAAAGCACGCGATATGGAAGAGCAAATTCAAACTCTTCGTCAAAGTACGCAGCAACTTCAACAGGTCATTTCGCAACCTAAACCCACACCTCCACCTATTGCTGCTACCATTGCTAAAATCGATCAATCTATTCCCGTAGTTCAATCAGCCACAGCTGCTTTAACTGACTTAGCACACACGCTGCAGCAAAACGCACAAGAGCGTCAACTCCTTCATCAAACTACTCAGGAATTAGCACGCAAAACCCCACAAATCGCCGCTGCTCTCAAAGGAAAGTTGTCCAAAGCAGCCCTTCAAACATTATCAAACCAACTTAAACAGAACTAAAAGGAAAAATAATTATGGTGTTGCCATCAGATTATAATATAATGGGCCTGATTAATCGCCCAACAGAAGCTTCAGGGTTAATAGCCCAGGGCAAACGCCTTCACGAAAATATTCGAAAACAAGCACAACCCCCTTCTAGACCCTTGCAAGCCTCGCGTGTACAACAAGTCTCTTCTCCACCGCCGGCTAAGGCACCTGCAAAGGCACAGACACCAGCCAAAGCTTCTTTTCCCACTAAAAAAGAAGTGAGAGCAATGAAAGCATTGACTGCGAAAGTTTCAGATCTTACTGCAAAAACAACTACGTTGAATAATACCGTTCAAGATCTTAGCAGAAAGCTGGAGGCGCAAAAAAAGGAGAGGTCCGAGGTCGAAACGAAATTGACTGCCAAGATCACAGCATTACAATCCACGCAACAGCAGCAGATGCGAATTGAAACAGAAGTGCGAACGCTTCGTGAAACGATTAATAAATTAAACCAAGAGATCAATCAAGAAAGAGTAGCCAATGCAGCTTTAACAACACAGCTGAATGCTAAATTGGATCAGTTGAGCACTGCTCTTGCTAATCTCGACACTAAAATGTCTGCAGTTGAAACATTAAAAAAGCAAGTCGCAGAGCAAAACACAGAAATCACCAGTTTACGTCAAATACTGCTGACGCTAATAAATGCAGTTCAACAATAACAACATAAGGAAAAAAATATGGCTAAATTCTATGTAGGTTCGGGTTCGGCAAGAGCCACGGTCCAATCACATATGGGTCATCAATTACAACAAGCGAACCAACAAAGCGGTCATCAATTACAAAACACAAACCAAGCGAATGCTCATAAAGTACAAGCCACAGTCCAAGCAACTGCTCACCAAGTACAAAACCAAGTTCGAAGAAATGTAAACACTCCATCTTTACAAAATCGAGTGCGAGCTGCTCCGGCGCCAGCTCCGGTGGTAGTGGTTAAGCCAACTGCTCCCCCTGCATCGCAACCACAGGTAACTGCACTATCTAATCAGCTTTCCAACACAACTATAGCAATGACAGCATTAAGTGGTGTCGTTCAAGATCTTAGTCAAAAGCTGGAAATGCAAAAAAAAGAGCATAAAGAACTTACAGAAAAATTAGATGCCAAAGTGTCAGCGCTTCTCTCTCTAGAAGATCAGCATGCTGGACGCGAAACTGAGGTGAAAACTCTCAATGAATCTGTAACTAAATTGAGAGAAGAGATTGAAAAAGAAAAAGCGCAAAATACAGCATCAAGAGAGCAATTAGATGTGAAGATGGATCAACTTTTAGGGGCTCTTAAAAATTATCAATCTAAACAGATGGAGACCGAGAACTCGACCAAACAAATCCAAGAACTAAAAGGAGAAATTTCCGAATTACGTCAGGTAGTCTTGACACTTGTGAAAGCAATGGAACAAAGTTAAACATTCATGCAGCAGCCGTCGACCACGAGGTCTGCGGCGGTGGCTTTAACTGAGTTAGCACCTAATCGCTAAATTGAATGAAGAAATTGCACAAGAAAGCAAATCCAAGAACAAAGTGAGAAAATCCGCGCTCTACGTCAAACGTTGGATGCGATTTAACTCTAACTGAACAGTAACCTAAAATTAATTTAAGGAAAAAAATATGGTCTTCCCTTCTAGAAATGCGGGCAGTAATTTTATCGCAGCAAATAGGACGAATGTATCAGGTATAATCGCTGCAAATAAGACGAATGTATCAGGTATAATCGCTAGGGCTCAGCAAACTGGGCACGCGCCAATTGCACGTGCAAAATCTTTACAAAATCGAGTACAAGCTGGGGCGCCAGCTCCAACTCCGGTGGTACTAGCTCCGCCGCCAGCCCCACCGCCTGTACCACATAAAACTCGTGAAGAAAAACGGGAAAAAGCATTAACTGCGCAGGTTGCTGCATTAACAGCAACAACAACAACATTAAATAATAATGTGAACGAGCTTAATAAAAATCTGGAGGCGCAAAAAAAGGAGAGAGCGGAAATCGAAGCGAGATTGACTGCCAAGATCACAGCATTACAATCCACGCAAAATCAGCAAACGCAACTGGAAACAGAAGTGCGAACGCTTCGTGAAACGATTAATAAGTTAAATGAAGAGATCAATCGAGAAAGAGTAGCTAATACAACATTAACAACACAATTAACTGCTAAACTTGACCAGCTGAGCACAGCTCTTGCAAATCTCGATACTAAAATGTCTGCAGTTGAAACATTAAAAAAACAAGTCGCCGAGCAAAACACAGAAATCGTTTCTTTGCGTGGAGTATTGCAAACACTTTTAGATGCATTGAATGGTTAAATATTCATCTAGCCGCCGCCGACCTCCAGGTCTGCGGCGTTGACGTAGGAAGATTTAGCTGCTAATCTATTTCAATTTTCTCCGCGTCTTTGTGGCTTGGCGTCTTTGCGTTATGCTTTTCATTGTTCAGAGAGATGAGTCATCTCTAGGACGGTATCCGGCAAGCAAGCTTAATGTTGCCTCTAAAAAATCTTTGCCTTTGTAATAATCGATTACTTTTTGTTTGGTCAGAAGATAATCTCTTTTAAGCGTCATTGACTCTGTAGAGTGTGGATGCCCCGCAAAACTGGGACAAGACTCCAGATCCAAACACTCCTCAGTATTTCTACCACCAAAGCGGAACCTTATCTCCCCGGGTCTATGCTCATTCGTTTCGTCCCATACCCAGCCTAGTGGATCTCTTTTCTCACAACTTGTCAGAAATCCCCAGGAATTGTCTCTTCCGTAGCCGAGAACAATTCCCAAAAGAGCTTGATGTCCCTTTAACACCTCGTTCATCAGTGACCGATTTTTCGCCTCATTCAGTAACTGAACACCATCCACAATTTCTCGATCTAGGACATCTTGGAAATCCTGTTTATTGTTGTTAACAACAGCGTTAAATTGCTCTTCATTGACAATCAGGATTGAAATCGATCCAGGATAGCATTTAGGAGCCTCCGCCCAAAAATTAGCTGAGGGGAATAAATGGTTGTATTTTTCCCATGTTTTCCATCCCGCACGCATCTCGCGATTATATTTTGAAAATGCGTTACGAAACTCTCTCCAATCTGTAAAAGGAAATGGATTGTGGTAGCTAGCCCAAGATATGGGTTTAGAACCCAAAATAGTGTAGGCAAAACTATCTTCAGCAAAAAGTTTTTGCATGAGGCTAAATAGCCTTTTTCTGTCTTTTACAGGCAAAGACAGAGTATGTGCTGTCCCATGCTGATCTAAGTATTGTAATGCAGTTTCCTTCATTTGGCTATACTGCCAACCCAAAAATAGGACACAAGCAGTAATAAAAAAAATGGTCTTGGATAGCATTACTTATCTTGTACGACATGCAGGAGTGTAAAAAAAAGAGGGGTAAATCCCCTCTTTTTATGATTACTCTTGGGGAGGAGAGAGTTCAGGCGGTTGTGCTGCTTCTTCTTCCTCAACCTGTCCTTCACTCATCACTTTTAAGGTGATTTGTGCAGGGACCCCTTCTTTGAGTTTGAGCTGGATTGGGTGGATGCCCAGCGTTTTGATGGGGTGGATGAGAACGACGTTGCGGCGCTCCAAAACAATCCCTTGCTGATCGAAGAGACGAACGATATCGGCGGCGGCAACTGAGCCGTACATGTGTCCATCGGGGTCAACTTTGACTTCGATTTTCAGGACCATGCCGTCGATTTTTTTAGACATTTCTTCCGCTTCTTCACGATCGACAGCGGCGCGCTTAGCTCGTTCATCTTTTAATTTGGCTTGCATGCGCAGAGTGAATTTGTCAGCGACCACAGCCTTTTTTTGCGGGAGCAAAAAATTGCGGGCAAATCCGGGCTTAACACTCACGAGATCTCCGCTGCGGCCGAGGTCTTCGACATCATCGATTAATAATAACTGGTTTCGCATAACTCTTATTTCTCCTGATTATTCTTGAGCGACAAACGGCAATAGTGCCATGTGTCTTGCTCGTTTGACCGCTTGCGCGAGTTGACGTTGATGATAGGCGGAAACTCCTGTAATGCGGCGTGGGATGATTTTACCGCGCTCTGTAATGAACTGGCTTAAGGTATTGATATCTTTGTAGTCGATATAACGAATGCCAGCAGCAGTAAAGGGGCAAGCTTTGCGTTTTTTCACGAAAATCCCTTCTAAAGATGGGGGTAATTTTTCGCGCTCTTTGCGTGGTGGTATACTCATGGATCTCCTATTCTTGGGCCAATTGTTTAAATTCTATTTTTTCAGGAACGGATAGTGTACGCAGCGTCAAAAAGCGGACGAGATCTTCATTTAAATGATATTCTTTCCACATTTCTGCGAGATTTGACGTAGGTGCTGAAAAATACAACAGGAAATAATGCCCTTCTCTGCGCCCGTTGATCTCGTAAGCCAATTTTTTTCGTCCCTGATCGAAGACTTTGTGAATTTCTCCACCACGGCCGGTGATGCCGTTATTGATTTTCTCAAGCGCCTTTTGACGGGCATCATCGCTCAGCGTCGCGCTCAAGATATACATCCCTTCGTAAAGATGTTTTTTCTGTTTAGCCATTGTTTTCTCCTTCTTCTTTCTTAACTTGTTCTGTTTGCGCATTGGCCAGCTGCATGGCAGCTGCAATTCCTGCCGCAAGCCACACTTCGAGTACTTCGATGACTTTGCTATTTATTTCTTCGATGATTTCTCGTTCAGCCTGAGCAAATCGACCGAGAACATAATCTGCCAAATCTTCCTGCCCAGGGGCCCCTACGCCAATCCTAAGGCGCGCAAAATACTCGGTGTTGATATGCTCTATAATACTTTTTAATCCGTTGTGTCCGCCGCTGCTCCCTTTGCTGCGCAAGCGTATCGTCTCGAGGGGCAAAGCCACATCATCGCAGACGATCAGCGTGCGCTCTAAAGGCACTTGGTAGTAATCCAGACAGCGTCGCACAGCGTCTCCGCTAGAATTCATAAACGTGGTGGGCAGCAGCAACAATACTTTCTTTTCGCGAATGCTACCTTGAGCTAAATCGCCGACCAAATGGGAAGCATGCCGAAAACTCAATCCGTGCTTGCTGCCAAATGATTGGACAATATTGAATCCGACATTGTGGCGCGTCTGTGTATACGCCTCGCCCGGATTCCCTAGCCCCACAATTAAAAATTTTTCCTGTTCGTTCATCTCTTCGCTATGACTACAACAACTTCTTCGGGTCTGGTGATCGGCTTAACGCCTTTTGGCATAGCGATGTCTTTTAAGCGTTTAGATTGTCGAATTCCCAAATCCTTCACATCTACGAGAAACTCCGCAGGAATGTTGCCAGGTAGGCATTCCACTTGCACATAGCGAGATACTTGTCGTAAGAAACCGCCGAGTTTAATCCCTACACAGTCGCCAACGCCGATGCAATTGACAGGAACCTTTACACTAACAGGTACATCCTCTATCAACTCTTCAAAATCGATATGCGAGACGCGATAGGTCGTCAGATGATATTGAATATCTTTGATGATGGCACGGCGATCTTTTCGGCCACCAGTTAATGTAAATATCGTCGTCGGCAGTTGTCCTGGTTTCATATCGCGCAAGATCGTGCTGAATTCAGCTCCGTCGACGATTAATGCTTCAGGTTGTTTTTTCGAAGAATAAATGACTGCGGGGATATGACCTTCACGCCGAATCTGTTTTAAATCCTTCTTTTTCTCGCCCACGCGTTCTTTCACTGCGAGTTTCATAGCACACTCCAAAAGTTATTTAATTTAATTTATTTCGAGAGAGAGGAAATCGATTTAGCACCCACGATCGATTCGATCGCTTTACCAAACAGGGGTGCTACAGAGACGATCTGCAGGGTTTTCCGTTTCACTGTCTCTGGAGTGGGAACGGTATTGCTGACTACGATTTTCTCAATCTCACTATCTTTTAATTCATCGCCGACAAACAAGCCGTGGGTTACAGCAGCGTAGATGCGTTTGGCACCCGCTTTCTTGCAAACCTTGGCCGCTGTCTTTAACGTTCCTCCCGTCGACCAAATGTCGTCGACGAGAAGCACGTCTTTACCCTTCACATCTCCGATCAGGGCGGCGACTTCTACTTGTCCTTTCGCATTTATGCGACGCTTATCAATGATAGCGAGATCGACTTTTAAGGCCTCGGCGTATCCTCGGGCCAGTTTGATGCTGCCGACATCAGGCGTTACAACGACACAGCGGTCCAGTTTTTGTTTCAACAATGTCTCAACAAGAACAGTCCGACCATAAAGATTATCGACGGGGATGTCGAAAAATCCTTGGATTTGCTCAGTGTGCAAATCCATCGTTAAAACTCGCGTCACACCCGCTGTTTGCAACAGGTCAGCGACGAGTTTTGCTGTAATCGGCTCACGCTCTCTTCCCCTCCTATCTTGCCGTGCATACCCGTAATACGGGATCACAGCGATGATCGAACGAGCAGAAGCGCGTTTAAAAGCATCGACTAAAATCAACAGTTCCATGAGATAGAAGTTGGGATTATGTGCTATCGATTGCACGATAAACACATCCCGACCACGGACGCTCTCTAAAATTCGAACGCCTATCTCGCCATCTGGAAACATTTCGATGCGCGCTTTACCTAGTGAAATTCCTAAACAGTGCGCAATTTGCTTTGCAAGCTCTGGATGAGAGGTGCCGGCGAAAAGCGCATAGTTTTTAGACATTACAACTCACTTAAGTAAATCTAATTGGGGTGGAAGGATTCGAACCTCCGAATGGTGGTACCAAAAACCACTGCCTTACCACTTGGCGACACCCCAGCAAACCACAAAAAAGAGCAATGCTACTCCAAATCACAAATAAAACGCAACTTTGTGTTTCTGAGTAATATTAAATTTTTTCGTTACATTTGGATGTTTTATCATTGTCACTTTAGACATGTCGAAAACATGCGCTTCGCCATGTTTTCCGCTGCTTTCTTGAGCTTCAATCCGCTTCGATAAATCGCGTCCTCGTCGGAGGGCTGTGCCTAGCACTAGCCCGTCACGCCCTTCGGGCTCTCCTGCGGTTCGATTTCTCTTTGCGCCTTGAAGCCATCGGCTGCTCGAAGCGCTGCGCTTCCCAAAATAAATTTTGGGTCCCTGCTTGCGTCCTCTCGCAGGACTAAATTAAGGTAATTCAGCAATGTGTCGGAATTGAACTCATTGATTTTGCCACTCATGAGAGCAGAAATTATGGATTCACTCAAAACAGTAGCGATTTCTTTGTTCCTAATTATACTGACTAGCTCTGACATCAAATCAGAACGTATTCTCATTTCGTCCGAATCTCTTAATCCTAGATCTGCAAAAATATTATCGCGGCTAATGAAAATTTTTTTTTTCATAGACGTCCATTGTTATAAATATTTGCATATTTTGAAAAGCTCTAAGATGAGTTCTACCAAAATTGAGTAAAAAGAATTAGAAAGAAAAAAAAGACCGTGATAGCCTTCATTGAGGAAACTTTTTAATTGACAGGAGGTTTACCAATGAAACTCGTAAAAAATTTGTCTCTTTTTTCTTTTTCGCGGTCCTATGTTGTAGCAGCTATGCTCACGAGCAAAATAAATTAGAAAAAACAAAAATATATATCAATCCAGAGAATGTTAGGTTCGATGGTAAAGATATGTATGTTTGTGTGAACCGAAATTGGGTGCCAACAAATGCTTTATTCTCAGACAGCGCTGGAATGTATATGTACGACAGCAAAGGTGGTTGGACTTGCGGTTATTGTGGTCATTACAATACAACTAACATTTGGACTTGTGATGTTTGCCATAAATCACGCAGCGAAAATATAACTGATGATAATTGAGACAGTTCAATATGCCGGAAGCGTAATGCTTCCGGCTAGATATCAACATGAAAAAAATTTAAAAATGTTTTTACTTTTATCTTCATTTTTACCTTATGCTGGCAGTTATATCAGAATCACATAGTTGAAATACGTATACCCACTTTAGAACGAAACGACACTTTCCTTTCAATACCAAGAAAAGATCGAAATTCTCTTGAGCATTTTTTTCACGCCATGATGATACGCGATGTGGGAGGATACACGCTATTTGGTGCCAAACCCATGCATATGTTTAATTTTTATAAACCTTTTTCAATCTCTAAATCGGAATTTTTCTTCAGTTCAATACGCCCCAATAATTTAAGAATTTATCGAGATTGGAAAACCTGGCAGAAATATCAACATTTGCTGGAAAAATCTGAGTTTGTGTTTTGGGCGGAAAAAAATCCTTGTTGGGAAAAAAGATCTATTCCTGATAATCCTTCGGTTTCGATTTTCTTCATTCATAAAAAAGAACTTGAGAAGGCGATTAATGCCCATCTTAAAGATTTTCAAAAGGTTTTAAAAAGACAAAATATTGCGTGCGAGGAATTACTTCTTGAAACAAAAGACAAATCTTTCTTTAACGAAGTTTTGCGAGGGCATGAAGGCTTAATTGGGATTCTTTTTGGGTATGGCCGTGACAACGCTTGGTTATTTGAAGAAAAAATGCATGGAAAGACAGTTCCTCTTTCTTCACTTTGGGAAAAAGAATTATACGAACATTTTTTGATGAGAAGGTCCTGTTTTATTTGGTCATTCTTTGGAATTTGCTCGAATGAATTTTCTCAAATTCTTGATTATCCATCTTTTGCTGCGGATCCAAATTCAGATGAAACTAAGCAGCTGAAAGAAAAATATCTCGCAACTCGGGAAAAAATCCTGTCTTATTACAAAAATAAAGACTTTCTCGAGGCTACGCTCAGCATTCTCATCAATGGGGCACCCTAATTTTTATTAGGATTTCCAAATTGGTCCTGCGAGTGGACACGAGCAGGGACCCCGGCCCGAATGGGACGGGAGCGAGTGCTTTTCCAAGCTTATTTGTGTTTTATTGACACATGTAAATCTTTTTCAATGTAAACTTTGATGAATCCAGGCAGCACTGTGGGATCATTGAAACTCTTAAAATATTCGGCTAATCGTTCATCTTTGCCCTCTGTGAGATGAACAATACGCCATCTATTTAAAGGATGGTTTTCTGATCCTCCAACAGAATGTTGGACATGAAAAAGCGGTTGACCAGGAGTTAATTCTCCAGAACGTCCTGGCAAAGTTTTCGTTCCAATAAAAGTAATTATTTTATCCTTAGCATTAACATAGACTTCTTCATAGACCGTTTCATAAACATTAGGATTAAGCCATTGTTTCTGTTGGGATGATCTTACGAATATTTCACCACCGGTGATAGGACACTGTTGCTTGCCCCATGACCCTGATGAACCCTCGCGAACTACATAGGGAATATAACGCCCTGGATCCCACGCTTTCTTTTTTTCCATATCCCATAACATTTCTCGATTAAATTGCACGAGCTTTTCGGTTACATAGTGGGAAAGGGTCTCATTAACATCCACGTCTTTTAACTCAATTTGAGTATACGAACCGTTTTGCCAACATTCATTAAATGTGTTCTGGGCTTCTATGCAATTGCTAAACATGCTAAATTCCTTCTTTTTCTTTTCTTATCAAATTTTCAAGCGCAATAAGAGGACAAATATGTCGATCAATATAATCCACTAGCATTGGTACAATACTTTGAATTTGCTTCTGAATTTTTGAATCCAAACAATGACCTTCTTTATTAAAAACGTCTTGTATATTTGCAATAGAAACTGGACGCGGTAGGACAATTGCACCTACATGCGAACAAATACTTCTGATTTGCTCGAGCGATTTAATCGCACCAATTGATCCTGCAGCTACTCCAAGCAATGCGACAGGCTTTCCAGCGAGCGTGGAGGGAAAACCTAAATGATCGATGATTAACTTCATTACGCTTGAAATGCCGCCATGATATTCCGGCGATGCAAGAATAATTCCTGTTGCATTGCGCACTTTATCTTGAAGCATTTCATGGGAAGAATCTATGTAAGATGTTCCTGGAAGCGGCAAGCTTAAAGTTGCTGCATCGATCAATTCAAACGTAAGAGAATTATTTTTTTTCAATTCTTCTACAAGAAGTAAGGCAGCTTTCAGTGTAAAATTATGTGGCCGCGCACTCCCTGTAATAACTAGAATATGTTTTGTAGGTTTTTTATTCATTGCTACCTATGGTCAGTTCATATTTTAATTAGTATTATAACTGAAATCATGATTTTGCAAGTCATAAGATCAGATTTATTAATTCCCCTGCCTTAGGAAGAAGGAAAATCTTTTATCAATTATTATAAATATTTGAATATCTTGGAAAGTTTTTATGAAAATTTCCAAATTGGTCCTGCGAGTGGACGCAAGCTGGGACCCAAAACTTGTTTTGGGAAAGCGCAGCGCTACGAGCAGCCCGCGGCTTCAAGGCGCAAAGAGAAATCGAACCGCAGGTGAGCCCGAAGGGCGTGACGGGCTAGTGCTAGGCACAGCCCTCCGACGAGGACGCGATTTATCGAAGCGGATTGAAGCTCAAGAAAGCAGCGGAAAACACGCCATCGGACGTGTTTTCGACATGTCTAAAGTGACTTCTCCAAACCTTTAGTTTTCTAAATTATTTTCACCAGAAGAATTCACCATCTTCTTAAACCTTCTCGACGCCTGGTAATGAGCAATAACAGTGTTGTCTTGGGGGTCGTGTGGGTGGTCGATGATGGTGACATATTCGGGGGGGAGCTCGCCGATGGTGGTGTTTGGTATGCCCTGTTGGATGACGTCGCGCAGTGCCATCTGATCCCAAAATTCGTGGGTGCGGTGAGGGTCGGTGAGGGCTTGGATGCAGGCTTGTCCCCAGGCTTTGAGCAGGCGCTCGGCGCCTTGTGTGGCGTTGATGAATAGGCTACCGGAATAGATTTTGGAAGGATGAGTGTCCTCGCAAGCGTGGTTGATGCGGGCGGCAAAATCTGTTTTGAAAGCCTCGAGTCGTCCGGGCTCTTGAAGAAAAGCAGCGTCGGCATCGACCCAAAACAGCGGTTTGCGAAATTGTTGAAGCTTTTCCATCAGGAAAAACGGTTTGTAGGCGCAGTTGCGCTCCCATGATCCAAAAGAGGAGATGGACTCGATGTGGTGCAATAAATTCCAGCGCTTGCAGGAAGCGATCAGGTTTTGCACCTCGAGTTGGTACAGGGTGTCTTTTGTGTAGTATGAAACGATTAAAGGAAAATCTGCCATCCCTCTCTCTTAACAGTAGCGCCAAATAGGAGTCTAATATAAAAAAAACAATTAACAGGATCCGAGGGTATATGTACGTCGTTCATATCGTAAGCGAACTGGCTCCTATCGCAAAGGTCGGCGGGCTGGGGGATGTGATTTACGGATTGTCAAAAGAGTTAGCGCGGCAAGGCCACAAGGTCGAAATTATTTTGCCCAAGTACGATTGCATGCACTTCAATGAATTGAAGAACTTGAAGGTGGAACATCGAGAATTGTGGTCGATTGATGGCTCCCATCGCTACAACAATACCATCTGGTCAGCAGATGTCGATGGTTTGAAGGTTTTATTAATTGAGCCGCACCATCCGCAATATTTTTTTAGTCGGGGCATGATTTACGGTTGTCATGATGATATCGACCGTTTTATCTATTTTTCTAAAACAGCGCTTGAATATCTCTATCGAGCAGGCAAACAACCCGATGTGATTCACGTACACGACTGGCCGACAGCGCTGGTTCCTGTGCTGTACAAAGAGATTTATCAAACATTAGATTATAAAGTGGGTGGCACTGTTTTGACCATTCACAACATGGAGCACCAAGGCAAATGTCAACCGAACAACCTTACGCGAGCGGGTTTAAAAGGCGAGAGTTATTTGACCCCGGAGAAAATGCAAGATCCGTTTTCTGTGAACTTGGTCAATTTACTCAAAGGAGGCGTCCAGTACGCCGATTGTGTAACGACCGTTTCACCCAATTACGAAAAAGAAATTCAAACGAAAGAGGGTGGATTTGGCCTGCAAGATGTTTTGATTAAACATCAGAAGAAATTAAGAGGAATTTTAAATGGGATTGATGAAGATTTCTGGAATCCCGAGCGCGACACTTATCTTGTGAAACAATATCCGACACATAATGCAACCCAAGAAAATTTGCAGGTTGTTCTAGATGGCAAAAAAGAAAATCGACGTTACTTGCGCACGCATCTGCGGATGCGAGAATCGAAAGGGCCGCTTGTAGCATCGATTACCCGCCTTGTGCCGCAGAAAAGCCCGGAATTGATCAAACACGCATTACTAAACACGTTGGAGGCCGGCGGGCAATTCATTTTACTGGGCTCCACGCCTGTTAATTCCATCCAAAAAGAATTTGAGCTCCTTCAAACACGCTTCAAAAATAACCCCGATGTGGCGATTTTATTGGACAAAGATGAGGCGCTAGCCCATCAGATCTTTGCCGCGGCAGATATGTTGGTGATCCCTTCGATGTTTGAGCCGTGCGGGTTGACACAGATGATTGGTCTGCGTTACGCAACTGTGCCGATCGTGCGTTTGACGGGAGGATTGGCAGATACCGTATTCGATATTGATACATCGTCTAAACCTATGGAAGAGCGCAACGGTTTTACGTTTGATTTTGCCGATACGGAAGGGGTTGATTGGGCCTTAGGTCGCGCGCTAAAATGTTTTAAGCACGATCCCCAAAAATGGCAGACGGTGGTGCTCAATGGAATGCGCCGCGATTTTAGTTGGAAGCACGCAGCTCCTGACTACATCAAACTCTACCGCGAATTAAGTGGAACCAAAGAATCTTCTAAAATGCACAGGGTACTTAGTTCAATAGTCCAAGCGCTTTCCTGATGTATTTGCGGTTGGCAATGATGTATTCAATCCCCGAATAGACCGTATAGATCGCTGCGATCAGCACGCCGTAAAAGGCGATCACTCTAAGCAACGCGATATCCAAACACCCTAAAGAATAGGGAATCATCATAATTAAAATAAAAAATACCACAGCAGCTTGGATCACAGCTTTGATTTTTCCAGAGAGACGGGCCGCGAGAGCAAACCCGCGTAGCGCGCACAGGGTACGCAGAGTGCTGATGATCGTATCGCGATAGAAGAACACGCTGACAAGTAATAAGGGAATTTGTGTGATCCCTTGAGTGAAGGCCAGTAAAACAGACAGGCGAAAAATGCTGTCGGCCATCGGGTCGAGAAGTTTGCCTAAATCAGTGACTTTATTGTGTTTGCGCGCGAGTGCGCCGTCAAACATGTCAGAGAGCTCAGAAACTCCTGCCAACAAAATTAAAATATAAGGTAGCCAAAACAAGCTAATCCCTAATTCCTGATAATACAGATAGACGATCAGGAACACAGGGCCGAGCAAAATCCGCGAAAGTGTGAGGATCATTGCCATACTCACGAGATGGACCTTTCCTTTTAAAATAGCAGGGAATTCAATGTATATTCCCTTTCCTTTTTTTTGGGAATCACTGTTTCAAAGCTAGCTGTCCGCAGGCTGCTGCGATGTCTTTACCTTTCGTGTAGCGCCAAGTGGTGACAATTTCGTGGGAAGTTAGGATATCTCGGAATTCTTCGATCGATTCTTTTTCGGGGCGTTTGAGCTTTAGACCTGGAATGGGATTATACGGGATGAGATTGACCGTACATTGCTGGCCTTGCAGAAGATTAGCAAGCTCTTCAGCGTGTTCAGGAAGGTCGTTGATTCCAGCCATCAAGGTGTATTCATATGTGATGTCTCGTTTGCTCTGCTTGGAGAAGGCCACCATCGCGCTGAGAATCTCTTCCAAAGGATATTTACGAGCATAAGGGATGATCTTTTTGCGGAGATGTTGGTTTGGCGCATGCAGCGATAAGACGAGGTTGACGTTCAAATCCTCATTCATAAAACGCTGAATCCCTTCAATGACGCCTACCGTGGAGACTGTAATCCGTCGCTGAGAAATATTGAGGCGCAGAGGATCGTTGAGTAATGAAATTGTTTTAAGTACGGCGTCGTAATTTTCAAATGGCTCGCCCATTCCCATGAACACGACGTGCGATACGCGCTCCCCTTTTTGATGCAGATACAGGTCGGTGTGATAGACTTGTTCAAAAATTTCTGCGGGGGTGAGGTTGCGCAGAAGGCCCTCTTTGCCCGAAGCGCAAAAGGCACAGCGCGCGGGGCAACCCACCTGTGATGATACGCATACCGTCCGCCGCTCTTTAGAACAGATCAGTACCGATTCAACGAATTTTCCATCAGCAAGCTCCCAAAGAAATTTGATCGTCTCTTCATCGGTGGAAAATTCAGTGGTTTTTTGCTTGAGAGATGTTAACGAAAATTTTTCCTGTAATTTTGTGCGGAGGGCTTTATTTAGATCGGTCATCTGCTGCCAATCGCAGACTTTATGTTCGTATAGCCATTTAAAAATTTGCTTGGCACGAAAGGGCTTTTCTCCTTCCTGCTGAAGGAGCTGGCTCAACTCCTCTAAACTTAACGAATGAAGCGGATGCATATTATTTTACGCGATTTTGAAAAACGGCTTTGTGTTTTTCCCGGATTTTCTCGAGTTCCAATTGAGCTTGATTATGCTCGATGAGACCTTTCCACATGTTATCGGAGATATGGCGAATCAATTTGTTATTTGAACGCTGCCAAATAGACAGAATCTTTGTCGTAACCGCTTGGGGATGAGTCAAACATACATTGACCTCAGCGAGTGTGGCAAATAATTTTGAATTAACCGGGCGAAGTTCCATAGTTTTTCTCCGTAAATGGCCGATCATTCTACACCATCAGTACTTAAGCCACAAGCTATGAAATTTTAATTTAACCATTGAGGGATACTCGATCTTTTCTCTGTGGTTTCCCGTCTCTGTGGTAAAACAATTTCTCACCAGATAAAACACCACAGGGGGATTTTCGTGCCCGAGCCCGTGCCCGTGTGCGTGCCCGATCATTTCTCTAAGACTTTGAGAAAATATCGGCTTAAACGTAAACTAGCGGCAGAAATCGAGATAAAACCATGTTGACATTCCAGCAGATCATTCAGCGTCTTACCGAATTTTGGGAACAAAAAAATTGCATCATCCATCACGGACACGGTTTAGAAGTGGGTGCCGGTACATTTAATCCCGCGACATTTTTGCGCTGTTTAGGTCCAGAGCCATATCGCACAGCCTATGTTGAACCGTCACGCCGCCCCGCGGATGCGCGCTACGGGGAAAATCCCAACCGGATGCAGCTCTTTCATCAATTTCAAGTCGTGATGAAGCCGTCTCCTCCGGATATTTTAAAACTCTATTTAGAATCGCTAGAAGCACTCGATTTTGATCTCTCGAAGCACGACATCCGTTTTGTCCATGACGACTGGGAATCGCCGACGATCGGCGCTTGGGGATTAGGCTGGGAAGTGTGGTGCGATGGGATGGAAATCACCCAATTTACATATTTTCAAGCTGTCGCGAGTTTGCCGCTGAAACCGATCAGCGCCGAGATCACCTATGGTCTAGAGCGTTTGGCGATGTACATCCAGAATAAAGATAGTTTTTACGATATGCAATGGAATGATGAACTGACCTTTCGCGATATCGTTCATCGCAATGAAGTCGAATGGAGCATGTACAATTTCGAAGAGGCTTCCACAGAAATGTGGCACCGCCATTTCGAAGACTTTGAGAAAGAAGCCAAAACTCTGATCGGCCGCAATCTCCCCCTTCCCGCTTATGATTTTGTGATTAAAGCCTCGCACGCTTTCAACATGCTCGATGCTAGAGGGGCCATTTCGGTCACCGAACGCACCGGTTACATTGGCCGGCTGAGGGATTTGTCGCGCTTAATTGCCGCGGAATATGTCTCCTCGCGTGAAAAACTGGGATTCCCGTTATTGCATAAGACCAAACATGCTCTGCCCAAAGCTCCGACAGTAAAAATACCTGCATTTGATCCGCACAAACGGCAAGATTTTCTCTTGGAAATTGGCTCAGAACCCTTGCCGGCTACTTTCATTCCGATCGGCTGCGCTAATTTAGAAAAAGCGCTCCGTCAATTATTTACGACACACCAGCTCGCATTTGAAGAATTACAAGTGTTTGGCACGCCACAACGCCTGGCGATTTTAGTTAAAGGACTTGTGGAAGGGACGGAAGCCAAAGAAACTGTGCGCCGTGGCCCTGCGGTCACCTCAGCGTTTGACACTTCAGGAAAACCAACACCTCAAGGCGCAGGATTTTTTAAAGCGATCGGTGTAGATCATGTGACACTTGATGCCGTACGCAAAGGCAAGATCAAACAGCTCAAGACCGAAATGATCAAAGACGCAGAATATGTCTTTGCAACGATTGCTGAAAGTGGCAAGTCGACCTTTGCACTTCTCGCAGCGGAATTACCGAATGTGATCCTCAATCTCGATTTTCCTAAAAAGATGCGTTGGGGCGATCTCGATATTAGCTACCCGCGTCCTTTGCATTGGATTGTCGCTTTATTCGGCACGACGATTATTCCCTTCCAAGTCGGCGATATCATTTCTGGTCGTCACTCTTTTGGCCATGCTCAGCTCGATCCGAAGAAATTTTCGTTTAAACTCCCACGCGATTACGCCAGCGAGTTGAAAAAACACTACGTGATGGCTGATGTCGAAGAGCGCAAAAACAGCATTCTTAAACAACTAAAAGCCTTAGAGAAAAAACTCAAAGGGCAAGCACTTGAACCTCACAAAGTCATCCCACAAGTGCTCAACTTAGTCGAATGGCCCAAACTCACCTCAGCGACATTTGATGCTAACTTCCTCAAAGCTCCTAAAGAAGTGCTGATCAGCGAAATGGTCGAGCATCAAAAATATTTCCCCGTTGCCAATCGACAGCATCACTTAATGAATATGTTCATCATCACAGCCGACAATACGCCAAGTGAATTGATCCGCCACGGCAACCAAAAAGTATTGTCAGCACGCCTTTCCGACGGTGTATTCCTCTATGAACAGGATGTGAAGATTCCGCTAGAAAGCTTCAATGAAAAGCTCAGGTTGATGACCTATCAAAAAGAGCTGGGCTCGATGTTCGACAAGGTGCAGCGTCTCGGATACATTGCCACCGTGATCAATAAGCATCTCAGCCTTGCCGATCAGAAAAAACTACAGCGCGCGGCAATGCTGTGTAAGGCTGATCTGGCTTCCGCACTTGTCGGTGAATTTCCTGAATTGCAAGGGACGATTGGCAAATACTACGCGCTTGCTCAAGATGAAGATAAGGAAGTTGCCCAAGGGATTGAAGAACATTGGATGCCTCGCTCAGAAAATGCCCCTCTGCCCAAGACGGGCGTAGGTCTGATTTTGAGTTTGGCTGATAAAATCGATAATCTCATTAGCTGTTATAGTTTAGGGCTTAAACCCTCCTCCTCGAGCGATCCGTACGCTTTGCGCCGCCAGACGATCGGGTTGCTAAAGATTTTGATCGAAATCAAACAGAATATCGATCTCAAGAAGCTTCTCGAAGAAGCCTGCCAATATTTTCCCAATCTTAAAGCCGGCAGCGTGTCACTTGTCCACGATATTCTCACCTTCATTACAGCGCGCGTTAAATCGGTATTTGAAGATTACGGCTTTAAAAAAGATGAAATTGAAGCTTCTCTACAAGGCATGTGCATAAATCCCTTCGATCAATTCTGTAAGGTACAAGCCTTGCATATGTTCCGCGGCTCAGGGATTGAATTCTCCAAATTGCTCGAAGTGTATAAACGAGCTAAGGGTCAGCTCGATAAGCCTGCGATCACCGAGTTTACTCCATCGTTGATCAGCGAACCGGCTGAAAAAGAACTGGTGCGCGCCTTAGAAGGTCTACATAAGCACTGGAGAGAAACGCTACATGCCAATGACTATCTCGCGGCTTTCCGCTTGATTGCCAAACTCCAACTCCCTTTAGCTAAGTTGTTTGATACAGTAAAAATCTTAGCCGATGATCCGAAGCTCCGTGAAAATCGAATCGCGCTTCTGCAAAACGTATTCGCCCCGTTCCAGGAACTGCTTGATTTCAGCAAAATCCAGGAAGACTAAATGAAGATCCCCGTCGTCGATTTGCATAGCGACTTGCTATCTTTTTTGACCCATAAACCGGGACGCTCGGTTGACGATCCTTTATCGCGTAGCTCTTTCCCTCAGCTAAAACAAGGCAATGTCAAGTTACAAACTTTGGCCATTTTTAGCGTAACCCAAGCTTCCTCCGTTCAGCATGCCCAGCAGCAAGTCGAGATGTTCCTCAAATTGATTCATCAACACCCTGCTATCCAACTCCTTCCCGCTTTTGAAAACGCTTCTACTTTCGCTAGTGAGACAGAACCCCTATCTCAAGCGCTCTCACGATTAGAAGGGTACAAGAAACAACTCGGGCCTATTTTCTATATTAGCCTAACTTGGAATGAGGAAAACCGTTTTGGCGGCGGTAATGACACTAAGGTGGGTTTGAAAGAAGACGGAAAACGGCTGTTAGAATGGATGGACGGGCAACAGATCGCCATCGATTTAAGCCATACTTCAGATAAGCTGGCCTACGAGATTATCGACTTCATTGACAAACACAGTCTCCGTGTCCCGATCATCGCCAGCCACTCGAATTTTCGCATCATTTCAAACTACCCGCGCAATCTACCTGAAGACCTGGCCAAGGAGCTGATCCGTCGAAAAGGCTTGATCGGCCTCAACTTGTTTGCCCCCTTCATCCACGATACAGATCCCTCTGCACTTTTCCGACACGTGGAATATGGATTGAGCCTGGATGGGGAAAACACTCTGTGCTTTGGCGCCGATTTCTTCGGCGATACGGATTTTCCTCGTCTGATGAAAAAATACAACCGAACCGAGGCCTATTATCCCCAGTGGGCTGATGCGTCAGCTTATCCTACCTTGCTGCAGCAATTTTCAGATCGGCTTAGACTGAATGATCAGCAGCTACAGAACATTGCCAGCCAAAATGCGCTGCGCTTTTTGAATCAATTGCGATAAACTGAAAATTTAGCTTTTTCAGAATTTTCATAAGCGTATTTGCCGCTAGGTTTCTTCTCAACTTGCGGCTGCTCAGCCACCATATCTTCGACACCATGGTAGCCTAGATAAGCCCCGATAAAGAGCAAGATCCCCATACCCGCTGACGATAGTGTGGTAATCATAAAATGTTTGCGTATGAAAAGCTTACGTAAGCGCTTCTTCATGGTTCCTCCTACGACAGTCTCTAAACTCATCTTATTTAATAAATAATTATGCTGTCAATATTAATTAACGATTTTTATTTAAGTTAATTACAAAAAAACACCAAATAATATCCAACATAATACATCAGAACAACGCATAACTACACTTCCATTATTAAAACTATCTTTACATCAATTTATTAAATTGATTAGAACAAAATTAAGTGGAGGTTTTTATGAAAAAGAAAAAAATCGTAGGATTAATCCTACTAGTTATTGGTGTAATTGTGCTGATTTATGCACTTTATGCGCGCAATCGCGTCGATGAAATCAAAGGTGAAGTCAATCGAGGAACTTCGATGTTCGGGAATAATCCCGTGAATCGAGGAATCTCGTCTGCAATGGATGCGAAATTAGGCTCCTACAATGCGCCGATCCTCATCGGCACGATCGGAGGTATCGCCCTGATCGTAATCGGTGGTGGAATGATCCTCTTGAACCGCAAAAAACGATAAAACAAAATTAACCACTGGTACTAAATATTGTTTTCTTCTCTGTGGTTTCTTGTCTCTGTGGTAAAAAATCTCACCACAGAGCTAAAACACCACAGAGAGGATTTTTAAATTTTCGTGCCCGTGCCCGATTCTTTTCTCAGTGGTTTATTTTTTTTCCGAAACGGTGTCGGCGCTTAGCGACAAAGTTATAGACTTGATCTACTCCCAACGGAACATAAGCCAGCCAGCCGACAAGCTTGCGCCAGCCACCTAGCAACCACAAAATTCGCATTACAGCTCGTCCACGGATCCAAATCCGCTCGTGTTCGATCAAAATCAAAGTGTTGGCATCTTTGTATTTCTTCCAGGCATCTTTTAAAACGCGTTTAGCGCGCTCGCTGCGAATCGGAGAAAATTCAAACTGCTTGCGTTTATCCCAAGCGCGAATTTTGGCTACCGAGCGCCAGCACAGCGAACAGGAGTCATCAAATAGGATCAGATGCCGCTTCTTCATGGGATGCGCACCTCAGGAACATGACGCTTAAGCTCATCAAACTGACGGGCCAATGTCAACGCTTCCTCATCGGAAAGGGCTCCACTTTGCAGCTGGGCACGAATCTGCTCTCGCTCCTGCATCCACTGACGCACCAGAATCTTGCGCACCGTCTCTTTAAATCCCTCTTCAGCTCTTTGGAGATTGATTTTGCGCTGCATGATTTCGTTTAAGAGTTGCTGATCTTCCTCGCTCTCAAGACAAGAACCCATTGAGAGCAGATCGCAGGTGCGGCCTTCATGATAAGCAGCGAGAAATTCGCGATACAGACGAGCGGCTGCAGGAGTATAGAGCTGCTCAACTCCGATATTCGCTTGGGCGATAGGGCCCAGATTGGGGAATTGGGGCGCGGCAAAAATCAGCCAACGCAAAAAATCCCCTTCTAAAATTCGGTTGGGGTCGATCTGTTGAATGTTGAGCGAGGCACTTTTTTTGATGAAGAGATCAGGTAAAGAAATCTGACCAATTCCCAGCGCAGCTTCGGGTACTTGAGAAATCTCGGCAAGCTGTCGCAGGCTCTCGTGGATCATCACCGGCATTTCCCATTGCTTGATGCGAGCGACAATCGCGTTCACCACCTCATTTTTCTTCGAAGGGACGCGAACATCAACTCCTTGAGAAAGATGGGAAAATACAAAACTCAAATAGTCGCGGCTTTGCAAGACTAATTGAGCAAAATACTCAGGGCCTTGCTCTGTCAACACAGAATCGGGATCAGCGCCATCAGTGAGTGGCACGATCCTAGCCTCCACCCCTTTTTTCTGAAACAGATGACCGATTTTGACAGCGGCCTCTTGACCGGCGGTATCGCCATCGAGCGCGAGATAAATTTTGCTAGCTCCCAGCTGAATCAATTCGCGCACATGCTCTTCGCCAAAGGCTGTGCCCTGTCCAGCGATAGTGTAATTAAAACCGGCATGGATGAGGCGCAGACAATCGATTTGTCCCTCCACGATGATCGCTTGCTTTTCTTTGGCAATGCGACTGCGGCAGTAGCTCAAGCCAAATAACACCCGCGATTTTTTAAACAGCAACGTCTCAGGGGTATTGATGTATTTTCCGCCAAAAGTCTCTTCTTTAAATTTGCGGCCGGAAAACCCAATCACTGCGCCCATCGCATCGCGGATAGGAAAGGTGATCCGATCGCCAAAAAAATCGCGCCGTCGACCTTGCTGTGTCACAGAGACAAGCCCCGCCTCTCGCTGAATCTCTTCATCGATGTCATTTGCCCGCAGATAATGCATCAGCACATCGCCGTGCTTGGGCGCAAATCCCACTTGAAATGTTTTAAGAAAATCTAAATCGAGTCCCCTCTCATAGAGATACTTGAGCGCGATCTGTCCTTCAGCTGAGTGAAGCAAGAGATAGTGATACAATGTCGAGGCCAGCTCCAGCGCCTGTTTTAATTGCGCTTTGCTCGGCCCCCTTTCTTTGAGCGGTTGATCGCTTTTTTCTAAGGTGACTTGAAACCGTTCAGCTAAATGTTCCGCCGCATCGGTAAAGCTCATCTTGACGTGCGACATCAAAAAAGCGATCGCATCGCCGTGCGCCCCGCAGCCAAAACAGTGATAGTGAGAGTCCCCTTTCTGGACCATGAAAGAGGGAGTTTTTTCCTCATGGAATGGACACAGCGCTTTATACGACGAGCCCGCTCGTTGCAAATTCAGATGCGCCGTCAACACCTCGGGAAGGTCGATCCGCTGCCGCAAAAGTTCTAAGCTGTCTTTGGTATACATCCCCCCATTATTACCGACTTTCCCTTCGTATGTCTATTCTTCAGATTCTATCCCCATGTATCTTAACATGGATTTTTTGAAAAAATCCCCCCCTTGAAAAATTTTAATGATATTTCGCCGTTGACGGCAATACTCATCTTTAATTCGAATCGTTTCTTCTAACTCAGCGATGGCCATGAACCCAGGCATTTGCATGTATCCTTCATCTAAAGGATGATCATCACTCAGTAGTTGAAGTTTAGCTTGCAGATCAGCGTATTCCTCTTCCACAGTTGCATAGCCGGCTCTTGGTGTTTGTGTCCGTTTTTTGAGAGTAAATCTTCCCCCTTCCCTTTCAGGATTGACGTCATCACGTCGTTGGAAAAAGTAGGAATTCGCTTCCCCATACCCCAATAAAATTCCCAGCATTTCACTCGTAAAGTGCTCCTCCCAAAAATCTTGTTCGGTGGCTATTTTCTTCAATAACTTTTTAGCAGTAAAATTTGGCCCAAAAATAGCCTGAAATTTGGTTAAATTTTTTTGAGTCACTTCGAGAAGTTTTTTATTATTTACTAAGACTATATCAATGTAATCCTCTTTAGAAGATGGTTCACCAAAAAAAATAAACAGATAATCTTTTGAAGGAAATAATTTGTAATATTTTCTCCAACATTCCATCCCTTTTTGGAATTTTAAATTATAAGAATCTAATACATAAATTTTGAAAAAATCAGACAGTGGATTCAAATACCCTGTAATCGATACAGGTTTATTTCCAAATAACACATAGCCAAACTCACACCTACGAGTAATAAGATCTTGAAAAAAATCTTCTAGGATCAGCTGATCATTTTTGGGGATCTTAGAAAGGATCTTGGAAAGAGATGGTTTTTTTATCCTATCTTGTTGGAATAGGAAATAGAAATCCTCCCAATATACAGATAAAAAGAAGAAGAAAATAAATTTTCTTGTTTCGATAACGCATCTCTCTCCAAGGGTTATATGGTTTAATAAAATCTCATAATAGTCCTTATTGCAATACCATTTTCCAGAACTGTGCATATTACATCTTGAACAACATGAATGAAAAAGTGAATTACATTTGAGCAATTATCGCATTGCCATTCAAATTCCCGCAATCCCCTCTACCGGCTATCTTGACATCTTGAATATAATATCCATTCTCATCATTATATATTGCAGGGGTTTCAAAAATCTGGTCTTCAATTTCTACTAAAATAGAATTGTCGATAAAGGCAATCTTTTCCATAGGAAGATATCTTTTACCGCAGAAAACAGTGTCAGAATCTTCAATAGCTGCTTTTTTGCAGTGGCAGTCTTTATTTTCAGCATTCAGAGGCATCCAATTGCTTAGACCCTGATTGCTATCCTCTTTTTCTCTATGAAAAAGCGAACTGACCAGATTCAAAGATTCACGAGGAGGGAAGGTTTTGTAACCTTTCGGACGAGTGAAGCGAAGAAGATGGGCAGTGCAGCTTTCATAGAGGAAATATGGGATAGCAATCAGGGTCTTAGCATCATTGAGATGATAAGTAGCGTTAGGCGTAAGAAAGATGATTTTCTCATGTTTAATCTCCTTAAAAACGATAGTCGAATGCTATCGTTCGGTATAAGCATAAAATCAAGCCAAGGAAAATCCAATATAATTCTACGCGTACGAGGAGTCTGACTCGGAAAACAAAAAATCTCTTTATGAAAAAGTTACGGAGATTTAAAAGAGTACGTTATGAGTGATGTTGAAAACGAGCTTTCAGAATCTCATTTTGTCCAGGCGGGACAGTTGAATGATCCGTCGCTAACGCAGCTGCGCGATCAAATCAAAAACGTGATGATTCCGCTTTTGATCAAGACCTTTCAATTGAAATTAGAACTCAATCAGGCGTTAAGTTTACCCTCTCGTTTACAAAGTCAAAAAAATCGGCGCTCTCCAGAAGAGATTCTCGATCAATTAAAAACCTTGGACAACGATTTAAAAGTACTATTGCTGTGGTGTCAGAGTTGTCGCAGTCAAATTCAAAAAGCTTTAACTGTACCCGAAGAAGAGCAAAAAAATACTGTCGCTCCTCCTACTGAAGCGACAGCAAATCCAGCTGTGACTAAGTCATTTAGCGAAGCTGTTTCTGCGCAGCCTTCTTTTTTCCACCAACCTCCCCCAGAAGAGAAAATGGAAGAGCCGCTTCTTGATCCACTGCCCCCGGAAAAACGGTGGTGGGAGAAGCTGCTAGGAAAATAAGCGGGATTTTCTGATAATTTGATCATGATGCTCGATCAAAAAATTTCTCCGATGATGCAGCAATGGCATACCTGTAAGCAGAGTGCGCCTGATTGTGTGCTTTTTTTTCGCTTAGGCGATTTCTATGAAGCGTTTTACGACGATGCGGTGTTGATTGCGCGGGAGTTGGATTTAACGCTGACCAAACGACAAGAGATTCCGATGGCGGGCGTGCCCTTTCACGCTAGCGAAGGCTACATCGACAAACTGGTAGCCAAAGGATACCGAATTGCGATTGCCGAACAAATGGAAGATCCGCGAACGGTCAAGGGTCTTGTCAAACGGGAAATCGTGCGCGTGATTACGCCTGGAACAGTGGTCACCTCGAGTTTATTGACCGATAAATCGCATCACTATCTCGCCTGTCTTGCGCAAGTTGGCGATCGACAGGGTTTAAGTCTCTTGGATTTAACAACTGCCGATTTTCAAGCGATGGAATTCGATGATGTCAAATCGCTTGTCGATGAATTATGTCGCTTGCAACCCAAAGAAATTTTACTCAGCGAAAAATGGCAAGAGCGTCATCCAGAACAACTCAGCGAATTAAAACAGCAATTTGCCCCAGCGACCCATTCTCAAGAAGACTGGCATTTTGATCATCACCACGCCTGTGACATTCTCCTCCGCCACTTTCAAGTGCATAACCTCGATGGATTTGGTCTAAAAGGGATGGTCGCTGCGATCAATGCCGCTGGCGCCCTGTTGCATTATGTCCACGAAGAATTAAATCTGGCTGTCGATCATATTAAAACAATTGCTGCGCAGCATTTAAGCCAATACATGTTGATCGATCGCGCCACGCAAAAACATCTCGAGCTTTTTGAGTCGCTGCGAGAGGGAAAAACCACCAATACTCTTCTCGATGTGATCGATCGAACAGCAACTCCGATGGGCGGTAGACTGCTCAAAACTTGGCTGATTCATCCGCTGCTCGACATTGCTGAAATTAAGCGACGCCAAGAAGGAATCGCTGCACTGATCAAAGATAAACAGCGCAGCTTCGACATTCAAAATCACTTAAGTGAGATCCGCGATTTGCAGCGGCTGATGATGCGCATCGAAACAGGATATGCCTCACCACGCGATCTCGCCGGTTTGCGCTTTTCATTAGAACACATTGCCCCGCTAACAAAACTTCTTGAACCATTTACAGAGAGCCTACTTGTCGAAGCGACGCAGCAACTCACTGATGTCACTGCGATCGTCAATAAAATTCGCGATGCGCTGGTCGATGCTCCACCGCTGCGGATCACGGATGGCGGACTGTTTCGCTCCGGTTTTAATCAGGAGCTCGATGAGCTGCATGCGCTGCAAACCGATGGCCAATCGTGGATTGCGCAGTATCAAACCCAGTTAAAAGAATCCACGAAAATTAAAACGCTTAAAGTGGGTTACACCAAAGCGTTTGGTTATTATATCGAGGTCAGTCGCGGTCAAGCTGATCGCATTCCAGATACTTTTCAACGTCGGCAAACCCTTGTCAACGGCGAGCGATTCATCACAGCTGAGCTGCAAGATTATGAGCATAAACGTCTCCATGCAGAAGAGCGGATCGCTACACTAGAATACGAACTGTTTCACGCGCTGCGCAAAGAAGCTGCCGAATACGCGCGCATCGTCCAGCAGATCGCACAAGCGGTGGCAAAGATCGATTGTCTGTTATCGCTTGCCGAGACGGCGAAAAAATTCCACTACGTCCGCCCGCTTGTCGATTCTGGCACGCTGTTTCACATCGAGCAAGGACGCCATCCGGTGATCGAAGCGAATTTGATCGGCGAAACCTTTATCCCCAATGATGTTTGTTTAGACAGCCAGCAGCAGCGGCTGTATTTGATCACAGGGCCAAATATGGCGGGCAAATCGACCTTTATTCGGCAAGTCGCCTTGATTGCGATTTTGGCGCAAATGGGCTCGTTTGTCCCCGCTAAGCGCGCGCAGATCGGGATTGTCGACAAAGTCTTTAGCCGCATCGGTGCAAGCGATGACCTTACGCGTGGACAATCGACTTTCATGGTTGAAATGACCGAAACGGCCAATATTTTGCATAACGCTACTGACCGCTCGCTTGTCATCCTCGATGAGATCGGGCGCGGCACAAGCACGTATGACGGGATCTCGATCGCCTGGGCCGTTGCTGAATATCTTTTACAGCAGCCGGGTAAACGCGCCAAAACTCTATTTGCCACCCACTATTGGGAATTGACCGAATTAGAGCAGGAAATCCCCGGCGCGGTGAATTATAATGTCGCCGTGCATGAATCGGAGCGCGGCATCGTTTTCCTGCGCAAAATCCTCAAAGGCGGCACCGATAAAAGTTACGGCATCCATGTCGCTAAGCTCGCGGGACTTCCCTCTGCCGTGATCAAACGAGCGCAAGAGATGCTGCAAAAGCTGGAAAAGAAAGGGGGGAAAATCGCTGAAGCTCCTAAACCCGTTAAACAAATGTCGCTTTTCAACGCCTTTAGCGACGACGCCAAATTCGAAGCGATTGGTGCAGAGCTAAAAAATCTTGATCCCAATCATTTGACGCCGATAGAGGCCTTGAAAAAACTCCTCGATTGGAAAGGAAAATTAAGCGGATGAGCTCTTTTGATATTAAACTCTTAGAAGTCTATCCGATTCAGCCGGGCGTGTACCTGATGAAAGATGCGCTAGGCAACGTCATTTACGTGGGCAAAGCCAAACAGCTCAAACAGCGGATCAAACAGTATTTTGCACAAGGTGGCGATGGCCGGCCAATGATCCCCTTTCTCGTCCGCCAAATCGCCCATATCGATACGATTGTGGTCCCTTCAGAAAAAGAGGCCCTGCTTTTAGAAAATACCCTGATCAAAAAACATCAGCCCAAATTCAACGCCTTTTTAAAAGACGACAAAACCTTCATCAGCTTGATGATCAATAACCGGCATCCCTGGCCGATGATCCGCTTAGTGCGCTACAAAGGTGTACCTAAAGATGACGGGCTGTATTTTGGCCCCTACACCAGCGCCTATGCGGCTCGCCAAACCTATGAACTTCTCACCCGCATTTTTCCCCTACGACAATGCTCTGATGAAGAACTTAAACGGCGCACTAGACCCTGCCTGCTCTATTCGATCAAGCGCTGTATCGCGCCGTGCGTCGGCAAGTGCAGCAAGGAAGAATACGATGTGTATGTCGATGGCGTGATCAAGTTTCTCAAAGGGCAAGACAAAGACATTTTGAAAGGGCTCTATCAGCAGATGCAAAAAGCCTCGGAAAATTTAGCTTATGAACGCGCTGCTGACATCTTGCAAATGATCCGCCAAATCGAGCACGTCATCACTAGCAACACACTCGTTGTAAAAGTGAATGGCAAAAATAGCGATGCACTAGCCATTTATCGTGAAGGCGAAGAAGTGATGCTGATACAACTGCTGTTTCGCGAAGGCAAACTCGTGGGATCTGAACACTACGCTTTTTCCAATATTCTCGAAGAAGATAGCGAACTGCTTGCCTCCTTCATCTTACAACACTACAAACATAAAGAAGGATTGCCCGAAGAAATTCTTTTGCCAATGCCGCTCAAAGAAGCCGATCTCATCGCCGAAATTCTCGCCGAGGTTCACAAGAAGAAAGTCACGATCCTCCATCCGCAAAAAGGAGAAAAACGCGCCCTAGTTGGCATCGCTGAGCAAAATGCCACGGCGGTCTTTAGACAAGAAAAAGATCAGCAACAGCTCAAAGAAAAAATGCTGCTCGATCTGCAAGACACCCTCAAACTCCTCCGCTACCCCAAACGGATCGAATGTTTCGACACTTCTAATATCTCGGGAACAGATCCTGTCGCTTCCCTCATCGCTTTCACCGACGGTGAACGAGATTCCAAACGCACGCGTCTATTTAAAATAAAAACTGTACCCAAAGGCGATGACTACGGCGCGATGCGCGAAGTGCTCCGACGCCATCTCACCCGCGCAAAAGCTGCCGATGAACTTCCCGACTTAATCATCGTCGATGGCGGCAAAGGACAACTCAACGTCGCGCTCGATGTGTTTAAAGAGCTCGACATCGCCTCTGTCGACCTGATTGCGCTAGCCAAAGAAGAAGGGCGACACGATCGCGGTATGACCGAAGAGCGCGTATTTTTGCCCAACAATCACGATCCGATCCACCTCAATCCCCGCTCTAGCATTTTGTTTCTGCTGCAAAAAATCCGCGACGAAGCCCACCGCAAAGCTATTGGCTTTCATCGCGACCGCCGTAAAAAACGCACCCTCACCAGCGCACTCGACCACATCATCGGTATCGGCCCTATCAAGCGTGGCCGACTCCTGCGCCACTTTGGCAGCGTCGAAAAAATCCGTCAAGCCAGCGATGATCAGCTCAAAGAAATCAAAGGAATCAATTCGAAAGATATTGAGACTCTGCGCAGCAACTTATGATTTTTTGAAGTACAGATTTTTTAGAAATTCTCTTACTTCAACGCTGATTTGTAAATTGAGATCTTTTAGAGATCGAGAAAAATATTCTTCCAAAATGCGCAAAAATTGTTTTCCCACTTCTTGTCTTACTTCCAATGCTCTGCCTTCAGCAAGTAATACATCGACGTGTATAAAAGCATTATGAGAGTTGCCATCACCAATATAAAAGTGTTGATGCTCAATGGCCCGACTCTGACACCTCCCAAGTTCAGCTGAAGCTGCGACAACCAGCACCTGATGTAAATCGGTGAATAGTTCATCAAAGGGAGCACTTTCTTTTAGATTATCTGAATATTCTAAAGTGATATGCGGCATGACTTACCTATAGGATTAGACTAGAAAACGTAATGCCCCAGCAACCGCTGAGGCAAGCCGCCGATCGAGAACTCCCGATCCACATGTAACGCATGTTGTACTACATCATTAAAAAAATCAATCTTCCTATTTAATCAAAACCAGCAAGGAAAATTCTCTGTTATAGCGGAGTTGTTTTTTTAAAATCTCGCCTAAATCTCGTTCGGTCTTTTCCAGCACAGCCAGTTGCTTTTCATCGGAGAGTTGCGGCAATTCGACAGAAATTTCGAGCTTCTGCTTTTTTGAAAGAGCGATTTGAACGGCGAGATCTTCCTCAGGGAAATTCCGCTGCCAATATTCTTGGACGTAACTTTTAATCACGGTAGGATCGACCCAGGTTTCTTTCTGGCCCATACTCAAGCGGTAATACACACCGCGATGCATGATATAAAAACCAAACAGCAACAAAATCCCGCAACCCAAAATGAAATAGCCGATCAGCGAGAAATGCACAGCAGGTTGTGAGAAAAAATCGGCAATTACAAAGCGCAGCAATGGCGCATACTGCAGACCGATGAACAATCCCCCTAACAGGATGATGAGCACCGCAAACATAAACTGAACGGCAGAATAGAGAAGATTGCCTGAACGCATATTAGAACACTTCGTCGTAACTTTCTTTGGCTTCTGATTTTGCTGCTTTAACTTTTTTCTCCAACATCTCTTCTAACGTCGGCTTAGGTTTAAGCGAGATGAGATTTTTAAAGATCACATGCACCACACAGACGTGCAAACTCGTCAAACGGCTAATGTCTTGCAGGACCTTATTTTGAATTTCTTCCGCTTTTTCTGGAATGCTAACGCCATAAGCGACATTGATCTCTACGCGCACTTTTACGGAATGGGTCTTTTGATCTTGCTCGACATGGATCCCTTTCACGCCATCAAGAGTGTCCCCAAGCAGACTGTGGAATAAATTACCCTCCAACGTCTCAACACCTTCAATTTGCGCTAAGCATTGCAAGACAATCGATTGAAAAACTTTATTCTCCACATCGCGGATAAAAACCGTTTCAGGAAGTTCAACTTCTTTCGTGTCGAATTGTTTCAGTGGATTTTGCATAGCTTCCTCCGTTTGCATCCATCATAACACTTGATGCAAATATTCTAAATGAGTCAATTTAACAATTTTATTTTACACTGCGGGCCGGTCTGATTTTTGTGAGTTATACCATTGTTCTTTACCCCTAAACCCTCTATGATGAGGAGATGATGTACAATATCTTTGTCGTTTTCGTTAGTCTCTTATTAGCGATGGCATGTTCCAATTTAGCCAGAAAGCGGGGCTATAATCCCAACCATTGGTTTATTGCTGGTGCAATATTTGGCATTTTAGCTTTGCTAGCGCTCTATTTACTCCCTGTCCGTAAAAAACAAGTCGCTACTGTCCCACCCAAGCCACTTCCTTCTCTTACCCCACTCGAGCCTGAACATATGGGCAAGCTATGGTACTTCCTCGATGAGGAAAAACAACAGTTTGGCCCGATGAGTCTCGACGGCTTAAATCGCGCCTGGAAAGAAGGGAAAGTCCGTGAAAAAACTTATGTCTGGAATGAAGGAATGGCTAACTGGCAGCCGCTCCAAGCTGTGATCAAAGCTATTTAGACTTGAGAAATCTATGTCTTTTAGTATTGGAACAGCGAACGCGCGATCATTTCCAATATCATTTCAAATGATGTCATTAAAAATGGCAATGCCCATGAAAAACGCACTTTCTTGTAGTTATCTTTTCGATAATAGAACCACATGAAAAAAATACTTAGGGGTAGCGACAACACAATCCCAAAAAATAGAACAATATGTGAAATTCCCAGCCAAAATGTAAGTTCTTCATAAGCAATCAAGGAAATGCAGAGTATTCCTCCCAAAAGAGGAAAAAAAAGTAACAAATAAATACTTGTCAAAAAAATGCTACAACTTTTTACAAATTTTTTTTCATTAAAATCTATATTTAATGTCGCTTCCATTACTGGCTCTTTATTGTTTGATATTTTTTAATAACTTCATAAATTACAGTTTGATAGCATTCACTATCAAAACTATGTTCAAACGAATATTTTGGATCGGGATCTAGTATAGTAATATTGTTGAGCTTGGAGAATTCTTGCACATAATATTTAGTTCTCTCTTGTGCATAAGCGTCAATCACTAGCTGATTTAAAGAATCAACTTGCAAGAGAGTATCTCTTATCGCTAATTGTTGAATCACATCACCAAGACCCAATCCATCCTTAAGTCCTTCATACTTCTGTAATGCTAAAATCTGAAGATGGGGAGACCCCAATCGGCAGACGAGATCGGCGGCGCTCGCATAATTATGAGAATCGGGATGGCTTTTATTGGGTAAGATAAATGATGCTCCGCCTAGAGTAAAAATTCTAAGCTTATTTCTTTCATGCTCTTCGAGTCGCTCCAAAGCACGATCTGCAATAATGGCTCCTTGACTATGAGCAAAAATAACAATTGGTGGCTCAGATTTGTCCTGATGCGATAATGCTAATAAGTAACGAAAATAATTTTCAGCCAAAATAACAATATCGGCATCAATATTGATTTTTAGTGCTCCGGAAAGGGCTAAATCGGGTACAAATAATTGTGTATCGTTAGGCAGAGCAAGAATGGCTTCATTTCCTGTTGCCTTACATATGAATTCAGCGGAAGTAAGAGCTCTATTTTTCGTATTGCTAATACCATTAATAAATCCCCAAATGCATTGATTTGGCTTTTTCATCCCTATAGTTCTTAAAATAGCTTCAATTGGTTTCTCTAGAGACAGTTTTTCTGCAAACAATACTTTACCAAATATTTTCATTTGCAAAAATGAATGATGTGGTCTGGAACGTAAATGAACTTGCCCATTTGGTTGATTAACAATTGAAGCATCTATACGATGGTTTTGAATTTGGTTAATGGTTTCAGTTAAAGTTAAGATAGTGTCATCACCGATTAAATAAGAATCTTCTTTTCCATCACCGTTTTCAATTTTCCCTGTGATTTTAGGTAGTAAAATAAATTCCTCGTTTCCAAGCGCTACATAGTCACAAAGTTTAGCAATAGCCTTTATTAAATTTTCAAAAACATCTTTTGAAAATGATTCCAATTTAGTCCCGATTGGCAGGTCTACTAAAGCCCTCAATTTGGAAATAAACTCTTCTGGATCATTTGGTTGATAATGTTCGGCAAGTTTTTTAATCGTAGAGTTATAATATTTTTTCAGATGGAGCCAATCTGATAAAGCACGATATCCCTTTTCCGGACTAGAAAAAATTGCATATTTTCCGCACGCACCAATAGCACCATTTTTCTTGGCAACGCGACTATGACAATGCACTAAGCCGGGACTGTTGATTCGCCATGCTAAACTGCCGCCTTTAGCGACATATTTATTGAAGTTGGAATCAAAATAGAAGACGCAATCAGAATCATGTGAATGAGCTAAAGTAAACATCATTTCCTCTATGATCGATCATTTGAGCATAGCTCCTAAACAAATATATTCTAAACAAGTCTTTTTTACAAACAGTTATGATTGGAAAGATAGGAACGCACGAGAATGAAAACTTATGTCTGGAACAAATCCATGGAAAACTGGCAGTCGCTTCGAGATGTGATTAAAGCCGTCTTTAATGCACTTAACTTTCATAATCGTTTACCCAATGCGTTATTGCATCAAACGCTTGGGGATTCTGCGAAATATCCAAATGTTGCGCCCCCGGAATAATCCGAATAAATTTAGATTGAGGATCTTGCATCACTTGTGAAAAAAGAGCGGGGTCATTTGCCTCATCATTGGAACCAATGACAACGAGTGATCTGTCTTTAAGAGATGGAATATCTCTTTGATAAGGTATTCTGGGATGATAGGAGCTATTTAAATTGTAAGAATACGATAGAGTTTCTTTTCCATTACAATATTCCACAGGTCTATTGAATTGGATAACTTTCGTATGATTTAAAAAACGTATGCCGATGCAATTTAAAATTAATAAAAAGACAATTTTCCATTGAGATACTTTAGCCCACCCTCCTGCATTTCCTTGGCGCATTGTAGGCGCAGTAGGAATAGCTGGTGATAGAAGCACTGCACCATGAATTAACTTTCCATAAGGACCGCCTGAAAAGCGTATGCTTAAGCCTCCCCCGCTTGAATGGCCCACCAAATAGATTTTTTTGTTTTGCAAAGTAAAATGATTGATCAGATCACAAAGGTCATCTTCAAGTTGGCCAATATAGTTACAATCACCGGGTACTTTTCCAGAAGCAAAATGGCCGCGTAAATTGGGAACATAAACCTGTCCCATAGATTGACTCAAATGATTTGCCAAAGGATGCAGATATTCACCCTCAGCGCTAGACCCATGTAATAAAATAAAAACTCGGCTTTTGTCAGTACTATCGTAAAAACGATAACCGAGTTGTTGTCCATCCCTTGCTACAAAATTGTTCAACAAGGAAGGCGCATCATAATGCTTAGGAAGACATGAAAAACATAAACCTGAAGCTGATGACATATTCTTTTTCTCTAAAAAGTCTAAAATTTGTGCGGCTATTATAGCAATTTTATCCAATATTCTAAACCTGTCATTTTTATTAAAAAATGGTTAATTTAAATTTTAATTTGGCGCCATCTTAATGGATTCAACGCGTCTGGAAAGAGAGAAGTTCGCGAGAGACAGCAGTCATGAACTAAACTATGAAAAACTGACAACTGCTTTCAAGGTTTTATCAATCTCTTCATTTTTAAGTTACTTATAATCAATATTTAAAAAAACCGCGCCGGATGCGTAGTTTTAGGGGAAATTTACTTAGCCAACAACGAAGTAGCACTTTCTAGATCTTAGATAATATCCTAAATAATTCGCAACCAATAACTTGCATATTCAAAAATCTATCCTTGATTGAATTAAAAAAAAGTGCTATTCTAGTCTTATCTAAAGGATAGATTTATAAAATCTTATCCTTGAATGAAGGAAAGAAAATGAATGAGTCAATAACACTTCAAATTTTATTGGGTGAATTTCATGACAAATTGAATCTTCTCCAGGACATTGTGATTAGAGACGCCCAATTTCCCAATGCTCCGAACAAGATTAAGGTCGCTATAGGGATGCGCCGTTCCGGTAAAACCTATTTTCTTTATCAGCATATATTAAAGCTGATTGGTGACGGGGTGAGTAAAACAACCATTTTATACATTAACTTTGAAGATGATCGACTTTTGCCATTGAATGAACAAAAGTTGGCAAAATTAGTGGATTCATTTTATTCGCTGTATCCGGAAAATCACGATAGAAAATGTTTTTTATTTTTTGATGAAATTCAAAATGTTCCCAACTGGCCCATCGTGATCCGACGTTTACATGATACCAAAAATGCCGAAATTTTCCTGACCGGATCTTCTGCCAAACTACTCAGTAAAGAAATCGCAACAAATCTACGCGGCCGCTCTTTAGCCATTGAAATTTGGCCCTATAGTTTTAGTGAGTTTATCAGAGCTAAAACTATTTTAATCGATCAAACCCTATACGATAAAAAAACACAGGACAAACTTGCGCAAGTCTTTCAGTACTATTTATCCGATGGCGGATTTCCAGAAATCATTTCGTACGATCCTGATATCAAACAAAAAACTTTACAAGACTATCTCGATGTCGTCATTTATAGAGATATTATCGAGCGCCATAATATTAAAAATCCGACGCTAATCAAATATATGATCCTATCAATGATCCATAACGTTGCCAAGCCTTTTACAATGAATAAATTTTACAATGACTTAAAGAGCCAAGGTCATCAAATCGGAAAAGATTCTTTATATGAATATGCAGCGCATATTGAAGATGCCTATTTAGCTTTCTCCGCAACTATTTATGACAAATCTATCCGAAAAATACACGCTAATCCTAAAAAACTATATGCCATTGATGCTGGCATGATTAGAGCATTAACTTTGGATTATGAAAATGATTTCGGTCGGCTTTTTGAAAATATTGTTTATTTAGAATTAAAACGCTTGGGTTGCAAAATCAACTACTATCTTACAGCTGAACGCTACGAAATTGATTTTTTAGCGCAAACGCCTCGCGGATATAAGAAATTTTTCCAAGTGGCCTGGGATCTGCATGATCCAAAAACACTTGAGCGAGAACAAAGAGCTCTTCAAGCTGGAATGAGGGAATTAAAAATTGAAGGAGAAATTATCACTCTAGAATCTTACCTGCGCGAAGGTATAAAGATCTAAGAGACTACCCGAAAATCGACAGAAGCTTAATCCGTTAACAGTCTCTAAATCAGAAAAACCGCGCGGAAAGCGCGGCTTTTATAGGGGAAAACTTACCAGCTGGCTTTAGTGACGCCAGGGATGAGGCCATTGTTGGCCATTTCGCGGAAGCAGAGACGAGAGAGTTTAAACTTTTTTAACACACCGCGCGATCTACCTGTGAGTTGGCATCGGCTACGGAGACGAACAGGAGAGGAATTGCGCGGAAGCTTATTCAAGGCAATTTTAGCTGCATGGCGCTCTTCATCACTCTTATTCATATCGAGAATGATTTTCTTTAAGCTTTGGCGCTTGTCCCACTTCAGTTGAACGAGGCGCTCACGCTTTTTCTGCTTGGCGTTCCAACATTTGGTCATATTATCTCACTACTTTTTACGAGCAGGCCCTTTTTGGCGCTGCTTACGGTTTGGATCGATTTTGTTGATCACATAAACACGGCCCTTGCGGCGGACAATTTTGTCCCCTTTTGAAGGATCGGCTTTGATCGAAGCTCTGACTTTCATGACTACCTAAATAGAAAATTAAAAGTTAGCCTCTGTTATACGCAATCTTGAGATTTCTTGGCAAGGACTGTCCCTGCTGAAAATAAATCTTTACACTCTAAAAAACTCTTAACCTTGAGGAATTTTGCCAGTTCGGTTATATTGGCCACGAAAAATTTACTTTTATAAGGAATGTCACAATGAAGCGTACCTATCAGCCGAGCAAAAAGAAACGCCAAAAGAATTGCGGATTCCGCAAGAGAATGAAGACTAAAGACGGCCGTAAAATCATCAATCGCCGTCGCCGTTCCGGACGCAAACAATTGACCACGGCTTAAAATACCCATGTTGCCTGTTGCCACTGAAAAGCAAGGGCGTGCGACGGGGAAATTCCCCAAGTCAGCCCGACTCCTCACTCGCGCGCATTACAAGTTTCTCCATCGACAGGCCATCCGCGTTCTGGGACTTCAAATCGCAGTCGACCTCCGTCAAGGGCGGTCGATGACCCCAAAATTGGGGATCACCGTGTCTCGAAAATTCGGTAAGGCGCATGAGCGCAACCGCTTTAAACGGGTTGTGCGCGAAGCGTTCCGCGAGCTGTACACTTCGCTTCCCCCTGATCTAGAACTCAACGTCTCGCCACGCCAAGCGTTAAATGACCTGCTTTCCAAGCAAGCCATCCTGGTCGACCTGCAAAACCTCTTGGCGAAGCACTTGAAGTAAGAGTTCTCGTTTAGATATACTGAAAATCATGTTTAATCATCTCAATTCTGAGCAGCAAAAAGCGGTCCTTGCCGTCCAAGGACGGGTATTGATCCTAGCTGGTGCCGGCAGTGGTAAAACCAGTGTGCTGGCCTATCGCATGGCCCACATGCTGCAGAATTTAAATATCCCTCCAGAAGCGGTTTTAGGTTTAACTTTTACCAATAAAGCCGCCCAAGAGATGCGCGAAAGAGTAGGCAAAATCGTCTCGCCCAAATTAGCTAAAGGGGTCACGCTAAGCACATTTCACAGCTTTTGCATGCAAATTTTGCGCAAGGAGATCCATCGCTTAGGGTACACGTCTCAATTTACGCTCTACGATGAAGGAGATATCAAGCGCCTCAGTCAACAATTAGCGCGCCATATGCTCGAGCAGGATGGCGAGCTGCCTTCTCTAGAAAAAACTCTCGGAAAAATCTCTTACGCCAAAAGCCGGGGCCGCTCTTTTGAAGAGATCGCCCAAGAAAAAGTTGGCTGGCACGATCCGTTCAGCGCGGATTTATACGGGCGACTCAAAACGTGTATGCGCGCCTACAATGCCGTCGATTTCGATAGTCTGCTCTCCCTAACGGTACAACTCTTTGAAGAGCACCCCGATGTCTTAGCGCGCTATCAAGAGCGCTATCAATACATCATGATCGATGAATATCAAGACACCAATCCCATCCAATATCAGCTGGCTAAACTGCTCTCGAGCAAACACAATAATCTCTGCGTGGTGGGCGATGATGATCAATCGATTTATGGCTGGCGCGGCGCAGAGATTAAAAATATCCTGCACTTCGAATCGGAAACAGTGATCAAACTGCAGCAAAATTATCGCTCTACGACGAATATCTTAAATGCCGCCAATGCGGTGATCGCCAACAATGCCCAGAGACATTCTAAACAACTGTTTAGCATCTCTCCTGACGGTGATTTGATCACTTTGTTTCATGCACCGACAGATCTCGAAGAGGCTCAATCCGTTGTGCAGCGGATGATCAAGCTGCGCAAAGAGAAAAACGTCTCCTGGAAACAGATCGCCATTTTGTATCGCTCTAATATCCTTTCCCGTCCTTTTGAAATGGCGCTGATGCAAGCTGTTTGGGAAAAAGACGGCAAATGGATCCGCGGGATCCCGTTTGAGGTATTTGGCGGCACTGAATTTCTCGAGCGCGCCGAAATTAAAGATCTGATCGCTTACTTGCGCGTAATTGTCAATCCTCTCGATCAAGAATCTCTGCTGCGCATCATCAACGTACCGCGTAGAGGAATCTCCGACAATACTCTCGATCGATTGACGCAGTGGAATCGCACGCGTGACATTCCGCTCTGGGAGGTGCTCGAAGAAATCGCATCTCCACTCTCTTCCGAACTTAAAACGGATCTTTCCGACAAAGCGATAAGCGGGATCCGCAGCTTTGTCGACATCATCAAAACAGCGCAACAAAAGTTCGAACAGCGCCCCTTACACACAGCCTATTCTTGGTTGATCGACACCATCGATTACAAAAAAGCGATTTTAGAAGATGTCAAAAGCGATAAAATGCGCGAGTTTAAGTGGGAAAATGTCCAGCACTGTATCGACGCGATGGAAACTTTTGAAAACACTCAAGAAGAAGAGGTATCGCTATCGCAATTCTTGAATACGGCCCTGCTCGATCAAGAGCGGGTTGCAAAACGGGACAACACGCAACGAGAAGATAAGGTCAACTTAATGACATTTCACAGTGCTAAAGGACTAGAATTTGCCGCGTGTTTTCTCGTCGGTTTAGAAGATCAAATCATTCCGCATGAAAAAAGTCTGAAAGAGACAGGTTTGGAAGAAGAGCGTCGGCTGATGTACGTAGCCATGACCCGTGCTAAACAACATCTCACCCTGAGTATGGCGCGTCAGCGAAAAAAAATGGGCAAAGAAATTTTGGCCAATCCTTCCCGTTTTTTATTTGAGATTCCCAAAGAGCTACTGCGAATTACTTCCTGGCAGACCATTGAGTAATCCCTTGCAAGATTGAAAAAAAGCATCGAGCGATGGTTTGAGTCCACCATGCGAGCGGATGTAGTTCTTACTGCTAGACACCCAATGAATGATTACTGCATCGAGATTCAGCCCGCGCATCATGCGCCAGTTGTACACATCGGGCAATTCCACCACATCGAGCCGCTGTTGATTAATCAAGTACGAAAGAACCGCATCATCACCTACCAGGCGTTGATTGAGCGTGACACACCCTTCTGCCCATTTTGGAATGATTTCAACGCCATGTTTAAATACTACTACTCCGCCGTTGTACTGGGCGCCCGGATCAAATTTCGGTAAATGATCAGAGGTGTATTCTCTAGCCAAAGCAATCTGGGAACGGGACGTCGTTTGAGAAAACAACGGTTCTAATGGGCCTAAAATTTCACAATCGATGTCGATCCACAACCCTGTCTCATATTCCGAGTGTAGAAACGCAAAGGGCTTTTTGAACCAAGCGTGTCGTTTATTCCAGACGGTCCATTCGTGATGTTTTTCCCATAATTTTGCCATCTTAGCGTCGATCTCGCTGCGCGGCCGTACAAACGCGGTGTCGATATCAATCGGTATCACAGATCCACGTGCTTGACACCAGTCCTTCATTTCATCTGTCATTCCAAAATCAAAGAAAGTGACGGGAAAAGAGTTATGTTCGCTATAGCGCGACCACCACCAAGGCAGCATCCATTCTTGCGTTTTTTCTGCACCGCAAATCACGCCCCGCTTGATTTTGGGACAGCTTTGCCATTGGTAGTTCAAGTTCATTATTTCCCTTTCATGTGGGCAATCGTCGCCATGATTTGTGACTTGGCGCTATCGGGAGCCGCTGAATAAGAGACCTCAGCGTGATCTAAGGCTTGTTTGGTAAAATTTTTCGAAAACAGATATTCGGCAATCATCAATTCCGCTTTCCAATAGTTCTCTTTATCGGCTTTGCCGTACTTGCGTAAGAATTGAAATAACGGCGCTAAGGGCTTGTCAAAACGATCTTTGTGTTTGGATCGCGAGAGAATTTTATGAAATTCCAGCACGGCAACTTTAAATTGTGTGCCATAGGTATTGTCAGGATCGAGTTGCAATATCTGCTTCTTTAATTTGCGCACTTGAGGGTGTTTTAGCTTCCGTTTTTCCAAGACATTTGACAACTTTTCGACATGGAAAAACGTCCCCTTTTCCTGCTGCATGCCGCGCTCGAGAATCGCTTGCTTAAAAAACGCCGCGGAGAATTTTTTAGCTTTGCGATAGAGCTCTTGCCACCTTTCCTCTTCAAAAGCATTTTCCTCGCTATCAATGGCTACACAGATCTCCTGAAAATGCTCAATGAGGTGATGGATTTCAGCTGCATAGCCCTCAGCATTTAATGGGGCGTAATCTACACGCGCAAATTCTTTGCCTTGAGGGTCGAGTAGCAAAATTACAGGACAGGTTTGCACATGAAAGGTTTCACGCAACTCCTTCTCCCCTTCTTTCCCCTCTAAATTAATTTCCCAAAGCAGCGCCTCACTACCGATCTTCATCCGAAAACGGGAATTATCTAATACTTCTTCGCGCAGTTTTTGCGACCAGGGACAATCCTGCTTAGTGGTAAAGATCGCCACAATCGGCAGATTTTGCTGTTCAGCTTCCTGTAAGATTTGATTCTTGTCTATGAACTCAGCATTAATAACTGTTGCAATAATCAGAAAACAAACTGCAAAAAACTGCTTTAGCATAATTATTGATCAAAAATGAGTTAAAATTTATAATCACCCTAACTTATTTATATAAAAAATGTTTTCATTTCCGCCTACAATTATTTTACGTCACCGCAAAGAGAACCTGAAAAAATGCAGCCTGCGCGGCTTAGAATCCCGCTCTGATTTCCGGTTTTTCACCTACCCGAAAGAGACTCTTCCCGATTTGTCTAATTATTTTTTACTGTCGTTTGACGGACCTCTGCTCACAGAGGCCGATCGCGACTTAGGAGTTTTTTTGATTGATGGGACCTGGAAATACGCAGCCGTGATGGGGCGTCAGTTGCCAGAGCTCCCTAAGCGCAGCCTACCCGGTCACTTTAAAACGGCCTATCCACGGCGTCAAGACGATTGCCCTGAGCCTACTCGCGGCCTCGCTTCGATCGAAGCGTTATTTATCGCCTACCAGATTTTAGGCCGCCCTACCGAAGGTCTATTAGACCACTATTTTTGGCGAGAGAAGTTCTTGGGGATGTGCGACGGGAATCCCTATCTGAGGTAGAAAATTGAGATTCTCAGCTCTCGCAAGTGTTCTAGCCATATTCATTGCATGATCTTGATTGCCAACATAACAATTTTGGGCACCTTCCCTGTTTAAACCTAAAATGGCTTGAACACAGTCAGGATGAAGTTTAGCAGGACACCAGTTTCCATTAGCTTGCTTAATAATGGTCATAATAGGACGATCTAAGCTTTGAATATTTTTTAGCCGCGTAATTTTATTTTCACGCGCAAAAGATTTAGCAGATGCAAAGGCAACTTTTTCATCGGTTTCAAAATTCGATTTAAATGCACTTTTAGAACCTTGCATATGCACTACAACATAGTGATTCGCTAGTTTGATCACAGCCACAAATTCATCGATAATTTCCTGTAAGTGGATTCCTGGTGTTTGCAACGAGACGCTCATCGGATTTCCCTAAAATTAAATTTATTGGTTCTTGACTTTTACTTTACTGGCAATGGAAATTCCAATTTGAGGAAGAAAATCGAGTTCCTCTAACTTTGCAAATGATTGAGCAATATTACTTGCATGCTCTTGATTTCCTTCTAAGCAGTCCTTGCCATTTGGTATGTCAAAACCGGTTATCAATTGAACTCGATCAGAATGAAGTTTAGCGGGACACCAGTTTCCATTAGCTTGCTTAATGATGGTCATGATCGGTTGATTCAGCTCAGCGATTTTTGGAAAAAATGGTACATGATGGTTTTTTGCGAACGTTAGTGCAATTTTTGCAGCAATTTCAACATCAGGTTCAAAATTCGAGAGGAATTTTGATTGGTCTTCTTGTTGATGCACAGCTACAAAATGATTTGCGATTCTAACTACGGCGACAGATTCCATCGGGGCGCTCATATTATTTCTCCATGATTAATAAATTTTTATATCCAGAAGCGGCACACAATCGTAATTGTTTTCGTATGCAAATTTTTGAGCAATCGCTAGTACATCTTTAAAAACCCCGCTCAAATCTATAAAACATTGAACACTGTCCGCGTTAATTTGAATCGGGTAACATATAAAACCATTTTTAAATATGGTCACAATCGGACGTTCCAGATCGACCGGCTCTGGCTTGTATTTGATCTGTTTATTCATAGAGAAAATAGCAGCAGTACGCTGAGCTGCTTTGAGATCGCAAGCTTCTCGAGAAATATATTTTTTGCCACAATCAGAAAAATGCGCTGCCCAATAACGGTTCGCAATTTTCACTACCCCTGCGTATTCACTTATCTGCATGCTCAAATTTCCCTAAATTTTTTTGAACAGTATTCAAAATCTCCGACTAGATATCAATTAAAAAAATTCCTATCTCCCGTTGATCCTAGCTTGACATTTTAGACTTTCCTCTCTAAATTAAGTCCTTAAATTTAAGTCGCGATTATATAGATTTTAAGTGAGCCAAAAGAACTACCCGGTTGAACAGCATCAACTCCCGTTTGGAAAAGTCGACGCTGACGCTCTCTACGTCATGGAGAAGCTGCGCGCCCATGGATATACCGCCTATCTCGTCGGCGGCAGCGTGCGCGATTTGCTTCTTGATAAAAAGCCCAAAGATTTCGATATTTCCACATCCGCTGAACCGGAACAAATTAAACAACTGTTTCGCAATTGCATCTTGATAGGGCGCCGTTTTCGACTGGCTCATATCCGTTTTGGTCGAAAAGTCCTCGAGGTTTCGACATTCCGCTCTGGAGACACCGAAACTGATGAATTGATCCTGCGCGATAATAAGTGGGGCACGCCCGAAGAAGACGTTTTAAGGCGTGATTTCACAATCAACGGTCTATTTTATGACCCCTCAACGCAGATGATCATCGATTATGTCGGGGGTTATCCCGATCTGCAAAAAAAGTTTTTACGCACCATTGGCCAGCCGTTTATCCGTTTTCGCCAAGATCCAGTGCGTATGCTGCGCATGCTCAAATTTCAAGCCCGCTTCGGATTTGAAGTCGATCCGGCAGCGCACGTCGCTCTTCTCGAATGCAGACAAGAAATCATCAAGAGTTCTTCAGCACGGATTCAAGAGGAATTGCTGCGCATGCTCGAGTCCGGAGCGTCAGAATCATTTTTCCGTTTGATGGCAGAGCATGGCTTTATCCATTTGATGATGCCCGCTTTTGGCGAATTTATGGAATCTCCCGATGCCGAAGAGATACTCGCCTATCTCAAAGAAGTAGACACCACTTTTCATGATGCGACAAGAACTCCTTTACCTCGCCCGGTGCTGCTCGCTTGTCTTGTGTATCCTTTGCTTGAAAGACGGTTGAAAACGCGTTATCTCGACCGAGAGCGCATTCCGCATCTGGGAGAAGTGAGCCGTGAAGCCATTGAACAAATCAATGAGATTTTCCTACCCTTTTTTCACCTATCGCGCCGCATGAAAGGGAGCCTGGTTTCGATTCTAACCTCGCAATATCGCATTACTCCGTTCGATGTGAAAAAAGGGCGACGCATTCGTATTCCCCATGATCCTGAATTTCATCTCGCTTTGAATTTTTTTGAAGTGCGCTGTGCGCTTGAACCTGCATTGCAAACGATTTGGGAAGAATGGAATGATGCTGTGCAAATTCCCGAGCAGCACCTTCCTCTAAAACGCCGCCGCCGTCGTCGCCGTAACCCGTCCCCTACTGATAAAGCTCATGAATAACGCGGTTTCGATTCATATCCTAGATTTGAAACACGATCTGCAAATCGCGTACACAGGGCCGCATATCTCTTCTGGTCCGCTACCTGCACTATTTTATTTTTCGCGCACAGCCGAAGAAAGTTTGCAGCTTGACCCGTTTAATCAGCCCGTCGCTTATCTCGCCAAACTTCCGATGCGCGTTTTTTCATTGACGCTCCCTGGCCATGAAAACGGTTTGCCACCTACTGAAGCAATCGGTAATTGGGCGCAAGCGATTGCACAAGGTCGAAATATCGTTGCAGAGTTCATCGAGAATGTTCAATTTGCTGTTGAGAGGCTTCTCGAACAAAATGTACTGATTCCCAAACGCATCGGCGTGGCAGGACTTTCGCGCGGCGGCTTTTTAGCGACACATGCAGCAGCGCATATTTCCCATTTTCGCTTCATCCTCGGTTTTGCGCCGATGACTCAACTTTCCTTTGCCAAAGAGTTTCAGGAAATTGCTCAGCTTCCTATCGTTCAATCTCTTTCTCTTGAACAACTCATTCCGCGTCTCATCGATCGCACTTTACGCTTTTACATCGGCAATCTCGATACGCTTGTCAGTACCTCTCGCTGCTTTCATTTCATCGAAAAACTCGCCCAAACGGCTTTTGAACATCGGGTCCGAGTGCCCCAAGTGGAATTGATCATTAGCCCGTCCATGGGACGCTTTGGCCATGGCACATCGACAGCTGTCTTTCATGAAGGTGCGCAATGGATAGCTGAACGGTTAGGAGCGGTCGATGTCATGTGATCTATTTGTATTTGCTGGGGAAAAAAGCGGCGATTTACACGGCGAAAAGCTCTTGCAAGCTTTGCGGGAAAAACACCCCGATTTAACCATTGCCGGCGTCGGTGGCCCACGTATGCGCGCCCAAGGGATGCAATGTGTTCTACCCACAGAAGAATTTCAAGTCATGGGCTTTATCGATGTCTTTTTCGCTCTGCCAAAACTGCTTCGTCAGTTTTATTTCATTGTCCGTGAAATCCAACGCTTAAAACCTAAAATCGTCATCACTATTGACTATCCGGGTTTTAACCTACGATTGATAAAACATCTGAGAAAAAAAGGATTTACTGGCAAATGCATCCATTTCATTTGCCCATCAGTGTGGGCTTGGGGAAAAAAGCGTATTCCTTTACTGGCGACCCATTTCGATGCACTCCTTTCGATTCTCCCTTTCGAAAAAACTCTCTTCACGCAAACCGCGCTTCCCGTCTCTTATGTCGGCCATCCGCTGATTCAGCGCCTCAAAACGTACACCTACAAAACAGCTCCGTTTCCTCGCGATAAAAAACTGATCGCCCTTTTTCCTGGAAGCCGGAAAAAAGAGATTCAACGCAATCTCCCTTTATATCTCGATGTTTGTCGGCAGCTGCAAAAAAGCGATCCCGATTTGCAAATCGCTCTATCTGTTTCTGAAGAGCGTTATCTGTCGCTGATCCAAGCGCTTGTCAAAGAAAAAAATCAAGACGTGATCTTTGTTTCTGCTGATCACACTTACGAATTGATGAAAAATGCGCATATGGCGATTGCCAAATCAGGCACTGTAACGTTAGAGCTGGCACTCCATCGCGTTCCGACTGTCGTGACTTATGCCGTAACGCCTCTGGATAAAATCATCGCCTATGACATCCTGCGCATTCGCCTGCAATACTATTGTCTAGTCAATATCGTTGCCAACAAACAAGTCTTTGTCGAATTGATCGGTCCCCATTTTACCTTTGAAAATTTAAAAACACACAGTGAATCCCTGTTGCAAGCATCGACACGTCAGCAGATTCAAAACGATTGCAATACACTCTTGCAACAACTCGGCGATCAAGAGACTGCACAAGAGGCCGCCACTGCGGTGTTAAGTTTTTTGCATTGAATCACTTTGTTGTATTGCTAAAATCGCATTGTATAAGGGTTGAAAAAATACGGTATTAGTCGGCGCTGCCCATGCCTTTAATCTTTCTTGTAATTGTTCAAAGTCGGTAGATTGCCCTTCTCGTTTTAAAAACAGTTCACTTAAACCATTTTGCCATTCTTGTCCGTTAAAACAATAAATCGCCAATATAGTTAAGCGGAGGTATGAACTATCAATTCCTTCTCGTTTAAGAAACTCAATAATACTAATGATCTTGTATAAAGCATTCAGATCTGGGTGTACAAGGCTCGTACGTGCCACTTCTTCAAGTCGGACTTGAATTAAGCCATCAAAATAAATATCAATTGCATTTTTTTTGTAATCCATTTGCGAAAGTATGTCTTTTGCAAGAACAAATTCATCATCCAGCTTCAGTGCATTTTCAAAATTACGTCTTAGCTCTACAATTTTTAGAAAAGGATCTAAAAAAGTAGAATTTGCACCTAAATTATTAAAATCGACAGCCATGACAACCTCCTGCTGATATTTTCGCAACTTAGCGAAAATTAAAAATAAAATTTTAACAAACCCGCAAAAGTTGTCAACGGATTTTTTAATTCTTCAATCTGTTGTTAGCCATCACCAGAAGAGGTCTGAAAAAAATCTCTTTCGCACTAAATACATCGCATAGGGATGAGTCTTCCATGAATTTGTTCAACTGCTCAAAATCCGATGCACCAATTGTTTTAAGCTGATCCAACCATGAATAGTGCTCACGTCGATTCTGAAGATATAAATGTAATTAATCATAATGCATATTGCTACGTCGTTTTTTATCTTGGTGTGAAGACCGCTCAGATGAAATGTTGCTGGGATGCGATAGCGGTGATGTCGTATGGGACCAATAGTATTTAAATTCCATACTGTTATTCTTATTCATTTCACACTGCAATGCTCTGGAAAATTCTCCACATTCTTGCGGAAATTGAACTGCAACTCGGCGATAAAACTCGGGCAAATCCGCAAAAAATGCTTGTGTCACACTATTTTGAGGAGCCGATTGGATTTTCTCCACTAGTTTAAAATAAATCTCACCTGCATTTTGTTTTAATGAAGATTTTGCAAACTCAATAGCACGTTGAAAATTTTGCCTACAATGGAAGGCTAATTCAAGAAAATGAAAATAAGACACATCTATTCCGTTCTTCTTAAGTATACCTATTGCTGTTACAGCCGAAAAAAGGGTAGCGTTTATCGAATCATCTTCTCTAATTGTCGTACCCTGGTTTTTTAATTTAATCTCAGCTGCCTTGCCGAGCATTCGTGCGATACAATTTTCAAAAACAAATACATTATCTCTCCAAATAGGGTTTTGAGATAACAAAAGTTCCACACCTCTCCAATCGCTTTGTGAAATTTGAACAAATAACCTATTTTCGAAAGCTTGTACGTCGATTGATTTTGTTTGCTCCCGGAAACACGGTATCGTTAGATTTGTGAATTGAAAACCATTTGGGGAGGATGTTGCCGCTGCCATGTTTTTTATACCGTTTTAAACCTGTTTTGATGTTTGAATGAGAAAAAAGCTTGGGCAAAACTTATACGTTCACTCCTCATTTTGATCAACAAAAGTTTTAGGAGTTCTTAGTTTTTGAAGCAAAGGGAATCAGCGCAGAGAAGAGAATCGAGGACGCTGAGACGCAGAGAGAAGAAAATTTTTCTACTCTGCGTCTCTCTTCCTATTCTCGTGTATCTTCTCTGCGCCGATTCCCTATACGTTGAGCTAAACTTTTTGGGAAGGATCGATAAAGGTATAAGATTGTCGATGGGATTTGATAAATTCTACAAGCGGTCTGAAAAAGTATGACGGTTTTAGCTTTTGTTCTTCATTTTCCAGAAAAGCACCAAGCTCTTTTTCTGTGATTTGCTGCATCATCCACGCCAAGGTGCTGGATGCTCCTTTTTCTTTACCCAAATACAGATAAATTGCGGCAAGAGCTAATGTGCGGTAAGTACTACTGAGCTCATGTTTTTCAAAGAATTCGATGAAATTGATAATGTCCCCTAAAGCTTCTTCCTGATGTTCTTGTTTCATCTGTGGAAATGACTTTAACATAACCAATGTTCGTGTAGCATCGCCGAGTCTGTCATAAATAAAAGAGTTAAAAAAACCTTCAGCTGAAGCTTTTTTCTTAAACGTTTCATCTTTTAACATCATCGATGCTTTCTGAAAATCATAGGCATTAAGAGCTGATTTAAACTCCCCCATAGTAATATTTGATCTTTCGCGCGGGGGTATAAAGGGGTAAATCTGTTCTTTAGGAAGAGTACTGTTTGAGAAACCGAAATATGAATTTGGGGAAATGGGTGTAATTGACATATTGAAACCTTTTTTAAATTAAAACCTTGGGTCAAAACTTATAGCTTTTCTAAGACTTATGCTCAACCGATTTCGGTAGCGGGTAAAATCTCTCTTTTCCTACAATTTAGAGCTTAATCGTGGATTACCTATGGAAAACCTAAAAATTTATATCGACAGGCTCGGCGATGGGCAAAAGCAAAAAGTTGAGGAAACCTTAACTCCCGATTTTTTAGCATTGGATGAAGAGGATTTAATCTATGATGATCCAGTTAAGGTACGCGGCGAGGTGTATATCGCCAATGAAGATCTCGTGATTCAATTAAATATTGAGACAATCGCCCATTTACCCTGTTCGATCTGCAATGATGCGGTCGCTATTCCAATAGGGATTAAAAATCTTTATCTCACTGTGCCCATAGCAGAAATTCGAGGGGCTATTTTCGATCTTTCGGATGAAATCCGCGAGTCAATTCTGTTGCAAACTCCTCTGTTTGCTGAGTGTAATGACGGCCAATGTCCCGAGCGAGAGAATGTGAAAAAATTTCTTAGATCTGATCAAATTCTTCCTGAGATTAACAAAGAAAATCATTTCCCTTTTGCAGACTTAGATAAATAAGCTCTTTAAAAAAATTCCCCCGTTCAGTATAAGGTATGCATCAATTTTACGGAGAATTGCTATGGCAGTACCACGCAATCGTTTATCTAATGCCCGAAAAAACTCCCGACGTGCACATCATGCCAAAAAGCCAAAGAATACCATGGCTTGTGCTAACTGTTCACAACCGCGCTTAGCGCACAGAATTTGCCCTCATTGTGGTTTCTATGCAGGTCGAGCGGTGATCCATGCGAGGGAAGAGTAACATCAAGACAAGGAATTCTCCTTGTCATATCGGCGTTGATTTGCTGGGAAGCGATATCCCATCGTCTCATCTTTTAAAAGAATTACTTGCTTTTTGTAGGCAGTTAAAGCCGACTGTTAGCTTAACATTATTTGGTACAGCGTCGCTGTTTAAAGGGCTTCGCTCTTTGCCAGGACGTGTCGCTTTTGTGAGCGTTAAAGAAACTATTACGATGGAAGAAGCACCGCTGACTGCTATCCGTCGCAAGCGCAATTCCTCCCTGTGCACAGGAATTCGCCGTTTAAAAGAGGGTGAATTACATGCGTTTATTTCGGCTGGTAATACTGGGGCGCTTATGGCCTGCGCAAAGCTAGAGTTACCTGAATTGCCTAACGTCGAACGACCTGCTTTGTTGACTTTATTGCCGACCCGTTTGAGTGAAATTGCTGTGCTGGATGTCGGGGCCAATACCTCATATAAATCTAAGCATCTTCTTCAATTTGCAGCGATGGGAGTCGCGTACCAACGCAGTCGGGGTGTAAAAAAACCAAAGGTGGGACTGCTCAATATTGGGTCGGAAGCAAAAAAAGGCACTCCTGAACTTCAACAAGCTTATAATCAGTTACGTATAGCAAGTGAAAAAAAATCCGCTTCATTTGCCTTTGTGGGAAACATCGAAGGGCGGGATGCTTTTCACGGACAGCTCGATGTACTTGTGACCGATGGGTTCACAGGCAATGTTTTTCTTAAAACCGCAGAAGGCATAGCGGGAGTGATCTTAGATGAACTGGAAAACGCCACTCTCGAGGGCTGTGATCCAAAACTCAAAGGAATTCTGAGCGAACTGCGGCAACGTTTGCATTATGCTGAATACCCCGGCGCGCTGCTTTGCGGAATTGATGGGATCGTCATCAAATGCCATGGTGATGCTAGCGCACAAAGTTTAATCCGCAGCATCATTACCGCTGAGCGATTGATTGAACATGCTTTTCTCGATCGTGTCCGGCAAGAACTCAAACACACCCTATAAAATTTTTTACTACTTCTTAATAGCCAAGCATTTTTGTGGAAAAGGAAGTTGAAATAGCGTACTATTAACCCAACTTGCCCCTATCTGTCCAGCAGATGCGGATGCGATTTTTTGGCATGATTTGAAGCCAAATTTTAGACATACTTGAGAAAGTAGGCAAAATTTGGTTTCAAATCAGGATATAAAAGCCGCGCCACAGATGCTTTGACAGTAGGGGATAAGTTGGGTTATTATCCTTACGTAGGCAAGGAATATTTAAAAATTTATTTCCAAGGATCGCATGCAAGAAATTCTACTGAACGTCGAATCAAAAGAGACCCGTTACGCTATCCTTAAAAATGGCATCCTCTACGATCTGATTATCGAAAGAAAAAAAAATCGACAGCTAGCGGGAAACATCTATCGCGGCCGAGTGACTAACATCCTGCACAATATTCAATCGGCTTTCATCGATATCAACGAAGGGGAAAACGGCTTTATTCATATCTCCGATATTTTGGAGAACACGCAGAAATTCCAAGAGATGTTTGAAATGGATTTCGATTGGGATCTCGATATTGCAAAGGCGCAAGCGCGCCAACGTAAAGAATCTGATATTTCCAAAATTCTAAGGATCGATCAACCTGTATTAGTTCAAGTGGTCAAAGAACCGATCGGAACTAAAGGTGCACGCCTGACGTCCAATATTTCTATCCCAGGCCGCTATCTCGTCCTTTTGCCCAATACGCCCCACCGTGGCGTTTCACGCAAAATCGAAGATGCCGCATCGCGCGACCGACTCAAAAAATTGATCCGCGCCTTCGAAATGCCCAAAGATCTCGGCTTGATCTGTCGCACTGCAAGTGTCAATGCCACTCCTGAAATGTTGATCGCTGAAGCGACGGAACTCTTGAAAACTTGGCAAGGCATCGTAGAAAACTTCCATAAAGCGTCAAGACCGACCTGCCTCTATGAAGAATCAGATCTAATCAAACGCGCTGTGCTCACTGCTGTCGATAAAAAATTTGAACGGCTACTTGTCGATGATTACGCCACGTATCAGCGTTGCAAGCGCATTTACGCCAAATATGCCGATGAGCATCCCCTAAAAATCGAACTGTACCGCGATAAAACTCCCATGTTTGAGCGATTTAACGCCGAACGTGAAATCGATCGTGCACTGCGAAGAAAAATTTGGTTGCCAAGTGGTGGCTATCTCTTTTTTGATCGTACTGAAGCGATGTACACCATCGACGTCAATTCCGGTCGTAGCAGCCATCCCGCCTCCTCAAACGATGTGGAAGAAGCTCTCGTGCATATCAACATGGAAGCCGCCGAAGAGATCGCGCGACAGCTACGCATCCGCAATGTCGGAGGCCTAGTGATTTGCGATTTCATCGATATGCGTTCGCGTCGCAATCAACGTCGCGTTCTTGATCGTCTCAAAGAGGCGATGAAAGACGATTCAGCAAAGTGCACCATTTTAGGAATGAGTGAGTTCGGCCTTGTGGAAATGACACGCCAACGCAGCCGTGAATCTCTCACTCAAACTATATTTACAAATTGTCCGTATTGTAACGGCAGCGGCATGATCAAGAGTCATGAGAGTGTTTCTGTGGAAATCGAACGGGCGATTAAAAAATTAATTAACCAACAACAATTTGGGATCGAGCTTATCTCGCATCCTGAACTCGATCACTATTTAAACCATAACGATAAAGAATACTTACGCCGATTTGCGGAAAAAATGAATGCCGAACTACGCTTCGAAAGCAATGATAACCTCCACCTCAACGAGTTTCAATTCTATTCGACAATCAATGGAAAAAAACTCGAAATTTAAACCGTTCTTTTCAAAATTAGAAGAATATGTCCGAGAGGGCTCCATCTCTTCTAAATACGGTCATATCCTCGAGATGTTTTATCTGGGCTATCAGCAAGCGATCGCCTCGCAAGAAGGCCCGGAAAATTATCATCACGCAGTATTTTTGGATTTGCTGCATTTGATTAAACAGCAGTGCCTAGAACCCTTTGTGTTTCAACCGTATCATCAACATTTGCGTCAGCCGTTTGATTATTATCAATTTGGTCTGGATTTGCTCAAACCGCTCGTCGATCTGCAGCATTCTTCCGTTGTGGGTCTGAAACACCTCAATGACATCGTGTCTTCATTAGAACGAGGAGAAAATGCGATTTTTCTAGCTAATCATCAGGCAGAAGCCGATCCCCAAGCGATCAGCATTCTGTTGGAAAATTCCCATCCTAAGTTAGCTGAAGAAATGATTTTCATTGCGGGTGAACGAGTCATCACGGATCCACTCGCCGTCCCATTTAGCATGGGACGAAACCTTTTGTGTATCTTTTCTAAACGCTATATCGATCATCCCCCTGAACAGAAGATGAAAAAACAACTCCACAATAAGCGGACGATGGAATTGATGAGCGAGCTCTTAAGTGAAGGAGGCAAAGCCATTTATGTAGCGCCCAGTGGCGGACGCGATCGGCCCAATGCAGAAGGTGTCGTTACAGTTGCTCCATTTGATCCTCAAAGCATTGAAATGCTGTATCTCATGGCTCAGCGCGCAGGCCATCCCACCCATTTTTATCCTTTAGCCTTAAAAACATATGAGCTTCTACCTCCTCCGGAAACCATTCAGGTGGAACTCGGCGAAGCACGTATGACCAAACGAGCCGGAATTCATTTAGCTTTTGGTCCTCAAATCAATATGGAACATTTTCCCGGTAGCCATTCCAAAGATAAGCACGAAAGGCGTTCCGCCAGGGCGCATTATATTTGGAATCTCGTGAGTCGCGATTACGCCAAATTCCCCGGCAATTAGGATTTTTCGTGCCCGTGCCCGAGCCCGTGTGCGTGCCCGATTTTTTTTCTCTGTTCGTAAAAATTTACCACAGAGACGAGAAACCACAGAGGGGGCTTAAGCCGCGAAGAAAAAAAATACTTGCGGAACGCAATGCAATGAGGAAGTGACTTTTTTTACAACAACGTTGTGAAAAAAAGTCACTTCCTCCTCTCGTTTTGAGCTTCGCTCAAAAAAGAATTCTTCTTGCGGCGAAGCCGCCTCTGTGGTTTCTCGTCTCTGTGGTGAAAATCGCTCCGCTGGATGTTTACAAAATTCTAGCCTAGCGGGCATGATGAAAGTCTAATAGCGAGGAGTCCGCGATGAAACGTTATCCCATTGCTTTATTTTTTTCTTTTCTTCTTTCCTATCCCCTTGTGGCGGAAGTAAGCTCTCATGCCGCCTATGATATCATCGCCGATCAAGTGACTTATCCCATTCTCAATCCCGCATTAGACGGAAGAAAAGTTGAGAAGCTCGTCTTAGAAAATGGATTGAAGGTTTATTTGATTTCAGATCCTGGCGTCGATCAATCGGCAGCGGGCGTTGCGGTAGAAGCCGGTTCATGGGAAGATCCTAAAGAATACCCAGGAATGGCCCACTTTTTAGAACATATGCTGTTCATGGGAACCGCTGCTTTTCCTAACGAATTTGAATACATGCAGTTCATCACTGATCATGGCGGAAAGGTCAATGCCTTCACCTCTTCCGATCGCACGTGCTATATGTTTTCTATCAATAACGATGCTTTTGAAGAATCGCTCACTCGGTTTTCCCATTTTTTTATCGACCCCCTTTTCTCTCCCAACTGCATCGATCGGGAATTACACGCTGTGGATCAAGAGCACTCTAAAAATATCGAGCATGACGGCTGGCGACAGTACATGATCATGAAAGAATGCGGCAATAGCAGCCATCCCCACTGCGCCTTTTCTACGGGAAATGCCCAAACTTTATCCGGCATTCCCCAATCGGCTTTGCGACAATGGTATCAGATGCATTATAGCGCTAATCATATGCATCTGGTGATGATTTCTCCGCTTTCAATTGAAGAAATGCGCATTTTGGCCGTTCAAGATTTTGCTTTAGTCCCTGCGTTCAAAGTCTCAAAGAAGCAATTACCCGCTGAAATGTGTTCGCCTAAACAACGCGGCCATATGATTTTCATCAAACCGGTTAAAGACATCAAACAACTCTCATTTAACTGGGAAGTGCCTGCGCCTTTTGCCGAAGATGTAGATCGAATGGCGCCGAATTTAGTCGCTTATGCACTTGGACAAGAAGGGGAAAATAGTCTGACGCAAGTGCTCAAAAAAGAAAAAATCGCTGAATCCGTGCATATCGCTTGCGACCGCTTTAGCAAACAGAGTTTGTTTTTCTCCATCGATATTCAACTTACAGATTTTGGTTTAACACAGATCGACACGGCAATCACGCGCGTGTTTCAAGCGGTTTCTCGTCTTAAAAAAGAGGGATTTCCTGCCCATCTTTTCGATGAGATCAAAACGGTTGCCAAACTCAATTATCAATACCAATCACGCGATGATGCGTTTCAGACTATCATGACAACGGCCTCCGAAATGCCGTATGAAGATCTCGCTTCTTACCCTGAAAAAACCCACATTCCCACTAAATATGACCCTGCCTTTCTCCAAGCCTTCATCAATTCGCTAAAAGCAGATACCTGTATCTATTTCGTCCTCGCCGATCCAGCAAAAACGGGAATAGCGATGGATACCAAAGAAAAATGGATGAACGCCGAATATGCAATCAAAGGGATTCCTCATTCAAGACTTGTCGCTTGGAATAACATGGCGCCCAACCCTGCGATTTTGCTTCCTCCGAAAAATCCTTACTTACCCGAGCATTTAGCTCTCTTGACAAATAGCGTTGAAGAGCGTGTCGAAAATCCTTCGCTGCTTGCCTCGGATGAAGGAAGCTGCATCTATTTTGCCGAAGATACGCGCTACAAAGTTCCAGAGATCGCTTTCGTCTTCGCCTTTAAATCACCGTTAATCGATAGTACAGCGAAATCGCAAGTACTTGCTGATTTATATTTGAGAGCTTTGTCGGAAAAATTATCCGCGCAACTTTCACTAGCCGCAAGCGCGGGGTTGATGACACATTTTGCAATTGATGATTTCGATATCAAACTCAGTCTCAATGGCTATAACGATAAAGCTCCCCTGCTGCTCAATGAAATCTTCTCCTCTTTAAAAAATGTAGTTCCTACCAAAGAAGAGTTTGAAATCTACCGCACTTCGCTCGCTGCTGACTATGACAATGCTTCAAAGGAGTTGCCCGTTAAACAAGCGATGGAACAGCTCGATGGCATTTTGTTCAATAAACCCACCGAACAAGATAAGCTCGCTGCGATCAAAGCCTTAAGTTATCCCGAGTTTTCCCCATTTGCCAAAGATCTGTTTCAAACTGTTTATACTGAAGGTCTGCTGTACGGAAATATTACCCAGCCAGAAGCGTATACTCTTTGGACCGGGCTCAAAACACAACTCAACGCAAAACCTTTTGCTTGGCAAACACATGCGAAAAAACAAGTCTTGATCCTATCAGACAAGTATGGGCCCTATAAGCTTGTACAACCGACAGATCGCCAAGGTTCGGGTGTTCTGCTCTTATTGCAACAAGGTCCGTTTAGTTTCGAGCGCAGAGCAATTCAGCAAATCCTCGGATTTGCGCTGCATGATGCCTTTTTTGATACCTTGCGCACTAAACAACAGACGGCCTACATCGCTAAAGCCTGGAATATCGAAGAAAAACGGCAGCTGCTGCAATTTTTCGCTGTGCAATCCAGCACACATACCCCTATCGACTTACTGGCCCGTTTTGAGCTGTTTTTGGAAAGTTTTGATAAAAATCTCAGCATGCAAATCCCGGAAGGTCGTTTTGAGAGTATTCGGTCAAATCTCATCACATTGCTAAAAATGCCTCCTGAAAATATGCCTGGTAAGGCAAATCAATTAGAAGAGCTCGCCTTTGAGTATCATGATTTCAATTGGATCGATAAACGGATCGAAGCAGTCAAAGCGTTAAGCTATGAGCGTTTCTGTGACATTACACACCAGTTCTTATCTCGCAGTAATCCAAGACGTCTTGCTGTGCTCATGGAAGGAGTGATTAATCCCGAAAATGATTTTCACTATGAACTGATCACAAAAGACGATGTACGCAATTTAGGAACATTTACTTTCATCAAGTGATTGAGACTTCTAATGCGTAAAATCATTGCTCTACTTCCTTTCATACTGATCCTCGTGTGTATATTATTTTTTTATCTTTTCGATGGTTATCATTATCTAAATTTTCACACGATTCAGCAAGAACACTTGAAATGGCAGATGTACGTTGAAGAGCATCCTCTCCTCGCGGGAGTGTATTTTATAGGGATTTACATTGTTTCTGTTTTACTGGTGATTCCCGATTCAACGGTGTTAACTCTACTCGCCGGCTTTCTATTTCCGATACCGCTTGCCATCATCTACGTCTGTTTTGCTGAAACCCTCGGCGGCACATTATTTTTTCTCGCAGCTCGAATGGCTTTCATGGAAACGTTAGGTGACAAACATAAAAGCAGATTAAGCGGAATGCGGAAAAAATTTCATGCAGAAGAAATCTACTACCTGCTATTTTTGCGTTTTTCCCACTTAATCCCTTTTTGGTTGATTAATTTAGCCGCTGGACTTTTCCATGTAAAGACGCGCACGTTCATCTGGACCACCGTGGTGGGTGTACTTCCGCTTACCTATTTTCTTGTCTTAGGAGGATCGAGCTTATCGACGTATTTTGAAACGCATACCACGTTTAATTTACGGGAGATTTTTACAACTCAACTCAAAATCTCTTTAATTCTCTTAGGATTGTTCGCTTTACTGCCGATTTTCTTTAAAAAGCTATGGTCACATAAAGGCTAAGAGTGAGCCTAATTAGGATCGCGACTGCTGCGCAATATTTTAATGCCTAATAATCGAGATGTTATTTTAACAATCTTTGATACCACTTTAAATGCAATGAAGGCAGCGCCACCGGCCAATATACGCCATTTTTCGTACAAAAGAACATCAGCTCCACGTTGGCTGTTGTCTAGATGATTGAAGAGCTCTTCTTGCTTTTCATAGCGATCAATATGATAGGGGAAAATGATGTTGTCAAAAATTCGATGAGCGTGGAGAGAAAAAGCCGCTGCTTTTTTGTTCTCGTGATCGATTTCTAATAATTGAATAGTGACATCTGGATGATTGACACCCCAACCGACATGTTTTTCACCGACATAATGACAAATATCTCTTTTGGTACGGAATATCTGAATATTCAGGGGTTCAGCGCGATGAGGCATCGCAGCGAGCTTGTGAGCAAATCGCTCTGCAACTTCTTTTTCCACGCTCGGTGAATTGTAGGTTACTACATGAGCAATCTGTTCATAATATTCTTCTAAAAACCGTTGCGCATGTGCCCCGCCTAAACTATATCCCGCGATAGAAATTTTTTCTTTATCACGTCTAAAATGGCGGTCATTATTCATCAATTGATCAAAGATTTTCTTCGAAGGAATCCAGCCCATCTCACCCACATGAGGCTGCACATCGTTGAGATACGTTTCAAATGCATCTTCATTCGCAAAGGCAAATTGAGACGGTCGAAAAACGATCATCGGTTTCAAGGTCGAATCGCGAGTTGCCGGTTTAAGAGCATAAGCTACTAAACCATCCCCCGTAGTCACTTTACGATAGATTTTGTAGTAGTCGATCTGCCCGTCTTGACCGGGAACCGGTATGATCTGTCCCTCAATCAACTCACGGTTGACCGTCACTTTAGCAAAACGCTCTAACCAAGAGGGAAAAGACTGGGTCACCGCATCTGAGAAAAGGAGTTGCTTTTCTTTATCCATAAGAACTTTGTCGTGAAAAAAATGCCCGCTACGAGTTTGAGGGGCGCCAGTGATCTCTACCGGGTTAATGTATTCACCGACAACGGGAAAGGGCTGCACCATGCGAATTCTCTCTTGCAATTCGGCACGATTCAATGTTCTTAGCTTACCTACAAAACGGGCTTTGACATCATGACTGAACAATTGACTAGAACCTGCACCAAATAGTTCGACATGCTTTGCTAGCAAAGGCTGTCCGGTACTTTCCACTTGAGTAAAATTGAGGTACTTGCGATAACGTTGGCAAATCCAATCAAATTTTTGCCTGCCGATCGTTTCGATTAAACTCTCACGAAATTGTTTCCAAGTCTGCTTATTTTCATTTTTCATTTCGGATGTAATAGATTTTCCTACAGGTCGTACGCTTACGCCTAACCCTTGCCTATCGGCCACGAGATAATGCTGTTTTGGAGCATAATAAGCTTGATTAGCGGCTAAAACAAATTGATTCAATCTGACGTAACAACTCATAAATTAAAACCATTTAAATTTTGCAGAATTATAACAAAATACAAAACAAACCGCAATTATCCGTTTTTTAAAGTTTATATTTTAATTGCATAAAGATCTAACAATCATATGCTTAACCAGCAGTAATAATTATTATTTATTTTAAATAAAATTAATATTAAAATAGATCTATATTAATTTAATTAATGAGGAAATATGACAATAAATCGCATAAATAACTCAGAATCAACATCTTTTAACTCAATTAACACAACTACATCTGTTAATCCCCAAAATATCTCCACTCAAAATGCTGTACAAAGAACAGGTGTTTTTTCTGCTGCAAATCCTTCTGAACTAAATGATAATAATCGTATTCCCAATGAATCTGCTTTCTCTTTAACTCAAAGTGAAGATCTTTATGTGAAATTTTTATACGAAAAAGCACGAACGGAATATTCTCAAGGAAATCATCTATTAGCGACAACTGCTCTAAAAAACATCATGAATTTGATAAATTTATCAATGAACAAACAGAATATTTCTAAACATAGAATAATAAACATCCTTATATTGTTAGGAATTTGTCTCACACATCTCAAAGATCCACAAGCCAAAATGATTTTTCAAGAAGCTGCAAAAACAGTGTATAGTCATGCTAAACAATGTTATATCGAGCAAAAATATGATGAAGCGATAAAATTCCTGAACGAGATTTTAATGTTACAGGATCATATTCCAAGCATACTGCTCATCAATTTACAAATATTGTTAGGAATTTGCTTAAAAAACACCAACCAAACCCATGCGCAATCAGCTTTTTATTCTGCCGCTGCACTTACCTTTGATTACGCACAAGACTGTCTTTCTAAGCGCTCATATGTTAAAGCTATCAATGCACTCGAAGGAATTATAAAATTAAATGAATTTCCACCCGACTATTTACTTAGATTTAATATCTTATTAGGTATTTGTTATGAGGCAAATAATCAAATAGAAAAGGGTTATGATGCTTTCTCAAAAGTGGTCCCGCTTGTTCTTTTGCAAGAAAAACTGGATTTTCCGCAAGCCATTCTAAAAACCCTTGAAAGTGCTAATGCCAATGGTAAGGCATATTTACATCTTTGCATGGCGTATTACCAGTATTTTTTGGGACGGCCTCTAAATGCAATTCATCACTGTTATAAAGGGTTGCAATATCGATCAACTGCAGATGTTGATACAGATTTGCGTATCTGTTTAGCATTATCATATCAGGCAAACAATCAACCTAAGATGGCAATATCTGAATTAGAGACATACATTCAAACAGTTACTGACCCAAGCATAAAACATCGACTCAAACAGCAAATACAAACAATAAAAATACAAGAACACAGTTCGTCCCATGATCGAATGAGTTTTTAATTTTTTTGTTTCTCTCGAGTTTGATCAGCCAAAAAGTAAAATAAATTCTTGTTGCTAAAAATTATTTAGGTCTACTAGACTCAACCTCTTTGTCAAGGGAGGGATCATATGTCAACAAGACCAATAATTAGTAGTAACAGTTTCGAGACAAGTTCGTTTTCAAACGAACAAATACATGCAGAGTCCTCGTCAGTCGGATCTTTGGTGAATGTGATAAATCCACTGAATCAATCCCATACCATGCCAGCGGTATCCAAATCTCGCGGCACAAATGACCAGCACGTTAATAGAATCTTTTCTGAACGTGACAGTAATCAAAATTTCACCTCAGAAGCAAACTTTAAGGAAAAAAGTGTTGAAAAAGATATTCTCCCGTTGTTGGAAAGTTTAGAAGATCCTCATCAAAAAGAAATCCAGACTTTAAATCTTGAACTTTGTCACAAGTTAAGGCAAACCACCAGCTATATAAAACAAAAGAAATTTCCAGAAGCTCTAGAAATTTTGGCATTTAGGGACTTTCCGTTAGAAAAACTCGATGGATCAATAGTATTATCGCTTTTTTCTACAAAAGCTTTTCTCTTAAATTATTTAGAAAAAAAAGAAGAAGCTATTTCCGTTTTAAAACAAGCACAAGACTATTTAATCCGCACAAATAATAATAAAAGCCCTGAATTAATTCTATTTCAAGGAATTGACTGCTATAAACATAATCAATTTGAGATGGCTTGCCGTTTGCTTCATGAGGGGCTCGCATTGGCGCCGATAGAAATGTCACATTTTTTTTTATGTCATTTGGGCCTAGCCTATAAAGCCATGGGTGATCTTGCAGCCGCGCGCAAGCAATTTCAGAGCGGATTGGAAATAAAAGATCTAGATAATAATTACAGAGTGTTATTTGCTGTGCAGTTATCTATCATAGATCCCGATTACAATAGCGCCTCAGCACGTTTGCTGGAAGCTTTTTTTTATTCAGATATAAATCTAATATCTAAGGCGCAAATACTTTTAAATTTAGGCGAATTTAAAATCAATCAAAACGATTTAAACAAAGCTATTGAGTACTTTGAGCAAGGACTTGATTTAAATTGTAATAATGAGAAAATTCATAACAATCTATGTACACATTTAACTTTGGTATATGAAAGATTAGAAAAAAAAGAGCAGGCTGAATTGTATCGAAGGAAAACGATTGAAAACATGTCTCAACAGGCTGAGCTATTGCAATCGACTTTTTCCACTGCAAGCGATGAAATAAAAGCTAAAGTACATTTGAGTTTAGCCTTAGAACTTAAAAAAATGAGAGCTTTCAACGAGGCAATACAAGCCTTACAACAGGGATTAACTTTACAAGCCTCTCTTAAAACTCAAACTGAAATTCAATTAGAATTAGCAATTATTTATAAAGATTTAGGACACTTTCCTGAAGCGACTACTGCTTTTGGCGAAGCAATGCGTATAATTCAACAAAGAGCTAGAGAAACGTTTACAAGGCTACAAGAATTTTTTATCAATGCTTCGCAAGGTTTAGGAGAATAATTATTCCATTTTCATGTTGTGATAGACGGCATCGACATCATCTAATGCTTCGAGGTAATCGATCAGCTCCAGGTTGAGCTTTTGCGTTTCGGGATCACATTCGATATAAAGCTTAGGTATCATTTGCAGCTCAGCCTCTTCACTTATGATTCCGAGATGGTCGAGTTTTTCTTTAACTTGGAATAGTTGATCGGGTGGCGTAGTGATGATGAAAGAATCATCGGCTGAGTCAAAATCTTCTGCGCCGGCTTCGGTGGCGGCTAAGAATAATTCGTCTTCAATGGCATTTTTTTTGAGAATTTGAATCACTCCTTTGCGCTCGAAATTGAAAGCGACGGCGCCCGGGTTTGCAACAGTACCCCCTTTTTTATTGGTGGCAATGCGCATGTCGGAAGAAATTCGGTTTTTATTATCGGTCATCACTTCGGCGATAATCCCAACACCGCCATAACCGTACAGCTCATAAGTCATTTCGCTGTAGTCGGCCTGGTCGGCGCTAGTGGCTTTTTTAATGTTGCGCTCGATATTGTCATTCGGCAGGTTTGCGATGCGGGCTTTTTGAATGACGAGGCGGAGGCGTGAATTGGATTTAGGGTCGGGACCGCCCTGTTTAACCGCGCTAATGATCTCTTTGGTGATACGAGAAAAGATTTTGCCTTTAATCGCATCGGCTCTACCTTTGCGATGTTTGATATTGGCCCACTTACTATGTCCTGCCATAGATTTAACCTTATCCTAAGTTGAAGACGTCCCCTGAAAAAATAATCGTGTGTTTTTTTCTTCCCAGCGTTTAGCAACAGCATACTCAGCGAATTCTTTTTCCCGCTTTTTAAAATCGTTGTGGTGGATGCTATAACGACCCCGTTTAGCTTTGATGGGCGGGCATACGCTATGGAGCATCTCATGATACACGACATAGGAGATAAAGTAAGGGGGAAAGTGCGCCTGATCCAGCAGGCGATGGATTTTGATCACTTTGGTCCTAAAACAATATAAACCCAGTTTGCGATGACGTCTCGCTTTGCGCTGGGCACTGCCGAACCAAGTGATCCCTATCTTCAAGCTGTTGTTAAAATATGTCGCGTTAAGTTCATCAAAAATGGCTATGAGATCGTAATGACCGCCACTGGGGATCAATGCTGTTTCAATAGTATTCTGCCGTTGCAACCAACGCTTTAGACGTGAATAAATAAAAATCATAGCCGTTTTTGCATAAATATTTTGGCAATATACTTTCCCTCTTCTTTGATGAAGCGCTCTTGACGACCGTATTGTTTAAATCCTTCACGTTCATAAAGGCGTTTGGCAGGATTGCCTTCGTATACTTCCAAATGGAGAATTTCAATTTTAAATTTTTCTTTGGCCTGTTTTATCAGCTGCTCGATTAGGGCTTTGCCGATTCCTTTGCCGCGCATCTCTTCTTTGACGATAATCGAAAACAAGCATGTATGGGCCAGTTTTTTATAGGGCTGAATATAGAGATTTGCCATGCCCACAGGCTCGCCATTCCAGTCAGCAGTTAGCGATGCCTCGATTCTGGAATATCCGATCCAAATCCGCACAGCGTCTTCGATTTCACGTGCATCAAACATCGGAAACCAACGGAGGATTTGCGGATCAGACAGAAAGCGGAGTAAATAAGCTGTATCTTCCACTCGTGTCAGTCTAATCTCTAGAGGTGAAGTTTTTTGCATTTCATCTCCTATAATGTGCTTTCAAAGAGAATTCGCGCCAAATATTGCCCTTTGTCTTTGACGTAGTCCTCTTGACGGGCAAATTCATGAAAATCAAATTTATTTAGCAGATGAATCACAGGACTTCCCTCAAACACTTCAATATGCATCAATTCCAGATGAAAATAATTTTTCGCGAGATGTTTTAAATTTTTCAGCAAGGAAGCGCCGATCCCTTTGCGTTGATGTTTGGGGTCGACGACGAGTTTGAATAAGCAATGATGCGCAACTTTGCGATAGGGCATGAGAAACAGGGTGCCAATGCCACAAGGCTTACCATTGATAGTCGCTGTCAGAGAAGAGCTGTAACGGCTAAACCCAATCCAACACTGCGTTGCATCATCGATTTCCCGCTCTTCAGAAACGGGGAACCATTTTTGCACATCAGGATGCATAAGCCACTCTCGCAAATAGGCTGTATCTGTCACATAGGTATAACGAATATCTAATCCAGCCGGTTCTTTCATCCTAACCAAATTCCTTGAGGTAGGCGTTAATAAAATCGTCTAATTCTCCGTCCATCACGGCTTGAATATTGCCCACTTCATACTTTGTTCGCGTATCTTTGACAAGCGTATACGGTTGGAAGGTATAATTGCGAATCTGACTGCCAAAAGCGATTTCTTTTTTTTCACCTGACATCTCTTTTAATTTGCTTTCTCTTTCCATGAGTTCTTGCTCATAGAGTTTGGCGCGCAGCATTTTGAGACACGTTTCCCGATTTTGAATTTGACTGCGCTCGCTTTGACAAGAGACGATGATTCCCGTCGGCAAATGAGTGATGCGTACCGCAGAATCGGTTTTATTGACATGCTGCCCTCCCGCACCTGAAGCGCGATAGGTATCGACCCGGATGTCATCAGGACGAATCTCGATTTGAATATCATCGTCGATCTCAGGCGTGACATCGACAGAGGCAAAACTCGTATGGCGTCGTGCGTTACTATCGAAGGGTGAAATGCGCACGAGTCGATGCACGCCGCGCTCAGCCTTACAATATCCATATGCAAAGGGACCGCTGAATTTCAACGTAATGCTTTTAATGCCCGCAACCTCGCCTTCGATGAGCGCTAGGGTTTCGACATCCCATCCTCGCTTTGCTGCCCAGCGTTGATACATGCGTGAGAGCATCCCAGCCCAATCACAAGCTTCAGTGCCACCTGCTCCTGGCGTGATGTTGATGAAACAATTTTTGCTATCTAATTCACCCGAGAGCATTTTTCGCACCTCGAGTTCAGACAAGATCTTTTCTACTTCTGTCAGCTCTGATAAGAGCTGATTAAAAAATTCCACGTCGCTCGATTCATCGACTTCAGGAAGGAGTTCTTTGACATTATTGAAGCGCTGTTTGACTTCTTGATAAGGAATGGTCCAAGCTTTTAACGCGTTGCATTCGCTGATGACTTTTTGTGCGGCTGTATTGTCTTCCCAAAAGTCGGAAGACTCCATTTTGGCTTCTAGTTCTTGAACTGTATTTTCTTTTTTGGCCAGGTCAAAGATACCTCCACATGTGAAGGAGCCGATTCTCGATGCTTTTGATTTGATCTTGGATTTGTTCGTTCACTTTACTACTTCCCTTATCGTATGATGATAACATACTACGAAGGGGAAAAAAAGTCAAAACCTCCCCCAGCAAAATTTTTGTTTAAAATTAATATAACCTTAACCAGCTCTTTACAATAATCGGGCCGAGGCTATAATCAAATAAAGTTTCAAGAGAACTCCGTTTCGGAGAGTCTGAGCGAGCGATCAAAGGAAAAATGAGGAAATGGAAAAACATTTTCCACAAACTTGTCTTTCCGATATGATGGTTATATTTGGACGATTTCTCTTTGAGAAATTTAACTCTACATCTCTATTAGGAGGTTCACTATGAGAATTCAAGATGCTCTTACCAATTGCTGCAACGGGGTCAAAAATTTCACTTCCTCAGCAGCTTCTTGGGCAAGCAGAACTGTCAGCACAGCTGGCACTAAAATCGCAGCAGGCGCGCATAAAGCCGCTGAAGTTGCGAAACCCCACTTAGCAAAAGTCGCAGAATTTGCTAAAACCAACAAAACTCCTCTGATGATTGGTGGCGCTATTGTCGCTCTCGCCTCAGTGGCTACTGCTCTTATCATGTCAGCTTTCCGCAAAAGTACTAACACACAACCTCCGGCTTCTGCACCAGCTTCTGCACCGGCATCCGCACCAGCATCTGTTGCGGCTCCATAAGATTGATCCATAGAAGCAGCAAGCTTAAAAGTTTGCTGCTTCTTATTCTAAAATGATGCGACTCTTCTTCCGAAAGATGATAGGTCCAATTTTGATTTAAGATTGGCCGCGGTTCAATTCGAAATTGAAGTTTTCCTTCCGCTTCATACGCTGTCACTCGCATCCCACTTTGCACTTCGATTTTAATATCCCCCTGCAAAGTGACATTTTCTGCGATGAATTCTCCATCGCCATGAATCTGGATCGAACAGCACTCGTGGTGATAAATATCCCCTTTCCAAAAGCATGAGGACTGCGTGTCGTAACCAGCATTGGCTACGGTCACATTGACTAATCGAAGACAGCCAACCGCTTCTGAATAGTGCAAGACTCCATCCAAGTCCATTTTACCCATAATCTGCTCAGCGTGGATGCGTAAAGAGCCAGATAGATTCAAATCAAGGATTTGCACTTCAGCGATCTCTAAAACAAGTTCGCTATGCGGTGCCCATTTTCCTCCGCGAATCTTTTGAGCGATAATCGAAAATAGCGGACCCAAAGCAGGATGATAGGAAAATAAAAATGCAGGGCCGTGTTCAATGTAAGCTGTGGGATCTTGCAGAGGTGGCATGTTCACTTGACACGCCTGTAATAGCTCATGTGCCGCACGCAAAAGATCGTATAAACACCCTTCCGGTGTTTCCAAGAGAGAAGATTTTGGCTGAAGCAGTTTTTTGGTCGTCGAAATCGTTTTATGGCGGTGATTGTAGGTCAAATACGTATCCAGATTCAACTGATCACGAGCAGCTTGAATCGACATCATCTGCGTAAAACAATCGGCGATATTTTGCATGGTCGATTCTAAACGAGCGACCTCTTGCTCTATCACACGGCCATCCTCATGAACAAAAGAGATTTTTCTCAAGTTTACCAGCATGCCGGGAATCGGACAGTTGACAATTGCTCTTTGTACAGCTTCGATGTCAGCTAGCAAAATATTTGTATTGGAGGGAAACAAGGAATAGGAACTTTCAGCATTTTCAGGAATGTCTTGAATTGCAAATTTTTGAAAATCGCAATATTCGATGTTGGTCAAACAGAACTTACTGAACGCCAAAGACTGTGTTTCGATTAACACATTCACTCCTTCAGCTGATTGCACTTGACGTGGGCAAGAGGCAAAACCAAAGGCACGGTCTTGTGCAAACCCCACACCACAAAAAGCCAAAAGTCCATAATCGACGCCAGCAATCGGATTGTTTATCTGTCTGACAAGTGCTTTTTTACGGCCTAAATTCTCAAACCAAGCAAAAATTCCTTCATCCTTGGCTACTTTCCAAATGACGCCGTGTCCTCCCGGCTTCATCAGCAATTTTAGGGTGCCTTTCCAACACCAATTTCCCTGTTTATCAATCGTGGGCACCAGCGGCTGACAAAAAAAGCGAAAAGACTCTTTGGGCCGACCAAACCAGTGTTTTTCTTCACACAGCGATACAATCTGCCGATGGTTATCTTTTTCTAAAGAGGTCATCATCGCAATCGGCGTAATCAAATGTTCGCCAAATAGCTTGTAATAGAGATATTCACGGGCTTGCACATCGCGGATCAATCCCTCAAGTAAACTCTGCCCGCAAAAGCCAAGTCTCGCTGCAGGCAAGGGTTGACCCGAAGAGGGATCAGAGAAATTCAGACGATCTGCCGCACCGCCGACCGGATAGATTTCTCCCAAGAGGGGAAGGGAAAAAATTCCCTGAAGAATAAAACGACGGACATCAGGATTATCTTCAGCAATATCAATCCCTTGGGGTCGATGATAATAACGAGTCTGGTGAGTGGGTGTACTATTTTGCTGCTCCTCTAAAAAAGAGAGTAGCATCGAGTGATAACCGACAATTCCGCCGATTTCCTTGTAAAAGTTTTCAATCGGCAATAAATCTTCTATGAGAATCCGCAATTTTTCCGCATCTTCTGTCACAAATAGTGACTGATCTTGTCCGATAGCAATCAGCGATTTGATTACGAGTTCGCATTCTTCGCTTAAAGCCGTACAAAAGGTCTTCAGCCAGCTGGGCTGTTGCAAGCCAATCTGTACACGTAGATCGCGATTAAGCACATCGATCCGTTCTCGATGGTTCTCGCTCTGCTGTAGGGCTTGTGTCAATGCTTCTAGTCTTTGCCGTTCGGTCATGATTGCCTCTTGGAACATCCCCAAAAATTGCCATGGATCGTATCTATTTGCAAGATTTTCTAACTTTTCCCCGCAAATTTCCCGAAGAATTTTATTCTTTTTTTAAGTTTAAAATAAGCACCTTAAAATCAAAGGCTTATACATACTTTTATCTCGAAAAACCCTCTATCCTTCGAGAGACTTGCAACGATTTTTTTTGACTATAAATTCCCTAGAAAGATACAACATGTCATTCGAGGAATTAAAAGAGTCAACCTCGAAAGTCTATCCAAAAAATTTGTGAGGGTAGGCCTCAAAACACTTTGTTAGGGGACGTCTTCAAATTCGGGTGCTGGAGGCCCGAAGGAAGTTCATGCAGCGACCGAATTTGAAGACGTCCCTAAGCTAAACTCCCAATCTTGGGAAAAATTACTAAGGAGAAAGCACATGGCAAAAGAGAAGAAATCTAAGTTCATGCAACCGATGCAGGTCAGCGAAGAACTCGCTGCCATTGTGGGCAGAGGGCCCATGCCTCGCACTGAAGTGACAAAAAAATTGTGGGCCTACATCAAAGCTCACAAATGTCAGGACAGCAAAAACAAGCGAAACATCAATCCTGATGAAAAACTCGCAAAAGTTTTTGGCGGTAAAAAAGCAATTAACATGTTTGAAATGACAAAACTCGTCAGCAAGCATCTCTCGTAATTTGTGATTTTCAGCAGAGTGCAGTTAATCGCTGCACTTTGCTCTTTCCAATGAAATACAAAATACTTATCGCCTACGAAGGCACTCAATACGGCGGTTGGCAAATCCAACCCAATAGTGTTTCTATTCAAGCTTTGATCGAACAGGCCCTATGCACTGTTTTACGTGAGCCGCTCGATCTGATCGGATCCGGTCGTACCGATGCAGGCGTTCATGCTTTAGGACAAATCGCTCACTTCGTCAGTTCTTCAAAAATCGATTGTTACAAAACTCTAGCTTCATTAAACGGACTACTTCCTTCCGATATTCGCATCGTGTCTCTCGAAGAAGCCCCTGATGATTTTCATGCGCGCTACAGCGCTAAATCAAAGACCTACCATTACCGCTTACACCTCGATCCTATTCCTGACCCATTCAAGCAGCGCTACGCTTATCACGTGCCTTATCCGATCGATGTCGCGTTGCTTAAACAGGCCGCTCAGCATTTTGTAGGCACGCATGATTTTACATCCTTTGCCAATGAACCAGGGCGAGGAGCCGTTGCCAAAGATCCCATTCGCACGCTCTATCATCTTGAAATCATTGAAGAGCCGGGCGGCGTACGCTTAGTCTTTCAGGGAGAGGGTTTTTTATATAAAATGGTCCGCAACATTGTAGGCACGCTGCTCGATGTTTGTGCTGGCAAAATTGCTTCTGATGATATCCCATCGATCATTGCTGCCAAAGATCGCAGGTGCGCTGGAAGATCAGCGCCCCCTCATGGACTTTATCTTTTTGAAGTTAAATATTGAGTGAAACTCTCGAAATGCTCAACGCCAACCTGAGCAAGAGCAGGAGGGCAAATCAACACCGCTTCGACACCGGCTGCTTTTAACGATTGTATCCCTCTTACTGAGTCTTCAAAACCGATGACCCTATCCCCAGCTTTACCAAGCCTTGCAATTGCCTGCAAATACCCATCCGGTGCTGGCTTTGCACGCGCATAATCTTCCCGAGTGATCCAAACAGGAATCGTTTGCAATACGGGAAGAACACGCTTAATGATTTCGATATGCTCACGCGGCGAATTGGTGACCACAGCCCGCGGTATTCCTTTTTCCGACAAAGCGGCCAGCAAAACTTCTACTCCCTCCATCATTTCCAAACGGGCTTCTTTTAGTAGGTCGATATAGATCTGTTTTTTTTCTTCATACAAAACTTCTCTGGGATCTTTTTCAAAAAGCTTTGGAAACTCGCGCACAAGTCCTTCCCAAACGCCCATCGATTTTGCGTGAGCTTCCCGGCAAAATTGGGTAAAATCCCAAGTCAGCTGATACCCACGCCGTTTGCATAGCATTTGATAAGCGACAAAATGCCAGTGTTCTGTATCGACGAGCACCCCATCGAAATCGAATAAAAAAAGTTGATAATCTTGCAGCCAATTCATACAAATATTATAAACTTTTAGCAGCTGTTTGTCCAATGAGAAAAATTATCTTTTTGTTAGGGGTTGTCTGTATGTCATTTACGCACAGTAGTCAAATCACCATTATCGGCGCGGGACTCTCCGGGCTGACCTGTGCCTACAGGCTCCAGCAAATGGGCCACCAGGTCACAGTCTTTGAAGCTCTTGAGCGTCCTGGAGGTCGAGTCTTAACACATTACGACAATGGAACACATGAAGAACTGGGGGGCAAATTCTTAAGTGATGGGCATGGTGCATCACATGTCACAGCCTTGATTCGTGAACTTAAGCTTGAGATCGACTCCACACTTCTTCCCTTCACCAAAAATTACTTTAACCAAGGTGAATGCTTTCCGTTTTATTCGCTGTTTGAAACTCTTCCATCCGCAGATGATAGTACGTTGAACCAACTTCGTGAAATTGCAACACAACATAACAATTTAAGTGACGTGCTCGATCAATTCTTTGGCGAGCACACCCTGTCTCGCCGCCTTGAAGAAATTCGCCTGCGCAATTACGAAGGGTCAGATACTTGTAATCTTTCCGCAAAGTATTTCGATCTAGTTTGGCAACAATACCAAGAACATTCTCAAATATTTGATTTAGAAAAAAATAACCAAGCGGGTAAGTTTTCTCTGACATCAGTTCGTGGAGGAAATAGCCGATTGATTCGAGCTCTTGTTCAAGCCATCGGTGATTGTATTCACTATCGTATGCCGCTTCATCACATCCAAATCATTGACAATAAGCCTTGCCTCACATTTATAAATGGACAGCAACACCACACAGATTATGTGATTCTCACAGTACCCCTTCCTGTGCTCAATACATTGACCCATTCCACGCGCTTACCTTTTGGCGCCAATGCTAAAATTTTAGTTCCCATCACACCGCCACCGCTTCCCATTACCGATTTTAGTTACACCGAAAATGGAGTGACCTGGTTCAATTCCGATTATACTTTCATGACGCTCTATTTTGGCGGTAGTGCCGCAGATTTTGCAACTGAGGATGCACCGCAAATCTACTTACGCGATTTACCCGCCCTCCAAAAACTCTACCCGCAAATCGCCTTCCCACCTCCAGAAAAAGTCATTGGGATGAGCTGGTGTCACGAGCCTTTCTTCCAAGGCAGCTATTCTTATTACGGATCAAAAGAATACGATCTTCTCCATGAAACCATTACGCTGCACGATATCCCAGTGAAAAAAGTATTTGCACCGATTCAAGATATGATTTTTATTGCGGGTGAAGCTGCTGCCTTAGAGTACCCGGCTACGCTTGAAGGCGCTGTCGAAGCAGCGGAAAGAATCAGTATGCTTGTGGACAAAGTGCAGAAATGCCGATGACTGGACAATTATCGAATCACTTAGTCGATAGAATGCGCAAAATCTATGAGCTTGAACCCCTATGAAGATGGAATCTTCTCCTGCTGATGAGCGCGGTTAAAAGGGCTGTTTAGCAAAATTGTGGGCGACTTTTCCTTCTTTTCCTTACTCCTTCATATATATTGAACTTTAGCCTAGAAGGTTCTAAGGGGTGAAAATTGTTCATAACTTTCAAGCAATGAATTTTCATTCGTCATAAGATATTAATCTTAAATGATATAAACTCGATATTGTCAAAAATTACCTCTGAATTATTGACTTTTTTCATTGAAAACTGGTATCATATGATGCTATAATAATATACGAAGAGACATGAAATGCACGATATGCGCCCTTCGGACCGAGAGCTAATCAAACGACTAAATGAAGCAAAAGAATATCTAAAAAATCGATATGGATTATTTGCTAACCAGTCAAAAGCTGCCGGCGAGTTAAATGATCTAGACATCGGAGATACAAATGATGTTTGGCAGTTGATTAGGGAGTTACTTGAGGAGATTTCACCAAAGGATTACAGGGGGACAAGGCCTCCGCAAAAGTCTTATGAGAAAGCAATAGCAGGACTTGAGTTACTGGCCTTTAGCTGGTGGAGTTTTAAATGTGCTAAGCAAATGTATATCAAATTTGTTTTGAAGAACGAGCGATATTATTACGTTTCTCTACATCAAAGCCGTTCGACAGAACAAAAAGGAGAAGATTAAATGAAGTGTCTAAATTGTGATTGTGAAAAATTTGAGTCAAAAAACATCCGCTTTAATCCTGAGATAAAAGGAGAGGAGGTTGAGGTAGTCGTGCCCTCGTTTGTTTGCACAAACTGTCAGACGCCTTTAATGGACGGTGAGCAAATGAATGTACTTCGAAGGAGTGCTGCAGATAAATATCGCAAGCAACACCATCTTTTGACATCTGAAGAAATTATCAAATATCGTGCTTTGCTTGGAATGTCTCAAGCTGCTTTTGCCAACTATTTAAAAGTTGGAGAAGCAAGTATCAAACGTTGGGAGACATATTTTGTACAGGATGTCGTTCAGAATGATCATATTCGTTTGAAATGCGATGAGGCTTACGCAGAACTTAATGCCCTCGAAGTTCATTGGAAAAGCCAATCATCTGACGTATACAGCGGCAATAGACCTTTTTGTTTAGAGCTGTTTAAACAAGCTGTGCGCTATTTGATAGGATTCACGAAGAGCCCTTTGTTTTTGAACAAAGCCTTGTTTTATGCGGATTTTAAACATTTTCAACGACATGGAATGAGCATAACCGGAGCTAGGTATGTCCATTTAGAATATGGTCCATGCCCAGATCAGTTCCAGAACATCTATCAGTTATTTCTCTCTAAGGGAGTTTTGATTTCTGGCGGTCATCATATTTTAAAAAGCATTGAAAAACCCGATCTAAGTGTTTTTTCAGATTCAGAAAAAGAAATCTTAGAATTTGTTGCACAAATCGCACATAAAGATGGTGGAAAGAAGCTTTTAAAAGTCTCTCACGAGGAACAAGCATTTAAGAAAACCGAACCCTTACAACTCATCAGCTACGAATTTTCTAAAGAATTAAAAATTTGATTTCCGACAAACACCTATATTTAGGAGCACTCTATGGAGCTACTTTCTATCAATGAGACTACAACCGGGCTCTGTATCGAAGGATTTCCAGACGCTGTTAAAGTAATAAAAATTAAAGGACCAAAAGCTCAACGACTATGCGACCTTGCACGTCATAAGGCCGATCTTGATTTTGCCAAAAGATGTCTCGACTATATAAATAGTGTTCTCAATTTCCCTGATTGCGATTTTTTGCAGCAGTCACTTTGGCAAACAAGAGAGTTCATGTAAGATTGCAAAAATAGTAACTTTAAATATAACTGCACAGACTCTTACTCAGGAATCTTATAGCAATTTAAAATTATTGATTGAGGAAGCTCTTGCTTGGGTTATAGCACAATTTGGTACTCTTTGTAATAATTTAACAGAAGAATATGAAAAACATCCTCATAACGAACTATTGGCATTTGAGACTTTTGATTACACTCTTCCGTTCAGCGATCTAGTTTCTGGGCCCCGAAAAAAAATTCAAGTATAGGTGAAAGGAGCTGGCCTGCGTTCGTACTAAAATGCGGATATAAAAAACCGAATATCTAACATAAGAGACATTCGGTTAGGATTGCCGATGACTGGACTTGAACCAGCACTCTATTGCTAGAAGTAGATTTTGAGTCTACCGCGTCTACCATTCCACCACATCGGCAAAAAAACACACGAAATCCTACCTCATCGCCCCATAATCTGCAATCTTTAGATCTTGGATTTTCAGAATGGTCCTGCGAGAGGACGCGAGTAGGGACCCAAAACAAGTTTTGGGAAGCAAAGCGCTTCGAGCAGCCCGCTCAAGAAGGCGCGGGAAACATGGCGAAGCGCATGTTTCCGACTGTATCTAGTGACTAAAAACAATTTAAAACTTACTTTTTCAAAGACGCGAGAATCTGCCTTAAGACGTAAGGGAGAATGCCGCCGTGGAGGTAGTAGTCAATATCGATGGGTGTGTCGAGGCGGGCGATGAGGGATACTTTATCGATTTTGCCCCCGCCGCGATCGATTTCTAAAGTAACCGGTTGATGGGGTTTAAGTTCTTTTTCCAGGCCTGTGAGGGTGAACATTTCATTACCTTTGATGTGATAGGTCTCTAATCCTTCCCCTTCTTTGAATTGGAGAGGCAAAACACCCATGCCAACTAAGTTGGCACGGTGAATGCGCTCAAAGCTTTTAGCGACGACGGCGCGCACACCGAGAAGAGCTGTTCCTTTAGCGGCCCAATCGCGTGAGCTACCCATGCCGTAATCTTTGCCAGCAAACACAATCAAAGGGATGTTGCGTTCTGCGTATATTTCACAGGCGTCGAAAATCGGCATCTCTTTTCCGTCAGGCATCAATTTAGTAAAGCCCCCCTCTTTGCCCTCCATCATGAGGTTGCGGATGCGCACATTGGCAAAAGTACCGCGCATCATGATGTTATGATTGCCGCGACGACTGCCGTAACTGTTAAAATCCGATTCATTAATACCCAGCGAAATTAAGTATTTTCCTGCGGGGGTATCGGCTTTAAATGCGCCGGCAGGAGAAATGTGATCGGTGGTGATCGAATCACCAAAAAGAGCCAGCGCGCGCATTCCTTTAAGGGCTTTGCGCTGCGGCAATTCCGTCTTAAATTCTTCAAAAAACGGAGGAGCTTGTATGTATGTGCTTTTAGGATCCCATGCGTATTGCGCTCCTTTTTTCACTTCGATCTTTTTCCACAGGGGGTTATCGCTTTCCACATGCGCGTAACGGGTCTTAAACATCTCTGGTTTCAAGCCATGCTTCACGGCTTCTTGAATCTCCTGATCACTGGGCCAAATGTCTTTTAAGAAAACAGGTTTGCCGAGTTTGTCATGGCCGAGTGGTTCTTTTTCCATGTCGATATCGACCTTCCCTGCGAGCGCAAACGCCACGACAAGCGGCGGAGACATTAAGAAATTTGCTTTCACAGCGCCGTGAATACGCGCTTCAAAATTGCGGTTACCGCTGAGTACACTCGCCACGATCAGATCGTGTTCTTTAATCGCATTTTCGATCTTCTCATCTAAAGGTCCGCTATTGCCAATGCATGTCGTACAACCATAAGCGACGAGTTGAAATCCGAGCTCATCGAGATATTTTTGCAGACCCGTTTTTTGCAAATAATCGGTTACGACTCGCGAGCCGGGCGCTAAGCTTGTCTTCACGCGGCAATCGACGGATAGGCCTTTTTCCACAGCTTTTTTAGCGAGTAGACCTGCGGCTACCATGACACTTGGGTTACTGGTGTTAGTGCAGCTGGTGATGGCGGCAATTACGATTGAACCGTGATCGAGAATGATATCGCAGGTTTGATGTTGCGTATAACCGGGGTTGATCACTTCCTCGGTGATGGGGCGATTGGTGACCATTTCTTCTTCACTCCAGCCACCCGCGCGTGAACTGGCAGGTGCGGACTTACCTCCTGTGATATGCTTTTCACCCATATGAAAGTTCCCTTGAGAATGGATGCAAACCGTCCGAGTGCGTTCATGCGCTGATTTACCATAACCTCCCTCGGGAACAGGGGCTGTGAACAAATGATTAAATGTACTTTTCAAATCGGGTAAATTGATCCGATCTTGCGGTCGTTTGGGACCTGCAACACACGGTTTAATCGTATTTAAATCGAGCTCGAGCACTTTGCTGAATTCAATCTCCCCTTTTCTGGGAATGCCGAACATGTTTTGGGCCTTTAGGTATTCTTTAACTGTAGCGATATGTTTTTCATCGCGCCCTGTCAGGCGCATGTAATCGAGTGTTTTTTCATCGACAGGGAAAAAACCGATCGTGGCGCCATATTCGGGCGCCATATTGCCGATTGTAGCGCGATCAGCAACAGTTAAGCTGGCAGCGCCTTCGCCAAAAAATTCGACGAATTTGCCGACGACTTTTTCTTTGCGCAGCATTTCAGTGATGCGAAGTGTCAGATCGGTGGCTGTAACTCCTTTTTGCAAATGGCCTTCTAACAGCACGCCAATCACTTCCGGTGTTTGAAAGAAATAGGGTTGACCCAGCATCGCTGCTTCGGCCTCAATCCCGCCGACACCCCAGCCGAGCACGCCGAGACCATTGATCATCGTGGTGTGTGAATCCGTTCCGACAAGCGTATCGAAATACAGCAAGTTGTTATTTTCTGTGACGACTGAGGCGATTTGCTCGAGATTGACTTGATGCACTATGCCAATGCCGGGAGGGACGACTTTAAACGTATCAAAGGCCTGTTGTCCCCAGTTTAAAAATTCGTAGCGCTCACGATTGCGGTTAAATTCGATTTCCAAATTATACAAAAAAGAATCCGGCGTTCCGGCGCGATCGACTTGCACTGAGTGATCGACGACAAGATCCACTGGTACGATCGGTTCGATGGTCTTGGCATTGACATGCCGTTTGGCTACGGCATCGCGCATCGCCGCTAGATCGACAAGTAAGGGTACACCGGTAAAATCCTGCAAAATCACGCGCGAAACCACAAAAGGGACGTCTCCTTCGTCGGGCTTTTTTCCATTCCAGTGAGCCAGGCGCAAAACATCTTCTTCACCCACGCGTTTACCGTCGCAATTGCGGAGCAGCGACTCCAACATGATGCGGATCGAGATCGGCAATTTTTTGACCGCCGGGACTTTAGCTTCTAGGGCAGGCAAAGAATAGTAAAAATGTTTTTTGTCACCGTGCAGGGATTTTAGGGTGTTGAATGGATTTGCAAGGTGTGCTTTGTCGTTCACGAGGGCCTCCTAGTAATTATTCCTTTTTAAAAGGAAAAGAATTCTGATGCAATTATTTCCTGTCTCTCATAAAATTTTGGCAACCATAACTATGGGGAAAAACAATGAAACCAAAATCGATGGATCTCGTTTGGATTGTCGTCAATGACATCAAAAAAGCTCTTAAATTTTATACGGAAACAGTCGGTCTTAAATTGAAGGAATTCCACGAAGAGTTTGGCTGGGCCGAACTGGAAGGTCATCATGGCGGCGCTCGTATCGGTCTTGCGCAATCTCAACTTAAAGAAGATGAAAATGTTAAGCCGGGACAAAATGCCGTAATGACATTTACCGTCGATAACTTAGCTTCATCGATTGAGAGTTTAAAAAACCAGGGTGCTAACCTTGTCGGCCCGATGGAAGAAATCCCAGGTCATGTCAAAATGCAAATGGTCTCAGATAGCGATGGCAATCGTTTTCAAGTTGTAGAAGTTTGCCATACGCAAAACCATTCTTGCTGCGGTGGTCATTGACTTTAATCTCCTTTTTTCTTTAAACGAAGAAAAAAGGAGGCATTTATGGTTAGAGGTATTTCTCCTAGCGGAGGCGTCCCATCCCAATCACCGGGAGATTCATCACTGCAACAAGCCTTGCAACAAGCTGAAGAATGGCTTCAAGGTCCTCCACCTTTACCACCTTTATCTGGTCCGGATGAACAAGCTGCGGAAGCGCTGATTCAAGAAATCAAATCCTTGCAATCCAGCGGTGGGTCTATGCAAGACCTCAAAAATTGGTATAACGGCACATTTAATAACCAACAATACGCTTACGGAGATATCTATTGGCAGTATATGGGTATTTCTCAGAATGGGGTCAACGAATTTTGCTCGCTTTGCGGTGTCAACAGAGCTGTCGAAACACCTGCGGATAAAATCGTCTCCAAAATTTACGCTCTCATGAATGAATATTCCAATCAGCCGAATAGCCCAAACTATCAAATGTTTGCGGCATTATTTAATGATCTCTATACAACTGACACCAGCCGATCACCGGCATTAATGTTACAACAAAATGCACAGTCTATAGTAGGGAACAACTTCAGCAACTTTCCTGGCATCACAAGTGATGCAAAACAAGCTTATATGTCGATTTTTCTTCCGCAAAAAAGCTATTGATCAAACCAACCGTGGAATTATCCACGGTTGGGTTTTTGAGTATGTTATTGCGTGATTTGACAGGTGCTTCCATTGAGTGTGACGGCTGTCGGAAGGAAATTTTGCGTTGATGAACTGACGATCAATCCAATATTGATCGTTGCATTGGGCGCAATTGTTTGCCAATTCATCGATGCGGTGCCCGTGATTGAGCCGTTTGAAACAGGCATCACTGTCCAATTCCAAGCTTGTACAACGCTTTGATAAGCACTATTTTGCAGTTGAAGCGTCCAAGGAACCAAAATGTCTGTTGCTCCCGTATTGGTCACATATAAATTGATCACATTTTGGAAGCTTGATCCCGATTGCCAGGGTGTTCCCAGTTGCACTCTGACCGTGCATGAGGTGGGTGGAACAACGATTGGCGTGGGTTGATAGGTTATCGTAGCAGAACTTTGAGCGTTTTCTGCGACAGTAACCATTTGCGGATCGGCATTGAATTCTGTACTACCGACGACGATTTTGGGCGCTGTGACAGTGTATTGACCTACACCTACCGATTGACACACCGAGGTGTTAAAATCGTTTATGTTAAACGAGTAACTACCTGCGGCGATCGGCTTTAAATTCGATTGGGACAAACCCATGGCCGGTTGAACCGACAAACACAGCGTTCCGAATGTTGCAGGAGCTGCGCTCAAATACCAGGGTTTTAATGCAAGCGTGCTTAAATAATCGATCTTTTGCCAGACGATATCTAACCAATTATCTTGAACAAGACCACCTGTATCACCGCTATTGGCATTCCATGACCAGAAAAACCAATTGGGTATTTTATTGTGTTTGCCATCTGCAGCACCGCCACTATTGTTGAGATAAGCAGCGATGTCAGGCATCGATTGTAAATCTCTTGCATCAGTGAATTTGGAACCGAATTCGCCGACAGCTACAGGAAAGACTTTGCAAGGATTTCCAGCCGTGCAATAGCCTTGCTGAGTGAGATATCCAAACGAAGAAGAGAGGCGATTGTATAAGCCTGCTCCACTGTAATTGGTCGATGCATTTGTAACCGATGGGGGGTACACGTGCGGAGAAATGACGACCTGATTTAAATAGGGCTTCGTCAACAAAGCTTGGAAAAATGGATTGGGATTGCTTAGGCCATTTTGCGCAATCAATTGAGGATCTGTAGCAAAACCATCGCCCCAATTTGTGCCAATGCCGCCCTGTCCTGCACCTTCGATAAAGAACAAAGCTCCCGGATTAACGGGATAAACCGCATCCATCATCGTCAAATATAAATCTTTGAGCGCAGGTTTTCCACCTGAGGCTTCCCAACGGAGTCCAAAATTATCCGGCTCGTTGAGGATATCGATCATCAGTTTATCTTTGGAAACGGGATCTTGAGAAATCAAAGTCACAAGTCTAACCCAATCTTGTACCCAACCTTGGGGATCTTCTAACACAGTTTGATCTTCGCGTAGGTGATTATCGATCAATACATAGAAACCGTTTTTAGCAAAAAAATTCACGACCCACAAAAATCGATTGAGTGTGGTGTCGTTTGGCAAATAATCATTGCAACGACCTGCTGTGCGCGAGGGCGGTGAAAGCATGGGAGGAATCGTCGTGCCACTGGGAACAGATACAGAAGGATTTGTCACACTCGCCTGAATTTGCGCTTGGTTTGCGATTGTACAATTTTGCGCATAGTTTCGCGGCGCGAGTCCGAATAGATCTTTAAAACTAAATGGGAGACGAACGGCGTTAAAACCGAGCAGCTGCATTCGATACACTACTGTAGCAAAATCAAATGAGATGCTGTTTGGGCCGCCCCAAAGACCATCGACCATCGTGGACTGATTGTTAAAGCCGAACCAATTCACCCCTTTTAGTTCCACAGGTTGTCCCTGTGAATTGAGAATTTGATTTCCGTTGGTGGTCATCGCCTGCATTTGCAGGGTTACAACAACCAATAATAGACTCAAAAACCATTTCAGTGTTTTGTATCTCATAACTCCTCCTTTGGAATTATCCAGAGGTAAAAATATAACTTAACTTCTGAAATGGAGACAACAATATTTTTTAAGAGAGGCGTTCCAGCTTTTTCAAAGCGGCTTTAAGATCGATCCCTTTACCGAGCACGGGACGAAAGAGATCGCCGAGTTTTTTAAGACGGGTGCGGATATTTTTCATCGTATAGTCGCGTGGATCCAAGCCTTTTTTCACCTCAGACCAACGCAGCGGTGTAGATACCGGGGCTTTGGGTCTTGCGCGTACGCTATACACCGAGGCAATCGTCTGCCCGAAATTATTTTGATGATAATCGATGTATACGCGATTTTTTCTTTTGGAGATCGAACGCTCTAACGTGCTGATCTCAGGAATCCGTTTATGCGTGACAGTCGCTATAATTTCAGCAAACGCTTTAGCTTGCTCATAGGTGTATTTGGCTCCTAGCGGAACCGCAATATGTAGACCGGTAGCCCCCGAGGTTTTGCAGTAACTGGGCACGCCGATTTCCTCTAACGTTTCATGAACCGCTTGTGCCACTTCAATCACTTTAGCAAATGAGGCAGCTTTCGGATCGAGATCGATGATTAAATAATCGGGCTTTTGCAATTTGGACACCCGTGAGAAAAACGGATGGAGTTCGATACAACCGAGATTCGCTGCATACAGTAAGCTTTCTTTATCTTGAATGAGTAAATAATTGATCCAATCTTCGGTATGTTTGATTTTAGCTGTTTTCACCCAATCAGGATGATCTTTTAAATTTTTTTGAAAGAAACTTTCCCCTTCGATGCCATTGGGAAAACGTTTCAAGGATTCGGGACGGTCTTTTAAATGGGGAAGAATGTATTTAGCAACATCAGCGTAATAGCGCAGTAAATCCCCTTTGGTGATCTTCTCTTTTGGCCAATATAGTTTATCGACATTTGTCAATTGTGCATTCTTTACGCCTTTCGTTTTCTGCTTAACGGCTTTCACTTTCGGACTGCTGAGTTTTCTGCCTGCAAAAGCGTCTTTCTTTTTTATGAGCAGCCACTGTTGCTTTTCTTCTCCTCTATTTAAGCGGACCATATAAAACTCTCCCTTCAATTTTCGTCCGTGCAACGAAAAGTGGATGGCGCCTTTTTTAAGACCTTCTTTGATCGCTTTCTCGGAGGTTTTAGCATCTTGGCCATGGACATCATAGGTGCCTTTATCCCAAATTTTAACTGTCCCTGCTCCATAACCGGAAGGAATAACCCCATGAAAATCTTTGTAATGGTAAGGATGATCTTCTACCATGATTGCTAAACGCTTTACCTCTGGATCAGAAGAGGGTTGCTTGGGCACGGCCCAGCTCTTCAGAACACCGTCTACCTCTAATCTTAAATCGTAGTGCAAACGGGTAGCGTGATGTTCTTGAACTACAAAAGCCAGTTTTCCACTTGATTTCTTGCGAATTTTAGCAGCGGGTTCTTTAGATAATTTGAGATTGCGTTTAGCACGATAACGAAATAATTTCATGAGCCCCTCATTTTCTTCTTTTAAACTAATTTTAAAATATCATAAAAGTCAAAATTAGAATTAAGAGGATCGTTTATGGCAAAATACGGAAAAAAAGCACAAGCGTCAGTGAAAAGAGCAATGCACAAAATGAAGCGCAGAACCCTTAAATCGGGAAAAAGTCATAAAACAGTGAGAAGCCGCAAGCAAGCGATTGCTATTGGCCTCTCGGAAGCGCGAAAAAAAGGGGCAAAGGTTCCCAAAAACCCTAACAGATAGAACTTAACCGGCTTTTCGGCGTTTGTCTTTGCCTTCGTCTTCCCAACCGCGTCGTTTCTTTTTCTCATCAGGTCCTTGACCGCGCTGGCCGCCTTCTTTTTGTTCTCTCATTCTTCGTTGTTGTTCTTCATTCCATTCTTCTCGCTGACCTAAACGTTCTTCATTGGACCAATTGCGTTTTTCTCCTTCATTGCTCCATTTTTGCCCTTGACCCTCATCCCAAGTGCTTTTTTCTCCTTTCATCCGTTCTTCTTCTTCAAAGCGAGTGCCGCGAGGACCTTTTTGCTCATAACCTTCTTCACGATCGTGTTGCAAATCCCAACGTTCAAATTCACGTTCAGCTTCATCTTTCGAATAACCATGCCGTTGTTGAATGCGCGACATCAATTCATCATAATCGCCATTAATTTTCGACACATCTTCATCCGTTAGCTTGCGCCATTTTTCTTGAACTTTTATTTTAAATTTATTCCAATTTTGTTCAAATTTATATCTATCCATGAAGCACTTCTCCTTGTTTTAGATCTATAATTTGATATTGCCAAAATTTATGAATTATTTAAAACAAAAAATTTTAATAACGACGATAGCTATTAAAGGCTTTTTGCCAATCGCTGATGACTTTTTCATTGAGTTCGCGATCAAAGCGCACTTGTAGGGAAAGATAGGGATACGGGTGACGATTGTCAAAATCCCTTCCCTCATTTTTGGTGTAAAGTTTGACGAGGATTTCTTTGTTATACCAGGGGGGCGTTGAGACATTTAATTCGCCCTTGTTTAGACGCTCAAAGTCTCGATAAGCTTTATCGGGCATCTCTTTATAGTACTGCATCACAATATCCACGATTTCTTGCGGTCGCTGTTCATAGCCTTGCACGTAAAAATCCACTTCAGCGCCGATCATGTGTTTAGAATGTTGATTATACGAGGTGTTATCCGCATAAGCATTATGAACAGGACAGCGATGTCCGCAAGTGATCACCACTTTGCCGCCCGTTTTAGCCTGCACGTGATTGAGTAGGTCGATTAGAATCGGATATACGAACTCTTTTTCCTGTTTGAGCGGCAGCGAATGTTTTTGAAATCCTCCGCAATCAAAGTAATTTGCAGGCCGTGCGGGATCTTTATGGTCGATGTGTGGAGGGTTTGAGCTTGATCCTTTGCAGCGGAAAAACTCTTTAGTAATTTTTGTATGCTTGCCGATATAAGCCGTTTCCCAAGGGTAGCGATCCCGGGTGCGATGTTCCGGGGTCCCTACACCATAGTGAAACTCATCGTGATTGCGGTTGATGAACTCCCCTTTAGCGTTAAGTCTTCTGAGTTTTTCTTGTTCCGACTTCTCCATTCCAGAACAACCCATTAGGCTCAACAAGGCCATGAATTTCAAATTTTTTACGATAAATGATATAAAAACTTCTTTAAAACTCGTCATTTCCTATAATCCACATTGAGGGGAGGATCGTTCCTTAGGTTGTTATACCAGAGTTAGAAAAAAACTTCATGGGAGAATAAACCACGGAGCACACTGAGAGCACCGAGGCGCGCTTTGCGAGCAAGAGAGATTTTTTCGCGGCGAAGCCGCCTCTGTGCCCTCCGTGATCTCAGTGGTTTAAGAGAGGAAAAATTAATGATAATTGAAAAAGTGCTGATCGTTGAACCAGACTCTGCCAATCAGCAATTTCTTCAAGAGTTACTGCGCAAGAAAAAAAGCGAAACTGTTTTTGCAGATAGTGGGATGCTCGGCCGCGAGCTTCTGCGCGAGCATACATTTGATCTGATCATCTGCGATCTGCAGTGTAACGGTTTAGAAATTCTTAAAGCTGCGCAAAAAACCCATCCCCAAATCATTGTGATTTTCACTACGGCCACAGCTAGCGTGGAACAGGCTGTAGAAGCGATGCAGCGGGGCGCGTTTAACTATGTGCTTAAGCCCTTCAATAAAGACGGGATTGAGACTCTGCTGAAAAAAGTGGAAGAACATCTCTCGCGCCTCCGGGAAAATCAGTATTTGCGCGAAGAGATCTCCACTCAAAAAAGGCGCAAAAAGTCTATCCTAGTGGCCGAAAGCGAGGCGATGAAAAAGATATTAAGCGATGTCAGCAAAATCGCTAAAAGCTCCTCGTCAGTATTTATCAGTGGAGAATCAGGCACGGGCAAAGAAATGGTGGCGCAAGCGATTCACGCGGAGTCGCACCGTGTCTCGCAACCTTTCATCAAAGTCAATTGCGCTGCGATCCCGAACTCTCTGTTGGAATCGGAATTTTTCGGTCACGAAAAAGGCTCATTTACCGGCGCCTTTAACAAAAGGCTAGGGAGATTTGAGCTAGCAGACCGCGGGACATTGCTACTCGATGAAATCTCAGAAATTCCTCTGGAATTACAATCCAAACTGCTCCGTGTCGTTCAAGAGATGGAGTTTGAACGAGTGGGAGGGACAAAGCCCATTGAGGTCGATGTGCGACTCATTTCCACCTCCAATCGCTCGATGAAAGAAGCCATCGAACAAAAAACCTTTCGCGAAGATCTGTATTATCGTCTAAATGTTGTGCCCATTCACATTCCTCCTCTTCGCGAACGAAAAGAAGATATCCTTCCCTTGGCCGAATTCTTTCTGAATCAGCTGTGCAGCGAAAATCAAAAACCGATTAAAAAGCTCTCAGAACAAGCCAAACAAAAACTTCTCGAGTATCACTGGCCCGGTAACATTCGCGAACTAGCCAATATCATTGAACGCACTGTGGTAATGCACGCTACGGAAACAATCGAAGTTCATCATCTGTATATCGACCTGACTTGTACTTACAAACCCATCAACCTACCAAGTGGTCTTACACTTGCTGAACTTGAGAAACAATTAATTCTAGAAACTCTCGCGCGGGAAAGTCACAACCGCACCAAGACTGCGCAGCTTCTGGGCATCAGCCTGCGCACCTTGAGAAATAAGCTCAATGCTTATCAAGGAAAATAGCAATCTCAGCATCGATCATCTCTTTCCACTGTTTCCACTTGGCGATTTTACTAGCGACAAATAAACGGCGTTTTTCTTCTTCCGTGCTGTTTGTTGAGGAAAAAAACGCGCGAGCTAGGACGCGATCAAGGGCGGGGCCAAGCACAGGAAATAAACATTCAAAGGCTTTTTCCTCTTGAAAATCGATTTCCAAAATGGTCATCTTGCCTGTCGGTAAAGGGATATTGAGATCTTGGACACGTTCGAGCTCTTCGATGAGGGCTTGAGCAATGCTAGAAAGACGAATGAGACTCTCTTCAATTTCTTTCATCTCGATGGTGATCTTCTCTTTGAGCTGCGGCATTCTCAAGTGTTGGATATGGGTGTGGACAAGCGCGCGTAAATCCAGCGATTGTATTAGATCGATTTCTTCAAGCGAGCGGTTAGGAATGTCAGGGAATCCGATCCCCCCTTTTGAAACATTGATGAATTGAATGTCGGGATGCGCTTTTGCAAAATGGTCGATGCACTCGGATTCCATGACCCATTTGACAAGGGTATGGACATAATGGCCGTGAATGTCTTTGCGTCTTAAGAGTTGTTCGGGAGCGTTGCGCGGTTTGTCATCGATAAAGAAGGGAGATGAGGGAAGTATGCCAGCGGCGTAACGTTGATTGCCTGTGTAAGCTAAATCGATACCATCGAGCAAGATCGGGTTGCACCCCATTTCCACAGCTAAAGCAATGGCCAGGGTGGTTACAGATAGAGCTTCAGGGCCGAGTTCTGGTCCGATCGGATCTCCTTCGATGCCCAGCTCTTTTTCAAAGTAACGCTCACAGGAGCCTCCCGTATCAGAGATCAAGTACCCCCGCTCACCGTTTAAGGTGTTAAATACATCGGGCTGGAGCCGTGTCGCGTAGATCAGCGGCATTTCATAAGCAGAAGCGATTTTTAAGCGGTGAAATTCCTCAGGATTGGGGTCGAGCGCAAGACCTAGATGGGGTGTAATGCCGTGATTGCTGAGGGCAGCGATCGTTGAACCTCCAGCGATGATCAGGGCGCGATCTTCGAGGCTTTTGAGAAGGGTGTAATCCTCTTGAAGCGAAGGCCCTGCCCCGCAGATGATTGCAGGGATCCCACGAAATTTGTCTTTTAGACCACAAGCATAAAATGACCCAGGCCAGCGTCGAATATTGCGCAGCAAATTGCCTAAAAGTTTATGCGTGTAGAGCGCTTCTGTCATCACGGCGTGTGACAGAGCAGCGAGCCGCTGGAGCTTAAGGCGTATTTGGTGAAAGCTCCGTTTCTTCTGTTTTTGATAGGTTTCAGTGGCACAAACCGCAATCCGATCGCACGGATAAGCGGCCACGAGTTCTTCGAGATGATTTGTCTCAGCAATAAAGTGAAGCACTACTTGTGGATCGTCCAGCAATGTTTGGGCGTGGTTGAGATGTAAAAAAGCATCGACGGCCGAGAGTTCTTCTTCGAGAAAAATCAGGCGCCTCTCTCGCTTTTCTCGCAGCCAATCTTTAAGCGCGAGATAATGCTGTCCATGCGAGAGCCCATAAATGTATAAAATATCGACCTGTTGGAGAGATATTTTTTTAAAAAAACGGGGAATCTCTTCTTCTGAAGGATCTTGTAGAGGCACAGGAGTGAATGAGGTAAACTTGAGGAGAAATAGCAGTTCCGGATACCGTTCGAGAAGCCCAGCCTTATTTCCAACGGATGCGAGATCCATCCCAGACTCCCTTTCGCACGGTGGCACCTTGCGGCTCAATGTAAACCTTTTCAATGTATGTCAAATCTGAATCGAAGATTCCTTCGAAAATGAGTTTGCCGGCATCATTCCATGCTTTACGGTCGAAACGAGCAGGAGAGTGATACTTCAATTCTTCTTTAACCTTGCCATTTGAAAAATAATGGCGATGAATACCATCTGGCTGGCCCGCGCGATATTCTCCTTCATCGAGTAAAATCCCGTGCTCATTCCACAATCGATCAAATCCTTCACGCAAGCCCTCTACATAATGCACAGAGCGTTTAGGGCTTCCCGACTCCCAAAATAGACGCACCTCGCCATGTAATTTTCCCATGCAAAAGGGCAGCTGACTTTTCAATGTGCCGTTTTCATAAAAATACTCTTGGAGCCCTTCCCACTGTCCTTCTTTAAAACGCTGCAAACTCGACAAAGTACCGGAAGCATAAAAAAATTGGGCTTTACCAATTCTTTTACCCTCACAATACCACGTTCGCGCCAGTACTTCCCCTTTATCGCCATACATGACAGAAGGTCCATGGAGTTTGCCGTGCAGATAATACATCTCCGCGCGCAATTTTCCTTCTTCAGCAAACAAGTGACACTGGCCATGACGCAACCCTTGATCGACTAAATACACCGATTGCAGGTTACCCTGGGGGTCGCGCTCTTGCACATGACCTGCGCCCTGCAACGTCATCGAGAGACGAGGCAAATAAAACGGCAGGGTCAAATTAATACCGAGCTCAGGATCGTTGATAATGAGTTCATCTTGAGTTAAAGAGTATTTGTCTAGGTTCATAAATATGACCTCAACTGGGGTAAATGAAACTCAATGGCTTTTTTAAAGAAGAGCAAGCGATGAATATGCTGGCCCAAGGGGTGAAAATCTTTGCGCAAAATGGGGCGTTTCCACACAGTCCACAGCGGCAAAAGAAACTGACTGAAACAGACTTCTTGTTCTAATTCGTTTTCTAACAGAGCGTAGTCCCCCTTTTCTAACGGAGAATGGGGATAATATTTCTCCCACACCTTGAGCAGGCTGTTACACAGTTCAACGCTTTTCATAAAACTCTGTGCGAGATGCTTTCTCACTGCACCGATTTTTTCTGACGGGATATTAGTAGGTGGCGCCTGCATGATGAGCGATTGAATCATCCCTGTGATGTCGTATTGCTCCGGTAATACAATTTCAGCGAGATCACGGCGAGCGATGCCCGGCATATCGATCCCTTCCGAAGCGTTGATCCATTGAATCTGGGGATGCTTATTTGCAAAGGCTCCCATCCAGTCGGCGCTCATCAGCCAGTCTTTTTGGGAATATAGCTTATCCTTCTCTAATTCGATTAATGCATCGGGCGGCTCTGCATTTGGCCCGCAAGAAAAATCCACCCCGATCAAGATTACCCTTGAACAACCCAAATGCGCGGCGATTGCTGCACAAAAATTAGCTACCGTCCAGCCGCTATCAAAGCGCTCAGAAAAAATGCCGCATTCTGCGGCTAGCCAGGCCTCTAGCGGATAATTCCCTCCATCAGCCATCCATAGCAGCGGACCATGCACTCGAGACAAGAGATCGTGAGACACTCGTCCTTGATAGAAAACCGGTGTCTCAAAAGTATCTTGGGCTAAAAAACGGCGCCGCGGCGGCTCAGGATCGAGATGAGCCGAGAAATGCGGCTGTATTCCATGAGTATTTAACGCCTGCACAGCCGAACCACCTGCGATCAAGATCGCTCGATCGCGTAATTGGGTAAGCAACGGTAACGCGCGCGCTAATGAAGGCCCCGCACCGCAAATGATCGCCGGCATACCGGCGCATTGCCCCTCTAATTCTTGACCTAACAGAGCCCGAGGCAGGAACTGTAAATTATTCAGCGCATTAGACAAGACGCGCACACCCATATCTTGACAATCTGAGGCCAGTAAATCGACACCGCGATGGTATTGTTCTAGAGCGGAAAAAAACATTTGTGCGCGGGGCGTTTGCTGAGGATCGCGGGTCACGTAACCAAATTTCAAAAAGACAAATTCCCAAGCGATCACTTGGAAAATTTCTTCGTTAGCTTGCTGCCAATAATACAAGCGGGTTTTCGAATCTTTGATAGATTCTTTCGCCTTAAAAAATAGCTGCTCATCCTCTTCGACAAACACGATATAGCGCGATTCACTCTTCTTTAACCATAAAGAAAGATTGCGATCGATTTCGCCAGATCCGAATACGACCAAGACGTCGATATCCGACTTTAAATCCGATAATTTCACTTCAACATTTGTCAGGGCTTGACCCATTGCAATAACTCCTTAAACGGGGGCAAATGCGAACAAAACTGATAGTTATTTTGCTCTCGATTAAACGCCCCTAAACGCACTTCATTCTCATCCACCACAGCGACAAAACACGCATTGACGTGGTGATTGTAACCAATCACTTGATCGATGGCATCCTGTGTCAATCGCTCTTTGCATTCAATCAACAGCAAGGGGTAGAGCGGAAAAGACGGATGAATCCCTTTCGCATAACACAGAACATCGATCCGCCGCTCAGGCACCTCTTGCGCAAACAAGTGAGGAAGTTCTTTGAGCTCTTTTTCCACGACAAGAAGTTCCTTCGGGTACTTCAACTGGTGGATCATCCCCTGCAACCAGCGCTGCCGCACCTTTTCCTCTGGTGTAGCTTTGACAAAGCTTTTTCTCACCTCATCGAAAATCACGCTATTCAGGCTGGATGAGCCCATAATGTCCATCCGAGCGACGATACAGAACTTTTAACTTTTGATCTTCTTCTGAGCGGAATAATAAGAAATGATCGCCCGAAAGATCCAGTTTCATGACCGCTTCATCTAGCGTGAGCATTTTTAACGGTTTTGTCTCGGTGCCAATGATCTTGGTTCCACGTATATCCGCAAATCCTTGCCGTATATTGGCCTCTTCAATTGAGGCATTGATCTCTTCAATCTCATTGTAAGGTCGATGCAAGACATTGACCTGCATATCGATCATCGATAATTTTCTTCTGTGATGATCTTGAATGCGGCTCTTGTAACGAGATAGTAGAATGTGCAAACGGTCAATTGCCCGATCGACAGAAGCGTACATGTCGGTGCTGTCAGCCTGGCACTTTACTTGTAGGTGATCGATTTTTAAAACGATCGTGCATACGTGTTCGAGTTTTTGGATTTCTAGGGTAACATGCATATGCATGATGTGGTTATGGAACCGCTCAACTTTAGCGAGCTTATCCCAGATGTAGGCGCGGATCGGTTCGGTAATCTGAACGTTTCGGCCAATGACGTCGATGCGATAGCCTTGCGCCTCTTCTTCTTCAAACTTATTTTTGTCAAGCATACAAAAACCCCAGTCAATAACTGTAATCCTTCACTATACTCGGTTTAAAGGAAATTGATCAACAGAGGGCGTGTAAAATTGCTTTTCCTTTAGATGGAAAAGATTTTCGAGCAGGTTTGAAAGGAGCGGACGATGGCAATATCGGGATAAAGATATTGCCGAGTCTGATCCTTTAAAAGATGCCGAAAAGATTTCCCAAATCAAGGAAAATGAATTTTTTAACGGCCTCTAAAACACGATGCGTATACCACCCGTAAAGCCCTCAAATCCGAGGGAAAAGCGCTCTCGCTGACGATCGGATTGGGTATTGGTTTTTTGTCCAAAAAAGGGCCACTGCTGAAATTCATATCCTGCAAACAGCCGCACATAAGGCAATTCTTTTCTCTTTTCTCCCCGTTTTTTCTTGAGTCGGGGCGACTCCCAATACACCCCGGCGAACAGTTCCCAAAGACCTTTAACAGTGTGAAAAGAATTGTGGGCGTGAAATTTTTGTTTAGACGCCGACATCATTAGTGGCGCCACAAACCGGTATAACTCTTTGGTTTTTTCTTCCATTAAACCATAGACAAGCGCCCCTGCCGTCCTAGCGCTGATCCCCAAACCAAACGGAAGCCGCCAATCGATCTCAAAACCAATCAGACCGCCCGCTGCATCAAAATTATTTTTCACCTTTAGTCGCGCCGCATCCTGATCGAAAATCGCCGGCATCAAGAACGGACGAGTAAGCTCGATGTTCCAATGCACAGAGCTCCACACTCCCCGCAAGCCAAAATAGGGCCGCATGAAAAAATGGTGGCTAACCTTAATTCCGCGGGCCAGCTGCAGATCTAATAAATTTTCCTTAATATGACATTTTGCGGAGGCAAAATTGGGAACGGAAGTGAGAGGATGGATCAGACCGATGCCCAGCGAAACGATCTTATCCCCAGGAAGGACAAGCGCGGGCACAAGCGTGCCGTGTGCGCGATCATGTCCTTCTGTATAAAACCGCGTCCAAACCAGGCATACATCGAATAAATCATACACCGATTGCACGCCCAATCCCAGTCGAAAACCGGGGTCATAACCGAAATGGGGGGTTCGCGTCTTCACATTCGAGGACAAATTCCCAAATCCACCGATCGCAGGCATCACAATCGAGGTCGTATCGTATGCCACGCCGTCAACGTTGGCCTTCCAATACAGAAGCTCACCCGAAGCCACCGCTTGAACGCGCCCTTTATGTTTGGAAAAATTGTGATCTTCCTCAATGGCTTCAATACGCTCGACAATCGGCGGTTCATCTTGGGCAAACCCCTGTCTTAAGAATCCTATCAGCGCAAAGAGAAGAAAAACACTTTTCACTAAAAGTCCCATCGACCGCCCAACACTAATCCTTGGAAGCTCAAATCCGCCCGATCACGAACGCGCGTAAACTGGGTGACTGTTTTTTGTGTCACAGCCGGCCAATAGAAAAAATCATAGCCGGCATCGAACAGCAGATGACAGTGCTTGCTAAACGTTCTCTCCCATTTGAGCCCTACACCAATGTCGAAAACTCCTTTAACGGTATGGGTGGAGTTTTTGGCAGAAAAATTTTGCTCTAGCGCGGTCGTCAAGAACGGCGGAACGAGAAAAAATTCCTGCATCGTCTTCTCTGAAGATTTTCCATAAATGAGCGAGGCACTGGCATAGGAAAACAGTCCAAACCCTTTATAGATATTCCACTTCGATTCAAACCCTCCGACAAAACCGCCCGCATTGAACTGATTGTGGATCTCTTCTGTGGTAAAACTCTGCGCCGCAGGAAAACCCGCGCGAATCGGCATCGTGAAGGAAATATCCCATTTCAGGCGCAACCACGCACCTCTCACACCCGCAAACGGGCGAAAAGAAAAAAACCGACTCCAGAGAAATGTCCGCCCTAACACCAAATCGACCACATCCAAATGGACATGACATTTAGCTTTTGCTCGATCGGGAAACGGCGGCGTAATTAATCCAACGACCAAGCCATTAGAATCAAAAATCACCCGATCCCCCACTCCCGGAAGGGAAACTCCACGAGCGTGATCTCTTCCCGTAGAAAATGTCCGCAGCCAACGCGTCGCCACATCCCAATGATCGTAAGGCAGCCCAACACCTGCGCCAATCTGAAACGCGGGGGAGTAATCGAAATGCACCATTCGCGTCTTGAAATCATCGAACGACTCGCCGCCATTAACCACATTGACGACCTCGGCCGTCGTCGCCCAAGCCACACCATCGAGCGAAGTTTTCCAATAAATGAAATCGCCAAAAATATTGAAACTCGTCCGCTCCGGAGGAAGTTCAATCCCGCTTTCAATCTCTAACCTGTGGATTTTATCCTCTATGGCCTCTTCATCTTGGCGAATGGTGGCCTGCAGGCCTATAGACAAGAACACGACACAACAGAGCCATCTCATCATGACTACCTTTCCTTGAAAGGAAAAGTTTTACTCTGATGTTAAAAAATTGTCAAAGATTTAATCCAAGTTCGTCTTACTTCTTGATTGCCCAGTTGTCCGCAAGCCGCCATAATTTGCTGTCCCTTCGTCCCCCTGAGCTGTGTCTGATAACCCCGCTCTCTCAGGCGTTTCAAAAAGGCTTTCCTCTCTTCCAACTCAGGCGGCGCAAATCGATCCCGTCTTTGGGGATTATACGGAATCAAATTCACCTTCACCCTTAAGTCTCGCAAATACTCCGAAAGCTCATCCGCCGCTGCCAAAGAATCATTCACCCCCTTCAACAGGACATATTCAATCAAAATCTCTCGTCGCGGGTGCAGACAATATTCCTGCATCGCCTGCTTTAATTCAGCCATATTCCAACGGCGATTGATCGGCATGATCTTGTTTCGCACTTCGTCATTTTGTGCATTCACCGATACCGCTAAATTCAGCGCGGGATCCGCCTCCATCGCCATCCGCCGTATCTCCTCCACTCTTCCGCTCGTCGACACTGTAATTCTTCTGGGTCCAAAACCCATCTCCATCAACACCTTCACCGCCTGCATCACCGCCTGGTAATTGTCTAGTGGCTCGCCCATCCCCATAAATACAATATTTCTCACCTCACGACCCAGCACAAACCGCGCATAAAACACCTGTGCAACGATCTCCTCACAGCTCAAATTCCGAATCAACCCCATCTTGCCCGTCTCGCAAAAGGCACATCCCATCCCACAGCCCACTTGCGATGAAATGCAAATCGTCGTCCCCGCCCCCATCGGAATGAGCACCGATTCACTTTCTAGCCCATCGGCAAACTTCAACAAAAACTTAACCGTCTCGCCCTCTTCCTTCATCCCACTCGTTTCCGGTAATCCAAATTCCGTCGCCTCGATCATCCCCTCCACCAAAGCGTGCGCCTGCGGCTCTCCCCGCTCGAGTCTTCCCCTTCTCATCCAGCCAGCATACAATTGTGCCGCATGCTGCCTTCCCTTGCCAAGCAAGGCAAACATCCGCTCTACAAATTCCACTTGCGTCTGTGATAAAATCGATTGTTTTGACATCACTTAGATTCTACTTGAGTAACTTTCTTCTCTAATTTTTTTACATCCTCTTCCGCAGGTAATTCTTCAGGATAAATATTCTTTTTGATCAACACGTGGCGTACCCCTTCATTGTTTTTCACATGCTCTTCGCTAATTTGACCCTCGCCTTGTAAATTGTCTTTTTTCACCCTAAAATTTGTAATCTCCCCAGCAAAATCTTTCGCTTTAATGGTAATCGTTGGCAAAAAATCGGCTAACGCGCGCGAAGCTGGCACGTTTAATTTGCGTTTCATTTCCGCTGTCGTATTTCCGCCAAATAAAGCTTCATCCCCTTTACTTCGAATCCGAGCAAACCCCTGATCATCGACTCCATGCTCATAAAGAGTTGAAGATAATTCTTTTTCCGTTTGTTTGAGTTTTTCTCTCGCATGAAGACGGTCAACCATAGCTATATGTTTTTCAAGCAATTCCTGTTTTCTCGTCTGCAAGGCAAAATAACTCTGAGCAAACGCGATTGGCTCTTTGCGCGAATCTCCATTTTGCGCAATTAAATAACATGCGTAACGAGATAGCTTAACATCACGAATTTCCCGCTTAGCACCGTCACCTAAACTAACCATTTTGGTGACCTCACGGAAATGGTTGTTTACTAATGACTTAGATTTTTCACATGCGATTTTTGCTTTTTCAATCACATTTGTAAAGTTATCCCATTCGTTATACTCAAAAAGCACCTGAAGATCTCTTGCCATCCAATACTCGATCTCGTCTTCCGAATGAGCTACTTCTTCAAAACTCTTTGTTAATTGAAGAATCATTTCTTTTTTCAACATGTTTCACCTCAAAAAAATCTCATGGGGGAAAATTTACCTTTTAAAAACAATTCTTTCAAGAATACTGATGGGAAAGTCGATAAAAGAAATTGCACCGAACAGGACTTGAACCTGTAACCACCCGGTTCGAAGCCGGGTACTCTATCCGATTGAGCTATCGGTGCAGAATGGAAGAAGGATACCGAATTCAAATAGAAAAAAACAATCTTTTTGAGCCCTTTTGCGATATGATACGCTTATGGATAAAACTGAAGGAATCGTCTTGCGCTCGCAAGACTATAAAGAACGGCACCGGCTTATCACCCTCTTTACCCCGCAGGGCTTGATTAGCTTAATCGTAAAAAGCATCTCGCGAAAAAACACCCGCCTACTCTCGCTCACTACCCCCTTTTGCCATGGGGAATACCACTTTCGCCGCGGCCAATCGGAGCTCCTCCGCTTCCTAGATGGCACCATCCTCGATGATCACTTCCACCTCCGCCAAAGCCTCGCCTCTCTCCAAACCGCCGGTGCCCTAGCTAATGCTATCCTCACCTCTCAGATGGCCAGCAAACCCGCCCCAGCCCTGTTTGCCCTCTACCGCTCGTTTCATAACCAAGTCCCCCACTTTTCCGACCCCACCATCCTGCTCGCCAGCTTCCAGCTCAAACTCCTCAAACACGAAGGCCTCTTTGCCATCGATGCCCCTTGTGAAACCCTCCCCTTTTCTCCCACTGAATGGGACACCATCCTTTCCCTGGATGCCGTCCAACAATTTTCCGCCTTGCGCAACCTCAACGTCCCCCCACCTCTGGCCCAAAAGATCCAAACCCTCTTTCGACTCTCCCTTTGAGCTTCCCTTTGACAGAAACCGATTTCTACAGGTAATTATAAATATATGAAATGGCAAGAAGCCTTCAAACTCAGCACCATCGATCACCGGGGCCCTTACCTCGGCTTCATCACTTGGGCCCTCAACGTTCAAATTAACACCATCGCCGAGATCGGCGTTAATAAAGGGGAAACCTCCCAATACTTCCGCCAGCTATTCCCCAAGGCCCACCTCTATCTCATCGACCCCTGGCAGCTCTATTCCAATTACCTCTTTAGCGCTACCCCCATCTCCCGTAAAAAAAACCACTACGAAAAAGCCCATCAAACCGTCCAACACACCTTTAAAGATGACCCTAACGTCACCATCCTTCGCATGACCTCCCTTGAAGCCCTCTCCCACACACCCCCGCTCCTCGACCTCGTGTTCATCGACGCCAACCACGAATATACTCACGTTAAACAAGATATCCTCTCCTGGCTGCCTAAAGTCCGTCCCGGCGGCGTCCTCGCCGGACATGACTATGCTCCGGAAATCCCGATGTTTTCCGGGGTCAAACAAGCCGTCGATGAGATCTTTGGAAATAAAATTATGCTAGGTAAAGATCGCTTGTGGATCCACAAACGAAAATAATAACCCAACTTATTCCCTATCTGTCAAGTAGATGTAGATGCGATTTTTGCCCTGTTTTTGCGACCAAATTTAGTCTACTTTTTCAAGTGTGTCTAAAATTTGGCCGCAAAAACAGGGCAAAGAAGTCGCGCCGCAGATGCTTGGCTAGTAGGGGACAAGTTGGGTTAATAATGCGAGAGAGGGGACTCGAACCCCTACGAGAAACCCCACTACCACCTCAAAGTAGCGCGTCTACCAATTCCGCCACTCTCGCAAAGATGAAAGGGAGCATCTTACTTTTTCATTCAAATCTCTTCAAGAGAAAAGGCCATTTAAGCTATAAGAAGTGATTTATGCGCTGTACTTGCTATTGCACCGCCTCATCCTATGACATCCCCCGCCTCTTCCAATACCTCCAACGCTTGGGTCCCACCCAACTATTCCGCGACGTTATCCATATCCAAATAAAAGAAGACAAGAAAACCAAAGGCGATATTTTTTATTTTTCCTATGGCGCTGTCGTCTGCTGGGGCTTTACCGAAGAAGAAGAGAAAGAAATCCTTCAAACCATCAAAGAATTTGAACGAGAACCCCTCACAAAAATCGAACTCGACGAATTCACCTTTATCTACGGCGACACCATAAAAATCGAAGAAGACGAAATCTTCCTACATAATAAAAGCGCCCTAACCAAACTCGCCATCTCCCACGGCATCGCTCAATCGGTCAAACTCTCCACCTTCGAAGAGCTCATCCAAAAAACCATCGAACACACCAAAAATCTACCCCTTAACCTAGCCCAACGCGGTAAAATCCCTCTCTCCCGCAAAGAGATTTCCCAAAAAATGGGCGAAATCTTCCTCGAGCGCAACTTCATCAACCTTCACAGCGATATCCTCGACACCCCTGAATTCTTCTGGGATTACCCCGAACTCGAGCCCTTCTACCGTAGAGCCGCCCATTACCTCGACGTCAATAAGCGCGTCGAAATCCTCAACAAACGCCTCAATATCGTCCACGAACTCTTCGAAATCCTCTCCGGCGAGCTCAACCACCAACATACCTCTCGCCTCGAAACCATCATCATCCTGCTAATCCTCATCGAGGTCACCCTCGCCCTCCTCCGCGACCTCTTCCACCTCATTTAGCCCCATTCTCAACTTCTAACTAAAATCGCTTTTTTATATTCTTTAAGGCTTTGATTAATTTTCAAAAGTTTCCAGCTTAATACACACCACCATAAGATTAGACCTAGATCCACTAAAAAAATCGAAAGCAACAAAGGATTAGCTTCTTTTAAAAGCACCATACCATCTCGTATAAGTGGGGCAGGCGTAATAAATAAGAAAAATCTCAACAAAGCCGTCCCATGTTTTTTATAAATATTTCGGCAAATAAAATAAAAAGGCAAAGTCAGCGGAATTAAGAAACCTAATATTGTGAAACATGCTAAATCAATTGGCTCAATTTGAGTCACATCATTCATTTGAAGCAACATCATCACAAAAACAATTGCAAACCTTATGCACGTTAAGATTAGCCAAAATTTTCTAATACGTTTTTCATTTTCAGTTAGTATATTTGTCAGCATAGAACCGTCCTGGTCTTAGATATTCAATAGATGTTGCATTGCTCTCTAGACAAATGCGTTTCGTGAAAAATATTATTCGAAATCAAAATTTTATTCATCCAAAATTTTTGAGAAATAAATGTAGTGGCTGAAACGATAGAATAGGATTTTTACAAAGATCATCCCTATTTTGCATTTTGTTCAAATTCAGCATGCATTTTTGCATTTACAATTTTCCACTCTATCCATTGTCCCTTCTCTTTTCCAAATCCGCATAAATAGATAGTCGAATCGATAAATTTGAAATCACAAATATCTCTTAACTGTTCAATTGGAAACTCATCAACTGACCATTTTTCTTTTAGAGGATCGAAACGTCTTATTGATAATGATTCCCAATCATTAAAAAATAAGATTCCCTTTCCTAGTTCGGATCCTTCATTTCTATCTAACCAAGCTCCTCCGACAAAAATTATCAATGTCTTTTCCCTTGAAGAAAATTCCATCTTTTTCACTTCAAAATCAGGAAAAGACAGATTTCGCATAATACTTTCATTAAGAATTTTATTACTTGTATCCATGTTAGTTAATATTGGCATTAATAACATTTGGTTATACGATGGAGTGATATCTGTGTAAAAGATTTTTCATTAAGGCTGATTTACCTTGTTAATTTTAAAAATTATCTTTCTCTAACTGATATTGTTCAATCCATTCCGGTTTCCTAGACTTTATAACGACATAAACTCCATAACGAGCTGTCCCAGAAAGAGTGCGATATGCTTTCTCATCAAAAAAATTTTGTTTAGTCCAAATGATACCAAGGGATTCTCCACAAGAATTTAAAACCAATTCGTTTTCATTCAAATCCTTTGCTTTTGATAATAAAGCTGTTATTGTCCGAATATCAGAGAATTCACCGAGATTGGTCGCTGCCTCGTCCCGCTCTGTGATAGAAGCCTCATTATCGAAAAGTAACTTTATTAATGCATCAACTCTGTCCTTCATCTTTTGCTTAACTGCTCCTATTTGTAATACAAAGTTTCAAGGGGAATATGTCCTCCTATTTTGATACCGCCGACTTCTCCTGTAAATGGGTTTGTATATATCCCTTCTTCTAAACGAGCGCTAGCCCTAGGAATGTTACTATCAGCTTGCAATCCTTCTCTAAAACTTGCTTCAGGTTTTATTTTCAAGTGCCAATCAAATTTATTCTTAGCTTGGTTAAAATTGCCCCATGTTTCAGGTGCGCCTGAAGAATTAGGTAACTTTTCCCATCCCTTACTTTTTGCCCATCCTCGCAAAATGCGAATGTTATTCTGTCCTGTCTCTGAAAGACCGCTGGCAGCTTGATGAAAGCGATTCAATTGAGTTGCTTGAACAGCGGTTTTACTCCCCAATGTTACAGCACTCTGCATACTTCTTAAAGCTAAAGATGGTACAGCAGTAATACCCAAAAGCCCACCATTAAAAACACTTTGAGAGGTATTTGCAATATGATGGTAGTAAGATAGGCGCTGATTTACTGGGAGAAGGTTTTGCATCTGTTGCTGCCAAGATGAATGAAGATAAGCATGCGAATTTTGTAACATATCCCAATGATTTCCCCAAGTATCCCATTGTCCAGTGAGAAAATAAAACGGCGCGGAAAAGAGCTGTCCAAGGTCTGCAACTCCACCCGCTAGCGCTATCCCGCAATGGCCCATTCCTTCCAAGGTTCCTATCGAGTAGTTTTTTAAAATGGATTGTTTTGAATTGCCTGAACTTGAACTGCTGACGGATGGGGTAGGAGAAGTTGCTTGAGCAATTTGTTTAGTTGAAACAGGCTGAGGGCTAACCATTTTTGTTGTCACCATAGGGGGCGCAACAGGCGGTGGATTACTGTTAATACTCAATCCATACAAATCGAGATGCATAAGTGGATTGTTTTGAACGAAGGCGTAAAGATTGATTCCACCTTCGAACCCGAGAGGATCCGGTGTTATCCAGCGACCTGTGATAGGATCCAAATACCGTCTGCCGTAATAAATGAGGCCCGTTTCATCCAACCTTTTTGAGGCAAATCTCCACGGGTTATTCAAATGCGATGTTGAAATGTGATTGCCAAAGCTATCGTAACGATAACTCTCAGCAACAGAACCATTGAGCGAGATAAGAGAAATGACATTACCCAAAAGATCATGAATTGGCGCATATGCACGCCCTTCTAATTCCATCGCGATAGCTGCACCAATTTCTGCATGGGAAGTATCACCTAAAACACGAAGTTGGGTAATTTTTCCATTTGCATCTGTGGAGCCAATTTCATTTTGGCCATCATAGAAATAGAAATATTGATTAATGCACTGCCAAACGCCATGAGTTTGTTCGTAAATCGTCTTTGTGAGACGTCGATGGAAACTATCATATGTAAAAACGAAACGTTGACTTGGGGTCTCTATACACGTAAGTCTGTCAAGCGCATCGTAGGTATACTTTGCGTCCACAGCTAGACGTGGGTTGCCATTGGCATCATACTCCACATTGCTCAGTTGATTAAGCGCATTCAGCACATACGTTTGATCATCCTTTTGAAGGCGGTTAAAATGAGAATCGTAGGCATATGAGTGTGACAAAGGCCCATTCTCTTGCGTGAGTTGATAAAGATCATCATACGTGTATGTTGTCGTTTGAGATTGTGTAGCAAGAGCTGTTATATTGCCGACAGGGTCATAAGAGACGACATGTTGTGAGAAAAAAGAACAATCAATGGCTTCCCGTTTACCTAGTGGAGAAATGGAATAAGTTACCACACCAAGATTACTTATCAACTGTTGAGAAAGAAGATGATGCGAAAGATCGTATTCTTCGTAAATATGTGTATAAAGAGCAGTCTCTGAAGCATCATGCCGACTGACTTCTCGAAGATGGATAGCATCATAGGTATAAATAATACAATTGTTGTGCGGAAGTGTCAGTTTCGTACGCCGTCCTTGAAGATCATACGAGTTTGTTAAGTTGAGATTATTAGCCAGTTTTTCAGTTAGAACACGCCCTTTAGGATCGAATGTTCGCACAGTGGTGGTATTGTTTGTGAGATCAGCGGTAGAAGTGAGTTGATTAAGCGCATTGTACTTGAAATTGTAAGCAATACTGCCATCTGAAGAAGCGAGTTTCTCGAGGTTACCATTAGGATCGTAATCCCGTTTTAAAATCACTCTGTCAGGTTTAATCGTCTGGTCTAAGTAACCTCTTGGAGTATAAGTATACGTCGTAGTTTTACCTAGAGGTTCGTTCAAAACACTGAGGCGATTTCTATTGTCATATCGCCACTGTGTCTCAATTAACGCTTTTTGAGGAAAAATCGTGCTGACTTGCCTACATAGGTTATTGTTTCGATCATAGTATTTTTCCTCAAGAGAGCAAGTAGCACCTCGCGAATTTTGAATTTCAGTAGATAGTTTGCGTCCGAGACTATCAAACGTTTCAAAGGTTTTTTGCCCCAAAGCATCGGTTGTGATCTTTAGCAGAACGCGCTGACCTAAATTATTTTTGTGATTTTCATCATACTCAATCGTAGTTTGATAACCTAAAGCATCTGTATGCAAAATAAGTCGATCGAAAGAATCATATTCAAATTGTTCTTGGCACTCTTCTCCCATGATTGAGCGAGTTATGCTTTTTTTATTGCCTGCTTCATCATAGTCATAAGTCACCTTGGAAAGCAGGTTACCCTTAATATCTTCTTGCCTTTCTTCTATAACACGATTGAGAAGATCATATTCAGTAAAACAAATCAAATCATCTGTCTTAACGCTATGAAGACGATTTAATTCATCGTAGGTGTATTCAATGCGTTCTTTATTCTTTTCCTCAGCAATTTTTCGACCAGCACCATCATATGTATAAGTCGTAATGTAGCCTTCAGCATCTTGCGTAGAGATAAGATGTAACGAATCATAGGTATATGTTGTAATTTCCCCGCGAGGATCCGTAGTAGATTTACATCTGCCAAAAACATCATAAGTATGCGATGTCATGTAGCCTTCGGCATCGACGTGCATTCTTAGAGTTCCATCCAAATTGAATATAAAATGTTCTTCGAAACCGTCTGGATGCTGAATATAAGTTAGCTGAGAACGGGCGTTATACCTTTTTTTGGTGACATAACCCTTAGCATCTGTATGTGTAATTTCCCTTCCAGCGCAGTCATAGGTAGACAAAAGCACAGGTGAAATTTCATTGCCCTGTTCATCCAGGGTCTTGGGCAGATGTGTTTCAATGACATTGCCAAACGGATCGGGAACATATCGAGTCATATTCCCAAATGAGTCGATACAAGCGGTCTTGTTGTGTTTCCCATCGTATTTGTATTGAGTGATATGTGTAATTCCATCCAAACCGATTTCCTTTACTTCTTTTAGGCGATTGGAACAGTCATATTCCATAAGCGACTTACGTTTTCCACTTGCCGCACTGACTGTTTTTTTATTACCAGCACCATCATAAGTATGAGTTGCAACTTGACCGATCGCGTTCGTTTCAGTTTCAAGACGGCCCAAACTATCGTAAGTATTTTTTAAGGTGTAACGGAGTTCCCCCTTAGCATCATAAATAGATTGAGTTTCAATTCGACCACCTGTCGTATAAGAATATACCGTTTTTTTCAAATCGACTTCCCTAACACCATCCCAATACTTTTCTTCGATGATTTGTGGCATATCGACAAAAGATCCGCCTGGCATAGGAGTGATGACTTTTATTAGACGTGTTTTGACACCTGAAAAATCCCTTTTATCAAAACCTGTGCCATCATCTTGGATCTCACGAATCAGAACATTATCTCCGTTATAGTCGTAGAAACTACGGATCTTAATCTGATCTTTTTCGCAGATGTATTTAGCAGATAGAAGATTGGTATTTGGCAGATACGTATAGAGAGTAGTTTTTCCATTTTGTTCTTCTTTAAGAAGAAGATCTCGTCCATCTTCGCTGTAGTCTCTTTTAATCTTGTATGTTTCTGATTTTCCCTGGCCGGAAAGATCGCCGGACAATTCTTCCTTTAAGACATTGCCGCGATCATCATAGTGGAAACGTCGAGAAAAAATTAAAAGATTTGCAGCATCATACAGGCTACGACACTTTAGATCGCTATCGGACCATTCGAAAGTTTCTTTATAACTTAATACATCGCCCTGCCCAAAGTGTGCGATTGTTTCGAGACGCATTGATGGCGAATAATGATAGCGGGTCAACATATTATTGACATCGCGTACATCTGTATAGCGCTCATCAGGAGCGTAAAAGAAACGATGAGTGACGTAAGGATTATGATCCTCACCAACAGGCGCCTTCAATTCCTTTACCCGTAAAAAACGAGGGTCATGCTTATCCTTAACCTTGATGTCCACTCCACCTACATCGTTATGACCTTCTCGGTAGTACTCGACATCATAATAACGCAAATCAGGTAGGCTAATACGACTTACAAGATTTCCAGAATGGTGATCTCTCCCATGATACAAAATATTCTCTTCAGGGCATTCGGGCGATCCGACACATTTAAGTAAAAAACTATCCCCACTCTTTTCTTGGTAACGATAATGGAGCGATCTTCCATCGCTTAAAATAACATCGACATTCGGAATTTTATCCTTGTCTTTATGATGATAATAAAAACTTGCTGACGCATAGGTTTTCTTACCATTGGGATTCGTTGTGCTTACCGTTTTTAAACGATCCTCGTGATCATAGTCATAAGCAATCTTATGCCCGGAAGGGAGAGTCTCCGTTTCAAGAAGGTATTTGAGCTTTCTTGATTCTTCTCTTTTAAAAACATCTTTAAAATGCTTGTGGTGGTGATGAACTTTATAACTTCTTGTGGTCTGATCAGAGCAATAGACGAGAAGATATCTCCCCGAGTCCTCAAGCCGAACGCTAGCGTTCTTGAGATTGGAATGGCCACTGATGTTTTCTTGCGATGTGTTTGTCAATCCAGGCGTTTCACCAGCCGAAGGAGGCCGGAACTTTGGCGGATGTTTCTTCTTGCGGAAATGCCCAATAACTTCCTCAGCAGAACATTTAAAAACAAATGTCGAACCGTTAGGTTCCTGAATCGTAATTTTATGTTCTTTTTCACCCCCTTTATAAGTCACGCTCAAATGATTAATGAAAGACCATCCAGCAAGCGTGCCTTTCCCATCACCACTAAGGTATTGTCGCGGCATCCGTAACGGTACACAGGCTTGGATTAATGCATCTGTTTCCTTCAAATACAAATCGCCTGTAATCGCGCTCACGCAATCATCGACAAAAGCATCCGGTTCTCCTTCGGTAACTGCAAGTGAGAAAGAATCTTTCGGGTCAGCTAAAAGTGGAAGTATCGCGAATAAAAAGAAAAGAAATAGAGAACGCATAGTCATTCCTTTTTTGAAATTCAAAAAAGAAAAATCTAGCCGTATTTAAAAAAAAATGAAAGCGCAAATTTAATTTTAAAATTTAATCTCTCAGGAAGCCACATGAAAGAGTTTTTTATCAATGAGTTTAGACATTACAAAAAAAACTCGGTGCTAGGTAGCAACCGAGTTTGATTAGGCAAAAAAATTAAATTGAGAAATTAAAGAGGCTCTTCTTTAAGCACAATACAAGTTGCATCACCCGAATTAAAATCGATGGGTTTAAATGTTGTACATTTTTGAACTAGCTCTACAAGCTCAGGAAGCGTCAGATAACCTGAGTAAATTCGTTGAGAATTTTTATGATTTATAAAGTCTCCACGCATTCGATTATGATTATATGCGTCTACAGCACTTCGACTCCACCTTTCATCAAAAATACAAATCCTTCCCGCATAATTTCGTAACTGCAAAGAAAAACAAGTTGGTTTTGCTGGTGCCTCAGGAGCAAATAGTGCACCATTAGAAACTACTAATGTGATTTTATTTTTATCTGAATTAGATCGGAAAAAAAATGAATTTTCTTCCAGATAAAGAAGTTCTTTTTCCTTTTGCTTGCTCACAAAGGAATTGATAAGGCAAAGCGGCATATCCGATTTAACCAGTTCACTATATAGGTCTTGACAGGTAGGCTTTGAACTAAAGCGCGCTGTAATTGCAGAAACATCGATATTAAAACTACACGGTCTTATACTCACACTAACCTCTTTTTTGTTTAAGCCTAAATGTTACCCCTTTATTAAATTTAAGTCAAATAATTATTAAACATTAATTACATACAGAAATAGCTTAATGCCAATAGTTTGTTAAAATAAGGTCTTTATGTGCCCAAATTTTTAGAAGGGATTTTACATTCTCTTGACCATTTTTCCAAGTCTCTCTATAGACTTTAGAAGATGAATGGAGATGCAATTTGATCACTTTTTCTAAGAAAAAGCAAGGTTCTGTCATCCTAGCCGTCACGATTGGGAATATTCTCGAATGGTATGAGATTTACCTCTATATTTTCTGGTCTCCCATTATCTCTCAGCTTTTTTTCGATACAGGTTCACCATCAGCGAATCTGATCAATACTTTTCTGTTGTTTGCCCTGGGGTTTTTAGCACGTCCATTAGGTGGTCTTTTTTTTGGAAGACTCGGTGATCGAATAGGAAGAAAAAAGGCTTTAATTCTATCGATCACGATAATGACTGTGCCTACTTTTCTGATGGGACTTTTACCGACCTATGCCCAAATTGGAATTTTCTCCCCCATCTTACTGGGCGTCCTACGTCTTTTACAATCCTTTCCCGGCGGTGGGGAATTACCAGGCGCCTTTTGTTATTTATATGAAAGCGCAGAACCCAAAAGAAGAAGATTTATGACCAGTTGGGGATCGGTCGGAAATCAGATCGGTATCTTAATTAGCATTCTCGAGTGTTTTCTCTTAGAAAAGTTACTATCCCATGAAGACTTGATCACTTGGGGGTGGCGGCTTTCATTTTTAGTGGGAGGTTTGATCGGACTGTTTGGCTTTTGTTTGAGATCAAGATTACATGAAACACCGCTATATATTGACATGGAAAAACACAAGACGATTTCGAAAGCACCGATACTTTCTGTTCTTAACAAGTACAAGTATGGGATTTTTCTGGGAATTTTGTTTTGCGCAGTGGATGCAACATCCTTTTACGCACTCTCAACGTTGTTTCCTGTTTACTTTGAAAAAATCCTCGGAACCACCTATTCGCAAAATCTAATTATCACAATTTTACTACTGCTTTTGACAACGATCCCTCTTCCATTTCTCGGCATGTTAGGGGATAAGTTTAGCAATAAAAAAATGTTAATAGCAAGTGTGATTGGCATTATTATTCTTTTGTACCCATTGTCGTACGCAATTTCTCAGACTTCGTTATTTTTGATAGGAGTTATCGGAGTTTTTTTCGTCCTGTTTTGTACTTGTATTACTGCACTGCTCCCTTATCTTTTGACAGATCTTTTTCCAACAAATGTTCGCTTTACGTGTGTAGGTGTCAGTTTTAACATTGTAGACAGTATCGTAGGAGGATTTACCCCTGTTACAGCTCTTTATTTGCTAGGATACACGCACAAAGAATCTTCATTTAATTTGATTATATTAGTGAGCGCCATCATCTCACTGTGTTCCTATTTTTACATCAAAAATAGACATCGTGCATAGAAAACTAAACCTGAAGACCGTACCAGTAACGAGGCCGGTCAAAGCGATTTTGAAATTTTTCAAAAGTCATTCCAAGTTTTTTTAGCACATTTTCAGAAGGAACATTTTCCGGATGAACCGTGGCTACGATCTTCCGTATGCGTGGGTAATTACAATAGGAATTTTTGGCATTCAATTCTTTCACAAAATCAAAAACTATAGCCTTGGCAGCTTCAGTTCCATAACCTTTACCTTGATGATCAGGGCTTAAAATGTAACCGACTTCTAAAATACCCTCTTCTGTTGAAGGAAGCAAATCGATGTGTCCAACAAAAGTTCTGTCTTCTCTTTTGAAAATTGAGAACAATCCAAATGGTTCGCCTTTGCTAAAATGTTTATGGCCAATATCATCAACTAAATCCCGCACTTCTTTTTGCGATCGCGGCTTACCAGAATCAAAATATGTTGTCGCAGTGGGATTTCCATATAAGGCCGCGCTATTCTGGAAATCTTCATCTCTATAAGAAGAAATGTAAAGCCGATCCGTTTCAATCTGAATCCGCATAGCATCATCAAAGCTGGGCATTACGGAAATTTTCACTAAATTACTGGCGTCTGAAATTTTTAATTGCGTACTCACTCTTTTTCCTCTTTTGATTGTTGTATTGTAACTACATCGCTTAACTGTAACTCATTTCTCTTAAAAACAGCACCGGGTGCGTTATAAGGGCGTTGATGTGCACTATCACCATATTGAAAAGCCAAAAACTTAATATTGATTCTTGAGCCCTTAAGAATTGAGCCCATCCGATGTTTTAATAAAAATTCAACGTCTTGCTTAAAAGCGTTTGTTTCATCGCGATAATATTTTAGCTCATCATTGGGTAAGGCAAATATAAGCTCAATATCGTTATTATTTTGAAACCTAAGGCAATTTTGAACCACTTCTTCAATAAGCAAACATCCTTCCAAATATTGTAAAACTGAGTACCCTTTACTTGTATCGATATTAAACCAATCAGAGAGAACGGCACAGTTATGATCGAGCACCATACCAAGTTTTATGTTTCTGTCAGGCATGGCCTCACTAGACTTACGTATAAATTCACGACTCAAAGCCGCTCTAAAGTAATCAATTAATTCCCGATCTTCAAGCTTCTGCATTTTCTTGAAAATGTCAGCCGATTTAATACATCTTAAATTAATGGTCGCAAAGGTGTCTATTTTTTCTGCAAAACTGCTTACCTTTGTGATAGGAATTTTAGAATCTCCTAGTGCAGCCCAAGCGGTTAAATCTAATAAATCAAAACTGGGATGATTAGCTCTTTCGATGATAGGGTTAATCAAAAAATCTTTATAATACTTAACACCTTCTTTTTTTAGTCCATGTGATCCAATATACCACATAATAACATGTGGCGAGGGAATCTGACTAATTGTCGTAATTACTTGAGAAGTAGTTAATTTGTCTCTGTACTCTATGTTAACACTCATTAATCAACCAATTGAATGGGCTTAAAAGACTTAAGCCCACAGTTAAATAAAACGCATGGCTTTTCAATATTTTTAAATTAAATTTTCTACTTATTACCAATTAAAGTCAACTGGGAAATAAAAAAAATTGACCTTAAAATGAAAATTGCATAAAATATTGTCACTAAACGAAGTATAATGAGAAACAAAATGGCAAAAAAATACAACAAACTACGCAAACAAATTAGCTGGTTGCCATGGCTCTATTATTCACTCTTAGGAATAGGCTGTATAGGATTGGGCTTCTTGAGCATGGGGAAATTGGGAATTACAATCGGACTATTTGGCGGTGCATTCATCTCTTTCTTCATAAACCGTACAATCGAGCTGCTCAAATCTACCTAAGATTGCTTCAAATAAAATCTCTAGGCATATTGCCATAACATGCGATTCTTACTCGTTAAATTAATCCGCCTATACCAACTCTGCATTAGCCCTTTTCTAGGGCAATGTTGTCGCTTTTACCCCACCTGTTCAGACTATGCGATGGAAGCGATGAAAAAGCATGGATGCATGAAAGGAACTTGGCTGGCGGTTAAGCGAGTGGCGAAATGCCATCCTTGGCACAAGGGCGGCGTAGATGATGTTCCTTAAGCGTTTTGTGGCATCTTTTCATTTTTAAAATAATTATTCATTCTTGGAAAAAATCATAAAAAATTTAAATATCAAATCTCCATTTTTTTTCTCAAAGGAGATTTTTTATGATAAGAACAACACTATGCGCTATGGCTGCACTTTGCATTGGATTTTTTACACAGGTCAACGCGGAAAATGAAACGACAACATGTTATAGAAGTAATGTCGAGGGAAAAAAGCTAACGGCTTTTTACATGGTTAGCTCGGATGATGACTATATCGGAGCTGGCCAAACGATAGTCTATTTCGAAGGACAAAACGCCCATTTCACCTTAAATAATTCTGATAAACACATTAGCCTTCGACTACAGAGTCTTAGAGATGATTGGGATATAGAGTTCTATGCCCCACAAGACCAAACGTTGCAACCTGGGATTTACAAAAATGCAAAGCGCGCTGCTTTTCATTCCTATCAACCGGGGTTATCTTTCACCGGTTGTGGCCGAGCTTGCAATGAATCGATTGGAGAATTTGAAGTCTTGGAAATCCAATATAATGATAAGGGAAAAATTGAAGCCTTTGCAGCTAATTTCGTTCAAAAATGCGAATACGATGGTTCTCCTTTGTACGGCTGCATTCGATACAATTCTTCTGTACCAATTGAAGTTTCATTTAGAGGGGTTTTTGAAGAGCAAGCAGTACCTATGCTATTTCTTATCAAATACGATCCAATAACAAATAATTTTCAACCGCTTCTAATCTCTAGTCGTGAAAGTACCTTTTGCTTTAAACGATTGCCTTACGGTGAAGAAGGTATAGAAGTTTCTATCGATGCAGATAATCTCGGGTCCTGGTTTTTAGATTTTGCTGTGCCGTTTGGTGAAGAGTTGAAAGAAGATACATATAAATCTGCACTGCGCTACCCTTTTCACGGATTAGATAATCCTGGAATAAAGGTCGTAACACCTGAGAGAGGCTTTTTACAGTCAAAGGGAGAATTTGAAGTTTTAAGACTAAAAAAAACTGACGATGGCCAGGTCGAAGCGCTGGCGTTGGATTTCAAAGTTCAAAATCCCAATGGAGAAATCATTGCTGGATCGATTAGACTCAATTCAGATCTTCCTGTTGATTTGACTCAGTTTTTTGACAATGCAATGTTGCCAAAAGATCTGAAATTGGACTTAAATTAAACCTCACTCAAGCAAACTCCTGTGCGGCAAATACCTCATGGGAGTTGTTTTTTATCTCATGCGAAATCGATTGCAAAAATTTTCTAGCAAAAGTGATGAAAATTTCAATTTTTGATTTGTTTTTTTCGAGAAACCATGATAACTTGCATCAAAAAGCAAGGAGGCTTCAATGAAATCGCGATTTGTCAATACCTTCATTTTAGGATCAGCAGCTTTATTTTTTCAGTTAAATGCAGGAATAGCTTTTGAAGGAAGTTCTGTTGAACAATCTTACGTGACAAATTCACAAGAACTCCAAAATTCTATTCAAGCTATCGCAAAAAACGCATTCTCAACCATTGAATCGTTGCTAGCTTTACAATCTGAGTGTCATTCGTATGACAATACTATAAAGCCTTGGCGTCAATTTTTGACGAAATTAGATCAAGATCTCAACCGCTTGAATCTATTCAAGAAATCTCAGGATGTGGATGCATCAACTTGCAATTGCATTGAGAATCTCTACATTTTTTTAGAAGAAGTTTTACAAAATCCTCAGCTTCGTGAAAGACTCACTCAATGTGCACGGATAGTATCAGAAGACAAAAACCTTGATTCTTTTCAACGTTACATAACAAATAGTCTAGTGACCTCTAATTCAAGTCGAATGCTCTATTTGCAGGGGCTTAAAGAAGAAAAAAGTGATGCGGACATAGATTTTACGATTTTGACCATTGAAGCTAGTGAATTTCTAGGAAAAAATGCATCTCAACTAGCCGATAGGATTTTATCAATTGATGCTGATACTGTATGTGTTCAAGAAATCTATTCAGAACAGGATGCCTATGATTTGTATAGTGTTTTAAAAGAGAAATATGCGCATTTGATTTACGTTGGGTCGTATCCTGCATTTGGTTATCCAAAAGTTCAACACAACTTGTTACTTGCCAGCAAGTATGGACTAGAAAATGCACAGTTGAATAAATTTCAATTGGATTTAGGAGCCGAAAATGAAGAGTTTTTTGATTGTGAGATCAGAAATAAAAATAAAACTATTGGCCATATTTTCTCTGCCCATTTTGCAGAAATGCAAAATCTCGAAATGCAAAGTTTGAAGCTTGAGCAGCTCCTCGAAAAAATGCAAGATAATTTCTTAAAAACAAAAGAGGCGATACCATTTTTACTTTGCGGTAACTTTAGTAATATAGCAAATTCTGAAAAGTCGACAGTTTTTTTGGACTTTATAAATGAGGGTTCCTATAACGCTCTTTTTCGATCCCCCTATATTTCTGAATATTCTATCTTAAGCAATAATGTTGTTCTCACAACCAGTGCTGTTGGGACGGTAACTTCTGTAAGCAATTTGTTTTCATGGAATTTTCTTTTTAATGGTGAAAAAACAAAGCTGAGCAATGTTTACACCGTTCTGTGTAAGAGGCATGCAGAAGCTTCGGCAAGCACAGACACTGATGGAAATACATCAGCTCGCGGCAGCTTGAGTGTTTCGAATGAAAATGAAGATGGAACAAAATATTCTGTTGGGATTTCCGGTAGCGTTAATCAAGATAAGGATGGCAATCTTTCAGGAAAAACGGAAGTGACACTTAGTACTGATTGGTAATTTTTTTACAAATATTAAAAAAAATGAATATAAAAAATATTATCACTGTCAGTATAGCATTAATACTCACCACATCTTGCTTATTTTATTTTCTACAAAACAAAAAAAGCTATTCTCATTTTATTGTTTCTCTTGGATCATCCGATATACCGATTACAAAAGTTGAAATTCAAGGAAAGGAATATCTTTTAGAAATTGATTTGGGTTCAAAATTTCAAATTTCTTTAAATAAAGATATTTTAGAAAACCTTAAAAAGCATTCTTGTGGTTCTTTAAAAAGTCGTGATGTAAAAGGTAACGCGTATGAAGTAGCTGCATATCGTCTAGAAAGAATTAAAATTGGTGATTTAACTTTTAAAAATGTCATTGCAACTGAGGTAAATGAAAATTTTGTAAAAAACACAACGTTATGGATAGACTCGGAAAATACTCAACCAAGAGCAAAAAGAACAGTCGGCAAAATAGGAAGAGCTTTATTAGAAAACCTTAACATTTTAATTGACATTCAACAACACTCAATGTTGATTCTTGGAAAAGATGTAACTTCAACTGCGCATAAATTCGATAAATTAAATAAAGTACCATTCGAAATTGGGAGAACTGGCGTAATTTTAAAGACAAATACTGATTTTGGTGAAAAAAAAATGTCATTAGATACTGGATCCACAATTTCTTTCATTAGAGCTTGTCCTTCTGAACAAGATTGGGCCCAAAATTATCAATATGGTTTACCCTATTTGAGGACATTGAAATTTGAAATTGGAAACACAGATTTTGGTGGCATGGATTTATATCTCTTGGACATCACTTCCGAGTTAAATGAAATCGATGGAATCCTCGGAATGGATTTTTTAAAAAACCATGTTATTTATTTAGATTTTCATAAGAAATTAGCTTATGTGGCTGATAGCAGCACGGAAAAATTGGCAAACCAAAAGCTCTGAGTTTTTCTTAACTCTTAAACAATTGATCAAGCAAATTAAGGACGTTTGATATCTCGGGATAAAGTGGTCAAATTTAACGCGAGTAACCCAAAAAAATGCCAAGTCTAAAGATGTGGTATTTAATCTGAGTCCCATTTAAATATGATGGATGCTTGGGGGCTGTGATTTTTTTTATCTTTGGCTTCGTCTTTTTTCCTGGGGTTTTTCTTTTCTTGGATTTTGTCCCACTCAGCTTTGCAGTGGATGATGTGCCCTAGTAATCGATGTAATCGTTATCGTCTGCGGTTTTTGGCTTATCATCTTTTTGACCCCATTTGATTGTGATGGATGCTTCGGGGTTGTGATGTTTCTTGTCTTTGTCTTCGTCTTTTTTCTTAGGGTTTTTCTTTTCTTGGATTTTGTCCCATTCAGCTTGGCATTGTGAAAGGAAGTCGGTGTTTTCGACATTGACGGTGATGGTGGCGTTACCGACTTTGGCGGTGCCGTCTTGGGGTTCAGGGTTGGGTGTGAGGAGGGCGGCGATGATGAGGGGGATCATTTTTTCTCCGGGATTTCGAGTTGTTTGCCTGGGCGTAGTTTTTCGGTTTCTAGGTTATTGATCCGTTTGATGTCGTCGATGGTGACATGGTATTTGCGGGCGATTTTCCAGAGGTTATCGCCAACTTCGATTGTGTGCATTTTTTTCTTGGTGGGTATGGGGAGAGGGATAGTGGTTTGGATGGTGACGAAGGTGGCGGCGCGGGTGCGGACGGCGTCGGTGCGGGGGGAAGCGACGAGTTCTTTAGCAAAGGTTTCAAGGGTGGGTGTTTTTTCGGGGTAGAGGTCGAGGAGGGTGAGGACTTGAGTATCGTCGAGTCTTTTGAGGGCGAAGTCGGGGTCGGAATCGAGGAGGAATTTGGCGGCGAGCTTGGAGTGGTTATTGAGATAATTGAGGAGAGTACTTTGGTGATCTTGGGAGGGAAGTGAATTACCTTCGCAGATCAAGGCGACGACTTGTTCAGGGGAAGTGGTTAGGCCGGTTTTGGTGAGATGTGTATAGAGGGAATGGAATTCGGGGGTGAGGTAGAAGGCTTCGAGGAGTGAGGGGTCGGGTGGAGAGGAGCGTTTTAGTTCGAAGAAGAGCCCTTGCGTGGTAAGGGGCCATTTTTCGGTTTTGGCGTATTGAAGAATGGCTTGAAATTGATAGTCAGCGAGCCCGGGGAAGACGGAGACGTCGATGGTTTGGCCGTCGGTGTTAGGGAAAGGGATGAGTCGTTTTTGAGGTAGGTTGCCAAGGGCTTTATCGAGGTTGAAATGGTGAAAAGCGACAAGGCAGGCGAGGGCGAGATCGCGTTTGGTGAGGCCTTCTTCGAGGAGGTCGGAATTTTCGAGGCGCAGGAGTAGTTCTTGGTATGGGAGAAATGAGTAGGTGCGGAGGAGTTGTGTATTGGTGGGGAGGGTTTCTTTGGGAGGGGGGCTGAATTGTTCGATGGCAAGAGATTGTTGCTTTTCTTTGAGGACGACATAGGCAAAGGTGGCGATGAGTCCGATGTTTAGTGTACCGCTGATGATCAGGGCCTGAGTGAGCCATTTTGTGCGGCGGATCCAGTGATTGGTGAGCATTATTTTCTTTTCCAAGATTGTCGAGCTTGTTACAATTGATATTAAATTTTTCCCCACATTTTATGAAAGTCCCCTTATCGTTGTTACAGGAATATTTAAGTTTCAAAGAGTCGCCAGAAGAGCTGGCGAAGATTTTGACGCTGGCTGGAATTGAGGTCGATGCAATTGAAGGCGATGTATTGGAAGTGTCGCTGACACCCAATTTAGGCCATTGCATGAGTTTGTATGGTTTTGCGCGGGAGCTTTCCGCATTGCTGGATGTGCCGCTCAAGAAGCCGGCGTTTGAGTTGAAAGAGGGTGAACCAGCTGAAATAAAGGTTCACTTGATCGATAAGCGGCAGTGTTTGCGTTATGCTTGCCGCGTCGTACGAGGGATTCGGGTGGGGCCTTCGCCACAGTGGTTGAAAGAGCGCGTTGAAGTGTGTGGGCTGCGCAGCATCAATAACGTGGTCGATGTGGGCAATTGGGTGATGCTATCCTTGGGTCAGCCACTTCACATGTTCGACTATGACCGAATCAGTGGACATGAGATTTTTGTCCGATCAGAAACAGATTACAAGCAACTTTTTACGTTAGACGAAGTTGAGAGAACGATTCCTCCTGAGGCGCTGCTGATTTGCGATCGGGAGAAACCTTTGGCTTTTGCCGGGGTGATGGGAGGCAAGAGTTCAGCTGTCACCGAAGAGACAATGAATGTGCTCATCGAGGCGGCATATTTCACTCCACAGGCGGTAAGAAAGGCCTCTCGCTTATTGGGGTTGAAGTCTGATTCTTCACAGCGCTTTGAAAAAGGGATCGATCCACAAGCAGTTGTCTGGAGCTTAAATTACGCAGCACACTTACTGCAGAAAGTAGCTGGGGGAGACATTGCGCGTGGGGTGATCGATGAAAAGGCGCATGAATTTAGAGAGAAAAAGATCGCCTGTCGGATGGAACGGACAAATCGTTTGTTAGGGCTCCATTTAAGTGCCGGAGAAATTGCTGGCCTGCTCGGTAGATTAGGGATGGAGATTTTAGAAGAAAATACCCATCAGCTGCTAGTGGCTGTGCCGACCTATCGCAATGACGTCTCAATCGAAGATGATCTGATCGAAGAAGTAGCGCGGTTGTATGGGTATAATCATTTCCCGAAGGTCACTCCAGTGCACATCAGCTCGACAATTCCCCATGCACCGCTGTATCTGATGGAAAAAGAAACGCGCGAGCATTTGATTGGAGAGGGTCTGCAAGAATTTGTGACGTGTGATTTGATCAGCCCGACGCAGGTGGCGATGACCCGGGAAAATATATTGGGTGATGAGGCCGTGATTGCTGTGCTGCAGTCCCACTCTGTCGAGCAATCGGTGCTAAGAACAACACTGCTCCCGGGGCTATTACAAGTAGTAAAGTACAACTTCGATCACGGCAATCCCGACATAGCCGGTTTAGAAGTAGGCAGAGTGCATTTTAAACAAGACGGTGGGTATTTAGAGCCGTCAACTGCAGGGATCATTTTAAGCGGCAAACGAGGACCCTATCATTTTGATCCGAAACCCCAAGATGTCGATTTTTTTGATTTGAAAGGAATTATCGAAAATCTGCTTGCGGGATTTAAGATTGAAGAATTGGCGTTTGAAGTGTCGCATTTGCACAACTTTCATCCGGGACGGCAAGCGAAAGTGAAAAAAGGGGATGTTTATTTAGGTGTGATTGGGGAAGTGCACCCCGATCATGTCGCTAAAATCGACATTCCGCAGCGGGTGTATTTTGCCGAGATTAATTTGCATGAAGTAATGAACCTGCAGCCTAAAGCTTGGCAAGTCAAAGAGTGGGGGCAATTTCCTGGATCGCAGCGGGATTGGACAGTGATGTTGAATGCGGAAGTGCCGGTCGAAGCGATTTTGAGCACGCTGCGTGCGGGGGCTTCCCCTCTCTTGGAGAAAGTGATTCTTTTAGATCTTTACAAAAGCGAGCAAATCGGCAAAGATAAGAAAAACGCAACTTTCCGCTTCTTCTATCGCGACAAGGAAAAAACAGTTGATTTTGAGACGGTAGAGCGCGAACATGCGCGTCTGATCAAGGCAGCTGCGGAAACATTAAATCGGGGTCATTTATGAACACCAAGGGTTTTGCACTTCTGGGATTGCTAGCTCTTTTCGTCTTGAGCGGATGCGATGGCAATAAACAAAACGAAAGCGTGGTCTCACAGCGCTATATCCATAAATATGGCTATGCTGTTTCTGAAGAAGAATGGGAGACAAGGCACTGTCCAGGTCAAATGATCACGAGTTTAGACAACGGTGTCACGATTACTGCGACTTATGAAGAAGGGATCAAACACGGACCGACAACAGAGACATTTCCGCACAGCCAAACTGTCGAACACTATGCTTTATACAATCGCGGAAACAAAGTTAAAGAGATTTCCTACGATTTGACAGGAACTCCTATTGAAGAATGGATCCAACTCTCCCCTACGCGCTATTCAATCACGCAGTGGTATGCTTCAGGTTCACCTATGATGGTAGAGGAATTTGTGGGTGAAGAACTGCTCGATGGTCAATATTTCACCACATCCAATGAGGTAGAATCTCGCGTCGAAAAAGGAGCTGGCGTGCGCGTTCAGCGCGAGCGCGATGGGTCTCTACTTGCGAAAGAATCTTTTGAAGGAGGCTATGCCACTAAGAAAGAGACATTCTATGCAAGTGGCGCGCTAGAATCATCAGCGTTTTATTTCCAAGACAATTTACACGGCCAGCGGCGCGTGTTTGCGCAAAATGGCGAACCGCTTGCCATTGAAGAGTGGCTCAACGGTCAGATCCACGGACAAGCGACCTATTTCAAAAACGGCAATCGATACGTCGAAACCTCCTACATTGACGGACAAAAAAATGGGATCGAGCGTCATTTTATCGATGGGGATATCGTTTCCCAAGAAATTATGTGGCTCAATGATCAAAAACACGGTCTTTCGCTGTTCTATGCTGATGGAAAACCTGAGCAACAGTGGTTCTATTCTAGCGAGCCTGTGAGCAAGCGTAAGTTCGACGAAATGAATCGCATCGATCAATTAATCTCCAATTTGCCTTACAGTGAAGAAAATCGGCACCGTTAAAATTATGAAAAAGTCACTGGTGTTTTCTGAGGGCCCGGCGATTACCGTTACCTTGACATTTCAAGCGCAGCAGCTAACAAGTGCTGCGCTGTCTTTTTCTGAAAAATTTCAATGTTGTCTCGTCGGTGATGTAAATAATCACTTAAAAGATCAACTGTTCAATTTTCTTGAGCAGTATGGGAAAAAACTGCCTGGTGAAGTGCAACTTACGCTCGACGGTTTAACCCCGTTTAGACAAAAAGCCCTCAAGCGTCTGCAACATGTGCCGTTTGGCGAAGTGGTGACTTATGGGGAGCTGGCCACTATCATCGACCATCCGGGAGCTGCGCGCGCTGTCGGCACGGCTTGCAGCTGTAATCCATTCCTGTTGTTTATTCCCTGTCATCGAGTGGTGGCAAGCGCCGGAAAAATGGGAGGTTTTGCGAGTGGCTTAGACATGAAAAAATATTTACTTGAGTTTGAAGATGGCAACTTGCACTGAATTACAACATTTTAAACACGTCATTACTCAATGTGAACTCGAGTTGACAGAAAACACCAAGTGGAGTCATGTCACTTATCGCGGATCAAATGAACAATTATTGCTGCGATTACAACAGACAAAATCGCCAGAGTTTGGACGAGAATCTTATGACGTAAAGCTCTGCTTCAAATCTGAGGACGATAATGGAGTCTCGTGTGAGACTTTCCGAAAAATGCCCTATGAAGTAGCGCTCAATATCCTGAAGTCTTGTCCGAAAGATCTAAAATAATTGACTCTTGTGGGTCTGGTAATTCTCCAGCGATCTCTTTGCGGTCGCCGGTTGTCCAGCCCTCTTCATCTGCGTCGTCCATCACCATATGATCATAGTCCGGCTCTTGCTGCTCCTCTTTAGGATTGCAGGCAGCGACGGATAGTAAAAGTACAAAAAACCATTTCATGAGACCTTTTTGACAATTCCTGCTTTTTTTTGCAAGGGTTGGCAGCTCTTGGCACGCTTCTGGCATCTCTAATAACAGTGATAAATATTGGAGGAACTATGTCCCGAGAACAAATGCTCAAACGGATCTCTGAGCTCGAATCGATGAACGATCAGCTTCTGACAGAAATTCGTTATCTCGATCAGCTACTCAGAGAAGTGGGCTTCGAAGAGGGATTGAAAACCCTAAAATTTGCTGCCAAAGAGATGATTGAGCAAGATAAGAATAAAGAATCTGACGAGAGTTAATTTAACAGCTCTAGGAGATCATCAAGCGATACAGCTTCGAGTTCTCCTATGTTGTCTAAAAGATGTTGTGAAAGGTGTGTTTTATGCGTTTTAAGTCGCAAAATCTTCTCTTCAATGCTCAAGGCCGTGATATAACGGCGCGCAATCACCGTGCCGATTTTGCCCAGGCGGTGAGCCCGATCAATGGCTTGTCGTTCAACGGCGTCATTCCACCACGGATCATAGAGAAATACATAATCCGCAGCAGTTAAGTTTAAACCCACGCCACCTGCTTTTAAACTGATCAAAAAAATCAACGTGTTAGGATCATCTTGAAATTGCCGGACACTCTCTTCTCGATCCGAGGAACTGCCGTCGAGGTAAACGTAGTTCCAGCCGCGCTGTTTAATCGACTGCTCGATGAGATGAAGCATTTGAGTGAATTGACTGTAGACTAAGACCTTGCGCTTTTCTTCCACCACCTCTTGCAAATCGCTCAGGAGTCTATCAAATTTAGCGCTTAAATGCGCAGGATCTGCCTCTTGTCGCTCTTCGACAAGCCACGGGTGCACACAGATTTGTCGCAGACGTAAGATCGCCTCCAAAATCTCCATGCGATGGGAAGATGCTCCATCGAGACTGACCTTTTTGAGCAGTCCGTGTTTGGTATTTTTTAGCCAGCGTTGGTAAATCTCATGCTGCGGCTCGGTCATTTCGACAAACACTGTCTGCTCGAGTTTGGGCGGCAACTGCAGAGCGACCTGTTCTTTTTTGCGCCGTAAAATGAAGGGGCTGATTTTTTTCTTCACGCGTTGTAAATAGCGATTGTCAGCTTGGGCTGCGAGCATTTCACTTTGAAATTGACGCCGCTCTCCTAGAAGCTGTGGCTCTAAAAAATGAAAGATCGACCAGAGATCCTCAGCGCGGTTTTCGATCGGAGTACCCGTGATCGCCAGGCGCAACTCTTCGGCTTTTAATCGAGAGCAAACATCTGCAATTTGGCTATCGGGATTTTTGATCGCTTGTGCTTCATCGAGGATGACGATTTGATAATCGATTGCTTGCAGGAGTGCTGCATCTAAGCGGAGCAAGGCATAGGAAGTGAGGATCACGTGCTTTTGCGCCAGATCTTCTAGCGTGCGATAGCGATTCTGCCCTTCATGGCGATACAGCTTCAAGCTAGGCAAAAATTTCTCGATCTCCCGCTGCCAATTAAATACTAACGACGTAGGAACGACGATGAGCCAAGGCTTTGTAATTTGACAACGGGAAAAAAATGCCAGCACTTGTACAGTTTTTCCCAGTCCCATGTCATCGGCGAGCAGCCCGCCAAATCCCCCCTCATGTAAAAAAGACAGCCATTGCAACCCTTCTTGCTGATAGGAAAATAATGTCCCTTGAAAACCTGTGGAAGGCTCGATCGGATTTGCGGTGTATAGGATCATCTTTTCCAGCTGGGCTTTAAGATCTCGATGCTGCTCGGCGAGTGGCATCAGCAGGCCAAAGCGGCTCTTTTTAACGCGCAGACCTTCAGTTATCACCTCTTGATCGATGAGATCGCCCCACTCATCACCAAATTCCTCTCGATCAAACAGCGATACTGTTTGTGGAGATAATTCCACAAAATTTTCACGGCGGTTAAAGGCTCCCACCAGATCTTTCAAATCGACGCGATGTGCATCATAATCGGCATGCGCGCGCACCGTGATCGTTTTTTCCTCTGTGGTTGCCGCGACGTCGAGGGGTTTTTGCCTAAGAACGGTGCGCCCTTTGCAATCGATCACCTTCCAGCCGATTTCCAGCAGAAAAGTCAAACTTTTGGCGATTTTATCCAAAGGGCAGTAGTAATGGGATTGATCGACAATCTTCGCCGTGAAATCGGTTTCCTGTAAATCCCGCTCCCAAGTTTTTTCCAATGCGCGGTTTCGCCAGGAAGGATCTTTAGGATCATGAAAAGCGATCTGACCCTTAACTCCATAATCCAGCCACAGATCTGCAAACCCTCCGTGACGGTCAGTCAATTTAAGAATCGGCAGTGGATCTGCTGCAAGACATTCCCCTTTCCAGACAAGGGTCACTTCCCCTTCTAAAATGCTGGGATCTTGCAAGAGCTGTGGTCCTTGCGCCGCTAAACGGATCCACTTAGCATGTACGTCCTCATGAATCGGCCGAACGACCCGATCGATGAGAATCCATGAAGGATTGCCCGGGAAAATGAGCGCACATTCATGGAGCTTGCCTGTGTGCTTTCCCAGCTTCCAATACCCTGTGACTAAAACCGCCGCGCCTTGAGGGTCAACTTCAAAGAAAAATTCCACGCAAGTGAAAGGATCGACCACCACCTTTTGATTTTGAAAAAATAATTTACCTGCCGCTCCCCACTTTTTCAAGAGCTCGAAGCTTTTTCCATTCAGGTTTTCAGGGGAAAGGTGGTAACTTAAGTCTGACATACTATGGATAAGTTAAAAATTTGGAAGCCGGGAGTTCCCTGGGAACAAGCCGAACGCGACTGGGAAAGCGGAAGCACACGCTGCCAAAGCACCCATCCCTTAAAAACCCTCACGTCTTTGCCGCGCATGCCCGGCATCACTGAAGAGACCGCCAAGGGCTTAACATTTAAAAGCATCAAATACCTGCTCACCAACGATCCAAACCGGATCTTTATCCGTCATTTTTTCAAACATCCGCTCAAGTATAGCCTACGCTGGATAAAATCGGCCCTGAAAAAAAAGTCCTATGTCCGCGAGGCAGATTTTTTCTTCTACGGCGTTGAATCCCTCGAAGAATTTAAGCAGTGGCTAAAACGACCTAATACCCTATTTGTGATCGGTTTTTCGTATTGCCATAAGCCGTTTGAATGCCCCTCCGGCCGCTTTACAGCCGATTGCATCCATGATCCTGAGCATCCTGTCTGTCGGCAATGCTTCATCGGTAAAACAGTCAATGCTCTTCCCGGACAGCGCCCGATTGTCCCTCTCTTCATCCCCACCATTCACTACATTGGCGAAAAGATGTTTGAATTGACCGAAGCTCACCCCGACAAACAGATCCTTTTTTTGATCACCGCCTGCGAAATGACCCTCGAGATGTTTGGCGATTGGGGCAATATGGTCGGCGCCCGCGGCATCGGCGTGCGTCTCGATGGCCGCATCTGCAATACGATGAAGGCCTTTGAACTTTCCGAACATGGGATCAAACCCGGCCTTACCGTAGTACTGCCTGAAACCCAAACGCAAATTTTAAACTTAATTAAGTCTCTTTATTTTGACGCCGAAACGGTTTAGGACGTGCGGTTTTTTCAAAAGCGCGTACCAGCGGGGCTAGCATACAAGCTTCACAACAGCACCCACGATGCTTTTCGGCGCACTCTGAACAACACAGAAACAGCTCATTGCAGTCCATATTCGCACAATTGTAGTATATATCGGACGGTGTCTCGCAATAGCGGCAATGGCTAATCACCTCTTCGGTTTTTTCATCGATCGGCACCGAAAGGCGGTCATCGAAAACAAACAATTTTCCCCGCCATGGGCCATGCCCTTCTTTCTGGCCGTAATTGATCACGCCCCCGTCTAATTGATAGACCTGCTCAAAACCTTCTCTCTTCAATAAGGCAGAATAAAACTCACAGCGAATCCCCCCAGTGCAGTACATCATCACCTTGGTCTCTTTAGGGTCGCATTTTTCCTTCAGTTCGCGCGCATATTTAGGAAACTGTCGAAACGTCTCAAGCTCAGGTAGTTTTGCCCCTTCAAAATGGCCGATTTCCCATTCGTAGTCGTTGCGCACATCTAGCAATAGTGTTTTGTCATCGCGTGCCGCAAGCATCTCTTTCCAGCGCTCAGGAGAAACGTGCTCTCCTGTCAGCGCCATATCGACCTTTTCATCGATGGCCACCAACTGAGCGCGATACTTGACCGTAGCACGTGGGAAAACATGTTCGTGATATGCCTGTACTTTAAACACCACATCGGCAAAACGGGGGTCGCTTTTAAGCCAGTCTTGATAAGCCTCAGAATCAGCTAGCGAAGCACTCATTTGCCCATTAATCCCCTCTTCCGACAGGTAAATGCGGCATTGGATGTCTTTGCCCTGCAAAAAACCCTGATGGCGAATAACTTCCCCATGAGGGTCTTCAAGTCGAACCAAATGATAGAAAGCCAAAACATGATACATAAGCTTAAATAGAATAGCTTAAACCCAAAATCTCGACAAGTAAATGCCTGACTCATCTGTATATATTTAAAATTTAAATTTTACATCCCATTATAATTCTGTTATTTAATTTTTGTTTATAATTTTAGTAAATACTTTAATTATGGTTATTATGACATCAATTATTAAAAATATAAATAATACAAAATCAATCGATATTTGGCATGCTGAAGTACAAAATCTAGAACACGGTTTAGCTTCTGGTACAATCAGCGTTGTTCATAAACTCGATATTTTATCTATTCTAGATAAAATGAATAGAGAGCTTTTAACAAGAAAAACCATGCTTGAGAAAAAACTCAAAGTAAATCCTGAATTAAAAGCAGATGTTGAGACACAGTTTTCTATCATCAAATCAACACAAGATACTATTCAACGAATCTATCAAGCGAATTTGAGCCCTATTGAAAAATTGACCCCAGAAATTTTAAGTAAAATATCTGCACATCTTGTACCCGAAGATCTCGGTCATTTGTCTTGTGCAAGTAAAACGATGAAATTGCAGATGCATAATCCTTATTTAGAGCAAATAGTTTCAAACAATGTTTTATGCGAAAATAAAGCAGAATATATTTTTCAAAAAGACATCACGCAAAGTTTAAAAAAAGGGCAATTTACTTGTCGAATCGTAAAGCTAGATCATCTTCATTTTAAAATGTATGAAGGTAAACTTTACACTATAAATTCGAATACTCCAGGGTTTCGCTTAGAAATCTGGGACTTAAATACTCGCTTTTTAGTAAATTTCATACAACTCTCTAGCGCAGATATTCATTACCTCCAAATCGAAAATGACAAACTTTACATCGTTGCTGACAAAAAAATAGAAATAATTGACCTTAAAACTAATCAAATCTCAGCGAGCATTCCTTTCGCACTATCCTTAATCGGTTCTAAAATTTACAGAGATAATCTTTATATACTAGACGTCAACATTGTTAGAATTTTTGATTTAAATAAACAGCAATTGATTAAAGAATTGAAGTCGAATGATTCTCAATCTCTTGTAAGTATTCAAGTCGAACAGAATTGGATTTGTGTTTTGTCGCAGACCCATATCTATGTTTGGGATTTAAAAAAAGGCACAACTGTGGCACTTCCCGTACAAAATTGTAGAATGCTTAGTCTAATAAAAATAATAAACAACACGCTCTACGGTCTCTACTATCCGGAAACAAGTGATAGCCTTATTCGAACTTGGAATTTAGAAGAAACACATACAAATTTGCCTATTTTACAATTCACATCTATTGGGGCCTTAGCTTTTGCTAGCAACAAACTGTACATTCGGGAAAAGTATGCCGATTTTCAAGTATGGGACCTGAAAACTCACGGGATCATTACCAAATGGCAGCATCCTGATTTTGAACCTAATAAAATGGAAGTAGTCGGCGATAAAATGTATGTTTCAAATAAAAAAATAATGCAAATCTGGAATTTAAGAGCACCTCTTCTTGATACTCTGCGCCAAATCAAAGAGCTTTTCAGCATAGGCAATCTTATTATTGGACTTGATCGGTTTGAAGCGTTACCCGATACAGTAAAAAATGCGATCTACGCTGAACTATATTCAATTCAATATTTTGAAAATGACTATTGGGGTTGTGCTGAAGATGCGTTCTTAGGCGAGGGCGAAGAGATCGATAGTCAACAGTGCACAGACGCGATTCAAAATTATTTGAATAAACTTGAGCTGGCTGAGAGCAACGAAAATTAGTCTGAGGGGCGGGCGTTTAAAATATTTATTTTAAATGTTTGCCCGATCTTTTGATATGTTCATTTACAAAAATTTGAGGGTGTATTAGCATAGCATCTCTATTGCTAATATTTTGAGCTATTTTTAGGAGATACAATGGTTCGATACACAGGCCCCAAGAATCGCATTGCACGTCGATTTGGAGCGAACATCTTCGGACGCGCGCGCAATCCACTGCTTCACAAGCCCAATCCCCCTGGACAGCACGGCGCCAAGAAAAAAAAGAAGTCTGACTTCGGCTTACAGCTAGAAGAACAGCAAAAATTGAAAGCTGTTTACGGCATGCTCTCACAAACTCAACTCGTCCGCTACTTTAAAGAAGCGGCACGTGCTGCAGGTAATACGCCAGCGCTGTTTATCGAACGTCTGGAATGCCGTCTCGACAACATCGTCTATCGTTTAAAGCTCGCGCCCTCTATTTTTGCTGCTCAACAGCTCGTCTCTCATGGACACGTGCTGGTTAACGGCAAAAAAGTCGATCGCCGCTCATTCTTTGTTCGACCCGGCATGACGGTTTCAATCAAGCCCAAATCGCAAAACATGCCGATCATCAAGCAAAGTGCTGAGAATGCCGCTATAGGCACTCCTGAGTATGTTTCAACCGATCCTACTAAGTTTTCAGGACAGCTTCTGGTCGCCCCTGCGTTGGATCAGATCCCTTTCCCATTCCCTTTAAATCTTCCATTGATTTGCGAATTCCTCGCACACACAAGCTAATACTTGTTCGCTGGGCAGCTCAATCTCTGAGCTGCTCAGGAATAACTTTCTTGATCCCCACTAATTCCAGTACATCTTCAGCATTAAGTAACCAAGCATACGAAAAGAAAATTACAACAAATGTGCCAGCAAGAGCCGCAAATTGCAAGAGTTGCGGGTAAAAATGGCGTGAAAAGGTCAGCACATGCTCGCCACCGACAATTCTTAGCGTCGGATCATCGAGCAGAAAATGGCCGACTAGAGCGGTCGCCACTGCCGCAATCACAGCGCAGCTGGCGCCTTTGAGAAAAGAATACACCACTTCTTTATTGAGGAGTGGCTGGCCGATTTTTTTAGCCAATCGCTCAGCCAAAAATAAATAATTAAACCAAGCGGCAAGACTTGTGGCGATGGCAATACTAAATGGTCCCCACTGCAACACAAATACAAATAGCGACGTTAAGCACAAGTTGAACACCACAGAAGCCACTGAAGCTGTCATAGGGATTTTAAACTCTTTGCTCGCGTAAAACGCCGGCGCTAATAACAAGACAAACACAGCGGGAAGAAGCCCCAATCCATAACCCCACAGGCAAATCACGGTCTGATAGGTCGCTTCCTGGGTAAAATCGCCATGGCCATACAGAAGATTGATGCCGGCAACCCCGAGCGTAAACAACCCCAATGTACACGGGAAAATCAAATTAAAGCTGCGGCGAAAAGCAAAGCGCAAAAGTCGCAAGTATTGCTCATATACACCATCTTTTAAAGCACGCGAAAGAGGGGGTAATAGAGCGGCTGACAAAGCGATGCCAAACAGCGCCAAAGGCAATTGCTCGATACGAATCGCATACCACAAATACGCCGGGCCTTCTAATGAAACATAGCGGGCAAAAATCGCATCGAGCGTGCTATTGACCTGCAAAGCCGCTACGCCAATGATACCTAGTAAGAAAGGTTTGATCATTTGCCGTAATTGCGGGGAAAATAAACGGGGTGCAAAACAGGCTTTCCAAGACAGAGCTTGTCGCAATGAACCAAACGTGGCCGGGGCTAACACGGCCCACTGCAGAAAAAACGCTGCGATGAGGGCTGTCGACAGTGGAATCATTGCCGTTGAGGGATCGCGATCTTTCAGGAAGAGGATTGCGACAATCCAAACAACATTAAATGCTGCAGGAGCAAATCCAGTGAAGAAAAACCGGCGTTGGCATTGGAGCAGTCCCGAACAGAGACCAAATAAACAGATGAACAGCACACCAGGCAGCATCAACATGGTTAAATATAAAATTTGCGCATTGGCGGGCTGAAGATTCCCCAACGCAATCACAAGACCTAAAATCCCCTCAACTACTCCGATCAACACAATTAAAAATAAACTTAACGAAAAAAATAGATCGCGGAAAAATTGAGCCCCTTTTTCAGGAGAACTGGCGTGCAGCTGAGCATAATGCGGGATAAAACCGGAAGAAAATGGACCTTCCCCAAATAACCTACGGATCAAATTGGCAAAACGAAAAGCGACGATGAAGGCTGCGACGGCTGGGGCACTGCCGAAAACCACGGCCATCGCCGTTTCCCGTCCTAAGCCGGTCAACCGACTTAAAAAAGTTCCTGATAAAAAAGCCATTGAAGAACGAGAGACCGTTTTCGTCGAGTCCGGGCCATCTTGCGACATGATCACACCCATGGAAGTAAAATTGAAGAAGGCTTATTATAATGCTTAACCTTTTAAAGATTTCAAACACTTTATGCAAAAATCACAACCTGAAGAACTTTTGATCGGGGCCCACACCTCTGCGCAAGGCGGCGCGCACAATGCGATTTGGCAAGGACAAGAGATCGGCGCCACAACCGTGCAGCTATTCACCAGCAATCAAAAACGTTGGGAAGGCAAGCAAATTACCGACGCAGAAGTCTCTCTGTTCAAAGAAGCGGTTCAAGCGACTGGCCTAAAAAAAATCATGAGCCATGACAGTTATTTGATCAACTTAGGCTCGCCGAATCCCGAATCTTTAGAAAAAAGCCGCAATGCTTTCAAAGAGGAACTCATCCGCTGTCAACGACTCGGTCTTGCGTTTTTGAATTTTCATCCCGGCGCATCATTGGAATCACCCGAAGAAGAGTGTCTCGACAGAATCGTAGACAGTTTGCTACTCATGCAAGATCTCGCTGAACAGGGCCATACTCGATTATTACTCGAATCAACAGCGGGACAAGGTTCATCGATCGGTTGGCGTTTTGAGCATTTAGGCTATCTCACCCAGCGTTTGCATAAAAAAATTCCGATTGGTGTGTGTCTCGATACTTGCCATCTGTTTGTCGCAGGTTATGATATTCGCACCGAAGAAGGCTGGGAAACAACCCTCAAGCAATTTGACGCGCTGATTGGCCTCAAACACCTTTACGCCTTTCATATCAACGACTCGCTCAAACCCTTTGCTTCTCGCAAGGACCGCCATGCACACTTAGGTAAAGGAGAAATCGGCTTAGAGTGTTTTCGCGTGATGATGAACCATCCGGTGATGCGCGAGCTACCCAAATATTTAGAAACTCCAGAAGGTCCTTCCCTTTGGAAAAAAGAAATCGCTTTATTAAGAGAGTTTGCAACACATGAAATACACCAAAATTAAACGGATTCAGGCCTCACATATCGGCCATATCCTCACTGTTTGCGGCTGGATCCGCACTGTGCGCGCACAAAAGAATTTTGCCTTTATCGAACTCAATGATGGTTCAACCTTTTCTAATTTGCAAATCATCGTCGAAGAAACTCTTCCCAACTACGCAAACATCATTCAGCAACTCTCAACTGGCGCTTCTATTTCTGTCACAGGACAGCTCGTCGAATCCCCCGGTCAAAAACAAAAATGGGAATTGAAAGCCACATCCCTGCATATTTTCGGCACATGTCTGGCTGAAGATTATCCCCTGCAAAAAAAACGGCATTCCTTTGAATTTTTGCGCACCATCGCTCATCTCCGCCCACGCACTAATACCCAAGGCGCCGTCGCCCGTATCCGCAACGCTCTTTCCTTTGCCACCCATCAATTTTTTCAACAGCGCGATTTTCTCTATGTGCATACGCCGATCATCACAGCCGCTGATCACTGAAGGTGCCGGCGAACAATTTTTAGTCACTACCCTCGATGTCGCCAAACCGCCTCGATTTTCTGATGGAACTGTCGATTTCACCAAAGACTTTTTCAGCAAACCTGCTTACCTAACCGTTTCAGGGCAACTCAATATCGAATCTTATGCCTGCGCTCTTTCCGATGTGTACACGTTTGGACCGACCTTTCGCGCCGAAAACTCTAACACATCGCGCCACCTTGCGGAATTTTGGATGATCGAACCGGAAATGGCCTTTGCCGATCTCAAAGATAACATGGAATGCGCCGAATCGTATCTAAAATTCATCTTCCGCCACGTACTAGAGCAATGCGCTGAAGACATGGAATTTTTCGATGCCTTCATCGAAAAAGGGGTGATCGAGCGCTTGCGACATGTCTGCGACACCCCCTTTGCTCACTTAACTTACACACAAGCAATCGACATCCTGCAAAAATCGGGCAAAACCTTCCAATTCCCCGTCCAATGGGGCATCGATCTGCAATCAGAACATGAGCGCTTTCTCGCTGAAGAATACTGCAAAAAGCCGGTTATCCTCAGCGATTACCCTGCCAAAATCAAAGCCTTTTACATGCGCGGTAATGACGATGGTAAAACGGTTGCCGCTATGGACGTGCTCGTACCCAAAATCGGCGAGATCATCGGCGGCAGTCAGCGCGAAGAGCGGCTCGATGTACTCGAGCGCCGCATTCTCGATTTCAAGCTCAAGCCCGAAGACTATTGGTGGTACACTCAACTGCGCAAATACGGCTCGGTCCCTCATGCGGGCTTTGGCGCCGGCCTCGAGCGGCTCGTGCTATTCACCACAGGGATGGAAAATATCCGCGATGTGATTCCATTTCCACGCTTCCCCAGCCACGCCGAATTCTAACAAGCTTATTTGTTAAAGGCTTATTCCATTAGATAAAAAAAAATTACTAATTACAAACAAACATGTTTTTTAGTATAATTATTAAGAATTATTAACCTTAAGGAGAAATTATGTCGACATGGTTTGACACTATTAAAAGCGGCGTTAGTTACCTAACTAGTACCGTTGCCGAAAGAATTTTTGTACCTTCCACACTTTTTCTAGCAAAAAATTCTTTTACACAAGATCTTACTTCAGGGACAAATGTATCTGAAATTGCACAGAAACGGTTTAATGAACTCTCAGGGTCACAAAAAGGGGAAGTTTACGGCAAAGTGTGGGAATTAGCAAAAATGCGAGATCCCAGAATTGGCGGCGAACGGTGGGGTGAGACACATATTTTTGAAGATAGCAATCGACTTGCTAGCGCTCTTCACAGATTAGGTTTTTTAAGTGACAACAGAAATAGCTTACATGCTGTGTCTTGTCTTCCCTTCAGCTTTGGTGAAGGTGGAATTGGATCTCAATATTTTTCATTAAGCGAAAGATTAGATCGCAATCCGCTACCGGGTCACGTCGGCTATGTCAATGGCATGGGCGTTCCTTCTCTTGAGCACGCCGGAAGAGATGCGGCTGCTTTTTCCGATCTATTTGTAGATGGAAATAATCTTCATTGTGTGTATCACGCTACACACCAAGTTTCTCCTTCTGGAGACCAAAGAGGATTTGCTGTAGATGCTCTTAGAATGAAAGCCGTCGACGGTGGAAGCTACACCAAAACGTCTTACTTAATCGCACAACAATGGCTCGATTTTTTAAATGAGCATCCCAATCAAAATTATTTACAAATTGCCCATTCAGAGGGAGCTGTCCATGTCAATGCGGCCCTTCGCTTGATCCAGCAAGCGCGCCCTGAATTGCTTTCTCGCTTGCGCGTCATCACTTTTTGTCCTGCTCATTTTATTAGTCCCGAAACATATCCAGGTCTTCAAGTCATCAATTTAGTCAAAAAAGAAGATGGTGTGATTAACCCATGGGGCGCCAATGCCAGTCAGATTGGGTCAGCAAATCATATCAGAGTTGTAAACCACACGAAGGACCATCCTCATAACCACCTCTCGGACGATTACAGACAAGCTGGAAAAGCTTATGTGGATACCTTTATGCGCTCAGGTAATATTTTATAAGCTTCTACATTTCAGACCTCGCTCTCCGCGGGGTCTTTATGAATTTTTACTCACCAGGTGTTCCGCATTTTGGGCAAAGATCGCTCCATGTATCGGTGAACCACCAGCGACGTCCACAGTCAGGATTGGGACAAGTAAAATAGTAATCATCGCGGTTGCGCGAGTAAAGATAGTATCCTCTTTGGTCGATCAATAAATTCGGCAACAAAATCGTTGCACCATTGTGGCAAAGAGCCGGTATCCCATTAGTTAGGTCTATTTTTTCAGCTTTTAGATATAATTTCTCGCCATCATAATGTTGGATTGATTCAACGTGTTTTGAGAAAATTTGCACAATGAGTTTGTCTTTGCTATGAGCTAATGCGCATGTAACAGGAAAAATAAACAGGAGTAAAAATTTGCCGATCATAAGTCGCTCCTTATTTCTTAAAAAGAGTGTTTATGCGATAGTATTAGGAGTCTTTTTTCTGGTCACCTTTTTTTTAAACACTGGATGTACGAAAAAAAAACCGCTCTTAAGTGCCTGCTTAACAGCTGAAGAAAAAGCAGATCTGGAATATTTTTTTAGGTTTCTCCTGTTCGAAAATTACGGAGCCTTTGTATTATTTGGCAGCAAACCGCTCTGTGAAATGAACTTCACCGATACTGAATCCACTGCAGCTGAAGAAGCTTTACAACAATGGCTTGAGTCTATGCCTGAAGACGAACGCAAAAACTGGCAAGCAAAACTCGCCAAAAAAGCTCATACCCAGCCTGAACTAGAACGCAATCTGTATCGCGGCTATCTGGCGTGGGAAAAAGTGCGAAAAACCTTTGAAATGAAGCATTTCATTGTAACGGTAGATCCACGACTTGGATTAGGCCATTATGATGTTTTATTAGCAAACACTGAGCAAACAACCCGCATCTTAGCGGAAAACTATGACATCTTTCGAAAAGCAGCGGAAAGGGAATTTGATCCGAATCACGTAGTTTTGGAATTGAAAAATCGGGCTTCGACTTTTTGGAAACAAGTCTTTTCCCTTCCCAATCATGTTGCAAAAGGTCTGCTGTTTGGATTCGGACTCAAAAATGCGCTATTGTATTCTGGAAGTTCAATCAAAGGATCGTGTGTGTCTACATGCCCAGTAAAATTCGGTACGGGATGCTCCGTCGAATTTTACGATTCCTCTATTTGGTTCTGTAGCAGGAGATGAAACTGTAGAAAAATATAAAACAGAGAAAAAAGAGATTGAAAACATTTATCGTGGAAAAGATCTCGTCGAAGTCACTCTTGCACGTCTTGCAAATTAAGCCTATTCACTTATCAGTTGCTTGAGGGTGATTTCTAAGAAATCGCCTTTCTGATAGCGATGAATAATTTCACGATATTGCCGTTCATATTTGATCTTGAGCTGTTTTGTCTCTTCGTGATCTGGATCAGCAACAAATCCTGGTAAACCCATGAACAGTGGGTTAAAATCGAGAAGACTGCGATCATCAAACACTTCCAATGGGCTTGAGAATTCTGCCTGTGGTATTGGAAGCTTTTTTAGCGGCAGAATCCGTTTTTTAAGCAAAGGAGTATTCAGCTCATTCTCTTCTCGTTGATGAAAAAGCCAAGCATTATGCCGACCAAAACCTAAGACTGTCCCAATTAATCCCTGATGACCCTTAAGTACTTCACCAAATACGTCATCGCTTATCAAAATGCGTTTAAGCAGACTTTCTGGAGTGACATTTTTTCCTAACACCATTCTAAAATCATCTAAATGCTGCTGGATTATTTTCAAAAGAGCTTTTTTATTAATAAAGAGAATTGAGTCGTATTCATTGTCGATAAAGTTTTTGCATTTGATCCAGGCGAAATTTTTCATAGGAAATAAATGTTGATATTTTTCCCAAACCACTACTCCACGCATAAACCTTAACTCTGCTGGCTCAAGTGCATTAACAGAATTGAGCATACTATAAATGTCATCAACTCTCGGTGATTTTTCTAAATACGCGAGTGCTGAAATCGGTTTGTCACCAAATAAAACATATCCTAACCCATCATATTCAAAAGAGGAGCGAAACAGGAACTCAAGATATTTACGTTCGCTTGGTGATATTTTTTTCAATTGATCACGTAACGATCGATCGTCTTCTCTTAGAAAACAGAAAAAGGTTGCGACTATAATCGATAGAAATAAAAGAATTATTTTTTTCATTATAACCTAACCCGAAAAATTTCTTCTCTGAGCTTGCTTTTAAACGGCGAAGCCGCCTCTGTGCGCTCTGTGAGCTCCGTGGTTAATTACGCCTTGAAGACGCCTCGTTTGGTTTGGGCAAGCGCACCGGCGCCAAGGCCGAAGAGCATCGCGATGAAAGCGATGGCAAAACCCAAGTAAGGAATTGCGGTTAGGCAGAAGTAAATGACTAAACCGAGAAAGAATCTCAACCATTGATTGGTTTTTAAGTGTAATTTTCTAAACACCCAATTGGAAATCCAAAAGATGCAATAGACTTTGGCTGTGTAAAAACCGATGACGTTAAGGGCGATGAGGGCAAGAGCGAACGGAACGCCCAGAATGGTCATTAGAAGAATCAGGGCTGCAAGAGGAAGTAAAATGAGCAGCATGAGCCCATACCCGAAGCACTTAAAAGGCTGTTGTTTTAAAGCTTCGAGAGCTGCGGCGAGGTTCCCAGGAAATACTTTAATTAAAATGATACCGATGACAAAGGTGTACAGAAAGTTCATCAAAATGGCGATCACTTTAGAGCCGACGAGTAGGCTTTGAAACCAAGTACCTTTGATCAGTTCGTGCACAAATGAAGGATGATGTGTTGATTGTTCCGCGGATGAGGGCTCCTTCTTCAATCCAAATCGGAGAATTAGAGCGATAGTCGAGATTGCCGCCGACAAGTGCGCGTGAGGTGAGACGCATTTCGCCCACTGAGCCGAATAAATTGTTAACGATATGAGAGGAGACGCGCAAATTGGAGGCGAAAATGGTCGCATCAATGCCAATTTTCGCTGCCAGATCGGTATTTCCGGCAACGGCGACTAAATTTCCCTTAATTTCTGCAGAATTTAAAAGTTGTAAGTTGCCGGCGAGCGCGGTGACATTATTGCCAACATCGCCGCCGATTAAAATCTGACCTCCGAGAAGGCGGCAATTGTGCGCTACTTCTCCTGAGATATCGATACTGCCGCCAGCACAGAGGGCATCTCCATTAACGACGCCATCGATGATGATTTGTTCGGCAAAGATATACACATCGCCATTGACTGTTCCCGAAATTTCAACACTACTGCCCCAAGCAAAAAAATCCCCGTTGTGGATTTCACCGGTGGGAAGAACGACGATTTTCTCTTCGTCGGTGGGTTTAGTTTTATGTTCTTGAGCTGATAGAACTGTGGAGCAAAAGAGTAAGAATAATAAGACTATACGCACACTTGCACCCGTAATTCTTTTTGCCGAAAGATCTCAACAGATCTTTGAACACTCTGACAGAGTAGCGCTTCCGCTCGATTGATTTCGAGTAAATTCTTCTGCTGTTTGTGTTCGATTAACCGACCTAATTCTTCAATGTTTAAGAGAGTGAGATGCGGATGGCGTGAGAGTTGCGGATCCACAGTGCGCGGCACACTGAGATCGAAAATTAAACGGGTATGGACTGTTTCAGGGGCGTGATTGATGATGTATTGCGGCGTGTTTGATCCGCAAATCACAAGGGGAAATTCCTGCCACTGCGAGAGTTGATCCCAAGGAAGCAATGTGAGTTGCTCTTTTTCCGCCATCTCCTTTGCAGAATGCAATGAACGTGTACACAATGTGATGTTACGTACCCCTTTACGCTTAAAAAAAGTCATCACTTTGCGATTGATTTCTGAATTGCCGATGAACAACATGGAATCGAATTCTTTGAGCAGATGTTGACTAATTTCATAGAGCATTTTGGCAATAGTCATTTGATTTTGCGCGAACGGAAAACTACTGCGGATTTGTTTTCCTAATTTTAAACATTTTTGAAAGAGATAATGCATGCAACTTGGCAAATTGTAATGAAGCAGAATTTGCTGATATGCGGTTTTCACCTGCCGTTGAATTTCCGACTCGGCAATGATCAAACTATCAAGACCTGCTGTGACTTGAGCTAAATGCAGAAAACAGTCGAATCCAAAATAGGAATAGAGTTTATGCTCAAAGGGAATGCTCACTTCTTCGCGTAAAAGGGCTAATAAATCGCTATGTGCTTTTGCGAGATTTTCTCCGCCAAAATAAATCTCTGTGCGATTGCATGTCGATAGGATAATGCAATGATTGTATTCTGCAAATTCACTGTCGCGGGCAAGTCGTTTGCGACAGGCTTTTGCAATCATCTCTTGGATGTGAATTTCAGCTGATTTGTAATTGATTCCTAAGACGCCGATTTGCATGGTTTACTCTGTTGGAAAAGCCTTTATAATCGTTGAAGGAATTATTCTCAAATGCTGCGGAGCAGTTCAAACACAAGGTCTGCAGAAAAGCCGCGGCGCATGAGCTTTGCCATCAGTTTTTTCTTCTCTAGAGGATTATTGCGAGGGATCTTACGCTCATGCTTGCGCAACCACTGCTCTAAAGCCTCTTTTTCCGAAAGTTCTGTTTTTTTAAGCCCTTGTTGCAAGAGTCCTTCAGGGACTTTTTTCTGTCTGAGCTTGAAATGGATAGCTTTGGCGCCCAGACCTTTTCTTTGTTGTTTGGCGATCAGGCGCGCGATCTGCTGCTGATCGTTTATATAGCCCTTTTCCTGGCAATGCGCGATGGCTGTGCGGGTGGCCTCCGGAGATAAGCCCTGGGCCAGCAATTTGCGCTCCAGATCCGTAGATAGGTAGCTACGCTTGGCAAGATAGGCGATTGCTTGGCGCTTGGCGAGCTTTTGCTCGAGAGCCTGGTATTGACCTAAGAACTCTTCCCAAGTAAGCTGGCTGGAAAATTTATTTAACTCTCTCCAAAATAGCCACTTAGACACTTCCCGCCAAAATTCCCCATCCCATAGGAGAATTAGTGTTTTAGGATCATTTTTTTTATATTCTAGGGTTAACGCCATAATAATCAGCTACTTAAGTTTTCAATTTAAGTTAAATTAAAATTGTAATTATAGACGAATAGGAATATAATAATAGATGAAAGGAAAAGAATTTTCCCTTCAAGGAGGAATCGATGACGGATCAAGTGAACCTGACTCCTCATACGAATTTTGCGCTGCATAATCTGCCGCCAAATAGTGAAAGCTTTTACAATACTCAAGCGTTCGCCCAAGGTGAAATCCATTTTTTGGGTACTATGATGAGTATAATGCAAAAGAGTTTTGAAGTAGGTCAGAAATCCATCAAAGACGCTATTAACGGACAATCATAACGTAATTCGCGACTACTGCCCTGAGAGAACTTTCAGGGCAGATTTTTTTTGCCCAATAATTCGAAATAAATTAATGTTAGATTGTAAGAAGATTAAAACATTAATTTCATATTTTGAGTTATAATGTCTAACACGCCCGAAATCCCACAAGGACCCGCTGCCCCTCAACCTCAATCCCCTACGGGCGAACCCACAAGCTATGTCGACCCAAGCGGCGCCTGGGCTAAATTCTTAAGTACTCCCAATGCGCCCGCTACGGCCAAAGAAGTTCAACTGTTCATGAATGGCCTACTCAAATTTTTTAATGTCGTTATCCAGCAACAACAAGACTCCTTTAAGCGCTCGATTCAACGACTCAAGGATAGCGAAGAAGGCAACGAATAGGTTATCCTATTCGGTATGACGTCTAGCGATTTAATAGATTTTTTTAATGTTACTTCTAGCGAGGCCGAGCTCCGCTTGGATAAGCTGCTGTCTTTGCATTTCCCCCAGCATTCGCGCACCTATTTTCAGTTTTTGATTGAGCAAGGCTGTGTTTTGGTAAATGGTCAGCCGATGAAAAAACGGGAATCTCCTAAAGAGGGCGATGAAATCGAAGTATGTTTTTTACTCACACCGGAAATTTCGCTTGAGCCTCAAAATATCCCTTTAGAAATTTTATACGAAGATGAACATCTGCTGGCGATCAATAAACCTGCAGGCATGGTGGTTCATCCCGCTCCTGGACACCCCGATCAGACCTTTGTCAATGCCTTATTGTTTCATTGTAAACAGTTGCCGACAACCGATCCGATTCGCCCGGGGATCGTACATCGCTTAGACAAAGATACAACAGGCGTGCTGTTAGCCGCTAAGACTGCTATAGCGCATGCGAAACTCGTCGAGCTATTTGCTCAGCGGGGCCTGCAAAAAGATTATTTAGCTATTTGCGTGGGTACACCCAAAGAAGGGCTGATCGATGCGCCGATTAAACGTCACCCTCAGCAGCGCAAAGAAATGGCGGTGTGTTTTGAAGCGGGAAAAGAAGCTAAAACGGTATGTCGCGTCCTCAAGCACGATCATCAACTCTCCCTTGTCGAGGTTCAGTTATTGACCGGCCGTACGCATCAAATCCGCGTCCATCTAAAACATATCGGTGCCCCAGTATTGGGCGACCCGGTATATGGCTCTTTAGCAGCAAATAAACGTTTTAATACAACTCGGCAACTGCTACATGCTCAGCGCCTGCGATTTATTCATCCCATCACCGGCAAAGCACTCGATATCAGAGCTACCGTTCCTCTAGATTTTCAAAGAATTTATTTTTAAGACTGGCTGAATATCCCCTTTTCGGCTATGCTATAAGAAGAGATAAGTTTTTTATCTTCTCCTCGAACTATTTTCGGGAACTCAAAATAAGGATCGAACTATGAAAGAGTTTGTAGAATACATTATCAAAAATCTCGTGGACCACCCTGATAAAGTCCGGATTAATGAAATTGGCGGTACGCACACTTTGATCATCGAACTTGCTGTTGAAAAATCGGATATCGGTAAAATCATCGGCAAAAAAGGAAAAACAATCAACGCGATTCGCACGCTGCTGATGTCTGTTGCCAGCCGCAATGGGATTCGCGTCAACTTGGAAATCATCGAAGACGAAGCAAGAAATCCTTCTCCTACAGCTTAATTTACTTTAAGCAAATTTGGGAAGATATGGGGAGATCATCGCTTTACGCGAGTTAATTGTTCCCGCCTTGTATTTCATGACTGCGATGGGAAGCTGCTGTTTACCTGTGATGAGTTTATTAGGCACAGGTAAAAAGCTTTCATTGAAGATTTGCTGATAATCTTTGGCTTTTTCTCCGTAACATTCCACCGAAACATCAGACTGTTTAATTTGTGGCGAAGCGCGAAATGCGTTGAGAAAGCCTTTCAAATGTTCAATTGAGGGTTCATTAAATGGAATCCAGATCCACAGCTCATCTTGATGAGAAATGTTTCCTTCCGCTCCTGCATAAACATCCTCTGCTCCAGATACCGTACTGATCATCTGCATATGCAGATCTATTTCAGGACGATCGCGGAAAAAATCGAGGATATTGTCGTACCATCGTTTTCGAATCACCTCGACATGTTTGGCAAAAATCGGATAGTTGCGCGGGAATAGTTTCGTTTGTCCCACTCTTGCGCAACCATTTTGCTCTTTTGTGTCGTCGAAAATAAAAGACGGAACACCTTTAGCACATAGTGCAATGTTTTCTTTAACCGCTTCTTCCTTGGCCAAATAAATTTTGCGATACAGAGAATAGACATCGGGATTTTGTAAAATACGCATCGCAGCTTTACGTGCAAAATTCACATCGCGGGGAATGTCAGATACGGAAATGATCTCCACTTCTTTTTGCAGCATCAGCGATTTTAAGCGATTGATCAATTGGACAACGCAATCGATATCCCGCTGCGATACTTTACTGAGTAGATCGGTATCGTCAAAAATGCCGAATAAGAAATGCAAATATTCAATATATTCCCTCTCTGGCTCAATGAAGAACTCATTCTTTTCTTGGAGCACGAGTTGCTTTTGCAAGAGACGCTGCATCAAGCGTTTATTTTCCATCGAGGAAAGATCGCGACTGATTTTAGTGATTTGTTCATCGATCTGTTTTTTGCTCATACCCGCCGTGCCGAACCGATCGTTGATTTCAAAGGCGATTTCCGCACAGAGCACATTGGTCGATTGAGCATCAGAAATTAAAGCGAGCGGCGCTGATGAAGTTTGTAAGCTGCTCTTGTGATGGTCCATGACGCTGATCACTTCCAAAAACGAGGGAATTTTAGTTTCTTCGCGGTTGCAAAAATCCCTCAGCGAAACAGTGCCGAGTACATTTTTATGTAAATCATGAGCATGAATAATACCGAGCGGGATCAATTCCCCTTTTTTACCGGACGTGACAACACTCAAATACGGCTGATCGTCGATCTTGCTCTTCATCTCCTCAATATCTGCTCGCGCGCTGACATATTGCGGTAGGTGGCCAAACACTTCTGTTTTAATATTAAGCGCTACATCGAGCCGTTCGACAAAATTACGCACGCTTTGAATCGCGTCATCTAAACCTTTAATGATTTTTTCTAAATGCTTGAACAAGCGTGGACGGTCGTCAATCACACGCCCAGACTTATCAAATAACGCTGACTTATCTAGCGATTCGACGAGCTTGACAAACTCAGAAAATTCCGTCAGCGAAAATTCTTTCATGCCTTTCGCAAATTCATCCAATGTGCAATCCAGTCCCTTCTTTATCTTGAGCACTTTGGTCAAATAACCCTGCAAATGCCTTCTCTGCTTTTCTGACAATTCTTTGGCCGGCTGGCAATCGCTGAGCTGCGCCCGAAATACCGCAGCGATAAACGGCGGCGCATCTTTCTTCATCAAATCCGGTTTAGCGAATAAGCCGATAAGCTTTACATGCAACTGACTTTCAAACCAGCGCAAGCAATTGTTGAGCAGTAAAATTACTTGTTGCACACCATCGACATCCACACTGCGCCAGTCCCCTAAATAATGCCCGTCATCATCGACCAACACTACAGCACCTTGCATACGCTCGTGATCAATCGTCAAACTCGATTCATTCACTGGTTTGCGGATGAGCCCCTTTTGCGTCAGTAAATCGATCCCCGAGATCGATAATGAAGTGCGCGTTTTAGCTAGCGCATTAAAAACACCCTCTCCAAACATTTGAATAAACAGCAATCCCACTTCGATTTGTGATACAGGCGCTCCACCCGGCACATTCCAAAAATGCAAACCTTCTGATACCCGCGCACCAAAAGCATCGACCCAACCCCAAAAAGAAGCAATCGTCGTATCCAAATCAGGTGAACCGTGCGCCGTCACTACATGTGATCCAGCGTACATTTTGCCCATGCCAATCGGAAACATCACTTGATATTCCTCACGTGGAATCCCTTTGCCACAAATCTTGGCACGCACCGCATAATTCTGCTCTTTGCTTAACTGCGAAAATTGATTGAGCCACAATTCAAAATGAAAAAACGCATAGTTCTCAAAAATCTTGAGAGCATTCACTTGCTCAACATAGTCAATCACCGCCGGTAGTAAGAAACACGGTGCAGGCGTAGCCTCTATCAACTCATGCAACACGCGATTTACTCGCTCACTTTTTTGCTGCTCTTTCATGCACAAAAAAGTTTTCGACTTAAATTCGCGTAAATACCCATTTTCAAAACGTTGAGAAACAATCTCGTGATCACCGAGAAATTTGCTATGTTTACTCATAAATTGCGCAGGTTAAATTAAAATCGGATTGAGCAGGACTCGAACCTGCGACCGCCCGCTTAGAAGGCGGGTGCTCTATCCAGCTGAGCTATCAATCCATCCCCATTAGTCTACCAGAAGACTTTTATTTTTTGTGAAGAGTTTTACTCCACATTTGAAAGCATAAATTTGTTTAGGTCGCTTTAGACATGTCGAAAACACGTCCTTTAGCGTGTTTCCCTGCTTTGCTTATCGAAGAGCCCCCGGCTCTTCGATAAGCAAAGCAGCTATCTTGAGCTGTTCCAGCTTCGATCAACGTTCGCTGCTCTCACTATCGCGTCCTCGGCGTTCGCCTTGCGCAGCAATGCTCTTCACGCCTGCGGTGCGATTGCTCTTTGCTGTAAGCAGCCATCGAGGCTGTGAAAAAATGAACATTTGCAGATTTATTTTGATAAAAATATGAGCTTAAAGACTGTTATTGTGGATAGATTTATATTTTTATTTCATATTCTCTTCATCCTCTAGATGTTCGAGCTCCCATTTCGATCATCATGTTTTGAGTCAATGCATATATCAGCGCAACATTTTTTACTTTTTGCAGACCTCGAACGAGCACTTGTCTCAACCCTCTATTCCTCGCTTGTGCATTTGTCCATTCTGCCGTTTCTGCTCTTTCTTTATAAATTTCTTGTCCTTCTTCGCTTTTCATTCTCAATTTCCATTTTTTTACCGCTATTGCATCGGTTAATCTTTCTTCATAAAGATCATTTTTATTGTGTTCCATCACCCGGATTGGCATGTATAGATCACAACTCGGATATTGCTCTGCTATTTGTATCATTTCTTCATATGATTCATAACCATTATCTACCAACCATTTATCAGGAACTGTTTCATACTTTTTTTCTACTTGTTTAATCATGTTTACAATTTGTTCATTATCCACTCCTCGATTAATAACTTCTACTGCTAATGTCCCTTTTCCCACGTTAGTCGTTACGAACTGAATATTATAAGCAGATTCATAACCACCATTCGCCATCTTCATTACCCTTGCCTCTCTATCCGTCGTTGAGCATCGGAGATTTTCCAAGGCTGTTTTCTTTATACTGCGTCTTTTTTTTTAGCTCTTTCTAATTTCTCTGCTTGTAACTTATTAAGTTCTTCTAATGCAGATTTCAACCTGTTTGATCTTTCCTCAGCGGCTCGTTTTTTTGCCACTTCTAATCGACTTTTACATTTTCCTGGGTTCTTTACTTCTTCAGCTATAAGATCATTGATTAAAGTTTTTGCAAGTTCATGCTTCTGCCGTAATGTCTCTTTTTTCTTAAAAGAGTTTTTACCAGCACTTGCCCGCACACGCATTCCATCTTGTGATACACGTTCCAAAGTAATAATTCCTGCTTGAGCTAGTGAAGCTACACTTTGTATGAGTAAATCATCTAAAAGTTCTTCTTGATTAGAGCGAAAATCAGATATTGTATGATAGTTTAAACTAACCCCTCCACATAGCCATATAAATGCCTTATGTTCTCTTGTATATTCTTCGATAAGTCGAGCGCTTGCAATTCCTTGTATCGTTGCATATAGCCATACACTGAGAAGTATCTTGGGATCTGTTGCAGGTCTTCCACATTTACCCTTAACAGACTGTATTTTTCTTAAGGGTATCGACAAATCTAAGGACTGTACATACGTCCAGATGTCGCGAGCAAGATGATCTTCTGGAATTGACTCATCAAGGATACATTGCTTAAATTCATATTGATCTCTACAGACAGTTTTTAATCGAGGTTCCATAGATAACATTCCCTATGTTTTTTTCATAAAAGCATATCTTACAACTAAAAAATTATCTAATTAATAATGAAAGGCTTAGATTTTTTCACAGCCTCATCGGCTGTGATGAGCACTCCTTTCCCGCTTCAAGGAAGCGGGTCCCTCTCCGTGTCCTCATCACAGGGCCAAGTTTAAAAATATATTTACAACGACTCTGAATTTACAAATTGGTTCTGCGAGAGGACGCAAGCAGGGACCCGGACCAAGGGGACGGGAAGCGAAGCGCTTCGAGCAGCATGGCTCAAGGCGCAAAGCAAAATCGAAGCGAGCTTTGCTCGCGTTCCGTATGCCGAGGGACAGTGCTATGCGTAGACCGAGGACAAGGATGATTTGCACAGCCGACTGAGTCAGTGCGGGAAATATGCCAAAGGACGTTTTCGAATTCAATCAGCAAAACAATTCTTCTTACTCTGCAGGAGGAGGAGCCACTAAATCAATTCCCTTATCAAAATCGCGCTTGCTTTCGGCTTGCGAGCGGTAAAGCTCTTCTTGGTGTTGCGTGAGGCGCTGGTAGTCTTCGAAAGTGTGGATAATGTGGGGGCGGACGAAGATGATGATGTTGCGCTTCTCTTCTTGTTTTTTGGTTTTGCTAAAGATAGCGCCAATGTAGGGCAAACCTCCAAGACAGGGTAGTCCCGCTTTGTGCAGTGCTCTGGAATTGCGGATCATGCCGCTGAGGACCAAGAAATGTTTATCGGGTACGTGAACATGGGTAGCCATGTTAGTTTTGGTCGTACGGATACCGTTAACTTGGGTGTTGTTATTGATCGGATCATTCTCTACGCTTTCGGTGATCTCTTCGTTTAAGTTAAGCGTGATGACATCCCCCTCTCCCAAACGAGGTGTGATGCTCAAGCTGACGCCGATATCGCGATATTCAATATTGGCGGTGGTCTGTTGACTTTGGCCGACAGTTTGGACGACAGAGCCTGTGAAAGGAATATTATCGCCGACAAAAATCGTCGAATTTTTGTTGTCTTGTGTGATGATCTTTTGGTTCAGTACGATCGTGCTGTTACCATCGGCTTCGAGCGCAGAGACAAGTGAACCGAGACTTAAGAACGATTTGCCTTTGTGCATGATCACATCGCCGATTACGCCGAGATCAAAGCCTGGAACCAGCGGAATTTGATTGAGTCCTGTGGGTGTGTTCGTAGCATTGATCCCTTGCATCGTTGAAGCAAAAGGTCCCACCTGCCCTTGTGACGGAGCAAAATTTCCTAAACCAAATCCGAGCTTGTTTTGGAATTGACCACCGGCTGCCCACTGCAGTCCAAATTCCATTCCTTTTTTCACATCCGTCTCAATCACGAGCACTTCGATGAATACTTGTCGCAGCGGCATGTCAAGGCTTTCGACTAAACGTCGCAATTTATCGAGTGTGTCAGGATCAGAAGAGCAAAGCAGAGAGTTGGTCGCCTTGACCCACTGCAAAGATTGAATTGCATTGATTAAATTAAGGGGCGCGTCGGGTTGGTTACGCAAATCGGCAGCGATTTTTTTGAGCGCGTCTTCGATTTCAGGACCTTCATGATATTGCAATTTGTACACGAAAAACTCATAACGCTCGCTGTCGCGACCGCCACGCAACTCACCTTCAACACCCGGCTCATTAGAGGCAAGGAGTCCATCCAAAGATTTTTGATCACTGGGGATCGGCACTTCTTCGCTATTGTGAATCACAAAATAGCCGGCTTCTTGAGAGACGAAGAGACCATGCGATTTGAGCAGTTGAATCAGGGCTTGCAACACCATTTCTGAGCTTACAGATTTTCCCGTCGACAATGAGATATTAAAATTCAGGTCGCGATTATCGAAGATAAAATTTTCTTCAGAAATTTTACTGACAAAACGGATGAATTCAATGACGGGGACGTCATTGAAGTTGATGCAGTGGCCGAAAGTATTTTGCTGCACGCTTTCTACAATCTCTTCACGCATTTCCTCTGCGTATAAAGGCGTAAGCAACAAACTTGCGAGGCCACCGCGGAAGATTATCTTTGCTAATTTATTTGTGTTCTTTTTGATCATATTCCACAGCTTGCCGCGAACATTATATGCATCTTTCGTTTTTTTTGAATAGCGATTTTCAAAAGAATCATTCAGAATTTGTTTTAAATAATTTTTACCGCGAGCTTTTTTTATTAAGATATTTAAAAGAAATCACGCAAAAATGTTTTTAAACAATTGCACTTGCATCCAATTTCTCAAGCGACGATAATGATCGCCGCACGGTGGAGAATTGCATGAAAGCAGTGACAATTGATCAATTAGATCTCAAAGATCATGTGCGGTGGGCACAGGATCAAAATGAATACGATGTTTCATTCGTCAATGAATCTCATCTCGTCGCGCCTCATCCAGAAATTTTAGGCACTTCGATCATTTATCCTTCTAAATTCGAAGAGCTGTTTGAATTGCAGAAAAAAAATCTACCTTGGGCATTTTTTAGTTTGCCGAGCAATTTTCATTTATTCAGCAAACGGTTTTTCTCATTCCGTTTATTTCCGAGTATTCATTGGGATGATTATGATGAGGAAGAAGAGAGTTCTGAAGAAGAAGATACCCCATCCGATGATTTGATCCGCGAAGTGCTCAAGCTCAAAAAAGCCTCGAATCATTCCCAATCTCTCTTCGAAAAAGATAAGACCACCATTCTCAATTTGCTTGAGGTTGTCAAAGGGATCGACAAAATGCTCAAGCAAATCCATGCGCGTAAGCTTCAATATCAAAAAGGCTAGCGTTATACGAGTTCGAATGTACTCCTTTTTTGAAATAGGTTGTAGAGATTGACTATGCCTGCGCTATTAATTTGATGTTCAGGAAACAATTCATTGATATTGCTATCTCCTCGACAACCGTAAGTCCAATTTTCTGTGTCGTTGGTATAACGCTGGAAAACCGTGACGACAAATCTATTCCCTGTCGATTTGTCTCTCACTCTTAAACTATAGAACGATCGATTAGCGTCATCAATACCTTGCATCACAGAATGGCTCAGATGCTCGGGTCGAAGAAAATCGATGTAGTCGCCTGCTTGCTGAGGCAAAGTGAGCAGGGGAATAGTTGACCTTCCCATCGCTTCCGCTAGAGCAATTTGAATGTTGAGGGTTCCATTATTCAAGCGTTCTTCCAAAGGCATACGCATCAAATAGAGAGCATTCCTTGCTTGACTTTCTTGTAGATCACATTCTTTCTTCGCAGCTATCCAAATCGGAATTCCGAGTATGCTTAAACCTAAAACTATACTTGCGAGAAAGGTCAAGACATACACGCCAATTTTCTGAAGAGGCGGTCTAGGTTCTCGAATACATTCCACGACTTTGCCCATTAATGTGTTTGGTTGAGATTTAGGTATCCGCCATTCGCGTGCGGGAGAATGTGAAGAACTAACAGCTGCTGTTGACATAAAATCGATCTCCTAAAAGAATTATGGAATGCAAATTTCGCTGATAATACTAGGCTTTTCTGGAAAAATGGCAAATAGAATTTTTCAGCTCGCCTGCGAAGATTCTGATTTCTGCCCTGTACACAAAGTAACACGTGATGAGATCTTGGATTTTTCACAGAGTGATGTCGTGATCGATTTTACCTCGCGAGAGGCGACAAAAAGCCATCTCGCTGCAGCGATCAAGTCAAAGAAACCGCTTGTGATCGGAACGACAGGACATAGCGAAGAAGAGAAGCAAGAGATAGAGGGGGCAGCTAAACTGATTCCGATTTTGTATGCGCCGAATTTTAGTTTAGGAGTAGCTTTATGCTTGGAAGCTGTGCAGCGTTTCAATAATGCGCTTAACTGTCATGTCGAAATTAGCGAGACACATCATCTGCACAAGAAGGATGCGCCGAGTGGCACTGCCCTGAGATTGGCAGAAGTTATTAAACCTAAAGAAGTTAAAATTCAATCGATTCGCGAAGGCGAAGTTGTCGGCGAGCATGTGGTGGTGTTTGAATGCGGTCATGAACGGATCGAGCTTAAGCATACGGCCCATTCGCGCGATGCGTTTGCGCACGGGGCATTACGGGGCGCGAAGTTTATCGTAAAACAATCTCCCGGACTCTACTCTTTAAAAGATTTATTTCACGTTGAATAAAACTGCTCAGAGCGTCCATCATGAAGGCTATATGAAAGACGTTCCAGTTAAAAAATTCTTTATCGGCAAACAGCAACCACTAGCGGTGATGTCAGGTCCCTGCGTGATTGAGAGTGAACAGCACGCGCTTAAGGCTGCAGAAGCTTTAGTGCAGATGTTTCGCGATCTGAAAGGGATCAATTTCATCTATAAATCGAGCTATGATAAAGCCAATCGTTCGGCTTACTCCTCTTTTCGCGGTCCTGGTCTAGAAAAAGGGCTGCAGATTTTAGCGCGGATTAAACGAGAATTTGATATTCCCGTGCTCACTGATGTGCATTCGCCGGAAGAGGCCACAGCGGCAGGCGAAGTATGCGATATCTTGCAAATCCCCGCTTTTTTGTGCCGCCAGACCGACTTAATTGTAGCGGCTGCCAAAACAGGAGCGGTGATCAATGTCAAAAAAGGGCAATTCATGGCCCCTTGGGACATGCAAAATGTCGTCGACAAAATTTTGGCCTGTGGAAATGAAAAGATTATCCTCACCGACCGTGGAACCTCGCTTGGTTATAATAATCTCGTCAGCGACATGCGGGCAATCCCAATCATGCAAAAGTTTGGCTTTCCGGTGTGTTTTGACGCTTCCCATTCCGTGCAAATTCCCGGGGGCTTAGGCAATGCCTCAGGAGGACAGCGGGAATTCATTCCCACACTTACGCGATCGGCAATCGCTGCAGGATGCAATTGTCTGTTCATCGAATCTCATCCCGACCCCACACAAGCTAAAAGCGACAAAGATTCTGTGTATCCGTTTTCTGAGCTACCCCAATTGCTTACCGAAGTGTTACAGCTGTACCATCTCGTGCAAAGGTTTTAACCATGTTTAAGCGCGTGACCACCCTCTGTCTTCTGTGTTTGGGGATCGGCTCGCTCGCTTGGGGGCTCTCTTTGTTTCGCGTCCGTCCCAGTGATGTGGAACGAATCAAAAATGCCTTGGATCAGCAGCGTATCTCTCCGACTAAAAATCTGTTTTCCACTACGCATCAGCAGCGCAAAGGGGTGGTCAAAGAGATTTGGTTCACCCAAGAAGATAACTCCCGTTTGCACTATCGGATTTTTAGTGAAACATCGCTACTGACAATCCAACCGATGGGGAAAAATTTTGAACTGCTGGAAAAACTCGAACACCTCAAGTGTTGGATGCAAGATAAACTGTATGAGCCGGTGGCAGGTTCTGGGCCGACACAACAGATCCGTTTTTTCGCTGCGCAAGAAGGACTTTATCGCTATACGACACAGGAATTTTTGGCTCAGACAGTCGCACTTTCCTTATTCCGCTTAGGCGGGCATGAGTTACCGCACGACATGACCGCTAAACCTTTCCTCAAAGGAAGAGCTGAAGACGTATCGTTTGCCGTCTCGGGAAAAAATCCGCAATTTAAAGCGAAACATTTCCAAGCCGAGCTTAACACGCTCGAGGAGAAAAAATGAAATTGCTTATCGTAGCTTTAGCGTTACTGGCGCCATTAGCTGCCAATGCGCCTGCGATTCCAGACAGTGGTTCCCTTTCTTCTGCAGATGCCAGCTATGATGGCAACTCTTTGTTGCTCACTGGGCATGTCGTGCTCGACCACGGACTGGGAAAAATGACCGCTGAAGAGGCGTCCCTACAACGTCAGGAAGCCGGTAAGGATTTTCCCTTTTCACTGATTCAACTGCGCAAAGATGTACTCCTCGCTTTGAAAAACAGCGCGCAGATCACTTGTGGCAGCGCTGATTTGGACTTCACTTCGCTCAAAGGGGTACTTTCTCCCTCCGAAAACGACAAAGTCGTCTATTCCGATCAGATTAAAAAGAAACGGGGTGGAGAAACGACACCGCTTAAACTCAGTGGTCGCAACGTCGAATTGGTGTTTTCTAAGCAAGCGCACGAAGGGAAAAAAACCGAATATGAGATCCAAAATATTTTGGCAAAAGAAGATGTGACCATCGACTACGCCGACAATTTTGAGCTCCAAGCGAACCAAGCGCTGTACCGCAGAGAACTCGCCAATGATAAATCTTCGCGGCGCGAGTTTCAAGGAACAGTAACTGCCTATCCCAAAGAAGGTTCTCAATGCCATCTCACGCATCAAGGAGATGTGATTGACGCCGATATGGTCGACCTGGACCTTGTCAACTCACGTATTTCACTGCTTCATCCCAAAGGGGTTCTCGCTGCAGCTATCCTTCCCCATCTGCAAAAAGGGGAAATGCGTTTTCATTCCGATCATCTGCATTGGGATCAAACAAAAAATATCTTAACGCTCAAAGGGCATGTGTTTATCGATGAGCCGTCACTGGGCGCGTTTAATGCGCAAGATGAAGTGCAAATCGTCCAAGCCAATGTCAAAGGCAAAACAGTTCTAAAATCGATCCACACTCAAGGGCCCTCATCGCTTGTCTACAAAGACGGACAGAATCGCAAACATAAATTGATTTCACATGGAGTAGTAGATCTGGACCGCGACAAGCTCCGCGCCACGATTGAAAGCCCGGAAAAAGAGGGTGTGATTACCCATGAGCATCAACTCTATTATGAAGAAGATGAATTAGCGATTTATGCCGATCACGCCTCACTTGAATATTCGATCGTCAATGACACGCTGCAACCCGCATCCTTGTCATTAAAAGGTAATATCCGCTTATTTTCCCACGACCCGCAAAAACCGCTGCGCTGCGGGGCAGCCGATCGCTTGACCTATTCTTTGACGACGCGCACTTTAATCCTATACGCTAATCCGGGCAAAAAAGTGCTATTCTGGGATGAAGTGCAAGGGATGCATTTAGCCGCTCCGGAGGTGCATATCACCTACGATTCAGCTACCAAACAGCAAAACGTCAAAGGGATTGGCGCTGTTCAGTTCGCGTTTACACCGGATGAACACAATAAACTTATGCAACTCTTCCCCCAAATTGAAAAACTACCATGATTAATAAACCGATTCGCCAAACATTAAGAACCCCCTCTTCCAATCCCCTGCCAACACCGCTACTTAAAGCGGAAAATCTCGTCAAAATCTACGGCGGGAAATCGGTGGTCAACGGTCTCAGCCTACAAGTCGGCAAAGGAGAAGTTGTCGGTCTGCTCGGCCCTAATGGCGCCGGAAAAACTACAGCTTTTTACATGACGATCGGTTTGATCAAACCTGATGCGGGAAAAGTCTTTTTCAATGCGCAGGAAGTCACTCACTTACCTATCGACAAACGCGCAAAAATGGGAATGGGCTATCTCGCCCAAGAGCCGTCTGTTTTTCGCCAGTTAACCGTCGAAGAAAATCTGCTGTGCATCCTCGAAACTCTCGATCTTAAAGACGACGAAAAAACTAAACGTCTGCAAACCCTGCTCAATGAACTACACTTAGCCCCTCTTGCTAAAAAGAAAGCTAGCAGCCTATCGGGAGGAGAGCGACGCCGTCTGGAAATCACCCGAGCACTCATCATCCAGCCCGCTCTGCTACTGCTCGATGAACCGTTTGCCAACATCGATCCACTCGCTGTTCACGATGTGAAAACGATGATCCGCCATCTCAAAAGTAAAGGGATCAGCGTGCTGATCACTGATCACAACGCTCGTGAGATTTTTTCAATTGTCGATCGGAGCTATTTGATCCGCGACGGCAAGGTCTTGCTCTCAGGAACCGTGCACGAGCTGCTGGAAAATCCAGAAGCTAGGGCTTCCTATTTCGGAGAAAACTTTAAGTTATAGCTTATTTTTCACCACAGAGACGAAAAACCACAGAGTAATTTTTTCTCTGTGGTTCTTATCTCTGTGGTAAAATTTTTACGCAGATTTAACGCAAAGACGCTAGGACGCGAAGACGCAAAGATTTTTATTAATCATGACAGCTCTATATTTTTATCGCGTCTTTGCGTTGCTATTTTCTGTATTCGAAAATGCTGTGTTTTGTAGTTCGTCCCAGGCGGAGAGGATTGCGCTCTGTGGCAGTGTAAACAAGCAATCGCTCATTTTGCTGCCGCCACAGCCATCGCGATAGCAGGGACGACAAGAGAGTTTTTGTGTGACGACACGCGCATTAGGATGCATCCAGGGGCCCCAATTTTGTTCTGAAGAAGGGCCAAATAATGCAACGACAGGTGTTTTTAAAGCGGAAGCGATATGTAGCGGTACTGAATCGACACAAATCAAGCCTTTACTCATTTGGATCAGGGCGGCGAGTTCTTTAAGCGTCAACTTGCCAGCGCAATTCACAACAGACACATGAGGCGCTAATTTAAGGATTTCTTCGATCATGGCTTTTTCTTCTGAATCAGGTCCTGCAGAAAGGACGACCCGCTCACCGCGCTGATCAAGTGTGCTGATTAATTGGGCGATTTGCTTAGTTGCTAGACATTTAAAACGCCAGCGAGAAACCGGATGAATTAACACATAACTGCCAGGTCGTAGCTCTTCTTTTTGCAAAAGATCTAACATGCTGTTTTTTGCAAAGTCTGGAACGTGCAAAAATAGATCTCGCTCTTCAGGTGCGGGAAACAAGCCGATACACCGCAGCACATCGAGCTGTCGCTCTACGGTATGACGCGGACTGGGACAATCTTTGACGACATGAGTATAGATCTTGCGCTTGCCAAAGAGTCCTGAGCCTTTAGGATCAAAACCGACACGTAAGGGACTGCCTGAAGCAAAGGCGGCTATCGCTCCTCGATCCCCTTCAGTGAGGTTGATCACAAGGTCATAGCCTTTAACACGAATCGCTCGCAAGAGTGCGATTTCTTTCGCGATCTTCTTTAGAAAAGAGAGTTTTTTCCAAGCGCGATCATACAACCAAAAATCAGAGATGGCCGGATGTCCTTCAAGCATCGGCAAAGTGTCCTTGTAGACAAAAGCATCGATGTTCGCATGTGAAAGAGCTTTTTTTAAGTGAGAAAAGAGCGGTGATGTCAGTAGGACATCTCCATGATGACGCATTTTGATCACGAGGACGCGCTTGACGCCACTTAGATCAGGGTAATTTCCATAAGCCATAAGTCACTTAAGACAACTAAATATTTCACTACGAACAGCATTTCGTCGATGCGATAAATGTAGCAGATTCTTATAATTATCTGCACTAATTGGAGATTTTTGACATGACTAAGGAACAAACCCTCTCGATCATTAAACCGGATGCAGTTTCAGCCAATCACATCGGTGCGATTTTAACACGTTTTGAAAAAGCCGGCCTGAAAATCATCGCGATGAAAATGGTCCACATGACCTCTGAACAAGCCAAGGGCTTTTATGCTGTTCATGCCCATCGGCCTTTCTTCCAAGAGCTCGTGACGTTTATGATGGAAGGCCCTGTTCTTGTTATGGTGTTGGAAGGTGACCACGCCGTTGCTAAAAATCGAGAATTGATGGGAGCAACAAATCCTAAAGAAGCCTCCCCCGGCACTATCCGCGCTGACTTCGCTAAGTCGATCGAAAAGAATGCGGTCCATGGCTCAGACAGCTCGGAAAATGCGAAAAAAGAGATCTCGTTCTTCTTCAAGCAACAAGAGATTTTTTCGCGTTAGTTTTCATTGCTATTGGTATTGGGGTTCCTGGGCTTTAAATAATTGCGAATCGCTGTAGCACGCTCTTCGTCTGTTGCTGATGGTTGTCCGTACACATTATTAAATGCCTCAGCAGCACAATCCCAATAATCATTTTGAAAATGTTTAATTTTATACAGTTCACCATAAATTGCACCTTGTAATTGCAGAGGTAAATTTCTGAACCGTTTCATTGCAATCGGACTGTCTTTTCCAAAGAGTGCAGCAATTTCATTCATTTCAGGTCTGTATACATAGGTTAAAATAGCAAGTTGCCGTTTTTGAAAATCTACAAATTCACCTTTTTCTAAAAAAGCGTCTTCTGCACATCCCCAATAATCATTTTGAAAGCACACAATATTATATAATTCGCCGTAAATAGCATTTCTTATAGCTGCTGGTAAATTTGCAACACGCTTGGGAAGATTAATATACTCAGAAACAAGATTGAGTAAAGTCTCTTGAGCAGAAGCTGTTAATTTAAACATTTGCAAAATTTCGCAACCATAGGCTTCATTTGCTGTGAATAATGTATCCCCTTCTACTTGCATGGAACATGCTCGAGATGATGTTAACAATTTCGGGAGAGTAGTATTTGTTTTTAAATCTACCACCTCAATTCCTGAAGGCAATGCTATAAACAATTTGTTTCCAGAAATTTCTATCGATAGGGGATTTGATAAACCACATTCAAAAGATAAACTTGTTATAACTTTGTTATTTTTATAATCATATACTTTTGCAAAACGATTTGGGAAACCCCCACGAATTATAGTTATAGCAATTAAATTCCCAGAAACTTTTAAAGAAGATATATAACCAGGTTTAAAAGTTATATCTTTAATGCATTGATATGTTTTTAAATCCCATATTTTAACTTCAGAACTTGAAGCGGAGAATAATCTTTTTTTTCTAACAACTAAACTATGAACCAAATTTTTATGTTCTAAGGTCTTTGTGCATTTTCCATTGTTTAAATCAAATATTCTAATAATCCCGAAACCAGCTCCAAAAGCCTGGCTATCGGAAACTTCTTTAATTAAAGTATCATTCTGTTCAAGATTTATTATTCGTCTCGCATTGGTAATAGGATCAATCATTTCAATCTGCATATTCGTACTTTGTAATGAACCGGTTTCTCCGTCACTACTTATTTGCAAAATTTGTGTAATATAACCATGTGTTATTATGCAAACTTTACTATTTGAAAATGCCAAATAACACATTTCATTATTCGAGCGTTGCAAAAGATTAATCCATCTTTTAGTTTTTAAATCAAATACATATAGTTCTGACCCATAAGTAGCTGTATAGATTTTATCCTCTGATATAACGAATTTATTTGAGGGACCACTTAACGAAAAAGACAATGGAATGTCAGTAACCTGGTTACAAGTATAATATCCTTGACTCAAGGATTTCGTTATTTTTTTATGCATCAAGTACTCGTCCAGAGTTTGCACATACGAAGCTTCTAAGACTTGCTGATTCAAATGAGGATCTCGAGTGCGATACTGCAGCTCCTTGCTCGTGCAATTAACGTGCGCAATATCTTCAGGGCAAAGGTGTGTTGCCATAAGCGACAACACTTCTTGGGGCATTTGCTCGAGATCACTTAAAGGATGTGATTGTACTATTGTAGTTGTTGGATTAGCACTTTGATTTAATAATTGATTAAATGCCGTCAAGACTTGCTGCTTTGTAAAACGCCCGTCTAGACACTGTTTAACTAAATGATCAACTGCTACAATTTGTGGTCGATACAATTCGTGTAGTTTACGACAGAGAATGAGCTGGATCTCTTCTGGTAAGCTATAGAAAAGTAAAGCTGAACTTGCTAAATCACTATTTTGTAATTGATTGAGAAAATTTTGACAGCGATTCAAAATGTCCTGCATCTTTTCCAAGGTTTGATTGAGACTATTTTCATGGGCTTGGATTTCAGTCAACAAACTTGCAATACGTCTTTTTTGCTCTGTTGAAAGATACTCATTCCTCGATACCAAAGTGAGGGTCTTGTTGAGTGTTTGAAGAAGTGAAAGCGACTTTTCCGGATTTGTGGAGGAAAGAACATTTAAAAAACTCTGGTCGATTTCATTGATAAAAGTGTCTAAACACTTATTGTAAACTCTGCCCCAGATATTGCGGATTGATGCCAACTGCGCTAACTGAGCTTCAGCATCCAGTGTTCCACTAGGATTATTCTCAGCATGGCAAATAATTTTTTTACTCTTTAGATCAAGCTCTGCGTTAAAAATATTATTATTAATTTTATCAAGAACTGCTAGAAGATCGATTTGCTCACTTGCAGTCACCCAACCCTTATTCAATCTTGATTCATATGAGGTCAACTTTTGTATTGATTCTTGTATACTAGATGTCATAATTATTCCTTTTTTTATTAAATTAATATAATTATAAATGATTTAATATTTAATTAATAGCGGATAATAAAACTTTTTTTAGACAGAGCTTGAATTTAAAAGTATTACTTTAATGATTGTAGTAATATTTTTTTTAAATTTACTTTCTTGAAGGGCCGGCTAAAGCCTGAGAAATCACCTGAATATAGGTCCCATCGGGCTGGCCGGTTTCCAGGAGGTTATCTTTGCCGATTTCGCCTGTGCGGTGATTGGTATCCCGGTTGAGATTCCACAAGGCGATGCCGGCTAGACGTGTTTTTTTAACATAAGCAGTGATTTGCTTAATTTCTTTTAGTTCGAGATATTCGCGGGGATTTTCTGAATGGCCGGGCATGATGCCCCATACGATTTTTGAAGCGGGCACTTTGAGATTTTTAAGCGCGGTGATATCTGCTTTCGGATCATAGTCTGATCCTTTAGCATTGAATGCCATGAGGTGGATGGCGCTGAAGTGTTTCACTCCGCGCTTGAGTACGGTAGCCCAGGGTTCGTGTTGTACGCTGAGAGCTGGGATTGTGTACGTGATGATCGCATCATGGCCCAGGGCCTTTCGGCATTGTTGATACACGCGCAGTTGTAAATCCGCTGAAATCTTTTCATCTAAAATTACAAAATCGATCCCATCAAAGCGATATTGCTTACAAATCGTTTCGATGTCTTGCACGAGCTGATCCGCATCATTTTGCGTTTTGATCACTTTGGACATGGGAAAGGCTGGGCCACCGAGGGCAAGCTTAACTCTTCCACCTTTACGATGGATTTCCTGGATGGCTTTTTTTAATTCGAGTGTGGTGATGTACTGATTTAAAAAACCGATGGAAAGTCTTGCACGCTCTTCTTTGCTAAAAGTGAAATCGCCAAAAGAGAGTGTAACGATATCCACTTTACCTTCGCCATGACCAACGGGAATATTTTCCAGTTGGCTGCAAAAATCACGCGGATATTCTCGATTCCAACATTCCCAATAGGCTTCGAAATAAGGGATGTTAACATGCGACTGAGCTGATGCAAAAAGAGAGGTGCAGAAAAAAACAGCGAGAATTTGCAGAAGATATCTCATAACGGTCTCTTTATGCAGATACAATATCGCAAAATGGGGCAGAATGTAAAATTAATTTTTCGCGTTGTTATTTAGGCTTCTCTTGATTATTTTTGGGGGCATCTTCAAATTCGGATGCTGGAGATCCGGAGGAAGTTTCGATGAGATTTTTTGATGCTGAGCGAAGCAGCAAAAAAGATCTCGAAAATTTCCAGGAGATGCGGCGACCGAATTTGAAGACGTCCTCTAACATAACAAATTTTTTACAATGGCAGGCAATTATGCATATTGCTTCTCTTGTGATCCTCAATAGAGTGCGCAGTCAACTCTCACACGCAATTACCCACTCACAAAACTCGGTTATTAAACAACTGCAGTCCATTGAAGGCCGAATCGCTTTCTTAGGAAATTCTCCTGAGATCAAAACCCGTTGTTCCTTGATTAAAACTCTGTTCCAAGGAACGTGCGCGCAAATTTATTCGCAAATTCACCGTCCTAATCGCGCTAACCCGATCATCACAACTCTAGAGGGCGATAAACAAAAGATCGAAGCGTTTAAGCTGAAATTGCAGAGCGAGCCCAAAGCCGATTGCAAAACAGATTTTGAAGCTTTGAGCGCTGAAGATCGCAGACGGTTATGTTGGGCCCTATGGGTTAAAGAAAAATGTCCACAAGAAGATGGTTATGGTGAGAAACTCATTCGTCAGGATTATTCTGTACTTCTGAGTTCCGATCCGTTGATTTTTTTAAAGGGAGAATCCCTGCTTGACCAACTCAATAGCTTGATCGATCAAAAAATCGCTTATGAAAAACAAAAACAAGTGATCCAAACGTTAGACTTCATCAGATCTTATTTGTATAATCACTCTGTTGACATGGGTTATCTGCTCCATGAAATCGGCTCATTGCCGATTGAACTGCAATGGAAAATGTATCACATTCTTTATCCGACGGCTGAACAACAACAAAGCGCGCCTTGTTTTCCCCATGATTTTTGGCAATTAGTAAACTTAAGAGGTCCTCATCTCGATCAGCTGCTCGATGAAGAGAAGAAAGTAGTGAAAAATTTGCAATTATCAGGAGAGTTGGAAGAATTCGAACGTATGACGGTGCTCTATTCAACTTCCACTGAACATCAGCGCGCCGCACACTTGCATTGGATTTCTCCAAAGGTGAGAGATTGGATTTTGGAAATCGCAAGTCATGAAAATGGCACAGCCGATCCTGTGTATTTATATGAACATCGAGGCGCGCACATCCAAGGCAATGAAACAACATTTTGTGTGTATGCCCCCAATGCTAAAAGCGTCACGTTAGTGTTAACTGCTTACGGCTATGAAGAACACAAGCTGAAAATGGAAAAATCGGAGGGAACATGGAACATTTCTACCGATAAAGCTCCTGTGGGCCGTTCCTATCGTTATCTCATCGAAGATGCCCAAGGGAATTGCACATATCGCACAGATCCCTTCAGTTTTTCTACCGTTGATTGCGGTGGGTGGGCGGAATCAAAGGTCAGCGCTGTTGATCAATACACATGGAGCGATAGCGATTGGATGCAATCGCGGCAAACTGGAAATGGACTAGATCGGCCTTGGTCGGTGTACGAGCTCTCCGCAGAATTCTGGATGAAAGAAGAAGGCCGACCGGTTTCCTTTAAAAAATTGGCTGATGAACTGGTGGCGTACTGCAAATACATGCATTACACCCACGTCGAATTGTACGGACTCTTAGATAACCTCGGCAATCGTCCGGGAGATGTCGATTGGGGCTATAAGGTGCACAATTACTTTGCTCCTAATCAACGCATGGGAACTATCGATGATGTGCAATATTTGGTTGATAAATTACATCAAAATCACATCGGTGTGATCCTCGATTGGATTCCTGCACATTACAGGCATCTACCCAAAGAGAGCACACTGCATGAGTTCGATGGCACGGATCTATTTTCAGCAGGGCCTGCTGAAGAATGGGGAACGATGTTCTTTGATTTTTCCAAAGACGAGACAAAGCGTCTGTTAAAAGCGAGTGTTTTGTATTGGCTGAGAGAAGTGCATGTCGATGCCATTCGTTTCGATGCGATTAGCCATATTGTTAAACGTTTTGGTAAAGATTTGCCGCCTCAGGGGATAGAAAATCCTGAAGGGATTGCTTTCTTAAAAGATTTGAACCGCTCGATCGCAGGATTGTTTCCCGATGTTTTGAAAATTGCCGAAGATCCCAATCATTTTCCCCAACTGACCACACCCATCGATCAGGGAGGTCTTGGATTCGATTTAAAATGGGGTATCCACGAAGGACAAAAGATGCGTTGGTTTTTGCAAACACCGCCGCAGCATCGCGCCTTTCATCATTACGATAAGTTCATGCAGCATATGTATCACTTTAGCGAGGGTGAAAAGTCGATGATCACCCATTCTCATGATGATATGGCAAATCGTCATTTGCAGGAAAATTTTCCTCCTCAGCATGATCAAACTCTGTATGCCATCGATACATTTTCGAAACTGAAGAAAAAATTCGGCGATATGCGTAACTTTTTTGCCTGGCAAATTCTGTCTTCAAATCACGGCTATTTAATTCACATGAATGATGATATTGGGGGCACTCGCTCCTGGGATAGCGCGATTTGGTCAAAAGAAGGATCTGTGCAACGCTATTTACTTGATCCCACTTATGAAAATAGCGCGTATCATCGGGGATTGCAAACATGGGTGAGCGATCTCAACGCTTTGTATGCCGAGTGCCCGGCGTTTTGGAAAAATAAGGATCATAATTTTCGATTATGCAGCGATCATCCGACGAATAATGTGATCGCCTATGAGCGTAGCGATGCCGATGGTCAAGGCGTAATCGTGATTCATAATTTTTCTGATAAAGGATTTGAAAAATATGATATTTCACTGGGACAAAACGCTAAAGTTGAACACATCAAAGATCTTAAAACACTTCTCAATTCCGATGATCTTAAATACGGCGGCAAAGGCAAGTATCCCATCGAAGAAGTGGACATTCATCGTCATAGCCATGAACCCTATATCACAGTTGCCCTAGCTCCTCTATCGACAATTGTATTAAAAAAAGTTCTCTAAAATTTTCGTGCCCGAGCCCGTGTGCGTGCCCGTGCCCGATTCTTTTTCTCTGCGATTTCCCATCTCAGTGGTAAAAAAAATATTCATCACAGAGATAAAACACCACAGAGGAATTTTCGGACTCGGGCTCGTTTTAGAAGGATTTTCGCAGTTCTGCTTCGCCGGCATTCAAATGGAAATGGGCGCCGAATTCGCCATGATAACCAAGTGTGAGGGAAAATCCATTATTAGGTGCAGCAATGCGTACTCGCGCTGTGGGACAAATCAAGTTATTCTGAGGTTTTAACCCTGTGCTGGAAAATGTGCAATTGGCAGGCACAAAGCGTGCGTACGTGCGTTTGCCTTGAAAGCGAAACTCTCCCACGTAACTGACTGACACATCGCATAGTACTTCTCTCTGAGTAAAACAGCCTTTATAATTGACGCCAAAACCTCCTTCGGAACGAAGTAAATCATAACTTTTGCTTTTTACTTTGAGATCTAAGCTCTGTGCGCCGTGCTCGCGATAATCACTTTCTCTCATGTAGTAATAATCGAGGTTAGCAAAGGGATAAATGTTATAGGTGTTTTGATAGGAAGCTCTGATCTTAAAATTATAGCCGCCACCTAGATGGCTTAAGATTTGGTTATCTGATTCATGATGTGTCGCTTTTCGCGTCACCTTATCTCGCATAGTAGCGCTTGTGACACTAAACACCATTTTTCGGCTACCGTGTACGGGACTAAAAAGATAGGAAAAGAGCGCATCGGCAAACCACGCTGTATCTGTCCAAGCTGTGCCGATAGTTCCTGCATAACTTCTGAAGTGAGCATGCGTGCGACTATGAAGGACATTCATTTCACTCGCTGCATAAGAAAATCCTGTGCTGAAGATCCAATGCTTTTCCATACGGTAATCAGCAGCTGTTGTAAATCCCGAAAATCTTTCAGAATAACCCGGGTGCGAATGATCGCCGTGTTGGCGCGCTGTTTCGTAAAAAGGAGCCAGCCAAATACGCCATGGTTCTTGCTCAGGGCAAGAAACCGCTCTTTGCTCATAAAAATGACGAGTAAAGGTTTGACGGATCAGTTCTGCGACATTTTCTTCAGCAAAGGCAATATTATTGAAATTTGTAGGCCGCATCTGATTTAGCGAATCCTGAATTTGACTGAATGTTTGTTGATCGAGAATTTGCAGAATGGGCATCAAATCGGGGAGATTTTCATTGAGCAGCACATCGAAACAGCGGCCAACGCCAGAACCGATGATGTCATTAAATGGAATAGGTGATGACAACAATACGAGAAGCACATTGGTAGGATTATAGATGACGCCGAAATTATAACGAGTGAGAGGATTGACAAGCGTAAATGGCCCGTTGACGACCACAGTGGGTGCCGTAATGATCGTATACACGCTTTGCGGAGAAGTTAACCCGACAGGAACTAAACTGAGTGTTGAACCGGGATTGATGGTGACATTGGTTGTCGCAGCAATCAGATCGGTCATCGTATTGTTAAATTCTAAAAAATACGTAGATCCCGCATTAAAAATAAACGTAGCGCCATTAATTGTTCCAATCGAATCTCCGGGCATGATATTCCCATTGATCGTCGTGGTATTATTAATGGTACCCACACCTTTTAATGTCCCTCCCGCATTGACATTAACCGGCGAGGCTACGGTTCCGTCGATTTGGGCTGTTGCCCCTGATAGGATCGTCAGCGGCATTGCAGAGGCGATCGAACCTGTCGAAGTGAGGACAAAAAGTCCTGCTTGGACATTTGTCGCGTCGGTGTAAGTATTAGCCGCTGTGAGAAATAAATTAGCCGGTCCCGATTTATTGAATGGACCTGAATTTGTGATCTGACCGTTGATAAAAGAAGATCCGCTGTCAGTTTGTACAGTTCCGGCGCCTCCAAGCTGAAATTGTCTAGCAGATACAACCCCTGCGGTCATCTCCAAAATACCACCATTAAACAAGACAATGTTATTGATTGCACCCAGGTTATTATCATTGGAGATGCTGATTGTACCCGTGCCACCGACAGTCGTACGGCCGGCATAATTGTTAGAAGCGGTGAGAATCAGTTTTCCTGCGCCTGCCATGGCAAGTCCTCCAGTGCCACCTCCGGTAACCGTATCACTTTGAATGGACGTTGCGATGGTCAACGTTGTGGCTGTCGAGAGAAAATCAAAACTAAGCTGTCCGGTTGTTTCAATAAAAATATCCGTGCCAAGGGCCATCCCAGCTCCTCCACCTGAAGGGCCTCCTGCTCCTGCTTGAACGCTGCTGCCGGAAATCGAAATGGGATCACCTACTGTCATACTGCCATTATTGCCTATAAAAAACGCCCCGCCAAACCCAGCACCGCCGCCGCCGCCTTTGCGCCCTGAGCCACCTCCATTACCTCCGCCAAATCCTCCTTGACCAGACGTCCCCGCTGAATATCCCCCACCGCCGCCTGCGCCAAAACCTCCATTTCCAGCTCCTGCTCCTGGATTAGTGGGATCACCGCCCCCTGCACCAGCACCGCCATAGCCTCCGTTTCCTCCTAACCCTCCGATCAATGCAACACCAGTAGCACCTCCACCACCACCGCCACCGCCAAAATCTCCACCTGAACCGCCACTTCCGCCCCCTGTTGCTACCGAATGGCCGCCGCCACCGCCGCCGCCATATGAATCTACAGAATCGTTGCCATTACCACCGGCACCGAGATCTGATCCGCCACCGCCTCCTGCTCCACGGTTAGAATTTCCTCCATTTCCGCCAGCCATATTTAGACCGGTAGCATGTCCACCGCCACCACCTCCGCTATTGCCTACACCATTCCCCCCGGCACCGCCAGCTGCACCACTGGCGCCGCCTGTCCCACCTGCATTGGCAGCGAGATCGGCGCCCCCGTCTCCGCCGTTTCCGGTTCCAGGAGAATTTTGTCCAGGGTTGGCATCAGAACCGCCACCGCCACCGCCTAAATCTCCATTTCCTCCATTAAACAACTGACCACCACCACCACCGCCACCAATACCTAATGCTGTGCCCCCTACTCCTCCATAGCCACCACCACCGCCGCCGCCTGTACTGGCGATACCACCGTTTCCTTCATTCATTCCACCCCCGCCGCCACCGCCTGATGCCAACGCAGTTGTAGAATCTCCGCCATTTCCTCCTTTTGCGGCGCAATTAGAGAAAGTGATAGCTGAAATGAGGGCTCCTGATCCCGGGCTGACGAAAATTCCTCCACCGGCTCCCAAAGCGCCGCCACCGCCGTTCGATCCTCCATTTCCTCCATTACCACCCTGCGATACAGTGTTTTGGATATTAAGAAGAGCGATGTTTACATTCGTGCCGGGATTCACAAACAGAGCTTCATGAAGATTTTGACCATTAATAGTGTTCGGGTTGCCTGTAAGTGTCAAAAGAGTTCCGCCAATAGGGGGCAATGATTGCGTTAGATTAACAGTTCCATTCACACTAAATGCAATCGAATTTACTCCCCCGGCTACATTAGCTTGGTTGATACAAAAACGGAGCGTCCCGGTTGTGCCCACACCTGTATTTGTATCGGCAAGACTGTTCACCGTAAATGCAACAGCTGAAAGCGATGCGCTACTTAACAATACGGAACAATAAAGCAGAGTTTGCAAATATTTTTTCTTAGGCGATAGAAAATGCATGAAAGATCCTTTATTCAAAAATTAAATCATAGCGGCTAACGACTTTGAATCAATTGTTTTTTTTGCATCGAGAATGAACGTGACTGGGCCATCATTGACTAAACAAACCTGCATCTTCGCGCCAAAAATTCCTGTATGCACGTTTGAAATATGCTGACGTGTTTCATGAACGAATTTTTCATAGAGAGCTTTCGCGACATCAGGAGGTGCAGCTGAGGTGAACTCTGGGCGCCTGCCTTCCGAACAATTTCCATACAAAGTGAATTGCGAAATGATCAGCACTTCCCCTTTGATGTCTAACAGAGATAAATTCATTTTGTCTTGCGCATCGGCGAACATACGCAAGTGAATCAATTTATTCGTAAGCCATACAGTTTGCTCCGGAACATCTTCTTTGTGTACTCCAAATAAGACAAGTGCGCCTTGTCCGATCGCTCCGACCGTTTTGCCATCGACATCGACCTTTGCCTGCATAACACGTTGAATGACAAGCCGCATAATAAACCACCGAGATCGCGGAGAACACCGAGGATATTATATTAAAAAATTTAAGACAAGCAAGAAGATGATTTTGTCTTTTAATGATAATTATGGCATGATTCATCAAAATTGCGGTTTATTTAAATGAACAATAAAAAAACTCTTTTTTCTTTAAAAAAGATAAGTTTTTATTATGATCTCGGCAAACAAAGAATTGCAGCGTTGCGCGCTTTGAATCTCGACATTCCAAGTCATTCATTGATCACGATTTCCGGACCTTCCGGTTCAGGAAAATCCACCCTGCTTAATTTGCTCGGTTTGATCGAACCCCTTCAGGAAGGGGAAATTTTCTTCCATGAAGAAAAATTTTCAACGATGAATGCCAAGCGCAAAAATGAAGTGCGCAAATTTAATATCGGCTTCATTTTTCAACAATTTCATTTAATCCCTGTCTTAAACGCTCAAGAAAATGTGGAATATTTTTTACGACGACAACATCTAGCGAAGGAACTCATTGCTGAGCGCACTAGAGAAGCCCTAGAAGCCGTCGGTCTGTGGGAGCATCGCAAAAAACGACCGGGCGAACTCAGCGGCGGTCAAAAACAACGTGTGGCCATTGCACGAGCACTTGCCAAACATCCAGACGTCATCATCGGCGATGAACCCACAGCTAGTTTAGATCAAAAAACCGGGCGCGGCATCATGGAGCTCTTTGCAAAACTCGTCGATCAGAAAAAAATGTCGATCATTCTCACCACGCATGATCCGATGGTGCAGACATTTTCTCAGCAGAATTTCCACTTTAACGATGGGCATTTAACGCTATGAAAATGCTCATTTTGTGCTTCCGCAATCTCTTTCGCAATATCCGGCGGACAATCGCCATTTTACTCACCGTGGCCCTCGGCGCCGGCGCGCTGTTTTGTTTTAAGGGCTTTATCAACGGTGTACTTACCGATTATAGTGAAAGCACGATTCACGCTCATTATGGCAACGGTCAAATTCACACGCTTGGTTATCGCGACACCGTTTACACAAAGCCGTGGAAACATTGGATTTCTAACTGGGGTGAGGTGACCGGATTTCTGCTTAAAAATCCCCACGTAAAACAGGTTTTCCCGCGCATCTCAATCGGTGGGATGTTAATTCATGATGATGCTTCCTTCACGGGTCAAGGTCAAGGGATTGATGCGCGCGAAGAAGCGCTGTTTTTCGATCGGTTAAACATCGTCGAGGGACAAACGCTCTCTGATCAAGCCGATGGTATTTTGCTCGGACGCGGCCTCGCGCAAGTGCTTAACGTTCATCCCGGCGACAAAGTTACCTTTTATACTAAAGCTTTTGATGGAAGTATCAACAAAGGCAAATTCACTGTCTCAGGAATTTTTCACACCGGAAATGCCGATTTCGATAAACACGTCTTTCGCATTCAAATCGCTAAAGCCCAAGAATTGTTACAAACAGACCAAGTCGAATCGATTTCTGTCGGCCTAAAAGATCAAACACATTGGAATGACGTAGCGCAATCGATGCGATGAAAAATTCCCTCAGCTGGAAACTGCTTCATTTGCGGAGTTGGATAAGGTGTATTATCAAAATTCCGTCGATTGGTTAAAGATGCAATTCTATGTCGTGCAGATCATCATCCTTTCGATTGTACTTCTTGGGATTTTCAATACAATTTCCGCTTCGATTTTGGAGCGCAAACAAGAGATCGGTAACCTGCGTGCCAACGGTGAATCGGGCTTTGATATTATGAAGCTCATTCTCGGGGAAGGGGCGATTCTTGGACTCATCGGTAGTTTACTCGGGGTCGGCCTTACCGATGTCATCGCCAAGGGTTTCCTTCACAAACAAATCCTGATGCCCCCTGGCCCCGGATCAACCAAAGAGTTTTTCCTCACCTTTTATTTCACAGCTGGTATGGCCGTAAAAACCATGGCCCTCAGCGCTATCTCAGCCATTGTGGCCTCGTTTCTAGCCGGCCTCAAAGTCGCCAAGATGCCGATCGCTAAAGCATTAAGATCTTAGGGCCTGTCGTCAATTAAGCACCTGGGGGATTTTTGATGGATTTTTCAATAAGATTTTCATGCATGTCTGCAGGACATAGTTGAAAAACTAGACCAAGGACATGTATGAGAAGCTTTTGGAAAAGCCGCAAAAAGCCCCTCACGGGTTAATTGACGACAGGCCCTAGCAATTCTTGTAATTCTTCTCGTAAAAATGATGTCTCAGGACGATTTTCTTGTGCATAGTATTCATTTGCGCGGGGAATCGTAACCTGAAGTTCAAGAGTATCTGCTTTTAGATCTTCAAGGATAGTGCGCAAATGGACAAGTCCATTTGCACCACCTTTTTTACCGGGTGAAGCGCTCATGATTGCGAATTTTTTTCCTTTAAAAGCCTCTTTTGAACCTTGTCCTTTTTCGTCGCGTGACGCCCAATCCAAAGTATTTTTCAGTACAGCTGAGATAGAGTGATTATATTCGGCAGCGGCAATCACAATCGCATCGTGGCTGATCATTAGATCGCGAAAACGTTTGGCATTTTTTGGCATCCCTTGCGTACGTTCGAGATCGGCATCGTAAAACGGCATGGGATAATCATTGAGCTGACAGAATGTGACAGTTGCGCCTAATTCTTTAAGAATCGCCGCAGCTTCCGTCGCGAGTTTTTTGTTAAACGATTCAGCACGTGTACTGCCGGCAAAAACGAGTACTTTTATTTCTGCAGGTAGCGAAACGATGGCGGTGATGAAATAGAGGAGAAAGAGGAATTTTTTCATGATAATCTCATGTAATACTTAATGTGGGAGAACATGCAATTTGTCGATTCCTGCATCGATCAAATCATCGATAGTTTTACTAATGGATTTATGCATTTCTTTGGCAATTTTGGCCACATAATAATGACGTTCACTTGTTGTTCTGTAAGCGATATTCCCTTTGTAGTCTTCTTTTTTAATCGGTTCGGGCACAACCTCTCCATTTTTTAAGTACAATTTTATAGCTGCCTGAATTGCATCTTTAATTTCTTTTAATCCTTTTTCAATTGATTTAGCATCCGTACATACCCCGGGCAATTCATTGACACGAATGATGTAATAATCATTACCTCTGTCAGATTCTTGCTCGATAGTGTAAGACCATTTCAATCTCATATAGTAATTTAAGTCTTTCTTAATAGCCATGATCTCTTAATACCTCTTTTAAATCCCTTATTTGATAGGACAATAGTTGAGCGTTCATGGACTATATGATATCATTTATGATATCATCTGTCAAAGCGATCATTAAGCAATTAATTAACAATAATTTAAGAAAGTCTGTCTTCCAAAGATTTAAGCTCGTCGCGCAACGTTTGCGGTAATTTTGCACCGAAGAGTTTGAAATAGTGTTTGAGTTCTTCGACTTCGTGGTTCCAGGCTGCATTGTCGACGGAAAGGAGTTCCTGCAACGCTGATTTAGGAACCGATAATCCAGACAGATCGAGATCGGTGGGAAGATAGCCGATGGGGGTAGTTTGGGCGGGAGCGCGTTCAGCTGTGCGCTCGAAAATCCATTTGAGGACACGGGAATTTTCGCCAAATCCGGGCCAGAGGAATTTGCCGTCAGCGCCTTTGAGAAACCAATTGACGTGGAAGATGCGCGGAAGTTTTTGGTGTTTGCTGCCGATATTGAGCCAGTGATTGAAATAATCGCCCATGTTATAGCCGCAGAAGGGAAGCATGGCGAAGGGATCATGGCGCAATTTGCCGATCTCGCCTTTGGCAGCGGCGGTCATTTCCGAAGAGACAGCAGCACCGATGAATGTACCGTGTGCCCAAGAAAAAGCTTCATAAACAAGCGGAACAACTGAAGAGCGTCTTCCGCCAAAAATGATGCCCGAAATAGGGACACCTTCAGGATCTTGCCAAGCGGGATCGATCACAGGACATTGTGCAGCAGGTGTAGTGAATCGACCATTCGGGTGCGCTGCTTTGCGGCCGGAATCGGGGGTCCATGACTCTCCTTGCCAATCGATAAGATGCGCTGGGGGTTTTGGTGTCATCCCTTCCCACCACACATCGTGATCGTCAGTGAGAGCCACATTGGTGAAAATGGTATTTTTCTCAATCGTGCGCATGGCGTTAGGATTCGAATCATAAGAAGTACCCGGGGCAACGCCGAAAAAACCAGCTTCGGGATTGATGGCATGTAGTTGTCCATCTTTGCCAAAGCGCATCCAAGCGATATCATCCCCTACACATTCCACCTTCCAACCGGGAAGCGTCGGAGTGAGCATGGCGAGATTAGTTTTTCCACAAGCGCTGGGAAAAGCAGCGGCAAAATACCGTTTTTCGCCTTGAGGGTTAGTGATGCCCATGATGAGCATGTGCTCTGCCATCCACCCTTCATCGCGGGCCATCACTGAAGCGATGCGTAGCGCAAAACTTTTTTTGCCCAGTAGTGCATTGCCGCCGTAGCCACTGCCGTACGACCAAATGCTGCGCTCTTCAGGAAAATGGACGATGTATTTTTCTTCATTGCAACAAGGCCATAACACGTCTTTTTGTCCCGGCTTCAAAGGAACACCGAGACTATGAAGACAGGGAACAAAAAAACCCGTGCCGAGAACTTTGAGAACCTCAGTACCAATTCGGGTCATGATGCGCATATTACAGACGACGTAGGGTGAATCGGTAATTTCTACGCCGATATGACTCAAAGGAGATCCAATCGGACCCATGCTGTAAGGGATGATGTACATCGTTCGCCCTTGCATGCTTCCGTTGAAACGTTGTTTTAGCAGGGCTTTCATCTCTTGAGGATCGCGCCAATTATTGGTCGGTCCGGCATCGTCTTGAGACTTTGAGCAAATGAAGGTCGCTTCTTCCACACGCGCGACATCGGCGGGAGTAGAGTGGCACCAAAACGAATGGGGCCGTTTTTTTAGCGGTACAAAAACCCCTTTATCGACGAGCTCTTGACATAGGGTTTGATATTCTTGAAGGGAACCATCGCACAGGTGTACGTTGTCGGGTTTACACAGTTGAATGGCGTCATTGATCCATTCGATCAAACGCGGGTTCTGCAGCTGGGAAGTCATATTGCGTGAGCTTTGCGCTTTTTGAACTTATCGAGATATTCGAGTGCTTTACCCGTGCCCAGACAAACGGCGAGCAGTGGATTGGGTGCTACAATGACGGGAAGGCCCGTCTCTTTGATCAGAGCTTTATCAAGGCCTTTGATCAGCGCGCCGCCGCCTGCTAAGACCATGCCGCGTTCGACGAGATCTGCCGCAAGTTCCGGAGGGCATTTTTCTAAAGCGAGTTTTACACTTTCGACGATTTGTTGAATGGGTTCGGCTAAACATTCTCGAATTTCAACTGAGTTAATCCGTTTAGTGATCGGCAAGCCGGCAACTTGGTCGCGGCCGCGCACTTCCATTTCCAATTCGTGCTCGCCCAGTGGATAGGCCGAGCCGATCGTCATTTTAATTTCTTCGGCCGTTCTTGGCCCGATCATCAAGTTATACGTGCGACGCATGTAATTCATGACGCATTCATCGAATTCATCGCCAGCAATCCTAAGCGAGCGCGATTCGACGATGCCGCCGAGTGAAATGATCGCAATTTCTGTGGTACCGCCACCGATGTCGATGATCATGTTAGCGGACGGTTCATGCACCGGCAAATCGACGCCGATCGCAGCCGCCATGGGCTCTTCGATGAGCAGAACTTCTTGAGCGCCGGCGCGCATGGCCGAATCTTCTACCGCCCGTTTTTCAACGCCTGTAATGCCAGACGGAACAGCGATTAAGATTTTTGGGCGAAACAGACTCCGAGCAGGAGTGACACGTTTGAGCAGAGCTTTGATCATTCCTTCGGCGATTTCAAAATCGGCGATCACCCCGTCTTTCATCGGACGGACAGCGTGGATTTTTCGGGGGGTTTTGCCGAGCATCGCTTTAGCTTTATGACCTACGGCGAGCACTTCATTGGTTGTGGAATCGACAGCGACGACAGACGGCTCAGCTAAGACAATGCCTTTTCCGCGAACGTAAACCAGTGTGTTCGCAGTGCCGAGGTCTATGCCGATATCATTAGAAAAAATGCCCGTAACTTGTCCGACTCGATCGAACATGCGACGTCCTAGCTTATCAAATACTTGTTTCAAATTAAATTGATTCGCTTGTGCCATACCCCTATCTAATTTTAAGTCTTAAGAAGCTCGAGCACATCTTCCCACGTGAGCTTAGCAATGGCTTCATCATCGCAGCTTACGACTTTCTTGACCAATCCTTTTTTCTTCTTCTGCATCTCGGCAATTTTCTCTTCGATTGTCCCGAGCGTGATTAGTTTATATGCTGATACAGAATTTTTTTGTCCCATCCGATGGACACGGTCGGTGGCTTGGCTTTCAACCGCGGGGTTCCACCACATGTCATAGTGAATGACTGTATCCGCTCCGACGAGGTTAAGTCCCGTACCGCCGGCTTTGAGCGAGACGAGAAACACAGGAATTTCCGCATCTTCATTGAATTGCTTGACGACCTCCAAGCGATTTTTGCTGGAACCGTCGAGATAAGCAAAGCGAATGCCTCGCGCTTCAAAGTCCTCACGCATGATTTGTAGCATGCGGGTATACTGCGAGAAGATCACCGTTTTGTGTTTGCCTTCGACCAATGTCTGCAAAAGTTCAAGGAGCATCTCGTATTTGGCCGAATCGCCGCTTTCCGCTTTTTCTTTGGCAAAAATCGCCGGGTGACAACAGATTTGTTTGAGGCGGGTCAGTGTTGCCAAGACGTGAATCTGAACGCGGTCGAAACCATCGCGCTGTACGAGCTTGACCAGCTCATCTCTTGCTGATTGAGCGTAAGAGCGATAGAGTTCTTGCTGCACGTCGCTGAGCTGACAGTGATAGACCAGTTCTGAAACCGGCGGCAGATCGTCGAGCACGTCGGCCTTCATGCGGCGTAAAATGAATGGGGAGACTTTTTTACGCAGGTATTCGAGATTTTTGATTTGTTCCTTACCGGAAACGCGAATGTATTTTTCCACAAACCGATCATAGGTTCCCAAAAAGCTAGGCATCAAAAAGTCGAACAAGCTCCACAATTCATCCAGAGAATTCTCGATCGGCGTGCCCGACAGAATCAAGCGATGTTCAGCCTGAACCATTTTGACCGATTTCGCATTGCGTGTGCCGCGATTTTTAATGTGCTGAGCTTCGTCGAGAATCACATAGGAGAAATGGGTCAGTTTATAGTGTTCGATGTCTTTTTGCAGCAGAGTGTAGGAGGTGATCATCACATCGAAATTCTCGAGCTGCTCGATCAATTTTTTGCGATTAGAGGGGATCCCATCGACAACTGTGACTTTGAGTTTCGGGTTAAATTTAGCGAATTCCTCTTTCCAATTATAAAGGAGTGAGGTCGGACAGACAATCAGCGCATGGCAGGGCTTTTTCTTCATGTATTGAGTCAAAGCCACAATCGCCTGCAGTGTCTTACCAAGACCCATGTCATCGGCCAAAATCCCGTTCAAGAACATCATACGCAAGCGTTCCAGCCAACGCACCCCTTCTTGTTGATAGCAGCGGAGTGTTGCTTTGATATCAGCTGGAACTTCTGAGAATGTGAGGAGTTGTTCGCCGAGCATTTGTTTGCGAATTTCCATCAATTTATCGGTCATGGAAAATTCGACGGGCAATCCCTCAAACTGGGAAGCATCGATATTCGCCAAGCTCCAGAGAGGGCGCTCCAGTTTGTGATTTTCCATCACCTCGATGCCCATTTCATCAAATAACTGAATCACACCGTTTAACCGCTCCAAATCCAAGACGAGGATTTTGGGGATTTTATTGCCTTCAGTGCTTTTTTTCGCTTTAGATTTGGGTGAATCGAGCTCGATGAACGAGCGTTTGGCACCCATGCACTCCCATAATTGATCTAGACGCACGCCGCGCAACGCTCCATCGACACACAATTCAATTTCGTAAACATCGATCCGTGCTGTATGGCTGAGTTTGAGTGAGAATTTAGTTTGATCGTAGATGAATTGATCGAGGAGATTTTGCGGACAATTAAACGTGACCCGATGTTGATTGCGCGGAATCACATCGGTCATGAATTCAACAATTTTTTTCTCTGACTTAGAAACATAGACACAGGTTTCGGGATTGAATAAAAAATCTTGAAATAGGTCGTCGATGATCTGTCGCTCTTCGACTAAATTGCGCGCTAAAATCCCCTGCTCGGTCACAAAAGAGGCGACATCGTCGTAGCCCAGTTTCGAAGCCGCAGAGGGAATCTTGTGTCCATCATAGATAAAATTGAGCCCAGCTTCTAGCTCCCCGTCGAGATAAGAAATTTCGCATACCGCTTCGACATTGCCGACGAAAGGGAAGCGTGACGAAATCTTCGATCGCCTCTTGATTGGCGATCTCAGCATAACGGGCTAGTTGCGGCAAGGCATTTTCAACAAACGTTCCAAACAAAGGTTCAGGGATCGTCATGTCGCGGATCTGACGTAAGTTGCGCAAGTGAACACGTGTGATGCTCTCAGGAAAACGGTAGTAAGCATTTTTGTACAGCATGCCCGGCTTAGCGCATTCAAAAAAACGGGCATCCTCTAGGGTGATTGCATCTTCCCCGATCAAGACATGAGGGTTGACCAAAATTTTTGATGTCGGCGGAGGTAAGTATTCCAAGGAAAAACGGAGATGTGCCGGCAAGGGGGAAAATTTGAGCGGTGTCTCCATCGTCCCTTCATAAAGACCCGGCAAAGAAGGAAATTCCTCTTCTTGAGCACTAAAGTGGGTTTTATTGAAATGAGCCGATGCGAGATCAAAGGATTTGGCTAAGATCATGCCAAAAGCTTCTAGATCGAGTTGCGCCACCCTGAGCGCACGCTCTGAATTGGCGTTGTCATAAAACCGCGCACTATCGCGGACCATGCGGACAATTTCTTGCTGAGAAGCCCCAAAAGATTTGAGCGAAAAACAGTATTTTTTACCCCCGATGAAGATCGACTCTTCATAGCGCAGCGCATCTAAAAATGGCTTGACTTGAGGGATATAAAGCGGTTTGGAGCGAAAGGGTAATCTTAACGCCAGTTGGATCTCGACAATTCCCTTACTCTCCCCCTCTTGGTTAGGATTAAAGATCAAGCCAAACTCTGCCTGATCGACGTCCGGCTTTTCTTGAGCGCGAAAAAACGGCGAGGCCGCCAGCAATCCAGAAGAGACGACGTACTCTTGCAAGAGTTGCCGTTGATATTGTTCTTCTTGCCTTTGAACCTCTTTAGACTCAGCCTCTTTGATTTTTTCTAATATTTTTTTCTGTTCTTCTTTATCGATCCCCGATTTCTCACCCATCTGTTTGAAATCATTTTCTTTGGAGAAAGCGACGAGAATTTTATCGATATGCTCTTCTAGGTAAAACAACACAGCGGCCAGATGCTGACAGTCGTAGTTATACGGACAATCGCAATCGGAATCGATCGCTTCGCATTCTTGACGATCGATTTCAATTTCACTTTCGTAACAATTTTCAAATTGACCGAGCACCTTGGCAGACAAACGCATCGTTTTGGCATCCAAATGCAACAGCTTTGCCGAGACGACTTTTTGCTTGTCATACAGCTCGCGCCCCTCTTTAATAATCGAAGAAGAAAAGTCTTGTTTTAGCTTGCGAAAGTTCAACATAGGCAATCCATTTTCTAAGAGAGGCAGTCTCCAAAAACCAAACCTTTAATTTTTGAAAGTTTATTGGTCTTTAGGACGGCTTCTAAAACGCTTTTACATTTTTTATTTTAGTGATGCAATCTTTTTTTAAGAAAAATCAACCCGCTGACTGGCCGGCCGACTTTTCTCAACCTGGCGAAAAACTACAACGTTCGCGGAATTAGTGCAACAGTAGGAAGCAAAATATTTAATTTTAATCGCTTACCAAAACTTGGGGATCAAAGCCTTGATCCAAAAGGAGCTGCTGATTATACTTCATCCTTTTTTTGCGCTTATGCGGGTGTAGCTCAGTGGTAGAGCGTCACGTTGCCAACGTGAAAGTCGTGAGTTCGAATCTCATCACCCGCTATAGCAGTGCATTTAAATTTCGTGCGGGTGTAGCTCAGTGGTAGAGCGTCACGTTGCCAACGTGAATGTCGTGAGTTCAAGCCTCATCACCCGCTACGCTTAAGACTAAAAATTTACAGGAGCGCATTATAATGGAACAAGCGGTCACAGAACCTCAAACCTTGCAGAATGATAACGTCCGTTTTACAATCCATCATAAGCCATCCTGCATTGTAGAATTCGACATTGAAGTGTTTGAAAAATTTGTCAAACACGCGCATAAAAAAGCCGTCAAAACCATCGCTAAAGAAGTCACACTCCCCGGCTTTCGTAAAGGAAAAGCCCCCGAAGAAATGATCGTAAAAAATTTCCCCAAAGATGTCGATAAACAGTGGCAGCAAGAAATCGCCAATGAAACATTCACCGAATGTCAAAAACTCGCTCAACTTCCTGTTCTGCATCGCGATGCCAAAATCACCTATAAAATGAAGCAACACGGATCAAGCGGCGCACTCCTCATCCTCACCTTTGAAACCGAGCCGAAGGTTCCGCATGTTGATCCTGCACAAATGAAGCTCAAACCGGTCAAACGTCCCGAAGTAAGCGATGATAAAATCGAAGAGACGATCCGCCAAATTCAGCTGTTCTTCGCCAGCTGGCAGCACGTCAGTGATCGCCCCGTGCAAGAAGGGGACTTTATCATTCTCGATGTCGATGTCATCGAAGACACCCCCGCCACGCCTCTATTTTCGCATACCCGCTTTGAAGTCACCCCAAAATCGATGGCCAAGTGGATGTACGACCTCGTCCTAGGTAAGAACCTCAGCGATACTGTCGAAGGGGTTAGCGTTCCAGACGAAGATGCCTCTAAAGAAGACAAGGAAGAACTTAAACCCAAAAAAGTCCGTGTCACCATCAAGACCATCGAACTGGCGACCTTTCCAGCGCTCGACGAAGATTTCGTCAAAAAATTAGGTGTTTCTTCCATCGATGAAATGAGAACAAATATCACCGATCTACTCAACAAACAAGCCGATGCCCACGTCCAAGAAGCTCAGCGCGAACAGGCCAGCGAATTCCTCCTGACGCAATACCCGTTTGATCTGCCTGTCACATTGATTGAAAAAGAGACCCAATTCCGCTTCCGTCAGCTCTTGCAAGACGCCGATTTCCAAAAATATTGGGAAAATCTCTCCGCTGAAGAGCGCAAAAAAACCATCACCACCGTTTACCAACAATCGGAAAAAGCTGTCCGCATGTTCTACCTCTGTAGACAGATTGTCAACGACGCGCAAATTCGGATTTCTGCTACCGATGTTCCCCCACCTGCGACTTCAGCCTTAGAAATGCTGATGAATCCGCAAAAACTGTTCCACCACCAGCGCAACGCTGAGATCGAACACGCCGAAGCCTTTTCACGCCTCGTGCTCGAAAAAGCTGAAGATTTTGTGATCCGCAACGCAACACAATAGGTGATCTTTATGGCACCTCCACATCCGCATACAGCTAACGCATGGTATCCTGCAATTCCTATTACTACTCTTAACCCAATTTATATAACACCAACTCTTACTGCCGGATGTGCATGGAAATGCAATTGACAAGGTAGCCTCTACATGGGGTCTCGATGTCATTAATTTAACATTAGTAAATTTGCAAAAAGATCTTGATCAGTGTCAAAACCTCACTTTTTTGAATACTAACCCAACTTGTCCCCTATCTGTCCAGCAGATGTGGATGCGATTTTTTGGCATGATTTGAAGCCAAATTTTAGACATACTTGAGAAAGTAGGCAAAATTTGGCTTCAAATCAGAACATAAAAGCCGCGCCACAGATGCTTTGACAGTAGGGGACAAGTTGGGTTACTATTCGAAATCAAGTGAATGAACTTTTTGAAAAATTCAAATCCTTTCCCCAAACACGATACACCCTTGATTCATTTGAACTGATCTATACAAAAATCAAAATAGTAGAAACCACACTTGGACAGCAGCAGCAAATCGTCTATGTTCCAATCAATCCTTTCTCGAGCGAAGATTACATTCGCTGTCTACTCACTTTTAAAACTAAAAATGAATGGCTAAAAGAACAGGAACAAATTTTCTCTTTTACTCCCTCAGCTGCTTTTGTTAGAACTACTCTTGACCGTTTATGGGATGCTATCCCAAAACCCATTCAAGATGAAATTGACCTTGAAGTTTACCATATTTACGATCTTTATAACGATGTGGATACCCGCGATAAAGCCATTAAAGAAGGACAGCGGATTCGGGAAGAAAGAGGATTTGCCGATCCCGATGTCCGAAAAGCTCTGCAAAATTACTGCCAGAAAAAATCCATTTCTTTAACTACTCCTTCATTTGAACTGAAACAAGAGCTTGAAGACACATTATCTTGCCCCATTGAATTGAGTCCAACTGATGATCTTTCGATTCTCGTCCCTTGCGGCCATACATTTAGCGAAAAAAACATTCAGCTTCTTACATCTCATCATTGCCCCAAGTGCCGTCAGATGTTCACATCGCATGTTCCTAATTTCATGGCGAGAGATGCAGCTGCGTTCTATCAGAAGAATTTTCAATCCTTGCCTAAGTAGCAAATTATCAACGCAAAGGCGCCAAGCCGCTAATTGGCGCCTTGCGTTGAAATTTCATAAGGTGGTAATGAGTTTTTTACCACAGAGACAGGAAACCACAGAGACAAAATTCGGGCACGAAAATCCCTCTGTGGTGTTTTATCTCTGTGGTGAGCCTTTTTACCGTGATAACGAAGGTGTAACGCAAAGGCGCCAAGCCGCAAATTGGCGCCTTTTGCATTGATAGGTAATGAGTTTTTTACCACAGAGACAGGAAACCACAGAGACAAAATTCGGGCACGAAAATCCCTCTGTGGTGTTTTATCTCTGTGGTGAGCCTTTTTACCGTGATAACGAAGGTGTAACGCAAAGGCGCCAAGCCGCAAATTGGCGCCTTTTGCATTGATAGGTAATGAGTTTTTACCACAGACAAGAAACCACAGAGACAAAATTCGGGCACGAAAATCCCTCTGTGGTGTTTTATCTCTGTGGTGAGCCTTTTTACCGTGATAACGAAGGTGTAACGCAAAGGCGCCAGGTCGCAAATTGGCGCCTTTTGCATTGATAGGTAATGAGTTTTTACCACAGAGACAGGAAACCACAGAGACAAAATTCGGGCACGAAAATCCCTCTGTGGTGTTTTATCTCTGTGGTGAGCCTTTTTACCGTGATAACGAAGGTGTAACGCAAAGGCGCCAGGTCGCAAATTGGCGCCTTTTGCATTGATAGGTAATGAGTTTTTTACCACAGACAAGAAACCACAGAGACAAAATTCGGGCACGAAAATCCCTCTGTGGTGTTTTATCTCTGTGGTGAGCCTTTTTACCGTGATAACGAAGGTGTAACGCAAAGGCGCCAAGCCGCTAATTGGCGTCTTTGCGTTTAATCCCCAAATCAAATAAAATTTATAGACCATTTTAGACTCAGCTGGAGTCTCTATGTCTGCTGCAAGCCAACTTCAGGCAATCAATACTAGTCTTGACAATTTCCCTTCTCTTTTTGAACTAAATAAAATTGAAAAGGCCTTTAACGAATTAAAAATACGGTATTTCAATTATGTCGATGACCCTTCCGCAATTGAAACGAGCAACCGAATCAAGGACATGCGAAAAAGATTAAAGGCTTTTTCTGGGAATGCTCCTGCTAGTTCCTCAGCTATGGAATTACAGGACCTGTGCATCAAAATTGATGAATGTCAAACAAATGCCCAACTGAAAAAAATCCAGCAGCAAGCTAACCTAATCCTTACCGAAGACTTTTCAAGAGATGAATTGGATTTATGCAAAGATTTTTATCAAAAACTCGGCCAAAAAATCGCGGAGTTGAAATATTAAATCGCGCCAATTTAGGTTTCGTTCTAGTTGCGGATTAAACTTGCGTCCGCCATACTGAAAATAACACAGCTGAACTGATTGTTGAGGTCTGGCAATGTACTCAATTCCTTATGTCATCGAAGATACCGGTCGCGGCGAGCGCGCCATGGACATCTATTCGCGTCTGTTAAAAGACCGGATTGTGTTCATCGGCACTGAGATCAACGACGCTGTCGCCAATACCGTCATCGCCCAACTCCTATTCTTACGCGCAGAAGACCCCAAAAAAGACGTGAATATCTACATCAATTCCCCAGGGGGGTTGATCACAGCGGGCCTTGCGATCTACGACACCATGCGCTTCATGGGTTATGACATCAATACGTACTGCTTAGGGTCGGCAGCTTCTATGGGAGCGCTGCTGCTCGCAGCGGGCACCAAAGGTAAACGCTTTGCCCTACCCAACAGCCGGATTATGATCCATCAACCCGCTGGCGGCATTACCGGCACATCGGCGGACATCATGATCCAAGCTAAGGAAATCCTCGAGCTGAAGAAGATATGCGCTCAAATCTTGGCAGACCTATCGGGACAGCCCTTGTCTAAAATCATGGAAGACTCAGAACGAGACTACTATATGAACCCTCAAGAGGCCCTGGCCTACGGCTTTATCGATAAAGTCGCTTCCCATACGCAAAAAACCTCGCAAACAAAATCCTAAAACTGCCGCCCGTATGAATAAAAAAGAGAAAGAAGGCCCACACTGCTCATTTTGCGGTCGTCCTGAAGATGCCGTCGAAAAATTGATTTCCGGACCCGATTCCTACATTTGCGATAAATGCATTCGCCTCTGCATGGAAATCATCGAAAAAAAGCCTATTCACCACGAATTAAAGCTGTTAAAACCTCAAGAGATCAAGACATCCCTCGATGCGTATGTCATCGGCCAAGATCGGGCCAAAAAGACGATCTCTGTGGCCGTCTACAACCACTATAAGCGGATCCGCTCGCTACACCGCGAAAACGAAGTTGAATACAGTAAATCCAACGTTCTACTCCTCGGTCCTACCGGTTCCGGCAAGACGCTCATCGCTCGAACCTTGGCCAGCATCCTCGACGTCCCCTTTGCCATCGCCGATGCCACCACCCTTACCGAAGCGGGTTATGTAGGTGAAGACGTGGAAAACATCATCTTGCGTCTTGTCCAAGCGGCTGATTACGATATCGCAAGGGCTGAAATGGGGATCATCTACGTCGATGAAATCGACAAGATCCGTAAAACCACCGGCAACGTCTCAATTACCCGCGATGTATCCGGGGAAGGGGTACAACAAGCCCTGCTTAAAATCGTCGAAGGTACGATCGCTAACGTCCCCCCAAAAGGCGGTCGCAAACACCCCAATCAAGAATACATCCGCGTTAACACTCAAAATATCCTATTCATTGTCGGCGGCGCGTTCGTCCATCTCGATAAGATCATCGCTAAACGTTTAGGGAAAAGCACGATCGGCTTTGACGCCGGAGAATCCCGCGTCTTCAATGCCCACGAGACCAACTATCTTCTCTCGAAAGTCGAGCCGGAAGATCTGATCTCTTTCGGCATGATCCCGGAATTCGTCGGTAGATTTAACAGCATCGCCAATTGCAATGAGCTGACCACCGAAGATCTCGTCGAAATCCTCGTCAAACCCAAAAACGCGATCATCAAGCAATATCAACACCTCTTCAAAGAAGAAAATGTCAGTCTTCGCTTTACAGAAGATGCCCTACGGGCTATGGCTGAGAAAGCTAAAGAAACGGGTACCGGCGCTCGGGCCTTAAGAATGATCGTGGAAAATCTACTTCTAGAATTGATGTTCGATGTCCCCTCTGATCCTACGATCAAAGAGGTCATCGTCGATAAGGACTGCATCACTAAACAACAACAGCCCCAAATCATCCGCTCCAATACAGCCTAAAGATGATATAGGTGTTCATCGGTCGCGGGCGAAAATTTGCATGATTTGGCATTTTGCCCCTGTTGTGGCTGGGCTTGATCAAATGCAAAATGGGTCTTGATTTGACCAATGCGTTGCTGCAATGCAGTACGTACTGCCGGCTGAGCTGCAGGTCGTCCCACTATATTACTGAACTTTTGTCCAATTGCTAGCAACGTAACCCTGGATCTGGGAGCCGCATTATACAGGGGGAAGTGGTGAAAACCTGGAAGAGCATGGTTAAGCGCATTGTTTGGTGTAGCCGGATTCACGTAAGATCTAGCATCCTTTATAGCCGCTTGATACCAGGTGTCGCAAGCAACTTTATTGTTCTGATCGGAAATCGCAGCGATCGCCTGATCAATTTCAGGTATGGTGGGAGCTTGTCCGGTGAGGAAGCGGATAATTGAATCTTCTATCGTGCTATCCGTTGTTTCCATCATCTCTGGCTGACTATGCAGGAATTGATGATACTCAGCGCGCACCTGTTCAGCAGGTAGAGCAGAATACATTCGGACAGCCGCTTGAAACGCATAATTTTTATCATCCGGAATGTCTTTGGTCTTTCTTCTGATGAACGCAGGGAGCCACTGTGGAAGTCTAGGATTTACGCCGCTTTTTTGCAGGGTTTCTCGTTCCTTGTCAATGTATGTCTGAAGCTCATCTTGCAAACGTCTAGCTGCATTAGTGAGGTCTTGAGGAGTCGGATTCGCGTTCGTTGGAATGGTAGCGAGTACAGCATATAAGGCCAAACGGTCAGCTTCTAATTTTTTTCTTTTTCTTGTCTTTTCTTGAAGAAGTCGCTCTGTCTGAGCCAATAAAGGGGGATTAGGTGGTTGTGCAGTTTTTAAGTTATCTGCTTGAGTTTGCAATTGTGCGATTTCAGGGGTGAGATCCTTGATTACAGCATCTACGACGACTAAAATTTTCTCCGCAGCAGCCGTTCGACTTATAGCCGCTGTTTCTTGGACTTGACGCGCTTGTTGGGTAGGTCCAGAAATAAAACCGGTAGCGGCGTCTGCACTCTTCTCGTAATTATCAGGTAAATGTTGCAGAGTTTCCGTCTTTTGCCGATCGCAAGGCACGATACTCCCCGCATTAGTTCTTCTGCCCGCATCGATGGCATAGTGGTGAAGCGACACATGTTTTCCGAGGACAGCTTTACAAGATTTTTCTAGAGCCTTATAGGCTGTTTGAACCTCAGGATGAGTATTGACGAGCTCACGCAAGTCTTTAACGGACGTTTTAGTTACGGGTTGATGAGTCGCAGGATCTATAACAGGCTGATGAGTCACAGGATCTATAAGAGGTTCGGTATAGGTCACAGTCCACGAAGTATGGTTAAAGAACATCCTGGTAGCGTTTTGCATGCCAGGCACTGTTCGGGTGATTTCTGCACACAAATTGTAATAAGCCGTGTTCATAGCATCTTGTTGATTTCCCAACTTATATTTAGAGATGTTAGAGCCATGATCTTTAAAGAAGGAAATGTCAGGCATTGGAACTTGTTGAATATTCACAGCTAGCCCTGCAGAATTCACATTATTATTAAGGACGTTGTTAGCTACTTGATTTACTGCAGCTGCGCCCGGGGGCGATTGATTTGCGCTTTGTTGTCCGGGGAGTGGAACAACGACAGAATGTACAGGATTTCCTGCCGAAGATGCCCCTGCCGAAGATGCCATATTAAGCTCCTATTATCATTATATAAATCTATTATAAATCAAATAGTTGAAATGTTCAATATTAAAAAAGACGAATATTATCATTTTAAAACAATCATGAATTCCCTAAATTTTATCTTCTAAAATCGTAAAATGCTGATCTTCATTAACTTGTAAATATTTTTTTATTTAATCTAATAATTGATAATGAGGAACTTAAATAAAAATATCTATCATAAGAAATTGATTATAAACATCTTAAATTGATTAATATTTATAATTTTAAATGTTTGTTAAAGATTGGATTTAAGTAACTTAAAAAAATAATTAAATAGTTGTTTAAATTAAAATCGATATCAATTAAAATTAAACTTGAAGGGGTATGTTTCCATGGAAATGCACCCTAAAAAAACATAACCAAAGTTAATAACTATGTCTACTCCTAATAATAATATAGATCCAATCAATGGTGGCCCGGATGATGATTTGCACAATTATATCCAGCAATGGATAGATATGCAAAATCAATATAATTCGGATTTCGCGTCTTTAGCGTCATTAATCCAACAAATGGAAGCCTTAGTTAAGCAAGGCGGTCAAGGAACGGAAGAAGCCTTCCAAATTGGTCAAATGGCCGTTATGCCAGGAGCTATGACACTGCAAGGTGACGCGATGGGAGAACTTTCTACTTCTATGAACATCGGTTCGGCCTGTGAAGAATTTTCAACCCAAACTCAAAACGAAATTAATAACGGGTCCGGTATTACAGACGCGCAAGCTGCACAACTCCTTCAATACATGAAACAGCTCTATGATGCTGTGAAATATGAAATGACTCTTCCAAAAGACCAACAATGGATGGATCCTAATACAGCAAATGGAATTCTCCAGTCATTGACTAAAGTCTGCTCAGAGTTTGAACAAGGCTCAAATCCAGATACGATCGCGTCTCAAAACCCCAACACATGGAGCATTGCTCACGTTGTCGCAGAGGACATTAATCAGTGGGTAACTAAGCCACAAACTGATGACGGAGGTTTTGACGGTGGTGCTAATACTATAACGGGTCAAGCGCATATGCAGAACATCCAAAATGCTATGCAACAGTGGAATAACACTCAAAGTGCCCAATCCCAATCACTCCAAGCCCAAGCACAGTTTGCGGGTAATACTTTTAATCAATACATGACGTCTTGTAGCAATCTATTTAATGCGACCTCAAAACAATACCAAACATTTGTGCAAAACCAAATAGCTCATTAATAAAAGTTAAAAAAATAAAAAAGGTAAAAACATGAATTACTTATTAGCACTCATGCAGGCTGTTTCTTTCGCGACCAGTTCGGGCTCTGCCCAACAGCTCGCTGATGCCGGGGCTGCCCAACAAGCCGTTGGTATTGAACAAAGTGAATACACTTACTGGCAACATCAAGTTACACAAGCTGCATCGGCCGTATCAAAGGCTGCGGCTGCCGTCGCTGCCAACCCCACTAATACAGGCGACCAGGCCGCTTTGACAAGTGCTCAAACTAAGTTCCAATCGATAGAAGCTAAGCAGCAGATGAATACGCAGCTGGCCGATTCAGCGGAACAAATAACCACCAACCAAGTACAAACAGATTCTCAAAACTCGCAACAACATATTCAATTGGAAGCCGTGGTCAATCAAATTGCACAGGCCTTACAATCAGATTTAGGTAGGGGCTAAAATATGACTACAATTAATAACCAAGATGTCTTTGTAAACAATTTGCAAAACTTGATTGCGGAAAATAGATTTGTGCAAGCTAAAAATGGCGAAGATCCTAAAGCGATGCTCGCTTCGTTAACTATGGCTTTAGAAGAGATTGTCGATCAACTCGACACAGGTTCGGCCTCCAAAAGCGGAGCCCCCAAGCCGGTCTCTAATCCACCTACTCCAACTGCCGCCCAAGGAGGACCTTCAGATTCGTCAATGCAGCAACTTCTCGGCGAATTGATGGGATTGCTGGCGACATTAGAAAGTCAGATTGCTCAGTGGGGCAACCAAAGAGCTCAAGCCGATAGCAGCGTGAACAAAGCTTTGGTGACTGATGCCGATGCTCAAATGAATACGGTGAACAAAGACTTGGCGACGCAGGCAGCCGACAAAACGGCCCAACAAACAGAAAGCAATGTGATGAAATACGTCGGAATTGGCGTCGGGGTTCTCATTGCCGCCGTTGCGATTCTCTGCGGACAGCCGGAACTGGCAGCGATCGTTATCGTCATGACCGTTCTCTCCGCATCGGGAGCTATGGACAAAGCCACTCAAGCTCTCTCCACCGAATTGCAAAAAGCTGGAATGTCGGAGAATGATGCCAACATTTTAGCTAGCGCGATTATCATCGCAGCCACAATTGTAGTGACAATAGTGGTGGGCGGAGCCAGTGCAGCCTGTGTAGCTGAAGATATCTCTGAGGACACTGCAAATGCAGCCACAGATATGACTGATGAGACAACCAATTCAACAGATCAAACGACAGAAAACACGGCCAATAAGGCAAATAATGCAACCAAAACGAGCAAAAACCCCTTCACTCGATTTCCTAAAAGCGTGAATTTGGGAGTCCTCGCTGGTTCGCAAGCTGTGATGAGCACCAATTTTGGTCAATATTTAGCGGCTATTATTTTGTCTGGAATGCCAGACGGAACCACTAAAGAAATGCTAACGGGTTTAATTGAAGTTATCGTCGATTTATTGGCAGCGCTCGCCGGTGGAGGCGCCTCTGCCGCAGAATGCTCCGGTGGAACTATAGGTCTATTTTCCAAATTTGCCAATGTTCTTAAGGTCATGCAATATGCCAAAATAGGGGCTTACGCGGTGCAAGCAGGCGGTCAGATCACTGAAGCTATAACGGATATTAAATTAGCCCTCGACACTTTCAGTTTAGGACAAGGGCAGTCTTTGCTCACCCTGCTGCAAGCGTTGATCTCAATGAATAGTGGTGCCATCACCGCTGATACAAAAGCCCTGACTAGCATGCTGCGCGCTCATAGCCAAGAATTGGCCTCAATGACCGTTTCTCTGAATGAAGCACCCGCGGCTGTGGCTAAGGTACTGCAAGGTTAATACAGTTAATAAAATAAACAGATAAAAAAGGATAATAATATGGATACAGGATCCCGACCAACACCAATTATAGAGCCTGACTCTCCAGGCTTTTCAGCCCCGCCGCCGGCGTATGGCAGTATGGATCAAGTCAGTTCAGGGCCAGCAGCACTTCTTTATACGCTGTCAAATGAACTCATCTCGATTTACAATGAAATGCAGGCGTCGTATTGCGACATGACGACGAAGGAAGCCGAGGTTCAAGAGAACACGATTAATACAGCTGCTGAAGCCCAACGGCAACAAGCAGAGTATCAAGCCTGGGGCATCGCTTGCCAAGCATTTGGCGCAGCCATATCGGCAGGTAGCTCGATTTTCTCTGTGGTAGCAGAAAGTAGGACCAATAAACAAGATACTGACTTGGCCGGCACACAAAAAGCAGATTTGGATAAAATGGACAAGCTGCAAGCAGTAACTCGCGGCGTAGCGCCGGCTCAAAGAGTCACCGGACCAGCGACGGACGATGAAGATCCGTATATTGATGCTCGAAAAAAACAACTATTGGATGATCCAACGGTTCCCTCGAAAGCGACAGATGCTGAGAATGGAGCAGCCTATGCAGCGATGGACGAAAAAGAACAGCTTCGCTTCAAGCAGGATCTACAAGAGAAGATCACTGCGAAGGAAAAAGCGCTTAACACGACCCAATCGCGCATCAATCACAGGCAAACACAGATCCAAACGTGGGGTCAGCTGATCACAGGTACAGGTAATGCCCTGGGTCAAGGCGGCCAAGCGGTCTATACAGGACTTGCAGGTCAACAGCAAGCAGCACAGCAATTGACGTCCAGCGTTACTCAGATGGCGAACAGCACTGCAGAGACGACCAAGCAGAATTTGGGTAAATACTACGACACTGCGATTCAAGCGAGCAATGCTGCAAAAGAAGCTGCACGAGCTTCCTACGCGCAAACCTAATTCCATCTCTGTTAAAGAGAGGGGATTTAACAGCCGTTGTCTTCTTGACAACGGCTTTTTTTTTATCTAATGTACGCTTAATTTGAGATGAGTGTGACGTGACTCAGATACATTTAGAGCTATTGCCACTCGAACTTAAAGAGTCGAGTTTAAAAGAGTTATTCACGACCCAATTGCAAAAAGGGTTAAGCTTAGATCAGCTCATTCCAGCCATTGAAAAGACTTTAATAAAGATCAACCAATCGGTTGCTGATTTAACTTCTAAACAGAAGCTCTCACGCAGAGTAATAGACCCTGCCAGCGAAAGCGAGTATATCAGGACCAGAAGAACACTTACCGAGATTCATAAAGGATTGGAGTACCTGATTGAAGCGCGTCAAAGCGTTCAAAGCCCTCTATCCAAACAGGAAAAACTGGCTATGCAACAGCTTGAATCCAGCTTAAATAGCCTGTCTAAACAATTAGTTCCCATGATCAAAGCGATTGTGAAAAAACGCAAGGCGGAAAACAAGGGGCTTAATCGTATCCTGAAAGAGACCATTGAAAGCATGAAACAGGAAACGCTAGTTATAGCGCGGAAAATTTTATTAAAATATGAAAAATACGATAAAAAAAAATACGCTTTAGCCCTAGAGAAATTAGATCAGCTATTTACGGATTTGAAACAGCAATCAAAAATAATTGTCCCCTTCATCCAATCTCAGCTCTCAAAATGGAATACGGAAGTGTTAAGAGAAGGGCGCAGTTTTTATCTCACCGATTCTAACTTGCCTTGTGCGATTCTCTTTTCTATTAGAGGACAATATTATCTCATCTTTGAAAGTGTCGGGCATTTACTTGGAATAGGTTTCGATAAGCTGGTGATGAGATCGATGTCTCTTCCCGCAGGGAAAGTTCAAGCCCTAATTCGTCCTTTGTTTGTCAGGCTTCCTCAGGCATTGTCTAAACCCGGTGCACCTGCATTTTCAAAAGAAGCGCAATTCATAAACATGTGGGTGGAAACAGAAATGTTGATGGAACTGAAACATAAACGAGGAATTATCAACATAGAAGAACGCTTCATCATTCCAATTAATGGACAAAAAAATTTATACTTCATCGAAGATTACTATTGGGATGGAACAATTGCTGATTATTTAAGGTATGCCGTTGATAAAAAAATTGAATCTGCAAAACTTTCAAAACTTCAGCAACGAAAAATAATTGCTGATCTACTCATCGGTCTAAACGAGATCCATAACAAAGGGATCATCCATCACGATCTAAAACCCAATAATATCTTACTTGATCTTAATAAAAAGAAGGGTTCCCTGGCAGTGATTGCCGATTTTCATCTGGCCGCCTACCGCGAGAATAAAATGAGGCTGAAAGAATTGCCAGTGATGGCTGAATGGTGTGCTCCTGAATATGCAAAAAATGAACTTTTAACCGGGTTTACCAGAGAAGAAATTAAGCAGGCTTCGCTCGCGATTAAGACGGATAAATTGGACGTTTGGGGGTTAGGGCTCATTTTTTTTTGCATCATCGCCTATGAATACCCCTTCTGGAGCGCCGTGCAACCCAAAGAAAACACGCCGGAAGAAGTAGACGCGCGTAGGCTAAAGCAAATCTCACAGCTGCAAAAAGGCTGGCTCCCCTCTCGTTTAAAGTCGTCTCCTTATTTTTCTCTATTAAAAAAAATGTTAGAACCTGATCCGGCCGACCGTTGCACAGCCGCTCAAGCTCTGCAACTGTTCAACAAGACAAATTAGGAACGCATCCATTGAGATTTTTTTGCCTTCTTTTTGCCCGTGGTCTTTTTCGATGCTTGATTTTTTTTCTCAAGGGTTTGTTTTTCTTCGGGCTGGAGAAGTTGGATGAGCTGTTGCCCAGATTGAGCAAGTTTTGCTTTGTTTTCCTGCATCTCACGCCATAGATCGGGCGGAAAGTTGGCTGGATTCTCCGATTTTTCGATCAATTGTTGTTCGGTAATGCCCGATTTTTCACACATCATTTTGGTGTGATCGCGCAGATGCTTATATAACTCATTCATCATTTTAACTGCGGCTTTTCGATCTTCTGCATCCCCTGTTTGGATCACTTCTTTTAAATGGTCGATAAACTCAAAAGATCTCTGATAGACTTCCTGAACCGTGACATTTTTTCCTTCAGAGGCCTGCTGAAAGAGATAGATGAGGCGGGAAAATTCTTCTTGGATCATGAGATCATCCCATTGTTTGAAAATGTTGATTTTTGAAAGATTTTTTCTCAGATGTGAAAAAAGATACGAAAAGCATGGTTTTTAAAAAGTGGTATGATCTCACGATTTCATCCAATCTGATTTTTTGTGTTTTTTATCTTTGTCGTGCGGTTTCTTTTCGCCGGTGGAAGCAGGTTTGGTGGAAGGGGGTTTATTGATATTTTGGAGGGTTTTAGCAAGGTCGGTGCCGGCGTGCATGATTTTTTCTTTGGAGGCCTGGATCGCTTTCCACTGCTCGGGAGTGAAGTTGGCGGGATTTTCGGCAAATGAAACGAGCTGCTCTTCGCTCATGCCTGAGCGCTCGCTGATCCTCTTGGACTCGGCGATCATTTGGGTGTACATATCCGACATCATTTGCATCGCGGCTTTTTTATCTTCGAGAGAGCCGTGGGCGATCTGGTCTTTTAAGTGCTCGAAAAACTGTAAGGATTGGCTGAACACTTCTTCGAGATTAATCGATTTTCCCTCTGAAGCTTCATGAAATAGTTTCATTAAGCGATTAAATTCGTCTTTGAGCATATATTCTCCTATTTAACTTTATTATATCAGATTTTTAATTTCATTTATTACAAAAATCAAGAGGGTCTTTATGAGATTTTCACTTGTATTTTAACTCTCAGGGGGTTAAACCTGTGGTATGAGATCATCTTTTACACTCGCTTCTTGGCCTACTTATTCAAATATGTCCTTCGAAGCGACTCTAAAATCTGTGAAAAAATCTTTCAAAAATCAACATTTTCAAATAGTGTAATGATCTCATGTTGGAACCTTTATTAAATCAGCTTGTCGCCGATCTGGAAATGGGTCCTCTGCCCAGCAAGGGGGAGGATGGGATGTACCATCTTCACTTGAATCCAGAGCTATCTGTAGCGGTTAAAGAGCTCGACTCCGGGGTGGCGTTTTGGGGGAAATTGGGACCCCTCCCACAGATTAAGCGGGAAGAACTGTTCATATTTTTGATGAAGGCCAATTTTTTAGGGCAGGGCACGGGCGGTTCTGCGATCGCTTTAGATGAAAATGAGAATTTCTTGACACTCTCTTTAGTTTTACCGTATGACATGAACTATAAAATGTTCAAAGAAGCGTTGGAAGACTATACGAACTATCTCGATTACTGGAAAGAAGAGCTGATCCGCTTCAAAAAAGCCGCTGAAGAAAGTATTCTGTGATTTTTTTCTGGCTTGATTCTATTCACTGAACATAGTTAAATGAACGGGCCGATGCAACGCGTCAAGTGAAGGAACATAAAGAATGGCTGGCTATCTCATCGCTGAAGAAGGACCTCTCGCCGGAATGGTCGTTCGGTTAGAAGAGGGTGAAGAGTGGACGTTAGGACGCGATCCTGACGAAGTGACGATTGTCCTCGAAGATCCGATGGTGTCGCGCAGGCATGTGATCTGCCGTCTGACGGCGGAGGGTTACATCCTCGAAAATTTGAGCGAGGTCAATCCAGTCACCCAAAACGGCAAAGTGATCACTGAGCCGGTCCTACTCAGAGAAGGCGACATTCTGCAAATCGGTTCTACCTTCTTTCGTTTTACGGAAAAAGCTCCAACTGCGCATGAACCATACGAAGAGTTTCGCCCCGTGGGAGAAGCTGATGTCATCGAAGAAAAAGAGGATCTCTCGTCGGTCAACGTCGAAGCGGGCGGCGAGGTGCGCTGGCTGCTCAAAGTGATCGCCGGACCTAATAGCGGCGCGGAATTTGCGCTGCAAAAGAGCTCAACTCATATTCTCGGTAAAGATCCGAATCTCTGCGACATCGTCTTTCAAGATTTAAGCGTGTCTAGGCAACATGCTCGCCTTGTCGTCGATGACGAAAACCAAGTGTTTATCGAAGATCTCGGTAGCCGCAATGGCGTGCTGATTAACGGTGAACTCATCACAGATCGGCGGCTGATCTCTTCGCAAGATCTCATTTCACTGGGAACTACTTCCTTTTTACTGATTGACCGCGAACAAATTCACGAGACGATCATTTCGCCACCGACAGCGATTCCCGCTCGACCCGAAGAAGAGCTAGCTCCCTCTGTCATAACGTCGATGGAACCCCCAGTAGAAAAGCGGGACTGGAGAGAAATGGTCATCCCCAAACGGCACCTCGTGCTGGCGGCCATTTTTGGGCTGATCCTGATCGGTGGTCTAGCGAGTATGCTCGCGCTTTTCCGCTCTGAGACTGTTGTGATTACGATGCCCGATGAGTCGGGGACGATCAAGAAAGCAATGGAAGGCTTTGACGGGGTCCAGTTTTCCTATAACCCGGCCAATGGCAAGATCTTTTTGGTCGGGCATGTTCTGACTGCCATCGACAAGCAAGAACTGCTGTATAAAGTTCAAAATCTACCCTTCATCCAATCGGTAGACGACAATGTCGTTGTCGATGAACTCGTCTGGGAAAATACCAATGCTTTATTGATGACCAATCCGAATTGGATCGGCGTCTCGGTCTACTCTGCCGTTCCCGGGAAATTCGTCCTGCGCGGCTATGTTGAAACGCTTGCTCAAGCGCAGGCGCTAGCCGATTACATGAACCTCAATTTCCCCTATCTCGATAAGTTGGAAAACCAAGTCGTGATCGAGACAAACTTGCAGACTCAAATCGCAAGTATGCTCGTCAGCAAAGGCTTTAGCGGCGTCACCTTCCAGCTCAGCAATGGCGAGGTCGTATTAGCCGGCCGAGTCGATCAAAAGCAATCCCACGTCTTTTCCGAATCGGTCGATCAGCTCAAAGCCTTAAAAGGGGTCCGCATCGTTAAAAACTTTGTCATTTTGACCACAGCCGACACTTCACGTATCGACATTACAGCTCAATATCAGGTTTCCGGTTATTCCAAAAAAGATGAGCAGAATATGTTCGTAGTGATCAACGGGAAGATTTTGAGCATCGGCGAGAATATTGACGGAATGACGATTACGAGTATTCAACCGAATATGGTATTGCTCGAAAAAGATGGATTAAAATTTAGAATTAACTACAATCTGCAATAAATTACACTTTAGGAGTGAATTGCTATGTACGGATTAGAAAAAAAAGGGAGAACGCTCTTTGAATTCGATTTGGAGAAGGACCTCAAAGCGCATCCTTCTAAAGCCAAAGAATTGCTTAAGCAAGTTGAGCATCTGATCCAAGAGATCAAAAACAGCTTGAGACAAGGCACAGCTTCTGAAGATTTTGATAAACTAGGCATTCTGCTTCACGGTTTCGCAGCGCTGCAGAAAGTATTAACGAAAGTCGCTAACAAGAAATAGAAAGGAGATAATAACATGGCAGGCGAAACACAATGGGCAACCATATCATTCAGCACACTGATTCAGCAGTATATCCACCTTCAGAGTAAAGTCGTCTCTCAGGTACGCGCGGTGGCGAGCCGTATCTCAGCGGCAACTCCAGGTAAATTCTTGCTGCTCCAATTCTCGATGAGCCAAGTGACGCAAATTGGAGAATCGATCTCGAACTTGATCTCGCAGGTGCAGTCGGTGATCAATAATATGGTGCGAAATCAAAAGAGTTCCTAATCGGCGTTTTAAAAATTTTAACCTTAAGGTTACAAAATGTCTCAGCTTCAAAAATATAAAGACCATTATATCCTCTTGGCAGAAGCCGGCTTTATCGCGATTAACCAAGCGGATGAAGACGCCGCAATCAAACTCTTTAAAGCCGCTGAACTGCTCGATCCGCAGAACACCCTTCCCAAAATCGGTATGGGCTACATGCATCTATGCAAACTCGAGCTCAAACAAGCGGCCAAAATCTTTGAAGAGATTCTAGCTAAAGACCATCATAACGAAATGGCCAAGGCCTTTTTAGGTTTATGCCTCTCGCTTAACCCCGCAGAGCTTGCCAAAGGGGAAAAAGTCTTGAGCGAATCGATACACGGTAGCCATGATCCGATGATTAAAGATCTGGCGAAAAGCGCGCTGGATTTTGTGGAGAAATTCGTGAAAAAAGCCCCTTCTCCCGCTCAAGGACAGACTCACACCAAAAAAGGTAAGCATTAGAGTATTTAATCAGCTAACAGAAGACAGAATTCTTTTTTTGTGCTATTTTTAGAATAGAGTCTATTAAAAACGAAACAGAGATAATTAATTTATGAGTACTCCTTTACCAAGAGATATTGAAGATCCGGGCAGAGTTTTTCCAACGACAGCTATCGGCGAAGGCGCTCCTAAGGAATACTCCGCTTCGACTCAACCTTTTTCCTCGTTTATGCAGCCCGGAGGCGCAGCGGCTTCCCCGCTCATGGGTGCGGGAAAGACCCCGCTTGTTTCCCCGTTTTCCATGATGCAAGGTCCCACCCTCGCTCAAACGGCAACACCGACCCTAGCCACTCTTGCAGCGCAGGTTAATAATGTACAAAGCACCATGGGCGATATTTCCAATCAATTAAATACTCCAAATCTCAAACTCAAAGCCTCGACCAAATACGTCGTTAAAAACAAACTCACTGATGCTAATATGACTATGCGTTCCGCCAATCAAAAATTGGGCGCCGATATCCCAGACGAGCCTGATGCCACGAAGTTTCAAGGCCCATTAGGTCGTTTTTTTGCTTATCTATCCGATGGACAAGCGCAAATGGAATCGGCAAAGCAACAACTCCAAAATCTCAAAGCGAAAGGCGATACGATCTCCCCTGGGGATTTCCTCTTGGTCCAAGTCAAACTCAATAAAGCTCAGCAAGAACTCGAATTCACCTCAGTACTCCTCTCTAATGCCGTCTCTGACTTGAAAATGTTGATGCAAGTCCAACTCTAGAGGTTCATGGAACATCACCCTCCTCCCAATTTTGAAAAGCTGATCACTCACCTCGACGAGCTCGAGCTTACCACCGTTCACGGCCGCATCACTGAAGTGGTCGGCATGTTGATCAAAGCTGTCGTTCCGCAAGTCAAAATGAACGAAGTGTGCATGATCAAGCGGGAAGGCGAGCCGCTGATGGCCGAGGTCGTCGGTTTTACTCGGGAAGAAGTTTACCTTTCTCCACTCGGAGATATGCATGGTGTTGGACCCTCATCAGAGGTAATTCCGCTGCGCATGCCGATGCACATTAAAGTCGGTCCCGGACTCCTCGGCCGCGTTTTAAATGGGCTGGGCAAGCCGCTCGACGCCGACACTAAAGGCCCTCTGATTGTCGATGAAAGTTTTCCTGTCATCGGACCCCCGCCAGACCCGCTTAAACGACGCCTAATCCAAGAACCGATATCCGTTGGTGTCCGAGCTATCGATGGCGTATTGACCTGCGGCAAAGGCCAAAGAATGGGGATTTTTGCTGCTGCTGGCGGCGGTAAATCCACGCTGCTGGGCATGATCGCCCGCAATGCCCGCGCCGATGTCAATGTCATTTCGTTAATTGGTGAACGGGGTCGTGAGGTGCGCGAATTTCTAGAAAACGATCTGGGCACGGAAGGGATGGAGCGCTCGGTCGTCATCGTCTCCACATCTGATCAAGCCGCTCAACTCCGGATCAATGCCGCCTATGTCGGCACTGCCATCGCAGAATATTTCCGCGAGCAAGGCAAAACCGTCATCTTGATGATGGACTCGATCACCCGTTTTGCAAGAGCCCTTCGCGAAATTGGCCTTGCAGCTGGTGAGCCGCCTGCCCGCGCAGGATTCACCCCATCCGTCTTTGCCACCCTTCCCCGCCTTCTCGAGCGCTCAGGCAATTCTGAAAAAGGCTCAATGACAGCCTTCTACACGATCCTCGTCGCCGGCGATGACATCAATGAACCCGTTTCCGATGAAACCCGCTCGATTCTCGATGGTCATATCATCCTCTCTTCCGAGCTGGCACGACAATACCACTACCCCGCCATCGATGTCCTAGGCTCCATCAGCCGTATTCTCCCCAACATTGTCGATAAAGAACATCTCCAGCTCATCGGGAAGGTTCGCGAGGTTCTCGCCAACTACAAGAAAAATGAACTCCTGATCCGCATCGGCGAATATAAGCCCGGCTCCGATAAAGGCGCCGATTTTGCCATCAAATACATCGACAAGGTCATGCGCTTTTTGAAACAACAAATCGATGAAAAATCCTCCTTTGAAGAGACCCTCCAGCAACTCCGAGCCCTCTTTCGCTAATGAACCTATCTCACTCTTCGATATCATTGCTTTTTGAGTCCTTTTTCGCATCTTTTAAAACCTCTTCTTGGCCTACTTATTCAAGTATGTCCTGCGAAGCGGTTTTAAAATCTTCAAAAAAAACTTTAAAAAATCAATATTATCAAATAGCGAGATAGGTTCAATGGAAGAACAGCAAGGTTACCCCCTCGAACAACTCGCGATCATCAAGCAGAAAAAGCTCGATGAAGCGGAAAAGACCCTCCGCGAGAAAAAAGCCCTCCTCGAAAAAGAACAGCAGAAACTAGTCCAAGTGGAAAAAGAGCGCGACGAGGTCAAAGAGCACCGCTTTGCCAAGCTCACACAATTACGCGCAAAAATGGACGAGGGCGCACCCAGCGATAAGATCCAACAGATGCGCTACTATCTCAAAGTTGTCGACGAAAAGCTCCATGCCAAAGAGCAAAAAGTCAAAGAACAACAAAAACAAGTCGACAATGCTACACAACAAGTGGAAGCCGCACGCCTCGATCTCATCAAAAAACAACAAAACGTCGAAAAGATACAGATGCATCGCAAGGAATGGGAAAAAGAGATGAAAGCCATCGAAGAGTACAAAGAAAGCGTCGAAACCGACGAAATGGGATCTATCCTCCATATCCGCAAAAACCCCCGCAAGAAAAAGAAAAAAGAAAAAGAATAGTGTTGGGGAAAAGAGAAAGAAAAATTAAAGATTGGCATCTTAACTTTAGACATGTCGAAAACACGTCCGTTGGCGCGTTTTCCGCTGCTTTCTTGAGCTCCAATCCGCTGTGCCAAATCGATCCTTGGTCCTCGGAGTGTGCCAAGCACTACTCCTTCGGCATACGGACCGCGAGCTAAAGCTCGCTTCGATTTTGCTTTGCGTCTTGAATCCGCCGACTGCTCGAAGCGCTTCGCTTTCCCAAAACAAGTTTTGGGTCCCAGCTCGCGTCCTCTCGCAGAACCAATTTAAAAAACACTAACCAATCCCATTGAACATGAAAAAAAATGATCTTGATCTCAAAGAACGCAAACTACTCTCCTCGTTTGAAAAAGGCGAATGGAAAACGGTAAAAAATATTGAGAAACAAAAGACTCGTGCTCGAAAAGCAGCAGCTAAAACCTTACGTAATAAATAAGACTTGTTTTTGGGGCCCTGCTCGCTTCCTCTCGCAGCACCATCTTAAAATCATTTGAAAAGCCTAAAGCTATTGTGCATTCGTAAGTAGACAAAAAACGCACCAAATAAGGTACACTCATATTATGTAGGATGACAATGAAAGAGATAGACGAGCCTAAGTTGCGGGTAAAGTTCTATAAAACACCGAATGGCAATGAACCTGTTAAGGAATGGTTACAGTCTCAAAATAAGGAAATTAAGAAGATTATTGGGCTTGATATTGCGAGAAAAAGATTAAAAGAATGGGTGGATTAAATGAAAAAACACAAAAGTATTGGATCAGACTTTGAAGATTGGCTTGAGGAAGAAGGCATTCTTGAAGAAGTAGAAATTGCTGCTACTAAAAAGGCATTTGTTATTCAACTTCAGGCTGAGATGAAAAAGAAAAAGATCGGCAAATCTCGCTTAGCAAAGATGATGAAAACGAGTAGAACAACTATAGAAAGATTACTGGATCCATGTCAGCCTTGCAACTTATCGACTCTGATAGAAGCTGCTATGGCCATGGGGAAAAGACTTAACCTTTCTATCGTTTAAAACAGACAGATCGCGATCCGCGCCTCTCGCGGGACCAATTTTTTTAATACAAAACATCTAGTCTCATTTCTTAAAAATCTGAGACATTTTAAAAAAAATGCATGTTGACAAATCAATCATTTTTTTGATACTTTGACGTACTTAAATTTTTTCCCATAAACCTCTTTATAAGGAGATTAAGATGAAGAAAATTGCTCTTCTATTAGTGATGTGTGCGTCATCAGTACTTTGGAGTGTTACCGACACTATGATTGAATCCACTGAAAATTCATTGAGTGTAGATTCGGAAAAGATCTATATTTCACTGGATCGACTAGTAATTGACGAAGAAGGAATGTTTGTTGATCTTTTTGGAGAAACAAGATCTATTCTTGCTCTGTATCGAGATAACGGTGGTTATTATATTTTGTCCGGCGGAGCAGATCGATATCAATGTCCCAATGGACATCCCTCTCCCAAAGGCGATGGACGTTGCAGTAAGCCTGGATGTCCTCATGAGAGAAGTAGAAAAAACAAATAGGTTATCTTGCCCGAGCGAAAGAGGAACATTTTCTCTTTCGCTTTAACCGCTTCGCGTCTTGACTTTACATATGAAAGCGTATAGGATTCAAGAACATGGGGCAGAATAAATTTTTATATTTTTTTCTTTTTGCTGTTTTTTGGTTTGTAAAGGGCACTGCTACGGAAAGTTGGCAAAAAGAAATCGCTTCACTTTCTGAAAAAGACAAAACTGTCTTGGAAGTTTTTTTCAGAAAACTCTGTATAAATTCACAAGCGGGATATGTCATTTGGGGAAATAAACCGATTGCACAAGAGGGGATTGCAAATGAGGAAACATCTCTTTTGATGCTGGGTAATTCCTTGCATCGTATGTCTGTTTATTTGAAAGAAGGATTGCGAGTTTGGAATAAATTAGCATGTTCGCATAAGTCTAAAAACTATTACATTGTTAATTATAAAAAACCAGCGCATGGGTGGCTATCATTTTCTATTCTCAATAAAAAAGCTTTTCTACAAACTGTCGAAAAGAATTTACCTCTTTTTCAATATGTTTTAGGACCAAATGTATCTCAAAAAACTTTGTTGGAGAAAGCGATAGATCCTTCTCTTGATTTTTTTAGCGATGTCTTGAAAGATGATAAAGTATTAATTGGAATAGTTTTAGGTTTTGGAACGCAAAATGCAATCATTGAAAATAGAATTGAACTGATCGATGATCAGGAAATGTTGCAGGTATTGCCTCCATTTAAGCCTAGTGTAGTAAAGGGAAATATGTTTAATGAAATTCCCGTTAAATTAAATGATAATTCAATTAATGAATTAAAGCCAAGTTTTGGTTATTCATGTTTAGAAAGTGAAAAAGAAGATTTAGAAAAAAGAATCAAGATTACTGTAGATGTTTATCCTGATATGTATCCTCCTTTGCCATGGTTTGGATATTGCCCAAACTCGGAAAGTGAAGAATTGTTAAGACAATACATTGCTGTTCAACCTAAGATTAAATCTGCCCTTGAATCCGAACGTTTTTTGGAATTGGTTTTGAAGCAATTTTTTGAAGGAGAATAAAAGGATATGAAAACTTTCCTATTTTTTTTATTTTCATTGTTATTTTTTTCAAACACATATTCAAATTTATCTGTGGCGCAAGTTATTGGTCAGTCCCTCTGGGAAGATCTTTCCGATAAAAATGATACCTATTTGGATGCCTTTATCGCGGGAATGATTCAATGTGAGAATGAGAATATTTTGCCGTTATCACAATTGGAAATCGACTGCCTTTTGGATGAACTCAAGGAAATTAAATTCAAGTTGGAAGCAAAAAAGAATCAAATTGCCGCGGACAATTTTTTTCAAAATTTAAGTCAAAAAAAAGAAATCATCCCACTAGTTCATAATAAGTTGTATTTTCGCACGATTAAACCAGGCTCAGGAAAAGCAATTCGCGGGATTAATGACAAAATTGCCTGCCGATTTAAGATTAGAAATATACATAATAAAATCGTCAAAGAAGGGCAAGCAATAGAAAATAATGTGCCTCTTCAAGATATGATTCCTGGTATGATAGCAGGAATGATTGGCATGAAAGAAGGAGAGAAAAGAGAAATCTTTATCAGCCCAGTTTTCGCCTATGGTGATGCAGCTCATTTTTCACCCGCTATGACACTCATCTCGGAAGTGGAATTAACTCAAGTGTGCTTTCAAGAAGAGCCCCCAACAAAACATCAACTTCATCCGCTTCCACTTAAAAATATTTTAGAACCTCTGAATTCTCTCGGAGAGAAACGGCAAAAACTAGAAAATAAGATTGCTTTTCAGCTCGGCGTTAAAACTTGGAATCATTTTAAAAAAGCCGCTAGCAATATTTATTCTTTAGCAAATGTAGTCAATGCTATTGAACAGGCCCGAAAGGGAAATCCCGTTAGTATTTCTTCTTCAGAATCTCAAGAGTTGCTCACGCATATTCATTGGGACTGTTATCAAGCAAGCAACACCTAACATTCATATATTGGCCCTGTGATGCGACGCGCAGTTTGGGACCCAAATCTTTAGATTTGGGAAAAACAAGCGCACATCACAGCCTCGACGGCTGCTTGCGTCCTCTCGCAGAACCAACTTTAAGAACATCTGTAGGACGGCTTAGTTTTTATTTTTTAAAATATTTTATTACATAAAAATACAAATTTGTCGTTCTCAAAAAACAAGCTTGAATTAAAAATTGAATTGCTGTTTAGTATATTTTTTTTCATCAATTTTGGAGTGCATTATGTTAAAGAATATAGCCAAATTTTACCTGATTCTTGTTTGCATTTTTGGATTAGAAATCGCATCTGCTGCAGAGATATATCCTTTCTTCTTAGAACGTGAAGATGGGACTGTTTTAGAAGGTTATTTTTCTCCTCCTAGTACAGCTTCTTCTCCCATTATTGTGGCAATTCAAGGCTCATCCTGTGAAAGCGCTCTGAAATGGTATAGCGATTTATGTGAGCAGGCTAATGCTTTTGGCATGGGTGTGATCGCACTTGAAAAACAGGGAATTTCAAAAGATAAGATCAATCTTTTAGAATATTACCAGACGAACTGCCTCCAAAAACGTCTGGAAGATTATGTTCTTTGTCTTAAAAATGTGCAGCTCATTAGTCAAGGGTGGGAAGGCAAGATCGTTTTTTGGGGTGAATCGGAAGGAGGAATGTTGGCTGCAAACTTAAGCACACACATACCTCAAACAGCAGCTGTTCTATTGTTTGGTGCTGGTGGTGGAATGAAACCTCGAGAAGAAATAAAATGGGCACTTCGAAATCGCTTGGAAAAACATGGAGCGCAACAAGATGAGATTGATCAATACATGTGTTTTCTAGACGAACAAATGGTTGCAATGATGAGCGATCCATCCTCCGAGAAACAATTTTTGGGAAACACTTATAAGTGGTGGGCTTCCTTGCTCGTTGCAGATGAGTCGCTGGTATCTTTAAACCGCGATTCTCTTCCTATTTTTCTTGCTCATGGCACAGAAGATAGTCAAATTCCAGTTCTCAGTGCCGATCTTGCAGCACAATCTTTAAAGCAGACAAACGCTCTTACATACCTGCGACTAGAGGGATATGGCCATAATTTGAATACTGAGAATATTCATGCTGCAGCGTACCATTGGCTGAATTCCATTCTTTCTGGTCAGGAACAACAAAATACTAACTTAGTTGCTTCAACACCTCAATCCGTTGTACCTTCTTCGGAGAATTGGAAAACAGATCTTTCCCATTACGTCTTGAGTCTCGACGGAGGAGAAGTCTATTTTGACGCACAAGGGAGCAGAGATAGTAATGGGAATGAGCGCGCTTCTGCTGATGTAGGTGCCAAAAAAGAGTTTGACAATGGCGTTGAGGTTGAAGCAAGCGGCGGCGGCTCTTTACGGAAGGGCAAGGACGGCGACGTAAATGCAGAAATACATGGTGAGGTTCGTGTTAAGCGGAGGTTCTAAATTATTAAAATATTGTGTTTTGAGTTTTATTACGCTCAGCATTGGTATGCTATTATGGCTCTCTTTTTCGACTGGGTATTATAGTTCTCTTGCTGTCACATACGGCAGATATGATTTTCCCTTCATTACGGCCATGTTGGAAGGGAAGAAATTTGAGCTAACCGTTGACATTGGCTCTCGATTTCCTCTGTCCTTACGAAAAGAACTGCTTGACGGAATTGATAAACAATTTAAAGGCACTGTCACGGTACGTGACATGAATGGGGGAAAAAACGAGGTTCCGTCTTATCTCATTCCAGTAGTGAAAATTGGCGATTTAACATTGAAAAATATCGTCGCTAATCAAATCATAGGAGAAGATCAAAATTCCTTAGGAAAGTTTCTTGGAGAGGAGTTTAACCTCTTTTTGGACTTTTCTCATTCACGTATCATCGCTTGTGATACTTTTTCTAAACTCCAATCTAAGAAGCTAGTTGACAATCACTGGAAATCTAATCCTTTTGAAATGAGTCTCGGTGGCCCGATATTCAATGTTGATACTGATTTTGGAACTCTTCGCCTAGCTCTCAACACCACATCCACCGTCTGCTTTCTCCGATCCTCTTTACTTTCTTCTGACCAAGTGTCATCCCCATTTTCTTTAGAAGGACAGCAATATGGCATGGTTTCTTTTCATTCGCTGGATTTTCCAGAAGGACTCGATGGGATTGACGGATTTATTGGGATGGAGTTTCTTAAAAAGCATGCTGTGTATTTAGATTATACACATAAAGTCGCCTATTTTGAGCCGCCTGCTAAATATTTTGAACGTATCCCAATAACATTTGCTAGTCGCGGCCACGCGACCATCAATGTATCAATTGAAGAAAATGTTTATCCGTTGGAAATTGATCTTGGATTTTCTTTTTTTATGTTTTCTTTGAGCCAAGAGATTTTACAAAATATTCAAAAAGAATATTACGGCACTGCTAACTGGTATGATTTTAGAGGACAGGATTATGAATCGTTAGCCTATACAATTCCCGAAATCAAAATAGGTAATTTAACATTTGCGAACAGACTTGTTAACCAAAATAGTGAAGATTTCCACATCAATGCGACAGTAACTGGTGTTCCTTCCCAACCCATGGGTTCGGTCGGTTGCTCCATTCTGGAAAAATACAATCTATTTTTAGATTTCCCCCATTCTTCAATCTATGCCTGCAGTGATTGTATAACTCTTCAGCAAGCTGGGCTTCTCTCTAAAAATCTTCTCACCATCCCTTTCAATATTCATCCAGATGGTATCCTGCTTTCTGTTGACACTGATGATGGAACTTATCAATTTCTTCTTGACACAGGGGCAACACGTACTGTGATACGAGCTCCCCATTCAACTCCTACAGCGCAATTTCGTATCGCAGGACACGATTTTGGAACGCGTTCTATTGTCCCTATCGGATTAACCCCTAAATTTGATTTTGACGGATGTCTTGGCTTAGACTTCATTCGAGAATACCCCATCTTTATCGACTATCCCAATAAACTTATCTATCTCGACTTGCAAAAAGACCAGCTGTAGAACTGCGTTTGGGATTCGCAAATTGTCCCTGTGATGCGACGCGCAGTTTGGGACCCAAATCTTTAGATTTGGGAAAAACAAGCGCACATCACAGCCGATGGATTCAAGACGCAAAGCAAAATCGAAGCGAACTTTAGTTCGCGGTCCGTATGCCGAAGGAGTTGTGCTATGAGCTTGTGAAAAAATTGGGATTCAATCGATTTCGATGAGATTTTTCAGCAATTTTTCTTAAATCGGGCCATTCTAAACGCTCTTGTGCCGTTTTGGATGGCCCGATTTAAGAAAAAGAGCAAAAAAGATCGCGAAAGCGAGAGGAATTACGATTTTTTCACAAGCTCTATGCACACTCCGAGGACCAAGGATCGATTTGGCACAGCGGATTGAAGCTCAAGAAAGCAGCGGAAAACATGGCGTAGCGCATGTTTTCGACATGTCTATAGCGGCTTGAAAAAAGTTTATCAAAAATCTCGATAGACAATCTCTTTCCTGTGGGGTATAGGTGGGGGAAGGGGTGTTGGGATGGCGGATGTGGGTAAAGTGCAGGGCCCTTCGGGGCCGCCGGAAAATCAGTCGAGAAAAGAAAAAATCGCGGCCGATGCCGATAAATTTAAGCAGGCAATGCGCAAGCGGGTGACCGAGGTCAGCCAAGTCGATCCCGATGAGCAAAAAAAACGCAAACGTCAGGAAGAAGCAGAAGAAGAACAGCCGATTGAAGGTGTGCAAGGACCCACGACGCCTGCCGATCAAGTAACGCCGTTTTCTCTTGGAGAAGATCAAAAAAAGGCCAGCCCATTAGATTTACAAAAAGGGGGCGCAGGGATTTCTCCTATGGAATCAGCGCAGCCGATAACCACGCCGCCGCCGCCGAAGACTGCGTTTTTTCAAGCGCCCTCGCAAGATGAAATGCAAGATGATTCAGGTGTGCTCGAAGAGGAAGCGTTCATTGAAAATATTCCTTCTCCCCAAGCTGCACCGCAAGCAGGATTACCCCCTCCTTCGATTCCTACACAAGAAGCCATAACGTTTACACCGACCACGGGTGAGGAAGAAACACAGCAGCAGCAGCCTGTGGGCCCTCCCCCACAAAAGAAAGCCAGAAAACAAGCGCCGACGGAAGAGAAAAAAACAGGCGCGGCAGCTGCTTTGGAAAGTACACAGGTGACCCCGCCAAGAGATACACGTACGTTTTTTGAGCAAATGGACAAAGAGGAAAAAGAAAAAAAAGGACCGCGCGCTCCTCAACCTGAAGAAGAAGTTGAGGAAGCTGAAGTGCAAGGTGTGGCCGCAGCGCCCCCGCCGTTTGTTCAAGGTGTGGAAGGAAAAGAAGAGAGTAAGACTGCGGAAAAAAAAGAACCGATATTTTTCGAGACCCCGGGAGGCCCGACTTTTGCAGCTCCTGAGATCACAGCCTTGCCGTCACCTCCACCGCCCGAGATGCTAGCGCCCTATGCCCGTTTGCACCCGGATGTCATGGAATTATTTGACCGAATGGTGGGGGTAATGACAGTGATGACGATGTCCGGGATGACGGAAACGAGCTTTACTTTGAACGCTCCGCAATTTGCCTCTTCTGTTTTTTTCGGCACTCAAATTATAATCCAAGAGTTTAGCACGGCGCCGAAAGCTTTTAACATCCAGCTCAACGCGACTCCTCAAGCCGTTGCGCTCTTTCAAGGCAATATCGATGATTTGATGGCGGCTTTTCAGGCCGGCCAGTATAATTTCCGTGTCAACCGCCTCGAAACGGGTTATTTAACCGAGCGTCCCTTGTTTAAACGCAAAGAAAAGGCGGGAGGAAAAGAAAAAGATCAGACAGGAGAGAATCCCTAACATGAGCGTTTTACCTCAAGAACTCTTGCGCAAAGTATCCACTAAATCCCAAGACGCTTCCACCCCTACTTCCGACGTCCCCGATGACCAGCGTTTTCGGGATTTGATGAAAGTGGAGCCTATCGATGACGAACCTCAAGATCAAGGCGTGTTTTCTTTAATGGAAGAAGAGGACAATCCCCTTGCCGAAGCACCACCACCACCACTCATGCCTTGGCTTTCCCAGCAAACTGCTGAGGTAGGCGGTGTATCTAAAACCGCTTTAGCAACGGAAATACAGATTGCAGCTTTGTTCGAACGGATGGCCTCCGCGATGCTCGTGATGTGCTCTTCTCAAGAAATGGAGACGACACTATACCTCGATAACCTTCAGTTTGCCTCTTCGATCTTTTTTGGGTCGTCGATTACCATCCGCGAATTTAGCACAGCGCCTAAAGCTTTCAACGTTGAAATCGCCGGCTCTGCCGCCGCGATGGCGCTGCTTGAAGCGAGTAAGCCAGAACTGATAAAATCCTTTCAAGCAAGCCGCTTTAATTTTTCCGTGCATCGGATCGACACTCAAATTCGCGCCGATCGGCCTGTCTTGCACCGAAAGGAAGAACACGATTCTCAAAATCAACAAGGAGGCCATGATGACAACTGAAGCGCCTCTTAATTGGATCAAGAAGGTCCAAGATGCCTTAATCGAAGCTCAAATCCTCTCTTTGTCGGGTTCGGCTCCCCCTTTCCCTTGGGAAGCCTTGGCGCAAAAAATGGAAGAATTATTGCACATTCACGGATTGAAGATTACTGTGCGTAACACTCGCCTTCTACCCTCAGAATCGCTGAGTGCTGGGTTAGGGATGGATCCAACTATCCTTGCTCTGCACCTGACACCTTTGATGCATCCTGCGTTTTGGATCATGGGCAAAGAAGAAATTGCCAAACTCTCGGCGCTTGCACTATTGACATCTCAGGGAAATAAAGGGTTTAGCTCGCCTAAATTTCAAACGGGTTTTTACTATTTTTTAGCCACTCAAGTAACCGCACTACTCGACGAGCTAAGAGCCTTTAAAGATCTCGCGCCTAAAATTGGCAAATTCTCAGCTTTACCTCACGAAGAAGCACTCTGTCTCGATATCGAGATTCATCATCCAAAAGGCACAATTTGGGGACGTCTCGTCTGTCCGGCATCTTTCCAAGATGAATTTAATGCCCACTATAACACGCAACCCCCAGCTCCACTCACAAGTGATTGGGCTGAGCAAGTGGAAGTGCCTCTACGACTCGAATTAGGTCATACTGCCCTGCCTGTTTCGCGCTTTCAAGAAGTGCGCGTTGGCGATTTTATCTTGCTGGACCGCTGCTCGTTCGATCCTGATTCGCACAAAGGTACAGTGACCTTATTTCTGGATAAAACGGCGCTTTTGCGCGCGCGGATTAAAGAGGGAAGCCTTAAAATTGTCGATTACGCCTTCTATGTGGAAGAAACGCTTACCCCTTCTGAAGAAGAGGAAGAAATGGAAGAAGAATTTTTAAGTGAAGAGGAGCCACCCCTTCCCGAACCACAGCAAGATATTCCTCTCATGTTGCTCACTGTAGAAGTGGACCCCATCCGCATTTATCTCAATAAATTGATCCAGCTTACTCCTGGCCAAATGTTAGAGATTCCTGTAAAACCGGAACAAGGAGTCGCTATCACTCATCAAGGTCAAATCATCGCTAAAGCGGAACTGGTTAAATTGGGAGAACTCATTGGCATCAAAATCTTGCAAATAGGCAACTCAAGTGGCGGAGAGCTCATTTTATAAACAGAACACCCTTCCCGATTTAATCTCCGGAGAAGAAGAGCTGCTGCCAACCCAAATCGGCCCCTATAAAATTGAGAGTTTGCTCAACAAAGGGGGGATGAGCCTGCTTTATCTCGGACTCGATCCCGACACGAAAAAGCCGCTCGTCGTTAAAGTCTTATCCCCAGCGTACGTCACCCAAGCTGAGGCCGTCGGCCGCTTCTTAAAAGAAGCTCGGATTATCTCACTCACTAATCACCCCAACATCGTCAAACTGTACGGAGAGGGCGAATGGGAACGAGGGTTGTTTATCGCGATGGAGCTGATCCATGGCATTTCCCTGAAACAATTTATCATGCAACACTCGCTGTCTACTAGGCGCGCCTTAGAAATTATCCTTCAAGTGGCGCATGCTCTGCTGCACCTACATTCCCATGGAGTGATCCACCGCGATTTAAAACCGGAAAATATTCTGATCACGGAAGAAGGTGAAATTAAAGTGATCGATTTTGGCATCGCACAACTGCATGAAGAGCGCAAAGGCCCCGCCTCGTTAAGCCGTTATTTGGGCACGCCTAATTACATGAGCCCTGAGCAAAAGGAAGATCCCGCTACCGTCACTTTTGCGAGCGATATCTATTCGCTCGGCGTCATCCTCTATGAACTTATCTCCGAAAAGCTTAGCTTCGGCGTCATCAATTTGCTTTCTCTTCCCAAAGGGCTTAAAAAAATCGTCGAGAAAGCTTTGGCCGTATCGGTCTCGGAACGCTACCAAAATATCTCCGAATTCATTCACGACGTCTCCCAATATTTGCGTTCAGGAGAATTAGAAAAAGAGCGCACCGGTGTTGATCAAGCCAAAGAACTCAATGAGCGTATTCAAATGGCTAATCTCAAACTCTCACCCACCACTCTACCTTCTTGGCCTCAAATGGAACTGGGTCTTTCTAAAGGTAGGGCTGCTCAACAACTTGGGCTGTATTACGATTTCTTTCACCTGCCCAATAACACCTTTCTCATCTTGATCGCTGCCACACAATCTAACACCCCAGAATCGGCCCCTGAATCCACCCTAGCCCTTGCCGTGCTACGCGGTATGATTCGCAGTCATCTCCATTCCTTCACCCCCTCTTCAAAAGCGCCCTTTAAACCCATCCCTTTTGTTGAGACCCTAAATAGCCTCCTCATCGAGGATAATTTAGGCGAGAAATTCGCCCTCAATTTAATCCTGCTTGACCCACTCAGAGATCTAGTGACCTATGTTTCGTGCGGCTTTGATGCGCTTTTCCATGTCCCTCAGGGTCACACCGAACCCCGTCAACTCGACTCTCCCAATGACCTCCTCGGGGCTTCTTTAGATACTAAATTCTCCGAAACTACCGATAATTGGAACCCCGGAGACCAGCTTTTTCTGCATTCTTTAATTCTCCCTAAACAGGATAAAACGCTCAGTGAAGCCATAGCAGAAAATGTTTTATTATCAGCCCAGCGTCAATCAGACGCGATCTTAAAACGCCCAATTACCTCCTTAGCCGCTTATCCTAAGTGTCTTATATCTATCCAGCGCATCATTTAACTAAAATATTTACATAACTCACTAATAACTAATTATTTGCATTTTAATTTTTTCTTTACACTTTCTTTAATTTTTATTAACTCATAATTAAAAATGTGGTATAATTAGGGTACCGAACTAATGGTAATGTAATAAATTATGACAGTTGAAAATACTTCATCTATAGCCGCATTTTCTGATGCACTGGAGAGCGATTCGATTCATTCGAATCCGCCCTCTCCAGCTGCGACTATGGAGGCTGCGCAAGTGTTTCAAAAAAATGTTCAAAGCAAAGCGACCATAGCCAGATTTAAAATCGATGTACAGGATATCAGCGACAAATTGGCCAAACCACGTCTTGCAGCACTCCTAATTGCTTTAGATACCAACTTAGCAGCTTCATCAGAACCCGTCACAATTAAACAAGCCTTTGAATTAAATGAAAAACTGTTACTCAAATTAAAAGGTAAAACACTGACTCAAGAGCAACATGAAAAATTAGCTGATATTCAACTATTGGCTAAGTCATGTAAAGAAATCTTCGATTTAATTAAAGCTGTAGATCCTAATAAACCCAGTTATGATGATTTACAGAAAATTCGCGATAAATTAAATGCCGCACTGAATTCAACGGCTTATCTAAATAAAAAAAACGAAACAACACTCATTCCTTTTTATTCTCGATTTCTCCAATGTTTAAGTTTCCAATTTACGCAAGCCGAAGGGATGCCTGTTTATCAAGAAGCCGGAAAAGCTGCGATAGAAGCAAACAAGGTAACCGATCTTCCTCTCGATGAAAAAATGGAGAAAGTTTATTCTCAAAAGCCGGCTGACTCAAAAGGATTGAAATGGACGCTGACACATATAAGCGAAAACGTTCGCGGATTCTTTAATAACTTTTTTGGATTAGGAAGGCCTCAAGGAAAAAATTATAGTGCCAAACTCGGTGATATCATCGTCCATGACGACCATAACGACCATGACAAACGCATTAGTTTGTCTCATGGGGCAAGTCCTGCAGCCGACTTTTTATTTCGAGCTCAACTTCTTTGGGAAAAATTTAAAGGGATTTTCCATCTTCATCACACGTTAGAATATAGAAGCCATACCGGCGAAAGAAATCGTCTGGAAGCTCAGCGCAAATTGGCCAAAGAAAATGAAAATTTTGACCTAATGGGAACTCTTTTAAATGGCCACGCTTGGGATTTAAAAGGAGAATTTAAAGACATTACAAGTGTTGATCAATTTCTTCTCCGCTGCAAAAAATTGATTAAGAGCGAGCTTCCAGAAAAGATTAAGGACTACACAGGATATGCTGTGCCCTTATCCGATGCGGACATCGAGCGAGCATTTGAATGCGCTAAACAAGCTTTTAAAGCCGTTATTTGCAATGAAGACTTTTATAAATTGAGTCCAGAAGAGAAAAAACTTAAATGTCGCGCCATGCTCTTGGGATTAAATGGCTTTCTCACAATTCAAAGTGTGATGAATTTCGCAACCAAACTCACCACAACAGGAACAATGAGTCAAGCTTGTAAACAAGGTGTTGACCGTGGCCCGATGATGAATGCAATAACAATCGCCTATATTCGCCTGATAGAAAATGGAACATTAAGCGAAGCAGATCAGGAACAAATTTTAGGCATGATGTTGGTAAGAGCTCCAACTGTCGATTCAGGTCGTGTGATAATCACATGCCGCCGTGAGGCTACACAAGAACTCCTGCGTCTCATTCGACAAAATGATTACTTCCTCGAAAATCTACGCTTTCTCGTCGGATGGCAAAAAGATAAGATTTCGCCCATTCGTTTTGAAGCCCTTCCTTCTCGAAGTAATGTTGAAATGCCGAGTATGCTAGTTGGTCCGGCTGGCAAAGAGGAAGAAGCTGAAGAAAAAACCGGCGACGATCGATAATTTTCCCCATTTCCGTGGTTAAATTTCCCCTCAAATTCTCTTCGTAATTGTGATCACCAAAGCTTTATTCCCACTAAAATAATCGCAATTGGCGGGAACCTCTAACTTAATTTCTTCCTCGTGGTAATCCAAATAGGGATTGGCGATGATTTCATTGAAGAATTTCTCATCTTCGAATTTCGATACAGCGCTGCTCAAAAAACAGGAAAAGCGCGAACCATTGCGCATATGATCTTTGAGACAGGCGCTTAAGAATGTGAATAAGCGCTCCCCCGAAAAGGAAAACGGTGTTTTTTCTTCAGAGGTTTTTAAAAGGTGCTCGATTTGTTCCTGAGTGATTTTTTTCTCGCGAATCAGTTGGTTAAACATTCCTTGCAATTGCTGAGCTGTGATCTGCCCGCGCTCAGTTAATTCTATTAAAAATCGGATGAAATGCTCAACATGTGCTTGTTCTTGCAGAGGAACTTCTGTCATCAAAGTTTGCAAATCATGATCGGAGTATTTGATCTCTTTTAAAAACGGGAGAGTTTTTTCCACATCTTGCAGGAGTTTTTGCCCTTGTTTTAACAAAAGATCTGAGGCAGCGCTGTCTTTTTGCATCGATTGCATTTGCTGCTCGCTGTGCAGAGGATAATCGTCGAAGAAAATGCAATCGTAGATGCCAAGTTTAGCAAGCGCGTTTTGCCAAGTATCCTCAATGATTGTTACGTTGGGATGGCGCTTAGCCCAATTTCGCGCGTGTTTAGCCACTTCCGGATGGTATTCGATGATCGTGTGACTTTTGGGATGATAAGTTTGAATGTGATCCGCTGAATATCCCAGACCAAAACCAATTTCTAATACATCGCCAAACGGCTTTAATGCATCGATACATGCCTGCATGTACGGTTTTTCCCATTCCATCATCACTTGGAATTTACCATCTTTGAGCAACACATCTTTTCCCTGCTCATCTTTTCGATACTCCATCTTGCTGTGCGAAAAATCTTCCTTCATGCCACTAAACTCCCATTTACAATAATCCAAAAAGTATTTTACGATTCACTACATGCTTTTTAATTTTACCCTAAAAGCTCTGAAAAGCATTTTTTTTAAAACCTAGTGAGTCTTCAGAGCGAGAAAGGGATATAATACCGGGGCCTCTTAATCTATGAAAGAATTTCAGAAGCGATGGTTGTTCGATGTTGCTTTGTACGCTTCTTTTCTCTCTCTGATCCATTCTCCCGTGGCGTACACAGCCGATCTCGATACGGTTTTGATCGCCGCTAACTCACAATCCAAGGTGGATGTTGAGCAAGACACATATACGGTCAATTTCAATAATATCGCGATTATCGAATTCGTCCGTTTTGCAAGTAAAATCACCGGTTTAAATTTCGTTTTTGAAGATGGCGATCTCCAATTCACCGTTACAGTAGTCTCTGAAGAGTCGGTGACGGCAAAAAATGTGATGGCGGCGCTTGCACAAGTGCTTCGAGCACATGATTTACTGCTCATCGAACAAGATGGAAATGTGCTCATCACCAAGTATAAAACGATCAACGCGATTGCTCCGATTGTTTCGGCCGACATGCCTAATGCTAAAGAGGGCAATTCAGCGCTTGTGACAAGAGTGTTTCGCATCAAAAATGCCAATGTCAATACGGTCGCGAACATCATCCGACCGATGACCTCGCAAGATGCGTTAATCGAAATTTCTGTAGAAACGCGTCAGTTGATCGTCACGGATATCACGGCCAATGTCGATCAAATCGCCATGCTACTACTCAGCATCGATGCGCCGAATACTCCGCTGGATGTCGACACATATGTCGTCAAACACATTTCGCCGCAGCAATTGATCGATTTAACCGAAAAAATCTTAAATCCCTTCGCGGAAGGTAATCCCCTGATTTTCGTGCCGCAAGGGGAGCTCAAATTCCATTTTCATCGTCTCCACTCCGTATCTGATCGAACGCGCCGTAACCGTAATGGAAGACTTAGACACGGCACCCAAATCGGATGTGGTCGGCAAGCAAGGCATGCTCGGCAAAAATGTCTTTTTATATAAGCCGATCAATCGCTCTGCCGGTGATTTGATGGACGAGCTGTCGCAAATCGTGAAAAAAATGCGCAGCACGGGCGGACCTTCGACACCACTCGAAGTAGCGCTAAGCGATGTGCAAGAGATTCAAGACTCCGATTCATTGATGTTTGTGGCCGACACTGAGACGACCACAAAAATTAAAGACATTCTCACAGCAATTGACATTCCGATACCCGGTTCGCAAGCTGCAGCTGGAGCCAAGTCGTCGTTCTTGATCTATCATCCGCAATTTCAATCGGGCGACCTCCTTCAAAATGCTATTCTTGAAACGGGCAAAAATTTAGTGGATTCAGGTCTTGCCGACCCTTTGTTTTTACAAACGATCAACTCTGTGAAATGGGTAGCGAATACCAATTCGCTGATCTTTACCGGCGATCCTCGCTCCTTAGAACGGATCGATACTTTGTTAAAATCGATGGATTCTGTGACTGCCCTGCATGCGGCTGGACAGGGCTATTTTCTGTATAAGCTACAGGAAGCCTCTTGCGATAGAGTGATCGAAGAGCTGAAAAGCGTAGCCTCAAAACTTAATTCCACTCCCGCAAATCAACGTTTGACCGATGCGATCAATGGTATCGAATGCATTAAGGAAAGCAATTCTCTATTGATCACGGGATCTGCCGATGCGATTGATCAGGTGAAAAGCTTGATTGCGGAATTCGATCTTCAATCAGGAGCCTCTAAACCTACGGGAACGTTTTTAATTTACAAGGCTAAGTACCTGCCCGCCGATCAAATTCAACTCGCCTTGAATACCTTAGCCACTGATCTACAAGCATCGGGACTGCATGATGCGGCTTTATTTAATTCGATCGCTTCGGCGCGTCGTGTCGAATCGACAAATTCGCTGGTATTCTCCGGAAGACAAGAAACATTAGATAAAATCCAAGGGATGCTTGCTGAGATCGATACAAGCAGTGCGCTGGGCGCAATTCAACGGATCGGCAGCGTCACTTTCTTCCTGTATAAAATTCAGACAGCTGCCCCTGATAAACTCATCGCCTCCTTAAAATCCTTTGCCGAAAATTTAAAGCAGTCCAATACGCAAGACAAAGAGCTAGCCCAAGCGATCGAATCGGTAAAATACATCAAAGATACCGATTCCTTGCTATTCACAGGTACAAGTCAAGCGCTTGAAAAACTCGCTCAAGTCATTAAAACCTTTGATATCCCGGCGCTACAGGGCCCTACGCCTGTCGTCCGCGCGGCTGCAACGTTTGTGATTTATAATCCCAAATACGTCAGTGGTGATAGCTTAATCGAGATCCTGTGCGACTTCATGGACAATTTGATCAGCTCCGGTGTCTCCGACCCGGGTCTGTTCGATGCGATTAATAACTTAAAATGGATTGATAAAACAGCTTCGCTGCTCATTTCCGGCGATCCCGCTTCCGTGGAAAAGGTGCAACAGCTGCTGGTCAAATTCGATATCCCCGGCAAAGGAAACGTATCACCCTCGATCGAATCGATCGACAATACCAGTTTCTTAGTCTATAAATTGCAATTCCATCCGGGCAATGACATCCAGACAGCTTTAAAAGAAGTGGCAATCGGCATGAGCAAAGGCGCTTCTGTCTCAACAGCTCTTATCGATGCAATTAATTCCTTGCAATGGATCCAAGTCACGAATTCGCTGCTCGTCAGCGGCCAGCAGGATGTGCTCGTCAAACTCAAAGAGTTGATCCAAAACCTCGACATCCCCTTGCGCCAAGTCTTCATCGAAATCCTCGTCATCGAGACCACCCTGGTCAATATCCAGCAATTTGGTCTGCAATGGGGCGGCCAAGCGCAATACTTCAACAAAGCAACCTTGGGAACAGGTAATTTTCCAGTCGCCCCAGCGCAAGGTAGTACAACACCTGTTACGACCTTCGCTCCCACTTTACAAGGGATTAATGCCACCAACACACCGAAAGGGGGACAAGTTCCGTTTACTTCGGGATTTGACTTAGGCGTGATCGGCGATATTATCATGCACAAAGGCAAGTCGTTCATTTCACTCGGCGCGCTGGTCAACGCCATCCAGCTCGATAACGACTCGACCATCCTGCTCAACCCAAAGATCATCACGCAAGATAACCGCCAATCGACGATCTTCGTCGGCCAAAACGTCCCCTACACCGGCGCGATTGTCACTAACCAATCTAATAGCACTGTATCCACTGCTAACATCGAATACCGCGATGTGGGCGTGAGCCTGACCATCACCCCGATCCTCGGCGATGGCGATGTCGTCACCATGGATATTGTGCAGGACATCTCCCAGCTTACCAATAGTCAACAAAACAATACCCAAACTACTCAGTTAACCGGCATTCAAACCAGCCACACTCACATGGAAACACGGGTGCGCGTTCCCACTAATCACTTCGTCGCCTTAAGCGGCATGATCAACGACAGCAAAACCCATTTTAGAACAGCCATCCCCTGCTTGGGCGGACTGCCTGTCATCGGCGTGCTGTTTAGTGAAAATGATCGTTTAGCCCAAAAAACCAATGTGATCATCTTTGTCCGTCCCCAAATCGTCGATACCTACGCCGAATACAAGAAAATCACCGAGCACCAAGAATGGCTGTATAAAGATAATGCTCGCCTGCCGATGCTCAAAGAAGAATTTGATGAGGGACTTGATCTGGTCAAAATCCCCGAAAACGAATAGGGGGAAAAAATTAAAATCGGGCACGCACACGGGCTCGGGCTCGGGCACAATGAAAAGTGCTAGCGTTTGATAGGGGAAATCGGTATTCTTGCAGGGTATGTATTTTCGCCTAACCACTTTTTTTGTCTTTTTTGTAACGCTGTTTAGCGCCTGCCAACGCGTCCCTGATACGATCGAGCCGACGATGAGCTATGCCGTCCAAGATAAATATTTGCTAGCCCTTCCGTCGCCTTTTCCTCCGCTCTCAGAGCAAGAATTGAGCCAGGATTGGGGCAAAGAGATGCAAATCGGCTACGGCTTTGCCCATCAATTGGACCTCTATCAAGCGATCACCGCCTTTAAACGCGCTGAATTCCTCATCCCTGCCAGCGAAGCCACCCGTAAACTAGAACTGCAATACGAAATCCTTCTTTGCTACTACATCGGCAAGAAATGGAACGAAGTATCCTACACCTTTGATCACAGCCAGCTTCGCTATGCCAATGACAGTTTTCCCGCGCTCCATGACTTGCTGCTGATCCTTTACGAAACCTACAACCAAGCCCACATGGAAGATAAAGCTGAACGCACCTTGCAACTCCTCCAATATTACTACCCCGATGAAGCCCAAAAACTCACCCTTTCCAATGCCCTCGTTCGCGGCGATATTCAAACTGTCACTACCATCGCCCATTCTCCTCCCCCTCGCCCCTACCTCAGTGATTTCTTAAGCGAATACCAAGCTCGTAAAAAATCGGTCGGCACGGCTCAAGCCCTCAATGCTCTAATCCCAGGATCTGGTTACTTATACCTCGGTCAAAGACAATCGGCCGTCACCGCCTTCGTTCTCAATGGCCTATTTATAGCCGCCTCGGTCTATTGCTATGGACATGGCAATATCGCAGCTGGGCTCATTCTAACGAGTTTTGAAGCCGGCTGGTACTTCGGGGGCATCTACGGCGGTGGACTCGAAGCTAAGGCCTATAACGAGCGTCTGTATGAACAAATGGCCACCCCCATGATGAACCGCGAACGGCTGTTCCCAGCCCTCATGCTCAACTATGCGTTTTAGATTAACCCTACTCTTCCTCCTACCCATCCTCGCCCATACAATGCCCGGTTATTACGAACCTTGGGGCACCGATGCCGATCTAAAATACCCCACCGAACAAACTCCCCAAACTCCTGCTAAATATTCGCTCCCCGTCCGCACGGCTATTTCCATCATTCATTTCCATCAAAATGTCCTCTCCCCCGTCGATGGCCCTCGCAGCCATTTTCGTCCCAGCTCCTCGAGCTATATGCTGCAAGCCATGCAAAAGCACGGTTTTATCAAAGGCTTCTTTCTCGGTTGTGATCGCCTGATACGCGAAAACAACGATGACTGGGTTTATCGCAAAATCGAAGAGAACGGCAAACTATTCAAGCACGATCCTGTGCGTTAATTATTAGTTACTTAAATAATTCTTTATTAAAAATTTAACTTTATATCAATTTAATTTAATTTTTAGTATACTATAACAAACAAAATTTAATAAGGATTATTTATGTCATTTAATGAAATTAGCGTAACCAGCTTAAGTAAAACTATTCCCAACCTATTAAATAATTTGCTCGCATGTCAAAACGAGATCGATGATCTTCCGGCATCCGAAAAAATTAACGCTCAGGCTAAGAAGATACCCTTTTTATTAGAAACAAAAAAAGAACTCTCATCTTATCATTACATAATACAAGGCAAATTAGAAATCTTAGGGACCACTCCAGAGATTGAAACTGTGCAAGATACTTTGGAACAAACAGAGCTCGTTTGCCTTAACCTTTTAAACACATACAAAGATGCGCCTTATGAAGCGCTAAACAGCAAATTTTTAGCAATTATTAACCAATTACATATTCCGAAATGTGATTTCACTAAAATCGAGATAGAACTTCAACAGCTTCAAAATGAAACGCGCCGGTTAGGCAAATTAGATCCCGAGCAACAAGAAAAATGCATCAGTTTAGAAAAAGATATCATCGAGAATCTTGTTCTCATCGCAGAAAAGAAAGCTGAGGAATCTCTTACAGAACAAATGCAAGACCTAAACAACAACAATAACAATAATAATGTCCCTACTGTCGAACCGGCACCCATCTTAAGCCAACTCGAAGAACTCCCTGATGAAATTTTATTGAAGATTTCGCATTTCTTACCTCGTAAGGCACTTCTTTCTCTTTGCAAAATGAGTCAAAGAATGCGTGCTTTTGTTGATGGTGATCGCCAATGGAAGAGCTGGCAAATCAACAGCCAGCAAGATTATATTCGCCACAAAAAAATCACAAAATCTTTAAGAGACGGAATTTACACATCACAAACTTTAAAAATACCAGAAATGACAGGAGGATTCCTCGTTCATACTGACAAGGCATATGTAGTCTGTGGAGCATCTATCCAGGTTTGGGATTTAAAAACGGGCAAACAAATGACCAGCTTTGATAGTGGGAGTTTGTATTATATGCCACAGCTGGCCATTTATGATAATAAATTGATTGTGGGATCGAATAAAACGATCAAAATTTGGAATTTAGATTCTCTCATCTGTGAGCATACTCTTGAAATGTCGGATACGTTTAAATCTTTATGTATCTGTCAAGACAAGTTAGTCTGCGACTCTGACAATCAAGCTTTTCTTCAAATTTGGGATTTAAAGACCCTTAAAAACACCAACATACCCTACGCTGCAGATAAAACATCCCGAGCTCAATCTTGGCAAATCTACAATGATTGGTTGATTTTAGGAAAAAAAGGTTTCATTGAAATCTTTCATTTAGATTCCTTGAAACAAATCGCTAGTTTTCCTTTAGATGGTCAAAATACTTTTAGTTTGTTGGTAATTGGCGATAAATTACTTTCAGGGCATCATTGGGAAATCAAGATTTGGGATTTAAAAACTTTAAAACATCTTGCTAATTTACCCTTAGATATTTCAGATGTCTGTTTTCAAATCGTCTACGGCGATAAATTGATTTGCGGCAGCGACCAAAATTCTAAAATTGAAGTCAGAGATTTAAATACATTAAAGTTAGTTTGTTTCGTTGAGTCATTTATTGGTTTCAATAATCCTAAAATAAATAACGTGCAGTTATTCAATGACCAATTACTTTTCTCATCTTGGCCAAAAATGATTCAAATTAGAAATTTAAATGTTACTCTTCGTGAAACATTAACTCAAATTATACATTTTTATAAATCTGGAGATAGACTCAGCGCCTATTCGCATGACACTCGATTATCCTATGATGTAACAGGGGAAATTTTTAAGCATAGGCGGGATCTTAATGAAAAAATGCGTGCAATTTTTGAAGCTTCATGCACTGGTGAGTTCGTACCAAGAGAAACAGAATTGGATGAAGACCTACAGAATTATTTGGATTATTTAGAAGAAAACAAAGAAGGATAATCCTTGCGGCGAAGCCGCCTCTGTGGTCTCAGTGGTTAAAAAAATTGCAGGCTTTAGAAATAAGACGGATCTAAGTTATTGAGCTCTGCTTCGCTCAATTCCTCATCTTCAAACACAAACTCCCCAAGCTCTTCTTGCGGTTCGCTCATCGGAATGGGGGCCGCTTCCGGGGCTTTATCTTCTTTTTTGGTGTTACGCCCTTTGAGGAAGAATTGGATCGGAGCGCCTAAAAAGCCATAAGTCTCACGGAATTGATTGATCAAATACTTCTTGTAGGTGTCGGCCATCAATTGCGGGTTATTGACGAAAAGCACAAAGCGCGGCGGCTGAACATCGACTTGCGCGAAATAAAAGATGCGCAGGCGTTTGCCCCCTTCGAGCATTGGCGGATGATACTTTTGTACAACTTTTTCCACGAATTTATTGAGCTGACCCGTGGTAACACGGCGATTCTGTTGTTCGAAAACGTCTTTTACGGCTGGAAATAGCTGATTGAGATTGCGCCCACTTAGCCCGGAGACAAACAGCATCGGGCAGTGAACGAGAAAAGGTGTATCGATCTCAAAGCTCTTGCGGCAGTGTTCCATGCGGAAGCCTTTGACCAGATCCCATTTGTTGAACAAAAGGACGCAGCCTTTACCTAAGGCTTCAATTTCGCGGGCAATCCGCTTCTCTTGCACGGTCATCCCTCTTTCCGCATCGACGACTAGCACACACACATCAGCGCGTTCTAGCGCTCGTTTAGTGCGAACGGCGGCGAATTTATCGACAGCGTCGTGCTCGGCTCGTTTACGGCGAATCCCCGCCGTATCGATCAGCGTAAACCGATCGTCGCCCACTTGCACTTCGATATCGATGCTATCACGCGTTGTTCCGGCAATCGGACTCACCACACAACGCTGCTCATCGAGCAGGAAATTGACAATCGTAGATTTACCGACATTCGGTCGTCCGACGATCGCCACATGAATGGATTTTTTCTCTGCTGGCGTCTCTTCCGGCAAAGCGAGACCCGTAAATGCCTCTTCCAATAGTTCTGCGATCTGAAAATTATGTGTAGCTGCCACACCAATCACTCGGCTGATTCCCAGCGAATAAAACGGATAAATGAGATCCATTTTAGACAGGTCATCGATTTTATTGACCGCCAGTACGAGTGGCTTGCCTGTGCGCAGCAATAAACGCGCGACAAATTCATCGAGAGAGGTGATCCCCACAGTTCCATCGACCACCATTACAATCACATCGGCCTCGACAATCGCAATTTCAGCTTGGCGGCGAATCTCTTCTTGAAATGGCACTTCCGATTGAGGATTGATTCCGCCGGTGTCGATCACCTCGAAAGGTTTGCCAAAACAATCGGCATCCGCGTACAAACGATCGCGTGTCACCCCTTCCATCTCATCGACAATCGCAATCCGCTTTTTACAGATTCGATTGAACAGCGCTGACTTGCCCACATTCGGCCGACCGACCAATGCCAACTTAATCATAAATTTATCTCTTAAAAAGCAAAGATGGTACTTCATTGAGGATTAAAATGCCAACTGCGGAATAAACATTTAAATTGATTCATATTTTTAATTTGTTTATCCTCTCGGCCAACGCAGGAGGCGCACATGGAAAATGATGAAAATAAATCATTGATAATCAATGAGATATCTTTTGAATCGCTTAGGAAAATTAACGAGCATGGAGTAGAATACTGGAGCGCAAGAGATCTTCAGCCCCATTTGGGTTATTCTCAATGGCGACGCTTTGAAGATGCCATAAAGCGAGCCATGGAGTCTTGCAAGCAATCCGGTAATGAACCAGCAAACCATTTTGCCGGCGCCGGCAAAATGGTCGAAATTGGCAGTCAAATAGAAAGAAAAGTGGAAGATTACCATCTATCACGTTTTGCCTGTTACCTGATTGCACAGAATGGGGATCCTCGTAAACCGGAAATCGCTCAAGCACAACAATACTTTGCCATTCAAACACGCAGACAAGAACTCTCAGACGCGCAAGTAGCCGATCTAGAACGTTTGGAATTACGCAAGCAAGTCTCCATAGAATTCAAAGCATTGTCAGGGGCCGCTCGCGATGCCGGCGTTCAAGACAAAATGTTCGGGGTTTTTCATGATGCGGGTTATAAAGGATTTATGGAGGTCTTGGCGTAGATGCCATCAAAGCGCGCAAAGGGATCAATCCCAAAGAACAGCTCATGGATCGCATGGGGACAACCGAACTGGCAGCCAATCAGTTCCGCATGACACAAACACGGGAAAAACTCAAACGGGAGAATATCAAAAATCAACGCGAGGCAATTGAAACGCACGAATCTGTCGGTAAAGAAGTGCGCAGAGCGATCGCGAAGATCGGCGGTACTCCACCAGAGAATTTAATTCCTGAGGAAAATATTAAAAAGGTCCAAAAAAGATTGCGAAAAGTGAAAATTGCAATCGATAAAAAATGACCTCGTAATTTTCTTGGATGGAAATCACTATAAAAATTAAAAACTATAGTGAAAACCATCCAGAAATGGAATTTATGACTATTGAACCCTGTATTCTTCGCAGTCGAAGGCTTTTGATCCGTCCACATCAGGACGAAGATGTAGAGCTTTTAAATCGAGCGGTGCTTGATTCATTTGAAGTATTGCATGAATGGATGGACTGGGCAGCGCAGCGCCCGACGCTGAAGGATACGCAGGCGTATATCGATTTTTCCAAACAATGCTGGAGAGAAAGCACTCCTCCTGAATTGCCGCTATTGATTTTCGATGCATCAGGTAAACATCTGATAGGCTCTTCTGGTTACCATACAATTAACTGGGAGATCCCAACGTTCGAAATCGGATATTGGGTCAATATTCATTTTCGCGGACAAGGGTATATTACGGAAGCAGTGAACATCTTAACGCGTTATGGGTTTGCAAAATGGAACCCCAAGCGGATTGAAATACGCTGTGATTCTGAAAATAAAGAAAGTTTTTCCATTCCAGAACGACTAGGTTTTTTATTAGACGCGCATTTTAAAAATCACCGGGTTCAACCTAAATCAAAACAATTATCGGGGACTTTGGTATTTGTTCGATACGATACAACCGGGTTGACTAAGATTGAATTTCAAGAGTGTTGATCCATCTGCTTCAATATCTTTACCACGTTCATCAAAACGGATCATCCCTTCCATGTGGGTGAGTTTTTTGGACGAGTCATCATTTGACCCTCCAACTCTTCACCGTCATGAGCACTCTTCTGCGGTGATGAGCCGTGTGTGCATGATAAAGAGTTCCTATCAATGAGATTTCTTCTTTCATCTGATGCGCTGAGGGAATAGAATCTAAAAAGACAACTTGCAATTCGCGGACTCCCTTTTCTGGTTCATTAAAATTATCCTCTCCCTTTATCTCAACATCAATGGGATCCTTTAAAGCCAGAATGACTACTCCTTCAGGGCAATCGCCCATCTCCACACTCGTGTATTCAGGAGGCCCTGGATAGACCGTCTCATGTAGCATGCCAGAGAGTTCTATCTCTTCAGGTTCGTAGAAAACAGTCTTTAGCTCAGGTTGCTCACAATCCAATGCTGTATCCACATCCAAAACGATCTCATCTGCAAAGAGATCAGGGGATCTTTTAAAACATCCGCTGCACTGCACGCGCTTACCGATGAGGGGGATGAATTCCTCTGCAAGATATAGTTCAATATGGGAATAGGATGTTTCCGTAGTGGCAATCTGTTGCTTTCCTATCGTAACGGAGCGAGAGAGAACTAGAGGCTTATCTGTAACTAAAATGATACTTTTTTCAACTTTAGTTTCTTCTCTACCATCGGGGTCTCTTGTGATGTGCCGTCTTTCTGCTCGTCTTAAAACCCCCTCAATGACGACTTTTTGTTCATACTCCCAACTATATCCCGACATTGCAGTAAAGAGACATACAAGAAGCAAAAGTTGCGCAATTCTCAGTCTTTTTAACATATCATATCTCTAAAAGAGGGTTCGTGTGGAACGAGCGAAGATCAGTTTTTTCTCGATGAGACGATGGATGTGCTCTTCGATGGTGCCTTTGGAGACAAATTTATGAATTGTTTCTTGTAAGACATTGAAGTGTAACTTCTACCATATCTTTTCCTCGATAAATTTTTTCGATGGAATCTTTTTCCTGTGCATATTTCTTTGCAGTCTCATCTTGGGGGACTATGCCGAATAAAGGAATTGTGAAATGAGAGGTAGAGACATTATCAGAAATTGTGGGTGTGAAGGGAGCATTTTTGAGATATTCTTCAATCTCTTCTCGGTATGCTTCTGAAGGCAAGGTAAGTTTTCCTTGAGAAGAGGAAAAACTCCACTGACCAAAGAGAGAATTCTCCAAACCGTAACCAAAAAGTAGTCCTTTTGCAAGGTGATTTTGCAGGGAGAAAATATTCTTCCAAAATAGGGAGTCACTGTCCTGCAATTCAAAAACAGCCTGAAGCGGATGGAAATCCATTCCTCCGGAAGCCTCTTTGAAGATCGCGTAATTTTCAGCTAATACAAGAGCAGTGTTTTGAATGTTAATTAACATCAGATCATAGCGCCCTGCTCCACGTAAGGGTAAGATCCGGAACAGATAGTTTTTCAGTTTTATACTGTTTAGTGCTTTTTGTAAGGCTAACCAGCCCCGATAAGGATTACGTTCTAGCTTTGGGACCGGTTTTGCTTTACTCAAGACTAATTCTACTTTGGCTTTTTCATCTTTTGGAAGAGAATCGAACCACGTCTGGAAAGTGTCCATATCAGTTGGAGAATCTATATCGCGCAGAGTCATTACACACATGGGCTTACTTCCAAACAAGACAAATACCCCGTGATTTTCAAAAACTAAACTGCGGAGAAAATATTCTAAATCTGCTTTCTCCTCTGCACTTAAAGATGCATTATTTGATTGAGGCTTTTTATTGTTGCAAGCTGCGACCAAAAAAATGATGAAAACAAAAAATAATTTGCATATTCTCTGAAAGGCAAAAAAGGAGGAATAGATCATGATTAGGGTTTTCTTGTTAGTTTTCCTTTTTCCATGAGATCATCCCACTATTTGAAAATGTTGATTTTTGAAAGATTTTTTCTCAGATTTTAAAGACGCTTCGCAGGACATACTTGAATAAGTAGGCCAAGAAGCGAATTTAAAAGATGTGAAAAAAGATACGAAAAGCATGGTTTTTAAAAAGTGGGATGATCTCATTGGCTCTGCCATCTGCTAGTGAACCAGAGAAAGAGTCTATAGCAAATAAATACATGGACTCAAGTATTTTTCGTGTTGTCACTGAACAGCCGAATTCTATTCAACACTATGACGGTGAAAAATTATACCTTAATCCAGAAAATATACGACGTGTGAAAGAAGGGCATTTATTGTACAATGGTCATTCTGTAATTTTTCTGCCCCAATTATCTTTCGATCATCGAGGATCTTATCTCGCCCGCCGCTCAAAAGATGACTTAAAACTTACATGTACAAATACTGGCTGTGGTTACGAATGGTGGTTAACGGATAACTGGAGCATTTATTGCCCTAGATGTGGCTCTATTGGAGATGATCAAGGGTAGGATGCAGTCAATCAACTTTGTCTTCTAATGATCTGACTCGATGTCTTTATCGATCAGCCAGAGGAGCTGCAGAAGCTCATCGCGGTCGAAGCCTTTGATTTGGTCATGCTCATCGAAGCCGATCACCCCTTCCATGAGGGTGAGTTTTTTCTCGATCAGGCGATGGATGTGCTCTTCGATGGTGCCTTTGGTGACGAGTTTGAAGACTTGCACGCCGCGGTTTTGGCCGATGCGATGGACACGGTCTGTGGCTTGATTTTCGCGAGCGGGATTCCACCAGCGGTCATAGTGGATGACGACAGAGGCTGAGACGAGATCGACGCCGACGCCGACCGCTTGCAGGGAAGCGAGGAACACTTCACATTGCGGATCTTGGCGAAAGCGCTCGAGTTGTTCTTTGCGGTTGCGCGTTGAACCGCGAATCCCGGCATAGCCGATGTTGTGTTCTTTGAGATGCGCTTCGATCAAATCCAGCATGTCGAGATATTGCGAGAAGATCACCAGTTTTTGGCCGCTATCGCGGGTTTCATTGAGCAATTCGACGAAGAGATCCCATTTGCCTGACTTATGTTTTTTGTATTCGCTGAATTCCTTGTTGATCAGACATGGATGATCGCAAATTTGCTTGAGAGAGGAGAGCAGGGAAAAAACGTGCAAGTAGGGCACGGGCTTAGTGTCACTTTCTAGATCTTTTAGGAGAGCTGTTTTGTGCAGCGTGAAGGTCTTTTTGTATAGTTCTCGCTGCTCATCGGATAAATCACAGTAAGCGATCTCTTCGATTTTATCTGGCAGCTCGAGAAGTACTTCCGATTTTTTTCGACGGAGAATAAACGGTTTGATCAGTTTGGAGAGCAGCAGTTTTTTCTCGGAATCTTGATTTTTTTCGATGGGGTTGACAAACATCTCCTTGAACTGCGCTTCATACGGAAGATAGCCAGGAACAATGACATCGTAGAGAGCCTTGAGCTCAAGTAAGCGATTTTCGATCGGTGTGCCGGTAAGACCAAGACGCATATTAGCTTTGATTTTGCGCAGGGCTTTGTGGGTTTGCGAATGAGGATTTTTTGCGATCTGCAATTCGTCGAAAATCGCAATCTCAAATTCGATTTGGGAGAGCGCCTGCTTTTCACTGCGCAGGGTGCCATATGAAGTGAGCAAAATATCGGCTTGTTCAAAAGGTTCGAGTTTGCGGCTGATACCGTAAAAGACGTGTACGCGTATTTCAGGTAGAAAGTTTTTTAGCAGCTCTTCCCAGTGGTAGATCACCGAAGTGGGACACACGACGAGAATTTTTCCCGATGAGCCTTGATTATGAGCTGCAGCGATTAATCCCATCGCTTGGTGGGTTTTACCGAGGCCCATCTCATCGCATAAGAGGCCCGACAGACCGTGCAAATATAAAAACCACAGCCAACGCACGCCGACTTCTTGATAGGAGCGCAAATCGCTTTTAAAGCCGCTTAAGTCGATCGGCAAATCGGTTTGAAAGGAAGTGAGTTGACCAATCAACTGCCGCGTCTCATTTTCATCTTGTTTAGTTCCAAGAGGGGGTCTTAAGTCTTCAAAAACGGTCAAACGGAGCCATTCCATGGTCGTCAGCCGTAGCTGCTTGCCCCCTTTTAGCCAGCGCCGTTTGGAGATTGTTTTAAACCAATTAAACCGCGGATGTTTGAGGAGCAGCAATCCTGCGCTCGTAAATATATAGCGTCGATTTTCTTGTACTCCTTGCCACACTTCAAATAGATCTACAGAGCCGATTTCTGTTTCAAATTCCCCTTCAAGAAGCCATTCAGCAGCTTTAGTGCGCTCGCTGCGCTGCAAACGACGGACTCGCAAATACAAATCTTTAGGTTTACGCAGCTCGCGCTGAATGGAAAAGATAAACGCCTTGAGGGTGTCTAATTCATACAGGACAAAATACGCCTCATCGGCAAGCGGAATGATCCGCTCTTTGACATAAGCCTCCGGCAAACGTTTTTCGTAAGGGATTTCACAAAAACCCTCCCCTTCCAGATACGTGTAATCGCCGAAGATTTGCACTTGAGAGGCTTGATAGGGGGGCACAAATTGAAAATGGGGCCGTACGACAATCCGCTTATCTTCGTTTAAGAAAATTTCCAAGCCGCTGCTTTCTAAGGGACAGCGCATCGAGAAAAAACCCTTAAGCGATTCGAGTTCTTCTTGATGAGCGCGAATAAATGATGAAATTTCTGCTTTGTGAATCGTCATCCCCGGTCGAATGTGTGACTCTCCTCTACCGATCCTCTTAGCGAAAAAGCCTTTGCCTCTGATGTAAACCCACTCGCCAAAATCGATGAGCTCTTCGCCCCCTGCCACTTGCTCTATCGATGCTTCGAAGCGCAAATATCCTTCTTTGGTCACAATAAAATTCAGTTGGGATTCGATCGTGTATACATGCGTTTGAAATCCCTCGAATCCTCCGAGCCAGACGCGATGTCGATTGATAAAATCGTTGATTTGCGCGCGTGGCACGATTTTCTCCACCCCATCAAACAGCAAGTTATCTAAATGGTAGAAACCTTTGCCGAGCAAAAACACCCACGAGCCAAAATAGGCAGAGTTTTCGTGCTGTAAATCGCCCGGTTCAAATACATAGCAAATGATGTGCAGATTGTCTTCTTGATCAAAACGGACGAGATATTGCGCTTTGACACTACTTAAGTGAATTTTAGCGCCACTTAAGTACTTTTGAATGATGAGTGGATGTTTTTGTAAAACCGCTCCGATCTTTTCTTTAGCAATGATCTCTTGTTTGAAAATCGGATCGAACTGCTTAGGAAAAAATCCCCGCTTAGGGATATACAGCCATTCCCCCACTGCGATTCCCTGTGCCAGAGCCTCTTCTTCTTTTGCGCCCGCTTTTAATGCTCCTCGCTTAATCTGAAGCTGTTGCTGTTTCACGTCATAGCGAATCGCTTCGATCTTGTGATCTTGAAATTCATAAACGGGAAGGGGGGAATCCACACGTGTGAGCGCCGGAATCAATTCCGGCCAGTTGACCTTAGCGATGTAAAAACTCACAGAGAGATAAGGAAAATGGATGTGAATCCAATGCGGAAGCTCTTTACCATCCTCTTCGAACTCAATCGTGTATTTTTCCCCCTCTTCTTGCATTGCCATCATCCATTTGGCCAAATCGGACCAAAACGACAATTCGTATTGCAGATGTAGACTGGGTTTGCCCTCTCGCCATAAAGCTAACTCCTCGGGCGGCAAGTTGGAAAATTTAATCGAGGTCTCTTCGGTTTCAACAGCTCGCTTAAAAAGGATTTCTTGCAGCTGTTTTTTGCCTTTAGCTTGAAGTCCTTTCAAGGAAAATAGCTTTTTTCCAGTGACTGAGGTTCCCTCATAGGCCGGCTGTTTGCCTTTAAGCTTGTCTGGATTATTGCTATGGCGACGGCTCGCCAATTGACATAGGTGATTCCAGAGCGAATCGCGAAAACGCACGTGTAAGGGCAGAGGAAAGTCGTTGAATATCTTTTGAATCGCTGCGGCTAAATGGGGACAGGTCTTCTTCTTTTCCGCCTCTTTGCAATTGCAGAAATAATCCAGCACGTGACCTTCGTCATCCAGCTGCAAAAACGGCCAATACCGACCTTTCTTTAAGTCGGCGACCTCAATTTGGTAGGTGCCCTCTGAGAACAGCACTTGACCGACTTTGCCCGCTTTGCGCAAAGCTTCTCCCTCTGAAAGGTCCTGTTTGGAGAATGGAATGCCGTCCATAATTTCTCTTTAATAAAAAAACTTGAAGAAGAAGACTAATAAATACTTCTCCTTAATTCTAGCATGCCTTGATTGGATTAACTTTTCAATAGAAGATAGTGGGAGAATGATTTAACCACAGAGACGGAAAACCACAGAGGCGCACTATCGTGCGCAGGAAATAGTTTGAGCGAAGCTCATAGTATTTAACGGGAGGGTAACCTCCCGTTAAAATTCTCGCGCGCGGCGGCGCGCCTCTGTGGTTTTTTATCTCAGTGGTTTATTTTTCTTCTGAGACAGTAATAACACCTTCAAAGACCTCGGTAGCGCTGCCAAGCATTTCAATCTCATCATCTTGGGTGATCAGAAAACGCAATTGCTCTTGGCCTCTTGTTTGGATTGAGATGGGTGAAGGGAGTTTAAATTCCTTGAAAGCCACATAGGCAGCAGCAGCGGCGCCTGTTCCGCAAGCAAGTGTCTCACCCTCAACGCCCCTTTCATACGTACGTACAGCGACCTTATCAGCATTGATCTTCATAAAATTGACATTGACGCCGTGGGGCACAAATACAGGATTGTGTCGTATTTGTCGGCCTGATGTTTGCACGTCAATATTTTCGAGATCTTCGACGCACAGGACAGCGTGAGGAACTCCTGTGTCGACAACAAAAGTGCCTTCCAATGGCCAATGCAATACTTTTGGTCTTCCTAAGTTGACAGCGATTTCTCCATTGATCATACGACCAGAAAGAATACCGGCGGGTGTTTCGATGCGAAGATTTTCAGGACCGATCCGCTTATGGATATAATCGATCAAACAGCGAATCCCATTGCCGCACATAGCTGGCTGACTGCCATCGGCATTAAAAATCTGCATGCGATAATCGGCAGCTGACGAGGGGAGCAACAAAAGTAGACCGTCAGCTCCAATTCCCCATTTACGCTGGCATACTTGACGTGCAATCAAGCCGGGGTCGGAAAGGGAAAAATGACGCAGGTCGATCAGGATAAAATCGTTGCCTGCGCCGTGATATTTCACAAACGGGAGTTTCATAAGTCTTTATAGGATGTCACTACTTTGTCGAGCAGGCCGAATTCCAGTGCTTCCTGCGCGCTCATCCAGGTGTCGCGATCGATGGCTTTTTCAATTGTGGCGGCATCTTTTTTGGTCGCTTTGACGTAGATATCGACTAACGCTTTGCGAGTTTTAAGAATCTCTTTAGCGTGAATGTCGATATCAGTTGCTTGTCCACGGACGATGGCATTAATCGCCGGTTGGTGGATCATGATCCGCGCGTGAGGGGTAGCAAAACGTCGCTTTGGGGCGGCACATAAACTTAAGATCGAACCCATTGAGGCAGCAAGGCCTGTAATGAGTGTGGTGACTGGGGAAGTGATCATCTTGATCTGATCCCAAATCGCAAAACCGGAATCAACAGCTCCTCCTGGAGAGTTGATCACTAATAAAATCGGCTTACCGGGATCTCTCGCTTCTAAATACCAGAGTTTGCGGATGACCTCTTTGGCGCTGTCGTTATGAACCGCATCGGAGAGAAAAATACGCCTTGATTTAAGTAAGGCCTCGTCGATTTTATCATCGAGCAAGTTAATCCCGCCCTTTTTTTGTACTTCTGGCTCTTCTTCATCATTGGTAAACATACATTCCTCTGGCTTGTTTTTGCTCATTTTAGTCGATGACGAGTTCTGGGTAAAGAGGATAGGCGCTTAAAAGAGCATCTACCTTTTTCTGAACATGGACAAGTACTTTAGGGTCGATTGTCGCCTTGGCGCGACTCGTGCCTTTTTCGTCGATATTGGGTTTGGTATTCTGCAACAGTTCGACGATTAAAGCGGCGATCTGTTTCATTTCCGGTTCTTTCATCCCTAGTGTCGTCGTCGCAGGCGTTCCGATGCGAATTCCTGAGGTATACCAAGGACCATTGGGATCAAAGGGGATGCTATTGCGGCTCACTGTTAAACGAGCGTCGCGGAGTGCTTGCTCGGCCTGGCGACCCGTGAGGCCAAAAGAATGGGCCACATCAAAAACCATGAGATGATTATCGGTACCGCCCGTTGTCACTCTGACCCCTTGAGATTGCAGTTCATGGGCTAACGTTTTGGCATTGGCGATAATTTGGTGGGCATACCCTTGAAAAGATTGGCTTCTCGCTTCTTTAAAGGCGATCGCTTTAGCCGCGATCACATGCGGTAGTGGCCCTCCCAAAACAATCGGACACCCTTTATCAACAACCTCTTTAAGTTCATGTGTGCAAAGAACAAGCCCACCGCGCGGACCTCGCAAAGTCTTATGCGTCGTACTGGTGACGATATGCGCATACGGGATCGGATCAAAATCTCCAGTCATCGCTTTGCCTGCCACAAGCCCGGCAAAATGGGCCATATCGACCATCAGCATCGCACCGACACTGTCAGCGATTTCCCGCATCGTGGCGAAATTGATCAGCCGTGGATAGGCTGAATAACCTGCGATCAAAATCGCCGGCTTTTCATGGCTCACTTGTTTTTGCAGGGCCGCATAATCGAGTAAACCGGTTTCGCGATCGACATCGTAAGGCACTGATTTCATCATTTTAGAAGAGACATTGTGGCGATAACCATGCGTCAAATGGCCGCCTGAATTGAGCGACATGCCCATTACCTTCTGATTAACGAGCAGTTGACGGACTCGCTCATACTCCTCAGGGGAAAACTCATCGATGTTTTTTTTGCCCAGACGCTCGACTTCTTTGTTTTGCACGCGATAAACGAGCATAGCCCAAAACGCGACTAGGTTGGCATCCGCTCCGGAATGGGGCTGCACGTATGCGTGCTGGCAACCAAATAATTTCTTCGCTTCTTCCACACAGGCCGATTCAATGGCGTCGACGTTTTCACACCCTGCGTAAAAACGGTGATGCGGCACCCCTTCCGCGTATTTGTCGGTCAATAAGTTACCCATCGCCAGCTGCACGGCAAGCGATGAAAAATTTTCAGAGGCGATGAGCTTTAAATGGCTGCGTTGATCTCTCAGCTCTTGCACAATCCGCTCTGCGACAAGCGGGTACTCTGAATGAATGTGGTCGAGCGCGGCGCAATAGGCAATTGCCGCTTTTGTCCGCTGCTCTTCGGGTACTTTGCGAAAATATTTTTCCAACAGCGACATGGCACGCTCCTTTTGGACACGGTCAAGTGGTAATTCGAGACATTGCTCCATAACGTCCTCCTTTTGGAGGATGTCTACAAAATCTAAGCCCGTCATCTTCGGCCCCTTTTAGCGAGCTTTCGCTTGTTGTCTCGTCGCCTATGGCGCCTTCGGCATATGCCAACTCCACAGCAAGCGAAATCTCATCGAAAATGTCCTGCGAATCTGACGGACTGATATTTTGTAGACATCCTCTTACACTCTCTTAGCTTGCCTATTTACCACAAAAAAATGAACTGCGCAAAATTAATTCACAAAATAAAAATTCTTCTAATTTCAGTTAAAGTTTTTGAGCCGCTGCTTTTTCACATGTCGGGGACAAAGCACTCCGTGTCCTTTGCCCCCTGCTGGCCCCCCTTGAGACGCATCTCGCTTTGCCAAATCGCATGCTCGAAGGCGGGGCGTGTCTAACACTACCCCGCCGCCCTTTTGGGCTCTTCTGCGCTGCGATTTTGCTTTGCGATCTGCGTCCATTGGCTGCTCATGCGCTCACTTCCCAAGCTGGTCGCTTGGGTCCCTTCTTGCGTCAACTCGCAGAGCCCATTTTTAAAATCCAAAACAATCATTTTTCGACTGAATAAGCAAGAAAACAGTTTGCCCTATTTTTGTTGCGGCAAATAGGGGCGCACAATTTGGCAACAATCTGAAAAAATAGGATTAAATGCTTCATCTAAGCGTCACCCCGTATGCAACCCTGAATATGATAAAGTGCTCATAGGGTGGTTTTTGATTTCTAACATCGCTCTGCGAGTTGACGCGAATAGGGCTGCGGAGACACGAGAAGGTCCGGCGGACCTTCGCAGTGCGAAGCAGGTGAGCGAAAAGCGAACTGGCCCGAAGGGCGCCTTCGAGACGAAGTCCGGCGGGAAGTGAGCGCGCGAGCAGCCAATGGACGCAGATCGCAAAGCAAAATCGCAGCGCAGAAGAGCCCGGAAGGGCGGCGGGGTAGTGTTCGACACGCCCCGCCTGCAAGCACGCGATTTGGCAAAGCGAGATGCGTCTCAAGGGGGCCAGCGGGGGACAAAGGACACGAAGTGCTTTGTCCCCGACATGAGAAAAAGGGGCAGATCAAAAACTTTTACTAAAATTAGAAAATTTCACTGCATTTCACGTAAGGCCATCCGAGATGGCCTTATGTGTGAAAAAGATTAGAAGCGAGGGGTATATTGAAGAGTTGCCCCTTCGTGAACGTGGTGGTTTTCGCCTGCCTCGTACTGTTTGTCGTTGATCAACACTTTAAATTCGAGGTCGTTAAATGGCATGTTGGTCTCCCAGATCCACTCATCGGGACCGACATTCTTAAGCTGCACTCCATGATCCCAACTCAAGCCCGCGCCTTTGCCGCGAATAAATAAATTATTTTTAAACCCCGTATTGAAGCGGATGGTAATTTTAGTCCCCTTGCGGCCAGAAGAATACATTTCCGGCTCAGGTTTTGATTTTCTTCCAAAAAATGATCCCATAGATCAACTCCTGCTCATGAGCTTATTTTGGCGCATTTGGGGGAGGATTGTCAAAATATTTTTTTAATTCATCATCCAAGAGACAATTTTACTTGAGGGATATTGACCAGAGGCGCTAAGCTATCGACACAGAATTCATATACCCACTTACACTTTCAAGTGAGAAAACAATGCAAGAAGATCTCAAGGAGATTTTAGACATTCAAGAACTCGACATGAAGATGATCCGTCTGATGCGAGTCAAAAAAGAGCGCGCGAAGGAATTGCAGCAAATCGAAGATCTGCGCAAGGAACTTCACCAACAAACGACCCTGAAAGAGTCTGAAATTGAAGACCTTGGCAAAAACATCCAAACGCTCGAGCAGAAGATCCAAGAGATCAATGCGCGCCTCAAAAAATTAGAATCGCAGCAGTCGAATCTCAAGAAAGCCGATGAGTTCAATGCTTTGACCCAAGAGATGACCCAAGCGGAACGCGAGCGCATCTCTGTCGAGCAAAAGGTCTCAGATCTCGTCGACAAACGAGCTGCCGAAGAAGAGATGCTCACCAAGATTCGCGACAGTCTCAAAACCTCGGAAGAGAGCAGCTTAACTTTAGAGCGGGAAATCCAAGCCAGTATCAAATTGATCAATGAAGAGGGCGGCAACCTCAAAGAACAACGCGATGCAATGGCAAAACGGGCCAATCCCGAGATCTTGCAGATTTACGAGCGTCTCCTTCGCAATAAAAAAGACCGCGTTGTCGTCCCTATCGAAAATCGCACCTGCAGCGGCTGCCATATCGTGCTTACCGCGCAGCATGAAAACCTCGTGCGTAAGGGGGGAAATTTGGTTTTTTGCGAACATTGCTCGCGCATCCACTACTGGCAAGAGAGCGAAGCTCTCGAGGGTTCTGCGGTCGCTACGAAGCGCCGCCGCCGCCGCTTAGCGAATGCTTAAATAGTTTAGGGAAGGCAGGCAATCGCTGCTGTGGGTCTCCCCCACAGGAGAGGAAAGTCTGGACTTCGCAGGAGAAGATACCAGTGAAAGACTGGGGGCCGCAAGGCTACGGAAAGTGTAACAGAAAATATCCCGCCAGCCGTCAAACGCTGGACAGGCTGAAAACGCTAGCTTAATGAGTTAGCCGCGCCCGCAGCAATGCGGGGTGTTATAAACCCTATCTGAAGCAAGACGACGAGGGCTATTCTGTACTCCGCAGAGCCCTCGCAACGAATCGCTTGAGGGCTTTGGCGACAAGGCCCCTAGAGGAATGATTGCTCAACGACAGAATCCGGCTTATCGCTTTCCCTTTTTTTATCCTAACAATATTTAGGTGTCTCATGAAAACTCGAATGATTTTATTATTATTGGTTTTTGTATTTTCCTGCCCTATTTTTGCTGACATTCTTGCAAGAGAAGGTCAAGGGTTCTTAGAACAGCTGCAAGGACAACAAGTTCTGCATCTTAAAGGTACATCTTACGAACGGGGATACCAACACGGCGTTTTGCTTAAAGATCAAATCAAACACAACTTGTCTACTTATATCGATTCCGCTCCAAAAAGCCCCGTACCTGGACGCGTAGAAGCATTTATGCAGAACATCCCTACTTTAATGTCACACGTCCCTGATCACTTCAAACAGGAAATGCAAGGCGTAGCCGATGGTTCGGGAATGCCGATATATAAAATCATCGCACTCAACCTTTTTCCTGAGATGTTTCATTGCAGTGGCATGACATTTGCAAATGAAATGACAATGAACCATGAGGTTTATCACGTTCGCATCTTAGAATACTCTGTTGGAAAACACTTGCAAGAGACCGCGGTCCTTCAGGTTGTGGAGCCGCAAGATGGAATCCCCTTTCTGAGCGTTAGTTATGCAGGCTTCATCGGCACAATTACAGGCATGAATCAGCAGAAAATTTCCATTGGACAGATCGGCGGGCTCGGCTATGGTTCTTGGAATGGAATTCCCATGGCGTTTTTGCTACGCGATCTTTTAGAACAGACCACATCTCTTGCTGAAATTAAAACGCATCTTGAAAATTCCCCTCGAACATGCGAATACTATTACATTTTCGCTGATGGAAAGACACAAGAGAGTATCGCCTTCTATGCAACCGCCAGCCAGCTAAAATACGTGACACCAGGAATGTCCTATGCTTTGATCGCTCCCTCCGGTTGTCCTGCCAATTATAAAGACAACGGCGATGACGATAAATTTGCTCTAGCTGGATGCACAATTGATAATACCCCATACCAGTCGGTGTTATTCCAAGGAGATGGCCGTATTGCCATGGTATTTCATCGCCAACCTGAAAACTGCTTGCTTTTGACCCCTTTCATTCGCCCCGAACGCTATCCCTCACTCGTAGATCGCGTATTAGCAAACTTTGGCAAGATTGATGAGAAAAATTTAATTGAAATCGTTAAACAACCCGTGTCAGCTCCAAGCAATTTGCATACGGCAATTTTTTTACCCTCTCAGCTGAAAGTGTGGATAGCTCATGCGGGACCCAATGATGAGCCTGCTTGCGATCAGCCGTATGTCGAATGGGATTTTAATGAATTGCTGCAAAATTGATAATTTGGTATTTTTATGATCCTAAAAACCAATGGCTTAAGCTTTGATGATTGCCAATTAGTAACAAATCTGTTAACAAATTAAGCATGAAAAAAAATCAAATCAACCCCTTCAAATTTGGTGATCCTGTAGAGGGTGAATATTATCTTCCTCGACTGGAACTATCTCAAATAATCGCACAGTTTCTAGAGAATCGCATCCATGTTGTTCTTATTGGACCTAGACGATTTGGAAAAACATCTTTTGTTTGGAATTTGCTAAATGAATTGGAGCAAAAGTCTTATGTCTGTCTATTTGTCGATATTTTCAATATCACATCGCATCGAGATTTCCTTCAACAAATCCTCAGAGCATTAGAATCTAAGAAAACTTTATGGAAGTCTTTAAAAAAAATGATGAAAAAGATTTCGCAATTAAAACTTTCGGCAGAATTCGACCCTACAACTGGACGACCGACACTCGGTTTAACCATCGATAAATTTTCTGATAAGGATGTAAAAGACTCGATTCAAGATGTCCTGTCAGGCTTAAGTCAACTCGGAGAAAATGTTATTCTCGCTATTGACGAATTTCAAAAAATATCGGAAATCGATGATCAGGGCTGGCTTGAAGCAACACTCCGCACCCACATGCAACAATTGCGAAATACGTCCTTTTTATTCACCGGATCGAGAAAGAGTCTGATTTACGACATGCTCAATAACCCCACGCGCCCTCTCTATCGCTCATGCCAATCTCTTGAATTTCCCTCTTTTGGCGAGGAATTCACCGATTGGATTGTACAACGATTTTCACAGGTTGAAATTAAATGTGAACATGCTGCAATACAACATCTCAGACAATTGGTTCAAGATACTCCTAATTATGTACAGATGGTTTGTTATCATTTATTCACGAAGGGTATACACGACATTACTACAGAAGAAGTGAAAACAATACTTCCAATGATAGTCAGACAAAATGCGTATGCTTACCAAACGCTTCTAAATTCATTAACATTGACTCAACAACGGGCGCTTAGACTTGCTGCAAAAGAGAATAAGCGGATCTTTCATAAGGAAATTCTAGAAAAATACGAGATCACTAGTGGCCCTGCTCTTGCTTCAGCTATCAAATCCCTCAAGGAGAAAGGCCTTCTTGACGAAGAAGTCAACCATCGCGGTGCTGTTGTATTCGATGATCCTCTATTTGCACTATGGCTAAAAACGGCATTTGAAGATTAATTTTTACCACAGAGACAACAACCACAGAGAAAAATCAGGCACGGGCACGAAAATTCCTCTGTGGTGTTTTAGCTCTGTGGTGAATTTTACCAGTACGTTTAAGGGATATCTTTTTTCGCTAAGGGATGAGCTTTATCGTAAACTTCTCGTTTCAAGCGGGAAGAAACGTGCGTATAGATCGTCGTGGTGGCAAGTGAACTATGACCGAGCAATACTTGAATCGTCTTAAGATCCATCCCCTTTTCCAACCAATGGGTAGCAATCGTATGGCGAATGGTGTGTGGAGTGATTTTTCCCACCAGGCCACTAGCTTTTAAATAGGCTTCGAAATTGCGATCGACCGAACGCACTGTGAGCCGCTGTCCCCATTTATTCAAAAAGATCGCCTGAGCATCGATTTGCGCATGGTGATCGGCCTGATCCTGATGACGCTCGGTGTGATTGAGATAATTGTTTAGCCACTCCGCTGCTGTTTTCGTGATCGGAACGACGCGTTCTTTTTTCCCTTTGCCTTTCACCCTCAAGCAGAAATTACGCCCATCGAAATCTTGACGATCAAGGCCAATGAGTTCGCTTAAACGCAGACCACTGCTGTAAAATAACTCCATGATGCAGCGATCGCGAAAGCCCAAATAACTTGTGGTATCGGGCTGTTCAAACAAGCGCATCACTTGCTCGTAGTTAAGCGAGGGGGGGATTTTTTTCTCGAGTTTGGGACTTTCAATCTCAGATAAAGGGCTGTGTTCTATGATTCGTTCTTTCAGAAGAAATTTATAAAACGAGCGTAAGGAAGATAGACGTCGCAGAATCGTCTTTTTTGTGGCGTTTTTCGCCGCTAGTGCCGCCAAATAAGCCCGCACAGCTCGTTTGTCGACCGCATTTACTTGGAAAGCCTGCTCTTTATCAAAAAAAACCTTAAACGCCTCGAGATCTAAGCCATAATTGCGCAAAGTATGTTCAGAAGCATTTTTGACCACTCTTAGATAACTTAAATATTTTAAAACTCCCTCTGTAAAAGTCAGCATGAATCTACCCCAATATTAGAAAACTTTGATTTTTGAACAATTTTTTCACAGATTTCAAAGCCGTTTCGCAGGACATACTTAAATAAGTAGGCCAAGAAACGGCTTTGAAAGGTGTGGAAAAAGAAACAAAAAGCATGTTCTTTGAATATTGGGGTAGGTTCATAGCTCTTGTCCCTCTTTCATACTTATGTTAAGATCATTGTCTGAATTTGAATAAAAAATGAACAGCTATGATCACTTTACGCGAAATTACTAAAAAGGTCGGTCCCCGTCTACTCTTTGAAAATGTGACGTGTACCTTCAATAAAGGCAAACGTTATGGACTCACAGGTCCCAACGGCGCTGGAAAATCGACTTTACTCAAAATCATTGAAAAGAGAGAAGAACCTACCAGCGGTTCAGTCACCTTGCCCCGCAAAGTGGGATTTTTGAAGCAAAATATCGAGGAATTTCGCGACTTTAAAGTCCTCGATGTCGTGATCATGGGCAACCAGCGACTATGGGATGCTTTTGCTGAACGGGATCGACTGTATGAAGTTGAGATGACCGATGAAGTGGGCATTCGTTTGGGCGAACTCGAAGAGATCATCAACGAAGAAAACGGCTATGATGCTGAATCGGAAGCTGAAGTGCTGCTCACAGGGATGGGAATCCCCGCCGAAATGCACCATCAAAAAATGCATACCATCCCCACCGACAGACAATTCCGCGTGCTGCTGTGCCAATCTTTGTTTGGAAATCCTGAGGCCTTACTCCTCGACGAACCGACAAACCACTTGGATTTGGAATCGATCGGCTGGCTCGAGCGCTTCCTCTACGGTTATCAAGGTGTTCTCGTCGTCGTGAGCCATGATCGCCACTTCCTCAACGCCGTTACTACCGACATCGCCGACATCGATTATGAGACGATCATCATTTATCCCGGCAACTACGACGACATGCTCGTCACCAAAACTTCTGTACGTGAGCGCGCTGAATCAGAAAACAAAAGCAAAGAGAAAAAAGTCTCGCAGCTGCGCGAATTCGTGGCCCGCTTTGGCGCTGGGACACGCGCTAGCCAAGTGCAATCTCGTATTCGGGAAATTGAGCGCTTAGAGCCGCAAGAACTTAAGAAATCCAATATCCAACGCCCCTACATCCGTTTTTATCCGCCGGAAAAACCCTCGGGCCAAAATGTGTTTAAAGTCACTGACCTTTGCAAAGCCTATGACGGCAAACCCGTCATCGCCAACTTTTCGATCGACGTGCTTCGCGGGGATAAAATCGGCATCATCGGCAATAACGGCCGCGGTAAAACAACTCTGCTCAAACTCCTCGCCGGCAAATTACAACCTGATCGGGGTCGGGTTGAACTCGGACATCAAGTACAAATCGGCTATTTCCCGCAAAATCACAACGAAGTGATCGATAAAAAAAGCTCGATGACAGCCTTTGAATGGTTAAAACAGCGGCGCGATGGGGTTTACGATCAAGATATCCGCAGTATCTTAGGCAAAATGCTATTTTCCGGAGACGATGCCTTTAAGCCCATTTCTCACCTCTCAGGCGGTGAAACGGCGCGATTGATCATCGGCGGAATGATGCTGTGTAATTACAATGTCTTGCTGCTCGATGAACCCAACAACCACCTCGATCTCGAAGCCGTCTCTGCACTCACCTGGGCTCTTCAAGATTTTAAAGGCACTGTGCTTGTCGTTAGCCATGACCGCGATTTGATCAATAACGCCGCGACAAAAATCCTCGCGTTTGAAGAAAATAAGATCCGCTTTTTCGATGGTAAACTCGATGATTACTTCACCGCGCATTCCCGTAAGTGATTGGGGGACGTCTTCAAATTGGGGTGCTGGAGATCCGGAGGAAATTTCGATGAGATTTTTTGATGTTGAGCGAAGACAATGTGAGAAGCACATGGCTGAGAGAAACAGCGAAAAAGATCGCGAAAATTCCCAGGAGATGCGGCGACCTAATTTGAAAACGGCCCCCCATGTTTGAGAGCATGACAGAGGGGGAGTTCTTGCGGCTCTCCAAACGTTACCAGCATAAAAAAGCGGCTGAACTTTTGCGCGATCGTCAAATCAAGTTGTATCGCCGCCTCGAAAAATGGATGGGGATTGAACCGCTGTGCGAACACGATTTTCCCGCCTTTTCCGATCGTTACCACCTCCATCTAAGGACAGCGGGTCTCTCTTGGCAAGAACATAATCTCCTCTCTTCCACATTCAATCGCGTTGATCACAGCTCTTCTGTCCCCTTTCTTCCGCTGGCAATTTACTTAGACAATTTGCGCTCAGCGTTTAATGTCGGTAGTATCCTGCGCACCGTGGAAGCCTTTCGTTTAGGAACCGTCCATTTTGCGCGCTACACCCCGTTCATCGACAATCCTAAAGTGCAAAAAACATCGATGGACACCTTTGATAAAGTCCCCTGTGAAAAAACGAGTTCCCTCTCTCTTTTGCCCCGTCCTTTAATCGCTTTAGAAACCGATCTGAGCGCGGCCTCCGTATTCGACTTTGTCTTTCCTCCCACTTTTACTCTGATGCTCGGCAATGAAGAATACGGCCTTTCCGAAGAAGCCCTCTCCCACAAAGATGCCATCGTACATATCCCCCTATTCGGGTTTAAAAACTCGCTCAACGTCGCCTCCGCCTTTGCTATTGCCGCTGGTGTTATTAGCCATCAATTTCGCAAATAAATTAATTTCAAATCGCGCGAATAATAACCATCAGTTTGACAATTTATTTATTTAATTATATTCTTGGGAGAAAATGAGGAAATCATGAAAGATCTCCCCCCGATCGCCGGCTGGCCCACTCAAACAGGATTTATTCGTACGCAAAAAAGGCAGCCTAAAAAACGACGCCATAAAAAACGTAAATAAGGAAAACTATGGTAGACGCGATCGGCCCATTGCCCCCTCATCAACCTAGCTTACCATCGACAACAAACGTTCCGGCTCTTGCCAAACAGCTACAAAGCCAAGTGCAAGCCCTAACCGAAAGCCTTCAGCAAATCCTGGAAGATCAATCCCTATCCGAACAAACAACTTTTTTGCAAAAACTCAGAGAAGACATTTCTCATCTGGACCATTCTGTCCAGCAAGCTCTAAAACTCAGGTAGATACATGCTTCAAGAAAATCTCAAAGACAGCGCAGAAATTCTTACCAATATTCTCAATCAACCACTCGACATTCCAGGACTTTCCGAAAACATTTCCCTACTTCAAGCCGTTCAGAACTATCCTTCTCAACAGTCAGAACATTCTGACCTGAGCAAAATGCTACGTACCTTCGCCGCTAACCCCGAGCCCACTAAAGCTCTCATCCAAGAGTTGCAACTCATCATCGATGATTTAATTGCCCCATAGACCTTAAATCACTAATATACAGTTATTTATATTAGTTAGACACGTAACACAAACACCCACTTGACATATTTGGGTGTTTGTATTACACTATAGCTATGAAACAATCCAAATATTCAACCCGGCTTCAGGCTCTATCCAAAACACCCATCTTTACCGCAGAGGAGGGATGTTCGAGCAGGGATTCCCTCCCGAATACTGTCATATTTTTGTAAAGGGTAGGATTGAAAGAGTCAGTAAGGTATTTACAAAATTAAAGACTTCTAATTTGATAACAATTTTAACTAGCAGGATCTTGTTCTAACTGCAATGAGTATTCCCAATGGAATCATTTGTCTAATCTCAGGTTTTACTATTACGATTTAACAGACGAAATCATGAGAGAGTTTGGATCGCTGGTCCCACAATCAACAACCTCACCAAAAAGAGATAATACTCGCATAGTTAGAATGCGCAACACAACTCTTGGGCAAACCACAACAAAAATAGGAAATGAGAACTGAAAATTTTTGATCATGAGCGTACAGTTGTAGACGCTTTCCGGTATCTAGATAAGGAAATAGCTCTTAAGGCGCTTCAAGCCAATATGAAGATGCCAAAGAAACCAAACCAGATATAACAAAACTATAAATACGCTGCGATACTCGGAGTTGATTTAACTCCTTATATTATGGCGTTTACATTGTGAAATCCTCTATAGAACAATCAATAAAAGAAAAACTTAAAGTACTTGCTAAAGAGCGAGAAACTTCCTTCGCGCAACTGTGGAAATTTGATTCTGGAAAGATTTTTATCCCGCTTTTCTAATTTCTATAGGGATAAATTTGTCTTAAAAGGAGGTACACTTCTGCAAATATTTACCTCTTGGAAGAGGACAAAAATCTCGATTGTTTAATTCAGAAGTTATCTAGCATGAAAAACTTTTTAAAAGTCATTCGGCTGATTCTACGACCCCATGACATTTCATTGAAATGATTCAGGTTCCAATTTGCGAAAAATGATATTTTATAGGGAGCTAAATATCCTTCTTGTAAACTTGGAGCCACCAGAGAGGATTAATGGATTGGGTATTGAGATGTAGTCGATGATATCATTATTAGATACGATTTGAATCACAAAAACATGCGCCGCTAATTAACGCAAATTTAGCTCGTTGTTATGAATTTATTTATATAAAAATTAAAGACGGTGGTTTTTCGAGGTGAAGGAAACACTCGCATGAAGGATTTTAACGATATCTATCATTGATCTCTCTTGGAAACTTAAGCAAGAGCCATACCGAAACAGCTGTTCAATTGGTTTTTAATACAGGAGGATTTCTCTCCAAGACTTGCCGATTACTTTTGATGTAACTGCTTTGGAGCAGCTTGAGAAAGGATGGCGATTGTATCAGCGAAGGCTTAAAACAACAAATAACTCCCTCATTTTGCCCACGTCCATTGAGGTTTTAATAGAATCCATCAACCTATGGCTTCACGAGAAAACAACCCTTTGTAAAGACGCGAAGGAGTTAAATTAATGAGTCATGAAAATCGGCATTGTCACTCGTAAAACTGAGGCAAAATGGGGCGGAGACTTAGCTGCGCTCTATTGTTTTTACGAAGGCTTAAAAGAAATGGGCCAGCCCGTTTCCATTGCCCAAACAGCTGCTGAATTGCACGATGCAGACTTCATTTTTCTCTCAAACACCTCATATGACTTAAAACCCGATTATGCCACCCTCCAAGCCAGCAAACAGCGTTTCGGAGTGATTGCCCTTCATTCAGACCGCCCACGTTATTACAGCCCATGCTATGCTTTTGCCCATTTCGTCGGTCTCTGCCTGATAGAAGGGCATTCCTTTTATCACATCGAACAACTGATCGATAATCCCGACATCTTGGATTTTTTCCCCTATTTTCCTCCGCCACTATTTGAGGAAAATTATCCCCTCTTAGAACAGGCAGAAATCTGCATCGCCACCTCTCCCACAGAAGCTGCCACGATACAAAGAGATAGCCCTGGATGCCGCACGCAAGTGATCTATCTACCTTGCGAGCTTCCCTCTGCACAGTACAGCGATGCTTTCCTGCAGTTTACTGGATTGAAAAAAGGCGAATATGTCCTGCAAGTAGGCCGAATCGAACCTAGAAAAAATCAGCTCGCTAGCTTACTCGCTATGCGCGATCTCGATATGCCACTTGTTTTCATCGCCACGGAAAGCTTTTACCCCTCGTATGAGCAACTCTGCTTGCAAGCGATTCGTAAATGGCGACACGCACCAACTCTTGTCATCAGCCAAACTTTGCCCTCCACGCATGAGGGCAGTTTACGGATCCTCTCCATGCCACACGGGCAAAAACTCTCTCAGGAAATGCTCATGAGTGCTTATCAAAATGCCGGTCTGCATTTGCATCCAGCTTTTTGCGAACTACCTGGTCTAACGTATTTAGAAGCAGCGAAATTTGGAGTGCCAACGGTAGCCTCCGAATGGGCCACCATCAACGACTATTTTGCAGATTCATCTTGGGATGAGCAGATTGTTTATGCCCCGCCGCATGATATCAATGCACTAACAGAGCACATCTTGAAACAATGGGGAAAAAAAATTCCGCAGAATTTAGCGCATCCTCTTTTTCGTAAAACGAAAGTTGAAGTTGCGCGCGAACTACATGATTCTATTAATTAAAAATACGACGGATTAAACTTCCGATCTTTGTGAAAAAACTCGTCTGAGAATTTTTTATCGGGAATGAACGCGCTGCAGCCTCATTGATTTTTTCATTAAGCACAGCCATTACCTTTTGTTGCGCACCTAAGCAGCAATAAAGTTCTTTCCACGTTGATTCTTGATTCACAGAAATAGAGCTCGCAGCAAAAATCTCTGGCGTAAATCGTTGATAAACTTTTTCTAAACCTTCAATTTGCTTTTGTTGAACAGCTATTTTATCCAAAATTTGTTCACGAAATACAGCGTCATCAGAACTGCCTACTAAAAGTTTTTGCTCCAACAAATTTCGATATTTGTCTTTAAATAGGGGGTCAGTCATGAAATCCCGCCATTTTTTACATACGATACAGGCTTTCAGCTGATCGCTAGGATCTACAAATGTTAATATCGCTTTTTGCATATCATCGGGTAAAACTGAAATTGTCATAAATCTCTCTCTTTTTATTTCTAATAATATTAATTATAACATAAATTTTTATTAAAAATCAAAACATTATTTTACATTTGCAAGTGATTGAAAGTAAGCTTATTAAGAAAAAAAGCCGAAAAGCATTAGCTTTTCGGCTAAATATCAATTCCATAAACACAAACACGCTATACCAACAAGAGCAAATAGCATGACTGCAACCATCGCTCCGTAACCGCTTGCTAAAAGTAAACAAGCGAGAGCTCCTATTGCGATAGCTAAGGCAATCAGCAAAATGGTTATAGCTACTTTTGCTTCTTTTGAAAGCGCCGGCGGCACTGCCGCAGGAGCAGCTGGTGCTGGAGCAACAGCTGCAGGTGCTGCAACGGCAGCGGCAGAAGCATCTTTTAACGCTTTAATTTCTTCATTCCGATTGATCACGATTTTAAAGACACCTAACGAGGTTGTTACACCGAAAAAATTCTTCCAGACTTTTTTGGCGAATTTTTGCCATTGCTTGCAAACTTGCGCAATCCGACCAAATTCTTTTATCGTTAAACGAGAGAAAATATCTTTGAATTAACACGTCCTGGGGGACGTGTTCAATCCGATATACTTCCCCGCTTTGGGGTAACTGTGAATAGTGTTGACTAACACTTTGTGTGGACATAGTTCTTCTCCTAAGTTTTTTATTTTTTATTAAGTAAATGTAATTGGAAAAAAAATAAATTAGTATGTTCGCCGCTGCGGGCGAAGCATACCTAGGAGAATCGATAAGGAAGACATGCAAACATGAGAGATCGACAAAGGCTGGGGGACCTTTTTATCGGCAAATGCTGAGCTGTCGATACATGTTTGTTTTTTCATAACTATCTTATTGTTAAAGATGATTCAATTTTAATAAAATCAAAATTAAAGTCAATTAAATAAAAGCCGAAAAGTAAACTTTTCGGCTCCGAATTTTAACCATCAGAATTAAAATACGCTACTCCTAAGAAAAAAAGCAGCACACCCACTACACCAGCAAAAAAAAGACCTGCGGGACCAAACAATAAAAAAGCAATCGCTGCAGCGGCGGCGCATAGAGCAATACAAAGTAAAACAAAAATCACTTTTCTTTGGGTTCAGAAAGACCGGCAGGAACTACTCAGGGGCTGCGGCAGGTACTGCCGCAACTTGGTCTTTAAGTGCTTTTATTTCAGTTTGTTGAATGAACACGATTTTGAACATACCTAAAGATTTGGACACCCCGAAATATCTCTTCCAGACTTGTTTGCTCAAGGCTTTCCAATATTTGCAAACCTGTTCGATGCGACCAAAGTCTTTTGGGGATAAATTCGAAAAAATATCCAAAAGCACGTCCTGAGGCACATGCTGTATTCCACAAACTTCCCCTGCCCGGGGTAATTGTGAATACAATTGACTAACACTTTGTACAGACATAATAATTTTCCTGAATTTTTATTTTTTAAGTTAAATGTAATTGGAAAAAATAAAATTAGTATGTGCGCCGCGAGTGGCGCGTCATACCTAGGAGAATCGTTAAAGAAGACATGCAAACATGCAGGTTCGACAAAGGCCGGACGACCTTTTTATCGGCAAACGCTGAGCTGTCGATACATGTTTGTTTGTTCATAATGTTAATTATATTTTAATAACAAATTAAAAGCAACTATATTAACCTAATTAGTATTATTCCATCATGAACCTATCCCAATATTAGAAAACTTTGATTTTTGAACAATTTTTTCACAAGACTTGATTTTTAGAAAGGGATTACCTTAAGGTCTTCAGCGGCAATGACATTGGGGAAAATGGGGCGGGCTTCGCGGGCAAAATCTTCAGCATCTTGATAGCGGGCAGAGAAATGAGTGAGCACAAGTAATTCAGCCTCAGCAGCTTTGGCGATCTCAGCGGCTTGTTTGGCGGTGAGATGGTGGTGTTTCTCCGCGAGATCGCGATGGGATTCGAGGTAGGTGCTTTCACAGAGGAATAGCTTGGCATCGCGAGCGAGGTCGATAGCGGCCTGGCAAGGGAGGGTATCGATGGCAATGGCTAGCACATCGCCTGTTTTAATATAGCTTACGTCATCGAGATGGATTTGCCGATTATCGATGGAGAGTATTCCTTGCTCTTCTAGGAGACGAACGTTCGGTCCTTTAACCCCCGCGGCGGCAAGCTTTGCTTTGTCGAATTTGCGGGTGTCTTTTTCGATGATGCGCCAGCCGAGATTTTCCACGCTGTGGTCGAGGAAGCGCGCTTCGATGCGGAAATGCTGATCTTCATGCACGAGACCTTCTGCTTTGATCGGATGCTCGATAACTTGGATATTTTGATGATAGATCGTCCCATAGCGAAGGCGTTCAAAATAGACCTGTCCACTCGCAGGATAATAACAATGGATCGGATGGGTGACTTTATCGAGATTTAGACGCATGAGCATGGAGCCGACGCCTAAACAGTGATCCCCGTGAAAGTGACTGATGAGGATGCGATTGACGCAGGTTGGTGCCACGTTTGCAAAAATGAACTGCCGCTGGGTTCCCTCACCGGGATCGAAAAGCAGCCCCTCATCTTTCCAACGCACGAGATAAGCGCCGTGGTTGCGAGTGCGGGTCGGTTGCTGACTCGAACAGCCTAAAATGATGAGATCGCGCAGCGTCATGATGAAAATCTCCGATTGAAAAACGGGGTACGAGCTAGGAGGATACCGGAAAGGCCTCCGACAATATGGGCTGTATTAGCAATATTGGGGGAAAGTTGAAAGCCGGAAAACATTTGCAAACTAAACGAGAACAGTTCGAGGGCAAACATGGCGATCACAAAAAATAGCAAAAATAGCAGTGTGCTTTTTTGCAGAGGGTAGCCTTCCCAAGGGGCAACTTTTTGACGCATCCAGATAAAACCGGCCAAGCCGACGATTACGCCTGAAAAACCCAGAAAAAATGGCCCGCTCATCAGATATTGAGCGGTATTGGAAATGACCCCAATGAGCAGAATCAATAAGCAAATTTTCCATTTGTTCACGCGTTCTTCGATTTGCTTAAGCAACATCCATGCTAAAATCATGTTGAACAACAAATGCAAAAAATTGAGATGAAGCATACAGGGCGTGAAAAAGCGCCACACCTCTCCTTGCCGGATCTTTTCAAACATCACAACTTGTTTTTTACTACCTTGTTTGAGTTGGACAAAATACGCATACAACCCGTTCCAAGAAGGGGTAGAAAGGGCTTGTTTGAGCAAGTCTTGCGCCGCGGGAGGCAGCTCCTTTTCCTCTTTGTATGAATTCAAGGGGAAATTGTCGAGCAGCTCTTGGAAATACTGAAAGGAAGTAGGATAATCGAAAAACAACGTTTTCATCAGCGGCGTCCAGGCGATTTTGGCGGCGAGGGAATTCTCATCGGGGGCGATTTGTCGCAGTTCAAAATCGTTCCAGATGAATAACAACGCGCAGATAGCGATAATCAAATGGGTTAGCGTTACAGCAAAACGGCGACGTTTAGGAATGGAGGGCACTGTTTGCCATTTGAGATTTTCTTTTTGCGAAATTTCAGCGTAATTGGGTGGCGGAGGTGTAGCGACAAGGGGCAGCTCGGCATTTAGAAATTTGGGATCGCTAGGATTGCTTTTAAACTCTGCTAACTTTGCAGCAGCATCTTCGAATTGATCTTCATCATAAATCCAAATCCGATATTGTTTATGGCCCGTTTTTTCTTCAGTAAATGCCTCATAAATATTCTGAATCCCTTCTTTGAGAAGAAAGGAATAAAACGCATAAGCCTCTTTTTCTGTCTCAAACGAACCGATTAAGCGCATGTTTCCACAATGGTTTTGATGATCTGTGAGGTTGATAGGCCAGCGACAAGGGAAACAATATGAATTTTTCCTCCATACGCACGCACGACATCGGCTTCAATGCAATTCTCGCCGTATTCAGCGCCGTTGACATGGACATCGGGTTTAATTCTTGAGAGAATAGCTCGAGGATCCGTTTCATCAAACCACGTGACATAATCGACCATTTCCAAAGCCGCCATCATTTGCAGACGATACTCTAACGGGATGATGGGACGTAGTGGATTTTTGTATTCCTGAATCGAGCGATCGGTATTGAGTGCTACGATTAAACAATCGGCTTGAAGTGAAGCCTGATAAATCATCTCGAGATGTCCGGCGTGCAGCAAATCGAACGAACCATTGAGTGTGGCAATGGTTCGCTTCTCTTTACGCAATGCAATTACGCTATCTTCGATTTGCTCAGGCGCAATGAACTTAGCGGTGACCGCGGTGGCAAAATGATCACTTTTTAGGAAACGCGACATGAAAAACCTCGTCGTAATGTTTGACGAAATGCACGCGGATCCCTTTTTTAACATACGGGGGCAGTTCATCATAATCGCGTTGATTTTCTTTAGGGAAGATGAGCACTTTCGCACCGGAGCGTTTAGCAGCGATCAGTTTTTCTTTCACACCGCCAATGGGCAAAACTTTTCCTGTCAATGTGAGTTCTCCGGTCATCCCCAAATCTTCCAACACAGGTTCATCACGCAACAAAGACACCAAAGATGTCACCATCGTGATGCCGGCAGACGGGCCGTCTTTAGGGGTCGCCCCTTCCGGAATGTGTATATGCACTTGGCTTTTTTCAAAAAAAGGAATTCCAGGAGCATAATTGTCCACATTGCTGTGCAAATAGGTCCAAGCGATCTGCGAAGATTCTTTCATCACATCGCCGGCTTGACCGGTTAGTTTCATCTCTGTTTTCTCTGCCGCGACTTTTGTAGTTTCGATGTACAGCGTGGCGCCGCCGAGTGATGTCCATGCCAGCCCCATGCACACTCCGACAGGAGTGCGCTCGTAAAAACGATCTGTGGTAAAGATCGGCTTACCGAGGTATTTGTCGAGATTGCGCTCAGAAATAGAGACTTTTTTATCCCGTTTTTGTTTTTTATCCATTCCCTTGACGATTTGAATGGCGATTTTGCGCATGATCTTTTTGATGTAGTTTTCCAAACTGCGCACACCGGCTTCACGTGCATAACCATTGACGATATGCATAATCGCTCCCGAGGTGAACTCGAGATCAGAGCTTTTTAGTCCCATGTTTTTACGATTGCGCGGGATCAAATACTTTTGGGCAATTTTAACTTTCTCCTCTAAAATATACCCCGACAAACGCAAAATTTCCATGCGGTCTTTGAGCGGCTCTGGAATCGTATCGAGCACGTTTGCTGTGACGATGAATAAAATATTCGATAAATCGCATCGCACATCGAGATAATGGTCGAGAAAATCTTTATTTTGCTCTGGATCGAGCACTTCTAACAGCGCTGAAGCAGGATCGCCATGATAACTCGCGCTCATCTTATCGACCTCATCGAGCATGATCACAGGGTTCATCTCTTGCGTGAATTTAAGCGCTTGGATCAATTTTCCCGGCATCGCGCCGATGTAGGTTCTGCGATGTCCTTTGATCTCTGCTTCATCGCGCATGCCACCGACAGAAAATCGGTAAAATTTGCGCTTGAGCGCACGTGCGACACTTTTGCCAATACTGGTTTTTCCAACACCCGGTGGTCCCACCAAACAAATAATACTTCCCTTCACACCACCCGACAATTTGCCGACCGCAATAAATTCTAAAATCCGCTGCTTAATATCGTTTAAACCATAGTGATCTTCTTCCAGAACTTTTTTGGCGAATTTGAGATCGAGACCTTGATCTGCTGCCCCACCGCTATAAATACCCCAAGGGACGATCGTCAGCCAATCGAGATAATTGCGACAAACGGCGTATTCGGCAGATTGCACTTCGAGAACGCTGAGCTTTTCTAGTTCCTCTTTGATCGTCAACATCACATCATCGGGCACTTTTCGTTTTTTCAGCCGCGTTTCAAATTTTTCGGCATCATGTGTTTTATCGTCTTTTTCTAGACCCAACTCTTTCTTAATTGTCTTGAGTTGTTCGCGTAAGAAAAATTCCCGCTGCGTTTTGGAAATCGTCGCTTCGATCTTTTGATTAATGCTATTTTGTAATTTGCTCAAATCGAGTTCTTTTTTCAGCAAAACGAGCGCTTTATCGATTCTTCCTTGCAGATCATATGTTTCAAGAACATCTTGCAATTCTTCACGGGTAGCAGTTGTGAGCGCCACCGCAAAATCAGCTAACTTGCCCGGTTCTGTAAAATCGGAATGACCTAAGAAAATCTGCAGTTCTTCTTTGAACAGCGGATTGAGTTTGAGCAATTCTTTAATCGTCGTGATGATGCTGATCGAATACGCCTTCAGCTCTTTGGAATGTTTGGCGATTGCATCTTCATGATAATCAACTTGGGCTTTGAGATATTTTCCACTCTTCAATGGTTTGCGAATCGAAATCCGCTTTTCCATGTTGAGCACAACCTGTGCGCCCCCTTGCTCCATGGGAATAATGCGTAAAATGCGCGCGAGCACACCGACATCATACAAATCGTCAAACGTCACTTTGTAGACGTTGATTTCTTCGCTCTTGGTCAAAAACAAACCCATGCATTTGTGTTCCGACTTAGCCACCGTTTTGAGCACTTCATAATACGCGCCCGGTTCGATGACAAGCGGCGCCGCCATACCTGGAAAAAACGGTCTGCGGGTCAAGGGAATGACAAAAACTTCTTCAGGCGATTCGGATGTTGATTTTTCACGCTGCTGATCCTGTTTAACAGAATCTTGCACAGCTTCTACAAGCGCTTCTTCGATAGTTTCATCATCTGTAATTTCAGGTTCTTCGCTCAAGAGCATCTCCTTAGGATATAACCTTATCCAAAAACCAACCAATCTACCATCTACATAAAATATCCGCAACTTAATGGGTTTCGGAGAAGATTTTTTTTGAGATTTTTAGATAAAGTTTTTTTGGGTCATTTTAGACGAGTCGGAAACATGTCCTTCGGCAATGTTTCCCGCCGCCTTCTTGAGCTTCAATCCGCTGTGCCAAATCGATCCTTGGTCCTCGGAGCGTGCATAGCACTGCTCCTTCGGCATACGGACCGCCAGCTAAAGCTCGCTTCGATTTTGCTTTGCGTCTTGAATCCGCGGGCTGCTTATAGCAATGAGCAATCGCAGCACAGTCCCGCAGGCAGCGCTGCGCACGACGGAGGGACGAGCACGTGATAGTGAGCATAGCGAACGTTGATCGAAGCTGGAACAGCTCAAGAAAGCAGCGGAAAACATGGCGTAGCGCATGTTTTCGACATGTCTAAAGTGACGAAAAAAAACTTCTACTACATAAAAAAAACAATCCCTCTGATATTATTTCTCCTATGAAATGTTTGGTTGTGGATACGAGTACGGAATTGTGTGTGCTGGCTGTTGTGGAAGATATGCGTGTGATCTGTCAAAAGATTTTTACGCATGGTAATTCTCTTTCTAAGAATTTACTTCCTGCTATTGAAACCCTGTTGCAAGAAACCGGCCTTTCTAAAAAAAATCTCGAAATGATTGCGGTGGGGGTGGGGCCAGGGTCTTATACAGGGACGAGGGTGGGTGTGGCGGTGGCAAAAAGTTTAGCTTTTGGGTTAGGTCTGTCGTTAAAGACGTTTTCCTCTCCACTTGCGTTTTTGCCGGCTGCGGAAGGCTCTTTTGCCTGTGTCTTGCCAACGCGCCCCGGGCCCTTTTATGTCATCAAAGGGCGGTGCAGCTCGAGCGGGGTGCATCAGGATGGCGCGGCTTTGATTGCTGCTGAGAATCTAGAGAAATATGTCGAGGGAGTCGATTTTCGGCTTTCAGCGGTGATTGAACCCAATCTTGAATATTTATGTTGTTTTCTCTCGCAGCAAACGTCTATTCTGCCAGAAAAAGCAGAGGTCCTCTATCTGCATAGTCCTTGAAGAAATATCTCCCCATCTTTTAAGATTAGGGCACGCAAAACAAAACGAAGGGTTTTGTTTTTTAAATTACATAACACTCAGGATACAATGTCCATGCCAAGCGTTAAAGTCCGCGCCGGAGAACCGATCGATAAAGCCTTAAGAGCCTTGAAGAAAAAGCTCGATAAAGAAGGGATCATGAAATCAGCTAAAGCCCATCGTTTCTATGATAAGCCTTCTGTAAAAAGTCGCGCCAAATCTAAAGCCGCTCAGAAGTATAAGAAAACCAAGCCTCGTAGCTATAGCCTCTAACCCTCAGAAATTTAGCACTCAACGAGTTCATTTGCTAAATTCCTTGAAGATTTAAGGTCTGGTTTGATATACTTACTGCTAGAAGAAGCTAATCATTTAAATTAATATACTTATGAGCGATTACTACGAGGCATTAGGCGTTTCACGTACGGCCACTGACGATGAGATCAAAAAAGCCTACCGCAAAAGCGCCCTCAAATACCATCCCGACCGCAATCCCGGCGATAAACAGGCGGAAAAACAATTTAAACAGATCTCTGAAGCCTACGAAGTGCTCAGCGACGAGAAAAAGCGACAAATCTACGACCAATACGGAGAAGATGCGCTGAAAGGTGGCGGCATGGGCGGCGGTCCAGGTGGACACGCTGGATTCTCTTCGATGGAAGAAGCTCTACGCACATTTATGAACGCCTTTGGGGGTGGGGGTGGAGGCGGTGGTGGCAACGAATCGATCTTCGACTCGTTTTTCGGATTTGAATCTGAGGGTGATAGTGGAGTACGGCAAGGGTCAAGCAAAAAAATGAATCTTTCCATCAGCTTTGAAGAAGCGATGAAAGGAGTAGAAAAAGAGGTTGCTCTCACGAATTACGCTACGTGCGAGACATGCGATGGATCAGGCGCAGCTTCCGCAAAAGGAATAAAAAAATGCTCGCGCTGTCAAGGTTCAGGGCAAATTCATCAAAGCCGCGGCTTTTTTAGCATGACGAGCGTCTGCTCGCAATGCTACGGCAAAGGCAAAACGATCTCCGATCCGTGTAAAGATTGTCACGGTGAAGGGCGAGTCAAAAAGAAACAGCACATTAAAATTAAAGTTCCAGCTGGTGTCGATACCGGTATGCGTCTTCGCATGTCAGGTTATGGGGATGCCGGCGAAGGCGGCGGTCCTGCAGGCGACTTGTACGTCTTTATTTCTGTTGAGCCTCATTCTGTCTTTCAAAGAGAAGGCGATGACATACTTGTCGAATTGCCGCTGAGTTTTTCTGAAGCGGCGCTCGGCTGTAAAAAAGAGCTCCCCACCCCGCACGGCTCTATGTGCCGCATTAACATTCCCGAAGGCACCCAAAGTGGAAAAGTCATGCGTGTCAAAGGTGAAGGGGCGCCTAATGTACATCATGGCCGCAACCGCGGTGATTTGCTCGTTCACGTGATTGTTGAAACTCCGGTCAGTTTGAATGATAAGCAAAAAGAATTGCTCCGACAATTTGCTGAATTAGAAAAGGAGCAAAATTCTCCACGCAAGCGCAATTTTTTCGATAAGTTAAAAGGTTTTTTTGCCGATTAGCCAACCACACTGTAAATGGCCGTACATCTTGATTACATTCCCGATTTAAAGTCATTAAATTCTGCTATTCATGCATTAAATTGTGAACAATCTAAATCAGCTCATTATTATTTAAGTTTTTTTTTCAGCAGCAACCTTCATGCGAAAGAAATTGGCGATGATATTTTGAAACGATTTTCCAAACTTAACAATTCCAAGGAAAAAAACTTTGAATATACATATCAAAAAGCTTCAAATTATACCAAAGCACAAACGCTGGAAGCTTATTTAAAAAGTTATTTAAAACATCTACTTAATCAAATCGCATTAGATTTCCGATGTGGCGATCATTCTCAAGCCCAAAAGACATTAGGCAAGCTATGCATTTACGCTGAATCTATTAGTGTTGTAAAGACATTGAAAGAACAGATTATTGCAGTGGAATCTGTAGAACAGAAAATCTCTATTTTAGAAGCTCACGCAAAATCGCTAAGCTCCTCACAAAGCCCACCGACTGATTGCCATTCTCTGCGTTTTAGAAAACAAGAATTTTCCGCCTTGATGACATTATGGGTTAGAGCAACACGCGATCTGTTTGAAAAAAGTGAATGCCAGCAATTTCAACACTTTGATCGATTATGCGAGTATCTTGCTCATTTACCAAATACAGAGAATCTGGAACGAAAAGTCTACAAAGAATATTGGTACCAATTTGGATACAAATTTGAAAAAAACGGTGTTAGTCTTGAGCACATTCGCGATATGCCCAGAAATACTCATGCATGTCGAATAATTTTATTGATTTTCATACAGCTCATTATTAGACGAGAATTCAAAAGATTTGCTAAAGAATCTTCAGTTAATGCACAAAAAGACCTAAAAATTCTGTTTTATTTTTCAACGGTTGAAGATATTGCTAAAATGAGAGATTTATATGAAAAAAATATTTCAAAATATTCTGAAACTCAAAATACCATTAAAGCGTGTTTAAGAACAATTAAAGCGGAAAAATTTTCTAAGCTTGAAATTTGGGAAAGACGAGCGGAGGATTACTATGCAAGAAAGGGTCCTTTTGTACCTTACTTCATCCGCGATATCGATTCTGAAAATAATATGCTCAGTTTCTTCTATGTTTGTGCAACAGCTTTTAAACAATCCCCTATGTTGGGGTTTGGTGAAAATCATGTCGATCCGTCTTCAAAACTAACTCTCTTCAATATGTTAGATTTTTTCGTCGATTGTTTAGGTGTCACTACATTTTTTTGGGAACAATTTCGCGAAGATTCACAAGAAGACCTCGATCGCCATCATAAAGTCGGGTACTGTTCTTTGGCTTTGAAAACTATTCTCAAAGAAGCCGATCGTCATGGATTCGATTACCCTTGCAGCTATCAAGGGCTCTTTGATAAAGCTGCTAAAAAACAACTTCGAATTGTGGGGATAGATTCAAATACAACTCCTTATTTTGAAGGAAAAATGCGTTGGAAATTGATGCATCACCGTGCAGCTAAAATCATCAAACGGGAAAAGGGTCCAGGCAATGCCATTATTCTGATGGGAAAAAATCACCTCAACAGTCACGAAGAGATCCCCGGTATTTGTGAACTTGCTCATTGCCCTTCGATTAGTTTTGTGCAAGATCCGCTGATCAGCCTACGCGATTTTGTCGTAGCGAATTATAAACAGCTCGGCATGGTTCACAATTTTGCTTTTGTTAATGCAGCGCCTTATTACATCTATCCGCAAAAACTCCCCGAGTGAAAGAAAGTCCTCTCTTCGATAATAAAGAGGAATATGTATACCAAGATCGTCCCCTTTCCTTCTCGACCGTTTCCCCCTCGCAAATTAAGAGGTAAAGCATTGGCAAAAGAACTAAAAAAAGCCAAGACTTCGCTGGCAGAATATAGCGCCGCACTCGTCAAAATGCGTGTTATCCCGGTTCGATTAATGATGCAGAAAGAAGCAGCTGCTTCGCTGCGATCTCAGCGTCGTTATTCAAAACAAGATCTGGCTACCACGCATTATCTTCAAACGTTGAAATGGGCTTATCAGCACGCTGCAAAAAAGCCTTTATCCAAAAAACTGCTTTGTACATTGCATCAAAAAATCCAACGAGGTACTTTGACTCGCGCAGAACTCGGCGATTATCGAAAAAAACAAAACTGGATCGGCCCTCAAGGTTGCTTGATTGATGAAGCTTATTTTTATCCCCCTTCTCCCAGACAAGTCCCTGTCTTGATGCGTGAATTGCTTAGCTACGCGAAAAAAAGCACCCAAGAACCCTTGCTGCAACTCGCTTTGATTTTTGCTCAGCTTTTGATCATCCATCCCTTTATGGATGGCAATGGACGTTTAGCAAGAGTATTAATCTCGCTTTTTTTATACCGTAAAAATTGTTTGCCGATTCCATTGTTCTTCATGAGCCATTATTTTATGCGGCATCGGTTGCGCTATTTTCAAACTCTGTATAAAACGACGGAAAAAAATCGTTGGGAAGAATGGATTGTGTTCTTTTTAAAAGGCGTGAACAGCGAAGCAAAAAAACTCAAAAAAATGTTGAGTTAAAAAAAAGAGAGCGAACTTACCGTTCGCTCTCTAATGTGAAAATAGTACAGACTTAGCAGGAAGAACAAGAACCGCCTGTCATGCTTTTTTTCATCATGGCAGCTGTGGGTCTTTTTCTTCTTCGAGTCGTTTTTCTTCTTGCGGTCGTTCTTTTGCGACTAGTGCGTTTTGCAGATTTTCTAGCTTTTCTTCTTTTTGCCATATTTTTCCTCCAAGTTATGATACGGTTGAAGCTTTTGATCGGAATCTGCTCACTAAACAAAATAGCAAATCCCTTCTCACTTTTTTTTACCTTACTTAGGATTAAATTTTTTATTCAACATCAAATAAAAGATTTTTTTAGATAATTTCTCAGAAAAAAAACAGCATCAGTTTCGATGTTTCCACATAAGACCGCGGTTAATTCAAAGTCTTGTGGCGTTTATATAGATAAAATAGAAAAACAGGCGAGATGGTGAGCAAATTTCCCGCGCAAATCATCGTGAGATAGCGCGTTGCACCTCCGATATTGACATTTTCAGGCGGAAGAAAGCTGACGAAAATCGTCGACAAACATCCAAATAGCCCGAGCAAGCAAGTGATCCACATCCCGACATTGCGTCCTGGAATTTTAAAAGCTTTAGGACGATCGACATATTTAAAATGCAAACGGAGGGCACTAAAAAACATCAAAATATACATGATCATGTACAGCTCAGTGCTCAAGGCCGTCAGAAACCAATAAAAGCCATTGACGCTGGGAACGAGCAAAAATAGCAAACAAAACAAGCTGACAAGTACAGCTTGCACGAGCAGAATATTCGCGGCGATGCCATGGCGGTTCTTTCGCGTGAAAAACGGCGGAAGAAAACCAAATTCGGCAGCGTGCAATAACCCTTTGGCAGGTGAAATCAACCAATTAGTTAAACTGCCCACCGTACCGATCACAATCAAGAATGCTAAAACCGGCGTCAATCCTTTCATGCCAAAAGCGTCAAACATATTGCTAAATACTTGGATCACACCGGCAACCAAGTTGATATCTTTTTCTGGCAACACAAAAGCAATAGCCAGTGATCCGAGCATCATTGTAGTTAAGATAAATAAGGCCGAGAAAAATACCGCTTTCGGAAAGTTGCGCTGCGGCTCACGGATGTCATTTACATGCACACCCGCTAGTTCTATCCCCAAAAACGAGGCCATGATTGCAATTAACGCCACCCAGTTAGTCGATTGCGCAAGCGAAGGAAACATCGTATCGGCATTGATGTGAATTTGAATGGGTTTGCCACTTAAGGCCCAGTACATTCCTAAGACGATCAAGAAAACCATCGGGAAGACCATCCCCATCAGAGCACAGATGCTATTGATTTTCGCGGAGACATGCAATCCACGTAAATTAGCCAGGGTAATTCCCCAAAAAATCACCAGGATGCAACCGACAAGATAGCCTTTATTTTGCGCCAGATTAGGATCGATCAGATAAGCGGCCGTTCCCGCAATAAATGACAGAATCGTGGGATACCAGACCATTGTGTTGATCCATTGCAACCAGATCGCAATCATCGCCCATTTTTCCCCAAAAGAGGTCTTCACCCAATGGTACACCCCTCCCTTTTCAGGAAAGGTCGCGGACAGTTCAGCTGCTACAAGTGAAGTGGGGATCAAAAACACAATTGCCGAAAAAATAAAGAAAAAAATCAGCTGACTGCCAAACAAAGCCGAAGCAGGCAGATTGCGTATGCTATCGATCGCCGCAACGATCAGAAGCACAAGTGAAAATAGCGAGATTTTTTTATGCATATGTCTCTAATATTTCTTCAAATACGACTATAAGTCAATCGCATCTTTATTAGTTTTGAGTGTTAGTATTCGAATAGAAATAATAGTGATTTTCTACTTTAGGCGGCGGTAAGAACTCACTGTGATAATCGGAGACAAACGCCGCAAAAATCTGGAGCATGCGCGGATCCACCTGTAGTCTGACATCTCCAAAACTCATCTGCCAAACACTGACATCCCCATAAGCTTTACCCGCCAAATCAGCGATTACAACTCCTTCATTCTGCGGTGTCACAATCACAAAATCGGACGCTTCTGTATTGAGATAGGCAATGGCTGTCTGCATTTTATTACCGTCGTAAAATATAAATTTCGCACGGGCTTTGGTGAATAATTTCCCTTCGATTTTCCCAATCACAATATTTCCATCATAGACATCGATTTCCATTCCCCAAGGAAATATGAAACCCAGTGAAAAGGCACGTGTTATTCCCCGCGCCAGAAATTTTTCCCCAGTTGCGTCATACAAATCGTAATAATAGCGCGGGCAAAAGCGTCCCTTCCGGATGACTTTTGCTTCGGTAACCTCTCCCCGTTTGCAGTCGAATTCTGCCGATAGTGAAAATACAGGGCTGTTTTTAAGAATCGTCCAACTCTCTTCCGAAGACATTGCAAAAGCAGTGGTCATTGTCGCAAGGCAGGTTAATAGAAAGGTGCGCATCGTTTCCTCCAAAAAATAATAAGGAGAAAGATTAACTCAAGTTTGTAAAATGTACAATGTCTTTTTGATAGAGTACTCGTTGGATTTTATCTTAAATAGAGTTACACTTCTATTTTTTAGCGAGAATGAATGTGTACCCGATTTTTAAAATCGAAGCCGTCTCCAAAAGTTATGTGCAGGCAAAAAAAACTGTGCAAGCTCTGCAAGAGATTTCCCTTCAGATCGAAAAGGGAGATATTTATGGGATTATCGGACTGAGTGGAGCCGGTAAATCGACCCTCATTCGCTGCTTATCCACACTGATCACACCCACTTCTGGGAAAATTCTTTTCCACGGCAATGACATAGCCGGCCTGGATAAAAAAGCTTTGCGCGACTTTCGCAAAAATATCGGCATGATTTTCCAGCATTTCAACCTGCTTAGCTCGCGTACTGCGGAGGGCAATATCGCATTTCCTTTAGAAATCGCGTATATTGCTAAAGACGAGCAAAACAGACGGGTCGATGAATTACTTAGACTTGTCAATCTCACAGAAAAAAAAGACAATTACCCTTCTCAACTCAGCGGAGGAGAAAAACAACGTGTCGGCATTGCCCGCGCGCTTGCCAATCACCCTGAGGTGTTGCTCTGCGATGAAGCGACCTCTGCTCTTGACCCCAAGACCACACGCGACATTTTAGCTCTGCTCAAAGACATCAATAAAAAATTAGATCTGACCATCATTCTGATCACACATCAAATGGAAGTGATTAAACAAATTTGCAATAAGGTGGCGGTAATTGAAGATGGCAGAATCATCGAAGAAGGGCTTGTCTCCGACATTTTTGCTGATCCGAAGCAGCCGACAACCAAACATTTCCTTCAAAGCACCACACATGAAATACCTATCGAATTTTTTAAAACGCTTTCTCCGAATCGAAAACTGTTAAGACTACGATTTAAAGGAAAGGCGGCCGGTGAGCCGATCATTTCCGAACTGGTGCGAAAATTCAATGTCGACGCCAATATTTTACTGGGCTGGATCGATCGCTTGCAAACGCTTACCATCGGCACACTCATCATCGAACTCACGGGTTCAGCTGAAGGGATTCAAGCCAGTTTAAATTATCTCACAGAAAAATCCGTCCACTATGAGGTTATAGAACATGCCATCGGATAATCTTGAGCTCGCCTGGCAATTACTACCTCTTCAATTGTGGAATACGATTTACATGGTGCTTGTTTCGACTTTTTTTGCCGTTCTCATCGGATTACCTATTGGAGTGATTTTAACCATCACTGATAAGGGGCACATTAAACAGAACCCAAAAGTCTATAAAGTATTAGAGACAATCGTCAACATCGGCCGCTCTTTCCCTTTTGCAATTCTTATGGTGGCACTGATTCCCGTAACCCGTTTTGTTGTAGGGACCAGCTTAGGAACCACCGCAGCAATTGTCCCCTTAACCATCGCCGCGGTGCCCTATCTTGCTCGATTAGTTGAAACCAGTCTGAGGGAAGTGGATCGACATATTATCGAAGCTGTGAGCGTCATGGGTTCAACCACATGGCAGATTATTACGAAAGCGCTCATTCCAGAAGCTTTACCGATGATCATTTCCGCCATTACATCAACAGTGATCAATCTCATCGGTTATAGTGCCATGGCAGGCTTAATCGGAGGCGGCGGCTTGGGGCAAGTCGCAATTCAATATGGCTATAATCGCTTCAATACTTTTATTATGATTCTGACGGTGATACTACTGATCCTTCTTGTCCAAGCCGTGCAATGGCTCGGCGGATATGCATTTCGAGCCATTCTTAAAAAACGAGGAAAATTAACTCATGATTAAAAATATTTTATCACTCATCGCTTCCTTGCTTTTACTCATTCTCCCGGGTTGCTCTTCAAAGCCTAAAAACGGGCTCAAAGTCGCTGCTACACCTGTTCCTCATGCGCAAATGCTCGAATTTGTAAAACCCGATTTAAAAGCTCAAGGGATCGATCTGATCATCATTGTGACAGATGACTATAACATGCCCAATCGCGCTCTCGCCGATAAAGATGTCGATGCCAATTTTTTCCAACATATTCCTTTTATGGAAGAGCAAATTGCGCAATTTCACTATCCGATTGAAAGCATCGCTAAAATCGAAATTGAACCGATGGGGATCTATTCCAAAAAAATCACCTCTCTCTCCGATCTCAAAGACGGAGACACCATCGCCGTTCCTAACGATCCTACCAACGAAGGGAGAGCCTTACTTCTTTTGCAAAAGTATGGAGTCATTCAATTGGATAATCCCCGTAATCTTCAAGCAACCGTTCTTAATATCTCCAAAAACCCTAAACATCTCAAATTTCTCGAGGTTGACGCCGCTATGCTCCCTCGTTCCCTAAATGATGTCGATGCTGCCGCGATCAATACGAACTACGCACTAGAAGCTAAATTATCTCCGATTAAAGATGCGCTCGTTCTCGAAGGAAAAGATTCGCCCTATGCCAATGTCATTGCCGTCCGCATTGGCGATGAAAATCGCCCCGACATCCAGGCCTTAAAAGCTGCGATGACCTCCCAGAAAATGCGCGAATTCATCCAGCAAAAATACAAAGGCGCCGTTTTGCCGGCTTTTTGAGGTTCACGAGATTTTCAACTAAAAAACATAAACAATTGGTAATAAGCAAGATCTGTCATTAACATGACTAAATTAGATTGAAATTTATTTTTTTAAAATCTTATAATTTAAATAATAACCCAACTTGTCCCCTGTCTGTCAAGTAGATGTGGATGCGATTTTTGCCATGTTTTTGCAGCCAAATTTTAGACATACTTGAAAAAGTAGGCTAAAATTTGGCTGCAAAAACAGGTCAAAGAAGTCGCGCCGCAGATGCTTGGCTAGTAGGGGACAAGTTGGGTTATTAAGTCTAAATCATCCATCAAGTTCAAGTGACGCTCCGTTTAGTAATGAAGTGCTCGACATAGAGGCTCTTGATCAAATGGAAGCTTCTAACCCCCAGAAGTTTTATCAGGAGATTGAAAAACTTGCTGCTGCACAAGTAGCGAATATTCGATTTGTAATTGATAAAATCAAAAATGAAGAATTGGAGAAAGTATACCGAACGTGATTCAAAAATTGGGATTTCGGCTGCGCCAAAGCCTCGGGGTTCGACGATCGTAAGTCGTCCCCATATTGCTAATATTGGGCGACTTACGATCGTCGAACCGCGAGAACTTTCGCGTCAGCCCAAATCCGATTTTTGAATCACGTTCGGTATAAAAGACATTGCGCTATCGAATCAAATCATATTGGTTGGCCATTCTTTAGGAGGAGCTACCTCAATTACGGTTTCAAGAAATAATCCCCACATCGCAGGTTGTATTAATCTGGATGGCTTTTTAACCGGAAATAAAAAATCGGAGGGTTTGATAATCCCCGTTCTTACGATTTTTGCCGACCATCTAAAAGACGAAGATAAAATGTCTGAAAAAGATCATCATGATTTTCAAGAATGGAAAACTAACAAATACTTTCCAGAAGTTGCCAACTGGCAAACGTTCCATTCAAATTCTAAGAATTCTCACATACGGAAAATTGTTGGAGCTGACCATATGAGTTTTATGGGCAAAAAAACCTTAAATGGCGGCATAGAGGCCCATGCAATTACTGCTCAAGCGATTCTGAAGTTCCTTTCCAAGACATTTTGAAATTTCATTCTTCATTAGGTCCCAATTTCAGTTGCTCGATTTTTCCGTACAACTGAATTTCAACTGTACGATAAAATCGTACAGTTGAATGACTCTTCATTTTTTTTCAGTATTGACCGTACCAGTGAGGTATTTCTTTCCGTCGCTAGACTCCCATTTCAGTTGCTCGATTTTTCCGAGCAACTGAACAACCATTCAATCCTCTCGACAGATTAGAAAGAAGCTTATAAAATCAAATAAAAGATGCGCAAGTTAGAAAAGTTTAAAACATTAGAAGAAGCCATTGTGTTTTTGCAGAAAAAGGCAAAAACAGCTCCTATTTCTCTACAAGAAGTATTATTTCATTTGTCAGGGAAGGGACGAGTCTTGATGTTGATTCTTTTAAGTTTGCCTTTTTGCCAACCCCTTCAAATTCCAGGTATTTCGATATTCTTTGGCCTCGCTATCGCTTTTATCGGATTGAGAATGGCCTTTGGGAAAAATATCTGGCTACCAAAAAGAGTCTTGGAAAAGAAAATTCGATATCGCACTTTTAAAAAAATTACCGATAAGACCTTGTGGTTGCTGAAAAAAATGAAACGCTTTATCCATCCCCGCTTGCCTTGGTTATGTCATTCAAAGTTTATGCACATTACCAATGGCCTTGTGATTTGTATTCTTGGACTCCTTCTCGCCTTACCTCTGCCGGTGCCGTTTACTAATTTGTCTGCAGCTTGGTCGATATTTTTAATGAGCGTGGGCACTATAGAAGATGACGGACTATTTATTATCTTCGCTTATATCATGTGTTTAGTGACATTTGCCATTTTTACAAGCATTATTTTTACGCTGGAAAAAATCTTTTAAGCTCTATGGAATTGCAACATCAGATTTTCAATAAACACTCACAGTTTGATCAACTTGATCATCACATTTTTTCGAATTGCACTTTTGAAAACTGCGATTTTACACAAAGCGATTTTACCTGCTCAAAATTCATCGACTGTCAAATGCGCAATTGCAACTTGAGTCTAACTAAGTTGGATGGATGTCGATTTCAGGGAGTCGAATTTCAAAGTTGCAAACTTGTCGGGGTGAATTTTGGAAAATGCGATTCCACATTTTTAGCCATAAAGTTCATCAATTGTCTGATTGATACAGCCAACTTTTCTGATTTAGAACTTAAGGGCACGCAATTCTTAAATTGCATCCTGCGCGATACGCACTTCTCTCACGCTAATCTCAGCGAAGCTAATTTCTCTGGGTCGGACATGCGTGGAAGCATTTTTCACAACAGCAATCTAAGCAAAGCAAATTTTAAAGGTGCTATCCACTACTCGATAAACCCGCTAACAAATCAATTGAAGGGAGCAAAATTTTCCAATCCTGAAGTGTTAGCTTTGCTCGTTCACTTAGGAATTATCATCGAATAACGACGTTTGAAAAAATAGAATGATGTTTTTCCATGAATCTTGGCTTGCATATTGATCTTCTGCAGCCGATCCTCCCATTGAAAACCAAAGCTTACTGATAGGATGGAAATACACCGGTCCGGGTTGAGGAATGTTCGGGATATTGATGCCATGACCTGCTTTGGGATAATGTAAATGCTGACAAATTATGGTTGAGTTGTTTTCTTTAAGGCGCTGTTGGATTTGTGCGGCATACAAAGAAGAGGGCCACATTTGATCATCTCCTCCGGAAATTAAAAGCAGAGAAGCTTGAATTTTCTCAACGGGAATTGCTGCAGCTTTAAAGGCCATTTGATCTTTCATTCCATCTAAAAAGTTCTGTACTATACTAGCCGGATGCGCAGGGTCTTTTCCAGTTTCTCCGCTAAAATTTGTTTTAGGAACAGGCGCAAATGGAAGCACGGCTTGACCTCGATATAGCCATGCATTTACTGGCGTTTCACTCAAGCCTCCGTAGACAACACTGCTCGGGACAACAGCAGCAATTGCTTGTACCGACTGCGGAAATAAGCTCCCAAGAATTAGAGCCAGTTCAGCTCCGCGAGAAACTCCGTAAATCCCAACACGATAACTATCGATCTGCGGTTGTTTTTTAATCCAGGCAAATGCCGTCTCAAAATATTCCAAGGGAATATCTTGAAGATTAGGAGGCAATTCCTCCACTCCAAAATACGCGAGCGCTAAGACAGCGAATCCATTTGAAGCTAACAGCTGGGCGCGATTTTCACCATAGCCGCCATTTGAACCGCTCAACGTGATGATGATCGGCAACGGTTTTTCTGCGGCAGGAAAAAACAAAATGCCATTTAAGCCATTTTCTTGAACAAAGATCTTTTCCACATTTGGAGCTTTGCGCAAACGAATAAGTTCGCGAGAAGCAATTTTTTCAACACCCCGATAAGCAGTAATCGTTACTAAAAAATGATCCTTCTTTATCTTAAATGGAGCATTAGTCGCCGAATTCATTGACCAAAAAAGACCCATGGCATCAACACCATCATAGGAACCTTGAATAGAAGCTTGTTCGGCGAGATTGATTTCGCCCAAATCATCAGCCTCAAACAAACCAAACGAGGTCCACTGAACTTCATTATCGTCTATCGTCTGCGCTTGAATTTTAATTGTCTCGTGAGGAATCAGCTGAGAAAATTTGATGGTAATTTCTTCATCAAGCAGAGATTCTTGAAAAGAAACTTCAATGTTTGTTTCCATTTGCCCGGCCAGCGCGACCAAAGGATTCAATAAGGTCATTCCTGAAATAAAAGTTAATAAAACAAATTGCATATTTTTTTTATCGATATCGAGAGAAATAAATCAGCTGGATTTCTTTCGACGAGGAGATTTCAACTTCTTTTTGGTAGGTTTAATAGGGACAAGCTCATAACGAAAAGGCGGCTTGATTTCCACAATTTTACCGTTTCGAGAAAAAACAAGAGCGGTTCCTGTGCGAACAGCTGTTTCAAAAGCTCTTTGAAAACTTCTTGCATGGGCTCTTAAAAGCTTTTTACTGAAATCATCTTCCATAAGCACCTCTATTTATTTTTTCCCAAATAACAGCATCCATAATTTTTATAGAACTATCTATTTTCTTATAAGCAATTAGCCTTTTTTGCGATTCCTCAGAAGAATTATCCATTATATAGGCTCTATCAGCAAGAGGTAAATAAAATTCAAAAAAATTTTTAAGTCCAGCGTAATAACCCAACTTGTCCCCCAATGGCGTCAACTTAAGATATTTTATAGGCATTTTCTGTAGATATGCCTGCCCTTGCGTGTGTGATTTGGTAGTCGTGGATATGATCGATTTGGGCGAATCGGGACTCTAAACCGTCTACAGAGTTGATCAAATTTTCTGAATATCCGATCTGAGGTATCACCAGTGAGTAGAGCTTCCAGAAAATCATCGCGCATAGTGGCAAATACCACTGATTTATTCACATTGGTTTTTGCTTCTACCTCCTCCTTATGTATCTCCCTCTCCTTTTCTACAAAAAACAGGTTCATTGCTGTAGCAATGAATACCCCTGACCAATAATCCTGTAATGTTGTGTGTACGGTTCTCCCAGTGTAATTCTCTAGCTGCAGGAGAAATTTTTGAAATTTATAACTTTCCTCACTTCTCCAGCGCAGCTTATAGGCATCCATTATATCCTCTGCGCTCAAGATGGTACCTCTTAAGCTTGTAAACAGAATCAAGGGCTGGCCAGAAGGAAGATATCGGATAATCACCCTAGCTTGATATTTTGCATCTGCTCGGTTGATCTCGAGTTCAAAATCTGCCTCTTGTTTTTGTCTAACGATCTCATCAATTTTTGGATTGAACTTAAGAGGTAGTCTAAAGACAAAATCAACCCCCAGTTTAAGATGTTGAAGGGCAAATTGATGAGAAGGAAATCCTCTGTCATACACATACAGCTGAAGTTGTTGTCCAAAAGACCGCATACGATTGACAAGATCAGGAAGTAGCTTCTTCGCCATCCAATCTTCAGAAATTGAATACGGCATGATGCATGGAGATACAATGGTATCAGTTGTCAGTTCTACGTATTGAAAAATTCTAGCAAGAGCAACGTACTTAAAGTGATTTCCAAAGAATTTTGGAATATTTCCTTCATCAGGAAGTTGAAGGGTTGATCCATCCCCACCAAATACCCGATATCCTTTCCAAAGATCATTAGGGTTATCTTCATAGTGATCCTTAATCATGTCTCTATGAAGTTCCTGAAATGCTGAGACGCCAATTTTTGCTCTTGCTTTTGACATAGCCTGTTTCGTAACGGGTTCATCATCCTCAAATTCGGCTAGGAAATTGCATTCTATTTGTAGGCTCTTTTTCGCCGTCTTGAAGAGAAAAGCCATTACTTTAGCAAAAGTTAAACTACGATTGCGAGTAAAGTCTTGGGGGCTTATGCGATGCCGACTGATAAAGTCTTGAGTTGTGATTGATTGCGTTCTCTTTTGCCAGTTGAATTCTATCGACTCCATTTTTGCACTCCTACGTTTTTGGAGTATAGATTCGACCGTTCGACAAAAATTGTTAATTTATTTCTTTAAGTTGACGCCATTGACTTGTCCCCTATCTGTCAAGTAGATGTGGATGCGATTTTTGCCATGTTTTTGCAGCCAAATTTTAGACATACTTGAAAAAGTAGGCTAAAATTTGGCTGCAAAAACAGGTCAAAGAAGTCGCGCCGCAGATGCTTGGCTAGTAGGGGACAAGTTGGGTTAATAACGTCTTATAATTGTATCTTCTAAAACATGATGACCCCCTTGGTTGACTCTTTGGGCTACCCTTTTTACCGCTTCTTCAGGGCTAGTGAGCCATAAGAAAGTAAGATTGATCTCATATTTTTGTGTCTTTGCTTGTTTTAAATGCTTTACATAATTCGTTCCTGATGCAGTCGTTTCAAATGCAAAACTTTTATTTAAATCTAAAAGTTCTTTGAGTCTTCTGATCATCAATTTACTAGCAGTCAATGCCATGCTTTCAGGATGCAAAGGAGCAAGTCCTTTAGCAATTTCATCCGCATTAATGAATTCATAAAGCATAGAACCTTCGGCAATCAGTTCTAGAGTCATAGTCGTTTTGCCAGCACCATTTGGGCCGGCAATCATAAGAATTTTCTTCGACATGTCTTAGCCTTTTGGAAATCCTGGAACAATGTTGTCATTTTACTTAGATTTTTGCGAAGAGAAACAGCTGCGACTGCCGTCAAACTTCAACAAAAATTGTTATCAATTCTTGACTTTACGTTTTTAAAGAATTATCATGACTCGTTTTTTAGGAGCTCATATGCGAATTTTGCTACTCGCCTTGTTATTTCCCATTTTGCGTCTACCCGCAATCGACTTCGAGCGAGCAGCTCAGGAAATCGTTGACGCGGGGGTTTTCTTAAATCACTTTGGATTGTGCCCGGCAACATCGGGAAATATTTCCAGGCGTCTCGACGGAGAATTCGTAGCCGTAACCGCCTCAGGAAAACACAAAGGCGAATTAACTACCGATGATGTTTTAATGGTCGATTTGAAAGGCAAAGCTCAGGGTAGTAACAAGAAACCTTCTGCAGAAACCCTGCTCCATACAGCGATTTACTCTGTGTTTGGAGATGTGGGCGCAGTCATTCATACACATTCTTTAAACGGCACTGTCCTCACACGTTTAGTGAATCCAGATACAATGTTAATTACCGATGGTTATGAAATTCACAAAGCTCTTCCCGGGATCAAAACCCATGAAAGCCGAGTCGAGATACCGATCTTTGAAAACACGCAAGACATCGCGGCGATGTCCGCTGAAGTGGCGAGCTACTTGCAAGAACATCCTCGCGTTTATGGATTTTTAATCCGCGGACACGGTTTTTACACTTGGGGACACACGATGAACGAAGCGAAAATTCGCGTGGAAACCTTTGAATATCTATTTGAAAGTGAATTGAAATTTCGGATTGCAACAAGAGGACAATGATTATGCGTTTGCTATTACTCTGTTTATTTTTTTGCACGATTTTAAATGCTGAGCCACTTGTTTTAGACGGCTTTGCGATCCGTTACAATCAAGGGCAACTCAGTGTGCTCAATCAACAAAAATTGCCGCGTGAAGAGGAATGGATCGATGTTCAAACACCTGAGCAAATGGTCGAAATCATCACTTCTTTGAAAGTGCGCGGCGCGCCGATGATCGGGATTGCCGCAGTATTATCACTGGCTCAGCTGGCAGAACGTGAAGAATCGCGCGAAACAATCCAATGCGCTGCTGAACTGCTCAAACACTCCCGCCCCACTGCTGTTAATTTAGCGATTTATATCAAACGCATCTTAACTGCCATGGACCAAAGCAGCGATTTTAGACAAGCTGTGATCGCAACAGCTGCCGAGATTTATCATGAAGATACAACCCTCTGTGATCACATCGGACAAGCAGGTGCGGATTTAATAAAGAACGGCGAACAGATTTTGACCATTTGCAATACTGGCAGTTTAGCGACAGCCGGCATTGGCACGGCACTCGGTGTCATTAAAACCGCTCACGCGCAAGGCAAGCAAATCCATGTGTATGCCTGTGAAACGCGCCCCCTGTTGCAAGGAGGACGCCTCACAACATGGGAACTCGAGCGCAATGGCATTCCCTACACTTTAATTTGCGATAGTATGGCGGCCATGCTGATGCGCCAAGGAAAAATCGATCGCGTTCTCGTCGGCGCCGATCGGATTGCTGCTAACGGCGATTTTGCCAATAAAATCGGCACTTATTCGCTGGCTGTTTTAGCCCATCACCACCAGATCCCGTTTCATGTCGTAGCTCCTTACACCACCATTGATCCCGCTTGCCCAAATGGCGAAGCGATCAAGATTGAACAACGCGCATCTGATGAAGTGCGCGGCGCTGCAGGCAGTTTTGGCAAAGTGATTTGGAGTCCGGTCAATGCTCCCGTATTCAATCCCGCTTTTGATGTGACACCTGCAGAGCTCGTCACAAGCTATATTTTGGATACCGGTAGCTGGTCTTTAAGCTCTTTTCTAACGCAAACACAACAATAGGTACACACATGTGGAAATATCTTCTGTTTTTCTGGATCTTTGCCGTCAATGCCTCTGAGCCCGTTAAGGCGATTTTAACCGATATTGAAGGAACGACAACTTCTATTTCTTTTGTTCATGATGTGCTGTTCCCTTATGCAAAAGAGCATGTCGCCGAGTATCTGTCCGCACACGACCAGGAACCAGCTGTTGCGCAAATCATCGACGATGTGAAGCAAGCGGCCGAGATTCCTAATGCAGACCTCGATCAAGTGACGCAAACTCTTTTGACTTGGATGCAGCAAGATAAAAAAATCACCCCGCTGAAAACCCTTCAAGGGATGATGTGGAAAACAGGCTACGATCAGGGCGATTTTCAAGGGCATGTGTACGAAGACGCTTTTGACTGTCTGACAGGTTGGAAAGCGCAGGGCCTTGACCTGTATGTGTATTCTTCAGGGTCTGTACCCGCCCAAAAACTTCTGTTTTCCCATTCCACATTTGGAGATCTCACTCCGCTTTTTTCCGGCTATTTTGACACGCGTGTGGGCGGGAAAAAAGAGAGCGGCTCTTACAGCAAGATTGCAGAGCAGATCCAATGTGCTCCTGAAAATATTTTGTTTCTCTCTGATAGTTTAGACGAGCTCAATGCCGCCAAAGAGGTCGGTATGCAAACGTTTTTTATTTGTAGAGACAATATGGCCATTGAAAGCGAACACCCTTCTGCTATAGATTTTTATAAAATTTTAAATTAAAAATATTTATTTTAATTTACTTAATTTTAAGGAATCGACAAAATTAGACCATTTTAATAAATAATTCGAGGAATTATGAAAAAAAATGGTCTTATTTTTTCTGCACTTATTTTAGTTGCCTTAACCGGCTGTGCAAGCTACAACGCCGCACCCTTAAACACGCTTTCATCCGATGTCGTTTCCTCTTCATCTAACAACAACGACGTGATCATTACGGCTCGTGCATTTGATAAACAGGATTGCAAACGTTATTTAGACCGAGATGTGATCAAAAAAGGCTACCAGCCGATTCAATTATTCATCCAAAATAACTCAGATAAAAATTATATTTTTTCTTTAAATCGCATCGATCTCTCTTATGCACATTCTGAGGAAGTAGCTGATAAAGTGCACACTTCTACAGTAGGGAGAATCGTAGGATATGGTGTGCCTGGAGTATTTGTTTTATGGCCACTGATCATCCCTGCTGTTATCGATGGCATAAAATCGGCTGAAGCTAATGAGGCACTCGATTATGATTTTTCCTCTAAAATCGCTCGCGACCAGACAATTCGACCTCACTCTTATTTCAATAAGATCATTTTTGTACCCGTTGATCACGTGCATGATTCATTTAAGTTGATCCTAATCGACCAAGAAACACATAAACCAGAAACATTTACGATTGCGGTGAGTTAATCTTATTTTTGCGAACTGGCCTCTTTAAGGCCAGTTCGAAGCATATCTATATTGAACCAATTTGTCGGCGCCGACAAAATGCTTTAACGCCTGACGAAAAAAAAGACCTTAAGAAATTAACAGATGCATAAAAGGTAAATAATTATGAGAAAATTGTATAAAGATTTAAAAAAAGGACTCAAAGAAATAATTGCCTATAAAGAAGGCAAACTTACTCTTAAATCTGAGATCATTCAAATTCCTGAGCCACCAAAAGAATATAGAGCAAGAGAATTAGAGGCAATTACTCTCAAGGGGTCTTTGCTAAGATCTTGAACATTTAATAATCCAAGGCATTACTTCTACCGGCGCAGGCAACTCAATAATAAATAGAATGAGCAAGACATTCTAGTAAAAGAATCAAAAAATGCAGAGAGAATGTTACCCCTACCTATTGATAAAAATTTCGTTTATCGCTTACCCTTTCTGCCAAGAAATCTTTTCTAAGGCCGAATATGCAAGAATCAGAAAATACTCAGCTCATACCTAACAAACCATCCTTCGAGTCTCTAAAAAAGATCAACCAGTATGGCATGGAATATTGGAGCGCTCGGGATCTTCAGTCCTGTTTGGGATATTCTAAATGGCAGCGGTTTGAACCCGCGATCAAAAAGGCTATGGAATCTTGCGAACAATCTGGAAATGATCCTCAAAACCATTTTACCGCCTCCGGTAAAATGGTTGAAATTGGAAGTCAAACAGAGAGAGAGGTAAATGATTATCATCTTTCTCGTTTTGCCTGCTATCTCATCGCCCAAAACGGAGACCCAAGAAAGCCAGAAATTGCGCAGGCGCAAAAGTACTTTGCAATTCAAACTCGCCGCCAAGAGCTTTCAGATGAAATAGCTGCTGATCTTGAACGCCTCGAACTGCGAAAACAAGCCTCTGTGGAATTTAAAGCTCTTTCAGGAGCTGCGCGCGATGCAGGCGTGCAAGACAAAATGTTCGGCATTTTCCACGATGCAGGATATAAGGGTCTTTATGGAGGACTCGGAGTAGACGCTATCAAAGCTCGCAAAGGGATTGCTCAGAAAGAACAGCTAATGGATCGAATGAATACAACAGAACTCGCAGCCAATCAATTCCGGATGACTCATACACGGGAAAAGCTCAAATTGGACAATATCAAAAATCAAAGAGACGCCATCGAAACCCATGAAATGGTAGGAAAAGAAGTTCGGGCAGCCATTGCTAAAATCGGCGTTGCATTACCTGAAAATATCCCTCCTGCAGAACATATCAAAAATGTGAAGAAACGCCTTAAACATGTATCACCCGGATTAGCATTAGAGCCTAAAGATGCTGCGGGGCTAGATGCTTTGGATCTGTCAGAAGAAGCGCAGTTGTAACAAAATCTTATCCGCTCGGAAAAGGAGTCCCCCTTCGGGGCCGGTTCGCATGTCACCTGAATCCGTTGTGTTCATTGCTTTTCCCGAGAATTAAATTTTAAGACTATCAGTGTTGTGGCTTTGGAATTATTTTGTAAGTCTTTTCAAATTGTCCCTTCATGTACTGAGTCACAACTTTTTCTCAAAAATCTATAACTGCTTTTTTTCTGGTATTTGTGATGTTTTCCATGTTCCACGAAGTTGGTTGAAGATCTTTTCTGACACATAACGCCCAACCCCTTTTCCTTGAAACTTAGAAACGACAAAAAATTCTCTCATATTCCAATCAACATCTGGCGTACTCCCAATCTTGTTGATCAACACAAATCCTGCTAACTCACCGTCAACTTTTATTAAAAATGCATGTCGTTCTGGGTCTTCGCAATAAGAGCTGAGATCAATACACTCAAAAAGGCCATTTGACGGGATTTCCCAAGTTGGTAAAAAACCACAATATCTCGACATTTCATAGATATAGAAGCGCCCGAGGTTTTGAATCGTATTCTTGTCTTCCTTGGTTGCTTTGGATAAGGTGATTATCATTTTTTACCGAGAACGCTTGATTAGTTTGTTATCATTTCTGACCAGAGTAACAAAACCCTTCTTTACATGTTAAGAGGATCCGCTGTAAATATTGAACCTAATGCCGGCATTTTTTGAAGAAAAAAGGAGTCCCCCTTCGGGGCCGGTTCGCATGTCACCTGAATCCGTTGTGTTCATTGCTTTTCCCGAGAATTAAATTTTAAGACTATCAGTGTTGTGGCTTTGGAATTATTTTGTAAGTCTTTTCAAATTGTCCCTTCATGTACTGAGTCACAACTTTTTCTCAAAAATCTATAACTGCTTTTTTTCTGGTATTTGTGATGTCTCCCATGTTCCACGAAATTGGTTGAAGATCTTTTCTGCTACATAGCGACCAACCCCTTTTCCTTGAAACTTAGAAACGACAAAAAATTCTCCCATATTCCAATCAACATCCGGCATACTCCCAATCTTGTTGATCAACACAAATCCTGCTAACTCATCGCCCAAAACGGAGACCCAAGAAAGCCAGAAATTGCGCAGGCGCAAAAGTACTTTGCAATTCAAACTCGCCGCCAAGAGCTTTCAGATGAAATAGCTGCCGATCTTGAACGCCTCGAACTGAGAAAACAAGCCTCTGTGGAATTTAAAGCTCTGTCAGGTGCTGCGCGCAATGCAGGATATAAAGGTCTTTATGGAGGACTCGGAGTAGACGCCATCAAAGCTCGCAAAGGGATTGCTCAGAAAGAACAGCTAATGGATCGAATGAATACAACCGAAGTAGACAATTCTATAATTGGCGATTTCAAATTAGTGAGTTGCTTAGCGCAGCCTTCACTTTCAAGATCTTTTAAATATTTTTGATTGATAAAAAACTCATAAAATTCTAGAATCGCTTTCGTTTTACCTAGGAGAAACAGCATGGCTTTGAAATCGACTCGAGCAAAACGTTCAAAGACGGAAGTGGAACAGGAATTTTCGGCGATTGCTGAGCAAGTAGCTAACGAAAAAAGCAGTTCTTCGTTAAAAAATGAAATGCTTTCACAGATTCAAGAAGCTGAAGTGCGTGTGGCAGTAAGCGAAATCACTGTGGAGATCATTGCTAAAAAGCTTTCCGATCTCAATGTAGAGATATCCCGAACACTCTCAGGGTTGGGCGAAAAAATGAATGCCGAAGTTGGAATCCTCCGGTCGCTAAAAGAGGCCGTGGCTTTAGAATCAAAAGATCTGAACCGTTTACATGGAATTGATATTGCTGCAACCAGCATCGACCAACTTGTGGCTGATTATCAAGAGAAAAAGACGTCGTTCGAAGCCAATCTTTTCGGGGCACGACAAGAATGGGAACGAGAAACAGAAGAGAAAAAGCAACAAGAGGCCGAATATACTGAAACGTTGAAAAAAAACCGTGCTCGAGAAATAGAAGATTATGAATACAAAAAAGCTCTTGAGAGAAAAAAGCTGCAAGATCGGTTTGAAGAAGAATGCCGCCTCAAAGAAAAGCAGAATCGTGAAACACAAGAGAACTTAGAGAAAAATTGGAAAGAGCGAGAAGCTGTGCTCAAAGGGCAAGAAGAGGAGTTGGTTGCGCTGAAAAAAGAAGCAGAACAGTTTCAGGGACGCCTCGCTGCAGAATGTGCGAAGGCCGCGAAAGAAGCAACTAAAGAAGCCGAAGCAAAATACAATCAAGAGATTGAAAGTCTCAAGCGAGATCTTCTAGTTGAGAAGCAAATTGGAGAACTTAAACTCAAACAGCAACAGGAGTCTCTTGCTAGTCAACAAATTCAGATGGGTTCTCTTCAAGCACAACTGGATGAAGCCAAACGGCAAGTACAAGACATAGCGGTTAAAGCGATTGAAGGAGCCTCTGGAGCCAAAGCGCTATCTCAAATCAATCAAATCGCGATTGAGCAAGCCAAAAACCGCATGCCGAATTAAGGTGTCGTGCTAGAAAAAACATTTTGCCATGTGAAAGACATTACCGCTGATTTTAGAACGATTATTATAGGAAAAGAGCATTAGGCATTGGGATAATTTTCTAGAATCTTATCAATGGAATCTCAGTATTCGCGAGAAAGGCCGGTTCGCATTAAAAATGGACTGTGTTGAAAAATTCTCTAGAGAGTTGTTGAGAAAAATCCCCTAAAATAAAGAAACTCCTTTGTCAGTCCGGCAAGACAAACAAAGGAGTTCTAGATGCGTAAACGCAACTGGCGTCAGTATAACAAGTCTCTAGTTCAAAGAGGAAGTCTTACTTTTTTGATCGACCCAAAAATGATCCAGGCTTTGAAGCCTGAGACTAGGAAAGGGCGAGGCCGCCCTCTCGAATTTTCTGACCAATTTATCGAGCTGCTGCTCATGATCAAAATCCACTATAAGATACCCTACAGAATGCTCGAAGGATTTACCAAATTTTTGTTCGAGCAGATGAAATGTTTCGGGAAAGTACCCACATATTCACTGACCTGTAAACGAGCGAAACAATTGACAATCTGTCTACCCAAATTGTCTTCGCGCCAACCCACTGATTTTTTCAACACAGCCTCATTGCTACAGGCTTTGGAATGATTGGTTGCGAATGGATTACTTTAAGTTATCGTGAATATTGGGATGATCGAAGAAAAACCTCTGTTAAGTTAAATTAATTATGAAATTTGCATTCCGCAGGATTCCTTTTTATTTTCTTCGGCATGGAGAAACGGATCATAACGTACATAAAATATATGATGATTTCACAGAAATCCATTTGAACGAGAATGGAAAAAAACAAGCCCTTCAAGTTCAACGAATATTTCGCTCTCTACCAATTGCCACTGTTTGCTCTAGTCCCCTACTACGAGTTCAACAAACCAAAAATATTGTCCTAGAAAACAAACCAGTTCACGATGTGGTTTTAGGCGAGTTTCGCGAATGTCCGAGTAGTCTTTGGCGATTATTTTTAGCAGCTGAAACTCGTGAACTCACTATTGAGGAATGGGCTCTTATTAACGAATTCACACACCAAGTGAAAGACGGATTGGAGAAAGCTTTACAATATAATGCTCCAATTCTATTGGTTGCACATGGAGGAACTTATTGGGCATTAGCGCATCTGCTTCAACTGCAAGGAAATCGTAAAATCGGAAATTGCGTTCTGACGTATATCTCTCCAGAAGAGCCGGAAATTTGGAGAGCCGAACCCATTTTAATGGAATAATTATGTCTGAATTCTATATTGAAAAGCCCGTTGACTTTGGCGCTGAGCTAGAAGTCAGCACAGTTTTTATGGAGTTCCAAGGAAAGCTTCTCCTGCTCCATCGCGCTCAATGTGAATTATCTCCAGAAACATGGGGGATACCTGGAGGAAAGCTTGAAAAGGGGGAAACACCTATAGAAGGACTTGTCCGTGAGATTTGGGAAGAACTACGTCTTATCCCTGACCCCAAGGATCTTCAATTTATTCGTTCTTTATACGTACGTCATCCCAAAGTAAAATATCAACTTCATCTATTCCGATGGATACTTAAATCGATCCCTTCTGTCACGCTTGACTCCAAAGAACATCACAATTATTTATGGCAACCTATAGAAGCATTTGCAGATTTACCCTTACTTGAGGGACAGCTTGAGGCTTTTAAATTTGTGTATGATTGAGCTGGCTCTAAACCGTTTCTCTTCAGATCGGGGAAAGAATTTTAAGAGCCCCCTCCACATCACGCTTCACTTCGACTCCTTGCGTCCGTGTTCCACGCCGGTTCGCGCCAAGAGAGGGTGATTAAAATTATTTCCGCTCGAGATGAGGAGAGATTTTCGAACAGATTTGAAAGGATCGGCCGAAGATAATATCGGGACGCCGATATAGCTGAGGACGAGCATTTCAAAGACGCCGAAAAGATCCCTCAGGTCGGGGAAAGAATTTTAAGAGCCCTCTCATCCGCTTCACTTCGACTCCTTACGCAAGCCAAACTTTTGGCTTGCTTTCCGAGTAAATTTCTATGAAATTTGCTCGGAAAAGGAGTCCGTGTTCCACGCCGGTTCGCGCCCAGAGGTCGCTCACTTCGACTCCTTGCGTGAGCCAAACTTTTGGCTCACTTTCCGGGCATTTTTTGAAGAAAAATGCCCGGAAAAGGAGTCGAACCTTCACGGCTTATTCAGCCAGGGGATTTTAAGTCCCCAGTGTCTACCATTCCACCATCCGAGCATGAGGGAGGGATGCAAAGGGTGCAGTTTAATGGGGAAAGTGGCTTAAATTCAAGAGGGAAATGGGGCCTTTGATAAGGCCCCAAGGAAATTTAATAGAAATACGGGTCGTTAGCGTCGTGCAAACCGGAGAAGTTTGTCGAGGTAAAAGTAGAAGTTTCCAGAGTTTCGGTTACCGTTCCTCGATGCAAAGGGGAGGATTCTCCGGAAGGCTCTTCATCGGTGGGTTTATGTTTTTTCTTATCTTCTTTTTTATGCTCTAAATCTTTTTGAGAAGCCCCTTCAGCAAATTCTTTATCTTTGTAACGGCTGAGGGTTTCTGAGATGAGAGTGGGTGGTGGTGGGATGAGGGAGGAAAACATCTGAGATGAAACTTTCGTTTCATCTTCTGCACCACCCCCTTGTGCCTTTTGTTCGCCTTCCGGTTGTTCTTGTCTATCTTGTGAACGGCGTTCGTTCCAGTCTTGCTCATCGGATCCGCGGCGGTGACGGCGACGACGGCGATCACGCCTTTTTTCCATGCGAGAGTTCACAGCGGTTTCTAAGCCGGCTTCTTCAGCAGACATCGACTGTGGTTCCTCTTCGGCAGCGACAGATTCCATTTCTTTTTCATGGGCAGGTTCACGATGATGTCGGAGGGGTGCTTCGCGGCCTCCACCGATTTTGATGTTGCGCTCATGGCTAACATTTTTCAATGCCACACGAGCTTCTTTAACTTCTAAAATTTCATAGTCGGACACGGGCACTAAAAAGGCCTTAGGTCTTTCTAGCGAGCGAAAAAATGAGCCGCGACCAAAGGTCACAACTTCAACCGCATCGACATAAAATTCTTCTGAGCCGCCTCTGCTACTGCGGACGAGAAGTTTGTATCCCTCTTTTGGGGAAATGATCGTTTCAATAATGGGTTCACGAGTAAAGTTCACGTCTATTCCATGTGTTAAGGTTTCTAATAGTGGTGCTTACCCAAATGCCGTTTAATCCTGTGGAGTTAGGGGTTCACCAGAAATCTTTAAAAAATTTATTTCTCTTGGGAGGCCATATAGCGCATTATGTCAACGACGCGCTGGGCATATCCCATCTCGTTATCATACCATGCCACCAATTTATAAAAACGGGGATTCAGCGCGATTCCGGCACGTTTATCGAAAATACATGAGACTCTAGAACCTATGAAATCTGAAGAGACAACTTCTTCGTCGCAAAATTGAATTATTCCCTTCATAGGGCCCATTTCGGCCTGCTTGATCGCTTCACAGATCTCCTCATAGCTGGTGTCGCGGCTCAGCCGTACAGTTAAATCGACGACAGAGACGTCAATCGTGGGGATGCGGAAGGCCATCCCTGTCAATTTGCCTTTAACGGCCGGGATACACTGTCCAACAGCCTTAGCGGCCCCCGTAGACGATGGAATGATGTTAAAACCTGCGGCACGGCCTCCACGCCAATCTTTTTTTGAAGGACCATCAACTGTCGATTGTGTGGCCGTCAAAGAGTGAACGGTTGTCATCAACCCTTCTTCAATGCCAAAGTTGTCTAGCAAGACTTTGGTTAAAGGAGCGAGACAATTCGTCGTACATGAGGCATTTGAGACGATGACATCTTTAGCGGGGTTATACGTACCCTCATTGACCCCCATGACAAAGGTGGGACATTCTCCTTTGGCGGGGGCTGTGATGATGACCCGCTTAGCTCCGGCATGAAGGTGTTTTTGGGCGTCGTCAGCATGCGTAAAATGGCCGGAAGATTCAATGACATACTGCACACCGAGTTGTTTCCAAGGTAATTGAGCAGGATCTTTTTCCGCAAAGACACGACTTTTTTTTCCATCGACGATAAGATAATCCCCTTCACTTTGAATCTCAAAGTGGGGACTTCGATGCACGGTATCGTATTTGAGTAGATAAGCGAGGTTATCCGCGGGAACGAGGTCATTTAGGGCGACGACGTTAACATCAGGATAGCTTTCATGCAGAATCCGATATACTAAACGTCCAATTCGTCCAAAACCATTAATCGCAATTTTGATCGGCATTCTCTCCTCTCAGATAGCAGTTCACTGCGAGATCATAAACGATATTTTTTGGAGTGTAAAGAGGAAATCACCCCAAGAAAAAGCTTCTCTTGGGGTTAAGATTATCTACTTAGATTGATTAGGGAAGGTATTCGATGAAAACGCTGGGTGCATTATCACCGACACGGAAATCTTTCTTAATGATGCGTGTGAACCCACCATTGCGGGTCGCAAAACGTTGTGCCAGCTCGCCAAATAATTTACCGACGACTTTGCGATCGGTATTCAGCCCCTTGGTTTTTCCCGTTTTGATAGCACGCGCCTGTTTTGTAGTAAGCGTGTTATAGGTAATCATCAACTCAGCAATCGCACGACGACGACTAGCGAGAGTATTTTTTTTAGCTAGCGTCACCATATGATCTGCATGACGGCGCAATTCTTTAGCTTTACGTTCTGTCGTTTCGATTCGTCCATGCTCGATTAAGGATTTGAGCATATTTGCAATCATACACCGTCTATGGCTTGCTGTTCGGCCAATTTTAAAGGTGTCTTTTCCATGTCTCATATTTGAATTCCTGCTTTTTCGGCGATATAGTCTTGAATGACTTGTTTGACGTTGTCACGTGTGATGCCAAATTTGGACAAGTCCATCCCAAGAGATAAGCCCATTTCTTCGAGTTTAGATTTAATCTCGTTGAGCGATTTTTTGCCGAAGTTTCTAAATTTAAGCATTTCAGACTCAGGCATCACAACGAGTTCTGCAATAGTTTCGATGTTCGCGCCTGCAAGGCAATTTGTCGAACGTACAGAAAGCTCGATTTCATTGATCTTGAGAGCAAGTTTTGCCATCAAGGCATCGCGATCTGTATTCAATTCGATTTCACCTTGGTCAAAAGTCAAACTATGCTTGAGTTGATCAAAAACTTGCAGATGCAGAATACCAATCTGCGTTGCAAATGAGAGGGCTTCTTCCGGAGAAATCCTTCCATCCGTTGAAACTTCGAGGATCAAGCGATCAAAGTCTGTATCTTGTCCAACACGTGTATTCTCTACATAATAGTTCACAAGGCGTACAGGTGAAAACGCAGAATCGATAATGATTTCGTCGACACCTTTTTCAGTAATCATATGGCGTTCAGAAGGAACATATCCTCGACCCATCGCGATTTTAATATCGATCTTGCGCGTCATCGGCTTAGTCACTGTAAAAATCGCCAGATCAGGATTGACGATATCAAACTCCGAATGTCCTAGGAGATCTTTTAATGTCACGACATATTGGCCGTTATGCTTATCCAGCATCTCACCCGTGATGTCGAGCATTTTAGAAACGACTTTTGGCTCGCGACTGATCCCTTCTTCTTCAGTTGGCAACATTCTGAGGAGTGCGTTCTTGAGATTCAGCACTATGTGCGTCATGTCCTCGATTATTCCATCGATGGCCATATACTCATGATGGACGTCCTCAATACGCACAGACATGATCGCTGGCGCTTCAAGGGAACTAAGGATGATTCTTCTTAAGGCATTACCGACTGTATGCCCAAACCCTCTCTCAAAAGCTTCAGCGATAAATCGAGTGAACGTAGCTGTTCGACTCGCTTCATCGATCTTGATCTTTGTCGGTAATTCAAACTTGCCATACTTTACGGCCATTGACGATCTCCTGCAAAATTGCTGATTCCGAATTTAAACTGATATTAGACTCTTCTACGCTTCCGCGCACGGCATCCATTATGCGGAACCGGAGTCTTGTCACGGATAATCGTGATCGCAAGCCCAGAGCTCTGTAAGCCCCGAACAGCGGATTCCCTTCCAGCCCCAGGGCCGGAGAGGTTTACTTCTACTTCTTTCATTCCGAGCGCCATCGCCGTCTTAGCTGCATCTTGAGCAGCTACTGTAGCAGCAAATGCTGAAGACTTGCGTGAACCTGCATAACCAACTTTCCCAGCAGAAGCCCAAGAAACGACGTTTCCTGTTAAATCTGTAATTGAGATGATGGTATTGTTAAACGTCGAAGTGACATGGGCAATGCCGCTAGGGACATTGCGGATCGTTTTCTTTCGCGTTTTCGCGATGGTCGGCTTTTTAGCCATCGCTGTCTTTTGCGCTTCTTGCTTAGCCAAAGGTCACACTCCTTATTTCTTCTTATTAGCGACAGTTTTTCTCTTTCCTTTGCGCGTACGAGCATTAGTTCGCGTACGCTGGCCGCGAACAGGGAGCCCTAGACGGTGTCTCATGCCGCGGTAACAGTGAATACTGATCAGTCGCTTGATATTATTTTGTATTTGACGACGCAGATCACCTTCTACTACATATTGCGATGTCAATAAGGCATTGATTTTGGCAATCTCATCTTCATTTAGGTTATGCGCTTTCATATTCGGGTTTAAACCCAGCTTCGCACAGACCTCGTTCGAAAGCCGACGCCCTATGCCATAGATATACATAAGGCTGATTTCTAACCGTTTATTGTCCGGGATATCGATCCCAATCACTCTAGGCATGAAAAAATTCCTTTTTTTCGATAAACGAATTTAACAGATGTTTTGTTTATTTACAACTGTACTTAAATATTTCTGAGAGCCATCTCTCAAATAAATTTGACTAACCACTTAATACTTAGCGCCCTCGTAATCTTCCCTTTTTCATAAATCCTTCATAGCGTTTCATAAGCAAATGCGATTCGATCTGCTTGGAAGTGTCTAACACAACCCCGACCAAGATCAATAACGAGGTCCCACCAAAGAAATAAGTGATTGAGGGATCAACACTTAGCATCTTTCCGACGATTGTTGGTAAAATCGCGATTGTCGCTAAGAAGAGCGCGCCGGCAAGAGTGATGCGACCCATAGTCGATTCCAAATAATCTTGCGTCGGTTTCCCTTGGCGGATACCGGGAATAAATGCGCCATTCTTCTTCATATCGGATGCGATCTGCTCCGGATGGAACTGCGTCGCCGTCCAAAAATAGGTAAAAAAGACGATTAAAAGCACATAAAAGAGCATATACACCCAAGTACCCGGCGAAAGCATATTAGCCACTTGCCCCACCCATGAGCCTCGCCCGACAAACTGTCCGATCGTCGCTGGAAACATGAGAAATGAGCTCGCAAATATCACTGGGATCACGCCTGCATAATTGATTTTTAATGGGATATACGCGCTTCCCCCTTGCACTTCTTGTCGCCCAACAACGCGACGGGCATACTGCAAGTGAATTTTACGCTGGCCTTGAATAATCAAAATTGTCCCGATAATAATGAATACAAAAACACCGCTGAGAACAACTAAGGAAGAAAATGTCATCTGCCCTGGTTCTTGTGAATCTAAATTAAGTTGTCTGATCACAGAACCCATGGTACTTGGCAATGACGACAAGATACCGATAGTAATGATCAAGCTGATCCCATTGCCAATTCCACGCTCAGAAATTTGTTCACCTATCCACATGAGCAAAATAGTCCCGGCAGTCATCGTCGACATCACAATCAAATAAAACAGCCAAGGAATTCCAAATGCTTGTACGTCTGCGATCTCATTTACAATAATCCCCGGGCTTCCTGCATTGAGTTGAAAGGCGTATTTCCCGTACAGTCCTGCTTGAAAGAGTGCGAGGACAACTGTTAAAAGGCGGATCCATTTACTCATCTTGCGACGGCCGACATCGGGATTTTCGCGAATCTCTCTTTGCAGCGAAGGAACAAGGGCCATCAATAATTGCATAATAATTGAGGCGGAAATATAGGGCATAACCCCGAGCGCGATAATGGTCATCTGCGCAAAAGCTCCACCCGAAAAGACATCCATCAATTGAAAGAGGTTTTGTCCACCTCCTGTCGCATTGCGAAATATCTCCACCGCCGCATCGCCGTTAATCCCAGGTACGGGAATATAAGCGCCAATACGGCAAGCAATGAGCATCAGCAAAGTAAATACAATCTTTACTTTGAGCTCTGGTATCGCTAAAATGCGTCTTATCCCTGCAATCATCGGTGTGTCGCTAGCCAATTAAAATTTAAGACGGATTATTTACCAACAGGCACTTGTTGGAAAGAAATTCCGTTATTTTTTAGTTTTTCTTCCGCGGCTTGTGAGAAAAAGCTCGCTTCAATATTAACTTTTTTATTCAGTTCGCCACCGGACAAAATTTTCAGTCCACCAGGTACACGTCGAGGTGCGAATCCTTTTTCTTGCAGTGTTTTCAAATTGACGGTCTCTCCCGCATTGAATAACTTTTCAATCATACTGAGATTGATCGCAAATACTTCGTTTTTAAAGCGACCATTTGTAAATCCTCGCGTTGGAAGCTTTTTGTACAAGGGGATTTGTCCGCCTTCTTGGCCATAAGCATGTTTGTAACCGCGTCTTGCTTTATCGCCTTTGCTGCCTCGTCCACACGTCTTACCGCATTTGGACCCCATCCCACGACCTACGCGATATCGCTTTTTGTTAGGACGATGTGTATTTGTTAGTTGAGATAACGTAATCATGCGAGTCCTCGGATATCTTTATTCTTTTGACGATTGGTCAATTGACACAGGGCCTCGATCGTCGCGCGCACCTGGTTTAATGGATTGCTCGATCCTAAGCTCTTGGCAACAATATCTTTCACGCCACCAAGTTCCAATACTGAACGCACTTGCGACCCTGCAATTACACCTGTTCCCTCAGGAGCAGGTCTAAGCAATACACGTGCGCCATCCCACCCAACGGTAATTTCATGTGGTATTGTCGTTCCTTCCATTTCGAAGGACATCACATTTTTGCGTGCTGCTTCTGTACCTTTGCGAATCGCATCAGAGACTTCATTACCTTTAGCGAATCCAAATCCAATGTGTCCTTGGCCGTCGCCGATGATCACTAAAGCGGAGAAGCTAAATTTTCTTCCCCCTTTTGTAACCTTCGAACAGCGGTTGATGTACAACACCTTCTCTTCAAACTCGGTTCCAAAATCTTCCGCGCGTCGTTTCGCTTCTTGTTTCGACATGTCTTATACCCTGACTAAAATTGTAAACCTGTTTCGCGTGCCGCATTGGCGACTTCCGCTAGCAAACCGTGATATTTGTTAAATCCTCTGTCGAAGACTACAGTGACGATATTCTTATGCTTGGCAGCTTGTGCGATCTTCACGCCAACTTCACGAGCAGACTCTTTACTTTTTCCCATCTTTTTAGCCTTAAATTCTTTGGAAAGAGTCCCTGCACTAGCCAGCGTCATTCCGCTTTCGTCGTCGATAAGCTGCGCACTAATGTGCTTATTAGACTTAAACACAGTCAACCGCGGCTTTTCTGCCGTCCCTTTTACGCTTTTTCTGACATGAAGCTTTCTTCTTCGCCGTCTTAGATTGCGTTTTTCTAAATTATTTATCATAGCGTCTTCACCTTATCTCAAGCCGTTTTACCTTTAGCTGCTTTTCCCGCTTTTTTACGGACAAATTCATTTTCGTATCGGATCCCCTTCCCTTTATACGGCTCTGGGGGTTTCATCCCGCGGACCGCTGCAGCAAATTGGCCGACGAGATGTTTATCAATTCCGCTAATCATGATCGTCACACTTTTATCGACAGTGACGTTTACTCCTTTGGGTATCCGAACCTGTGTCGGATGAGAAAACCCTAATTGCAAATCGAGCATCTGGCCTTGTACAGCCGCACGATAGCCGACTCCCACTAAACTCAATTTTACTTCAAAGCCTTTGCTTACGCCGATCACCATATTATTGATCAAGGCGCGATAGAGTCCGTGCGCTGTTTTTGGCATTTCAACTTGTGGATCTTTTTCGACGGTCAAGCGTCCCCCATCGACTTTGATCGAGATCCCGCTTTGTGCTGGGATCGATAAATTTCCTTTAGGACCTTTAGCGTGCACCATTCCGTCGGCGATTTTCACTTCGACTTTATCTGGAAGTGGGATGGGCGATTTTCCAAGACGTGACATGTTGATTTTACCCCTTTTTTATTACCAAACTAAGCACAATAATTCGCCGCCGAGCTTTTTTTTGCGGGCTGTCTCACCGTCGACAATTCCACCTGGCGTTGAAAGAATCGCGACGCCCATTCCCCCATAAATTCTGGGAATTTCTTTGTAACCGACATATCGGCGCAGCGAAGGGCAAGACATGCGGGTCAAGCCTCTCAACACAGGTTCGCGTCCTTCCGCATATTTCAAAAAGATTCGCGCTTGTCCTTTTTCTTCATTCAATAGGAATTTATCGACAAAGCCTTGCTCATGCAGAACTCTGACGATTTCCATTTTAATTTTACTGGGTCGAAAATCGACGAAACGATGCCGTGCCGTTTTCGCGTTGCGAATCCTTGTCAGTAAATCTGCAATTGGATCATTTATTGCCATGTCTTTTTCTCCCCTCAGCTATTCTCAATTTCAGTTTTAAATGGAAACCCGAGCATCTTTAAGAGCTCAAAGCACTCCTCATCGGTCTTCGCTGATGTGACGAATGTGATATTCATTCCCTGCGTTCTCTTCACTTCATCCAGATTGATCTCAGGGAAAATTTGTTGTTCTTCAATACCTATCGAATAGTTTCCGCGACCGTCGCCTTTGACGGGAAAACCTCGGAAGTCACGGATTCTCGGCGAAACAATATTGCAAAATCGATCAAAAAAGTCGAACATCCGTTTTTTGCGGAGTGTTACTTTACAGCCAATCGCTTGTCCCTCTCTGAGCTTAAAGTTCGCCACCGAGGTGCGGGCTCGAGTCATAATGGGTTTTTGCCCGGAGAGATTTGTCATCTCTTTGACTGCCTCTTGCATGGAATTTTTGTCTTTGCTGGCTTCAGCTAATCCCATGCTGATAACAATCTTTTTTAGTGAGGGAATAAGCATCGCGTTAGCATACTTATACTTCTCATGAAGCGCACTTTTCACTTCTTCTTTATACCGTTTTTGTAACCTAGACATCGCCTTGATCGCTCTATTAATGTTTTCTTACTTGTCGAAGCATGACTTCTTTGTCACCTTCGAGATAGTACAACTCTTTTGCACCATTTTTATGCTTACGCACTTTGGTTTTGATCTGCTTTCCATCGCTGTTACACAGAGCCACTTTAGAAATATTCAGCGGCATTTCCATTTCCAGAATCTCAGCACCAGGCGACTTTTGTTGCCGCTTAGCGTGCTTCTTACGGATATTGACCCCTTGCACTACAACTCGGTCTTCTTTGCGCAAAATCACTTCGCCTGTTTTGCCTTTATCATTTCCTGAAGTGATGACTACTTTATCGCCTTTTCTGATCCATTTACTCATCGTACCCTCTCCTTAAATCACTTCCGGTGCCAGTGAACTAATTTTTACAAAACCATTTTCGCGTACTTCTCGCGCCACTGGTCCAAAAATGCGCGTCCCCCGGGGATTATCTTTATCGTCAATCAACACACAACTATTATCAAAAAATTTCAGCTGTGAGCCATCAGCACGTGCAATAGCTTTGCAAGTCCGCACAATCACCGCGCGAACGACTTCACCTTTTTTAACGCTTCCTTTCGGATCCGCTTCTTTGACAGAACAAATGATCACATCGCCCACTCCAGCATATCTACGCTTTGAGCCTTTGAGCACTTTAAAGCAGCGTACCTTCTTTGCGCCTGTATTATCAGCGACTTCCAAATTCGTTTCTTGTTGAATCATGTTTAACTCACCTTTTATCTGTTCAGGGCTTACGCGAGGAGTTCAACCACTCGCCAGCGCTTCAATTTCGAAATTGGACGCGTCTCAACTATACGGACCTTTTGGCCCACTTGAATATCAGGATTCTCATGATGGGCATAATATTTTTTCGCTCGAGTCACGACCTTAGAATAGATCGGATGGCGAATCGTGCGCTCCACTTTTACAGTGACCGTCTTTTGCATTTTATTTGAGACGACAACGCCTTCTCGAACTTTTCGCTTTTGGTCTTTTTCCATATTTCCTCAGCTAGCTTCTCATTTCTTTTTCACGCAACACTGTCATAACTTGCGCGCGGACTTTTTTCTTACGACGAACTTCGTGCGGCTTGTCCATTTTCCGGTTAACTTTCATCTCATTGCGCATCTGAAACAGCTCTTTCGAAATGTCTTGGTATACCGCTTTTAACTCTTCGACCGATTGATCTCTCAAATCTTTTGCTTTTGTCATGATAATATTCCTATACTCTCTCGATACGTTCGACAAATCGTGTGCGAATTCCTAACTTAGCAGCCGCTCGACGCAAGGCATTTTGCGCCATATCTTTGGGAACACCGCCTACTTCAAACATGACTCGCCCAGGGCGTACAACAGCGACCCAGTGATCAGGCGCTCCTTTTCCTTTACCCATTCGCGTTTCTGCAGGCTTCTTCGATACTGATTTATCAGGAAATATGCGAATCCACACTTTTCCACGTCGGTTAAAATAACGGTTTATCGCAACGCGGCAGGCTTCAATTTGATGGTTGGTAACCCGACCACGCTCTAAAGCTTGCATGCCGAAATCACCGAAATCGACAAAATTGGCAGCTTTACTTAGGCCTTTGCGCTGGCCTTTTTGCATTTTTCTATATTTAGTACGTACTGGCATTAAGGCCATGATCAACCTCCTACTACTGCACGATTGAGTTGTTCTTCGCCCTTATTGATCCAAACTTTAACGCCGATTGATCCGTATGTCGTCTCTGCACGTCCATGGGCATAATCAATTTCCGCGCGCAAAGTTTGAAGAGGAATACGACCTTCTTTGTACCATTCGGTTCTCGCAATTTCTGCACCACCGATACGTCCCGAAATCTGTACTTTAATACCTGCAGCTCCAGCATCGATCGTCGCTTGAATCGCTTTCTTCATCACGCGTCTAAATGGCACACGACGCTCTAACTGCTTTGCAATCCCATCAGCGACAAGTTTAGCATCGAGATCCGGGCGCTTGATTTCTTCCACTTCAATCCAAATCTCTTTTCCAGTCAGTTTTTTCAACTCTTGTTTAAGCACGTCGATTTCTGCCCCTTTCTTTCCGATCACAAGTCCGGGACGCGCGGTATGAATAGTCACTTCAATTTTTCCGCTCATCCGTTTAATCGTCAAAAGCGAGGTCCCTTGACAGCAAGGCTTGGTCATTAAATATTTGCGAATAATGTAATCTTCTCCAAGAAGATTGCCAAATTCTTGCTTATTGGCGTACCAAATAGAGCGCCATCGTTTATTGCGTATTAATCTAAATCCCGTTGGAGATGTCTTTTGTCCCATTGATTCTCCTTATTCTGAAGCCACGATGACTGTAAAATGGCTAGTTCTTTTCATAATTGGATGACTTCCACCTCTATTTTTCGGCTTTGCCCGTTTCATTGTTGGACCGGCATCCACTCTAACTTCTTTAACTTTCAAATCGCGGCGCTGCACATTGTGTAGCGTCTCTGCATTTGCGACAGCAGTCGCTAAAGTCTTCTGAAGTAAACGCCCTGCACGAAGCTTGCTGTACATCAACTGCACTGATGCGTCTTCGACACTTCTTCCTCTGATCAAATCTGCCGCATAACGTGCTTTTCTAGGGCTGATGCGTACAAATTTGGATTTAGCGATTGCCTGTTGCATAATCGATTATCCTTTTTTTGCTTCGGGTGCTGGTTTAGCGCCGCCATTGCCGCCGGCTGGAGCAGCAGACGAGGGGCCTGCAGCTGCGGCCGCAGCTGCTGCTGCAGCTTCCGCTACTTTCTTCGATCCGTGACCTTTAAAGACGCGAGTCGGGGAAAATTCGCCTAGTCTGTGTCCGACCATATTTTCAGAGACAAACACGCTGATAAATCTTTTTCCATTATGGACTTCAAATGTATGCCCTACCATTTCAGGTAGAATCATAGAACGTCGTGACCACGTTTTGATTGGGCTTTTCTTGCCGCCTTTATTTTGCTTAAATACTTTATCCAACAAGTGGTGATCTACAAAAGGTCCTTTTCTTAATGATCTTCCCATACTTACCTTTTCTATTTCCTGCGATCTTTGACGATCATTTTATTTGATTTTCGCTTCGATCGGGTTCGATATCCTTTAGTGTACATCGCCCAAGGCGTTTGCGGCAGATAGCCGTTGTGTTTCCCTTCACCACCACCATGGGGGTGATCGACTGGATTCATCGCCGTTCCACGAACTGTCGGACGGATCCCTTTCCAACGCGATCTTCCAGCTTTTCCTTCAACGCGGAGATTTCTCTCCGGGTTTGAAACTGAACCAAATGTCGCCCTGCAATCTTCATTGATCATCCGCACTTCACCAGACGGCATTTTTAACGTGACATAGCCCGAACTTCTAGCCATTAATTGCGCAGAGAGTCCCGCTGAACGGACGAGTTGTCCGCCGCGTCCTGGGTAAATTTCAATATTGTGAATTGTAGAACCGACCGGCATCGCTTTCATGCGCATACAGCACCCGACATTGAACAACCCTTCATCGTCTGTAGCAACTTTATCGCCTAGATTAATACCTTGTGGAGCAAGAATGTACCGTTTTTCTCCATCAGTATATTTAAGTAAAGCAATAAAAGCGGTTCTATTAGGGTCATATTCAATGGAAGCTACTATCGCTGGTACTTTTTCCTTATCTCGTTTGAAATCGACCATGCGATAAAATCGTTTATGTCCGCCTCCTTTATGACGGCACGTGATATGCCCGTGGTGGTTGCGGCCATTCGTTCGCATTTTCTTAACGAGTAACGATTTCTCTGGCTTGGGAGTCGTCCGCTTATTTTTTCCACCGCGTGTCAATTCAGCGCGCGTAGTGAGGATTAAATGTCTCTGTCCTGCTGTAGTAGGACGAAATTGCTTTAACATACGCTAAGGCCTCTATTAAACTTTCTCTTCAATGGTATCGCCAGCTTCTAAAGTCACGATCGCTTTCTTAAAGCCCGGCTTCATGCCTGCTCGTCCACGCATGCGGCGAGCTTTTGGCTTTGTGCTGATCGTATTGACTGAAATTACTTTGATCTTCTTTTCGCCGTAAATTTCTTCAATTGCAGTGGCAATTTCTTGTTTATTCGCTCTTCTATCGACAATGAATACATATTTTGGCGTGTCGCACTTTTTGACACTCGGATTACTCGTATTGAACTGCAATTGCTCTAGCACTCGCGCTTTCTCGGTCACATGACGGGAAAGGATGATATCATAAGGGCTTTTCTTCAACATAATTATTCTTGTCCCCCTAAAATGACTTTGAGTTGATCTAATGCAGATTCCATGATGATGAGATCGTGGTTGACAAGCACATCATAACCACTGACGTTCGGCATCAGCATGAATGCGCTATGCGGAATATTGCGAACGCTTCTCACAAAGGTTTCAAATTTTTGAGCAGGAGATTGCTCGCTGTGTAATCCATCGCCCACGAACAACACTCTATGTCCTTCAAGTTCACGGCTTTTTAAGAATTTGGCAACCTTTTGTGTTTTAGGTTCTTTTAACTGATCGAATTGCAAGACATGTAGGCGATTGTTTCGAATTTTTTCGATAATCAAATGTCGAATTGCCGCGCGTTTTTCTTTTCGATTAATGCGCTTATGCTGGTCAAATTTGGGCTTTGGCGCATGAACTCTTCCTCCACCTTTATATTGGGGAGCTCCTAAATATCCTTGTCGCGCTCGCCCTGTCCCTTTTTGTGGATGAGGTTTCTTACCACTATGATTCACTTCTGCACGGCTTTTAGTGAAGGCCGACCATTGGCGCGCATTTTCTCTAAGAGCGACAATGTAATCTTTGATCATTTGCGAATTGGCATCTGACTTGAGCATCTCATCTTGTAAAGAGACATGCCCCACTTCTTTTCCAGCCAAATTATATTTTTTCAAATCAGCCACGACTCAACTCCTCACACTATTTTTTGCTTTGTCTCTTTTGGCCTTGTTTTTTTGGCGCCTTGGTAATGTAAACCAGTCCGCCACGCGCTCCAGGAATTGCGCCTTCCACAACAATCACTTGCTTCTCTTCATCGATTCTTACGACACGTAAATTTTGTTGAGTTACAGTGTCACCGCCCATTCGACCGGCTTTTTTCTGACCCGGCAAGCAACGCCCCGGAGAAGTTCTCATCCCAGTTGATCCGCCATGACGGTGAAAACCAGAACCATGCGACGCGGGACCACCTGCAAAATGGTGGCGCTTAATCACGCCTTGATAACCTTTTCCTTTAGAAACTCCCGTCACGTTGACGTATTCTGCATCAGCAAAATATGTCACACTGATTTCCTGGCCAATTTGAAATGCTTCAGTATTATCGAGGCGCGTTTCTATACTATGGTCTCTTGGTTCTACGCCCGCTTTCTTAAAATGGCCTTTCAAGGGCTTGGATACATTTTTTACTTTGGGAGGTTTTACTTTAAACGCAGACAACTGAATCGCTTCATAACCGTCTTTTTCTTTGCGCTTAATCTGAGTGATAATATTCGGTTCTGCAGAGATCACTGTGCATACGATGTGATTTCCATTTTCATCGAAGAGTCGGGTCATCCCCCGCTTTTTTCCCATCAATTTCAAAGTCATACGTTTTTTCCCTTTTTTATCGCTGTGACTATTCTCTTTGACATGCGCTGCTCGAGGATTACCCCTTGCCGGCATTTGGTGACTAAAAGAGCATGCTGACAGCGACAAGTAGTATACGTGCTAAAGAAGGCTGCGTACTTGCTTGTCCTTTTCGCCCAACATATTAGGCTAAAGCAGAGAGGCTAACAAAACCCCCAATTTTCCCACAATCACTTTTTCTAAGAAAATCTGTTTCATAGGGAGTTCAAATTTTTATGGTTAGTTTTTTTATGCCACTAGAAGTGGGTCGGGACTACGTCCCCGCACCCGTTGAGCTGTTCCAGCTTCGATCAATCGCGTGCTCGTCCCTCCGTCGTGCACAGCACTGCCTGCGGGCCTGTGCTGCAATTGCTCTTTGCTGTATGCAGCCCATCGAGCTTGTGAAAAAATCGTAATTCCTCTCGCTTTCGCGATCTTTTTTGCCCTTTTTATTAAATCGGGCCATCCAAAACGGCACAAGGGCGTTTAGAATGGCCCGATTTAAGAAAAATTGCCGAAAAATCTCATAGAAATCGATTGAATCCCAATTTTTTCACAAGCTCATCGGCTGTGATGAGCACTCCTTTCCCGCTTCAAGGAAGCGGGTCCCTTTCCGTGTCCTCATCACAGGGCCAATTTGAAAATCCAAAGCCGCCTCCCAGATGTTCTTAAATATGGTCCTGCGAGAGGACGCAAGCAGGGACCCAAAACTTGTTTTGGGAATGCGCAGCGCTGCGAGCAGCCCGCGGCTCAAGGCGCAAAGCAAAATCGAAGCGAGCTTTGCTCGCGGTCCGTATGCCGAGGGATAGTGCTATGCACAGACCGCGGACCAAGGATCGATTTGGCACAGCGGATTGAAGCTCAAGAAAGCAGCGGAAAACGTGGCGCAAGCGCATGTTTTCGACATGTCTATAGAGACGGATTTAAAATGTTTGTATCAATGGGTTCTAGAAAGAATTGAAATTATCCCTAGTGTCACCAAAAACCCAATGAGTAAGACGATGATAATCCATTCGCGGGTGTGTAATTTTTCTTTCATGTGGGGGATGGGGTGGGAGTGGAGGATGAAATTCCGTCGAACCATTTGTCAAGCTTGCATTGGTATAAGAATGCAGCTGTGGAAAAAATCCCAGAGATGGCTAAAAGAACACCTGTGAATAGCGGCGCAAAAGTAATGCTGAGCGTGAGTGTGGTAATGCCTAGAGCTGTCCATGCGACCATGGTGACGCTGCCGATTAACTTCATGAGATTTAAACAAAGGCGCTGTTTATGCTCCTTTCGCTCTGCGGGGGTATGCCCATTCGCAATGGCGGCTTTTTCTTTATGAATGTGATAAAAGGATGTACCTGTATCAATTACGCTTGTAATCAATGTGCTGCCTAGCCCTAACGATTGGAGCAAAGTGACGTGCTTTCCTAAAGAAAGAAATCGAGCTTCATGAGCCCAATGCACTGTATAGGCAACAGTGCCACCCAATCCAATCAAATCGACAAAGATATTTTTTACAACAGATCCAATCTTTTCTAATCTGTCGGAGGGCAGAGGCGTTACTTTGCAATTTGTATATAACTTATGCGAGTCGATGACCGTGCAGATGGAATACAGCGCTAAAAAGAAGGACCAAAATCCACCCGAAAGAATGTTGATCGAGGTTGAGACGAGAGGCGATTCTGAGGAAGCGCCGCGGGGATTTTGGATTTGTTCGAATAAGCGAGTGATATTCGACTCTTTGGAAGGCAATGGAGACGGAATTAGCGTTTCATTGCGTATTGCGCGAACGGAATTTATCATAGTTATATAAGATACTTTCAAACACAATTTTAATTCGATTAAAATTGTTTTTAAACCGGCAGCGAGTGAGCTTTATAGAAAAACTGTTCTTTGAAACTTAGAGGCTTATGATGCACCATTTTTTTGATCAACGAGGTGGCAAAAGAAATCGTGGATACCGTGATCAAAATAACAGGCGACAAACAGCATCCAAAAAACAAAGTCGCGATCTCAATGAACCCCAAACTCACTTTAATGGTGGAAGAGATGAGCTTAATGTTCAGTTTTGCAGCATCCGGTGGGCGTTGATCCTCAAGCTTATGATCTTTGACACACGCTCTAAGTGTCCATAACCCATCGGCAAAATGCAGCACTGCCCCACCGAAAGATAATACCCCTTCCCCCTTCTCGAGGAGATCTGGGAATTGCCGAGAAATTTCCGTTAGGTCAATGATTTGTGTTTTATGTAAAAGAAGTGGCATTTTTAAGCTGGATAAAAGTAGACCTAAGGCCGAGAAAAAGACTTTTTTCACATCTTGCGTGAGCTGACCCAGATCGCAATTTTCACTTAAATCTTTTTTTAAGTGGACTAGCGCCTTAGAGAATTTAATTTGTTTGGTAAAAAATTTAGGCAAAGCAAAAGTAGAGTTCATCGTTTTAAGAGTCGTGCGCTGCTCGGATAAGTGATGATGTAGATCGTGATTGAACGGCAGTAATTCGCCCCAGCCGAGGAGTGTGCTGACCCCCTTGCTCGGAAGTCTAAGTAAGCTCAAGCGTTCGTTAAAACGCTCCAAAGTTGAACGACGCGCAGGAATAGGCGCAGGGCTCTCGTTCGGCGTTTGTGCCTTTGAGAAAGATAATTGTGCTTGAACTGGATTAGTCAATACAAACTCAAAATTAAATTGGAAGTATTATATCATAAATGAGCAAAACCTCCAATACTATATTGTTAATTTAAGTCTTTTAATCTTGAATATTCAATTTGACTTTGTTCATAAAAATAACAACTGATTTTCATTGCGAGCCAGAATGTATTTAATAGGAGTGCTGTTAAAGCAAATATTTGAGCAGCGCTGCTTAAACAAATGCCTACAATAGCGATGAGAGAAATCGTAACAGACGTCACGTCTTTAGCGACTTTCATCCAAGCAAGATATTTTTTTTGACCGATCCATTCACTTTTGTATAATTTTAAACCTACTTCACCCAATTCGACGCCGTCGCTAATCGCTGAAGTGATGTAATATATTCCATCGAGAATACGCAAATGAACAATAGTAAACGTACACAGTTTTATCGAATCGATAAACCACGCTGCTTGCGAAACCGTGTTGACAAAACCCACGAGACTTAAAAAACTTTTTTTAGTCGCTTGAATTATTTTTTTCACTTTCAACGGATCTTGTGGGGACAATCGCCGCGCTGCTTGCCATTGTTTGATGCTCAGGCGTAAACAATTGGCATCGGAAACAAGAGCTGGAAGGCTAAGACCGACGCCGATTGTACTGATTGCATGACTGGCGCGATCGCAAAATGTCGCCGTTTTTTGCGGAAGGGCAAGCAATATTTTTAGATTGGAGAGTGCGCGATCGACTATGGCAAATAGATCCCAGGCCCCAGTAGCGGACTCGACATAGTCAGCAATGCGGCCGAATAGATCCTTTTTAGGATTCGGTAGAGCTTCAGGGACAGGTGCAAACAGATCATGAAAAATTCCAGAAGCTCTTGAAGCCATAACAGAGAGTTTAAGACATTGCTGAGGCGGGTGGGCGCTCAACCACGATCTTATTATAAAAATGGGAAGTCAATTTCATCGTCAACCAGACCGTACTACATGCTAAACCTGCTGTAGCTACAACAGCGATATTTAATGTTGCTGTCCCAAAAACAATTGCCACTAAAGCAAGCGCGGAACCTCCAATAGAGGCCACATCTTTAACGATGATCATCCAAGATAAATTTTTCTTTTCTCTCAACTTACTTCTCTCAGCAGCAGGCGAATAATAGTGTTTGAGTTTAAAACACTCTCCGATGCATTCAAAACTATCAAGAAGTGCTGACGTTGCATTGTAGATACCATCAGTGATACGCAGATTGCGAGCATTGATGACTGCGATTTTTACACGTTCGGCAAATAGAGCAGCCTGACTCGTGTCATTCACTAAACTCATCAAATCTAAAAAGACCTTCTTGACAGCTTGCGTGATCTTTCGTGTACGAAGTGGATCGCTGTAAGGCAAATTGCGAGTATCTTTGATATTCGATGCGCTGTTGCGCAGATTATTGCAGTCAGAAATAATTGCAGGAATACTGAGCCCGATGCCCGCCGTATTGACAACCTCGCAGACTTTACCTAATGGCGCTGAGTTCGCAAGAGAAGGGATCTTTTGAAACCAGCTAGTAATGTATTCAAGGCCACGAAATGCATCCCATGCACCACCCGCAGTATCTGCGTAAGCAGCGATGTGATCTAAGTGATCTTTTCTCTCTTCCGCATCTGAGACAGGAAGAGGTGTAAATAAGTTGTGAAAAAATCCTGACGAAACGGTAGAAGATGAAGATGCCATATATTGACCTCACCTAAGAGAGGGAACTCTTAAAGCTCCCTCATTGTTTATTTAATCGACACAGTCAGCATTACGCTATTGGGGTTGCTGGTATTAATCCTTTGCGCATTTGTAAAGTGTTATATGCGACATTAGCCGGAATACGATTTTTTCCTTCGCCTTCAGGATCGACAATTCTTTCATAGAAGAAACCACTAACGCTAAATGTCAGTCCCGATGTCAAGCAAGCCAGTATCATCCATGGTACAATCGGTGTTGCTGTGAGGACGAAACCTAAACCAATCGCTCCCAGTGCGACATACGAGACATCGCGAGCGAGATTGATCAAATAGAGAGTAACTCGCTTAGAATCATCTTTGTGTTTGTTAATCGCGTAGATTTGTTCGCCTGCACCGACCGCATTACCGCCGAGTACCGCTGCAAAACTGACTCCTTTGATCACGCGCATTGCTTCTTTTGTCAATAGGCTTGGAATATAGCGTATGCTAAAATCGATCCCATCGCTGACGTTACCGATTAACGTCGTCATATCTTTGAATGGTTTACGCACTGCACTTGCGACATTTGACCAGGTCATTTTTTTCCCTGTGGCGAGGTCGATTTTTCCGGCCGTTGTGTCATTAACAACCTTCCAAAATCCTTTGAAACTTTGCCACAAAGTATGTGCTTTTTCTGGAATTTCAACAGTACTGATTGCATTTTTGATATCACCTGCAGCAAAACTGTAACGGTTAACACCTTCAGGAATCGATTTATTCGCCTTCACTGCGGCAAAATTCGCCCAAAATGCTAAATAGCCAGAACCTTTGATTGCATCCTTGGGCTTTTCTCTCAAAAAGGAGAGAATTATATCGACTAGCGAATACTTTTCTTTCTTCGGTGGAAATGTGCGAGGTGGCGGCGGAGCGCCTGGGCTCGCAGAAGCAGATACCGGTGTCATAATTTCGGCCCTTGTTAAAGGATTTTTAAAGATTCGGTGAAATATTGTATTTCCTTTTGTCTTTAAAACGCAAGGGGAATGGAATTTATTTAACCACTGAGCTTACTGAAAGCGCCCTGAGTTAAATATTTTTTTTAAATGGCTAGCATTGAAAGGGGTCTATGAACGCCTCGGATGAATTCTTCGGCAGTCATGGTTTTTTTCCCCTCGAGCTGAACTTCAAGAAGGCGTAGAGCTCCTTCTCCACACGCCACAATAAATCCTTCTTTGCCGAACTGTAAAATTGTCCCCGGAACGTCAGAGCCGGAAGTGATATGGGAACGTTTGATTTTCAATCTTTTTTTATCATCACCGATCAGGATTTGACAGCTGGCGCCAGGCGTAGGAGAAAGAGCCCGGATCTGATTATGGATAACTTCGGCTGGTCTTTGCCAATCGATCAGCTCTTCTTCAGGTGTCATTTTAGGTGCTAGAGTAGAAAGAGCATGTTCTTGAGGAATTTTGGTCACTGAACCGTGTGCATATTGTCGTATCACTTTAAATAATAATTTACAGCTCAATTCACATAGCAGCGGTTCTAGTTCGCCAAATGTCATCTGAGGTGGAACGGGAATGGCTTCGAGAGCTAAAATATCACCGGCGTCCATTTGCGCAGACATTTCGATAATCGTAATTCCCGTCTGTTTTTCACCTGCCATGAGGGCGCGATGAATCGGCGCAGCTCCGCGGAATTTGGGCAGTAAGGAAGCATGGATATTGATACAGCCAAGTTTTGGTATTTCCAAAAGATTTTTTTTAATGATTTCACCATAAGCGACAACTACAAAAAGATCAGCCTGAAATGCTTGCAATATTTGTGCAAATTCCGCAGTAGAAGCTTTTTCGGGTTGGAAAAGAGGGATATCGGGGCGGAGTTTTTGCGCCATCTCTTTAACAGGAGGGGGTGAAGATTGCAAATGGCGTCCTTTAGAGCGATCAGGACGGGTAACGATTGCAACAACGTTAACTTCTTGCTCCATGAGTTTCGCTAGGACTCTCGCTGCAAAAGAGGAGGTTCCAAAAAACACGATTCTCAAGATTAGACCTCTTGCGCAACTAAGGGTTCGTCGATTAAACTCGTTCTTCGAGAAGTTCTTCTAATTCGTCATATTCTTCATCAGGAATCGGCTGCGCGGAAATCCCTTGGAATCCGATCAAACCGCGTCGTGAATTACGACAAAAATCCACCCAGTGTTTAACATGCGGATTCATTTCGATTTCATTTTCGATGTGCTCGAGAGCCTCTGACATGCGCAGTCCCGAACGATAAATAAGTTTAAACGCTTTAGCCAGCGACCGTCTGACTTCTAAAGGGAATCCATGCCGTTTAAGACCGACGAGGTTTAAGCCGCCTAATTTATAAGGCGAACCAGCGCCAATTGTATACGGCGGAACGTCATGCGTAATGCGGCTAAATCCACCAACCATAGCATACTGACCAATCCGAGAGAATTGATGGACGGGTGTCATGCCGCCGATGATGGCAAAATCTTCGACGATGACATGACCTGCCAACATTGCATTATTCGCCATGATCACTCGATTGCCAATTTCGCAATTATGCGCTACGTGACAATAAGCCATGATCAGACAACCATCGCCTACGCGTACAACAGAGTTCTCCTGACAGGAAGAATTAATCGTGACAAACTCGCGAATTTCACAATTTTTACCGATGATAACATAGGTGTCTTCCCCTTTGAATTTGAGATCTTGTGTCTTTGTGCCGATACTCGCAGACGGCCAAATCACTGTGGAATCGCCAATTGTCGTAAGACCATCGATATAAGCATGAGATTTAACGATCACATTGTCTTCCAATGTAACTGTGCCTTTAATTACCGCATAAGCTTCGACAGTCACATTTTTGCCGATCTTGGCGCCGGGCTCAATAATTGCAGAGGGATGAATATTTGACTGAGACATGGTATTCCAATTCTTAAGTGTTACTGTGTGTACCCAATTAGAGTTGCTCCTTATCGATCAGTGCAAATCCAATTTCCGCTTCAACTGCCAACTGCTCATTGACCATTGCTTTTGCCAAGATCCTTCCCCCTTTGTTGCTGAGGTGTATTGCAGAGACGTGCAATGTCAACACATCGCCGGGCACTACAGGTTTTCTGAATTTGGCATTATTGATGTTGAGCAGGACGGCGATCTTTTCGCTATGCCCTTTTTTGTGGATCAAAACACCGCCTGTTTGAGCTAAAGCCTCCAAAACAAGGACGCCAGGCATGATCGGCACTTGTGGCCAATGACCTTGGAAAAACTGCTCATTAACAGTGACGTTTTTTTGACCGATGATAACATTTTCTTCAAGATTGAGGTAAACGATCTTATCGACGAGTAAAAAAGGATATCGGTGAGGTAAAATTTTAGTGATTTCTTTCACATCTAAAATGACCGGATGACTGGTAGTTGTGGCGCCCATCACATATTCTCCATTTTAATGTGATTTAACAGCTCTTTTGCAAATGCGTTATTGGAGGAATGGCCGGAACGCACTGCGACCACATGAGCCAGAAACGGTGGCACCAAAGAGAGATCGCCGATCAGATCTAAAATCTTATGCCGTGCCATCTCATCCGGGTACCGCAACCCTTCTGGATTGACGATCGCATCATCTTTAATGATGATCGCGTTGCCCAAATTTCCTCCTTTCACGAGCCCTTTCTCTATCATAGGAGCAATTTCTTCATAAATAGAAAAAGTACGGCTAATGGCAATCTCGTTTTTAAAACGCTCTTGATCCAGCACAAAGGTGTAGAACTGTGTTCCGATAGTCGAAGAATGGGGATAATGCAGTGTATAACTGATGCGATATTCATCCGAGGGAAGCGCAATGAGATGCGTCTCTCCTTGAGACCAGAAGATCGGCGTTTTTAATTTAAAAAATTCTTTCCCCTCATTTAAATCTCGAATCTCTGCAGCTTCGATCAAGTCGACAAAATGACGGGAACTGCCATCAAAAATCGGCACTTCTCCTCCCGAAATTTCGATCAATAGATTGTCAATATTATACGCTCTCAGTGCAGCCAGCAAATGTTCAACAGTTTGAACAGAAACTTTACCACTTCCGAGAATCGTGCAGCGAGGAGTCGTTTGAACGTAATCAGACTTAGCAGGCAGGGTAGGCCGATGCGCCAAATCGATGCGTTGAAAAACGATCCCAGTATTAGCCTTTGCAGGGCATAAAGTAATAGATACTTTTTCACCACTAAAAAGGCCGATTCCTTCAGCAGCAATTCTGCTCTTAAGGGTGCGTTGTTTCATTTTTTTATGCGGCATGACCCGACAGTCTTTTAAAGCCGAAAGTTCACAAGGGAATGACAATAGAAACCTCGAGGTTCTAATGGAAAGTGATTTTTCCTCATCCTTTTCGTTAAGACAGTACCTAAAATTGACCTTTTAATTCAAGTCGATTCTAAGTCTTTTCCCAGTTTTGCCAAATTAAATTTAAAATTAACCACCAAATTTTGATCACCACAGAGACAGAAACCACAGAGGATTTTTTTTAGATTTTCTCTGTGGTACTTGTCTCGGTGGTAAAAATTTAAATGCTTACCAGCGGAAGGACTTAAGTCTGGAATAGACAAATAGTGCGATCAAGCACAAACTGACGATACCGGCTTCTCCCCAGAACGAAAATAAAGTCGCATATTGATAGGTCGCTAACTGGCAACTCAAGACTCCTTCTTCAGGACGAGAAGCTGCGGTTTCCGGGTTAAATCGGCCAATTGTCTGCCCTAAACTATTAATCGCTGCTGTCACGCCGGAATTACATGCGCGCAATAGCGGCGCTCCATTTTCCACAGCCCGCAAACGTGCATGGTAAAAATGCTGCTCGTGCAAAGTAGAATGGGGATAATAATTGTCATTGGTGACATTAATGAAAAGCTTGGCTCCTTGTTCCCGCCCTTTGCGCATGACTTCAGCAAAGGTTTCCTCATAACAAATCGCCACACTAAAGGGAATTTTAAGTCCGAATACTTTTGGACCTTTGCCCGGAGTGAAAAAATCAAAAATACCATAACTTTTTGTCAGCGGTCGTAAACAATCGAAAGGGAGATATTCAGCCAGCGGAAGTAAGATTTGCTTATCATAACGCTCAAACGCATAGCTATGTGGTTTAAAGTAAAAAGCGGAATTAAAATTTTTATTGCCCTCTTTTTCTGTGTGATCTAAACCTGTGACAATTTCAGCTTGAAAATGATTAGCTAGCGTTTGGCAGAGAAACACATTTGAAACACACCATATTTTTTTTCCCAAGATCCATTGTTCTTCACCGTAGGGATAAGCTAAAGGTGGAAACTGAGTGACAATATCATCACCGAGTTCTGAAATTAAAAGATCGCGAATCGTTTCATAGTGATAAAAAGCAAGGTCGGAAAGCAGAGGCACTGCCGCTTCAGGAAGAACGATCAGATCCCAACGCTTTGCGGTCTGCTTTTCTTTAAGGGCTTTGATAATGCGCTGCCACTGATCAAACGGAGAAATAAAATCATCCATGCGCGCTGCATGCGGAGCTTTTTCTGTGGGCAAGAGTGCCGTTTGAACCAAAGCGACGTTGATTTGATCGGAAGAGTTTTTTGTTGAGTGATAAGCAAATTGCGCAGCGCCAAGCAGATAAGGGACGCTGGCGAGTGCCGCCCATGAAGCGGTGGGGATTTTTTTAAATCGGGCGCGCCAGACATTGACTCCCCATAAATTCGTCAACATCACCCAAAAAGAAAGTCCAAACACACCGAATAGACTTGTACATTGAAGAGCAGGTGTGAAGTGGCTCAAAGCAAGTCCAATGGGATTCCAAGAAAAACCGCAGCCAATAAACAGACGAGACCATTCCATCACCGTCCAAAACGCTGCACAACACAGGAGTCGCGGTATTGCGATTTTTCCCTCAGATGGGACAAGTAGCGTGAGCAGTCCAAACTGACATGCCAAACCTAAGGCGACAATAGCATAGACGACAAGAATGTACACTCCTTGAAACTCAATCGATGTCATCCACGATAATTGAATCAATTGGATCGCGCCAAACCAGATTGCGCCTAACATAAAACGTTTGCTTTTAGGTATTGCATAGGGAAGCGTGCAAAAGAATATCGCAAAACCCACCACCGCTGCAAAAGCGCCGAGCCAGCCCATGCGCGCCGGCTGGCCTAATGCGATGATTCCCAAACTTATAAAATATCCAAAAACAGAAACGAGGTTAGTCTTTTTTGGCGCTGTGTTCATGGTCGCAAGTGCATCCTTTTCCAAAGGCCAGTACAATGAATAAACCACCCAAAATACTGACATTTTTCATGAAGTTGATCATCTGCATCATTCTGTCAGGGCCTTGTAACTGCCAGAAATGGTGAAAGATGAGGGTAGTAGGGATCAAAAATAAAATTAAAAGTAAGGCGCCGACTCGAGTCCAAAGTCCTATGAAAACGAGAAGTCCGCCGATCAGTTCAAAAATCACTGCAATCGCCAGTAAAAAAGCCGCGTTGGATAAACCCCAATCGAATAGATGGTGCAAGAAATCATATCCCGCGCTCTGCATCAACCAATCCGTCATTGCATGGGTCATATAGTTCATTGTTCCATGCCAGTCGATTAGCTGGTGCACAGCTGATGAGATAAAAATAATACTGAGTAATGCGCGTCCTATAAAGCCGACAAAGACCTTTAAAACGTTCATAGATTCATTCCTCTCTTTTTTCGATATATATCATAATCTTTGTTTAGTCACGAAATTTTTTAAATAATGAGTTTTAATTCAAATCGAAATATATTAAAACCCTTAAAAAATTTAACAAGTCCATTAACTTGCTTTTTTGTATAAATTAGTTTATCCTATTGACCAGCATGATGAAAAGATCTTTTCGCGAACATCACCTCTTTCAGATCCTGGCAGCATTCGATGCACAGTCGCTACCGCTCGATGTATTCTTGCGTCATTATTTTCGCCGTCATACCGCTGTTGGATCAAAAGACCGCAAACACATTTGCGACGCTATATATGGCATGATCCGCTGGAAAGGCTTTCTTGACCATGTATCCGATCGACCGCTCACTTGGGAAAGCCGTTTTCAAGCGTTCACACAGTTCAATCCACAAAAAAGTTTACAGGATGCTTCCATTCCTCCTCACGTACGCGTCAGTTTTCCAAAAGCCTTTTATGAACTGCTGGTAACAAGCCTCGGCGCAGAAAAAGCACAGGCATTTTGTCTATCTTGCAACCAGGCGGCGCCGACGACTGTACGGGTGAATTTGTTAAAAACAGCACGCGAAGCTCTGCTTTCAAAATGGCAAACGCAATTCAATGTCACTGCTTGCCGCCATGCGACAACCGGAATTCGTTTTGCGGAAAAAATCAATTTTTTTGGACTTGAAGAATTCAAAGCTGGTTTTTTCGAAGTGCAAGATGAAGCGAGCCAATTAATTGCAGAACTTGTAGCAATCGAGCCCGGGCAACGTTTTTTAGACTATTGCGCTGGCTCCGGTGGAAAGTCGCTGGCAATTGCCCCCCGATTGAATGGGAAAGGTCAACTTTTTTTACACGACATTCGTTCCCCTGTTCTTCTCGAAGCGCGTAAACGCTTAAAACGGGCCGGTATTCAAAATGCTCAACCGCTTCCACACGACTCACCAAACAAATTGAAGATCAAAGGAAAAATGGATTGGGTGCTCGTCGATGCTCCGTGTAGCGGTACCGGAACACTTCGCCGTAATCCCGATATGAAGTGGAAATTCGATGAACTTATGGTCGAGCGACTCGTGCAAGAACAGCGAAACATCTTTGCAGAAGCGTTAGCTTTTGTGAAACCCGGCGGTCATATTGTGTATGCAACCTGCAGTATTTTGCCCCAAGAAAACAGTCAGCAAGCCACTTATTTTCTAGAGCATTTTCCTTTGGAACAAATCGGTGACCCATTCAGCTCTTTTCCGATCGAGGGAGAAATGGATGGCTTCTTCGGCGTTGTCTTTAAAAAAAAGAAAGATTAACTTTATGCCATATTTTGTAGAGGAACTTTATGAAAATTTATAAATTCGCATTGATTGCTACCTGTGCGCTCAGCCCTCTTTGCTCTTACGCCGATGACCCTGTTCTCGTCCAAGAAGAACCTGAAGATCTGATCGTCTACAATCGCATTTTGGCCAAAGTCAACGGTAAAACTCTGTCCGTCATCGATGTGATGAAAAAAATGGATATGTTTTTACAAAAACATTATCCCCATCTCGTCAATTCTAAAATGGCACGTTATCAATTTTATTCTTCGCAGTGGCGCGAGTATTTAACACAGATGATCGATCAAGAACTCATGCTCGCCGATGCCGAACATTTAGAAATAAAAGTGGCCGAAGCTGAGGTCCGCGAGGAAATTTTGAACCGTTTTGGTCCCAACACGATGCCTGTCCTCGACAAATTGGGGCTTACCTATGAAGAGGTGAAGACGATGATTCACGATGAACTGATCGTACAGCGCATGATGTGGTTTCGCGTTAACTCTAAAGCGCTCACCAGTATCAATTCGCTCGATGTCAAAGAGGCTTATAAACAATTTTGCGTCAAAAATCCTGAACTTGAAGAATGGCAATACCAGGTCCTCTCGATCCGCTCGCCGCAAAAAGACGCGAGTGAAACACTCGCTAAACGCGCCTTCGATCTTCTGCAATCTCATCACGAGCTTACTACTCTAACAGAATCCTTAAATCCTGTAGATGAATCGATCGCCATTAATCTTTCTCCTGAACTGCAAGCAGATGAAAAAACCATTTCCGATTCGCATAAGGCTGTGCTTAAAACGTTAAGTGAAAATTCTTTTAGCGCGCCGATTGCCCAAGTCAGCAGGGTTGATAATTCCGTCGTCTATCGAATTTTTCATCTCAAGAAACATTCAAAGAAAGTGATTCCACCTTTCGAAAAAATGGCAGAAGAGCTCAAAGACCAACTCTTGCAACAATCAGCAAATAAATTGAACACTCAATACATTGCCAAACTTAGAGACCGACTCGGTTATGACGAAAAGCACATGCTCGAAATGCTGCCGAACGATTTTCAGCCGTTTGCTCTTCGATGAAAATGCACAAGCCCTCTGAACTCAGAGCTTTTCTCGAAGAGCTCGGGGTTCATGCTAAATCGCATTTGTCACAGAATTTTCTCATCGACGGTAATGTCATTCACAAAATCGTCCGCACGGCAGAGATACAACCTAATGATATCGTTCTAGAAATCGGACCCGGTCCAGGAGCCCTTACTGAAGCGCTGTTAGAACAAGGTGCCTCTGTTATAGCCATTGAGATGGATCCGGTATTTGCCGAAAAGCTTCACCGATTACAAACCCCCGATCAACGCCTTCAAGTGATTCAGGCTGACGTGCTCTCCGTCGCTCTGGATCAACTTCTGCGAGGGAAAAAAAGTAAAGTAGTCACCAATCTCCCCTACCATATCACCACGCCCATTCTGACTAGGCTATTACCGCTTTATACTGAGATCAGCACTTTGACTCTCATGGTACAAAAGGAATTTGCCGAACGCATGATTGCAAAGACCAACACTTCAGACTACAGCAGTTTTACTGTTTTTTTGCAGTTTTACAGCACGGTAGTCAGTAGCTTTATCGTCAGCCCCAATTGTTTTTATCCCAAACCTAACGTTTTCTCCTCTGTCGTCCATTGTCAACTCCATCCTCCGCCACTAGAAAACGATGTTGAGGCTTTCTTTCAGCTGACACGCTCCGCTTTTGGAAAACGTCGCAAAATGCTCCGTAGCTCATTAAAAGATCTATATAGTGCAACAGCAGTTGAGCAAGCCTTGCTCAAGCTGGGGCGTCCGAACACAGCTCGGCCTGAACAACTCTCTCTAAAGGAATTTATTTCTCTTTTCGCGATTTTGCGCGCTTTTTAAGCGATTTGCGCGAGTAATAGAACGTGCTGCTGAGTATTATGATGCCGATACCAGCCATAACGAGTGCCACGTGATCCCAGACCCCTTTTTTGGCTTTCTGCCAAGCGAGATAAACCTGATGACCAAACGTGCTTTCAACAGCCTTAACGGCAAAGATGGGTGCTGAGGATAATACTTTTCCTTCCAAAGAGAGAATGGAAATATCACCGACTTTCTGATCTGCAGCAATCGGCATAGTAGGAACCGTCCAAGTCGTCGCTGTTTTAAACTTCGGTTCTTCTGAAGGATAATATTCCAGCACGATATCTTGAGCGAGATAGGCCTGCAAAGCAGCTTTAGCCCCTTCTAAAGGATGTGTCAATAGATCGAACCCTTTAGAAAATAACGTGCGTTCGATCTTTTTCTCATTAAATCCCGCTTCAAACAGAGCAATTGTGTCTTTGTAGCGTTGTTCGATTTTTTCACAACCTAATACGACGACGATCAGCTTACGTTGCGAGTCTTCCGCTGCAGAAACGAGCGCATATCCAGCACTTAGCGTATACCCAGTTTTAATCCCAATCGCCTTAGGATAAAAGAATTTACCCGGTCTGACGAGAGCATTGTGTTGCTGTAGGACAGATTCGGATTGTTTGTTAGTTTGAGGACGAGGATATTGAGCAGCTCTGACAACCTCGCGAAAAAAAGGATTTTTAATCGCCTCTTTGGCGATCAATGCCATATCGAAAGCTGTCGTCTTATGCTCTTCATGGGGCAAGCCATGGGGAGTGTACAACACCGTGTCTCGACATCCTTTCGCCTGTACAAATTGGTTAAGCTCCTCCATAAACTTAGGAACACTACCCGAGACGTACTCACCAATCACATTCGCGGCATCATTACCCGAACTAAGCATTAACCCATAAAACAGGACTCTTAGGGGTAATATCTCTCCCACCTTTAGCGACATGTGGGTTCCGCCATATTCCAGACGATAGGCTGGATGAGTTGTACGACGCACATTAGGCGGGACAGATGCCACGGCATCCGCCGATGCCGTCACTAATTCATCCAAAGCATGACCTTTCTTTTCTAAAGCATAAGCCGCCGTGAATAACTTAGTCGTGCTCGCCGGAAACAGTGGTACCCGCGCATTTTTCTCCCATAGGACTGCTCCCGTTTCAGCATTCATCAAAATGGCGCCCTTTGCCGAAACCTCGACTTGAATCGGGGAAGCTTCACAGGGGGATAGAGGCGCAAGCAAAAGGTAACCGAGGCAGATCCATGACCAGATGTGCATAAGTAAGTTTAATGTAAAATAATTTTTTATGGATTTTCCCTCGATCCGCCCTGGCAAATGAGCGAGCTAACCTAGTGAAAATCAGTGCGTTCGAACGTTAGTATCTCAGAATCTAAAACAACATTCAAGACCCATTTTTCAAAATATTTTTTACAATATTCTTTAAAAAAAGAGACGGTGTGATAAATATAAAATTTTTAGTTAACGCCCTTGACAACCCCCTGCTTTCCCAGGTAAACTAAAGAGGAAGGCGGGGGAAACCTCCGAGGAGTGGAGATGATCAACCCAAATATTCTGGAAGAAGCTTTTCAGGAATTTTCTAAGAACTTGACCAAATGGCTTCCTGACGGAATCATTCAAGTCGACTTGAAACTGCTTAACGATCTAGGGCTACTCAATAATGCTGAACTCGAGCATGCAGTCAGCGATGCCCATCTCAATCACTATTTCCATATCATCGAAACCCCGGATAAAGTCACCTTGTTTAACGAGCAATTCGCCATCTGGATCGTCCCTCAGCTCATCGATGAAACACCCACTACAACAACCTTGATTGCTTTATTACTACAAGGCAATAAACCTCACCTAGAAATCGTCTATAAAACCTCAGGGGTCTATAATACCCCCAAGTATATCCTTAAGATCCTCCAGCACTTCCTTGCAGAGGTTCAGGACACGGAAGCCGTCATCTCTTCGATCGGAAAAAAAGCTTAAATTAGGAGTCTTTTTTTCTTTTCCTTTTTAAAGGAGTAAAAAAAGCTCTTTGAAATAATTCACAATCTAATTTTGGCTTAATTTGTTTTTCAAGAGAAGATCCAATTTCAAAACAGTGATGAATAAGTCTTTTTCCAAATTCAATTTCAGAGTCATAGGACAATTCTGAACTCATTAGACCAGCATATAATTCGTTTCGTTCTTGCTTAGTTATAGTAGTAGCGTCACGTTCTAATCGTTTCTGTATCCTCTCTATTTTTTGCAGTTTGGAAATATGTATTGCAGATTCAAAGGCTGATAATATAAGCGTTTCTAATTTCAATCTATTAATACTCTCATCTAAGTGCTGAAAATAGGTTATCCCATTAAAGAATCGCTGCGTCCATTCCATGGCCTTTTGGATCCGTAGCTTTTCAGAAGTCACTGTCGAAATTGGGACGAAAGACACACCCATTCCTTGCGACCACTTTTGCATCACTACACTCGCTAAGGCTTTTCTAAATTCTGTGTGGAGAATAGTCTTATCATTTTTGATTAAATAGGGTGTTTCATCGAGCGCTCGTTGAAAATCATTCAATATAATTTGGAGTGTGTGTTGACTGTTTTCGCCCAGATCGCAATCCAATTCGCTTAAACAATCTCTTAAATGCACGCAACAATTGTTCATGCATTGCTGCAAGGGATCAATTTGATTTGAAAATTTCGCAAGCATCTCTTTAAATTTTTCTAAGAGCATATTTTCAGAACAATGAAGAATGGGTGAAAGATAATTATATGAAATAGACATGCAAGCTGCAAAAGCCATGATTGATCCAGTATTTATTCGGTTGGGAATTTTCCCAATTCTTTGTGATTTTCGTTTATAGTTTGCCAAATAGATTTAATTGCTAAATCTATTTCTTCTTTGACATTTTTGCGCTTTAAATTTATTTCGGTTTCCATTTTCTTCTCAGAAGAAAAATGGGATGTTTTTTGCGCTGACCTAACTAGTGTCTCTTCCGCTTCTGCGGCTTTTTCTCCACAAAACTTAACAAATTTCGTCGCGAGTTGTTGAATATATTCCCGAATATAATCCGGGTCTCGAATAGTGTTGTTATCTTCCCAAATAGCAAAATGGTCCATTAAGTCTAAAAATTGAAGCGCCCATACTTTACGTTCTTTATTTTTTTCATCCACGGAATCAATCAAGTACAATGTTTCTACTAATGAATCTAACCACTTTTGTTTGGTCTCCTGACCAAAGTTATGTTTGAACTTTCCAATGAGCAAATTTTTTTCTTTTTCAGCGAAAGACAATGAACTAACTGCCTTCTCAAAATTTTGCAAAATCGCGATATGCGCAGGCTGACTTGACCTCGAAAAATGGGCATTATTGTCTTCATCCCAAATGCGTTGACAGCATTGATCAATACATGTTCTAACATCGATAGATTTATTCATGTATTGAGATAAATAAATTGTGAAAAACTCAGCTAAAGTGACGTTTGGGAGTTGTGCGTCTGAATGAGTTCTTCTCAATGAGTGCCAAATTTTTCCTAAAGCAGCGACCATGGTTTCCTCCTCGTTTAGAGACTGAAAAAAATAATTTTAATTGAGGGGAATATTTTGTCCTAAAGAATAAAATCCGCTCACAAACTCAACGTTATTCACCTACGTTTTGCGTCATGAAGATCTGCTTGAGACGCTCCGACAGAGTTCCTTTGGGTGGATTCTCGTGAAAGGGACGAACCTCATTTCTATCTAAAATGGCGTTCAAAGTACACTTTTCCAGTAGATTGCTATGCTTTTGCGAAACACTTTTCAAACTCAAAAAATGCGACTGAGTAAGTCCAAATTTAGCTTGTTCCAGAGAACTTCTGCTTTTAATATCTGACGTATTCGTTTCATTTCTTAACGTGAGCGCATTTTTATTGAGTTGATTTAAGGCGAAATGAGAGCGCGATGAAGATGCAAATGCTTTTTGTAGTATGTCTGTTAATCCCTCACGCCGTTTATGTAAATCGACTTCAGCACAGAAATAATCAAAGCCAATGCAAAATTGTTTTGTCCACTCAATTGCAGCGCTGATTTGTTCTTCGCCTGATTTATGTAATACGGGATCAAAAGAATGAATCATCCAAGCAGCCCATTTTTCTTTTATGGTTTCATTTAATTTGATTTTAAAATCGAGCTTCAATGAATCGGCAAATGAAAAACTGGAAATTACTTCGTCAAATATAGCATAATAAGATTGAATTTTAATTTGACTGTCTTGAGAAAGATTACAGTCTGTTTCAACAAGATAACCACTAATATAATTGGCACAATCTTGCACAAAATTTTCGTTGCTGCTCTTGCCATCAGTTAACTCATCCGCATAGCTCTGAAATTCTTCAAGCATTGTACTTGTATTATCTTGAAAGCGACGGAGATCATTCCACAAAGGACGGATCGCATTAGGGGTGACTGCAAATGGATGAGTTGCCATAGCTTTCTCCTCATTAAAAAATGAAAAGAGAATTTAGGTCAGCTATGTATTTTCTTCAATCTTTAACTTTTGAAGAGGGTTTGCTGTGATCATGTCCAATTTTGACAATCAAACCATCGACGATTTTTTGGGCGAGGCGTCGATGAATGACAGCAAATGCATCGTCATGTGCGCCCTCTACTGAGTCGAGCTGGCCTAAAGAAAAATCGAGAACCTTTTCCGGCGTGCCATCGGGAGTGACAAACGTCAGATCCACCACTGAATTAGAATCGACATAATCATAGTCGGCAAAGACTTTAACGATTTGAGGACCGACGAGAATCTCATTGGTGAGAGCATCGATTAATTTGACATCAGCAGATACAGTGAGGCGATTTTCTGTGCCGACGATATTGTCCCGTCGTTTACCTGTGGTGGCATCACGGTCATAGCGATAACCGATACGATCATCGCTTTCGGCAATCAAGGCGATTTGCAAAATGAGACGCCCTTCCGTTTGCACGCAGTCGAATTGACCCGAACTTGCGAGCTCACATACGATTTGGGCAGCGAGTAATCCTTCGGGATCTCCTTTGATGTAGGGAACAGAAATAGATACGGTCGGACCTTCATTATCCGACCCTTCAAAGTGGTATCCGCAAGCAGATAATAACCCGAGCCCTGCAATGCAGAAGACTGACTTGATCACTTCACTTCCTCTTGCGATTCCGTTTGTGGATCAGCGGCATCGACTGTCACCCCTGTCACCGGTAAATTTAATAGAGGAGATTGTGTTTCTGGTTGTGCGTTGGGTGCGTGTTGCGGTGGTGTCAAAGAGGGTTTAACGGGAATTTTGCTTAAGCGTTTTTCCGCAGATTTGGCCACATTAGTTTGTGGATATTTTGCTAAAATTCGCGCGTAATAAATATAGGCAGCGTGCGGCTTGGAAGTGCGTTCATAAAAACGCCCTGTCGTATACAAATCACCCGCAAAAACTTCATTCTGTTTCAAAAACATCTTTTCAGCGACAGCGAGTTTTTCTTCACCGGGAAAATCGTGTTTGAATTTACGTAAATTAATTTCTGCTAAATCCAAAAAATCTTGATCGGGATATTCAGCTTGCGATTGCACGAGATAGACCTGCCCAACACCGATATAACTTTCTGCAGCCAGCGGATGTTTGGGAAAGCGACGAATTAATGTTTGATAGGTCTCGACACTCGATTTATATTCTTCCTCTTTTAACAACAGCTGAGCTTTGCCAAATAGTGCATGCGCCGCTAATTCATGATGCGGTAATGCTGTGATTACCTCGTCGTAGATCGCAATCGCTTCGTCACGGGCGGGTAACCATTTGGGCATCGTCTCCCAGCCAAGAATATGTTTTTTTGCGCCACGATGGTAGTTTTCGGCAATTTTAAATTTATATTGAATCGCTTCTTCAAAAAATTTAGGCGTCGCTTGTTTCTTTAGGTAAGAGGTGAAGAAACGATTGGCGTATTCGAGTTCGCCCGTATTAAAATAAGCCACGCCGAGATAAAAATAGGCTTCTTGAGCAAATGGACTAGAAGAAAAGTTTTTAATGACAATCAAGGATTGGTGAATTGTTTCATCCCAATTCTGTTTTTGATAGGCATCGAGTAAAGCGCTGTAGTGCTCTTGCACCGACATCGTCGCAACCTCTTCGCTTTTGGTCAACTTGCCATTCTTGTAAATATACGTAGCATGAACGGTCAGAGGGAGAATAAACAAACAAAAAGCTAGAAGAGATTTTCTCATAATATCCTAATCATTACCTGTCAAAGTTAACGTACTTAAGGCGATTTTGTCAATGCAACTCGAGGAAAAAAACTATGACGACAGAGAGATTTCGAGCGAAACTCTTTCTCTGTGGTTTCTCATCTCTGTGGTGAGATTTTTTTTACCACAGAGACCGGAAACCACAGAGAGAGGGAGACTATAGTGTTATTCCCAGGTTATTGACTTCACCGACTCTAAAATAGAAATTTTATTTTCCAGTTCTTTTCGATAATCAACACCCCAGCTCTTATCGATAGAGAGGATCCCTATTTTTCCCCGGCCACCCACAAAAGAAATCTCCACGGGAATTTCTCCGGAAAAGGAACGAAAGGCCTCTTTCATACTCAAAATATGACTGAGTTTGGTGCGATCGCCATCTAATTGAATTTTTAATTTCTGAAAGGCAGATTTTTTCTTCTCCGTCTCTTTAGCTTCCCCTTGCTTTCTCTTTTTGTCGCGCAATTCAAATGACTTAGCCTGCTGTTTAGCCAAATTAAAGGCTGTATCACAAGCAGCAACCATCGCTTCATCGGCTTTGGTCAAATCGTCTAGCCAACGACATTGCAGACGCATCTGCCCTTCTTGCAGTTCTTTTTGAATAACGGCATAGAGCAATTGATTGTCAGCGATCAAGGAGCCTTTTTGCTCAAATAGATCAGGCCAAATCGGCAATTCAAAACGCTCTTGGCCATCGCCAATCGTCAAAATTGCGAATTTGCGCTGTGTTTTAGCCGAGATTTTTACCACAAGACCTTCGATGATAAACGCGACGCGACACACACTGCCAGAGGGCAACTTCTCTATCTCCGACAGGGGCACACATGACAGGCGCTGCAATAGAGAACGAAAATCATCCAAAGGATGGCCATTGAGATAAATGCCGAGAAGTTCATATTCCCGTTTTAAAATCTGCTGCCTTGTTACTTGTTCTTTCACAGGAGGTGGCTGAGTAAAACGAGCTCCTGTTTCTTCTTCGATTAAGGAAAAGAGATTCAACACCCCTTTTGCAGTCTCTTTTTGCTCTTTTGCCGCTTCATCGTACATCGGTTCGACACTCTCCACAAGAGCTCGGCGATTCCACGTTGTAAAGTCAAAACAACCGGCTTCGATCAAATTCTCAATGACTTTTTTACCAATTTTGCGGGTATCGATCCGCTGAATAAAATCATAGAGAGATTTAAACATTCCCTTCTTGAGGCGCTCTTCTAAAATTGCTGCGACAACCCCTTCTCCTACTCCTTTGATTCCACCCATAGCAAAACGGATGCCACGCGTGGTAGCGACAAATTCCTGGGCTGATTCATTGACATCAGGTGGTAAAATCGCAATGTTAAAGGTTTGCGCTTCGCGAATGTGTTTTGTAATTTTGGTTAAATCGTCGCGATCAGAGGTCATCAAAGCTGCCATCCACTCGCTGGGAAAATTGGCTTTCAAATACGCCGTGACATAAGTCAGATATCCGTAAGCCGCTGCATGGGATTTATTGAAGCCATAAGAAGCGAACTTTTCCACTTTGTCGAAGATCAGCATCGATGTGGTTTCGTCGATCCCATTTTGCAAAGCGCCTAACCGGAATTTTTCACGCTGACCGGCCATCTCCTCACGATCTTTTTTTCCCATCGCACGTCTGAGCACATCGCCTTCGCCCAAAGTATAGCCGGCTAAACGACTAGCGATTGCCATCACTTGTTCTTGATAGACCATGATCCCATAGGTCTCAGACAAAATATCATTCATCAAGGGATGATCGATTTCGATCATTTCCCGTTTATGTTTACGGTTGATGAAAGACGGAATCATTTCCATGGGACCTGGACGATAGAGCGACTCGACGGCGATGATCTCTTCAAATTTATCAATGTGTAATTGTTTGGCCAAATCTTGCATCCCACCCGATTCGAGTTGGAACACGCCCATCGTTTTTCCTTGATTGAGCAGATCAAAGGTCGCCTTATCATCTAACGGTAAATTAATCCAATCGACCTGTTGACGCGTGCGTTTTTCAATCGCATCGACAGCATGTTGAATGGCCGTCAAGGTTTTTAGCCCAAGAAAATCGATCTTTAACATTCCCACCGATTCCACGGGTTTCATCGAGTATTGTGTGACAGCCATTTCTGAATCTTTTGCCGTGCAGACAGGGCAACGCTCAATAATCGGATCGCCGCTAATGATAATTCCTGCAGCATGGATCCCTGTATTGCGCACCGATCCTTCTAATTTTTTGGCCATGTCGATCAGCCGCGTCACTTCGGGATCTTCTAGATAAAGTTGTTTTAAATCGGGATCGATTTCTAAGGCTTTATCCAACGTGATATTCAATTCTTCGGGTACAAGTTTTGCGATTTCATTCACCCTTGCCAGCGGGATACTTAAGACACGACCCACATCTTTGATGGCCATTTTGGCTTTCATCGTGCCAAAGGTGATGATTTGCGCGACTTTATCTTTCCCATATTTACGCACGGTGTAGTCGATCACTTCCGCACGTCGATCCATGCAAATATCCACATCGATATCAGGATAAGAGATCCGCTCAGGATTGATAAAGCGCTCAAAAAACAATTGGAACATCAGGGGTTCGATATCGGTGACGCCGATCAAATACAGCACAATCGAGCCTGCTCCCGATCCACGTCCTGGGCCCATCGGTATTCCACTTTTTTTAGCCCAGTTGATAAAGTCCCAAACGATGAGAAGATAATCCCCCATCCCTTTGGGTAAAATCACGTTCAATTCATAGCTTAGTCGTTCGCGAACAACTTCCATCGGATTGCGCCCGGGATTTTTTTCTTGCACTTTGGCAAGTCTTTCTGGAGTGTACCGCTGCTTGATTCCTTCTTCGCATAACTCGCGCAAAAATTTTTCCGCTTCCAAGAGCCGCTCTTCTTTTGAATAGACTTTGCCTTCCAAATGCGGTGGCACAAAAACCGGATAAAAGCGCGTTTTAAAGTCGAACTCAAATTGGCACTGTTCAGCTATGTGCACTGTTGCGGCGAGTGCGTCGGGCAGATCGGCGAATAACTCACCCATTTCTTCAGGTGATTTAAAATAGAGCTCATGCGAATAGGTGACTTGACGCTTGGGATTACGCACCCTTTGTTTCGGATTACCGTAGGAATCTTTTTCCCAAATTTCGCACGGCTCGCCTGATTGGATATTCATCAAAATCTCGTGAGCCCGCCAATCTTCACGCAGAATATAACGCGTATCATTGGCTGCTACACAGCGAATACCTGTTTCTTTAGAAACAGCAATCAATCGTTGATTTATGGTTTCCTGATTTTTGATCGCTTCTTCGTACTGTTGATAGAGCCAGCTCTCTTGCTCAATCTCATCGAGACGAATGTGTTCTTGGGACATGCGGTGTCGCAGAATTTCAAAATAATAATCCCCTTTAAATACATTGCGAAACCACTCGATCTCCGCATTAAATTCACTGTCTTTACCTTGCATTAGCCAATAAGCGAGCGCGCTTTTAATGGTCCCAGATAGACAAATTAATCCTTCGGCATGTTTTGCGAGCAATTCCTTATCAATGCGCGGCGTCCAATAAAACCCTTCCAAATGCGCGAGCGAACTGAGCACGCATAAATTCTGATACCCTTGTTTATTTTTAGCGAGCAGGACAATGGGAAAACCCGCCGGCATGCCTGGAATTTTTTTCTTGTCAAAACGTGACTGCGGTGCCACAACCAATTCACAGCCAATGATTGGCTTTACTCCGGCGGCTTTACAAGCCTTATAAAATTCCACTGCTCCATACATATTTCCCTGATCGGTCAAGGCTACCGCTGGCATTTTCATATGGGCAGCAGTTTCCGCGATATCTTCTATAGAACTTGTGGCATCTAAAATGGAATATTGTGAATGGACATGAAGTGGAACAAATGTCATCGATACACCTTCGGTTGAAGGTGTATCATACCGCAAATGGAAAAAAGGGGCTGTTTAAATTATTTTTTGTCGTTTTTTGACTTGAATAAGGTAATCTTTTCTTTAATGCTAAGAACCATGGATTAAATTAAATCTTGTCAATTAGACCTTCTACCCACAGTCTTCCTTCAACTAAGACCGAAGAAGTCAGTAGATGGCGGGGAGAACTATGAATCAGTGTATGGGAGTGAGAGAAAAAGGGATCTTGTTCCGGTTCATTGGGATTTTGATAAAATGCCCTGTTTTCAAGATGTGATAACACCACTCCAAAAAAAATACCCTGTGTATTTGCAGACTGTTCTTGTTGCCAATACTTGGAACTGAGTTCATTGATATTTTCTCCATAAATAGGAGACACTTTAACAAACGCCGTTTCGAGCTGAGAAAAAATCACATCGCCCACAATTGCAAAGCCGGCAGGATATTTTTTGAGCAACCTCGCATAAAGCGCATTGAGCTTTTCTTGGGGGCGGACAGGACACTGTTCCCGCGGTTTTCGCTCGATTCCCATCAAGAAAGGGCTGAGAATGGCATTTTCGCTCGACCAATCATGTTGTGGTACAAAGATCGAGGCCTTGCCTTCTATCACTATGGCTTCACCGACTCTCAGGATATCGTGATGCCAAAACGCACCTGCACCCAAAGCATAAGCGATCCCCTCAAGCGAGATGGACACTAGATTATCTTTTGCAATTTTACCTTCTAGAACAGTGTGGACATCACCATGAATAATGAGCTCGAGCATATTTTGGACTATAACCAAAACTCAAAAAATCGGACAATACTCATCGAGTTTTTGATCAAAATGGGGAAGAAGTTCGGGATAATTCTTTATTATCCAATGATGAAATCTCTCTGTGATAATCCGAATTTCGCTTTTGTCGAGTCTATGATCAGGATCGAACTTAAATTTGCCGATATCAAATTGAATCGCTTCATTATCAATAAAACCAAAGTTTTTGCGTAAAATAGCATTATTTTCAAATACGCCCATCTCAATGAATCGATCGAGCAGTTTAAACGTCGAAGTAATGGCATATTTTGCCCCTTCGAGGTCACGCCGCGCCATCATTTGTTGGAGGTGGGGGTAAAATAAATCCGCTTTTTTTTGTAAAAGAAAGCAACTTTTATCTAAATTGAGTTTCCAACTTTTTCCATGTTTATCGATGATTCTCATCTGGGGCAAAAAAAGAGGAGTGGGATTTAAATGTGCATAAAGCACGCCGGTGTCTTCTTTGATATGGGATAGCGCTGTTTTACAACTATGAAGTAATTCGAACTGTTTGCGCTGTCGATGTAAATAATCTTCATAATAGGGGTTAAATGGCAGAGAAATATAGCCAAAAATATTTTTGGGATGCCATTTATGTTGTTTGAATAATTTCAGAATGTATTTTTTATCTTCACTTATAAACGCAAAGGCTTGTGAACCTCGCGCGAGGTAAGTGAACTTTTGAGATAAAATTTGATCGACAGTTTGTTGTTCTGCTTCCGGCAAAGGTGGCAGTGTCCATTCTTGCGAAGAAATAAATGTGGGCGAAGAAAATTTAGCAATTAACCCATAGCGAGTTTTTTTTTGATAGAGCTCATTAGCTCCCCAAATCAACAAGCACGCACCACACAAGATCGCGATAATTTTCATACGATGAATTAAGCGTCAGCAGCTTTTAATTCAGATTCATCAGCATATTTCGGATTGCTTTTGATTCTCCATAACGGCAGTAGCAAAAGCACCGAGATAAAACCGCAAGATCCAAGGGCCACGAAAAAGCCATACCAACCCCAGACTTCTGCAATTTTGGTGATCGGATAGCCCGCGGTTGCAGCGCCAAGATACGCGATCCATCCGACAAAACCATTTGAGGTCGCAGCGGCTTTTTTATGGGAAAGCTCGACAGCTGCAAGGCCTATTAACATTTGAGGACCAAAAATTAAAAACCCGATGGCAAACATCAAGGAATAATCGAGCACAATCATCCCTGGAGGAGTGAGATATAATCCGGCGATGGCAAAAATAACCCCTAAACTAAAGAGAATATTGATCGGTCCGCGCCGTCCTTTAAAAATTTTATCCGACATCCAACCTGCTGCTAAACTTCCGCAAATTCCGCCTGCTTCAAACCAAAAGACGCTAGCGCTAGCAGCCATCATCGAATACCCTTTGGATTTAATCAAAAATAATGCGCCAAAATTATTGACCGCCTCCCGAATGATGTAGACGAAAAAGTAAGAGATCGCCAGCACCCAAATGTATTTGTTACATAGCACGTGTTTGAACAAAATCTCTTTCACAGAAAGAGTGCGTTCTTCTTGTACTTTGTGGGCAGGAAAATCATTTTTATATCTTTCAATGGGCGGCAATCCTAACGATTGCGGTGTGTCACGAAGCCGGTTGATGATAAAAAATCCGACGCCGATGCACGCAATGCCCGGCAAATACATTGCAAATCGCCAACCCCATATCTGTGCACAAAAAGCTGCGATAATTGGAATTAATGCCCCTCCAACACTATGCGATGTGCTACACAAACTCCACCAAGTTCCTCGTTCTTTTTGCGAATACCAATGAGTGAGCATCCGTGCGACCGGCGGCCAACCCCAACCTTGAAACCACCCATTCAACCCCCAAAAAAGAACGAAAAAGAAAATTGAGGAGGACATTCCAAAGAAAATATTGAATACCCCCGTGAGGATGAGTCCCGTTGCCATAAAATAACGCGGATTAGAGCGATCGGCTAACAGGCCACTCAAGAATTTACTCATGCCATATGTGATAGAGAGAATACTGCTCAGGATGCCCAGGTCGCTGATCTGCAAGCCTAGATCTTGCATCAAGGCCGGCATGGCAAAAGTAAAACTTTTTCGCGTAAAATAATAGAACACATAACCGACGTACATCCCATAGAAGACGCGCCAACGCCAATATTTGTATTGCTCCTTAACCTCTTCCTGATCTTGGATTTCTGGTACCGTGGGGGCTGGCTTGAACAGATTTAGTACGCTCACAAAACTCCTCCTAATGACCCAAAAGTTAAAAAGAAATGGGGCCTGAAGTCAATCACTTTTTGACATCAAAGATTTTCTCTGATCCCTTGCATTATTTACGCTACTTAAGGCATTAATTATCAATAAACCAACACATCATCACTTATGAGCGACTTAGATAAATCGATCCATCGCAAAGAAGAGCCTACTCCTTACGAAAAAATCATCGTCAACCCGATCGAAAAAGACCGACAATCCAAAGAAGAATCTTACACAGGCTTAAAAAATTCGACCCGCTACCAAGTCCTCTCTACTCTCGTGTCCTATTTCAAAAAAATGCTATCTTCCCTTTCCAAAGGCAAAGGATCGTCCGCTCTTCTCAATCAACAACAACTTCTCAATGACGTCATGGCTTTTAGAAAAATGCTCATCACCCTCTCACGAGAAGACGAGAGTCATAACCCAGAATTCACGCAAAAGTTGACAGAATTATGGCATAAACTTCTCGATGATTGCAACTCTATCTCCTATTCCGTCGACCCTTCCTCAGAAGTTTTAAGCAAAATCAATTTTTTTCTCACACAAGTGCAGAAATATCCCCCTCACGCTGACCACACTCTCGGCTACTACTTTACCGAATATGCCGGCGGCCATTGGATTCCCTTCCCCTTCATGGAGCTCCTTCAAATCTTACACACTACCGCCCAAACCGACCCCCACAGCCCCCTCCCCAACTGGATCTCCCTCTTAACAGACATTCTTACTACTTCCGGCTATAAAGAATAGTTTTTTGGTTTGCTGATAACTTTAGCATTGCCACTTTAGACGAGTCGGAAACATGCGCTACACCATGTTTCCCGCCGCCTTCTTGAGCTTCAATCCGCTGTGCCAAATCGATCCTTGGTCCTCGGAGTGTGCGTAGCACAACTCCTTCGGCATACGGACCGCGAGCTAAAGCTCGCTTCGATTTTGCTTTGCGTCTTGAATCCGTCGGCTGCTCAAAGCGCTTCGCTTCCCAAAATAAATTTTGGGTCTTAAGCTCGCGTCCTTTCGCAGGGCGAATTTTCGGATCCCGAAACTGGCCCTGTGATGCGACGTGCAGTTTGGGACCCAAATCTTTAGATTTGGGAAAAACAAGCGCTCATCACAGCCTCCGCGGCTGCTTACAGCAAGGAGCAATCGCACCGCAGGCGTGAAGAGCATTGCTGCGCAAGGCGAACGCCGAGGACGCGATAGTGAGCGTAGCGAACGTTGATCGAAGCTGGAACAGCTCAAGAAAGCAGCGGAAAACACGCCAAAGGACGTGTTTTCGACATGTCTAAAGTAACAGCAAAGTCTTTACTAAAACAAAAAATGAACTCTCTTTTCTTTTTAGCAGCAAGAAAGTAGAATTGAAGCTTATTTTGGTGGGGTATGGAATATTCGAGTGCAAAGGGCGTGTTTGATATCGTGCCGGTGAATGAGGATGATAAGTGGCGCGAGTCGGGTCTTTGGCAATACTTGGAAGAGGTGTTGAGAAAGACGGCGCATGATTATGGATTTAAAGAAATTCGCACGCCGATTTTTGAAAAGACAGAATTGTTTGTTCGCGGTGTTGGTGAAAGTTCGGACATCGTCACAAAGGAAATGTATACGTTTTTAGATCGCAGCGAACGCTCGATTACACTGCGGCCGGAAGGAACAGCGCCTGTGATGCGGGCGTTTGTGGAACAAAAACTGCATACGAATCCAGGTTTGCATAAGTTTTTTTATATCGGACCGATGTTTCGTTATGAGAGACCGCAAGCGGGAAGATATCGTCAGCACCATCAATTTGGAGCAGAAGCGATCGGTAACGGTACGCCGCAGCAAGATGTCGAGATGATTGATCTTGCCTGTGAGATTTATCGCAGATTGGGATTGAAGCATTTAATGGTGCAAATTAACTCTGTAGGGGATGCAGAATCAAGGATTGCTTACAAAGAGGCGCTGACAAGATTTTTAGAACCCCATTTTTCTGCGTTGTCACCAGAGAGTCAAGTGCGTTTTTCTAAAAACATTTTACGCATTTTAGATTCGAAAGATCCTAATGACCAACGGTTGTTACAAGGTGTTCCTGTACTCGCTGATTTTCTGACGCCATCTGCTAAAGATCATTTTGAGAAGGTTCTGCATTTTTTGGATGAATTGAATATTTCGTATGATGTGAACCCGAAGCTAGTTAGAGGTCTTGATTATTATACGAAAACAGTTTTTGAAATTACGACCGAGGTGTTAGGAGCGCAAAACTCAATTGGTGGAGGCGGGCGTTATGATGGTTTGATTTCGACGCTGGGAGGACCTGATTTGCCATCAGTGGGATTCGCTACCGGTCTCGAGAGAGTGCTACAGACTATGCTCAAGCAAGGCGTAGCTTTGCCAGCCGGATCGCATCCTTTTGTATTTATGGTGCCGATTGGCGAGAAAGCTTTAGAGTACGCGTTTAAATTAGCGTGCGATTTGAGGCATGCAGGCATTGCAGCCGAAATCGATTTAAATGGAAAAAAAGTGCAGACCGGTCTGCAATTGGCCAATCAAACTCATGCGGAATACGCACTTGTCATTGGCGATGAAGAATTGACGAGTCAAAAAGTTAAATTGAAGAAGATGGCGACACGCGAAACATTGGAATTTTCGCTGAATGATATCGTCGGACAGCTTAGAGGGTTAGTGAATGTTTGATTATCGAAGAACGCATACATGCGGAGAACTTTCGCGCGCGCATTTAAATCAATCGGTGACATTGTCAGGTTGGGTGCATCGCAGGCGCGATCACGGTGGACTGATTTTTATCGATTTGCGCGACCGCTATGGTTTAACTCAACTTATTTTTGATCCGAATTTAGTGAGCAAGGAGATGTTCGCGCAGGCATCACTGCTCCGCAGCGAATGGGTGATTTCGATTCGTGGAACAGTTACTGCGCGAGCTGAAGGGATGACGAATCCGAAATTAGCCACAGGGGAAATCGAAATTCGAATAAAAGAGTTAGAAATTCTGGCGCGTGCTAAAACGCCGCCGTTTTCAATCAGCGACGAAGAGAGCGATGTCAACGAAGAGGTACGTCTTAAATATCGCTATTTGGATATTCGGCGCGGCGATATCGCCAAAAAATTGGAATTGCGTCACAAGGTGATGCTCACCACACGCAATTACATGAGTCATCAGGGCTTTTTAGAAATTACCACGCCGATCCTGGCCAAATCGACTCCTGAAGGTGCAAGAGACTATTTGGTGCCTTCGCGGATATATCCGGGAAATTTTTATGCGCTTCCGCAATCGCCGCAAATTTTTAAGCAACTTTTGATGGTTTCGGGGATGGATCGCTATTTCCAAATCGCCCAATGTTTTCGCGATGAAGATTTGCGCGCTGACCGTCAACCGGAATTTACGCAGATCGACTTGGAGATGAGTTTTGGCACGCCCGAAGATTTAATGCACTTATTAGAGGGATTGGTTGCGGCGATTTTCAAAGAAGGAAAAAACATCGATGTTAAGAGACCATTTCCCCATATGAAATATCGCGATTGCGTTGAACACTACGGCACGGATAGACCTGACTTGCGTTTTGGAATGCCGCTAACGCGTATTGATGACATTGCACAAAAAAGCACGTTTGGCGTGTTTCTCGAACAACTTGCAGCTGGAGGCTGTGTCAAAGCTCTGTGTGTGAAGGGTGGAGGAGAAATTTCGCGCAAAGAAATCGATGGCTACACGCAATTTGTCGGCAAATTTGGCTTGAATGGCTTAGCTTGGATGAAAAGTCAAGCGGATGGTCTTTCCTCCAACATTGTGAAATTTTTTGCTCCGGAGCTGTTAAATGAGCTTTCCGAGCGTTTGAAGGTGGAAGAGGGGGATTTGATTTTAATTGCCGCGGCACCAGAGGATCGCGTCAATCAGGCGCTCGATCATTTGCGCCGTAAAATTGCCAAAGAGCGCAACCTGATTGCACAAGACGCGCTGAATTTTTTGTGGGTGACTGATTTTCCTCTGTTAAAATGGAACGCCGAAGAGGGCAGAATGGAAAGCGAGCATCATCCGTTCACCTCGCCGAATTTTGCCGATATTCCGTTATTGGACAAAGAGCCGCTTAAAGTGCGCGCGCTCGCTTACGATCTAGTTTTGAATGGCTATGAAATCGGCGGCGGTTCACAACGGATTCATAACAGCGAATTGCAAGAGAAGATTTTCCACACGCTTAAGTTGACACCTGAAGAGGTTAAAGGAAAATTTGGCTTCTTTGTCGAAGCCTTGCAGTATGGCACACCGCCTCATCTGGGACTCGCATTTGGACTCGACCGCATTGTCATGGTCTTAAGCCAGACAGAGAATATCCGCGATGTGATCGCCTTTCCCAAGACGCAAAAGGCTAGCGACTTGATGATGCAATGCCCATCACAAGTGTCGGACAAACAATTGGCAGAATTGGATATCCGAGTCGAACCAGTTGAAATCACTTGGATTTAAACATTAAGAGATTTATCATCATACTATTTTACCCCTTAGGGATATCATGAAAAAACAAGTCAAATTTCTGTGTCTATTAAGCGTTTTTTCTTTTTCAATGCTGTTTGCGGCAGAAAAAGAAGTGGCTCAAACGACTCCACAACCAGCAGCTGAACTTGCTGATATTGCAAAAATTTCTGAAGCTTTTGGTCATGTGATCGGCAAAAATTTAGAAAATATCGGTGTTAAATTCGACATGGCGCAAGTGATTAAAGGGCTGCAAGATGCCGCCAATGGCAAAGATTCACCCATGTCAGAAATGGAATGCATTCAAGCCATTGCCTCTGTTCAAGAAAAAGTCTTCAAAGAGCAATGTGTCGAGAACTTGAAGCGGGCAGAGACGTTCCTCGCCGAAAATTCTAAACACGATGGCATTGTCTCTTTAGAAGAAGGCAAGGTGCAATATGTCGTTTCGGAGAAAGGAAATGGCGCAGAAGTCGAAGCGCATTTTTCTCCATTGATCCGCTACACGGGTAAATACCTCGACGGTTCTGTATTTGGTTCTTCTAAAGAAGAAGAGATGATCTCGTTAGACGAGATTATTCCGGGTCTGAAAGCGGGTCTTCTCGGCATGCGCGAAGGGGAAAAACGCACGGTTTATATCCATCCCGATTTTGCGTATGGAACGAATGGCTACCTGCCACCCAATTCTTTACTCACGTTTGATGTGGAAGTTGTCAAAGCCAATGCGCCCATTCAAGAAGCCTCTGATGTCACTAGTAAAAAGCCCGAGACTAAACAAGAAGTAGCGGACTTAAAAACCGACATTCGCTAAGTGAATTCAAAAACGCCTCTTTTCAGAGGCGTTTTCCAAATCTTTCATAACCAATAACTTAAATTCTTGATTTCTACTTTTTGCATTTAATATTGATATGCATTAAAATAATATGTGCATCATAATTTTAAAATAAGGGAAAATAATGGCAGCAATATCTCAAAATTACGACAATAATAACAACAATGCAGGACTTTCTGTTCAAGCTGTAGATAAAAATAATCAAGAAGTGACTCAAGAAATTCAACAACTCGTTAAAGACGGCAACCGAGTTTGTCTGTTTATCGGTCGAACACCCAAAGAAAACCTTCCTCAAGATGAGAATACAATATGGGTTTCATTAGATATCAAAAACGAAGTAGAGCTTAAGCCTGAAAAATATCATTTAATTTTAAATTGCAATGACATGAATCAGATGGCAACTATTCAGCACCTATTTTCAAAAGTGATCGTCGATCAGTCCACCTGGAAATTTTTCGATGAGGGTATCTTTGACCGTTTACTACCACTTTTGACGCAACATCCTTCTAGCACTTTCACTTTTGAAAGCGCCTTCCAATTTTACCAACCTGAGGAAATTGAAGAATGGAAATTTGATCACGTTACTTTAAAATATCCTTTTACAGAAGACATCGCGTATGAAAATCAAAAACAAGTCTACGTTCAAACACGAGTTGCTGAGCTGGGCGGGGAAGAACAGTTAAGTTCGAATAACGAATATAAACAATTTATCGCTTCACTAGATCAAAGTCTTGTCAGTTCTTCTACCGAAGAAGAGTTAATTGGTGATTTTAAAAATCATTTAGCATCGCAAGCTAATATTCCTTCACCACTTTCTAAATATATACCCCTAGCACGACAACAAACTAAAGATTATCTCCAAACATTATTCGACACTGTTGAGCTGCATCGCAAAGAAGCATTCCCTTTCGATAATGGAAACTATTCAAAGGCTGCCGATTTCTTTGTCGCCATCGGACCAAAAAAGGTGTAAATTCTCGATTCGAGCGGCGATTCTTCGCCGCTTTCCCAAAGATTCCAATTGCTTAAATCTGAGCAGACTGTTTCCATAGTAATTAAGTAGTTATACTCCTTGATTACGAATGCGTCTTTTAAGAATGTCACTCACACTTCAGATGGCCATCGCCACGATCCTTGGGATCTTGTGGGGGCTTTTCTTTGGGGAATCGAGCGATGTTTTTGCCCCGTATGCCAGCGCATACATCATGCTTTTGAAGGTAACGGCGATTCCCTATTTGATTGGCGCGATCATGCACGGCGTAGGTCAATTGGGAGTAAGCCAAGCCAAATTGATTTTGAAGCGGGGCCTGATTTTCATCAGCTTGGCATGGACGATCAACATCTTGATGATCTATGCGATAAAATATCTATTCCCTAAGCCCGAGTCGACGCAGCTCGGCGGTTATATCTCTTCGGAAACGCCGAAGTTGAATTTTGCCGAACTGCTCATTCCAGACAATGTGTTTTACGCTTTGGCTAATAACATCATTCCGGCAGTGGTGATTTTTTCCTTATTGATCGGGATTGCGCTGATGTTCATCAAAGAAAAAGATGTGATGATGCGGGGCTTGCAAAATTTAGTGGAGGCATTGACGCGGATTACGTCGTGGATTGCGCGGATCACGCCAATCGGAACGTTCTTGATCATCGCTAATCAAGTGGGCACAGCGCAATTCTCCACAGTGAAACAAGTCAGTACTTACATTATTTTGTACATCATCGGTGTGAGCGTCATCGTCTTTTGGATCTTTCCCCGTCTGACAAATATGCTCACCCACCTGCATTCTTATAAATGGTTAGAGCAATTGTTTCCGATTTTACTGCTGGCGTATACGACCAATGTGGTAATCGTTTGCTTGCCTTACATTATCGAGCTCTTGAAAAAAGAGACGCAGCTGCTCGATCCAATGGATGAACGCGCCCAGAGTCAAATTCAGGGTACTGTTTCGGTTGTATTTAACTTACCGCTCGGCTCTTTATTCATTACATTGTTCATCTTTTTTGTCTCGACGTTTTATAATATCCCGCTGATGGTCTCAAGTCAGATCAAAATGTTTGTCACAACATTTTTAATGAGTTTGGGCGCAGTGGGTTTAGGTTCCTGGATTAACAGTTTAACCTTTACGTTAGATTCCTTGGGACTCCCTTTAGAGTCAGTTAATCTGTATTTGACTACGCTGCCGTTTACTTCCGGTTTTCAATCGATGCTATCGGCCATCGAAATCGCCTCATTGTCTTTATTCATTACTCTTTCTTGCCGCAATATGATCATCATTAAGTGGCCGCAATTGGTGAGGAAAGGATTATTGACAGTTGTTCCGGTGGTGATCCTGTTTGCGGGAATCAAGCTGTTTAATCCACTGCCGGTGATTAGAAATGAAACGAAGAGCATTTACGAGCTCAACATCAGCGCCTCGATCCCAGTGAGTATTTATCGCGAATCTCTTCCTCCTGTGAATGTAAGCGAAGATACGTTTGATCGGATTCTATCTACTCAAGTTATCCGCGTCGGCTATAATCCAGGTGTCACACCTTTTAGTTTTTATAACGCTGACGACCATCTTGTCGGTTATGACATCGCGTTTGCCTATGAGCTCGCTTATGATTTGGGGTGTAGGCTTGAGCTTGTACCCATGACTTTTTCAGGCCTCATCGATGAATTAAACAATGGGGACTACGATATTGCAATGTCGGCTGTGACGATTAATGAACAGCGCTTGAAATCGCTAAATTTCACAACGCCCTATGCGATTCCTAGAATGGCGTTTGTGGTCCGTACCAAAATGCGCAAAAAATTTGCCACGATCGATGCGATTCAAGAAAATAGTAAAATTAAAATTGCAATTCTTAGGGGTTCCGCATTTGAAGTTGTGGCCAAAGAATTATTTCCGAATAAAGAATTGATTTATCTCGATAATTATAAAGATTTTTACTCAAATGACGATCACGTCGCGCTACTTTGGGAAGAGGGTGAAGCTGTAGCTTGGACACTATGTCATCGAGACTATCGCCTGGTTTTCCCACAGCCGCCGCTCGGATTTGATACTTTAGGCTACGCGATCCGTCCAGGCAGTCCCCGTTTCTTGAATTATCTCAATCAATGGTTAGAACTGAAAAAAGCTCAAGGATTCACTGACAAGCAATTCGATCTATGGGTCAAAGGCAAAACCGAAATCGCTGCTCCGGTAGAGCAGCGCTGGTCTATTGTCCACAATGTTTTGCATTGGGCAGATTAAGAAAGACTCAAAAGATTAAACGCAAAGATTTTTCAATTTTCTCCGCGTCTTTGCGTTTGTGAATCTGTTATTTTCGAGCGTGGGCACCGTCGATAAATTCTTTAATGGCCGCGGCATCGCGCAAGCCGATTAAACGGCCGACTTCTTTGCCATCATTAAACAGAATCAAGGTTGGAATAGAGGTGACTTGGAACTCTGAAGCCACTTTTTGCGACTTATCGATGTCGAGCTTGCCGATGACGGTTTTGCCCTTAACTTCGCCGGCTATTTTTTCTAAGATAGGAGTCATCATACGACATGGGCCGCACCAATCGGCATAGAAATCAACGAGAACGACACCGTGTTTCGTATCATTTTTAAAGGTCTCATCAGAAAAATGCTTGATATCTTGTTCACTCATTAAATCCTCCAGGCTATCTACTTATTTTACCGTTTTTCTACTTTTTTGAATAGAGTGTTAAAAAATAATTAGAATTTTTTAGTCATATGGATGCTCGCTTCTTGATCCCAGTAGTTACTTGGATCAATTTCCGCTTCGTAGCGGATGGCAAAATCGAAGTCGATTTCGGTGAAATCAATCGTTAGACCGAAGCCAGGAGCAATCATGTTGCGCTGAGGATTGAGGATATTTGAAGTGAAGCTACAGCTTAGCTCGTCAAAAAATGAAGCCTCTAGAGAGCGATTATTGAGCCGAGCTTCATTGATATAACTCAATTTGGCTTCAGGAATGTATTTAACATCTTGTCTTTGAATGCACATATACCAACTTAAGCCAACTTCTGAGCGAAGCATATCGTAACTTTTGCTCTGGACCTTCAAGTTTAAACTTTTAGCGTTGTGTTCTTTAAAGCCGGATTGATGCAAAAAGACGTAATCGAACCTTGCAAAGGGAACGATGTGATTGTTGGTGCGTTTGATGTCGTATTCAAATCCTATGGAAGGATTAATTTCATAACCTCCATGATGATTTTCGGCTTTGCGGTCAATCGTGCTGAATTGGATTTTTCGAGTTGTCTCATAATGGGTCCAACCGGCAAGAAGTGCGACATCAATTCTAAAGATTTGATTAGACCAAAGCCCGTATACACCCCCATACAGGCTATTGAGATCGCCATGGCCCGCTTGCTTAGACCATTTTAAATGTGTATTGGAATATCCGATCATTCCTCCTGCATATAGATTATGAACAAATTCGTAATCATATCCAGTAGCGAGACCAAAGCTGTTTGCATGATATCCACGTTGATTTGGAGTGTGGTTTTGACTTGCAAAATCTCCAAAAGGCTCTACCCAAAGTTGATTTTTTGGCTCAGGATAAAGAGTTGTTTCATCCTCTTCATCATCATCTTCTTCTTGCACAACATTTCTGCATGTTTGCACATGGAAATTTTGCAAGCGATGCGATATGGTGTTGCGCAGGCGTTCGGTATTATTTTGTTGAGCTAAGGCTAAAGCTCCATAAATTTTAGGTTCCATTTGTTTAAATGCATCAACTAAGGCATCGGTATCTAGTCCGAAACTGGCTAAAGCCAAAATGACCTCAGCCAAATCGCTTCCGGAAGGCGCTGATGCATTATCGAAACAAGCGGCAATGTCACTCACAGTTCTGCCGCCTCTACCGCCAACAATATCCACAAAATTCATAAACGATACAATCACAAGACGGACATCAGCAGGATCGTAAACAACTAGGAAACCAATACGCGGATCAAGGTTTAGGAAAGTGCTAAATGTTCCTGTCACAGACGCTGCCTGAAGAATGGTGAGAGATGTTCCCACAGGATAATTTCCTGGTCCAGGAGTGACTCGCAATGTAGAGCCGGGATTAATCGTGGCTGTTCCGGTGATATCTAGTAAGTCAGTAGTTGTCGGTGTCACTTCAACATCGTATGTCGAACCGGAATTTTGTGTATAATTGCCGACGATTGTCAATGTGCCGATCGAATTGCCAGGCGATACAGTTCCGTTATTAGTTACGGTACGAAGACTGCCCGTGCCGGCTAAAGTCGCGCCGGCATTCACGGTCGTGACACTATTTGTAAAAGTGCCGTTGACAAACAGTGTTCCGCTTTGCACTGTTGTAGGACCGCTATGCGTATTGATCGCGGTAAGATTAAGCGAAGTGCTTCCTGCTAAAGTAAATCCACCGGCTCCTTGGATTGTCCCAGGAAATGTGCTTGGAGCAGAGGGGACGACTGTGAGCACATCTCCGGCGCCGATGTTGACAATGCTTCCCACAACACCCGTTAAATTGCCGATAGTAAATGTATTTTGGACATCAAAGGTGGCCCCTGCTGTTGGGATATTGACATCGCCTACGATACTCCCTGTCACTTGATAAGTGCCGCCGGCAATCGTAGTGCCGCCTGTATAGGTGTTGACCCCGCCCGCGGTCAAAGTATTAGTTCCAGTAATCGTTAAGGCCCCCGCTCCTTGAATCACTCCATTTGCAGTATCGGCCATTGATGTTGTGACTGTTAATGTTCTTCCCGTGCCAATATTGACAATGCCACCTGCGACAGAATTCAAATCGCCAATGGTGAAAGTATTTGAAACATCAAAGGTCGCACCTGCCATATTGACATTGACAGGGCCTACAATGCTTCCTAGAACTCGATATGTTCCCCCGCTGACAGTTGTACCTCCAGTGTAAGTATTGGTATTGCTGACGGTAAGAACGCCTGAACCAGCTACTGTTAACCCACCTAGGCCTTGAATAACACCTGCGACAAGGTCTGCCTCTGAGGTCGTGACCGTTAAAATATCCCCGCCGTTAATATTAACGATGCTCCCAGATACGCTATCTAAATCGCCGATTGTGAATGTATTTTGGACATCAAATGTCGTTCCTGAAGAAATAAGAGTAACAGGACCCGTAATACTCCCTGTCACTATGTATGAACTACTATCCGTAATCGTTGTACCACCAGTATATGTATTGGCAGCAGTTACTGTGACGGAACTTGTGCCTTCGATTCTCAATTCGCCAGATCCTTGTATCACCCCATTGATCGTCAGTGGCATCGATGGTTGTAGCGTCAAAGTATCTCCCATCTGGAGATTGACAAAACTGCCAGCTACAGCGCTCAAATCCGTCAGGACAAAGCTATTACCAACATCAAATGTTGCGCCAGCCATATTGACATTCACTGGGCTTAAAATAATGCCAGTGACTTCAAGAGTGCCACCATTGATGATCGTTCCACCAGTGTAGGCATTTGTTCCGCTAAGTGTTAAAGTGCTGACTCCTGTAACTGTTAACCCCCCTCCACCTGTTATTATTCCAGCCACTAAATCGGCCATTGTTGTTGTCACAGTTAAAACTTCGCCAGTACCGATATTAACAGTGCTGCCGATAACACTATTTAAATTGCCGATTGTGAAAGTGTTTTGCACATCAAAAGTTGTTCCTGAAGTTGCGAGGCTAACAGGACCGGTGATGCTTCCAGTCACGATATAGGTGCTAGTCCCTGTGATCGTTGTGCCACCGGCATAGGTATTTGTAGCACTTGCCGTGACCGAACTTGTACCTGCCACCGTTAGGGCGCCTAGACCTTGAATCACTCCATTTATTACGTTGGGCGCGGAAGTTGTTATCGTCAAAGTATCGCCCAATTGGAGATTAACAAAACTCCCTACTACTGCGCTCAATTGATTAATAGAAAAGCTATTACCAACATCAAATGTCGCACCTGCCATATTGACATTAACAGGTCCGGGAATACTTCCAGTGACCTCGAGAGTGCCGCCGTTGATGATTGTTCCTCCGCTGTATGTATTTGTACCGCTTAATGTAAGAGTATCGCTTCCAGTTACAGTTAATCCTCCCAAACCAATGATAGTTCCAGCTACTAAATCAGCCATCGATGTCGTTACAGTTAATATATTTGGCGAACTAATAGTAACTTGAGTCCCCACCACACTATTTAAATCGCCAATGGTAAAAGTGTTTTGCACATTAAATATAGCGCCTGCTGTATCCAGCGTGACCGGTCCTACAATACTTCCTGTCACGATGAGGCTTCCAGCAGAAATTGTTGTTCCTCCGTCATACGTTTTGGCATTAGGAAAAGTTAGGGTTGATGCACCGATTTTGGATAGAGTTCCTGTACCCGTGATTGCTAGAGTAAAGACACCAGGAACAGTCTGATTAAAGGTCACATCACCATTATCGGTAATAGGGCCCGCTAAAGTCGTGGTGTTGCCTTGCAAGGCTCCAGCTGTAACGATGTATGGTCCGGTATAGACATTGGCAGTCGTACCCGTTTCAATCGTTAATCTCCCTACGCCTAACTTAGTAACACTGCCCCCAACTCCACCTCCTGCACCATTATCACTTTCGATACAAGCGATCGCGGAATTATTAATCAAATTGAATGTCAATAAGCCGCCGGTCATTAAAAAGACATCTTGGCCTGCTGCAATACCGCTTCCACCGGTTCCAGCCCCCATGCCGGCACCTGTTCCTCCGGTCCCAGCTGTAGCAGTGTTTGAAAAGCTGATGGGGACACTCATACTATCGGCAAGAGTGACAGTCGCTCCATTGCGCACAAATACTCCACCACCAAAACCAGCTGCTCCGCCGCCGCCGCTAGCTGTAACCATACCGACTGTACCTGCAGCGCCTCCACTACCACCGCCGAAACCACCCGCTCCTGGTGTGCCATTGACAGCTGTGCCGGAACAGACACCGCCGCCGCCGCCACCGAAACCTCCAGCGCCTCCATTACCTGAGTTTTGTGGTACTCCTCCTAAACGTCCACCGCCGCCGCCGCCGCCGCCACCAAATGCCCCGGCACCACCGGTACCTCCGACTGCAGCACCTAAAGAAGCACCACCACCACCACCCGTTCCTCCACCTGCACCGCCCGCTCCTGTAGTAGCAGAGGCAACCCCGTTACCTCCGTCCACAGCATTTCCACCACCGCCGCCGCCGCCCGAACCGCCGACATCAGCCACGCCACCTATACCAGGCACTCCGCCCTCTCCTCCGGCTCCATCACTTGTACCATTTCCAGCATGACCAGCAAGTCCTCGAGAATCTCCGCCGCCGCCGCCGCCGCCATTTACTGTAGGGGAATCGCTTCCCTCGTCACCACCATCTCCTCCGCAAAATCCACCACCACCTCCACCTGCATATTCGAGTTGTACTCCTGTAGAAACACCACCATTACCACCAGAGCCCCCTAAGGCTTGCCCACTAACATAACTCACACCCGTGGTAATGAAAGTATTGCCATTATGAACCATTAAACCAGAACCTGCACCAGCGCCAGCGCCGCCGCCTGTGCCCGACTCAAATGTAGGATCAAAAGCTCCGCCATTACCCCCGCGCGCTTGTGCTTGCATGATCGTGATTCCGCTATTGCCATTGACGGTGATCGTACCAACGGAAGAAGGAACATAAAATATCGGAAAAGCTGAGTTACCATCGATGACCTGACCTCCCATCGCAGGCCCATTAATTGTGGTAGGTTGCAAAATAGGCGAGAGATCTGAAAGCAGAAGGATGGTACCTAATCCATTATTGAAGTCGATTGTATCGGCTCCACCGCCGGCATTGACACTGTCAATCGCATCGCGAAAGGAGCCTGCGCCGCTATCGGCATTTGTCGTGACAGGAAAAGATACGGCCCAAGCTGAATTATAGATCAGCGATAAAGGCACAAGTGTTGTGAAAACAACTTTAGCAGTAGAAGAAAGAGGAAATTTCATGAGTTTTTTCAAAATTGTTTATTTAAATGCACGCTCACTTCTTGATCCCAGTAATTGCTTTGCTCGATTTCTGCCTCGTAACGCACAGCGAAATCAAAATCAATTTCAGTAAAATAGATTGTGAGGCCCAAGCCGGGTGCGACCATATTGCGTTGAGGGTTTAAAATATTGGAAGTAAAGCCACACTCTAACTCATCAAAAAATGAGGCCTGCAACTGTCTATTATTGAATCTTGACTCATTGACATAGCTCAATTTGGCTTCTGGAATGAATTTGACATCTTGTCTCTCAAAGCAACCATACCAACTTAAACCTACTTCAGTGCGTAATAGATCGTAACTTTTGTCCTGAACGTTCAAATTCAAGCTTTTTGCTCCATGTTCTTTAAACTGCGATTGATGCAAGAAGACATAATCTAATCTAGCGAAAGGCACGACATGGTTTTTGGAAACCGGAATGTCATATTCAGCTCCTACAGTAGAGATTAACTCATAACCGCCGTGATCATTTTTCGCGGTGCGCTCGATTGTGCTGAATTCGATTTTTCTCGAGGCGTCATAACCTGTCCAGCCAGCGAGAAAAGCAACATCAACTCGGAATCTTTGATTCGACCAAAAACCATACATGCCCCCGTAAATGCTATTGAGATTACCTCTTCCAGCTTCATTGGTCCATTTGAGGTGAGTATGGGTGTATCCCAACATTCCCCCAACATAAAGATTATGCGAGAATTCGTAATCATAGCCCGTAGCGAGACCAACGCTATTTGCATGATATCCATTTTGATTAGGAGTATGGCTTTGCTTACCAAAATCACCAAAAGGTTCTACCCAATAATGATTCTTAGGATTGGAATAAGGCAGTCTGATATCGTCGTTATCCTCTTCATCATTTTGTTCAAGCCATGGATCTCTGCAGGTGAGCAAATGCATATCTTGGATACGATGTGAAATAGTGTTGCGGATGCGTTCGCTATTGTTCTCTTGTGCTAATGCTAAAGCACCAAAAAGATTAGGCTCCATTTGTTTAAACGCCTTAATTAAGGCTTTTTGATCCGTTCCCAAACTACTCAAGGCTAAAAGCACATCAAATAAATCGCTTCCTTCAGTAGCAACTGCGTTATCAAAACAAATGGCAATCTCATTTGCTCCAATTCCCCCTCTTCCTGCTAAAATACTTTCAAAACCAGTCACAATAACTGCTGAACCGAGCAATAATTGAATATTTGTCGGGTTATAAATCACTTGAAAGGCCGCAGCAGGGTTAGTAGTTGTCACAGTGCTAAAAGTTCCTGTGACAGAAGCTGCTTGGAGTACAATGAACGATGTTCCCGCAGCGTATGATCCAAAGGTTGGTCTAAGTTCTAATGTCGCGCCCGGATTGATGGTGGCAGTTCCGGTAATATTTAATAAATCCGCCGCAATTGGATTGAGTTCAATTTCCAAACTCGAGCCCGGATTCTGAGTATAATTGCCCACGATGTTCAATGTGCCAATCGATCCGCCAGGTGATACTTTTCCATTATTGATCACCGTTTGCACAGTACCCGTGCCCGATAAATTGCCTCCCGCATTGACTGTTGTCGTACTGTTGGTAAGACTGCCGTTAACTCGTAAAGTACCGCCTGAAACTGTTGTAGTGCCGCTATAAGTATTAATGCCCGAGAGTGTAGTAGTGCCTCCTCCGGCTTTAACAAGAGAGCCAGTTCCTTGAATCGTTCCGGCAAACGTTCCAGAGCCCGGAGAAAGGGTTAGAACATCTCCTGCGCCAAGGTTAACAATACCCCCCGCAACACCTGTCAAATTATTGATGGTGAATGAATTTTGCACATCGAAGATAGCACCTGCTGTTGCAACATCAACAGGTGATATAATACTACCTGTGACTTGAAATGTACCCCCACTGACTGTTGTCTGACCTTCGTATGTATTTGCAGCGCTAGCGATTAAAGTACTTGTCCCTTGAATGGTCAATCCTCCAACGCCTTGGATCACCCCTGCCACAGCATCTACCATTGACGTTGTTACAGCTAAAACTCCTCCTCCGGTAGCTAGATCGATTATCCCGCCTGCAACGGATGTTAAATCACCAATCGTAAATGAATTCAGCACCTGAAAAGTGGCTCCAGCCATATTGACATTTACTGGGCCAACAAGGCTGCCAAATACACTTAAAGTGCCGCCGTTGATTATTGTGCCGCCTGTGTATGTGCCTTGATTCAGAGAAAGAGTACTGGCTCCAGTAACTGTTAATCCACCTGCCCCTTGAATTAAATCAACGGTGCGGATAGTTGATGTTGTCACAGTAAGAACATCCCCTCCTCCAATATTCACAATGCTTCCTGGATCCCCTCTCAAATCACCTATTGTAAAGGTGTTTTGAACATCAAATGTCGCACCAGCGGTGAGAATATCGACATCTCCAACAATACTTCCGGTCACCTGATAAGTGCCTCCGTTCACTGTTGTACCGCCGCTATAGGTATTTGCTCCACTTGCAGTTAAGACGTTAGTGCCGATGACCTGTAATCCACCTAATCCTTGAATCACACCAGCAACAAGATCGGCCATCGATGTTGTCACTGTCAGAGTCCTAGTATTACCAATGCTTACTGTACTACCTGCTACAGAGTTCAAATCGCCCATCGTAAAGGTATTGTTGGCATTAAAAGCGGCGCCGGCCATGTTGACAGTCACAGGTCCTACAATACTTCCCGTTACTTCAAAAGTTCCCCCATTGATTGTAGTAAGCCCAGTGTACGTATTTGTATTACTAAGGGTGAGCGTATTCACTCCAGCCTTAGTCAAGGCACCGTCCCCCTCAATCACCCCAGCAACCAAATCAGCCATGGTTGTCGTGACAGTTAATGTATTTGAAGCACCGAGAGTGATCGTTGAGCCTGCGACACTGTTTAAATCAGCTATTGAAAGAGAATTAGCTACATCAAAGATAGCCCCAGACATATCCAGGTTCACATTTCCGACAATGCTTCCCGATACAGTTAAGGTACCAGCGGAAATTATCGTCCCTCCACCATAAGTGTTTACAGCTGTCAAATCTACGGCTCCAGCGCCGATTTTCGTTAAAGTCCCCGTCCCTGTGATCGCAGGATTAAAAATACCCATACCAAGTTGGTTAAAAGTCACAGCTGCATTATCGGTGATGGGTCCCACTAAAGTACTTGTATTACCTTGCAACGTCCCTGCTGTTACGACATATTGTCCAGTATAAGCATTGGTAGTTGTACCCGTTTCAATAATCAACGTTGCCGGCCCTAATTTGGTAATATCGCCTCCGACTCCTCCACCTGCACCATTATCACTTTCGATACACGCTATTGAGACATTATTATTTATATCGAATACCAGTGAGCCGCCCGTCATGAGGAAAATATCTTGCCCCAATCCAAGACCACTCTCTCCCGGGAGGCCAGCAAGGCCAGCTCCAGATCCTGGAGAGCCCCCAATTGCTGAGTTATTCATGAAATCAATTGTAACAGCCATAGTATCTGCGATTGTCACAGTACTGCCGTCTCGAATAAAAATCGCACCACCAAAACCTGCCCCGCCACCGCCACCGCCTGCATTGACGGCATTCAACCCCCCTGTAAATATGTCGCCGCCGGCCCCGCCGCCAAATTGGCTGGTTCCCGGTGTGCCATTCATTGTAACTCCTGCAGCGATCCCACCACCACCACCACCAAATCCACCATTTCCTCCATTGCCTGAAGGGTCCAATCCTAAACCTACTGCTCCTCCTCCACCGCCACCGCCACCGCCAAAGGCGCCAATTCCCCCATTGCCTCCAGTTGTGGCATTTATGGAAGCGCCTCCGCCGCCGCCGGTGCCGCCGCCAGCGCCTCCAGCTCCTGTTGTTGTTGCCGCAACCCCATTTGCGCCATTCACTCCGTTTCCGCCGCCGCCGCCGCCCCCTGAACCATTTACCATATCGACGACCAATCCCCCTGTGCCGCCAGCTCCACCATCACCACCATCTCCTGTTCCATCCGGAATGCCGGCTGAACCATCATTTACAACAGGGAAACTAACAGGATCACCTCCGCCACCGCCGCCGCCAAATACATTGGGAGAATCATTACCTTCGCGTCCTCCACTGCCCCCATTATGTCCTCCGCCGCCGCCGCCACCATAACGTCCATCCAGTGCTGTAGACTCCCCAGCAGTTCCTGCTTGCCCGCCAACAGCGACTCCATTTTCAAAACTGACATTGGTCATGATGATTGTATTACTCGCGTGTGTTGTTAAGCCGCCGCCACTACCTAAGCCTCCACCACCACCCGTGCCCGCTTGAAATGTCATATCCGCACCGGCACCTTGACCTCCGATACCCCTAGCTCCTTGGATAAGGAATCCGCTATTGCCATTGATTGTGATAGTGCCAACGCTTGAAGGGATATAAAATACGGAGAAAGAGCCCTGACCGTCAACAGTCTGCCCACCCATCGCAGGACCGTTAATTGTCGTGGGTTCAGTAATGGGAGGCAAAGGTGTCATCAATACGATCGCACCTAGACCATTATCGAAATCAATCGTATCAGCACCACCACCAGCGTTGACATCGATAATTGCCTGGCGAAATGAGCCTGCGCCGCTATCGGCATTTGTCGTGACAGGAAAAGACACCGCCTCAGCAAAACTACTCAACATGGACAAAGGTATTAGAGTAGTTAAGAAAATATGTAGTGATGAGTGAATAGGTAATTTCATGTTCCCTGCTCAAAATGTATTTTGCTCGCTTTCCTTGTTTTATCGCGCTAATCCAAAAAAAGCAATGCGCGTCTTAAAATTGTTTTGTAAAGTGTAGACCTGCTTCTTGATCCCAATATTTGCCCTCGATTTCAGCTTCATAACGAAGGGCAAAGTCAAAATTGCGATTAGATTGATTAAAAACAGAGAAGTTTTTCACGACCATTTCATAACAACCTAAATTTTTTACTAACCGTTTTTTGCTAATTCAATTTTTTAAAAAATTGCAAATTTATTTGCGCTTTGTGTCTATCGCAAAAACCGCTGCTTGAGGTACAATCTTTATCCTCACGCTGCGGTCATGGCGGAATTGGTAGACGCGCTAGATTCAGGTTCTAGTCGGGAAACCGGTGGATGTTCGAGTCATCTTGACCGCATATTTCGGGTAGGTGGCTTTGCATAAACGGATCGCGCTGATTTGTAATGCTCCAATTGACAACCCTATCAAGGTTAAGGAAAAAATCGAAGCCTTTTCCTACCTCATCGCCGTCGATGGCGGTCTTAATCATTGCAAACAGTTGGATCTTCGTCCGGATGTTGTGATCGGCGACTTTGATTCAGCGGATCCTGCGATTTTAAAACACTTTGACGATGTTCCACAAAAGCGTTTTCCTAAAGATAAAGATCACACCGATCTCGAATTGGCAATCCAATTTTGTATGCATCCACAAATCGAAGAGATCGTCGTTTTTGGCGCTTTACAGGGGCGCACCGATCATACTTTAAGCAATCTCATCTTGCTCAGTCGCTACCCTGGAAAATTGTTTCTCGAATCCCCGGATGAGCGGTTGTTTGTCATCGATCGTCAGGTCCAGATTAAGGCCACGATCGGCGAGCAAATTTCTTTAATTCCCTTAAATGGACCTGTGAAAGAGATCCATACGCGAGGATTAAAGTGGGAATTAAAAGGAAAAACCTTGGATAAACACTTCATCGGCATCTCCAACGAAGCGACACAATCTTTAGTTTCGATTTCTTTCGGTGAAGGCGATCTACTCTGTTGTATTAATCAGTAGATTGAGAATCTCTCTTGTTGATAGCGCACACAGAGCTAGCTTTCCCCCTCCTTCTTTAGAAAGAAAATTTAAACGGATATCCACTTCTGCCAGAGTTATGTCGTCGCGCTCAGCTAAAGTTTGCAATACCTCTACCCGTTGCATAAACGCCTCTTTGCAATTCGACAGTTCATAATCATCCATCCGTCTCAAAAGAGTTTCGATCGGCAGCTGAAAAATTTTTTGCTTAAGCTCTTCTGAAAGAGGCAAAAGGCTATTCGGCATCCACGTCAAAATGTTGAAATATTCGGAATTTTTTTCTGGAAAAGCCAGACCATTATCGATTTTCTTAATTCCATAGACGTTCTTGCCATTTGCCTCGACTCGTTTGACATACGTGAGGAAATTCCCTCCATGCGCGTCGGTATCATAACAGAGCCACAGAAGCAGACAAATCTCTTCAAACTCGCTTTGATCAAAGTGAGCCGCAATCTCTGCATCAGATAATTTAGCGACGTAATATTCATGGAGCAGCTCAGTTAGATGTTTAGCCTCGGGAATAAACTCCTGGATTGAGCAGAGTTTTTCTGGGTCAGGTCGACCCGTTGTCTGCAAAAATTGCATTTTAAGATTTTCTTCCAACCAATCACCGCAATCGTAACTGACAGCCTCAAACAATATCCCCATCACAGTTTTGGGAGTCGTGTGCGCAATGCCAGCTAAAGAAGCCACTTCACAGCAAAATGCCTCTGTTTGCGCCGAACGATAAAGGGGAATTTCATCGCGAACGCGATGCTCGCGATCGTGAAACGGACTGCCGTACTCTTTAGCGTTATTTAAACAAAAAATATCCTCTTCAACGAATTTAACCACATAGCGCGGCTGATCGCACGGATCGACCAAAAAATAAGCGCCGCCATTGCCCACAGGACTTGGAATCAGTTTTCCCGTCTCTAATTCCTTTTGAAAATCAGCATAAAATTCATGATCTTTCTTTTGCTCCTCTTGGACAAAGGGACGCCAATGCTCTTTTTGTTCCATAAGCTCTAAGCGCCTTTCTTTGATCATCTCATAGAGCCGTCCCTGTTCTTTGCATTGTTCGAGTTGCTGCAAAAATGCGCCGAAATGCAAAGTATCCACAGCAAGCGGAGTTGTAGACGTTGTAGTAGAGGTCTCCTCAACTGTTTCCAAGAGGTCCCGAAGCATGTTTTTCATGTAGATGATTGCGGAAAGAAACGGCTGTTTATCAGCCGGCATGGAAAGCCCAACAGCCAAAGTCTTGTCACTCGCTTGAATTTCCACGCTCAACCTACTTTTTCAAGCGCGTCTGCCACTCTTGAAGAGCGCTGAGAAGCGTTGAATAGAATAAGTTACGAATCTGTGGATCGCGGTTTTGATAGATGTAGCCGATGCAGCTAATCCCATAAGCATTGACATGCGTGTAACAGAGTTCGGCAGAAGGAATCTTCAGCTTAGTGATCAAAGAAAATAATTCGTCTTTGAGACACCCGTAAGGCGAAGCTGCCATGACGAGCAATTGCTCCGTTTCGAATTGTGGCTTCAAGAAAAATGTCTCTTTTTTATAGTCAGCCAAAAAAGCATCTTGCATTAGACAAAAGAGTGTTTTTAACGAGGTTGGCAAAATCAATGACTGACGAAGCGGCGGCGTGATCGAATAGAAAAAGTTCTCCAGCAGAAAATCTTTGTGAGAAGAAATCCCTTGAAGTAAGTGGCGGAGTTCAGCAAATCCCTCTTGCTGCTTTGACAAAATGCCACCGTTAAAATCGCGAATCCCAGCAAAAATTCTGTCCAACTCAAGTGAAACCGCCTGACGCGCTTTGAATAAATCGATGGTAAAATCTCTCTTACGCAAAAATCGTTTTTTATTTATCGAAACATTGAATACATTGGCTTCTTTGGGATAACGCTTTCTGAGTAAGCCCACTTTTTTCGTTTCCAATTCCTCAATTTTTAATTCGGTGCGCGCATTATCAAAAATCGTTGTGAGTAAACGATCGTCATCGCGTAAGACACGTAGTAAAATCACGGTGAACAGCAAGTCCTCTTCTGTTTGCGCATTAAACGAAATGATCACCTGAGGCAAATCGTTGATGTATTTGAGTTGCTGACTCAGCAAGAAGATATTGCGCATGATCTCTTCTTCATTGCGCGGCATAAGCACGGGATGGAGCACACTCTCCACGCTCTCTTTGAGCTCATGCGGTAAGTTCTTTTTTAACTCCCTGACCTCTGCCAAAGAAAAAGATGAACCATCGTTCTTCTCGATTTCGAGATAAAAAATCCGAATCGGATCGTGACTGCGTCTGTCGAGGACGAATGACTGTTCTACAGGGCGGACAAACGGCATGCAGTGCGTGATCGCTTCGCTGATGTGCCGCTCTTCAAACAGCTCATTTTCGCGAATCACATTCATCGCCCCTAGTAGCCCCAATACATTCTTATTACCGTGTCGTCCTGTGGCGGATGACAATTGCGTTTTGAGAATTTTCAAACTTAAAAAACGCTCATCAGGGGATGCCAACATTTTGCGCATCAAAGTCTTTCGGAAGAGATATTGATAGGAAATCAAACGACTCACATGGCGTAAATCGCGCAGAGCAGTAAAGCGATCTCCAAATAAGAGAATCGCATGTTTGATCTCATGGAAAATGTCGCGATCAAACACTTTAGGTTTATGCTCAATGTAGGGCGCAAATTGATCTTGAATTTGCTTAATTTTATCTTCAGCGCTTAAATGGAGAAACAAATGATGCATTTGATCAAAAACATTGTGATCGAGATGCTTTGAAGAGCGGTTGATTACTGATGCCAGATTTTCTTCGATCAGCGCCTGCTTTTGCTCAGAAGAAAGTTTCTTAACAGACACAACCTGCCTGGCATGGCGCACAGCTAAAATACTCAGGCGGATTTCCTTTTCAAGATTGTCGCGATTGGCTTTAACAATCGCCAAATCTTGATCACTTTCGATGTCGAGTAGCAGTTGATGAAAATAGAAATTTTGTTTCGGATAAGCGATGAATGAAAAATTCAAAGAGCGCACGGAACTGATATTCAAATATTTTCCGGGAATCAGCCAGCGTGTCAAAATGTCGCACATATACCTGCCCACTCCATGCGTGTATTGAGAAGAACAAAGCAAACCGACACATACTGTGCACGGCCCTCGGTCAGGATTGTTCCACGCCAAAAAGGGCAGCTGCTCAGAAAGCGTTTGAAAATTCTCTTCGATGATTTGGGGTTGTTTATGCGAATAAAGCGCTGCGATTAATTCTTGCGGAAGAAGGTTGCGCAAAATCTGTTCGATAAACGTGACATAAGCATCGAATTCAATGCTGCTGATCCCTCGCGAAGAATAAGCAGGTTTAATCAAATGCGTTCTTTTTTCCACTTCCAAAGCATGGCGGGGGAAAACAATCGGATTTAGAACAACGGGCTCATTGCGCAAAGCTGTATTCATCATATTTTTTTCCTGTGCGCAATGTACAGTTTATCAAAAGCGATATCGCCAATCGGACTATAACCGACATCGGTCAAATACGGCTGTACCATGTAAACTTGCTCCCAGTGATAGATCGGACAGATTGGCATTTCTTCAAGGAATAGTTCCTCCGCTTGCTCTAAAATCTCCGCTCGTTTAGCGCCATTCGCATAAAACGAGGCATCGATGAGACGGATGTACTCTGGATTTTCCCAGTTGGCATAGTTCTTTGGATTTGTTTTGAACTTAAAACGCTCAAAGATGTTCATCTGATCATTGTACTGAGCGGCCCATAAGCTTTGCGCAATCGCGTAATCTCGTTTGGCCAATTTAGCCATTACAATTTTCTGGGTAGCGTTTTCAATTTTGAGCTGCACACCGAGCACTTGCTGCCATTGCTGTTGAATAGCTTGAGCGATTTTATGGTTGAGATCAGATGCGTAATAATAATAGACAATGTCTTTGAAATCCTCGCGCGTGATCCCCAGCTCTTTCATCCCTTCTTCGAACAATTGCTTAGCAAGTGTCACATCTGCATCCTTGAAGAAAGAACGATTGCGGTAATTTTTCAAAACGGGGGGAATGATGTTGGTCGCCGCGATCTCTCCCATCTGAGTGATGTTGCTGACAATCGTTCTGCGGTCGATAGCGTAAGCAAATGCTTTGCGGATTTTGACATGATTAAACGGCTTTTTATCCACATTAAAGGTAATCATCGTCGTGCCCGCACTGGGCTGCGTGTATAAACTACCTGTTTTCTTTAAAGTAGGCAAAGCATCGACCGGAAGCGGCGAGAGCGGCTCGCCGATCATATCGAGCAGTCCTTTCTCAAACATTTGCAGCGCTGTTATCTCATTGTCAATCATGCTGAAATGGATCTCATCGGGCCGGACTCGATTGCTGTCCCAGTAAAGAGGATTTCTCACAGCGAGAAGTTCATTATCATGCTTCCACTGCTTCAACATAAACGGACCATTCGACACAAAATGCTCACCTGCATCTTTCGCCCAATCGGAAACATCTTTATCGATTTGACTATTCACCGGAAAAAACACACAAAAAGAGATCAAATCCAAAAAATAAGGGGTGGGTTTTTCCAAAGTGACAATCAACGTTTTTGCATCTTTGGCAACAACGCCGATCTCGCTCAAAGGGACGCGTCCTTGTTTAGCCGCTTCTCCATTTTTGATCGGATATAGCAAATGGGCATTGATGCTCGGAAAAGTCGGATCGAGAATATCTCTCCATGACTTTTCAAAATCATAAGCGGTCACAGGCGTTCCGTTTGACCATTGCGCCTCTCTCATAATAAACGTATAGACCAAGCCATCTGCTGAGATCTCGAACGATTTTGCTTGTGCAGGTACAATCGAACCATCGGGATTTAAACGCACAAGTCCTTCGAACAACAAAAAATGCATGTGGGAAGAAATGATATCCCCACCTTTTCGCGGATCCATAGTCGCCGGTTCACCTTTCAGATTGAGATGGATCCGTTGATTAACCGGAGCAAGCGTTGTTTTCTTTTGACAAGAAGCGAAAAGAACAACAACACATAGAAAAACAGCTTTTAAAAGAAATTTCACAGAAACCCTCCGAATCAATCTCATAAGACAACGCCGGGCACAAACATAATTAAAATTCCGAATATTTGTAAACACAAATTGAATTTATGTTATGACTTTTTTTTAGTGCGGGAGGAAATAAATGAAAAAAATTGTCGTGCTCGTTGAAGAAGCTTATGAAGATTTAGAGCTATGGTATCCTAAAATCCGCCTTCAAGAAGCCGGCTTTCATACCGTTATAGCAGGTCCTGCAGCAGATCAAACTTACAAAGGCAAAAACGGCTATCCTTGCAAAGCCGAAATCTCTTTCAAACAAGCCCTTTCCACTCCCTGTTTAGGCGTGATCATCCCCGGCGGATTTGCTCCGGATCGCTTGCGCCGCTCAGCGGAAGTGCTCCGCCTCGTTAAGCGACTTCATGACAAAGGCAATATGATCGCCTTCATTTGTCATGCGGGATGGGTGCCCATCTCTGCAAAAATTCTCAAAGGCAAACATGCGACAAGTACAATAGCAATCAAAGATGATATGATCAATGCAGGTGTGCATTGGAAAGATAAAGCAGTCGTCGTCGATGATAATTTAATCAGCTCGCGCACACCGAATGATCTCCCGCAGTTTGCGCAAGCTATGCTAAAATTCCTAAAGAAATAGTTTTTCCCAAAACGTACCCGAGCCCGCGTGCGTGCCCATGCCCGATTTTTCTTTAAGGTAAAACCTCCGAGCTCACCGTGAATACTAACCCAACTTGTTCCCTATCTGTTAAGTAGATGTGGATGCGATTTTTGCCATGTTTTTGCGGCCAAATTTTAGACATACTTGAAAAAGTAGGCTAAATTTGGCCGTAAAAACAGGTCAAAGAAATCGCGCCGCAGATGCTTGGCTAGTAGGGGACAAGTTGGGTTACTAATAAAAATGCTGGGGAATCAGCGCAGAGAAGAGACGAGATACTAGAGACACTGAGGGGGAAAGAAAAAAACTCATTCTGAACTCTGCGCCTCAGCGTTCTCTTTTCCTCTCTGTGCTGATTCCTGTTTATAACAACAGAGAAATAAATCGGGCACGGGCACGAAAATCCCTCTGTGGTGTTTTAGCTCTGTGGTGAGAAATTGTTTAACCACAGAGACGAGAAACCACAGAGAAAAGATCGGGCACGAAAATCCCTCTGTGATGTTTTATTTCATCGTCAGGAGGAATTCAGTATTGCTATTGGTCTTTCTCAAGCGGCCGGTAAGTAAATTCATCGCATCGAGCGGTGAAAGGTCGGCAAGCGCTTGGCGCATCAAATACACCTTCTCTAATTCATCAGGGTGATAAAGAAGCTCTTCTTTACGTGTACCGCTCTTGATAATATCAATTGCAGGGAAAACTCGACGATCTGCAAGTCTGCGATCGAGCACGAGTTCCATATTGCCGGTACCTTTGAATTCCTCAAAGATCACCTCATCCATACGAGAGCCGGTATCGATGAGCGCCGTGGCGATGATGGTGAGCGAGCCCCCTTCTTCGACATTACGCGCGGCACCGAAAAAGCGTTTAGGTTTATGCAGAGCACCCGCATCGACACCACCCGAGAGGATCTTCCCTGAATGGGGTTGAACGGTGTTATAGGCACGCGCTAAGCGAGTCAGGTTGTCGAGAAGAATGACGACATCGTGACCATATTCGACAAGACGGCGCGCTTTTTCGATCGCCATTTCGGCAACTTGACAGTGCCGCTCTGGTGCTTCGTCAAAGGTAGAAGAGACAACTTCCCCTTTTACGCTGCGGACCATGTCCGTAACTTCTTCCGGACGCTCGTCGATCAACAAAACAATTAAGACTACTTCCGGATGATTGGTCGTAATTGCATTGGCGATATTTTGTAAAATAATCGTTTTCCCTGAACGTGGGGGAGCGACGATAAGCGCCCGTTGTCCTTTTCCAATCGGCGAGGTCAGGTCGAGAACGCGCGTTGTCATCCGGTCTTTGGTCGTCTCCATCACAAGACGGGAACTCGGATACAGCGGCGTTAAGTTTTCAAACAGGACGCGATCGCGGGCTTTATCAGGGTGTTTGTTATTGATCTTTTCAACTTTTAATAGGGCAAAATACTTTTCCTTTTCTTTAGGAGAGCGGATCGTACCGTAAACAGTATCCCCTTTTTTCAGATCAAAGCGGCGAATCTGCGCAGGCGAGACATAAATATCTTCAGCGGAAGGCAAGTAATTATAGTTGGGCGAACGGAGAAAGCCGAATCCATCGGGAAGAACTTCCAATACCCCTTCGCCGACAAGCACTTCTTCCGGTCTTTCAGAGAGATATTTAACGATCTCAAAAACGATTTGCGATTTGGCGAGCGCCCCCAAATTTTTCAGCCCCAGGCTGCGGGCGAAATGATTGAGCTGCTCGACATTCATCCGCTGCAAATCAGCGATTTTGGTCACAGACTCATAAGGAGGTCTATCTTGAGGATGTGGTTCTTTGGGCGTATTTTCAGGCTGTTCTTGAACGTCTTGAACAATATCTTTGTCTTCTTGGTCCATTAAAATCAGACTCCTTAAGGAATTATTGGGTTAATTTAGAGTAGAGAATTTTGACATTTGCTTTAAGTTGTTCAAAATTGCCATTATTCTCGAGTTTAAAATTGGCTCTGGCAGATTTTTGTTTAGAATCGATTTGTCTCATCATGCGTCTTTCAAATTCTACCGAAGGTTGATGGGTTTGCTGTATGAAGCGCTCTCGGCATCGCTCAGGTCTTGCTTCCACACTAATGACAGCATCAAACCGATCTTCGCCTTCCGTTTCATATAATAGGGGGATTTCAGCGACGAAGAGGGAGCATTTTTTCTCTGCTTTAGCCTGCCGATAGTTTCGTTCAATCTCATCAAATACAGCTGGGTGAATGATTTGCTCCAGGGCTCGCAGAAGGTCCGGATTCGTAAACACTTTTGCGGCGATCTTCTTGCGATCGAATTGATGGCCGCTGACTACATCTGAACCGAGTAAACTAATGACCTGCCGACCGAGCGCAGTGTCTGGAGATAGCAGTTGGTGGACAATTTCATCAGCACTTACGACGTAGGCGCCTAATTCCCTAAAGAGTTGACAGACAGTCGTTTTGCCCGCTGCCAAGCCACCTGTTACAGCAATTTTCTTTAATTTTAACATTCTCCCCAATTTTTTCCAATTGAAATATCGACAACCAAGGGGACATTCAAGGTAAATACCCCTTCCATAAGGACTTTAACCTTAGAGGATAAATGATTTATTTCCGTATCGGGGGATTCAAATAAGAGCTCATCATGGATCTGCAAAATCATCATTCCTTGCCCCGGATGGGCTCTCAGATGAGTGTCGATCTGGATCATCGCCATTTTAATCAAGTCCGCCGCTGTCCCTTGTAATGGAGTATTTATAGCTAGCCGTTCCGCCGCTGCCCGGATCGAGGGATTTTTGCTATTGATCTCAGGAATCGGCCGCTGTCTGCCGGTCAATGTGATTGCACGTCCCGTTTTGCGTACGCTTTCTTTGCAAAATTCCAGAAATTCTTTCACCCGAGAGTACCGTTTAAAATACGTCTGAATAAACTGTTCCGCATCGTGATAGTTAATGCCTAATAGCTGTGATAAGCCATAGGCCTGTTGTCCATATAAAATGCCAAAGTTTACCGCTTTAGCTTGATAGCGCATCTCCGGCGTCACCTCAACTAGTGGCAAATCAAACACAAGCGCTGCAGTATAGGCATGAATATCTTCCCCTTCTTTAAACGCTTTAATAAGTGCCGGGTCTTCAGAAAGATGAGCGAGTAGCCGCAATTCGATCTGCGAATAATCCGCTGCAATAAAGCTGTAATCGGGTTGCTGCGGTTTAAACGCTTCGCGAATTTTTTTGCCTTCACGCGTTCTAATCGGAATATTCTGTAAATTGGGATCCTGACAGGAAAGCCTTCCTGTTGCAGCTACCGATTGATTGAACGTGCAATGGATGCGCTGGGTAGAGGGATTCACTTGCTCAGGCAAAGCATCGACATATGTCGAACGCATTTTTTCTAGAATTCGATAATCGATGATTTTTTTGATAATCGGCGCTTCTTCCTTGAGTGAGTCGAGAACTTCAAATGCAGTCGAATAACCTGTCGTGGTTTTTTTCGGCGGTTTAATCCCCATCTTCTCGAAGAGAATCACGCTCAGTTGCTTGGGAGAATTGATATTGAATTGCTCTCCAGCGAAGTGATAAATCTGCTGCTCCAACTCAAGCAATTGCATTTTGAGTTCTTCTGACATCTTTTCGAGTTTTTTTAGATCGACATAGATCCCATTTCTTTCCATGCGCATCAAAATCGGAATGAGCGGCAGCTCGATTTGAGTAAATACAGGATTGAGATCGAGTTTGGCTAACTCTTTTTCAAACAGGGCTTTCAATCGTATCGTGTAATCGACATCTTCATTGCAATAGGTTGCGATTTTTTCTAAGGGCACATCTGCCATCGACATTTGCTTTTTGCCCTTGCCGATTAAATCTTCAATCGGAATTTTCACCTTGCCGAATTTTTCCAAAGAGAGGTGATCTAGATTATGTCGCTGAATATGTGGACTAATCAAATAAGAGGCCAAAATGGTATCGAAAGAAATCGTCTGAAGCGCAATCCCTTCATTCATCAGCACGTGAAGATCGTATTTCATATTATGTGCAAAAAAACCGATCTTTGAATTTTCGAGCACAGGCTTCAAGGCAGCCAATACCTTTTCCCTTGGGACATTGCCATTGAAAGGAATATACCACGCTTCATGAGAATGCACACCTATTCCTAATCCAACAATTCGAGCTCTCATAGGTCGTACATCCGTTGTCTCGGTATCGATGCACAATTCTTTGTGTCTGCCTAATCGCTCAACAAGTGCCAGCAACTGCTCTTCATCATCGACTAAATGATAATGCACCGGACGCAGATCTTCTTTAGGCACTGCTACAGGCGACTTCTCTTCAATGTCGAGATCGCGTAGCAAAGACATGAAATGCATTTCATGATAAAAGGCTTTGACCTTTTCTAAATCGGGCTCTTTAAGGTGAAAAAATGTCTCCTCGTGAGGAAAATCGATATTGAGTTGGATCGTCGCCAATCTCTTACTCATTAAGGCGATCTCTTTGCCTTGTTCGACTGTCTCCCGTTTTTTTCCTGTTAATTTTTCCGGATGATTTAAAATCGCTTCCAACGTGCCAAATTCATTTAATAGCGCAGATGCTGTCTTAGGCCCAAAACCTTCTAACCCTGGAATGTTATCCGATGCATCGCCCATCATCGCTAGCAAATCGATCATTTGCTCCGGAAACACACCGAATAATTCTTTCACTTTGTCTCGATCGATTCGCAAATTTTCTTTATGCGGATTAATCACATGAACATGCTCAGTAACGAGCTGGCACAAATCTTTATCACTAGTACATAGAAAGACCTGCACTCCTTTTTTTTCCATCCAACAGGCCACACTACCCATCGTATCGTCCGCTTCTACACCCGGAACAGAGAGATACGGAATCCCGGCAATTTCGCAGAATTGAAGCGCGCGATCAAGCTGCGGGAATAGATCTTCTGGCATCCCGACGCGATGACTTTTATATTCGCTGTAGATTTCTGTTCGAGACTTTTTATTGTCAGGTCCATCGAATACCGCGATAAAATAATCCGGCGAAAAATCATTGATCAATTTGAATATTGAGCGAATAAAACCGTACAGAGCATTAGTCGATTCCCCTTTGGGATTGGTCATCGGTCCAATGGCGTAGTACGAGCGGAACAAAAAATTAACGGCATCAACAATATAGATTTTATCCATTCACAGAGACAAAAAGAGGATTATTGCATTTCCAAACCGGGCTGGTAGAGATAGAGCAAACGGCCGCTCATTTCAGAACTCAGCGGACCGATTTGAAAAGTGTGGGTTATTTTACCTGATAATAAAGAGCATTTACTGTCGGTCAGATCAGCGAGAAAGGGATGAACGGGTTCAATTTTCATCACTTGATAAGCACTATCAATCTGAGCGTCTTTGGCGAGCTGGGCAACAGCTGTGCTATAGTCCGTATCTGCAACATCGATGTAGCCTAATTTTTGTGCCGTCTGCGCCACAAAAATTTGTGCGCCATAGTCTTCAATCAGCTTATCTCGATCCAGGCGCGGACGTGCACGAGTCACAATCTCGACGAATTGTTCATATAAACTAGCCGTCAAAACCCGCAGTGAATTGTCTTCCCCCGGCCGCCAAGGACGGAAAGGGTTAAGCATGTCTTTATCCTTACCTTCTGTAATCGTCAGCGATTGCACACCGTATCTGTCCATCAATCCTGAAAAGTTAAATGTCGGACCTAAAATGACACCAATCGAACCAATGATACTCGTCTCCGAAGCAAAAATCCGATCTGCCGTACAAGCGATATACATGCCACCTGAAGCACACATCCCTTCAACGTAAGCATAAATGGGAACTTGATACTTTTGTTTGTAGTCTAACAATGCTCGGTAAATCCCATTCGCATCATCGACAGTTCCCCCTGGAGTATTGATATACAACAAGACGGCCTTGACGCGATTATGCGACAACATATCTTCACGTGAATCGAGCAAGCAATTTTGAATTTTAGCTGTTGTCAGATCTCTTTGTCCAATCACACCATTGATGTCGATTCGTAAAATCACAGGTGTTGTTTGCGGCAATAAATCACGACTTCCATTTGCATCAGGAGCTAACACAAGGGTTGTCTTTGGTGGAAAAATATCCGGAGTGGAAAACATTTTTAGTGTCACAAACACTAAAATCAAGCCGATCATAATACCAATGATTGCAGCAAACGCCTTACACAGCGTCCTCACAGCTGACACTATAATCGAATCATTCCTAAATTCCATATCTCCCCATCTTAATTCACCCCTTTATTTTCCACCAGGTTCCTTTTTTTTCTTTTTTTTTAATAAAGGTTTTTATGGAAAAGATCCTTCGAAGTGGGAAATTGACAAACTGAAGGATGTCATCCTGGAGCCGCAATATTCCGCAACTAAAGAGCCTGCTAATTTGTCAATAGATCGAGCAATCACGATCGGTTTCGAAAAGGCCATATCTGGAAAAAAATTGCATGGGAAAGGAATTCAACAAGAAATGGTCTTGACTCATCAGACAATTAGCAAGAGTAATGAATTAGAGCAGTTCGTTGGTGAACAGCAAAAAATCCCAAATATTGAAATCCAGAGATAAAACCTGATCGCAGGTATGTGAAAACTGGATGAGAGCTCTTAAGAAAAAGAGGAGTTACGTAGAATCTTGGTGCAAGGAAATGAAAAGGGAGCCAGCTAAAAAAGCAGGCTCCCATAATTTGAAACGACACTTTAAATTAGTTTGCAGTGTCACATCTTGGACATCGTCTGCCTTTATAAAACTGGGGATTGTAATAATATTTACATTTACTGCACTTTACATCAGAATCCTCATCTTTGGAATCACTAAGCGCGGCTATATGATCTGAAAAGGTTTCAAAGGAACGAAAATCGAGGAGTGGATCTTTTGATGCTGCCACAATCTTATCGACTTTGATAAAAACCTCGCCGGTTGCTTCGGATATCAGAATATATTTTTCTATGTCTGTATCAAGGAGATTTAGAATAAAAGCGATTTTTTCATCTTCAGCAGCTCCAGTTTTTCCGACAAAAATATATTTATTTTCATTAGCGTAGGATGTAAAACAGGTAGTCAACATCAAGAAGAAAAACAGGGTCTTAATGAATTTCATACGTATCCTCCTCCGAGTTAAAAAGGTTAGTTGGCTTAATAAGTTAGCAGCACTTTTATTTTTAATCCTAGCTTTTTCTTTTTTCCAATCGTGCAATTCACAAAAAAATACAAATACTACTTCTGGATCTTTTCCAATCACTGATGAAGAAAGGGTTTGGTTGACCGAATTCTTCCGAGACCTTCTCTTTAAAAACAATGGAGCGTACACATTGTATGGGACTAAACCTGTTTCCTTGTCCGGCCTTTGTCTTTATAAAGATGTTCTTACAGAAGAAGAAAAAGCCCAAGTAATCAAGGATCACCCCAATGCGCGAAAAAAAAGATACGATTACGAAGAGAATTATAAAAAATGGCAAGAGATCAAACATCGTTTTCATATTCGACAATATTTGTTCGGTTCATTTCCTGGAGATGAAGATGTACCTGTTTTTTTCGCAAATATAGAGATGACGATACGGACTCTCTTGAATTATTATGAGGAATTTCGTCGCGTCTTAGGGTACGATTTCGACCCGTTTCAGATTGTTTTTGAGTTGGAAAATAAAGACTCTAAATTCTGGAATGATGTTTTAAAAAATCACGCACTTCAAGGGATACTTTTGGGTTTTGGAGTGGACAGCTCTTGGTTTTTCGAATGGGATATTAAATATGATGATGCTCAAAATAAGATGGGAGATTTTATGCGTTCTCTTCCTACGGGGTATAGCTCAGATGAAGACTTTGAAAATTACGGCCCACAAAATTTCACGATACCCATTTTCAGAACATTCGGACTGCATCAAGACGTTGAGCTGGTCGAGCGATACGAAAAAGAACGCGAGCAGATTAAGCAGTTGTATAAAGGAAAAGATGAGGTGGATGTGGCTTTGCAATGGCTAACGAGATGAATTGTTATCTATCAATGGATAGATTTCTTCCTCAATCGGTATGCAGATTTTTTTCGTTGCTCTAAAAATCAAAATGGCACACTTTCCTTGTTAAGATTTTATTTTTTATAAAAAATAAACAATTATCCCATCCCCCCATAAATTTGCTATTTTAATAGAGAGGTGGTAAAAGTGGGGGGTTTTGTGGGGGTAATATGTTGTGTGCATTGCCAATGACCGATAATCTGTGGTTTTTTGAAATTGTCGTGGGTGTTTTAGTATTGGTCGCAGTTAATTATTTGTTTAAAAGGATTATTAAACATGTGCGCCAACGTTCGCTTTCCACAACTCAGGATTGGAAAGAAAAAATCGATTACATTCTTTTCTTGCCATTTCAGATTTTACTATGGATTTTGGGCTGTTCGCTCGTCATTGAAATTTTAGGTCAAAGATTAGAATTTTCTTTTTTTGAGAATTATATTAACGCATTTCGCAGTACGGGGTTCGTCCTGTGTGCGGGCTGGGTGCTCTTGCGATGGAAAGCCGTAGTTCAAAAAGGGGTCCTTAATAAGGAAAATTCTAAAGTTGATAACGGGTTTGTCCATGTCATCGGCAAAATTCTTTCGGCTGTCATCATAGTGATGTCTATGATGGTCATCTTGCAAATCTGGGGTCTAAATATTGTACCCCTGATTGCTTTTGGGGGCATTGGCGCCGCGGCAGTGGGTTTTGCAGCAAAAGATGTGATCGCCAATTTTTGTGAAGGAATTATGTTACATGTCAATCGGCCGTTTATGATCGGCGATACAATTCAGCTTCTCGATCAACATTTAGAAGGAGTTGTAGAAGATATCGGCTGGAGCTTGACAACCGTCCGTGACAAAGAGAAACGCCCTGTCTATCTTCCTAATTCCATTTTCTCCAATGTGCAAGTGATTAATCTCTCGCGTAGAACACACCGAAGAATCGAAGAAAAGGTGGGCATTCGCTATGAAGATTACTCTAAAATTCCGACTTTGATCGAAAATATTAAACAAGCGATTTGTAATCATGTCGATGTCGATCGCCATTTGCCAATCCATGTAGTGTTGAATGGTTTTAATCAGTATTCAATCGATCTCGCCCTGGATTTTTACACGCTACAGACGCGGTATGACAATTATCTAACAGTCAAACATGAGATCTTGATGGAAATTTATCAGGAGATCTTAAACGCCGGTGCTGAAATGCCCACACCGTTATTAGCGATTTCTGGGAAAATCGGAATGGAAAAAAATGCGCTGGAAAATTTTCTTAAACGTCCCTAAGAATTATTCTTTTGAAGGAGTGACGGAACGCTGAGCGCTTGTTTTCAATTGCCACAGCTCGATGAAAGCTAACAGCCCAAATAAAATAAATATTCCGTAGAAGTAACTGGGGAAAGTGACACCAAGCGTCAATCCGACAAGGACAATAAATTGCAAGGCTGTCGTCACTTTTCCCCAGCGGATGGCCTTGAATTGATAACTCTCCCAATAACCGGTGACACTTAAGTAAAGCCCAAACAAACACAATGAAAAGTCTCTAGAGATCATTGCACACGCTTGCCAAAGTTCTAATCTTCCTTCAGAAAACAAGACCGATAAAACGAAAAAAACAAAAAATTTATCCATCGTCGGATCGAGGATCGCGCCGAATCGAGTGACCGATTGTCTACGTCGCGCTAAATAACCGTCAATGCTGTCTGTGAGCATCGCAAGCAAAATAGCGACAATACGAAGAGTCGTATTCTCGATTAAAAATAGAAAAGCGAGCGGCGCTCGCAGAAAGGACAAACTATTGGATAAACTCAACATTGCCATGTGAATTTTTGCAAATGTTCAAAACTAATTTACGGTGGATTCGACGTCTGGGTCTTCTTTCTTCGTTTATACCAAATCCAGCTAATTACCGTCACACTGAAAGCAGCAAAAATCACGAGATTAAAAGTCTTCAAATAATGCCAGACGATCTCGTAATTTTGTCCTAGAGTGAAAAAAAGGAAAAAAAGGCTGCTACACCACACAGAGCAAGCCACAGCATCCCTTAAAATAAATTTGCCGAAATGGACTTTACTCATCCCTGAGGACATAAAAATGCAATTGCGCACCCCAAACGGGATGAATCGGCCAATGAGCAGTGTCCAAAGTCCATATTTATCGTAAAACCGTTTGATTTTTGCCAACCTTTGAGGGTGGAATAATTTGGAGAAAAATTTTCTTTTAAGCAAAGCCGTGCCTAGTAGTCTTCCTACCCAATAAGCGCACATAGCGGAAAGATAACAGCTAATCATCATCCCAAAATAAAGCAAAAACGTATGTTCAGGTACAAGCGTAGCCGCAAGCAACGCACTTAATAGCATCAATAGATCGATGCAAAAAGGGAAATTAAAGCCGGCTAAAATAGCGGCGGAAAATAAATACCAATGCGCATGAGGGGCATGATGCGCAATTATTTCTTTAAAATGCTCCATAAAGTCTATTTATACCATAGCTTGGATTTAGACTCTGTCATTTTTTGAGTTATTGATCACAATATTAAATTTGAAATAGAGTAAGGGTATACTGAACGTGATTCAAAAATCGGATTTGGGCTGACGCGAAAGTTCTCGCGGTTCGACGATCGTAAATCGCCCAATATTAGCAATATGGGGACGACTTACGATCGTCGAACCCCGAGGCTTTGGCGCGGCCGAAATCCCAATTTTTGAATCACGTTCGGTATAAACACGGGCATTACTATGCGTCAAAGGATTTTAAAGAGCCAATCTGCGCAACGTACTATACGTCAAGTAGCTCTCGCATTGGCATTGATCATAGGGATTATTTTGCTGATCGCAGCTTATGGAAAATTTTTCTATCCCGTGGAGCATTTAAAATATTTTGACGGTTGGATCGGGGGACTGGAGATTGCGTTTGCCATTGCAATTATTTGGCTGAGAAAAAATTGGTGGGCTTGGATTGCCATGGGACTAATGTTTGCTGCCTGGTGCGGCTATGCCACTTTTTGGTATTATCTCAAACTGCCTTGCCATTGTATGGGTACAATGGTTGAAATCTCGACCAAATTATCGATCATTATCGATCTTGCATTCTTGTTATTGAGCTTGATCATGAGTTTTTTACTAGGGGCCCGCTTTCGTTATTTATATTTAACATTGTTAATCGCGCTTCTCATGTTCTTAGCGGGAGATACATTTGCTGATTGGTCCTATCAGAAATTTATTCTTCAGGGCGGCACGCCTTGAGCACCATTTTCATACCAAACGCGTAGAGCTTGAATCGCCTCAGTGAGTTTGGCCGTGAGCGCCTGTTGGGCCTCTTTTTTATCCAGGTGAGAAAATTGCTGCCAACGGATCGGCGTGCCAAAAACACAAGCGGTGCGATGACCGAATAATTTTGGCCCTTTGGTATGGCGATTCCATATAGAATAAGTTCCATGAATATAAGCGGGGACGACAGCAGATTGTGTGCGGGCAACGAGCATTGCAATGCCCGGCTTTAATGTGTCGAGTTGATCTGTTGAGCTCCGCTTTCCTTCAGGAAACAAAATGATTTTTTTACCTTCATTTAACAACTTACAGATCAATTTAAACACACCAATATCACTGGCATCGCCACTAACCGGGTGAGCGTTGAGTTTGCGGATGAACCCACCAAAAACAGGATTTTTAAATAACCCTTCCCGTGCGAGAAAATGCACTTCATCAGGCCAAGAGATCGCAAGAATGGGGGGATCGTAAAAGGAAACATGATTGCTAGCAATGATGGCTGCATCTCTATAATAGTGTTCTAATCCGAACACACGATGACGATAAAATAATTTTAAAAAACCCCAGGCTAGAAAGAGGATAAAGCGATAAAGCCAAGACATGGGAATGCTGCGCGCCCAGGCGGGTTTCATAGAAATTATTCCGATAATTTTTCTTGGCAGTAGTTTACGATGCGATCGACCACTTGGTCAACTGAAAGATAGGTCGTATCGATCTGAAAAGCATCAGACGGACAACGCAATGGAGCAATTTCCCGCGTGGAATCATACTTATCACGTGCCAAAATATCAGAGAGCATCTGCTCGCGATTAAGACTTTGCATTTCTTCAGGCTGCTTTTGAATGATCTCTGCCAGCCTTCGTTCTGCTCGCACTTGGGGCTCAGCGGTAAGAAAAATTTTAATTTCAGCGGTGGGGAAAACCACTGTGCCTAAATCCCGTCCTTCAAAAACTGCATTTTGCGAAAGCGCAAATCGATGTTGAAAGTTGAGAAGATGGGAACGGACTTGTTTTAAAGCGGATACTGCAGAGACCTGCGCGGTGACGGGACGAGAACGGATCACACTTGTGACCTCCTCATCACCGACGAAATAGTGTTTAGTGTTATGTTTCTCAATAATTTTAAAATCAAACGATTCGAGAAGCTCTTGTATCTGATCCGAGTTATTTATATCGGCATTGTTTTCGATGACAAACCAAGTGAAGGCGCGATACATCGCGCCCGTATCAAAATAGGTAAAATGCAAACGAGCAGCGACCTTTCGCGCTACCGTGCTCTTTCCCGTTCCTGAAGGACCATCTATTGTAATAATTCTCATCAATGCATTCGAATAAAGAAGTAAACGATCGGAGTCGTGAATAAAAGAGAATCGACCATGTCGAGCACACCGCCCAATCCTGGCAAGGTATTGCTATCTTTCACAACGGCATCGCGCTTGAGCAGTGATTCAGCGAGATCGCCAATTTGCCCAAATATGCCAACGAGCATGCCGAGCCAGATTGACTCGCTGAAACTGAGTTCAAAATTCCCATCGAAGAACTGACGACCCGCAAAGTAAATCAGCATGCTGGCCAAAACGGCAGCAATAAATCCGGCGATTGCTCCTTCAACTGTTTTTTTGGGGCTAAGATGAGGCGATAATTTATTTTTCCCCCACAGTCTGCCGACAAAATAGGCTCCCACATCCGTGATTTTTGTGACCAAAATCAAATATACGAGCCACCAGCGACCTTCCTGAGGGATTCCTTGGTGGGCAACCGGATACAGTACGCCCAGCATCATGCTAAGCGGCGCAGCCACATAAGCGATTCCGAAAAACTCGACAGCAATTGTAAATAAGGAATCGGTAGGATCGCGAAAATGCAGAATGAAAAAAAGAACTAGTGCAACAGCCAGGACTAAAATCGGCAATTGCGGAAAGTCGACAAACACAAGTGAAGCATACAGAGCGACTACCTCAGCCACCGCAGCGGCTACCATCCAGCGCGTCATCGGCACAATTCCTTTTGCATGTGCAAGTTGAGCATATTCCCACACACCCACCCCAGCCAACGCCGCGACAAATAGCATCAATAACAAACTGACAAAGGAACTTGTCGAAAAAGCGATTAAACAAGCGACGATCGCGCCGAGAATTAGCGAAACGATAAGTCTGCGGTTGAGGTCCGCCATCCGTTTGATTTTCATTATCCTCCAATTCGCCGCTGGCGTTGTTGCCCTTCAATCACAGCTCGGAGCAATTCATGCTGATCAAAATCAGGCCACAAGACATCCGTATAATAAAATTCGCTATACGAGAGCGGCCACAAGAGGAAATTACTTTGACGTCTCTCCCCACTTGTTCGGATGAGAAGATCAGGGTCGGGCCAGCGGGCCGTATCCAAATATTGTCCGATCAGCTGCTCTGAAATCTGTTCTTTTGCTAGCGCTCCCCGTTCAAAATCCCCCATCATCGCGACAATTGCGCGCCGGATATCATCCCGGCCACCATAATTGAGTGCCAAAACTAAATCAATCTTTTTGCAATGAGCTGTTTTTGCACGAGAGAGATTTAATTCGTTCTGCACAGCAAGTGGCAAACGAGGCAAATCGCCGATGGCTTCCAATCTTACCCCTTCATGTATCATCGGTTCTCGTTGTCTTTGTAAATACACCCTAAATAGATGCATCAAGGCATCGATTTCCTCTTTTGCCCGACCGCGATTTTCCGTAGAAAATGCAAACACCGTTAATACTTTGATTCCGAGTTCAGAAGCCGCACGCACGATTTTAGTCAGTGTCTCTGCCCCTTTCCAATGACCCATCATCGTCGGCAATCCTTGTCGTTTAGCCCAGCGTCGATTACCGTCCATGATGATAGCCACATGTTGTGGGACTTTATTTGGATTCAAATTAGCGAGATCTTCTTGCGAATAAATCGTCTCAATCTCTTCTTGAACTGTATCTTGGATGATCAAGGAATTCATAAGTTTATTTTCGCATTAAATCCTGAATAAATAAGGTCCTTTCACGTTCGGGACCCACCGAAAGCACACTTAAAGGTGTGTGAACCAATTCACAAATGCGGTTAACATATGCAATGGCATTTGCCGGCAATTGATCCCATGAAACGACATCAGTTGTCGAACACTGCCAGCCAGGCAAAGTCTCATAGACCGGTTCTACCCGTTCTAAATCTTCAATGACCGGTGGGGGTGTTTCGAGAAGTTTTCCATCCAAACGGTAAGCTGTGCAAATTTTAATTTCTTCTAACCGATCTAAAACGTCGAGTTTAGTCAATGCGAGCGAATCCATCCCATTAAGACAAGCAGCAAAACGGACAAGACAAGCGTCAAACCAACCCATGCGTCGATTTCTACCTGTTGTCGTGCCCACTTCTCTTGCCGTGATATTATCTAAAAATAATTTTTGCTCTGCCTCATTAAGTGCTGTTGGAAGGGGCCCTGCTCCTACCCTCGTGGTATAGGCTTTAACTATACCTAAAGTGTGATCAATCCGACTGGGACCAATGCCTGCTCCGCAACTGACTCCTGAAGATAGGGTACTGGACGACGTGACAAAGGGATATGTTCCATATCCAATGTCCAATAAAGTTCCATGAGCCCCTTCGAACAAAACATTTTTCTTGTCACGACAGGCCTTCCCAACAATTTTTTCCACATTACCTACCCACGCTGCAAGTTGCTGACCATATTCAGCATATTCATTAAATATTGTCTCGAAATCCAGTGGCGGCTTTTTGAAAATATATTGGATTTCTTCATTCTTAAGCGGCAATACATACTGCAATCTCTTTTTTAACAATGCCGGATCGATAAGCTCACAAATCCGAATCCCGATGCGGCTGGCTTTGTCGGTATAACAAGGACCAATCCCTCGACCTGTCGTTCCAATGGCAAATGCCCCTTTGCGCTCTTCTTGAAGTTTATCCAATAATCTATGATAGGGGAAAATCACATGTGCATAAGGCGAAAGATGCAGCCGTCCTTGAACATGTACATTTTGATGTTCTAATTCTTTGATCTCTTGAAGCAATACTTTAGGATCGATGACTGTCCCGCCAGAGATAAAACATTGAGTGTGAGGGTAAAGAATACCTGATGGAACAAGATGAAATCGGTACTCTTTCCCTTCGGCGATGATCGTATGACCAGCGTTATTGCCCCCTTGAGCGCGCACAATGAATTCGGCCTGCTCAGCGAGCAGGTCGATCATTTTCCCCTTTCCCTCATCCCCCCACTGGGCGCCAACGATGATCACACTGGGCATTACTAAGAACCTAATTTAAAGCGGCTAGCATAGCTGAAATGCCAATTTGTATTAAAGGAAGGAATAACTGCCCAAGAGAGACAAATGACTAGACAGAATCGACATTCCTGCGTATCCTTGGCCTATTAAATTCTTTAGAATCCGGATACACCCATGGAAAAACAAAAGAAGTGGCAACGTTATTTAATTCTCGTTGTCGTCCTATTGACCATTTACAACATTCTTCCCACTGTTTTCTTCTATGCCAAACCGTTAAAAAGTTCCATTGATGAAAAACGTGCGAAAGATGTGGCTGAACACATCGTCGAACGCGTGAATGCTTTAGAACCGCAAGCTGAAGACTGGCTAAAATCTTTTTGTAAACTGCTCAAAGTAAGTCCGCAGAATATTATCCTTCAACCCGAGCAGCCACAGTTTATCAGCATTACTTTTAAAAATCTTGAGGACGCCAATAAATTTCGTCAATATCTTCCGAGAGCTGGCGCCTTGATCTCGTTTGTGCCCGCGCAATTATCGCTATACGATTCTCAAGATACTGTCAGTAAAACGGTTGTGATTGAGCGCCGAATTCCTGTGCATTTTGATGGTAAAAATTTAAATCAATACACTGAATTCGCCCTCAAATTCGATGCTCAAAACAATCCTACTCCATTATATCGAGGTCTCGTCGAAGATCGTGCGCGGCAAGTCGCGCTTGCTTTTGTTGGACCTTCAGAAAATGCGCTCTATGTTCAGGCAATTATAGACGCGCGCAATGAGGGTCATTCTCAAGAGTTGCTGATTCAACTGGCACAAAATATTTTGTCCTTCACACGAATATATCCAGAAAATTCTGCAGTTGCTGCACGTTATTTTGCCTCGTTTACTCAGATCGATACCGATGAACGAGCGCGAATGGTTCAGAGTTTTATCCAAGCCTTAAATCAGGCTAAAGAAAAAATTAGCAGTGAGCGAAATAGTTTAAAAGCAGAAAGCGATCGTCTCAAAGAGCAAGGACAATTTTTAGAGACTGTCAAGCAACAACGACTCGAATTATTGACGTCGCGGGAAAAGACTTTGGAATTAGCTTCAGCGATCGTCAAACGCAATGCGACCACCTTCGCTATGGGTCAGGCGCCACTCACACAAGCCTCTTTAGCAGCTGCATTGCAGAAAAAAACAAATGATCGAATACAAACTATTTCCCTCCAAGGTCGCAATCCATTTATCGATCAATTATCGATCGATTGGAATAATGAAAAAATTTCTCTCAGTTTATATCCCGATGTGGCTGCTGTTCGCCAAAAACTCGATCAAACGTCCGGTCCTTCAGCGCTTCGCGACCAAGCTGATCAGCTCCTCTACAATGAAATCGCACTAGCCTCGCGTCAATCGGGTGAGACCATTTCTCCCTTTCAAAATAAATTTGAAATTGCGCTTAGCCAATTAAATAATAGTAAAAGCTTTTTAGCATTGCGACTCAGTTCCATTGCCGCTTCGGAAAGTCAACAATTACTCGAAACTTTAAAGACGACTTGGCACCCCAAACACCCCGATCTAAGCCCGAATTCTTTTCCTATTTATGATTACGAGACTTTTAGCAAACTTCCTGCCTCGGAACAAACTTTTGGACTTGTGATTTATGCTCCTGCTTTGCAAAAAACGGCAATTGCTCAAGGATTTCACACCCATTCCATTTACGTGATCGCTAAAGGAATGGATAAAATTTTGCAACGCTTGCAAAATGAACCCCAATCTCCCCAGACCTCGCAATTCATTCAAGATTTTAATGCGCTACGCGATATTCTCCAACGGAACGGTTTTGTCGGTTATGCCGGTGGCAACTTTGCCTTAAGTCCACAATTCGCTAATGATTTTATTTTTGAAGGGGAAGATTACTTCCAAACTGTCATCAAAGCTACACGTGAAGATTTCACTGTTCACGGAAGCAAGCGGTACGCAGTATTGGAATTTACCGATGTTGAACAACGGGTTTTGACCGAAAATAAAATCGGCAATGCGATGCATGAAGATTTGCTCAAATGGCGAGATGATTATTATGCAGCCAAAATGAGCATTCGAGGAGTTTCTAAATTCGATGTGCCCAAACCGACGCGCAATGTCTTCTGGGATAATTTTAAATTGAGTGCAGTCAAATATTTCCGCGGCGATGATCGCAAAATTCTGCATTGGGGACTCGATCTTTCCGGCGGCAAAACCGTGCAAATTGAGCTGCGCGATAACAATAATCGCATCGTCACTAACGAAGCTGACCTTAAACAAGGGATCAATGAGCTGTATAATCGCGTCAATAAAATGGGTGTGTCAGAAGTGAGCATTCGTCAGGAAGGCAATTTTATCACACTCGATTTTCCCGGCTCTCAAGGACTCTCAGCTGCCGAACTCGTCAAAGCTTCATCGATGTATTTCCATATCGTCAATGAAAAATTCAATTCGCATAATGCTCAGCTCTCGGATGCTGTGAACCGCTTTTTACAAGAGATTTGGAACGAAGCGATCGTTACGAATCGCAAAGACATTGAAGAGATCAATCAGATCGCTTGGCGTCACCTCTACGGCGATTCTCTCGATCCCGAAGTGATTCAGCCACGCAGTGAATCAGCGCGAATTCTGTATGAAAACGGTATGCGTCTGGCAAACCCGCAAGAAACTGCTGTCAACGGTGCCTTTAATGAAACGTTTTCAAAAATCGCGATGTTCCGCGGTGCGGACTTTACCGACTGGCAAGGCCAAACCCATCCGCTGATCATCGTCTTTCGCAATTTTGCACTCGAGGGATCAAATTTAGAAAACATCCAGGCTTCTTATGATCCTTCTAAAGGAAACTATCTGGCCTTTTCGATTAAGGGAAGTTACAGCGGCAAAGAAGGACAAAAGGGCAATCCCCGCGATGATCTTTACGCTTGGACCTCACAATTTGCCAAAGAAAAAATTACCGGAACACCCCTCGAAATATTTTCGAATGGACACGGTTGGCGAATGGCAGTAATCCTCAACGGTACAATCATCAGTTCACCGACGTTAGATGCAGCACTGCGCGACAGTGCCATGATTACGGGCAGCTTTACACAACGAGAAGTGAACCAGCTCGAAGCCGATTTAAAAGCAGGCTCTCTCAGCTTTACACCGCATATTTTATCTGAAAAAAATGTAAGCCCAGAGCTCGGTTCAAAAGAACGTTTAAATGGAGTAGTTGCAACTATTCTTTCTCTGATTCTCGTCATCGTCGTGATGATCGGTTATTATCGCTTTGGCGGGGTGGTCGCTTCTGTCGCTGTAGTCTTTAACCTATTATTAATGTGGGCTATTTTGCAAAACTTGCAAGCGACAATGACTTTAGCCGGGATTGCCGGCATTGTCTTAACGCTCGGAATGGCCGTCGATGCCAATGTGCTTGTGTTTGAAAGGATTCGAGAAGAATTTGCCTTAAGTGGACGGATTGCCTCTGCAGTACATGCCGGTTATCGCAAAGCCTTTTCAGCGATTTTGGATTCCAATGTAACCACAATTATTGCAGCAATGGTGCTGCTCCATTTTGATTCCGGGCCTATTAAAGCGTTTGCGATCATGCTGATCATCGGGATTATTTCTTCGATGTTCACAGCCTTATTTTTGACTCGCTTTTTCTTTGCAGGTTGGGTCCAAAATCCTAACCACAAGAGCTTAAATATGCTCAACTGGTTTAAATCAAAAAATTACAATTTCCTAAAGCACACTAAGAAAACCATCATTTTCTCTGCAGTTGTGATTTTAATCGGATGTTTCTTATTGGTGATGCAACGCCAGACGATGTTTGGCATGGATTTTATCGGCGGTAATGCCCTCACAGTCGAATTGCAAACTAAAGCGGATGCTTCTTACCGACAAGGAGTTGAAGAAGCATTAATTAAGAAGGGTGCGACAACACAAGATTTTCAGATCCGCGAATTAACTCCAGCCAATAATATCCGCATTTTCTTAAGCCGAAGTTTGCAACAACCAGGACGCCCTTTCTATGGAATGCCCATCGAGAACGACCTTAAAGAACCTGTGTACCCCTATGAGACCAATCCGAAAATTGTATGGGTTGTTCAAGCCCTAACACAACAAGGTCTAACGATCAGTCCGACCAGTTTGCAAAATCTCGATAAAAACTGGACTGAGGTCAGCGGACAGATGTCGGATGCGATGCGCAATAATGCTCTCATTGGCCTGTCAATTGCGCTACTCTGCATTTTAATTTATATTACATTCCGCTTTGAATTTAAATACGCTATCAGTGCTACGCTTTGCTTGGCTCACGATGTGGTATTTACAGTCGGAGTAATCGCTATTTTGCATAAACTCGGCGTCAGCATTCAGATCGATCTCAATACAGTCGCTGCGCTAATGACCATTGTCGGTTTTTCACTTAATGACACCATCATCGTATTCGATCGAATTCGCGAAGATGTCCGTCTGATGCGCAAATCGAGTTTTTCTGAAATTATCAATCACGCTTTGAATGTCACCCTAAGCCGCACTATGTTGACTTCAGGAACGACACTTCTCGTGCTTACCCCGCTGATTCTCCTCGGTGGCAGTACTTTGTTTGGCTTTTCACTTGTGATGGCCATCGGAGTAATATTTGGCACTCTGTCTTCGCTATTCATCGCAGCACCGCTGATGAAATATTTCCATGACAGAGAAATGCAAAAAGAAAATAAAATGGTGACGAGTGAAAGATGAGATGGGCTGACTGTCGGTTAATTAACTGATACTCAGCAGTCTTTGAGAAAAGTGAGCTATCTTATTGCTGACAAAAAGGAAATTATCTAATTTCTAAATTGTCTTAAGAGTTTAAAAGCTCCCTTCCTCACCGCAACCACGAGTAGTGCAGATTGGGCTACTCAAACAAGGATATGTCGATGGCATTGTCGCAGCAGCACGATCCGATCTGGGTTTACCCTCAAGTCGATCCCGAATGGCATAAACTGATCATCAAAGAGTTTAATATCCATCCAGTGACAGCGCACGTGCTCGCGTCACGCGGGTTTAAAACACTCGAAGAAATCCACGGTTTTCTGTACGCCAAACTGCCCGATCTACTCGATCCTCAATTATTTCCTGATATGGATAAAGCGGTCGATCGCATCTTGGCAGCCCTAAAAAATAAAGAGCATATCCTGATCTACGGCGATAATGATGTCGATGGGATTACAGCCGCCGCATTGCTCACTGAATTTTTACGATTTATTGGCGCCAATGTTTTTTTCTATGTCCCTAACCGCAACACGCTTAAACAAAGCGTTATTCTCGATGCCTTAGAATATGCCGTTGCCAATCAATGCAAATTAATCGTCACTGTTGATTGCGGCATCACCTCAGCTGCTGAAATTGAAGAAGCTGTTCGCCGTCATATCGATGTCATTGTCACCGATCACCATGAGCCAACAGCAAAGATCCCTCATTGCATCGCCACCTTAAATCCTAAACTTTTTAACAGCACATATCCCAACCGCAATCTCACAGGTGTTGGCGTCGCATTCAAATTAGCTCATGCGATTACTAACGCACTCATTTCCAATGGCTCGATTAGTCCCACTAAGATCGATTTAAAGCGATATCTCGATCTTGTGGCACTGGGCACTATTGCCGATATGGGCTCGCTACTCGGCGAAAATCGAATTCTCGTTCGTTATGGCCTACGTCAATTACGCAAAACAAAACGCATCGGTCTAGCTAAATTATTTACCGTCTGCGACCTGAAATTGGGCGACATCACTCCCATCGACATCGCATCTAAAGTGGCACCGCGACTAAATAGTTTAGGACGCATCGCTGATCCCCGTAAAGGTGTGGAATTATTGCTGATTCGCGATCCTATAGCCGCCGAAGCTTTAGCTAAAGAGCTCGATTTAAATAACATCGAACGCCAAAAAATTGAACGCCGCGATTCTGAAGATGTGGAATCATTTATTTTGCACCATCCGCAAATCCTCTCTCAAAAAGCGATCGTTCTCTCTTCAGACAAATGGCATCCGGGAATTATTCCGATTATCACAGCGCGTATTGCTAAACAGTACAATCGACCTACTGTTGTCATCTCCATCGATCAAGGTTTAGGTAAAGGCTCCATCCGCACCATTCCTGAATTTCCCCTCCTGCATCATTTGCGCGACAGCGCCGATATTTTGGAAAACTTTGGCGGGCATGATTTCGCTGCAGGATTGACAATCCGTCAAGAAAATATCGAGCAATTTCAGCAGCGCTTTGTCCAAGCTGCCAATGAAAAACTCAAAGAGCAAGACATCGTCGCGAAATTGCATTTAGATGCCAAAATCAATTTCGGCGATCTGACGTTTGATTTCATGGAATCTTTTAGTTTACTCGAACCCTTTGGCAATGAGAATCCAGCTCCCATTCTCTATTGTGATGCCAAACAAATTTGGCCCCCAAAAGTTGTCGGCAAAACCCACCTCAAGCTCTATCTCGAACAAAATGAGCGGATGCTAGAAGGAATTGCCTTTGGCATGGCGGAAAAGCGCAATCGATTACTAAAAAAACATTTAACGCTTCATATCGCGTTTACTCCCCACATCAATATTTTCCTGAATAAATCGAGCATCCAACTCCAAGTGCGCGATTTCCAGATCATCAATCAAGATGCTTGAAGGGCAAATCGAATCGATTGCTTTTGGTGGGCAAGGCATTCTCCGCAATGAAGGATTGGTCATTTTTGTCCCCTTCACGGCGCCGCAAGATATAGCGCATATAGAAATCACAACCCAAAAGAAACATTTCGCTCACGGCAAACTTCTTTCATTAAAGACCGCAAGTCCTCTACGAATAATTCCGAAGTGCTCATATTTTGGCAGTTGTGGAGGCTGTCAATTACAACATCTAAACTATGAAGCGCAATTAGCAGCCAAGCAAACTTTCATACGCGATGCTCTAAAACGCATTGGTGGCATCGACATCGAAAATATTCCGATCACCCCGACAACTCTTCAATGGCAGTATCGACGCCATATTCGCCTAAGCCTTAGACCTGCGGAAAAAAGTTTTACTGCAGGATATATCGGGCAGGACAATTGCTCTTTTTTACCGATCGACCAGTGTCCGATTTTTTCATCAGATAAGCGCTTATTTACTGAGCTTCAAAAGTTACTCTGTTGTATTTCATCTGAGGGGACTGAAGAGGGTTCTGTGCGAATGATTAAAACTGACAACGATCGGTTTTTATTAGCTTTTGATTTTTCCCCAATTTTGCCAAATCATTCGCTATCGCTCTCGGGACCTTGGCAAGGCATTCTCATCCGTTCTCAAAATGAACAAAAATGCTTGGGAGATGTTACCTGTTTTATAGAATTAGATGGGCTTAAGGCCCGATTTTCCCCGTTGGGTTTTGTGCAAAATCATCCGGAACAAAGTGCCAATCTATATCGAACTATTGCAATGGTACTTCCAGATTCTGCTCAGACTGTTTTAGATTTGTATTGTGGGATCGGTTTAACTTCGATGCTATTTGCCAAGTTAGGAAAAAAAGTGATCGGAGTGGAATCTCACTTAGAAACTATTGATTTAGCTAAAGAAAATGCGGTGGCAAATCATGTAGACATTCAATTTTTTGCAGGAAAGGCGGAAACGTTAGGCGTTGAATTGTTAGGAAAAACCCATTTTGATGTAGTGCTCTGCAATCCACCTCGCACAGGTTTAGATTCAACACTCATTAATGCTCTGTTAAAAGAACGGCCGGCTCATATTATCTATGTTTCCTGTATGCCAGCAACCCTTGCGCGCGATTTGAAAAAATTGACACAAGGGGGGTATCAAATCGATCATATTCAGGCGTTTGATATGTTTCCACAAACCACTCATGTCGAAACTCTCGTCCGATTAACACTCATACGATAGGTTATTTTTTTCTCTGTGGTGTTCCAGCTCTGTGGTGAAATTTTTACCACAGAGACAAGAACCACAGAGATTAATGCAGAAGTTTGAGGAATGGATCGACGTCGCTCACTGCGAGTGCCGCAGCGTCATTCCAGAAATCGGGTTTGGTTAAATCGACGCCCAAATGTTTGCGCGCTAAATCTTCCACCGACATCATCCCCGTTTCTTTGAGCAAAGCATCATAGGCCTTAGCAAAAGCTGGACCTTGCTTTTTCCCTTGAGAGTAAATCCCTAAACTAAACAGATAACCAAAAGTATAAGGGAAATTATAGAACGGGACACCCGTGAAATAAAAATGCAATTTAGCCGCCCAAAAATAAGGATGCCAAGTCGAAAGTTGATTGCAATACGCTTTCTGCTGCGCGTTTTGCATGATTGCACATAAATCCTTCGCCGAAAGAAATTGCTGTTTACGCTGCTCGTAAAATTCGTTTTCAAATAGAAATCGAGCTTGGATATTCATCATGAACACTACTGCTCGCTCGATTCTGTCGGATAAAATATTTAACTTCTCTTCTTTGGTTTTGGCTTGCTCGAGAAAGGCATCGCTGAGGATTTGTTCAGCAAAAGTCGAAGCTGTCTCCGCGACATTCATTCGATAGTGCTGTGCAAAGCGAGGTAAATCGTCGATCATCGCTGTGTGATAAGCATGTCCGAGTTCGTGGGCAAGAGTGCTCAGATTAACCATCGTGCCACTATATGTTAAAAAAATTCGACTTTGGCGACTTTTAGGAAAGGAAACACAAAATCCTCCTGGTCGTTTACCTGGACGATCTTCAGCTTCAATCCATTTTTCACGACACGCGGTACGGGCAAATTCTCCCATGTTGGGATGGAACGCTGCAAAACGGTCGATGATTAAATTCGAACCCTGATCGTAGGGAAAAAATTCTGTTGTCTCTGCAAATAGGGGCGCTTCAATATCGTACCAAGCGAGCTTTTCGAGCTTAAGCAGTCTCGCTTTTGCTTGTAAAAAAGATACGAGTGGCTGCTTATGGCGTTCAACAGCCTGCCACATAGCCTGCAGAGTTTCGCTTTGCATTCGATTTTCAAATAAGGGTTCCTGCAGAACATCGTCCCAATTTCTTTTGGCATAGACCTTCAGACGAAAGCCTGCGATATGATTGAGAACTTGAGAAAACAGGGCTTCTTTTTGTTTCCAAACATGTTCTAATCCGTGGAAAATCTCAGCTCTGACAGGGCGATCAGGATCGGTCAAACGGTTTTCAGCTTGACCAAACGATAGCATTTCCCCTTTGTAGTCGACTTTGACTTCTCCGACAAGAGAAGGATAGATTTCTCCCCACCCATGATACCCATCGATGGATAGATCTGTGATGAGATTTTCTTTGTCGGCAGACAGTTTTTGTCTTGCGCGTTCTCTGCGTTCGTTCAAGATGAATTGAAGCTCGGCTAATGTTGGATCATGAGAAAGTTGAGTAAATTCTGCTTCAGAAAGAGAAGCTAAATAGGCATCAAAGTTATTGTTAAATATTTGAAATTTAGCATCCAAAGAGACAAATTCGGCACGTAGTTGATTGGCCCTTGCATCGGAGAGATTTTGCGATTGTAGACATAAGATGAATGCATCGCATTCCCCTAAGCGTAAATCGATGGCTTGCAGGGCTTTTAAAAGCAAGATTGCATCATCCGTATCTTTTGCCGATTGCAAAGTCTCAATCAGACGATTTAATTGGTTCAGCTCAGTTAAAAAATCATTAGAATCACTGCCTCCCGAAAAAAAACAATCGAGATCCCAGCTCAGCGAATATTGCATGACACCCACCTAAAATGAAGGAAAAAACAACAAAGATAAAATAATTAGAAACAAAAAAGCAACAACCGAAAAATACTCAATATCGTTACGAAATTTTTTCGTCGAAATTGGAGATCATACGGTTGAGATAATTTTGTTGATACTGCTTTAGATCGTCGACATGCACGACCCAGGCTGAACCTTTCCGCGCTGCTTTTAACAGACCGATCCGCGTTGCGTAATAGATCTTTTGATAGGGCACATTCAACATTTTTGATGCTTGTTGAATCGAAAAAAAGCCTTTTTTATTGTCGAAAATCAGCTCCCCATTGTGCATCGATTTCGACCGAGAATATTTCATTTTTCGGTATTGTTCTAAATCCTCAATATCGATGATCCATCGTGTGGGGTTTTTGTAAGCCCGTAATTTTTTTTGTTTGATCGCAACATATATTGCTTGACGAGTGACATTGTTGATCTTCGCAGCTTCTGACAGCGTAACGTATTTTCTTTCCGTGGTCACATCTCGATTTTCGCCCATGAGATGACTCCTGTTGTTTTTTATACAAATAATTATATAGATCAATTATTAATTTTCAGTAAAAAAGAGGTGTTAATAAAGTCTAAAAAAAATTTTGTTTTAATTTTAAAAAAAATAATTAATTGATCAAACATCTAAATATCAGATAGATATAACGATTAAAGTAATTATTTAACAACGACAGATGCATCCAAAAAAAAACTACTGGAGGGTTTTTTCCCTCCAGTAGTTTTGTAACGCATGTTCTCAGGGCTTTAATTAACGCTCATCTCTCAAACGAACCCCCGAGCGGTTTCGTTTAAGAAATTACATAGCCTCTGAGCGTTGGGCCTTTTTACTCAGGTATGCTTCCTGGTATTGTTTCACGTCGTTGATGTGTATGACCCACGCCGCTCCCTTGCGGTGAGCTTTCATTAAACCCACGCGAGTAGCGTAATAGATTTTCTGTGCAGGAACACTTAACATCTTAGCGACTTGATTAACCGAGTAGAAACCTTTGTGGTTGTCAAACAGAAGCTCGCCGTTGAACAGTGATTTAGAACGAGAATATTTCTGCTTACGATAATTCTCGAGATCTTCTAAATCGATCGTCCATCGAGTTGCATCTTTAGAAGCTTTAAGCTTCTTTTGTTTGATCGCAACGTAGATTGCTTGGCGGGTCACATTATTAATCTTCGCCGCCTCAGTAATCGAAACGACCTTTTTGCCTGGAGATGCCATATTTGAGGCTTCCCCTAGGTGGTGTGTTTCTTTATCCATGATTTTAATCCTCCAAAAATCAAAAATAATCCTTCAAATAAGAAGCGCCATTTATATAGAAATCGTTTTAAACCAACTACTTACCCAATAATCGGCGCTTTTCATCGTTTTTTATAAATTAAACGATTCTAATACTCACTTTGATCATTAATTATGGCATATAAATGAATTGATTTCAAGCATATACTGATTTTTTTCTTGTTAACAAGCACAATTTCAAGACTCTACAATTAAATAAAAATTTTATTTTAACTAGCCTTAAACATTTGATCTGCTATAAGCTACGACTAAATGGAACTATTGCTTTTTAGGCTGGAGCTGGGCTATTATAAACCACTGGTAATCAATTATTTATTTAAGGAATTTACCCTATGTTACGCCGTTTGCTAACCTCTTTTTTACTTTGCTTAACCCTATCGTTATCAGTTGAGGCAAAACCTCCTCAATTAACGCCTCGGGATACCCGGATCAAAGTTGAGGAAATTTTGAAAGCCCATGTTTGTCATCAAAAATTGACCGAGGAAATTGCTGCGCGTGTGTTACAGAATTACTTAGAAGAACTCGATCCTGGTAAAACCTATTTTCTGGAAGAGGATATTGAATCTTGGATTCATCCCTCACAAATCATTCTAAATCAAGTACTTGAAGGCTATAAAAGAGAAGATTTTTCTGTTTTTGAACAAATTCATGAGAAAATGATTATCGCTATTGAGCGTCGAAATAAATGGGAAAAAGATCTCGAGAAAATGACGCTCATCAAAAACGTGCAATCCTCTGAATTTAAAGATCTTAAGTGGGCCAAAAGCCCCGAAGAGCTCACATTGCGGCTATTAAAGATTAAATCATTGCAATTACAAACGGCTGAAAAAATTAGCGCAGAGACCAAAGACCAATTTTTTCAGCGACTTTCAAAACGGCGCAGAAATCGAGAAAGTGAACTCGCTGGCGTTTCAATCAATGAAAAAAAACAACTCGTACTTTCCTATGTGCTCAAAGCGACAAGTTCAGCGCTAGATTCTCAAACGATTTATTTTACACCCAATGAAGCGAGTCAATTCATGATGCAAATTCAGCAACGCTTATTTGGCATTGGAGCACAACTGCGAGATGATTTAAGTGGTTTAACCGTGATCCGCCTGTTGGAAGGAAGCCCTGCCAGCCAAGCCAATAAACTCAAAATTGGCGATCGAATTGTAGCCGTCGACCAAGAGACAATCGTGGGCATGGACATCACAGAAGCTGTAGAATTGATCCGTGGGCCGCAAGGATCAAGCGTTACATTAACGCTTTTGCGCGAGTCAAAAGAAGGGGAGCAGACTAAAGAAGAAAAGCTCAATGTAGAAATTGTCCGTGGTGAGATCGTATTAAAAGAGACACGTTTTGAAACAAGTTATGAGCCTTATGGCGATGGCGTCATCGCTGTAGTACATCTATATTCTTTTTATCAAGATTCCAATAGTTCGTCAGCGTCTGATTTGTCAGCAGCCCTTGAAACATTAAAGCGAGAACACAATTTGAAAGGCGTGATTCTCGACTTAAGAAATAATGGCGGGGGTTTACTGCCGCAAGCGGTCCTTGTGACCGGATTATTTATCAATAAGGGGATCGTCGTTTCCGTCAAAGACAATACGGGACAAATACAACATTTGCGCAATGTCGAAAATCGCAAGGTTTGGGATGGCCCCTTATTTGTTTTAACAGCACGTACGAGTGCTTCAGCGGCTGAAATTGTCGCTCAAACATTGCAAGATTACGGAACCGCTCTTGTCATCGGGGATCCTGAAACATTTGGTAAAGGTACATTTCAAACATTTACTCTAGAGTCCTCTAATTTCGCTAAAGTTAATCCCAAAGGAGAATATAAAGTCACACGCGGTCGTTATTACACCGTTTCCGGAAAAAGTCCGCAACTTATCGGTGTCAAAGCCGACATTGTTGTTCCAGGGATTTATTCAGAAATGGAAATCGGCGAAAAATACTCTAAATTTCCTGTAGAAACGGATCAAATTACTCCAGCTTTCAATGATGACCTCTCCGATGTTCCGTTTATTCATCGCGCTTCTTTAAATAAGATCTATAGTAACAACTTGCAAACCGTCATGACCACCTATCAACCTTACTTAGATCTTTTGAAAAAAAATTCGCAGCAACGCATGGCTCAAAATAAAAATTACCAAAACTTACTGAAAGAGCTCGCCAAAAAAGAAGATTTTTCTGAATCCAGTGAATTTTTTGGACAAAATGATTTGCAATTGCAAGAAACTTTTCAAGTCATGAAAGATCTATTGTTTTTCATGGAGCAAATGCCAAAAAGACAAGCTGCTTAAAAAACTTTATCGACAAGAAAACATCGATTCTGCCAAAGCTTTGGGCATCGATGCAATTCTTTTTTTAAATCCTCAGCAGTTGCAGGCCGACCTTTCTCGTCGCCTAAAATATACCGAACGTGATTCAAAAATCGGATTTGGGCTGACGCGAAAGTTCTCGCGGTTCGTCGATCGTAAATTGCCCAATATTAGAAATATGGGGGCGATTTACGATCGGCGAACCATACCGGCTTGCTTTCTATGCGGCAAACAGGAAAAATTAGCCGATATTTAAGAAGCTTGAGACTCAATTATGCATAATGTACGCGTTAGGATTGCGCCATCTCCAACGGGCGATCCCCATGTTGGCACGGCTTATATTGCCCTATTTAATTTAATTTTCGCACGTCGATTTAAAGGAAAATTTATTCTCCGCATCGAGGATACGGATCGCACCCGATCTCGTCCCGAATATGAGACATCTATTTTTGAAGCGCTAAACTGGGCGGGTATTCATTGGGATGAAGGTCCCGATGTCGGCGGTCCTTATAGTCCCTATCGGCAATCGGAACGAACGGAAATTTATCGTCAGCATTGTCAGATGCTCCTTGACAAAGGTAAAGCTTACAAATGTTTTGCCACTCCCGAAGAGCTCGCTGAAATGCGCGAAATGGCATCGAAACTCGGGCAAAAAATCGGTTATGATAGACGCTATCGCAATTTGAGCCCTGAAGAGGTCGCAGAGCGGGAAAATGCCGGTCAACCCTATGTCATTCGCCTCAAAGTCCCTTTAAGCGGTGAATGCGTATTTGAAGACGGAATCAAAGGACGGATCACTTATCCTTGGGCTGATATCGATGATCAAGTCTTGCTTAAATCGGATGGTTTTCCTACATACCATCTCGCCAATGTAGTCGATGACCATTTGATGCACATTTCGCATGTGATTCGCGGCGATGAATGGATTAGCTCCACACCCAAACACATCATGCTTTACGAGAGCTTTGGCTGGACGCCCCCCATATTTCTCCATATGCCGTTACTCCTGGGTAAAGACGGCAGAAAACTCTCCAAACGACGCAATCCCACCTCAATTTTTTACTACCGCGATAGTGGCTATCTGCGCGAGGCTTTTCTCAATTTCCTTACCTTGATGGGTTACAGCATGCCCGGTGACAAAGAGATCTATTCTCTCGAGGAAATCATCCGCGAATTCGACCCTAAACGTATCGGGGTTTCCGGCGCTTATTTCGACGTGCTCAAACTCGATTGGATCAATCAGCAATATTTGATCAATACCATTTCTCAAGACCAGTTGTGGAATCGAATGAAAGAATGGTTATACAACGACCATTTTATGAAACAGCTGATGCCCCTTTGCCATACGCGTATCAAGACGTTTGGCGAATTCATGGAGCTGTGCTGTTTCTTTTTCGTCAATCATCTCGAATATTCAGAGGCATTGCTTTGTCCTGCACAGCAACCCAAAGAAAAAATTGCGATGATGTTCCAGACCATTATTTGGAGTTTGGACGAACAAGAAAATTGGAAGCGCTCTGGTGTAGAAAAAGCGGTTCACGATGTAGCTGAAGCATTTGGTGTGAATTTAAAAAAAATAATCATCCCCATTCTTTATGGCTCTATCACAGGGAAAAAACATGGCCCTCCACTGTTTGACTCGATTGAACTTTTAGGCAAAGATCGCACGCGAGCGCGATTGTTGAACGCCATCGAATTTCTCGGCGGAATTTCGAATAAAAAAATGGATGCCTTGGCTAAAGGATGGCAGCGAAAAGATTGTAAAGAGGTTTAACGTTTTTCACTGGATTCACTCATCACCTCTTCCTCAGAAGTATCAGTGATAATATAAGACCGGTTGTACCCAGAACTTGAGCAAGCCGATAAAAAAGACACTATGGCAATGGCGATAAAAAATCTAAAAGACATAACTTTCTTTTACAAACTCAGCTAACTACTGTCTATGATTATTTCTGAAACAATCGATCGCCTGCACCCTGTTAACGCGACAATCAAGGAGCGATATTCACTGACAAAGCCGGAATCGACGAAACACACCGTTCATATTTCGCTCGATCTTTCCCATGCTCCTATCCGTTTCAAAGTCGGTGACTCAATTGGCATTTACGGACAAAATGATCCTCGCCTCGTCCGCCATCTCATCGAAGCGATGAAGGCTTCCGGAGAAGAACTCATCGTTGACCCACGCAGCCAACAAACTCTCTCTCTTTGGGAATTTTTAAGTTTCAAAGCCAATCTCTCTCGTCTTACTTCTTCCTTTCTCAAACTATTTCACGAATATGAACCCGAGCACGATAAAAAAAATTCACTTCATCGTCTTCTCCAATCAGAAAACAAACCCCTCCTCTCCCAATATCTCAGCACGCACGATCCCCTCGACCTATTTAAAGAATATCGCGATGTCAATGCCCCCCTGCAAGAGCTCTGCGTTCAATTCGGACCTCTTCTTCCCCGTTTTTATTCCGTAGCTTCCTCTCAACTCCTCTTTGAAAAGGAAGCACACCTTACCGTCGCTCTGTTTACTTTTTCCCATCAAGGTGAGCAGCGCTTTGGTGTTGCCAGTCATTTTCTTTGCAACCTCGCCAAACTCCACGATACACCTGTTCCCATCTATGTCCAACCCGCCCATCACTTCACTCTTCCCTCCGATGATTCTATCCCTATCATCATGATTGGTCCAGGAACCGGTGTAGCCCCTTATCGCGCCTTTATGCAAGAGCGCATATTCAAAAATGCCCCTGGAAAAAATTGGCTGTTTTTTGGTGAGCGCAATCGCCACTCCGATTATTTCTATCAACACGATTGGGAGCACTGGGTAGCCCAAGATAAACTCAAACTCGATCTCGCGTTCTCTCGCGATCAATCTGAAAAAATCTACGTTCAGCACAAAATGCTCGAGAATGCCAAAGATCTATGGGCCTGGATCGAAGACGGCGCCTATTTCTATGTCTGCGGCGATGCCCATCGTATGGCCAAAGATGTCGAAACTACCCTACAACACATTATCCAAACTCAAGGGCAAATGAGCGAAGAAGCCGCTAAACTCTATATCAAAAACATGCGCACCAACAAGCGCTACCTCACCGACGTCTACTAATAATTTTGCACCGCCTTGGATTCATTAACCATCAGTCTTTCTAGAGTATGGTTTAGAAAATCCTTCCGAGAATATTCTCTTTGAATTTTCGCCCTCTCCCTTTTGTAATTTTCAATCACCTCATCATTTTCAAAAAAGGAGACAAACATAGGCAATGTCAAATTCTCAATCGTAGATTTTCCACCTCCTATTTTACCAAAGTAATAAGTCAAACAATCGGTATACCCTTCACAATTTTCCGTTTGACCCCAATATTTCCAATGAAATGTCGAAGAATTTTTTAATCCATAACCATATAAAAGTCCTATGAGACATGAATTTTTATGCACTTCTTCCCAAAAATCCGAACCTTGTTCAATTTGAAATGCTTCATCAAAAGGATCAAAATCAAATCCTATAGCATTTCTAAAAACCATGTAATTTTCTAAAATCGTGTGTGCAACTTTTAGTGGGTCAACGAAATAAAGAGAAGCAAATTTTGGATCTCCTACATCATCCTTTTTGTAAAAGAAGTACCGCTTAATCGGAAATTTAGAGCGAACCTTCTCCCATTTTTCCCAATTCTCTGCGATGGCATAATTTTCACAAACCACTCCATTTTTTTTCTCTTCCTCTGACATCTGCTCATAAAACGCTTGTATCTCTTCTTCTGTGAAATAATGAATGCTGATTCGTGTCATTGGCTTACTCCCACAAAGAGTATAAATAGCCTGATCTTGCAGCATTACTCCTGTGAAAAACTCTTCCATCCATGCGTATTCTTCAGCAGTAAGATCGTATTTTTTAAAATGGGATACTTTTTCATTACAGCTAGTAACCATAAAAAAAATTGACAAAAAAGTGAGCAAAAATTTTAAATTAAGATCTTTCATTTTCTCTGTCACCTCGCTAAAATCAATCGTCTACTAGTAACTTTGCACAGCTTTCGATTCATTAACCATCAGTCTTTCTAGAGTATGATTTAGAAAATCCTTACGAGAATATTCTCTTTGAATTTTCGCCCTCTCCCTTTTGTAATTTTCAATCACCTCATCATTTTCAAAGAAGGAGACAAACATAGGCAATGTCAATCTCTCGATACTCGCTTTGCCACCAATTAGATCAGCCGAATAACAAGTCAAACAATCTGTAAAGCCATCGCAATTTTCCGTTTGACCCCAATGTTTCCAATGAAATGTCGAAGAATTTTTCAGCCCGTAACCAAACAGAAGCCCAATCAGACATGAATTTGTGTTCACTTTTTCCCAAAAATCCGAACCTTGTTCAATTTGAAATGCTTCATCAAAAGGATCAAAATCAAATCCTACAATAGTGCTAAAAACCATGTAATTTTCTAAAATCGTGTGTGCAACTTTTAGTGGGTCAACGAAATAAAGAGAAGCATGTTTTGGATCTCCCACATCATCCTTTTTGTAAAACAAATACCGCTTAATCGGAAATTTAGAACGAATCTTTTCCCATTTTTCCCAATTCTCAGCAATGGCATAATCTTCACAAAGAACCCCATTCTTCTTCTCTTCTTCAGACATTTGCTCATAAAACGCTTGTATTTCTTCCTCAGTATAATAGTCGATACTTATTCGCGTCATAGGCTTACTCCCACAAAGAGTATAAATAGCCCGATTCTGCAACATTACTCCTGTGAAAAATTCTTCCATCCACGCGCGTTCTTCAGCAGCAAGATCGTATTTTGTAGAATGCGATACTTTTTCATTACAGCTCGTAACCACAAAAAAAATTGACAAAAAAGTGAGCAAAAATTTTAAATTAAGACCTTTCATTTTCTAACAACCTCAGAGGTATATCATGATGAAACAAATCTTATCCTTCCTCATACTTTCATCTGTCTGCTTTGCAGACGATGCAATTGACAATTGGAATGATGAAGCAATTACTCAAATTATCACAAACAAAAATATTTGCATCGAAAGATACGAAAATGGAAAAATCTACCTCAAACCCGATAGAATTTTTCCTACTGAAAAAGGCCTTTATCTAAATTTAAATGACCAAGAATATCTCTTTCTCTCAAATCTAAACTCCGATGCACAAGGCTGTTTTATTCCAATTAAAAATGCAGAGATAGTTGCTGGTCAATACCTCAAAATATTTAACACATGCCCTGGATGCCAACAAGAATATTTTCTTACCTGCAAAAATCCAAATTGTCCTCTTAAGCAACAAAGAAAAGAACGCGAAGAAGAAAAAGAACGTAAAAAACAAGAAGACAAAGAAAAGAAGAAAAAGAAATAGCATTTCTGAAATAAATTGGCCCTGCGAGAGGACGCGAGCCGGGACCCAAACTTGTTTGGGAAGCGAAGCGCTTCGAGCAGCCGACGGCTGCTCTGGCACAGTTGCTATGCTGAATGTCCATAAACAAACTCGCTTGATGAAGCGAGGACTCCGGTTTAAATATTTAGTTGAACAACAAAACAAACCGGAGGCTCGCAATGCGTGATTTTAATGGAAAAAAAGTTTTTTTAGGAATAGATGTGCACAAAAAAACCTACGTTGTCTCAGCAATTTGTGACGGACAATTAATTAAAAAAGATACTCTATCTGCAGATCCAACTTTTCTCGTTCAGTATTGCAAAAAATATTTTTCAGGTGCAGATATTGAATCAGCTTATGAGGCAGGATTTTCCGGATTTTTTTTACACCGATTTTTAGAAAAACATAAAATTCGAAATAAGGTCGTTCATGCTGCAGGAATGGAAGTTGCTGTTGGGAGCAGAGTTAAGACAGATAAAAGAGACTCTCTTAAACTAGCAACTCAGTTATCAGTGGGAAGATTAAGAGGGATTCACGTGCCATCTGAAGAACAAGAAGAAAACCGCTCTCTTACAAGACTTCGAGATACTTTCATGACCCATCGTACCCGTTTTGCCTGTCAACTGAAAGGGTTGCTTTTTCAGCACGGATTGATTCGGTTTGACCATAAGGGAAAAGTTTCCGAGAAGTGGATTAAAAATATAAAAGAACAAAGCAATTCCCTTGGAATTCGTTATGCCATAGAACAATACACCGACCTTTGGCTTGATATGACTAACAGAATCAAGAAGATAGATAAAGAAATTGCCGGGCAAGCTCAAAAAGACGTAGACTTGGAGATGATGTACAGAAGTGCCCCCGGAATAGGTCCTTTGGCAGCACGGATATTGTCTAATGAACTTGGTGACGTGTCGCAATTTTCCAACGAAAGGCAGTTATTTAGTTACATAGGGTTCACTCCTCGGGAACATTCCTCTGGTGAACACATTCGTCTAGGACATATTAGCCGTCAAGGTAAGCCCATTTTACGCAAGATTCTAAGTCAAGCTGCATGGGTAGCAATTCGCCACGATCAATCTCTAGCAGAAATTTACGAGAGAATTGCAAAACATGCGGGAAAAAAGAAAGCAATTATTGGAATCGCTCGACGACTCATAGGTCGTATCCGTGCTTGTTTTAGAACAGGGGAGATTTATAGAATTCAGGAAAAAATAGAATCCGAAACCTTGCCTGTGCCGAGCTATGTGGAGCTGCTCGGCAAGGCTTCGGATTGCGCGCAAAGCGCGCGAGAGAAATAAAAATATTTCTTATCATAGTTCGTTTTTGGGGTGACTTTGTGATTGCTCTAGTGAGCATAAAAATATGCATCACGAGGCACAGTTTAAAGCGCCCCTTTTTTAAAGTTCGAACAAGCAACTTGTAGCATGCCTATGGGCATGACTACGAATAGCAGATTGGCCTTAAAGGTTTTAAGATTGCGAAGAATAGAATCTGATAAGAAATCAAACCGGAAAATGACAATGACTTGACATATTCACATAGCAGAGCAATCGCACCGCAGGCGTGAAGAGCATTGCTGCGCAAGGCGAGCGCAGGAAGCTGTTTTCAAATAAGGGCACAGAGATTTGAGGAGATTTTTGATGAGATTTCGAGGCGACAGACGAGGACAATATGCGGAGCCGCATATGGCCGAGGAGGTTGACGCGAAAGATCGCAAAAAGATCCCAAAGATCGAAGGCCGGATTTGAAAATAGCTTCCAGGGACGCGATTGATCAAAGCCAGAATCAGCTCAAGAAGGCAGCGGGAAACATGGCGTAGCGCATGTTTCCGACTGTCTACCTTGGCCTTCCCAAAATCCTTCCCTTCCCCTAAAAAGTAGTCTTCAGCGCGGATTCTTTTGCGTGGCGGTCGAGGGCGAGGGTGATTAGACGGTCGAGAAGTTCGGGGTATGGCAGTCCACTGGCCATCCATAATTTTGGATACATGCTAATCTTTGTAAATCCCGGAATCGTATTGATTTCGTTGAGAATCACATCGCCATTCTCTTTGAGGAAAAAATCGACGCGTGCCATCCCTTCACAACACAGCGTGCGATAAGCTGCGATCGCCATTGCTTGAAGTTTTTCGAGCGTCTCGGGAGGCAGTTCAACAGGTATCTGAAAAATGGCGCCCTCTTCATCGATGTATTTAGCTTCATAGGAATAAAATTCATGTTGCGGAATCAATTCTCCGGGCAGTGAAACCATCGGATGTTCATTGCCAAGCACAGAACATTCAATTTCACGTCCGGCAATAAATTCTTCGATCAAGATTTTGCGATCGTACAAAAAGGCATCTTCTAAAGCAGCGAAAAACTCCGATTTAGTTTTAACTTTGGCAATGCCTACCGAGGAACCGGAGTTTGCGGGTTTAACAAAAAAAGGCAAACCGATTTGTTCTACGATGTGCTCAAAAGTGAACTGGTTTTTATCATAAGCATGCACAGTCAAAAAACGGGCTGTGGGAATTTTCGCATCGCGTAAGAGTCGTTTCATCACGTCTTTATCCATGCCAATCGCTGAACCGAGCACACTCGCACCGACAAAAGGTATGTTGGCTAATTTCAACAGTCCTTGAACGGTTCCATCTTCGCCATATGTTCCGTGTAGAACCGGAAAAATGACATCGAGCAATAGCGACTCTTGGAGTTGATTGCCGGAATAACTCACGAGCTCTTTGCGATGATTTTTAGGTACTAAAGCGACACTTTCCTTAGCTTCATGCAGAGCCACAAGTTTAGGATTATCCGCATGCATTAAATAGTCGTAGCCATCGCGCAGTCGCCACTCACCTGATTTGTCAATTCCGATGAGAAACACATCGTATTTTTCTTTATCGAGAGCTTCGATTACGTTTTTGGCGGAGATGAGCGAAACTTCATGTTCCGCAGATTTGCCTCCGAAAAGAATACCCAGGCGAATTTTTTTATTCTTCATCGGCTTTCCTATTATTACAGTGTATGGGATATGATGGATGAATCTTTATGTTATCGCGATTTCACCCACTTTGTCCACAGCTATGCGCAAGTTACACATTGCCAATACCTTTTTCGAATGGGAATTGGAAACTGAGCCCAAAATGAGCTTGTCAGAAGCATTTACTCAACATGCTATTTTTCGGCAGTTGCAATTTCTTCCTGCAATCTATGCCAAAGCAGAAGAGGGAATGGTCGTTGCCGATAGGGCACCGACGCACTATTGGAATCTGTTGCTATCACAAGGGATTCACGCCCCAAAGCATTTTACTTTCGAGCAGAATAATTTTTCTCCTTACGAAGCTATAGAAAGTTGGGGTGCTTCGCAATTAATCGCCAAATGGGCTGATCGACACGGATTAATTTATCCTATTCCCGATTGGAAGCTCGTCAAACAAGTGAATTCCAAACAGTTTTCCTTTGAAAACAGCCCGAAGTTACCGAAGGCAACATTATTGGACTCAGAAAAACAAGCGAAATACTGGATGGAATCGTTTCCCGGTAAAAAAGTCTTAAAGACGTGTTTTGGGGTTTCAGGAAAAGGGCATTTGCTCATAGATGCTTTTTCCGAAACTGCTGCTGCGTTTTTGAAAAGAGAATGGGACAAACATTTACCTGTGATTGCTGAACCGTGGGTAGAGCGTGTTCTCGATTTTAGCACACAGTGGTCAATCGATCAGGAAAGACAGATTACTTATATAGGCGCGACAATCTGTAATAATGATGAGCGCGGTCGCTATCGATTTAATCTTGTCGGTAATGAACAAGGGTTGTTTCAAAAGCACCAAATGTATTTAAGCGAGCACAAACACGTTGTGGTAAAACTGCTTCAAGCGATTGCCGATGCCGGTTTTTTTGGCAACATCGGCTTTGATGCGATGCTGTATCAAAATGGCGAAGAAATTTGCTTACATCCTGTAGTGGAAATCAATGCGCGCAAAACAATGGGATGGGCAGCATTGCAATTTCAACGCCACTATTTTCCAAATTGTATTCTGTGTTTTCAATATGCAACAGGACATGCAGGATTACTCCCTGAATATGTTGAACCTAAACGGGGAAAACAGGTACGCTTTTTACGCAATTTATACTGCGACCGCAGCAGTATAGCGTTTACAATTAAATCGCATCCCAGCTAAGAGTGGGAAAGCACTCTCATTTTCTCGAGGCACATCATGGATATTCTAAAAATCAAAGGTGGAAAAGCGTTAGAAGGAAAAGTTAAAGCAGCAGGTGCCAAAAATGCTGTCACGAAACTTCTCGTCGCTTCACTGTTATCAGATAAGCGTTGCATTTTCTATAATGTGCCGAACATCGCTGAAGTGGAAGTTACAGTCGAGCTATGCCGCGAAATTGGTTCTGAGATCATTTGGGATCGCGCTAGTGGCGTTCTAGAAATCATTACAAAAGATCTCAAAACTGCTTATGTCCCCCAACGTTTTTCCGGATCAAATCGCATTCCGATTTTAATGATCGGTGCTCTGCTGGGTCGCACTGATGAAGATATTATCGTGCCGACAGCAGGAGGTTGTAAAATCGGAAAACGTCCCGTCGATTTTCACATTATCGCATTAGAAAAACTCGGCGCGACGATTGAATATCGGGAAATGAAAAAAGAAGGCGCGTATTTTGCGCGTGCGCATCAAGGGATGAAAGGAGCCATCATCACGCTACCTTACCCATCGGTTGGCGCTACAGAAAACACGATCATGGCAGCCGTACGAGCTAAAGGGACAACCGTAATTAAAAATGCGGCCACAGAACCAGAAATTGTCGACCTGATTCTCTTTTTGCAAAAATTAGGCGTGACTATTGGTATGGATGTCGATCGCACGATTCGCATTCAACAAACGAACCATTTTCAAGAAGTTGAGCACGTTGTGATCACGGATCGCATCGAAGCCGCTTCTTTAGGCCTAGCGGGCATCAGCACTAAAGGACGCGTGTTTGTGGAAGGCGCTCAGCACCCCTATATGATCACATTTCTCAACCGTTTACGCGAGGTCAATGCAGGCTTTGAAGTGAAAAAAGACGGTATTGAGTTCTTTTATAAGGGGCCTCTAAAAGGGGGCGTCCATATTGAGACGGATGTCCATCCCGGCTTTATGACCGATTGGCAGCAACCCTTTGTAGTTTTATTAACTCAGGCCCATGGAGCTTCTGTAATTCATGAAACAGTCTATGAAAATCGCTTTGGCTACACGGAAACATTACGGTTGATGGGAGCTGACATCGAGGCCTTCACGCAATGCCTCGGCGGTAAAGAATGCCGCTTTGCATCACAGAATTTTCAACATAGCATTGTGGTTAAGGGACCTACTCCCCTCCAGTCCAAAGACATCGCGATCCCAGACCTTAGAGCCGGTTTTGCCTATGTCCTGGCTGCGCTACTCGCCCCTGATGAAAGTCAAATCAGCGGCATTCATTATCTGGATCGAGGCTATGAAAACATTGTTGAAAAACTCTCTTCGCTGGGAGCTGACGTGAGCCGGGTTAAAGCGCCTGAATCTACCCTCAAGCCTCTCGTAAAGGCTCTTTCGGCTAATGCCGAGGCCAAAACTGCCAAAACGCATTGATTTTTTGCCTTCCATAGCTTAGCATTTCCCTGCACAGATTAAAGGGCAGTGGAAATGACACACATTCCGATCTGGAGACAGATCCAAAGAAAAAATTTTACGGACTGGAAAGAGCTACTTACGTTTTTAAATTTTGATCTCAATCAGGCTAAACAAATTGTGATGACCGAGTCCAAATTTACGCTCAATTTACCTACACGTTTGGCCCAAAAAATCGAAAAAGGCAATTGGCAAGATCCTCTCTTGCGACAGTTTCTACCGACACGGGAGGAGATCAAATCCTCGCCTCTTTTTGTCCAAGATCCTTTAGGAGAGAGCAGTTCGAGAACAGCCCCCAAATTATTGCATAAATATCAAGGACGGGCCTTGCTCGTTTGTTCGAGTGCCTGCGCGATGCATTGCCGCTATTGCTTTCGTCAGCATTTTGACTATGAAACCAAAGATAAGCTGTTTCAAGAGGAATTAGCCGCAATCGCTCGAGATGATTCTCTGTCGGAAATCCTGCTGAGCGGAGGGGATCCTCTTTCCTTAAGCGATGCGCAACTTCAATATCTTCTGGATGAATTAGAGTGTATTCCCCATGTCAAAAGGATCCGCTTTCATACCCGTTTTCCCATGGGTATTCCTGAACGGGTCGATGCCTCATTTCTTAAGATTCTTTCCAGCTGTAGAACACAGCTGTTTTTTGTGATCCATTGCAATCATCCGCAAGAATTTGATCAGGAGATTTTTGCTCATTTGAAAGAGATCCAACGGCTCGGCATTCCTATCCTGACACAGTCTGTGCTGCTTCGCGGCGTAAATGATGATCTTCAAACACTGAAGACATTATTCGAGTTATTAGTGGATAACGGGATTTTACCCTATTATTTGAATCAACTCGATCGTGTGCAAGGTACTGCCCATTTTGAGGTTACCGAAGAAGAGGGTATACAACTTATCAAAGGGCTGCAGGCCCAACTCCCGGGTTATGCCGTGCCAAAATACGTCCGGGAAATCTCCGGACAACCTCATAAAATCCCACTTATCTAATTAATTATTACATCCGATCTAATGTCTTAAGGCCCAGAATATTTAAACCTTTTTCTAAAACGCGAGAGGCAGATTCACACAGAAGTAAGCGGCTCTCTTCCTGCGGCGAACCTTCGACTCTGCAATCGCGAAAAAACGCATGAAATTTTTCCGCTAATTCATAGAGATAATCACAGAGGCGGTTAGGAATGAGATCGCGAGCCATCACGTCAAGTGCTTCACCGAATTGGCGCATGTGCAAAGCTAACGCGATTTCAGTCGGATGCTCTAATACGATATGCGCGCGTTTGATAACATCGCTAATTTCTTTGCCCACTTTTCGTTTAATTCCCTGAATTCGGACATAAGCATATAATAAAAAGGCTGCCGTATTCCCTTCAAACTTGAGCATACGCTCATAACTAAAGACATAATCTTTGATACGATGAGAAGAGAGATCGGCATATTTGATGGCATCGATACCGAGAATTGTCGATACGTGATTAAGTTCATCTTCGGAAAGCTCAGGCAAACGCTCTTTCATGATCTGTTTTGCATGCTGTACAGCTTCTAGCAAAAGATCGATGAGTTTTTCTGTGTCTCCAGAGCGCGTTTTGAATTTTTTACCGTCGGGCCCTAACACGACACCAAACGGAACGTGATCGAATTTAACTTTATTTGGATCGAGATAACCGGCTTGTTCAGCAGCTTTAGAAAGCATAGCAAAATGCAGAGCTTGACCCGCGTCAGTTAAAATGAGGATCCGATCTGCTTTTTCGACTTGAATACGATGTCGCATGGCCGCCATATCGGTCGTGTCATAATTATAACCGCCATCAGCTTTTTGAATGATCATGGGCAAAGGAGTTCCTTCACGACTGACAAAGCCTTCTAAAAATATACACTTGGCTCCTTCAGAAATCGTCACCATCCCTTTTTGATCCAGTTCATAAACGATATCAGCGAGAAACGGATTATAAAAGGATTCCCCACGTTCAGTGAGTGTCACATCGAGAAGATTATAAATTTCACGAAAGGCTTGGCGCGAGATCTCACAGATTGTTTTCCAAGCAGCCAACGTCTCAGGATCGCCGCTTTGTAATTTGACGACCTGAAGTTGAGAGCGCTTTTTAAATTCAGGATCTTCATCAAATCGTTTCTTAGCGGCGCGATACCATCCCATGAGTTCGATCAAATCCGTCTTTTTACCTGCGAGCACTTCAGGAACTTCTTCTCTCATATAAGCAATCAACATACCGAATTGCGTTCCCCAGTCGCCGATATGATTGAGTCTTAGAACATCATGTCCTAAGAATTCGAACAAGCGAGCGAGGGCATCACCGATGATAGTGGAACGCAAATGACCTACGTGCAATTCTTTTGCGATATTAGGTGATGAAAACTCGACAATAATCTTCTGACGTTTTGCTGGAAGTGGAACACCAAGGCGGGAATCGTGAAGCAGAGTTTTAATTTGCTCTGCTAAAAAAGCAGGGGCTAAGGTGATATTAATAAAACCGGGGCCCGCAATTTCGATGTTATCTATCATCTCACCGCGCTCGAAATGGATCACGATTTTTTGCGCTGCGTTACGTGGGGATTGCCCGAGCAGTTTAGCGATTTTAAGCGCGCTATTGCATTGATAATGTCCAAATTGCGCTTGTGTGCTAGGCGTGATTTCGCTTTCTAAAAGCTTTGGGTCTTCAATATCAGCACCAAACGCAGCGCGGATCGCATCAGTTGCTTTTTGTTGCAGCACCGAGATCAGATTTTGCATGAACCCTACTTCGCATGATTGAAGCAAGGAGGTTCAATACGTCTGCCGATCCGATATTTCAAACGATAGTCAGCCAGTGACAGCGCTGCACGTTGTGTGGAAAAACGATTCTGTTCAGCGATATCGTAGATCACCATCAATTGATCGTAGAGACCATGCACTTTCTTCCTCGCCAGGCTCGAGCTATATCCTTGGATATCGAGCTCTTGTGTAACATTGATCAGCCCGCCGGCATTAATCACGAAATCGGGTGCATATAAAATGCCTCTAGCAAACAACTCATCGGCATCAGAATCTTTGAGTAATTGATTGTTCGTACAACCGGCAATCGCTTGGCATTTGAATTGAGGAATGGTCTGCTCATTCACAATGCCGCCCAGTGCACAAGGCGCAAATACATCGCATTCTACTTGGAAAATTTCGGTTGGGGAAACCACTTGCGCCCCGGAAAATTGTGCCATTTGTTTGCACCTTTCCGCATCGACATCAGTGACAATCAGACGTGCACCCGACCAGAATAAAAATTCCGATAATGCATAGCCGACACTACCTAACCCTTGAACAGCGATCGTGCGATTTTCTACCGAATCGGATCCCGTTATTTTTTTAAGCACAGATTGAATACCGCGATAGGTACCCCAAGCCGTAAATGGGGAAGGATTGCCACTGCTCTTTGCATGGGGCAAGCCTACCACGTATTGAGTCGTTTGACTGATCACTTGGACATCATCTGGCGTACTGCCGAGATCTTCTGCGCAGATGTATTCCCCTTGCAGTTGATCGACCGCCTGGCCAAAAGCTAAAAGCATTTCTTTAGTTTTAGTTTTCTTTGGGTCGGCGATGATCACGCTTTTTCCGCCGCCCCAACTACATTCGGCGATCGCCGACTTGTAAGTCATTCCTTTAGCAAGGCGCAGCACATCGTTCAAAGCCGCTTCAAAGGTTGGATAGGGATAGATCCGTATTCCGCCGAGAGCGGGGCCCATACTCGTAGAATGGATGCAAATGATCGCTTTCAAACCTGATTCCTTATGGGATACTTTGATGACTTTTTCATAGCCAGAGACAAAAATTTCCTCTAATTCTAGCGTGTGTTCTAAAACTAGTGTCATGTTTCTCCTCGTTGGTTGAGCATTTTCAAAAAATTGCTAAATAATGAATCAAGCATCGTACCAATTTTACCGAACAAAATCAACCTTCATCAATTACGCTTGAACATTAAACAGAGGTGGGCTACTCTTGCTCTTCGCGTAAAAAGCTAAATTGTTTTGACTAACATCATATGTAGGGGAGAAGATGGCTGCGCTTGTAATTTCTGAAACTCTTAAAGATGAACTGCTTAAGTTCTTGAAAAAAAACAAGAAAGCGGATCTGATCACAACCTATCTCTATTTTTTAGAAAAAAAATTCAACATCGATCCTGTCCTATTTATCCGCGACAAAATGATTTTTCAAAGCCAAGATGATCTCGTTAAGAAATTGGAATCACAGGGAAAGCTTTGGAGAGAAACGGAAATCAAAATTCAATATGGGCAGCAAAACGTCAACGATCAGACGCGAAAAATTTACATTTGCCCATTTACCGGCAAAGTCTTTGGCGACAATACCCATCCCAATCCGCAAGATGCGATTTATGATTGGGTCTCAAAGTGTCCAGAAAATAAAGAACGGGTCGGCGGTCTAAAAGCGAAACGATTTTTTGTCTCAGAAGATCCCGAAGTGATTAAGAACTACATCGTCAAACGCAAAGAGCCGATCACTAAGATCGTCTACTCTTCTGCTGTCACAGGAAAGTTATTTAACAGCAAAGAAGCGATCATCGATGATTTCATGAAAAATCAATTGAAACCGATTCCTTTAGAAGAAGTGCCCAATCAGAACCGCTTTCAAATCGAAGAGACATTTCTCACTTTCATTCAAAAGCAATTAGAAGAGAGCAAAATCAATGGATTTGTGGAAGCTCTTTCGCAACATGAAGAGTTTTCCCCATTTGTCGAACAGTGGCTAGAAGAAGTCAAAGAAGAAACGGATGATGCAGAATGATCTCTTCTATGCGAGTGATTCCGCACAGCAGACGCACCTCATAGGCAAAACATTCGGCCAAAGCCTGCCAAGCAATGCAATTGTCGCTTTTTTTGGCGATCTCGGTGCAGGAAAAACGACCTTCATCCGCGGCCTTATTGAGGGAGTGGGCGGGATCGATGTAAATTGTGTATCTAGTCCTACTTTTACCTTTCTGAATGTTTATCAAGGGATAAAGACGATGTATCACTTCGATTTGTATCGCTTGCCAAGGCAAGAGGAATTTTTAGCCGCGGGATTTGATGAATATTTTCAAGCAGGTGGAATTTGCTGCATCGAATGGGCGGAAAAAATCGAAGAGCTACTTCCTAAAGAGGCGTATCAAGTGAAACTTTCCTATCTGGATCAAAACAGCCGTCACATCGCCATCATTAAGGGGGAACATGAAACAAGTTCCCTTTGACAAATCCCACTTCGTCACTTCCGCATTCAACCATGAGCAATATCCACGCCTTGTCACTGAGAGCGGCCAACCCATGCCAGAAATTGCACTCATTGGACGCTCTAACGTGGGTAAATCTTCCTTGATCAATCATTTACTTAAATCTGAGCTTGCCAAAATCTCTTCGACGCCCGGCAAAACAAAATCGATCAATTTTTTTTCGGTCGATCAAACTATTGTCCTTGTCGATCTCCCCGGCTATGGATATGCTAAAGTGCCTAAATCGATCAAATTGCAATGGGCGCAAACTATCGATCACTATCTTAAAAATCGAGCCAATTTACGCTTGCTGTTATTCTTAATGGACTCGCGACGACAGCCTACAGAAGAAGATTGTGCTTTTGTCAAATGGGCATCTTTTAATCAAAAACCGATGCTGCTCATTTTCACTAAAACAGATAAAATGAGCGATTCTGAGCTCCGAACTAACACATTATCTTCATTAGATTCATTTAAGAATTTTATGCATTCAGCTCCAATCCATTTTCTTTATTATTCAATTAAAGATCCGCGCGCTAGAATAGAACTCATCGGAAAAATCAATGTACTTTTGAAGGAACATGGGCCTAATTAATAGTGATACTTTTATCTGTCTCGACTGCGAAACCACAGGATTATTGCCCGAATCTGACAAAATCATTGAAATCGCGCTTGTCCGATTTAATTTTGAAAAATCGCTCGACTCTTTTGAAACGCTGATCGACCCACAAGTCAATATTCCTGAAGTGTCGATTGCGATTCACCACATCACCGATGACATGGTGAAAGGTAAACCTCGTATTCAAGAAATATTGCCCAAAATTTTCGAATTTATTGGTAAACACATTATCGTCGGCCACGGCATTACCAATGATATCGCCTTCATTTGTGCGGCAGCCAAACACAATAATGTCCCGTGTAAACTCGCTTCCCATCCCTACATTGATACGCTTCGATTAGCACGCCTCTATGGAGAAAGTCCGATCAATTCTCTAGAGAAACTGCGTCAGCATTTTAACATTGCTGAAGAAGGTGCTCATCGAGCGATGAATGATGTCATCGTCAATATTGAAGTATTCAAATATCTTTGCCAGCGCTTTAAAACAACGGAACAAGTACTCAATCGACTTAAAAGTCCGATCCAACTTAAAATGATGCCGCTCGGCAAACACAAAGGGCGTGTCTTTTCTGAAATTCCCGTTGAATATCTTCGCTGGGCAGTGAATCAAAATTTTGATCAAGATTTACTTTTTTCCTTGAAAACAGAACTCAAAAAACGCAATAAAGGGTCTCACTTTAGCCAAGCGGCTAATCCATTTGCTAACCTATAATTTATGCACAAGCTACGCCTGCAAGATTTGGACCTCAAAGGTAAAAAAGTCCTCGTACGCGTCGATTTTAATGTTCCCCTTAACAAAGATGGCTCAATTGCTGACAATACGCGTTTACGCGAGTCGCTTCCCACAATTCAAGCGATTTTAAAGGCGGGCGGCAGTGCAATATTAATCAGTCATCTCGGCCGGCCCAAAGGGCACGATCCCAAATTGTCCTTAGCCCCTTGTGCTGGCGCTCTCGGAAAATTGTTGAAAACCCCTGTAGAAATGGCCAAAGACTGCATCGGAAAATCTGTGGAAAAGCAAGCCCACGAGTTAAAGCCTAAACACGTTCTTCTCTTAGAAAATTTGCGCTTTCATCCCGCTGAAGAAAAACCGGAGAAGGATTTAAGTTTTGCCAAACATCTCGCTCAATTGGGGGATGTTTACGTAAATGATGCGTTTGGCACAGCGCACCGCAGCCATTCCTCAACGGCGCTAATCGCTCAATATTTTCCTGGAAAAGCAGCAATGGGATTGCTGATGCAAAAAGAGATCGAATTTCTAAAGCCGCTGATTCGACAGCCTAAACGACCGTTTTATGCATTGATTGGCGGAGCAAAAATTTCTACAAAAATGGGTGTTCTCAAATCATTATTATCTAAAACAGATGGAATTTTTATTGGCGGGGGGATGGCCTTCACCTTTTTTCAAGCACAGGGATATTCCATTGGCGACTCGATTCATGAAAATGACCAAATCCCGGTAGCTGTTGCTTTTCTCAAAGAATGTGCCGAAAAAAAAGTTTCGCTATGGTTGCCCACCGATATCGTAATCGCCAATGCTTTCCGCGCAGACGCTGACACCAAAACAATTCAAGCAGCGGAAGGAATACCCAAAGGCTGGCAAGGAATGGACATCGGTCCGCAAACCACTACCGATTGGAAAAATGCACTGCAAAATGCTGCAACAGTATTTTGGAATGGCCCCCTCGGTGTATTTGAATTCCCCCGATTTGCCCAAGCCACACAACAAATTGCAAAAACTTTAGCAGCTCTACCCGCAACCACGATCGTAGGCGGTGGCGATTCAATAGCAGCAATCAATCAATTGGGGCTGGCTTCGCAATTCACTCACGTCTCAACAGGAGGAGGGGCATCGCTTGAATTTATTGAATTCGGACATTTACCCGGAATAGATGCCCTTAGCGATAAAAAATAATTTATTTTCGACTGTTTTTGTAATTTTAATTTAAAAAACATAGCAGCATAATCGTTGTCAAATAAGATAAAACCGCTATAATAAGGCGCATCTTTGAGATGATTGGGGGGCCGGGAAAGAAGGACTGACGTCTAGTCTTTTGTTGACCGCTCTCTCATCCAACCCAGGCAAGACATGTCTTCTATGACGGGCTTTAGTAGACTTCGAGCCTATCTGTGGCCGATCTACCGCCATGAACTCAAAAAGTTCATCCCCTTGTTCTTGATCTTCTTCCTCGTCGGTTTCAATTACAGTCTGTTGCGCGCGATTAAAGATGCCGTGGTCGTCACCGCTCCTTCCTCTGGAGCAGAAGCACTTCCGTTTTTAAAAGTCTGGGCTGTAATCCCTGCCGCCCTATTATTCACCTTTATTTTCACTCGCGTCTCGAATCGACTCACCAGGGAAAAAGTTTTTTACGCCATGATGAGTATTTTCATCGTTTTCTTTCTCTTATTCATGTTTTTCCTTTATCCCTATCAAAATACGCTTCACCCTCATACTCTGTGCGATCGGATTCAGCAGATGCTTCCGCAAGGATTTCAAGGATTTATTGCGTTATTTCGCAACTGGACGTTCACCCTCTTTTACATCATGTCTGAGATGTGGAGTACGATCATCATGACTGTCCTATCCTGGGGTTTTGCCAATGATGTCACCTCAGTCAACGATGCTCGGCGTTATTATGGCCTGCTCGGTATTGGAATTAATCTTTCCGGGATCTTCGCCGGACTGGTGGCAACCTCGATGTCTCAAAATATTTTTAACCCAGACCTGCCTTTTGGCGCCAATGGCTGGGATCAAACCGTATTTTTCTTAAGCAGCTTCATCGTGATTGCCGGAATCGCCTGTATGGGCCTATTCCGCTATATCCATTCTCAAGGACACGGCTATAATTCTCCGGTCTATCATGCGCAAAACAGCGGTACTGAAGAAATTAAAATGGGATTGCGTAAAAACTTTGCTTACCTCGCTAAATCGAAATATTTGATTTGCATTGCTGTTATTGTCGTCATGTACAACATCGCGATGAATTTAGTTGAGGTCATTTGGAAAGACCAAGTCAAACAACTGTTCCCTAATCCCGCGGATTTTAACGCGTATATGGGACAAGTATTGACCTGGATTGGGATTGTCGCCACAGTCACCAGTGTTTTCATCTCAGGTTCCGTCATCCGTAAATTCAGCTGGACTGCTAGTGCGATCATCTCGCCGCTGATCGTCCTCGTCACAGGGATCGGTTTCTTTTTCTTCTTTTTCTTCAAAGATTCCAGTTTTGCATCGTTTGCTACTCTCTTTGGCACGACACCACTTGCATTATGTGTTCTCTTCGGCTCACTTCAGAATTGCCTAGCCCGCGCCTCCAAATATACTTTATTTGATGCCACCAAAGAACTGGCCTTCATTCCCTTAAGCAAAGAGTGCAAACTTAAAGGTAAGGCCGCCATTGATGGCGTCGGTTCTCGTCTCGGCAAATCAGGTGGCTCAGTTATCCACCAAAGTTTACTCATGTGTTTTGGTACAGTTGCCCTCAGCACACCTTACGTTGCTTTTCTCCTGCTTTTCGTCATTGCCGGCTGGATGGTTGCGGTTCGTTCGCTCGGCCATCGATTCAACGCCCTAGTATCCACCCAAGCCACCCTCAAAGACCCCGATGAAGAGCGCCCCTCCCTAGAACCCAAATTAGCAGAATCTTCTTCGAAATAGTTTTTTTATTTTTGTTAATTAAGCTTGAGGAACGGCTTCGTTAGACATAGCGTTCCATCACAGCCAGATTCAGCTCAAGAACGCTGTGAAAAACTTGGCACAGAGCCGCAGACCCTTTCGACATGTCTTGGGTGGCATTAATAAATCGTTTTGCTAAAATCAATGCATCTTTTCCGTTGGATGGGGAGAACCAGAGTAATTTACGGTGCTCATTAACGATAAGTATGCATTAGGGGATCACAACGCCAAATCCGCTACGTGCCGATTTGGGAAGCGTTCCCACCTACATTAAATAGGTTTTTGCAGCGCTTACTTGGCCCCATCCGACGGTCTTTTCGCTTTAGAAATATTTCATTTACAAAATTTGCAGTGTCGTTCCATCCTATGGAGAATCTTTTTTAATCGGAGGTTTTTCTTATGGCAACGAATGTGGGAAGTCTTCAGTTACTGCAACCCTTAATTCAGAAAAATGCACAACGTCACGACAAAATAAAATCTTCAAATCCCTTATTCTCTGGGGCTATTACATTTCAAAATGTGATATCGACGGTGCAGACCGCGATCAATAAACGCATTGAGGATTTAAATGCGAGAGATGAGCAATACGTTCCATTTACCGACTGGACCCAAGAGAAAAGTCGTCGACAAAATTTGTTTAGTCACTTAAAGCACGAAAGTGCGCTCCAATTCTGCCGAGAGATTTTGGAAAACGCGAATAAGCAATATGCAGAGATCATGCAAGGACCAACTGAACACATCAAAAAAAGACAGGAGCATCTATTCAAAGAGACCGAGACTACCCTTGGCGAAGCGGTGTTTATCGGTCAGTTCCTTCCGATCGATGCTCAGGTTAAATTCGATGCGATATATGTCGAACAGAACCTCAAGGCAGAAATGCAAAAAATAACCCAACAGCTCGCAAACTATAAAAACAAAATTGCACCATTTAATTTTCAAGATGTTGAATTAATATATTGTTTAGAAAAAGCTAAACTTATCGCGAGTTTGCTGTTAACTCCTCAAGGGCAAATCAATTTCGGCATGAATGATACGATCGCTAAATATTTATTCGACACCGAGATTACCGAATATGATCAAAAACTTTTGGATGTGTTGGGGCAAATTGATGCAAGTTGGCAAATTGCTCTCGATACAGTTGAACTTCCTAAGAAAGGAAATCTTGTTTCAGAGGCAATCATTCGCGCTGATTTGCAATTAAAATCAGAGGTTTTGCTTAAACCCATTCATTGTAAGGTTGAGGTTTTGCAAAGCTTATTAGTACAAGGCTGCTCTTTAAGCAAATGTTTTGGCGTAGCTTGCGCTATAAAAAAGCATAAAGAGTTTTTGGATCAAACAATGAAAGATTACCAAGTTCTTCTAGGAGAAGGGTTCTTGTTGCGTAATCTGCAAGGCATGCCAAATCGGTTCTTCTTTGAAATGTCACTTGCTGATGTGGCAATGTCGACACAATTTACTTTGCAGCCAGATGGAATTATCCCTGAATATCAAAATGCTTCATTTCGAGATTGCCCTAATTTTGAGAATGCCTGTTTTTTGATGGGCTTTACAAATGATGAGTATATTACAACGGATCTTTTACAAACAATTTTCGCCGATTCTCAAGTTCCACAACAGATGACTTGGGATACTTTGTTACAAAAAAGTGCCGAAGTTATCGCAAATAAGAATGGGAAATCAAAAGAGGATCTGTTGGCCTTTGCTCGATATGGATTTAGTTTGACCGGCAATCGGCTGCAGCGCGCTTGGGAGACATCGATTGCGGCAAGGTCGGAAACAAATGAAGGAGATATTCGCGATAAGATTAATTCTAGTGTGATGAATGTAGTGGATAAAATTTTCGAAAATTCTAAAAAGAATTATCCCGATGCTTATCGAAAAACAGTGGTTGCTGAGATAAGTCAGATATTCCAAAGGACATTAAATAGTTCCTATAAATTGATTTATAATGACGCGATTACGGGACGCACTTTAGGAGGCTTTGAGTTGTATCAAAGAAATGTGGAGGATGTAACCAAAGGGATTCGCATTGCAACTCCGCAAGAATTTCAACGTCTCGTGGGTGAAGTTATTAAGAAAATTCAGCCTCTTGAAAAAGATCGTGTCGTGTTTGAATCCGTGAAAAATGCCTTAATACTTTGTGTGTATGGGAAAAATTTTTCTGGAAATGTTCTACACGCCTATGATGAGCAAAATCGGAGTGATCCGGACCCGGTAGCACATTATCAACATCTTTCATGGACCCCGATGACAACTTTAGATACTCAATTTGAAGCCAAAATTCTTGAATCGGGATTGGATTTTATACCGGATGTTCGCACGATCCGTCCCAAAGATCCCGCTGATTTATTGAAATGGGTATTAAATTTAGCGCGATGGAAGATTTCTACGGATGATGCGAATACTCAGGGTGATTTTTTTGGTATGGATTTTCAATCATTTAAAGAATTTTTAGAGAGTGGAATGACTGCTGATGTGTGGATTGAACAAGGAATTGTGGCATCGGGTCAAAAAATTTCACAAAGTGTAATGGATGAAAAAGTAAAAGCTAATTGTGAGCAGGAATTGCAAAAATTATTTCCGAAAAACACTGAAATTGGAGAATTACTTAAACAACTCAATCAAGAAAATCTGACTGTGCAACAGTATTCCCAACGACTCTATAAGGGGCTGGTGTACATTTTGAAATATGAGCCTAAAAAAGCCTATCAGTTTTCTTATCTATTCGACGAGATTCTTTTGAAGTCGCTTCCTCCCCTGCAGATCGCTCCTTTTGTTAAACAAGAATCTTCAGATTTGTGTTTTTTCTTTAATCCACGAACAGAAGCAGTGGATTTTGGCGAGATTACAAATGGGACACTGAAGCGTAAGGATCAATGGGAGTGGAAGGAAGGTTTTCAAGTGTAGTAGATTGACGGATCGGAATAGGAGCTTTGGCTAGCGCCTCTTCGAGAGAAATATTTTGAACGAAGTGGCACTTTTTGAGCTCATCGATCAACTGAGTGATTAAAATTTCCCGATTTGCGCAGTAATCTGATAGTCGGCATAAAAATTCTTCATGCGATCGCCCAGCGCGATACGGAGGAGTTTTTTTGGGTTGAAGAAGGCAGGTCATTTTTTTCGGGCAATAGTCCCAAAGTAGGGAAGTGTGATGCAGCCAGCGATCTTTTTTGATGTATTGCGCATTACCGCCAAATTTTCGATTGCCGATCACATAATCATTTTCGCGCAAAGAAAATTCCGGATGTTGAAGTGCGGCTCGGTAAAGTGGCTCGGTCCATTTCATGATCGGCTCAGGGTATGCCGGAAAATCGTGCAGTTGCTTTTCACAAATGAACGTGATGAACAGCGTATTTTCATCCACAATCACAGTTCCACCACCGCTGAAGCGTTTGATCAGCGGAAGATTGTGCTGTAGGGCTTTATCGCAATCGACAAGTTCATTGGGTTTTCCGGAAATGCCCATGACGATCGCAGGCGAGGATCCTTCATTGATTATGCACCAATTGCCCGAAGCTGAGGAAAGTAGTCTTTCTTCGAGTTTTAGCTGCTCGAAAATGGGATAAGACTGTAATCTGAGCAGTTGAAAGGTCATATCAGTATTGAATGTTTACGATGTCTTCTACCTTCACGATTTGCATGCGAACGCCTTGATTGGAATTGTAACGCAAAATAATGAGAGTAGAATTGGCCATTAATGTCATATCGATCACATTGCTAATCATCGAGCCATCGGCGAGTTGAAAATACACCTTACCCGCTGTTTTTTCTTTGAGAAGTTGATTAAAGGCTTGTTGAAAATCTAAGGCGCGCTGAGCCGGTGCAATCATCATGTAACTTTGCATAGGTGCGACATGTTTAGAAGGAGGTGGAGGCGTCATCACTTCAGTGGGCTCCTTTGCAGTAGGGGTTTGTGCACAGAATGCAGGGGTTGCCAAAATACAAAGTGCTAAAGTTTTCCACATATATGACTCCGAGTGTAATAAAATTTTCCTTTCATCGCGATTTCAGAAGCTGACTTAAAACTGGCGCGAGTTTTAAGACAGCTTCTAAGCGCAACCATCAATACAGAAATATCGGCGGGAGAAATTCCGGAAATCCGCGAAGCTTGACCGAGATTAGAAGGTTGAATGCGATGAAGTTTTTCTTGTGCCTCTTTACTTAGACCCGACACAGCTAAAAAATTAAATCCTTTCGGAATCAAAATGCGTTCCGTATTTTCTAATTTGGCAGCTTCTGTAGCTTGACGCTCGATATAACCTGCATATTTGAGTTTGAGCTCGATTTGATAGTTGATTTCTGGGCCGCAGTCGATGACAAGATGAGAAAATTCTTCGAGAAGACGTGGATAAGTAAATTCAGGTCGGCAGAGCAATTGTGCAAGCGATGCCGATTTTCCATTGATTTGTTGATAAGTTTTCGACAGTTGAGCGATTTGAGTGTCGATTGCTGTTTTTTTATCCAGCAAACGTTGATAACGTGCTGAATCGATTAAGCCTAATTGATAACCATATTCGCGTAAGCGTACATCTGCATTATCTTGCCGAAGAAGCAGGCGATACTCGGCACGGCTAGTAAACATGCGATAAGGTTCGTCGAGCTCTTTCGAGATAAGTTCATCGATCATAACACCGATGTACGCTTCTGAGCGTTTAAGAATAAACGGCGGGCGTCCTGCTATTTTTAAAGCCGCATTGATTCCAGCAATTATTCCTTGGCCTGCAGCCTCTTCATATCCGGTTGTGCCATTGATCTGTCCGGCAAAATACAATCCTTCAATGCGTTTAGTTTCCAATGTCGAATCGAGTTGACCACTTTTGACATAATCGTATTCGATTGCATAGGCGGGACGCATCACTTCTGCTTTTTCTAAACCGGCAATTGTGTGAAGCATGCGCAGCTGCACATTGAACGGAAGTGAAGAGGAGATGCCGTTGACGTAGATCTCTTCAGTATTTAAACCCTCCGGCTCTAAAAATAATTGATGGCGCTCTTTATCGGCAAATCGGACAATTTTATCTTCGATAGACGGGCAATAACGTGGTCCTACGCTTTTAATTTTTCCCGAATACATCGGTGAAAGATGCAAATTTTCCTGCACAACTTTTTTAGTATGTTCATTGGTATAAGTGATGTGGCAGGGCACTTGCGGTAGACCGGGGCCTTCCGGCGGATCGTAAGAAAATCGGACACCATCTTCACCGGGTTGCTCTTGCATTTGGGAAAAATCGACGCTACGGCGATTGATACGCGGCGGGGTACCCGTCTTTAAACGCCCCAATCTAAATCCCAATGCCTCTAAATGCGCGGATAATCCCACAGAGGGCTTATCGCCGGCTCTTCCCCCTTCAAATTGGGTCGAACCAATGTGAATCAAGCCACGCATAAATGTGCCGCTAGAAATGATTACCGATTTTCCACGATAAGCGATCCCTTCCATCGTCTGCACACCGATAGCGCGATCATTTTCAATGATTAACGATTCAGTGGTGCCTTGTTTGATGTATAAATGATTTGTTTGTTCCAGCCGATGTTTCATCGCGGCAGCATAGGCGAATTTATCCGCTTGGGCGCGGGGGGACCTAACTGCAGGACCTTTGGAAGCATTGAGCATGCGGAATTGAATGCCTGTTTGGTCGGTCACTTTACCCATGATTCCGCCCAAAGCATCGATCTCACGTACGATGTGCCCTTTCGCTGTCCCGCCGACCGCAGGATTGCAGCTCATCTTGGCAATCGTATCGAGATTCATCGTCAACAGCAGTGTCTTAGCACCCATACGTGCAGAAGCATAGGCAGCTTCGCAGCCTGAATGGCCAGCACCGACGACGATTACATCAAATTCTTCAGGATAGGTCCACATGAGAGCAATGAATGTATGACAAAAAAGCCCTCGTGACAGCATTTTTTTGCTGTATTCGATGGCTTTTTTGAGTTAACCCGTGTTAAGGGTTATTTTTTATGCCTGTCGCGACGTCTTCGTTTCTTTCTTTTGTGCTTCGCGATTTTGGCACGGCGTTTTTTCTTTACAGATGCCATAGAGGATAATGCTCCCTGTGTCTAATAATCAACTTAAAAGATTTACTATTAAAAAGTAAACTGACAGTTTAGGGGTAAAAACGGAAAAAGTAAAGCTTTCAAAACAAATTTACGGAGAAAATGCTGCAAAAGCTTCAGAATTGTCTCCCTTGCTACCCGGTAATGTATGCATCGCCGAAAAATTGGCAAACTGGGCGAGTTCCTTACGATAGGTCAAATTCACAGTCCCTACAGCTCCATGGCGATTTTTCGCCACGATCAATTCAGCCTGTCCGGGCTTATCATACGGATCGTAATACTCCCGTCTGAGCAAAAACATCACGATATCCGAGTCCTGCTCGATACTGTTGTGGACGATGATGTCGTTTGCTACGAAATTATGTACCCCTTCTACTGTGGCGTCATATACGTCTTCTACTCCCAGTTCCGTGATTGATTGAATTTCATCCCAATACACATCTGAATGGGCTAATTTTGCAAGTTCTGGAGAAGGTAATACAGCATATAAGGCTTGCATTCTTTGCCGAGAAACACCGGCTTTAAAAAGTGTATTTCCGCAGTAAGCAGTATTAATTCCAGAACACACTTGACGCCATCCCATCTGATATTGTTCTTTTGCTCTTCTAATCGTCGTTGTCCAAACTTCTTTTGGGATTACATCTTGATTGGGATTAGATTTTATAGATTGAATTTGTTCCAGAAGTTGAGGAATCGAATGGCCCCGCTTTCCCACGCAACCGACTTTCGTTAAGAATACCTGTTGGTTAGAGGTGCCAAAAATATTCAGATGGTACATGTTACGGTAACCTTTTTTAGAAGGAACAGTTGATAGGCTGCTTTGAATTCCGAGCCTCGTAAGTAGTTGTTGTGTTTGATGACACAAAATTCGACTCGAGGAGGCATAATAAATAGCAGCAGAATCCTTTCTATCTTTTAATTTCTTAACGCTGATGTTTCCATCTGTCGCCCAAAGATGACTCAAAAAATGAGCGATCTTTTTCTCAGAATTTTCAAATACTGCTAAAGGAATTTTTTTGTCATAAGAACGCACACGATCGATATTTAAACGTGTAAACCAATCAGTGATAGGGTGCCTTTTTCCATGGGTAAGAAGATTCGGGCTAGGCAGATAAACATGATACCAGTTTTTTTGCTGAACAATGCGAGGAGCGATTCCAAATAATGAAGAAGAGGTTTTGACAACTGTATTGATATTTTCAATATCGGCGCTTGTATAATGATAGGGTTGCCGAGGAAGAATACATCCATCCCCTAAGAGATGGGCCAACAAAGCTAACTCTCTTTCATCCATCTCATCGGAATTTTTTGGTGCTTCAATATTGCGAGGAATGCCGATCCGATCACCTGTTTTTAGTTTCTCTAATGGGATCCAGCCTTCCAATTTAAGAAAAGGATGATTTCCACTAGCTTTGATTGTGCGACCCGAGCGTGTCTTGAGTTCAAATACTTTCTTTTTACCAGAATAAAATGCTTTGACTAAACGATGTTTACCCATTTTCAATTGTTCATCGATGGCATGGACAAAAATAGGTGTTTGTCGTTTGCGTTCGGCGAGTTCTTTGATGGTATGCATTTTTCCAGTTTCAGCATCTTGAATTTGAGCATCCCCAGTTAAACAACCGCTTTCCCTCAAATCGCTCATCATGGGGCGGTGGCCTTGGCGTTCTTCCACTTTACGCGAAAGCTGAGATAAACAAATGATCGGTAAATTGAGTTCGCGTGCAAGGGTTTTCATCATCCGCGAGATTTCTGAGATTTCATTTTGTCGATTTTCCATATTGCGCGATAGACCCGATCCGGAAATCAATTGGAGATAATCGACGATCAGAAGTTGGATATCGTAACTCTCTTTCATGCGGCGAGCTCGAGCTCTTAGATCGGTGATTTTTAAGCCAGGTTGATCATCGATGACGACAGTGCCTTTCATCATCGCATTAACTGCGGCGACGACGCGCTGATATTCAATCCCATTGATCGATCCGGTGCGAATTTTATCTGATTCTACTTCAGATTGGCTGCATATCATACGGTGTAGCAGCTGTTCGGCAGTCATCTCTAGCGAGAAAACACCAACAGGACAACCGGTTTTGAAAGCGACATTTTCGACAATGTTGAGTGCAAGCGCGGTTTTTCCCATTGCGGGACGCGCAGCGAGTATCATTAAATTCGAAGGACATAAACCATTGATCAGTTTATCCAAGTCGACAAAATGGGAAGGAACTCCTGTGATGCCGAGTTCTTCGGGACCTTTTTTTTGAAAATGTTCTTGCCTTGCTTGGAGTTCTTTGAGATACGGCGCTTGTGAAGGGGATTTAATTCCACTGAGTAAATCCTTAATTAAAACACCCGCACCTGTATTTGCCGCTTGGCTGATGATGAAGAATTTTGCTTGGGCGTCGTCGAGCAAGATGTGTACATCGCCGGGATCGTTAAGCGCGTGTCGTTCAATATCTTGTGCGGCGTTAATCATGCGGCGCAAGATCGATTTATCGCGCACCAGTTCGATATATTCTTCGATGTACGCTGACGTTCCGGCATATTGCGCAAGAGTCGTTAAATAACCAATGCCGCCGATCGCTTTGAGCTTGTCTTGCCGTTTCAGTTCTTCACCAATCAGATGCACATCAGCAGGTTTATCATTCAAATAAGCAGCTTTTAAGGCTTGAAAAACGATTTTATGTTCGGTGAAATAAAAATCATTCTCGGTTAAGGCATCGGCTCCAATATTTAAACTATTCGTACTAGAGATCATCGATCCCAAGACGATCATCTCTGATTCTTTAGAATGGGGGGCGATTTTGATTCTGTCTTTTTGGGTGAGCTCTTCAGCCATGATTATCCTTCCCTAGAAATCGCAGTATCTTCGCTTAATCCAATTTGCGCAAGTTAGAGCTTATGAAAAAAAGCCTTGAACCAAAGTTCAAGGCAACGAGACTTTCGGAAAGAGAGGGATTTGAACCCTCGGTACCCGTTTAGCGGGTACGCGTCCTTAGCAGGGACGTGCCTTCGGCCACTCAGCCATCTTTCCAGGACTAAAAAAATATTTTTCGAGCAGAAGTTTAACTATTTTAGATTTTCCGATCAAGATCTAGTGTACAAATGGCGTCTGCATCCGTTTGCCATTGAGGGCATTCCAGTGACTGGAATGGATCGAGCCATCAGGATTTTGGACCAAGATACAATGGACAGGCAGATAGATATCGGTTGTTTTACGCACGGCAAAATCATTACCAAACGCCGATTTGGTCATCTTTTCGATTTGAGCGAGACTAAAACGACTGGGAATCTTTTCAGCATTGCGTTGAGGCTTAGTGACTAAGCGTTCATCGAGTTTGGTAGAGGGGACAATGCGTAGCATGGGCTTTTCCAAGTGGAGTCGGTAGTTATTTCCCGTTTGAACGATGAGCTGTTTCCGGCGGCAACTCTCGATCCAAGCGTCTAAAACCTCGTTTTCCACATGAAGGGCTTTTATTAAAGTTTCTCGATCCGCTGAACCACCTTTGTATGCTAGCGTATTGATTACTCTAAATTCCTGCCGATCGGTATTGGCATTGATGCAATCTCCAAAACCATGCGTTTTTTCCCACTGTTTGGTGTCGATGACCATTTCGCCATCGGTTAAATCCCACAGCATCACTCCTTCTTTGGTCTTTTTGTTAGAAATGGCGTATTTCACATCGAGAAGAAGATAAGGATAAAATTTAAGTGTCGGTTCAAGAAATTTATGGCGATTATCTTTGAGCAATTGTTTGCGGTGGGCGTCCATGATCTGATTCGCTGTATAGCGAATTTCCAAGGTATTAAACGACCCGGCATGAAGGATATCTTCGACCTTACTTTTAACTTCGGGTTTGGTTTCCGTCAGCCACCACACGCCATAGCAAGCGGCGCCTAATGTAATTAAAGTGAAGAGAAACCGCATATATTTACACCTTCTCAATCATATTTTGCCTTTTTGCTACTATTTTTAACCCACTTAAAATTTTTCTGTCACTTTAGGGGGTTTAGAACTCAGAATCAAAATTATTCCCGCTGCCATAACTAAAACAATTCCGACAAAAGTGAGCACACCTGGAATTTTTCCAAAAATCAACCAATCAAAAATTCCCGAATAAATCACACTGACATAACCAAATGGTGCGATATAAGAGGATTTACCATACTGCAAGGACTTGAAAAGCAACCATTGACCCACTGTAGAGCTGATACCAATCACAATTATAAACCAAAATGCCTTCCACGTAAGAATCTTCCAGCCCCAAATCGCCAAAGGTGTGATTGCAATCAAGCTAAGTAAAAAAACATAAAATAACAGGGTATGTACTTGTTCTTTATGAGCAACCATACGTGTCACGACTAAACTTACGGCAGATGTGATTCCCGCGGCTAAAGCCAGCAAAGCTCCAGGATTAAAAATCTGTTTTGTGGGATTTAAAATTAAAATCACGCCGATAAATCCGAGGATGATACAAGGCCATAACTTGCTTGCAATGGGACGTTTTAGCCACAACCAAATAATGAAAGGAACAAAAATAGGGGCGGAACTAAATAGCAATGTCGCATCAACGAGGGGGATGAGTTGTGCAGCAATAAATGTAAACCACGTATTGATGAAATAGCTTATCGTCCGAATACTAATCAATCCTAGATTGGAACTTTTAAAACTCACTTTCCGATGATAAATCATCCAAGGCATCACGCAAATCACTCCAATTGCATATCGAATCCATAATAGGGAATAGATTGAGGCTGTATCAGCGACTAGTTTCGCCATGAGATATGAGGTAGAAAAAAATAGCCAAGCGATCAGAATCAGTAAAATGCCGCGCTTGAGATCATGATATTCGCGATGAATGCTGGATGGTAATGTCATATTTCTGCATATTGTGAAATGTTTTCTTTAAACTCAACTGCATTGCCTCTTTTCAAAAAAATGTCGCAGTCGATATCATTGCCAGCATTTGATCCAATATCATGCTTTCGCGTTCCTATATATTTGTTCAGTGTTTTTTGATTCTTTGGCTATTGCCCAGCTGCCAGAAAAAAGAAGCAAGGGTTGCGTCTCGTTGTATTTACGATCACACTGTGTTTGTAGAAGCGGCTTTACAAGCTGTGCAAAATGAGGACAAATTTTCAGAATTCAAACGCGATCCTTTTCTCAATTTATTGTGGGAAAATCTGACACGCGAAGAAGGGGAAGTTTGGCTGCACACACTTCAAAACCAATTCCCCCATATTGCGGAAAAATGGCAACAGTTTCGTGAAAATGATCTACTCGGCTCTCCTCGAGCTTATTCCTATCCTGAGGCAGGCACATTTTCTCCCTCAACGCTGCGTTTGATTGCAATTGCTGCAAATATTCAACAAAAAGTAGGCGATCTCTCTTCACTGCATATCATACAAATCGGTGCGGGATACGGGGGATTATGCAAAATTCTACACACACTTTCCCCCTGTCAATCGTATACAATCGTCGATCTACCGCCAGAGCTTGCTCTTGCCCGAAAATATCTCGAGAAACTCGGCATCAGTCACGTGAAATTTCTTACACCCGATGAACTTTCTAAAACTGCGCACTATGATCTCGTTATCTCAGATCAAAATTTTTCTGAATTTAATCATTCCTATCAGCAGTTATTTTTTGATAGAATTCTTTCCCGCTGTGATTCAGGATATTTGCTAGGCCGTGTCTTCCCAAAACATTTTGGCATCGTGGCTTGGAATATAGATGAATTAAAAAAGCGATTAGAAAAATCTGGAACATTTTCCGGGTGGGAAGTGCAGGAACCTGCTATCGACCGAGAAAATTATTATGTATATTGGAAATTTAACTCAAGAGTAAGAGCATGAATTGGATTTGCAAAACAATTATTTTTTGTTGTTTAGTTTTTTCAATTGCCTACGCAACAGATAACCAACAAGAATCTTCTCCTTATCAATTTAAAGGCGTACATTTTCTTGTCAGTTATTGTGATTGCGATTCACAAGCTTTATCCGATGTGGAAGGCTTGACTGTGGCGATGAATTGCGCTGTCGAACAATGTGGAGCGACAATTCTCGATCGATGCAGCTGGGTATTTCCACCCAATGGTTTGACAATGGTGTTTCTTTTGTCTGAAAGCCATGCTAGCATTCATACTTATCCCGAGCACGATGCTTGTTTTGTCGATTTGTTTACTTGCGGGGAAAATTGTTCCGCGGAAAAATTTGACGCGGCCATGCGCGCTTATCTAAAACCTAAATACGTCAATCAACGCACCTTGATTCGCGGTCGAGATATTTTGGAAAAAGATGCTATTCAAAGATAGACGGGATGCCGGAAAACAGCTCGCCGCTCGCTTGTCTTCCTATCAAAACCGCCGCGATGTGATCGTGATGGGACTTGCACGTGGCGGAATGGTCGTCGCTGCAGAAATCGCTTCTACCCTTAACATTCCATCTAAATGTCATTGTCGTTCGCAAAATCGGCGCACCTAACAATCCTGAACTTGCACTTGGAGCTATTGCCGAACATGGTGAAGGTATGTTTAATGAAGATCTCATCCGAATTCTGGGCGTATCTCAAAATTATCTCCAACAAGAAATCCAGCGGCAACGACAGACCCTAATCAATCGTCTGACACTTTATCGCGGCAAATCCCCTGCGCCTTCACTCAAAGATAAAACTATTATTCTTGTCGACGATGGGATTGCCACCGGTGCCAGCATCCGCGCAGCCCTCAAGTCCATGCGCGACGCTCGCGTTAAAAAAATCGTCTTAGCCGTTCCTGTCGCCGCTCCCGACTCGCTCCAAAAAATTTCGAAAGAGGCCGACGAAGTGATATGCCTCCACGCCCCTCATTCCTTCCAGGCTGTCGGCGAATTTTACCTCACCTTCCCCCAAACCTCCGACGAAGAAGTTGTGGAAATCCTTTCTTCTTTTTCTGGTTAGAGTAAAGTTTATAAAAGCCACCCAAGACAATCAAAAACCGAAAACAAAAAAACTATAAAAAGCCATTTATCTTGAGAGAGAGGGCTTCTTTGCCGAGATCGCCGAGATAGTGGAGGATGTGAGCCTGCGAGGCTGTGAAAAAATCTAAGCCTTTCATTATTAATTAGATAATTTTTTAGTTGTAAGATATGCTTTTATGAAAAAAACATAGGGAATGTTATCTATGGAACCTCGATTAAAAACTGTCTGTAGAGATCAATATGAATTTAAGCAATGTATCCTTGATGAGTCAATTCCAGAAGATCATCTTGCTCGCGACATCTGGACGTATGTACAGTCCTTAGATTTGTCGATACCCTTAAGAAAAATACAGTCTGTTAAGGGTAAATGTGGAAGACCTGCAACAGATCCCAAGATACTTCTCAGTGTATGGCTATATGCAACGATACAAGGAATTGCAAGCGCTCGACTTATCGAAGAATATACAAGAGAACATAAGGCATTTATATGGCTATGTGGAGGGGTTAGTTTAAACTATCATACAATATCTGATTTTCGCTCTAATCAAGAAGAACTTTTAGATGATTTACTCATACAAAGTGTAGCTTCACTAGCTCAAGCAGGAATTATTACTTTGGAACGTGTATCACAAGATGGAATGCGTGTGCGGGCAAGTGCTGGTAAAAACTCTTTTAAGAAAAAAGAGACATTACGGCAGAAGCATGAACTTGCAAAAACTTTAATCAATGATCTTATAGCTGAAGAAGTAAAGAACCCAGGAAAATGTAAAAGTCGATTAGAAGTGGCAAAAAAACGAGCCGCTGAGGAAAGATCAAACAGGTTGAAATCTGCATTAGAAGAACTTAATAAGTTACAAGCAGAGAAATTAGAAAGAGCTAAAAAAAAAGACGCAGTATAAAGAAAACAGCCTTGGAAAATCTCCGATGCTCAACGACGGATAGAGAGGCAAGGGTAATGAAGATGGCGAATGGTGGTTATGAATCTGCTTATAATATTCAGTTCGTAACGACTAACGTGGGAAAAGGGACATTAGCAGTAGAAGTTATTAATCGAGGAGTGGATAATGAACAAATTGTAAACATGATTAAACAAGTAGAAAAAAAGTATGAAACAGTTCCTGATAAATGGTTGGTAGATAATGGTTATGAATCATATGAAGAAATGATACAAATAGCAGAGCAATATCCGAGTTGTGATCTATACATGCCAATCCGGGTGATGGAACACAATAAAAATGATCTTTATGAAGAAAGATTAACCGATGCAATAGCGGTAAAAAAATGGAAATTGAGAATGAAAAGCGAAGAAGGACAAGAAATTTATAAAGAAAGAGCAGAAACGGCAGAATGGACAAATGCACAAGCGAGGAATAGAGGGTTGAGACAAGTGCTCGTTCGAGGTCTGCAAAAAGTAAAAAATGTTGCGCTGATATATGCATTGACTCAAAACATGATGATCGAAATGGGAGCTCGAACATCTAGAGGATGAAGAGAATATGAAATAAAAATATAAATCTATCCACAATAACAGTCTTTAAGCTCATATTTTTATCAAAATAAATCTGCAAATGTTCATTTTTTCACAGCCTCTGCGGGTGGGGGTCAAAGTTCATGTGCCAATTGTAAAGCTGGGAAAGTGCTATGATGGGATGTTGATGTTCATGGATGATGCGAGAAAGAAGATGCTGATCGCTCCAAAAAGCATCAGCGCTCTGGAGGGTGGCCTGGGCCCAGCGAAGGATGATAGGGCATCCATGACGGTAGAGAATCACTCCTGAATTGTAAATTGTCTCGGTAGGTTCGCGCAAAGAATGGGCGAGTAAATGTTGCTGACAAAATTCAGGTTCTGATGTGAGAGAAAGATCAGTTGTAAAGCCAGAAAACAGAGAGGACAGGTCGCTTTTTACCTCACAATCGACATCCAGCCAAAGCGTTTTTTCGAAAGGAGTATGGAGAAGTGCGAGGGGCTTTTTAAACCAGCTGGAACGGGCTTTCCAAAAATTTGTTCCAAAAGCCGTCTCCCAACGCGCGACAGTTTCAAGATTGAGCTCGGCGCGGGATTTGAGAGGAGGGGAAAAAAGCAAAGGAATGACTTTCCCTCGCAGCTGACACCACTGACTCGCTTGGGGAGAAAGTCCGAAATCGATGAAGACAACAGGTAGATTATTGTGCGTGGAGTAATGTTTCCACCACCAAGGGAGCATCCATTCTTGCTGCTGATCACAACCGACAATAATACCACTATTCTGCATCGGGCAAACTGACCATTTCTTTTAAAGCGTGTTTAACTGTCTTGCGCTCAACCAAGAAAATCGACTCGGTGAGCGGAATGTTTTTAGGACATACAGCGACGCAATTTAAGGCTTTTCCGCATTCGCTGACACCCCCCTCTTCAATCATGGGCTGCAAGCGCTCGCCTTCCATCAATTTGCCCACAGGATGAGAATTAAATAAACGCACTTGTGAGATCGCCGCGGGGCCAATGAATTTAGAATGGGTGTTAATTTGTGGGCAGGCTTCCGTGCAACAGCCACACGTCATGCAAGTGGAAAGAACATACATCGCTTCTTGCACTTTGGGACTAATTTTGGGTCCAATGCCTGGATCAAGCGCATCGTCGACTTCAATCCAACCTTTGATCCGTTTGAGATTTTCAAACATGATGTCGCGATTGACGATTAAATCTTGGACGAGAGGAAATTTCGACATCGGAGCAATAATTACAGTACGACTACCGGTAGCATCGAGGATCGGTTGAATGAGAGCTGTGCAGGCTTGCCGAGGACGACCGTTGATTAAGATTGAGCATGAGCCGCATACTTCTTCTAGACATCCTTGTTCCCAAACTACCGGCGTGACTTTTTCTCCCTTGCGATTAATCGGATTTTTCTGAATTTCCATCAACGCAGAGGTGACATTGAAATAAGGCTTAAGTCCTAGTTCGAATTCGTCCCAATATTGATGACCGGGTGTGCCGCGATAGATTCTTAAGATGAAAGTATTGCTCATCGATATCTCCTATGAGACCGCCTCTAAACGGGCAGCGGAATTTGCTCCGGTACATTTTCAAAATGGGGGATCACCTTTTTGGCCTTGCTGTAATCGCGTGCGGTGGGCTTTAGATAGCGCAAGTCGACCGGAATATAAGTGATCACGGGCTCATCCGGAGCATATGCCGCAATCGTAGTTTTCAGCCAGTGCTGATCATCGCGCTTCGAAAACTCCGGTTTATAGTGCGCTCCGCGAAATTCATTTCGAAGAAGCGCGCCTTTTGTAATGACCAGCGCAAGCTCGAGCATCGGGCCAAATTGATTGGCAAAGGCATAAGTCTGATTCGCGCCATGACTGCGATCATCTAAGCTGATATCTTGAAAACGCTCCCGTAACTCTTTAATGATCCCTAATGTTTTTTTCAGATCGGCGTTATTGCGTTTTACTGTGACATTCTTAATCATCACCTCGGCGAGTTCATCGTGTAACCGATGCACATTTTCCTTGCCATCGCGCGAAAGTAAATCATTTTTCAGCACTTCTTCATCCGATAACGCCTCGGCAAACATCTGTGCTGGAAGATTGCCATAACTATTGATAAGTTCGTCGAGATAACGCGGAATTTCCAGACCTGCTACTAGCCCTCCAAAAATACAAGAGAGCAAAGAATTAGCGCCCAAACGATTGGCGCCGTGATATTGAAAATCTGATTCGCCGACATTAAAACAACCTGGAATATTGGTCATTTGTCGATAACGGGTCCAGCGATCGGGATCACCCGCTGCCGGCCAATCGACCCAAGCACCGCCCATCGAATAATGGACAGCCGGAAAAATTTTCATCGGTTTTTTATGGGGATCATCGCCCGTAAATTTTTGGTAGATATCGAGAACCGATTCGATTTTGTGCAGAACTTGGGGTGATAAATGCGTCACATCGAGATAAACTTGATCTCCTCCTTCGACACCAAGACCCATTTCACAAATGCGCAGCACCTCACGCGCGCCGATATCTCGAGGAACGAGATTGCCAAAGGCCGGATACATCTCTTCCAAAAAATACCAAGGTTGTCCCGTTTCACCGCAAGAAATCGTTTTTCCTTCAGGAGTAGTGATCGTCTTTTTAGAATCGCCATATACCCAAATCCGGCCCCCTTCGCCGCGCGACGATTCTGAAATTAAACGCAGCTTATCTTCTCCGGGAATCGCTGTAGGGTGGATTTGAATGAATTCCCCATTGGCGTATTTCATCCCTTGCATGTACAAACGACCATTGGCAGCCCCTGTACAAAAGGTCGAATTGGTCGATTTCTTAAAGATCAAACCGGGACCCCCTGTGCCAAACACCACAGCATCAGCTTTAAGCACATCGAGTTTCAAAGTGTATAAATCCATAATAACGATGCCGCGCGCACGTCCTTCATCGTCTAGCACAAGCCGCATGAATTCGTGATTTTCAAATTTTTCAACTCTGCCTTCCGCTTCATAGCGACGCACTTGTTCGTCGAGCGCATAGAGAAGTTGTTGACCTGTGGAAGCCCCGCAAAATGCAGTGCGATGATAAAGCGTTCCGCCAAAACGGCGCACATCGATATTTCCTTCAGGAGTGCGATTGAACGGACAACCGAAACGATCCATCATGCGAATGATGCCAGGACCTGCCAGACACATCTCCAATACGGGTGGCTGATCGGCGAGAAAATCGCCCCCTTTAATCGTGTCATACGCATGAATGAACGGCGAATCGTCTTCATTTTTTAAATTCATCGCCGCATTGATTCCGCCTTGTGCGCATACGGAATGCGAACGCTTGACTTTCGTGACGGAAACGATTTTGACATGGCAACCTTTTTCGGCCAATTTCATCGCCGCAGCAAGACCCGCAAGACCGCCGCCCACCACAATCACTTCTTTACCCATTTTTGGGTGTGCCATGTTAGTACCTCAGATTAGCCCAATAGGTTCCCCAAACTGCGGCAAGTCCTAAAAAGATCAGTACCGCCATCATCACAATTGACACACTTACCCACGCGCGTTGCGCGGCCATTTTTAGAATCCATCCCCAGGTGAGAAGAAAAGTCCAAAACCCATTGCAAGCATGAAAACAGGCAGCGAGCACAAAAATCGTGTACAGCCCAATATAAATCGGATTTTTAAATGTATTGCGTACAGCGAGCAATGAGGCCGTGCCAAAATCTTTAGCAACAGCCACCACTTGTCCTGCTGCTAAACGCTGTTTTCCCAACGCTTCGACAAAAAAGGCTTGAGTTTCGATATGTTGCGCATCATTTAATTCATCGGCTTGCTGTGCGCTGAAGTCTTCTGCTACGGGTCCTGTAATCGGATCAATTGCTTGCTGTGCATTGACATCGACAAGTTCATTGTGAGCCCGCTGTGCTTGTTGCCAATCGATGCGCTCTTGTTCTTGAGCAATTTGACAAGCATCATAGAGTTTTACATTCAGACGATCTGCAAGTGTATACAAACCTGTGTCCATATTAATTTTGCTTAAGTACACGGTTTCATTTCCCACATGCACCTTATCTGGATATTCGAGAAAACGAAATTTCGTCACATGACCGATCACTCCAAACAGCAAAATCCACGAAGTGATCCTTTGCCAGGTATACGCGCGATTGCGCCCCGTACGCATCGACGGTGCGCTACCATCTGTGCGTCCACTATTGAATTTACTCGTGAACAAATATTTCACACCCCACACCATGTGAATAAAGATTGGCACACCAAGCAAAGTGAGCTCGATCACTTCGAGATAGGGAAGATTATGAATAAAATTTACCGATGTGACAAAGCCATGACCGTTGTCACCGAGCCAGAGCGCCGCCTGCGAATTCGTCAGCAAATGTTCGATCAAAAACAGCAAAAACCATAGACCCATCAAGGAATGAAGTCTGCGCCAGATATAAACGCTCGGAATCGCTGCTGCTGTCATAGTGAGCCTTAAGTAAAATAGCTTTACAGATCTTTTTTTACTCTTTACTCAAGTTTTGAAAAAGAAAAAAAACTATTCATTTAAGGGTGCGACTCCAAATGTTAGTTTGCGTACTAATAAATTGAAGCTGCTGAGCATTAATATGCTGCGCTAAATCGGCTGTGGTTTTTTCGTTGGCAATCACTGCGGCAATATTTTTAGCTGCCTGCATCGCATCATCGAGTGGAAGCGTCGGGATACCTGACAAGTGAGGAACGCATTGCAAAGTTTCAGGCGAAGCTAAAAATGGTGTGCCATAAGAAAGTGCTTCTGCCAGTTTGAACTTCATTCCAAATGTATTGCGAACCGGACAAATGAAGAGTTGACAATGTAAAAATTGATGCCGCAGTTCTTTAGCATCTGCTGTTCCCAGAAGATCAACGGACGAGGCTGTGAAAAAATCTAAGCCTTTCATTATTAATTAGATAATTTTTTAGTTGTAAGATATGCTTTTATGAAAAAAACATAGGGAATGTTATCTATGGAACCTCGATTAAAAACTGTCTGTAGAGATCAATATGAATTTAAGCAATGTATCCTTGATGAGTCAATTCCAGAAGATCATCTTGCTCGCGACATCTGGACGTATGTACAGTCCTTAGATTTGTCGATACCCTTAAGAAAAATACAGTCTGTTAAGGGTAAATGTGGAAGACCTGCAACAGATCCCAAGATACTTCTCAGTGTATGGCTATATGCAACGATACAAGGAATTGCAAGCGCTCGACTTATCGAAGAATATACAAGAGAACATAAGGCATTTATATGGCTATGTGGAGGGGTTAGTTTAAACTATCATACAATATCTGATTTTCGCTCTAATCAAGAAGAACTTTTAGATGATTTACTCATACAAAGTGTAGCTTCACTAGCTCAAGCAGGAATTATTACTTTGGAACGTGTATCACAAGATGGAATGCGTGTGCGGGCAAGTGCTGGTAAAAACTCTTTTAAGAAAAAAGAGACATTACGGCAGAAGCATGAACTTGCAAAAACTTTAATCAATGATCTTATAGCTGAAGAAGTAAAGAACCCAGGAAAATGTAAAAGTCGATTAGAAGTGGCAAAAAAACGAGCCGCTGAGGAAAGATCAAACAGGTTGAAATCTGCATTAGAAGAACTTAATAAGTTACAAGCAGAGAAATTAGAAAGAGCTAAAAAAAAAAGACGCAGTATAAAGAAAACAGCCTTGGAAAATCTCCGATGCTCAACGACGGATAGAGAGGCAAGGGTAATGAAGATGGCGAATGGTGGTTATGAATCTGCTTATAATATTCAGTTCGTAACGACTAACGTGGGAAAAGGGACATTAGCAGTAGAAGTTATTAATCGAGGAGTGGATAATGAACAAATTGTAAACATGATTAAACAAGTAGAAAAAAAGTATGAAACAGTTCCTGATAAATGGTTGGTAGATAATGGTTATGAATCATATGAAGAAATGATACAAATAGCAGAGCAATATCCGAGTTGTGATCTATACATGCCAATCCGGGTGATGGAACACAATAAAAATGATCTTTATGAAGAAAGATTAACCGATGCAATAGCGGTAAAAAAATGGAAATTGAGAATGAAAAGCGAAGAAGGACAAGAAATTTATAAAGAAAGAGCAGAAACGGCAGAATGGACAAATGCACAAGCGAGGAATAGAGGGTTGAGACAAGTGCTCGTTCGAGGTCTGCAAAAAGTAAAAAATGTTGCGCTGATATACGCATTGACTCAAAACATGATGATCGAAATGGGAGCTCGAACATCTAGAGGATGAAGAGAATATGAAATAAAAATATAAATCTATCCACAATAACAGTCTTTAAGCTCATATTTTTATCAAAATAAATCTGCAAATGTTCATTTTTTCACAGCCTCGACGGGTGATGATATGTGAGATCTTCCTTAGAAGCTCCGATAATCTTAAAACGCACATCCGGCATTATCTGCGCCATCGCCGGAGCTAACTGTTTTACGATATACTCAATCGCTTTAGCGTTAGGGTAGTGCACAATGTTACCGACGAATAACAGCGTACGCGATGCATTGGGTTTCCATGGCTCCGGATTCCGATCTAAATACGGCGTAATGTAAGCCCCTTTGCGTTTGGGCACATCAGGTGGGCTTAACGCGATGATCTTATCCATTGCTCTAAAAACAGATTGTTCTAATTGCCACATGCGTGCAGTCTTCACAATTCTTTTAAACCATCCTTTACGGATCGATTTGAGATAGTCGCTGTAATATTCAGTTTCTCTATTGAGAGTAATAACGGCGACTCGGGGTGCCTTCTTAATCGCAAGTGGGCAGATCGAAGTTGTGTGAAGATATTCAATCAGTAATAGATCCGTACCCATCTCTTGCATCGTTTCAATAATTGCACTATCAATATGGTATTGATGACTTGCAAATTCTTCCCAAGTAACGGGAATTAATTTCTTGATCAATGATAATTTCGAACGATCGCTTTTTAGGTTATGGGCAATAAATTTTCCGGAAATACCATTGCTAAGAAAGTAATTCAAAGAATCTTTTTCATACATGGAATGTTGGGCAGCCATAACAAAAAGCTCAATACCACTATCTTCACTTAAGCGTTTGATATGGTTGCGACAACAAATGTAGCCGCCATTCATGTCTGTATCGATTCGAAGATTTGTAAAATATAGAACTTTTAATTTCATAATGCGGCAGGACTATAATCTGATCGAACTGTTTAGGTCAAGGTGCGGCTCCAAATGTTAGTTTGCGTACTAATAAATTGAAGCTGCTGAGCATTGATATGCTGCGCTAAATCGGCTGTGGTTTTTTCGTTGGCAATCACTGCGGCAATATTTTTAGCTGCCTGCATCGCATCATCGAGTGGAAGCGTCGGGATACCTGACAAGTGAGGAACGCATTGCAAAGTTTCAGGCGAAGCTAAAAATGGTGTGCCATAAGAAAGTGCTTCTGCCATTTTGAATTTCATTCCAAATGTATTGCGAACTGGACAAATGAAGAGTTGACAATGTAAAAATTGATGCCGGAGTTCTTTAGCATCTGCTGTTCCCAGAAGATCAACGGACGGGTGATGATATGTGAGATCTTCCTTAGAAGTTCCAATAATCTTAAAACGCACATCCGGCATTATCTGCGCCATCGCCGGAGCTAACTGTTTTACGATATACTCAATCGCTTCAGCATTAGGATAGTGCGCAACGTTACCGACGAATAACAGCGTACGCGATGCATTGGGTTTCCATTGCTCCGGATTCCGATCTAAATACGGCGTAATGTAAGCCCCTTTGCGTTTGGGCATATCAGGTGGGCTTAACGCGATGATTTTGTCGAGTTTTCTAAACATCGAGCGTTCAAACCACCAAATCCTAGGAATTTTAATCGCTTTTTCGAGCCATACATTCTGCTTTCGTTTAAGAATATCATGAAAAAACTCAGTCTCACGATTGGCAGTAATAATAACTGTTTTAGGAGCGCTTTTGACGGCATTAGGGCATAAGAGCGTCCCATACAGATATTCGATAAGTAATATATCTGGCTTGATGGCCTGTAATGTTTCACAAATCGCGCGATCGATGTGTTTTTGCGTATTTGCGATTTGTTCCCAAGGAATCGATAGGAGTGTTTTGAGCTTTGAACATCGCCGATCAATCGGTTCATCAAATGCTATAAATTTCCCATTGACGCCCAGTTCTTTAAGATAGGACATGTATGCTGCTTTGTGCTCTGGGTTAGCAGCAGCTATGACAAACAGTTCAATCCCGCTATCGGCGCTCAGTCTTGCAATATGGTTGCGGCTGCAAAGATTTCCGCCATTGATAGGAGCATCGGGATAAATAATCGTAAAGTTAAAATACAAAACTTTTAATTTCATAGAGGAAAATATAACTTCACAGCGATTCTGCGTCAACTAAGACAAACAATTGTTGTGCATTATCTGTTGTGGCAAACGCGATTTGTTCGAGCGAAATTCCCCTCGCTGCGGCAATGACTTGTGCAGTTTCAGAAAGAAAGGCCGGCTCATTGGGTTTGCCGCGCTGGCTTTGGGGAGCGAGATAAGGCGCATCCGTTTCAATCAATAAACGATCGAGCGGAACATATTTGGCCACCTCGCGCAAAATTTCCGATTTTTTAAATGTCACAATGCCGCTGAGCGACAAATACCAGCCGCGATCGATCACGCCTTTGGCTTCCTCAAGTGTGCCCGTGAAACAATGCAATACCGCCGGTGCTGATTGATATTCACTGTCGGCCATGGCAAATAAATCACTAAAAGCATCGCGGCAATGAAAGATCAGCGGCAAGCGCATTTTTAATGCTAAAGCGAAATAGCGATGGAGAAAAATCTGCTGAGTTTTTCGATTAGAATGTTCATAAAAATAATCCAGTCCCGTCTCACCGATTGCAACCAGCTGGCCTTCAGCAGCGCAGCGCTCCACAATAGGGAAAAAAGATTCGCCTTCTGTTTCCACATCGTGCGGTGTGGTCGCGGCTGCATTATAAACCCAAGGGCATTGTTGATGCCAAAACAGCCCTTCGAACAAAGTTTTTTCATCGGTACAAATGTTGACAATTTTTTGAATTCCCCGGGCTTTAGCGCGTTCAAGTACAGCCGGTAATTGCGGCAGGATTTTTTCGGAAGTTAGGTGAGCGTGGGTATCAATCATAGGGGAATTTGATAGGTAAGAGAGAGATCAATTTTCATCATTTCTATTGGTGACAATTTACGCACATGAGAAAGATTCATCTCTGAATGCATTTGAGGCTGCTTTAATAGATCGATATCAATGTAAGGGTTTACAGTATTAAATTCATAGCCATGAACAAAATCCTTACCTGTGAAAGGATGCGAAAATTCCGTTTCGACAAGTGTTACCCAATCCCCCTGCCAATTGTGGCTCCAACTGCGTACTTTGCGCAACAGTTGCTCTTTTGTGCGCACCCAGCTGTAGTGGTGAAACATCGGCAGCTGATCGTGTCCAGTGATGTGACCTATTTTTTTACCGCTAACTTCTTCATACATTCCTGCTCGTTCCATGTCGTTCATAATCAATGAGCCAGTTAATTGATCTTTTTTCATCATTAGCGACGTTTGCTCCCAAGTCTTAGCTTGCAAATTGCTCTCGCGAAAATACCAATAGGTATAAAAACGCAAAGCGTTGTACTCAGTAAACGAAAACGATTCCAGCCACTGACAAAAACGGTGTGTATCGACGATCTCATCGGAATCAAGAAAAAGCACATATTCAATCTCTTGCTTCAAATGAAACCTGCCGATTAAGCGCGCTAGATTATGCCAGCATACCGAAGAATGAGAAGTATACAGCCCTTGAAAAGGAAATTCTACAAATTCTACATCGGGATGTTCGGAGTAAATTTGATCCAATCGGCCGCGATCTTCCGCCAGTCCATCAAAGAAATGATCGCAGACCGGAATAATAATTTGTTTAGAAAAGAGTTTGGCCGCTTCAATGCAAGGACGCAAAAACGGATAATCATTGCTGCAAAAATTAATGATCGTGGCAATCGAGGGCAAAGTCATGGGCTAGCTGCTGATTAAACATCTCTTTTTGGCTTACGATAATTACATTTGGGAAACGGTGCAAGCCTTTTAGATCTGTTTGCGACAATCTAGGAATCTCTTCTAACAGCGGGTCAAAATGGGGCGCAATTTCCCGATAGCGATGTCCCCGGACACAATCGACGCCACTAAAGTCCCTAGAAAATTCTTCTTCTATAATCTGTTTCCAATCCCGCTCCCAGTGGTGACCCCAACTTTCAAATTTTTTCAAAAATTCTTCTCTCGTTCGCACACCGCTGTAATGGCGAAACATCGGCTGGCTATCAAGGCCCATCACCCCCAATTGTTTTTCCCCACTCAATCGGTGAAACAGGCCGATCCGCTCATCTTCATCCCACAAAAACTCTGGCTTCAAAACCGTTTTTTTCACAAGCAAACTACAATCCTCTGGCATTAATGCTTCAAATTTGGCCTCACGAAAATGCGTAAAACCGGAAAAACGGAGCGCCGAAAATTTCTCAAGATCTGTCACCTTAAGCCAGTTAGAAAATCCCAACCTATCAACAATCTCATCCGCATCGAGAAAAAATAAAAAATCGGTCTTGGCAAAAAAATAACTAATATATCGCCCCGTATTATGCCATTCATGCCGCCAATCCGGATGTCCTGGATACAGCGGTGAAAACGCGCGGTAACTCTGTGAAGAATCAAATTTAAATACGAGAAATGTACACATGGAAAAGCGTCGAAAGGCTTCTTCGAGCAGCCCATAATTTTCCGGAGAACCATCAAAAAAATGATCGCAAACTGTGATGAAGATTTGCTGGCAAAAAGGAGCAACGCCCTCGACACATGCCCGTAAAAAACGCCAATCGTTGGAGCAAAAACTAATGACAGCAGCGATGGTCGGCATGTTTATGGCGCCGTGAGGCTTGGTAGTGTTCAATGACAATCTCTGGCTCAGAAATGAATAAATCGTCGAAATCAAAAATTTTACAAAATTTAAGCGGCAGGGCTAAAAAATCTAATGCCTCTTGCTGCAAAAGTGCATCGCGGAGCGCTGTTTGATCCCAAAATTCCATTTCGCGTTTAGGATCATGCAGCCTATCTTCAGTCATCTTAGCCCACTTTTCTAAAACAGCCTGCGCTTGTGCATTATTCCTCGCAAACAATGTCCCCGAAAGAATGCGCGACTCATGCGTGGTTGGCAAGAATTCATTGACTCTCACCGAAAAGTCGCAAGTCGCAAAATCTTGAAAATTAGGCCGCTGCAAAAATGCCGCATCAGCATCGACCCATAACACGGGCCGATCCCACTGTTTTAATTTCTCTAAAATAAATCGGGGTTTAAGCGCGCAATTTTTCTCCCAGCTCCCCTCATTAGGTAAACCGACAATATCAGCCTCAATTCCAAACTTTTTACAAGAATCTATTAATCTTTTGACTTCCACTTCATAGGGTGTTCCAAGAGTGTAAAATGAAATCACCATCGGCTGTGTCATATTTTCTCCTCATGTTCACCACAGAGATAAGAACCACAGAGGCATTTAAATTTTTTTCTCTGTGGTTTTTTATCTCTGTGGTTAACTTTTCCAAAAGCGAAAACGCCTCGACGCCTGAAAATGCTCAATCACAATCTCATCCTCTGTAATCTCTAAGGCATCCAGATCAAACACTTTAGCATATGCAATCGGCAATGAATGAATTTTGACAGGAGTTCCCTTCTCAATTAAATCGACAATTGAAAGTTGATCTAAAAATTGCAAATCTTCGCCGCCATCGATCTTTTGCTGACAATGGTTACACCACATATCGGCGAAAGCACGACCTTGAGCCGTATTGTTTAAAAATAAAGAGCCGGAAAAATATTTAAAACGACGATCGTGCGAAAAACGCTTCATTTCGCGGAAAGCTAAATCGCTGTGCATGAGTGTCGAAAAGTCGGGGATTTTTTTAAAGATTGCATCTGCATCAACCCAAAAGATCGGTCGCTTTTTCTCCAATAATTTTTTGCGGATGAAAAATGGTTTGATCGCGCAATTGCGCTCCCACGATCCTTCAGAAGGTATACCTTCAATCTCCGCATCAATCCCAAGCGCATTGCACGAAGCGATCAGCGACATCGCCTCCAACTGATAAGGAGTATTTTCCGTATAAAAACTCACTACGAGCGGAACTTCCGTCACCCTTGACAAATAGCCTCGCTTTCCTGTATCTCTACAGATAACTCGCTTCGTTTGAGATCGATTATGAACATACCTTTAGCCCATATGGGCGCTTTTGTTACAGCTTATGCGCAATCTGATTTTATCGGTAAACTGATTATCCTGGGATTAATTTCTTTGTCCATCCTGTGCTGGGTGATCCTTGTACAAAAAATTTGGACTACTCGTCAAGTCGAACAAATCTCTAAAACATTTCATAAGGCCTACTTACTCAATAAGCAGCGTGTGCTTCATTTAGAACTCGAAGAATTGCCCAAACCCAAAAATCGACAAACTCCCCATCCTTACGCCGAAATTTTTCGTGAGCTTAAAGCTAAAACCGTGGAGATTTTAAATAAAAATGTTTATTTCTCTTCGCAGCCGGAAGGAAAGGAAAAGGCAGTTTATCTATCCCCCGCGGATCTCGATATTGTCGAAACCCATGTGTTGACGACGATTTCCGCGCAGACCAAAAAATTGGAAAAAAATTTATTTATCCTCTCCACAATCATCACCCTCGGCCCTTTTTTGGGATTATTAGGGACGGTATGGGGAATTCTGATCACATTTGCTGAACTCAACAGTGGTGCTTCCGCCGGATCCAACACAGCAGTGCTGGGAGGATTGTCGACAGCATTATCAACTACTGTTCTAGGTCTTGTCATCGCCATTCCGGCTTTGGTCTCTTACAATTATCTAAAGAATGCAATTAAAAATTACTCCTCAGATATGGAGGATTTTTTATATCAATTGCTGTCTTCTGTCGAATTGCAATACCGCAAAGCGGATGTGAGTTAATAGGTTAGAGCATATGCGCAAAAACCGACTGTCCGCCTTTAAGGATCACTCATCCGAGGAGACCCACATTAATCTCACACCCTTAATCGATGTGGTGTTTGTAGTGCTCATTATGTTCATCATCATCGCACCCATGTTGGAACTCGATCGCGTCCAACTGGCCTCTGCCGCGCAGCGCGATACAAAAGAGATGTCGGTTGTTCAAGAAAATAGTCCCGTTGCCATCCATGTTCACGAAGACAATTCGATCTGGTTTCAAAATCAACGCGTTGTGGAAAAAGATTTAATTAAACTCCTCAAAGAAGCAAAACGTCTGTATCCCCAAAAAATCCCGCAGTTGTTTCACGACAAAAAAGCGCAGTTCGGCACGTATCAAATCGTGAAAAATGCCGTTGAACTGGCCGGTTTTGAACAGCTGGACGTGATTCTGCAACCGGGGTGAACGTATGGTTCTTCGCAAAGTCGTCTTATTTGCCGTTATCGCACTTCATGCCGGCTTTGTGCTGATCATTTTAATTTCTCCCAATTTTGTTTTTCAGAAAAAAGTTCACAAACCGCTGATCGTTAAAACAATTTCTGCTAAACCTGCTACTCCAAAAACGGCTGCTGTAGAAAAAAAACCTGTGACAGCAACACCCACATCCAGCCCTGCACCCGTAGCCAAACCCCAACCTGCACCCAAATCACAGCCTGTCGCAGTTGTAGCGCCACCACCGGCTAAAAAAACGCCTCCCTCCAAACCTGCTCCAGCGGTAAAAAAAGAACCGGCGGTTGCTGATAAAACACTCAGCAAAAAACCCGCTCCGGCAAAAAAAACGCCCCCACCGCCCCCACAAAATCGCGCGAAGATCTCCGATGCGCTCATGAGAGAATTAGAGCAGAGCATTGCTAACATCGATCATAAACCGACAGTGCAAAAACCGACGAAGCCCCCATCTTTGGCTCCGCCCATCCGGCTTCAGATCGATACCCCATCTGCCGATATCGGAACAGACGATAGTCATTACACCGATCATTTGGTCGATCATTTGCGAAGAGCCTTGAGCTTGCCAGAATATGGTGAGGTGAAAATTCAATTGAGCTTGCGTCAAGATGGAACAGTCGCTAAACTAATTGTCTTAAGAACACAAAGCGAAAAAAATAAACATTATCTGGAGAGTAATCTTCCCCAGTTAAAATTTCCACGCTTTGACGGTGCTTATGCCAATAAAAAAGAATATACCTTTATCCTGACATTCTGCAATGAATAGATATAAAGCGAGGATAACAAATATGAAATGGCTATTACTACTGAGCGATGTTCATTCCCTTCGCGGCCTTCACCGCGGAACAAAACGATACGCAAGAAATTCGCGTTCAACTTGCCACGGCAAGTCCGTTACAAACTGCTTACGTAGGAAAAACTCAAACACAAAATCCGGTGTTTGATGCAGCCTATATCGCGCAGCTTGAAAATATTTTGGCCTATGATCTCAATTATAACGGTTCTACAAAAGTTGCCCCTCGCAGTACGGATAAGGAACAACTCATCTCCGCCAAAGATGCCACTATCGCTTTCAATCCCACTTCCTGGAAAAATTTCGGAATGGGTTTTGCTGTGCTCTGTCACATCGAAGGACGAACACTCAGTGTACTCGCATTAAATGTACAAACAGGTTCGCTTAAAACCTTTTCCGATATCGCTTTGCAAGGGGATTTAGCCAATGATCGGCGTCAAATTCATAAACTTGCCGATAGCCTACATAAAACTTTTTTTGGCGGCGACGGGATTGCTAGCAGTCGCATTTTATTCGCTTATCAAGTTAAAAATTCCCGTCCGGATGGAGGTGAATGGATTTCCGAAATTTGGGAATGCGATTGGGATGGCGCCAATGCTCGCCAGCTGACACACGACAATAGTTATTCTGTAACTCCCGTTATCGTACCGCAAAACTCCCGTTATAATAATGATCGCTTTTTGTATGTCTCCTATAAAATGGGACAACCCAAAATTTATATCGGTTCCTTAAAAGGGGGAGAAGGTCGAAGGCTGATCGATTTACGAGGCAATCAGCTGCTTCCGGCCATTTCTCCTAAACGTGATAAAGTCGCTTTTATCTGTGATGCGGGAGGACGCACCGACCTGTTCATGCAACCGTTTAATCCCGAAACCGGCGAAGTGGGAAAACCCGTGCAATTGTATTCTTATCCGAGATCAACGCAAGCCTCACCGACATTTTCTCCCGACGGTTCAAAACTGGCCTTTGTCTCAGATAAAGATGGGGGCATGCGCATTTATGTCATCCCGGCCGTATCGTCTGATAAACGGGCTAATGCGCAAATGATCAGTAAGCAAAACAGGGAAAATTCTTGCCCGTGTTGGTCAGTCGATGGCACAAAATTAGCCTATAGTGCTAAAACAAATGGTATAAGGCAGATTTGGATTTATGACTTTGCGGCGGGAGAAGAAACGCAGCTCACGTCAGGACCCGGAAATAAAGAAAATCCTTATTGGGCACCTGACAGCAAACACATCGTCTTCAATTCGACCGACAATTCTAGTTCCGAGCTGTATGTTGTAAATATTAATCAGCCCGAAGCCATTAAAATCAGCCGAGGCCCAGGAAAAAAACACTATCCAACTTGGGGCGCTCGAAAAAGAGCTTATGAAAAAATTGGGATACAATCGATTTCGATGAGATTTTTCGGCAATTTTTCTTAAATGGGATCATTCTAAACGCCCTTGTGCCGTTTTGGATGACCCCATTTAAGAAAAAGGGCAAAAAAGATCGCGAAAGCGAGAAGAATTACAATTTTTTCGCAAGCTCTAATTATATTTTAAACAGAGGAAAAAAACAATGAAACACACTCCAATCATCATCACCTTGATCTGTGCCATGGCCTCCGGGCTTGTCACAAGTTGCCGCAATGGTAACGGCAGCATCTGGGATGACAACAGAACCGCCGGCAATTATAAGGGCAGCGCTCGCTCACTTTGGGGAAGCAGCGAAGAAACAGCTTCAAGCGATGATAATTTTTTCAAAGCAAGTCATGATGATTTCATCGGTTTAAAAGATGAAGATCTCCGCTCCCAATTCGCCGATGGTGCAACTCCTCAACCTAAAAATTCTCCAGGCGATATCGGTAGTGGTCTTCCTGGAATTGAAGGCTTTCATGCACCTCGTGGCGCAGATGCCGCTATCTTTAAAAGTGTGTATTTCAACACTGACGATCATATTTTACGGGGTAAAGAATACATCTCTACGATCGATCGAATGGCAGCTTATATGAAATCCCACGATGGTGTTTATCTGTTCGTTTCCGGGCATTGCGATGAACGCGGTCCTGAAGCGTACAATTTATCTTTAGGAGCTCGTCGCGCGAATTACATCCGTACGTTACTTGTTCAAAAAGGGGTTGATCCAGAACGCATTCACACTGTCTCTTACGGTAAAGAACGCCCTGCAGATATAGGACATACAGCTGATTCCTGGTCGAAAAATCGTCGCGGTGAATTCCGGATTTATAAGAAATCATAAGGCTAGCCGATGCGCACATGTTTAATCGTCCTTCTTGCGCTATATTGCGCATGTCCTATCCATGCCCGACCGCAATCGGGCTTTTATTCTGAGCCTGCGCTCGATGAGCTACGCATTGAGATCGACGATCTTAAAGCCGCCTTTAAAACCACACAAGTCGAGCTCAACCTTCTCGATGAACGGCTTAAAAAACAAGATAACCTTAAAGGCAATCTTGCCATTAAAGAGACAAATTCAGTCACTCTGCAGCTCAGTGCCTTAGAGAGAAAAGTGGCGAATTTGGAAAAAACCCTAGAAAAGGTCGCTAACGATTTGCGGACTCTGAGCAGTACCGCCTCGCAAGCCTTAAGCAAAATTCAAGGGGTGGAACTCGATCTCGTCTCTCATGATAAACGACTCGATGAAGTGGCCAAACTCAAAGGAACGCTTACAAACATCTCTAAAGCGATCAGTCAAAAATCCGTTAGCGAGTCCACTTCTTCGGCAAAATCCTACCGCGTAAAAGCCGGAGATTCCCTGGAAAAAATCGCCCGTTCGCACAGCATTTCTGTCGATACGCTGCGCAAACTCAACGCTCTCTCCAATGATAAAATCCTCATCGGTCAAGAATTGAGGCTGCCTGATGACAATCTCTGATCCTCGCTTAGGTAGTATTGGCATTTTTGATTCCGGTTTTGGCGGATTAACGGTCATGCGCGCCATTCGCGCCCTTATGCCCCATGAAAATATCATCTACTTTGGGGATACCGCGCGGCTACCCTACGGAAGTAAAAGCGCAGAAACAATTTTGCGTTGCTCGTTAGAAAATGCTTCATTTCTCGCTACACAGGGAATAAAAGTTCTCGTCATCGCCTGTAATACCTCCTGCACTGCCGCTTTAGAACAAGTGCGCAAAGTCTCCGATATTCCGGTGATCGGCATCATTGAACAAGGTGTTGAAGAAGTTTCGCGCCTTCTTCCGGAAGGCAAAGTGGCCATTTTAGGCACGCGTGCTACCATCACTTCAGGTGTTTATCAACAACAAATTCTCGCGCGCTGCCAATCGCTCGAATTATTTCCTATTTCCTGCCCCTTATTCGTTCCACTTGTGGAAGAGGGATATATCGATCATCCGATGAGCGCGTTGATCGTACAAGAGTATTTGCGGCCGTTAAAAAATCGTGGCATTCATGGGGTTCTTCTCGGCTGCACCCATTATCCACTGTTGCAATCATCGATCCAATCTGAGCTTGGCCAGGATGTGACATTGATCGATCCTGCCTTCGCCTGCGCTGAGTACACACGTACTGTTCTCACTGAAAATAATCTACTCAATCTCTCCACTCATCTTCCCCACTATCAATTTTTTGTGTCCGACGACCCAGAAAAATTTCGACTTCTCGGCAAAACTTTTCTCAACTACCCCATCGAACACGTCTCACATAAACATTAAGCGTGAAAAAAAATTGAATACCCTGTTGAATTGAAAAATACGACCTTAAGCGAGGTAGCTACCGTGAGTCACAAAAAAAGAATCTTGCTAATCGAAGATGAAGAAGACATTGCTGCTCTGATTAAATTGCAAGCAGAAGCCTCCGGCTATAAAATGCACGTCGAGGTGGATGGCATTAACGGCTATCGCGCGATCGAACGAGAAAAACCAGACCTCGTGATTCTCGATATCATGCTCCCCGGTCAAAACGGCTTCGATGTCTGCCGCAAAATTAAAAGCAGTCCCGATCTGCGCACAATCCCCGTCATCATCCTCACCGCCAAAAGAGAAGAACTCGACATGATCCTCGGCCTAGAACTGGGCGCTGATGATTACGTAGCTAAACCTTTTTCTCCTAAAGTCCTTTTCTCTCGCATTAAAGCCGTTTTACGCCGCAGTAAAGAACCGGAAAAAGCTCCTAAAGTAATCGCCTTTGGTGAATTCACACTCGAGGTAGATCGTTATCTTCTGCGCAAAGGAGATAAAATCATCACGATCACGCTTTCTGAATTTGGTATCCTTCGCCGCCTGCTCACCAACCGCGGTAAAGTTCTCACACGCAACCAACTGCTCGATGACATCCACAACGATGATGCTTTCATCGTCGATCGCAATATCGATGTGCATATCGCCTCGCTTAGAAAAAAACTCGGCCCTAATTTTGATTGGATCGAAACGGTGCGCGGTGTCGGCTATCGCTTCCGCGAAGAACCGACCGCCATTGTCGTAGGCAAAAAATTAACGGCTTAATCTTGAGCTCTTGACTTTCCCTTTCTCTCTTCACTATGGTGACGCCAAACAGGAATGATATGAGTTTTCGCAAGCGTCATGCATTGTTTCCGGTTTTTCTGACCTATTTTCTCGATAATTTCGGGCTGGCCATCATCTTTCCCATTTTCACACCGCTATTTCTTAAGAACACCCATTCCATACTCGCCGGAGCCACTCCTTATTTTGAACGCACACTGTTACTAGGTCTTGTAATCGGCTCATTTCCGCTCGCACAATTTTTTGGTGCGCCACTGATCGGTCAATTTTCCGACCGCTTCGGTAGAAAACGAGCTTTTTTCATTACGATTTTGGGGACAGCGATCACTTATACTTTCACGGCGATTAGCATTTTGATGGATTCGCTTTTGCTGTTATTTTTCAGTCGATTTTTCACAGGGCTATTCGCCGGCAATCTCACACTATGTTTAGCAGCAGTGGCAGATATGAGCCCAGATGAGCATTCTCGTACGAAAAATTTTGGTCAGATTGGAGCAATTGGGGGTTTGAGCTTTATTTTTGCCTTTGCGTTTGGGGGCGTACTTTCCGATCCCGGAATCAGCCGCCATTTCAATCCTAGTTTTCCCTTTTGGATCACTTCACTGCTTTCCTTAGTTAATCTCATTTGTATGCTGTTACTGTTTCACGAAACGCATCCTTCCAAGCGCCATCCCGGATTGAACCCATTCAAAGGTTTTCACAATCTCATCGAGGGCATTCGCAGTCATGAACTGCGAGTCATTTACGGAGTTAACTTTTTATTCATGCTGGCTTGGGTCGCTTCCATCCAATTTTTACCGACATTTTTATTCGATCATTTTCAATTTAAAATCGTCAATATCACGCTAAGTTTAATTGGGGTGGGTGTGTGCTGGGGTCTATCCAACTGGATTTTAAATCGTCAGCTCGCCAAACGATTTTTTCCGGGGAAAACTCTCGCTGCTTGTTTATTTGTGTTAGCCTTTTTACTCTTAGATACGATGTTTGCACATACGCCGTTTTGGTTTTTCTTATTCTTTTTTCCGGTGGTTTGTGCTGCATCGCTGTGTTGGACAAATGGTCTTGCGACAATTTCTCTCAAAGCCCCTTCCGCCATTCAAGGAAGTATTTTAGGCATTAATCAATCGATGACCTCGATTGCCACGATCATCAGTCCTGTGATTGGCGGCTTGCTGACAGGTTATAGTCCTCATTTACTGTATCTATTCGCCGGAATTGTAAGTCTGTGTGCTTTTATCCTGTTGGTGTATTCTAAAGCCTACCTATCTCGCGCCTAAAGGAGATCCCACATGCGATCGCTAATTTTAATCCCCTTGATTATTTTCATTGCGGGTTGTGAATCAAATGCGGGTACCGGTGCCCTTGTCGGCGCAGGCGTAGGTGTCGGCGCTGGAGCCTTGATTAGTCCCACTCCTGCAGGCGTTTTAATTGGGGGAGCCGTGGGAGCTGTAGGTGGCGCAATGATCGGTGCTGCTTTAGATTCCAGTGATCGCGATAACATTCAGCGCAATTCACCACAAACGATGAATCGCATTGACCGTGGAGAACAGCTTTCGATCGCAGATATCGAAAAAATGTCGGAAGCGGGAATTGAAGATGATAAAATCATCGGCGCGATTCATTCCACGGGTAGTGTGTATTATCTCACTGCGGAGGATGTGGAAGATTTAAAAGCAGCGGGCGTATCGCAGCGGGTGATCGACTTCATGCTACAGACCGCTTACCATTAATCTGCGCTCAATATAAAATGAAATCATAAAATAGAGATCATTATGACAACATCCGATGCCACAGCACAAGGCTATACATACCATCAATCAGCAGATCGCCTCTCGCTAGAGGCCCTGGAAATGTTTAAACAAGTGACGCGGCAATATGCTTTTTTTCACATCACTTTTTTTTGCATCGGCGTCCTTGAATTAATCTCCTTTGTCCTATTTTTTTCCTTTCTCACGAAAACAACTATGTTCGCTTTTTCTCTGGCAGGACTATTTCTCACCGGCTTTACTTATTTTGTGCTCTTATTCTATTTCCAAGCAAAAAAACCGGAACAACTCTTAGAAGTGCGCACACACTTTATCGAGTCCTGTCTTAAGGCCATCCATTGTGAGCGCGGCACAACAGAATATCATCTAGCCTTATCTTCGTCTCTAGAACGACTGTTCCTCGTTTTGCATCGACAAGAATATACTTACTATTCTGTTCCTCAATCTTTTGCAACGCTATCCCCGCTCATGCAAAAATTCAGCGGCTGGACGCATTGGAAAGATCTGCACCAAATGAAAGAACTTCTCCTCTTGATGATCGTCAAACAACACATCGAAATCATCAAACTCAAACCCACCGACCTCGAAGCGCATGCCCGCACAGCGAATACCTACATGGCTCTTTCCAGACTCTACATGGACCCGCGCAAACGGGAGCCCAATGAAGAACACCTTTGGGTCTCTCCCGATTATGCCTCGCCCCACATGCTGGAAAAATTTAAACGGGCTTCCTATCGAGCTATCGAGGAGTATAAAATTCTCGATTCCTATGCTCCCAATGACCCATGGGTGCAAGCACAACTCGCGATGGTCTACCGCAACCTCGACCTTCCTCAAGAAGAAATGCGTGCCTGTGAATCTATCCTCAAAGTAGCCCCACAAGAACGCGAAGTCCTCCTGCGTCTTGGCGTGCTCTATTTCGAGCATGGCCTCAGCGCTCAAGCCTTGCGCCTCTACGAACAATTGAAAATGAATAACGATCCCAAAGCTGATGAACTGATCGCCTGTTACGATATTTCCCTAAGTGATGAATATTCCCAATAAAAAAGGGGCTTAAAAAAGCCCCTTTATGAAAGAAAATAAGATCAGTTTTTTTAAACTTCTTCTTTTCCTGCTTTGAATGGACCATTTAGAGTTTCACCATTCAATGCTTTGGCCATTGCCAGAACCCGATACTCATTCATTTGGAGCTTATTTGCATGATTTTTTGGAGCTGTTGCAAACCAACCAAGTGACTGACTTAAAAATACTTTCATACCATACTCCTTATCACCAGTATTTTCTTTTGTTTCGTCAGCGCCCACAAGAATCCAGAAAAAGTTTTGATATATTCGATTCCATACTTTCTGATCAGAACTTTCTTTCATGGCTGCTTCGATATCACTCTTACTGTCATAGTCCGCACTAGCTGTACATCCTTCATGGATCTTTCTGACTAACTCATTCATTTTTGGATCACAATTCATTGCGGGTAGGTTAGGTAAAGGAAAAGGTCCAGTTTTCGATGGAGGAGGAGGTGGTGGTGGTGGCGTTTCAGTCGAAGTTGTGTCAGGTTTTTTTGATTTTGATTCTACTTCTCTTATTTTATCTAATTCGGATTTCACTTTTGCTTGTTGTTCAGAGATAGACGTCTTGATATAGCCAAAATAGTCTTTTACAAATTGATCACTTTCCGCTAATGGATCTGCAAGACTCTTACGCCGGGTAATTTCAGCTTTTAAGGCTACTGCTTTGTCAGATGCATCCGGTCCCAATAATAGTTCAATCGCTTCCAATTTACTATTAGTGGTAGCTAAAGGATTGTTAAATAGAGCGTTCAAAGAATTCAACATTACGCCAAATTTTGATAAATCAGCATTATTTTTAACATTGCTATAAATGTGAGGCGCTCTAAGCTTTAAAACAGCTTTAAATGTCTCCATTCCTTTACCCAAGGCATTCTCAAGACTCGCGAGGGCTTGTGTAATCTCGTTGTATTCTATATTTTGCTTTTCAACCGTTTTTTTGTTTTTAAGCACCTCGTCAGTGTCTTTTTTTGCAATATATTTTGAATTGTTATTTTGAGCATCCTTTTCTTGTGCTTGGAGTATTGTTAACTGCTGTTTTGCATCGCTTAACTTATGATCGAGCAAGGTGATTAATTGATCTAAACGATTGCGTTGATATGTTCCCACAATGATCTTTTCGACATGCGAAAATTGCTTTTCAGTCGTGCTCTCATTCAATTTAGTACGTAATCGATCGATTACATATTTAGGATAAGAATCTGCTAAAATATCAAGAAACTTTGATAGTTTTGATATCAAAACCTCCTGTATAGCTGCTTCAGTGTTTGATGAGCTTCTCTGTATAGATCTTGTCACCCAATATTCTGTAATAATTGATATGCCTGTTGTAAGTTTATCTTTCAGTTGCTGTGGGATTTTTGCATTAGCGTTGATCTTTGTTTTGAATAATTCAACTTCTAAAGTATAGCTTCCTAGAAAATCGCAACTAGCCCAATTTTTATCTTTTTCTTTCTTAAACTCTTCTTTAAGCTTAGCAAGATCGGTTTGCAAGCTAGCAATGCCTTCAGCAGAACTTATCTCTTCAAAATACTTTCTAGAAGAGGCAAGAGTTACTTCCAGCGCTTCATTGAGATCTTTCAAGTCTGGTAATGCAGGATAATCAGCGGTGTTAAGTAGAATTGTTTTATCATCCAAATTTCTTTCGGCAAGCATTTCACTTCGCAGAAGAGTAATACGCTTTGCGACATCTTCACTGCTAATGCGTAAGGCAAATAAATGTCCAATTGTACGTATACAGGCAACTATGAAATTCGATCTGGGCGCTTGCTCGCCATCATCGCTAGTTACTTTGCTGCATAAGGTATACATTACAAGTAATTCTGGAGCTTGTTGTTTCGTTTGCTGAACGAGTTTAATGGCCCAATTGAGCTGGTCCATCAATTGGCTGCGGTGTGCTTGATCCATTTTTTTAACACGACCGATTAGAACGGCTTTTTTCTCTTTGCCATTATGAATAACGCCGGCTTCATTAGCTGTGGTGTCAAAATTAAAATCGGGAGAAAGAAAAATTGCAGCTAAGCGTGAATTCTGCAAGGGATTTGCTTCACTTCTTTCTATTGTCATAATATTAACCTCAATATTTTATGATTTACTTATTTTAGTTTTAATTATAACACACAAAAGAGTTTAGTTGAATAAAAACGAATAATTAAAAATATGAATATATAATAAAAAAATAAACTTATTAGGAATTAAATTTTTAATTAGAAAAGCATGTTAATTAGAAAATTTACTTACTACCGAAAAAGGACCTTCCAATCCAAGGTTCCGATCAAAATGCCGAAAACGCAACAGGCGTTGGCTAGCCAATTAACCCGCTCCTTATAGAGCCATTGGCCCCAAAGGTTGCAAAGAAGGATGATCGCCACCGAGAAAATCGGAAAAATCATAGCATGTTCCAGAGGGGTAGAGACTTCGGTGGACCAGATCATAAAGAAGGTACCTACACCATTGGCAATCCCCCCTAATATACCGTAGGTCACCTCGGAGCGGTTGGGGAGCCGTTTTTGGGTAGTTATGTAAACAATAATTTGAATTATCGCGGCGGCAAAGAACACGGCCGGCATGAACCATTGGCTTTTAGCATCTTGCACATCAAAGCTTAAAAATAGGCCGTTTTCCCCGGGAAAATTGATGAATAGGGCGCGCCACTGCATGATGATTAGGAATAAGGTGTGCAGGACAAAGGCCCCGACTACAAAGGCAGCCCAGCGCATTTTTTTCTCGGAGCTACGGGCGCCCCAGCCAGCCCAAAATAAACCCAGCACAACGAGAAGCGATCCGACGCCATTAAATAAGGTATAAAAATAGCCGAATGGCGCACCGAATAAAAACACCATCAAGATCATCGGCATTACAGTCGAAGAATTAAGCGCGGCAAAGGTCAATCCCGGAGGACCATTTTCTAAGGACTTCCCTAAGCAGATCATCATCACAGCCAAAATCACACCACCGCCGAGCCCAAAATACACCATGCAATCGCTCCAAGCAAAATCTCCCGTGCGCACAGGGTTAAGCAAAACCGCGACGAGAAAGACCAAAGAGAGTTGGATCATCAAAAAAGCTTTGCTCGATCCCCCCGAGTCGATACTACGTCGCATGCAAAAATTCGAAGCAGCGACAAATAGGGAAGCGATGATCATCAATTGAATGCCCATGGGGGTAACTCCGCGTAAATTACAAAAATAGCAAGACGGCTAGAAATTTTGAATGGGTTTTTTCACAGGACGTTTGATTAATATTTTGAGGTGTTTATAATCAAAAAAAATTCCATAGGGTAATCGGATGAAAAGATTTTTTTTCGCGCTTATTTTAAGCTTTGTCGCCACGGTCACGGCCAAAAACGTCGATACCTCCCTAGAAGAAAGTCTAGCGTTAAGGCGGATTGCAGAATATTGGAAAGAAAAAGATTACGGCACAGCTAAGCTTAAAATTAAAGAATTCTTAAGCCAAAATGCTGCAAGTCCCTATACCGATCAGCTTTATGCGATGCTCGGTGATCTGAATTTTCAGGAGAAAAATTTTCAAGAGGCTGTCGCGAGCTACGATAAAATTGCCAGCGAGGAATTTCGACACAAATGTCGTTTTCGTCATCTACACGCGCTGTATGAAACGGGCAAACAGGAAGAATTTATCTTAGCTGCCGATCACTTTTTAAAGGACCCACGAGCTGAAGATGATCAACTCAACACGATCCGCTTCGAGCTGGCTGAAACCTATTTTCTCAAGGCGCATGCGCTGGAAAATGAAAGTAAGAAAAAAGATTGGCTCAAATCCGCTTTATCTGAATATCAGCAGTTGATGCACACCAAATATTCCGATATGACGCTTCTTCCCCAAGCGCAAATTTATGCCTTTTTGGAAGATTATCCTAAAGCTGCCTCACTCTATCAATTGCTCGCACACAAAAACAGCAGTAAACGGGAAGAGTATCTGTTTCAAGCGGCCTCATTACAGCTACATACCGATAAAAAAGCAGCGATCGACAGCTTTGCCGCCATCGTCGAACTGGAAGGAAAATATGCCTCAAAGGCCGCATTTAACCAGCTCAATCTACTCTTTCAAGAAAAACGCTATCGCGATTTTATTTTAGCACACGACAAAGCTTCGAAATTTATTCCCTCTGAGAAAAAACCCATCATTCAATATTTTTTGGGTAAGTCCTTTTTTCATACACCTGATTTCAACCGCGCTATCGATCCGCTCAAGCAAAGTTTAGCCACTAAATGTCTGGATCGCGCCCAAGAGAAAAGCGCGCTGCTCTCTCTTGTGATCTGCGCCAAAGAGACAAAAGATTTTGCGCTATTTGAAAAGGTGCTATTCCATCTTAAAACTGAATTTGCAAGTGATGAAGAAACCGACAAAACCCAGCTTATGTATGTAGAGTTCTGCCGCGAACGCAAAGAATGGGCTAAAGCGCGCTTCACACTGAAAGAGTTACTGGAATTTTCTCCGTATCATCAGCAACGCGAAGCGTTGATGTACGATTACGCATTACTTCTTGTTCAAGAAGAAAAGTGGGCGGAAGCGGCTATTGCGTTTGAAACCTTTCGTGTTGAATTTCCGCAGAGTAGTAATCATGCCAATGCCGTGCGCCAGGTTGTGAGCTGCCGCCTTGAAGATGTCAAACATGCCACAGCGGAAACAGAGCGGATCAAAAAAGACGAGCTGTTATCCAGCTTGAATAGCATTGAAAATGATCGGCAAGCCTTTACCGCACCAGAAAAACAAAAAATTCGTTACTTAAGGGGAAAGACAGAATTTGAACTGGGGTTATACGACGAAGCTATCGAAGATTTTGGCAATTACGTGCGAGATTTTCCCAAAGATACAGCATGTGCCGATGCCTATCTTTTAATCGCCTATGCTTATCAAAAAGGCTCGCATGACGATATGCATTTTGTGCTCAATGCTGAACGGGCACTCGCGTTAAATCCTCAGCTTCAAGGCGCACTGGATTTACATCTCACGTTATACAACACCTACTTAAGTTTAGCGGAAAAAGCATCCGTAACAGAAAAAGCCTTGATGCTCGAAAAAGGAGCAGATCATTTGTATACAGCTTTAGATAAACCGATCAGTAAAGAAAATCAACGTTGGCTATCGAGTTACTACTTTCAACAATATCAAAAAGGGCGAGGCGCATCGTTGGAACGCGCAGCGATTGTCTTAGAAAAATTGCTGAGCGTCAATGCGCAATCGTTTGATCTTTCCATTGACCCACAATCGCTTGATCAAGAAGGTGAGGCGATCAAGTTGGCTGAGATTTACGCTAAAACAGGTCGGATGAAAGCGCGGGCCAAATTGCTCGAAGCGCTGTCCAAAGAACAACAAACTCATCCCAGCTACCCGTGGAAATACCAGCGGATGACAACTTTTGAATTGGGCAGAACCTATCTTGCATTAGGCGAAAGAGAGCGATCGCTACAAACATTTGAAGAATTAATTTCAAATTCTTCCCACGCTAATTCTTATTTTGCAACAGCCGCAGAGCTCGAAGCGATTAAGCTTAAATATTCGATGCTTAGCGAGACGCAAAGACAAGAAGATTCCGAAGCAATTTTAGCGATTTGCGACGCATTAAAAGATATTCAGCTTAAACGCAAACTTCATTCGGAGCCGGTCCATCTAGAAGCTGCGCTTTGCTACGTGGATATCAAGTCAGATTTGGCCCCACAACATCAAAAAAACAGTCACAAACGATTTCTACTTACGCAAATGAAAGAAAATTTCTCTTGCGAAGACGACCCGCTAGTGCGACAATACTTTTCTGCAGCAGCGCAATTTCCTGACAAGCAGCAACTGTTTCAACATTATTTGACTTTGGTTGATGTCACAGTGCGATTGTTGGAGGCGGAAGAGACGCAGAATAACGATGCACTAAAAGTTGCGAAAAATGCGTTAGATCAGCTGATGGCAGAGACAACCGATGAAACCCTAAAACAGCGGATAAGCCAAATGCAGACCTCAGGAGAGCAAGAGTTATGAAACCTTCCCTCTTCCCTCGATCACCGGGCGCTCGGCTGCTCATTAAATGTTTAACGATTTCTTTGGCTTTGCATGTGATCGGTTTAACATTTTTTTATCATAATCCGCTGTTTCTACAAGGATCGTCGGCATTTTTTAATTTTTCCAAAACGTCTGCAGCGACATTAGAAGCAGACGAGAGCGATGAATTTTGGCAAAAGAATGCCATGCTCGAAGAAGTATTCCAACGCATTATTGTTTTCTCTCCTCACTTTCATCAACCCTATGATCTGGCAGAACTTCCTAAAGGTATCGCACTTGCCCCCAATCACGAAGGTTCCGATTATGAACCGTCTACGCACTTGGACACATTAGAGACATTTCATCAAGACTTCACTGTTAAATCTTCTCCCTTAAAAGAAGAAGGCGAAAGAAACATACCTGCGTTCTTCGCACCACCGGAAATAGGTAGTCCCATAGCTTCACAACTGCAAATCGATGCGCCGCCGTCAAGTCCTGGAGCCGCGAGCCTTCCCGTTCCCATTTTTGATGCTGAGATAAATGACGAGCTGCTCAGTGTGAGTCCAGTGCTTCTGTATCCCTCATATGAAGCCGGTTATGCACTCAATCTTGCGCCGCAACTTATCTCTCCAAGTAGTTTAAATATCGGCAATGATTTCCAGCTAAAAACAGATTCCCATCCCGTAACAGCTCAAGTCACACCTAATCAACTCAAGGTTGACATTGAGCAAACTCGCTCGACGCTATTCATTCCAAAACCGACCGGAGCGTTAGAAAAAAAACCGATCGAACTTGCACGTGCGGAGTACGATTTTGAACATTACGATTTTCCTTCGATGGCGCTTGCGGCTGAATGGAACGATGATTTTGATGCCGATATCGTCTTTCTGCCTAATCCGGAAGGGAAAGGATATATCTTTTCGATTTCTTTGACGGCCAACTACGACATCAGTTCTCAAAGTTTAAAGCAAAATATCTATTTTATCCTCGATCGCTCAAGCTCAGTGCAAAAACACCGTTTTTCTGTGTTTAAGCGCGGTGTGCTCAAAGCGCTCTCGAGTATGCAGCACGGCGATACGTTTAATATTTTTATCATTGATAAACACATCAATCGCTTTCGTCCTGAAAGCAGCGCTGTGACGATGAAGAATATTCAAGCCGCTGAAGAATTTCTCGATCGACAAGAAGGAGGAGGATTATTCACGGCCGGTGAAATCTATGCCTCTCTCGAAAAGATCCTCGCTGCTATGCCTGAAAACGATGAAGTTCACACAGCGATACTTCTCACCGATGGCAAAAGCTCGCTCAGTTCTGAGCGCAAACAAACTGTGATGAAAAAATGGATCGAAAAAAATAACGGGAAAGTCTCTCTGTATACCGCGGCGATCGGGCGTGAAAACGATTTATTATTTCTGGATTTGCTCAGCTCCATCAGCGGAGGAAAATTGCTTTATTCCGACACTCATGCTGCTTTTCCCAGAAGATTGGCTAAGTTGATTCTCGATTTAAAAGATCCGATTGCCAAAGATTTAATGATCTCCGCTGTTCCGCATAATCCCCAATCCCATATCGAATTTTACGCAGCTAACTCGCATCTCATGCCTTTATATAGCCATCAACCCTATGTTGTTGTGGGAAAAATCGATGAGCCTTGCGCCTTTGATCTGGTGATTCAAGGTCGCCATCTAGATCAATGGGTAGCGATCAAAAAATACATCTCATTTATTGAAGGACATAAAGGCGATCACAATTTGACGCAGCGATGGAAAGCTCAGCACGCCAATGTCTGCTATGCTAAATTCTTAAGAGAAGGCAAAGCCTCTCACCTGAAAGATGCCAAAGTCATCTTAAAAGAACATCGCTCTGAAATTAGCTTCGAATAAATATGCTGCGTATTATCGGAGGCTCTTTTCGCAATCGTCCCCTTAAATCACCAAAAGGCGAACAAACGCGCCCCACTCTAGCTGTGATGCGCAAAGCCGCCTTCGACATTGTACAGTCGAAAATTGAAGGTGCGCATTTTCTCGATCTGTATGCAGGCTCCGGTGCGATGGGTTTTGAAGCCTTAAGTCGCGGCGCTGCTTCTGTAACCTTTGTGGAAACACATCCGATGGCGAGGCGCTGCATCGAAGAGAACTGCCGTAGCTTAAACGTCGAAGATCGCTGTACAGTGATTACATACGATGTCATGCTCGCTTTAAAAAAACTGATCAAACACGATCAGCATTTTGACATCATCTATGCTGATCCGCCTTATGCCGTCGCACCAAATCTATTGATGCAACTCTTGTCCGTTTTTGATACATCCTCGCTACTTAACCCAAACGGCATTCTCTTTCTTGAAGAAGCTGTTCCAGCAACTTTAAAACTCATCCCCTTCTCTTCTTTACGGCTGCTCGATACACGTCGATTTTCTAAATCTTGTCTTCATCAATTTTTTAAATTCTAAATAAACTGCAATTGCTTAAAAAGCGCTTTTCATCAATTGACGACAGGCCCTAATATCTTTGGCTCAAAATGAGGTTTTTTATGTCTTTTTCTAATATTTTAATACAAGCAGCAGCAAATATGGCAGTGCAAGCCGTCACCAAAAGACTTTCTCCTGAAAGGCATCGTTCACTGACTCGTTCTGCTTCATTCTTGGCAAGTGTATTCACCACTGATTGTTGCGACATCAGCTTGGGACGCCATCCTCTACAGGATCTTTTCGAAAAAAGCTTGCACGGACAGATCAGTGACCTTAAAAAATCCTACGATGCCATTCCTAAAAATCTCCGAGATGATCTCGATTTTGAAGTCTATAAAGCAGCCACAGAGCATGATAAAGGGGGCGAAGGTTGGGGCGGAAGAAATGCACTGAACAATCTGCCTCGCTTGGCCGAAGCGATTAAAGCTCTCGCGATAAAAAGATTTGAGTGCTTATCTCAAGAGCAAAAAAACCACATCTGCGCTGCAACAACTCCTGAGCAATTGAAGGCCAATCCAGCACAATTAATTTGCGCTTTACATCGACATCATCATTTAGAAATTCTCGGAAAAAGAATTCGCTTTTCTGACTTAGAGAAAGGAACTGCAGAACCTTCTAGTATTTATCATCTAAATCGTCCCAATCTTCTTCGTGGCCAGATCGGATTTCATAACGGAATCCGCTGCGAATTTCATCATGCAAAGGAGCATGCAGATCAACTTTCAGACTTCTATGCTCGAGGACATAATCTGCATTGTACATATAGCGCAACTGTAGATTTTTTTCGCGATTTTGGCGCTGCATTACTTGGACAAGGCGGCACGGTAACGCCTGGCGTGGTAAAATTGTTAGAGCAATGGCAAGTGTTTTTTGAAAGTCATCCTTCTGATCGCTTGCTGCAAATTTGCCATAGCCGTGGCGCCATTGAAGTGAACAATGCTTTAGATCAACTTCCTGAAAGTTTGCGAAAGAGAATTATTGTTATCACGATTGCTCCTGGCTGCATTATCGAACATAACCAAGCTTATAAAGTTGTCAACTTGCTGATTCTCTCTGATCCTGTCGTTCGAGGGGCAATGAATCGCGAGTTACTCGACGGGCATCATCCACATGTAATTAAACTCTGTCCCCATTCCGACAACCCTGACCCGCATTACATGCATGGTTCGAGTTTCCGAACTTTGCTCGCACCCATGATTGCGACATACATCCAAAGAAATGATATTGACATCCCCCAAAGCCCCTGAAAAAACTAAACCACTGAGATGGGAAACCATAGAGAAAAAAATCGGGCTCGGGCACGCACACGGGCTCGGGCACGAAAAATCCCTCTGTGGTTCTTATCTCTGTGGTAAAATTTTTCACCACAGAGCTGTTTTTTAAGCGATTTTTTTGCCGCGATCGAATTTAGATTCGCTCACCTTACCATCTTTTTCGAAACTCTTCTTCACACCATGTAGCTCATCATCGAGAAAGCTTTGTAACAGGTGCGGCTTACCATTATCAAAGTACTTGTTAAACTTACCGTTGCGCTTGCCTTCTTTGTATTCCCCTTCAAAGGTGAGCACCTCTTGCTCGCTCCATTCGCGATACAACCCATGGATATTGCCATTTTTGTAAGGGATCGTTTTAGCGAGCTTGCCGCTTTCATAATAGGTTTTTTCTTCACCATCTTTGACATCGTTAACAAAGCGTCCTTCCACAAACAACTTTCCGCTCGGATAGTATTGCAAAGAAGGACCATTCCGCTTATCTCCATGGAATTCGATCGACATCAAGAGTTGTCCTTTCGGAGAAAAGATCTTAGCAACCCCTTCTTTTGCTCCATGCAGATAAGGCGTGGTAGCGATTTTGATGCCTGCTTCATTGTATTCCAGTGCTTCTCCCTCAGCAAGATCATTGACGAATTTGATTTCTAACGCCTTAACCTTACCAAAATACTCATGAGTCGGATAATACACTTCATGTAGTCCTTCTCGGCGATTGTCTTTGTACTGGAAGATGATCTCTTTGCCGTCGCGTCCTTTTTCGAAAAAACGTCCATTGAGTTTGCCGTGGATGTAATTCGCTTCTTCTAGCAAATTGCCATTTTCATCCCACATCGCCTTAAGTCCGTGTAAATCGCCTTTTTCGTACATAACTGACGTTTGAATGGTGCCATTGGGATGATAGGTTTTCTGCTCACCATGAAATTGACCCTCATCATTGTACACAAAATGACGGGCGAGCTGTTGCAGAGGTTTTTTGGATGATGTATTGACCGAAGCTTGCTCTAAATCTGTTTTGGAAAAATATTCTTTATGTTCCGTGATCGGATGCCCTTCGTGAAATATTTTTACCGCGCTCAGGAGTCCATCTTCAAACCAAACTTTGGTTTCTCCTTCGAGTAAATCATCTTTGTATACGGCTAACGCTTTCATTTGGCCGTTTGGATAATATTCTTCATCTTTGCCATTGCGTTTGCCATTTGCAAATTGAACAATCTCTCTCAGCTTATTTTTGCCATACCAGACTTTAGCCGTACCCATAGCTAAATCATTTTCATAGCGCACTTCCATGATCAGTTCATCATCGGCATTCCATTCTTTATGCACGCCGTGTCGTTTACCCACAGAAAAATCCCCGCTAAAATGAAGCACGCCATTGGGATGCCATTCTTTGCGCGTTTTATCGAGTTTCCCTAAGACATAAAATTCATCGAGTTTATGAGTTCCATCTTCATACCACTCGCGGCAGATCCCTTCTTTTTCTCCGTTCTTTAATTCGATGTGCGCAGCTAATTGACCATTTTCATACCACTCTTCAAAACGTCCGTCTTTGATGTTGTTATGGTACATCGCTTTTACTTTCAGCTGACCATTAGAGTAATATTCTTTTTGCTCCCCTTCGAATTGCCCATTTTCGTAATGATATTCCACACTTGGGGTCCCATCTTCATACCACTGCCGAAAATCTCCCTGCCGTTTGTCCCCGATGAAAAAATACTCGGCGACTTTTTTCCCCGCAGGTGTGAATTCCTGTACGGGCAGCAGTAATTTGCCTTCTTTATCGAATTGCGCTAGATAAGTCTGAGTGCCATTTTCTGCATTACGCCAATGTTTGCCAATCGCCATCCCATCCTTGTATTCTCCCTCGCCTAGCAATTTACCGGTCGTTGCAAAAAATTGCTCTTTGCCTTGTTTTTTTCCATTTTTATATTGCGCTTTGTAGGCTTCTTTACCGTTGGGGTGATATTTAAAATGGGTGCCGATAGGTTGTCCTTGGTTAAAATCTTGCACCTCTTCAATCGATCGGTCTTCAGCATAGACAACTACCGCGGGATTTTTTCCATCAGAATGCAGCATCCCTTTTTGATATCTCAAGCTCGCTCTTAATGCCCCACCCGGATACCATTCCATAGCTGAACCATGCGGTACTCCTTCTTCGTACGGAACTAAAGCAGCCCGATTTCCCTTGGGGTGGTACTTCACAAGCTCGCCCATGATCTTGCCGTTGTCAAAAGTCACTTCTTCCGCTTTTGAGCCATCCTCATAATAAGACACCATCGCCCCATGTCGCTCGCCCGCGTTAAACCCGCATTGTCCGTGTAATTTGCCATCTTCAAAAAAGGCCTTAAGCTCACCATGTAACAATCCTCGATCGTAGAACGCTGCTTTTTCCACTTGCCCATTTTCGAAAAAGGACATGCACATTCCATGCGGCACAATCGTCGATTTCCAATCCTTTGCCCCTTTAGATTCTTCCTCTACTACAATCAAATCCATTTCTGTCTTGATCTGGCCACTCGGATAAAACACCACTTGTTTTACAGGCGCTTCATTTTGATCCCCGATTTGCTCATAGAATAACACCCTCATCGGCTGCCCTTCGGGATAATTCTCCATGATTTTGGGTCGCCAATGCGGCTGTCTTTGTTTAAGCGCAGGTGCCACAGGTTTAACTGGCTCAGGAATGACCCACCCTACTGTAAGTCCTAGGCAAAATAGCATTATAATCAGGGTTTTCAAACGCATAGATTCCTCAAGGAAAAAGATTTTTTCTCAGCATACTTTATCAAAATGTTCTTCGCAAGCCCCTCAGCAGCAATCTCTATCTCATCCCTATTCTGGATAGATGTGCTATTGCTTTAAGTCATTAATAATTAGTAATTTAATTTACAAATTGATAACACTCACAATGCTGATTTTTCTAAACTATTAATTATAAGCATATTATCAAAAATAGGCGAAAAAATTAATTTTAATCATTGATAACAAAAAATTTAACTTTCTGTTATAATTAAAGTATAAAAATCGAGGTTATTAACAATATGATAAATGTACGCCCTGAAATACATAACGCCGCTTTATTCAGAACGTCAGCGGCCGATGATGCAAGATTCACATGGGATCGACGAATTCTGACATATCAAGTAAATCTTAAAGCAAATCCTGTCCTTAGATTGTTTCAACATATTTCGCATTTTTTTCGATTTTTGCTCGGTTGCGATTTAGATGAGAAAAAAATTATCGAAAATTTGCAAAACCATTTTCAGTTTTCTGAATTGACCGAAAGTGATCGCACTGCAATCAAGGTTTATATAAATTTATTAATAGTGTCAAACGCAAAACACTCTGTTATCACAGAATACCTACTAAAATACTTCAAAGCGACGATTCATACCGTTGGACTTTCAACAGATAAGATGCCTACTACCCGTCTTTCAACGGAGGACTTGCTGAACGTTTATATCGAGCAGCTCCATATCATTGAGTTATTAATTCACTATTCAAACCCTGCTCAAAAAGCAGAATGGCGAACTAGAAAAGAAATCTTAGAAATTGCCATAGCTAAAAAATATATTGAGTTCTTTAGCGAACGGGGAACAACATCTAGCCATTTAGAGAAAGCTCTAAACTGTTTGAAACTTCTTTGTGACGCAAATGTTGGAGATTCTTCTATTCAAGAATGTTTAATTCTCATACGCAATCGACTCAATGTAAGCTTTTCTGATCAGATTCATTCGACAAATGCAAAACTCTTTAAAATCTTACATAAAAATATTACTGAAGCAAAATCTAATTTAACAAACCTTTTGTCGCAATCGAAATTCGATCTCTTCCCTACATATTTACAAATTCTAATCGATTCAAAAATCCCCCATTCGGAAATTCAGCCCTTTTTAGAGAATTATTACTTACAATTAGCTGTTTCTATCCCCACTAATGCTTTTGAAGCAGTTCAAGCTTGTAGAACCAATTTGGCGCCTGTTGATACTATTTTAGGTTGGGTGGGATCTTATCCTGAGCTTGTAAAACGTTGGACTCTTGTTAGAACTGAACTTCATGAAGGAGAAAAGGCATTAGAAATACAACTACAAAAAGCAGAAGAACAACTCATTCCTTCTAACATTGCTTTACAAATAGATGAGTTAACTTTCCAACTTTCCGAGATTGAAAAAGACTTGCAAATCGCACCAACTGCTGGACAAACATTGGAAGAAAGATTGGAAATAGTTAAAAAAACTTCGAAAGTAAAAATGGAAGCTACATCGGCTGGGCTCGCAACAAAATCAATGATTGCAGCCGGCATAGCTAGTAATATTAATTCATTAAAAGAAAGAATGGATCTTAACATTATTAGAATGAAGAATCAGACTAATATCTTAACATTCTTTACACCAAAAATAAGAGCGGCATTTAATTCTATTGCCAGAAAAAATAGTCATGTAACAATAAAAACAGAAGGGTTAGAACAAGTTGAAAAGGCTCTCGATAATTTAGAAAAAAATAAAAATGTAACAGAAAACGAAAATTTAGTTGCTAATCTTCGAAGTGCAATTGCGCAGCTTGAATCAGACTATAAGGAATTAATACCAACACCTTCTCAACAAAGAACCGATCTCTTAAAAGCATATTTGCGTACAGTTAATCATGAAGAAAAAAAATCATACGCTGATCAATTCAATAAATTATATAAATTAGCTTGGATCAAACAGCATGACAATGATAAAGATTGGAAGGAGCTTTCAGAAGAAGAACTCAATTTATTAGCTCCTGATTTAATTCGAAGCGAAAAAGAAAAGCATCCATCATCAGAAAATAAAATCGATTCAGCAACAACTATTTATGAATTAAAAATAATTGAAGCAGAATTGGCAAAATTTCCGGGTTATTTAGATCATCTACCAACAACTGATGAATACCAGAAAGGAATCCATAATTTAAATGAAGAAATTGCTGGACAACGTAATCGATTAGACCAATTAAATTCTAGTCTTTCAGTTGCAACAAATGATGAATTAACAGCCCATCAGACAGTACTAGAAATGAGAAAAATAGATGATCGAATAAATTCTCTCAATTCTGAATTTGCCAAAATTCATATGAATTTTATAGCGGGGTCTCAAAGAGAAATAGGTGAATTTGCAATTGCTTACATTTTAAATGCTCAATCGTCAAGACCAAAAGAGCAGATAACAAAAGCTAATCTTATACCAGAAATTGTTAAAATATTATATGAGAAAGGCGTGATAATTGGCAGTAAAGACGAAAAAAATAAACTATTCAATACGAAATTGCTGGAGTGCCTTTCAAACGCATTTAATGAAACTGTTTGCTGATTGACGAATAATTAAAATAAAAAAGGCTTAAAGTTGTAAAACTTTAAGCCTTTTTTTGTGTCTAGAATTATGACATCCAGAATGCGAGCCAGCAAAGACCAAAGCCCCATATTAAGGGTACGATGCCTTTGATTTTCATCCAGCTTGGATCGTGAGACCACTTGATCCACATTTGCGGGACGAATAGCGCTAACAGTCCACGGACGAGGGTTACCCATCCTAATAGGGTCACTAGGAAAGAGAGACCCATCACCCATACATTGAATTGACTTAAGATTGTCAAACCAATCAACAGGTTAAAAATTGATAATGTATAAATAAGACCGGGGGTGTGTTTTATTGAATTGCATACTTTACCCATGTTATCATGGTAAAAGAGCATCCAAATACCCATAATCATCAGCAAGGGGCCAAATATACTGGCCAACCACATTGCATTTTGCATTAACTCCATCGGCATCTGCATCCTTTCCTCCAAAAGTTGGATATAAACATAACTTCACATTAATGATTAAAATAATTATTTGTCAACTAGTCTAAAATTATTTTTATTATTTTTTATGTTTTTCGTATCTACCCATTAACTGAGTTTGAGCAAGGATATGCCCTTTAATTGCGTTTTCGACTTCATGTTTAGTTGCCCCGGTGTGCAAGGTTAAAGCGCAATCTAATGCATATAGTTTAAAGAAATAGCGGTGTTCACGATCAGGGGGGCAGGGACCGGTGTAGTCCAATCCACCACTAGTGTTTTTGCCTGGTGTACCATGGGGTTGGGATCGTTCAGGAATGTGGGTTGTGGTCGCAGGAATATTATAGACGACCCAATGGTCATACATCCGATCTTTACGGACGAATTCGGGCACATCGGGATCATCGATGATGAGGACGAGGGTTTTTGCCTCGGATGGGACACCGCTGATATGGAGTTCTGGATTAATGTTCTCTCCTTCGCAGGTGTATTTAGAGGGAATGTTTCCTCCTTCGATAAAAGCAGGACTGGTGAGCTTCATATCTTTTCTCCCTGTTAAATTTTAGGCTTCTTTGGCTGAGTTGATTGGTTAATGACGACGGGTTGTTTATTGCTATACTTCATCATAAAACCATATTGTAGGTCAATCCAGAGAGTTTTAGTGGAAGATTCAATGATGAGAACGCCGCGTGGCTCAATTCGGCCCTGAGGATAAATATGGAAATGCAGAGAGCTTTTACCCGGCTTGCTTTTATTGAATTGGATTAGAGAGGCGTGGGGAAGCGGGCATTCTTTGCTTTCAAATTGGTGTTTTTTAAACGGTTCATCGGTGGTAAAGATATAGGAGAAAGCCCCTTTTTTGCAGGAGATATCAAGTTCGATGTCGGTTTGAAAAGTGGTGGCGAGTACTTGTGCCTCCTGCAAACGGATGAATAATTCTGAGACCTCTTTGTCAAACTGATGCGTTTTGACAAGTTTTGCGACTTGGGTAAGAGTAAACGTGCTTAGCAAGCCTAAAATCGCTATCGCTATGATGATTTCTATCAGGGTAAAGGCTCTTCGCTTCATTTCGTGACGGATTCAGCAACTGTTTCCGTTTCCTCATCCTCTTCAGTTTTTATTTTTTTATTTTTGTTGTAAGCCGCAAGCCTTTCTGAGCGTACAGTAATCCGATCCCCTTGCCTTCCGACGAGAAACGGGACTCCCCAGCCGTCTTTTAAAAACTTTTTAGGGTCTTTGATTAAACCGGAATCGGTTAAGACACCTTCTCTCTCTGTGATAACCTGATCAATGGTTGCGCCTTGAGCGACGGCGAGCATGAGGATGTCGGCGATTTGTTCTTTGGCTTGGCGGGTCTTGAAAGCGCGTCCTTCATCGAGGCTGCCTTTCATATTGACGCCGATAACGGTGCCGATGAGGCCGATGAGTACGATCACGATCATGATTTCGATCAGCGTGAGAGAGCGTTTTTTCCTGCGTGTTTTCATGGGAATCTCCTTGTTTTACATTGCTGTGAATGAGCTCATATCGGTCAGCGGCAGGAGGATGGACAGCACGACAAGACCGACAATGGCTCCTAATGTGATTAATAGAGCGGGTTGAAGAAACGTGGTGAGCTGCGAGATGTGTTTTTCCATTTCTTCATCGTAAATTTCTGCGAGGTTAAAAAAAGCATCCCCCATTTTGCCTGTCTCCTCGGCGAGGGCAAGCATGCGGAGCACAAGAGGGGGAATGATGGGAGAGCCTTTGAGTGCTGCGCTCAGGCGTTCTCCTTGTGCGACCCGCTTTTCTGCCTCTTGCAAAGCTTGCTCGATGAGAATGCTTTTAACGGCGCCACGGGATAGAGAGAGGGCGTCGAGCAAAGGAACCCCACCGGCTAACAACATCGAGAGAGAGCGACACATCCGTACGAGAGCAGAATCGAGTAGGAGGGTTTTCACAAAGGGGAGTCTAAGGGAAAATTCGTAGAAGAATATTTTGCCTTGGGTACTGCGAATTACCAGGACGAACGTTGTGAGCAGGCTGATGAGGGAAAAAGTGAGGAATAGGGTATGGGTATTGACCCAGTTGCTGATCGAGAGGATGAGCGCTGTCATGGGATGTAAAGCCCGGCCTTCAAAGAGCTCTTTCATGGAGGGGATGACGAAAAATAGCAGGCCACAGACAATTGCGCAGCAGAAGGTCAACAGAAATGCGGGATAAGTGAGGGCTGACGAGAGCTGCTTTTTTAATTTTTGCTGGCGAGTGATTAGTTGGGCCAATTGGTCGAAGACGGCGACGAGATTCCCGCTTTGTTCGGCGACTTGGACCATGGAAAGGTAGATTCGATTGAAAGTGGCGGGATATTTTTTTAAGGCTGTAGAAAAGGCCACTCCCCCTTTGAGATGATCGCAGAGGTCGAGAAATAAAGGATGGGTTTTATGGCGGCGGTGTTTTTCTTCGATCGTAGTCAGGCTTTCATAGAGGGGCAGACCGGCTTTCAGCAATTGCGCGAGCTCACGGGTAAAAGCAAGCAGCTGTGGGGGTTTAAGTGAAAGTTGATCTTGTTTATTTTTTAGAGGGACGACGTTTGTGACAAGAATTTGCTGTTTACGCAGTCTATCTTTGGCGACAAGTAGCGAATCGGCATCGATCACTCCTTTGAGAGCTTTGCCGTCCACTGTGACGGCATGGTAGCGAAATAGAGGCATCAGACCTCCTCACAGCCGCGCGTGACACGCAGCACTTCGCTTGTGGCTGTTAGTCCCTGAATGGCAAGGAGAGCCCCTTCTTGCCGTAAGCTCGTCATACCGCTAGTAAACGCTGTGCGTTGCAATTCTAAAGCATCAGGGCTTTGCAGGAGTTGCCGTTTGATGGTGGAGGTGACGGGCATGAGTTCATAGATTCCGTGGCGTCCTTTGAAGCCTGAGCCAAAGCAATGTGCACAGCCTTGACCTCGGCAAAGTTTACCTTCAGTCAGCGCTTCGCGGGCGATCCCGAGTTCTTTAAGCTCTTGATCAGTGGGTGTATAGTTTACGCGACACAGAGGACAGATTAAGCGGACGAGCCGTTGCGCTAAAATGCCCACCACCGATGAGGTGAGAAGGTAAGGCTCGATGCCCATGTCGACAAGGCGCGTAAGCGCGGAAGGGGCATCATTAGTGTGTAATGTGCTCAAGACAAGGTGACCGGTGAGTGAGGCTTGAATCGCGATTTCAGCGGTTTCTTTATCGCGGATCTCTCCGATCATGATCACGTCGGGGTCTTGGCGCAAAATATGGCGCAGACCGGTGGCAAAGGTGAGATGGATCTTATGGTTGACGCCGATTTGCGCCATCCCTTGCAATTTATATTCGACGGGATCTTCGATTGTCATGATGTTCATCTCCGAGTTATTGATCTCGGAAATAGCGCTATAGAGCGTAGTTGTTTTTCCACTGCCGGTAGGTCCGGTGACTAGCACAATCCCTTCGCTCAAGTTGATCAATTTTGCAAGAGAGGAGAGAATAGGCGCGCGCATGCCGATTTTATTTAAGCCGAGAAGCACGTTGCCCTTATCGAGGATACGCAAGACGATCCGCTCACCGAACACGACAGGAACAGTACTCACGCGAAAATCGATTTGCCGGCCGCCCATCGCTAATTTGATCCGACCATCTTGCGGGAGGCGGTGTTCTGCGATGTCGAGGCGGGCCATGACTTTTATGCGGGTGATTAACTGAGATTGAAATTCTTTGGGCGGGGCATGACGGGCTTGTAGCACGCCGTCAATACGGTAGCGTACACCTAGTCCATTTTCCAAGGGTTCAAAATGGATGTCGGAGGCTCCTTGCTGAATGGCTTCGGCGAGCATGACGTTGAGCATCCGAATGACGGGAGAATCAGCGTTTTTCTCGAGAAGGTCATACCCTTCTTCTTCATCTACTTGTCCTAAAGCATCGTTTTGTTGAAGGCTGGCGATGTATTCAGAGGCTTCGTTTTCTTTTTGATGGTAGCATTGCTCAATGGCCTCTTCGAGGGCTGCTTTGGAAGCCAAAACTTCCCGAATTTTGCGGTGGGTCAGACAGCGCACTTCTTCTAACGTTTCTAAATCGAAGGGATGCGCCATCGCGACGAGCAACACTTCGTCCTTTTCTTCGAGAGGCAGAAGGAGATGGCTTTTGGCAAAAGAATAGGGGAGGACGGTGAATTTATCTTTGACGTAAGGGAACTCGGAAAGGTCGGTAAAATAGGCGAGGTGATAGCGTTTGGCAATCTCTTCAGGGTCACTTAGTCCTTTATACGCTGAAGGTTTATGAGGATGATGTTGTGCTGGGGGATCAGAAGACGAGCGAATGTCTTTTTTTAAGATGCGTACGATCGCATCGAGCCAATGTCGGAGGTTATGTTTTTGCAGTTTAGACATTGCTGTTCCCGAACAGAGCTTTAAAGCTATTTTGGAAGTATTTTTTGCGCTCTTTTTCCTGAGATTCGATGATCCGTTGAAGATATTCTGGGGTATCGCCAGGGCGTTTCATCACTTCTTCATTGCGGATTTGGATCAATTGTTCTTCGGGGTCGAGGATAATCGTAGGAGTGATGAAAATGAACATCTCGGTGTTGTTGTTGGTCAACTTGAGTGAGCCGAATAGTTTACCCAGACCTGGGATATCGCCGATAAACGGTACTTTTTCTTCATTGTCTTGGGTAGATTTGCGGCGCAAGCCCCCGAGAATCACGGTTTGCCCGTCACATACGCGCACTTCGTTCTCGATATGGCGTCGATCGACCATGGGACGATCATTGCCATGCTGGTGTTTGGTCGTATCAAAGGTGACGTTCGTTTGTAATGTCACAAATCCTTTGCCATCAGACAATTCGTTCTCTTGGTCGGGCATATGCACAGTCGGTGTCAGAATGATCGTGATTCCGAATTGAGCCCGTGTGAACGATTGTTCAAAGGCCACACCCTTGTTAGTGTCAATTGGGGCAGCACCGTTATTAATCGAAATCTCTTCCACCACCGAAATTGTAGTCGGCGTTTGATTAACGGTGATAACGGAAGGCGCCGCGTTGAGCTGAATATCTTCTTGTGTCATCAAAAAGTTTAGCGCGAGGTCATAAGCAAAGTGATGCCCGCCCCCGTGCAGTAAAAATTCGAGGACACCAGGGCCTTTAGGTGCTAAGCCGGAGGTAAATTTAACCCCATTTTTTTTCGAGCCCAGCTTGAGCATATTCATGCCATAGCTGTTTTCATTTTTGATCCGCTTTTCAAACAGCATCACTTCGATCTGAACCATTTTTTTCGGGACATCGAGTTTGCGCAAGAGATCTTTGATTTTTGCCAGTGCGTCGCGGCGCACGACCATCAGCAGGTTACCTGTTTTGGGATCGGCGATAAAATGATCGCTACCTTGCTCAACATCAATAGACGCTGTATTGCCGACTTTAAGCGGCGGCGGTGCTACGACGAGGGGTGCGGTAGGCGGATAACCGTCAGGAGTCGGCGTTTTAAAAGCTGGGCCTTGAGAAGCGAAATTGACATCAACCTCTTTGTTGGCTTCGGTCGAAGCGAGCAGCAAAGAATTATATACTTTTTCCAAAACTTTCGCCAAATCGTCGGGATTGCTATGACGGCACTGATACATGTACACGGTCATTTCTGCAGGATCTTGCAGTTGGTCCTCAGTATCTTTGACGATCTTTTCTCCGCGCTGCACGACCTCTTCTTGACCGATAAGAATTAAAGCATTGCCTTGCGCCAGCGAAAAGATATTTAAACCTTCTTGTTCTGGCTTGCCAAAGGGAGGACGATTTTTTTCCACCGTTTCGCCAAAGAAGGATTGTAAAATCTTTTCCATCTCTTTGACGGCCATCTTTGTCACAGGAACCACTCGAGACACTTTGCCTTGTGCATTTGACCAGACGGTGTTGTATAAATCGATCAGCTTAGCAACTTCTTCTTTGTGGGCGATGATGGCAATTTTGGGGCCGATTTGATAGATGAAGGTCTGTTTGGCATCGGCAAACCGCTCGAAAAACTGGAACGAGCTCTTGACCTGTTCGACAGGCGGGGTAAAGACGTAAAACAGTCGGGTATGATCGGGAATCCATTGCAGTTGCTCGGGCGAAGAGGCGATCGCTTGAATGGCCGACGGGTCTTGCTTTAAGATGTAAAGCTGCCTTACATAAGTATTGACCCGCTTTACGCCGATTCCATTATGCGCCAGAATAATTTCCAGCATCTCATTCCATGAATCGCGGGGGATGGGGATATTTGAATGCATATTGAGCTTGAGCGTGGCCATCTCAGGAGGAACAATAAACAGATAATCCAGCGCTCCGTATTCCATGACGAGTTGAGCTAAGGTCGTCTCTTCCTGATCCCAAAGGGCATATCCCTCTTCTTCTTTTTTGGAGTCGTTGACGGCGGCCTCATACCACTGCTTTTCTAAAGAGTGAATATCCCGTTTAATCGTGTTAACTTGCTCGAGGAGCCGACGGAACTCTTCTTCATTCCCTCCTTCATGATGCAAGGCCTGGGCTTGGCTATAGCAAGAATCTAATTCCATTCGCAACGCGGTCATTTGCTGATTGATCCCTTTGTGCATACCATCGAATTGGCCACCCTCTGCTGATTTAGAGGTGCTGCTAGCTAGTTTTTCTGCGATTGTCTGGGGAAAAGATTGTTCAGCTGTTAAACAGAGCAGAGCTACACAAAAAACAATTTTTTTCATGCTGCCCTCCGCTCTAAAGTTTTCCGTTTGCGCGTGGTTTTACTTTGAGCTTTTTCACTCTCAATGGCCAAGGTAAAGGGTTGAGTTTGGGTGCGCGTTTCGTCAAATAGATTCCCTTTCATCACCAGGCGCCCTTGCTCTTTTTCAATTCCATCAAAAATCAGCAATTCCCCTTTGAGACGGTGGTGCAAATACTGCTCAATCTCTTCTGATCTGCGCAAATTGCGCCATCCCGCGGCTGTTTTTAACAGCCAATCTCCCTGTCTGACGATGACGCGCCGCTTGCCAAGAGCACAACTGATGGCATTAGAGCTTCGCACGCGAACTCCTGAGGGCATTGTTTCCGGCTTAAGTTGAAAGCGTCCCGGTTTTTCCATTTCGACCGACACCATCAGAAGGGCAAAGCCGGTATCATCCCAGGCTTGTATCTCCAATCCTCTCGCAGTGGCCGATTTGATTTGCGCCACGGGTAAATCGTTTTTTAATTCAGAAAAGGGGACAACGCGCCATTCGCCCTCATCGTATAAAAGGTAGTCGCCCGTTGAAACAAAGCAGGCATAGTTCGAAGAAGTTTCACGGGTAAACTCCAAAACGATTTTATCCCGCCAGGCCGAAAACTCACGACCTCCATACTTTTGAATCAGTAGATCCTGAGCAAACCCTTTGCTTGCTTTGAGCACTTTAATCGATGTCTGTTGCATGGGATTATAGCGGGCAGGAAGGGTGCCTTGAAGTGAGGCGATGAATTCCCCTTTTTCTTCTCCAGATGCGAGCTGTCGCCCAGTTTCGACGAGCACGGTGCCATTATCGAGCAAGATAGGCTTGACCCACAAGGCAGTCGCTGTCTCCGAAGAGGAAAGTCCCTTTCCTTGCTGGGCTTCTTTTAAATAGAGAGTGCGCCCATTTCCCAATGTCAACAATTCCTTTCCATTTTTCAAAGAGATGAGCAATTTTGCCTCTTTGGCAAGCACATCGGGCCGGCTATTATATGCAATCAAGGCTAGTTCATCGGCGAGTCGCGAGACCCAGCCGAGAGCATGCCGTGGATGCAATGCTAATCCTCCTGACCCGATCGATTCATAAGCGAATAACATTGAACCACTTTTTTGCTTCAATCCCAGCCCCTGCATGGCAACTTCTTGAGTATGCCACGGGTAAGTTGCGAAAAAAATGCATAAGCTCACACACAGCACAATAAAGGCAACGACGGCTATGCGAACGCTTTGCAGCAACCCTCTATCGAGCTGCAATCGCGATGGGGGAAAGATGAGCACAAATGACTCCCATTTTTAGAGACTATTCTCAAATTTCCATAAGCCCTACTCTGAATAGTCTCTTAGCACCGAGAGCAAGAGTTTATGAAATTCCTCAAATAAACAAAAGTGTGAATTTATCCGTCCTCAGAGATTCTTAATTTTTAACTAACTTGTTGCAAAAAAATTAAATTAGTAATTAAATCAAAATAAAGAAGGATGAAAATATTAAGGGGTGTTATGGACGGTAATAAACCGAAAGAGGGAATTTCAGTTAGAGAAATGGAAGCTTTCGCTAAAAAACACCGCTTTGAAGTGTTTTTCTGTCTCGCTTTTATTCTGGCTTGTTTTTTCACATTTGTAATGTGGGGACCCGGCTGGTCTGTAGTTGCTGCCGCCGTAGGCGCGGTCATCGGTGTCCTTCTCGTGGGAAAAGTCACCCATTTTTCAAAGATGGTGTTTGCATTTATCTTTAAACAAGAAAAGACAATTCAACTCGTTCTTGGGATCGTCGCCTTAATTTTAGCGATCTTTATTCCACCGCTATTTTTTTTACTACTCGGCATTCACGGCGGCAAAGATATGCATTATTGGGCAACAGAGACTTATTCCCAACGCAATCAATGAGTATTGAGTTCTTTCCTTCTCTGCTCGATAAAGTCCATCAGGGAAATATCGCCTTGCGTAAAATTTTGCGCCAGCAGCGCATAGGCTTCAGGATCATAAGTTTTTAAATTCGCAGGGCGCTCTTTCCAGCCTGCATTTTTAACTAATTCATCCCAGGCCTTAAGCTCTCCCTCTTTCGATCCGACCTGCCTTTCCAAGGAGGCGATCCTCACGAGGTTATAGGCATACAAAATCGCCCCTGAGCGGACGAATTTATCTCGCCCTTCCCAAAAAGCATCGTCCTTTTCTAGCTCCAGCTTCAATTGCTTAGCTTCCACAAGAGCCTCTGGATATTTTTCTTGCGAGATTAACAAAGTATTTTTTGAAAAGCGGGTGTAATAAGGAGAAGTGAGTTCTTTCGAACGTTTAAATGCAGCAATCGCGTACGAGTCTGCTTTATGAACATCGCCCAAACTCAATAGTCTCTGTGCAATATGGGTTCCAAATTTCGCTTCCAGCTCGGGATGGCTTCTAAGGGGCTTTTCTAAGTTGCTGAGCAATAGAGAATCTTGAACTTCTTTTGCCGCCCAAGCATGAAAGGCTTTTTGCACTTGCAGGTAATCCGATTTCTTATCAGTTCCCAGCTTGCCCATCAGGCGAAATAAACAAAAAGACAACAGAATCAACGTCACAAGCGACAACAAAACGGTCTTACCGTGCTCTGTAATCCACTCCGCACAAAACGCCTTTGCCAGCGCAGCTCGCCCCATCGGCAGGTGATCTTTCTCCATATCTCCCCCATCCTCCCCAAAATCATAATCCAGCTAGAAAAAGAAAAAAACTAGAAAGAATCGTTTCTTTGAAAAAATCGATTTAAAAGCATTGGAATTTTTTTTTAGGTCATTTTAGACATGTCGAAAACACGTCCCTTGGCGTGTTTTCCGCTGCTTTCTTGAGCTGACTCCGGCTTTGATCAATCGCGTGCTCGTCCCTACGCCGTACGCAGTACTGTCTCCGTTCCTGTGCTGCGATTGCTGTGCCAGAGCAGCCGCGGGCTGTGATGAGCGCTTGTTTTTCCCAAATCTAAAGATTTGGGTCCCAAACTGCGCGTCGCATCACAGGACCATCTTTAGGACGGCTTTGAATTTTCATATTGGTCCTGCGAGAGGACGCAAGCAGGGTCCCAAAACTTGTTTTGGGAATGCGCAGCGCTTCGAGCAGCCCGCGGCTTCAAGGCGCAAAGCAAAATCGATCCGAAGGAGGCCCGAAGGGCTCGGGAGGATAGTGCTATGCACAGACTCCCGACGGAGGATCGATTTGGCACAGCGGATTGAAGCTCAAGAAAGCAGCGGAAAACGTGGCGTAGCGCATGTTTTCGACATGTCTATATCGACATGAAAAACTTAATTACAAAAAAACCAAAAATAAAAAAATAAAAACTATTCTTAAGGTTCGATGGATTCGGAATTCAGAAGTAAAGAGTTTAGAACAACGGATAAGGAGCTGAGGGCCATGGCGATGCCGGCAATGAGAGGGGTGAGCAGTCCGAGGGCAGCGAGGGGAATGCAGAGGATATTGTAGCCAAAAGCAAAGTAAAGGTTTTGGCGGATTTTGCGGAATGTTTTGCGTGCGAGAATAACCGTTTTGGCGACATCTAGGAGATGGGATTTGACGAGGATAACTGAGGCTGATTCGAGGGCCACGTCAGCGCCTGCTCCAAGAGCAATACCGATGTCGGCCTTGGCAAGTGCCGGAGCATCATTGATTCCATCGCCCACCATCGCAGTAACCTCACCGTGTTTCCGGACATATTCAGCTTTGTGTTCAGGGAGAATTTGGGCTTCAAAAGCATCGACGCCGATCTCCTGCGCTACCCTCTCGGCAATCTGAGCGCGATCTCCAGTTAAGAGGATTACTTTCATTCCTAAGCGATGAAATTGCTCCACGGCGGCTTTGGCTTCAGGCTTTACGCGGTCAGCGAGGAGAAAATAGCCGAGGCAGTGAGTCTCATCACCCAGCGCGACAACCCGATCGATTCCCGTTTTCCATTGCTCTTGAAATTCTGAGGTATTGATTTTTAGCGACTCGAGAAAAGCTACAGACCCGAGATAATAAGTGTGACCTTGAAATTTGCCACTGATTCCTTTGCCGGGAAAAGCAGTGCACTCTGACATTTTTTTAGGTGTGATCTTATTGAGATGCGAAACAATAGTTTTATCAATGGGATGATCAGAAGACTTGGCGAGACCAAGGGCTATACTTAAAAACTCATCGGAAAGGGTTGTTTTGATGATGTGGAGTTCCCCTTCTGTTACCGTTCCCGTTTTATCGAGAAATAACGTCTGAATGTTTTGCGCTGTTTCCAAAACAGCTGCATCTTTAATCAAAATCCCCTCTTTGGCTGCTTTTCCACAAGCGACCATAATCACAGTCGGCGTCGCAAGACCTAAAGCACAGGGACAGGCGATCACGAGAACAGCCACTGCTGCCAAAAAACCTTCGGTCGGATTTAAAGCGGCTACCCACCAAATTAAAAATGTCAATAAAGCGATGAGTAGGACGACGGGGACGAAAATAGCGGTAACGCGATCAGCAAGGCGTTGAATCGGCGCTTTGGAAGCCTGAGCTTCCTCCACCATGCGGATAATATGTCCTAAAGCTGTCTCGCTGCCTACTTGTGTGGCGAGTGCTTTGAGTAGACTCTCTTGATTGAGTGTTCCAGCAAAAATCCGCTCCTCTTCTTTTTTTCTCACAGGAAGACTCTCACCCGTTAACATCGATTCATCTATGTGAGATTGCCCTTCGATAATCACGCCATCGAATGGAATCCTCTCACCTGGTCGTACGAGAAAAAGCGATCCTTTGCTGACCTTTTCCACGGGAATTTCCTGCGTTTCACCCCGAACGAGAATGTGGGCTGTTGCCGGTTGCAACTTCATTAAGGCTTGCATTCCGATCCCCGCTTTGCGCTTGGCTTTCATTTCAAACACTTTTCCGAGCAAGATAAACGCAATTAACAGCGCACTCGTTTCAAAATACAGATGATGTGGTCCAGGAGAAAATGCCGAATACAGACTATAGCCATACGCCGCTGTCGTTCCGAGCGCAACGAGTGTGTCCATGTTCGCAGAAAATCGTTTTAATCCTTGCCATGTGCCGTAATAAAACGGATAGCCGCAGCCAAACTGCACGATTGTGGCGAGGACGATTTGAAGGGTAAGAGAAATCGACAGCCCGAACATGTGCAATACGAGAGGAAGACTCAATGCAAAGGCTAAAATTGTCTGCAGCAATAAAACTCTAAATGAACCGTCGTGATGTTCATGCATCGCTTCGTGATGGTGCGCAGGATAGCCTAAATCGGAGATTGCGGAAGCAATGTCGTGTTCACTGACTTTTTCTGGTTCATATTCGATAATGGCCTTGCCGCTGGCAAAATTTACCGAAGATTTGACCACTCCATCCAAATCATCTAAGCGTTTCTCAATTTTCTCAACGCAGGAGGCGCAATTGAGTTTATCAATTTTTAAAACGCAATGTGCATGTGAAGAAGCCATAGATTCAAGTCGCCTCAGCAAGCCATTGCTTTTCAAGCGGCGTTCGCAAAGGGCGAGGAATCCAAGATCTCAAATAGGCTCGTGCATCAGCGTAGCGATGAGCACCGACTAAACTTTTAAAGTAGGCTTGCTGGAAGAGGGCAATTTGGGCATCGCTGCCGCCGACACAACCGATTTCATCAATTGCTGGGTCCAGTAACTTTGCTGCTGTTTTATAATCTTTATCAGCAAACACAATCGTCGCTTCGACAAGGGGAATACCCACTTTTTTCCAAACTTTTAAATCTTTTCCCTGTATTTCACTTAAGCGATGTTTAGCGCGTGTCAAAGCTTCGCGCGCCAAATCCTTCCGTCCACCACGATGAAGGGCATAGCTAAGTTGTGAAGTTATAAATGGGATCTCGATGAAAGCTGCATTACCATCGATAGCTTCTGCAAGTTTTTTCCATTTGCCATTTTCTTCATGTCCCTCCATATCTAGCCGCCATAGCAAAGCGGCCGCATCGATTTCTTCTCCAACAAATTGAGACTGATTGTCCCAATCGGCACGCTTGTACACCCCCATTGTTTTTTTCCAATCGCAATTCTCGAAATAAAAGAGTGCTAAATGCCACATGTTATGCGAGAGAATAAGTCGATTAGATTTAATCCAAGAAGGGGCGTATTTTTCTATGACTTCAGCGCCCTTAGTCACCCGTCCCGTCAATAGATACACATGTGTAAGAGTATGATGCGCCCATGGATTAATTGGATCAAGATCGATCGATCGTAATGCTTGCTCCTCTGCCCCTTTATAATTGCCGTTGAGCTCAAGAGCAAACGAATAGATCGATAAAAAATGAGGTTCATTTGCATTGTCTCTCAAGCAGGCTTTGGCCAAACGGAGAAACCGCTTTTGATTGTATTGTTGTCCGTTACAATAATACAAAAATTCCATGACTTTTATCGCTGCTAGATCTTTTTTCCATCGGAGCGCATGTTTTTCTAACTGATCCAAACACTTATTCATATTACGTTCTTGCCAAAGCTTGGCAGCTAGATAGAGACTTTTTTCACGCGGGTTTAGCTTTTTTAAATTTACTTTACGCAAATGCTCCGCAGCTTTGGCTGTTTCTCTTTCCGTTTGCGCGTAGAGATAAAATAATGCTGTGAAGATCTGTAATAATGCAGATTCCGGAAAACGCTCTACAGCTTTGAGAATGTCTGTAACATTGGCCCCTAAAGAGCTGAGCTGAAAAGTAAAATCATCGATCGCTTTAATGACTTCAGGATTATTTGTAGAAACTTGTAGTCCACGCGCATCTCTGAGCATACAGTTCTCCTTTACAGAACTGCTATACCAGAAGATTATTTTAATAATTCATAAACTTTTTCCATCGCATCTAAAGTATGCGTAAGCGTGAATTGCTTTTCGACGAGCTGCTTGGCTTGTGAGCCAAACTGCGTGCGCAAATGCGGGTGATCGACAAGCCTGGCGACTGCCTTGGCGACAGAATCGGGTGAAAATGGAGGCACAATCAAGCCCGTTTGTTCATTCAAACACACTTCAGGTAGACCGCCGACCGTTGTCGTCACAAGAGGCCTTCCTAAATAGGCAGCTTGCAAAGTGGCTTGAGAAACCCCTTCATTCCCCGTGCTCAATAACGCAAAAACATCCATCGCACGAATCGCCGAATAGGGCGCTTCGAGATGTCCCGTAAACGTGACAATTCCTTCTAAACCCATTTGAGGAATATTTGCGCGGTAATCATCAATGTGTCCACCACCGACGATGACCCATTTAATCTCCTTTCTGTCTTTAAGCAATTGAGCTGCTTTCAAAAAGTCTAATATTCCTTTCCAAGAACGCACAACACACATCGTTCCCACCAAAATATCGCTAGCACCCACACCGAGTGAAGCCCGAAATTCGGCAGCTTTCAGCGGATCTGCCTTTAAAACCTGAGGATCAATACCTGTCGGAATGCATTGCAATCGAATTGACGGTAATTTTGCTTGCTTACCAATTGTAGGTAGTATGGCCGATGATGTCGTCACTATAAAATCAGCCAAACGATGGTAAAGCAGACGGCTGTTTAGACCCTTGCGAATCGGAGTTGAAAGATGACGCGTGCGAATGATCTTTTTCTTAGCTATCCTAGCTGCAATGCCCCCCAACCAAGCATCCAGAGAAGAATGGGTATTAATTATATCGACCTGATGCGCTTTGCAGATTTGTGTCAGTGCATAAATCGTCTTAACTGCCGATACCTTGGTAAAACGGAGTTCATACACTAAAAAACCCGCATCGCGCGCTCTCTGAATTAAAGCACCGCCCATATTAACGGCAAAGATCACCTCGTGACCTCTCTGACGCATTCCTTCCGCTTCTCGTAAAATTCTGATCTCTTGTCCACCCCAACCGCGCGAACTTTCAGTGTGTAAAATACGCATGCTCTAATTCCTTTAATATCCCAACTTGTCCCCTACAGATAGGGAACAAGTTGGGTTAAAATCTTTCGATGCCCAGAAGAAAACGGATACTGCTTAATATTTTGCCATGAAATCCAATCATAATCTAGGAGTTCGATCTTTTCCAAAGCTTCCCACAAACCGGGGTAAAGTTTGGCTTTATATCGAGTGAAATGATGCTGCACTTCAGACAACTTTGTTATTTTTTTTGCCCTAAAAGAAAATGGAAAGCCTTGTTTTTCCCGCTCAAGATAAGGAAACTCATATAAATCTGCCATGACTTTTCCTGCTTTTCCCTTCTTCACCAACAGTTCTCCTTCATAAACAATCACAAATACATCCCGCTCAAGACAGATCCGTTCCAGTGTTTTTTCTTTTCTTGGAAAATCGGATTGCAATCCCTGTTGAAAACCCCTGCATCTTTCCTGTAAAGGACACTCCCAACATTGAGGTTGTTTTTTGCATACCATCGCTCCCAGTTCAATCAGCCCCTCTACAATCAGCCAGGGCTCTTCGCTCGGCAAAATTTCCTCAGCAATTTCCCAAATTCCTTCGTGCCGCGTAAAATAACGCGACAGCACTCGCTTGACATTTCCATCTACTGCTGCCGCCTTTTGATGAAAAGCAAAACTCAAAATTGCGCCGATCGTGTACGGCCCAAGACCCTTAACATGTGCCAGCTCTTCTCTGGTAGAGGGTAGCTTTCCTCCATAATGCTCGACTAAAAATTTCGCCCCGGCATGCAAATTTCTCGCTCGACTATAGTATCCTAATCCTTCCCACTCTTTGATCACTTCATCGACAGAAGCTGCCGCCAGCGCCTCAATCGATGGAAAACGCTGCATCCAACGCTCAAAATACTCCACCACCACAGCCACTTGCGTTTGCTGCAGCATCACTTCCGACACCCATACCGCATAGGGACTCGCATTTTCCCGCCACTGCAATACCCGCCGTTTCTTCAAAAACCATGTTTTCAACTCTTCCAATGGAAAATTTTGCATTCCCAACACACACAACCGGCAAATATTGCCCCCAGAATACCCCCACCCCCATTTTCTTGAAACTTCGTTTCGTTTTTGAATTGTGTTTAAGCACGCTATTTATCAAAGCCAGAGTTATCTCAAGGGTCAGCGGGGACAAGGGTTTTTTGTCCTGAACGTCTTTATCGACATGAAAAACTGTATTACAAAAAAAACAAAAATAAAAAAATTAAACCTATTCCTCTCCCTTTGGCATGGATATTGCATGAGATATACAAGCACCCGCTGGTGGAGGTGCTATGGGTTGCGTGCAAACAAATCCCGAAGATTGGCAAACGCTGCATGATGCGTTGCGAGACGATTTGCAGAAAGAAATTCATTTGACGCGGGAACTGCTGTCGAATATGCACCAGGAAGAGGTGTCGATGATGCTGCATGATAGCGGCAGTTTAAATGCGATTATGGAGCAACGGTCTCATTTGCTTGAACGTTTGAGCCTGTTGCGCTTGCATCGACAGAATGTCACAGAAAAAATTGAAAAAATAGCCGGTAAAACCAAAAATCAACCCACTTTGGATGAAATTCTTCCTCCCAATGAAGAAATCACCATGGAAATTTTATCGCTCAGCGATCAATTGATGGCGTTGACGGAAAGGATGAACCGCCAATATGCCCAAAATCAGCGGCTGGCTGCCCATGGAGATCATATCCCTTACCCTCAGTTACAACCCGCGGCTCAAAACCGCCCCCAAAAAAAAGCTTCTATTGCGACATACCAAATTAAAAAGTAATAATTAGCAGATATGCATGGATTTCGCAGTGTAGGGTTGATCTACGGCCCGGATTTACATCATCTCGATCATTTGGCGCCGCTCTGCACCTTTATGAAAATTCCGCTCATTGTGACGGAGCAAAAAATTGTCGATTTGGCGCAGCGCTATTATCCTCAGCTGGAAGTGATTTTTTGTGATTACCTGACTGTCGCTCAATTTCTCGTGTCAAATTTTGAAATTGTTTTTTACTCGATGCCGCGCGATCTGTTCGATGAAGTATTTTTTTTCGCACAAAAACTCAGCCAAAAACGGGTGCATACCATTTGGTGCCCGCACGGCAATTCTGACAAAGGGCATTCGATTTATTATTTAGAAGCGCTTAAAAAAGAAGAAGCAGCCTTAGTTTACGGCAAACAATTGATCGAATTTCTCAGACACAAACATGTCTTTGATCAACTCAAAGGACATGTAATCACAGGCAATTTCAGATATCAATTTTACCTTGAGAGGCAAGCGTTTTACGACGAACTAGCAGAGAGGGAAATTGTTCGGAAACTGCCGCCTGCCGAAAGGACGCTACTCTATGCTCCGACCTGGCAAGATTATGAACGGTCTTCCTCTTTTTTTGATGCGGCAGGGCCCCTGATTGAAACGCTACCCGAAAAACATAATTTGATTATCAAATTGCACCCCAATCTTTACCTTCAAGAAGAGTTTAAGGTCGATGCGCTGATCGAACAATGTCAGGATCAAGATAATATATTATTCGTCACTGATTTTCCGGCGATCTATCCTTTGCTAGCACTTGCCGATGTGTATATCGGTGATATGTCATCTATCGGCTATGATTTTCTGGTATTCGATCGACCGATGTTTTTCCTCAATCAAAATGTCCGCAACCCTCAAGACGATTTAGGACTTTATCTTTTCCGTTGTGGGATCGAAATTAAACCGGAGCAATATCGAGAGATTCATCAAATCATCGATGACTATTTTCAATATGAACTGCGCAATTTTTCAGAAATTAGAAAAGAAGTGTATATGCAAGCTTTCGCTCACGATAAGCCATTGAAAGAACTCAAGCATGAAATCGAACATCTCTATCATGTCTTTCCTGAACCCGGACTTAACTTTTTTTAATATGCGCAGCGTAGCTATTATCACTGGACCTGAAACACATCTCGACCATTTAGGCGTGCTAAGCGCGTGTCTTAATATTCCTCTGATTGTTACCGAGGAAAAAACTTTTGAACTTGCTAAACACTATTATCCCGATCTCGATGTCACGTTGAAATATTTAGATGAATTATCGCTTGATTATCTCGCGACAAATTATGATGTGATTTTTGAAACCGGAAAATTTTGGGCAGCTGAACTCAATCCTCTATTTAAATTATTGCATGGCAAAAATATGCGCTTCGTCTTTTGCCCGCATGGAAATTCCGACAAGGGACATTCGCTTCAAACACATGTCGATCAAGATATTGCGCTCTTTTACGGCGATCATCTAAAAGAGCTGCTCAATCGAACAGGGGCTCTTTCCAAGATCAAACATCTCGTACGCACAGGAAATTATCGCTACTCTTATTACATGCAACACCGCTGTTTTTTTGATGCTCTAGCTGAAGAAAAAGTATTTAGTCATTTTAAAAACAAAAAACCGACGATTTTGTATGCACCCACATGGCAAGACAAGGAAAACCCCACTTCTTTTTTTTCCTCAATCGATGCATTGATCGATCAGCTTACCCCGCAATTTAATCTCTTGATCAAACTCCATCCTTTTTTGCTCGAAGATCATCCAGCTCAAGTTTATCACATCATGTCGCGCTATGAGAACAACACCTCCGTTTTATTTTTAAATAATTTTACCCCGATCTATCCTTTGCTTGCACGCTGCGATCATTATTTGGGGGATTATTCTTCTATTGGTTACGATTTTTTAGCCTTTAATCGTCCATTATTTTTTTTAAATCCCAATAAAAGCTTAAGTTCATTAACTACTTGCGGTTTGGAAATATCTGATATCAGTAAAATATTAGATTCGATTGATTCCAATAATGATTTCTCTTACCAAAGACAAAGTATTTATTCTTATGCATTTGGAGAAACCATCGACTCTAAAATAATTCGTGAACAAATTCTAAAAATAATTTTCAATTAGCAAACAATACTAATTAATCATTAATTATGATATATTACGTTGCTAAATTTATTAGGAGTTATTTATGTCACAACCTATTCCAAATGCTGACTCTCAAAGATCACTACCTCCAAAAACACCTCAAGTGCCGGAGTTTTTACGATCTGCAGGTATTGTGACAAAGGTATTTTTTGCTGGACTAGCAGCTGTTGGCGGCATCGGTTTTCTCTGCGTCGGAATAACGTTCACCCCTTTCTCGCCCGAATTCGGCTTAGGAGCATTTGGTCTGTCGACATTTCTATTTGGAATTGCCGGTTTTCTATTGTTTAATGGGCTGACAACCCCGCCGGTTATCCCAATTTCTTCGCGACAAGTGGCTGCTCATTCTTAAAATGCATAACCCAATCCAGCAGTAAAAGAAAAACCGCCTACTTGTATTCGTTTAGCACTCACGTGGGATTTTGAAGGGTGGGCATGAATTCTCTGATAGGAATATTCTCCGCATAGATCGATCAAAAAATGACGAGTTGGAAAAAAATTAAATCCAGTATTCAGAAATCCTGCCCAACTACTTCTATTGACGTGTTTGTCAACAAACGACGAGCGGTTTTGTTGATGTACAAAACCGAAGCGAGGGCCAATAGTTACATAATAATGTATTTTGGGAATGATCCTAATCACAGATTTGAGCCCTAAACTCAAAGGAACTTCCCAAATGGATGTCTTTTGATGACTTTGTAAAGATCTGCCATGCCTTTCTAAGAATTCAACACTTCCATAGAGTTGCAACCATTTCCAGATCGGATAAGAACCGCAGAGCTGAACATCCCAGCCCCCTTTGTTGTAAATTTTACGCATCTTTGCATTTGAAAAGAAAAAATACCCAACTTTTGCTTCCAGTAGAGGGGGTATGTTTGAAGATGTTTTTGTTTTTAGTTGATAGGACTGATCATAGGGCGTAACTGACTCAGCTACATATGTTGAATTGTCTTCGATGAGAAAATCATCATCACAAAATGCCTGTGACAAGAAGATGCACGTGATAAAGAAACAGAATCGTCTGTATAACATGTAGAGCCTTTTTCTAATCTTTTTCTAATTAACAGCGACGTTAACAGGAGCGCTTTCATTCGCTTGGTTATCAAAAGCTGTGACGGAATAGAGCGCAACTTCTCCTTTTTTTCGGTTGTGATCTTCATATTCAAGTTGAGAAGCATTTAAAGTGGCGATACGGATACCATTGCGATACACAAAATAACCCGACACAACTATAGAAGAACTCGCTTGCCAGCGTAAAACATTGAATCGCTCAAATATAAGACCAAAATCATTCTTTTTTTGATGTCCAGTGAGATCTTGAGGCGCTCCGACTGGCTTGATCGCAATTCCTTGAGGCCCAGATCCTACAGCAATCGGCGATCCAACAACCATATTGGTAAGAGTATCGATTACTGAAACGTTGTTATCCCCAGAGTTGGTGATATAAGCGAACTTTCCGTCAGGCGTAATTGCCACATCGATGGGGAAGTTACCTACCGGAATTGTGGCCACAACCATATTCGTACCGGTATTGATTACAGAAACGGTACTGCCACCAAAATTGGCAACATAGGCAAATTGACCATCAGGTGTTATCGCAATCCCTTGAGGAAGATTGCCTACTGCAATCGGTAATCCTACTACCATATTATTGCTGGTATCGATTACCGAAACAGTATCACTGTTAGAATTAGTGACATACACAAACTGCCCATTAGGTGTAATCGCCACTCCGTAAGGGGCCGTCCCCACCAGAATTGGCGCTCCTACGACAGTGTTTGAACTCGTATTGATTACTGAGACATTATTACTTACAAAGTTGGCAACATAAACAAAGCTACCATTTGGAGTAATCGCCAGCAATAACGGTAACGTCCCTACGGGGATTGGTGAGCCAATAACAGTGTTAGAAATAGTCGAAATTACAGAAACGGTATTTTGGCCAAAATCATTCACATAGGCAAAATTTCCATTAGGCGTAATGGCTATTCCTAAAGGGCTCATACCGACAGGAATTGATAAAACTGTAGTATTTGAAGTCGTATTGATCATAGAGACCGTATCATCAGCCAAATTTGTCACGTAAGCAAAATTTCCATTAGGTGTAATTGCAACTTCCTGAGGCAATGTACCGACTAGAATGGGCGAGCCAACAACAGTATTGGAATTGGTATCGATCACCGTGACAGTACCATCATTGGTGTTCGCGACATAAGCAAAATAAGCAGATATCTGGTTCGTAGAAATGGTGAGAAGTACAAAAAAAACAATCGAAAATCGTTTCATCATTGCATCACCATGGATAATTGTTCAAAAATTCTTGTCCCCTATCTATCCAGCAGATGTGGATGCGATTTTTTGGCATGATTTGAAGCCAAATTTTAGACATACTTGAGAAAGTAGGCAAAATTTGGCTTCAAATCAGGACATAAAAGCCGGGCCACAGATGCTTTGACAGTAGGGGACAAGTTGGATTAATATTATCCGATGCCTATCGAAAGCAACAAGTGAAATCAATAGAAAATAACAGCAGATCGTTTTTTTTGAACATTGCTCCCAGAAAGAAGCCGAATGCGGTCGCAAGCCATAATGCAACTAAGCTTACCATCCCAATCGGCAAAAAAAGAAATGAAGACATGAGAAGATAGCCATGAAGGACAAAAGCACTCGCTAGTAACCCACAAGTAACAACTCGCAAAGTCATATCCTGAGAGGCGACAAGCAGTAGCAGTCCTAATTTATTTTTAAATAAAAAGGGATATGATCGGCATTATTGCCCCAATCAGAAGGGAGGCGAACTTCCACTCCAAGCCCACTTTTAATGCAAAAATGTTCAATCATAAATTTCACTGAACTCAATGCAACTTGTCCTTTTTTGCCCACTAACAGAAGATACTCGACGTTATTGTTGTCCAATACTACTGCGATAAGCGGCAGCAATTTTTCTTGAATCAAACCCTTGGAAACGTCAGCAAGCAACATCCCTATACTATCTGTTTTTAAAGCGGTCGCGGTCCATTTCATGCCATCCGACTCGACTTCTTGATAAGAGAGATCTGTCATCTTATTGAATGCGTTGATAGGGAGCAGCAAAGTAGAAAATGATTGCGCCCCAGGTAGAGGAAAAAATAGGACTGCATTATTTTCCAAACAACATTTTTGCGTTTTTAGATCAGACTCATGATAACTAAACAGAAAAAAAGCAAGCACGATAAACAGAATTGCGCCAGCACAGCAAAACACACGATTGCGGATCAATAAGTATCCCAATTGACGGCAGTATTTTTGAAAAATACCCATGCAAATCCTTAAGATCGTTGCACAAGTTGTCAATTTACTCCTCTGCCGAATTTTTAGCAGTCGCTAAAAAAATTAAATGAACTCAACTTGATTGCTTTTAATTACCTTCAATAGGCGCTAAAACAAAAACATGCGAGAGTTCATCGAGATTGCCAGCCGTGGAAAGAGCTTCAATTTCATAGGAAGAGGCTCCTTCTTTCAGCGTTTGCACGGAAGAGACAACAGCTACGCGAAAACCGGGCGGGAATACACCATCGAGACCTGTTGTGATTAATAAATCTCCGGGGCGGAGAAGAGCGATCATTTCCCCTTTATGAGCGGGATCATAGGGCTCTCCAGAACGTAAATCGCGCGCAGGACCTTCGATATCGGAAAAATCATAATTAAAACCGACCCCTTTCAAGACTTGACTCCGTGACCGCCACAAAGGATGGCTGGTTCCATGCAACTCACCTTTAGCGAGGAAAAAATTGCCTGCGCGCTGTCGCAACGCCTGTTTGAGTTGTTGCAGTTCATGACGACACAGATTTGCTTCTTCAGAAGAGGCAAATAAATCATCGCGCAGTTCCAAGGAGAACAACAATGTATCTAAATGTTCTAGCAGAAATCGATTTTGTTCTTTGCCGCGAACCGCACGCACCGAGGGGACAAGTCTGGCATCGGTGATCAAACGCACTCGCGACTGATGATTGCCGACATATTCAACAACTCCCACAATTGAAGTTCCAAGTAATACCGGGCTGTTTTTTCCGATGATTGTTTTGCCAAGGCGCTGATTATCCTTTTCTCCGAGATTAATCCAAAGCGTACTGCTCCATGATGCTGGCTCACGAAAAATCACTTTGGCAGGCAAAGATTGGATTTGTTTTTCTAAAGCATAGCAGAGCTCTTCACTGCGACGCGTGAAAAAGGCTTTCCAAATCACATCAGAGCTTTGAGTTAACGTTTTATAGCGCTCGAGTTGTTCTTGAAGGCGATCTTCATGTAGCAGCCATTCCCGAACATTTTCCATTTGCGAGCGCAACAATTGATTTTCCTGCGAAAGTCTTTCCACTTCGAGCTCTGTAGAATGATCGCCCTTGAAAAAAGGAAGCGTGAGTAAAAAAACACCTTTCTCTTTTAAAAAATTAAAACCCCGCCAAGAAGGAGCAAATGAGCACACTACACCGGAGCGCAGAGTGTCTGTTGTAGTTCTCGGCAAGCTCATCACTACAAACAGAAAAAAAATCAAACTGAAGTAAGGACGATAAGAAATGCGCCGCATAAATCAAGTCACCGTATTGATCGCGTTGACAACATACTGGAAATTATTGGGGTTTAATCCGGAGATATTTATTCGTCCATCCGTTGTCATATAAATGGCAAATTCATTTAACAGTTGCTGAACCTGATGCGGATTTAATCCGGTGTAACCAAACATGCCATTTCCTTTTACAAGATGAGCAAACAGCTCTCCTTTACCGCGTGAAGCTAACTCTTGATATAAATTGTAGCGCAACCGATTAATCCTTTCTCTTATAGTCGTTAATTCTTTTTCCCATTCTGTTTTCAAAGCAGGCGTAGATAAAATGTGAGTGACGATTTTTTCTCCATGGAGAGGTGGATTGGAATAGTTTGTGCGGATGATCTGTTTTAGGCGAGAGCGAATATCATTTGCGATTGCATCCGTCTTGGACACAATAAATAGCGAACCGACTCGTTCTCCATAAAGCGAAAAATTTTTCGCACTGGATACTGCGACTAAGATTTCCAGACCTTCTTTTAAAAACAGACGGATCGCTGAGACATCCTCCTCTAGACTTTTTCCCAGTCCTTGATAGGCCAAATCAAAAAAGGCAATCAACTTTTTTGTTTTGAAGAGCTGGCATATTTCTTCCCATTCTTCTGCGTTTAAGTCGCAACCGGTGGGGTTGTGGCAAGAAGGATGGAGTAAAACTACAGTTTTTTCATGAGCTTGCTTCAAACAAGCGCGCATCTCTTTCCATTCCAAGCGATGCGTTTTGATGTTATAGTAGGGGTAGTTTTCGATGTGTAAACCGCAACTAGAAAAGACACCGAAATGATTGGGCCACGTCGGTGTGGAGATCAAGAGACTAGTCTTTATTTCTTCTTTTAAAAACGTTCCACCAATTTTCAAGGCCCCCGTTCCACCTACCGTCTGAAAAGCAGCAATCCGCTGTTTTTCCGATGACCATTTTTTATGCCCAAATACAAGTTCGCCCATCAATTCGAGAAACTGCCCATCGCCTTCAATGGGTAGATACTCTTTATTTTTCTCAGTATTCAATAAGTATATTTCTGCCGTTTTTACGGAAGCGAGCACAGGAGTTAATAGCTCTTCAGTTCGATAAACTCCCGCTCCCAAGTTAACTTTATTTTTCCGCGGGTCCTTTTGAAAGGCAATTGTAAGTCCAAAAATCGGATCGGGTGGAGTAAAAGAAATATGTTCAAAAAAGCTCATACTAAAAGTCTTTTTTTAAAGGTGGAGCAAAATCACTATACTTTCTAAAATTATCCATCCCTGCATAAGGGGCGTTAGCTCAGTTGGTAGAGCGCAACAATGGCATTGTTGAGGTCAGCGGTTCGATCCCGCTACGCTCCAATACTCTCAACGCTTTTACCATTCTTTACTTTCGGCGATTTTTGCTTAAGCAACATCACACAAGCAATCAATAACAACACTGCTGCGATCGGATAAAATAACACAAGATCGAGATTTCCGAGTAGCGCTCCAAGTATTGGCACGATAAACCATCCCAAAGACATCATCGATTGGCTCAATCCCATGGCCTTTCCTTGGATCGCTTTTGGGGCCGACAGCGAACAGAGGTTCATCGTGTTGCTCAAAGCAAATGCCGCTCCAAGGGCACCAAAAAAATAGATCCAAGAAAACGACCAGAATGTCATGGCAAACGAACAGGCGATCGTAAAGACAATCGCAATCGCTAAACCGATCACTCCGGTAATTCTTGTGGAAAACCTTTTAAGCAACGGTGGATTTAAAAAAGATCCTCCAATCACCCAAAATGTTCCCTGAATGATTAATCCCCATGAAATAATTTCCTGGGAAACATGGAACTTCTCAATGCTGTAAGCTCCATACCATTGAATCGTCAATCCCCATCCTATCGTCCAAAGAAGCAGAATAAAGAAAAAAGGTCGGATCTCTTTGATTTTTAAAGCCAAGATGACATTATGAATCCCTTTTAATAAATCAATCCGCACATGCTTTTCTCTTACATGTGTTTCTTTAAATAATTTCGCAATAATTGCCAGACTAATTATGGATAATGCAAAAGTGATATAAAACGGTAAGGCGGGATTGAAATAAGAAGAAATCGTCGAGTCGGACAAATAGCCACCGACTAAAATCGCAAGGGGCCAACTAAAACCCCAAACTACTGTGACCCAACTAAAATTGCGCGCTCGCGATTTCTCATCGTGGCTCAAATCGGCGATCGAAGCTAAACAAATACTTAAGTTGCCAGCGAAAAATCCCGTGATTAAGCGACTCACTAATAAAAATGCATAACTGTGAATACTGATTGCCAATGCTGATAACAAATAGCCAAGTGATGTGCCTAAAATCGTCGCATAAAAAGCTTTCTTGCGACCCATGCGATCGGCAATATCTCCAAGCAAGGGGGCGCCCAATAACTGCATCAGTGGAAAGGATAAAAACAAAATAGCGAGTAACAGATTTCGCTGGCTCAAATCTGTTGTCGGCGACAACATTCCAAATTCAGGATTCAAAATCAGCGGCGCAAATAAAATGAAAACAAGACCAAAACCAAAATTATCGATACATGCGACAAATAGCACTGAGAATAATGTCTTTTCTCGTTGCATCTTCATTGTCTATCCTAGATTTTAAATTTTAAACCACAAGTGATCGGTACACTTAATATCGGACCTGTATCCCCCACGCGAATGATGGGTGCCGGTGCAGGATTAAAAATGTTAGCGCTGCGTCTTTGACCCGCAATCAATCCTTCAGCTTCGAATGAAAAAGCGAGCCATTTGACAACATACAGATCAAAACCTACCCCTAAACTTGCGGCAACTGGTGTTATCTGCATGGAAAAAGGCTGCAGAACGTCTGAATGCATCATCGATTGTTTCATGGATCTTGACCTTCCACCGATGCAAATATCCCACCTTTACACCAATAAAGGGCGTGAAGCGCTGTTTATAAAATGCAGCATAAAACTGCATGCCCACGTAGGCCCCGGCTGCATTATAATCGTTAAATCGCTGTCTGTAATGATTTCCTCTGCGATGAAAATGTACAGAATCCCCGCTAGCATGCGTATAATCCACATCGACAAAGAGCTCTACATGCTTGCGCACCATATAACCGATATGCCCGCCATACATCAAAGGCAGATCGAACATATCGTCAAATAGCGGTAATTTCTTTTTGCTATGCGACCCATCGGAAAAAATAAACACATTGTGTCCCCGATTGGCATACCAAGTGGGCGCTATCCCAAACTTAGGTGCAATTGCCCATTTGCCTCGTTCGATTGTGCATAGTCCACAAGAATGATTTTTCTGAGTGGAAGGACGATGATCCTCCATCACAACTACACGTTGCAAATGAGGCTGGGATAATAAACCTGTATTAAATAGAAAGTTTTCAGAAAACACTGTCGCGCTACAAAATAACGCAATGAGCAGGTAATAAAAATTTTTCATATTTTTGACCCTTCACAATTTCTGTTTAGGAGAAAAACATTAAATTGTCATTACTTAATCGTTTGATAAAACTTTTTCATCTCAGTGAATGCTTGCTGTTTAGGACCAAAACAGGTGCGACAATCAGGCAAGCTTTGTAAGAAATGTTTGCCGTAATTTTTTTTAACGATGCGATGATCAAGACAGAGCACACATCCCCGATCATCATTTTTACGCATCAAACGGCCAAAACCCTGTTTAAATTTGATCACGGCATTAGGTACCGAATAGTCGAAAAAGGGATCGAGTCCTTCTTTCTCTAATGATTGAGCATAAGCTTCATATAAAGGGTCGCTCGGCACAGAAAATGGGAGTTTGGCGATGATCACACAGCGCAACGCTTCACCAGGCACATCCACACCTTCCCAAAACGAATCTGTGGCAAAGAGGACATTGCCTTCGCGCCGTTTAAATTGCTCTAACAGCAAATGGCGGGGTAAGTCACCCTGTTTTAAAAAGGGGTAGCGATGAGGTAAATCAGTAGCTGACAATGCGCGATAGCAACTTTGTAACATGTCATAAGAAGTAAATAGCAAAAAGACGCTCCCTTGACTGATCGCAATCGCTTCGGCCATTGTTTGCGCGCATTCGGATACAAAATCAGGACTAGAAGGAAGAGAGAGATCGGTAGGCACAACAAATAGTGTTCGCTCTTGATAATTGAACGGGGAATCAAAAATTCCTTCTTGGAGTTTGTGTTCTTGTTCTGTAAGACCCAGGCGCTGTTTGATAAATTTAAACGATCTAGCTGTTGCCATCGTTGCGCTGCACAAAATGGCTGTGCGCTGTTGAGAAAACAAATGCTCATTGAGAAATTGAGAAATATCGAGCGCCGCATCGACCAAAATAACGTTGTTGCCATTCACTTCAAACCAACGCACCCGTTTATCTTTAGGTTCATCTTGCGTGAATTGGGTTAAAAAACTCGCGCTAAGCTCTAACCGATCTGCAATCGCTTGCATCTCAATGCGATGTAATAATAATTTTTCATAGAGCGGTGTTCCTTCAAATGCTTCCAAATCAGACAGTACTCCATTTAATCCCAGCGACAGCCGTTCAATTTCTTCAGCAAGTAAGATAACAGCTTTAACGATGTGTTCTTTCCAAAATGTTAGTTCAAAGATCGATTCAGTGATTCTTCTTCTCGATTCTTTTGAAAGAGCTAAGGTCTCGAAAAAATGCGTCAATGTGGCAAATGTTTCTTCCGATTGAGTTTGACAAACCCGTTTTTGCGCAGGCAGATCAATTTCAATCTTTTGCAATAAAGTAGGGGAAAGACCGGCGATTTCAGCACGCAGCAAGGTTAAGCGGGAACGTTCGGGATGGGCTTCGGAGTGCAATTTAGATAGAAGACGTAAAAACGTGATCCGTTCAAATCGCTCTGCAAAACTCTCGAGAGCGATATCTTCTAGATGGTGCGCTTCATCGATGATTAAGCGATGATAAGGCGGCAAAATCGACTCTTGTCCAGGATTACGCCGTCTTTTTTCCAGATCAGCGAGCAACAAATGATGATTGACAATCAGCAGTTGAGAATCTTCGGCTTGTTTGCGCGCTTTAAAGAAAAAACATTCTTTGTAATGCGGGCATTGCTGTCGATTACACGATTCTCGTTCCGCCGCGACTTTTTCCCAAGTCGCTGAAGATACAGAAAAAGAAACATCTGAGCGCGAACCCTCAGTAGTTTTTTCGGCCCACTGCTCTAAAGCTTGCCCTTCCTTCGACTCTTCCATCGAAAAAAGCAGGGGTTGATCTTGCAGTTCTTGAAGTTTGCGCAAACACAGATAGTTACTCATCCCTTTAACTAGACAAGCGCTCAGGTCGACATCCATTGTTTTAAGTAGAAAAGGAATGTCTTTGTGCAACAATTGCTCTTGAAGCGCAATGGTATGTGTGGTGATGACGGTTTTTTCTTGATGTTTGAGCGCCCAATAAACAGCAGGGACGAGATAAGCTAGACTCTTACCCGTCCCTGTGCCGGCTTCGATCAGTGCAATTTTGTCGTGCTGATAGGCCTCAAGGATGGACACCGCCATCTCTTTTTGGCCTACACGCTCTTCAAAATTCTTGAGCGTACGACTAAGTAGGCCATCTTTGGCGAAGATCAGCTCGAGAAGCTTGTCTTTCACTATTTTTACTCTTCTTCGAGCAGATCTAAGAAAGCCTGAAGTTGTTTTGCACGTGTCGGATGACGCATTTTGCGCAACGCTTTGGCTTCAATCTGACGCACACGCTCACGAGTGACTTTAAAGCGTACGCCGACCTCTTCCAATGTTTTTGGCTTGCCGTCAAGTAGACCAAAACGCTCGATAAGTACAGTGCGTTCCCGATCGGTGAGCGTCGACAAAACCTCATTCATTTTATCTTTGAGGATTGCATAACCTGTCGCTTCCGCAGGGGATTCGATGGCCGTGTCTTCTAGAAAATCGCCAAATTGACTTTCGCCACCATCACCCACTTCGGCTTGTAGCGAAATCGGATGTTGCGCAATTTTATAGATCTCACGCACCCGTTCCGGTGTAAGCCCCAATTCATTGGCTAATTCTTCCGGTGTCGGTTCGCGGCCGGTTTCCATCATCAATTTTTTCGCACCGCGCAGCACTTTATTGATCGTCTCGATCATGTGTACAGGGATACGAATCGTACGCGCTTGATCAGCTATCGCACGCGTTACAGCCTGACGGATCCACCAAGTCGCGTAGGTAGAAAATTTATAACCACGACGGTATTCGAATTTTTCCACCGCTTTCATCAGGCCCATATTCCCTTCTTGGATTAAATCCAAGAAAGATAGCCCGCGGTTGGTGTATTTTTTCGCGATGGAAATCACAAGTCGTAAATTCGATTCGACCATTTCGCGCTTGGCTTCCTGGCTCTTATCCATCCAGCGCTGAAGCATGCGCACATCTTTTTTAAACTCGTCGAGTGAACGGCCCGCAGCCAGTTCCCGTTTTGCGAGCTTGCGCTTGACTGCAGACAGTTTTGCGGCGGCAAATTTATTTTTTTCCGCGCGTGGAATCAATTCTTGTATTTCCTTTTCGAGCGTTAAAAAACGCTCATAGGCGTTCATAATCACTTCGCCAAAGTCTTCGATGATATTATGCCGACAGTGCATCCGCCGTAAGTAGGCTTGTGTACGAATGCGGCATTTTTCGATTTCTTCCGATAATTTCACTTTGTCGACTTTTTTCATTTCAGGATTGAATAAGTCGATCAATAGCCGTTCTAATACGCGGTCTTCGTGACGGAGCAGCTGCGAGAGTTTTGGCAGCATGGAGAAATACAGATTTTTATCCGTGACTTCTTTTTCGGCGATGATTTTATCGAAACGTTCTTTGCTTGTGATTAGGTAGTTAGCGATGGAAATCGCTTCGCGCGTGGAATAGCGAAAACGCATGATGATTTTTTCGATTTGAATTTGCGCTTTTTCGATCCGTTTTGAGATTTCGACTTCTTCTTCACGCGTGAGCAGTGGCACCGAGCCCATTTCTTTGAGATACATACGTACAGGGTCATCTGAGGTCCCTTCTGGGCGCTTAGCTAAGCCTTCGAGTTCTTTCGCTTCTTTTTTGCGCTCTTTTTGCCGCTCAACTTCTGCTTGATTTAAGACTTGTATGTCCATACCGCTCAAGAAGATCAACACTTGGTCGATCTGCTCGGCAGAATCAAAAGTCATCGGCAGAATTTCATTGATCTCTTCGTACGTGATGAAACCCTGCTCTTTCGCGATCGCGACGAGCTCTTCCACTTTCTGCTGGTGCTGCTGACTGAATAGGTTGCTAAAAGATCCTTTTGCCATGTTATTCCGAGATTACGTCAAACGGGTAAATTTTGAGGGGAAAGATTCTTATTGTCAAGTCGATCTTTACTTGATTACCATAGTGATAATTATTTTAGAAAGAAAATTGATGCAATTATTTGCTCTAAATGACGATTCAATCCCCATTTCCGCCACTCGGGCAGAGCGTCAAAAAAACTATCTTTGTCCTGAATGTTCAGCTCGCGTACGCCTCAGAAGCGGTCCCCACCGTCAAAATCATTTTTACCATTTGAGTCATCCTAAACCCTGCCATCAACATCAAAAAAGCCTAGAGCATCTCCAAACGCAACTCAAACTACTGGACCTTATCGGCAATGAAGGACACATCGAATGCCCTTTTCCCACCCTGGGACGGATAGCCGACGTCGCGTGGCATGCCAAAAAAATTATTTTTGAAATCCAATGCTCGCCGATCACGCAAGAAGAAGTACAAAATAGAAATCAAAATTATCAGCAGCTAGGCTATGAAGTCATTTGGATCCTACACGATCGCCGCTTCAACAAAACCTACCTGTCCGCATCAGAAAATTATTTACGTACGATATCCAGCTATTTCACCGATATCGATAAACGGGGAAAAGGCAAAATCTATGATCAATTTGAAATTTTAAAAAACAACAAACGGCTAGTCAAAGGACCACCGCTTCCCATTGTTGCCACAGAACTTACTCCTGTCCCCTTAGTCGATCTAACACAGCTACAACTGCCCCTGGCTATCTCCCTGCGATTTTTAAATAGAAAACATTATCTTCATGGGGATCTTCTCTACCGATTGCTGCATGAGGGCAGTATCCATCACTCGGCCAAACAATGGCTTGCTCTGGAAAGCCATTTCTTAAATCCACCCACAACGCAACGTCTTCCCTTTCCCCTGCTTCTTAGAAAAAGCTACTTCTCATTGATAAACGCTCTTCTAAAAAAATGTGCGGAAAATTAATTTAATCGGTCGACGAACTTGGTCACCATGGTTCTGGCAAAAAAGAAATAGACAAATACCCCTAGAGTCAAGAAAGCCTGCAAGCAATGCTTGCGCGGAAATTCCCGCTCAAGGCTTGAATACTGGGGATTGCTTTCCCGATACCACATTTTCCAAGATTTGGAACCGATATTGGCAATATAGTTTTCCGCAGCAAAACGATTGAGAAATTGCGGTTTTTCAAATTTCGTCTTGCCGCCATAGGCAATCCCTTTAACAGAAAAATGATATTCAGCCTCTACCGCAAAACGGGAGGCAGAAACTTCATGGACTTGCCACTTAACGACTTCCGCAGATGAGTGAGCATTATATAAAGAAAATTTCACCACTCTGATGGAAGCCACACTAGCAAACCATAGGGCAATCCCCCCGGAAATCACCAGCAGAGCTACCCACAAACGATACAATTTTTGACTCATAGTAAATTTTCGCTTTTGACGAATTATGTCAAGAGCGCTATATTACTTTCCATATTCAATTTTAGTATGAGGAAAATGATCTATGGCAGACGAAAAAAAAGCAGCAGACGGCAAAAAGAAATCAGGTAAGCCTTCAGCACTTAAACGGGACGAACAAAGTCTTAAACGTAACTTGCGTAATCGCTCCTTTAAAGCAAAGGTTTCGACGGCTCTGCGTGCTTTTCAAGAATCCGTTACACAAAAAGATTCCTCAGCCGCTAAGACAAAACTGAATGGGATTTACAGCTTAATGGATAAAGGAGTCAAGAAGGGGATCTACAAACTCAATCGCGCCAAACGCGTGAAATCCCGCCTTCATGCCCAAACTAAGCAACTCTCTTCTTAATAAGCTGTAAATTTTTCCGTCTTTAAAATTCCAGCCCCCGATTTTTTGGGGGCTTTTTATTAAGGTTATCTATGTCTTCATCAACAAGTATTTCGTCTGGGCAATCTTTGATACCCCCTGAAAATCAGCGACGGAATTTGATAGGAGAAATTGTTAAAATTCATGCGAGTCAAAAAAATGAAATCGAGCGTTTGCAACAAGAAGCTGAACAGCTGCGTTTAAGAATTCAACAATTAGAACCTGCCACGATCCTTGGTCAACAATGGGCTCAAAGAGCTACCAGTTTAGAACAAGCAAATATTGAACTTTTGAATCGGTACAATGATTTATATCAGCGCTATCTACCTTTTTCCGATTCTGTAAAACAAGACACACAATTAAAAAATGCACTAGAAGAAACCTTGAGCAATTTAGACAAGGTGCGTGCATTGTCTCAACAAAGACAGAAGCAAAATGAAGAATTGCAAGATGTTATTAGGCGTCAACAAAATCAAATGCAATCCTTAGAACAAGAAAAATTAAATCTAAGCACAATTGCAAATCAATCAAGGGCTATTGACAAACAAATAATCGATGGGGCTTCAACTAAAAACAACACTTTAGCAAAAGCAAATACGATTCTACAAGAGCAACTGCATCAGTTAAATATGACTGCAAAAGCAAAAGAGACTAATCTACAAAAACAAATTGATGAATTAAAGCATCAATTAGATGCAAAATTGCATACAACTGAGCAGTATGACAAAACTATTTCCGATCTTAAATCGCTCAGAGAAACACAAGAAAAGAAAATTCAAGAATTAGAAGAAAATTTGAGTACAGCAGGACTTCGAGCTGTTGAGATGAGCACTAATCTACAAACAGCTACAGATGAATTAGCACAGCAAAAATTAAAAATGGAAACAGCCGCGCTGACTATCGAAAGTCTTCAAAAACGAGTTAAGAAATTAAAAAAACCCCATCCAGAACAATCGTTGCAAAAAAACATCCCACAAAATTTAACATCAAGTCAGTTTACTGTCAAATCAATTAAAAGAAAATCTCCGGACATTTCTGATTCCACAACAAATGAAAATACACCTACTTCAAAGCGCTTAGAAAATCTAAAAAAAGAGCTAAAATATAAGATAAATGAAGAGTTTGATTTGTTACACTATGATGCCTGCCTGAAATTTATTAAAAAGCTTTTGGCGATAGATTCAAGCGATCCGTTTGCACTAATCCATCAAGTGTTTTCATTGCAAAAATTAGGTAATTTCAATGAGGCGCTGATAAAAGCAAATGAAATTTTAGCCATTGATCCTAAACATCCTGAAGCGATTCGCTGTAAAATTGAGTGCTTATATACACAACGTGACTTTGCTTCTATAGAACAAATCATGCTCACTGCAACTCAGGAAAATCCACAGGATGACACGACATGGTCTACACTCGCACACGCATGTAGATTACAATCAAAATATGAGGAAGCTATAGGCTATGCATCACAAGCCTTAGAGCTGAACCAAAATAATGAATCTGCGTTAAAATGTTGTATCGATAGTTATTTGAAAACTCAACAGTATCCTGCAGCCATTCAATGCTATATCAAACTTAAAAAATATTCAGAAGCTTTTACCTTAATAGCCCAACTTAAAAAAAACACTAATGACAACCATCAATTAGCATTATTTCGTCTTTTAGAGAGCAGCATATTAGGATTAATTCAAACTGATGCCAATGAAGCTTTGACATAAGACTATGTCTAAAAGTTATTTAGATTAAATGACTTAAATATATTAAACCCACGCAACTCCTTAAATATCAACCTTTTTAATTAAATATTAAATTGACATTTAGATTGAAATACTATATAATTTAAACTAAAAATGAGGGCTATTATGTCAATTAGTTTAAATCATACATTAAATCAATCGCCTTCCATTCAGCAAACTTTGCATGATGATTCTTCCATGCCTGCGCTAGAAGATCTCGCATTAGAACAAGATAATGCTCTTCTTATACCAATAAAAATGGAATATAAATCAGAGATTGAACCTGCTTTGATCGGCAAAATTGAAAAAACCTTTGTAATCGGCAATTATGTAGAATGTATGAATTATATTGAGATTGCGCTAAAAGAAGATTCAAACAATCAGTATGTTTTATTCAGAAAAATGGAAATATTAAAAGCTCAAGAACAATATGTTAAAGCAATGACTATTGCGCAATTCTTAAAGCAACAATACGATAACCCTTTTGCTCATATCAGTTATCTGGAATGTTATATCCTTTCGAAGCAATATGCATACGAAACGGAGCGTCAAGCTGCATGGGATTTTTTACAAGGAATTGAGCAACAATATCCAGCCAATTCTACAATATTAACTTGCAAAGCCATTTTATTGTTTTTTAACAACAAGAATGACGAAGCAATGGATATACTTAATTCAGTAGTAAGCCGAACATCTTTCAATTACGAACTCGCCCTTGAATACAGACTTAGAATTAAGTCTGATCAGATTATTAAAACATTACAAATAAAGTCTGAGTTAGAAAACCGACCGAAAGACAGAAAAACTGAGCAAAGGATTGAAACACTTAATATAGTCATAATCAGTAAATACAAGCAATTAGATCTTTGCCGAGACCAAATGTTACAATTTCATTGTAATAATATTACAGCATTAAGATTAAAGGCTCAGAACTTACAACATCTTGGGGAAACTTTTTACGAATTGGATACGCTAAATAAACTACTAACACTAAATCCTGCATTACCCAGAATATATTATAGACGCCATGAACTTGTATTTGCTCCACAAGATTCCACAAAACAAATGGAATTTTTCCAGTGGGCAGAAGAAGAAGTATCTCGCACATGGACCAGAGCGGGTGTTTTTTCAGATCCAAATTCAAATTCACCGTGAATAATTTACTAAAAAAGCGCAGATCTCGTCTTCGATCTGCGTTTTATACTCTGAAGTTTTTCCAATAAAGCCATTCTGCAAAATCGAAAAAGCCAGTAGCTCTCCATCGCGCGTCGTTAAATACCCACAAAGAGAGGAAATCCCGGTCATCGATCCTGTTTTAGCACGGATAAACCCCTTGATCTCCGGTTTTTCCATCCGTTCTATTAAACTCCCATCAGTTCCGGCAATCGGCAGCGCAGAAATGAATTCACTGCTACAGGAAAAAGTATTGTGCATCCAGCTCAAAAATTCAATGAATTGATGCGGCGCGAGCAAGTTATAGCGAGACAGCCCACTACCATCCTTAATCACCGCTTTTTCTACATTTAGTCCCACCTCTTTAGCGAGAAAATCATTAATTGCTTGTGAGCCTTTTTGCCAGGTCCCTGGAGCGCCAAAACGGGTTTCACCGATTTTTTTAAAAAGACAATCCGCAATCAAATTATCGGAATGTTTTAACATCACCTCGACAATTTGCGACAAGGGGCGAGAGAGATGGAAAGCAAGTAATGTGGCTTCGGTTGGGGTTTTCTTAAAATCGACCTTTCCTTTGAAAGAGAGATGAGCTTTGAGAAGAATTTCACGAAAGACATGTGCAGTGTAGAGGGCAGGTTTTTCGATAGCCACTGTAAAATGGCGCGTCTCTTCTTGCGTGGAAATTTGTCCTTTGACATCGATGACGTTTTCCTGATTCATCCAGCGCCGCTCAACTGACAAGTCCCCGAGTTCAAGCGAAGTTTGGGCGCGATTTTCTACTGTTACAAAAGCCGTTTTGGGTTCGAGATAAATACGCGGTGATTTACCCACCGCTTCCGCAGGTTTAATCCATAGATCGACGCAGCTATGGTTGAGCATCAGTGCGTCCATCGGGGCATTCCAGTATTCGGCGCCTTCATCCCACATCCAACCGGGTCCTTGACTGATCTCATCAAAAAGCGTGTGATCGATGTATAAATTTCCTTCGATTTTGTGAATGTTGAGCAATTTAAGTTGAAAGATTAGCTCTTCTAAATCCTCAAAAATGAGTTCCGGATCTCCGGAACCATGTAAGTAAAGATTACCTTTGAGCGTGTTGTGATGAATGATGCCATCAGTGTAAAGCTTTGTTTCAAAACGATAATCCACACCGAGCAAATGCAGCGCTGCGGCAGCGGTCACCAGTTTAAGATTACTGGCAGGCACAAACAGGTGATTTGCATTTTTTTGAAAAAGTTTTTCCCCTCTTGTCAATGACACAACTTCAATGCCGATGTGCACATCGGGATCTTTTATTCGAATGATTCTTTCAATGCCGGCTTGCAATGGATCTAACTGCGGCTTTTCTTTACTGTTAAGCGCTGAGCAACAGCAAATTAAAATAAGAAAGATGATATGTTTCATGGTGCACCTTCTTTTTTTAGTCTTGCACTGAGCGAGGATATTTTTCTAGAGCTGTTTGACAGACATTGCACGATTGTTTCGCGCGCTGCCGCTAGAGTTACTTTGCGACGCGCACGTGTGACGGCGGTATACAGCACTTCACGGCCAAAGGCTTCTGAGCCTGGCGGCATTAATATAAATACTTCGTCGTATTCACTGCCCTGACTTTTATGCACAGATAAACAATAGCTGTACTCAAAAGCGGGTAGAGCTAACGCTGCGATGTGTCGATCGCGAAATACAGCGTAATCTTCAAGTTTAAATTGCTTCAGTGAAAAATCGGGAGTGACCTTACGCACCAAAAATCCTAAATCGCCGTTGTATAGATCGAGCTGCGCATCATTACGCGTGATTAAAATCGGCGCGACCCACCAGGAATGTACGGGTATCTGACATAAATGGCGCTGAAGAAAAGCGCGATTGAGCGCATCGACACCATGGGCTCCCTGACGCATGCAAGAAAGTAAGCTAAAACGACCTAGATAAGTGCGCAATGTTTGAGGATCGATTATCTCAGAATGATAGGAAGGAAAATGGTGATGACATTGCGACCAGAGCGCATCGATGGGATAATCACTTAGCTCAAGATAATCGATGGCGTCGGGGTTACCGCTGTTAATATTTTGAGCAAGTTGCAAAATTTCGCTGCGATCGGAGCGCAAACTCTCTGTCAATATTGTCGCAGGAAACAATCCCGAATCGAGTAAATCCGCAAATACACTGCCCATTTCCACAGGCGGAAGCTGATCTCGATCGCCGATTAAAATCAAACGCGCGCCACTCGGTACTGCTTGAAGCAATTGCGCAAATACTTGGGCATCGATCATGGAACATTCATCGACTAAAATCAGATCAGCTAATAAAGGAGTCTTTTCCATGCGGTTTTTACGAATTCCAAGCAAGGAATGCAGGGTACCCGAGCGAAGAGAATGCTTTTCATCGAATACACTGCGTAAATTGCTCTCGAGTTGTGCCACGGCTTTTCCTGTCGGTGCTGCTAGGATAATGCGAATATCCTTTCGCTCTTGTAGACACGCTGTTACAAGCGCGGCAGCTGTAAATGTTTTACCCGTTCCCGGTCCTCCCGTCAGAATCGATAAGCAGTGCCGTAATCCTTTGTCCACAGCTTCTTGTTGCTTTGCATTTAAACGCTGATCTTTTTTCCCTGGTTGAAGTGAAAGAATAGGAGAAGCATGACTTAGGCGTTTCAGTTCCGTTAACAGTCGAGATTCACAAGCCCAATGTTTGGGCAAATAATAATAACTTTCGAAGCGACATACCCAATCCTCAATTTTAGGAAATGTAGCCGCTCCTGCTCGCGTTAATTTGATCAGAGGATCCGGAATATTTTTCAAATTATTGATATCGAGCGCCATATGCCCTTGCCGACTACTCGCAAACAATACGGCTAATAAGGCAGCGTGTGTTTGCTCATCGCTTGGCAGTTTTTTAAGCAGACTTTCTGCAAACAATAGATCGATTAATTCAAGTGTGTGATCTTTAAGACATTGATCGAGAATCGGCCAGCGCGTAAATCCATTCATGAGTTCGCCACCCAGGGGTTCGGAAAAAAATGATGCACCGCTTTCCCACGGATGAAATAGTAAAAAGCTCCTCCAAAACTCTCAGAAAAGGGACGCGTGTCAAACAGCTTTACATAGCGCTTGAGGGCTTCAGCGTAGATCGAGGCTTGCAAATCGTATTGATTGTGTTGCATGACCCGTTCGATTTTTTCTAAGGTGTAATCTTGATCGCTCGCTCCTAGATAATTGCTCTTCCAATCGAGCAAATAATACTTTCCTTCCCATTCAAAAAATAGGTCGGCAAAACCCTTCATCACGCCGCGCTGCAATGGAAATAAAAATTCCATTTCTTGTTGGAGCTGCTCAGAAGGTAGATCACAAAGAGCAAAATTCAACAGCAAGGGCTTAGTTAATAAATCCATCACCCAAGGCAGAATGATCGGTTGCCATTTTTCCAAAGGTGAAAAGGCGATGGTTTCATCGATGAGTTTGGCCAAGGCCAGCTCATTTAAAGGGTGATGTAGCCCGCGTTTGAAGATCTTTTCCAATAACATATGGAGCCAATTTCCCGTTTCGCTGCCTAAAGGAAGGGTATGCGGAGACAATACAGCGGTTGCAGGAAGGGAAATCACTTCGGCGCTATGTTCTTTCTTCGCAATTGCCGAAAAAGAAAGCAAGGGTTGATCGTAAATAGGCAAATGTAAAGCCGGCGGGGCTATCAGCTGACAAGTGGAATTTTCACTGTGTATAACAGCTGCACTTGCCTCCAAAAAGCGATAAGAAACATGCGGCCGCAACTCTTCAAAAATCTTTGTAAAAGGGGCTTCAAATTTCGTCAAAAATAATTCCATCGGCGCCGCTTCGCCCATTTGCAGAGGTTTCTGCTCGTCATCGAGCATCAACGGCAAATATAATCGCTGTTTAGCACGTGTACACGCGACATATAACTGCCGCATCTTTTCCGCGTCGAGTTCTTCGATCGCACGCTGACAGGCAGGATCGGCTTCGTTGAAGGTGGTGAGTACAACGCGCCCGTCCGATTTTACCGTCATTTGCTCAGAAGGTTTATGCCGTGAGGCTAAACCCAAAGCAAATACCACTTCAAATTCCAGTCCTTTGCTCATGTGGATGGTCATTATTTTCACACTTCCTTGCTCTTCAGGAGAAGGTGTGCGTAAACGACTTTCTTCTCGATCTGCTTCCAAAGCGATTTCTTCCAAATATGCCACTAATCCCTCACCCACAAGTCCTTGTAGACGCTCCTCTTCCACGAGCAGTTCCATCAGTTTGCGAAGTTCTAAATACAGCGTCAGTTCACCGCGTGACAAAAGTCCTTGTAATACAGGATCTTTTCCACCCCATTTCGTATTCAAAAACGTCTGAAAAAAAGCTCCTAGGCCTTTCTGTAACAGCAGATGATTGAGCGCTTGCATTTGTGCTTTGGCGGCAAGTAGATGAGGGTCAACGAGCGGGCGAGACAATTCTACATCTTGCCAAGCGATTAAAGGGCTGCCCAATGCCACTTTGATTTTACTTAAATCGTAGGGGGCACATACAGCTGATAACAGCTCCTTCATTGCAAAATAGGCCGCAGAATCGGTAATTGAGGCGCCGCGCTTAAAGTTCGCTGGGATTTTGCATGTTTTCAAAAAATCGACGACAGCTCTAGCTTGAAAGCGATCTTTAATCAAAATCACAATATCGTGATAGGCAATTCCTCGCTCAGATAATGCACCGATTTCCCTCGCGATAAACGGTAAGATTTGACCTTCCAACATTTCCGTGGTGGGGAATTTTTTATGTCGTCCTTTTTTCCCCTGCGCGATAAAAAATTGAATCGGCGCTTCAGTTGACTCATTCGTAATTTTAGCGCCTGCTTTAACAGGCAGTACATCTAATCCTTGTTTTGCACCGGGCAAGTCCATCCATCCGCTCTTCGCCTTTGCAAATAAAGCATTCAACGCTTCTACAAGTGGCGTCGTCGAGCGATAGTTGGTATCGAGATATTTTTTGGCCGACGTTCCTAAGACTTCGGCCGCCGAAAGATAAGTGTACACATCGGCATTGCGAAAGGCATAAATCGATTGCTTAGGATCACCTACCAAACATACCGCTTTTAAGTGCGAAACAAACAGCTGTTGAAAAATCTCCCACTGAATGGGATCAGTATCTTGAAATTCATCGATGATCGCCGCGCGATAATTTTCCCTCACCCGAGCGACAAATTGGGGCTGTTCTAAAGCCTTTTGTACTTTAAGCAGCAAAACATCGGGAGAGAATGTCTCATTTTTTTCGAGCAGCGCCTGACTTTTTTCCCGAATATCCTGCGCCAGACGTAAGAAAATCTGCGTGGCAGAACCTGCTTTATCTAGTAGCGGCAGCAAGAACTTTTGCACCCGCTCGATAAGCCCAGGGTAATGCAACTTCTCTACCTCTTTAGCTCGAACCTTCAAATTGTCTGACGACATCCGCGCTAAAAAACTTTCTTCTTTCAGCAGCTCTTCAAATTGTGCGACCGTACACGACCTCTTTTCAAGAATTGCACAGAGCAAATCGACTTGCCCCTCCATCCCCGTCATTTTTTTGTATTGAGCTATAAGCTGCACAACATCTGCTTTAAATAACCCAGCATCAATCTCAGGCAGGGATTGCATTTCCTTATGAAACGTTTCGAGTAAAGCGCCGTATTTGGGCATTGCAGAAATTTCAGTGTTCCCGCTGACGACATCTACCAGCGAAGAGACCATTTTTCGCGGCTCCGATTGATACCGATTAAGCACAGCCTTAATCTGCATCGGGCTATAGTCGGGAAAAGCCACGCTATCTTTCAAATGATCTTTAACCACTTGCTCAAGTAAACCTAGCGGTCTCTTTTCATCCGGATCCGCCACTTCCAATCCTATTCCAGCCTCAAAAGCATATTCATTCAATAACCGATGGCAAAACCCATGCAGCGTATAAATCTGCGCCGCATCAAAACAAATTAACGCTGCTTCAATTCTCTCTTGGGCCTCTTTATTTTCTCCTCTCTCGCAAATTGCCTTCAAATAATCCCATGCCGGATTTTCCCCATCCAATTCCTCTTTCGCTCGCACTAAAGCCCTGCGAATCCTGAGCTTTAATTCCCGCGTTGCCGCACGCGTAAATGTCACCACCAAAATTTCCTCAATCTTCAGCGGCGCATCCCCTTCAATCAATAGACGCGTGACCAAATGCTCAATAGCAAAAGTTTTCCCCGTCCCTGCTGACGCCTCTAAAAAGTGCGGCTCAAAGACATTTAGCTCACGGCTCAACACATCAAATCGCATGATCAAGAATTCTTAGTTTTTTTAGTCGAATCGTAGATGCAACGAAGTAAATAAGCTCTTCTAATCGTAAAATTAAATCTTTGAGAAAGAGGATCGCAGTTCTCTATTTCCTTAAAAGTACCGTTCGGCATGTTGTAAGCATCTTGAAGAAACGAAACTACAGAATCATCTGCGTCCAAAATAACCACACGAGACAATTGAATAATCTCGTCTGAGTTGAGAAGATGTTGAACTTTCGTGGCTACAATTTTATAAGATTCAACATCACCAGAATCCAACCAAGGAGCAGCAACAACTAAATCCCATCTAGCAGGAGAGTCTTCTCGTAAAAAAAGAGCAAATACAAGTATACGACCCTGCTCTTTTTCTAACTTGTGCAAGACTGACTTCAATTTTTCTAAAATTACTTTCATAAATGTTGTATTAACCCAACTTGCCCCTATCTGTCCAGCAGATGCGGATGCGCTTTTTTGGCATGATTTGAAGCCAAATTTTAGGCATACTTGAGAAAGTAGACAAAATTTGGTTTCAAATCAGGACATAAAAGCCGCGCCACAGATGCTTTGACAGTAGGGGACAAGTTGGGTTAATAGCTTTTTTACTGCTGCTAACATTCCCTTAGCCATCTCAGCAGTTTTTGTGCGAGAAGCATATCTAATTTCTGGTTTCCATGCTGTAACGATAGACCATTCAGACAAAAATTGCTTTTTAATCTTATCCTCTATTCCTGAAAGATGCAGAAGTACGTCTAAGTTATGCGTTTTAAACGATGCTAGATTCTTAAACTCAGCTTCAGTGTGCGGATATCCCTTATTCCAGTGAAGTGTCCGACATATTCGCTTTTTCAAACCCATTTCCACTGCATAGCCACAAAGATAAAAAGCTCCATCATAAAGTTTTGATTTAGTAAGCGCTTCGGCTTCTTTGATTCGATCCTTGCACAAACTTCGAAGTTCATTAACCGATATCATTATTGCTTCCAAAAAACTACTTGAAATAGCTCAACAAAACAAAAATTTTATTCTTCTTTCTGATTTTATGTCAGCTCTTTTTAAGAATCTTTGGGGATTTTTGCTGAAGAACCAAAATAAATTTTCCGATTGGGAAAATCGATAAAAATTAACTTAGAATGAATAAATTCCATACCGATGATCGCATCAACCTTGAATGGCAATTTAAGTGGCGCGCACATGAATGAGGTTGGCCCAAAATCATGACCTGCAATTTTAAAAGACGGAATCTCGCAAGTGTTATTTAGATCATAGCTTTCGATTTTATCGCAGTTTAAAATGTTTATAGTTGCACCTGTATCTAAAAGACATCGCAATTTTCCTCCAGCTGTTTTTGCTTCAAATTCAATCATATTATTGTTCAGCAGTAGGGGAGCCTCAACAAAATTATCTACTGGATATCCTTGCTCTCTTAAAGTCTTCAAACTATCACAAAAAGCAATTGTAGAATGTTCACAATCCAAAAAGAGATTTGTAAGATAAAATAATCCCCAACCAATTTTTCCATACAACTCATTTTTTTTATCACCCCAAAGAATAGCATCCGTTGAAAATTCTAAATTTTCTTCCTCAACACGTGCATTATGGAATGTAATACCCCCCAAGCCAATTTCAGAAGCGGTGTAGACATCGGTATGATATTTTTTTCCTTTGAAACCATAATGAAATTTTGATTTCGCAAATGTTTTCTTAACAATTTGAAAGCTGCTTGGGGGTAAACTTAGTTCACTATTGAAACCTAAATCAAGTTCTAGAAGAACTTTCTCTTCTCCAATTTTAAATGCTATACGTGGAATTTTCGAGGAAGAAAATTCAGCGATAGTAACTGGTTTAAAATAGGATCCTTTAGTAGAAAAATGATCTGAAATGGTGGATTTTTTTGGGTAAAAAAATAAACTAAAATAACACAGGAGGATTGTTACCAATCCTCCTCCTATAAAAAAAACCAATCGTTTTTTTTTCATGTCACTTTAATCTTTGCTAAAATCATTGCCGTGATAGCAGCTTGCTTTGCCTTCACCCGTAGTTAAATTTTTTGATACACTTGCTTCTACATAACTACCATTTTCATCATGCACTTCACCTGTTGCAGATACAGACACGGCCGGTTCATCTTTTCCTCCCCAAGAAACATCAAAACCAACTCTGTAACTTCCCCCCGCTTCTTGCGAGATGGGCTTATTAGACAAGTTGAATCTACTTGCTACCAAGGCATAAGCTTTATGAGCTTCTGCAGTGTTTTGATAATGTAAAGCGGACTCAAGGGAAAATTCTTTTTCGCTTGGGGAAAAAATTTTCTCATGTAAATGTAACGGATCCTCTTCTTCTAATCCATCGGAAGAAAAAGAATCGTAAAGACCCACTGCGCTACCTGCATCCACATCTAAATCGACTGACATACCGACCTCCGGTTTTTAAAGATATGATTAAGCTTACACATTAAAATTTTTAGGTCAATGGTATATTTTTTTCGAGAAGAGGTGCAAAAATGTTGCGCAATTTGGGAGCCCAGAGTGGGAAAACTTCTTGTGGATTGAAGAGGCTGATGGCAAAACCCATGTAGCGTATAGATCTGCGCTGCATCAAAACAAATTAACGCCGCTTCAATTCTCTCTTTATGCTCAATAGCAAAAGTCTTACTCATCCCCGCCGACGCCTCTAAAAAGTGCGGCTCAAAGACATTTAGCTCACGGCTCAACACATCAAATCGCCATGACTTACTCCGTTTGGTTCCCAGCATACCATATTCTGGAAGTTTACAAATATGAGGATTTTGGATAGAATGTAAACTATATGAGTAATTTAAGCCTTCGTTTACAACAAGCAAGAAAAATGGCGAGTTTAAGCCTACGCGGATTAGCCGATCTTGTCGGCCTAAGTCATGCTGCCATAAAAAAATATGAAGATGGCGATGTTTATCCCTCATCAGATGTACTCCTAAAAATAGCAAAAGCTCTCAACATACGGATTGATTTTTTCTTTCGTCCAATCAAATACCCTTCTCTTAAAGATGTAAAATTTCGAAAACGAAAAAAATTAAGCAAAAAGGCAGAAGAAATTATTAAATTTGATATTATCAATCAAATTGAACGTCGATTTGAATTAGAAAATCTTTATCCTTTTCCTGCACTAGCATCATTTAAGCTTCCTGAAAACATCCCTCTGAAAATCACTCATCTCGAAGAAATAGAATCTTTAGCTGAATCGCTTCGTGATTTTTGGCGATTAGGGCGCAATCCGATTCACAATTTAATTGACGCATTGGAAAATCATGGAGTACGGGTTTTTATTGTCGATTCCTCTGAAAATTATTTTGATGGATTCTCTACCGTCATCGATGATCAACCGATTATCGTGATTAGTTCTAGATGGCCCGGTGATCGACAACGATTTAATTTGATCCATGAACTTTGCCATTACATACTTAAAAATCGCTTGCCTTCTTCAATAAATGAAGAGCAAGCTTGCAATCGATTTTCCGGAGCTTTTTTAATTCCTAAAGAGGTGATTTTCCAAGTCATTGGTGAAAAACGGCACGCTATTGAATTACCAGAACTTATTTTGCTGAAAGAACAATTTCAAATGAGCCTTGCAGCGATTTGCTTTCGACTTAGAGATTTAAAAGTTATCAATGAATCTACCTTTAAACAACTGATGATTCGTTTTCGCAAACAAGGATGGCATCTCGATGAACCAGGAGTAAAAATCCTTCCAGAAAAAGCGCATACTTTTGAAAGAATGTTATTTCATGCTCTTAGCGAAGAATATATTGGAGAATCAAAAGCCGCAGAACTGTTATGCTGTTCTTTAAATCAATTAAAAGCTCTTCGTCAGGTGAAAAATCCACGTGTTGTTACTCATTAGCGATGCGAACATTCTTATCGATAGCGAAGTTGGAAATTTTTCTGCTCATCTTTTTCAACTTTCCTATGAAATTGCCGTGCCTGATGTTTTATTTGAATCTGAACTTCAAGAACGACATGTACATCTTTTGCAAATAGGACTAAAACTTAAAAGTCTCACTTCCCAAGCCGTGCAAATGACTGAACATTTAAGCATCAAGTATCCACGACCAAGTTTGTTAGATTGTATGACACTAGCACTCGCGATTCAAGAACATTGTCCCCTTTTAACAGGGGATAAAGATCTGCGAAATGCAGCTAAAATGGAAGGAATTGAAGTGCATGGCACAATCTGGATTCTTGAAAAATTGCTCGAGAAAAAACTCATTGATCAAAATCAAGCCAGACACAGTGTTAATCAAATGAAAAATAAAGGAAGTCGCCTGCCTTGGGGTGAAGTAGATAAACTCTTGGATTCAATTACATTAAAGCATTGATTCTTCGACTTTTTCCGCCGAACCAAAATAAATTTTCCGATTGGGAAAATCGATAAAAATTAACTTAGAATGAATAAACTCCATGCCGATGATCGCATCAACCTTGAATGGCAATTTAAGTGGCGCGCACATGAATGAGGTTGGCCCAAAATCATGACCTGTAATTTTAAAGGACGGAATCTCGCAAGTGTTCTCTCGCGCGAAATTCTCAATTGAGTCGCAATTTAGAATATTAATAGTAGCTCCAGTATCTAAGAGACAACGCAGTTTTCCTCCAGCTGTTCTTGCTTCAAATTCAATCATATCATGATTAAGCAAAAGAGGGGCTTCAATAAAACTATCCACGGGATATCCTTGCTCTCTTAAAGTCCTCAAACTATCACAAAAAGCTAATTGCGAATGTTCACAATCTAAAAACAAATTAAGATTATAAAATAATTTCCAATTGAAAGATTTTTTGTTGAATCACGTTCGGTATAAATGTAACGGATCCTCTTCTTCTAATCCCTCGGAAGAAAAAGAATCGTAAAGACCCACTGCGCTACCTGCATCCACATCTAAATCGACTGACATACCGACCTCCGGTTTTTTAAAGATATGATTAAGCTTACGAAAATTTTTAGGTCAATGATATATTTTTTTCGAGAAGAGGTGCAAAAGCGTTGCGCAATTTGGGAGACCAGAGAGGGAAAACTTCTTGTGGATCAAAGAGGCTGTCACGCCGTTTTACATAATCAAAATAGGGATCGTCGTGATGAAGCTCAACTTTCCAATCTTCCATGCTGCCTTGCAAGAGAGATTTGGCCCATTCGGGTAGGAGCGGCGAAGGAGTATGTTTGGCCAGCAGGTAATATTCGAGATAAGCGGCAAGGCTAGCATGGGGATTTTCCAGAGGAAATTCGCAGATTGCGCCTGATTTGGTGAGCAGGAGATAACGGTGGGCAGGATTTAAGCAGCGATAGATGAGATAGAGCGGCCAAGCCTTGACTAAACTTTTTAAATCATTAGAGCCATGAAACAGCAGGCCTTTGGGGGTAATGTCTTCGAGTTTACCGATGATTTGGAACGTGGAATTGATTGAAAGGGGCGGTAGTAACGTTTCAGTTTTTTCTTGTTCCAAGCAAGCAGCAGAAAATTCAATGGAATAGATTTGTTCTGGGCGTACACCAAACATATGCAGTTCTTGAAGTAGATCGCGCACTTCTTCTTCGAGCTGTTGGATGGCAACATCTTGAAAAAGACCTTGGGGAAGTGCTCCTTCGGCTTTGCTTTGATTCAAAACTTGAGGAAGACTGGCATGCAGGGCTTTTTTACGCAGCGCTGCTTTGCGCAAATGAGAAATCAAAAAGTCTTGCTGTTCTTCATCTTGCTCTTCATGAAGGTACATGTTTAGCGTTTCATTAAAGTAAAATTGAAGAGGGTGACGGGCGAGTTTTTTTAGCTGGCGGATGTCGAGGGTGAGCTCTGTGTCAGGCGTAAGGGATTTGGGAGCAAAGAAAGGGATAGGTTCATGATGTGGAAAATAATGTGCCCGCGCTGCGAGTAGATCTGAAGGAGCCCATTTTTTAATGGGGGCATCGGCTGAAAAATAGCTGGCATCAAAGGGAAAGGTCGGATGATCTATGCAAGGAATTGTTTGTCCTCGCTTTTGTAAATACTGATTGAGTTCTTCAATGAGAAGTGAAGGCCCTTGATGTTTGCCATCATCGGGATGCACGCGTTGATAACTCATGATCAGATATTCTTGCGCTTTGAGCAGCAATTCTAAAAACAGCATCCGATCTTCATCGATTTTTAAGGGAATGTAATCAGCGCTTTTGACACGCGTCATTTCGCATAGAGAACTCGGCGCGTCGCGACGTGGGAAAGCCTCTTCATCTAATCCTAAACACCAAATGACACGTGCGCTGCCGAGATTGCCCAGTTGAAGAGAAGTAAACGTAATATGTTGCAATTGAGAAGAAGAAATATCGCCTGAGGGCTTTTGCGCGAGATGGTTGAGAACCCGTTTAAGACTGTCAAATTCAAGAGGTTGCTGATTTAAGCTACGACAGGAGAGTGCAAGCGATTTTAATTCTTGAAAGAAGGGTTCTCGTTCCCATTCGATCACTAGGTAGTCTACGGCCAACTGTACGAGATAGGCGAACCATTCAGCAGTTGTTTTTTTTGAAGAGAGTAAAAGCAGGTCGCGCTTGAGAACAGAAAAGAATTCGAGAAACCGATTAAAGAGTTCGATCTCAGAATGGGCTATACAAGCGAGCGGCCAAATTTCAGAAGGATTATTTTCATCGGGAATGAGAGCTAATCCTTGCAGCAAACGATCTATCCCTTTTTCCCAGCTGTTAGAATGTTCAGACAATCTGCTGCGAATGTGCGCCTGTTTAAACCATTGCTGCAGCTCTGTGATTTCCTCTAAGGAAAAATCCCATTTTTGCATCAGAGGCAAGCAGCGCAAACATTTGAGCAGTGAGGATAGGGCAAATCGCTCTTCTGGAAGATGTAACAATTGTAAAAAACCTCGAACAGCTTCACTTGTCGTTGAGAGCGGTAAGCCTGTAATTGCATAGGAAAAGCTGGACTGAGAAAATACCATTTCAATGTACGGCGTATAGGCTGCGATGTCCGGACAGACGACACAAATTTCACGTGGGGCAATCGGATCGCCGCGATCAGCATGCATTTGCAATAAGGTTTCTAATGTGTCTCGCAACACTTCAACTTCTCGAAATTTTGACGTCGCACTATGAATTTGCAGAGAATTATCGATAATTAATTCCTCTGAGTCATCGAGAGTGAGCAAGGAGCGTTTTAAACTATTGAGAAGGTTTAAATTTTTCGGCTCCTGATAACCTTCTTCCTCGACGAGTTGAAAACACTCCAATGATTTAAGCAGCTGACGGCCGAGTTTACCCCAATTGCCGAGAAGGGGATGGCTTTCATCTTTGTGTGTTTGAAACAAGCGTTGTTTGTCTGAAGCTTGATCTTGCCAAAATAGGGCACATGGAGACAGGTGATAAAAGGAAGTAGAAAGAGTGCTGAAAAAATTAAGATGAGCAAGCGAAAGATGAGAAAATCCAAATAGTGCGATTTTCCCCGAAAAATGTCCTACGTTTTTAAGCGCTTCTAAAGGATATGCCCAGGGCGTGTCGAGTGAAAACAGGGTTTGCCATAAGAATTGTTGCCATCCTTTCGTGTTAAGCCATTTCGACAAAAATGTATGCCCATAAAGCCCATAGCGCGCAAATAGCCGTGCCAGCGCATCACTGAGGAGGGCAACGCGTCTTTCACGAATTTCGGGGTCTAATCCTAAATACTGCACAAGATCGGGAAACTGCTCGATAACATCGCTATGCTGCAGCTGTGCTTCAAGATGCAATGATAGCTCTAAAAAAGACGGCATTCGTTTAGAAAAATCTTTGATCTCCAGGACTGCCTGATTCAGAGGCAAAATTTGCATTCCTGCTGCGATATTCAACGCGGGGTGTGAGAGAAAACGATGCGTTAAAAAGTCTTTAAGCGCAGGATGGGGAATGATAATGAGTCGCTTATCAAACGGACGAGAAGAGGGGGAAAAAAATTCTTGGGCTAAAGCATCAGCAAGATGATTCACATCATTGCTGGAGACGATTCGAAGGGTAATATTGCGCTCGCTCTGTTTTTGCATAAATGTTATATATACTAATTATAAAAAAATTAAATTCACCATGCGATTGTTACCTAGCACCGTGAAAAAACTCTTCAGTAAAATTCCCTCTTTTTCCCGTTCGGGGCGGCATTCACTTGCCTTTTTGAATGTCACGCAATTTCTCGGCGTGATTAACGATAACGTGTTTAAATTGGTGATGTCGTATCTGTTGATCGATTCCTTGGGCAAAGGCAATGCCAGCAGCATTTTATCTGCTACAGGCGCCATTTATGTGCTTCCTTTTCTATTTTTCTCCTCCTCAGCGGGAATTTTAGCAGATCGCTTTAGCAAACAAAAGCTTCTTGTGATCATGAAAGTAGCCGAAATGATCGTGATGACGCTGGCTATTTTTGCTTTTGCTCACGCCAGTGTGTGGGGCTGCTATACTCTTTTATTTTTATTGTCGACTCATAGCGCGATGTTCGGACCATCCAAGTATGGGATTATCCCCGAACTTGTCCCAGAGGATACCGTATCGCGGGCCAACGGTTTGATCACTTCCTTTACGTATTTGGCAATTATCATAGGCACTTTTTTAGCGTCTTTTTTAACCGATATCACTCAGCGCCATTTCGTATACATCGCCGCGTTTTGTCTTCTCATCGCTATTGCCGGTTTTTTTAGTTCTTTAGGCGTCAAACAGACGCTGCCACAAGACTCGGAGAAACGCTTTAATCTATTTTTTGTCCGTGAAATTTATGAAACGATCAAATACACACGCAGTGTTCGTCATTTGCTGACCGCAATTTTTGGCTCGGCATTTTTTTTGCTTCTCGGAGGATTTACGCAACTCAATATCATCCCGTTTGCGCTACAAGCCCTCAATTTAAGCGAAATAGCGGGTGGTTATCTGTTTTTGTCAACTGCTCTCGGTATCGCTTTAGGATCCGTTTTAGCCGGTAGAGCCTCGCGCAAGAGAGTCGAGTTGGGGATGTCCTGCTTTGCAGGTTTTGGAATTGCCTTGTTTTTCATGCTGATGGGCGTATTTTCCTCTCATTTGTATGCCGTGATTGTCTGTCTATTTATGATTGGTGTATTAGGCGGCGTATTCATCGTCCCATTCGATACCTTTATTCAGCTCAAAAGCAGCTATGCGAAACGGGGTCAAACCATTGCTGCAGCTAATTTTTTAAGCTTTTTGGGCGTGTTGATCGCCTCATTTGCGGTGTATTTTTTCAATGAACTTTGCAATCTCTCTCCCGCTGCGAGCTTTGCCGTAATGGGCGTTATCACTTTGATTGTAGTAAGCATTTTAAGCGGCCGCCTCTCCGATCTCTTTTTGCCTTTTCTCGCGCGCCGATTTTTCCATCCCTTCATACGGTTTAAACGTCCTGATGTCAAAACCTTAGAAACGGCTTCCAATAGCATTTTAGTGCTAGAGAAAGCCACCTGGCGTCGCGCGCTTTTACTGGCAGGGACATTGCCCAGCGTCCATTTTTTTATTCCCGCCGGCAGTCGTTTATATCATTGGTATCACCGCTTTTTTAAATCGATCCATCTTGTGCCTCAACATGCCTCTTTAGAAACTTTAGTGACGCAAGTTAAGGAATTTGAAACTCACGATATCACTCCGTGCTTGCTACTAGAAAATACACTGTCACAAAAACAACCCGCTTCTAATTCCTTTTTCGATTTTTTCAAACGTTCTTCGGGCCAAGTGTTGTATGTCCGATTTGTCGAAGACCCCTCAGGACGCACCGTTCGTTTTGAAAAATAAATTGCAAAAAGATTCCTTTTGGAGAAAACTTTTTGATGAAAGTTTTTCCCGCGGAGGGATTTATGGCAATTCAAGTCCAGTATGAAACGAGCAACACACGTTGTTTTTCTATCTCGCAACAGAGAATGATCCCCAAAGGAGAATTCTCGATTGTCGCTGAGCCTTCAAATAAGTTCTTAGGATGTTTTTTAAAATGTTGTTCACGACAGACGGAAGCAGAACAAAATAATCAAGCTATCCACATGTATGAACAGTACTTAGAAACCAATTATGGAAAATTATCCGCGCAATTTGCCTGGCAAATACTCAATATCAATTTAACCCAGCGTAAAGACTTAGGCATGCCTTTATATAATATTGAAGCTCAGGCAATTCAACGAAAAGCCGAAGAACTTAAAGGCCATCTGCGAATTTTAAAAAAAATGCTCAAACATATCACCTTTTATGAAGCCTCACAGCAGTTGACAGGCGACACCCTTTCTGCTCGAGATTCTGCAATCACCCTCGTCAAAAAACACAATTGCGAAGCAGACTTTCAGAGTGAAAAAATTAAACGGGATTTAGAAACATTACCCTTACAAAGGCCGTTAGACAAACGCAATTGTCAACTTCTCATTTTAAAAATCAAAAAAGATTGCGAACACAGACATGTGTCATCTGATGAGATTCGTCTTCTGATTGTTCAAGCTCTGTCCATAGTGGATAATTCGATTCTTCGCCCAGAAATTTATGATTATCTCTGTGATGCGCCTGAACTACAGAGCATAAAACACAAGAAGCATCTTGAAGAACTCTCTCCTAAAGAAATCGAACTCTTAATCGAACAATCCGATGCTTATAATGAATTCTTAGTTGCCCATGCTCAAAGAATCGCACAGCCAACTGGAATGATGGAAACTGCTCCATGAGATCATCCTACTAACAGGCTTTTCGCGCCTTTTTTTTAACATCTCTTACAGCCGTTTCTTGGCCTACTTTATGTCCTGCGAAACGTCTCTAAAATCTTTAAAAAAATCCTTCAAAAATCAACGTTTTTAAATAGTGGGATGATCTCATAACCGAAGCAGTTTCTTAGAAGCCATAGATGAATTCGATTTCGTATTGCTTGAAGCGGCGGAATGGGCCAATGCTATCATCTAGCGTAACAGCTTGCTGCCAGCTTTGTTGCAAGTTGAGTTGATTAGTGAGCAAATAATCCAATGTCATTTGGAAACCGCGGTAATTAACATTTCCTCCAGCGGTTTTACGAGTATTTGCCACGAGACTAGTATTTTGTACGGACTCTGTATAAAAGCCACTATTGGGAGCATTGCCTAAACCAATTCCTGAATTATCAAAATCTGGGATACATTGGGCAGCGATGACTTGATAATTGATATCAAAAGCCCAATCGCCTTTCTTTCTAATTTCACCGATGGAAACCCCAACATATCCGCCGAAATTGGCACGTTTATTATGCGAGATCTTTAGTTTATGCGCTGCGTGGTTCCATAATCCCGCGAGATAAAATTGAACGATTTTTTGCAGTCGACTTGGCAAAAATTTATAGCCGAAAATTAATTGAGAAACGACAAAATCAAAACGATGATTTTGAAGAGTATTATGTAAATCCTTGGTATCCCAATCGATCAGAGAATATTTAGAATAAAAGCCGGTTCCACCCACGTTCAGAATACCGATTTCGCCTAAGTATCCAAATTGATTCTTATTTTCATTGATGATGAATACGCCGGCATGTGCATAGATATCGCCGATTTGATCCAAACCTTGATCGTATTTGAACCAAGCACCATCAAAAAAGGAATTAAATTGAACCTTCGAATCGGCCATTGAATTAATTCTTCTTCGGCCCAGCTCGACATCCATTGTAAAAGTATCGGCATCGACAACACGAACACCCCAAAAAGCGCGTTCCAATTTAATTTTATCCAGAGTACCACTGACAATGCCTGCGTCGTTATCAAACTCAAGTTTAATCGAAGCCCAAGAGCGTTCTGTGCGGTAATCGAGCATTAAGTTAACTTCGATGTCAAATGCGTTTTGTGGGAAATGGTCGCCACTTTTTAGAAGTGCAGCCCCTTGTGCGCCGCGTTGCTTAACGCCATTGATCGTCTCACCCGTAGATTGAAACTCTGTGCGCACTTCACCGCTGATCGCCAGCGCGCCACCGAGTTCGCGTACGGTCACTTGACGTTTGGTGTTAATCCATTCGCGTACAGCGTTGATATCTTTTTGTTCAATATCATCGGAATCATCGATGGTGGAAGCGAATGTAGAGGAGAACAGGCAGAGTGCGCCTAAATAGAAAAAACGGCGTATTAAAAGGTCTGCTTTCATAAAAAATCTCCTCTCTTCCTATCCTGCACAGTTTAATTTTATAAAAAAATGATAAAAACAACGTCTGAGTTTATAATGTGAAAACTGATTTATTGCAAGGGAGAACTAGATTTTGATATTTCCGGCTAATGTGATCGCTTGTTCATCGATTAGACGCGATTCAACATTAACGTCAAAGTATTTGCAAGCCGCCAATGTACAACCGAGCACAAGTCCGAAATGATCGCGATTGCGCATTCTAAAATGGCTATGATCCAATTCGAGATCGGAACGAAGAGAAAAGACTTTAATTTTAACGTTGGAGTATTTGACGGCGATATAGGGGATGAAGATCTCAATGCGATGGGAAAACCCTAAGCCCACCTGCCATTCTCGATAACGCATGGTGGCACCTGTCGTAAATGCCGCGCCATTGAGTGCATCCCATTTGATGTGGGGATTTGCCCATTGAAAACCGCCTTCCAGACCGATACAAGAATCGCCCCATTGATAGGCGATCAAACGGCCGCCGACGCCCCAAGTCAATCGATAATTTGTTTGATATTCCCGCATGAAATGTCCGGGCTTAGGCCGGTGAGAAAACGTAGATTCCAAAGCGCCCACGGACGCATAGGCTTCCACGCGATCCATACAACTAAACGTAAATACGCCTTGATTCATTTGGCCATAAAAATTATCGACACGAGCACCTGCACCTGCATACGATTTCAACCGTTTATCCAAGAGAAAATCGAGTTGATAGCCAAAGGAAAGATCAAAAAAAGAATCGTCGGGGAGGAATAACCCTTTTTCAATTATATTGGGGGACATCGGATTACCCAAATATAGTGCTTCACCGCCGATAGCTGAACACAGAGTCAGGATCAGGGCAAAAAAAGTTTTCATAAATTCCCCAAACTAAAAAGGGGAGATGATAATCACTTAGTACTTTTTTAAAAAGCATTTAAAAGAGAAAAAAACCCCTCTGTGGTGTTTTAGCTCTGTGGTGAATTTTTTACCACAGAGACGGAAACCACAGAGAAAAAACCGGGCACGCAGGAAAGTTTTCTGTGGTGGGGTAAAATTTTCTGATTAAAACTTGAAATCGGCGCTGACAGTCACGGCATTTTCGTTGATGACGCGCGCTTCGAAATTGAGATTGAAAACACGCTCAGCAGTCAGGCCAAAACCCATTACGATGCCTGTGGTATAACTCTCTTTAAATGTGACGTGATCGTTCGGAAACAAAGATTTAAGTGCCTTAAGGTGTACAATCCGCGTGCGAAGATCGGAAAAATCTAAACCAATGTAGGGGATAAACCAGTTGACTCGATAGGATATAGCAGCTCCCACTTGCCATTCGCGAAAATGGGCATTAGCACCTTGTTTGTGTAGCGCCCTTCCATTCATTTGCAAAGTGGATAGCGGTAGATTGGCCTGAACATAACTGGCGTTGACGCCGATTTGCAAATCCCCATAGTAAGCCAAAATGATGCGGCCGCCGATGCCCCAGGCAAAATGGGTTAAAGTATGGTAGGTGATACGCGTGCCGGAAAGTGGGATTTGTGTAATTTCACACGACATGGCACCCAAAGGACTGTAGATTTCAACGCGCTGATTAAAGTTCAAAGTGAGCACGCCAAAATTGCTAAGCGAATCGTATTTTTCCACTTTTTTGCGAATATGCGCCGCTGCATGTCCTTTGCGATGCAGTTTACGATCGTAAACATCGTCAAATTCATAGCCGGCTTTAACCCCAAACCAATTGTCTTTACTGGTGAATATTCCGCCCTCCGGCATCATCGGAAATGAGGGATTGCCGTTGTACAGTGCAAAAACGCTGATTGGTAAAAAAAAGATACAAAATAAATACCGCATCAAGCGTCACCCTAGCAAAATAGGGATCGATTTTCCATGGAATTTTTTTAGTCGAAGAAAACGGGATGATTCTAACGATGACTGTATTCAGAAGGTCTGTTGAAGATCGTCCAAGCTTTGCGTTCGCTGCCATCTAAATAATGTTTCCATTCGCTCATAGGAAGGCCCTGTGTAAGGGTCTTATCGAGTCGCCATAGCTCAAAACGCATCGTGCCGGGATTAACCACAAAACCAAAAAAATAATTTGTCCAATTTGTGTCGGCAAAAAATAGAGGTGTTGGTTGCCCCAGACCTAAATGGCGCGCACGATCAGCTACAAATTGATGGAGATCAAACGATAGTGAAACAGCTTTTTTGGCGAGCAAATAACAGCCTTTGGCTATCTCTTTAATTTCACGGGCGGACATCACAACACGCGGCTCGTCGGGGAATTGACTCAAAATCTGTTCCAAATTTTCCTCTTTAAACATTTGACGGATAAGAAATTTCCAATCTTTTCCTGGAACTAGTGGCAGCATTTGATACAGAAAAGCATCCAAGCCACTGGCTATGGTCTTTTTTTGCTTTGAGGTAGCGTGTGCTGAGTGTGTCACTATTTCTAAGATCTGCTGTCGCCATTCGCGAATGGATAAATTTTTATCAGAAAAAAACGTGAGTCCATGAGCAAGCAATGGGGGTAACTGCTCACTAAAGGCGCTCAGTAAAAAATTTTGCTGGACGGGATTAAGTTTCATCTGCGCATAAAATTCTTGATTGGGCAAAAAGATTTGATCGCGCACCCAAGTATACGTGAAAATCTCTTCCTGCCAGCCCTGCCGCAATATTTCTTGGCCGGGAAGCAAAAGGAAAGCGTGCGAAGGAGAGTTTATTAACATCATTTTTTGTGGATCGCGCACGAAGGGATCCGAGATGCGTGGGGGCAAATTTTTTAAGACATCTAAAATGAAAATTAACAGCTCACTTTCATTTTCGACCCATTTTTCCTCGTGGGTAAATTCACTTTCTCGGCGGTAGTAGGTTTTTAACAGAGTGGTGAGCGTACCGCCGGAAGTATAGGCCCATGGTTTTTTTTCAAGTGATTGAAGATGTGAAAGTGGGGATTTTACTGCAGGGAATTGATGCGCGCGTGCCATCCTTTGCAGCGCGGTTTCTAAAAAAGTTTGGGTACGAATATGATTGATAATGGCAGAGATCAATTCTAACACCTCTCTTTCCCCTTCCTCCCATTCACAAGCAGCAACGGCTTGCGCCTCTGTCACGGAAAAAAAATCGAGCAGCGTTTCGATGTATTGCTCAGGGGTATAGATCAAGGTCCAGAGTGATGGATCGGTGCGACCGTGCTTATAAACCAAGCGAAATCCCGCCGGGCTATCATCGTAAAGATTTCCTTGAAAATCTTGCATTTCCGCATCGTATATTTCTTGAAAATACTCGGGAAATTTCTGATCATAAAATTTAATCAACGTGGGAAACAAATGAGAAAAGTGAGAGCCTTTGCTGTATGTCTCATCGCGTAAATCTAAACATGCCCGCATGTGATATGCACGGCTTTGATATTCGGCTTGTAAACGTCTCGCATCGCCCTCTGACGAGGCGTTGCGAAGCAGAGTTTCTGTAGCCCGCACCTGATCAAAGGCGATTTCATACTGTGTTTGATACTCTGCGAGCTTGCGATTGATCGCTTGAATTTTTTCATCGATGATCTGATAAATGACCTGGCTTATTCCTCCCGGTTCTTCTGCGGAAAGTCCCAAACTCGAATAGAGATTCCAGCGAGAAAATTCCATCTTTACCTCTGAAAATGAAGCCAAAGTAAATTCCCAAGCTTTCAGCAGAGCGTTATCACATATTCCTTTGAAAACCGATCTTGCCGCTTTTTCTTTTTCTTGAAAGGAATGAACTTGCTCTAATCGGCGGGATAGACCCGGATCAGGGGCACCTAATGCCATCCGCGAGCGTTTAAATTGAGCCATCTCCATTTCGTGCGCTTTTTCCACATCCTCTGCAGTTAATTTCATTTTTTTCAGCAGCACGTTGCATATAAAGTCTTCCACTGTAAACGGACTTTTCCCAGCAGCGTAAAGCTGAATCATTTCTTCCAGCTTTTCTCCTTGCTCCTGAAGATTTTTATTGGAAGGAAGTACGCCGATGGATTCCATGGCGGCCATTAACCCCGGGCAAAATCCCGTGTGCGCTTTGGCATCATTGGCAAGCAAATTTTTCTTTAAATCTCCAATACCTGTACTCGGGCTTAAGGGGATTGCGTATTCCACTCCGCCAAAGGTCCGTTTTAATTTACCTGTCGAAAGGAGCTGATATAAATCATCGATGAGCAGTTCGACTTGTTCTTTTTGAATTAAGATCGCCGGTGCGGTAGCAAAACAAGAACCGACATTTTGACGCAGAGGGGTTAAGCAGGCGCAGATGACAGCAGCGCGGATTTGACTATCGGTGGGTATGCTGTGCTGATAGATTCCCAATGTTTCAAGGACAAGCTTTTCTGCCCATTTATGACAGAGGGGCTGCTGAAAACGTTTCAGCGACCTAAGTATTTTTTGTGTATTGAGCAAGGGCAAAAATCGGGTGATCTGCTCATAGATCATAGAATCGTTTTGTCCCGTTGGATAAAAGATTGCTCCCTCTTTTTCATAGAGAGGAATCAGCTGGTTGAGAAGTTCTTGTTTTATTTCTCCTTTTTCATCGACTAAGGCCAGAGCAAGCGATCTCGCGCGACTCAGCGCCCGAAAGCGAAAACTCTCCTGCACAGCAGATAACTCAAATAGATAGGAGAGCTGAGCTTCGTTTTGTAAATCGAGAATTTTAACTAAAGGATGATCTGCTTGCACTTTTAGCAATTGTGAAAAGCTATAGAAGAGAAATTGAGGATCTGTACAGGAAAGCTGAACCATTCTTAAATCAATTTTTTACCTTTATATTTTGGGCGTGAATGATTTACAATCAATAGAAAAAAGGCCTTAAAAACCTAAATAAGAAAAATCCGTGCCCGAGCCCGTGTGCGTGCCCGAGCCCGATTTCATAAAAAAATTTATATGCCTGAATCTGTTGTGCTTCAACAAAAAATGAATTTCGATCATGAAAAGTTGGACGTTTATAAAGCTGCAATTGAACTAATCGTTTTAATAGATGATATTATTGAGCGAATACCAAAAGGAAGAGCTTATCTCATTGATCAACTTCAACGTGCTGGAACTTCGGTACCTCTCAATATAGCTGAGGGTGCTGGTGAATATTCTATTAATGAAAAAAGCAGATTTTATCGAATGGCAAAACGTTCAGCAACAGAGTGTGCTAGCATTTTTGACGTCTGTCAGCAATTGCGACTGATTGAGGAAGTGTTTTATACAAAAGCTCGAGAATTGTTATTACGCATCGTAGCGATGTTAACTAAAATGGCTCGAGCAACAAATTAATCGGGCACGGGCACGCACACGGGCTCGGGCACGGAAATTTATGAGGAAACAAAATGTTCATCCGATCAAATAAACAAGAAATTGAGCTTCCGGAGGGAAGTTCTGCTAGAGATTTGGCGGAAAAGCTCAATTTGCGCGATCCTAATCAATCCCTCGCCGCTAAGATCAACGGCACGCTGCGCGATTTGTCTACGACTTTAAAACAGGGTGATGAAGTAGAGCTGATCGATTTTGAACAACCTGAAGGGAGAGAAATTTTTTGGCACACTTCCGCGCATGTGCTCGCGCAAGCTATCCGTCGCTTATTTCCTGAAGCCAAACCGACGATTGGTCCGCCAATAGAAAACGGTTTTTATTACGACTTTGCCCACTTGACGATTTCTGATGCAGATTTTGAAAAGATCGAACAAGAAGTGGAAAAGATTGTTAATGAAAATTACAAAAGCGAGCGGCATCTATTTAAAAATAAACATGAAGCGGCCGAGCGTTTTAAAGATAATCCCTATAAGCGAGAATTAATCGAAGGACTAAAAGATGATGAACCCATTACAGCGTATTCTCAAGGAGAATTTTTTGATCTTTGCCGTGGTCCTCATCTGCCCAATTTAGGAAAAATCAAAGCCTTTAAAATTTTAAAAACTTCTGGAGCGTATTGGAAGGGAGATCCTAGCCGCGAGATGCTAACTCGAATCTATGCGATTTCTTATCCGGATCGCAAACAACTCAAAGAATATTTACATTTTCTCGAAGAAGCAAAAAAACGGGATCATAAAATCATCGGACCCAAACTCGATTTATTTTCGTTGAAAGAAGAGGGACCGGGGATGCCTTTCATCCATCCCAAAGGAATGATCATTTGGAATCACCTGATTGGATTTTTGCGAATGCTACATGACAAGGCCGGCTATGTCGAAATCAAAACGCCACAGCTACTCAGCCAGTCACTTTGGGAAACATCGGGACATTGGTTCCACTATCGGGAAAATATGTATGCCTTCAACATCGAAGATCGCCACTATGCAATCAAACCGATGAACTGTCCCGGTTGCATGTTGTTTTTCAAATCCCACTCGCATAGTTATCGGGAACTTCCACTGCGTGTAGCGGAAATCGGACACGTTCATCGACATGAAGCCTCAGGAGCTTTAAGTGGTCTGTTTCGCGTACGCAGCTTCCATCAAGATGACGCCCACCTATTTATGAAACCTACCGATATCAAAAGCGAAATTATCAATGTGCTCGCCTTGGTTGCTGAAATCTATACCACATTTGGACTGCCCTATCGGTTGGAATTATCGACACGCCCAGAGAAAAGCATTGGAACGGATGAAGACTGGCAAGTTGCTACTGACGGATTGAAAGATGCACTTGACGATTGGGATCAACCCTATCGAATCAACGAAGGCGACGGTGCTTTTTATGGACCGAAGATCGACATCCACATCAAAGATACATTAGGTCGTTCTTGGCAATGCGGCACGATTCAGCTCGATATGGCGCTTCCCGAAAAATTCGAACTCGAATATATGGATAGTGACGGACAATTAAAACGACCTGTCATGATTCATCGGGCTTTGTTTGGTTCGATTGAGCGCTTTTTTGGGATTTTGATCGAACATTTCGCGGGTAAATTTCCTTTGTGGATTAGCCCAAGGCAAGTCTGTATCATTACGGTTGCCGACCGCCATAATGAGTATGCGCAGCAGATCGCGGCAGAAATTAAAAAGGCGGGATTCCTCTGCGATGTCGACGACACAGCGGAATCAGTGAGTAAAAAAATTAGAAATGCGCAACTCATGCAATACAATTACATGTTGACAATCGGTGATAAAGAACTGGAAAACCGCACAATTAATCTGCGCACGCGCGATAATGTCGTTCATGGAGAACTTCAGCTTACAAACTTGATCAGCGCATTAGAAAAAGAAAATTCGTCGAAATCCCTAACATCCTATTTTGCTAAAGAGGAAACGCATGCATAATAAGGCAGCGATTAAAATTGCAGTGAGTAGTTTCAAAGGAGGGACGGCTAAAACTTCGACGACACTACACATCGGCGCCGCGCTGGCCAAATTTCATAAACGAAAGGTGCTGCTGATCGACTTGGATGCGCAAGCCAATTTAACGACGGGCTTAGGTTATGATCCTGATGCTCAAGACAGCATGGCACCTGTGTTGCAAGGACAAAAGAAAATTCAAGAAGTCATTTTGCCGACAAAAGTAAAAAATCTCGATTTGATTCCCGCTGACACGTGGTTAGAACGGGTGGAAGTCACCGGACAGTTGGCAGCTGATCGCTATTCTCATGAACGGCTCAAAGAGATTTTAAAACCTCTGCAATACGATACGATTATCATCGATACACCCCCGTCATTATGTTGGTTGACCGAGTCAGCGTTAATCGCTACCAATCAATCTCTTGTCTGCGCCACACCTGAATTTTACAGCATTAAAGGGTTGCAGCGTTTGTCTCAATTCATGACCAGTATTTCTCAGCGTCATCCCTTTAATGTTCTCGGCGTAGCTCTTTCTTTTTGGAATCCGCGCGGTAAAAGTAATGATGCCTTTCTGGAAGTGATCGACGGGACATTTCCGGGGAAACTTTTGCAATCAAAAGTGCGACGCGACATTCACGTGTCTGAAGCCTCCGTGCACGGCAAGCCGATTTTTGATGTTGCACCTAAAAGTAGAGCTGCTGAAGATTATGTCGCTCTGACAAAAGAACTCCTCAAACGGATGTAGGTCTATGGTCAAAGTTAACACTCTTCTTGCCGAACGTTTGAAAATGGCCACTGCCAAATTTTCTAAAATGACCAATCTCGTGGAAAAATCGTCTTCGGGTAATCTCTCGAGTTTTTCTGGTGTATTTCGCGTAGCTCCACTCAGCGATAAAGAAAAAGACACACTCCATTCCTTGCTCAGCCAATTTAAAAATGAACAGCAAGAGATCAATGAAGACCTCTTTCAACTTTCGGCTTTGACTGCAGAGGTTAAAGCGATCAACAACCAAGCGGTAATTTTGCATGGTGAGCGAATTAAAAAAGCGCAAGAGATTTTAAAAAGTTATCGCGACGGCGCTTTTAGCGCTTGGCTCATCGCAACCTATGGCAATCGACAAACTCCTTATAATTTCCTGCAATATTATGAACTGCATCGCTCTCTTCCCGATCAACTTCATCCCAAACTCGATGAAATGCCCAGACAAGCCGTATACAGTTTAGCCAGCCGCGACGGCGCACATGAGCAAAAAGAATCGATAATAAAAAATTATAATGGTCAGCCTAAACAAGAATTACTCAAACTTATCCGCGATACATTTCCGCTTTCTGAACAGGATCGTCGTGCACAAGATCTATCTGATGTCGCGCTGAGTACGTTGCGCCGTTTGCAAGCCCAACTTTCGGGAGCGCCCTTTTCGCCAACTCCCAAACAAAAAGCTCAACTCTTGCAAGCGATAAAAGAGCTCAAAGCGCTCATCGAGCAAAAATGAACATAGCTGATCGGCATTATCAATCACCTCTTTCGCGGCGCTACGCCAGCGATGAAATGTCACTGTTATTTTCTCCGTATTATAAATTTCATACCTGGCGCAAATTGTGGATTGCCCTCGCTAAGGTGCAAAAAAAATTGGGCCTTCCGATCAGCGACTTTCAAATCCACGCTTTAGAAAAAGCTGTAGATAAAATCGATCTGTCTAAAGCGGAAGAATATGAGCATAAATTTCGTCATGACGTGATGGCACATATCCATGCTTTTGGCGATCAATGTCCCGATGCGCGTCCGATCATCCATTTAGGCGCAACTTCGTGTTTTGTCACCGATAACGGCGATGTCATTCAAATGCGCGAAGGGCTAGTTCTCTTGCGCAATAAACTGATACAAGTGATACGTCAACTCTCGGCATTTGCTGAAAGTTTTGCCGAACAACCCTGCCTAAGTTATACCCATTTTCAAGCCGCGCAACCCACCACGGTAGGCAAACGCGCCTGTCTTTGGCTGCAAGATTTTCTGATCGATTTAACGGACTTCAAACACGTTCTAAGCGAATTGCGTTTTTTAGGGGTAAAAGGGGCAACGGGCACACAAGCCTCTTTTCTCACTCTCTTTGACACTGATCATGATAAAGTAAAACAGCTGGACATGCTTGTCGCAAAAGAAATGGGATTCACGCATCTATTTCACGTTTCCGGACAAACCTATACACGCAAGCAAGATATCCGTGTCCTGTCAGCACTCAGCAGCTTTGCCGCCTCTGCGCATAAATTTGCTACCGATCTGCGCTTACTTGCCCATTTAAAAGAAGTGGAAGAACCGTTTGCTGATAAACAAATCGGATCCTCTGCCATGCCCTACAAACGCAATCCGATGCGTAGCGAACGAATTTGCGGTCTAGCACGGTTTTTAATGTCGCTCAATGAAAATCCGCTGTATACACAAGCTACCCAATGGCTTGAACGCACTCTCGATGATTCCGCTAATCGAAGGCTATATTTACCTGAAGCTTTTCTCACAGCAGATGCCATTCTCAATCTTTTAGGCAATGTCACTTCGGGTCTGATCGTGCACCCTAAAATCATCGAGCGCCATTTACATGAGGAACTGCCATTTCTCGCCACAGAACACATTCTCATGGAAGCTGTAAAACGAGGCCGAGATCGTCAAACAGTTCATGAACGTCTACGCATTCACAGCTTAGAATCGAGTCAACAAATCAAAGAAAAAGGACATGCCAACGACCTGTTCCAGCGCATTGCAAGCGATCCAGAGATCGGCTTTTCTTTAGTCGAAATCAATCAATTAACACATCCTGAAGCTTTTACTGGAAGAGCGCTCGAGCAAACAGTGGAGTTTCTGCAACAAGAAGTGGCTCCCGTTCTCAAGCAATATCAAGATGTAGAAGCCTTCATCCCCGATCTCCAATATTAATTAAACCACTGAGTGCTTTTTTTTCATCTCTGTGGTTTTTTATCTCCGTGGTTCATTTTTTTTACCACAGAGACGGGAACCACAGAGAAAAACTCTGTGGTTTATATTTCTTGAGGTTGGGGGATCAATTCGGCTTTCGCGAGCGCGGCTAGAATTTGTTGTTGTGTTGCCTCTTGGGGCTCGATTAATGGCAGACGCATGCGAGAAGAGCATTTGCCCATTGCACTGAGCGCAAATTTGACGCACTGTGGGTTGATTTCTAGCACCATCGCTTTAGCAAGAGGGTAATAACGATGAAAGAATTCGCGTCCTTCATCTAATTGATCTGCCAGCAATAATGTCGTTAAAATTCGCCATTGCCGTGGAATAATGTTGGCCACGATCGAAATCACGCCATTTGCACCACAAGCCATAAACGGCAGAGTTAACGTATCATCACCGGATAAAATCGGCGTTTGTGTTTCGTGCATCAATTCAATGACATAATCAAGATCTGCAGTTCCATCTTTAATCGCCACAATGTTAGGAAGTGCACAAATCCGTGCCAGGGCTTTTACAGGTAATTTTATGGCAGTACGACCAGGATGATGGTAGACGATGAGCGGTAGACCTATTTTGGAAAGCTCTTGAAAATGTTGATAACATCCTTCCGGTGTGGGCTTGTTGTAATAAGGCATGACGACTAAGGCGGCATCGAAGCCTATTTGCTTTGCTGATTTAGTCATTTCAATTGCATGATGGGTATTATTGCTGCCCGTTCCTGCGATGAGGGGAATACGATTTTTGCCGGCAAGAACCGCTTCATTAAATAATTTAAGCTGTTCTGTTTGTGATAGAGTCGAAGATTCTCCTGTTGAACCACAGATCACTATTGCATCAGTGCCAGACTCGATGTGCCATTCGATTAATTCGTGAATAGCGGTAAAATCAACTTCATTATTTTCCGTAAATGGTGTCGCTAAAGCGACAATGCTACCTTTAAACATGGTTCACCCGATTTTAGAGACTGTTAACGGATTAAGCTTCTGTCGATTTTCAGGTTCTTTTGAGTCGCTTTTCGATTCAAACTTTGGGATAATATCAAACTTCGTATATTACCCCAAAGTTTGAATCAAAAAGCGACGAAGCCTTAATCCGTTAACAGTTTCTTAGAGATTGAATGTAATAAAATTAAACCACAAATCACAGCCATGGCAGAGCCGAGATAGAGAGGAAGCGTCGTTGTCAAGGCCGCAAGCGGGCCTCCTGCGACTCCGGTGATAATTTCTGCTAAGACCTGAACAGAGGTCAATGTGCCCATCGCTTGTCCTTGAAATAACTCTGATGCTGTATTAGAGATGAGCAAGGCCCCGTTAGTAATCACTACGCTCAAGCAAAATCCCACAGGAAGTAATGTTCCAATCAAGGCATAGGGTGTATTAAAGACGAGACACAATAAAAATGAGAGTCCAAGCAGAAATGCAAATATGCATAATGATTGAATCGGTTTCAGCCGTTTACTCAAATAGGGAATTAACCAAAGCACACCAGCAGCAATCGCAAAAGCATCGTACACCATGACATAAGAAATCTCTGCAGGAGTAAAGTTAAACTGTCGTTCTAGAAAAACGGGGAAAAAACGAAAAAATGAAAAATAACACAGTGCTAAAAAGAAATTAGCGAGATAAAAACTTTTAAGTCGAGGTCGTTTTAATCCCATCCACATCGAGCGAAAAAATTCCCATTTGCCATCGGGCTTTTTTTTCAGCGTTTCTTTAGAACCCCAATAAATGATTGCGATCCCGATCAGCGTCATGCATGCAGCCACCCAAAACGGTGTGGAAAAGTTAAACCAACTCACAATGGAAGAATCAGCCAGAAATCCTCCCATGAACGGCCCAATAATAAATCCGAGTGAAATGAAAATGTTAATCGAACCAAAATGCACAGCTTTTTCTGTCTGCAGTCCTTGTTTATGGGTCAAATCAGCGATCACGGATTGTGCAATCGTCACATTCCCTTCGCAAAAACCACAGACTGCCAGACCACAAAACATCCCCACAACTGTATCGGCATACACGGCATAAGCTGTAAGTAAATAACCTAGCGTTGTTCCGCATAATGACATCAGGATAATTTTCTTACGTCCAAAACGATCGGAGAGGCGACCAAGCAAGGGCGATCCAAAGAATTGACCCAAAGGAAAACTGGCCATCACTAAACCCAGTAAAATCATCCTTTCTTGTAGCGTAAAACCGACGAGAATCGATCGCTCCGGATCTAGAAACATTTCAGGCAAAATCGGAAGCGGCAGAGAAAAACCAATGTAAGCAAATAAAATCACGATCGAATAGGGGATTAAAATTCGTCGCGTTTGATTGCGCATGGCGTGATCCTTTTTTCTCGATTATAGCGGTGTCCTATCTTTGTTCGAGGAAAAAAAGAGGGCCCGCAAAGGGCCCCGAAGAAATTACGAAATAGAAACGGACGTAGTGTCACTCTCAGAGAACTCTCGGAGGATTTCTTTCCACTCTGCAGCAACCATGGAAAAGTCGCTGAGGTGGTTTCTGAAAGGGATGTATTTGCCCTCTTCTATCTCGATCTCTTCAATCAAAAAGACAGAATGGGTTTGACGATCGAGCTGTAAATAAGCTCCGCGGTGTTGCCAGCGTAAAACACCTTGGCTTGACACACAAGAATGTACGCTTTTGGGGAGATAGTCATCCCCGCTGTAAACAATAGTCGAAATTTTAAGTCGATTTTTACCAGTCGCTTCAAAAAAAATCACATTGCCTTGCATAACTATGCGCGCTTTTTTATTGCCGGCTAATTGGTTCATCACAAGTAAAAAAGCATTGTACGACATAATTAATTTAAACCCTAATTACACTTGATGCTAATTATACTCGATAATAAATAAACATGGAATCGGCTTATTTATTTTAATTAAGCGGATCACCCCATTTTATTTTTTTATACTCTGAATATTGCTGTTTATTTTTTTTAGTGATGATTCTATTTTCAATTCCACTCTTAGAACAAAGTTGAAGTTTGATGAAACCAGAACCTTTATTTGGATGTCGCAACACGCGTGATTGACAAGGTGCGATTTTTTCTTTGGAAAAGATCAAATAGGAAAATTTTTCATCTTCGTAATTTAAAGTTGCAAGTTTAGTTTTACGATGAATGGAAGAGCGTTCAATACGTACAGAAAAGTGACACCAATCATTTTCTTTTAAAGGACAATTTTCTGAATGGGGACAAGGTGCAAATAAATGCGCACCATAGGAAAGTAATTGTTGACGCATCCGTTTTAAAGATTCAAATGCCGGTTTTGTCCCTGGTTCTATAATGACTAGAAATTTTCCTGTCATTGCCCATAACATCTCTAAAATTTTAGTGCGCTCTTTTTCGGCCAGTTCATTCAAAGAATAAGAGGCTACTACTAAATCATGAGGCGAAAAAGTAAAGTTTTTATTTACATCCCGACAGAGCCAGTCTTGTTTGATGTGAGTCATTGAAGCTGTAAGCTGTTTTCCTAAGCGAATAAACCCTGCATCCCGTTCGATTAAAGTCGCTTGTTTGAGCTCGCCGCCCATCTCGGTAGCTGCAAGCAATAATGTTCCCGGACCAGCACCGATATCCAGTAAAGATTGGATTTTAAAATTATTCTTTAACTCTTCCAAAACGCGCCTAGCTGCAGCATAAGTCGCCGGAAAGCGAGCGGCTAAATACGCAAGTCTCTGATTGTCAGAATGTAAATTAAAATCAGTACGATGAGATCGATATTTATCGGAAAGGTGCTCGCTTTCGCGTATTAAAATAGAAAGAGGCAGGTCTTGTAACAAACTATTTATTTTATCTTTTAATTCATCTGGCAATTGCATGATTTTATTTTAATATCAAATTAATTAAATTTAGTGTAAAATAAACAATAAAATAACGATAGGTGCTTTATGGCTGCAATATCAACATTCAATTCTGAACTAGGGACGTTAAAATCTCAAGTCGCATATTTTGAAAGTCTTGCACATTTTAATCCAACCCTCTCTACTCAAGAGCAAGAAGAGTCGCATAAGTTGATTTACGGTGTCTATGAAAAAGTAAAAAATGAAATTACAAGTTTACAATCGAAAATTAGTGTTCAAACAACAGTTGGAAATCAAGATGAAATGATAACTTATGTTATACAGATTTCCGAGTTAGAAACTAAAATTCAATACGTGATAACTCAATTTAATGAATCCATCTTAACTCGACATTCCACTATCCAAATCGATTACCAACGTTGCATTGGTCCGATTGAAGCTGGGGATCAAAACGCAGATAAACGTCTCATTCTCGGAGATGGAAATTGCTTCTTATATGCTTTGACTGCAAGTTATTTAGAAAAGATGGTTCAAGAGAATACAAAAGATCAATTTTGTGATTTGCTTTTTTCAATAAACGATGAAAATTTAAGAGCAACATTATTTAAGACAATAGAAGAATTAAATAGCAGCACCTTAGAATCGATCCTTCAAAATAGTCGAAAAATTCTTCCCTTTGTGAATTTTTTCCGCCAGTTGACAGCTAACGAAATAAAATCGCATTCATCGCAATACAAGGACTTCTTGCTTGCTGAACTTTCTCACTCTTACCATGTCGATATCAATAATAAACCCTTCGATACTTTAGTCGATCAACATGTTCTTAAAATGGGAACGGATTTTTGTCATCCAACTATTCAAGCTTTGTGTACAAAACTCAATTTTCCGATAAAAATATTTGATTCTAGGATTGGCAACGGATTGGATATTCTTAAAGGCCAAAGTCCAAAAGCGACGTTTTGCCGTGAAGGAGACAACCACTATTTTGTCTTGTATCCTAAGAGAGCGAATGCTACTTCCATTACGACGACAACCTCTGTAAAACCCAAAGAAATCATCGTCGAATGTAAATTACCTATGGGTCACAATTTGTTTATTCGTGGAACTGGTACGGGTTTAAGTTGGGACAAAGGCATTCCTTTAATCTTAATTGGTCCCGGTCTTTGGGTATGGCGTTCAGATCGGCCTATTGACGATAATACAGAATACAAATTCCTCGTCGATGACGAATGTTGGGAAAATTTCAATGGCAACCATCGTGTTTCTCAAGGAAAAACAAATGGAATAACTCCTCATTTCAATGCTTTTCCTGCAGCGGATCAAAGCTTTACACGTATTACTGTTCATTGTGCAACAGGTGATGTGGAAATCAGAGGAACGAGCAGTGCATTAAAAGGTTGGAATAATGGAATTACCTTAAAAAGAATTCCCAATTCTGATCTTTACATTTGGGAATCAAACATCCCTTTTATGGGCTGTGAGTACAAAATTCTTCGAGATAAACAATATGAAAGCGGTTCTAATCATAAAATTGAGATGTATGGTCAGAAGATCGAATTGACACCGCGCTTCAATTAAGTTTCCAATCAATCGGTTCTTTGCCCCACTCTGCGAGCAAGGCGTTGATTTTGGAAAAATGACGGCAGCCGAAAAAACCATTGTAAGCCGATAACGGAGAAGGATGAGCAGCTGTTAAAACGGCGTGCGGTGTTTGTCGATTGTTCATAATATGTTCGAGTTTTTCCTGCGCAGATCTTCCCCACAATACAAACACAATCGGATCCGTGCGCTGTAATAATTTAGCGACAACCGCATCGGTAAATCGCTCCCAACCTTGTCCATAATGGGATTTTGCCTCGCCGGCACGCACTGTCAATGTCGCATTTAATAATAACGCTCCTTGTTTGGCCCAGGATAACAGACATCCGTCTGTTGCAGGCGGAATGGCTAAATCTTGTTCGAGTTCCAAAAAAATATTTCGCAATGAAGGGGGAATATCAATGCCCTTGGGCACGCTAAAACATAAACCATGCGCTTGCTTAGGTCCATGATAAGGATCCTGTCCGATGATGACGACCTTTACTTTGGCAAAAGGCGTCTGCAAAAAGGCATTAAACACCTGTGGTTCGGGAGGATAAATCGCCCGATTTGCGCTCTTTTCTAGTTTGAGAAAATCTTTTAGATGTTTGACGTATGGCTGAGAAATTTCTTCACTGAGTACCTGATGCCAACTAGCTTCTAATTTCATGCTCATAGCGATTTTCCTCGTTTAAGAACTACTAAATATTGACAGAAACGGGGTTCAGACTCTAGGATTTTTGTTCTAAATCCAAGGGGACGAGTATGAAAGATCTCGCTGAAAACAATCTCATCCGTTTTAAAAATATTTCTAAGAAAAAAGAAACGATCTACGCCAATTTCAAAGTCAAAGGAGTAAAGGGTGGGGTCAACTTTACCGCCTCAATTACAGTGGATATATCGGCAGCTGAAGTGCATCCCGGCGATGTGCTAGAAAAGATCATCGAAGAGTGCGCCCGCATTGGTCTTAAAGAATTCAAAAAAGCCGAATTTCAATTTGAAGGGCTCATGACAGTTTAAGTCTTATCTGGGTGTAGCGCAGCTTGGCTAGCGCACAAGCATGGGGTGCTTGGGGTCGGAGGTTCAAATCCTCCCACCCAGATCATTTTTATCATAATTCTCATCACTCTTGAGATGGCATTCTAGACTTTTCTTTGAGAAGAATCTTTTCTTGGATCTATACTACTGGACAAAGTCTGGAGCCCTAACATGAAAAATGACTTGATCCCATTTGAGGACTATAAAGTGCGCCGCCTATACGACGAGGAGACAGAAACCTGGTATTTTTCCGTAATTGATATCGTTCAGATTTTGACTCAACAACATGAATTTCAGGCAGCTAGAAATTATTGGAAAGTCTTAAAAAACAGACTCAACAAAGAAGGTAGTGAGTCGGTTACAAAATGTAACCGACTGAAATTGGAAGCCGCTGATGGTAAAAAATACCTCACGGATGTTGCCAAGGCTGAAACTATCTTGCGGCTAATCCAATCAATCCCCAGTCCAAAAGCCGAACCGATAAAGCTCTGGTTGGCAAAAGTAGGTTATGAACGCATACAAGAAATGACAGACCCAGAAAAGTCATTGGATCGAGCCCGTGAAACCTGGCAAAAACATGGGCGAAGTGAAAAATGGATTCAACAACGCATGATGGGTCAAGAAACACGTAACAAACTCACTGATTACTGGAAAGACCATGACATTAAAGAAAACCGAGAGTTTGCAATTCTCACTAACATCATTCATCAAGAATGGGCGGACATCACAGTAAAACAGCACAAAGATCTCAAAGGCTTGAAGACGCAAAATCTGCGTGATCATATGAGTGAGGCTGAATTAATTTTTACCGCTCTAGCTGAACTTTCCACGAGGCAAATAGCTGAAAGTACTGATGCAACTGGCATGGTCGAAAACAAGACAGCTGCAAAAACAGGTGGTAATATCGCCAAAAATGCAAGGCTAGAGCTAGAGGAAAAAACTCAGAAAAAAGTAGTTTCTAGAGAAAATTATTTACCCCCAATATTACCTCAAGCAGTCCAAGATAAAGCTGATAAAGAATAACTAATCGGAGGTTCAAATCCTCCCACCCAGATCATTTTGTTAATTTACATAAGATTTCAACGTGGTTAGTCCCGGGAAAAAATAGGTAGCCCTCTGCCCGTTCAATTTTCCAACCGCGCGCGAGTAAATACTCACAGTCTCTTTGAAAAGATTGCGGGCCACAGCTCAAATAGATCAGTTGTGATGTGCCTTGATGAATTGCCTCTAAGACTTTTGGCTCTAATCCTTTACGCGGGGGATCGACAATCACCAAATCGTGATTAATCTGTGCTTGATCTGCGGTGTTGGTCTCAAAGGTAATCTTGTCTTGTAAAGCCGAAGGGAGTTTAAGTCGACTCGCCTCAAAACATTCCTTAGCATAAGGATTGATCTCCACGCAAGTTACGGCTGTACTTTGCGAGGCAAGGTTGAGTCCGATAGTTCCCATACCCGCATAGAGTTCTAAGATGTTTTGATTGGGGGGAACCCAAGTTTGGATGGTGTTTAACACATCATCGTAGAGTGATAAATGGGCTTGGCCAAAACAGGCGGGATGAAAAGCGCAATCCACTTGGCAGAGTGTCTCCCAAAGATAAGGCTCTCCTTTGCATAAAATCCACTCATCGCCGAAGATCCGATTGGTTCGCGCCGGTTGAACATTAAGCCAAAGAGAATGAAACGCTTCTTCTATGTAAAGCTGTTGTACAAAACGCTCTAAGGCTGGGTCTTTGTGGTTAACGACTAAAACGAGTTGAACTCTTCCGGTTTTACGCTCCACAGCACATTGCAAATACCGCAAACACCCCTGATGGGTCTTTTCACAATAAGGTGCAATTTTTAATTCGATCATCTTACGTTGAACATGGGCGCACACGCGATTGATCGAGGGATGATGTAGTGGACACGACGGAATAGAAATGACATCATGGGACCCCTGTTTAAACAGACCGATCTGAGGACGACTGACAGTTCCCCGAACGGCGAGCTTGGAGCGGTGGCGCCAGCCCGTGATTTCCTTAACTGTTAATGAAAGAGGTAAATGTGGTGCAAAAAATGTTTTCAACTCCTCATAAATTGGGGGTAGGGAGACATCACCTTGAACCTCACACCCGGGGCACAAAGGAAAATATTTACAACGTAATGTGGAAAACTTGGTCATAACTAGGGATCAAACCTTGTTCATAGATTGAAGATTGTCTAAAACCCACCCATTTATCACCAGTGTTTAGACAGAGTATGAACAGGATTTTTCTCCTCTTAATATGGGGGTGTTATCAACACATCCACAACCTAAGAAGACTAAGAGATTTATATAGATATCTAAAATCCTCTAAAAACCTTGTGAAAAAAATCCTTCCCATTCCCATTTTTTCACAAGCTCAATAAGTGCAAAATATTCTAAAATGATCACATGACAACTTTAATGACGTTAAATTATTTTTTTTCTCTTCAAGACTTTTCCCATCGCCTCATATTTGAAGGATGCCAATATCCCTGGGAGGCACTCACTAAATTGCAAAGTTATCTTCAATCGCAAACTTTAGGAAAGATCGAGATAGATATTCCTACAACTGTGCATCTGATTCGACCTGAGCTCATTTCTATTGGCCGCGGCACCGTGATTGAACCGGGTGCTTACATCGAGGGTCCTTGCATCATCGGGGAAAATTGCGTCATTCGACACGGAGCTTATATTCGAGAAAATGTCATTGTGGGCAATTCTTGCGTCATCGGTCATGACACGGAAGTCAAACATTCGATCTTTTTAAATCATTCATCCGCGGCACATTTCAACTATGTCGGTGATTCCATCATCGGCAATCACGTCAATCTCGGTGCTGGCGTCAAGTGCGCCAATTTACGATTAGATCATCAACCCATCTACGTCGTTGCTCAAGGTGAACGCATCAACACGCAACTCAATAAGTTAGGCGCTATCGTGGGTGATGGTGCACAAGTCGGTTGTAATTGCGTGATCAATCCGGGAACAGTACTTGGAAAATCCTCCTTTTGTTTTCCGTGTTTAAACGTATATGGATTTATCCCTGAAGGGGGCAAAGTAAAACCTGGGCTCAAGAACATCGTGGAGTATCGAGAATGACAATGACAACTGTGAGTCTGCCGAAATTTGAAAACTCCCATTTCTTTTTTCATCGCGACCGAATTGAGCAAGAAATCGCTAAAAGTATTTTGTGTTTCGGTGAAAAAACTAAATTGCGCGATGCGTGTGAATATGCCCTGACAACGGGTGGCAAGCGTTTTCGTCCGCTGATCGTCATTCTCGTAGCGGAAGCGCTGGGTAATGGCCTCAGCGTTTATGAATCAGCGCTTTCTGTAGAATTTTTTCACACTGCGTCTTTAATCGCTGATGATTTGCCGTGCATGGATAACGATGATGAGCGGCGCGAAAAGCCCTCTTTGCATAAAGTCTACGGCGAAGCGATTGCGCTATTGGCGAGTTATGCTCTAATCACAGCCGCTTTTGAAAAAATCCACAGCAATGCGATCGTCATGCATCAGGCGGGCGCGCCTTTTTCCCATTTTAGCGATCACGCTTGCACCCTGGCTTTAGAATCGGCCACCCATTGTGCAGGTATCATCGGTGCAACGGGAGGTCAATTTCTCGATCTTTTCCCCCCTAATCAAAGTCTCGACACGGTTAAACAAGTGATTTATAAAAAGACGGTTACTCTATTCGAGGTGTCTTTTGTATTTGGCTGGTTGTTTGGGGGCGGAGATGTCAGCAGGTTGGAAAAAGTTAAAAAAGCAGCTTACCATTTCGGAATGGCTTTTCAAACAGCTGACGATTTGGGCGACATGCTTCAGGACGAGAAGAAACAGCGAGAAATGAGCATAGCTCGCTTAATCGGCAAAGACCGGGCTCTGATGTTGTTTGATGAGGAAATGCGCCACCTGCGCAAAGAACTGCAAGATTTGGGGATTCTCACCCCGTCCTTCGAAAAGATGTGTGATATTTTAATTCGATATGCGATCGAAAACGCAAGATCTTTAAACTAAGATATCTTATTTAAATTTTTTTTATTTATGACTTATTGTTGTGAATTGATATAATTCATGGAATTAAATTAACGATTTTATTTTATGTCGGCAATACCTGGTTCATGTTCAATTACAGCACAGCCGAGAATTAATGAAATTAATCAAAGGATTAAATTTTTTGAAAAAAAGTACGGGGTTATCAAATCGGCTGAACTTGCTATTGGGAGTTTTCAGTCTTCCGCTGCTTTAGTCCAAAAAAAAATTGTGAAAGTACCTTCTTGGTTCTTGTTTCATTGCGATGATATTCCTTCCCGATTTCGCATTACTGGACCGGACGATCCTAGAATCGTCGATGACCCATTTTTAAAAGATTTTGGCAACTGGTTGAATGAGAAGTTTCGTGAATTCGGAATTACTCAAAATTTTCAACCCGAAAAATCAGGCCAGGGTATTCTACAAAGACTATTGCTTTTACTAAGGGATCGCGATTTGTTCGAAAAGGCTAAGGATTTTACGCTTGGTCATGAAATGGCGCATTTTGCCCACTGTCAAAAAAGTGGGGATAAGTTAAATATTTGGAAGCTCGTTTCCGATGTGGCGTTTGTAATAGGTGCAGCAACAACACTATTCGCATTTGGACTCGTCCCCTTTGTTAGTTCCGTTATTATTGTTTCAATAGCTGGAGTGGGATTTGTTTTATTCACCGGTGCAATGATTTCTTTTTTCTTTTACGATCGATCTGTTTGTGCTGCATCTCGAGAAGAGGAAAAACAAGCCGATTTAGATGCAGCTAGAGCTTTGCAAGATGTTCAAGGGGGCATTTATTATTTTGATAATAGTCGTCGATTTAATCTGGCAAAACGCATTTCTAATCCTTCATTAAATAATCAATTTGATGCTAAAGGAAATAATCTTAAGGATAAGCACCATCCTCTTTTATCAGAACGGATCGCTTATCTTCGAGCGCTACCGCTGAATCCACAAACTGCCTAGTGCTAGAAGTCCGAAAGCGATAATGACCATCCCTGCACAGCGATTGACCCAGCGCAACACATTCTCACTCATTTTTTTTCGGAAGAAGGTCACGCATTCAGCGAGAATGATCCACCACAATAATGATCCGAGAAACACTCCTAGCACAATCAATCCTGCATCGTTATAGCTTCCTTGAGTTTGAGCTAAACCAAGACCTGCAAAAATAGCTAAGAAAGAGAGGATAGTCATCGGATTGGTCAGTGTTAGGAAGAATGTCAGGGCGAAATCTTTTAGATAACCCAATTCTTTAACGGGCTGCGAGTCTTTAGCTGGTTTTTCTAAAAACGTTCTTATTCCTAAATAGATTAAAAATAGACCGCCTAAAGCTTTTAACCAATCCTGCATCCCTAAGAGGAAAGTAGAAATCAGTGTTAATCCAAAAGCACCTATACAACCATAACAGGCGTCGGCTAAAGCGGCACCAAGGCCGGTGAAAAATCCGGCCCATCGGCCTCCGATGAGGGTGCGTTTAATGCATAAAATGCCAATCGGGCCGACAGGTGCGGCAATCGCAAAGCCGATTGCAATTCCTTTTAAGAGAAAGGATTCCATCTTACACTTCGGCGAGATCCGCGCTTTCTTTCATTGGTAAACTTTTGCCATCAGCGACTTTGGCAAAAATTGCTTTTTCGATCTCATCGACCATCTTGGGATTTTTTTTGAGTTCATCGCGCGCCGCTTCTCGTCCCTGTCCCAAACGATTGCCAGTGTAGCTAAACCACGTTCCTTTCTTTTCAATGATGGCTAGATCGGTACCGAGATCGAGGATTGAGCCAATACGTGAAATCCCTTCGTTGAACAAAATATCAAATTCAGCAACTTGGAAAGGAGGCGCTAATTTATTTTTAACGACTTTGACTTTAACGCGATTGCCTACGTCGATATTATCGGGTCCTTTGATGCTGCCGATGCGGCGAATATCCATGCGGATCGAAGCGTAGAATTTGAGCGCGCGTCCACCAGTTGTCGTTTCAGGATTGCCGAACATCACGCCGATTTTTTCACGGATCTGGTTGATAAAAACAGCGCAAGTATTGCTCTTAGAAAGAGACGCGGTTAATTTGCGCAGCGCTTGCGACATCATCCGCGCCTGCAAGCCCATAAAAGAATCGCCGATCTCTCCTTCGAGTTCATTTTTCGGGACAAGAGCTGCGACCGAGTCGATGACAATCACATCGATAGCATTGGAACGAGCGAGCATTTCCGCGATGTTAAGGGCATCTTCACCACAATCGGGTTGCGAAATCATCAGCTCATCGAGATTAACACCGATTTTAGCTGCATAAGAGGGATCAAGGGCATGTTCAGCATCGATATAAGCGGCGATTCCCCCATTTTTTTGGGCGCTAGCGACAATGTGGGTGGCAAGTGTGGATTTTCCTGAAGATTCGGGGCCAAAAATTTCGATGATTCTTCCGCGTGGCACACCGCCGATGCCAAGAGCTAAGTCAAGTGTGATGGCCCCCGTCTTGATGACGCTCATTTCACGTGCAGCAGAATGTTTGCCGAGAGTCATAATCGAACCATCGCCAAATTGTTTTTCAATTTGAGCAATTGCAGATTCAAGCGCTTTTTTCTTTGCAGGATCATTAGTTTGAGACATAGCCACACCTTGCGTTGATAGGGGTTATTTTCATTGTAATCGCTTTTGGCAATATACACAAATGGACAAAAATTTTTATAAGAGGTACTACATCTAGAAGAGGTAAAGCAATGATTCTCGCAGGCGATGTCGGCGGCACGAAAACGCGATTAGCACTATTTGATGAAAAAATCGGCATGCAATTTCTCGATGAACATAAATTTGCTAGCCGTGAATTTCCCAATTTCAGTGCTTTGTTGAAAAAATTTTTGGAGCAAGAGCAAGGAAAAAAAATTTCCTGCGCTTCGTTTGGAGTCGCGGGTCCGGTAGTGGATGGCAAGTGTCAGGCGACGAATTTACCCTGGACCATCTCCGCGCAAGAACTACAAGAGGAATTAAAAATCCCTAAAGTTTATTTGCTTAACGATGTCGCAGCAAATGCTTGGGGTCTGCGCACACTATCCGCGGATGAATTTTTCGTAGTCAACATCGGCAAAGAACAACGGGGCAACCAGGCCTTGATTTCAGCTGGAACGGGACTGGGAGAGGCCGGACTATTTTGGGACGGGAAAACTCATCAGCCTTTTGCTTGCGAAGGAGGGCATTGTGATTTTGCGCCGACGAATTCAGAAGAAATTGAATTGTTCCAATATCTCACGCGTCAATATGATCATGTCTCGTATGAGCGGGTATTATCGGGACCGGGATTGTTTCAGATTTACCGTTTTTTAGTCGACACCAAACGCGAAAAGGAAGATCCCTCTATTGCCAACCTGATGCAGCAAATGGAACCTCCTAAAGTCATTACGGAAAAGGGAGGTAGTGGTGCTTGTAAAGTGTGTGCGCGAGCTTGTCTATTATTTACAGAGCTTTATGGAGCAGAAGCAGGTAATACAGCGCTCAAATTTTTTGCAGAAGGGGGGATTTTTCTCGGTGGTGGAATTGCACCCCATTTGATTCCGTTTTTTGAGAAAGGTAAATTCATTAAAGCCTTCATCGACAAAGGAAGAATGTCTTCTTTGCTCATGAATATCCCCATTAAAGTTGTACTGAATGAAAAAACAGCTCTTTTGGGAGCCGCTCGTTATGCCCAAGAAATGAAAGGAAAACATGTCTGAAGAAGCGCAAAGAATGAAAGAAATGTTTACGGATCCCGTGCCCCCTTGGCAAAAATGGGGTCCGTTTGTCTCAGAGCGCTCTTGGGCATCGGTTCGCGAAGATTATAGCTGGAATGGGGATGCTTGGAATTATTTCCCTTTCGAAATTGCTCATCAAAAAGCATATCGTTGGGGAGAAGATGGGATTGCCGGATGGTGTGACCGCTATCAAATTTTGGTGTTTGCGCCGGCCTTTTGGAATACGCGCGATCCGATTTTGAAAGAGCGTTTATTTGGTCTTAATTCGTGGCAAGGCAATCATGGAGAAGATGTTAAAGAGTGTTATTACTATCTCGATGGAACTCCCACGCATTCTTACATGAAATATCTGTATAAATATCCGCAGGAAGAATTTCCCTATGAAAAATTGCGCGAGGAAAACAGGCGGCGAACAGCGCTGGATCCCGAATATGAATTAATCGATACGGGAATTTTTGATCATCATCGCTATTTCGATATTTTTATTGAATATGCCAAGGCAACATCTGAAGACATTTGCATTAAAATTGAAGTATTTAATCGCGGCGATCTGCCCGCCCCACTCCATTTGCTTACGCAGTTATGGTTTCGCAATCAATGGGCCTGGGGAGAAACGCGCTCAATGCCGCCGAGGATTACGGGGCGAAACAAAGGAGAAGAAATCGCACTCATCGCTGATGAAGATCGGATGGCATCGCCAAAAAATTTAGGGTTTGAATATCGCTTGGGGAAACACTATTTATTTGGTCCTAAGGGGGGAGAATTACTATTTACGGACAATGAAACGCATGAAATCGGCAATGAATCGCCCAATCACTATTATAAAGATGGGTTTCATCGCCATCTCATTCAAGGAGAAAAAACGGTTAACCCAGCGCACAGCGGAACAAAAGCCTGTCTTCACTATTATTTTGAGGAAATACAGCCTGGCCAATCGCTCACGCTCTATTTTCGTTTGACACATGAAAATCTCAAAGATCCTCTAAAAGATGTGGAGAAGATCATCGCTTTGAGAAAGCAGGAGGCTGATCATTTCTTTGAGACGATTCATCCCAAGCAAGCCACTGCTGAAGAAAAGATGATTCAACGACAAGCTATTGCAGGCGTGTTGTGGAACAAACAAATTTATCTCTTCGACGTCAATGTGTGGCTAAAAGGAGATAATCCCGCTTTTCCTCCTCCCGAATCGCGCGAACATATTCGCAACTTTCATTGGCGCCATCTCAATTCCATGCGGATTTTAGTCATGCCCGATAAATGGGAATACCCTTGGTTTGCCTCGTGGGATCACGCCTTTCATTGTTTAGTGTTGGCGTTAGTTGATCTCGAATTAGCAAAAGAACAACTCTGGCTATTACTCTTCGATCAATTCCAACATCCCAATGGTCAAATCCCCTCTTACGAATGGGAATTTTCCGATCTTAATCCTCCGGTTCATGGCTGGGCAGCATTACATCTCTATCAATTGCAAAAAACGCGTGAGGGTAAAGGAGATTATGCGTTTTTAGAGCGCTGTTTCCATAAATTGCTGATGAATTTTTCCTGGTGGGTCAACAAAGTCGATAGCGCAGGCAACAATGTCTTCGAAGGTGGATTTTTGGGAATGGATAACATCAGCATTGTCGATCGATCGCAAAGACTTGCAGGAGGGGTGAAACTGCAACAATCTGATGGAACAGGATGGATGGCCCTATTTTGTTTAAATCTGATGCGGATTGCTATGGAGCTGGCTAAAGAAAATCGGGTCTATGAATCGTTAGCGACTAAATTTTTTGAACACTACGTCTACATCGCACATGCCATGAAGAAACGGGGTAATCGCGATTACGAAATGTGGAGCGAGCGCGATGGATTTTTCTATGATGTGTTGACATACCCTAATGGCAAGTTCGCTAAATTCCGCGTACGCTCACTTGTGGGTATTATTCCGATGTATGCTTCCGAAACTTTAGAAGAATCAGAACTTGAACAATTTCCGGAATTTAAACGCAATTACGATTGGTTTTTAGCTAATCGCAAAGATCTCGTCAATTCCTGCATCATTCCTCTTCAAAGAAAAGGGAAAAAAGTCTTTTTGCTTACGTTGATGAACGAAGAACAGCTCAAAAGTGTGCTCCGTTACATTTGGGATCCTAATGAATTCCGCTCACATTTTGGCATTCGCAGTTTATCCAAATTTCATCAGAACTCGCCGTTTGTCTTTGAAAATAAACGGATTGGCTATGAACCTGGCGATTCTCTCGAACGCATTAAAGGGGGTAATTCCAATTGGCGAGGGCCGATCTGGATTCAAACGAATTTCATGTTGATCGATTCGCTCATGAAAATGTCAAAGGTGGCACTCGATGAATTTAAAATTAGTGTCGACGATGAACATCCTGTCGATTTAGAAGAGATGGCTCATTCCATTGCGAATCGTGTGATTTCACTGTTCACCAAAAATAAAGAGCATAATCGTCCCATCTGGGGGACATCTTTTAAATTTAAGAATGATCCACATTGGAAAGATTATCTGCATTTTTACGAATTCTATAATCCAGATACGGGTCAGGGGCTGGGCGCTTCACATCAGACAGGCTGGAGTGCGCTTGTAGCCAATCTCATCTCCGACTTCAGAAAATGATATCTCTGTGGTGTTCTCGCTCTGTGGTGAAATTTTAACCACAGAGTTGAAAAACCACAGAGAAGAAAAGACCAAAACTCATGTTTCTTTTGTGGTTAAATGAGCAATTCGGGGTGCCAGCGACGTATCACAAAATGATTGCCGTCTCTCCATTTATCGATGGGAATACGCATTTGAATGATTTCCGATAAACGCAGATGAAGTTTGGAGCGGAACAGTCCTTTGGGATGTTTGCTTTCAATTGTAGTTTTTTGATCTATCACCCAAACGACATGTCCTTTCCAAACGATGAAATCAAGCGGCTGTAAACATTTGATGATTTCGCTTAAGTTTTTTCCTTCGATCGATATTGGCTGACCAAAATGGACGAGCGATGAAGTATTGCGCGGCGTATATCCATCCGTGAGGTAATGTGGTAGCCCTGAGCAATCCATTCCTTTGAGCTGTTGAATATGCGATTTTATTTTTTTTGGATGTGGATAAAGTTTAGATAAAAGTTCGATACCATTTGGCCAATTGCCTCCCCAAATGTAGCGAAACGGTTGTAGAGATTGGAGTTGAGCGAGAATCTCATCACGTGAGGGAAGTTTGGGTTGACGAATGGGAGGTTCGTCTGTTGTTAAATTCAGGAAACGATCATCGACATAAAAGGAACCGTCATAGTGGTATTCACTCGCGTGGATTTGCCAAATGTGTTCGCTGACTTGTTTAATAAGTTTTACTTTTGATTGAGGAAACAATACGGTTTCAAGACCTCGAAACAAACCTTGATCATCGAGCTTTGGGCCTTTTTCTGAACAAAAGCAGGCAGCAATGTCAGGTGTGTTAAAGACGGGAGTGGGGTATTGTGTGATTGCGTATTGTGTTGTGGTTGACATTTTTCTCCTATTTAAAATAGACAAATCATTTTGAGTTGGTTAAAGTGGGTTTCAACAATGAGACGTTCTATGAAAAAGTCTTTGCTATATTTATTATTAATTGTGACGGTGATCGGTTTTGGTTGTCAATCATCTTCCTCAGCCAAACCCAAAACGCAAGTTGAGCCGCGCGCATTACGGCTCAATATTGGGAGTGAACCTCAATCGCTAGATCCGCGCAAAGCGCGGCAACTCAATAGCGTTATGCTTGTCCATATGTTATTCGACGGATTAACACGGGCTGGCAAAGAGGGAAAAGCCGAACTTGCGATCGCGGATCAAGTGGAAATTTCTTCTGATTTAAAGACTTATACTTTTCACCTTAAAGAAACATTTTGGACAAATGGGGATCCGGTTCTCGCTTCCGATTTTGCTTATGCCTGGAAAAAAAATCTCTCACCGGATTTTCCTTCTGATATGGCATTTTTGCTCTACGTGATTAAACATGCAAAGCAAGCCAAAGAGGGTAATGTAAGTTTAGATGACGTTGGGATTCATGTGATCGACGACAAAACACTAGTAGTTGAGTTAGAAAACCCCACTCCTTATTTTTTAGAATTAGTTGGTTCAGCCTCTTTTTTCCCTGTCAGTCAAAAAGTTGATGAGCGCAATCCAAACTGGGCGTTCGAAGCGGCCACTCATGTGGGCAATGGTCCGTTCCGTATCGCTAATTGGAAACATCAAGATCAAATTGAGATGAGAAAAAATCAAGCCTATTGGGATGCCGATCAAGTCGTTCTTGGCGCGATGAAATTGCAAATGCTAAGTGAAGAAACCGAATTCAAGATGTTTGAAAAGAAAGAATTGGATTGGGCCGGATCCCCTCTTTCTGTATTACCTTTAGATGCGCTAAAATTTTTAAAAGAAAGTCAGCAACTGAAAATGCGAAGAGGTTTGGGAACGTATTTTATTCGGATGAATACAGAATTTCTTCCGCTGCGTAATGCCAAAATGCGAAAAGCTTTTGCGCTAGCAATTAATCGCAAAGAAATTGTCGATCATATCACGCAAGGCAATCAAATTCCTGCTACGGGACTTGTGCCGCTTTCGCTTGGCCTGCAAAAACAACCCTATTTTCTCGATGGCGATGTTGAAACAGCTAAGCAATTATTTAAAGAAGCCTTGAGTGCATTCCATCTAAAAAAAGAACAGTTGCCTGAAATTACTTATCTCTATCGGATGAGTGAGCGCAATCACCTCATCGCACAAATGATCCAGCAACAATGGTTTGATGCGTTTGGCATCCGAGTGAAATTAGAAGGAATTGAAGCGAAGGTTTTATTTAGTCGAATTTCCAAACAGGATTTTCATTTTGCTTTTGGCGATTGGTCAGCGGATTTCGCGGATCCGATTAATTTTCTGGAGGTTTTCAAATATAAACAAGGTGGCTCGAATAATACCCATTGGGAAAATTCGCGCTATGCTGAATTGCTTACCCTTTCCGCGCAAACGGGCGATCCACTCAAGCGGTTTGAATTGCTCGCACAAAGTGAACAAATTTTAATCGACGAAATGCCAATTATACCCATTTTATATTCTAATATGTTATACTTGACTCAGCCCAATTTAAAAGGAGTTGTGCTTTCATCGATGGGAGGCATCGATTTCAAATGGGCATTCTTTGAGGAAAAGCAAGATAAAATAATTGCGCAAGAGGGCATCAAATGAAAATGTTATGGGCAATTTTTGTTTGTGTATGTATTCAGAGCTTGGGTTGGACAAATTCTGTCACATTGCTCAACGACTCACCCTATACGTTAAAGGCAATCATTTATGATGCCAATGATACCTTGCTAGGCGAATTTACGCTTAACCCACGCAATGCCACGTTGTGGAGCGATGATGATGAAAATTTTGGCACAGAAAATCAATATGCAGCGCAAATACCATATACTGTAAATTGGTACTGCATGAATGGCGGCTCATATGGCTCATGCGATAATGTCGCAGCGGGATCAACTGTTACAGCGCAAAGCTGCGGCGGCAATCAAGAATGCCCTCAACAACCTTTGCAACCGTATTAAAGGAGCGAGCATGCTACGAATGCTCTATTTCATCTTAGTTCTGTTTTTTTTGCCAGATGTTGTCGATGCAAATACTGTGCGTTTGATCAACACCAGTCCTTATGATTTAAGAGCAGTCATTCGAGGCAGTGATGGTTCATTTATGGGCGAACTTGTCGTTCGCTCACAAAAAGAATCAGTTTGGACCGATACATATGGTAATTATGGTATGTATGGCGGGGCAAATGGCAATGTGAATGATAACTATCGTTCAAAAACGCCCTACACAGTTCTATGGTATTGCTTAGATGGCGCCGATTATGCCATATGCGATACCGTTTCCACGGGAGCTGTCGTGACTGCACAAGGGTGCGCGGGAGCGAGGATGTGCAAACCTCAGAAACAGGAACGTTATCCGAAGGAGCCTGAAGGGCAATATCTGTATCAAAATCCCAATCTTAAACAAACACCTACCACACCCCCACTGAGTCAATGAAGAGTTTCTTCATTGAAGGTTGGCTTGCCTTTTTCATAGGCGACTTTTTTCAAAAATATCCCTTCTTGAGTATAAAGCGAAGCGATGCCTTTACCTGATTCAATTTTTGAAATCGCTTTCTTATCTCCTTTTTTGTAGTACGTCCCTTTGATGAGCAGATCGTTTTCGTATTCTTCGACGAGCATTAAATCGCCATTTTTATACCAGGCGAAAGACACCCCTTGTTTTTTGTTGCCGCTGACTTCGCGTTGGCTTTCGATTTGCCCTTCAGGATACCAAGTTTTAACTTGACCTTCGATGCGGTCATCATGCCAGTGCAAACACAGTTTTGGATGCATGGGTTGATCTTTTTTCGGAGGATAATATTCCCATTCTTCGCCGTTTTTCTTTCCTTCTTTAATCACATAGGAGATATGTACCTCGCCGCTCGGATATAACCATTGCACTTCTCCGTCTGGAACCCCTTCGTTATAAGAAATTAGAGCTTGCAGAACATGATCTTTAAATTGTGCAGCTTTGCCTTGCCCCTGTTTTATTTCAGCTGCCTTGGCTCCCGAAATATCGTAATACGTGCCGCTTCTTAATAAACCATGAGAATAGTTTTCGATCGAAAGTAATTGATTGGGATTCCAATAACTTTTGGCTTCTCCGTGCTTGTTGCCCTTGACATACGGAATCTCTTCTGTGACCTGCTCTTCTTGATTAAAGACTTGATACAGGCCATGAATTTCGCCTTGCTCATACGGAATGATTTTTTGCAGTTTCCCATTAGGGAAATAATAGAGCGCAGGCGAATGCAATAGTCCTTTTTCATAGGTAAATTCACCGATCAACAAACCTTGATCATTCCAAACTTTACTTTTTCCATGAAACACCCAAGTGGCTTGAGCTAAATCATGGATATCGGCTACTCCTTCGATCAAAACAGCTTCAATTTTGAGCTGTCCATTGGCATGCCATTCTCGATAGAGACCATGGGCTCTTCCATCGACAACTTCCAAATATTGACAAAGGAGGCCGTTTTCATGATAACTAGTAATTTTAGAGGTGCTTTGTCCTGCCGGATTTCGCCCATAGACGCGTAACACTTTTTGATAGGGCTGCGGTGTTAAAAAGTCGGTGGTTTGATAGGTGCTAAGCCGCTCTTTATTGCTGATGGTTTCGGTAAAACCATTGCGGTCGATCAACTGCATGCTGACAATGGATACACTTTGATCCTTTGTTCTCGAAGAGCAGCCATAGAGAAGTATAAGAGCTGCAAGTATTAAAACATTTTTCATTTTAGAGAGTCCATATTTTCCCTTTTGAGAAGTTGCATCGAGACGACGAATACTTTTTCCTGATTGGGAAGTTGTTTTTTGGTCAGTTTAAAATCGGTGATGATGAGTTGAGGTCGTCCTTCTTTTGGGCCATAGGGCCAAATTGTAATTCCCTCAATTAAACACAGCAATTTTTTCAAATCTTCTTCGTTTACTTCGATCGTATGCTGTTGTTTTTCTTCTGTTTCTCGAAAGAGTTCATGAGAGCGGATCTGTTCTTCAGCAAACTGTAGGCGATTGCCCCCTTCTTTAAGAAATTGGAGCCGTTTTGCGATGTGTTCATCATCGGGATTTTCCGCTTTATTCGTCTCAAGTTTTTTTATCTCAGATAATAAAAACGTGAGAGTCTCTAATTGCTTGCCGAGATAATGCGGATCGGGATTTTTTAATGAAGCGAGTAGAGAACTCTCTTTACGCTGGATATCTTCATATTGGATTGATTTTACATGAAGACGTTCGATTTCCCCTTCGAGCTGTTCCCACTTTTGTAGATTCGAAATGAAATGAAATAAAAAACACACAAATGGCAAGGGAGCGAGAGCCCACAGCAACCCAATTTTTTTCATGGTGCTATCCCTCGATTAAGTTCAAAAGAGGTCAGGTAGGTTTGATTTTGGGTTTGCCATTTCACTTCTTTTTTCGCGTTGACGATCAGATCTCCTTTTAATAGTGCATCGTGAAAATCGCGCGCGATACGAGGAGTTAACGCGGTAAATTCCAATTCCATTTGGCCGAGATAGGGTGCAGAGGGATCCCCCACTTTCGGATATTTGACCAAATAATAATGTAAGGATTTGATATCCACTCCTTCTTTAGGGTTTCCTTCTTCTGTGGCAAAAGCAGGATGAGTGCTTAGCCAAGCAAGCACATCACTAACTTTGGGGGCCGTCAGTAAAAATGGGAAGGAGAGCTTGTTTCGATTTAATGATTTTTCCCACGCGAGCAATTTTTGCTCTATCTCTTCAGCTGAATAGGCCTGTTCCTTAGTGAGTGTCGTGGGCAGATAATTATTGAGGCGTTCTGTGAGGTGTTGTTGTTTTTTTCCGAGCATTAGCGATCCGCCCATCCCCATCACGAGCATCGCTGTTAACCAAATAGCAAGATAGGCAAGACTTGTTTTTTTGCGGAAACGCTGAGTGTGTTGTTGGAGAAATTCTTGCTGGCAAAATTGTACAGTGGATTCATCGTATAGCAATCCATCTAGGGCATATCCGACAGCAATTGCAAAAGATCTCAACATGGCATCGTTCAATTCGAGTTGTGGGCCAGGGAAAAGTTTTTTCAGCGTTTCCAGGAGATGCGTATCACCGGTTAATAACCAAGGAGTTTGTTCGAGTACTATTCCCTTCTGTTTTAAAAAAATACTCAATTTATCGAGCTCGAATTCTCTTTCTTCATTTGTACGAGCTGAAATCGATTGCGAGAGAATTAATTCATTCCCTTCAGAAAGTACACAGGAAATGTTCTGATCTTCTGCATGAAAGGATAAAACCCGCTGTTCATTGGGAAATTGCCAATGAGCAAAGCGCATTTGTGCGGTGGGTTGGCACGAGACTTGATCAGGCTTAATCTGTTTAAGAGCATTCAGATGAGCAGATAACAACTCCCGAGTAGCGGCGATAATCGTGACAGCGGTCATTTGTTTGCTAAGCGGCTTCAGAAGAGGACAAATAATTGCTTGTTCCGTTGAAAAAGGTACTAACGTTTCGAGCTGAAAGGGAAGAGCGGACAGAATTTTGCGTTTTTCTTTCAGCGGCAAATGCAGTTTGCGGACGAAAATCTCTGCACTAGAAAGTCCCGAGACGATCTGCGCCTTTTTTCCAGTCTGGAATGGGGGCAGCTTGTAAAATAGTTTTACATCCTCGGGCCCAAAGGGAACGGTCTTTAAGTCGAGAATCGCGATGTTCTTTTTTTCTTTTTTTAAAACAGCGACCCTAAACGCTTCTTTTTCGAGAGTAATGCCAATAAAAAACATGGCATGATTTTACCCATATCGTATTGAGAGAGTAAACATAAAAAAAATTTTTTACCACGGAGATCACTGAGAACACGGAGGCGGCTTCGCCGCATTTTTTTTTTTGAGCGTTCCGCGCAAAAAACAGTTAATCGACAGTAAATTTTAAAAAAATTACTGTCGATTTAAATCGCGCGCTTTGCGCGCCTCAGTGCCCTCCAGTGGTTTAATTAGAAAATGTTTGCTTCCATGAGGCGATAAGGGGTAAAATAGAGGCCAAAAGGTAAACTATGCTGCTCGCTATTAAAAATCTCATTCATTGGGTCTTTTTGATCTATACCCTCTTTTTATTAGTGCGGGTGGTGGGTTCTTGGTTTCCATCCTTTGCTGGTCACCGTATGATGCGTTTTGTGGCTTTTTATACCGATCCCTATTTGAATATGTTTCGTCGGGTAGTTCCGCCGATTGGTGGAGTGCTTGATTTAAGTCCGCTTCTCGGTTTTTTCGTCCTTCAAATCGCAGAAAATTTGTTACTATTTATCCTTTGACATGTTTTTAAAACGACCTTTTCTTCTCGGTAAGCTTCAATTACCTTCGAATATATTCTGTGCTCCATTGGCGGGCTGTTCCGACCTGCCGTTTCGTCGCATGACAGCGAAGTATCGGCCGGGTTTGATCTACTGTGAAATGGTCAAAATGGATGCCCTAATCCGTCATGACCCCAACACTTATCGATTACTTGACTATGAAACATCGATGCATCCGATTGGTGGACAATTGTGCGGCAGCAAACCGGAAATTGCCGGCACCTGTGCAAAAATCATCGAAGATTTGGGGTTTGATGTGGTTGATTTAAATTGTGGCTGTCCCGTCGACAAAGTGACCAAAGACGGCAGTGGATCTGGAATGCTTAAAACTTTGGATTTAATTGGCGAAGTGCTAGCGGAAATGGTCGCTGCAGTAAAAATACCTGTGACGATCAAAATTCGCGCCGGTTGGGATGCTCATCACATCGTTGCGCCTGATGTCGTGCGTATCGCTGAAGAAGCGGGAGCTGCGGCAATTTGCATTCACGGACGGACGCGTGCGCAAGGATATAAAGGACCCGCCAATTGGGATTTTATCAGGGATTGTAAACAAGCCGCGAGAAACATTCCTGTGATCGGCAATGGAGATATTTTCGATGCTATGAGTGCGCAGAAAATATTTGAATACACCGGATGCGATGCGATTTTGCTCGCAAGGGGTACTATGGGTAAGCCGTGGCTCATCGAAGATATTTATCGTCACTTATCAGGAGAAGCGATTAAACCCGTAACGGGCTTGGAATATCGCGATATTCTTTTAGAACATTTAGCTCACATCACAGCCTATCAAAATCAACGTCGTGCTTTACTCGACTTAAGAAGGATTGGCTGTTGGTTTTTAAAAAATGGCAAGGGAATGCGCCAACTTCGAGAAGAGCTCAATCGCTCAAAATCTTTTAGTGAAATTCATGCGATGATCTGCGAATATCCCTGGCATGAGTTCGATGTTTTGGAAGAAGTAAAATTAGAGGAAGAATGCGCAATCGAGAGTTGTTAGAATTGCGAGCCGTCGTTTCAGGACATGTGCAAGGAGTAGGATTTCGTGCGATAGCAAAACAGTATGCTGAAACATTTCATCTCGCCGGTTTTACACGCAATCTCGCCGATGGCAGTGTTGAGCTCTGCGCGCAAGGGCGAAAAGGGGAATTAGAGAACTGGCTCGAGCAATTGCAACAACGCTTTCAGCGGGAAATCCAGAATATTGATTTCGATTTTCACCCTGTGACTCAAGTGTATTCAGAATTTAAAATTTTCTAGCGCCTTCTACTTGAAAGATTATAGAGCAAAAGACCAAACAGAACGATCGTTATAGCTAAAAGAAAATAGATCGCCATTTGAAAACCGAAATTGAACGACTGTTGAAAAATCCCATGAATTCTATGGGATGTGTTAGCGCTAAATTCGGACAAAACGGTGTTCATCGATTGCGGATCAGAAAGGACGCGAAACACATCTTCTTCTTGTCTAGGAGTAAGCGTCAAATTAGCCTTGTTTAGGAGGTGATGTAGATGAAGTTTCTCACCAAATCTAAAAACCGTGCCGCTTTGTACTAAAATCACTACGCCAAAAATATTCAAGACTGTTGTCGCTGCGCCAGTGATTAACCCCGCATTGGCTGTTGAATGCTGCCCAGATAACACAATCGGTCCGCCGACGCCATTGCCACCGCCCCACGCTGCGCCGATTAAAATCAAAGCAAAAAATAACAACCAGATTGAACCGCTCAGACTGAACATCAGCATTGCAATGTAACCGATAATAAGCAGTATAAAAATCAGAAATAAAATTTTTGTTTTGCCTTTTTTATCGAGAATATAACCGGCAACTGGGGGCGCGATCACAGTCATGGCTGTCATGATTAAGATCATTAAACCTGCATCGATAATGCTATAGCCAATTACGCTTTGCAGATAGATCGGGATCAAAAAAATCACTGCCCACATGCATGAAATGCTGGCAATATTGCTGATTGTGCCAATGATAAAACTGCGTTGTTTAAAAAAGTGCAGCGGAATCATCGGGTGCTCGGTTCTTTTTTCCGAGCGGTAAAACAGCCATAGAGAAACAATTGCAATGACAATGAGCGCAATTGACCAAAGCGACAACCACCCGAGATACGAACCTTCGGTAATCCAGATAACAAGTGCACTTAAGCCCACGAAAATCAAGATTAAACCTTGCCAATCGATCTTTTGTTTAAGATTAGTTTTTGACTTAGGTACAGATGGAATGCAGATCAAGAAACTTAGGATGATAACGGGAATATTGATGAAAAAGATCCAATGCCAACCCAGTGCGTGCGTGATCAATCCCCCGATCACAGGACCTAGCGCTAGTCCCACCCCTAAAATTCCAAAAAATAGACCTAAAGCCTTGCCGTGTTCTTTTTTAGGAAACACATCAGCCGTCAAGGCCATTCCGCAGGGAAAAATGCTAGCTCCGAATAAACCTTGAAAAAAGCGCCAAAAAATAAGTTCCAATGATGTTCCAGAAAATCCCGCAGCAAGTGAGGCCAATCCAAAGCCTGTCATTCCTGCATATAATATCATTCGCCGTCCCCATAAATCGGCAAGTCTTCCAAAAATGACGAGCAAGACGCAAAACGGGATGCCGAAAGCAGCGATGAACCATTGCAAATCGATAACAGAGGCATTTAAACTGTTTTGGATCGCGACAAGTGATGTGTTAACTACTGTGAAATCGATTGAGACGAGCATGCTGCTTAAGCCTGTGCCAATCAACACGCCCCACTTTTTCCATTGACTCATGATAAGCACCTTTTTTCTTCAATCTAATTCCTTTGTCAAATTTTCTAATAGTTTTTTTTCGAAAATGAGTAAAAGGCGCGTTAATTCCCGATCAGACTCTCGGAAAGCGCTTTCTCGAACTTTTTTTCGTGTCTGTTTTTTCTTCATCACCAAAGCGAGAAACTGATCCGTGGTCATCGTTTTAGCCCGCTCTATTCGGCAACGATTCGCCAGCGGCCGATCATTCGTCACCACCGTGATTTGCGCAGGTATGCGGCTGCGCGTAACTTCCTCAAAAATGTATTCATCCGCGGTGCTTGTTTTAGGAGTGTAAACGATCTCAATTGCGTCGTAATGACCACGCGAGGATTCTTCTGCCCCATCAAAGACAAGAGTGACATGCAAATTCGATCGGGAGATCATATCATTGAGTTCTTCAATGAGTTTTTGACGGCTTTTCTCCAAAGATCCCCTTTTTTTCAAACAGCGGAAAAGAAGATTGTAAGCGTCAACGAGATAGTGCATCTGATACAAGTTCTAAAACTGGAAGAATTTTATCGAGCGCTTTGCGCCGATGAGAGATTCGATTTTTCGTCTCCTCTTCTAGTTCAGCAAAGGTCTTGCCATATTCATGTTTAACGAAAAGCGAATCATAACCAAAGCCCAAACTACCGCGCTCCTGTTCGATAATCATTCCTTCTGAAACACCTTTGGCTGTTTTTTTCACGCCTTCAGGAGAGGCCAGCGCAATCCAACACTCATAGTATCCTTGTCGATAAGGTTCTTGGACATGCGCCATTTCTTTCAGCAGTTTTTGTCGGTTTTCTTTATCTGTTGCTTGTTCCCCCGCATAACGACGTGAAAAAATTCCCGGTGCTCCTTTAAGGGCCGGCACGACAAGACCTGAATCATCGGCTAATACCCAGCGATTAAGCGTTTTTGCTGCATGTTCTGCTTTAATGATGGCATTTTCTTCGAAGGAAGATCCGCTTTCAGCAAGGGGGGTGTAACTTGGAAAATCAATTAAACTCAGTAAATCAAAAGAGCTCGCTAATTTTTTTAGCATTGCTCGGAATTCCCGAATTTTATGCACGTTCTTACTAGCAATCACAAGTTCCATCGACACACACCTTTCCCCGAAAATACCCCATCCTCCCTTTTCAAACTAGTTATAAGATAGAGGGGGGATTTTTATTTTTGTTTTTTTATTTTTTATATTCGGTTTGGCTTGTCGATTTAGACGTGACGGAAACATGCGCTTGCGCCATGTTTCCCGCCGCCTTCTTGAGCTTCAATCCGCTTTGATAAATCGCGTCCTCGTCGGAGGGCTGTGCCTAGCACTAGCCCGTCACGCCCTTCGGGCTCTCCTGCGGTTCGATTTCTCATTGCGCCTTGAAGCCGCGGGCTGCTCGAAGCGCTGCGCTTTCCCAATCTTCGATTGGGCTGAAGCTTGCGTCCTCTCGCAGGACCATATTTAGTACTTAAGGTTTTCAAATTGGCCTGGGATGCGACGCGCAGTTTGGAACCCAAATCTTTAGATTTGGGAAAAACAAGCGCTCATCACAGCCCGCGAGGCTGTGAAAAAATCTAAGCCTTTCATTATTAATTAGATAATTTTTTAGTTGTAAGATATGCTTTTATGAAAAAAACATAGGGAATGTTATCTATGGAACCTCGATTAAAAACTGTCTGTAGAGATCAATATGAATTTAAGCAATGTATCCTTGATGAGTCAATTCCAGAAGATCATCTTGCTCGCGACATCTGGACGTATGTACAGTCCTTAGATTTGTCGATACCCTTAAGAAAAATACAGTCTGTTAAGGGTAAATGTGGAAGACCTGCAACAGATCCCAAGATACTTCTCAGTGTATGGCTATATGCAACGATACAAGGAATTGCAAGCGCTCGACTTATCGAAGAATATACAAGAGAACATAAGGCATTTATATGGCTATGTGGAGGGGTTAGTTTAAACTATCATACAATATCTGATTTTCGCTCTAATCAAGAAGAACTTTTAGATGATTTACTCATACAAAGTGTAGCTTCACTAGCTCAAGCAGGAATTATTACTTTGGAACGTGTATCACAAGATGGAATGCGTGTGCGGGCAAGTGCTGGTAAAAACTCTTTTAAGAAAAAAGAGACATTACGGCAGAAGCATGAACTTGCAAAAACTTTAATCAATGATCTTATAGCTGAAGAAGTAAAGAACCCAGGAAAATGTAAAAGTCGATTAGAAGTGGCAAAAAAACGAGCCGCTGAGGAAAGATCAAACAGGTTGAAATCTGCATTAGAAGAACTTAATAAGTTACAAGCAGAGAAATTAGAAAGAGCTAAAAAAAAAGACGCAGTATAAAGAAAACAGCCTTGGAAAATCTCCGATGCTCAACGACGGATAGAGAGGCAAGGGTAATGAAGATGGCGAATGGTGGTTATGAATCTGCTTATAATATTCAGTTCGTAACGACTAACGTGGGAAAAGGGACATTAGCAGTAGAAGTTATTAATCGAGGAGTGGATAATGAACAAATTGTAAACATGATTAAACAAGTAGAAAAAAAGTATGAAACAGTTCCTGATAAATGGTTGGTAGATAATGGTTATGAATCATATGAAGAAATGATACAAATAGCAGAGCAATATCCGAGTTGTGATCTATACATGCCAATCCGGGTGATGGAACACAATAAAAATGATCTTTATGAAGAAAGATTAACCGATGCAATAGCGGTAAAAAAATGGAAATTGAGAATGAAAAGCGAAGAAGGACAAGAAATTTATAAAGAAAGAGCAGAAACGGCAGAATGGACAAATGCACAAGCGAGGAATAGAGGGTTGAGACAAGTGCTCGTTCGAGGTCTGCAAAAAGTAAAAAATGTTGCGCTGATATATGCATTGACTCAAAACATGATGATCGAAATGGGAGCTCGAACATCTAGAGGATGAAGAGAATATGAAATAAAAATATAAATCTATCCACAATAACAGTCTTTAAGCTCATATTTTTATCAAAATAAATCTGCAAATGTTCATTTTTTCACAGCCTCCGCGGCTGCTCTGGCGCAGTTGCTATGCTGAATGTCCATAAACAAACTCGCTTGATGAAGCGAGGACTCCGGTTTAAATATTTAGTTGAACAACAAAACAAACCGGAGGCTCGCAATGCGTGATTTTAATGGAAAAAAAGTTTTTTTAGGAATAGATGTGCACAAAAAAACCTACGTTGTCTCAGCAATTTGTGACGGACAATTAATTAAAAAAGATACTCTATCTGCAGATCCAACTTTTCTCGTTCAGTATTGCAAAAAATATTTTTCAGGTGCAGATATTGAATCAGCTTATGAGGCAGGATTTTCCGGATTTTTTTTACACCGATTTTTAGAAAAACACAAAATTCGAAATAAGGTCGTTCATGCTGCAGGAATGGAAGTTGCTGTTGGGAGCAGAGTTAAGACAGATAAAAGAGACTCTCTTAAACTAGCAACTCAGTTATCAGTGGGAAGATTAAGAGGGATTCACGTGCCATCTGAAGAACAAGAAGAAAACCGCTCTCTTACAAGACTTCGAGATACTTTCATGACCCATCGTACCCGTTTTGCCTGTCAACTGAAAGGGTTGCTTTTTCAGCACGGATTGATTCGGTTTGACCATAAGGGAAAAGTTTCCGAGAAGTGGATTAAAAATATAAAAGAACAAAGCAATTCCCTTGGAATTCGTTATGCCATAGAACAATACACCGACCTTTGGCTTGATATGACTAACAGAATCAAGAAGATAGATAAAGAAATTGCCGGGCAAGCTCAAAAAGACGTAGACTTGGAGATGATGTACAGAAGTGCCCCCGGAATAGGTCCTTTGGCAGCACGGATATTGTCTAATGAACTTGGTGACATGTCGCAATTTTCCAACGAAAGGCAGTTATTTAGTTACATAGGGTTCACTCCTCGGGAACATTCCTCTGGTGAACACATTCGTCTAGGACATATTAGCCGTCAAGGTAAGCCCATTTTACGCAAGATTCTAAGTCAAGCTGCATGGGTAGCAATTCGCCACGATCAATCTCTAGCAGAAATTTACGAGAGAATTGCAAAACATGCGGGAAAAAAGAAAGCAATTATTGGAATCGCTCGACGACTCATAGGTCGTATCCGTGCTTGTTTTAGAACAGGGGAGATTTATAGAATTCAGGAAAAAATAGAATCCGAAACCTTGCCTGTGCCGAGCTATGTGGAGCTGCTCGGCAAGGCTTCGGATTGCGCGCAAAGCGCGCGAGAGAAATAAAAACATTTCTTATCATAGTTCGTTTTTGGGGTGACTTTGTGATTGCTCTAGTGAGCATAAAAATATGCATCACGAGGCACAGTTTAAAGCGCCCCTTTTTTAAAGTTCGAACAAGCAACTTGTAGCATGCCTATGGGCATGACTACGAATAGCAGATTGGCCTTAAAGGTTTTAAGATTGCGAAGAACAGAATCTGATAAGAAATCAAACCGGAAAATGACAATGACTTGACATATTCACATAGCAGAGCAATCGCACCGCAGGCGTGAAGAGCATTGCTGCGCAAGGCGAACGCCGAGGACGCGATTGATCAAAGCCAGAGTCAGCTCAAGAAAGCAGCGGAAAACGTGGCGTAGCGCATGTTTTCGACATGTCTATTGGGCAATCAAAAGACGTCTTTGCCAAAAACCAGTCTCTTTTTTCTTAGAGGGTGCTGTGGATGGAGGTGATGGTGTATTCGTCTCCTTGGGAGGTAAATTTGTCGCCAATTTTCTTGCCCTTCATCGTCTGAGCGAGTTTCGATTGAAAGGAGAGAATATTTTTGTCGGGATCTGCATCCCATGGGCCAAGGAGAGTGTAAGTGACAGTTTGCCCTTTTTTGTTCTTGCATTCGACGATAACGCCAATGCCCACTTCGTTGGTGGAAACATCTTCTTTGGTGAAGACGCGGGCGCGGTTGAGCTGTTCGGAGAGGAATTTTAATTCCGATTGTTGTCGATCCCGTTTTTCGAGGGCGGCTTTAAATTCAGCGTTTTCTCTTAAGTCGCCATGTGCGCGTGCGATTTCAATTTCTTTAGCGGTCTCTACGGTCTCGGAGGTGGCGATTTGTTGAATGCGTTGTTGGAGTTTTTGGTAGCCTTCAGCAGTTGTCCAAATCGGTTCCCCTTCTTGGCTTGTCGATTCCTGTTTTTTGCGTGTTTTTACAAGAGAGGGATGAGCGACCTCAGCAAGCGAGTGGAAAATTTTTTGATCGTGGTCGCTGAGCGAATGGCATTTGGAGGCCAGCAGGAGAAATTCTTTCACATCATCTATGGAAGCATGTTGCATCATTTGACGAACAATGGCAAAGCGGCCAGAAGAGAGAAGCCCGTGAATTTTTTTAACTAAATCACGCTGCTCTGGATTATTTTCAATGTGACTCAAGAGAATAAGGAGGCCTTCAAAAAAGCGGGTTTTACCTTGTTTATCGCTAAATGGGATCCCTTCTTGAGCTTGTAATTTTTGAAAATACCACATGAAGGCATCGGGATAACGAGAAGGATAGATATGGAGTTCTTGAAGTTTATTTTTGATTTCAGCATCGGTTTTCGCGCCAGTGAGTTCTGATAAGATATAATCTCGCAAAGGAGCTTGATCGACTTTGAAAAGTAAATCGATGAAAATTTCTTTCCAATCAGATCGATATTTTCTGGCCTCAATCATGACTCTCTTTTTAAAACTGAGAATCTCAACTGCATCAATCAGCTTTTGGATCGATTCAAATCGATTGATCAACTCAGCGATAGCTGGATAGTCTTTTGTATGAGTTAAATCTTGCAGAAAAAAATGGATCTGCAATTCTTGAGGCTGACTGATTTCGGGATAGGAGAGCATCTCCGTCATTTTAGTCGTCAGCGTAGTCTTAAAGTCAGTATTTTTTAATGTTTCAGGAAAATCTCTCAAAAAAGTGTAGACCATTTGAATCAGTGTATTAGCGTCTGGCTTGTTTTCTAAAACTTGTTGCAGCCTCTCTTCATGAGTAACTTCGCTTTTACGCACACGGAATGGGTCGCGGATGTCTTCTGGGGTTTCGATCATTGTATCTTTTTTAACTTTGGCACGCGCCGTCTGCCACCAACGGGTCCATTCAGCAGCGGGAATTACGAGATCACAGAGTTCATCTTTGATTTCTGCGGCGGTTTTAGGACCTAAATCGCGAAGCAGCATGCGGACAACCTCAACAGGTTGTTCTTTAGCTTTTTTCTCTAGTAAGTCGGGCGAACCAAAGCGCAAAGCTAAAAAATGATCATCGGGGATGGGGATCAATGTTTTGAATGCTGTAGCGAAGGAGAGTTCTTTTTTCCCAGGGACATAGTCAAATTCCAGTGTCAATTGTTCGCGAACAAGCGAAACATCGACAATCTCGCCGACGCCCCATCCTCCAGTATGGAATACAAATTTGCCTTTTTCCATGTGAGAGAGCAGTTCGTAATTACTGATCGCCCCTTGAAATTTTTCCTTACCGCGCAAGCCGATTAAACGAATTTTATCGTTGAAATATTTTTGGCTGGAATAACGGTTTTTTAAATAATTGTAAGATAGTTCGGCCAGGCTTTCATGATTTGTCGTTTGGATGTCGATAATAAGCTTGAGAACTTCATGAGACATCGGAGATTCAGGGAGTTTTTGCCATAAGGGCAGGATGCGATCTACATGTCTTCCAATGGGATCAGCGATGTCGGATGCTTTGACAGCGCGAAGAATTTCACAGACCTCTTCTGCTTCCACTTCATCCCCGGAGCAATACTCTTCCCAAAGTTTCAAGAAGGCGGGATAGTCGTGATTGGCGATATGAGTTTGAAAGTCCTTAAGATAACCCATGGATGTTCCTTGCTGTGAATGAATGTAAAATGCAGACATATTCTTCCTTGCACGCATTACTAAGAACTGAGACAGAAGATAGGAACATTGGCGCTGTATTTTGAGTCTCGGGATTTCTTAAAAATGCAGTGAATCCGTTCTCTCTTGGGCCGAGTATAGGTTGCCCTTCAATTATCTTCAATTAAAACTCTTGAAGCTGTCATGCTTGATCATCAGTTTCTTGAAAAAAACAAACTTTCAATTTAACTTGCTCCTTTTGTTTGTGATTTTTTCATCGGGAAATGAAAATTTATAAGCGCCCACGCGGCGTTAAATCAATATTTTAAGTTTTTGGTTCGGTTTTGAATATTTGTTTAAGTGTGATTCTTTTTATTTCGATTTTTTTTAGCGCCATGGCGGAAGAAATGCCGCTATTTCGGGATTTGGAGATGGTTAAAAAAATCAATGATGAAATCACAGACGAATTGCCTATATTTTATGACTTTTCGATGATCGGCGGTTATTTTACCATGCCGACTGCGCGAATGGCGAAAACGGGAACGCTTGCTGCAGGAGCCGCACTTGTTAAGCCCTACGACATTTATGGCGTCAATTTTCAAATGTTCGATCGCCTCGAATTTTCGCTCAATTATCGGGTTTACAAGGGTATGGTCGAGCCCAATTTTGGCCATGAAGGATTTGGCGATGATGCCGAACGGATCGGCAATGTGAAACTCGGCCTTCTTACCCCCAAGGATGGTTATGCTTTTTTTCCGGAGCTATCAATTGGAGTCGAAGATTTTATTGGCACAAAACGCTTTAACGCAAAATATGTCGTAGCCACCAAACAGTTTCTCGATTGGAATCTCGAATGTACGCTAGGTTGGGGAAAAGGTAGAATTAAAGGATTTTTCGGCGGTATTTCTTGGAGCCCTTTTCGCCATTTGAGCGTCCCAATTTTAAAAGATTTCTCGTTCATTGCAGAATGGGATGCGATCGATTATAAAAAGCATCCTCATGAACATCCTTCGGGAAGAAAAGTCAATTCACGAATTAATGGCGGAATCGCCTTTCTCGCTTGGGACACATTGCAATTTTCACTGAGTTCTGTGCGAGGAACCGAAATCGCCGGTTCCGCTTCTCTACGTTATCCGATTGGAACATCCAAGGGTTTTTTCCCCAAGATGGATGATGCCACAACTTATCTTTCTCCCGTCGATACCGAACCTCTTGGCATTGTCCGTACGGAGCGCGATTTTTCCCAAGAGATCGCTTATGCTTTGAGCGATCAAGGGCTCGATCTCTACAACGCGTTTATTATCTATGATGAAGAGGGCAATAAACAGCTTTGGTTAAAGATCGTCAATAATCGCTATCGAGAAGAACGAGTGGTGCGAGATCGCGTTCAGCATGTTCTCGCTGCGCTTACTCCCTCAGACATCAAGACAATTATCGTCGTCATTGAAGCTGATGCTCTTCCCTGCCAATCCTACCATTTTCGAACGGAAGATTTACAACGATGGCGCAAAGGGATAATCAGTGATTTTGAACTGAAGACGCTGTCGCCGATGCAAGAGGCGGGATATGAGCCCAATGAATACGATGCAGCTCAAATTTTTCAGCGACACAAGCCAATTTGGACTTTCACCGTTCGTCCAAGGCTTTTGACTTTTTTCGGTAGTACCACGGGAAAATTCAAGTACAATCTCAGTGCGATCGCTTCTCCTGAGGGATACATTTTCAATCAAGTTTACTACAAATTTCAAGTCGGCTACGCGATCAAAAGTAGCATGCAAGGGATCGGCGGACCCGATCGCGCCAATCCTTCTCGTTTACTGATCGTACGCACGGACAGTCTCAAATATTTTCATACGAATTCATTCTCGATGGAACAAGCCTTTTTACAGCGCAGCTGGAACTTCGGCAAAGGCTTTTTTTATCGTTTAGCTGCAGGTTATTTTGAGCCGGCTTACGGTGGTGGAGCAGCTGAATTACTCTATTATCCTGTCAATTCCAACTGGGCGATTGGGTTAGAATTTGCTGCCGTGCTCAAGCGCCATTATCACGGCGTCAAATTCAGACGCAATACGTTTAAACTGCATGGAGACCAATTTGTTAAAGTCCCCTTTGTTGGAATCCAATACTTTTTAGATTTTTACTATGATTACAAACCGTTGAACATGGATTTGCTGATCAGCACGGGACAATTTCTCGCCAAAGACAAAGGCGCGCGCATCGACATTGGCCGCTATTTTAAAAGCGGAATCCGCTTTGCCCTTTGGTGCACATTCACCAACGGACATGACCGCGTCAACGGACACACCTACTTCGACAAGGGGTTTTCTTTCCTAATTCCTCTCGATATGTTTCTCCGTCAGAGCAGCCGCAATTACATTGGCTACGCGATGGCCGCGTGGCTGCGCGATGTGGGCGCCCGCGCCGACACCGGCAAGCGCCTCTACTGGACCTTGGAAGAAGAAAGATACAGTTATTAATTTTTGTTCTTAATTTTTATTTTTTTCGTTTTTATATTTAGTTTTTCCTGTCGCTATAGACGAGCGGAAAACATGGCGGTAGCGCATGTTTTCGACATGTCTATAGCGGCAATGGGAAAACTTTATCCAAAAAAAATAAACCATTCTTAAAAACTTGAATAAATAGGTTTTTTTTGAGACATTTTGGGCTGCTGGTATTTTTTGGGGGTTAATATGAAGTTGCTAGCTGTGTTGTTGTGTGTGTTTGGTGTGTGTGGAGTAAATGCTGCATGTTGCAATCGAGTAGCGCCGCAGTTTGTTCCTTGTATGGAAACATATGTTCAAGAGGATCAGATTGATGTGTCCGGGGATCAAATTTTCGTAAAAATGGACAATGTCGTGGTTCGCACGTCGGCAATCTATTTAGATCAAAAAGGTTATTATTTTAATAATTACTACAGCGGTGATGAGGGCTGTGCGTCCTTTGAATGGCGATGTAGAAATTTGATTCGAGGGATAGAATGCGGCGAATGCAATCCGATTTGGTACTCTTGGTGTCGACTGTGTGAACGCTGGCGGCAATAGCTGTTTTTTCTCTTGATTGAACTTAGGCAATGTGCAACCCTGATGGGTGATTGAGATGTTTATTGAGGTTGAGGAATGATCGAAAATTATGAAGAATTTACTGAGAGCCAAATAAAAATCCTGCAGCGTTACGTCACAAACACTTCAAGCAATATTTTTGTTATTCGCAATCTTCCAGAAGTCATCAAAGGGGCCCTATTTTCGCGATATTCCAGGTCGAGTTTAGGACTTAGGTCATTGCTGCTTAAAGATTTTATTCTCAATGAAGAGACGGCATTCAGTGCGATTGCCGGTGCTCATTCCGGTGCGGAGAAAGATGAGGCCGAGCTTGAAGACCAAATCATGGCGATTAAAAAAGCGCAGAATTTTTACGATCGCATTCTCGACGGTTATGGGGATGATTCGATTGGGGAATTGGGGGGCGCTCATTTAGCGATTGAAAATGTGTCCATGCTGGCGGCTAAGATCGTCGAGGATTGCCGGATTGGAGGATCGCCCTTAGAGAAATCGACTCGCTACATTTATTTTGATCAAAAAGTCAACGGACAATATTTATATTTTCGCGAACCGATTTTGATGACATCGGCGTTTAAAGAAGTATACATTAAAACCTGTAATTTTCTCTTTGAGACATATTCGGCCCTAATTCCTCCTCTTACTGTATTGATGGAGAAAAAATTCCCTAAAGAACACGACATTTCGAAAGTAGCATACACTGCAGCTCTGCGCGCCAAAGTGCTCGATTGTTTGCGTGGGTTATTGCCGGCAAGTGCGCTGACAAATATGGGTATGTATGGCAACGGACGTTTTTTTGAAACGCTATTGCAAAAACTCAATTGTCATAACCTTGCTGAAATGCAAGATATTGGGCGTAAATCGTATCAAGAGTTGTCGAAAGTTATTCCCTCATTCATTCGGCGTGGAGATCCCGCTCACAAATATCAAAAAGCGTTTACTGATTTTCATGATCAGATGAGCAATGATCTGAAATTACTAGCAAAGCGACATACCGGTTCGATTTCCAAAATGAATCATGCAGGTGTGCGTTTGATCAGTTACGATATGGACGGTCCTACAAAAGTTGCTGCAGCATTACTGTTCGAATATTGTGGTGTAGGTCTACATGAATTGCAGGAATATTGTCGGGCTCTTCCCGAAGAAGAATTTAGTCGACTGTTAGATTCGGCTTCGAACTTCCGTGAAAATCGTCGACAAAAGTCACCACGCGCTCTTGAGCACGCTTCTTTCACATTTGAAATCGTCGCTGATTTTGGCAACTATCGCGACTTGCAACGCCATCGGATGCTCACTCAAGAAAGGCAACTGCTCACCTGTAATCACGGCTATTATATTCCCCCAGAGATTGTCGATACCGAGATGGAAAAACAGTATCGTCACGCAATGGATGAGGCAAAAAAAGTTTACGAATCGATCGCTGAAGAGCTGCCGGAAGAGGCGCAATATGTCGTTCCGATGGGATATAATATCCATTGGTATTTTCATGTAAATTTAAGAGCGCTCCAATGGCTGTGTGAACTTCGTTCTTCGCCAGCGGGCCACCCTACTTATCGCTTCATCGCACAAGAATTAGCTAAACAAGTGTGCAATGTATTCCCCGCCTATGAAAGATATTTTAAATTCGTCGATTTCGAAGGATATGAATTAGGTCGACTTGGACAAGAAATCCGCATGGTTGAAAAACGGATGGCGAGGAGTTTAAATGAGTAAGGAAGGCAGCGTAGTGGGCGGCATGCTTCTGATTGCGGGCAGCTGTATTGGGGCTGGCATGTTGGGTTTGCCAATCATTACTGGCATTTCAGGCTTTTATCCTTCTTTGTTAATGCTGTTTTTCGGATGGCTATTCATGACGGCTACGGCTCTTCTTTTGGTGGAAGTCAATGGTTGGTTTTCCCGTCAAGTTAACCTGTTGACCATGACAGAACATTCTCTTGGAAAATGGGGCAAAGGGATTTGCTGGGTCACTTATCTGTTTTTGTTTTATGCCTTGCTTGTGGCCTACATTTCAGGGATAGGCAGTTTAGTGGGTTCCTATTTCCGGACGAGCTTGCATTTCGCTTTTCCGGTTTGGTTGGGCAGCTTGCTATTTGTCTTGCTATTTGGGTGGATCATTTACCTTGGGACGCGCAATGTCGATCTGTTTAATCGCGGTTTGATGGTCGGCAAGATCGGCTTTTTTGTGCTGCTGGTATTAATCGGATTTCAGTACATGCGTCCCCATCTATTATCGCGCGCAGATCCGGCTTATGCTCCATCGGCGCTACCGCTGCTTGTCATCGCCTTTGGGTTTCACAATATGATTCCCAGTCTAACGGCTTATTTGAAGGGGAATTTAAAAAAAGTGCGACTGACGATCATCGGCGGTAGTTTGATGACGCTTGTGATTTATCTCATCTGGGAAATTCTTGTATTAGGCATCGTTCCTTTAGGTGGATCGAATGGGCTTGTCGCCAGTTTAAGAAATGACCAAGAAGCATCGCAAGCCATTGCCGCGATCATCCGTTCACCATGGGTCCGAACGTTTTCACAAGGGTTAGCTTTTTTTGCTCTTCTCACTTCATTTTTGGCGCAAGCATTGAGTTTAGTGCACTTTTTAGCTGATGGCATGAAAATCAATTATAAAAAACAAGAGAACTTGATTCTATGTGCTTTAGCGCTCTTTCCTCCTCTAATTCTCTCGATCATTTACCCTCAGTTATTTTTTAAGGCGCTGAATTTTGCGGGCGGTATTTGCGCGGTTATCCTGTTTGGATTGCTTCCTGTGGCTATGGTTTGGATCGGAAGATATCGAAAGAAAACTTTGGGAATGTATCAAATGCCCGGTGGCAAACCGGCGTTAATGTTGATCCTGTGCTTTGCGTTATTTATCTTTTTCCTCCAAATCTCTACTATGCTGGGCGCCTCATATATTCCTAATCCCTCGCACCTCGCGTTAAATCCGTAAGTCTATGTTCAAACTCGTCACCGACTTTGCCCCTTGCGGCGATCAACCTCAGGCCATCGATCGGATCACAACCGGAGTTGAATCGGGTAAGAAATCACAAGTATTGCTCGGCGTAACAGGCTCCGGAAAAACTTTTACCATGGCTAATGTCATCGCACGGACAAATCGACCCGCGTTGATCATCGCTCACAATAAAACCTTAGCAGCGCAGCTCTATCAAGAATTCAAAACATTTTTTCCGAATAATGCCGTCGAGTATTTTGTCTCGTACTACGATTATTATCAGCCAGAAGCCTATATTCCCCGTACAGACACCTACATTGAAAAGGATTTGGCGATCAATGATCAAATCGATCGGATGCGATTGAGCGCCACTCGCTCGTTATTATCGCGACAAGATGTGATCATCGTCGCTTCCGTCTCTTGTATCTATGGTTTGGGTTTGCCCGAATATTACAGTCAAATGGTGCTGTCATTACAAGTGAAGGACAAGAAGCGACGCGATGATGTCTTGCTCCATCTTGTCGAAATGCATTATGAGCGTAACGATTACGATTTAAGGCGTGCTACCTTTCGCGCTCGCGGGGATATCCTCGAAGTGATGCCCGCTTATGAAGAAAATCTGGCATACCGCATCGAATTTTTTGGCGATGAAATCGATCGCATCAGCGAAATCGATCCCTTGACGGGCAAAGTTCGATCGCGATTAGAGCAAATTAGTATTTACCCAGGTTCTCACCACGTCACTCCGGAATCGGTTCGCTATACAGCCATCGACACGATCAAGCAAGAGCTTCAAGAGCGCGTCCAAGTGTATGAAAATGACAAACGCTATGTTGAGATGCAACGAATCCATCAACGGACGACCTACGATATCGAAATGATGAAAGAAATCGGTTTTTGCAAGGGAGTCGAAAATTATTCTCGCCATTTCAGCCGTCGTTTTGCCGGACAGCCGCCTCCTTGTCTTCTCGATTATTTTCCGCCCGATTTTCTACTCTTCGTCGATGAATCGCATCAAACTCTACCGCAGATCCATGCCATGTATAATGGCGATCGCGCCCGTAAAGAATCCCTTGTAGAATTTGGGTTTCGTTTGCCATCGGCCTTTGATAACCGCCCTTTAAAATTCGAAGAATTCTATCGGCGCATGCATCAAGTTATATATGTTTCAGCAACTCCCGGCGTTTGGGAAATTCAAGAAGCGCACGGCGATGTTGTACAACAGATCATTCGTCCTACCGGTCTTCTCGATCCGCTTATCGAAATCAAGCCCGCGACAGCACAAGTCGACGATTGTCTTGAACAAATTCGTCAAGAGACAGAAAAAGGGGGACGCGTACTCGTCACCACTCTGACAAAAAAACTCTCAGAAGATCTCAGTAAATATCTCACTGAAATCGGTGTAAAAGCTAAATATCTCCATTCCGATATCGATACACTTGAGCGCGTGCAGATTATCAATGATCTGCGCCGCGGCGTGTTCGATGTGCTCGTCGGTATTAATCTCTTGCGTGAGGGACTTGATCTTCCTGAAGTATCATTGGTCTGTATCCTCGACGCTGATAAAGAAGGGTTTTTGCGCAGCGAAACTTCGCTCATCCAAACGTGCGGACGGGCTTCTCGGAATCTTCGCGGCCGCGTGATCATGTATGCCGATAAAATCACGAAATCGATCGAAAAAACTCTGGCCATCACTAAAGAGCGCCGCGCAATGCAAGAGGCCTATAATCAACAGCATGGCATCACACCGCGCTCCGTGCGTCGTGAACTGATTCAAGATCTCGCACAAACCTTTGGCGAGGTCGTCGAAACTCTTCAGCAAGAAGAAGATACAACGCCTTCTCGTCTTTCCGCGGACGAAGTGGAAGAAAAAATTAAGGAATATGATATTGAAATGCGGCGTGCAGCCAAAGAATTGCGCTTTGAAGATGCCGCGCATTTCCGCGACTTGCTGCAGCACTATCAAAAACTTCGCATTTTGGAAGATAACCTTTAACTATGACAGCCTTAGCTCGATTTGAAAGCAAGCTTCCATCTTTTATCCTGCTTATCTTATTTGCATTAATCCCTTTTCAAAGACGATTTCACGGCTGTGTAGATTCCTTTTCTAGAACCTTGAAGCTACCCGATTTTCCCCTGCCCGATTTTTTTTCGACTAAAATTCAACTGTTTCTCATCGATCCCATCATTCTCATATTAACTCTTTTTCTATTGCTCCGATTTAAAACTTCCCTACGCGATTTTTTTTGGCATGGTCCTTCCAAGTACTTAACCCTATTCTTTTTATTTACGTTAGTTTCACTTTTTTTTTCTTCAACTAGCCATTATTCCCTTCAGTATTTCAGATTGATGCAATTTTCTATGGTATTTTTGCTATTTAATACGATCACTCAAATCAAGTTGGATATCGCGACATTTATCGATAGGGTTGCGTGGGTTTTAGTCACAGTGTGTTGTATTGAATGTGTGATTGGGATCTATCAATATTTTACCCAACATTCCATAGGGCTACATTGGCTTGGAGAAACTAACGTGCAACTCTTTCGTTTCCAAAATCCCGGAAAGCAGCGCTGGTTTATTGATCAAATTCTAGCTTCTTCAAACTCGCCAGTAATGCTTATTCGTACATCAGGAACATTTTCTCATCCCAATATTTTTGGAGGATTTTTATTTTGCTCGCTGATGAGTTCATTGTATCTGCGAATGAAAGAAATACAAAAAAGAAACAAAGCATTTTTGCTAGGCGCCATGTTACTGCAAATTTTTGCATTATATACTACTTTTTCCAGGTCGGCTTTACTCGCATTAATTTTTGCCGCATCAATTTGGCTATATTTGCATTTTAGACAGATCTTAAAAGAGCGAGCCACTCGCGCTTTAGCTTTTAAACGTTTGGCTCTCGTTGTTGGAATCTTGTTAGGCGGTGGCTTAATGGGGCTGAGTCTATTTTTTTCTCAGATTGTAGCAAGAGGCGGCATCGTCAACTATAACCACATCGCACAATATTCCGATAACGAACGGCTTCATTATATCAAAATGACTCTTGTGCTCATAAAAGAGCATCCTTTCTTTGGTGTTGGCTTTAATAATTTTCAACTTTATACCGATGTAAATGCTAAAGGCCCGATTTTATTTTCTAAAGTTCATAATATTTATCTATTGATAGCGGCCGAAATGGGCTTGATTGGCGCTGCATTATTTGCCCTTTTCATTTTCACGTTGGTCAAGAATGGAACGCGCTCGATTTTCTCATCTGCTCATTTTCCTCAAAGATGTTTTCTACTCTCTACTTTTTTAGGATTGCTGGTGATCGGCTGCTGTGATTTCTATCTAATCGATAGTGTTCATGGGCGTATGCTGTTTTTTGGTTTTGCTGCGCTTTTAGCCATTACGAGTCAAGGTCCTCGAATCAAATCACACTCCTTTTCTCTGGATTAAAATTTTGCCATTATGTACGTTTTTTCTTTCATCGACACACTAAGGATTATTCGTATGAAAATAAAAGAAAGACAAACGTGCAGAGTCTCAGGCGGTCCATTGCATGCTGTATTTGATTTAGGCCAATTACCCATCTCGTGTTTTCCTCTCCCACAAGAAAAGAATCCGGAGGCCCATCCTTTGACGCTTGCCTTTAATGAACAATCGGGTCTTTTACAGCTCTGTCATACCGTTGATCCCGATGAGATGTACTCGCAATACTGGTACATGTCAGGTGTGAATCAGTCGATGAAATTAGCTCTAAAATCGATCGTCGATCAAGCACTGGCTCGGTCAAAAAATATTCAAACAGGAGATGTCGTTCTAGATATTGCTTCTAATGATGGCACACTGCTTAGCGCTTATCCACAAACGCTATTTCGCGTAGGAATTGATCCTGCAAAAAATATTAAACCCCAATCTTGTGACGTGCACGTCAACACGTATTTTTCCAAAGAAGCTTATGTAAACGCTCTGGGTACGAAAAAGGCAAAAATTGTCACTAGTATCGCGATGTTTTATGATTTAGAAGACCCTATTCAATTTTGCAGGGATGTCGCTGAAATTTTAAGCGATGAAGGGCTGTGGATTATCGAGCTCAGTTATTTACCCACAATGCTCAAACAAAATTCTTTCGATACAATTTGCGCGGAGCATTTGGAATATTATTCATTGCAATCGATCGAGTTCATTCTGGGTCAAGCCAATCTTGGTGTAGAAGATGTCGAATTGAACGATGTCAATGGAGGCAGTTTTAGAGTTTATGTGAGACATAAGCCGCACGTCAAAGAAACCGCAGCCCTAAAAGCTCTGCGCGCAGAGGAAGCTCAATTGAAACTTCTAGAAGCACAAACTTACATCGATTTTAAAAATCGCGTGGAATGCAATAAGCAGGAAATGCTCCGATTTTTAGAAGAGCAAAAGCGCTTGGGAAAAAAAGTCATTGGATATGGAGCCTCTACCAAAGGCAATACCATACTAGCCTACTATGGAATTGGCCCTGATCTCGTTTCTTTTGTCGCTGACCGCAATCCTATCAAATGGGGCAGACAAACAGTGACGCGGATTCCGATCATCTCTGAAGAGCAAGCGAGGGAAATGAACCCCGATTATTTGCTTACTTTTCCCTACCATTTCATGAAAGAGTTCTTGCAAAGAGAAACGGAATTTCTCAAACGAGGCGGGCAGTTTGTCTCCCCGGTGCCTCATTTAACCTTTTTTAAATAGATATGAAAAAAATCCTGTTTATCAATAATGCTGACGAAAAATGTGGTGTCTATCAGTACGGACTAAATATATCTAATGCTTTAACTCGGCTAAAAGATTTCAAATTGGATTACGCTGAATGCTCCAATCTCGATCAATGTAAAGCAGCTTTACAAAAAGAGGAGTATTGGGCGGTAATTTACAATTACCATAAATTCACATTAGCTTTTGTTAATGCTGATTTTCTAAAAAGCTATCCAAATCCGATTCATATTTGTTTAGTTCATGAACTCTGTCAAGAAATTGCCGATCAATTAGACGATTTTTTATTTGATTATTACATTTATACAGACCCTACTCTGATCATTCGCAATATTAGAGTTTTTAAAACCGGTCGACTTTTGCTGAAATATGAACATCAAAAGCCTGTCCCAGATATCCCCATCATTGGCAGTTATGGTTTAGGTACGACGATAAAACAGTATGAACAATTGATTAAGGCTGTTCAAAATGAATTTGATCAGGCTGTGATTCGTCTTAATATTGTATTTCAGAAATATTATGATAGTACCGATATTCCAAAAACTTATCCTGCAAAACTACATAAACTAATCAAAAAGCCGGGAATCAAACTTGAGATTTCACATCATTTTTTTTCAAAGCAGGAACTGTTGGAGTTTTTAGCTGAAAATACCATCAATATTTTTCTGTATGAGGAAAATGGAGATATGGGTATTTCCAGTGCATTAGATCAAGCGTTGGCCGTTAAACGACCTATTGCCATTTCCGATAGCAATTTTTTCAGACACGTTTTTTCAGCTCAGCCCTCCATTTTATTTAAGCCATTTCCTGTCGTCGCCCGAATCAAAAAGGGAATTCGATTTTTAAGAACATTAGCTCTGCGGTGTCTCAGAAAAAGACAATACTTACATCGTTATGAGGTAAGTGTCGGTCATGTGATCTCTTCCTTTTTTACTTCAAAAAAGGGCTTAAAATACAACTCATTGCGTGAAATTATCAACAATGGATTTGCCCCGTTAGAAAAGTTTTACACAGCTTGGAGCGAAGAGCCATTTTTAAATGAGATTACGCAAATTTTAAATAAGATTGAAATCTTTGAAACTAAAATAGAAGGTCGAAAATTCAATCGTTTGCTCGACGATACTGCACGAATGGAATATGAACAACCCATACAAGAAATTACAAAGCTGGCTCCTGAAATCATCCGGAATAAAATTCAGCGGGCCAATGTACAACAAGCGTTTGTATTTGATACCGTTAGACATTTTAATAAAACAGCTTCAAACATATTATGTATCGGCGGTTTTCAAGACACAGCTTTTTACTCGCTTGAGAAATTGGGTTTTAAAATGGAAAACATCGATCCGGAAATTAATCATGATTTAAATACTTTTTTCCACCTTCCGACAACTAAAAAAGAAGCTTACGATATTATTTTTTCTACTTCTGTGATTGAGCATGTTGAAAATGATGATTTATTTTTCTCCCAATTTGTCGATTTATTAAAACCCGGCGGCATAGGTATTCTCACCTGTGATTTCAAAAAGGATTACGTCAAAAATGGTTTTGTATTTCCGGGCAACTATCGATTTTATACAACCGCTGATTTAACACAGCGGATTTTGCCTTCATTAAAAAATTGCGTGTTAATTGATGAACATACCTGGGACAAAGGGGATGAAGATTTTGAATTAGCCGGAGTTAACTATACCTTTGCTTCTCTTGTGTTCCGGAAGGGTGCAGTGTAAATGGTATTTCAGCTGACTATTTCATCGATTTTGCGCGATAGCGTTGTTTATCTGCCCCGGTATTTTTCACAAATTGAAAAAGCTTTTGAATTGCGAGGCGGTCAATGTCATGCCATTTGGCTGGAAGGAGATAGTAAAGATGAAACATACTCATGGTTGCTCGAGGCTAAAAATAAGTTAGAAGCGCTTGGCCATGTCGTGACCTTGATTAAATTTGATTTACATGGTCCGCATTGGTCTTCGCTGAGCAATGATTCGAATCGCTGGATGCAACTGGCAACCTGTTGGAATACGTGTTTAGAACAATTACTTCCTTCCAAATATACTGTTTGTGTCGAAAGCGACTTGATTTGGGAGCCCTCAGTCATCGAAACGCTGATTGGCAAACTCGATATGCAGCATCACGTAATTTGCCCCATGTTATTGACGGAGTCTAGTTTGGAAGTATTTGGATTTGAAAGGTTCTACGACACCTGGGGATTTTCACGTGCAGGGAAAAAATTTCTATTTTATCCCCCCTATTGGTCTTATAGTCCTCATTTAATAGAGGAAAAAGAACTATTGCAAGTATCAACAGGTGGTGGGATGCTGGTGTCTACTTATCAATGGCAGCGGCAAGGAAAATGGGCGATGGATTCTTGCATTATGCGATATCCTGATTCCGTGAAAGTTTTCCTGGACAAAACAGTAAAAATTTATCACCCGGCCCCAGCGAAATGGAATATATTGAGCCGTTTTGCGATCCATTTGAAAATATTGAGATACAAATGTTTAATCGGACTAAAAAGGTTATTATATCGAACGTGATTCAAAAACCGGTATTTCGGCTGAGCCAAAATACCGGTTTTTGAATCACGTTCGATATAAATGAGGATAACAGATGAAAAAAGTATTGATCACTGGAATTACAGGACAAGATGGCTCATATCTTGCCGAATTACTCTTAGAAAAAGACTATGTCGTACATGGCCTCGTCCGCCGATCCTCATCTTGTAATTTACCACGCATTCTACACCTGTGTTCGGATCCAGCCCTAAATGACCGTTTTTTTCTGCATGAAGGAGATTTGAGTGATTCTACCAGTTTAAAACGCGTCGTCGATCTGGTTAAACCTGATGAAGTGTATAACTTGGCTGCTATGAGTCATGTGAAGGTCTCTTTCGATGTTCCCGAGTATACTGCCAATATTGATGCATTAGGCACCTTACGTTTACTTGAAGCCGTCCGCACCCAATGTCCTACCGCGCGTTTTTATCAGGCTTCAACGTCGGAGCTTTTCGGCAAAGTCAAAGAAATTCCCCAGTCTGAAAAAACACCATTCTATCCTCGCTCTCCTTATGGAGTCGCAAAACTGTATGGTTATTGGGCTGTCGTCAATTATCGGGAAGCTTATGGGATGTTCGCTTGCAATGGCATCTTATTTAATCACGAAAGTCCCCGTCGTGGTGAGACTTTTGTCTCACGTAAAATCACCATTGCTGTCGCTAATATTAAAGCGGGTTTACAAGACCGACTGGTGCTCGGCAATTTAGATGCCAAGCGGGATTGGGGATATGCTAAGGATTTTGTTTTGGGAATGTGGAAAATGTTACAGCAACCTATAGCCGAAGATTTTGTATTGGCTACTGGGCAAACGACAACCGTGAGGAACTTTGTTGAACTCGCTTTTCTTGAAGTAGGCATCGACATCGCCTGGCAAGGAAAAGGGATCGAGGAGAAGGGTTTCGATCGAAGCACGGGTCAATTATTGGTGGAAATTTCACCTGAATTCTTCCGACCCACAGAGGTGGATTTGCTGATTGGCAATCCCAGCTATGCAAAAGAGAAATTGGATTGGTCATCGCAAACCACACTGCAAGAACTCGTCAGCATCATGATGAAATCAGATGTGGAAAAGGTACAAAAATCTCTGGGAAAACAATTGCATAAAACGGCCGATGTTTCATGAAGTGCGCCCTGGTTTATGATTGGCTCGTTACAAGAGGGGGTGGTGAAAAGACCCTCTCTGTCATTGAAGAACTTTACCCCGCGCCGATTCATACGCTAGTTCACGATCCTAAAGGACTGCCTTTAGAAGGTAGAACGATTCACACCTCGTTTTTGCAAAGCATGCCCTTTGCTAAACGTCTCTATCGCTATTATTTGCCTCTCTTTCCATTTGCGATCGAACAATTTGATTTAAGTGGCTATGATTTAATTCTTTCCACTTCGCATGCTGTAGCCAAGGGCGTATTGACGCATGCTCAGCAACTCCACCTCTGTTATTGCTTAACCCCTATGCGTTATGCTTGGGATCTCACTCATCGTTATCTCGAAGGCATTGGTAAATGGCAAAAAAGATTTGCTAAGCCTGCATTACATTATTTGCGCAATTGGGACATTGCTTCGTTGAATCGCGTCGATCATTTCGCTGCGATCTCACAGTACATCGCTCAACGCATAAAAAAGGTGTATGGGAAAGAAGCCACAGTCATTTATCCTCCCGTGGAAACGGATCGGATTCCCTTTAGTTCGATTAAAGAGGATTACTATCTGACGATTTCTCGAATGGTCCCCTATAAAAAAATCGATCTCATAGTTGAGGCCTTCTCGCATCTGCCCGAAAAAAAATTGCTCGTAGTTGGCGATGGGCCCGAAATGGGTAAAATCAAAGCAAAAGCGGGGAAAAATGTGGAGCTATTAGGCTGGCAATCGGATCAGAGGATCGGTGAATTATTAGCAAAAGCCAAGGGATTTTTATTTGCTGCTGAAGAGGACTTTGGCATTGTCGTCGTTGAGGCTCAGGCGGCAGGCACTCCGGTAATCGCATTTGGCAAAGGAGCGGCTTTAGAAACTGTCATACCTGGAAAAACGGGACTTTTTTTCCCCGAACAAACTTCTGCAAGCTTGATTCAAACCCTGCGGCAATTCGAATCGCGTGAGTTTGACCCTGAGCAGATTCGCCATCAGGCTCAGCGGTTTAATCGAGAACGATTTAAAATAGAATTTAAACAATTTGTCGAAACAAAACTCGAGGAGTTCCATGAAATATCTCATTCTCGCCGGCGGTAGCGGCACACGACTTTGGCCTTTTTCTCGGAGTTCTTTTCCTAAGCAATTTTTGCATTTTGGTGATGAAGAATCGCTGCTTCAAAAAACCGTCAAGCGGTTTTATCCCCGTGTAAACCCGAGCGACATTCTCATTATCACTAATCAGGACTACTATCATTTAGTCAAAAATCAATTAGCGGCAATCGATCCCCGATTGGAAAAGCAAATCATCGTCGAGCCCGAAAGAAAAAATACGGCGCCGGCCATCTGTCTCGCAGTAAAATATCTCCAAGATGTCTTGGAATGTGGTCCCGAGGAACAATTCCTCGTATCTTCATCGGATCATATTATTTCACCGATCGCTGTGTTTAATTCTGCTTTAGAACAGGCACAAGATCTCGCTAAGCAAGATTCCCATGTGATTTTTGGAATCCGGCCGCATAAACCGGAAACGGGCTATGGCTACATCAAAGCCAATGGGCATCAAGTTGAGCATTTTGTAGAAAAACCTGATTACGCCACCGCACAAAAATATCTGCTATCTGGAGACTATTTATGGAATTCAGGAATATTTTTCTTTCAAATTGGCACTTTTCTCAAGGAAATGAGTCAATTCTGCCCTGAAATGGTTAACCCTTCTCTTGAGACCTTTAAGGATATGATAGCGCATTTTTCCGAGATGCCCGACATATCAATCGATCGCGCCTTAATGGAGCGTTCAAAGCGGACTTTAGTCATACCACTCGACATCATTTGGTCTGATGTCGGTTCATGGGATAGTGTCTATGATTATCTCGAGAAAGATCAAAATCAGAACGTAAAAATCGGCAATGTCCTAGATATCGATACTAAAAATTGCCTGATCATAGGCGGTAAACGCTTAATCTCGACAATGGGTCTCGAAGATTTACTCGTAATTGAGACCGAAGATGCTCTATTTATCGGCAAAAAAGGGGAATCACAAAAAGTTAAGCACCTCGTAGAAGAATTGAAAAAAAGAAATGCCAAGGAGCCCTTTGAGCATTTGACATCTCATCGCCCTTGGGGCAAATTTACCATTCTCGAAGAAGGATCGCGCTATAAAATCAAACGGATCGTAGTCGATCCTAAGCAACGCTTAAGCCTCCAGTTACATTATCATCGCAGCGAACATTGGGTTGTGGTCAAAGGAACAGCTAAAGTGACGATTGGCGACAAAGAGCTGCTGGTACATGAAAATGAAAGCGTTTATGTAGCTAAATCAGAGGTTCATCGCCTTGAAAACCCCGGCAAAGTCCCATTAGAGCTCATTGAAGTTCAAGTCGGAGAATATGTCGGCGAAGATGACATTGTAAGATTGGAAGACATCTATCAGAGGGTTTGATTGACTATCCTCGCAAATTCTCATCCCACTTCTCGTTTACATTGGAATTTTTTCCTAGTTTGCGCGTTTATTTATTTCTTAACCCTTTCGATGGATTTAATTAGCATAGATATTGGTTTTTTTAAATTGAAACTTAGTCATGTTATTGCATCCATAATGTTTTTGATTCTTGTTTGTTGCAAACGAGCGATGTTGATGCAGAACATTGCATTTACTAGTTTCGTTTTAATTTTGTCATCAATAGTGATTGCTTCTTTTTTCAGTCCGATATTCACGCGAAGTTTTGGTTATTCATTAATTTATATATTCACTTTTTGTGTCTATTTTGTAGTGCCTTTTAGTTTAATGTATTATTTCGATGAGGAAAAAATTCTTAATTTATATCTTATTTCTTTCTTTTGCATCGGCTCTTATGCTTTTTTACAATTTTTTTGTTCACTCTTTGGCTTTGTACTTCCCTTTTCTGTGCATAAGATCGTGTTTGTTAGGGGTTCTGCATTTGCGCATGAGCCCTCGTTTTATGCACTGTACGCAATTCCTATTGTCTTTTTTATCAATGCCAAACACTTGTTTGTATCGCGCAAAAAGACGGGTGCAGTTTTAGTCGCTAATCTATTCTTGCTCGTATCTACAGCGACCACAGCATTTTTTTCTTATCTCGTATTTTTTCTCGTTTTGATGTTTTTTCGCCGCCATTCTTCGATTAAGGTATACTTCCAGGGTTTGCGTAAAAAATTGCTAAAAATTTCAATAGGGTTCGTTCTTGCCTTTAGTTTTGTTGGCATTTGGATGGCAGAATTATTTAAAAAAACATTCTTAAAATTCATCTTTTTTGGTTTTGCCCACGAATCATTTAAGGATCGGTTTATGGGTATTGTCAATACGTTTAAAGTGTTTCTAGAACACCCCTTGTTTGGTGTGGGGCTAGGTGGCGTGGGCCCGTTGCGGTATCGGCAAGAGGTGCAACAATTATCTGAACTCGATCGCTATGAATACGATTTGCAAATCTTAGAACCTACCAACGTTCTAACAGAAGTATTGGGTTGTTTAGGTCTGTTCGGGTGCATCGGTTTTGTTTTATTATTATTTTTGCTCAGAAATCAATTCCGCGCTGCTTTTACTAATCCGAATCTAACAAATGAACATAAAGTCAACGCTTTAGCCTTTCTCATCTCAATCATCGTAATGCTGATCTGTTTACAGGTAAACCAAGGCCTGTTCCGCAGTTACATTTGGGTCCACATCGGTCTAGCGATGGGCTACATTCTCAAGATTCAACAGAATGGAAGAATCAGCGCAGATAGAAGATGAGAACGCTGAGAGGGATTTTCATATCCCTCTGTGTCGCTTTAGTTCTGTGGTGAATTTTACCACAGAGACAAGAACCACAGAAAAAAAATCTTGCTCTCTCTGTGCAGATTATCTTAACTCAAGTGTTTCCCTAACAGACCGGAGAGTTTCATCATGTCGATCGGCTGTTTGCCGCCGAGAACTTTAGCAAGTTTAGCATCGGGCACAATCATGCGCCTATTTTTGCTATCTTGGAGCTTATGCTCTTTGATGTAATCCCAGACTTTTTTGATGACCTCAGGTCGAGAAAGTTCTTTAGCATCGACCACATCAGCTAACTCTTTGGAAAGAGTGTAGGCTGCCTGTTTGCGAGGAGTTTTTGCTTTCTTTTCTTTAGCTTTGGACTTTTTCTCTTTGACGACTTCTTTTTTCCCTTTCTTCGCAAAGCGCCCTTTTTTAGGCACATAAGCGGTTTTGGGATGATCGGGATATTTTTCATTTAAATCGTCGAGATTATTGACGATCACATCGCAGTCGGGAAAGTTGGAACAAGAGAAAAAGGGTTTGCCAAACCGCGAGCGGCGTTGCACCATTTTGCCATCGCAGCCGAGTGCTGGGCAGGTAGGCATGTCTTTGGCAGGGATTTCATCTTTTTTGGGGATATTGACGATGCCGTGGCATTCAGGATATCGCGTGCAACCTAAGAAGGCCCCAAAGCGTCCAAATCGCAATTTCATCGGACTGTCGCATTTGGGACATTTCTGATCCCAGTCAAAAGTAGGATCGTAATCTTCCTTGTTAAATTCAAGCGCTTCGACCGGTGCTGTGAATTTGCAATTGGGATAATCGGAACATCCGTAGAAGTATTTTTTTCGCGACCAGATTTTAAGCAGTTTATGCCCGCTTTCTGGGCAAATTAAGTCGGTTTCAATACGCGGGACGAAAGCTTCTTTTTCTGCCGTTTTCACGAAGGGAATAAATTTTTCCCAAAAATCTTTAACGAGTCCTTTCCATCCCTGTTGATTTTCTGCGACGTGTTCCAATTCATCTTCCATCGCAGCGGTAAAGCCGATGTCCATGATCATGGCAAAATTATCTTCGAGCATTTTGGCAATCACAGTGCCTAGTTCTGTGGGCTTTAACGTGCCTTTTTCTTTGGTCGTATAGTCGCGGCTTTGAATTTTGTTCATGATCGTGGCATAGGTAGAGGGACGGCCAATACCGGATTTTTCAAGTTCTTTAACGAGCGAGGCTTCCGTAAAACGAGGCGGCGGACGGGTAAAAGCTTGATGGGATTGCACTTCCATCAGAAGAAGCGGTTGCCCTTCTTGAAATGAAGGGAGGATTTTTTCTTCATCCTCTTTGGGTTTTTCGTCAGATTCTTCTCTATCTTCCTTTTCTTCATAAACGGCGAGAAATCCGGAAAATTTAATCACCGAACCTGTGGCGCGCAGCATGATGTTTTTGTTCGTCTCAATGTCGCAAGAAATCGTATCGTAAATGGCGGGATTCATTTGCGACGCTAAGAAACGGCGCCAAATCAGTTGATAGAGTTTAAATTGGTCGACGGTGAGATAAGATCGGATCTTTTCAGGAGGACTCATCAGATTGGTTGGTCGAATCGCTTCGTGGGCATCTTGGGCGCTTTTTTTTGTGCTATAATATTTAGGTTCAGCGGGCAAATATTCTCGACCGTAAGTTTTTTCAATATATTTTCGCGCAGCAGCAATCGCTTCAGGTTCTGTACGCACCGAATCGGTACGCATATAGGTGATCAAACCTTCTGCACCTTCGTTGCCTAAATCGATACCTTCATACAGTCCCTGCGCGATATTCATCGTTCTCGAAGCGGAAAATCCATAGTGACGACTCGCTTCTTGTTGCAAAGTTGAAGTAATGAAGGGAGCAACAGGGTTGCGTCTTTTTTCTTTTTTCTCAACAGATTGAACTTTGTAAGTAGCTGTTTGCAGTTTGGCCACGATCTCTTTGGCCGTTTCTTCGTTGGAAATTGTAAAGACGTCTTTACCCGGTATCGGTTCTTTTTCGATGCGCTTGCCATCCACAGAATACAGAAAAGCAGAAAAGGGATTGTCATTTTTCTTAGTCTGTAGCAGAGATAAAATATTCCAATATTCGATGGGGATGAAAGCTTGAATCTCTTTTTCTCGGTCGACGACGAGTTTCAAGGCTACGGATTGTACCCTTCCTGCCGATAAACCCCCGTCTCGCGCTCCTTGCACACGGCGCGTGAGGATTGGCGAAATTTTATAGCCTACGATGCGGTCGAGAAGACGGCGCGCTTGTTGGGCATCCACTAAGGCCTGATCAATATTGCGCGGATGTTTAAGCGCCTCCATTACAGCGTCTTTAGTAATCGCGTTAAAGGTCACCCGTTTATATTTTGTGCCTTTAGGTAGAATCGATGCGATGTGCCAAGCAATCGCTTCCCCTTCTCGATCGGGGTCAGGAGAAAGATAGACGACATCGACGAGTTTGGCCGCTCTTTTGAGCTTTTCAATAACTTCTTTTTTATCCGGCAAAATGGCGTATTCAGGCTCAAAATCATGTTCGACGTCGATGCCAAATCCCTTTTGTGGCAGATCGCGGACGTGGCCAAGAGAAGACTCAAATAGATAATCTGCTCCTAAGAATTTTCGTAATGTTTTAATTTTTGCTGGTGACTCGACAATAATTAGGGCTTTACCCATTTAAATTACCTATTATTCTCCTATTGATAAAACACAGCCACAAAAGTGGCAAAGTTTCGGAGATTAGAGCGAAAGACATTGAAAATCAAGAGAATTCTTGTTTTAAACTATTTTTTTGTCAGTAAAAAAATTCTCCAGGCAAGCCTATTGCGTTATATTACTCCTTTTAGCATCCTTCCGTAAAAATCTTTAAGAGTCCACCCATGATTGAAGAAGTCCTGCCTAAAAGTATCGTTTTAAAAACACATTTCCCTTTTTTCAGGAAGATGAGTCTAGCGCTTCAAGATCTTAAGAAAGCAGTTTTTCTACACCGAGTCTGGTTGCATTTGGGATGGGTTGAAGTAAAGCAGCGCTATCGTCGCTCCATTATTGGCCCCTGGTGGATTACTTTGAGCATGCTGATTTTTATTGTGATGATGGGGATTGTGTTTAGCCGGCTGTTTCATCAGAGTTTGGCAGAATATATTCCTTTTTTCACGGCAGGTTTTCTGTTTTGGACGTTTATTTCCAGCAGCGTTACTGAAGCTGCGGAAATTTTTAAATCCAATGGAAGTTATATTAAACAAATTAATCTTCCCTTAAGTTTATATGTTTTCAAGCATATGGTGCGCCAGGTGATTTGTTTAATGCATAATGCGGTTGTTTACCTGCTTGTTTGCGCATTTTTTAAATTTAATCCTGGGATCAAAGTTTTTTTAGTCTTTCCGGGATTTTTATTTTTTTTACTCAATGTTTCATGGATTTGCTTTTTTGTAGCGATGATTAGCTCGCGCTTTCGCGATCTCGTTCCGATTATTACTACCTGCGTGCAAATCGCCTTTTTTATCACACCTATCTCGTGGATGCCCAGATTGCTTGAGCAAAATCCCGCTGTATTAAAATACAACCCCTTGGTTTATTTGCTAGATATTGTGCGGTCCCCATTGCTGGGCATGATGCCATCTATGATGAGCTATATGGTCGTTTCGACAATGACATGCATCGGTTTTATTCTCAGTTTTTGGATTTTTTCTAAAGTCCGATCACGAATTGCATTTTGGGTGGATTAATATGGCCTGTCTTGAAGTTGAAAATGTTTCGTTAACCTATCCTGTCTATGGTGCGAATGCACGTTCATTTAAGGCGACACTGATCAACATGGCGACAGGGGGTCGGCTTGAAAAAAATAGCGGCAATATCATCGTAGAGGCCCTTAAAAATGTGAGTTTTAGGCTTGAAAAAGGAGATCGCTTAGCTTTACTTGGGCATAATGGCGCCGGTAAATCTACACTTCTAAAGGTTTTAGCCAAAATTTATGAACCTGTGTATGGAAAAGTCAATGTCCAAGGGCGGATGAATTGCCTTTTTGACATCATGATGGGCATGGACCACGAATTAAATGGTTATGAAAATATTCTCATGCGCGGATTAATCCTCGGTCTCTCTAAAGCAGAAATCCGCAAAATCACTCCCCTTATTGAGGAGTTTTCAGAGCTGGGTGATTTTATGAAAATGCCGATTAAATCGTATTCGTCTGGAATGAAGGTGCGGCTCGCTTTCGGAATTATCACCAATGTCTTTTCTGAAATTTTACTCATAGATGAGATCGTCAACGTGGGCGATGCCAAATTCATGAAAAAAGCCCAAGCACAAATGAAGAGCTTAGTACATCAATCTGAATTTATGGTGCTCTCTAGCCATGATATCAATGTTGTGAGAGAGTTTTGCAATAAAGCCTTATGGCTGGAAAGAGGCAGTGTAAAATGTTTTGGCGACGTTGATGACGTACTCAAAATTTACCAATAAAATAATTCTGCTGGGCGAAAAGGAAAAAAATGAAAATTGCTGTAATAGATCATGTGGGAAATCCTGGGGGAGGGTCGCGTGTAGTACGCGCCTTGCTGCCGGCGATGAAGAGAATCAGGTCTAATGTATCAATCACTTTTTTTGGAAATCCGCATAGCATTAAGCGGGAAGCGCTTGCAGAGGTATTTGAGCCGTGTGACATTAAAGTACGCGGACTCTCATCTACTAAACTCGCTGGGAGAGATATATTCAATATTCGTGGCAGTCGACATATAGTGAGTTTATTTCAGCGTAAGTGGGCAGGATCCTTATCTTCTGTATCTTTTTATTTATCAGGCGCTGTGCATAAAGAACTCGAATCTGTGGTTAAGGGTTTTGATCTCGCTTTTTTCACTTGGCCGTTTCATTTGTGCTGTCCCAAACTCAGTTGTCCCATGGCAGGAATTTTTCACGATTTTAATTTTAAATATTTTTTCTCGCCGATGCCCGCATGGATTCCAGCGCTTCTCAATCAAGAAATGCCCATCTGGCTTAATAAATCGACTCCTATTGTCTCCACAGATTTTATGCGCAATGAATTACAAAAATTTTACCCCGAATTTGGACATAAGACCAAAGTTATTCCGGTGGCACCTACGGGTGCAATTGCGATGAATTTAGAATACAGTCAAGAAATTGTAAGGCGTTTGGGCATTCAAAAAAAATATCTCGTCTGTCCTACAAATATTAACATGCATAAAAATATCGGACCGCTACTTGCAGCTCTGCACATTTTGAAAAAAAAGCATCCTGATATTGTGCTTGTTCTTGCAGGTGCTGGAACCGAGGTCATCAATGGCCGGGCTTGTTCAACTGGATTAGAATTAGGATGTGAACCGCAAGATGTGATTGGGCTTGGATATGTCAGCAATGAAGAGATCGATGCTTTAATACAATGCGCCTTGGCCGTTGTGAATCCTTCATTGTATGAGGGTGGGAATGTACCAGGATTTGATGCTTGGATTAGAGAAGTTCCTGTTGCGATGTCGAATATCCCGCCGTTTCTTGAACATATGGCTGTGCACGACGTGCGCTCCGCTGTATTTAATCCTAGATCGCCAGAAGATATCGCGGAGAAAATCGATGGGATTCTCTCTAATCCTCAGCAGACCGCAATTGATGTCGCCCACTCAAAACAGGCAATCAGTCGATTTACCTGGGAAAAAACTGCTGAAGGATATTTGAAAGTTTTTGACGAAATGTTAGCTCCAGTATTGACGGGAAAGTAAACAGAGATTACGATTTTTTGAAAAAAAGAGTGGTGTATGAAAAAAGCAATTGTTTTGCTCGCAGTTCTTCTCGTGTCTGTATTTTCCCATGCCGAAGAAGAAAAAACAGAGTCCCCTAAAAAGCTTAAAGTCGGTCTGTTGTGTGTGGCAACGGGTAAATATTGCGATCTCGGTGTAAAAATGATTGAGACGGCTCGTCAGTATTTTTTACCTAATCACGATCGTACTTTTTTTATATTCACTGATGGAAATGTTCCCGAAGCGAAAGACATCGTACGCATAGAACAAAAAAAAATGGGCTGGCCCAATGACAGCATGAAACGGTTCCATGTGTATCATTCGCACAAAGATCTGTTTAAGGATTTTGATTATCTCTACACAATTGATGCTGACATGGTATTTCTCTCTGAGGTCGGCGATGAAATCATCGGCGATTTAATGGCGACCCGTCATTGGGGATATTTAGATAAACCTGGAACATATTGCGGCAACAAGAAATCTAGAGCCTATGTAACGCGTAGTAAACGGGCCAATTACTGTTGTGGAGCCTTTTACGGGGGCACACGGGAAAATGTGTTAGCAATGATTGAGACGAATATGCGCGATGTCGATGTTGATTTACAAAAGAATATCATTCCGAAATGGCACGATGAGAGCTACATTAACCATTATTTCATCGATCATCCTCCTACTGTATTGATGAGCCCTTCCTATTGTTTTCCTCAAGGGTGGGATTTGCCATTTGAGCCCAAGCTGATTACGATTTTTAGTAAATCTTCTGAGCTGCGACTATGAAACGATCTTTATGGGTTTTGATCGTTTTATTAATCGGATTTATTGGTGGAATTCTCATGCCTTCCATCAAAGAATGGGAGCTTCCTAAGAAATGGCGCGCCAAACCGCAGCAAGCTTTTTATCCCATTATAGAAAATAAGCCGTTTGTCATTATCGTTCCTTCCTACAATAACAGCGAATGGGTGAAGAGGAATCTCGAATCGATTTTCATGCAAAAATACGATAATTATCGCATCATTTATGTCGATGATGCCTCCACCGATAGCACTTTGCAACAGGTGGAGGAATTGGTGGACTTGTATCAAATGCATCATTACATCGAAATCGTTCACAACGAGAAGAATAAAGGCGCATGTGAGAATATTTATCGGACTGTTCGCTCTTGTGATGATGATGAAATTGCCATTGTTCTCGATGGTGATGATTGGTTTGCCCATGATCGCGTCCTGGAGCGATTAAACGAGATTTACGCTGATCCTAACGTTTGGTTAACCTACGGCAGTTACATCGAATACCCTTCATACGGCTATACTGTGGCTAATTTTGCTCAACCCTTGCCCCCAGAGGTGATCGAAAATAATTCTATCCGCGACTTTTCGCGGATACATTGGTGTTTATCGCAATTGCGTACGTACTATGTCTCTTTGTTTAAGAAAATTAAGCTAGAAGATGTCCAAGTCGACGATAGATTTTTTGATGCTACCTATGATGTAGCCTTCATGGTTCCGATGATTGAAATGGCGGCTACGCATGTCAAATATGTTAAAGAGATTTTCATGATCTACAATCGAGCTTCCCCTCTTAACGACAATAAAGTACGGGCAAAACGGCAACAAGAGCTCGCTCAACGCGTGTTTAATTCGGCTCAATACAGTCGGCTATCTTCGCTAGAAGCAAATGGGGCGCATCTATGCCAAAACTGATTGCTCTATTTTTTCTGGTCTTTGCCGGCTTCGCACAAGCAGGTGAATACGAAGATCACTTAAAAAGAGGGGGCGCCGATTCTCAATACTTACAAACTTGGGAAGATAAAAAACGGTTAGGTTCATTTGCTGCACTTTTCGATATGGCGCAAAAACGGGAAAAACCGGCCGGTACAATTCCCAAAACATTGCATTTCATCTGGCTAGGGCCAAAACCTTTTCCCAAACAATCGATTGCCAATGTCAAAAGCTGGATCGATAACCATTCAGGCTGGAAAGTTAAATTTTGGACAGATCTTGGACACGCAGCGCCGGATGATCGGATGGAAATTAGCGTATTGGATGCATTTCCTCTTCAAGAACTACAAGATTACTATTATCTCTCTGATAATTTTGGCGAGCGCTCTGAACTTCTCCGTTATGCGATTTTGTTGCAAGAAGGCGGTGTCTACGTCGATCATGATGTTACATGTCTCACCCCGATCGACTCTCTTCAAGAAGGTTATGATTTCTTTTGTGGCTTAGAACCCTTTGGACCTGCTGTGCTCAGTTCATCGGTTAATCCCTCTCCACATGTACTAGCCGCCACAGCGCAACATCCTATCTTAGGAGCCACAAAAAAATGGCTGCTCAAGGAATGGGGAAGAATCGAAACAGAATTTCCGGGGACGGATCCATTGTCGATATACAATCGAGTACTTCACCGAACGTTTCGCGCACTTTCGATTGGCTATCGAGAGTCGCATTGCCGCGCAGGTCGCAAAGATGTCGTTTTTCCCCCTGATTATTTTAGTTTGACCGACGATAGCAAAGCTGTATATGCCATTCATCAACATTGCGGTCTGTGGCATAAACATGAATCGGAAGCGGAATCGAAAATCGAAACTCTATTTTCTGAAATTTCCAAAGGCGTTGAGAGCACATTTTTTTTGGCTTTAGGGTTAGTGGCTGCCAATGTAGCTTTAGCCATTTTTTTACTGTTTAAAATTGCCGCAATAAAGAAGCGGAGTCGCTTATGAAATTGCTACTTTGTTTATTGTGGCTTGCAACCGTTTACGGCGAAGGCATCGATGAATTTGATGCGTTGATGGGAAAATCGACAACGCACTGGCAATATGTCACACAAAAACCGGATTTAGACACATTAGCGCTCGCCAAAGCGTTGTATTATAAAAATGAAGCCGCGCAAAACGCAGAGCAAGGTCCCTATAAAGTTCCGCCGGTCATCCATTTCATTTGGTTAGGAGATCGACCTTTTCCTCCGCTCTCGGTAGAAAACGTCCGAAATTGGATCACTCATCATCCGAATTGTAAAATTAAATTCTGGACGGATCGGGATCGGGAAGCTCCGTGTGAAGGAATGGAAACAGTTCTCGTGAAAGATTTTAACTTTCTCAAACTCGGCAAATGTTATGAAGAATCGCAGAATTGGGGGGAAAAATCGGATGTGCTGCGCTATGAAATTCTCTACCAAGAAGGCGGTGTCTACGTCGATCACGATGTGCAGTGTTTACGGTCCGTGCTTGGCATGAATCGCGGTTACGATTTTTTCTGTGGCTTGGAGACTCCTCATGAAGCCTTTGCGGGAAGAAATATCACCTGCGGCAATGGCGTATTAGGTTCTCGGCCGCACCATCCAACGCTAGGCCGCGTGATTGAATTGATCGCAGAACGCTGGCAGCCCCTCGCTGAAAAATATCGAGGCCGGGATGAATACTCTCAAATCGAAGTTGTTATGCAACGCACTTATATTGCTTTAACGCATGCGATGCTTGAGACCATCGACCGCGAAGGCAATGTCGATATTGTGTTGCCGGCGGCCTATTTTTTTGCCAAATCGGGGATTTCTCCACTTTTTACAAAACACTTTTTCTTAACTACTTGGGATAATTTTAAACAGCGAAAAAGTCCTAGTGAACGCATTCGAGAAAAAATCTTAGGCAAGATTCGCCGTAAAAATCTCAATCTGATGTATTTGATTTTTGGTTTAATTTTCTTTAACGGTTGCATGCTAGCCCTCAGTGTGTATCAAGGCAAGAAAACAGCATGAAAAAAACAGGATTTCTTTGTTTGCTTCTCGTGTTGCTTGTAGCTTGTCAAAAGAAAACAGTGCAACGTCCCCATTCAGACGATTTCGAAAGTTTAACTGGCAAGGATCTTCCCGCTTGGGATTATGTGCAAACTGCAGCAGACCAAGAGCATCTGCAATTATTCAAACGGATGTATGAATTAAAAAAAGGACTGATCGGAGCTTCAAACCAGCAGCGAATTCCAAACGTTGTGCATTTCATTTGGATAGGACCCCAGCAATTCCCACGCAGCTCTGTTGAAAATGTCCGCAGTTGGATGGCAAAACATCCTGGTTGGACATTTAACTTTTGGACGGATCGCGAACGACCGCTTCCTTGTCCCGGAATGAAACTCCGCCTAATCCACAATTTGTCGTTCTTAAAATTGCGCCCCTGTTTTGCAAAAGCAGATAATTACGGAGAAAAATCGGATTTATTGCGCTATGAAATTTTGTATCAAGAGGGGGGGCTCTACGTCGATCATGACGTCAAATGCTTTAAGTCGTTTACGCCCTTAAATTGCACTTACGATTTTTATTGCGGCATCGACATGCCCTATACCAGCAGTCTGCCCACTTGTATTTTCACCACCAATAATTTGATCGGTGTCTGTCCGAATCATCCCATTTTAATGCGCTGTATGGAACTGCTCGCACAGAATTGGGATCAAATTGAATTAGATTACCCAGGCACGGATCGCGACTCAATGCTTAACCGCGTGCTTCACCGCACGTTTTGGTTTTTCGGTGAGGCTGTCAAGCAAGCTAGCAGCGAACGCGATATCGTCTTTCCTGCTTATTATTTCGATGCACCCAAAGATGAACTAGCGCTTTATGCACGTCATCAATACGCCGGCGTTTGGCACGAAAACGAAACACCCTTTGAAAAAATGGTGCGGCAACGTCTCATGCTGCTCAGCAAAAAAAGCAATAAGATCTTGCTGTTCTTTGGTGTGACATCTGCCCTAAATCTGTTAGGACTCATTGCCCTATTTATTCTTTTTAAGCGAGCCCTGGTCAAACGCTAGATAGCGATTGACTTAAACGCTCTTAGAATTCTATCATTTTTCGCATTGCTAAATTTTTAAGAGGATTTTATGAGCGTTCCTGCGATTACAAATAATAATAATTCTACAATACTCCAGGTGAGTCTCAACGACATAATTTTTGGCGAAAATTTAGCGCAAATTGAAACAGCGATTATAAATACAAATGATAGACAAGAATTAATCGATGCACTTGCTTATTTGTGCCGATATCCTCAAGCTTGTCATTTTCCAATCGAAGTGTGCCAAAAGTTATTAGAAAAAGGGGTTAGTCCCTCCGCTTTAGCTTCAACAGGAACAAATGTTGTATTAATCTTATGCAGCCTTATCGATAACGATAATAGATATAAATGTGCTGATGTAAGGGTAAAGATATTAGGCATGTTTGTTAATGCGCTCACGTCGGACGAACTAAATGTTGAAAATGATACTGGTAGTACAGCTTTAGATTTACTCGACATTCGTGGGGAATTTAGGAATCCAGATGCGATTAAGATTCTTGAATCAAAGGGGGCCAAAAGACATCATGTAGCCTGGCAAAGGCTTGATGAGCAAAGTCAAACTGGTTCCCCAATTTCTTTGGCTACAGCTAGTTCTCGAACTTTTACATTCAAACGCGCGGATTTGCTTGCGGTATGTTTTCAAGGAAAAGTCGAAGAAGTAAAAAATCGATTAAATGATAGTGAACAAATTCTCGATACAAATGAAATATCGAAAGCTTTTTTGACAACTTGTTACGTTGTTAATCGTGCACAACACATAGAAGTTTTACAATTACTTAGTGACAGGGGTGCTAATCCAAACTTTATAAACAATAGCGGCGAAACACCTCTTTACGCCCTGCTAAAAACAATGAGGTCTGACAATTATGGAATTCGTCTGCAGGTTGTTGCGAGTTTAGTAAAAAGGGGTGCCGATCCAAACTTTATTGATAGAACAAATCTAAGCGACGAAGCTATTGAAGCATTAGATTATGCACTCGTTCTGTTTCAAAGTAATACAAATGATATAAAAGTTGAAACATCTCAGACCGCTGTAAGTTTGCAAGCCCAACCGCTTTTAGTTTGTTGTTGTAAAACAGATGAAAGCCAGGCTGTATTCGTTTGCGGCACTGGCCCGATGATGAGCAAAGGCTCGCGTTTAATCCCACTTCGACAATATGAACGTAACATATGGGTTTTAGAAGATTCTTCAGAGCATTTTGATCCTTATCATGTAAAACTCGTGATCGCAAAAATAGGGGCTACATTACCTTCAGAACAAATAAAAGCAAGTGAGTCTTATCCAATAAAAAAAGGCGAAACACAAACTATCAACTTTAACCCATAGAGGCAAATATGAGTGCACCTTCAGCTGTTGGAGTTAATAATAATAATTCGTATGCGACACAACCGCAAACACTTGCTGATGCAATACAAACGCAAAATATAAATGTCATTGATAATTTTATTAAAAGAAATCGGGGATCGCTTGGACCAAAAGAGTTAAATTTACAGCTTAGCTTGCTATGTCAATGCGTGCATCCACTTGCGTATGAGATTAGTGAATTGCTATTAGCTACATGTAATGTTAATCCCAATGAGTTAACACAAAATAGAACAACGGCATTTACTGTCGTCTGTCAGCAAATGGATCGTAGCTCAGATCCCGAGGGTTCTAAAATGCAACTATTAAGACTCCTTATGGTTCTTGCGACTAAGGAAGGGTTGAATCAAGCTGACTCGCATGGAAAAACGCCGCTAGATTATCTTCAAGCAAAAAGTCATATCAATATTGAAGCTGTTAATTTGTTAAAAAAACAAGGCGCGATCGAAAAAACAAAATAGATTGCTTATAAAAATTAAGGAAAAATAATTATGAGTTTAAGAATTAGCGAAAAATCAGTAAATTTCAATATGCCACAACTACCGCTCGCGGAAGCAATATTTGGACAACATTTTGGCAGTATTAAAAATCAAATCAAGAATACCGAAGATAATCAAGATTTAATTAATGCATTGAGCCAGCTTTGTCAAAATATTTCAAAATGCAAATTTCCTTTACAGATTGCGGAAGAGATTTTGAATAAAAATATAAATCCTTCTTTGCTAAATATATATGGTGAGAGTTCGATTGTTTCCCTCTGTAATAACATCGATAGTACTAAAGATGGAAATAGTCCTGAAATGCGAATCTTGAATTTGTTTGTTCAACGTCTAACGACGGTAGAACTTAATGAAAAAACGGAGGAAGGTAACAGGCCTTTAGATTTATTATGCGCGAAAGGTGTTAATAAAAATGAATTAGCGATTCATCTTCTTAAAAGCAAAGGCGCAACACAGGCGCAGACTCTATATATGAATCTTCTGAGTAGTACAGTAGCTAAAAATACTCTTTCAGTCCCAAAGACTCTTCCTCAAACGTCTTTGCTTTTAGCATGTATGGAAGGCGATCTAGATAGTGTCATGCAGTTAGTAAAGGATTCAAAACAAGACAAGAAATCAGAAGCTCTTGTTGCAGTTTGCGAAATGGCTCGCCGCCCTGAGCATGAAGCGATTGCTCAAATGCTATTAACTAATGGGGCTGATGTGCATTTTTTCAGTCCAGAATTCACAACAACTCCGCTTAGTGGTCTATTACGAGGCATGTCTGAGAGTACACATGAAAACCGAATAAATATATTAAAGGTTCTCGTTCGCTACGGTGTAAATCCTGATTCTATCGATGCAACTTCAATTAAGAATCCTCTCGCACTTGACGCTTTAAGACTTGCCAAAAAAAATCGCGAGAAACTCACAACCAGCCAATCTAATGAAAATCATTCGTTGGAATCTACAAACAGTTTACTTTTAACTTGTAGGTATGTTGTGGATGACGGCTATGCATTATATGTGTGCGATGCTAAAGGGACGAATTTAATCCCTTTACGACAAGAGGGGGATAATTGGATTTTAGATAATTCAAATAATAACTCTAATCTAGATCAGGTGAAAATCGTTTTGGCTAAGCGCAGTGCTCAAATGCTCGCTCCAGAGATGAAAATGAGTGATACTTACACTATCAAACCCGGACAATCCCTCACGATTGATTTTAAATAAAAAATTTAGACCACAGAGGAGATTCTTCCTCTGTGGTTTTTGTCTCTGTGGTGCTATAATTATCCGCGATGAATAATTTATTAGATCTCAATAATCGGGGAATTTTTCCGGGACCTAAAGAAAGTCTCGAGCACTTTTCAAAACGTGCCCAATTGGCTGCGAAAAATGAAACCTATCCAGGAGTAAACCGGCTTCAAGATCTTTTCGGGGTTAAACCCGATTGGGTGGAGATCAAGATCGATCAAAAGGGTCTTCTGCCTTGGGAAGCAGCTGCTACTTGGATCGAGGAAGATGAAACAGGTTTTAAAACGTCACACATTCAGCTCAAACCTAACGCGTTCTATTTGCCAGAAGAAATCGTAGCACACGAACTTGTCCATGCCATGCGTCTTTCTTTTGAAGAGGCGCGATTCGAGGAGATCCTGGCCTATCGAACATCAGAAAAACGTTTTCGACGTTATTTTGGGCCCTTATTTGCTAAACCAAAAGAGGTCAAGGGGTGGTTATTTCTACTCATTACGAGTTGGGCGATCTATTGGACACAATTCGCCTTTGAGATTGAGATCGGCGCCGAATATTTTTTATGGGTGCCTCTACTGATTTTAGGCTTAGGAACCATCCGTCTCATTCGCGCACAGCGTCTCTTTTCGTTAGCTTTAAATAATTTGGAAAAGACCGGTGTAAAAGCGCTTCCCATTGCGCTGCGCCTTTCCGATGAAGAAATTCTGCGTTTTGCGAGAAACTCTTCTGAGGAAATCAGAGACTTCGCTCAAAAACAGCGACAGACAGATCTGCGTTGGCAACAACTATGGGATGCGTATTTTTAATTCCATTTTCGTCGTTTAGAGGCGGGAGAAATCTTGAGGACCGAGCGATATTTGGCAATCGTTCTTCTCGCACAGGGAATGCCTAATTCCTGGAAGTGTTGAGCGATTTGCTGATCGGAAAGCGGCTTATTTTTATCTTCATTTTTAATCGTTCGCGCGACAATTTCTTTTAAGCTAAAGTTAGAAATCTTTTGACCATTTTGCATGGGTAGGCCTTGATTGAAGAAAGTTTTCAAAGAAAACAGTCCAATAGGGCAGGCGAGATATTTATTAGAGACGGCGCGGGCAACTGTTGATTCATGTATGCCGAGCTCCTGAGCTACTTCTTGCATCGTTAAAGGGTAAAGTCCTGCCTTTTCTCCTGTGAAGAAGCACAGTTGCCGTTTAAGCAGATATTCACCGATGCGGCGTAAGGTGTGATTTCTTCGAGCAATGATCCGTTTCATCCATGTGCCGCTAGCCAGCTGTCTTCGCAAGTAATACCCTTCAGGATTTTCTTCTCGTAGTGCCTCTCGATATAGAGGACTGATATGAAAACGGGGCAAGCAAGAAGTATTCACTTCGATCTGCCATTTTTCATCAACAGTGTGAAAGATGAGATCCGGAACAATTGCGACGGCCGGTTGAAATGAGTAGCGGTATCCTGGATGCAGGTCGAGAGGTGAAATTTCTCGTTTGATGATTTGCGAAAGAGCCTCCAAAGATAAATGCAGCGCTTGAGCAATCTGAGGGAAACGGTTATGCAGAAGATCCTCAAAATGATCGGTGATGATTTTAGCTGCTAAACCATGCTGTTTATGTTTTATTTTTAGCTGAAGTAAGAGACATTCCTGCAAATTACTTGCTCCTATACCGGGTGGATCTAAGCCTTGAATTGTCTCCAGATTGTTTTGCAAAATATGTAGAGGGGCGCCAGGAACGATATCTTGAAGCGGTTGGTCTAAATAGCCTTTTTCATTGAGATGGCCGATGATCTGTTCAGCGATGACTAAATCATGCGGGTCTTCGAGAACAAGGGGGATTTGCTGCATGAGATGAGCATACAGGGAAGCGGGAGCGGTAAGCAGGCTTTCTTGATGTTCTTTTCGCCGTCTTTCTAAAGCTTCTTGCGCTCTGGGTCGTGAGTGATGTCGCTCTTCTTCAGAGGGATCAATCTCTAGTACCGGGTTGCTTTCGATTTCACTTTTCATCCAATCCGATAATTCCAAAATAGGCAGTTGCAAAGCAAAAAAAGCTTGCTTCATCGCCAGGTTAATCAATAATTGCTGGCTTTGTTCAATTTGATTCTGTTGCGTAATTGAAATCGAGCGCATAATTACGTTTATTCTGTTTATATTTATAAATATATTTGAATTATTATTTTGTCTATAATTAAATCTTATTTGCTTGAACTTTCAGAGGGCGTTTCTTAGACTAGTTTTGCTACCCAGAGGAAAAAATGAAGCGCTGTGCAGTGTTTAGTTGCTTAGGACTCGGCGATGGGCTGATCTCTTTGGTATTATCGAATAATCTTCAGCTCAATGGATACTCAGTAGATACTTTTCATCCTTTTCTTAGGGCTTTGCAGAATTGGTTTCTCCATTTGAGAATAGATCGATTTCCAGATATTGATGTCTTAGAAAATTATGAACGATTTTTTATTTTTTACGAAAAAACTCCTCAGATGCAGATGATCCTTACATATTGCCAAAAACATTTTCCTGAGCGAACTACCGTTTTGAATCCCATCGCTACGGCTAATCGTGACTATCCATATTGGGAACAGGGCCGTTTTGATGGCAATCGCCCTTTTGTCGACAATTTGTACGTCTATTGCAAGGATCAATTAAAGCTGCCTATTTTGACAAAAAGTAATGGAATTGTCATCCCTGATCCTATTCAACCTAAACGTTTTGCACAGCGTGTTGTGATTCATCCGACAAGTTCCCGTCCGGGTAAAAATTGGTCTATGCAAAAATATCTCGAGCTAAATCGTAGATTGAAGTCAGAGGGCTATCAACCGGTGATGATGCTAACTCCGGAGGAACAAAGCGATTGGAAATACGCAGAGATTGAATTGCCACAATTCACTAATCTTTCAGAATTAGCAGTTTATGTTTGTGAGTCGGGCAGTATGATTGGCAATGATTCAGGAATTGGTCACTTGGCGTCTTGTTTGGGACTGTCAACAGTGACGATTTGCCGCAGTGCGCAAAACGCTTGCTTTTGGCGTCCTGCATGGACAAGAGGTGAAGTGCTCACGCCATCCTTGTGGATCCCCAATTTAAAAGGTTTACGACTGCGCGATAAACACTGGCAAAAATGGATCAGCGTCGGAAGGGTTTTGCGCCATTTTCATCGCTTAGGGTAAGTTTGGCAAATTTTGCCACGAGTGAGCGCATCGAATTGGCCTTTGGAAAGAACACGTCGTAAGTTAACCCAAGCGAGGTTTGGTAAACTTTTTGCACGGTTCCCTGTCCGAAATCTTTATGTGTGACGACGTCTCCCACTTCAAAACCCTCTTGCTGTTGCTCATAGGAAAAAGCTTCACGTGCGAAAGGTTGTTCTTGGAAAAATTCCTCGGGTATTTCTTTAATGAAGCGACTCGGCCGCATCATGCGAGGCATTCCCCATAAAAACCGATAGCGAGATGCAGTTAAAAACAGATACTCTTTGGCTCTTGTCATACCCACATAGCATAATCGCCGCTCCTCTTCGAGAGCGTCAAGATTTTCTAATGCATTCGCATGAGGAAAGAGCTCTTCTTCCATCCCCACGAGAAACACACAGGTAAATTCTAAGCCTTTTCCGTTGTGCAAAGTCATCATCCGCACATGATCTGTCGTCGGATCTTTTTCATCAGCACTTGATTTAAGGGTTAGTTCCTCTAAAAAAGCGGCAAGTGAAGGATGTTCTACTTCTTGTTCCCATTCGGCCGCTTTAGTCACGAGCTCCTCGATATTTCCCCGCCTTTCTTCGCAGGTTTCGGGATCTTCGCGTAAGTATTCAAGATAACGAGAGTGCTTAAGTGCATCGGAAATGATCTCATGTAAGGGATGACCTTGTCTGACTTTTTCCCTTAATGCCGAAATCATCCTGACATAATCCTTAAGTCCTTCGAATTGCTTCGAAGACAATTTAAACTGAGCCCTTCCTTCTGCGATTTCTAAGCAGGCATCGAATAGGTTTTTCCCTTTTTCTTGGGCAAACTCGCGCAATTTTTCAAGAGTAGCTTCGCCAAGACCTCTTTTGGGTAAATTAATCGTTCGAGCAAACGCTAAAAAATCAGTTCCTGCCAGCACGATTCTGAGCAAGGCCAAAATGTCTTTGATTTCTCGTCTTTGATAGAAAGAGAATCCCCCGATGATCAGATAAGGCACGCGCTCTTTGAGCAAATGATCTTCAAAAATACGCGACTGAAAATTAGTGCGATAGAAGATCACGCAGTCACTTAAAGGAACTCCTTTTTCTCGGTAGAGTTTATACAATTGTTTCACGACAAAGTCAGCTTCACTATGGTCATTCTCTGCGATGAATAGACCGATTTTGTCTCCTTCACCGCGATCGCTCCATAAGTTTTTTTCATAACGGCTCAGATTGTGGCGAATCAACGCATTAGCCGCCTCGAGGATATTGCTGCGGCTGCGGTAATTTTGTTCTAGGGGAATGACCTTCGCTCCGGGGAAATCGTTTTCAAAGTTTAAAATATTGGCGATATTGGCTCCTCGCCAAGAATAGATCGATTGATCGGGGTCACCGACTGCAAATACGTTTTTATGTTTTTCAGCCAGTAATTTAGTAATCGTGTATTGCGCCGCATTAGTGTCTTGATATTCATCGATCAAAATGAAGGACCAGCGCCTCTGATAACGCTCTAAAATGTCTGGATGTTCACGAAATAATTTAACCGTCAAAAACAGCAAATCATCGAAGTCCAACGCTTGGTATTCTTTGAGTTTGCGTTGATAAAGAGCATAGACTTCTTGCAAAGCTTTATCATCTTTACCCAGTTGATCAGGCTCAACAAGTGCATTTTTAGCTTGCGAAATCTGAGAGCGGAATAATCTTAAATCTCCTTTTTCTTCTCTCAATCCTAAAACCGAAAAGCATTCCTTTAGTACTTTTTCGCTATCTTCATCATCGTAAATGGCAAATTCGCGCGCATAGCCTAAAGCAGCGATCGATTCCCGTAAAATCCTGGCACACAAGCTATGAAACGTACAGGTCATCACCGTTTGATGCGTAAGCTGGAGAATACGATGGCGCATTTCATCCGCGGCTCTATTAGTAAAGGTGACCGCGAGGATTTCCGAAGAGGGCACCCCAATTTTTAACAAATGGGCGACGCGAAACGTCACAATCCGGGTTTTCCCAGACCCTGCCCCCGCGAGCACCAACAACGGACCTTCCACATGACCGACAGCAATTTGCTGCTGAGAATTAAGCTCATCCATAGCCCTCCATAATAACCCAACTTGTCCCCTACTGTCAAAGCATCTGCGGCGCGGCTTTTATGTCCTGTTTCGAAGCCAAATTTTGCCTACCTTCTCAAGTATGTCTAAAATTTGGCTTCAAACCATGCCAAAAAATCGCATCCACATCCGCTGGATAGATAGGGGACAAGTTGGGTTAATAGGGGAAGAGATTTTAACTTAAAAAAAATCTATCTCTTAACCTTAGGGCGAGATTTGCGGCAAAGTTGAATGATGATCTTGATGACTGATGTTGCGAGCATATAAAAAAATTGTTCCGTTTATTGTTTAAAAATCCAATTGTATTGAGCCAATGACCCCTTGATAAATCAAATCACCACCGACGGCATAAAAGAAGATTCGTTAGTATTGCTGGCAGGCAAGGTGTAAATGCCGCCTAGAGCATTGGCAACGGCGGCAGATTGGACTTTAGGTTCTGGGAGCGCGGAGAATTTTTTTTTTGCCTCAGAGGCCGAATCAAATTTTGCGTCGGCTGTATCTTCAGCTAGCGACTTGCGCGGTTTTTTTTTTGCCGCAGGTTGATTTTTCCCTTTTTTAGACTTAACAGGTCGTTCGAATTCCGCGTCAGCAGTGTCTTCTTCGACTTGAGCCTTGCGCTGTTGTTTTTTAGCGGCGGGGCGTTTTTGATTTCTTTTAGGTTGTTCAAATTCTGCATCCGCAGTGTCTTCTTCTATTTGCGCTTTGCGTTGCTGTTTTTTAGCGGCGGGGCGTTTTTGATTTCTTTTAGATTTAGCAGGCTGCTCAAATTCCGCATCGGCCATGTCTTCTTCTATTTGCGCTTTGCGTTGCTGTTTTTTAGCAGCGGGGCGCTTTTGACTTCTTTTAGATTGTTCAAATTCTGCATCCGCAGTGTCTTCTTCTATTTGCGCTCTTTGTTGCTGTTTTTTAGCAGCGGGGCGTTTTGGATTTCTTTTAGGTTGTTTTGCGTCAGCAGTATCCTCATCAATTTTAGAGCGGTTTTGTTTTTTTACAACTTGGCGTTTTTTAGCAGGAACATCGACAATTTCAGAATCTTCAAAATCGTCTTGCATCACCTCACGACTATAGGCTTTAGATTGGGATTTACGCGTAGTTTGTGAAGTTCTCGCTTTGGATTTGGACCTATTTTCAGTTTGAGCGATAACCTTGTCAGATTCCTTACTGATTTCACTGATCAGGCTAGGAGGTAAAATAGTTTCCCCTTGCTGAATCACGGGTTCGGGTGCGGATGTAATTTCGGGGGCTGTGTTCTGCTCAGCGAAACATGAATTTACTAACAGCAAAGAAATTGGAAACAACAATAACTTGTTCATAGAACCACTCTTTTAGGTTTATAGCTTTCCTGTTTCGGACAGTAGCGAATCAGCGATTTATTTAAAATATTTTTTATTAGTCAGGTCGGAAACGCTTGAGAAATGATGCGCTGTAGGTCTTCTTCTGGGGATAGAGAAGACGGGTAGTGATTGGCTTCCTCATCACTGAGTAACATATTTTCAGAGAGAAGTTTTTCTAGTTGAACGTTGGATATATGGGGGTTAAATTCTTTCCGATTATTTTCTACAGCTCGGTACCAAAGTCCTAAAAAGGGGATATCCATTTCTTCTAGAGTCTTTTCGACTGAGAGCAGTTCTTCACGCTTATCATCGATTAAAATGACTCTTTTCGGAAAATAATTTAATTTTTGCAAGAGATCTTTTAAAAACTTACCCTTCGCTTGACCTGCAGAAAATAAAATCCCTTCGGAATAAGCAGGAACTTCGGCAAAATATTCGGGAATGCTCTTATGGGCGAGGTTGATATTTACGCTCGTGAGTTGTTGTTTGGTCAATTTTTCGATATCGTCTATAGGTGTGGAATACCACAAAGTTTTTCCTCGAGCCGTTAAACACAGGGTGAGGATATTTTTTTCTTGGAGTTTTTGAATAACGGCAGGAGTGGATTGCTCAACGGTTTTAACGGGGACACGTTTAGCAATGATATAAACGTAATAATCGTGGATATCGGATTTAAAATGTTTTCTTAAAAAATGACGCCAAGGACTTGAGCCTAAACTCACTGTGGAGTCAGTTAAGGTATCGTCCATATCTATAAGGACCAAAGTCTCTGGATCAGCAACCTCTAGAAGGTCCTCAAAACGAGTAGTTTCTCGGATTTCAGCGAGTAATAAAACGGGAAGGGTAAGAAAACATAATAAAAATTTTATCATGACCCCTATTATAACATAGGAACGCAAATTATAAAATCGGTTTTCTTTTCTCTTTTTCGCGGAGGCCTAGGTTGCCGTAGCGGTGATAATCGATGCTAAAGCTAATCTCACGCAGATAATGTAAAAGTTCAAAACGGCCATTGGAAAGCACCGGAGCTGCATCGAGAAAAGTCGCCGATACACTAGCGGCCTCTTTAAATCCTTTAGAAGGGGGGCTGATGAGACGCACGCGTCGAAAATCCCCGTTTTTGAGACGATTTTCAAATTGCTGATCATCTTCCTCGACGATCGAAAAGAAGTTCGTGAAGGGCCGTAAGTGATCGCGCAGATGAAGATGGGAATGTTTGGGATCCCAGCTGATTTGAAGATGGGCGTGGCAACTGAGGATGGCAGCGAAAATGCGTAACATGTCATGCGGAGCATCTTTACCTTGGATACGCAAGGCCATTTTTTTATGAGGGCGATAACGGAGCAGATTATCTTGACCGACGATTTGCGAAGGATCGTGATCTTGGGCATAATGTTTAGCCCAATAAGCATAGCTCGCAATGCTGGCATACCAAGTTCCAAAATTTTCGGCAGAAAGATCATACCCTTTTAGTAAAGCGATAAGCTGATTTACCTCTTGGCTTACAGCTTCTTTTTCATGGGGCAGACCGACCTCGTGCGGATGAGCGAATTGCATGACGTAATTAGGCCCGCCAGCTTTTGCTCCAGGGCCAAAACTGCTGGCTTTGGTTCCGCCAAACGGTTGTCGTCTCACAATCGCCCCTGTGACTCCGCGATTGATATAACAATTGCCGGCTTCGATATGTTTCATCCAGTAAGCTTTCTCACGTTCATCTAAGCTTTGCAATCCAGAAGTAAGTCCATAAGGTGTGCCATTCGCTAGTTCAACAGCATGCGCAAGATTATCTGCGCGCATAACGCCAAGCACAGGACCAAAGAGTTCTGTTTGATGCGTGAAACTCCCCGCTTTTATTCCGTATTTCACACCTGGTGACCATTGATTGGGATTATGCGGATCTCGCCCGGGTGTAACTAGCCATTCTTCCCCTTCATCTAAACTAGTCAGACCGCGCATTAAAGCTTCATTAGGCTCGCGAATGAGCGGGGTCACTTTTGCAGAACAATCCCAACAGACCCCAACGGTTAAACTCTCCACGGCATCTTTCAACTGCTGGCGGAAATGCGGACTATCATAAACTTCCGCTTCGAGAATCAAAAGACTGCAAGCGCTACATTTTTGACCACAATGACCAAATGCCGATTGTACGACATCTTTAATCGCTAAATCCCGATCGCCAAGCGCTGTGACGATAATAGCATTTTTTCCGCCTGTTTCTGCAGCCAAATCAAGACCCGGGCGCAGTCGCATAAATAATTTTGCAGTCGCAGTGGCGCCTGTTAAAATAATACAATCGACGCGATGATCGGCGATTAATTTACTACCCACAGGCTCGTCAGCGCAATTGATGAATTGCAACACTTCACGGGGAATGCCGGCGCTCCATAATGTTTTGACCAATTCCCAGCCGCTGAGTACTGCTTCAGGGGCAGGTTTGAATAATACGCAATTTCCCATGGCTAAGGCGCCAAGGATGCCGCCAGCGGGAATAGAAATGGGAAAATTCCACGGCGGAGTTACCAAAACTGTTCCTTTTGGGGACCATTGGATATCTTGACAGGCGTGCATTTTTTTAAGACTGCGCAAATAATATTCTGCAAAATCGATTGCTTCTGAAACTTCCGGATCAGCTTCCAGAATCGATTTACCTCCGTCGAGCATCATCACGCCGATTAAGTCCCCTCTATGTTCACGCATCGCCTGTGCCGCATCAGATAATAACTGACAACGTTTCTCAACAGTTGTTTGACCCCACGATTTTTCGTGTTCTTTCGCACAGTGAATGGCTCGATCGACTTGAGCCCAATCTGCAAGGGAATAATGGTAAAGAATATGATGGGGATCTGAAGGATCAGAACCGACTCCTTCTTTTTTAGTATGATGGATTTCTTCTCCAGCAATCACAAGAGGGATCGGCTCGAATTTAATCTTTTCCCATTTATCTAGGATTGTTTTGGCCCAATCACGATTCTGCGGCAAAGAAAAATCGGTGTCCGCTTCATTTTCAAAAGGCTCAGAAACCGGCAAAAGATGGGGGCGCTCATTGCGGTCTTGAGTGCGTCGTGGTTTTGTGGAGACAGAGTGCATTTCTCGGCACGCTTTAACAAACAATAGCACTTGTTCTTCCCATTCAGGAGTGCCCGGTTTTAAGCCAAATGTCACACGTAGAAAATTATCAGGCCCGGTATTTTCATCAAGTCTGCGAATCAAATAAGCAATCGCACTCTGAAAATCTTCTTTAGTTGCCACGGGACAATACAGCAAAATGTCTTTGGATAGTTTTTGCACTACGCGGCGGATATGGTCGGCCATCCCTTCCAACATCTCAAAATTTACTTCCTCTTCGACTCGATTTTCCGCACGAATGAGCAGGGCATAAGCGATATCGAACAAATTGTGGCTGGCAATACCGAGGTGACAAGACTTGGCGTGCTCTATTCGGCACCCATACGTCACCATTTGTTTGTAGTTAGCATCTACGTCCGGTTTCTTGGTGTAAGGCGCTTGCGGCCAATCGCGTAAGGATGCCTCGAATTGCTCCATCACAAGATTTGCACCTTTTACGATGCGGATTTTAACATGTGCGCCGCCGCGAGAAATTCTTTCCATCGACCATTTAGTGAGTTCCTTTTGGATGTTGTGGGCATCGGGAAGATAAGCTTGTAGAACAATCCCCGCAGAAAAGGTATGGAACTCAGGTTCGTTGAGCACTTTTTTGAACAGTTCTTTAGTCAATTGCAAATCGCGGTACTCTTCCATGTCGAGATTGACAAATTTAGGGACTTTGGTGCCATCAGCGCGAGTAAACGTATGGCGCATCGCCACACGATAGAGTTGACGCAAACGATCAGCGAGAGCTTCTAATGTTTCTTCCCACCCCAGAAGGTGGATTTGACTGTAGATTGTCGAGATCTTCACCGAAATATACTCGACATCTTCATCGGCTAAATCTTTTAGATACACATGCAAACGATGACTCGCTTCTGTCTCACCCAAAATCGCTTCGCCCAAATGATTTAAATTAAGACGAACCCCTTCTTGACGACGACGCGCCATATGTTTTTTCAAAGCGGATTTTTCGCCAGGGAGAATCACGCGAGCTGTGGCATGGCGGAGCGTGAACGTTGTCATCGGCACAAAAATCCAAGAAAAAAATTGTCCACACGCTTGAAAAATGGCAAGCGAGATCCGTTTGGGTAAGCTCAAATAACGGGGCACACCCATTTGATTGAGCAAATACACGAGTTGATTAGCGACACGCCCGGGTTTGTGACTGCGAAAACATTGGTCGGTCATGTTGGTTGTAAACACTTTACCGATCGGATCGCGCATCATTCTTGAGAGTTCCGCTTGAATTCTTTTTTCAGACCAGGTCATGGTGCGATTGGCTTCATTGAGCATAGCGGCGGCGAGGTCAATGGCAAGTTTTTCTCGTTGTTCGAGATGTAATGGTTGCCCTTTGACAGAGGAGAGAATATTCAGAGCTTGTTGTAAATGGGAAGAAGGAGGATCTTTGATCATGAGTTCTCCGGGGTCTAATCATTCAAGTAACATAAACGACAAATAATTTCTTTAATTTTTATTATTTATAAATAAGTGATAATGGGTTTATGAAACGAATCGCTTTTATATTTTTTTTGCTCGCCATTCTACCGACGTTTGCCGCGCCTGTGCAACTCGGTGTCGATGTCTATTTCAATGAAAATCAAGTCGCTGAATTAAAAGGAAAGCGAATCGGTCTGATCACTAATCATACCGGTATCAATAGCGAGATGCGATCGACAATCGATCTGTTTTTGACGCAGGGACCCGATATTAAACTGGCAGCTTTATTCGCTCCTGAACATGGCATCGACGGCCAGGCTTATGCTTTTGAAATGATCGAAGAAAAAAAAGGACCGCCAGGAGTTCCGATCTATAGCTTGCACGGCAAAACGCGCAGGCCAACTGCACAAATGCTACAAAAAATCGATGTGCTGGTCTATGACATTCAAGATATCGGTTGTCGTTCTTATACATACACGACAACACTGCTCTATGTGATGGAAGAGGCTGCCAAATCCAAAATTCCACTCATCGTGCTCGATCGGCCCAATCCAATTAACGGGCTTGTCGTCGACGGGCCGATGCTTGAAGAGCACCGTCGTTCATTCATCGGTTATGTGAACGTGCCTTATTGTCATGGCATGACAATCGGAGAATTGGCGCGTTATTTTAATGAAACTTATCAAATCGGTTGTCAGCTCAAAGTGATTCCGATGAAGGGCTGGAAACGGGGCATGAGTTTTAGTGATACAGGGCTTACGTGGGTACCAACGAGTCCGTACATTCCCGAACCCGATACTCCCGTATTTTATGCATCGACGGGAATTTTAGGCGAACTGAGCCTTGTCAATATCGGAATCGGCTATACTTTGCCGTTTAAAGTGATCGGTGCTCCCTGGATAAAAGCCAAACAACTTGCCGAAAAATTAAATGATCAACAGCTGCCGGGAGCTTCCTTTTTGCCTTTTCATTATCGCCCATTTTATGGCGCCTACAAAGGAGAAAATTGTCAAGGCGTGATGATCGTGGTCACTGACCCTAAAATTTATCGCCCTGTCAGCGTGCAATATATGATTTTGGGCGTGTTAAAAAATCTTTATCCGAAACAAGTGCAGTCTAAAATCCAGGCTTTGCCTCAAGCTAAGAAAAATTTATTTTGCCAAGCCAATGGCAACGATCAGATGCTCACGATCTTGCGCGAGGAAAAATACACCGCTTGGAAGATGATTCTGTACCAAAAAGCAGAGCGTGAACAATTTATCAAAGAAAGACGTAAATATTTAATTTATCAAAACTAGCAGTTCTCTAGCTCGTTTGCTAAAAACCTATTCCTTTCCTTGACAAAAAACGTTTTCCATCATACACTACTTTCTTCTATTAAACTTTATCAGGAGTCATTTGTTATGACAGCTACAGAGCACATCAAACCATTAGGCAATCGCGTTCTCGTCAAACGAGCTGAGAGCAAACTCAGCAAGGGAAATATCCTTCTTCCGGAAACCGCTCAAGAAAAACCCAAACAAGGCGAAATTGTTGCCGTCGGGCCGGGCAAATACGATGATAAAGGAAATGTGACAGCGATGAACGTTCAAGTAGGTGACACTGTGTTATTTTCTTCTTTCGCTGGAACTGCCGTGAAAACGGATGATGATCAAGCTGACTATCTCATCATGTCGGAAGACGATATTCTCGGCGTACTCGTATAAAAACTTAATATTTTTGGAGATAACAGATTATGGCAAAAATGCTGCAATTCAATGAAGAAGCCCTCAAATCGATTCTCAAAGGGGTAAAAACACTAGCTAAGGCTGTGATTGTAACCTTAGGTCCTAAAGGGCGCAATGTCGTGATCAATAAAGGCTTTGGAACACCTCTTTCGACTAAAGACGGTGTCACAGTCGCTAAAGAGATCACCCTGAAAGATAAATTCGAAAATATGGGCGCACAGCTGGTCAAAGAGGCTGCTTCTAAAACTTCTGATGTCGCAGGCGATGGTACGACAACGGCGATTGTTTTAGCGGAAGCTATTTACAGTTTAGGCGCAAAAAACGTGATCGCGGGCGCAAATCCTATGAGCGTAAAGCGCGGCATTGAAAAAGCTGTGGAAAAAATGAATGCAGCTCTTGATAAACTCGCGACTAAAGTCAGCAAGCCGGAAGAAGTGAAACAGATCGCGACGATCTCTGCTAATAACGATCCAGAAATCGGTTCCATTATTGCAGAAGCGATGGAAAAGGTTGGCAAAGATGGCACGATTACGATTGCTGAAGCGAAAGGCATCGATACTACTCTTGACGTCGTGGAAGGTACGCAATTTGATAAAGGGTATCTTTCTCCCTATTTCATCACTAACGCTGAGAAAATGACGGTCGAGTATGAAAATGCTTTAGTGTTGATCACGGATAAAAAACTCTCCAATGCCCGTGATTTAGTGCCGATTTTGGAAAAAGCTATGGAAAAATCACAACGCCCTTTACTCATAATCGCAGATGAGGTCGATGGTGAAGCGCTCGCGACGCTTGTTGTCAATAAGCTCAAAGCCGGTTTACCCCTTTGTGCAGTGAAGGCGCCTGCGTTTGGCGATCGCCGCAAAGCGATGCTCGAAGATATCGCCATTTTGACTGGTGCAACAGTTGTTACGGAAGATGTTGGCTTACATCTCGAAGATGTCGGCTTAGAAGTGCTCGGCAAGGCAAAAAAAATTAAAGTCTCAAAAGAAGAGACAACCATTGTCGATGGTGGCGGTGATACACGTATCATTCAAAATCGTATTGCGCAAATCCGCGCAGAAATCGCGAACACAACTTCTGACTACGATCGAGAAAAGCAAGAAGAGCGTCTCGCAAAACTTGTCGGCGGAGTAGCTGTCATTAACGTGGGTGCTGCAACAGAAGCAGAACTCAAAGAGAAAAAAGCCCGTGTCGAAGATGCTCTGCATGCTACACGTGCAGCTGTTGCCGAGGGGATTGTTCCTGGCGGCGGCGTTGCTCTTTTACGCGCTGTTAAGTCTCTTGAAAAACTCAAATTCGACACTGAAGAGCAAATTGGACTCGATATCGTTCGTGAAGCTTGTTTTGCTCCTGCCACGGCCATCGCCGATAACTGCGGTAAACAAGGGAATTTAATCGCGGGCAAAATCTTTGAAAAAGAAGGCGCTTGGGGTTACAACGGTCTCACCGATAACTTTGGCGATCTTCTCAAAGAAGGTGTGATCGATCCTGTGCTTGTCACCAAAAGCGCGCTCACTAATGCTGCGTCAATTGCCGGTTTACTCATTACAATCGCGGCCATGATCACCGATAAGCCGGTACCTAAATCCAAAGCCGCAATGCCAATGGATGGCATGGGCGGAATGGGTGGCATGGGTATGCCTGGTATGGGTGGAATGGGCGGCATGGATATGATGTAGGAAAATCATGCCTACTTATCCGTATCGCTGCGAAAGCTGCCTGCAAGAATGTGAGATCTTTCAAAAGATCACCGATCAACCAGCGACTCACTGCCCAAATTGCGGCAGTGAGTCTCTCAAGCGCGGCATCGGTGGCGGCAATGCCGTTTTCCAATTTAAAGGAAGCGGCTTCTACGAAACCGATTACAAAAAAAGTCCTGAGAAGCCAGCGTGTTGCCCCTGCGGCAAAAACTCCAGCAGTTGCTCAAGTGAAAAAAAATAAACCACTGAGTACAGAGAGGCGGTCGATCCTGCTTAAGTTCGTAATTCTTGTTTTTAAAGCATTCAAAATATAAAATAAGGGGAAATGGACCAGGCGATCCTAGTCGGCGCTAAACCTCGGAGAATTCCGGGGTTTTTCGCTTTTCTGTGATCTCTGCATTTAGAAAAACCTTGAATTCTTTGTTATATTGTTCAGGAAATAATAATTTTTTTTGTACGATTTCAAATGCGAGATTTGTCTGTTTAGGGTTGCACAAATAACGACCAATCGGATAGGCAATTAAATCTGCAATCTGTAGTCCAATGTTGTTTGTCTTTTTTTCAGCAAAAATTAATCTTAAAGGGAAAATAGTTTGCATAGATTTCTGTTTTTCGATTATTTCATCAAAAACATCTTGTAGTTCTTTATCTTCTTTTTTTCCTCTCGACTCAATAATAATGTGTGTAAGTTTTCGATCTTGATTTTTAGTTTGAAGATACTGATAGATTCCCTCAACACAGAATTTTAAACTTACTACATAGGGATTGTTTGTTTGATAAAGTGTTTCGTGTAAATGACGTTTGTCAATTGCCATCGATATAATTTCGAATGGGGATGCCTCAATAACTACATTTAGTTTTTCAATGAAAATGGCGCGAAGCATTTGATCATGAAGAAATTGAAATTCATCCATTCGTTTTCTCAATTTTGAACTGTGAAGCACTGTCATATCGTGCCCCCAAAATGCAAATTTAAACCCCTTTACTTGTTTTACGACTTCTTCAAGATACTTTTGCTTTGAAAAAATGCAAAAGGCCAACACAAAGACCGGATATAGCTGATTCACATCATTCATGGAATGATCACCACTCTCATCTGCATAGATAATATAATCGCCGTATTCACAGCCGCTCATTTCAGATGCCAGTTTTGAAAAATCTGGCTACATTAAATCAAAGATTCGATATTCATCTCTACAAAAAATTTAAAAGAGCGTTCTATATAAAATGAGAGATTGTTCAGTAAATAGATCAAAAACCCACGTTTTACGTCTATTTTTGAAGAGAAATCCGGACCATTCTCCTTCCGTTCTTTCTTCTTTAAGCTTCCAATGCCACTTTTCAGTTAATTTTAGGTAGTGTTGTTTTTCGGAAGATAAGATTCCGGATGTGACGATGTGAGCGGGGAGGGAATGCAAGGCAGTGGCGGCTTGCCATGCGGCCTGTTGTTCCGTCTCGATCATATTCATCACGATGAGATAGGGCGGTTTAGAGTTGATTGGCTCAATGTGTTTAGCGAAGTGAATTTGGGATACTTTGTTGAGGTGGGCATTTTCACGAGCGTGAGTAAGGGCAGCATCGTCGATATCGATGCCAAAAACTTGTTTAGCGCCAAGGAGTGCTGCGGCGATGGATAGAATTCCACTGCCGCAACCCATATCGAAAACGGTAGCGTTTTTAACGAGTGGGGCCACGAGAGAAAGAGCAAGACGGGTAGTAGGGTGAGAAAAATCGCCGAAACCCGCTCCGGGTTTAAGGACGAGCGTAGAACTCCCAAATTCGGAAAGGTCGATGTGGGCTAAATTATGGTGAAAATCGGGAGCGAAACTGGCCCATTGTTCTTGCCAGTTGATCGCATCAGTTGACGATTCTAACGTGACGTGCGTAAATTCAGGAGGGATTTCGCCTTCGGCATAGCCCCCGATGTTCACAGCCCCTGTTTGCGCATCATCCGTTTCGTAAAGATCAAAGAGAAAGGGCAAAAGTTCAAGATAGGCTTGGTCAGGAGTAGAGTGGGGTTTAACTCGAAAGATATAGTGTTTCATGCCTAAAAACATACCACATCTGTTTTTTTCTCCGTGTCCTCCGTGCATCCTATTACCCATATCTTTCATTTTTATAGGAGCTGCGGCTTCGCCATATCGATCCTCTTCCTCGTCCATAGGGGCCTTCGGCTATGGACTCGTCAGTCGGACCGCTTACGCTTCGATCCGGCTTTGCCTCGCCTTCCTCTAAAAATAGAAACTTATGCATAATAGGATGCTCCGTGGTTAGAATATAAATTTTAAACCTCGCTATTTCTTGCTGAAAATCCCACAAATCAGGATGATAGTTCCCCTATGCACTGGTAGCTCAGCTGGATAGAGTACCCGGCTACGAACCGGGAGGTCAGAGGTTCGAATCCTCTCCGGTGCGATTTTCTTGTAATTTTTTGGCGCAGCTTGATGTTGATGGAAGTGTTTCCTTCAGGACCAGCAGATACGAATGCCTATCTCGTTTGGTGTCTGACTACCAAAAAAGCCGTTGTGATAGATGTTCCTTTTGAGAGTTCCGAGCTCATTGTTAAGCGAATCAAAGAACTTCATTTACAGCCCGATGTGATTTTATTGACCCATTCCCATTGGGACCATATCGGTGAAGTAGCTGAATTGAAAAAAATATTGAATATTCCCGTTTACATCCATAAAGACGATGAAGACAATTTGCAACACCCCGGGGCGGATCGTTTACCCTTGTTTTTACCTGTGGTAGGGGTAAAACCGGATGGGTATTTGCAAGAAGGTCAAATATTGCAAGTAGGCGAACTGCGCATCGAAGTGATCCACACCCCAGGTCACACTCCTGGCGGCGTGTGTTTTTATTTGCCTAAAGAGAAAGCGTTATTTTCTGGCGATACTCTCTTTTGCGGAACAATCGGCAATATTAGCTTTCCCACCTCTCGGCCTGCATCGATGTGGGCTTCTCTAAAAAAATTAGCGGCCTTGCCGGCTGCAACCCAAGTTTATCCGGGTCATGGAGAGGCGACCACGATAGGCGCAGAACAATGGATTGCACAAGCTCAAAATCGTTTTTAAATTCAATTGGAGGAAACAATGAATAATTATTCTCTAGTGGGGAAGTTAGCTCCCCGTTTCACTGCGAAAGCCATCGTCAAAGGCAAAATCATCGATGAGTTTTCTTTGAGCAATTTTTTAGGAAAATACATCCTGTTTTTCTTTTATCCTCTTGATTTTACCTTTGTTTGCCCCACTGAGTTACACGCGTTTCAAGAAAAACTTCCCGAATTTAGTGAGCGCAATACTCAAGTTGTAGGTTGTTCAATCGATAGCTGGTTTTCCCATCTAGCTTGGTTAAATACGCCAAAGAATAAGGGAGGAATCGAAGGAGTAGAATATCCGCTTATCTCCGATATTCATAAGCATATCGCTCGCGATTACCAAGTCTTAAAAGAAGACGACGGTGTCGCTTATCGCGGTTTATTCTTGATCGATAAACAAGGAGTTGTGCGCCATCAACTCATCAACGATTTGCCACTTGGGCGTTCGGTCGATGAAGCGTTGCGCGTGCTTGACGCTTTGATCTTCTTCGAGAAAAATGGTGAAGTTTGTCCAGCAAACTGGAAACAAGGCGCCAAAGGGATGAAACCCACAGCCGAAGGCCTTGCGACCTATTTCAATTGAATGAAAAAAAATTCGGGGACTATTCGTAGGCCCCCTATGTTTTCATTTTCTTTGACAGCATTCCGTCAATCGGATTTAATTTTCGGCAATCTTTACGTAATTTAGGAATATACATGACTTCATCTATTGCAAGCGCAAGTCAAACATCGACAACAACCTTTCCCGGAATATCAGCCGAGTTCGTAGTGGAACGCGACTGGGATACCCTACCAAAAGTTGAAGAGGGTTGGGGATCTAACCCGACAGGGGAACTCTGTAGAGCTCTTCATTTGGTCAGCAAAACCCAAGGTTCTTTTTTTAAACGATTCGAAGTATTGGGCTATAGAGATGGATCCGTTAAATTTTCAGTGAAATTTTCAGCAAAAAATGCGGAAGCGGCCAAAAAATATTTTCGCGACAATCAGCTTTTTCAGAATGATAATTTTGGAGATCATTTAGATTTTAGTACCAAAACAAATAGACAAAGTACTTTAGAGGGAAAACAAAGACTATATGTCATTTTGATCAAGAATAATAACATTCCTGAACAGGCAGATAAAATGATACGTGAACTGGTTAGTATAAAAAATTGGCATGATACGCCTCTTAAACCAGGCCAGTCGATTCCTCCTTTGCATACCTGTCAACTAGTCGGTGATATCTTAATGAATGTATCTGAACAAAGAGATTAAAATGACATCAGCTATCAGCAGCGCTATTGGTGCAAATTACATCCCTCAACAAGCCGGTGCATACCCTGGAAATTATGCCGAATTTGAAGTGACCCAAGATTGGAATCAATTATTACCCACAGGACGGAATTCGGAGAAATGTCGAGAACTTATTTTTTCTCCGAAATCGCCGAGTACAGTATTTCTCAATGTACGAGTATTGGGGTTCACAAATGGAAGTATTAGGTTGTGGGCGGAGATGTTGCCAGTAACTAAGGGTTTAACTCAGACCTATCTAAAAAAAATGGGGATCGAGGGATATAACTTTTATCTGGCTGGTGCCTTAATCATAGATGGCAACCCTGAAAAACAAAATAAATTGATCGATGTCATGGCTTCACATAATAAATTTCCAGAAGAAGAAATTAAATTAGTTCGAGCTCTGATTGCAGCTCAAAATTGGGAAATAGTCACTCCAAGACAAGCAGTCAAGAAATTCATGTAATTAATTGCAGTCCACATGATCCTTTCGATGAATTTGATCTGTATAACAATGGGTAGATAAAATGGTAACGCAAATTCAGAGCAATTTTACCGATACACAGTTCGTAAATTATATCTCAATGGATATGATGCCCTATCCGGGAAATTCCACGGAATTTAAGGTTGCTCAAGATTGGAATCAATTGTGCAATGCACAGCATTGTAGATCCCTAATTTTTGCCTCTAGCTCAAATGATTTATTTCCTGAACTTAAAATCTGGGGATACAAAGATGGCAGTATTAAATTATGCTTAGAGTTTGTTGATCACCCTTTCAACAGAAACTTGGCTAAGAACTATTTGATGCAAAATGAAATTATAGAACCAAATTTTGGTGATCCTAGGTACATAGTTTTAGTGCATTGTGTCGAAAATCAAATGAAATTGATAAACATCTTAGCTGAGAAAAATACATTCCCTAAAGAAGAAATCAAACTGGTTCGCGAGTTGATCGCAGCACAAAATTGGAAAATAGTAACACCTAGACAAGCTGGACAAGATGAAGGATGGTTTAGATTATTATTTATTTGATTTGGATTAACTTTACAAGGAGCTTACAATGTGTACAATCAATAAATGTGATCCAATTCACACTTTTGCAAATTATACAGCTCAGCAGGATTTGCCATATCCAGGAAGGTCTGCTGTTTTTGAATGTCGCGGTGAATGGACTCAGAAACTCGAACAAGGAGATATTGTTCGCTCTCTTGTCTTTTGTACTCAAACTCCCGGGGCTTTTTTTACTCAAGTCAGGGTATTAGGAAGCGATTCTGGTTTTGTCGTTTTAGATGCGAATTTTTCGGCAGGTGATAAAACAAAAGCTAAAGCTTATTTTGTCGATCAAAAACTTTTTGAAACATCCGATACAGAGTTTGATTGTGACACAATTAGTGCAGAGACAATTGAAAAAAGATTGAGATTATTCACTGTATTAATAGCGAACAATACGTTTCCGCAAGATAATCTAGGATTGTTTCGACAGCTGATTTCACTTGAAGATTGGCGCACGTTTACAAACTAAATAAAGGTTATAAAAATGGCTGCATCAATTGGTAGTTTCCCAAATAGTGTCACAACACAAACACCTTATCCAGGTGAACCTGCAGTATTTAAAGTCGACCGCGAATGGACGCAATTTTACATACATGATCATTTACTAAGATCTTTGGAATTTGTTTCTGATACGCCAAATGCTCTGTGTACCGCAGTTAAAATTTCAGGGTATCGAGATAAGAGTATCATGCTAATGATAACTTTCCCCAAAAAAGATCAAGAGGTTAAGAACTTTTTTTCAATGAATGGATTATATGATGACTCAAATTTGCATGATTCTAACAATTTTAATTGTGGCTTACTTTGCGTAAAAACCCCGGCCCAAAGGCAAAGATTATTTACTATTTTAGATAAAAATAACACCTTTCCTGAAGATAAAATTAAGTTTGCAAGAGCGCTGATTCAGGCTCAAACATGGGATCAAGTCCCTCAACAAGTCGGGGAAGTCATTCCTGAAAAACCTTGTCGTCGGGCGCGGCCTTTGTCTTTGTTAAGATGGTGAATGGGTCAGATAGTCATACATGTCTTTTTCTGTCGTGATCAATAGGCATTGATGAAACTTGCACAACGATGCTGTCTCTTCGATGACGGCAGCATCGCCCATGCCGGGCAAGCAGATAGCAGCTAAGCGTTGAAAGGCGTCTTTATTTTTAAGCAACTTAATGCCGCGCATATAATCGGGAATGCTAAACCCTTCCTCTTTGACCCGAAAGAAGATCAGCTCACGCTCGAATAGAAGCGCTTGGACAGCGTACATAATTCCAAGACTTTCAGCGGGGGGATTGCCAAATGTGTCGACGAGCTGAAGCAGAGTATTACACACAAGCGGGGTGCAAAATTTACCTTTTTCCGCTTCGCCGAATAAGAAAATCACTGAGCGCATTGCCATCTTCCTGTTTTTTGTAATATACCATAAACAATTTTTTTTAACAGCGGGTCTGAAAAAAAGTTTAAGATATTCTGAGTTAATCACTTAAGCTAAAAAATGACCTATGCGCACAAAGAAAGAAGTTGAATAGAATCAAAGTTTTTTAATATACCACCACCTTCTTGAGATGAATTTTTGGGAGGAATGGATGAAAGCTTTTCTATTGCTAATGGGGTTTTGCGCGTTGTTCAATGTGACTACCGCAAAAGACATTCCGGGTGAAAAACAGGTGTTGGTGCAACATCTGGCCAATGGCGTTAAACTATATGTGCAAGAACATGCTGAGCCGATAGGTTTTAGCTCGTTTAGGATTGTGATGAAAAACGGGTCATGTGATGAAGTCATTTACACCTATGACGGAAAACTGGAAACGTTTGAGCAACTCGAGCAAGTTTTTGAGGGTATGAAAGAAAACAGCAAGGGGTTTAATCATTTCTTCCGATTCACTGCTCCTGAGGAATTGGCTGTGATCGCTGTGGGGGATTTTCCACGAGAAAAAATGGTCTCATGGCTTGAAGAGCGCTTTAACACGGTAAATCTGATTGAGACAGATGAGACTCCTCTCATCCAGATTGAAACAGTGGCCGAGCTGCCGAAAGTGGCTATGCGTATCGCCTTTCCTCAGCCGATATCTTCCGATTTAAACGAGTGTTGGCAATCGCTCATGCTGCAAGAGCTTTATCAGCAGCGATTGGAAGGTTGTACGCGTCATCTAGAAGGCTCCTGGCTTCATCCTCGTCCTCATTTTATCGCTCCTGTCCAAGGCTATGCATTGAGCGCGGAAGAGCAGGCGGAAAAAGTACTTTCAGGTTTACTCTGGCAGATCGACGTGCTGCGTAAAGTAGGATTTACAGAACAAGAATTTGAGGCGGCTAAGAATAATATCGTGAGTCAGTTGCGCTATCTCAAATCAAAATCTAGGCTCTTAAGCAATGATTTTTTAGCTTCCTATTACGCCGATCAATTTTTGCTGGGCGATTGTGATCTCGATTCGAATGCGTTTCTCGATAATTCTCTAAAATTGATCACAGCGATGCAATTTGAGGATTTAGCTGAGCGTTATGTGAGTTTTTTTGACAAGGATAAGCGAGGCATTCACATCTTTTCTCCAGAATTTGCCGATCTGCGCGGCTTAAACATAGAAGGTGTTGAAGATCTGACGAATCACATCGCTTCACTGAACGCTGATCAAGGCATGAAGGAGTGGGAGAATAATAATTTTGTTGGGGAGAGCCCATCTTTTATTCTTAAAGTCTCTACCGAGCCATTAGCCCTGTTTTATCAATTACCGCTCACTGATAAAGAAAAAAGACTCATTCGCGCCATCTTCACTACCATGGCTCACAAAAATATCGTGGAGTTGGCTTTACTTAAGCGTACGATGGAAAAAAAGGGCAAGAAGGTCAATCATGTGCATCCGTTGCGATTTGTCGGATATCTCTTCGGCAACCCTGAGCTAAAGTCCTGTATGAAAAAAATCCAAAAGAGTTCGTTTAAATGGGATGCTTTTGTCGCAGGTTTTGCGAGGCGGATGAAGGAAGAACTTGCTGTAAATAACATCCATCAATTTATCCCCGGTTTTTGTATAGAAGTCGGCGCTCATCCTGATGTGATTACCCGATATATCGAACATAAGGAATGGGAGTCGTTAGTTAAGTCATTACTATAGTCTTGAAAAGATATATGCCCTCCCTCATAAAAACAATTTTGAGGGGGATCTTTTTTAATGAGAAGAGTGGCAAAACGACCGCGCGCGCAGATTAATTATTTATTTTTTGGCATTTATTTTGCCATTGTAACTGTAATCCACGTATTTCACGTTTTTTTGATTGAGCCGGAGGTTTCGTTTTCGAGTTATTTTTTTAGCGCTTATGCACTGGCTCAGTGCGCCCTTGAAACACTTCTGCTTGTTTTGCTTGCAGTCGTCGTCTATCGGTTTTTCCCCCGTTTTTTAAATGTATTTGCTCTTGTTGCATTTTTCTTATTTTTAAGTCACGTCATCGATTTTCCTCTCGTACGGTTGATGGACATGTCGTTTTGGTATGCGTTGAATTTTGTTTCATTGTTGAACTATGAGACGTTCCTCGAGCTGCTTTTAGCCAGTAATGTCTCGATACTTGTCTGGATATTGACGGGAATTGGAGGGATAGCGTTTTTGATCGGCGGAATTTTTCTTTTTCGCCTGGCTGCACACTGGTCTTCAAAACGGCAATGGCTTGTTCCCGTGTCGATGCTTATGGCAGTGTCTTGTACTTTATGTTTGTTTCTAGTCAGTTGGGACTTTGGCATGCGCAAATTTGTGGCTGATGCCCATTTTGATCGCTATCAAAAGACCTTGCCTTGGAAAACTACACTTTTCCCTCCCAAAATGGAGTATATAACGTTAACGACTCCTCTTCAAGATTTGGAGACAGAAGAGGAATTGATGAGAAAAATCGATTCTCGCGCCTTTTCTTTAGCGCGCAAGCCTGATATCTATTTATTTATCGTCGAATCACTTCGCGAGGATTTCATCGACGAAATTAACGCCCCCGCTCTCCAGCAATTTAAAGAGGAAAATATCTCTTTCGAAAAAGCTTTTTCCAATTCTAATGCAACACACATTTCTTGGTTTTCACTGTGCTATTCTAAATTCCCTCTGTATTGGGGCAAGGTCGATCCCGAGATATGGAAAGGGGGTAGTATTCCTCTGCAGCTCTTAAAAAAAATGGGCTATAAAATTCACGTCAGTTCTTCAGCGCGCTTGGGCTATTTTGAAATGGACCGAATCATTTTTGGAGAGGGTGCACATTTGGCCGACGCGATATTTATGCCCGATGATGAAGAGATCGAAGAAAAGCCCTATTTAAGAGATCAGAAGGCCATCGACAATCTTTTAGTGGAGATGGATAATGGAAAATCGGGAAGATTGTTTATCGTGTTTTTAGATGCCACGCATTTTGATTACAGCTGGCCTCCCGAAATGACCCGTTTTCATCCGATCAAAGAAAAGATCAATTATTTTAAAGCTGCGGTGAGTCAACGCGGCTTACCGGAAATCATCAATCGCTATCGCAATGCTCTCTCCTTTATCGATAGCTTATTTGAGAAATTTCTAGACGCGTTAGATCAATCTCCTGGCGGCAAAGAAGCTGTTGTCGTCATTACCGGTGATCATGGAGAAGAATTTTATGAGAGCGGTAATTTATTTCACGCATCGAGTTTGAGCCACCAGCAGACGCATATCCCCCTTTATTATCGCTTTGGCGAGCAGTTTAAACGTCGTCCTGTATGTAACATGACCTGCCATATGGATATTTTCCCTACTCTTTTTCATTACATCATCGGTGAAGATTTGATGGGCGAGGTATTGCAAGGGGAGTCGATTTTTAAAGCCGATCGCTGGCCTTATACTTTGATCGCTCGATTTAGCGCTAGCCGGAGTCCGACGGAGTTTTGTATCCATGACGGTACCTGTAAACTCATTGCTGAATTCACGAACGAAAAGGACATCTTTAGCTCTAAAAGTTTAAAAATTCTCTCGACGAAAAATTGCCAAGATGAAAATCTCATAAAGGAAATCGATGCGATCCATGAAGAATTCGATCCTGCTTTGGATCGCATTTTCTCTGAGCCTTAATTATTGGTGATCGCTTGCTTAGGTGGATTACTTTAGCTATCCTATCTCTGTGCTTTATCAATCGAGTGTCGGCCGATTGTGCGGCCTCTTTTCCCCCAGCCTCAAAAGAGCAGCGCGCGAGCTGGAAAAACAAAATGCGGCTTAAAGCACTGCATAATTTTGATCAATTATTAGAATGGAGCACGAGCGAAAGACTCAAGACGTATGCACTAGTAGAGCCGATTCAAGAAGAGCTGTTTCATGTCGATATTCCTGAAATAGAAAATTTCGCTGAAGATTATGGGTACTTTTCCTTAACCCGACCGCTGATTGGTAAAGTCTCAAAAAATTCCACCGATGTAAAATTTGTCGCATGCATTCTAAAGGCACTCTACGAAGCCGAAACAGATAATGCCTATTTAGAATTTGCTACAGCTGAAGTACTCACTAAAGCCCTCGCTTACCGCGATCTCAAAGAAGGTCAAAAAATCCAGCTACCCGTTGTGATAAATGAGACGATCTTTTTAGAAACATATGTCGTAGAACAAATCTTTAATCTCTGGAATGGAATGCCTGCATTTGGCCTTGTTGCAAAGCGCGCAAATCTCCCTTCCATTTTATTGTTTCGCGGGACAGATTTTTCCTTGGACTCACGTCGCGGCTGGGCTTCTTTAATGAGTGATTTGGATATCGCAGGTCCGGGAATCACGGCCTTTCAGAACGCCAAAGATGAGATTCATCATTGGTTAAAAGAGATGAGCGATGAAGGCAAAAATGCAAAGGTCATGGGTTACAGTTTAGGAGGGTCACTTGCGATCAATGCTTTTATCTATGAAAATGAATGGCTTGCCGAATATGGATCGGTATCATTTTGCCCACCTGGCGTCACAGATAAAGTATTCAATGATTGGTCAGAGCTTCCCTTGAAGCGCCAGCGAAATCTTACGATTTATGTCAATGAAGGGGATCTCGTTTCGAAAAGTGGAAAATTACTTGGAATAGTTTATGCGCTTTCTACCGGCAAACAACTTAAACCTTTAAGCGCACATACCGAGCTTGTCAGCGGGGAGCCCTTTTTCTTAAAGTCGCGGGTGGATATTCAGAAAGAAAATGAAGATCGTTAGAATTGAGCCTTGAGGCCAAGCTCTGCTTCGATTTCAAGCAAACGGTTATACTTTGCCACGCGATCTGATCGGGAGAGAGAACCCGTTTTGATTTGACCCGCAGATGTCGCGACGCATAAATCGGCAATCGTTGTATCTTCGGTTTCTCCAGAGCGATGCGAAAAGATGGTTTTATAGCCATGAGCTTTGGCCAAGGCAATGGTTTGCAACGTTTCTGTCAGCGTTCCAATCTGATTGACTTTGATCAATATCGCATTTGCGACATGTTCGTGAATCCCTTTTTGCAAAAACTTTGGGTTCGTCACAAATAAGTCATCGCCGACGATTTGCACCGTATGTTTCAACGCTTGGGTCAGCTCACGCCATCCGTGCCAATCATTTTGATCCAGACCATCTTCAATCGAATCGATCGGATAATTTTTGCATAAGCTTTGTAAATAGGCGATTTGCTCATGCGAGGTGCGGGAAGTAAAATGGTGTTTAGCTTCCCGTTTTTTCTTTTCGAGGTAATGCGGTTTTTCATAAAATTCGGAAGCGGCGCAATCTAAAGCAATCTTAATGTCACGCCCTGCTTGATATCCGGCGCTTTCGATAGCTTGAAGAATGAAATCCAGCGCCTGTTCGTTCGAAGAAAGATTGGGCGCAAACCCCCCTTCATCGCCTACAGAAGTGGCAAAACCGGCAGATTTTAGTCCTTTTTTTAATGTATGAAAAATTTCCGCGCCCCAGCGGATCGCCTCATGAAAGTTCGGTGCTCCAATGGGTCGAATCATAAATTCTTGGAAATCAAGAGAATTATCGGCATGTGCGCCGCCATTGAGGATATTCATCATCGGGCAAGGCAAAAGCGTTGCCTGCGGTCCGCCCAGATATTGATAGAGAGGTAAATGTTTGCAAGCAGCGGCGGCTTTTGCAGCAGCTAATGAAACGCCTAAAATTGCATTGGCTCCAAAATGAGCTTTATTGGGTGTTCCATCAGCTCGAATCATCAATTCATCAAGCGCGGTTTGATCGAAAAGATCTTTGCCGATGACAAGTTTAGCTAAAGGGCCATTGACATGAGCGACAGCTTTTAGCACACCTTTACCAAAATAACGCTTGGGATCGTGATCACGGAGCTCGATCGCTTCATGTTCACCCGTTGACGCCCCGGAAGGAACTGCGGCTTTACCCACATACCCTGTCTCTGAGCGCACAACAACCTCAAGTGTAGGATTGCCGCGCGAATCGAGAATTTCTAAAGCGTGTACAGATTGGATTTTTGTCATACTTATCTTTGACGGTGTTCTTCAGCAAGAGAAGCCATTAAAGCGCAATAAGAGGCAAAGCGCAAGGGAGAAATTGCTCCTTTTTCAACTGCTTCTCTAACAGCGCACTGGGGTTCATTTAAATGGGAACAATCGGGAAATTTACATTCCGAGCTGAGCGCGGAGATCTCGGGGAAATGAGCCGCGATTTCAGAGATTTGTAAATCCCACAGCCCAAAACTCTTAATTCCGGGTGTATCGATGCAAAAGCCGCCTCCTTCCAGCGGGACCAAATGGGTCGTCGTCGTCGTATGGGAGCCTTTGCCCGTGCGATGAACCATGGATCCGGTCGCCAAACTTGTCCCTGTGACAGCATTGATGAGCGAGGATTTTCCTACACCCGATTGACCCGAAAAGACAGAGGTCTTACCTTGCATCACCTGTTTTAATTCTTCGATCCCTTCTCCTGTTTCAGCACTCACCGCCAAAACGATAAACTCTAAGTCGCGGTACGTTTTCATAAAATCATCGTATAAAGCTAATTCGTCCGCGAGAAAGGAGCGGTCGATCTCAGGCGGCGGAGATGCGAATAGATCGATTTTATTCACGACGATCACCGGTTGCATATTGCCTTTCTGCGCGGCGATGATGTAGCGATCGACCAAAAATGATTTTAAAGGAGGAAGCACAACAGAGGCCGTGATCAAGACTTGATCGATATTGACGGCGATTAATTGTTCTTTGTTTCGAGCCAAATTATCAGCTCGCGATAAAATCGAATGACGCCGTTCGACGTGAACAATCGTGCCTTGTCCAGAACCTGTGTCTTCAAAACGGACAAAATCACCGACGGCCACTAAATTTTTAATTTTCCCTTTTTCATGCTTTAAAGAGCCGCGCAAACTACAGAGATATTCTCGACCTTCACAGGTTACGACAATGCCTTCTGGCAAGATCGCTAGCACACGGCCTAAAGAAAAAGACGAGACGTTATCTGTGGATGCCTGTTTTTTTAATTGATCTTGATCCGATTTTTTATATTTAGAGCGATCTCTACTCGAAGCCAATTTGCGCGCTTTGCGCGAGGCTTTGCGATCTTGAGCGAAGAATTCCTCTTCCTGCCATAAATGATCGTCGTCGCTCATGCTCTCCTCAAGCTGTACATTAAAATCGCCCCCGCTGAGGCCACGTTCAGAGATTCCATCTCGCTTGTCATGGGAATGGAAATCATTTCTGCATTCTCTTTGCAGTCTGAAGAAAGACCATGCGCTTCATTTCCTAAGATGAGCGCAAGAGGAGGTGAATATATCTGTCTTTCGAGATCTTTACCTTTCATGTCAGCAGCTAACAGGGTGAATTTTCTATGGTGTAATATTGTGCTCAATTCTTGCCATGATCCCCATTTCAGAGGAAGTTTAAAACAAGCTCCTTTAGAGGCTCGCAGCGCTTTTTCATTAAACGGATCGGTGCTTCCAGTGAGTAAGAATGCGCCATCCCAACCGAGCGCTAAAGCAGAACGAAGCAGCGTGCCCAAATTGCCCGGATCGGAAATACCATCTAAAATTAACAAATAATTATTCGAGGAAAGGTCTTGTTGACGGGGCATTTCGATTTCAGCTGCAATAGGCTCCGGTGTTTCCACTCCCGTCACTTTTTTCATGATTTGAGGGGTCACAGACAACACTTCTTTTGCCTGAAATTTAAATGAAGGAGTGAAACCATTTTCAATCAGCACTGTCTGCAACGAAAATTCAGCAGCGAGTTCCTCGATGAGTTTTAAGCCACTAATGACAACTCGCTTTTGGGCATAGCGATATTCTCGCTTCTCGCGCAGTTTGACGAGGTGTTTTATCAGGGGATGCTGCAGGCTCGAAATGTCTTTCAAAAAATTAATCCATCTATGGTTTTTCCTCTATGATCGCAGATTAGGAATTGCGCAACAAGCAGCTCTTATTTTAAGATTTTTTTACCACTGAGATGAGAAACCACAGAGAGGGAAACTAAAAAAAATTCTCTGTGGTTTTTGGTCTCTGTGGTGACAAGTTTCATTTCTTAAAAAATCAGCTTGAATGCGTATTGTTTAACTGATATTTTTTTATGCCGATTTTGTGCGGTTTTTTCTCACATGTTAAAAAATAGATTTAACTCCGTTCTCCTGTTATTGACGGTATGTTTTCCTTTATTACTGCTGGCAGGGGGATTATTTTTTATCATGCGAAATTCGGGATTTAGCCTAGATAAAATTCGCTTGCGTATCGATTCCAAAGAAAATTGGGCTATCGAACCTCTGACAGAGCAAGCAAGGGAATTGTTGACAACCAAAGTATTTCCGCAAAAGTATTACTATTTGGGAGCGGGGAATCAATGTTATGCCTTTATCAGTGAAGATCGAAAATATGTGCTCAAATTTTTAAAAATGCAGCATTTATCCCCTCGAAACTGGTTCAGCCCTTTATCGTTTCGTCAAAAGAACAATCAGCTGTTTTCTGAGAGAATTTTCGCCAGCTACATCGATGCTTTTCAAGAGTTACGCGCAGAGACGGGGCTCATCTATGTTCATTTCAACAAGTCGCGTGAATTTCAATCGAAGGTCACTCTGATCGACAATAAAGGCAAGACCCATTTGCTCGATTTAGATAGCGTGGAATTTATCGTACAACAGCGGGCGCAAAAGATCTTTGAGCGCTTTGATCAATTGATTGAAGCAGAGGATTATGATGGATTAAGGATGGCCATTTGCTCTTTTCTTAAGCTGATTGTCACTCGTTGTGAAAAAGGCTTTGTCGATCGAGAGACGAGTATTCGCAATAATTTTGGATTTGTTGACGATGTTGCGATTCAATTCGATTGCACGACATTGACACGCGATAGTTCGATGAAATATCCGCTTAATCTCTGCGAAGAAGTGATGGAAACGGCCAAGCGGCTCGATTTATGGGCATTTGAAAATGAGCCTGATGTGACTTTTTTAATCCAAGAAGAAGCGCAACGGATCGTCAATTCTTATTCGGGCACTTTTGATCCCCAGTCTGAATAATTTTTTGGTGACAAAAAAATCGTCGAATTTGATTCTAGAAAGGAATTAAACGTCATTAACGGCGTTTACTTCAAATGTGGGGTCATCATGAAACGGTTTTTGATTCATCTCTTGTCAATCTTAGCTTTTTTTTATAGCACATTGGCATTTTCTTGCCCTTGCGAGAAAAAACCTGCTGATTTTCAAGAATGTGAAAAAACGTATGTTCAACCAGATCAATTGAGAATTACCTCAAATCGAATTTTGGTTAATTTCAACGATAAGTGGGTTGAAACAAATAGGCTTGATAGTGACGTCCAAGGAATTTATATCCAAAACTTAAGTCCGAGTGAATATGGATGTCGCGAAGGTTATGTACCCTGTCGCAACTGCGATCGTTGCGTAAAGTGGTACAATGACATTTGCCCGTTGTGTTATCGGCCGGTCTAGAACATACACAGAGAGCTTACGCTCTCTGTGAATTAATTTAGGCTTTCGTTGGATTAGCGGAAGGAACGATAATGTTGTTTATTTTTTCTAACAACTCGTTTTCTTGCTTAGGTGCGAACATGTTTCTTATTAAGCTGTCAGATTCAGACTTGAAAATGTCCTGAAATTCTTTAACAGCAATATCACGCTCTAATTCTTTTTTCTTAAATGAGTGCTCTAATTTATTTATTTTGATTTGAGAATCGACAATGCGTTGAGCAAGTATACCAAACTGTTGTCTTCCTTCGACAACATTTTCGTTCCATGTATAGAATTCATTGCCTGATTTCCATTGGGTAGATGAAATGAGGGTTTCTCGATTATGCGTGTAATCAGCCCAGTCCGATTTGTTTTGTTTGAGATTCACTAAATCGGTTTTTTTTTCTCGAAGTTCTGCATCGATTTTAACAAATTCATCGGAGATTTTATCAAGTTTTGTTCTGCTCTTGGATAAACGATCGAAAGCAATCTGCTGTGTCGCAGAGAATTTAGGATCTTCTTTTGGAACAGAAGGGAGTTGAGGTGCTATTTTTGTTTGAAACAATTCGAAGCATGACAACAATTCAGCATCCAATTTACTTAATTGGGTTGAATTTTCTTGTAACAGGCTTGGTTCTTTTCCCATTGCGTCAGATAAATTAAGCAATTTAGAAAGTTGAGATCCAATTTTTGTTTCTTGTTCTTTTGAAAGAAATGACTCTTTTTTTATTTGTTTTGAAAGGGTTCCTACTATCTCACAAGATTTATTTAAAATACTTGTTGCTTCACTAATTGTACTCATAAAAAATTCCTTATTGTTTTAAGTTGATATATAATAATAGTAATTGGAGTTATTAGTGAACTAAATTAATATTTAATCACAAGGCGAAATAAAACGTTTGTCAGAGGCGATTTGCAAGAAACTAATTAGGAAGAAATTTCTTTAAGACAATACTCAAAGTGTTGAGATAGATCGGGATAGTTCTTTTCGAGCCAAACTTTAAAGCTATGGGTGATGCTACTGACATCTTGTTTATAGGCTAGCGTTTGTCTGAGGGGATCGATGCGCAGTTTACCGATATCGATTTGCACGGCTACATCATCGATCAACCCAAAATTTTTGCGTAAAATCGGATCGTTATCGACGACCCCTTTCCTGCCGAGGTAATCGATTAAAGAAAAGACCGAAGCGATGATTTGTTTCGCTCCTTCAATATCGCCATTATGCATCAATTCAGAGATGCGGGAATAGATCAATTGCGCCCGTTTTTGCACATAAAAGCTGGTCTTATCCACATCGATGATGTGGCGCACGCCGTTTTTATCGAAGATAGTGACTTTTTTATTGAGATCTGGAGTGTTGTTGATATGAACGTAAATCAATCCTGCTTCTTTTTTTAATTCCAAGAAGGCAGTTTTACAAGCATTAAAGGTGAAACGAGATTTATTTTGTTTGAAGAGATATTCTTGATAATAGGGATTCCATGAGACAGGGATATAGGCTAACCAGCTGCGTGGGCGTAGTTTGTGCTGTTTAAGAAATTTTAGGATGTATTTTTTATCTTCCGAGATAAAAACATACGACTGCGAGCCTTTGCTATAATAGGTGAATTTCTGATTTAGTATCTGATCGAGCGCCTTTTGATCTTCTAAAGTAAGACTTGGGATGTTCCATTCATTAGAAGAAGTGTGGCTGGCAGTGATTTTGTCCTCTGAGAAATGATGCGATTTATGATGAGCGAAGCGATCGATGCCGATAAACAATGAGCAAAGAAAAAGGAAAAACGCAAAGACAACGTAAATTTTTTTCATCATTGCAAGAGCAGTGTCAAAACCTGGCTTTTAATTGTACCAGAATGGACTTTTTTTGAGGAGCTCAATGATCTGTGCGCGATCATCGATTGCTTGATTGACGCTGAGACGCTCTGCTTCTTTGAGCAACTGTCCCATCTTTTTCCCCGGCAGAATTCCTTCTTTGAGCAAATGGTCGGCTCGAACCAGCGGATTGCGTTCTTGAAGACGTGTGATAGCGCTAGATAAGATGTGTTTTCGACGCTCATGTTCGTTGAGAAAATGACCCCGTTTTTCCTCGGGAAGATGCGCTGCAATGATTTCTAGACATAGCTGAGAATGTTCATGAGCATACAGTTTTGCCCATTCGATATTTTCGAGTTTAGCTTGCCAGTCATCCGGCATTTGCAACATTTGTTTTGCATGATACAAAAATTCGGCAAGTTCGCGCTCGTCTCGAGAGAGTTTGAGATAGTCGCAGAGTTCGAATAATTGCTCCAAAGAATAGTGGGGAAATAGCTCGAGTAATTCGGCAATCGTCGGTGCTCCTTTGGGATAAGCGCTCAAAGGGCGAAGGCGCTGCGTTATTTCTTCTATTGAAACTTCTTTTAATTGGGGAAAAATTGTCGGCAGCAAGTTTAATTTATGTAAGGTGATCAAACCGCTATCGAAATGCGCAAATTGAGACATTTTTTTAAATTCCTGCCAAATCCGCTCCATTGCAACCGCCGGCAAAAGTGTCGTCGCGCGAGTTAAAATCGCTTGCATAGTGAGAGGTTCGATCGGAAAATTAAATCGCGTTGAATAGCGGACAGCGCGCATCATGCGCAATCGATCTTCTAAAAATCTCTCATGAGGATCGCCAATTGCGCGGATGATGCCCTGTTTTAAATCTTTTTGTCCATCGACATAATCATGCAATTCTTGTTTGATCGGATCCCAAAACATTCCATTGATGGTAAAATCGCGCCGTTTAGCATCTTCGCGAGGAGATGCCGGTTCAATACTTGTCGGTCGCCTACCATCGAGATAGCCCGATTCTTTGCGAAAGGTTGCCACTTCAAAATGATGTCCTTCTTCGACGACGATCACAATGCCAAAAGCTACTCCGACCGGAATTGTTTTAGGAAATAGCGCTTGAATTTCTGAGACAGATGCGGATGTCGCGATATCGATGTCATCTGAAGGATGTTTCATCAAATAATCGCGCACCCATCCTCCGGCAAAATAAGCGATATGACCGGCCTCGATCAATCGTTTGACAACAGCAGTGGCGGCATGAAGGACTGGCATAGCGTGAATAATTCCTAAGTCTGATATTCTACAGAATATGTTTCATGAAAGGATCGTCTATGGCAAGTAAAATTCGCATCCTCTCTGAGCAAACGATCAATCAGATCGCTGCCGGAGAAGTGATCGAACATCCTGCGTCTGTAGTTAAAGAGCTGATCGAAAATGCCATTGATGCCGGTGCTTCTCGTGTGACAATTGAAATTTCGGCTGGGGGATTTCAAGGGATTAAAATCAGCGATGATGGTTCGGGCATGTCCGCTGACGACGCCGTCTTAGCCCTTGAGCGGCATGCCACATCAAAAATTTCTTCCGCTGCGGATCTATTTTCGATTATGACGATGGGGTTTCGCGGTGAAGCCTTAGCCTCCATTGCAGCCATTGCTAAATTGCGTCTTGTCACGGCACTACAAGATAAACCGGCGGTTTCGCTCGAGATTGAAGGAGGAAAAATTCTTGAGGTTGAGCCTGCTGCGCGACAGCAAGGTACGACAATTGAGGTGCGTTCACTTTTTTTTAATGTCCCTGCGCGCAAAAAATTTCAAAAGAGCGCTGCGACAAGTAGCGCGGAAATCACTAAGATCGTCACACAGCTTGCGCTTGCTCATCCCGAAATCGGCTTTGAATTAATTCAACAAAATCGAACGGTATTTTCCCTGCCCTCCTCGGAAGACGATTTATTGACAGCGTTAAAAGCACGGGCAAACGCGCTGCTGAGCGAAGAATTTTTTTCAGCCTTTCATCTCATCGAATTTAAACAGGATAATATCGAAGGCTACGGATTAATTGTCGATCCCGCCCGCTCACGACATAATCGCTCGGGTCAATATTTATTTATCAATCGTAGGCCGGTGTTCTGTTTACCGCTGATGTATGCGATGCGCGATGCTTATGGAACCCGTCTTAGCGCTGATCGCCATCCGTTGTACGTGTTACACTTAGATATTCCTCCGGGGCGTCTCGATGTCAATGTCCATCCCCAGAAAAAAGAGATCCGCTTAAGCGATGAAGCTCATCTCAAACACATTCTGCATCAAAAGGTGAATGATGCTTTAGGTGGTAAACAAGCAACTGACAGCCAGTTACATCCCAGCATTCCCTTTTCCGCATTTATGGAAGAGCGTTCGATCGATTTTACTGTCCCGCTATGTTTAAAAGAGGAAGAAAGAGCGCAGCCGCCTGAAATTCCATTAACAATGGAAATTAATATTGTCGGTTTTTATGGACGATTTCTGCTTGTTGAGGCCGCTACGCTTCCTCTCTTTGCCTCAGAAAAAGGAATTGTTTGGTTTGACCTTGCAGCAGTCGATAGCCGGCTACAATTTGAACAGTTATTAAAACGCGCGCAAACAACGCCGCTCAGTCAAGGGCTACTGATCCCTGCTAGTTTAAGTTTTTCACGAGCAGAAACACAAATGCTAACAGCTAATTTGGAGATCGTTGAGCAACTCGGAATCCATTTGCGCCCGCTGCATAGCACCGTGTTTCTCGTCGATGCGATCCCACCCTTTATCGAAGAGGGTAGTGTCGCTAAAATGATCGAAGAAATTATTGGAGAATTACAGGGACTAGAAAAAGAGTCGGGACAGACCAAACTCCAGCACGTTGCTGCCCGTCTGTGTCAGCGCGTGAGATCGCGTAAACCGCCCTACAATTTGGGCGAAGCCCGGCAGATGATCGAAGAGCTCATGCAAGCTAAAGATCCTTATCATTGTCCCCAAGGCCATAAGACTTTGCGCCACATCCAGGAGGAAGAACTTGAAAGCTATTTCAAAAACAGCACGCGTTGAGCGTTTAAAACGGCAGATGACCCAAGTGGATGCCTGTCTAATTGAGAATCCTCTCGACCTGTTGTATTACACCGGATTAAAACTCTCATCCGGGCGTCTCCTAGTGCATACAGCGGAAACTGTATTACTTGTCGATGGGCGCTATTTGCAAAACGCGCAGAAACATTCTCCTTTCAAAACTGAGTTAGATCATCCTCTACAGTTATTAGACTTTTGTCAAAAACATAAAGTGAAACGTTTAGGCTTTGATGGCAAACACACTTCTTACGATCACGTTCGCTCTCTAGAAGAGAAAAACAAAGGAATTGCATTCGTTCCTTTATCTTTAGACGCGATACGTCTGATTAAAGATGCCGAAGAAATTGCCAAAATGAAAAAGAGCGCAGCTTTGCTGTGGAAGGGATTTGAGTTCATCAAAAAATCCTTGAAGAAAGGAGTAAAAGAAAAAGAACTGGCGAAACGCTTTGAGATTTTCTGTTTAGAGGGCGGGGCCGATCGCCTTTCCTTTGAGCCGATCATCGCCTTTGGACCGAATAGCGCGATGCCCCACTATCGCTCACAAAATGTTGCCCTAAAAGATGGCGATATCGTCTTAATCGACATTGGCGTTGTCCTCGACAACTATCATTCCGATATGACTCGCGTGGTTTTTTTTAAGAAAACAGATCCAAAATTAGCCGATCTTTATGAAATCGTGAAACAGGCGCAAAAAAGTGCGCTCAAGCTCTGTAAGCCTGGGGCGTCGATCAAAGAATTAGATTTAGCGGCGCGTAAAGTGATGCGACAGCACGACGTTGAAGAGCTATTCATTCACAGTTTAGGTCATGGTATTGGTCTAGAGACGCACGAATTTCCTCGTCTTAAGCACAATGGCGAAGATAAAGATGTAACATTACAAGAAGGCATGGTGTTTACAGTAGAACCGGGTCTATATCTGCCCGGCAAAGGGGGCGTGCGCTACGAAGACACGATCGTCATCACGCCCACCGGTTATAAGAATTTCTATCCCTGTTCTGATTAAGAAAAGCATTACCATTTTCATCACCCACATCGGTAATAAAAACTTTTACCCTTGTTTAGGTAGGCGGGATTCCATATTATATTTTTTTGCCATTGTAGTTATCTTTTCTAGTGCATCAGAATCCATCAATTTAAGCATTTCAGATAAATATGTAGGACAATGTAGGAAGACATTCGTTAATGAATTAAAAGTTGGCTTACATCTGACATGCGACATTTTGGCAAGGACCGCGGGAATTTGATCAGGAGTATGTAAAATTGCTGAATCGAGCTCGTCACGTAAGATGTTAAGGTAGGGAGTGCAACCTACCCGCTGCATTTTTGCAAGGATATCAGTGGCATTCTCCCAATTTTCTTGTGTTATTGCGTTGTCTAAAGCCGTTTGTATGGCATAAAATAAAGCTCTAAATTTATATTCCGCATGAATTTTACAATTTCAACAGCGGCTTCAAAATTTTCAGTGAGACAGGCATAAAGTATATGATACAGATTAAGACGATCAACTGAAGATAAGAGGCGCGCTTTTTCCAAAATTTTGGGAATTTCAGGGTAATTACTTTCGTCTATAGCTTTTAGAAGGGAGTTGTTCAATCCTTGTGCTAACGCAGCGGCGTTTGGATTTTTAGTAACATCCAAAGTATTAAGAGCTCCTTCTACATTATTGAGAATTTCACTCGGCGTTGTAAAAAATTCTGGGAATATGCTGCGTAACTTTAGACAAATTTGATGCAAATTTTGCAGAGCTGTGTCTTCAGGCTTGATATCAACGATATTGCGTTTTTTGATCAGTTCTAGCGACTCATTCCAGCGCGGATTTTGAGGAATAAGATTATTCCAAAGCTTGCAAACAGAACGTTGATTGAGTAATTCGTAAGCAGGCTCGTTTACGTAAAAAATTGTTTGAATTATGTCTTGGGGCAATGAATGTATTGTCATATGATCTCATATTAAAATATTAATGTTGTGCAATTAATTATAATAAATCCGTCCATTTTAGTATATAATATTATTTACATGATTATAAGTTATTAATCGCGGGGCTCTTAGTTTGAAGAGATTTGTAAACAGTTTTCTTGAAAATGCTCCTCAAAAACGCTATATAAAATATTATAAATGCGAAATCTTGTCTCATGAGTGTACGCTATCGCTTATTTCTGCTTGTCAGTGGTTTGTTTGTCGTGGTAGCGGTCTGCTCATTTTTTATCGAAAATTATGTGACGCGCAAAGGGCTGGAAAAAGCGCAGCTAAATATGCGGTCCAAGATTTTGGAGCTCAGCGAGAAACATCGGATTGACCTGCAGGAATTTCTCGCTTCAGTGATTGCAGAAAATGAGGAACGGGTCAATGCGATTTTGCTCAATCTCTCCAGTTTTACGCCACAGGTGTTACGTTTTGGGCCGACTACAAACAATTATCTGAAGGGAACGTGGGAAGAGGCGGCAGATGTCATTGTTCAGTACAAGTGGCTCGATTTTTTGCAAAATACCAATCAAGGCGAGGTCACCGCTGGGTTGATACCCAAACAAAAAATGCTCTCACCGGCGTACCGGATCGCGATCGATGAAGATCTGAGTTGGGTGTATGTGGATGAGCATGCTGAGCCGTTTCTGGGGGTGCATATCCCGTATTCTATGATTGCGCATGTACAAGCTCCTCTAGCAGAAATTCCTGAAACAGTGACAGGCGAAATTCCTGAGGCGTATTTGCTGTTTGAAGTTGCTGATATGCAATCAAAAGCAATGGCTCAACCGATTTTTCAAAGTCAGAGGCAAACTTGGCCACCCATCCCTGTGAAATGGACGGAAGGGTATGAGATCGAAGTGACACCGATTGTGCAAGCGTTTCGTAGAGCGCAAAAATGGATACAAAATCATCAGTTACAGCCTCCAGTATTGAGTCGTGAAGAGATAATGCAAAAGATGGATGGCGTGGAAGCGCAGCATCGCGAGGAGTTTAGTCCTGTGCCGGTTGAAGCCTTGCTATCGGCAGGTTCTGTAGAAACGGTGATGAAAAAGCATTTAGATGAGATTGCCTCCAATTACATGCAAATCAGCATGGCGTGGGCGCTGATTGCATTGAATGAAACGGGCATTTTTGGCCGCGACGTGTTGGATTTTCCAGCGCCGAATGCGATCACGCTGTTTTCTTCGAATAATCCGGTGGGTTCGGGTCTCTATTCGAAGGAGATTTTATTTACGAAGCGCGTATTTGAAGATAGTGAGTATTTTGCTGCGCATCCTCCAAAAAGTTTGGATTCCAATTTAGCCTCGTCCATGGCGGTGATCACCCCTCCCGATTCTGAGCGTGTGTATCTAGGGAATACCGCACAATTCATTGTCAAAACGCCCTCTGCTGAACGTAAAGGGTATTTGACACTGGGTGTCAACATGGACATTTTGCTGCAGCGGCTGGTGCTCGCAGTTCATCAGACAGCGATTCTTGTGTATGAAAACCAGGCAGTGATTGGCTATGCAGAAACAGGTAATAAATTAGACTTACAAGCTACGATGCCGATTGAGTTTAAAGAAATTCTTGGTGAAAAGATGGGAATTGTGAGTTGGAATGGCAAAAATTATTTCTACATGCATATCCAACCGTTTCCCACTGTAGATTTACATTTTTTTCTATTTAACCCTGAAGAAGAACAATTTGCACTGCTACATGAACTAGAAGAAGGGAGCAAACAGATTGTCAATTCAATTTTACTCGATATCCACATCGCAGGCTTCATCGCACTCATCTTCGCAATTATTTTACTGCACAACATCTCGCGCAGAATCACAAAACCGATCATTGCATTGGCAGGAGCTGCAAAAGAGATAGCACAGGGTCATCTGGATCAGATTCAATTGTCGCTACCGCCCCTAAAGCACAATGACGAGATCGCCGTACTTTGTCATTCCTTTGAGGAGATGGTGCAGGGTTTAAAGGAAAAAGAAAAAGTGAAGGGCGTACTGAACAAAGTCGTTTCCAATGAGATTGCGCAGGAGATTTTAAAAGGGAATGTCCATCTCGGCGGTGAAGAGAAGAAAGTGACGGTATTATTTGCCGATATCCGAGAATTTACCAACATGACGCAAAATATGGCGCCTCAGCAGGTGATCGATCTGCTCAATGGGTGTATGACCAAAATTTCGGCGGTGGTCGACAAGAATGGGGGAGTGATCGATAAATTTGTAGGCGATGAGGCGATGGCTTTATTCGGCGCGCCGATTTCGCATGAAGATGCCGCTTTAAAAGCTGTGTTCAGTGCTTGGGAGATGGTGGAAGCTTTGAAGCGTTGGAATCAAGAGCGGAAATCTCAAGGATTGCCCGACGTAGAAATGGGGATCGGAATTCATACGGGACTGATGTTAGCGGGCAATATGGGCGCCGAAAATCGGCTGAATTACACGGTGATCGGCAGCAGTGTCAATTTAGCTTCACGGTTGTGTAGCGCCGCAAAAAGGATGGAAATTTTGATCACAAAAGCTACACTTGAAGAACCGTTTGTCAAACAGCAAGTGCTATTTGAAGCAATGCCAGCAATGACGTTCAAAGGGATTGACAAACCGGTTGAAATTTTCCGGGTACAAGGAATCAAGAATGCGAAAAGGGCTTAACTTTCGGCAGAAAATCATCTTAAGCCATATTCTTTTGTTTTTAGTATTTATTGTATTTGCCTTCCCCTTCATCGAAAAAACTGTTAGTCGCATTGTCTTTAACAATTTGCAAATTAACTCCTGCAATCTGATAGAAACACTGCAAAAAAACCCAACTGAAGAGCGAATGATCGCTCAGCTGAAAAAAGAAGAAGGCTACATTTTTTTTGGCGTGTCGCTGTTTAATGAACGAGGAAAATTGCTCTATGATTCCGGCGATGGGGATGGCACAGTGCCGACGTCGCTTTCTGCGGCTGAGATGAATGAAACACTGGAAAAAGGGGTGACTTTTTCTGTGGGGCATTCTGTTACCTCGACGACCAAATTGGCCTTTGTCACACTGGCCTTTGAATTGCAAAAACAAACGTATTTTTTGCGAACGGCGATTCCGTTTGCGCAGGTCGAAGATTTCACGAGCCAATTTAAAGTGTGGTTTTTTGCTTTTTGCGCTTTAGCGTTGATCTTTTTCGGATCGGTAACGTGGCTGATTTTTCATCGGATCAATTTTCCGATTCAGCAGATCATTAAGGCGATCAAGCCCTATCAAAGCGGTCAAGAAGAGACGATTCCTCGCATCGAGCTCAGCAAGTCCATTGATCAAGAGGACGATTTTTTCCGTTTAGCGCAAACGCTTAATTCTCTCTCAGATCGATTGCGTTTACAGATCAAGAACATCACCGATGAGCGTAATGAAAAGGAAGCCATCTTAGAGTCGCTGGGTGAGGGTGTGATCGCTGTTGATGCCCAGATGAACGTCCAATACATCAATTTTATTGGATCCAAAATGATCGGTATTCCGCGACGTCAGCTCTTGGGGAAACCGTTTCCGACAGCGCAAGTGCGCCCCTATGCGCAACTTCTCGAAAAATGTCGCACTTTAATGGAAGCAAGTCAAGATCGGCTCAGTGTGCTCACGGATTCGATTGCTATAGGCGATGGCAAGAAAATCTATCTGGATTTAATCGCGGCTCCCAAAGCTCAACGCAATGGGGCGATTCTCGTGCTTCAAGACAAATCCAGCCATTACAAAGTGCTGGAAATGGGTAAAGATTTCGTCGCCAATGCTTCCCATGAATTGCGCACGCCGATTACGATCATTAAAGGGTTTGCTGAGACGCTGCAAGATCTGCCCGAACTGCCACGCGAAATGGTGGTTGACATCACGGAAAAAATCGTCCGAAATTGCCAGCGGATGGATACACTTGTTAAAAATTTACTGACGCTTGCCGACTTGGAAAATCTTCCCGATACCCGTTTTCAAGAATGCGATCTTGTGGCGCTGGCTGAAACCTGTCGTCAAGTCGTTAGAGCTGTGTATCAAGAAGCGCAAATCACCCTGGAAAAAAGCCACGAAGCAATTGTTGTGGCAGCTGATCCTGACATCCTGGAACTGGCGATCATCAACCTACTCGACAATGCGGCTAAATATTCCAATCCCCCTGCAAAAATTCACATCAAAATACAACAGGCAGGAGAAGAAGCCAGTATTGTCATTCGCGACCAGGGGATCGGCATTTCCCCCTCAGACTTAGAGCACATTTTTGAGCGATTTTACACGGTCGATAAAGCGCGTTCGCGTCGCTTGGGGGGTGCAGGGCTGGGTCTTTCGATTGTCCGATCGATTATCGGACGACACCATGGAACAATTGCGGTCTCTTCCATTGTCGGTGAGGGGACAACGTTCACCATTCGCTTGCCGCTTCATCGCGAATTTCGCAAGTAGGGTTAAGAGACTGTCCACAAACCAAGGCTTTGATCTTTGGACTCTTTTCGCGATCTTTCACGTCGACTTCCTCGCCCATATGCAGCTAGGCATATTGTGCTCGTCGGTCGCTGCGGATTTTATCCCGTGAAATATCATCGAAAAGCCCCCCAAATCTTATAAGCCTTGGTTTGTGGACAGCCTCTAAATCATGGGTTTTTCGACCCCGATGCCGGTTTTTTTGTCACGGCCATGCAACTGTTTTCTTTTATCGACATTCTTAGAAAAATCCATAAGCGGCTCGAATTGGTTGAGCAAAGAGATCTCATTAGGTTTGTTCATCAGTTGATGAAGCTCATCTTTTGAAAAAAAATGGTATTTTTTTGAGTCGAGCCATTGCTGTTGTTCGGCTTTTAAGATCTGCGTTTTAATATTTTCGCCGAAGAAGGCCGTTAGCAGTGGTGGAGAGGCAAAACTAAAATAGAAGGCTGTTTTTTTACCCTCTTTTTCAAGAGTAAAACAGTATTTTAAAGGGATGATCCCTTCATTGAAATCGAATTGATTCGTCCCTTGCAAAAGCTTATAAAAAATTTTCATTAAATGGGGATCATCAGGACAAAGCTCGCTTAAATCTTCGGGGGGTTGTTTAAGTCCTTTCCTTTTTTTAATCAAAGCCTCGATAAAGCGGGACTCGAGCCCTTTTGCCTCTTTGACAAATACCTGTTTGCCATAGAGCAAATGGATAAACTGCACCAAGGGTTGATATAAAACATGTGGCTGCGCTTCATCTGAATGTTCGAGAAGGGCGCTTAAATTAAATCGGGACTTTTCATAGGAAAATGTCCGCTTTGAGTGGTATTCTTTTTCTGTGGAGGGATTATTTTTTCGCTGGTTGTGCTTAACTGCTGACGTTTTCTTTTGTCGGTAATGTCTATAGGCAATGACATTTTGCATCGATCGTTCTGCACTATTTAATCCCTCAAGCACAGATTCGATGCGAAATACACTTTTGAGTTCTTCCATAAAGGTAAATGAAAAGCAGGAAAAGATGATCATGAAAGTGAGTACAAAGGGAAGGATATTCACGACACTCCTGAATAGATAATCTCTTCTTCTGAATCAGATAGAAAAAAGTAAAAAGGGATCTCTTTGTGATTGCGGATGAGTGTAATGGTGACCATGATAGGTTTGTCTTCCATTTTAAACGACCATGCGTCGGTCCACTCTTTCTTTTTGCTGTCGAATAGCTTGCATTCGAACGTATCAACTTGATCGAGTAAAACCTCAACACGAGTTTGTCCTTTTTGAGTCCAGGTAGCCAAACACACCTGTTTTTTCTCATTGAGATAGAGCATCGTTAGCAATGAGCCTGCATTTCCGAAATCCGCATCAAAGGTCCGTTCGAGACTTGCACACAGTCCTAACCCTCGCGCGTCCGAATGGTCCTGGAGCCAGAGCTTTTCTTGGGAATGAAAGAGTTGTTTAAGGCGAAGACGAAATAGCTCTTGTTCGAGCAACTTATATTTGATTTCCTTCAGAGCAATACTTTTCTTAAATCCCTGATGAAAAATGCTAAATAGTCCCGTGAGCAGAATGCCCATCAGCACCATGGCAATTGCGATTTCTAAAATGGTTAAAGACCGTTTCATAGTCAAAAAGGATGGGCTAAATTCCGATTTTTGAGAAGAGATTACTCTTGAGACCAGTGGCAATCTCGAAGGGCGGGATCTTCACGAGTGAAAGTGTTAAACAGATTTAGAGCTTCCACCTGACCATTGAGCGCAGAGAATAAACAGCAGTGATTTAAGACATCTCCTTCGAGAAACCAATCCTTTTTGGGTGAGGCGAGTTTTAGCAGGAACTTGAGCACGGGCAATTGTCCGTTGGCTGTGGCAAACACTAAGCAATTATTGAACAGTTCATGACTGATAAAAAAAGAGGTTTTAGGCAGCTGTTTTTCAAGTAAGAATTTAAGGGTCTCGACTTGGCCATTTGCGGCGGCCACAATACTGCAAGCATCGACGATCGGATCATCGACAAACAGCAGATTGGCAGGAAAAGCTTTATTAAACAGGAACTTAAGGATTTCCAATTGGCCACTGGCTGTCGCGCACAGGCTGCAGTTTGTCAACAGCGCTTGATCGACAAAGCACGAGCACTCTGGAAACACGCGTTTGAATAAGAATTTTAATACATTCAGATGGCCATTGGCTGCTGCACAGATCGAAGCATTAGCTAAAGTGGTCCCATCGATGAAACAGGAACTTTCGGGGAACATTTTTTCGAATAGAAATTTTAACACTTCCATTTGCCCCTGCAGCGCGGCTCCGATAAAAGCGGGGTCTAAGACACTACACTGGAATTGACAATCGCTGATGCTGACTTCCTTAAATAGCTTTTTAATTAAATTGAGATCCCCCTGGATTGCAGCAGCGATCAAGGGATTGGTCTGACCCAAAACAGTAATCGATTGGGCCAAACATTGCACTTGGATCACCGGCTGAAAGATCGGGCTTGTCGGATTAGTAATCACTTGCGTCGCTACTTGGCAAGGGTTACCAGCACACGTTTGGCAGGAATTAGAACGATCGTTCATTCCACCTACCCAACACAAACAACCAATTAAATTAGCAAATAAAAATGACATGTTTAAATATTTGGCTTATTAATTATTAGTTAATCTTAATTGATATTAATATCAAGTTGTTTTTTTGTGATAAATAAAGTTGCGCCGCTTGCAGAACAATAGGGCGTGATTTACAATGAAAAGTTTTACCCCGGGATCCCTATGTCTGAAGAGATAGAACTTTTAAAATTTGTCTGTGGTCGATTGGAGCAGGTGGATATTCCCTATATGTTGACTGGTTCTTTTGCGGCCAATGTTTATGCGGTTCCTAGAATGACAAGAGATATCGATTTTGTTGTCGAAATCTACAAAGAGGATAAAGATAGGGTTTTTCAAAACTTTAAAGATGATTTTTATATAGAATCAAGAGCGATTTCCGAAGCTATTGAACATGAAGGAATGTTTAACATTATTCATAATGAATTAGTATTAAAAGTCGATTTTATTATTCGAAAGGATTCTGTTTATCGTCGTACAGAATTCCAAAGACGTCAGCGAATTCAGTTCGCTGATACAGAAATTTGGATTGTTTCTCCCGAGGATCTCATTATTTCTAAGCTATGCTGGGCTAAAGACAGTCTGTCTGAAATGCAACTTAATGATGTTAAAAACCTCTTTAGAAGTGTCAAAAACATTGATCAAGAATATATTCAAAAATGGATTGCTCAGTTAGGACTAGCATCCATTTTTGAGAAGGTTAATTCTTATGCATGACACAAGTCCTGAAGTGATGGCAAAGATGAGCAAAATGATTCAACGAAAGACGCCGATTGAGCGGCTTCAAATGGGAGTTTCAATGTATCAGACTTCCAAGTACTTAATTATCCGCGCTATTAAAGAGAAGAATCCCGACATCTCTGAGGTCGATTTGCGCAAAGCATTATTTATCCATTTTTATGGAGATGATTTTAATCCCATACAGAGAGAAAAAATTTTATCCCACTTAGAAAAAGCAAAGTAGGTTATTTCTTTCGGAGGAAAAATGCTGGGGGTTTAAGCGCAAACCAGCCCAATGCGACGGCAAGCAGCGCATATATAACGATGCTAAATCCATCGGGAAGGAGCGCTTTCGCATCAGCAGCCACTACTCCACCTACTGTGAGCATAGCGATGACTACGCCCGTACAAGCATCACCCGCGACAAGGCCGGAGGCAGCCAGGACACCGCGGTCAACAGCGCTGCTATTGCCTTCTTTGCGTTTAACAAAAGCTGAGACGACACCACCGACCATCATCGCAGTACTGAGCGATAAGGGGAGATAGAGGCCAATAGCAAAGGGGAGAATGGGAAGTTTTAACAGTTCGAGTAATACACCGATTACCACCCCAATGACGACAAGTGTGGTCGGGATATCGCCTTGGATGACTCCCTTAGCAATGAGAGCCATCATTGTCCCCTGTGGCGCAGGCATTTGCGCTGAGCCGAAACCATAGGCTTTATCGAGTAAATACAAAGTGCCGCCGATAGCCAGCGCAGGGAGCAAGACGCCGATGATTTCGCCGATCTGCTGAGAGCGCGGGGTAGCGCCGAGTAGAAAACCGGTTTTTAAATCTTGAGAGGTCGTTCCAGCAAGAGCGATTGCGACGTTGGCGACAACGCTCATTGTTAGCGCTGCGATCAAATACACTCTCTCCGTCCAGCCGAGCATGACAAAGATCAGACAGGTGATCAGCAGCGTAGTGATGGTCATACCAGAGACGGGATTAGAGGTGCTACCGACGATTCCGACGGTAAGAGAAGTCACGGCGACAAAGAAAAATCCCAGCAGGACAAGCAGCAAAATCGTAAGAAAATTCATCGGCAGGCCGGGAAATAGCCAGAGGGTTAAAATGATGGCGATCGACACTAAGACGAGCCAGCGTAAAGAAATATCGCGATCGGTACGCAATTTATAATGTTTATGGGTAAATCCTTGGAATAGCTCATCGAAGCCCACCTTTAAAGTTTTGCCGATCAGCGGGGCAATTTTAAACAGACTTAAAATACCGCCGACAGCAATCGTTCCCGCGCCGATGTAACGGACGTAATCAGACCAAATGTCATCAGTGGACATCTGCGAAATGGGGATTTCTCCGGGATAGATCGTCACATCGCCGGCACCAAACATGCGGATCAAGGGGATCAATACCCACCAGCCCAAAGCTCCACCCCCGAACAACAGTGCGGAAATGCGCGGTCCGACGATGAATCCGACCCCGAGAAGCGAGGGTGTGCAATCCATACTGAATTCTGTCTTCTGAAAGGGGGCGATGATCCAGGAGGGAACTTCTTTGAAAAGATATAAAGCGCTGGAGCAGATTTTATGGACAGATCCAATGATAATGCCGAGGAATGCCATCAGAGCTTTATAACGGGAAGACTCGCCCGATTTGAGGATTTCTGCGCAGGCTGTTCCTTCAGGGAAAGGGAGCTTTCCATGTTCTTGCACGATGATGTAGCGTCGCATGGGAATCATGAAGAGCACGCCCAGTACACCCCCGAGTGCTGCGAGCAAAAAAATGCGCGAAGGAGCGGGGCGCTCGCCCAATAAAAATAGGGCGGGGACGGTGAAAATTACGCCAGCGGCTAATCCTTCTCCCACCGAGGCGATCGTTTGAACCATGTTGTTTTCAAGGATGGTGACCCGTTTGAAAAAGGTGCGTAGGATCGCCATCGATAATACTGCGGCTGGTATGGACGCTGAAACCGTGGTGCCTACTTTCAATCCGAGATAGGCATTGCCGACACCAAAGATCAGTCCGAGGATCATCCCTAAAATGACAGCGCGAACAGTAAACTCACGAACATGGATCTCTTTACCGGAGATATATGGCTGGTGTGTTGATGACATGCTGGATCCTCATTTTTTTTCACAACATGCCGTGAAAGGATTTTTTTATCCAGCCTGTATTGTTGGAACAGAATGTTCTGGAATGGACATTGGTTTTTTGCCGACGACGACTTGATAGGTGAAAATATACGATTCAGGGATTCTTTTTTTGCGTTTGTCTTTTTTTGCGGCGAATTGTCCTCGAAATAAAGGTGTTTGCTTATCGCACGGAGCAAAGGTGACATAAAACGTGACGAGCCGCCACTGCTGACCCTCTTGTTCTCTAAGACAGGAATGGACAGTCGCCTTACGCTTAAATTTGCGTGGGCTCAACGGCTCCAAACTGAGCTGAATCAAATCATCGAGAATTTTTACTTTATTTTTTCGCGGTTGAGCGAGATCTTCCCAACGAATCTTTTGACTGTAAAGATCGGCTTTGAATTCCGCAAAGGTCTTATCCGCCAGGCGTTGGGTTTCAATTCGATAAATGCTTTTGATCTCTTCGCGAAGTGCTTGCAAAGGAAAATTGACAACAGGTAAGGCCAGCGTGCCGATGAGGGTGATGGCGATCAGCAATTCGAGCAGTAAAAAGCTGCGGTGTTGACGGGATATTTTCTTCAAGCTAAGCTGCTTCATTTTACCTTGAGTGTGCATGGAGCTGAAAGGCAAAGCGCTCTTTAATTTATTGAGAATCAATTGGCTAGAAAATAAGACAATCGATGTCAGCGCCTGGCATGTCGAAGATTTGCGGGATTTAAGCATTGAAGAATTGTTTTCCCGTTTAAAAACATTGGGTCTTATTTTAAATGAGGAGAGTTTTTACCTCTATGCTGAAAACTGCGAAAGCCCTGAAGAGCTCCTCGATTTCCTTTGGATCGAGGATGAAAATTTAGAAGGGCGTGAGCGGACCTATCTGTTGATTTTTGAGCTATGGCGTAGGCTGCTTCCTGATAAATTTTCCCTCTCGATCTTTTGCGATGAACTCGATCAATTATTTGAATTGTATGACGCCGATGAATTAGCCGATGACGAGACTTTGCAAAATGCCCTCCAAATCCTAGAAGATGTCCTAGATGACGCCGCCGACGCTAAAGGAGACCCTAAACAGGTATTTAAAGATATTTCTCTCTATTGTGCACATGATTTAGAGCGGTTTATCGCCGATTATATTTTTGATCAGATTTCAGCTGAAAACACAACTTACGCTTCCGAGCTATTCGATGAATTTTTCCCCTACATTTCCAATCGTAGGCGGTTTGAATTTTTACGGGCGCTTTTGATTACAGCAACCGACGTCGAAGAAGCCAATCTTATGTACACGCGTATTTTAGGAGAATTGGAAGAACAGCCCGATCTGGAACTGCTGCTGCAAATTACAGAGAGTTTAACCCATCATGGTGATGTCCGCCTGTTTATGCATGCCGTCAAACAGGCTTTGCCCCTGCTCACAACAGAAGAGGAATTCCAAAACTTACTGGCAATGGTCGCAGAATATTATCGCTGTCTCGATCGGGATAAAGAGGAAAAATCGGTCAAGAGTCTGCTCGATGCACGTTCTGCGTTTCCCCTCGATCGCAAATTAGAGTCTCACGATCCTACCTTCCTACATTTTATAAAATTGATTTCATGATCCTTCCCCCTCGTGCCCGAGCCCGATTTTTTTTCTTAAAACAGTTCCGAATTTTCAGAGAATGAACCGGGCGCGGGCACGCACGCGGGCTCGGGCACGTTTATAGGACTTTTACAGGGGTAAAGTTGATATAGTCACAGGAAGTGAAAAGGTATTTCACGCCGCGAGCTTCTCCGAAGGGAAGCGAGCCAGGGCGCACGTTGTGCAAGTGACCGAAGACACAATAGTCGATTTGAAACTGTTCGAGAATTTCAGAGGCCCGCGAAGGGTTTAGGTCTGCATCCACGGGCGGGTAATGTACCATCGCAATTCGGGTACGAGCATTTTTATTGAGCTGAGACAAGCTAAGCTTTAAACGCTCAAGCTCGCGCACAAAAATTTTCTCCTGCTCCTCTTGTTCTTTAGCAAGCTCCTCGGGTGTTTTGACGCGTGCGTGCGGATTTTTTTGAAATTCGATAAAGCGACCAAAATTGTATTCGTCTGTATCCCATAGTCGGCTGCCGCCGATGGCGATATCTTTCCACTCCCAAGCATTGTTGTGAATACAGTGAATCGAAGGGGGCATCACTTTTGCCATTTTAGCGTAAGAGGTCCACCAGTAGTCGTGGTTACCGCGGATCATCACTTTAGTGCCGGGGAGAGAATCGATCCATTTCAGGTCAATTAAAGCATCTTCTAGGCGCATGGCCCAACAAATATCGCCGGGAATTAAAACAAGGTCCTCGGAAGAAACAGTATTTCGCCAATTCGTCTCAATCTGCTGTGCGTAATTTTTCCAAGCGGGACCAAACACGTCCATCGATTTTTCAGGAACGCTAATGGCTAGGTGAGGATCGGAAAGGGCCCAAATGGTCATAGAATTACAAAATAAACCCATCGGGAATTTTAGTCCCGGAAGTCACGATGATAATGCCGTCGCGAATAAAAATGCCATCGCCATCAAATTTCTGTAGCTGTTTCTTATTGATTAGCTGAACGTTGTTGCCAATCGAAGTATGCTCATCGAGAATGGCTTTTTCAATCACACAGTTTTCTCCGATGCTAAAGTCATCATCGCCTAAGAAGATGGGGACGAGATGCGGCTCGTTGTACAAGCTGCCAAGCACGATCGAATCGCGAATAATCGTCCCTTTTTTGATCTTGATGCGGATGCCGATTACGCTGTTTGAGATCTCTTTTGCTTCGATGACGGCGCCTTGGCTGATGATCGATTGATTGATGATTGTATCTTTAAATAAGGGGCTGGGTAGATTGTGCGGGTGGGTGAAGATCGGATTTTGCATGTCGTATGTATTCAAGCAGTGTGTTCTTTTAGTGAGGGCCAAATTAGCGTGGTAATAGGAATCGATCGTGCCAATGTCTTCCCAATAGCCTTTATAGACATAGGCGGAGGTTTTTCCAGCCTTGATTTGGTTGGGGATGAGGTCGCGACCAAAATCATCCCCTTCCTCTTTCATCAGATCGAATAACGCCTGCCGTTTAAATATGTAGATTCCCATCGAACCTAAGAAGTGTTTTTTCTCGGGATGAACGATCTCATGTCCTTTGAGAAAATTGGAAGAGAGCTCAAAGCGTTTGATGATTTCTGCCTGCGTAGGTTTTTCGTGGAATTCGAGAATTTCGCAATTGGAATTGATGCGGAGCAAGCCCATTCGTCTCGCTTCTCTTTCTTCGACAGGGATCGAAGCAATCACCAGATCGGAGTCTTCTTTTTTGGCAAAATTGAGCATGTCAATCAGGTTCATATTGTAGAGTTGATCGCCTGAGAGAATGAGAAAATAGTCCACAGGAGCTTTTTCCAAATGTTCTAAATTTTGTCGAATAGCATCGGCGGTTCCCTTGAACCAGACTTTCCGATTTAGAGTTTCTTCGGGACACAGCATTTGGATTTTAGATTGCCTGAAGTAGTCGAGTTGATAGGTTTCGAGAATGTGTTGATTCAAGGAAGAGGCAAAATATTGGGAAATGACAAAGATGCGTTGGATATGCGCATTGAGAGAATTAGAGATGGGAATATCGATTAGTCGATAACGACCCCCAAAACACACAGCAGGTTTGCAACGGGTTTGCGTCAGTGGAAATAGGCGCGTGCCTTGTCCACCCGCCAGCACAATGCTGGCGACTTTTTCCATGAGCTCTTTTGGCTTGTGCTTGTCTGTGGACACGCCTATCCTGCATTTGAAGACTCAATAACTTATTAATAGCAGTATTTTGAATTATGAATCAAATTGAAATAATTCGATTAGATTTAAAATGAACTAATTTCTCATCGAAGATTTTTTCTTCCATTTTTTAATGATCACATCCATCTCTTGTCTTAAATCTAGGGGGAGATTCGGACGTTGAGAAATCTGAATAAAGACTTCCCGACTCTTTACATCTTTAAGGCCGTGACATCCCATGATGAGATAAGCGGCAAAAATCGGGTAATTGAGGGTGTTTTCCTGGAGTAACATATGAAGAAAGACAATGGCGATCTCAGGATCGTCTTTGAAACCGATTAGAGCGATGGCTGCCTGTTCATTTTCTTTAGTCACAGGCATTTTTTTTAAGATGCACAGCAAGAATTCTTTGGCTTTATCACCGATCAATGCCAAGGCATCGAAAATGGACTCTTCCATAAAAAAATCTTCCCGCCCGAGCGCGCCAAAGAGAGGGCGGATCGCTCGTTCATCTCCGATAAGACCTAAACAGCGCGCCGCAAGCGCTGGAGCTTCTCCATATCCGGGAAATAAAGGATTAAAGAAATCTTCGCTGTCGAGTAATTCAATGAGCGCAGGAACAATATGTTCCCCTTGAGCGGCAATAACAGCGATCTCTTGCGAGGGATTTTCATCCTCAGAGAGGATCAGATCGGCGATCAAGCGGGCAAAGATATTGTCTTGTTCACTATATAACTGTTTTAAAGAGCGATATTTTTCTTTGGCCAGACGTACATCTTCTTGTTCTTGGTCATGCAAAACATGATGGGAAAAATGGTTGCCAAAATGATTTTCCAGTCTTTGCAGTTCTAAGATCCGATCTAACGTGATTTCAGGGCGAATCCCTTTCCCTTCTTTAGCATAATAATCATGCATAAGAGAGAAACTGCCGCTAAAATGCACATCGCGATGCATAAGAATTTCGTGATCGAGATTCTCGATCATGGGAAAAGAAGGAAGATCATCCATGTGTTGGCTCTACGAGGTTTTTGACTTCATGGGCGTGATAGCTCGAACGGACAAACGGTCCGCAATACATTTGCTTGACGCCAAGGTTTATACCGAAGTTTTTATAAGAGTCGAATTGCTGCGGAGTGACAAATTCTTTCACCAAAAGTTTACGCTGATTGGGCTGGAGATATTGCCCAATCGTGATGATAGCGCAACCGGCATGATAGAGGTCTGTGATTGTTTGCTCAACCTGGGAGATTGTCTCGCCAAGACCTACCATTAATCCCGATTTGATATGTCCGGCAAGACCTGACTGTTTGGCGTAATTTAAAACAGAGAGCGTTCGCTCATAGCTTGCCTTATGGCGAACACGCGGAGTTAATTCCCGCACAGTTTCGATATTGTGATTAAAGACATCAGGCTGCTGTCGAAGGACGATATCTAAGGCTGCTTGCTCACCTGAGAAATCGGATGTGAGCACTTCGAGGGAAACATCGGGACAATCGGTTTTAATTTGGCGCATGATCGCGGCGAAATATTCAGCTCCGCCAAACGGCAAATCATCGCGTGCCACCATGGTGATTACGACATGTTGCAATCCTAACTCTTTAACAGAGCTGGCAATTCTATGCGGCTCGTCGGCCTCTGGCATTTTAGGAGTTTTGGAAAAATCGATATCGCAAAATCCACAATTGCGGGTGCAGGCTTTGCCGAGTGCTAAAAAAGTCGCGGTTTTATTCGAGTAACATTCGAATCGATTGGGACATTTGGCTTCTTCACAAACGGTATTAAGTCGGTATTTTGAGAGGATTGCCTGCGTTTTGAAGAGATTAGCTCCTTTTGGCAAGTCGCGGTGAAGCCAAGAAGGAAATCGTCCCCGTGCTGGATAAGAGTCGGGGTTGATCGGCAGTTTATTTAACTTAGGAACTTTTGGATTACCTTCTGTCATGTTGATCTTTTCACTTTGGGAGGGAAATGGATCGGTGTATCGTTGGCGAGAAGTGCCGCCTCAAGCCAGGCCTCAGGTGTAGTCGGATGAGTATGGATGGTATCGATTACACAATCAATTGTCAATTCATTGGCAATTGCCAATCCCATCTCAGCGACGAGTGCGGAAGCTTCATGACCGATGACTTGCGCACCGAGAATTTGCCCCGTTTTACGATCGGCGATCACTTGCGCAAATCCTTCCGTTTCGATCGATGCAATCGATTTGCCGAGGGCTTGGAAAGGGAACTTGCCGACAGCAGCATCGTAGCCCGCTTCTTGAGCTTGTTCCAGTGACATTCCCACCGTCCCAATTTCAGGATCGGTGAAAATCACAGAAGGAACAGCATTATAATGCATTTTAGCAAATTGACCGGCGGCATTAGCAGCGGCGATGAGCCCTTGGTGGGAAGCGACATGGGCCAGCATATATTTGCCGGTGACGTCACCGATTGCGTAAATGCCTGGGACATTGGTTTCCATCTTATCATTGACGATGATCGCTCCTTTCTCTCCGATAGCAACGCCGGCCTTTTCTAAGCCTAAATGCGCTGAAACGATCTTTCGTCCGATTGAAACGAGGGCCATATCACAGGAAATAGGAGGCTTGTCCTTAAGACGAATGCTTAAATGGGAAGGGTGATGGTCGATCCCTTCAACGAGGACATTTGTATTAATCTCGATCCTCTTTTTCACAAAAGCGCGTGTCAGAGTTTCAGCGATGGTTTTGCCTTGAAACATCACAATTGAAGGCAGGGCTTCCAAGATGATGACTTTTACGCCGAAATCGGCAAATAGCGAAGCGAATTCGCAGCCGATATATCCTCCGCCGATGATGGCAAGGGTCTTTGGTAGAGACGTCAATTCGAGAATAGAGCTCGAGTCGAGCACGCGACGATGATCGCAGGGAAACGCGGGAATATCAAGGGGTACAGAGCCTGTGCCGATGATCGTTTTTGGCGCTTGCACAATGAGACTCTTATCCCCTTTAACTTTGATTTCGTTAGGGGAAAGAAATTCTGCGGTTCCCCGTAAAATCGTAAGACCATTCGACAACAGCAGCCCTTCTAAACTTTTACGGATTTTTTCGACCACGCCATCTTTGCGCACTTTCATTTTTCCATAATCAAACGAGACAGTTCCTGTGCTGATTCCATAATCTGCGGCATGCGTGACCTTATGCATCACTTGGGCATTGGCCAAAAGAGTTTTTGTGGGAATGCAACCCACGTTGAGGCAGCTTCCACCGAGAAACCCTTTTTCTATCAGACAAACGCGAAGACCCATTTGAGACGCTTTGATCGCAGCGACATACCCACCCGGCCCGGCGCCGATCACCACTAGGTCAAAATTTTGTCTTTCCATAGAAAACCATTCCTTTTTGCCACCGATTTTACACCATTGCCCGGCTAGAAAAAAGTAGAAAGTTTTGAGCTGCCTATGCGAAGATGAGCTTAATGCTATGCAAGATCGACAAAAAATGTGTGCCAGTTGCGATGGTCGCATCCCCTTAGAGGCGGATGTCTGTCCCTATTGCGCTTCTGAGCAACAAATTAAGAGTAACCATCAGCAGTTGCAAGACAGTTTGACAGCCCTGTATCAGTCCCCGCATGCCGCAAAACAATCATTGGATAAAAAACTTGAACCCCTAAAAGAAATTATGACAGAAAAAAGATTCAACAACGCATCAGCTTCCCTAGGTATCCCCACAATTCCCGTCGAATCAGCCCAAGAGACTGAGCAAGATCAAGGTCGGAGTAGTTTTTTTCCGATTTTATTGCTTTCGATTGGGGGCAATCTACTTACAATCGGTCTTTTGCAACTCTTTTTTTCTGATAATGGCTTCTTACGTCTCGAGTGGAATAGCAGTTATTGGTTTGTCTATTGCCTCGCCGCTTTACCTCTGTTTTTTTTCGGTTTTAAGAAAGTCAATGCCTTGAAATGATGACCGCTAAATAAATACATGAGGATCGGTGGGATTTAAAAGTTCATAACGGAAATTTTGTACAACAGGTATTGCTCGTCGGGGGTTGTAGTTAAAAAAGCGATCGATCACTAAATTTTGACGCACCCACCACAGCGGGATTGTGGGAAAAAAGAATCTAGCCTGATAGAGACCTTTTGAATTCTTATATAGGGGAAGGCGGATGTCATGAAAGATCAAAAAATCCTCGGCTTTGACGATTGCCGCCGTGTCACCATCATTCCATTGTTTAAAACATTTTAAAAAGAATTTGGTGATCCTCCCAAACCAGTGATTCTCATAGTACTCCCGTTTGCAGATGATTTTGCGGGCAACTATTTGTTTGATAAGAGAGAGACGATTGAGTTGCCATTGTCTTCCTGGGATGACTGCTGTTTGAGGAGAACCCTCTTGTAAAATCGGATTGGTTCTTTCAATGATGCTGCAGGCTTTATTTGCGAGCTCGACTACTTTGCCTAAATTTTGTCGTTTTGCCGAACGGTTACCATCCAATTGATAAAAAAGTAAGAAGCGTTTTTTATCATCAGAAGAAATTCGGTCGAGTGCTGGAGGAGGATCTATTGCGATTGTCATACAAAACCGTCTTTTAGAAATTTTATAAAAAAGATATCGCAATTCAGATTAAAAATTAAAGTTTTTTAACTGCCAGCGTATGCAAGAAATAAATTTACAATTGGGAATCAGCGCAGAGAAAGAGGCATGAGATACAGAGACGCAGAGGTAGGAGAAGGCATACAATAGTTCTTTTCTTCTAACTCTGCGGCTCAGCGTACTCTTTTCCTTTCTGCGCTGATTCCCCTTTGTTTCAAGTAAACAACTAGATTAGGAGATGATGGGTTGATCGTCAGGATCTGTTTGCTGAGACAGATCCTCGAGTTCTGGCATCAACGAAAGATCAATTAATGGACGTCTTTTTCGTGGTTGTCGTGGAGCAGAGGGCTGTGCCGCTTCAGGGATGATCATTTCAAATTTAAATAAGGCGTGAGCAATTTCTTGTTTCATGCGCAGAGTAAGCGCGTCGAAGAGGGCAAATGCTTCGTGTTTAAATTCCAGCAGAGGATCTTTTTGACCGACAGATCGCAAATGGACCTCAGTGCGCAGATGATCGATGTGCAGCAAATGTTCTTGCCAAAGGCGATCGATGTTTCGCACGAGTAAACTGCGGATAACCTCTCTTAAAATTTCTTCAGGATTCATTTTAACTTGAGGTTGATTAGCAAATAGGCTTTGCGCTTGACCGATTTTTTCCCCTTCATGTCCGATTTTGTGATTGAAGGCGGTTAGCACCTTATCACTTGCCAGTTTTTCGATCTCTTCGAGGTTTAAGTAATCATTGTCAAATTCTTTAGCATCAAAGTTGAGTGGAAAATGGGCGATTAGCCATTGGCAGTACCCTTGAGGATTCCAGCCGCCTTCGACACTGCGAGACGTGAAAAATTGACGGCTCATTTGCGCGCAAATCCCTTCGAGAATCTCATAGGCTAGCGTAAGAGTATTATCGATATGCAGTACTTCATTGCGGAAGGCGTAAATCTCTTCGCGCTGTTTGTTCATCACATCATCGTATTCAAGAGTGTGTTTACGGATCATGTAATTGCGTTGTTCAACCCGTTTTTGTGCCGTCTCAATCGATTTATTGAGCACTTTTGCAGAAATCGCTTCTCCTTCCGGCGGTCGAAATCTCTGTAAAAATGTCGTGATGCGCGGTGAAGTGAACAGCCGCATCAGGGAATCTTCAAAGGAGACATAAAATTTAGAAGTACCTGGATCGCCTTGACGAGCGCAGCGGCCGCGCAACTGCCGATCGATACGGCGCGATTGATGACGAGTTGTGCCAATGACATGTAAACCACCGCGATCAGCGACACCGGGTTTCAATTTAATGTCAGTTCCACGACCAGCCATATTGGTCGCTACCATAATAGCGCCATCAGCCCCAGCTTGCGCGATAATCTCTGCTTCTTGGGCATGATTTTTAGCGTTGAGGACGGTGTGTTCTAACTTGTTTTGTTTCAGGATGCGAGAGAGTTTTTCCGAAACTTCCACCGATTCTGTACCGATTAAAATCGGACGACCTTTAGCGTGGATCTCTTGGATGTCTTTGAGAACGGCGTTGTATTTTTCCCGTTCGGTCATGTAGATCTCATCATCAGTATCTTTGCGTTGTCCTTTGCGATGCGTCGGAATGGCAAGAACTTCGAGCTTGTAAATCTCTTTAAATTCATTGGCTTCCGTCATCGCTGTTCCAGTCATCCCTGCCAGCTTGTTGTACATCCGGAAATAATTCTGCAATGTGATCGTCGCGTAAGTCTGAGTTTCCCCCTGAATAGCTAACCCTTCTTTCGCTTCAATCGCTTGGTGCAATCCATCGGAAAAGCGCCGTCCCGGTTGTGGTCTTCCTGTATTCTCATCGATAATGACGATCTTTTCTTCAGCAATGATGTAATCGACATCTTTTTCCATCATCAAATGGGCGCGAAGGAGTTGTCTTAAATTGTGTGTGCGCTCTTTTCGGCGAGAATCTTCTTCGCGTAAGTGGACTTTCTGCTGAAGCTTATCTTGATCTGTGAGCTCGGGTTGTTGATCGATTTTAGCATATTCATGCCCCAAATCGAGCATAATGAAATCATCTGAGGTAGCTTTCTCTTTATTATCTTCAACCCATTGTTGAATCCCTTTATCGGTAAGTTCAAATTCACTCGCACGTTCGTCGACAATGATAAATAATTCAGCTAGGTTTTTGGCGCGTTCTTCTTTGTTTGGTTCGCCGTAAAAATAGGTGTCCCATTTTTCGATTTGAGCTCTTAAAGTGGGATTTTCACGGATGCGTTTTAAGATTTTATTTTGTGGCGTACCTCTACCGACCAGCCAGAGTTTGCGCAGCGCTTCTTTTTCTTCAGCCTCTTGTTCTTTGCTCAATTTGCGCTCTTGCGGCGTCTCTTCCAAGCTACCCAATTTTTCCAAAACCCTACGCGCATCTGAAGCGAGTTTATTACAAAGATCGCGTTGATGGCGTACCAGATTCATCACATCGTCTTTGAGTTCATCGTACATTTGTCTAGAGACCGAAGAGGGCCCTGAAATGATCAGGGGAGTACGCGCTTCATCGATCAAAATGGAATCGATCTCATCGACGATGGCAAAATAATGGCCGCGTTGACATTGATCTTCTTTGCTCTGCGCCATCGAGTTATCGCGCAAATAATCGAAGCCAAATTCAGATGCTGTGCCATATAAAATATCCGCTTCGTATACCGCTTTGCGAGAGTGGTGCGGCGTGGCGTTTGTAAGGGCGTTGACGGTCAAGTTTAAAAAGCGAAAAATTGTCCCGATCCATTCGCAGTCGCGTTGCGCTAGATAATCATTGACCGTGACAAGATGAACAGGCTTTCTAGTCAATGCGTTGAGATACAGCGGCATCACAGCTGTAAGCGTTTTTCCTTCACCGGTTTGCATCTCGGCGATTGCGCCATAATGCATCGCGATCCCGCCCAAGATTTGCACGTCATAAGGAATCATGTCCCATTTTTGATCGTATCCCGAAACATGGATATCGGTGCCACACAGACGGCGGCAAGCATTTTTGACTACTGCATAGGCTTCCGGTAACAGGTTATCGAGCGGTTCACCCTGGTCAAGTCGGCTACGGAATTCTGCCGTTTTTGCTCGCAAATCATCTTCGGAAAGCGCTTGAAATTGGGTCTCCCAGCGATTGACCTCGGCGACTAATTTCCCGTACTTTTTAAGAATGCGGCCTTGGGCAGTGCCAAAAATTTTTTTAAAAAAACCAAACATGGCGATTTCCTACGATAGGGGCTGATCAAGATCTTGATTATATTGTGTTTGTAAATTTTAGAACAGGCAGGAAATATGTTTAAATTTTCAGTAACCTAAGCCTAAACTGTTTAATGTTGTTTACGCTTAATTTTTTTACTCTGCTGACTTAAAATAGTTCTAGTGGTAGGTTAAAAAAAGTCAGCCTAGACACATACAGGCTAATTTAGGGGGCATAGATGTCTTTGAGCCTAATTCTTACACTGATCAAAAAATCTTTATCAGATAAAAAAATCAATTACGCCAGGACTGAAAAAATAGCTACGAATCCACGCAAATAGACTATTTTGACACAATCCTGTTTTTTTCGTATGGTTCCCTGTATAATCATTTGCGCTGGATATGAAGAATTTTTTAAAAATCATTATTTTAAGTTGGGTTTTTTGTTTGTATGCCGAAAATCCCACTTTGCTCATCCCTCAATCATCTTTGATCGAGACCAGTCTTCCGTTAGGCGAAAATGATGAAATTAAAACTATTGATCAAATGATTGTTGCTACAACGAAGCAACTTGAAGCGCAGAAACAAATGCGCGAGCTGATGCTTCAATATAAAAAACAAAGAGAGGAGTTTGTTCAAGGCAATCAATCCAAGTCGCATGCGAGCAAATTAGTGCGCACAGCACGCCAAATTTCTGAGATGATCGCATCCAATCACATTGAACATCTCTTTGCCAAAGATTATCTCGATGAGTTAACCTTCTTTTCTTCGATTGCCGGCAAAACTGCGATCCGCAAACCATGACCGATATTTATTACATCGACCGCCGTACCAAAAAACGGGAAAAAGAAAAAGTCTATGGACATTTTTTTCTCAAACTTCTCTACGGAGAAGGATTTTTACCGCGCTTTTTTTCTGCTTTTTTACTTCCGATCATCACCCGTTTTCCTCTCTTTTCTCGTCTCTATGGGGCGTATCAAAAAAGCTGGATCAGCCGCTCAAAAGTAAAACCCTTCATCAAACGTTTTCAGGTCAACGCTGATGAGTTTGTAGATCCCGTTAATTCTTTTCGCAACTTTAACGACTTTTTTATTCGACGAATAAAATCCGAATCTCGTCCGATGGAAGGGGATGAAAAAACTGCAACTCTTCCCGCGGATGCGCGTTATCTCGTCTTTCCCAATATTGCGAGCGCAGATGGGTTTTGGGTAAAAGGCAAAAAATTTTCCCTATCTGATTTACTGCAAAGTGAAGATCTCGCGGAGCAATATCGGCAGGGAGCTATGGTGATTGCGCGTCTGTGTCCTGTCGATTACCATCGTTTTCATTTTCCTTGTCGTTGCTTGCCCGGCTATGCGCAGCTCATCAATGGGCCTTTATTCTCCGTCAATCCGATTGCATTAAAGCGCAATATCGAGATCTTAAGTGAAAATAAGCGGATACTAACAAAATTGCAAACAGCTCAGTTCGGTCAAGTTCTCTATCTTGAAATAGGCGCGACCTATGTCGGTAGTATTATCCAAACGTATCGTCCAGGCACATCTTATGCCAAAGGGGATGAAAAGGGATATTTTTCATTCGGCGGTTCCTGTTTAATCCTGCTTTTCGAACCCAATACAATTGCATTAGATGAAGATCTAATCGAGATTTCTTCACATAAGATCGAAGCGCGTGGCTTTCTCGGCCAATCCCTGGGCCGTGCTTTAAGAAAATAAACCACAGAGATCGAAACCACAGAGGCACGCTACGCGTGCTGAAGAAAAGATTTTTTTGATTCCTCTCCTCTCCGCGGCAAAGCCGCCTCTGTGGTTTCTCGTCTCTGTGGTAAAATTATCTTATTGTGCTGCAGATGGGACACTGTTCTTTTTTGTGGCCACGCGCGGGACAATATTTTCGTGCGAAGTAGATGATCTGCAAATGGAGCTTTATCCAAGATTTTTCAGGAAATAAGGCTTTCAAATCTTTTTCAGTTTGCACGACATTTTTGCCGGAACTTAAACCCCAGCGTTTAGCGCAACGATAAATGTGTGTATCTACAGGAAAAGCAGGTTTATGGAAAGCTTGTGCCATAACAACGGATGCTGTTTTATGTCCGACGCCGGGAAGTTCTTCTAGTTCAGCAAAAGAGGCGGGTACTTTTCCTTGATGTTTTTCCAGAAGAAGTTTTGAGAGATGCCAAATCGCTTTAGCTTTAGTGTTGCTTAAGCCGCAGGGCTTGATGAGGGCAGCAATTTCAGGGATGGAGAGTTTAATCATTTCTTGCGGTGTAGAGGCTTTAGCGAATAAATGAGGAGTGATTTGATTGACTCTTACATCAGTGCTTTGTGCTGATAGAAGTACGGCTATGAGCAGCGTGTAGGGGTCGCGATGAGACAGGGGAATGCTAGGATGGGGGAAATGTTCCTCGAGGATCTTTTGAATGTGCTGAGCCATTTCTTTTTTCTTCATTTCCCAATGCAAAATTTAGAGAAGATTGCCGAAAGGATATCTTCTGTGATGTTAGTGCCGATGATTGTCCCAAGTTCGATGAGTACTTGACGCATATCTGAGGCGACAAACTCAGGAGAAATCCCTGTTTTTAAGCCGTCGATTAAATTTTGCAAGGCGCTCAAAGCTTGTATTAACGCTTGGTGATGACGCGCGGTAGTGATGACAATTTCATCTTTAGCAGGGGGACCTTTATGCCAAATGAGTTGATCGATCTGCTCTCGAAGTTGATCTAAGCCCAGATGTTCTTTGGCAGAGACAGCAGCCAGGTGAGGATATTCTGGTGCTGGCAGCGCATCTTCTACATCGATTTTGTTCCAAACGAGCAGAGTTTTTTCACGAGGCGCAGAGTCGAGTAGAGTTTGCGATTCAGGACACAGTCCGCGAGTGGCGTCGAGAACGAGTAAAATGAGATCTGCTTCGCTCATAGTTTGTTTAGAACGGCGAATCCCTTCTTGTTCTACAATTTCATTCGTATCGCGAATGCCTGCTGTATCGATCAAACGAAAATGGAGTTGTCCTAATTTTAAATCCGCTTCGAGGACATCGCGCGTTGTTCCAGGAATATCAGTGACAATTGCTCGATCTTTGCCCAGTAGTGCATTCATGAGAGAAGATTTCCCGACATTGGGTGGTCCTACAAGACATAGCGCAATGCCATGACTGACAATTTTTCCATCGTGATAAGTAGAAGCGAGCTTTAGCATCTCTTCCTTGACTTTTTCCAAAATGGCGATAATTTCATCCATAGTGGCAAATTCTAAATCCTCTTCTGGAAAATCGACCCATGCCTCAAGAATGGCAGCGATGTCGACTAATTGCTTTTGAAAAGCGAGGATGTGTTTAGAAATTTTACCTTGTAGTTGCTGTTCGGCCATCGTGAGAGCTAAATCATTTTTGGCACTGATGAGCGATTGAACAGCTTCAGCTTGAGCCAGGTCGAGTTTACCATTGATAAACGCTTTGAAAGTGAATTCGCCCGGTTGTGCGGCGCGAGCGCCAGCATTTAAAATTGTCTCGAGAACATGGCGGGTGATAAGACTCCCTCCATGACAATGGATTTCAACCGTGTCTTCTCCGGTGTATGACTTTGGCGCAAGCATGACCAAGCATAGCACTTCGTCGACGGTGTTTTTTTCTGCATCGAAGATTTTGCCAAAATGTACCGTATGTGTTTTGTAAGAACGCACAGGGCCAGAAAAAACGGTTTCCGCAACTTTTAGCGCTTCATTGCCCGAAATACGAACGATTGCAACTCCCCCTTCTCCCGGTGGGGTTGCGATGGCAGCGATGGTTTCTCCCGGCACGTACGGCCGATGTATATATTCCATAGGGCGAGAATGATACTCGATTTTCCCTGCTAAAACAAGGTAGGATTTTCGGGGGTAAGATTAAGCAGAAACTCTTCGATCGGAATGACGGGAATTCCTCGATAATTTTCTTTTCTTTTTCCGGGAACGACAACGAAACACGTGGCCTCTGGATATTCTTCCTTAAATGCTGAAAGGGCTCTTATGTCATCGGGGCCTAGATTTGGGCTTCTTTTGACCTCGATAGCCCAGAAACCTTTTGGTCCATAGATGATAAAGTCCACTTCAAGTTTTGTTTGCGTACGCCAAAAAGAAAGCGAATGCGGTTGATGTTGGGCAATGACCCAGCTTCTAAGATGTTGAGCGACGAGTCCTTCTAAAGCTAAACCATCCATTTCTTGAGGACTATCTAAAACACCGCGGGGGCGCAAAATCCGATACAACCCCGCATCAAAGAAATAAAATTTTGAATGAGCAATCAATTTTCGCTTCGCTCTTCGTGAAAAAACGGGGATTGTGAAAGCTAAAAATAGGTCTTCAAGAATTTGCAGGTAATTATCGACAGTGGCGCGTTTGACACTCGACTCACGGCTGATATCGGTGGTTGTCCAAAGAGAGGCATAAGAAAAACTAGCGATTTCTAAAAATCGAGAAAAATCCCCCATTTGTCGCACTAAGCCTTCAGCTTGTACTTCTTCTCTTAAGTAGAGATATAAATAATCCCGGAGACGCTCTTCCGGATCGGACGATTCCCAAATCAACGGGATGAGACCTGTTTTTAACGCTTTTTCTAAAGAAAATTTCTCTTTGAGTTCAGAAGCTAAAAACGGTCCCATTTGTCGAAGGAGCGCCCTTCCTCCTAAAAGATCGCTGACCGATCGACGTAATTTGCGGCTGCTACTGCCGGTCATGATGTATTGGATCCCTTTTTTTTGTTCAATCAGAGCGTGAATCTCCGTTAGCAGTCCTGGTACGCGTTGAATTTCGTCTAAGATGAGAGTTGAGCCGGCGGGCAAAGCCGCTGCGACATCTCGTATTCTTTCCGGATAAGAACTGAATCTTCGTTCCTCTTCTCCTAGGAGGAGATCGATTCGGATTGCATTGGGATAATGATGCAAAAGCCATGTCGATTTTCCAGTGCCGCGTGGGCCTAATAGAAAATAACTTCCTTTCGGGGGAGTAATGATTCTGGGGATATATTGTAAATCTGCCATCTTAGTTGGCATTTTACATTGTAAAATGCTATTTGCGATAGCATTATTACAAATAATTGATTATCAGTTATATATGATGAAGAGATGAAGTGATCAATTGGGCCAAATTTGTTTGATCCGGCGTTTTGCTTAGAGCAGCTTTAACAGCTTTTTGCGCTTGGGTGCTATTATAGCCGAGATTAATTAAGGCTGAAGTGGCGTCGGACACAAGGCCGATCTCGCCGGAAGGTATAGAGGTGTCTATAGTTTTTTTGATTTTATCGCGCATGTCGATGATGAGACGTTCTGCAGTTTTTTTACCGATGCCAGGAATTTTACAAATCGTCTGACTATGTCCTTGACTGATCGCGGCTTGCAAATCTTGAATTTCCATATGGCCAACGAGGGCCAGCCCCGTTTTTGGGCCAATTCCAGAAACTTCAATTAAACTTTCGAATAAATCCCGTTCTTGTCGTGTTAAAAAGCCGTAAAGTCTTTGTGAGTCTTCGCGGACGACAAACGAGAGATAAAATGTGACTGGGGTGCCGACCTTGGGCAATTTGGCATAATTGTTGAAGGGAATAAACAGGCTATAGCCTAAACCGTTGAGATCGACAGTGGCTTTGGTGAGAGTGGTTTCGATGAGTGTTCCTTTAATGTATTCGTACATAAACATCCTTTTTGATCGTATGAGCGTGGCAAATCGCTAACGCTAAAGCATCGGCGGCATCTTCCGGTTCGGGGGGAATCGGCAATTTTAAAAGTAATTGAACCATTTTTTGCACTTGCTCTTTGCTGGCATTGCCATTACCGACCACAGCAAGTTTAGCTTTTTTTGGCGGATATTGATAAACTGGTATCCCTCGACGGGCAGCTGCCAGCATCACGGCGCAACGCGCTCCGCCCAACATCAGCGCACTTTTTACATTTTTATATACGAATTGAGTTTCAACAGCAACAGCTTGAGGAGCATAGCGATCGATGAGTTTTTCCACACCATGAAACAAGGCGAGATAGCGCTGTGCAGTATCAGGATGAATGGGAGGTCGAATACAGCCATAGTCGAGAGGCTCCCAATTGGGATTTTGAATTTTAATCACTCCATATCCTGTGATTCGAGTCCCAGGATCGATGCCAAGAATAATATATTGGGATTCAGTCATAAGTTTCTTTTTTTCCAACATACCTTGATTCGCGCATTTGTTGCAAAATTCCTTTTCTCCTGCTATTTTGCTAGGGCAAATGGTTATGGTTGACAATACTTTGGAGGGTCGTTAACTTGAATGAGGCTAAGGATGAGCTCAATAAATTTTTTACATTTTCGAGCGTGAATGGAATCGCTTCATAAGAGGGAGCCGCGAAATATCATCGTGCGGATGCCGAATTGGATCGGCGATCTGGTCATGGCGACACCCATCCTTTCCGACTTAAGGAAAGCTTTTCCCACAGCCCATATCACGGCTATGTGCCGTTCCCCCATCTGCGAATTATTGAAAGAAGATCCAGAAATTGATGAGCTATTTTGTTTTAGCAAAGTGAGTGGATTTGGTCGACGATCTGAAAAGCGCAATTTGATCGAAAAATTGCGTCAGGGCAATTACGATTTAGGGGTCTTATTAACGCATTCGTTTTCTTCAGCTTGGTGGTTTTGGCTAGGCAAGGTGCACAGTCGTTTGGGTTATGAATCCAACGGACGAAAGTTATTGTTAACGGAATGCTTGCCGTTTCCTCAAACGATTCAAAGCCAACATCTCGTTGTTACTTATAAAACGCTACTAGAACCTTTAGGTATTCCGATTTCAAAGACAGCACCGCGTTTATATCTCACGCCGAAAGAACTATTTGAATCTCGGACACTCTTGCGACAACGCGGTATTCCTGATGACTCTTTAGTGATTGGGATCAATCCCGGGGCAACCTACGGTTCGGCTAAATGTTGGTTACCCGAGAGATTTCGCGAGGTGACCCAGCGGCTATTGAATGAGCGCGATGTATATATCGTTTACTTTGGCGACCAAGCGACAGCATCGCTAGTGAAAGAGATCTGTGTAGAGCTGCCCGCGCGCGTCGTGAATCTTGCAGGAGCCACCTCACTTCGCGAGCTAGCTAGTTTAATTAGTCACTGCAATGTACTGCTGACCAATGACAGCGGCCCGATGCATATCGCGGATGCGGTTGGAACACCGATTATCGCTCTATTTGGTTCGACAAGTGAAGTGGTTACAGGACCTTATCGCTCAGGAACTCTCATTCATAAACATGTTGAATGTTCGCCTTGCTATCAACGCACCTGTCCGATCGATTTTCGTTGTATGAAGCAGATCGAGGCCGATGAGGTCTATGAAGCTTTAAATAAAATCTTGAGCACCAAACGCTCTAAATTACACGTCTTGTCTAGCCTATGATCAAGCAACTTTGGAAAAAATACGGCCCCAATCCTCTCGATTCGCTGCTAAGACGTGCACAAGCACACAGTCAGCGACGTTTTCTCATTTGCTGGAATCGGGGTCTCGGCGACATTCCACTGGGACTCTACGGTTTGACCAAGAGAATCCGCGATTATCTACCTCAAGCAGAGATCACTTTTGTTACACGTAGCGATCTAGCTGATGGCTTTCAAATGTTAGAGGGTGTTTCCACGATTGTCGATCCGGAGTGGAAGCGCGGTGCTGCTTTTGATTTGACACGCACGCTGGCAAAAGCGCAAATAACAGCGGACGCGTTTGATTTGATTTTAGAAAAACCTGATCCTACGCGCTGGCTGATAAAACAACTCGGCACGCTCACCCCAAAATTGCGCTGGGATCCCACCTGGGATAAGCTGTGTCAAACCTTTTCATTAAATTCAAAGCAGCCTTATGTCGGTGTGCATGTGCAGACAGAGACCCAGTACGCGTATGAAAAAAATTGGCCGATTGCGTATTGGCAAGACGCCTTTGAGAAAATCGAAAAACAAGGTGTTAAGATCATCTTGTTTGGCTTTGCTAGGGTGCCAGAATTTGCAGGACAAGGGATCATCGATCTGCGTGGAAAAACTAGTCTCTTTGAAATGCTTTCGATCATTAAAAACCATTGTCGTTATTTGCTCGTTCCCGATTCAGGTGTGTTATCGATAGCGTATTATATCGATACGACCTTTCCTATCGATATCGTCTCTTTGTGGGCTGATCCTCGCCAAGGCATTCTTAAACAGAATGTCGCCTCGCCCAATTCTCAGCTAAGCCATGTGCCGTTGATCGCTAAAAATAAGGATCTACGCACAGTGCAAGTAGATGAGGCTTTACGCGTGCTACTCGCCGGAGTTCAGCGATGACATTAGAACGAATCCGCGAGATATTGTTTAAATATGAACAGCCACAATTATTAATGGGCATTGAGCAACTAGAGCCCAGCGAGCTCGCGTCATTTTTAGCGCAAATAGAAACATACGATGCGCATCTCAATGCTAAACAAAAGGCGCTGTTATTTGAATCTAAGCAGTCCATTTCATGCTCCCCATTTAACACCGTCGAATCAAGTGATCAACGTGAGCTCGGCGAAGAACTGCTGCGTCAAGGCAAGATCGGCTGTTTAATTCTCGCAGGAGGCCAAGGGACACGATTAGGATGGGATGGGCCTAAGGGTTGTGTTCCCGTGTCACCGATCAAAGGAAAAAGCCTCTTTCAACTATTTTGCGAACGAACATTGGCTGCAAGTCAATGGGCCGGACGACAGTTGTCGCTGTGTATTATGACGTCTCCTTTAAATCACGTAGAGACGCAAGACTATTTTCATGCGCATAAATTCTTTGGACTAGCGGCAAATCAAGTGACTTTTTTTCAGCAAGGGATGTTGCCGCTGCTCGATGATCGCGGTCAATGGCTCCTTGAAAGACCCGGAAAAATCGCAGAAGGTCCGGACGGCAATGGTCACGCTCTGCGACAATTTTTTGAAACGGGATTATGGCATCAATGGAAAGAAAACGGTGTTGAATATCTCAACATTATTGTCGTCGATAATGCATTAGCTGGTCCATTTGATTTTGAATTATGTGGCTGTGCTGCACGTACTCAAACGGATTTTTCTGTTAAAGCTGTTGTGCGCCTTGCTCCCGATGAAAAAATGGGCGTATTTGCTACACAAGAAGATAAGCTCAAAGTGATCGAATATTCAGAGCTACCGACCGAGCCGTCCCAGTTTACCCTATCTAACACCGGTTTATTTTGCGTTTCGATGGAATTTATCCGCTATTGTTCAGAAGATCTCAAAGTCGAATTGCCTTTACATCTCGCAAGAAAATCAGCGCAAGTCCTTCTGGGACAAAATATGAATGTATGGAAATGTGAGAGATTTTTGTTTGATCTTTTGGATCATGCGCGCTCTTATCGAGTTGTGGTTTGTCCACGAGAAAAAATTTATGCGCCCTTGAAAAATGCCAGCGGCGATAAAAGTCTTGAAACTGTGAAACAGGCGTTATTTGCTCATTATCGCGATATGTATCAAGAAATTACGGGATGTTTTCCAAAGGCTTGCGAATTTGAGCTCGATCCTAAATTTTATTACCCTTCTACAGAGCTCAAACAGCAGTTGATCAAACACAGTTTAGCTGATCAGGAATACATTGCCAGCGAACCAATGCAATTGTAAAATGGAAATTTTTAAAAAAGGCAAAACATGAAAATTGCATATCTAGGAGCCGGGACGTGGGGATTTTGCCTAGCTTCTCTCCTCGCCTCCAAAGGGCATGAAGTTGTGTTGTGGACTGCCAATCCTGAATTTGCCAAAACGCTCAGCAAAAAAAGAGAACATCCTAAACTTCCAAAAGTCAAAGCCGATGATCGCGTCGAGTTTACTTCCGATTTAAAACATGCTCTGGAGGGCGCTGAGCTTCTTGTCGAATCAGTCACTTCCAAAGGGATTCGTCCCGTGTTTGAACAAGTGCTCTCTTTTGGCGGTGTCAATTGTCCGATTGTCATCACTTCAAAAGGGATCGAACAAAACAGCGGCCTATTGCTACCTGAGGTGATTGTACAAGTTTTAGGCGAAAAGATGCGCAAACAAATTTGTTGTCTCAGCGGTCCAAGTCATGCTGAAGAAGTGATTCAAAAATTGCCGACCTCAGTCGTCGTTGCTTCTTATGATCCCCATTTGATGCGGCAGATCGTCGAAATTTTCACCACACCCTATTTTCGTCCTTATCCTAATTCCGATATGAATGGTGTGGCCTTCGGTGGCGCGATGAAAAACATCATCGCCATTGCCTGTGGAATTTCCGATGGCTTAGGTTTTGGCGACAATACCAAAGCCGCGCTGATGACCCGTGGATTACATGAGATTCGCAAGCTCGCTTTTACTAAAGGCTGTAAACCGGAAACGCTTAATGGGCTTTCTGGCATGGGAGATTTATGCGTCACTTGTCTTTCTAAGCTCAGCCGCAATTACATGTTCGGTCGACTCATTGCGGAGGGGCTAAATCCCCAAGATGCTCAAGAAAAAATCGGAATGGTCGTCGAAGGGGCATACACTTGTGTTTCTGCTTTGCAACTCGCCCAAAAAAATCACATCGAAGTGCCGATCACTCAAGCGATCTATTCGATTCTCTACGAAGGGCTCAACCCCCGCGATGCCGTCAAATCGCTCTTGCAGCGCGCCATCAAAGAAGAACATTTATAAAAAAAGAAAAAATCGGGCTCGGGCACGCACGCGGGCTCGGGCACGAAAAATCCCTCTATGGTGAGTTTTTACCACAGAGAAAAGCCACGGCACGAATAATAATTCTTTGATGTGGTATATCCTGAATAAAAGGGTGTGGCATGGAACCTCTTGAAGGTTTGAAGATCGTTACCGCTGAGGAAATGGCGCGCATTGAAAAGCTCGCCTATAAAGATGGCGCGTCTGAGCAAAAATTCATGGAAAATGCTGGGGTGGCGATTGCGGCGGCTGTGGAAGAATTTTTAGAGCAGCAGGAATTGCCGAAGATAGTCACTCTGCTTGTCGGCAAAGGCAACAATGGTGGTGATGCATTTGCTGCGGGGGCCAGACTTCTCGCGCAGGGAATTCAAGTCAATGCGCTGCAGCTATATCCCTTAGAAGAATGCAGTCCTCTTTGTCAAAAGATGTGTCAGAAATTTCGTTCGAGTGGGGGTCCGGTTCATCCCGTTTATGAAAAGCATTCTTTTCCTTTTGCTCCCGACGGCGTGATTCTCGATGGGCTAGTCGGTACAGGATTTCGCGGCAAAGCGCAAGGGGTTTTAGCGCGCGCCATTGAACAGGCCAATCAGTCGGAATTACCGATCATTGCCATTGACATCCCTTCCGGTTTGAATGGAGACACAGGAGAAGTTGGTTCTGTTGCAATTGAAGCTACTGAAACGATAGCACTTGGATTGCCTAAATTAGGTTTTTTCTTAAATGAGGGTTGGCATTATGTCGGCACCTTAAGACATGCCGATTTTGGGCTGGGAGAAAATTACATTGCGAAAGCCAACGCCTCCGCACATCTTATAAATGAACATAATATCTCTGATGCTCTACCGCCGATTAAACGCACGAGGCACAAATATCAAGCGGGTTATGTGTTGTCTGTTGCAGGATCATTTGATATGCCAGGCGCGGCGATATTAGCCAGCTATGCGGTACTTCGTGCAGGAGCCGGGATTGTCCGTTTATTTCATCCACGCGGTATGGAAGCCGAATTAAGTGGAGCGCCCTTTGAGTTGATCCGCGAAGGTTGGGATGGAAAACAATTAAAACGGATTCAAGAAGAAGCGCTTCGTGCCAAAGCGTTATTGATTGGACCCGGTATGGGTCGCAGCACAAAAGCCAAACAGATGTTTCATAAGATTATAAAAGCGATCAAGCTTCCAATGGTCTGCGATGCCGATGCGCTGTTTTTTTTAGCGCAAAGCACTTCTTGGAAATTACCTAAAGGCTCGATTCTCACGCCCCATCATGGTGAAATGCATCAACTTCTCAAGTCAAAGAAAAATAATTCGTTAGAACTCTGTCAAGCCTATGCACAGAAAAAAAATGTCACTGTAGTTTTGAAGGGAGCCCCTACGTTTATTTTTCATCCCGATGTTTCCCCTCTAGTGGTCACTCGCGGCGATCCGGGCATGGCAACAGCCGGCTCAGGTGATGTGTTGACGGGGATTATCGCGGCAATGCGCGCACAAGGACTTGAGGCTCGCACTGCGGCAGCGGTATCCGTATATTTGCATGGATTAGCCGGCGAGTTGGCTGCTTCAACTTTGACATCGTATTGTTTAACTGCTTCCGATTTGATCGAATTTCTACCTGAAGCTTTTCTCACTATTGCGGTTCGGGCTTTTTACGTGAGCGGTATAAATACACGATAAGAATCACTGCAGCGATAATTGCAACGGGGAGCAAAATGCTGTAGACAAATGTATCGATAAACGCGATGCCGGCCGCTAATCCACCTAGAACAATTCCTAGAATGACAAACGTGGGTTCGATATAAACTCCAGCGAGATACGTTGCTAACGCAAGAAGAAGCAGAGTGACAAGACTGGCTTCAAAACGTCCAATCAAGCCGATTTTGACAAAATAAGAACAGATCAGCACAGCCCCGATTAATCCTACCCAATGAGCCAGTTCATGCCAGATCGTCGTAAAAGCTGTCCGCCACCCTTTACGGTGCAAATGCCAACTCAATCCTAAAGCAATTATTGCGTAGAGGATCGCCAGCACACGCCAATATTGCCAAGCACCATCTTTTTTAATATCGGTGATAAACACGCCGATAAATGCCAGTGCTAGCATCGTAAATAACACAATGATGCGCAATTTAAGTGAGGGATTCTCGAGTTTTGAGGGTTCCACTTTATTTCTCCAAAAAAATTTCAATATTATCCATAGCAATTTTTTTAGCTATTTAATAGTGTGAGAAGAATGACCATGGAGTAGCCACAATGGGATCATTTTTTTCTCGATTGAGTTACAGCTTTGGCAATGAGGATTGGAAAACGGAAGCGGAAGCCCTAAAAATTCAATCGGGAGATCGCATCGTTTGTATTACCGGTAGTGGTGACCGCCCTCTACATTTATTAATGTCTGAGGGACAAGAAGTTATCGCTGTCGATGCCAATCCCTTTCAAACGCAACTGTTGCATTTGAAGGTCGCCGCCCTCAAAGGATTAGACTACCGACAATATCTCAATTTTCTTGGGGTGAAAAAAGAGGAATTGCCTCTTTCGCTTTATCCCAAATTGCTCAATCACATGACCTCTGACAGCATCCAATTCTGGAATGGTCATCTTCGAATGATTTCCAATGGCGTACTGTATGAGGGTAGTATCGAAAAACTCTGCCAACTTCTAGCTTTTGCTATGGGTTGGTTAAGACATAAAAAAGTCAAACAACTGTTTTCTTTTGACAATCTCGAGGAGCAAAAGGCCTTTATTCAACAAAAGTGGGATAATGCGATTTGGAAAGGAACATTTGCCATTTTTCTTCAACCGTGGGTCACGCGACTATTTCTCAAAGATCCCGGTTTATATGCTTATCTTGGAGAAAACATCCGACCTTCGACATACATTCGCGAGAGAATTAATCAGGGGCTCTCTCGTCATTTAGCCAAAGATGCGCTGCTGGTGAACTTAGCGTTTAGAGGTCGCGTTCCCGAACGGGCTCTCCCTCCCTATTTGCAACCGGAAGGTTCTCAAATCGTCAAACAACACCTGCCGCGCCTTAAAACGCAAACACTTGATATCTTAAGCTATTTAGAGTCGATGCCCGATAACTCCTTCGACGCTTTTTCTCTTTCCGATGTATCGTCTTATCTTTCCAAAAACGAGTTCACGCGTTTGACCAATGCCATGTTGCGCACAGCCAAACCCAATGCGCGCTTTTGCTTGCGTCAATTCATGTCTAACTATCAAATTCCTGTAGAATTGCAAACGCATTTTAAACGGGATGAAAAACTCGAGCAAAAGCTCGACTTGGATGATAATTGTTTTGTGTATCGCTTCACCGTCGGCCAAATCCAAAAATAAATCTCGAGAAATTTTTTTTCACCACAGAGATAAGAACCACAGAGAAAAATCGGGCATGAGAATTTCTCTGTGGTGTTTTATCTCTGTGGTAAAATATTTCAGTGGTTTATTTTTTTCTTGGCGCTGCTGGGCCAGATGGGAATTGCATAGAACAAGATTAAAGAATTGACGCCCGGATTTCTCCATAAGATGCGCGCATTGGAAATATGATTGAATTGCAAACTTAACCGCCCTTTGTTGCCAAGTACATATGACACCTCAAGTGCCGATCTAAAATTGAGCGGAAATCCTAAATGCCGGCCATCGCCATGATAGTAAATTCCGGGTGCAAAGCTCGGAGTGATTACGACTTTCTTCCAAAATAAATAAATATCGTATCCTACGCCACCGCAGAGAAAAAAATTGCGATCAGTTGTAATGAAAAATGAAGCCAGTGGACGCCAGCGATGAAAGTCCCAGCGATATTCGAGTTGAATCATCACTCGACGATGTTCTTTATTAATATTAAAAATCCCCGGTCCCACCATCATGTGGGCAGGATTTCGTGGTCGCTCTGTGCTATGAGCGATTGTAAATAAAAAAAAGGTCGCAAATAATCCAACAAGAAAACGCATGGAAATGGTCATCAGATTGTTTTTTCTCGGCTTATGATATGTATTTAAACGCCCTCCATTTTTTTGTCATGGGTTCTTCAGATTTTCTTCTCGAGATGCTATATTTTTTTTCAGATAGGTTAGTTACTCATGTTTAAAATATTATTGAATTTGATTGTTATTTGTTACCTAATGCCGATTTGTGCCTCGCCAATTGTGTCTGAATTGTTCATTTCACCGGATTGGAACTCATACGATTGTCATAGCTCATCTCTTGTAGAAACGCAGGAGGGGGAAATTCTCAGCGTTTGGAAAGCCGGTTTCGGAGATGGCAGATCAAACATTGATCTTTTCTCTCGAGGGGGTATATGGCAGAGACACCTTGATAAAGAAAAGTTGGGTGAAGTCGAGCAGATTCATTTTGAAATGCATAACATGATTTGGAATCCGGTTTTGACATGTCTAGCCTCAGGGGAAATTTTATTATTTTATCGCATAGGAAATAATCCTCGGTCGTCTTGTGCATTCATTAGACGTTCTTACGATGGCGGTCGAAAGTGGGAATTGCCCGAGTTATTACCTGCGGGGATCATTGGTCCAGCGAAAAATAAACCTGTAATACTCAATGAGGGAACAATGATTTGCCCTTCTTCCCTGCAAGTGGGTGCCCCAGAAGATTCATTTAAAGCGACCGCAGTGTGGATGGATATTACGTGTGATGGAGGAAGAACTTGGAGCAAAACAGGCCCTTTGGCTATTACGGGACAACCCTTTGGAGTCATTGAACCTGCGCTTTTTTTCGATGGTGATGGCAATCTACATATATTTTGTCGCGATCGTGCACTGCGTGATGGTAAAGCAAATGGATGCATTTGGACCGCGATGTCTTGTGATCGAGGAAATACTTGGAGTTCATTGGAAAAAACGATTCTGCCTAATCCCGATTCTGCGTTTGATATTGTCGATATGGGAGAAGGAAAATTGGTCCTCTTTTACAATTCATCACATACACAGCGTTTTCCTTTGACAATTGCGATCTCAGTCGATGGAGGGAAAACATGGGAGAACGTTTATGAATTAGAAAAACAAACTGGGGAATTTCCTGCGGCAATTCTTGCGAAAGATGGGTTTATTCATGTTACGTATGCTCACGAGATAGCATCGGGACAGCGTAGAATCAAATATGTCGTCCTGAATTCAAAAAAGCTTTTTGAGAAAAATTTGATTATTCAGAAGCAAGAATGATGGATAGCTTTTTCTTGATTCGCGGAAGTTCTTGTTTGACAACTTTCCAGGTGAGAAGCAGATCAACATCGAAATATTCGTGAATTATACCGAACGTGATTCAAAAATCGGATTTGGGCTGACGCGAAAGTTCTCGCGGTTCGACGATCGTAAATCGCCCAATATTAGCAATATGGGGACGACTTACGATCGTCGAACCCCGAGGCTTTGGCGCGGCCGAAATCCCAATTTTTGAATCACGTTCGGTATAAAATATCTCTCATACTGCTATTTGCTTCCAAGGAATATCAGGGTACTTTGTTTTAAATGAAGGGGATAAGTTTTTTACAGCTTCTCCAATAATTTCAAGGCGTCTAATAATCGCATCTTGCAGGGATTGATTTTTGCGAAATTTGATTTCAGTCACATGCTTCGAATAGTCTTCAATAAGCTGAATAGAATCTAAAATATGGCCGATAAATACTTTGGGATCTTTTTTCACAAAATCACTATTTGTTCTGCCATGATACGTTCACGAATGCGCCAATAAATTGAATTATATGTGATCACGTCGACTTTTCGATCAAGACTTTTTTCTAAATCCATTTTTAAATCGACTAAATCGAAAAGGCTTTTGTTTTTTGTTCTGTATTCGATTAAAAAATCTACGTCGCTTTTAGATTTTGCTGTACCCCGTGCAAATGAACCAAAAATAGATGCTCGTTTCACAGCATGTCTCTTCAAAATAGGTAATACTTTTTTCTTGATAGAGGAAATTGAATAATTAGTTCTTTTTTTGTCCATAATTTTTAGGAATAAATCTTTTTTGCGTAAATCACCCTAAATTTCAATTTAATAAATTTCTCTGTTTTTCTCACTGTTTTTTCATACCATGACTGTTTTGATACCAATTGATGAAGTGTTGGAGCCCTTCTTTGAGAGAAGTTTTAGGCTGGAAACCCAGAATACTTTGACTTTTGGTGATATCGGCGAAGGTGATGGGAACATCGCCTGGAGGAGTGGGTTGGAAGACGATGTTAGCTTTTTTGCCAAGATGAGATTCTAAGAGCGCGATGAGTTCGAGCACGGTAATGGGGGTATTATTACCGAGATTGAATAGTTCACAAGGAGCTTCGAGGTCAATTGCAGCTAGAGTACCTTGGATAATGTCGTCGATGTAGGTGAAATCACGTTTGAGTTTACCTTCGCCATACACAGCAATGGGTTGTTCTTCGAGGATCGCCTTGGTGAAAGTATAGTATGCCATGTCGGGTCGACCCCAGGGACCATAAGCCGTAAAAAAACGTAATCCCGTGCAGGAAATTCCGTGGATATGGTGATACGAATGAGCAATCAATTCGTTGGCGCGTTTGGTAGCGCCGTAAAAGCTGGCAGGTGCATTAACGGGATCGTGTTCTGCAAAGGGGGTTTTTTCATTGAGGCCATACACGGAAGAAGAGGAAGCATAAGTCAGCTTGATGTTGGGAAATTCTCGCAACGTTTCTAAAATTTGCACAAAACCTTGTAGATTGCTGTGGACATAAGTTTCGGGAGCTTTGAGCGAATAACGCACGCCGGCTTGGGCAGCCAGATGCACAAAGTGGGTAATGTTGTGTTTTTGCAATTCGCTGATTAGGCGCTGTTTGTCGTTGATATCGCAATTGAGAACAGAAATGTCATTGAGTAACTGAGCGCGTTGTTGTTTGAGTGCGGGATCATAATAAGCATTAAAATTATCGCAACCGATGACAAAATCACCGCGCTTTTTGAGAGCGAGGGCCAGGTGATAACCGATAAAACCGGCAATTCCGGTGATAAAAATGCGTTTCATGTTGACTAGAAAGGGGTATTATTAAAAAAATGCATGGTCTATGCAAACGAAGTTTAACAGTTCTGCCTTTTTGCGGCTCATAAAAATCCTGGTACTACTGCTTTTATGCGCCTGTACCAATCCTCCCTATCACGGAAGCGATGTGGTTGGCGCTGAAGAATTTGTGATGGACTCCTATCGAATCCGCGAAGGAAAACTCTCCATTTTACAAATGGAGGGACGAGATGTGGATGAGCTTTCTGCAGAATTGCTCGAAGAATATCGCGATGTGATCAACGAGGGCGATGTCTTGCAAATCGTGCTCTACCATCCGACTCGTCACGATTTGGTTGAGTCAGTATTAAAAATTGGTCAGACAGTCGGCTATCGTGTCTATGAAGGAAAAATTTATCTTCCGGATCTACCACCGATCCATGTGGAAGGTTTCACATTACAGCAAGCCCAATTCGAAATCGAAAAAAAATATCGCGAACAGATCAATGATGTAAATGTGTTTATCGCATATCGCGAACGCATTTTTAGAAAAGTCGAGCTCGCAGGGCTCGTGAATGTGCCGCACATTCCAGTCGATGGACGGCTTCGTCTGTTTGAAACACTTTCGATTGCTAGAGTACCGACCAATGCCAATTTATTTAAAAGCTATGTGGTGCGCGAGAATGCCTTAGTGCCGGTCGATCTGTACAAGCTCCTCAAAGAAGGCGATATGAGCCAAAATATCGTGATGCGTGGCGGCGATAAAATTTACATCGCTGATCCTTCCGCTTCGACATTGATGGTGCTGGGTGAAGTAGGTAAAGAGCGCGTGGTTGATGTGCCCGATGGATTTATGACACTTCGCAAAGCCATCGGTGAAGCAGGCGGGATCCTGCCCACAGGTGATCGAGCTTACATTCAAATCATCCGCGGCAATATCATCCATCCGAAGATTTACACGCTACACTGGCAACATGTCGTGCGATTGCCCAGTGATAGCATGCTGCTCATCCCAGGTGACATCGTCTATGTTGCAGCGCGTCCGCTTGCTGAATGGAACCGCTTTGTCAACGACCTGCTCCCGACCTTCATCGCACTCGATCTTGTCACAAAAGGGATCAAATCAGTCGGAGTTAACGTGCCATGAATTCAAATGATTCACTCATTATTACCTATGCGGATCTAAAACACCTTTTTCTTCGCTATTTTACCTGGATCAAATATGCCGCCCTAATTTGTGGTTTGCTCGTCTGTGCTTATCTGTTGCAACGCGAACCTGTGTATGTTTCGGAAGCGACGTTTAAACAAACGGGTAATCACAATGATGTCGCTTTAAATGTGAAGGAAATCTTTCAGCAAATCCTTCCATTTGGTCAGGAAAATGGAATCTATACGATTTTACGTTCCAATGAAGTCTTGCGCGATACTGTGGAGACACTGGGATTACAAGCTCATTGCAATCCTAGTTCTGCTTTAGTGAAACGACTAAAAAACGTTTGGGAAAATTTCTTTCAATCTCTACCTGATCTCGATCAGTTTAATTTTGTCCATGTCTCTTATGATCAAGAAAAACCTCTAATATTATTTATTAAATTAAATGATGATGAAAGCTTTCAAGTATTCAACAAACAAAAAAAACTGCTCGCTGAAGGAAGTACCAACCAGCCAATCCATTTACAAGAGGCTTCATTTACTCTGACACATATTCCCAAGAAGGCCAAAATCAATCGCTTTTATGCGCTGACAATTGAGCCATGGCTAAGTGCCGCGTCACGCGTCCGAAGTAAATTTGAGGTGCGTTTATCCAAATTTGATAAGAACATTTTCCAGCTTTCATTTTTTTCGCGCGATCGCGTGTTGGGCGCAGGGGTATTAAATCAGATCATGCTTAGTTATCAAAAATATCTGAAAAAAGAAAATGAAGAGCTCTATCAAGCTCAGCTTGCGTATTTGCATAAGCGACAACAAGAACTCGTCTCCGATTTTGATCGAGCACTATCCGATCATGTCCAGTATTTAGCGCATAATTTAGGTAGCAATGGTTTTATTGGATTTGCTGAAGAACTTGAAACTCTTTCGGTCCCCAAAAACCTTTATACTTCTAAACTGTTTGATATCGATGTGGAATTAAAGCGATTTCTGTCAGTGCAAAAACCAGTTTACAAGATCGAAACTATTCAAAACATCCAACAGAAACGCTATCTGCAATTAGAAGAACAAGAATTAGAGTTACAAAGGACGAGCGCCGGTTACGTGCAGCCTCTACTTCAGCAAATTTCTGAGACTAAAAATCTGTTGCGAAACGTAGAGAGCGATTTTTCAGGTCTCTCGTTAGATACTGCGCAAAAAATCATGATCGATTACACGCAGCAACGCGACAAGTTACAAGCAGAAATTAAAGAACTCGTGTTTTTAAGAGAACGCCTATCACAGCCCGATTTTGAATTGAGCTCACTGGGAACCGTGATCAATGAACCTGTGACAAATGATCTGATCCAAAAAGCGAGCACGATTGCCCTGCAACTCAAAGACAGTGACAATCGTAGCGATCGCGAACAAGGCCGTTTGTTAGAAGCCTTAAAAACGCAGAAGAGTTTTCTAGCGCAATACATTTTGCAGACGGTTGAACTTAAAAAACTGCGTAGCGCATTATTCGAAGATAAAATAGGTACCTTACATCAAAGAATTGTCCATTTATTAAAATCAGAAAAAGATCTCCTCAGTCAAAAGCTACAAGACATCAATGCAAAAATGAGTGATCTCCCCGAAAAATGGCGTCGCGAATCGCTGCTTTTGCTCGAGAAAGAAATCGGCGCAACCATGATTCATGGCATTTCCCAGTTAACCGAATCCAAATTCTTAGGTCAAAACATCTTTCAAGTAGCATCTAAACCGCTCGATATCGCTCTAATACCTACAGTACCCAAACCCTCGCGTATTTTGCCCTTGTCGCTCATCGCAGCACTTCTAGGCGGCTTTGGGTGTTACCTCGCATTGCTCTGTAAAACCTTGTTCAAAGGTCTGCCGGTTTCTTATGAAAATTTAAAGCTCTCCGGATTTCCGATCTGTGGAACATTAACGCGCCATTGCACGACGGATTTATCTCAGATGCCCGATACTGATTTGGAATGCCTGCGTTATCTCGCTGAATTTTTATCCCCGCATCTTAAAAAAGGACTGGCTCTGACTGCTATATGTCTCGGTGGGAATTATCCGGACTATTCCCGAGCACTGGCCGAAATTCTGTCTATGCGCGGACTAAAAGTTCTCGTCATACAATATGTATTCGATCAAGTCGTACATCCTGATCAACGACCAGGTCTTTGGCAATATTTAAATAGCCAAGATGATTTGATGCTCCCCATCCGTCGTCATTTGACCTACGATTATCTCCCCAGCGGCGGAACCTCGCGTCATGGTGCCGACCTAGTTAACACTCCTAAATTTTCCCGACTGCTCTCTGAACTTAAGCCCAATTACGATCTCATCCTCATGTACACAAGCGCCGATGCCGCCCGCGCTGAAGGACTGGCTTATCTCAACCTCGCCGATGTGGTCGTCGTAACAGCCCAGCGCGAACAGAAAGAGGATTTACAAGTCTATTGCAACTGGGCGCACAAAAAAAATACTGATTGCACACGTTTTATTTATTCTGAAGAATTTAGCTAAAGGAACTTTATGGTAACTAGAACAGCTTCAATTTCATCTTGTATGTCAGCAAAAAGTGAACAATTAAAAAAACTTCCCCCAGCAGATATTCAACTGATTGCTGTACGAATGGATAACATTCTGCGTAATAGATTTCCCAGCAATCAACAGTTTCATTCTGTTGCAGTCGATTTGTTTTTTGAAAATATTAAGCAGGATTTTGTGTATGGATCTTTATCTCCATGTATAAGTGGTAGAGGTAGCATCAATACTTCCTGTGAAGATATTTTAAGATATGCCAAAGTTTTTCAGAAATATATCTCATTCCAAAATACATTACAGAATTACAAGATGCAATTGAGTATTGAGGGTGAACAAGTGCCTATTTTTGTTGTAACTGAAAGTGATGGCAAAACACAATTATCGCAAAATAAATTTTCGCTCGGCGATTTACGCGTTGTTCAACCAAAATGATTGCTTAACTCTATGAGGTTTCAATGGCAGTCCCATCATTAACTAACTCGTATCCCGCATACGGACAAGTATATACTGCTACTGTAATCAATGCGAACCAAATTGAAATAGGAAAAACTTTAAAGCTTCTCACAGCAGAGAATATCCAATTCATTTCACAAGAATGGGGCGAAGTGTTTGCTCAAGGTTTAAAATTTAATACTGACGCTTGCATAGAAGTCACAAGGCCAAATGGTAAGCAGATAATCGTCGATGCTAAACAAGAATTTATTTCCCGCGCAGTAAGTTTACTCGAAAACGAAATTCGAATGGATTTTCAAAGTGGAGTCGTGTCGAATTTGGCCCAAGGCTTAAGCCATGTAACTACATATGAAGACATTTTTAAAGATGCAGAACAAAAGGGAGATCGTGGTTTGCGTAAAGCAATAGAAAAAGAAATATCTACTTCATATCGAATTAAATTAAACCTTGACATGAAGCAAACTAACGCTAAACACCTCGTTTTTAAAATTACTGAAGTACTTAACGATCCTGAAACTGATGAGGAAAAAGTAAAATCAGAAATTTCATTTACTTTGAAAAATTAAATAAAATTGAAGAATCAGCGCAGCTTAAAAAGGACGATTTCCGAACTCTGTGGTAATCTAGCTCTGTGGTGAAATTTACTACTGAGAAAAATCAGGAGATTTTTTCCGAGCTTTACGTCTCAGCGTCCTCTTCTTCTCTCCGAGTGGTAAAATTTACCACAGAGCTAGATTACCACAGAGAAAAATCAGGAGATTTTTTCCGAACTCTAGGTCTCAGCGTCCTCTTATTCCCACTCTGCGCTGATTCCCCATGTTTTTTGCGCGCTTTGCGCGCCTCTGTGGGCTCAGTGCTCTCCGTGGTTTCTCTTCGCATTTTTTGGCGGATAGCTAAATTTGAGTAGCTAAGATGCTGATCTGCCTTTTTTTTATGTAAAAAAATCCTAAAGTCGAATCAATGAGCTCAGTGGTTTATTTCCCCCTAAATCCTGTTTTCTGCGATAATAGGTTTAAAAAGATCATTCACTCATGTCTAAAATTTTAGTGACAGGCGGTGCCGGCTTTCTCGGCTCACACCTCTGCGAGCGGCTTCTAGCGCAAGGGCATCAAGTACTGTGCTGCGATAATTTTTTCACGGGTAGCAAAGATAACATTCTCGCATTTCTCGACCATCCGGGATTTACTTTAATCGAACATGACATTTGTCAACCTCTTGATTTGGAAGCGGATGCGATTTACAATCTCGCTTGTCCGGCGTCGCCGATTCACTATCAGTACGATCCTGTGAAGACGATAAAGACCAATGTGCATGGGGCGCTCAACATGTTGGATTTGGCGCAAAGATGCGGCGCACGGATTTTACAAGCTTCGACAAGTGAGGTCTATGGCGATCCCCATGTTCATCCGCAAACAGAAGACTATTGGGGCCATGTCAATCCGATTGGAATTCGCTCGTGTTACGATGAGGGAAAACGCTGCGCTGAGACCCTATTTTTCGATTTTCATCGCCAATTTGGTTTGCCGATTCGCGTGGCGCGGATTTTCAACACGTATGGTCCGCGTATGCATCCCAACGATGGCAGAGTAGTTTCCAATTTCATCGTGCAAGCGTTGCGCAATCAACCGATTACCATTTACGGTGAAGGTAAGCAAACGCGTTCGTTTTGCTTTGTCGATGATTTAATCGAAGGTTTGATGGCTTTAATGAATGGAGAAATGACCGGACCTGTGAATTTAGGCAATCCATATGAATTTCAAATTCTAGAATTAGCAGAACTAGTGCTTGAAATCACCGGCTCAAAATCGCCTTTCGTTTTTCTATCGCTACCAGGAGATGATCCTAAGCAGCGCAAACCGGATATTTCTTTGGCAATGGAGCAATTGAATTGGCAGCCCAAGACGCAACTCAAAGAGGGCTTACTCGCTACTATTGACTATTTCGATCGATTGCTGAGCCAAGATTATTCAGGAAGAACATAGGCAGTCCTTCCGTGTTTCTGACAGATTTCTTGCCATTTTTTGATAATTTCAGATCCTAAGGGAGCCGCTTCCTTTCCTCCCGCTTCGCTATAGCGCAAATAGACGACGACAACGAGCTCTGGATGCTGCCATGTTTGCGGGTGTTCGTCAGCAAAAGCGATGCCGCTAAACCAAATATGATTTTGAATAATAGCCTTAGATTCAGCATCGATTGTTTGTTTGAAAAACACTTCGGCAGTTCCTGTTTTACCGATAAGTCTTGATTTGAGATCGAGATAGTTTTTCATCCACTGCGGATTTTTTGCGAGTGCATGAATCATATTGGGTCTTGCCGTGCCCTTAGCTCCGGTGATTACTTGATACATCCCCTGGATAATGGGATCGCGAATTGTGTCGGGCATAAATAATTTGCGTCTCACTTCCGCGGCGCTATACCAAATGTACGGATTTCCCCCTTCTGTTTGCATGGCGGTAAATAAAGGGAAATGAATTCCAATGGAAGCGAGCTCTTGTTGGAAAGGATAATGCGCTTGAGCAAACGGATCGCGATATTCGCGCAGGGGTTCTTGACCGGCAATCACTTGAATCACTTTGGGTTTTAAAACTTTTCCTTGATTAGCAAGTGCTGCGAACATCACTGCCGTTTGCAAAGGAGTGACAATCAATGAGTGCTGACCGATGGCAAAAGAATATAAACCGGTACGATTGTGCGACACATCGTCGGGTAAAACACCGACGATTTCTCCGGGAAGCTCGACGCCTGTTTTTTCGCCTAAGCCAAATTCACGAGCGGCCTGGACTAAATTGAGGGGATCAGAAAGACAGTCGCCAGCGATCAGTGAAAAGTAAATATTGCTCGAGCGCTCAATGGCACTTACGACATCGAGCTTACCGATATTCGGGTGACTGCGAGGAAGAAGACCCCCTTTATACAAACGTTTGATCACTTGTCCATCGACATTATAGCCCAAAATCTGATCGATACTGCCCGGTTTGGGATGCCATTTCATACTGTCCATCACAGTCAACGGGTTGAGATCTTGTAGATTCTGATGCAGTTCTTTGAGTTGTTGATAACGTTCCAACATGCCTTGATAAGCGACGACGAGTTTGAACACCGAACCTTGAGGCGTCGATTGACGAAAGGCTTGAGATCGTCCGTAACCATATCCAGCTAGTGGATAAAACGCAGCCGCAAGGTGTTTTTCCAATTGCACGCCATTCTGTTTTCGTAAATTGCGATAACGGCCAAATAACGGACGATTGAGCTGCTCAAATGAACGCATCGTTTGCAGGAAAAGTCTTTGCTGCTCTTGAGATAAAGCGCCAATCGCGATTTTTAACCGTTCGGCGTGAGCTTTCATTTCAGGTGATTCTTCTCTTAATTTTAAGAGAAGATCGGAGTACTCATCATCAGCTATTCCTTGGATAAATGCGTGGACAAAGGATAAGCGATGTTTCTCCCAAAATGTTTTGAACATCTGTTTTTCAATCTGCTCGAGATATTCGGTATACGGTTTGGCATAGCGCTTTTTTTCTTTTTCCTCACACCGCTTTTCTTTTAAATACTCTTTGAAGTTCTGCTCTCGCCAATGCTGAAAATCACGTTGATGAAACCAACTTCTTGCTTCTGTTTGTAAACTGCTTTGCAAGAGGGCAGTCGATTGATTGAGTTGACGATAGGCGGATAATGAAAGCGGACCCAAAATATCGATCAATTCAGGAGCTACGCTATCTTTGTCGACGAGCAGACGACAGAGATCAATTACGAGCAATTTGTCATCGTTAAATAAAATGGGAGCGAGTATCCCATCGATTTTCATTTTGGAAGAGGAGGCCTCTCCTGCGTTTTGAATTAAGTGAAGTTGCACTGTTTTTTTGTCTTCATCAGAGGCAGTAATTTTGGACAAGTGATTCGGCGCCTCTGAGTAGAGGGCATCGATCAAAATCGATAGATTTGGCTTCCCGGATAATTCGCATAGCTTTTCTAGTTCTTGTTGTAATGTAAGCGCTCCGTGGACATTACTCAGAGTTTGAAGGGCGATGAGAACAGGGCTGGATGGGGGAAGAATAATTTCAAAATAGCGTTCGAGAGTAAGAGGAATCGATTCCTCGAAAAATGTTTCTGTTTGTTCATTAAAACGTTCACGCTCTAGTAGACGTTTGCCATCCCAGATTTCTCCCACATAGAATTCATTTTCAAGCCATTTAGAAACGGCGGCTTGTTTACGTATTTTCATTTCAGGAATCGAAGAAGGGACAAAATCGTTGGGATTAAAACGGGGATAAGAGGCTAAAGCGAGAATCTCTCCGGTATTGGGATCGAGGGCGACGATTGCTCCTCCTTTGATCCAAGGAACGCTTAAATCAACAGCTCCATTGGGTTGTTTTCCTTCTCTCACCACTTCATTACGCGCAAGCAGTTGTTCCGCAAATTCTTGCAATTCGGAAGAAATAGAAAGAAGCATGCGTTGACCAGCCACGCTCTTGCGTCCGCCCGGAAGTTCACTCAGAATGTTGCCTTTAGTATCGACCTCATAAGTTTTTTTGCCAGCATAGCCACGCAAATCAGCATCAAATGCACTTTCAATCCCTGCCTTGCCGATGAGATCATTGATCGTATAGGCCTTTTCTTGCAGAGTTTTAAGCCGTTCGCGCACCTCTAAAGGATTTTGAAATCCTTTGGGTAAAATAGCCAGTTCTCCCGCTTCTCTTTCAGAAAGATAGGTTTGAAGAATTTTGATTTCCTCGGCAATCCGATAGTATTCGTGAGAGCTGATCGCTCCCATGTAGCCGATCACATCAGCGCCGATTTTCCCTAAGGGATAGTAGCGCTTTGAACCCCGTTCTGTACGGATACCCACCCATTCCTTTTCTAACATTTTTAAGCGGGCATATTCTTGCTCTGACAAGTCTTCTTTGAGAATGAACGGCGTATGGGGAAAAAGCGAGGCCTTGCCATGGATGGTATCCTCGATTTTTTGGGCATCCATCTTAAGCTCGCCAGCGAGTTTCTCAGAGAGTTTTTTGATATATTCAGAGCGCACAGGAACCCGCACGCGTTTTCCCTCGGCATTCTTTTCCCATTTCACGCCTGGAATATGGCGGATATCGGCGTAGCAGATGGCAGCGTTGTACTGAATTTTATTTAATGCTAGGGGAATGTTAAAACGATCGCGAATCGTGGCGCGTTCAATTTTTTCTATAACAGTGCGTCGTTTGGGTTTGCGAGCTTTTTCCAGTTGTTCATCATGTTGAATGACCGCGAGATACCACACGCGAATGAGGATGAGCAAAAGTCCTAAGATGATGATATTCAGGACTCGGTTAGCTTTTTCGGGGATATTGTAATCCATATTCACACACTTTAATCGAAGCCCTGTGTTGTCGTAAACCGCGCATTGAACTCAGCTTTTTTAACATTTTTTTAAACTATCAACGCAAAGACGCCAAGTCGCGAAGACGCAAAGAAAATTGAAAAATGTATAAAAATCTTTGCGCCTTTGCGTTAAATTGTTCACCTAGGCTCAGTGTGCTCAGTGATAAATTTTTTTTAGACATTTTGCTGCTGTGATTCACAGACATTCCTTGGACAAAAATTCTGTTTTTGTTAAGAATAGCATCTGATTTTGTTGCGCCTGTAGTTCAATGGTAGAACCGTAGCCTTCCAAGCTACTTGTGTCAGTTCGATTCTGATCAGGCGCTTCCCATTTTTATAAACCGGGGTGTTCTTTAGGACATAACCTGACTATTTTAAACCCAAGACCGAAATCCTCCTGCTTAACAGCAAAAGGGGGATGCCGTCGTCAAAACATAAAGGGACAAGGCTTGGCAACTACAAAAGATACAGAAGTTACCATCAAGGAATTACTTGAAAGTGGTGCACATTTTGGGCACCAAAGACACCGTTGGAATCCGAAAATGAAGCGTTTCATTTTCGAAGAACGCAATGGCATTTATATCATCGATCTCGCGAAGACCATGCAACAAATCCGCAATGCGGTGCAAGTAGTCAAAGAGATGGTCTCCAAACGCAAATCGATTCTTTTTGTCGGAACAAAAAAACAGGCGAAAAGCGTGATTCGAGAATGCGCTGAAGAATGTGGCGAATTTTACGTTTGCGAACGCTGGCTTGGCGGTACATTGACCAACTTATCGACAATTCGCAACTCGGTCAAAACACTAGAACGTATCGAGAAAAAAATCACAACAGGTGGCGATGGTCTCACTAAAAAAGAGCTTTCTGTTCTTGGAAAAGACCGTATCAAACTCGACCGCAACCTGTCTGGTATCCGCGCAATGCGCAAACCTCCTGGCTTATTGATCGTCGTCGATCCGAGCCGCGAGCATATCGCTGTCGCAGAAGCTAGTAAACTGGGTATTCCAGTGATGGCGCTCGTCGATACGAATTGCGATCCTGATCCGATTGATTATGTGATCGCATGTAATGACGATGCGTTGAAAAGCATCAAACTTATCCTCCAAGCGATCACGCAAGGAATCATCGATCGCAAAAACGAACTCAACGTCGGTGTTGCTAAAGGTGATGAAAAAGGTGAAGCAGAAGGTGGTGACGAAACTTCTGAAATGGAATTTGGCTTTGAAGGTAAAGATAAGGAAGAGAGAGAAGGAGAAGATCTATGAGCGGAAAAGTCACAGCTGAAATGGTGAAAGAGCTGCGCGATCGGACCGGTGTCAGCATGGGCAAATGCAAAGAAGCCTTAGATCAAGCTGGTGGGGACATGAATGCCGCGATTGATATCCTCCGTAAATCGGGCATGGCTTCAGCTGTCAAAAAAGAAGGTCGCGAGACAAATGAAGGTTTAATTGGAGCCGCGGAAGGACACAAAGCTGTTGCTCTTGTTGAGGTTAATGCTGAAACCGATTTCGTTACACAAAACGAAAAATTCAAGCATTTCTTAAAAGAAGTAGCACAAGAAGCTGCAGATCACCAATCTGCAAATCTAGAGGCATTAATGGCTTTGCCGCATACGAAAGATCGTTCAATCAACTTAGATCAATACCGCGCACTCGTCGTACAGAGCTTAGGTGAGAACATCAAAGTCAAACGGATGCTGTTGTTGCACAAATCCGCTGACGTTTCGATCGGCCTATATTCCCACATGGGTGGAAAAATCGTCGTCGCAGTCGAACTCACGGGTGGTTCGGGTCAAGAAGCTTTAGCGCGTGATATCGCTATGCACGTCGCAGCGGAAGCCCCTGAGTATATGCTCCCAGAAGAAGTTCCTGCTGATGTCATCGCTAAAGAACAAGAAATTGCGCGCAGCCAAGTTCAAGGCAAACCTGCAAACATCGTCGATAAAATCGTCGATGGAAAAGTCAAAGCGTTCTGCGATCAGGTGTGTTTGATCTGTCAAAAATATGTTAAAGACAATACGATCACAATCGCGCAATTGCTCGACAAAGAAAGCAAGCGTTTAAACAAACACATCAGCCTCAAAGCCTACCATCGCTGGAAGGTTGGGGGATAACTGCATCGGGATGCTTACTGCCTCTAAAAAACCTGCTTACAAACGCCTTCTCCTGAAACTATCAGGAGAAGCGTTAATGGGTGAGCAAAAATTTGGAATCGAGCATCGCGCCAGCCTGCAGATTGCCCACGCGATCAAAGATGTGCATGCACTTGGCGTGCAAATGGGCATCGTTGTCGGTGGTGGCAATATTTTTCGCGGTACACAAGCTGAAGCGTTTGGTTTTGCCCGTACTCCTGCTGATCATATCGGCATGCTCGCCACTACAATTAATGGTCTTGTTTTGCAACAAACGCTAGCGAGTTTAGGCGTTGAAAGTCGCGTCATGAGTGCGCTCAATACCGATTCAATCATTGAGCCCTATCATTGGGGACATGCCATGCACTCTCTACAAAAAGGGATGATTGTGATTTTCGTCGGCGGTACTGGTAACCCCTATTTTACAACTGACTCAGCTGCAGCGCTTCGCGCTAGCGAAATTCAAGCGGAAATTTTACTTAAAGCTACCAAAGTTGATGGGATTTTTAGCGAAGATCCTAAGAAAAATCCCAACGCAATAAAATACGATCGGCTCACGTTCTCTGAAGTTTTGGCCAAACATTTGAATGTCATGGATGCTACGGCCATTGCTCTGTGTCGAGAAAATCACATTCCGATCTGTGTGTTTAATTTATTTGAAGAAGGAGCGATGCTTAAAGCTGTCTGTGGACAGCCAAAAGGTTCGCTTGTCCTAGGAGGATAAAAATGAATAGTGTGACAGATCAAACCAAAGAAAAAATGCAAGCAGCGCTAGAGCATTTTAAAACAGAATTAAAAAGTTTACGTACAAACCGCGCTAATCCCGCGATGCTCGACAGTGTTTCTGTCGAGGTGTACGGCACCCACATGCGTATTAAGGAACTTGCTAATGTCAATGTTCCTGAACCGCGGATGATCATGATCACTCCTTTCGATCCCCAAACGGCTGCTGCTATTGTCAAAGGGATTGAAAAGGCCAACCTCAATCTACAACCTATCCATGAAGGCCCAGTCATTCGCATTAACGTGCCTCCCATGGATGAATCGGTACGCAAACAAATCGTCAAGCAAGGCAAGCAAAAAGCTGAAGATTCTAAAATTGTGATCCGCGATATCCGCCGCAAGAATAATGAATTGGCCCGTAAGCAAAAAACCGATGGGATCATCACAGAAGACATTATGAAAAAAGAAGAAAAAGGGATCCAAGAGCTCACCGATAAATTCTGCAAAGAAATCGATGACCTCTTTACCGCCAAAGAAAAGGAAATTATGACTGTTTGAGGCTTGAAATAAACAGTCCCCCCTTCTATAATAATGCCACTTTTAGTAAAAAGGCCCCATCGTCTAGCCTGGCCTAGGACACCAGATTTTCATTCTGATAACAGGGGTTCGAATCCCCTTGGGGTCACATCCGTAAGTGTTCTGTCAAAGAACACTTACTTCACGAGACTTTAGCTCAGTTGGTAGAGCATCTCACTTTTAATGAGAGGGTCGATGGTTCGAGTCCATCAAGTCTCAAATTTTTTCCTCGAAAAAAATTTCGAGACTTGAGTAAGCCACCTGCGTGGCTTACGCATGGAACTCGAAGTGAGCGACGTACTCGTCGCGAACCGGCTTTCTTGACGGGACGACAAGTCGCCCGCAAGAAAGGAGTCCCATCCCGTTAAGGCTCTCCCCATCCTTTTTCTTTATACTAAAAACATAAGTAACTAAGTGCTATATACTTAAATTTTTTAATTCCAAAAAAACCTTGCAGTTATTTGGTAAAATGGACTAGACTAAGTTTAGTCGAGAATGAAGCGAAATGTTAAGGAGAAAACATGCGTATTGTTAACATTCATGAAGCTAAAACTCATTTTTCTAAGCTTGTAGACTCTGTCCTTCATGGCAATGAGATTTTAATTGCTATGGCCGGAAAACCGGTTGCTAAACTCACTCCTATAACCAAAAAAAAGCCGAGAAAATTTGGTGCCCTAAAAGGGAAAATTAAAATTTCAAAAAATTTCGATGCTCCTTTGTCGGAAGAATTTCTCGCTGATTTTGAGGGGTCATGAGATTATTACTAGACACGCATATCTTTCTTTGGGCGATTAAAAACGATCGCCGACTTTCCAAAGCAACACGGTCGAAAATTTTAAATGCAACTAACGTCTACGTCAGTAGCGCTTCCATTTGGGAAGCAGCAATTAAGGTTAAGCTTAAAAAACTAGATGTTGATGTAAATAAATTAGTTGATGTTATTTCTGAAAGCGGTTTTGTAGAGTTGCCCGTTACCGCTCGCCATGCGGCTGCTGTGTGCCGTCTTTCAGATATTCATCGCGATCCGTTTGATCGAATCCTCATAGCTCAAGCCATTTCCGAACCCTTAACATTTCTAACTGCAGACTCAGGACTAAAAAATTATTCAGATCTTGTTGAAATGGTTGATTGAGTCGAAGCTCCAATTTCAAGAATGGAGAATTCATGCTACTGTAGTTCATAGATCGAATGGCAGTTTATATTTGAGGCCTGAATATCATGGAAAACGTTTTCGTGAGATGATTTGTCTAATAACCCAACTTGTCCCTACTGTCAAAGTATCTGTGGCGCGGCTTTTATGTCCTGATTTGAAGCCAAATTTTGCCTACCTTCTCAACCAAGTAAGACTTTCGCTAAAATCATGCAAAAGCCGTCTCAAAGTAAAAAAGATCTTTATCTCACTGATATCCAATAACTTAGGTTTTTAATCCTCAAAATCGCGCCAAAAAAGTGGCGCGATTCTCAGTATAGCGCCAGAAAAGTGGCGCGATAAAGGCAAATTGCGCCATAATATAGAAAAAATGGCGCGATTTGAATGGGAGTTAGCATGCCAAAACGTGTGCCTTGGGATATTCTATGCGAAGTTATTAAGCGATTTCCTGAAGGGGCTTCCATCGAAGAAGTAATGCTTGCTTTAGACCCAAAAATTGCTCGACGCACTCTACAGCGATGGCTTGCCTCCTTAGTAAAAAATCACGATCTTATTATTATTGGTCAAGCACGAGCCAGACGCTATAAACTTATCCATGCCCCTGAAAAAGAGGTATTACAATCCTTTAAAAACATTCCCATATCCGATGCTGGCGCGGTAATCCAAGAGAAAGTATCACAGCCGCTTCATGTTCGAAAACCGGTTACATACAATAGGTCTTTTTTAGAAAATTATAAACCTAACATTACTTATTACCTTTCAGAAGACCTACGAAAAAACATGTTAGCAATGGGTGGGGCGGAGGATGGAAAATATCCCGCAGGAACTTATGCTCGACAGATTTTTCATCGATTGTTGATCGACCTTTCATGGAACTCTAGTCGCCTAGAAGGAAATACTTATTCACTTTTAGAAACAGAACGATTACTCGATTGTGGTAATGCAGCACCTGGCAAAGATCTTAAAGAAACACAAATGATTCTCAATCATAAGGCTGCAATTGAGTTTCTAATTAATTCAGCAGAAGAAATAGGAATAAATCGTTTCACCATTTTGAACCTACATACTCTTTTATCTGACAACTTATTGCCCGACCCCGCAGCATCGGGTCGCTTACGAACATTTTCTGTGGGCATCTCACACTCAACCTATTTACCCATTGCTATTCCTCAAGTGATAGAGGAATGTTTTGACTTACTTATATCCAAAGCGAATAGCATTAAAGATCCATTCGAACAAGCGTTCTTTCTGATGGTGCAAATCCCTTATCTACAAGCCTTCGATGATGTGAATAAAAGAACTTCACGTCTTGCTGCTAACATCCCTTTAATTCGTAAGAATCTTTGTCCGTTGTCATTTATTGATGTGCCTGAGCAAATGTATATAAACGGGCTTCTAGGTATATATGAATTGAATAAAGTAGAGCTATTACGCGATGTATTTGCGTGGGCTTATGAACGGTCTTGCATTTTATATTCAACAACTCGAAAGGCAATTGGAGAACCCGATCCTTTTCGCTTGCAATATCGGAATGCGATCAAGCAAACAGTTGGAAAAATAGTCCGTAATAAAATGAATAAAACTCAAGCTGTAAGTGCTATTCGCCAGCAAGCCATTGACTCTATTCCGCTGCAGGATCAGTCACGCTTTATCGAAACGGTAGAAAGAGAACTTCTCAGTTTACATGAAGGCAATATAGCTCGTTACCAACTGCGTCCCATGGAATATGAAATCTGGAAAAAGTCATGGAAATAACTTGTTTTTTCTCGGGTAAAATAGCTGGCTTTTGATTCAAGAGTAGCGATTTGTTATTAACCTATCATTATTTCTCAATTTTCAATTATAGATTTTTAAGCCTTGCGGAATAACTTATTATATTTATATAACGAAATTATATTAATCTGTTTTGTTGGAGGTTTATGGTTGGTAAGAACAAGTGTCTAATTATCAGATTGTTGTAATACAACCTGTTTGAAAATATAAAATGAATTCTCTTAAAAATAATTGCTTTTTTATTTTTTTAAGGTTTTGGCAGTGTATACTCGCCCCCTTATTTTTTTATCAGTCGCTGCAAGCGGAAATTCCTATCTCTTCCCTTGCCGACCATGGGCCGGGAACACTACGCGATGCCATTTTGAATGCGCAAAATGGAGACATTCTCCTTTTTGATTCGAATTTGTCAGGCACAATCATGCTGCAAAGTGCCCTGCCGAATGTTGCCGTAGATTTACACATTGTGGGGCCCACGAATAATCTTGTTAGTATCGAAGGCTCTTCCGTGTATTCTATTTTCAATATTGCCGATGGATTTCCATCGATTGCCAATTTACAGCTTAGCAACGGGTCGAATGCCTCTGGCGGAGTTTTAGCCCTTCAGCCTGATACTTCTGTTACGCTCTCGAATATTTTGGTGAGCCACTCTAGCGAAGCGTTCAACCATCGTATTTTTGCCGATGCAGGATCGACGATATATTCACATAATCTAAACTTTTCCAATCCCAATCCCACTGCACATAAACATATCTTTTTTAATGCCGGAAGTTCGATTGTTCTCGACTCGGACAATACGATACAAGCGCAAATGGTAATCGATGGATCGGTCTCATTGATTAAAAAAAATAACGGAAGCATAGCTGTATATACACTATCGGCTATAGACGGCTCTTTGAATGTTGATCAAGGCGTGCTGATTTTCAATGGTTCAACCATCGACCCGATTAATGTGAATGCGAATGGAATGTTAAAAGGAAATTGTTCCTGCTTTTATTTAGTAAATGGGGGAACGGTAAGGCCCGGTAATTCGATTGGAACAATCACTTTGTCTGGGGATTATATTCAGACCGGAAGCCTCGTCATCGAACTTGCTTCGGGAGCATCGAGTCTATTACAGGTCGGGGGAAATGCCTTTCTCGATGGGGCGCTTGTTTTTGATCCTCAAGGAGTTCTTTTCAAAGGCGATACCTTTACTTTTTTAGATGTCAGCGGAACAATAACCGGGAGCTTTAGCTCGGTTTCTTCGACGACGGGGGGAGTGAACTTTGCTTTGCAATATTTCCCCAACTCAATCCAGGCCGTAGTTTTAAAAAATTCGATCGCAAATGGCGCTCAGTTTACCGGCAATACGCAAAAAGTACTTTCTCTTCTTGAAAATGCTTCGATCGATCGAAATAGTGATATCGCATCAGTCCTTAGCGCCATCAATGCTTTAGGCTCTTCTTCGTCAATGGAATCTGCATTGAACCAGCTTGACCCGGATCTTTTTCTCTCGATTGTCTGGTCTGATGCCACAACGTTGTACCATTTGAATGAAATTGTCGCTTCACAACAATTGTCCTATTGCGACGGGCCCTGTCGACGCATTTCGCAACCTACTCATTGCAAGCCTTCTGTAAGACAACAACAACCGGAAAAACGGCGCTGGTCTCTTGATTCCTCTACAAAAAAATCTGAAAGCCCTAAACCAAGTCAAGCGGATCAGCAGGCGTGTTGCTGCACTTCGGTAAATCCCAATCGACTTTGGATGAGCGTTCTTGGCGAGCGAACACGCCAACATACTGTGGATGATTTAATTGGATTCCGTACCTATTCAGAGGGCGTCATTATCGGATATGACCGCACATTTAATCTGCCATTAACCTTGGGAGCTTGCGGCATTTTCACCCATTCTAATCTCGTTTGGAAAGATAATTCGCATCGAGGAAATACCAAGATTAATGGATATTACGGCAACGTTTACGGTTCATATTGCTGGAAGCATGTGATCCTGGATACTTCTCTTACGGCTAGCGCGTATCAAAATAGTATTGAAAGAAAAATCGATTTCACCGGGATTCATCGAGTTGCTAAAAGCTCGCCAAATAGTTCCAGTCTCATGGGACACTTTGGCGTTACTACCGTATTTCCCGTCCACAAATTGCATTTTTCCCCGTTTGTCTTATTCGATTACATCTCTATTTGGCAAAACAGCTTTCGCGAACATGGTGCTAAATCACTTGATCTACGCGTTCATTCCATAAGAACGGGATTTATTCATGCTGAAGCAGGTCTTTTTCTCAATCGAGAGTTTTGTCGTTCCTGGGGAACGATTGTCCCGTCAGTGAGTTTGAGTTGGGTGTATTTGGGGCCTACCGCTGGCACGCATATTCGAGGAGAGTTGATCAGTCTTCATGAAACGCTAACCAATAGTACTTCGAATCATGGCTTTAATGCCATTTCACCTATGGTTGCGCTTGGGTTTACAATCGGCAACAATTGGTGGATCTCTGCGAACTATAAAGGGGAATTTGGCGATCGTCGCAATGTTCAGGATGCAAATCTTAACGTAAGGTGGCAATTTTGAGGCGTGTATGTTTACTTCTTTGCTTATGCGGCTCGAGCGCTTCGCTTTTTCCGGCGACTTGGAACCTTAATGCCAATGGTAATTGGGATGTCAATGCGAATTGGACGGCTCCTGCTGTCTTTCCGAATGCAATTGATGCCACAGCCATCTTTGGAAATGTCATCACTGCCAATCGTGTGGTAACCTTGGGGATTCCCATAACGATCGGCACTATTACTTTTGACAATAACAGTCGCTACACTATTACCTCTAATACATTGACGTTCCAAGTAAGTTCCGGCATGGCCAATATGGTTGTGACCAATGTAAATGGAAATGGAGCGCATATTGTTGCGAGCACAGTCTCCTTAGCTAACGATTTGCTGATGTCCCATTCGTCAAGTGCCGCAATCACAATTTCAGGACAAATCACGGGTCCGAGCTCGCTAATAAAAACAGGCACCGGTACCGGTTCTTTGGTGTTGAGCAACGGCACGAATAATTATGGCGGATCAACGACGATTAATCAAGGAAACCTAACATATGGTGCCAATGGTAGTATTCCTACGACCAGCTTGGTCACTGTAGGCGATGGAATTTCGACAGCAAATTTAATTGTTGCTGCAAGTATGACAACGGGAAATGAACTTCAAGCTGTTGTGAATACAAATGGAACAATTACCCCGAACAACAACATTACGGTGCTGCTGAGCAATTTAGCGGGTAGTGGTTCAGTAGTATTAACTATAGGAAATGGCAATACAAATTTATTCAGCATCGCCGGAAGCTCAAGTACGACCTTTTCCGGGAGTATTTCGGGAGGATTGGGCAATGCTTCCACAAATCCGGCAACTAATAACCGGTTAGTCAAAGGAGGGACATCGACATTGACGCTGTCGGGATCTAGTACGTATGCATCGCGCACATTCATTTCTCAAGGTATTCTCGACGTACAAAGTTCGACGGCTTTGGGATTATCCGGAAGTACAAGTGCAGTATATGTGCAAGCAATTGGAACACAAGGCTCGTTATATATCGATGGAAATGGACTTGGGATAAGCAAAACCTTATTTCTGAACGGACCGGGTTTTGCCAGCGGGGCTTTGCGCAACATGAACGGCAATAATTCCGTTTCAGGAAATATTCAGATCGGATGGACAGGGGGTACTGAAACTCCTGCTACCGATGCGACAATACAAGTGGATCCGGGCACACAGTTGACGGCAGGCGGCATTGTTTCAGGGATTAGCAATTTATCGCTTGTGGGCGGAGGTACGTTGATTTATTCCGGAGTCAATGCCAATACGATGAGCGGAACGACAAATATAAATGCCGGAACTCTGCAACTCAATAAAACCGGAGTCAATGCAATTGCAGGAAACGCCACCATCAATACGGGAACATTGATCACTTTAGCCCCCGATCAAATTGCCAACACCTCTGTGGTGACCATCAATGGAGCTGCAGCACTATACAATATGTTCGGCAATGCCGATACAATCGGAAGCTTAGTGTTTAACGCAGGAATGTTGTCTCAAGGTGGGGCTACCTTAAGTCTTGCTAGCGCCGCGGCGACAGCTTTGAGCATGAGCGATGGTACAACAATATCCGGAGATCTTGCTTTCACTGCAGCCGGGGGAGTGACGTATACCGGTGTGACAACACAAGCTAGCGTCTCAGGCAATGTCAATTTAGGTTCATTTTCCCATACTTTCAATATTAACAATGGCGCAGACACCCCTGATATGGATTTCAGCGGGATAATTAGCGGCACCGGTTCGATTGTGAAATCCACCGGAATCGGCTTTTTACAATTTAGCGGCACTAGTGCAAATAATTATAGCGGCGTTACGACAATTAACGCGGGGACGATAAATTTAAATAAAACGGCCAACGTTACTGCGATTCAGGGCAATGTTACGATTAACGCGGGCGGCACGTTGTTAACAAGCGCGCAAAATCAATTCAGCACGACGTCATTAATCACGCTTTCTGGTGGAGTATTCAACCTAAATGGCTTCGACCAATCGTTTGGACGACTGACTTTTACCAGCGGAACCTTGACACCCGGCGGGGCGACGATAAGTTTAAGCGATCCCACAACTGCTTTGAGCTTAGGCAACGGGGTCACTGTTTCCGCCAACGTCAATCTTCTTGCTGGTTCGGGAAGCGTCGATTATACCGGTACGACAATTGCCTCAACGATAAGCGGCAATCTCGATCTAGGAAGTTCTATTCATGTGTTCAATGTCAATAATGGAACGGCAACACCTGATATGATAGTCTCAGGGATTATTAGCGGTACGGGGGGAATCACAAAAGCCGGTACCGGACGTTTGGATTTTACCGGAACTGCAAACAACCCATATAGCGGACTGACGACTGTTTCTAGTGGTATTCTCTTCTTAAACAATTCCGTGCCCAGCGCCGTCGGCGGCGATGTGAATCTCAATAATGCCGCCGGATCTTTGGTACTCGGTTCCTCGAATCAAATCGCTGACACGTCGACCGTCACGATCGCTGGCGGCGTTTTTAACATGAGTACTTTTTCCGACACAATTGGAACATTGATCTTCAATAACGGTACGTTAACACAAGTCGGAGGGACGTTATCTTTAGCCAATGCAGTCACTGCTCTCCAGATGCGAAATACGACAATTTCAGGCAGTTTAGCGATTACTAATGGCGGTGCTGTCATCTTTGACAACACAAATAATGGAACTGCGACAATTAGCGGCGCTTTTAATTTAGGCCCTATCACGCCCACTTTTAATATTGCCGACGGCACCGCAGCCATAGATATGCAGATTTCCGGAATCATTAGTAGCACAGGAGCTGGCGTTACAAAAACAGGAGCCGGCCAGTTAAATTTCTCTGGAGTCGCCTCAAATACCTATTCCGGTCTGACAACGGTATCCGCCGGAACGCTCGCATTGAGTAAAACGGCGGGCCTTAACGCCATCCCCGGAGATGTATTGATTAATGGCGGAACCCTCACTTTAGCTGCGGCCAATCAAATCGCTGATACTTCTACTGTTACTCTGTCGACCGGCACATTTAATCTAGCCGGATTAGCCGAAACCATCGCCACGTTGAATTTCAACGGGGGAACGCTCACTCAAGGAGCAGCAACTTTAACTTTAGCGAGCGCTACTACTGCTCTTTCCATGCGAAATACGACGATCACAGGAAATATTGCCGTTACAAATGGCGGCGCTGTTGTCTTTGATAATACCAATAACGGCACAGCGACGATTAGCGGCAATCTAAGTCTTGGCGCAACGACACCAAATTTTAATATCGCAAATGGGACAGCAGCAGTTGATATGCTGATCTCCGGTGTCATCAGTAGTACAGGAGCCGGTGTTACAAAAATCGGGGCGGGCCTTCTCGAATTTTCCGGAGCAAGCGCAAATACTTATTCAGGGCTGACGACTGTTTCAGTTGGTGAGCTATTCTTGAATAAAACAGCCGGTGTCAACGCGATCGGAGCTTCAGCGTTAATCAATGGCGGGACACTGACCTTAGGCGCAGCCGAACAAATAGCAAACACTGCCACTGTAACGCTTTCGAGCGGAGCGTTTAATTTATCTGGATTCAATGAGACAATTACTACGCTGATATTTAATGGAGGAACTTTATCTCAGGGTATCGGCGTATTGAGTTTAGCAGGAGCCGTCACGGCTTTATCCATGAGGGATACGACCGTTCCGGGCAATCTTGTCCTTACCGGCGGCGGTGCCGTGATCTTCGATAACACAAATAATGGCACGGCGACAATTGTAGGCAACATGAATTTAAGCGGTTCTAATACCACCTTCAATATTGCCGACGGCACGGCTACTATCGACATGCAGATCAATGGCATCATCAGCAATGGCGCCCTGACCAAAACCGGAACTGGAACACTGCTTCTGACTGGGGCCAATACTTATGGCGGGGGGACACTCATTAGCGCAGGCACGCTGCAAGGCAATTCGACAAGTTTGCAAGGAAATATTACCGATAATGCAAATCTCGTTTTCGATCAAACATTGACAGGTACTTATGCCGGATCGATCAGCGGAACAGGAACCTTAGTAAAACAAGGCGTTGGGACGTTGACTTTTTCCAGTGCAAACACAATCGGCGGGACGACTTCAGTAAACGCAGGAAAGCTTGTCATCGACAATACATTTGGAGGAGCGGGAACGATGAGCGTGGCAGCGGGGGCTGCGCTTGGAGGAATCGGGACGATTTCCAAAGATACGACAATAAACGGCATTTTAGCGCCGGGCGATAGTATCGGTACGATACATTTTGTCGGAAATGTCATTTTGGCTTCCGGTTCTCTTCTTGAAAATGAACTCAATCCGGCGACGAGCGATCTCGTGGACGTCGTAGGGACGGTGACGATTCAGCCGGGAGCCGGCTTAAGTGTACTTGCACAATCAGGCCTATATTCCACACCTATGACTTATACGATTATTCATACAACCGGAGGAGTGACGGGAACCTTTTCTTCCGTGACGAACAATATGACGATGCTCACGGAAACTTTGGTATACACGCCAACCGACGTTCTCTTACAGCTCTTTTTTATTCCGTTTTCCCAGCTTGTGACAAAAGGAAATGCGGCGGCTGTTGCCCACTGTCTAGACATCTTGCCTGCACCCGCAGGAAGCGATCTGGCATCGATTATCAATATATTACATATGCTTCCTACCGCTTCAGATGTTGAAGATGCTTTATTGCAAATGCAGCCTTCCGCGCTGACCTCACTTGCTTTGGATCAAGAAAATAATACGATTTATGTCAGCAATGCGATTCTCGAGCGGCTGGATGTATTCTCCCATTCATGTGATTTGGAGACCGTCGAAGGGGGGCATTTTTGGATTTCTCCTTTTGGCTCCTTCACTCATCAAGGCGGCCAAGGACAAGAACCGGGATTTAACGCCTATTCGTCCACTCCCGGTTTATTGCTAGGACTTGACGGTGCCGTCGCCAGCAGCTTTTATTTTGGCGGCTGTCTCGCTGCAACCGATTCGCATTTACATTGGAAACAGGATCGGGGAACAGCGAATATTCAATCAGGATATGCGGCGCTGTATGGAAAATGGTTCAAGCCGGAAGGATATATTGAAAGCTCGCTGATGGGGGCAATCGATTTTTATCATGTCAATCGCAGGATTAAATTCGCCAATCGCTATGCTAAGAGCTTTCATAGAGGAGCGCAAGGCTCTGTTCAGCTCAAAGCGGCATTGACATTCGATAGAGATCATACAATCGTTTCACCCTTTGGCCGACTAAACTATCTTTTTCTTCATGAAGATGGCTTTGATGAAACAGGTGCTGACAGTTTAGATTTAAAGATGAAAACTAAAAACTCCGACCTGCTCACTACGGAATTTGGCCTTGATCTATCACATTGCTATAGGGTCAATGACAAAACACTCAGTCCCTTTATTCAATTAAGTGCGATTCGCGAAAGTCGTTTTGAAGGCCGAAAAGAAAAAGGGTCATTAGGGGGACAGTGTTTAATGGTTGTCCGCGGACTTAACCCTTCAAGAACTCTAGTAGGTACGGCAGTTGGATTGAATGCCACGTTTACTAAAACACTTTCCAATCTTTCATTTTTCTATCAGGGAAAATATGGATCTAAATTTGCAGATCATTCCGTGAATTTGCAATTCATGATGGAATTTTAGTCCCTGTTTTTACATGTCTTCTGTTGTGATAAAACAACTCCACAGCATAAAATAAAAAATTTCATTTGTAACAAATGAAAAAAAATAAATCGTTGAATGCTTGAGAGAGTAAGTTAACAGAGGAAAAAATTATGATAGCCAAAAAACTTTTACTGATGATTTTTTGCGGTTTAGCCAGTGTTGTTAACGCAGATGATTATACGGTGACGACCACCGATGATAGCGGAGATGGATCATTTCGAGATGGACTTGAACAGTTGCTTGACAATGATATCATCACATTTGATGACAGCCTTTCCGGAACCATTCAGCTGTTAAGTTCACTGCCGGCGATTTCAGCTAATAATATTTCGATTGTCGGTCCTATCAGTGAAGGCATTTCCATCGATGGATCATCCTTATATCAGATCTTTGAAGTAAGTGGCTTTGCCTCAATTAGCAATCTTAATCTCATCAATAATGATCCCTCTACGGCGGGCAGCGCAGTTTTAGTCGATACAAACGGAACACTTTTTTTAGATGCCGTATCTCTTGAGCATTGCAATACCTCTTGTCAAGCGCCGATCAATGTTTTAGACAGCGGAACGCTGATCACAAACAACGTCACCTTTTCTTCTCCAAGCAATAGCGGCGTTGATGTGCTATTCCAAGACGGCAGTGCGGCCATTTTTGCCAATGATTCTTCCCTGCAGCCCCAAGTGTGGATCGAAACTAATGGGACAAGCGACATTTATAAAGAAGGCGATGGGACTTTGGAATTAAAAGCCGGATCGACCGTCGATATGTTCTTAATTGCCGATGAAGGAACCCTATTGTTTTCCGATACAACCCTTGAGCCCATTTATGCCCTACCAAATGGTATTTTCGCAGGAACGCCGACCGCTAATACAATCACAAATATAGGAATTGTCGAAACGGGAGATAGTTTTGGAACGATTTCACTGGATGCCGATTACGTTCAGGATAATGGAGGAACCATGGTTGTTAAAGTAGATCCCACCGGCAGTACCGACCTCATTCAAGCTACAGCAAATGGATTGATTACAGGAGATGTGATCATACAACTGCAACCCGGAACTTACACCTCCGGAAAGACATATGAATTCTTAAACTGCCCCAATGGCATCAATGGAACGTTCGAAAATGCCTATTTAGATTTTCCTGTGGAAGGACAGCAGCCGTTATCGAATTCTGTAATTAATTATAATACTACTTCAGTTGTGTATGAAGTAACGCATACATTTACTGTGAATTCACCCACTACTCTTAGCGCAGCCAAAGGCCGCCATCATAAACCCCATCATAAGAAAAAAATGGGTCCGTCTCCTGTAAGCCATATGTTTTCGTGGATTAAGAAGCATAAAAGAAGACCCCACGAAAACTTGCTCCACTTATTGCGTAATTATCCCAAACAGGTGCAATGTGAAGTGCTGGAAGATTTTCATAAAAAACATAAACATCATTAAATAAAAATCGTCAGTCTGGAATGCTCAAGTCACACATCATTTGAGCATTCCCTTATTTTCAAATAATGAAGTTCATTAGTTTTCGATGCAAAAAAATCATTTTTGCAGAAATAAAACAGAGTCAAATTCATAATCTTCGCACATGAATCCAAATTGATGAGGTTTATTATGAAATTGAATTTATATTTGATTACGGCCCTTTCAACATTTGCTTGTTCTTTAAATGCATGTCACACAGCACCTGAGACCAAGCTTTCTCAACAATATGAAACGGGCTCTTTGCAATGGCAACTGGCACGAAAAGAAATTGATCCAAATACACTCATTCATCAGGCAATATTAGAAAATGCAGCAGATGTCATTTCATTTCTTCTTTCACATGGAGTGAAGGTTGATTATCCAGATGAAAACGGAATGACGCCTTTAACGATAGCAATTCTGAATAGATCTACAGATGCAGTTAAGGTATTGCTCAATCATGGAGCAAATATTAATCCGTCTGTTAAGTGGAACAATAAGACTTTATTAGAGCTTGCTTTCCATATGCGAGACTTGAGTAGCGTTGAAATGCTAATCGAGAGGGGTGCAAACGTCAATGGCAGTGGTGAAAATGGTTGGTCTATTTTATCTCAAGTAATTCAAAATGGGAATGAGAATCCAAAATATATAGAAATTTCAAAACAAATAATAAATCGCGGAGCTGAATTAAAAGCTCAAGAGGTTTATTCTGCAATTATGTTCTCGCAAAACTCAGGTAATTTATCCATATTGGAGCTATTAATTAAAAAGGGCGTAGATCTGAATAAAGAGGAAAATGGATGGCCTCCGCTAATCGTTGAAGCGTCCAGAAGATGGAATACGAATGTTATAAAATTGCTTGTAAAATCGGGCGCAAATGTAAATAAAATAGATAAAAAAAGCAATGAAGAAACGGCTCTGATTGTCGCAATTTCTTCGGGTGATTTAGAGCGAGTAAAATTGCTTGTAGAACTTGGAGCAGATGTTAATCAAAAGGTCTGTCGTAATGCACTCATGACTTCACCGATCAAATTTTCTTTGGAAACACAACATCCTGAAATAGTTCAATATCTTTTAAAACAGGGCGCTAGAGATTAAAAAATAACATAATTTAAGTCTCAAATTTATATTTGAGACTTAAATAAGTTAATACTTTATTTTTTTTATATAAAACATTAGCTTGTTTTTTTGATAGAAATCAATAATTTGTTCGCTTTTGTTTAATCTATTAATTATGTAATAATGTCACTCATTTTAATGGAGTATTATGGTGACATCAATTGTGCCTGCGGCGAGCTCTCATCCCGGTTCAACGGCACAAACTCATGATGTAAGTACATGGCAAAATCGCTCTTGGGCCATTGCCAAAGAAGTCGCCCTAACCTCACTTCCTTTTTTAACACTATATAAGCCCTTTAGTTTTCCGGTTTCTCTTGGGATCGGTGCTTTGCGCGTCGGCATTTCTGCCGTTCAGCTCGCTAAGGCGATTGAAGAAGGGGACGCCAAGCAGATCTTTTCTGAATTAACGCATACTGCTGTAGCTGTGATCAGCTTGGCGGGGACGATTTTTGCCCATCCGTTAGGGATGTTGATTTCTACCGGTTACGATTTAATCCTTGAATTCCGCACACTGGTTCAACACATGCGCGAAGGGAAATATCAAGAGGCTTTAGAAAGCTGCATCAAGATTCTCGGCCATGCGTTGTATTTTGCTGTGTTTATCCACGGAGGCCCTGAGATCGCCATGTGTTTCTTCGCTGTACAAATTTTGACAGGGATTTTAGAGGCGCGGCATGAATTTGTCGCCGGTCATTATATCGCAGGCGTTGGACATGCCTTAATGTCGATGCTGCGCGGCGGTCAATTGGTGGGACAAGTAAAGGCTTTGCAAACGCAAAGAGAAGTCAAACAGTTGATTCAGAAGATTAACAATACCGATCCCACCGATCCTCAGCTTTCTGAATACGTCGGTAAATTAGCGGAAAAATGGGAATTTCCCTCTGATCACTTACCGGTTGGTGCCAAGGTCGGCAATGCCCATGTGATTTCGTGGAATATTCTCAACAATCATTTTATGAAATGGGTCACAGAGCTCGATTCTCAGGGTCTAAAAGGTTCTTTAATTTCGAAATTAAATGACATAAAGAGCACAAAATATCCTGGTTTAACGATGCGTGATGAATTAATTATGGTTCGATTAAATGAGATAATGAAAACACATCGCAAGGGACTTATTCTCTCTCTGCAAGAATGCAGTCCTGAATTTCTACGTGCTTTTACAAACCAGTTGCCGAAAAACATGGAAATTATCTCGCCCGGCTCGTTATTAAAAAATGATATTGATTATAATGCTGTTGTTTATTCCAAGGATAATTTTATCTTTTTAAAGGACCAAAGCTTTTTTTCATTCCCATTTATTGAATCGGATCCCTTAAGACCTGCAATGAATTTAGTTTTCTTAGAAAAAGCTACTGGGCAAAAATTTCAAATCATTAATGCCCATATCCCCGGCGACCCTTTAAAACCGGGAAGATACGAATATGCACGATATGTCCTTACGTATATAAAAAAAGATTGCCATACGATTTGCAATGGAGATATGAATTTCAATCATAATGAAATGCAAATGGCTTTCGAGCAGGAAGCAGCGGCGTTGAATATGAAATCGCCGTTTAAAAATCTAGTGCGCTACAATACCAATATCGAACCAGGTACGTTTGTCAGTAAATCCATCGATCATATTTGGGTGAATACCGATTTACCCTGTAAAGCGATGAAACCCAACGAAGTGATGTCTAGATTGCAAAAAACCGTCGACTTGTTGCATCCCCATCAAAATGCTTTAGCTGTGTACAAAATACAGCAGCTTCAGCAATGGTATCGTAAGCAACAAGAGCTTCAAGAAGCACAATCTGCATGAACCGGAATGCGGAGTCTTTGTGCGACTGATTCAATAAACTGATCTAGAAATTAATTCATTTTTTTTGCAGATAAAAATGTAAAAAAAGATTCTTTTTTATTTGCATGTTGCATAGAATTTTTTAAGAAACATAAGGGATGCGATGGGAAATACTCTCCGCTTGAGTTTTCATAAAGATCCCCTCACTCTTGACCCACAGAAAAGTGGAGACAAGCTTTCATCAGCAATCATCTTTTTACTGTTCAAAGGTTTGACTCGATTAGGACCAGATCAAACAATCCATTGTGATTTAGCGGATTTTTTTTATGCTTTAGACAATCATCGAAAATTTGTATTTCGTTTAGGAGAACATTTTTGGTCTGATAAAACGCCTATTACAGCACATGATTTTGTTTATTCTTGGAAACGGGCTTTGTCTCCCAAGTTTCCCGCTCCTGCGGTCAATTTTTTCTCTTATATTAAGAACGCTGAAAAAATTAAGAAAGGCCTCCTTTCGCCGGATAAAATTGGGGTTTATGCTGAAAGTGATCATGTATTGGTCGTCGAGCTCGAACATCCTTGCCCATACTTTTTAGAACTCACTTCTTTTTGTCCTCTTTTTCCCGTCTCTTCTCGTTCCAATGAAAATGAAATTTTTTCGATTTGCAGTGGAGCTTTTCAATTACAATCTTGGGATAAAGGAAAAGAGATTCTTTTACAAAAAAATCTCCAATGCAAAATTCCTGCTCAGATAGGTGCGATTCATATTAAAATTATCCCCGATGAAAGAGAAGCATTTACTTTGTATGAAAATGATCAATTGGATTGGATAGGCGATCCCATCTCACCCCTGCCTCTTGCTTATTTGCCTTCTCTGTATTTGAATAAACAAGTTCAACCAATTGCGGGGATTGTAGGTTGTTGGTTTAACACTTTGAAAAGACCATTTTGCAATGTGAATTTGCGAAAGGCTTTTGCCTATGCTATTCCTCGAAGAAAGCTTCTAGAAAAATTGCTTCTTCCAGATTCTTTATTAGCAAATGGTATATACCCGTCCCTTCTTCAAAACGATGAAGTCTATTTCAGTGAGGAAAATCAAGAAAAAGCATGTGAGTTCTTTAACATTGCCTTACATGAACTCAAAATTAAGAGACCGATTATCACGCTTACATTTGAATCTACCGATCGATTTTTACGGATTGCAGCGTTATTAAAAACTTATTGGGAAGCAGTGTTTAACATTCGCATCAAGTGTGAACCTGTCCCTTTTAAAGAGCTTCTCCATAGAATGCCTAGCCAGCAATTTCAAGTGAGTTTGCTTCATGCGATTTCGCAATACACTGATGTGATCAACTTCTTGGAAAGATTCGAATCAAGAAGTCTTCCGAGGAATTTTTCGGGTTGGGAAAATTCAAAATATCAAGAGATTCTTAAAACATATCGGAAAACCATAAATAATCAAGAACGTCAAGCTTTGGCGAAAAAAGCCGAGTTAATGCTTTTACAAGAAATGCCCGTAGCCCCAATTTATTGCGATCATTACGCCTATTTGCAAAAACCCTACGTACAGAATTTTAGCATCTCTCCTATTGGTGTTGCACAATTTGATCGTGTTATATTGCAGCAGAAACAGTCAGAGGTCTTTTTCAGAGAAAAAAGTTATTCCACTAATGTTGGGTGAAACTTTTCTCTTCAATTTTACGGTGATTTTCAAAGGTCATCAAAAGACCACACAGGATAACAAGAATTCCCCCTATTATCTTCATGCTATCAAGCGTTTCATTCCAGAGCAAGATGCCGAACAGAGTGCAAAATAAAACACAGAAATAACTAAAACTACCCACAATATGGGGGGGAGAGAGAGAGTAAGCTTTGGCCATCAAGTATTGATAAATGACACCTAATAAAGAACTTGCGATTAAATAGATCCAGATAACAGGAGATGAGATCCATTCCCAAGAGTAAATAAAGGGGATTAAACTAAAGCAACCCGGAAACAGGGTACAATAAAACAGAATGGCCATGACGTCTTCCGTTTTCATTAGCTCATGCAAAGACACTGCAAGGATGGCGGCAGCAATAGCTGCACCAAGAGAAGCAAAGCTTGCGAGATGTAAAATATCCAACCCAGGCTGTAAGAGAAAAAACACAGAAGAAAAACCAATAAGCAGAGCGCAACTTGCAGTGAATGTAATTCTTTTTCTGTAAAATATTAAAAGGATCAAAGCGATAAAAAGAGGAAAAGTATATTGCAGTAAAACGGTATCGACTAATGCAAGATGTTTTACCGCATATGTCGAACAATAAATAGATACTGCGACTAATACAGATCTCCACAAATAAAAAAGTGTTTTTTTTGTCTTTAATTTTTTACGATTTTTGAAAAAAAAAGGCGACAAAATTAAGAAGTCAAAAAAAAACGAAAAAATAAGAGGGTTTCGGTTTTTTCTATGGGAGTTGACTTAATGATGCACAATCTGATGGCAAATATAAGAGCAGATATAAAAGCAAAAAAAATCCCTTTTCTCTGGGATTGGATCTGCATCATAACATCCTCTCTAGCATTCTATTTATTCTTCAGTATAGCTATTCGAACAACCGCAAGCACAGGTTGTTTTTATATTGGGATTTGAAATATTAAAACCCACCTTTAATAGTCCTGTAAAATGTCTATCATCCACAGAATTTTCTTCGAAATCGATTAATGATCCAATAAATCTTTTTATGGTTAAACTTGGCGAATAAATTTTAATCCCTCGAGAATGAAAAACGATGTCTCCTGAATCAGGCTGAGATGAAATCTCCATAATATATTCAAAGCCCGTCCCACAACTTGCCGGAGCATCTGCAAGTTTAAGACCCCAATCGACTTTTTCTTCTTTGCTCAACAGTTCTTTGAATTTAATTGCAGCTTTTTCAGTTAACGAAATACTATTAGCATCGGCTTGTTCTGAGAGAACATCATTGAGTTTCTTCATAAACAGTTCAATTTCAAGAGCCTCTTTTCCCTGATTAGCAAGAAACCCTTCCAATGATTCATTAGGTAAATCATCAGAACATGGTAAAACATTTCTCATGATACGTCGAAGTTTTTGAGCCTTTTGAGGAAAACTCAGAATAATTTCCTCAATTTTCATTGTTTTATTAATCGGATGGAAAGTCATTTGCATGTACCTAAGTGAATGTTTATTCTGACAAATTTTCACTATAAAATCAATGACAAGCGCATGAAATAGATTAAGAAGAAATGGCAAGCATAGATTGGAAAATGTTACTTTTTTCTCACTTCGATCAGCGTTCCTGTTAAGTAACGCTGTTTGAGTAGCAGAAGAATTTCTTTGGCGACGTCGTTGGGATTAAGTAAACTTTCTGGGTTTTCATCGGGAAAATTATCGAGGCGCATGGGAGTAAGTGTGCGCTGTGGGATAAGCGCGTTGATGAAAAGCTCGGGACGCTCTTCAGAGAGGCCTTGAGTGAAGTTCACTACGGCAGCTTTTGCTCCAGTATAAATCGCATAATTTTTTCGTCCACGTGCGTAACTTGATGACGCGATATTGACGATATGCGCTCCTTTTTTCAAATGGGCACATTTGCAACTGTAAATGACGCTGGATAAATTGGTCTGAATCAATGTGTCGATCTCTTCATAGGATAACTGCTCGAGCTGTTTTGTTTTAAGAAGGCCAATGCTATTGACAAGCCCATCTAAGGGGCCGTGTTCTTGTAGGATTTTATCGAACAGGATACGCGTCTGGTTAAAAGAGGTGAGATCGGCGCTGTATTTGTCTGAAGAACGGGACAGCAGTAAAACTGTTGCTCCAGCCTGTTCGAGTTGTCGACACAGTTCGCTGCCAATTCCGCCTGTACCACCGGTGATGGCGATGATTTTACCTTTCAGAGAATTCTGCTCGGAAATGTCTGTTAACGTATGTTGTCGTAAGCGCAGCATCTGCTCTGCGAGAAATAAGTCGAGCTCAGAGGTGATTTTGATGTTTTCTTCATTGCCTAAGATAATTTTAACAGGATGTCCCAAACGGAGAACTAAAGAGCAATCGTCAGAAGAGGCAGTAATGCCATCCTGGATGGCTCGATGGTGAGCTTTAAGAATGAGCGGATAAGCAAAACTCTGCGGCGTTTGCCCCCGTAAATAATCTGCACGGCGAGGAATTTCAGCGATTTGTGTCGCATCGGGTGCGTAGACCAAGGTGTCTGCAGAAGGAATACAGGTATCGACTGCATGATTGTGGATCGCCTGTTCGATATTGTGTTTGATGATCTCAAAGGACACAAAGGGGCGCACCGCATCATGAATGACGACACACTCTGTATCAGCGCCACAGGCCAGCAACCCTTTGTAGGAGGATTCTTGGCGTGTGTTTCCACCTTCAATCACTGTGATGGGAAGTTCAGAATAGGAATTAAGATCACTTCTTATTTCTGCAATCATTGATGGAGCGCAAACCAGGACGATCTCATGGAACAAATGCGTTTGCAAAAAAGCTTCTAGCGTATGCAGATAGATTTTTTTCCCAGCAAGCCGATGGAATTGTTTGGGAATCTGGCTGCCAAAGCGCACTCCAGATCCAGCCATGAGAAGAATAGCCTTGATTAATGGTTTCAAAGAAATTCCTTTAAACTTGCGGAAATTAAAAAACTAATTTATCCAATCATTATACACGAGGTAAAGTATGGCCAGCAAATTTTTTTTCAGCTTAAAATCTCTCAAAACAAAAAATAAGGGCGGCAGCCTCACGGTCGTCACAGCTAAAGAAACGCCTGGTCTAGTGAATATTTCATTTGCACATTTACAGCTGCACAAACGGGGTGCTCTTGAACCGATTTGGCATCCCAATGCGCATAAAATCGGCTACTGCACCGCCGGCGATGTTCTAGTTTCAATGAGGTCTCCGGGCGGCGTGGAGATGTTTACCGTCAAAGCAGGCGAAATGTTTTTCATCCCCCAAGGATATGTTCACCATATCGAAAATATCAGTGAGAAGGAGGCTACGATCAACTTTGCTATGAATCACACTCATCCGGAAACGATGCATTTATCTAATGCGATCTATTCTCTTTCAGACAATGTATTCCATTCCACTTTCAATATATCTTCAAAATTTTTCCAGGGCTTAAAAAAAAATAAAGACAAGGAAATGATAAAAAATCTTTCAAAAGGTAAAAAAGCGAAAGGATCTATTGCAAGTCGATATAAATTTAATATTAAAGATAGCGCTAAGACGATCTCGACAAAGGGGGGATATCTTCAATTAGGGATCAAACCAAATCTTCCCGTCCTTCAAGGATTAGGCATCTTAGGCTTTGGACTGAATCCCAAAGGGATTGTCGAACCGCATTGGCATACCAATGCCGGCGAGCTTATTTACATCGTAAAGGGTCATACGCGGATTACAGTCCTATCCCCAGATGGCAAAGTGGACACGATGGAAGTTAGTGGAGGAGAAGGAGCCTTTGCGCCCGCTTCCCATTTTCACAACATTGAGAATGTGGGAAAAGAGGATGTTGAGGTGATCGCTTTTTTTAGTCACGCGGAACCGGATTACATCGGCATTGGCGAAGTGGTCGGTTCCTATTCCAATGAGGTGCTTGCTAGCACGTTTAACGTTGCGCCCAGCTATTTCAATTCTTTCAAAAAACCGCAAGGTCCACTCGTAATTGTGCCTATTTAGGTCTTTTATTGAGCAGAAATACGGGACCGCGTTAAATTTGAGCGCCAAAGCCTAAGTAGCTCAGTTGGTAGAGCAATGCATTCGTAATGCGGAGGTCGTCGGTTCAAGTCCGGCTTTAGGCAGACTTTAAATTTTCAAATTCGCATACTTATGGAATTAATCTGCAATAAGGTACGGCTATTTTTTCTTGAAAAAGGAAAAGGCAACCCAATCTTCTTATTTATTCACAATACTGGTGGAGATCATCGTCTGTTTGCCCCTCAACTTGAATTTTTTTCGACTTTTGGAAGAGTAATTATACCGGATCTTAGGGGTCATGGACAAAGTGCTAAGCCGAAAAAAAAATACTCGATTGAAATTTTTAGCGAGGACCTCGTATGTCTGTGTGAAGAACTTTCCTTACGTAATGTCATTGCAATTGGTTCAAGCACAGGTGGCAATGTCGCTTTGGATTTGGCCTGCCAATACCCCGATCTTATACGAGCTGTTGTGATGATCGATTGCGGCATGTTTCTGAGTACCGCAGTTCGTAAAAAAATTCGAGAATATCAACAAATGATACGAGATAATGTGACGTCGGCAGTTGAAGAGATTTTAAACGATAGTTGCTTGCCGACCGATCGGTGTAAAGATCTGATGAGGACAGCTTACCAAGCGGTACCCGACTATGTATGGCATGGAGCGTTTTCGAGTTTGTTGAAATGGGATCGAAAAAATAAAACACGTTTGCCCCTTTGTAAAGCGCCGATACTTTACATTGAAGCTTGCGCTCCTTCAAACGATCACTCAGGTCTAGCTAATTTTAAAGATTTCTACAAATACTACCCTGCATTAATGACGGGAAAAATTGTGGGCTCAGGTCATTATCCTTCGTTAGAAGGGCCTGATCAAATCAACTCGATGATCAGTCAATTTTTACGGTTAAAAAATCTTCTTCTTTATTGACTGTATGAATGGCAACAGTTATTCTTTCTGATTTTTCAGGAGGGAATATGGCACAACCGATAAAAGCGAATGCGACGACTCAGTCCACCTTGCCACCAACTCAACAAACCCCGCCGGCACAAGATCCAAAGATCAAGAAAATTTACAACCGTAATCGGCAAGATCCAACGCGCTGCGCATTGGAAGGATGTAATGCTACAATTCCTCTTGCGATGAGAGATATTGAATGTCGTTGTCGAGAAGTGTTTTGCAGCAGACACAAACCTGCTGAAAAACATAACTGTCACTTTAACTACAAAGAACACGCCAAAGAACAATTAAAAAAAAATCAATCCCTTAAAACTTCACAAGACACAAATCCTGGCGGTGGAAATCAATTTGCCCATTAACATTTTTTCAAAGCGCGTCAAGCGTAGCTTTGACGTGTTTATACAATTCGGGCTCAATATTAAAGCAGCGCATTACAATGTACTTTTTCTGATCGTGGGTGTAAATATCTTGTAATTCAGGTTTAAAAAACCCTCCTTTTAGATGCCCACTAGAAAAATTGGCCTTATCTGTTCCTATGATAAATTGTCGAGAAGTTGTTTGTGAAAAAATGGCATCACAGAGTTTAAAAATTTCTGTTTCCGATTCTTTTTGGGAATATAATTTTTCATTCTGAGGGAAAATCGTTACAAACGCGAAGAGGTAACTCTTTGAACTAGTATTTGGCTTATACCGAACGTGATTCAAAAATCGGATTTGGGCTGACGCGAAAGTTCTCGCGGTTCGACGATCGTAAGTCGCCCAATATTAGCAATATGGGGACGACTTACGATCGTCGAACCCCGAGGCTTTGGCGCGGCCGAAATCCCAATTTTTGAATCACGTTCGGTATATAGCAAAAAGCTCGATCAGATACATTTTCTATGGTGTTGTCGTTGAAAAATTCAGTGATTTTTTGAAATAGAATTGTTTGATCATTAATGACATTATTTAGTTGATATCTGATGTTTTCATTTCGATTATAAGATTCTGAGGGAATCGTATTAAGTGACATAAATGCATCCTCTTTTTAATGCACAATTCTAACAAATAATTTTATTTATTTAAACTTTAAAAAAAGTATTTAATTAATTTCAAATTTAAGAGAAACGCCTTGCATATTTTTGTGCAAATATTCGGCGCGTTTATGGGCAACTTCTTGTTGGTCAACGAGTTGTATGTCGCCAAGGTTGCTGTCTCAGTTTCATTGCGTCGTAATAACCCAACTTGTTCCCTATCTGTTAAGTAGATGTGGATGCGATTTTTGCCATGTTTTTGCGGCCAAATTTTAGACATACTTGAAAAAGTAGGCTAAATTTGGCCGTAAAAACAGGTCAAAGAAATCGCGCCGCAGATGCTTGGCTAGTAGGGGACAAGATGACCGTTTCTTGTGCCTTCATTAACATTTTGCCCTCCATTAATGAGCTTCTCACAGAGGGATTTTAACTGCTCTCCACGTGCTTATGATCTTTAGAACCTATCAGTTTTCCCAGTGAAAGCTGTTCTTCAATTTGCGATAAGGTTTTTACCTCTTGCTGTGATGCTGATTGAACAAGCGATGCTCTCCAATGAAGAGAAGGCAATTTTTCAATCTTGGATTGCATGATGGGTTCATTTGTAAGCAGAGATGCGCGAATTTCTCCTTTTTCAATGAGGATTTTTAGAAACTCCCCTTCTTGTTCAGTAAAAGGAAACAGTGTGGCAAGAGCCTGTTTACATTCTTGAAGTTTGATATCTTTCCAAGATCGATGGTCTTGCTCGTTCTTTGCGTTGCGCAGAACAGGTAGAAGCTGTTGCCGAAAATCAGCTTCATCGAACAAAAGGGATTTAGGGGAGATTTCTTGGGGATTTTTAATTGAACTCATGCCGACATAGAGAATAAAGGCTAGTCGTAACTGTTCTGAGTTGAACTGCATCTTGGTCAATAGGTGATGAGCATCAAATAAATCGCGTGATGCATTCCGAGCAAATAAAGCAGTCAGTTTCCCGGCTGCTAGCTCATGAAAATCAAGAATTTGAATTCCATGTATTTGATGGTGTCCAGTGACTTTAGAGGAGCATTTTTGAATATCCCAAAGCGGGATTCTGAACATAAAATTCAGGTCGACTTCTAGATTACCCTGGTTCCCAAGTACACCTTGATATTTCAGCTGCCATTTTCCACCAGCATGTTTGGTAGGAATACGACGTATCATAAGGTTTTCTCGTTGAAAAACAGCTTCCAAAGCCTTCTCAATAAGGGGACGTTCGCTCATCATTCCTTCACGATCCGGCATTCCTATATAATTTAAATCAATATCAATTGATAGGCGAGGAAGATCGAAGACAAAAAGGTTAAGAGCAGTGCCTCCTTTTAACACTAGCCGTTCTTGTAAAAAAGGGTGGGCATTAATTCCCTCAAGAACATTCATCAGGTGCCAGACTTTTTCCAATATTTCCACACGGAAACCCGTGTGACTCGATTCTCGAATGAGCAGTTCTTTAGAAATTCTCATGAGGTTCTTCCCAAGTTCTATGGAGTAATGATTTTGGAACGATAAGATTCCATCTAGCAACAAGCTGATTGGGTTCTTTATTATGAAGATCTAAATAGTGAGGGCTTTTGGGTATAAATGTATCAAAAACTACTAAGTCTCTTTCTGATAGGCTAAATGCTGCACGGTGTTGATCAAGAAAAAATGCGACTCGAGCATAAGTAGTCGCATTATTTAGCAATTTTGCATAAGCCAATACCTGCTGAATGTTGAGATATCCAATAGACTCTAAAGAACGCCAAATTTCCTCCCAGTTGTCGATCAGATTAGGTCTGTCAAGAATATCCACAAAAGTGCGCTCTAAAGTTGTAACCCGAATCTTACACCCCAGATACTCGACCATTTCAACACCGAAGTCTGGATGACCTAGAGTTCCTTTAGGGATAGAAATGCCTTTAAAGGAGGTGTTACGAAAAACAAAAGGAGGCTTTAATTTTCTCTGAGTAATATAGATGAAATCGGTTCGTAAAGAATGCAACTTTCCATGAAAACCCAGAGATGTATGGTATGCCAAAGTGGCGTCAGCAGTCATTTTACTAGCGATTAGATAAGGATCGATAGAATGAGTTTTTGCGTCAGCGCCTCTAAGAATTGTGTAATAAATGCCCTTTCGAATTCGGATGATATGTCCTTGTCGAAGATGATAGGCTAACAAGTTATTTAGAGTGCTGCTGCCTTTCTCTATCTCAAGAGCAGCCCTCATCTCTTCGGTCGTAAAGATCTGATTATGAGAAAGAAACGTTTCCATATTCATGACTTGAAGATATTCTCCGTAACTACTAATAATATTAGTGGTTTTAGAGAATTTCTTCAAGTCGTTTGGAATTTATGTGATTAATTCGCTCTTAAAAAGCATGATTTTTTTGTCAGAACGAGATATAAAAAAGTAAATGTCTTATTGTAAAAGATTTATAAATAAACACCAATTTATTTTTAATAAATTATTTAATTTAATTTCGCGTGTTTTGTGGTATAATTAATAATTAATTAAAAAGGAGGTTTTTAAGATGGCATCAAATATTGATAAAACAGCCTCCAATTCAACAGCCATGGTAATATTCAATCCGAAAAGGGTAGAAGCTTCTCATGTTGATAGAGTTACCATTCTTTTCCAATCCACATGCAAATCAGCTCTCGAATCTGAAAAATATGCAGCAAGGCACCTAAAGCAATATGGAGAAGGGCAAATTTTTATCCTATTGGGTACATCAACAGCAGGGAAAACTTCAATCATGCATCAATTAATGAAGGAAATTCCTGATAGCATTGGGACTTCCATGGATAAGTACGGGCCTGCTCATGATGCTGATTTAATCCGCAAGCATGTTCCTCAACTATATGCCAAAATGTTGTTAGCAATGGAACACTCTGATATTGCATATGCGGTTTTTGCCGGTCAAGGAGATGCAGTACGATGGAAGGAAAATGTTTCGGAAGAAACGCTTCGAGATGCGAAAGAAGCTTTAAAACAGGCTAGGCAAATGATAGATTCTTTTCCGCGCGTTCCTTTTCCAGTCGTAGAATCGCGTATGATGGATCATATTATCGGTGAATCTACAAATGGGAAAACAGTTATATTTGATATTTTTGATTCAAATTTGTTTCTAGAACGAATGATACAAAGGAACTTTTATGCGCCGTTGAAGCGTGGACTAGTATATTGCCCCTTCCATGTTCTTGCAGAACGCGTCACGCTAAGAAATGCTAAAGCTCTTGGCGAGGGGGGGAATCCTGAGGATTGGCGTCCTCCTATTCAACCTTTGATGGAATTTATACAGTTTTACAAGCCTGCCGAAGACGGGGATACTGCTATTGATACATTGCATCGAGAACTAATCGATTCAGCTTTTGAATCAGCCTTTAAGCAAGAAATTGGTTATTGGTTCGAACGGGCGTCAATTGATCCTCTCGCTGCTAAAAGATATGATATGCTTACCGCTGATCACGATAAAATGAAAAGAGAGGTTATGACAAGCCTAGGTTTTTCTCACTCAGATATTGTCAAAGTGAAAATTACTCCAAAATTCAAGGGATTTGATTATTTGTTTAATACCCATGTGATGAAACCTCAAGAAACCACGGCAAATTAGGAACAATCAATCTCCCAAAACTTCACATGACGCAAATCCTGGTGATGGAAATCAATTTCCTTTTTAATTTTCGATCTTAAAGGACTTCAAATTTAAGAGAAACGCCTTGCATATTTTTGTGCAAATATTCGGCGCGTTTATGGGCAACTTCTTGTTGGTCAACGAGTTGTATGTCGCCAAGGTTAGTTAGAAGATGGGCTCGTCTACATTGAAAAAATAAGGTGTTGAGTTTGGCATCGGTAATACCGCCCACCCAATCCAAATGCAGACCGAGTTTAATGAGGCTGAGGGCATTTAACGCTTCTTTGGTTTGCAGCTGATAGGAATGCAGCAATAAACCAAAGGATCGGCTGATTTGGTCTTTGATAGCCGCATTATTTTCCGTTTGTAAATGGGTGCGAAGAGTTTTTTCTAAAGCCATTAATTTTAAAGCCATTGAATGTATTGAGCGCAAGATGCTTTCTTCATTGACTCCTTGACTGTAAGTATTGCTGATCACGACGATATCGCCGATGAGTTCTTCTAAATTTCCTCCCATACCTGCCGCTGTAATCCCATCTTCTTTTTGTTTGAGAATGGTCTCAGGTAATTGTTGCATGTGGATGAGTGCAGGTAAATGGAGAAAGGCTTGCACAGAAAGCCCAGTCCCACATTTAGAGGGTTGTGCAGTCAGGTAACCAAATTTGGGAGAAAAAGCGAATTCAATAGCCGAACCGATAGCAGTTTCAATTTGACTCAAGCGGTTCCAAGCGGTTTCCCAACTTCCTTGAGTATCGACAAGCTGCATTTGCAAATGATCTTGAATGTTTAACTTAGCAAAAAAATGACCGCTATTATCGACGATAAAACCTTGCCCTTTAAGCGTATTTTGAAATCCTTCGCCGCATAAGAAATGCTCAAAGAGAAATTCTTTGTCTAACGCCGAGATCTCTTCTGCACTTAATAGGATAGGATGATCGAGTTGAGCGGCTTTAAGTAGCGGATCTTTTAAAGAAGATGTGGTTTGTGAAAAAAGCCTTTCCTCTAATTTAGGTGGAAAATTGTACTTGGCTAGATTGCGATGTAACGTAAAAGAGGTCGCCAACCAAATCGGATTGATCTCCATTTCCCATGGGGTATGCTCGAGTAAAGCTTGAGGCAATTTAGTTTTTTCCGTCATTCGCTCCTTTTTCCATCAAGGCTTTGATTTGATCGCGAATCCAGGCAGCCTGTTCGTAATTTTCCTTCTTGAGTGCTTCATTGAGAGCTTCATTCAGGGCAGTCAGTCGACTAGAAGCAGGAATGGTCAGCGGTTTATTCGGGGTTTTGCCGATATGTAACGATTGTGTTTTCTTGGCTTGAACCTCTTTTTTGAGGCGTGGAGGAATTTTATCGGCTGCGCTTAATTCAGAGATCAAGACGTCGGAGAATACGGCATAACATTCACTACAGCCGAGGGGATTTCCCATTTGAATCGATTCTAAAGTCGTACGGCAATTACCACAACATAGTCCTGCTTCTGTCTCAGTTAATCCCTCGCGTATTGCAGGTTGGAGATTCTGGCCGTGGAGTTTTTGCTGAAGAACAGGACAATCTGCACACATTTCGCTGCAAAGAATGGAAGTGTCGACGATTTCCTTATAGACGACCTTAATCGATTTCTTGCAGTTGCTGCACTCGACCGGTCTTTCCGCCATGGAAAACACTCCTTACAGAGCTGCTTAAAACCGGATACTAGATAAATCAGAACATACTTGTAAAGACGATTTGAAAAATATTTTTATATATTTTGTAAAAGATATTAGTCGGTAGTGGTTTGCTGTACAGATTTCGCTTGAGGAACGAGTAAGATCAGGAAAAAAGCAATGACTAATAATAGGCCGAGAAGACTTAGCGTGGTGACGATCGGATTGGTATCAACGGATTTAGCGATCAATCCCGCCCACGTCGCGCCAAAGTTAGATAAGCACCAAGCAAAACCCATTAATAAACCTGATACCGTACTGGGACTTTCCGGAACGAGTTTGTTGCCCCAAGAGACAAGGATCGGGTTAATCGTCCCCATAAACCCGCCCAAACACGTCAGAAAGAGAGTTGTTTTCCAAGCGTTAAGCTGGGGTTGAATCAAGAAACTATACAATGTGAGCAGAGCTAGAATAATTGTCGTGAGCATCACCGGCTTTTGACCGTATTTATCGCAGAGAAGGCCAACGGGAACCATCACAGCAGCTGAGCCTAATACAAAACTGAGGTGACCACCGCCCATGCATAACCAATTATGACATCCCTTCGAGCGCATTAAATCGGGTAACAAAAAGATAAATGCGCTAAATAAGGTAAAGTTGAAGACTTGTGATGCATATAACAACAGCAACGACCGTTTATTGCTGCGGATCGGCTCGAAGAATTCTTTAAGCGATAGCTTTCGATTTTCCTTTTGCTCTGGAAAGGGATACAGCATCAAAATGGTGAGCAAGAGGACCACGGGAATAAACAAAATCAGCGCTTGTCCATTAAACTGATAAAAGACTTTGGTGAAGACCAGCTGCGAGATGCTTAATCCCACCGCTCCTCCGCAAGCGAAAAAAAGGATATTTCGCGCTTTATGATCCGGAGAAAGCAGTCCGGCAAATCCAGCCCCCGCAGGATGATAAGAACCTGAGCCGAGCATCAACAACAGCATGATGAAAAAAGCAGAAGCTGTGCTTTTGGTAAAAGTAATCATGAGTACACAAGAAGCACAGGCAAGTCCAAACATGATGACTCGCTTGCGATAACCACGATCGGAAAAGTAGCCAAAGAAGACCTGCATGACCTCGCCTATAAATCCGCTTAAACCCGCTATCAAACCGGCAGTTGCCAAGTCGACTTGAGCAATCGTTTTATAAATGGGCCAAATGCCTGTATAAAAATCGAGGGTGAGGTGAGTTAAGAATAGGAGAATTAAACTCCTTTTCAGAGTAGCACGGATTTGAAGTGACATAAATAAAGGGGGAAGGAAGTTTTACCAGTTTATCATAGCCGAATGGGCCCTTTAAATTCACGCGGATAGACAAAAAAAATCGAGATTTCTATAGTCGGAATTTGTTTCAACATTTTAATAAGGGGAAGTCTCCATGAAAAAAAACATTTTTTTAGGCGTAGTAGTGCTATTTAGCTCTACATGGATTCTCGCTGCAACAACAGAGAAAAAAGTTGCCGCTCCTGCGGGTAAAACGGCACAACAAAACAATCAGATGTCGCCATCTGCCGGATGTAGCCGCATGAGTGTCGCTGAACAAAATTTTTCAACTCAACTACAAAACTCAGATAATCAATCCATGTTTTGTTCGCAGTTTACACCTCAACAAAGACAACAGGCCATGCAGATGAGAGGACAAAAAGATAACTACGGCAACACGATGAATGCAGATGATGCTGTTCAGCAGGTTATGCAGATGAATTCCATTCCTTATACCCAGCGCAAGCCCAGATCGGGGGGTGGTTGTCCAGTAAAATAGAAATTAAATTTTATTTTACATAGATTGAAGCGGAAAACAATATTGATTCCATCGAACTCTCTAATGTTATTGAAGTTAGGGTTATATTTAAAACGAATATATAACAGATGGTCATCGTAACTTTAACTTTTCAGAGTTACTAAAAAGGAGGTTTTTTTATTTGAAACCTAATTATTTTCCTAAAAGCGATTCTACCACTGGACAAAAAAATGGTTGAATTCCTACATTTATTACCATGCTAAGTGAACATGTCACTTAGAACTCAGGAGATATGAAAAATATGAAAAGAAAAACTATGATGATGCTTGCCCTCGCCGGTTTAACTGCAGGGGTCGCATTGAACGCTGAAACTACAGCTGCAACAGCAACAGCCCCAAAAGCTCAAGCTGCAACACCAGCGGCTGCACAAAAAGTAGAAACGAAAGTTTCTGCTGAAGAGCAAGCTTTTGCTGCGAAACTCAATGATCAAAACCGCAAAGCATTCAACGAGAAGCTTTCGGCTGAACAAAGAAAATCAGCAATGGTTGCAGTAAAGAACGGCGCGAATGCGGATGAAGCTGTCCAAAAATTGGCTGCAGCGAAAGATATGAAGGACGCTCCTTCAGTCGCTAATGCCGAAAAAGCAGCTGCTACACAAACGAAGTAAGCATCCATCTTTCTTCTGGCAATCGCCTCGTCTTGAGGCGATTGCATTTTTTTTAAGCGAGCGCTGGATACGTGAATAAAAAGAAGTGCGTCACGTTTAAGCCAAAATGGCACAATATGCTCCCTTCAATGGCTTTCGTCCATTGATAAATCACCCCATAGATTACACTCGCGACAAACACCAAGCAGATAAAAGGTAAATGGGCTACCCAGATTAAATGCACTAAGGCGAAAAACACTGAAGTGATCAAAATACTCTTCACTGCGGCGCCTGGGGTTTGGCCAAACCAATGATACAGCTCACGTTGAATGAATCCACGAAATAGCGCCTCTTCCGGCAATGTCACAAAAATCAAATTATCGATCAGCCATAAAAAAGTGATCATCGGAATTTTGGGATCCCATTTGACTAGTCCAAAATACAGTGAAATACCGATCATGATCGCAATGCCTAAAACAGTTAGCGGCACGCTCAATTTCAATACTTTGACAAGCTGCGTTTGGGAGGTAATCAGAGGCAGACTAAATGCCAGCAAAAAAATGCCAATGAAGGGCTTATCGAAATTAAATCTCAAGGTATAGGGATAAGCACCCGGACTTAAATGCAAATCAGCGGCAATCACCCAATTGTTAAAACCCGGCAGCATATGAAAGGCAAGCGCAAATGAAACGACAAGTGCCACGCCAAAAAACAGAAAACGAGCGCTTTTCTGAATATCGCCTTTGAGGAAATAATGGCAGAAGAATAAAATAAACACGGGAATCAATGTAATCCAGTGGGCGATATGAGCGATGAAGGCCAAAAGATAAGCGATGATCAGAAATGAGCCCCATAGCCAAGCCGTTTTACGGATCCAAAGGCTGATAAAACTCATGGCAAAGGCAAAGAAACACAACGCGGAAATCGGATGCTGCCAAATGATCACATGGGAAAATGCACTCTCATCCACAACAGAGCTCCTTAATTAGCTCTTAAATATAATTGAAAGTGAGGATTTTAGAAAATGATTCGCAAAAATCAAGGCGCAGTTGAGTGGTTGGAATTTGAATTGCTTAAAAATTGCCCCGGTATTGTGCATGGCTCTTTTTTACGACATGGCGGGGTGAGTGGAGGACCTTATAGTTCGTTAAATTCGGGTGGAGGAACAGAAGATGCTCCAGAAAACATTCGTGAAAATAAAAAACGGATGGAAGACGTATTACAGATTAAAAATGTCGTTAGTGGAATGCAAGTGCATGGTGACCGAGTTGTGCAGGTTGAAAATTTTGAACAAGCTGTCGGTGAGTGCGATGCTTTAATCACAGAACAAAGACAACTTGGACTCATGATACGACATGCCGATTGTCAGGCTGCAATTTTCTATGATCCCGAACAAAACGCTCTTGCCAACGTGCATTGCGGCTGGCGGGGTGCTGTTAAAAATATCTATAGAACGACGATCTTGACGATGAGTCAAACCTTTGGGACTAAACCTGAAGATATACTCGTCTGTATTTCACCTAGCTTGGGTCCTGAGCATTCTGAATTTAAGCATTATAAAGACGAATTTCCCGAATCCTTTTGGCGCTTTCAAGTGCGACCGAATTATTTCGACTTATGGGCGATCGCTAGGCATCAGCTAGAAACTAGTGGAGTGCTCTCAAAGCACATTGAGATCGCAGGGTATTGCACTTATGCTAATAAACAAGATTGCTATTCTTATCGGCGGGATAAAATCAAAGGCAACCACGCCACCTACGCAATGCTCAAATAAACCACAGAGCCTATGCTTTATTCTTAACGTGCCCGTGACCGCGTGCGTGCCCGATTTTTCTCTGTGGTTTCTCGTCTCTGTGGTAAAACAGAATTCATCACATTTTAGACTATACCGAATGTCATCGCATCGCGATTCCATTAGGAAGTAAAAAGAGCGAGCTGCCTCCCAAGAGTCTTGATTTACCCCAACTTTCTGCTTCTTATCGAATCAAAATTAGTCTTGATCTGAAACAAACTCGAATCGAAAACCGACTTATTTTCTGCATCGAATAAGTTAACGGGATTTGTGCAGGTTGTCATTGAAGAAGATGATCGTGTTTTTGGCGATCTCTTCATGGACTTTTTTGCGGTCGATGGACGTGGGATCTTCACAATATTTAGCTTCTAAGAAACGTTTGCCAACGGCCGAAGCGCGATTGAGAAATACAAAGTGGTTGGCATCGCCATAGAGGATTTTTATCGAACTACGTGTGATTTTTTTTGCAAAGATCATGGCGTTTTTATCGATGGGAACAATTTGATCTTTCTCAGGAGCGACGATATATACAGGGATGCCGATTTTGGCTAAACTGTCCTCTCCAAATAGCCAGCCTAGCGCAGGAGCCATGACCATCATGGCTGAAATGCGGCTGTCGCGGAAAGAACCTAAGGCTTTGCTAAAATCGATTTGCGCGATCATTTCGGGAGGAACAATGCCGGCGAGATCCCGTTCACAATTCACCTTAATATTTTCAGGGTCGATCTGGCCAGCTTCCGCTCCCGCAATCCACAATCCGGTGCCTCCTCCAAGAGAATAGCCGACAAAACCAATACGAGATCGATCGATTTTATCCTTAAATTGGGAAGTCTCGAGCAATTGATCGAGGACAAACGTGATATCTTTCGGTCTTTCCCATGGCTGGGCATACAGTTCGGGGATTTTATTATTCCAGGTGTTGCCGTAATGGTCCATAGCGGCGACGATATAACCATTGGCTGTTAAGATTTCTGCAAGCCAGGCAATCGTAAAGCGGTCGCAACTTTGTCCATGGGACATTATGATAAGAGGATATTTGGCTTGTTTACTATTTAAAGGAGCATCCCGCGCTTCATCACAGCGCAGCCAGAACCCAGTAGGTGCTTTGGCGGGAGCATCAGGTTCAACAGGATACCAGACTTCTGTAACGACGGGGCGATTGCGCTCTGTATCATGATAGTGAAAAGTCGTAATCCCTGTCTTTTGGGGCTGTAAAATGATCGATTTGAAATACTTATTTAGATTCAGCCCATTGCTGAAAGGCATGACTAACACAATCAGCGGGGCGGCTAGATAAAAAAACCATTTTAGATGTTTTTTACTCATATAAGACGAATCACTACTTCTTAGAGACTGCCTGCGAAAATTTTAGTTCGCCGTTCAATTTCTTTTTTGTTCGATTTAATTGTTCGAGCTCACCAACTTTATTCAAGTTGCCCTCGCTCTCCACAATTAACCCGTTCCAAAAAATCGAATTGCCCCTCAAACAATAATTTTCGCAGGCAGTCTCTTAATTTTGCAAATAGCATGAAAGGAGATTTTTTTTAAAACTATTTTAAATCGGATGAATATCTTGTGTAGATAATGATAAAACCACTTGTGCTGATTTTGGGTGATCATTATGCTACGAATTTATGCCCCCCTTTATTTGGGGAGTGCCCTAGGCAGAACGAACTTACAGGTGTGTCTTGACGAAATTCATCTCATGCTGTTGCCTCTTGGTCCTTTTTGTTTCCTCACGTTTATTTTCAGAAGAATCGACAGACCCTAAGCGCAAAACGATCTTAATTCTTTCGAGTACAGGAGGCGGTGGCCACATCGCTGCTTCCAATACCCTGCAAAAACTTGTCGGAGATCAATACGACCTTAAAATGGTATATCCCATTAATCAACTGCGGATTTGGGGAGTGCCGTCCTGTGAGCAATTTTACAATATGATGCTGCGTAAAAGCTGGATTCGGTCGATGAACTTTATCGTCCGTCATTTGGCTCCGCCGATTTTTCGTTCCCGCTTAAATAAAATTGAAAAGATCATCACCTCTTATATCAATACTTATAATCCCGATCTCATCATTTCCTTAATCCCGTTTGTCAACTATCCGGCTTCGGAAGCGGCGCGTAAAAAAGAGATTCCTTATCTTATGATCACCACTGATAATGATCTGCGCCACTGGGCATTTGAGTTAGAGAAACTGAAGCATACTCAATTTAAGGTGACAATTGGGACCGATTTGCCGACGACACGCGAAGTTTTGGTGAAAAAGAATATTCCCGATAGTGCGATCGAAACGATCGGATTGCCGCTTAGGCCCGATTTTATCGCGCAAAAAGATCTGCAAAAATTAAAAGCTGAATTTCAACTCCCCCTAGATAAGGGGATCATTTTGATCATGATGGGGGGCGCGGGCAGCGTCACAACCTATGAATATGCTAAAAAAGTAGGTCGAATGGACCTGGGCGCGCATATCATTATCATCGCCGGTCGCAACTCTAAGCTCAAAAAAGATGTGGAACAAATAAAATTGCATCCATCGAATACCCTGACGGCTTTTGGATACACAGATCGTGTTTCTGATCTGATGGCTGTGTCAAATGTGATTATCACTAAGCCGGGACCTGGGACAATCAATGAAGCACTCGCAATGAAACTGCCCATCCTCATTGATAATACTGATATTTCACTCTACTGGGAACGAGCGAATGTCGACATGGTGATGAAGTATGGTGTGGGTCAAAAAATTCGGGAGTTCGGTCAAATTCAGAATATGCTGACTACTTTTTTGAAAGATCCTCAGGTAAAGGAAACATTAGTTCAATCTTATGATACAGCGCCGAGCAACCAATTCCATATTCGGATCCCTGCTATCATTCAGGATCTGATCAGTTTGAAAGAACACAATTTTGCGCTGCAAGAAATTAAATAATTTTCTTTGATTCACGAGAGATCGCTCGATACCCACAGCCTTTGATGATCCGCGGATAACCAAAATATTCAATTACAGGCCATTTGCGGCATACTGCAGGGCGCAGATGATAATGACTGCAGCTTCCGTCTTTTTTGAGATAACGACAGCCCATGACATATACGCGCTTGCCATCGCTTTCATGGATATCTGATGTTCGGCGATAAAAACCCAGGATTTGGGTGTTCCAGAGGTAATAGAGCTTCCCAAGCCATCCTTTGGCTTCAGGGATGAGGATGTAGTGACAGCAGTTGCCCCGTTTCAAACAATGCCCCGCTTTTTTAAAGGGGGGTCGTATGAGTTGTTTGGCAGCCATTTGAGCCGCGAGATCTAACCAAACGAAGGGCAAGAAGAAGAGTCTAAGAGGCCAGCGGATCCATCCTGGCACCCATTGTTGAGGAATGCCGCCGGTGGGGTCGGCAGGAGGTTCTTCTGCTTCCTCAGCTCGTGCGAGGATTACATCGAGTTCTTCTTGAGGAGCTTGATTTTCTGAAATAATTTTTAACATCTATTTCTAAATTTTACATGGCCTATGTTAATTCTCCTCAGGATATAATGGAAAAAGAATATCGCCCGAGGTGTCATTGTGAAAAAAATATTCAATTGGCTTAGTCTTTTTTTGATCCCATTCGCCTCTGTTTTACAGGCGGATGAGGTATTGGAAGAAGAGCATCCCATTGTAATTTTAGGCGGCGGCGTCTCGGCGATGACAGCCGGCACTTATCTTGCCAGAGGGGGCATCGTTCCCATCATCATTACGGGTCCGACAGTTGGAGGCACGATTACTCAATCGCATAATGTTCAAAATTGGCCAGGAGAACTTTCGATTTCCGGAATCGAGCTTAGCGAACGTGTCAAAACTCAAGCTGAAACCAATGGCGCGATATTACAATCGGAAATTGTCATCTCAGTTGATTTAACAGCGCGACCTTTTGTGATTACGACCAAAAAACTATTTGATCAGTCGGGACAATCCAAAAAATATAAAGCGCGGTCATTGATTATCGCATTGGGGGCAACCCCTAATTTGTTAAATATTCCCGGCGAGACGAATTATTGGTCGCGTGGAGTGTATAGTTGCGCCGTGTGCGATGGCGCTTTATACAAAGACAAAATCGTAGCTGTTGTCGGGGGTGGTGATAGCGCCCTGACGGAAACGCATTATCTTTCTAATCTTGCTAAACAGGTGCATGTGTTTGTGCGTCGCGATCAATTCCGCAGTGTGGAAAAAGAACGGATGAAAGAGATTCTTTCTCGTCCCAATGTTGTCGTCCATTACAACTCCGTGATTGATGAAATTAGAGGGGATCAGCAAAAAGTAACCCATCTGCGCGTTCACAATACGTTATCCCAAGACAATCAACAAGTTCCCGTCGATGCTTTATTCCTAGCGATTGGTGCCAGACCCAATACGGATCTATTTCAAGGTCAATTGGATTTAGATGAGCGGGGTTATATCCAATTACAAGAACATCAAGAGACTTCTATAGAAGGGGTATATGCGGTAGGCGACGTAGCTGATCCAGAATTTAAACAAGTCATCTCTGCAGCAGGAGATGCGGCGAAGGCAGCACTACAAGCACAAAAATATTTAGTCTCTTATGTCGCTCCTGTTAAAGAACCTTCTGTCGCCGAGAAAATACACACAGCGCAAACCATTATCGATATCACTTCCAAAGATCAATTCACTAAAGAATTACGCAATAATAAAGGTCCTGTGTTCGTCGATTTCTATTCGACCCATTGCGGGCCCTGCCGCATGTTTAGTCCCATTTTTGATGCGTGGGCTAAAGAATACGGCAATAAGATCAAGTTTTTAAAAGTGAATGCCGATAAATGTGGCGATGTTTTTGAAATGTATCAGGTGCATGTCGTTCCGACATTGATCATTTTCGATGAGAAAGGCAATATCGTTCGCAAGAGCAGCGGATTTAAGGAAATTTCAGAGGTCGATCGCCGCTTAGAAAAATTCAAAGGCAAATCCGACCTCGTCTCCCAAGACTTCAAATAAACAAACGTGCCCCTTTTTCTAACGTGCCCGAGCCCGTGTGCGTGCCCGTGCCCGTTTTTGGATTTGTTTCAAAAAAGAAAAATCGGGCTCGGGCACGCACGCGGGCTCGGGCACGAATAAGAATTCTTGATGTTAGATCTTGGAATAGGAGTCGATGCGATTTAGCCAGCCGGGAAGCCAGCGCTCTTCATGTCTTTCAGGAGGAGCATTTTTCACGCGCTGTTCAAGGAGAGCTTTGGCCGATTGCATAAATGCAAGCAAGGGATCATCGGGGTTATCGGGCATGTTTTCGAGAACTTGTTTTAATCCCCAACCTTGTCCTTGGTATCGCTCCGATTCAGACATTCCTTTTCCTTTAAAATTGTGATAATCGAGTAGCGCGTATTTTCCTTGGAGTATTTTACTAAGACGTTCAATATGTGAGACGATTATTTTTTTCTTAGACTCACTGACAGTTGCCAGCAGATCGGGGAGAGTTTGCTCAAACCGTTTAACGATAAATGATGTCTGTAGTGGAATCGAGTTGAGGAGTAATGCTTGCAAGTCTTTTTTCTTCGGCTCTTGTTTGGGATCGAGATACTCCTCTTTGGTACGCCAAGGACAAGCAGAGATATTTTTTAGCCAGAGAGGAATGGGAAGGCCGCTAGTTTTAAGCAAGGCCAAAAAAGAGGGGAATGTCTCTTCAAAAGGGCCTTTTTGATCGGCGGGATACCAGATAAAATGACCGATACCCAGTGAAGCAAATTGTTCTCCGTCATTCCACCAAACCAGTTTTTCCATTTTGCTACTGCACTCATTGGCAAAGATGTGTTTGCCGATGATCTCTGCATCTTCATGCGAGATTTCCCAGGCAGCCAATGAGCTGAGCAGAATCAGCAATACAGACAGAATTCTCCAGAAAAAAAATGAAGACATTGCCTACACTATTTCCATGATTCGATATCTGATTGCGTATATTACCACATCGCTTGCCTTTTTCCAACTGGATGCTGAAGAATTGCGACCCACTGGCGTATTCACCCATGCTGCGGTGCTCTATTGGCAGGCAGAAGAAGGGGGATTAGACTACGCGATTAAAAGTCCGTCTATGAGTCGACTCGCGCCGCATGCTAAGATAGAGCACCCGGATTTCGATTGGGATTTCGGCTTTAAACTAGGTCTCGGTTATCGCGTGGCGCATGATCGTTGGGCAATCGATTTGCAATTCACTTCATTTCAAACTCATACAGATGCGGAAAAGAAGACAGAGGATGTATTTTTCCCTGTTTGGCAAAAACCGGTGTCGTCAATTGTGACGTTTGCAAAAGAAGTTAAGATGCATTGGCGCCTCCATTTGGGTCTTCTCGATCTTATGTTATGCAAATCGTTTTATGCGACACCTACACTTATCCTCACTCCTGAATGGGGGCTTCGTACAGGTTGGATTCGTCAGAAATTCAACCTGGAATATCGCGGGGGCAATCAAGAAGATGTATTACTCAGGATGAAGAACAAGTATTGGGGTTTGGGTCTTAAGTGGGGATTAAAAGGCGAGTGGCAGCTCGGTCAAGGGTTTAGTCTGTTTGGCGAAGGGGCAGCGAGTATTCTTTATGGGGAATTTTACATTCATCAAGATGAAGATACTTTGGCTACAAAAGTTAAAATCTTGGGGATTCATAATATTTTTCGCAGAGCAGCTCCCATCTTAGAAATGTTAGCAGGAATGCGCTGGCAACGCTATTTTTCCGGCGGACTTAATCGGTTGCAAATCGATTTATCTTGGGATCAACTATTATTCTTTTCTCAAAATCAATTGCTATTATTTCTCGATGCAAATGCGCAGGGAGATTTTGTCTCCAATCAAGGAGATCTCGCGATTGCAGGCGTTGAACTGGCCTTTCGTTTTGATTTTTAGATCGATTTTCTGTAAATCGAAGCTATGAGACCTTTCATTCGCTGGTTCGATACACTACGCATTCACGATGTGCCGATCGTCGGCGGCAAAAATGCTTCTCTGGGCGAAATGTTTACTTTATTAAAAAAACAGGGGATAAAAATTCCCGATGGTTTTGCTACGACGGCAGATTGCTACTGGGAATTTTTGCACTTCAACCATCTAAATGAACATATTGCTGATCAGATTAAAGCCTTAAAACAGGGAAAAACCTCGTTAGAAAAAACGGGGACGTCGATCAGAGCGCTGATTCGCAAAGGGACTTTTCCGCCGCATGTCGTTGAGGAAATTACTCAGGCCTATCATCAGCTGAGTAAGCAATATAAACACACAAATGTCGATGTCGCTGTGCGCAGCAGCGCCACTGCTGAGGATCTGCCTTCTGCGAGCTTTGCCGGGCAGCAAGAGACCTATTTGAATGTGCGTGGAAACAAGGAGTTGCTTAAAGCATGTAAGGACTGTTTTGCATCACTATTTACCGATCGAGCCATCGCCTATCGAGAAGTTAAGAAATTCAACCACCTCAAAATTGCATTGTCGATTGGCATTCAAAAGATGGTGCGCTCTGATCGCGGTGGCGCGGGCGTAATGTTCACTTTAGATACAGAAACCGGTTTTCGCGATGTCGTAGTCATCAATGCTTCCTGGGGATTGGGAGAAAATGTTGTTCAAGGTACGGTGACGCCTGATGAATATGTCGTGTTTAAACCTTTGCTGAATAAAAAAGGGATGATTCCGCTCATCGAAAAGAATTTGGGTGAGAAAGAGAAGAAAATGGTCTACGACAAGAAAGGGCTAACCAAAAATCGCGCTACCTCTACAGCAGAAAGAAAGCGGTTTGTACTCAGCGATCGTGAGATCATCACTTTGTCTAAATGGGGAGTAATCATTGAAAAGCATTACAAGCGGCCGATGGATATCGAATGGGCGAAAGATGGCACCACACAAGAACTCTACATCGTACAAGCTCGCCCTGAAACAGTCCAATCGCAAAAAACAGAAGGAAGTTATAGCACGTATACATTATCGCGGCGCGGCACGGTAGTTTGTAAAGGGCTTGCCATCGGAGAGGCAATCGTAGCTGCCAAAGCCCAAGTGATCAAACATTTAGCCGATATCAATCAATTTCAAGCGGGAAACATTCTCGTCACTGAAATGACATCTCCGGATTGGGTGCCGATCATGCAAAAGGCCGCTGCAATCATTACCGATCATGGAGGACGGACCTCACATGCAGCAATCGTCAGTCGCGAACTGGGCATTCCGGCGATTGTCGGTACAAATAACGCTACAAAAGCGATTAAACAAACTGCAGAAGTTACCGTGTCTTGCGCAGAAGGAGAAATTGGCTATGTGTATGCCGGAGCGGTCGCTTTTACTGCGCGTCAGATGCATTTGCAGAAATTACCTAAGATGAAGACACAGATCCTGATGAATATCGCTAGTCCCCGAGCAGCCTTTCGCTGGTGGCGCATTCCCTGTCAGGGAATTGGTCTCGCGCGGATGGAGTTCATCATCAACGATATCATTCAAATCCATCCGATGGCGCTGATCCATTTTGATCGCGTGAAGGATAAAGCCGCCCGCAAAAAAATTGAAGAATTGACACAAGGTTATCGCGATCGCAGGGAATATTTCATCGATCATCTGGCGCAAGGAATTGGTAAAATCGCCGCTTCAAGATATCCCTATCCTGTGATTGTGCGCATGAGCGACTTTAAAACGAATGAATACGCCAATTTAATCGGCGGAAATATCTTTGAACCAAAAGAAGAAAATCCGATGCTGGGTTTTCGCGGAGCTTCGCGCTATTACAATCCGCGTTACGAGGAAGGATTTGCCCTAGAATGTGCGGCCATTCGACGCGTGCGTGAACAGATGGGGCTTAACAATGTGATTATCATGATCCCGTTCTGCCGCACTTTAGAAGAAGCAGATCTCGTGCTCAAAGTGTGTGCTAAAAATGGATTAAAACGTGGAAAAAATGACTTGCAAGTCTATGTGATGGCGGAAATCCCTTCGAATGTCGTTCTAGCCAAAGAATTTTGTAAGCGTTTCGATGGTTTTTCCATTGGTTCCAATGATCTAACGCAATTAATGCTGGGTATTGATCGCGATTCTGAAGAGCTCGCCTCACTATTTGATGAACGCAATCCTGCAGTTAAAAAAATGATCGTCGAACTCATTAAAGCAGCGCATCAAAAGAAGCGAAAAGTGGGGATTTGTGGACAGGCTCCCAGTGATTATCCTGAATTTGCGGATTTCTTAATCAATGCTGGAATCGATTCTATCTCACTTAATCCCGATAGTATTCCAGGAACAATTAAACGTTTGCGCAATGCGTAAATCATTATTTATAAATGTTAATTGCGACGACGCCTGAAGCAAATTCGACTGCATTACGTCCTGCTATCGTCCACCATACGCCAGCGATGATACCGACATAGGCGCTCCAGTTATACTCTAAGGCTGGTGCAATACTTAATTGCTCAGACGAAGGGAAACCGACCACATTGGGCACCCCTCGAGTTCTTCCTTTATGACCGCTAAAGCGGGTTTTGCTGGTATGGACATATTGCACATCGCCTGCTAAAGCCCAACGTTGATTTAATGAGATTTCATAGCCAAACTGGATCAATAACTGCTGACCTGGATACGCGGTTCCGTGTGTGTGATGGCCGCCGCCATAAGCATTAAATCCTTTCACATGTACTGCATTGGGGATCGTATATTGAATATTGAAGCGAGGCGCGAAGAAAATATGCCCACCCCACCAATAGAGATGAGACATCGAGATGCCAAAGCCCGGTAGCCAACTACCTGTACCGCCAACATCCGTTTCTTTATCGTTGGGATCGAGTTTTTGATATTTTCCAAAGGGGAAATTAGCGCGTAAGGCAAGTTTAATCGCCGGCCACCATTCATGCGGTTTATCATACAGAATTTGGAAATCAAAACCCCAGGGCATGTCGTTTAGCACCCAATGAGATGCTCCATGAATGTGATTCCATTCGAATTGTGGAGTAAAGGTAAAGTCAAGGCGCGCAGGCATCCCAATTTGGATGGGAACTGATGTTTGGACATTATAAAGCGTATGAGGAATGCTCTCTGTATGCCAGTGTCGATCATAATCGCCGAAGTTGCCCGTGATAAATTCATAAGGTTCGATGTTATAATGGCCGTTTGGAATAGCATGACCGGAGGGGGTCAATAGCGGCCCTACAAACCAGGGACTAGGCTCCTGTGCTTGCGGTTTAGGCTTGTCTTGTTTTGAATGTTCATAAATCGCGTCACCAAAAATAGAGCTTGAGATGAAGAGTGAAATGATTGACAGCAGAGTAATCGCAATGCGCATAGGCCTATCCATGAAAAATATTTAATCATGGAGTCTAAACTTTTTAGATTTTTTTGGCTCCTATTTTATAAAAAGGAGCCAAATGCTATTTTAAAAACTCTTGGGAAATTTCAATGCCAAGTTCTACGACAATGAAGAAAACGAGCATCGCAAGAAAGGCTTTTCCACCAGGAATTTGCGCATTGCGCTCATACTTTTTGACATAGCGGCCTACCCAAACCATGATCGGTGGAAATAAACCAAACAAGATTGCGCAGCTAAATCCTCCCGCATAACTCAGAGCGGTGATAAAGATGTGCGGGTATGTCAAAGCCACAAGCGTCGGTGGCACAAATACGGCGAGGCATAGGAAAATTTTCCTTAGACCTTTTTTCTGCATTTTTAGACCATCTGCGAGAAAATCGACATAGGCTAATGCGAGCGCGATATAGGATGTAGTCAAAGTGAAGAACGCAAACGATTTGCCGATGCCCACTACAATCGAACTGCCGAGCAATTCTTTAAGCGGCATAACAGCATTCCACCCTTTTTTGGCAGCTTCGGTTAGACCATTTGGGCCATCTGCCGGGATGATGCCGAGAATTAAAAATTCCCAGACCAAATACACGGCGAGCGGAATACTCGTTCCAAGTAAGATCGCCAGGCGCACTTTTTTGACATTGCGATCCATGTATGTCATCAAGGTAGGGATGATGACCTGAAAGGTAAAAGCTGTAAATAACACAGGAAGGGCCAGCCAGGCTTTCGACCAATCAGCGCGTGTCAGCAATTTGGTGTCGACATGATGGTAGGAGACAGCGATAAATAAAAAGTAAGAAATCGCCACGCCGAGCATCAACGTGATGTTCAAACGGTCCACCCATTTAGTGCCCAAATACACAACAGGAGAAAAGGCGATTACATAGAAAATCATCGAAAGCCAATTCGGGATAGCGCCATTGGAGATCTCACTGAGCACAGAGCCGCCGCCGACGACGTGGGCGATCATGACCGTGACGAATAGAAAAAGATACACGACCCAGCACACATTTTTACCAATAGGGCCGAGTAAGCGATGCGCCATCGTGATCAAATTGGAATCTTTAGGCATCCAAGTGCAAACTTCTAAGAGGAGCAGTCCGGTGCAAAGCATAAACAGCCAGCATAAGAGATAAATGACAATGGCGGGAAAAAATCCTCCATCGCCTGTCGCAACAGGTAGTGCGAGCATGCCGACGCCGATCGTAGTACCGGCAATCAACAGAGTTCCTCCTAAAACGTGGCCAAATGATTTGAAGATATGCATTGCGTTCCCCTAATATATAAAAGTCTTAATGATACGGCGATCAAGGATAAAGCGTTTCTAGATAAAAATGCAAGAGCGGTGGACATTCTAGTTAGAATTTGTTATAGTTATTGAGTTATTTTGGTGCATACATGGAAGTCAAAGATCTGAAACTAGAAGGAGTAAAGCTCCTTAGATCTAAAATGTTTTTTGATAATCGCGGCTTTTTTCGGGAAACCTTTCGCAAACCTCTTTTTCAGCAAGCCGGGATTGCTTGGGATTTTGTTCAAGATAACCATTCCTTTTCAAAGCGGGGAGTCATCCGCGGCATGCATTTTCAGCGCCGTCCCGGTCAAAATAAACTGGTGACAGTTGTTCAGGGGACTATTTTCGACGTGGTCGTCGATATTCGCCCAGCCAGTCCCACGTTTGGGCAATGGGAAGGCGTTTACTTAGATGCTGCGCAAGGGGATCAGTTATTTATTCCCAACGGATATGCCCATGGTTTTTGCATTGTGAGCGAGGAAGCCCATATCTGCTATAAAGTTAGTGCGCTTTTTGACCCTGCTGAAGAACGGGGTTTTCGCTATGATGATCCTCTTGTGGGGATCGATTGGCCCATTGCGCAGCCTATTCTCTCCGATAGGGATCTCGAAAGTCCTCTCTTGCAGGAGGCCCTATTGTGAAAATTTGGGTGATTGGATCTCAAGGTATGCTGGGATCGGCGCTGTTGCGCTCTTGTCAGAAAAAGGGGATAGAAGCCATTGGCACTTCTCGCATAGAAGCGAATATTACAGATTTAACTCACTTGCAAAAAATATCTTTAAAAATCCGACCTACCCATATTGTCAACTGTGCCGCATTTACCGATGTCGATGGTGCAGAAAGTCAGTCTGAAGCGGCTTTTGCAATTAATGCTCAAGGAGCGGGACATGCGGCAAGCGTGGCTAGGCAAAGTCAGGCGCATCTCGTTCATGTGTCTACAGATTATGTGTTCTCGGGTCAAGGGACAAGGCCCTATCTTGAGGATGATGCATGCGCGCCGATTAACACCTATGGAAAGAGCAAGCATCAGGGAGAAATGCGCGTCTTAGAGACGCTCCCTACCGCCTGCATTCTACGCACATCATGGTTATTTGGTTCTCAAGGAAAAAATTTTATCTCTTCAATTTTTAAGTGGTTACAAGAACGCGATGCGGTACAAGTGGTGGTTGACCAATGCGGCAGGCCGACCTTTTGTCCTGATCTTGCGGATGCCATTTTAACTCTTTTAAACGCGGAAGGAATTTTTCATTTTGCCAATACAGGCGAGCGATCTCGATATCAAATTGCTTGTGATGTACGGGATAAAGCCCTAGCTCTGGGCTACCCGCTGAAATGTCGAGAGATTATGCCTGTTCCCAGCTCTCAATTTAAAACACCGGCAATGCGCCCGACATATTCAGTGCTGGATACGACAAAATATACTCATCTCACTAAACATACACCCCGTTCTTGGGACGAGGTTGCAAATAATTTTTTTAATTATGCGCTATAGACGAATACTTGTCACAGGAGGAGCCGGATTCATCGGATCAGCCTTTATCCGCTATGGATTAATCCACTCTTCGAGTTGTGAAAAAATCATCAACCTCGACGCGTTGACTTATGCGGGCGATTTGAACAATCTCAAAACGATCGAGCATGATCCGCGTTATTTGTTTGTCCATGGTGATATCCGCGATGAAGTGTTAGTAGAGCGTCTGTGTCGGGAAGAAAATATTGACGCCATCGTCCATTTTGCGGCGGAAAGTCATGTCGATCGCAGCATTTTAGGTCCGCGCGCTTTTTACGAGACAAATGTCGGCGGAACACTCACTTTACTGGAGATTGTCCGACGTTTGCCTCATATCCATTTCCATCACATTTCTACAGATGAAGTGTATGGATCGTTATTTGATGAAGGCCACTTTACCGAGGATTCTGCGTATCGTCCCACTTCTCCTTATGCGGCGTCCAAAGCAGCCTCAGATCATTTTGTTCGCTCCTATGCTCATACGTACAACCTTTCGACCACAATTTCGCATTGTACAAACAATTATGGTCCCTGCCAACATGTCGAAAAATTTATTCCGCGCATGATCGCGGGCTGTTTTCACAAACAACCTCTGACAATTTACGGTCAAGGGATCAATGTGCGCGATTGGATCTATGTCGATGATCATTCGGAAGCTGTTTGGAGAATTTTAGAAGCAGGAAAGCCCGGTCAAGTCTATGACATCGGCGGAGAGTGTGAGTGGAAAAATATCGATTTACTCCATACTTTGATCGACGCATTTGCTAAGGTCAAAAATATTAACCTTCAAGAGTTAAAACGACTTGTCACCTTTGTCGATGATCGTCCCGGTCACGATTTGCGCTATGCGATTAACTGTCAGAAAATCAAACAAACTTTGAATTGGAATCCACGACATGATTTATCCAACGGATTGAGTAAAACAATCGCGTGGTATTTAGAACATCCCGAAAGGTTGCAAATTTTATGATGGGTCAACAAAAAATCGCTTGCATAATCCCAGCGCGTCTCAAATCCACTCGTTTCCCAAGAAAAATGCTGTCGATGTTGAAAGGTAAACCGCTGCTAGAATGGGTGTGGGACAATGCGCGCGCAGTAAAGTGTTTTGATGAGGTCGCATTTGCTGTCGATGCGGAAGAAACGGCGAAATTAATTGAGGGTTTCGGCGGCAAATATTTCATGACATCGGAGCAGTGCGCCAACGGCACAGAACGGTTAGTTGAGCTTATGCAACGCGGACTTGTTGAAGCCGATGTTTGGGTCAATTGGCAAGGGGATGAACCGTTCATCCAGGAACCGATGATTCAAGACCTCTTGCAGAGTTGTGATACAGAAGACAGCGATATTTGGACATTAAAGAAAAAAATTATCAATCCTCATGAAATCGAAAGCCCTCAATTTGCCAAGGTAGTTTGCGATCATCGGGGTTTCGCTCTGTATTTTTCGCGAAGTCCGATTCCGTATTATCGCGATATTCATGACAATATGAAAAAAAATGTTTACAAACATGTCGGTTTATACGCCTTCACATCCGCGGCATTGAAGAAGATTTCTCATTTAAAAGTCTGCGAAATTGAACATGCCGAGCAGCTCGAGCAATTGCGGTTTCTCTATCATAATCTACGCGTTCGCGTGCACGAAACTCAGTATGAAGTATTTGGAATCGATTTGCCTGAGCATCTGAAGAGGGCTGAAAAGGAAATGAACAAAATGAACCACTGAGATCACTGAGGGCTCGGAGGTGCGCTTTGCGCGCAGGGAATCAGCGCAAAAAATGCATTTTTTTCTCTGTGGTTTCTCGTCTCTGTGGTAAAAATTTCACCGCAGAGTTAAAACACCACAGAGGAAGAGTTTTTTTTAAGCGTTTAGCTAAAAAAATGAGCGGGTGAAACATTTTTAAACAAGAAACTTGTTTAAAAATGTTTTCACCATATCATGCGCTACGCGCAATGGGACGCTGCGCTGATTCGCTCATTCATACATTCTCTTGTAGTTGAAGGTGTTAAGCGGTTTAAATTTTTTTTATCTCTTCTCTCCGTGATCTCAGTGCACTCCGTGGTTTATTCTACCATGGTTTATTCCTTATCATTGAGGTAATCTTCACTTAATGGTATTATTTATTATTAATTTTTAAGGTTTTTTATCATGTCGACAGAAGAGCTCCTCAAAGAGCGAGCTGAATACAAATATGGCTTTGTCACCCCGATTGAAATGGAGTCTTTGGCTAAAGGACTGACCGAGGAAACGGTGCGGGCAATCTCGGCTAAAAAAAATGAGCCGGCGTTTTTACTCGAATTTCGCTTAAAAGCCTTTGCCAAGTGGAAGGAAATGACCGAACCCAATTGGGCGAATGTGCGCTATCCACCGATCGATTTTCAAGAGATTTGCTACTATTCTGCGCCCAAGAAAAAACAATCATTAAATTCTTTAGAAGAAGTTGATCCGGAAATTCTCAAAACCTTTGAGCGGCTTGGTATTCCGTTGGATGAACAGAAACGTTTGAGCAATGTGGCAGTTGATGTGGTTTTTGATTCCGTTTCGCTCGGGACGACATTTCAAAAGACGTTGAAAGAAGCGGGTGTGGTTCTGTGTTCGATTTCAGAGGCGGTTCACCTTTATCCTGAATTGATTGAAAAGTATCTCGGTAGTGTAGTGCCCATCGGCGACAACTACTATGCAGCGCTCAACTCAGCGGTTTTTTCCGATGGTTCATTTGTCTATGTCCCCAAAGGTGTGCGCTCTCCGATTGAATTATCGACCTATTTTCGGATTAATGACAAACAGAGCGGGCAATTTGAACGGACGCTGATCATCGCTGAAGAAGATGCGTTTGTTAGTTATTTGGAAGGGTGCACAGCACCCGCATTCGACAACAATCAGCTGCATGCTGCGGTAGTGGAATTGATCGCTTTGGATCGCGCGGAAATCAAATACGCTACAGTGCAAAATTGGTATTCGGGAAATCCTGAGACAGGTGTTGGCGGCATTTACAATTTTGTCACCAAGCGGGGAAGATGTCAGGGTTATCGCTCTAAAATTACTTGGACGCAAGTGGAAGCGGGCGCTGCAATCACCTGGAAATATCCGAGCTGCATTTTGCAAGGAGATGAATCGATTGGGGAATTTTACTCCGTTGCTTTGACAAATGGAATGATGCAAGCCGACACGGGCACAAAGATGATTCATCTGGGCAAAAATACGCGCTCGACAATTGTCTCAAAAGGGATTGCCGCAGATCGATCGCACAATACTTACCGCGGTCTTGTCAAAATGGCACCTCGCGCTAAAGGTGCGCGCAATTACACGCAATGCGATTCGATGCTGGTGGGCAATCGCTGTTCGGCAAATACATTTCCGTACATCGAAGTAGCCAATCAGAGCGCACAGGTGGAACATGAAGCTTCTACCTCCAAGATGAATGAAGAGCAGCTATTTTATTTGCAATCGCGCGGGATCGCACGCGAAGATGCGATCAATTTAATCGTCAGTGGTTTTTGCAAAGAGGTCATTCGCGAGCTCCCGCTGGAATTTGCGGTCGAAGCACAGAAACTACTGACTCTCAAATTAGAACATTCGGTGGGATAATACATGTTAAAAATAAAAGAGTTACACGCCCTTGTTGAGGGAAAACCGATTTTAAAAGGACTCAATCTCGCAGTGAAACGAGGGGAAATTCACGCCATTATGGGCCCTAATGGAGCTGGGAAATCGACACTTGCTAAAGTTTTAGCCGGCGATCCCTCTTATGAGGTCAGAGGGGAAGTGTTGTTTGAAGATCGAGATATTTTCGAGCTAGAACCTGAAGAAAGAGCCCATTTGGGATTGTTCATGAGTTTTCAATATCCTGTTGAAATTCCCGGCATTTCTAATCTGCAATTTCTGCACGCAGCCTACAATGCTCAGCGCAAAGAGCGGGATAAAACAGTGCTCTCGGAAGCAGAGTTTAGCGCGATACTCGATGAAAAAATGGCACTTGTCGATGTGCGAGCAGAATTTAAGCTACGCAATCTTAATGAAGGATTTTCAGGCGGAGAAAAGAAGCGCAATGAAATTTTGCAGATGGCTGTCTTAGAGCCAAAGTTGGCAATCCTCGACGAGACTGATTCAGGTCTTGATATCGATGCGATGCGAATCGTTGCGAAAGGTGTCAATCAACTGAGGCATGCTGACAATGCATTGATTTTGATTACGCATTATCAGCGTCTCCTCGACTATATTCGCCCCGATTTTGTGCATGTGATGATCGATGGTAAAATCGTGCAATCGGGAGGACCAGAACTGGCCTTAGAGCTAGAAGAAAAAGGTTATGACTGGTTGGTAAAGGAATAATTCATGCCGCAGCACGCTTTTTTAGCTCAACTTGAACCGCTTTTTAAACAGCAATCGGAAGATGCGCTGGCTGTATTTCGGGAAAAGAGTTGGCAAGCGCTTTTGGAGCGCGGTTTTCCTATTAAAGCCGATGAAGCGTTTCGCTATATTCCCTTAAAAGAATTGTATCTTGCACCTTTTGAGTTTTCATTGCCAAAGGCGGTGAATAAAGCAGAGTTTTCTGAGTCAATTTTGCCTGAATGTGCTCGATCCCATCTGGTGTTTGTCGATGGGTGCTTTGCCTCGGAATTAAGCGATCTCACAGCGCTTCCAGAGCAGCTCGTATTACTTCCGTTACAAGAGGCGATCCGCTCGCAGGCCAGCTTTTTACAAGCCCATCTATTTCGTATTTTAAAAGAAGAAACAGATCCCTTTGCTCTGGCGAATCTCGCCCTCCATGCGCCGGGAACGTTTATCTATTTGCCGCCCAAAATACAGCACACTACACCGATTCAATGCCTACATATAGCAACGGGACAATCGCTCATTCCACGAATTCATCTTGTGTTAGGCGCTGAAAGCAAGTTACGCGTGATCAATACGTATCATTCACTTGCAAAAACGGATTTATGTCTGCCCGCGCTTGATATCGCTCTTGAAGAAGGAGCAAGTCTTAATTTACTCAGCCTTCTCGATAGAAAATCAGCGTCTTGGCACTTAGAATCGATTCGCGCTACTCTCAAGAAAAATGCCCGCTTGGATTCACTATGCATAACCACTGGGGCAAAAGCTGTCCGCCAAAGTTACCGTGCGCAACTTAAAGGAGAAAACAGCGAGGCGAAGATAAATGGGCTGTCCATGCTCAATCAGAGCCACACTGCACACACGCACGTTCTCATGCACCATGAAGCCCCGTATACGCGCTCGATGCAACTGTTTAAAAGTGCTCTTAATGATAATAGCCAAGCGAGCTTTGAAGGCAAAATTTGGGTCCATCCTGATGCGCAAAAAACAGAGGCTTATCAGTTAAACAACACTCTGATTTTAGGTCAGGGGGCAATTTCTTATAGTAAACCCAATCTCGAAGTATTTGCTGATGATGTCAAAGCTTCGCATGGAGCAACCGTTTCACAGCTCGACGATGAGCAACTATTCTATCTCAATACACGAGGCATCAGTACAAACGATGCGAAACAATTGTTGATCGCAGGATTTTGTCGTGAAATGATCCAGCAAATTCCGTATCCTTCTGTTTTACAAAACATGCAACGCCAGATTGAAGCTTTTGTCAATTCAGGAGGGGTGTGAGTACAGTTCTTGATCTCAATCTTGTAAAAATCCGGCAAGAATTTCCTATGCTGCAACAGTGCATGCATGGCAAACCGTTTATTTATCTCGACTCGGCGGCGACAACGCACAAGCCGCGCTGCGTAATTGACGGGATTCGACAATTCTATTCCGAACAGTACGCTACTGTTCATCGATCTGTGTACGATTTTGCCGCGCAAGCGACGACGCGCTACGATCAAGTCCGTTTAAAGCTTAAGGAATTTTTAAATGCAGCCTTTGTCGAAGAGATCGTTTTCACTAAAGGAACCACAGAGAGCATAAATCTTGTCGCTTCTTCTTTTGGTAAGGCCTTTTTGCAAGCTGGTGATGAAGTGCTGATTTCTGCGATGGAGCACCATTCTAATATTGTTCCTTGGCAGCTGATCTGCAAAGAACGCGGCGCGCATCTCAAAGCCATCCCGATTAATGAGCGAGGCGAATTGATCTGGGAAGAATTCGATCGACTCTTAACTGAGCGCACAAAAATCGTCAGCGTTGCGCATATCTCCAATGCTACGGGAACTGTAAATCCGATTGAAGAGATCATCCAATTAGCTCACGCACGCGGGGCAAAAGTGCTGATCGACGGTGCACAAAGTGCTGGCCATATGCCCATCGATGTACAAACATTAAAAGCCGATTTCTATGCGTTTTCCGGTCATAAAGCCTACGGGCCAACGGGAATTGGTGTCCTTTACGGTAAATTAGCTCTCCTGGAAAAGATGCCTCCTTATCAAGGCGGCGGGGATATGATCGAAGAGGTGTCGTTGCAGTCTTCGACTTATCAACGACCTCCGATGAGATTTGAAGCGGGAACGCCGATGGTAGCAGAAGTCATTGGACTTGGCGAAGCAATCGATTTTATCAATTCTCTGGGAAGAGACAAAATTGCCGCCTGGGAGCAAGAACTTCTCGAATACGCCACGCAACAGTTAAATGAAATTAAAGAGGTGCGCATCATTGGCACAGCTTCCCATAAAGGGGCAATCATCAGTTTTGTGGTTGACGGACTGCATCCTTTAGATATCGGTACATTACTCGATATCCGCGGCATGGCGGTGCGTACCGGTCATCTCTGTTCTCAGCCGACGCTAAAGTATTTCAATGTTCCTTCTTTAACGCGGATCTCATTCGGTCTGTACAACACTTTAGAAGAAGTAGACCTATTCGTCGAGGCGCTTAAAGAAGTGATTATCTTGCTCCGACCCTCTTTATCTTATTGAAAATTTTACTTCATTTTGACAGGATTGTAGTCCATCTTCTACGGTAGGAGGGTGCTACTATGTTGAAAACATTTCTCTTTTTAATTGCTTGTGCGATGGGTTTTTCCCTTTCTGCTAAAGAACAAACGCCGAACCCTTCGGGGAAAAAATTCAATTTGTCGATTTGCACCTTATTTAGAAATGAGTCCAAATACTTAAAAGAATGGATCGAATATCACCGCCTTGTCGGAGTGGATCATTTTTATTTGTACAACAACGGCAGTATGGATAATTTTACAGAGATCCTTACCCCCTATTTCAAGGAAGGTCTCATCACTTTAATCCAATGGCCTGATTTGGTTAGAGAACAGTCGGAAGAGAATGCTTATAAATGGGCTTTAAGTACACAAGTCACGGCCTATGAAAATGCTGTAAAAATCTGGGCTATTAAGGAGAGCAAATGGCTAGTTTTCCTCGACGTGGAAGAGTTTCTCGTTCCCGCAGAAAACAGCAATTTGAAACAGATTTTAGAAATGTATGAGGATTCTCCCGCTGTTATTTTAACAAGTGATTACTTTGATGCCTCTGAAGTCAATGTCGTTACCAAAAGACGCCTGATGATTGAGACTTTGGAATTGACCAAACCCCCCGAACAAAACGTCCAAAAAGCAGTCACAAAAACAATTTTCAAACCTGAAGAATGCATCCGTTTTTCCTGGCCTCCGTTTAAATATGCCTTTCGAGATGAGCGCGAAGCCGTGAAAATGAGCAGAAAGACAATGCGCATCAATCATTACACCAATCGAAAAAAGGTCCCTTGGCGGTTTTCTAAGGTTAAAGACAAAATGCACGTCGATAATCGAGTTATCTCAGAAGAAGAGACGACGTACTGGCTTGAAGCGGGTTACGAAATTGAGGACCAAGAACGGGCTATTCATCGCTTCATGCCCGAGCTTCTTAAAAAAATCGGCTATGACCCAACCGGAAATTGGTAGTCCCAATTACAATATGTAGAACATAAAATCTACATATTGTGTCAAATAGGCCTCACGAAATTTGATATTATCTTGGTTTTATCCCATTTTTTCATTTCTAACTGTAATTAAGTCCTTTACTGTTTTGGTTTTGAATAGTAAAACCAAAAACAAGGCAAGAATTAATTAGAGTCATATGAGTTGAGAAAATTAATTTCGCTTATTTTATTAGTTTTTTTCATTGTGTCAACTCGACATGCATTCTGCATGAGTACCCCCCTTATTTTATTTAAGGATAAAAAAGAACTCGAACCTGTCTTAGAAAAAATCTTAGAGAGCGAAAAACCACCACCTCAACCCCGTGCTAATTCAGATCCAAAATTAAAGCGTCTATCTTTTGGATATTCAACGAAAGGAGTCGGCTATCCGAGTGGTTATATCTCGGGCGAGGCATTTTTTGCGCCTGATTTTCGACCAGGAAAAGCCCTGCCGTTTGTCGATATTCGAGGACATAAACTCAATAATGGAACTTATGCGGGTAATTTTGGTGTGGGATTGCGATTTATTCCCAGTTCGGGATGCCAAGTTTATGGCGGCAATGCGTATTATGATTACCGACAATCCTCGCATGGCAATTACAGTCAGGTCGGCTTAGGATTTGAAGTGTTTGGTAAAAAGTGGGGACTTTGGTTAAACGGGGGAATACCGCTCGGCGGCTCGCGAGTCAAACGACATGTTTATAATTTTATTGGCGGCTATGTTGCTGCATGTAACTTGACCCAATTTCCTTTTTATAGTACCAATCTCGCTTTTGTTTTTCCCATTATACAAGCCGGCCAGTTCCTTCTTTTAGGCGAAGCGCAGCCCTATTTTATTTCTGCTAAACGCTTCAACGTAAAAAGCGGGGGCATCAGCATAGGAATATTGCCTCAGGTCAGTGATTATCTGTTTCTGAATTTTAATGTCAGCTACGACTCAGTATTTGGGACAATCTATCAAGCCCAAGTCATTCTTTCCTTACCCTTGTATTCGTTTTCATCTTCCAAACATAAAAAAGGTCCTTGCGGACTTTCAAATCGGCAAATCTATCAGCGCGTCATGCGCAATAACATGATCATCCTCGATAAATTCTGCTGCTGGTCATCCAATTACTAATTGTAATATCTTAAAATATTCTTTAAATTTCTGAGAAATTAATTAAGTTATGCGCAGAAATTTTAATTATTGGTTTTTTTATTCTGCATTCTGCAAAAATTTCCTACAATATTCATATTGGATTTCCACAAGGAATCTCAGGAGCCAAATCATACAACGGCAACAAGGACAAACAGAGTGTTAGAAGGAATCAACAGATGATTGACAAAACCTCTAGTTGGACCATTCAAGTACAGCGAAAAATTCTATTTTTCTCCCTCTTGTCTTTGCTCTCTTTCCTTTCTTTTCAGGTTGAAGCGTCAGATACATTTGAAGGTCATTATCAATCATGAATCCAGCCAAGACGACAGCGTGAATTTTTCTCAACAGCTAGCACCACATGTTGCTATCAACTCATTGGGATCTCTTAATAAACGAGTTGTTTTAGCTAAAGGATGTAAAACTCCCAAGCAGGGTCCACCCGGGCCGCCGGGTTCAGGTGGAATCGGGCCCGACTGGACCTGGTGGTCCCACCGGACCTGCTGGTGGTCCTACGGGACCTGCAGGGGCGCCGGGTTCCCCCGGCATCCCTGGTCCAACCGGACCTGCAGGTGGTCCGACAGGTCCAACCGGGCCTATTGGTCCGATGGGTCTCCAAGGTGATACAGGTCCGACTGGATCTATGGGGAACACGATACTGGCATTGTCCGACGGGGCAACAGGGTGATACAGGTCCGACTGGACCGATGGGTAATACAGGTCCAACGGGTCCTACGGGAGACATTGGTCCAACAGGTCCGACAGGCGAAACCGGACCGACAGGTCCAACAGGACCAACAGGTTTTACCGGCCCCACAGGTCCAACAGGAGAAACTGGACCGACAGGCCCAACGGGTTTTACCGGCCCCACGGGGCCAACAGGTGAAACCGGAGCGACAGGTCCAACAGGACCAACAGGTTTTACCGGCCCCACAGGTCCGACAGGCGAAACCGGAGCCGACAGGCCCAACCGGCCCAACGGGTGTTACCGGCCCCACGGGGCCGACAGGTGAAACCGGACCGACAGGTCCAACAGGTGAACCGACTGGTGCGACCGGCGCAACTGGAGTTACAGGTCCAACGGGATCAACTGGTGCAACAGGACCAACAGGTCCAACTGGACCAACAGGACATACGGGTGTGACAGGTCCAACAGGACCAACAGGACCACCGGTGCAACCGGACCTACTGGACCAACCGGTGATACAGGTCCAACAGGACCAACAGGACCTACCGGCCCAACTGGACCGACTGGACCCAAGGAGATACAGGAGCCACAGGTCCAACAGGACCAACCGGTCCAACTGGTCCGACCGGACCAACTGGACCAACCGGTGCATACAGGTCCAACTGGCCCACAGGAGATACCGGCCCAACTGGACCGACTGGACCCACAGGAGATACCGGAGTCACAGGTCCAACTGGACCAACCGGTGATACCGGTCCAACCGGACCTACAGGACCAACCGGTGATACAGGTCCAACTGGACCCACAGGAGATACCGGCCCAACTGGACCGACTGGCCCACAGGGATACCGGAGTCACAGGTCCAACTGGACCAACCGGTGATACCGGTCCAACCGGACCTACTGGACCAACCGGTGAGACAGGTCCAACTGGACCCACAGGAGATACCGGCCCAACTGGACCAACAGGTCCCACAGGAGAGACAGGACTACCGGGTCCAACAGGACCGACTGGTGATACAGGTCCAACGGGACCTACAGGTCCTACGGGTGATACCGGACCGACAGGTCCAACCGGACCGACTGGGGCAACTGGTCCGACAGGACCAACCGGTGCCAACGGTCCGACAGGACCACTGGTCAACCGGACCAACGGGACCGACAGGACCAACCGGTGCAACAGGTCCAACCGGACCGACTGGGGCAACTGGTCCGACAGGACCGACTGGGGCAACTGGTCCGACAGGACCAACTGGACCAACGGGTCCACTGGAGCTACTGGTCCGACAGGACCAACTGGACCAACGGGTCCCACTGGGGCGACTGGTCCAACTGGTCGTACTGGTCCGAGCAGGTCCAACGGGTCCTAGAGGCGCAGCCGATTTTGCAATGATTATTCTGCCAGGTGCTGCAGCTGGTATTTCGGTTGCAAATGTTGCTTCGATTCCATTTCCAACTGGAGTAAATCCTACTAATGCTCCAGGAAATACTAAAATTACAGTGCCCACAACAGGAAATGTCACAATCAGTGATTTGGGTTTTTATCAAATCACATTTGGTATGACACCAGCGCAAACTGCGGTACATGCATGGGAATTGCGAATCAATGGAACCACACCTTCACTTATTGGTGGAACCGGAGCTACGTATCGAATAAATTATAGTGCTTCAGCAGCAACTAGTAGATTCATGCAAAGTTTCACGGTGATTTTACAGATCAGAACAAATCCAAGCATCTTAACAGTAGTGAATGTGAGTGCAACAGCAGCAGCCCAGACTATCAACAACCCAGCTGCTTCAGCTGCTGGGAGTCCAGCTGCTTATATGACGATTCTGAAATTGCAATAGGTGAAATGAATTTAAAGAAGAAATAAAATTTGCTAGATACGAATTAAATTTCATAAACACATCAACCTGATGTTTTGGGTTTAATTCACTTAAAATGTTAACAATACTTTTGTTTAATTTTTAAGACATAAAAAAAATTCAGGTTGTTTTCATGAGGTGATGACTATGAAAAAAATAGTTGCGCTTTTTTTTACTGTATGTGCTTTTGCACAATCGATGTGCGGCGACATTAATTGGTCGAGTCCTGTGACCATTTCCACAACAAATGTAACAGCATCCGATCCTAGAATTGTGATTGATACGAATAATAATGCAACTGCGGTTTGGATCGAAACAACCTCGTTTGAGCGAGTACGCTACCCAATGGTGGGAGCTGAGTGCTCCGACCACTATATCGAATATGGGTGCGTCATCACCCATGCTCGGGATTGATTCAAGTGGGAATGTGACAGCGCTTTGGCTTGAAAATGGAGTAGTATCTTCTGCTAGCCTGCCTTTTCGAGGAAGTTGGAGTGCGGAAGTTGCAGTGTCAAGCTCAGGGTCTTCTTCACCGGCGCTAGCAGTTGATCATAGCGGTAATGCTGTAGCTATATGGGTCAGAGGCGGTGTGATAGAATCGTCAACGCAGCTTTTTGGTGGCAGCTGGAGTCTTGTGGCTCAGCTTACGACTAATCCCTCTAGCTCTCCGAGGGTTGCTATCGGTAACAATGGTACAGTCGTAGCCGTTTGGCACAGCGTTATTTCCGGATCGAATATCGTTGTCGCAGCGACCTCGCCCATTAGCGGGAGCTGGAATGCGGCGGCTAATATTTTGGCTGTAAGCCCTGCTTTTAGTCATGATCTGCCTAAAATTGCCGTTGACGCCAATGGCAATGCCACAGCGCTTTGGCTTCGCTATCAGTTGAGCGGTGGTGTTTATCAAAATATTTCTGTTTTTGCTGCGACATTACCTGCAGGTTCATCCTCATGGAATGTGCCGACGATTTTAACAAGTGGTGGAGAAATCCTCGACATTACAAAATTGTCTAGCCGAATTCAAGTAGATGGCAATGGCAATGCAGTTGCTTTCTGGAGCATGTCCTATGATGGATCGACATTTAATGTCGAAACGGCAACCAAACCTATGGGAGGAAGTTGGAGTTCGACCCCGACAACGCTTCAAGCGGGTGTTTTGTACGCTTATCAAGTGGATGTCATGTCCAATAGTGATAATACGCTTGGAGAGGCTGTGTCTGCTTACATGATGTTTGATGGCACTTCATCTGTAATCGTTCAAGCGCAAGAAGCCAATATTGCAGTACCTGGACAGACATTATGGTCTTTTCCGATCACATTATCTTCAAGGGACAGAAAATGGTTTTCCGCGGGTCGCAGCATCTGTCAATGGAGATACAGTTAATGCAGCGGCCGTTTGGATCGAATTCGATGGCATGAGCAATGTGATCGCAGCATCAAATGGATTGAGAACGTCGATTGCAGCGCCTACCAGTCTGACGGTTACACAAAGTACAAACAACTTTAACGTATTTACCGAGTTTTTTAATACGCTGAGCTGGACCGCGAGTACCTCTCCCAACATTGATAAATATAACATCTATCGCGACGGGGTGTTCTTTACTGCAGTGGATTTTTTCACCACGCAAATCATTGACCATAATGCCGTACAAAATGGATCTGTAACTTATGGCGTTGCTGCTATAGATACTTCTGGGTCTGTCAGCTCTATTGCCACAGTCAGTTTCCCCTAGACGGAATCTGCAATCATTCAAGGGGAGCGACAAAAGCGCTCCTCTTGAAACTCTAAAAATGCTCCTAACGGGGCCCATTCTTAATGTCAAAGAACTTCAGGTTCAATATCAAAAAAATCTTGTTCGTTTTTTTAACACTGCTGTCAGTGTCACAGTTGCAATGCAATGACATCAACTGGTCTTTTCCTCCAACGATTCTTTCGTCGATGAGTCAAAATGCCTCTGATCCTCATCTATCTATGGATGCAAATGGAAATGTCGTCGCAGTTTGGGTGGAAAATGGTGTGGTTAAATCCAGCACCCATCCTATAGGTATGGGTTGGAGCTCTGCAGTTAACATTTCAGCAAATGGCGCATCATCGCCACGGGTTGTTTCCGATCCAAGTGGAAATGCCACCGCGATATGGATTGAAAATGGCGTTGCCAAGGCAGCCACAAAACCATTTAATAGTAGCTGGAGTGCTTCTACAAGTCTTTCTTCCACCGGCGCGTCGGCTCCGGATCTCGCAGTCGATTCTAGCGGGGATGTCGTCGCAGTTTGGGCTAGAGGTAACAATGTCGAATCATCGACAAAACTGTTTGGTGCTAACTGGCAAAATCGCGTCACACTGACCAGTACTGCTGCCTCTATTCCAAAAGTGGCTATTGGAGGTTCCGGAGCAAATCAGCGAGTTGTTGCAGTCTGGCAAGGAACTTCCGGGGCGACAAATGTGGTTTATTCATCCACAAAACTCATTCCAGATCTCGGGCTGCTCAGCAGATCATTTCGGATACGACCCATAACGCTGCTAATCCGCAAGTTGCTGTCGATGTGAGTCAAAACGCGATTGCGGTGTGGTATCGGTATGACCTATCAGGAATTAACTATTCCAATGTGGTTGTTCAAGCGGCTACAAGAGTTTCCACAGGCAATTGGGTAGTGCCTATTGATCTTTCAGCACCAGGGATTCGCAATCCTGCGAACCTTGTTGCTCGTGTCACATTTGACAGTGTGGGCAATGGCATCGCCTTGTGGAATACTTCTTTTGACAATGAGACCTTTACTGTTGAGTCTTCCGTGTATCAACAAGGGAATTGGTCTGCCCCGCTCGATCTCGTGAATTCGAATTTATTTGCTTACCAGGCTGATCTCGCTGCGACTTCATTTGGCGATGTGTTAGCGGCCTATATGTATTACAATGGAGCCGTGTTGCAAATTCAATCTGTCGAATCGGATATCGATGCTGCAATCACAAATCCTTGGTCGATTCCAATCAATGTTTCGGCAAGCAATAACAATGCTTTTCCTCGCATTGCTGCTGCTCTTTCCGGAAATGTGATCAATGCGGCTGCTGTCTGGCTGACAACAAATGGCGGTTTCAATTCCGTTGCAGCTTCCGCGGGTTCGAGAACGCTTGTGCTACCACCCACTAATCTCAATGTTGTTCAACACGTCAATAATTTTGGAGTTTTCAGCGAATTCTTCAATACGTTGAGTTGGCAAGCGAGTACAGATCCCAATGTTGAGGGATATTTGATTTTCCGTAACGGGGTATTCATCGACCAAGTTACAAGTGATGTATTGCAAATCTCAGACCATAATCAGCCGCAAAACGGCGCTGTGACTTATGGCGTTGTGGCGATTAACGATCAGCTGTCTCAAAGCCGGACAGCCACGGTTAATTTTCCTTAATTATCTTTCCGCGGGGATAGTTTAAAGCTATCCCCTTTGTATCAGAATAGAAAATAACTTGGTGATTATGAAAAAAATCTGGATTTTAATTTTCACGATCTGTGCTTTTTCGCGCTTATTGGGCGATAACATCAATTGGTCAAATCCTGTGACCATTTCTACAGCAGGCGCTACAGCCTCTGAGCCGAGAGTCGTAATCGATGTCAATGGGAATGCGACCGCAGTCTGGTCGGAAAGCAGTTTAGTCAAAGCCAGTTCACAACCTGCAGGGGAAGTTGGAGTGTTCCTACGACCCTATCGGGTATGACGGCTTCAATCCTCGAATAGGTATCGATTCAAGCGGTAATGTCACCGCCGTCTGGCTTGAAAATGGAGTCGTCAATTCGGCAACGCTACCTTTAAGTGGAAGTTGGAGTGCGGCAACAGCTGTGTCAGCGTCTGGGGCCTCTTCTCCTGAACTTGCTGTTGACTCCGGCGGCAATACCGTGGCTGTTTGGGTAAGAAGCAACTTTATTGAATCAGCCACAAAGCTATTTGGTGGCAGTTGGAGCCTGGTTTCCAAGCTGACGAATAACACCTCGAGTTCTCCGCAAGTTGCCATTGGCTCCAATGGCACTGTCGTTGCCGTCTGGCATAGCTTGACCGGGGGATCAAATGCGATTGTATCCGCAACCTCTCCGGTTAATGGATCTTGGAATACCGCTGTTAATGTCATTCCGTTAACGCCTGCTTTTACTCATGATTTACCGAAGATTGCAGTCGATGCCAGTGGAAATGCGACCCTCATTTGGCTTCGATATAATTTATCTAATTCCGTATATCAGAATATCACATTGATCGCTGCGAGTTTGCCTGTAAACGGTTCGAGCTGGGCTCTCCGGCGATACTTATTACAGGAGGACAGACGGTCAATATCGGAAATATCTCCACACGTATTGCTGTCGATACAAACGGAAATGCCTTAGCTTTTATGGACGATGTCCTACGACGGATCGACCTTTAACATTGAAACTGTTGTAAAGCCAAGTGGCGGGATGGGGTTATCACTAACCCTTCAAGTGGGAGTTCTCTATGCTTTCCAATCGGATATTTCAATCAATAATGCTTTAGGAGAGGCTTTAGCAGTGCACATGCTCTTTGATGGAATGAGTTCTGCGATAGTTCAGGCTCAGGATTCTAACATTACCGTGCCTGGTCAGATTGGTTGGAGTGCTGGATTGACTATTTCACAAGGCTCTGACAATGGTTATCCCCGAGTGGCTTGCTCTGTTAATGGAGAGACAATCAACGGTGCTGCTGTGTGGATCAATTTTGATGGGACGAGCAATGTGATTGCCGCTTCCACAGGATCGAAAACGACGATTTTGCCGCCGACAAATTTGTCCGTGATGCAAAGTTCTAGTAACTTTGGTATTTTTACTGACTATTATAATACGATCACTTGGATTAAGCGCTTCTCCTAACATCGATAAATACAACATTTATCGCAATGGAGTGTATTTTACATCGGTAGATTTTTTCACTTCTCAAGTGATCGATCACAATGCCGTGCAAAATGGATCTGTAACTTATGGAGTATCCGCTGAAGATAGCTCACTCGCCATCAGTCCGATTGCTCAAGTGAGTTTTCCCTAACATTCAACAAAGGGTTTAAATTATGAAAACCTTATGGGTTATTTTTCTTGCGTTGCTTTCATTATCTCAGTTGCAAAGCAACAACATCAATTGGTCGTTTCCTCCCACTATGCTCTCTTCTGTAGGTCAAAGTGCATCCGATCCACAAGTGGCGATGGATGGAAATGGCAACGTCTTTGCAGCCTGGGTAGAGAATGGCCGCGTTAAAGCGAGCACGCATCGCGTCAACATGAGTTGGAGCAGCGTTGTCACTTTGTGGTCCTTCGGGAGCCTCATCGCCGCGAATTGTCGCTGATGCAAATGGCAATGCCGCAGCAGTGTGGCTAGAAAACACTGTGGTGAAAGCTGCGACAAAGTCTTTTAATGGCAATTGGAGTAATGCGACATCTCTATCAGACACAACCGCGGCATCTCCTGATCTAGCTGTCGATTCTGCGGGGGATGTCATTGCTGTCGGGCGCGAAAAAGATGTGGAAGCGTCGACTAAGATCTTTGGCTCCAATTGGAGTGCGCGCTTAAAGATCGACAGTACAGGCGCTGCTTTGCCTAAAATCGCCATTGGTGGAACAGGTTCAAGCCGCAATGCCGTCATCGTATGGCAAGGATTATCCGGTACAACAAATGTGGTGTATTCTTCGTTTAAGAAGGGTATTTCAGAACCGTGGAGTGCTCAGCAAATCGTTTCTGATCCAAATACAAATGCCATCAATGCCGACGTAGCTGTTGATGTGAATAATAACGCTATTGCCATCTGGTATGCCTATGATTTTGATGATAACAATTACTCAAATGTAGTTGTTCAATCAGCTGCGATGACCGACGGTACAAAAATATGGTCGGCGCCGGTGAATCTTTCTAAACCCGGTATTCGCAATCCAGCAACTCTTATCGCTCGCGTTGCCGTTGATAGTCTTGGGAAACGCGATTGCCCTTTGGAATACTTCTTTTGACGCTGAAACGTTTAACCTTGAGTCGGCAGTGCGCCCTGTGAGAGGTGTATGGACAACTCCGATTGAGCTGTTTGATCACTAATGAGACTGGCCTATGAAGCAGATTTGGCGGTCACGACCTTTGGGGACTTATTGGCTGGGTATATGCTCTATAACGGAGCTGCATTGCTCATTCAGTCTGTAGAATCGAATATTAATGCCCCAGTGTCGAATCCCTGGACGGTGCCGATTAATTTTTCCACAGGCAATGTCAATGGTTTCCCACGCGTTGCAGCCGCGCTTTCGGGCAATGTGATCAATGCGGCTGTCGTTTGGCTCACTTCCAACGGCAGCAACAATCTCGTTGCAGCCGCGACGGGCGCGCGGACGCTCATCTTGCCACCCAAGTAATCCAACCGTTGTGCAACATGTGAATAACTTTGGCCTTTTCAATGAGTATTATAACACCGTCAGTTGGCAAGCAAGCACTGATCCAAATCTTGCGGGATACCTCATTTTTCGCAATGGTGTTGTCATTGATCAAGTGGATGCCAATACTCTTCAAATCAACGATCAAAATCGGGTGCAAAATGGTGCAGTCACTTATGGCGTAGCAGCGATTGATGCTCAATCGTCGCAAAGTCGTATGGTCACGGTCAATTTCCCTTAAGAAAACAAAAAAACAGGACGGTAACGCCGTCCTGTTCATTGCTCAATAATTTCAAACGCGAACTCAAAAAAATTTCCTCAGGTATTTAAATTTTTGTTTCCTTTTTTATTTTTTTGAACTAGGATCATTTCTCTTTTGGTTAAGGGATGTGATGAAAAGAGTGATTCTAATTTTTTTTATCGTCTGCGTTAACTCGTTGATGGCAGATCTCGAGGATCATCTCAAAAAACCCACCGATAAATTTTGCGTACATTCCTTAAAAGGTATCGATTTTATCTACGTGATTAATTTGGATCAAAGACCGGAAAAATTCGCATTGTGCTCGTTGCAATTAAATGCGTTTGGGATCCAACCCTATCGATTTTCAGCAGTCAATGGTTGGGAGTTATCTCTGGAAGCGATCAGTCATGTCGGCATTAAATACGAACCCTGGATTACTCATGATCATTGGGGTACCTACTATTCCGGTGAAGGAGAATTTCGTCATGAAATTGTACAGACAGATCGGCAGAAATTATTTTTCCCACTGCATGTCGCGCGGCGCAATTGGCATTGTGCTGAGTCATCTTTTCTGTGCTGCAAGATGCATATACTTCCAAATATGAAACAATTTGGGTGATGGAAGACGACATACAAATTGTGCGGGATCCTAATCTACTTCCGCTGTTGATAGAAGAACTCGATGCGTTAGTGGGTAAAGACGGCTGGGACATTTTATTAGATCGCGATACGGTCAATGACTATGGCATCAATGTGCCTTGCACTGCATATGCCTGGCGACCGAATTTTGAACCTGTGGATCCCGATCGCTTTATCCAGAGATATGATCTTTCCGACAACATACGCAAGGTGGGAGCCCGTTATGGGGCTTATTCAATGATTGTGCGCAGATCAGGAATGCAGAAATTACTGACCTTCTTCAAACATTATCATCTCTTCCTCCCTTTCGATATGGATTTTTGCTTACCCAACGATATCCGTTTATTCACGGTCAGAAATGACGTTATATCAACTAGGCCAAAGTCCCCTTCTGACAATGGGGCCCCTAACTATAAAAATTACCAGGAGAACAATCAATGAATGCCGATCATCAAAGTTCTGCGCCCCCTTCATCCCACTACGAGTTTATCGTCAGTCCTGAATCGATTGCTTCTTGGGTCAAGCCGCAAGCTTTTTCCTTTATGAATCAAATGGAAGGCTGGTGCTCAGCGAGCAAAGCTTCGGTTCTGATCGATCTTATTCTTAAAGAAAAACCCGATATCATTGTCGAGATCGGCGTTTTTGGCGGCAAGTCGCTCATTCCGATGGCCTGTGCGCTGCGCGCCAATAAAAAGGAAAAATTGTCGGCATAGACCCCTGGGACACCAAAGCTTCGCTGCAAGGCATCATGAATGATGTCAATCGTAACTGGTGGTCGCTTTTAGATCATGACAATATCCTGCGCGGTCTTGTTCAGAAAATTCGACAATTTGATCTAAGTAATTACATCGAATTGATCCGCACCACCTCCGAAGATGCCCCATTGATCAATGGAATCGATATATTGCATATCGACGGCAATCATTCAGAAGAAACTTCTTACTTTGATGTCACCAAATGGGTTCCGCTTGTGAAATCGGGAGGGTTGATCATCTTCGATGATATGAATTGGTATGAAAATGGCATGTATACCACGCAGCGCTCGGTAGATTGGCTCGATGAGCACTGCACAAAATTTGCTGAGTTTACCGATAGCTGCACATGGGGAATCTGGATTAAGCCATGAAAAGATATATCTGTTTTCTCATTGTCTCCATCAGTGCGCTGATTTCAGCTCAAGCGACGACAACGCATGAACTGAAACAATTCGTCTGTCAAGAATTGCCTACGATCGAAGGTTGGTGCTCTAAAGAAAAAGCGCTGAATTTCATCGATTTGGTGTTGCAAACCAAGCCGGATGTGTGCGTTGAAATCGGTATTTTTGGCGGGGCCTCAGTATTTCCCGTGGCAGCTGCTTTAAAATTTCTGGGTAAAGGGGTGATCGTCGGTATTGATCCATGGGATAAAATCGAATGCATCAAATATTTTGATCCGGTCGAAGACCGAGAACATCTCGAATGGTGGGGCAAAGTCAATTTACAGCGCATTCGGGAAACTTATTTCAATTTGGTCGCGAAACATGGATTGGAAGAGATCTGCGTCACGTTACCGACCACATCTGAAAAAGCCGCTGTTGAAATTGGCACCATCGACATACTCTACATCGATGGCAACCACAGCGAAATCACTTCGACGCAAGATGTCACATTGTATCTGCCGAAGGTTCGTAAAGGTGGCTACATTTGGATGGATGATGCACTATGGCCCACTACTCAGCATGCGATTGATTTGATGATAGATGCCTGTGATGTGATTAAGCTAATCGACGATGGAAACTGCATTTTATTTAGAAAACGATAGGAATTTCACATGCGAATATTGTTCTTCATGCTCTGCATAGTTTCTGCTTTTGCAGAAGAGATGGATTTGAGTCAATATGAACGCTCGTTTTATAGTCAACATGGCGAAGATGGCGTGCTCTCGAAAATTATGCATGAGCTCGATCCCACCAATCGCTATTTTCTCGATTTGGGGGGCAAAAAAAAATCTGCCGGACACCTTTCCTATTTTTTCAAGATGCAAGGGTGGGAGGGGATTTCGATCAATCGTGTGTACGACAAGCCTAAATTTATGGTGTTTAAGGAATATGCCACAGCCGACAACCTTTTTGATTTGCTGAAAAAACATAAAGCTAGGCGCGAGATATATCTGCTGATCGTCGATGTGGACTATAACGATTTTTATATTTGGAAGAAGATCGAAGAGAAATATAAACCAGCAGTCGTTGTGATTAAATACAATGGGACCCGTTACACCAAGAAGACAAAGTCGTCAAATACCACCCTTTTTATTGTGGGGATGGCACCGATTATTTTGGAGCGAGTATTTGCGCTTTGTATAATTTTGGAAAGTCGCAAGGGTATTCCCTCGTATATGCGGATCAGACAGGAGCTCATCTGTTTTTCATTCGCGAGGAAGAGTTAAATGCCCGCAATGTGACATTCAAAGATATCGACAATGTCAACAAAATTTATCACTACCCAACCTATGGAATTGGACCCAACGGCGGGTATCGCAAAGATTCTAAAGAACGGGATTATGTAACTTCTGCCGAGCTCATCAAATGAATACACTGCTAGTTCTATTTCTATCGATCTGTGTGATTCCTTTATCAGCGTCGATTGAAGATCATTTCAAAAAGATCGATTGCAGCTGTGATTTCCATCGCATGCTTCCCAATATCGACTGCATCTACATGATCAATCTCGACCAGCGGCCGGAAAAATTGTGTGACTCTTTAGCCCAATTATATCCGTTTGGCATCTATCCTTATCGCTTTTCTGCAGTAAATGGCTGGGAATTAAGTCTGGAGGATATCAACGATGTCGGTTTGAAGTTCTCCCCTGAGATGGAAGGCGGGATTCATGGCGACTTGCTACTCTTTAGACGGAAATTTTGATCCGAGTCATGAAATCATTCAGAACTACGGTCAGACTTACTTTTGTCATTGTCTTTCACGAGGGGCAATCGGAATTGTTTTGAGTCATCTTTCGATTTTACAACACGCCTATGACGCTGGATTTGAAACGATTTGGGTAATGGAAGATGACATTCAAGTAATGAGAGATCCGCGAGTGCTCTCGGAACGTATCGATCAGCTCGATGCGCTCGTCGGTAAAACTAATTGGGATATTCTATTTACTGATCGCGATATTCGCGATATCTATGGATATCATAAACCCTGTTTTTTGGCCTGCCAGACGTCCGGATCAGGGGGCTTTTATCAATCTTAATAATTACGCCTTTCGCGATGTGATTAGCCCTGATTTTTGCAAAATCGGGGCGCGTTGGGGCGCGCATTCGATGATCGTGCGTAGAAGCGGCATGAAAAAGCTATTACAATTTTTCAAAGCCCATCAGATTTTTTTCCCTTATGATATGGATTATATCTTCCCTGTTGGAATCAAATTGTATTCTGTCGTGGAAGATGTCGTGTCCAATTCCCCTCAAGCCGTCTCGGATAACGGGGGACCGAACTACTTAAACAAATAACCAAAATCAACTATGAGATCATCCCATTATTTAAAAAGCATGCTTTTCGTACCTTTTCTCACATCTTTTACATCCGCTTCTTGCCCTACTTATTCAAGTATGTCCTGCGAAGCAGCTCTAAAATCTGTGAATAAATCTTTCAAACATGAATATTTTCAAAATAGTGAGATGATCTCATGCTAAGACAGATATATTTCTCTTTTCTATTTCTAATTCCATCTTTTGTTTCGCTGATGTTAATACCCGTTATACATCATCCCCGATGAGATCACATATGACTGGTTAGTTCGAGATGGCGATTTAAATGGATATACTAGTCATATTCCTTGTTTTTAAAAAACTTTCGAAATGAAGGTGAAAAAGTATGGAATTTGGTGTTGGATATTCTACGAAATATTTTCTCGAAATTGCGACAAGGTCATTTCGATTGAATTTGTGACGGGGGGTTGCGGGCAGATTCGATGAAATATTTTATCAATCTGTATCCCGACTATACTAATTGGATTCCATCGTGTTTTTTTCCAATTACCCGGCGATATAGATGGGCGCCCTATAATATATGGGTCGAATAGCGTTTATTCCGCGGCCAACTACCAATGCATTAAGTCATCAGAAGATACGCCTCAATAGATTTATTTTATATCGAAAGAGACTGGATGCGTTTTGTCTCGTGTATTATCAAATCACAGGCATTGAAGTTGCATTTATCGATCCGGGAATTTTTATCGGAGGGATTGGTTCGGGTGCTCTTTGACAAAGTGCCTGTAATCATTGGGCAAAGCACATATGCGCGTGGCAAAGGATTCACAGATGACGTGTATGGGTATTTAAGTATCAAGACGCCCGATAACTATGAGGAAATCTACATTTCAGCTGCAAGCGGTACAACCTTTTGGATTTTAAAAAATGAGCAATATCAACATTTAATCGAAGCCCTGAAAATCTATGCTGAAGGGATTTAAGACTATTCTAATTTTGCTGCTATTTTCCTTAGTTGCTATCGAGGGAAAAAATACGCCAGGCAGTAGAGATGCCAAATTATGTCTTATCTTGATCGTCAAGAATGAAGAACATGTGATTGAACGCTGTTTAAAAAGCATAAGTGGCCTCATCGATTACATTTGCATTTACGATGTAGGGGTCACCGACGATACGATTAATCGGATTAAAGAATTTATGCTGGAACACGGCATTCCGGGAAAAATTTTTAAAAACACTTGGCGTAATTTCGGCTATAATCGCACACTTGCTATAGAAAATGCGCAAAAAACACTTAAAGAAAAGGGATTTTTTTTAGAGAAAACTTATTTGCTTACTTTAGATGCTGATATGGAGCTTAAAATCGCTCCCTCATTTTCCAAATCTTCTCTCAATAATGATGCCTATCTAATTCCCGTCAAATCCGCTTCTTTTTGTTGTTACAAATACGACATGCATCTTTTGCGCGCCTCGCTGATTTGGGAAAGCCTCGGAATCGTTAATGAATATTGGTCGCATAAAGGACCTTTTCAAAGCGTCCGGTTAAATAGCTTGCAAATCGATGATCATGCTGATGGGAATTGCACCGCGGAAAAATGGGATGTTGCACTGCTGACACAGGCTCTTGAAGATGATCCCGGCAATACGCGACATGTCTTTAGCCTTGCTCAAAGGCAAAGATGTCTAAAAAATTTCGATGAAGCCATTAAATTGTACAACTCATGTATTGAAAAAGGAGCGAGCAAAGAAGAGGCGTGGTTTTCGAAATACATGATCGGCGAGTGCTATGAAGAGATGGGGTACTGGGACCATGCCCTTCACTGGTATTTGGATGCTTTTCAATCCCATCCGATTCGGGCTGAACCCCTTTTAAAAATTGCTTCCTATTATCGCTATCGCGGGCAAAACGATCTAGCTTGCTTGTTCGCAAAATATGGATCGCGCATTCCTTATGCTGATGAACAAAGCTTATCGCAGATTCCCTTCCAAACCGACTATCAGTTCGATCAAGAGCTATCGATAGCAGCATACTATACCTATTTTAGAAATGATGGTTATATTGCGGGTAGCGATTTGCTGTTGCGAAGAAATGTACCCTGGTTTGTCAAAGATCAAACCGCGCGCAATTTATTGTTCTATGTGGAAAATCTAAACAATGCGCGTTTTCAGGCGATCGATCCTGCATTTCCTTTGATTGAAGAAGGCTTTGACGAGCGTTATCATCCCATGAATCCCTCCATTCAAAAAACCCGAGCAAGGATATAAAGTCATTTGCCGCTCTGTCAATTACACGCAAATGGGCGCCAAAGTTTTCGATACGATTGATTCAGCAGGAGTGTTTCGCACCAAAAATTTTCTCATTCATTATGATCGCGATTTCATGTTGATTTCTCAGCAAGAAATCGTTGAAGATTTCCGCGCGAAAGACTTCGTTTCATGCAATGTCGAAGGATTAGAAGATTGCCGTTTATTTGATCTAAAAGATGAAACTTGGTTCACATGCACAACCAGCGATACAAATCCCACAGGCATCCGTCAGATTTCTCTGTGTAAATTAGCTGAAGAAAATGCACATGTGGCAGTTCTTCTTCCACTCAATGGTCCTGATCCCTATCGCTGCGAAAAAAATTGGCTTCCTTTTATAAAAGAAGGGCTTCCGCATGTCGTATATTCATATGATCCCTTCATTATTTATCAGCTGGACATGGAAACAGGGGATTGCAAGCTGGCGCTGCGTTATGAGCCCGTTCACGATTTTTCTCGCTTTCGAGGATCGGCATCTCCCATTGAATTCGATGACGGTTATCTGATGATGATCCATGAAGTTGTACTCCTTGCTGACTATTCCCGCTGTTACCTTCATCGATTTATTTATTTAGATCGCGATTTTATCATTCGACAAGTCTCAAAACCATTCACTTTTAAACATCTAGGCATTGAATACTGTTGTGGCATGACCTTCGATCATTCAGACACGCAGCTCATCATGACAATCGGTATTGAAGATCACGAAGCATATTTATGTTTCGTAGATCTCGACAATGTGCGTTCATTATTAAACCCACTACCCATAATTTATGCAAAACCTTAAAACCATGCTAAAATTTATTTTTTGCTTCTTGTTTATTTCACTTTTATCTTCTCAACATGCAGACATCTTTGGCGAACAAAACCAAGAGCGCATCGTTCTGACCACTAAACGGATTGTCTTAGAAGATTTTCCCGGATCGCATAATCCTTCGTTGATTAAAGTCGATCAAGGTTTTTTGCTCACCTTTCGTTTTCTTCCCGATCGTTATACTCAACCTTGGCTTTCGTATATCGGCGTTGTGCTCTTAGATGAATTTCTCAATCAAATTTCTGAGCCACAACTCGTAAGCACACGTTTAAAGGGAAGCAAAACCCCATCCCAATCGGAAGATGCTCGAATCTTTCGTTATCGCAATCGACTGTTTGTAATGTTTAATGACAGCTTGGATATCGTCGCCCCGACAACTGGGGAGAGACGCGACATGTACATGGCGGAATTAATTTGCAAAGAGGGGCGTTACTCTCTTACCACACCATTAAGGCTAGTTTATGAAGAAAAATATTACACACAAGCCTGGCAAAAAAATTGGGTCCCTTTTGAATGGAATAAGACACTTCTTATCAGTTACAACTTAGCCCCACACGAGGTGCTCTATGCTAATTTGCTCAACGGCTCATGCTATCATTGCTATGAATCGAATCCTCCGATCAATTGGCCTTTCGGAAGATTACGAGGAAGTACTCCTCCGCTTAAAATCGACGGGGAATTTTTAGCTTTTTTCCATTCCGCCATCATCACGGAGTCACTTTACTCCAATAACCAAGAAATCTGGCATTATTTCATGGGCGCATACACGTTTTCCGCAGACCCACCATTCAACATCACCAAAATTTCTCCTTTTCCGACTCGTAGATGATGAATTCTATTCTGCCTCAGGGTACTACAAAAAAGTGGTATTTCCCGGCGGATTTATCGTCTCCGGCCCAAAGATCTATCTCGCTTACGGCAAAGACGACAATGAAGTTTGGATCGCCACCCTCGACAAAGACGCTTTACTACGCTCTCTTAAATCTGTTTCTGAATAAAGGTTTTGAGGGTTACTTTAGACATGTCGGGGGATCCTCCGTCGGGATTCTGTGCTCCAGATCCAATTTGTTAGTATCGACTAAACTTGCCAAATATGTTGTAATGGACATTTGTTAGGGATGGAGTGTAAAATAGTGCAACTTAACGGTAAAAATTCCATGGGTCTAATCAAAAATCCGCACATAGCTCTAGGCAAGGCTGCAGCTGAAAAAGCTCTTGAAAATAATTTTATAGAGTCACCTCCTGTTATTATTCATGAGTTAGTTGAAAATTATGGTCTAACTGTATTCAAAGCAAGTTTCGATGATAAGGAAATTGCTGGATATATCGATTTTGATAAAAAATGGATCGTTGTAAACAACGAAGACGCAGTTGTTCGTCAGAATTTTTCTATAGCTCATGAATTGGGTCATTGGATCATGCATTATAATGAAGTTAAGACTGATCAGAACAATATTCGAATTGTTTATCGAAGACCTATGGGGGGCGAAACAGAACCTGTAGAAATTGAAGCCAATGCTTTTGCCGCTTATTTACTTGTTCCAGAGGAAATGCTTAAGCAACATCAAGAAAAATCTGATCTTGAATTGGCACAATTATTCAATGTTTCACAATCGCTTATTGGATTCAGAAGGATGAATTCACGTGGTTAAAGAGAAAGTTAGATATTCAGATGCTGAACGATTTGATGCAGAATTCAAAAAACGACAAAGCGAAATCAACAATGAGATATCGATTTGGTCGCAAAGCGAATCATTCAGATTAAAAGTTCGTGAAATTGCGCATAATGCTATAAATGATCATGATCAACTCGTGAATTTGTCTAGACATCTTTTTGAAAATGGAATCTTTCTTGATAATTTTAAAGATCTTACTAAAAAAGAAACTGAATCAAATACTCAAAAAATATGGATTAAACGATCCAGTACTGTATTTTGGATTTGTTTTGGTGTTTTTATTACGGCTCTTGGCGAATTTTTCATTAAAAAATTTTGCTAAAAATTAACCTGTTAGCTTTATTGCAAAATTGGTCTGTGATGCGGGCCCGGAAAGGGACCCGCTTTCTTGAAGCGGTTAAGAGTGCTCAGCCCGCGGTTAATCAAAGCTAGAGTCAGCTCAAGATAGCTGCGGAGACTTAGACCCTGATTGCTACCCCATATTTCCTCTATGAAGGCTGCACTGCCCATCTTTTTCTCTTCACACGTCCGAAAGGTTACAAAACCTTCCCTCCTCGTGAATCTTTGAATCTGATCAGTTCGCTTTTTCATAGTGAAAAAGAGGGTAGCAATCAGGGTCTTAGCGAAGAACCAGAAACACTTCGATAAGTAAAACTGGGAAATGTGTGAAGCGCATGTTTTCGACATGGGGCAGAATGAAAAGTCATATCGCAAAAGTCAATTTTTGGCTGAAATGGTTTTTTCTGCATTTTTATGAAGTTTTGCCAGAGGATACGAGCGGTTTTTTTCGACGTGTGTGCGCCAATTGTCAGGAAGATCTTTGATGGTGAGGAGAAGATCGGAGGATTGGAGGGATTCTTCATAGTGACCTAAATAGTAGGAGGCGATGGAGAGTTGGAAGAGAAGGCCATATTCGTCGATCCAGTCCATGTTAAAGAGGATATCTTTTTGAGTGGGCTTGGGTATGTATTTGGCAGCTTTGATGATTTCATAAGCTTGATTGTAATTTTTTTGTCGGTTGTAAATTTCGGCCAGATAATAAATGGGCTCCAGGCGGTGGGGACGAAAATTGTGCGCATCGAGGAAAGCTTCAATGACGATGTTTTCAGGAAGACCCATTTCCTGCATCACGCGCGCCATTTCAAACTTTGACCAGAACACTTCTTCATCCCAGCCTTTCATTTGAACACGCTTTTGATAACATTCGATGGCTTTGCCTTTTTCGCCGGCGTCCCGATAGCTTTCAGCGAGATAAAAAGCATATCGGCTATTGTGAGGTTCTTGTTTGAGTCCCTCTTCGAGGAGTTTGACATTTTTTAAGAATTTTTTAGGATCGTAGGTACTTGCCCCGCCATCGCCTGAGACGTATTTGACATTATTTAACGTAGCGGAGGTATAAGGCTGATTGCAATCTAAGTATTCATGTGTCACACCCACCCAATGCCAAGCCATATCCCCTCTAACAATTTGGGGCTTTTGATAAGTGAAGCCTTTTACACCGCGCCACATATGGTACAAATCAAGCGTTAGTAGCGGAAGCCGGATAGTATCCTCAAACTCAAGAGTGTCATCAGCATCCATGAATAAAATATAATCGCCTTTGCTTTTGGCTAAATTGAATGCTTCGCTGCGATTTTCACCAAAATTTCTCCAGGGACGCTCATAAAGTTCACCTGGAATATCATTTAGGTATTTTTTTATGATTTCTTGAGTACCATCTGTAGAGCCTGTATCGACAATCACCCAATAATCGATGAGCGGTGTCACAGAATCTAAGCACCGAGTGATCACTTTACTTTCATCTTTGACAATCATGTTAAGACAAATCGTCTGTTTAGCTTCTAATAGACATGAAAAAAGCAGTAAGAAAAAGAAAAACGCTTTACGCATGATAAACTCCAGCCGAAAATCTAAAAATTTATCTAGACAAGCAAATTTTTGCTATTAAAATCTTTTGCATTATTTTTGTCATCCCGCCATGATGCATTATCTAAATTAGAGAATAACTTATGCATTTACTTATCGGTCTGGTGATAATTTTTCAGTTTGCTACGTGCTTTAGCGAAAATATTCCGATCTATCGTCCTGAGGCGACACATCAGCTCCATTTTTGCGTCACGCGGAATTTAACGGACGGAGCCTTAAAAGCTTCGGTGATTGAGCAATTGAAAACAGCGTTTAATTTAGAAGCATTTGTTGAAACAGGAACCTGGATGGGAGACACGGCAGAAGAAGCGTCTGAATTCTTTGACGAGATACATACCATTGAGCTTTCCCCTGAAATTTGTGCGCAAGCTGTCGAGCGTTTTAAAGAGTGTGATTGCGTGCGCGTCTATCAAGGAGATTCAGGGAAAATTTTAGCGGATATCTTGTCTTCCGTGCGAGCACGTACCCTGTTTTATCTCGATGGGCATTACAGCGGCGGTGTGACGGCCAAAGGCGATACATGTACACCGATTTTAGAGGAAATCAATCAGATTAGAATATCTGGGAAATCGGATTCGGTGATTCTCATCGATGATATCCGTTTGTTTCAAAATTCGATCTATCCCGAAAAAATTGCAAAATTTGCCTTGGAAGAATATCCTGATATCGCCGATGTAGTTCATGCCTTGCTGCAAATTAATCCGGCTTATCAAATTTGTTTCTTAGGCGATGCATTGCTAGCCTTTCCAGACGATCCCAAAATTAGCGTGTCTCCTGTCGTTCGTGCTTGCGCTTTGCATCGGTTAGCTTCTGTGTACGATGTATCGGATGACGTATTGAATCAAGCTGATATGACAATTGCCTGCGCCTCTGGCGAGGAACAAGAAGAATTAGACCTGTATTACCAAGTTTACTCACCCTTTGAACTTGAATACGGCTATCGCAGTTATGCGGCTTTCTGGTTTGCCTTGATTCAGCGCGCGAAGGGTCTAGAAGCCGAAGCTCAAATGTTGTTTCAACAAGCCGCACAAAATAGTCAACTCGATTGGCGGGTCGAACGGTTCATTCAATGATGCAGTTTGTTTTGTGTGTTCTATTAGTTGTTACAATACAACTTAGTTCAGGAGTCTATCGAACTGAAGGGCAATTCACAGACTGCGAAAATGAAAAGCACTTATTTTTGGCGAGTTGTTTTTTACCATATAATCCTATCATTTTAGCCTTTGGATCTGATCCAGAGATGTCGCTTAAGTCCGGTTATTGGATGCCAAAAAGCCAGTTTTTCTTTGCCGATTCAGCAGGTGATATTCAGCCCGATTTAATTTGGATTGAAAGCAATGGCAAAGAGATTGAAATCCTTGAAAATATTCCCAAAAAGTTAACCCTTGCGAAAGTGATCTACACGTCAACTCATTTCTTTGATCAAGGAATATATTTCCAGAATTTGAAATTCTGTTTGGAGCTCGCGGGATTTAGTTTCTTGGCGCATTGGTACTGGGAGGGGGAAAGAGGCAATGCGATTTTTGTGAAGAAAGAGATTTTGGATGCAATGTTGCGAAGTCTAAACTATTCTTCTCCTGCTGTTCAAAAGTTAATCCCAGTTCCTGAGCTTGACTTAATCCCATTTTTTAAGCCTGCCCTGAATAAAGGGGTTAATCACAGTCTGGATCAGATTGATTTTATCTACATGATCAACTTGGATCAACGACCGGAAAAATTTGCTGTGGCCTCTGAGAGTTTGCGAGAATATGGGATTTATCCGTATCGGTTTTCAGCGGTCAATGGCTGGCAGCTTCCCCATGCAACGATCGAACAAATCGGTGTCAAATTTTTCCCGGGTATGCTCCATGAAACATTTTTGGGTAAAACGTATACCCAAGTTGAAGGTGAGGAATATTTTGGCAATGAACTGCTTAAAGAAAATGCCACGACCTATTTTTCTCCGGGAATATCCCAAGGGGCAATTGGAATTGTCTTAAGCCATCTTTCTATTTTGCAAGATGCCTATGATTCCGGTTATCGTACAATTTGGGTCATGGAAGATGATATCGATCCTGTTGATGATCCTCGGCAAATATCGGGATTAATTTCTAAATTGGATCAATGGGCTCCCGATTGGGATATTTTTTTCACCGATACTGATACCAAAAACATTGCAGGACAGCATATTCCTTGCCGAGCAACGGCGGCTAGACCCAATGTAAATGTTGAGCCACTCGCTGCTTTTTTTCAGCGCTTTTATTCCATCAGCGACGATTTAATGAGGATTGGCATGCGATATGGCGCTTATTCCATGATTATGCGTCGCAGCGGTATTACAAAAATCCTAAATTACTATAAACAATACCGGATTTTTCTTCCCTATGATGTCGATTTTTGGCTGATTCCCGATCTGAAAATGTACAGTGTCCGCCGAGATATTGTATCTCATCGCTGTGGAGCGCCTTCCGATAATTCTTTGCCGAACTATAAACGATGAAAATATTGTGTTGTCTTTTCGTTTCTGTATGCAGTCTGGTATTTGCCTACCAAGATGATGAACTCGATCATTTGTGGTCAAGACTTTCGAATATCAATCAACCCAAATTAGCAGATTATCGATTAGTTGAAGATTATCTAAAAAATGGAAAACGGCCTTATATCGATGTATTGCGTCAATCGGCTGAAACTTTGGGTCATTTAAAGAGCGGCTGTCTCAATCGAGTCAGGCTCATGATCAATTTTATGTTGATTGGCCCTAACGGAGAAATGCCTATTGCCGAATTGCATCGCATCAATGTGAATGCTGATACTTCTAAGCGCTGCATTGTTTTATATTCTTCGTATAATGGGATTTACCCGGAGAAGCTCCGAGCATTGCTTGCAGAACTCAAGACATGCGGATACAGCGGCAATGTTTTACTTAGGATTGGCGGATTTCCGAATATACCTTATGGGGGTTTAAAATTGTGCCACATCCCTTATGCTTTTAAAGTGGCTGCTTTGCGCGAAGCTCAGGAACTTGGCTATGAAGAAATTTTGTGGTTGGATACCGCCCTGCATCCCTTAACTAATTTGGAAATGATTTTTCAGGAAATTAAAAACCAGGGACATTTTTTTACTTGGGTGGGAACTCTTAAGGACAACGAGGTGTATCATCTTGTAGCGGCGGCGCAATTTCTGGGAGTATCCAAAGAGTTATACGGTTTAATTCCTCATCTTTCCTCTGCGATTATCGGTCTAAACATGAAAAATCCATCAGCAGTGGAATTATTAGAGACATGGTATCGGGAAACAAAAGAAGTTTACGGCAATTTGACTTGGTTTCCCGAAGAATTGAGTTTAGCGATTGCCGCGTGGTTTTGCGGATGTCAACCTCAAGAGTGGTTTGGACGGTATGTATGCGCTGAAACGGAATTAGCGCAATTGCTCGGAGTGCGTCCGCTACAATTTTATCTAGATGCCCGCAGATAATTGATTTAATTCATGTTTTAAATTGTCAATCAGGGAAGCCTTGGTTTTTTTGATCCAAAAACTTGTTCCGCCAAAATACGATAAATAATCGATTCTTTCATAATCAGGGTGATAAATTACACGAGGCCATCCGTAAATGCTGTTGTGGGTATCATGCGCCACGATCACATCGACGTGATCAAAAAGGGCATTGACAAAGTCTGCTCTTGTAAAAATTCCGGGATCGACAAAAGCAACATCAAATTCTGCGTGTTGTAAGACGTCTTGACAAATCGCATTCACTTCACTTTTAAAAGCGTCTAAATATTTAGGAAAATAGGAACGTGTTTTTGTCCAGTAATCTAAAGCATAGGAACAGTTATAAAAATCAAAAGTATCGGAAGCGCGATGAAACAGCGGCGTCCAATTTGTAGAAGCCGCATAAGACTCTACACAGGTTTGATACCAGGGATCGATATCTACCGCACGACTGGCAATAGAAATTTCGATCGAAGTGACATGATCACAATGATCTAAAAAATATTTTGTTCCTTTGCCTAAACCGAACTCGAGAAAGTTTCTGACTTTCATCACGGAAAATAAGCAGCGAAAGACTGCGACATGTTCAGTGTATGAATCTTGACTGAGCGATTCATAAGTCAGAAGAGTGGGATCAAATGATTGTAGCTGGCTGAAAGCTGTTAAATAACATAGACACAGGCAACTTTTAAATTTCATTTATCCCTCGAAAATTTATCCGGCCCTTGCGGGCCGGAATAGAGATTGATTAGAAATCAAATCGTGCTTCGAATGTCCAACCTTGCAGTGTCAAATCGCCTTGGTTTCTTACAAAAGCACCTAAAGCGGCATCATCTGTAAAATAGGGAAATTGATTTTGACTGAAGTAAATGTGATGTTCCCAGCCTAATTGCAGGCCAACATGGAAACGATCATCGCTGAACATGCAATCGTAACGCACACCGGCTGCCACATCGAGAACGGGATGTGATACGCGATAAGAATTATCTAGATCGATAAACACGCCGTCGGGCAGAGAACGACTGATTGCTGGAGAATCTTTTTCTTTAATATGAAAATCGTGGAAACCATAAATGATCGCGGCAGTGACATCTCCAAACAGACTCCAACCTGCGCCAAAGCCCCATTGGGTATCTAGACCTGCTTCTAAACCCATTCCCCACCAATGATCTCTATCTTCAGTGAAGACTTTGTTGATCGGACCCCCATCAGAATTGATGAAGTTTCTAAATGTATTGGCCCATTTTTGATGCAGCCAATCCGTTCTAAGACCGCCGTGTGGACGCAATGTGAGCCATTTGCTTACGAAGAATTCGCGGCCAAGATCGAGATCGAGTTGGTTAAGAGTCATTCTCCAATGGCTGCGTGCTGATGAACCCGCTAAACCAACAGAAATGGGATCGGCGGGGTTCACTTTGACAGGAAACACAACATTTCCATCATGGAAATTCGCATGGCGAATTCCATTATCTGTGAAGCGGAGCCATGTCAGACGGACGTCCCAACCGTCATGGGGAATATTATATCCTGCGCCTACGCGGAAGCCCCAATTCCATTTTCCATGAATATTTTTAACCTTTGCGTTAGCCAAATTAGCTGAAGTACCGTGATTGACAATGGCATAAGACAGGCCATTTTCATGCGAATTCCAATAAATCAAATCGCCAAAAATAAATAGATCAGCGCCACATTTAACTTGAGGACGACCGGGTGGATTGATCATTCCACTGGTTCCTCGTCGTTGCTCAAGAGCAGAAACGCGATTTTCCAAATTGCGCATTTGCGCACTGTTGTTAGTAGCATCCGCGCTAAGAAGATTTGTGAAAGCTACAAGAGAGGCCGCTACTGCTGGCCACATTTTTTTCAAATTCCGTTGCATAAAGATCCCCCTAAATGAAATTCATGTGAGATGAGATCGATACTATAAACGGAGCTTCAGATATTTTTCGAGATGTTTTTGAAAAATCCGGGTGTAGCTAATAAACACCCGGATCAAAAAATGTTAGAAATCAAAACGCATGGAAAAGGTCCAACCTTGAAGCGTTAGATTACCTTGATTTGCGAAGAATTTGCCAAAATTGAAATCATCCGTGAACACCATCAATTGATTTTGATCAAAATAGATGTGATGTTCCCAAGCGAGTTGAATGCCTAAGTGAAAGCGATCGTCGGTGAACATATTATCCCAACGCACTCCACCAAGTATGTCGAGAACAGGTTGCGATACGCGATAACGGTTACGCACATCGGCAAACACACCATTAGGTAGCGAGCTCGAATTATTGTTGCCATTTGACCTAGCAGGGGTGTCCTCGTCTTCAAACTTCAAATGATGAAATCCATAAACGATTGCTGCGGCGATGTTGCCAAATAAACTAACGCCGGCTCCCAAATTCCATTGTGTATCCAGTCCGGTTTCAAGACCAATGCCCCACCAGCGATCTTTCGATTCCACCTCAACTTCATTGGGTAGACCGAAAGATGTAAAATTATTATATTCTACTTCTAATTTTTGCTTGAGCCAATAGGTTCTTAAACCTCCGTGTGGACGTAAGGTAAGATGTTTGCTCACAAAAAATTCACGACCTAGATCGAGATCGAGTTGGTCGAGTCGCATTCTCCAATGAGCATTTGCTCTTAGGCAAGGGCTGTCTTGAGCTGTCGGATCAGCAGCTGCGGTCATCGTAGGAAATACAAAACCATCATCACCGGGATTGGCATGTTTTTTGGCATTATCGGTAAAGCGTAGCCAAGTGAATCGTAAATCCCAACCATCATAAGGCAGATTATATCCCGCACCTAGACGGAAGCCCCAATTCCATTTTCCATGAATATTTTTTACTTCTGCATTTGCCAAGTTTGTCGAGTCGCCTTTGTTGACAATTGCATAGTTAAGACCATTTTCATGTGTGTTCCAGTAAATCAGATCGCCAAATACAAATAAATCGGCGCCACAACGTATTTGTGGACGGCCCGGCGGATTGATCATGCCGCAGCCATTTTTTCGCTGTTCGAGCGCTGTCATGCGATTTTCTAAATTGCGCATTTGCGCACTATTATTAGTTGTAGTGTCCGCATAAATGATGTTTGTAAATCCAACTAAAGAGACAGCAATTGCTGACCCCATTTGTTTCCAAACCATATCGATTCCCCTTTGTTTACATTGTTATGTATTAGTGAAATCTATGAATTTAGAAAAATCGAGTCAACAAAAAATTTAAAAAAAAGCTTCTCAATAATTAAAGGTATGGACGATATTTTGCATGTCGCTGAGCCAGAGGAGTGTTTGTTTAGTCATCTGCTGCAGGATGAAGAACCAGGCGGCACAAAGCATCGCCAGGCCGACGAGTGATTTGAGTGACATACCGAGAAATGCGATTTGGACTTGCGGGGCTAAACGATTGGCAATTCCTAAGAACATTTCAGTCATTAAAATAGCCAGCAAACACGGAGCGGCAAGTTGGATTCCTACCGCGATGACGCGATTGATGCATCCCCAAACTGTTTGCCAAAAAGGATGCGTAAAACTGAAAAATTGAAGCGGCAACCAACTATCGGCTGGAATGAGCGTATACGAATCAAATAGCGCACTAAAGAAATAAAACGGGCCGTCGATTTGATAAAAAATGACAATTAGCACCAAATTATACAGCACGCCTAAATCAGAGGCTTGACTTTGCGTGAACGGATCTTGCACTTGCAAGGAAGAAGAGCCACGCAAAAAATCGATGGTGACCCCCGCAGTTTCAGCCATATAAAAGGGGATCGAAACAAATAAGGCCAAAATAAAACCAATCAACAATTCTTTTCCGCACAACAGGATAAAATCAAAATTAAATCCAATGAGTGTTTTACTAGTCACAGCCATATGCGGTAAAAAAATCACCGTCAACACTACGAGCAAGCCCATTTTTACCGGCGCGGGCGTTTTAGAGCCGAAAAAAGGCGCAAGAGCAATCACCGGTGCGATTCGCATCATTCCTAAGAAAAACAAAGAGATGGCGGTGATCGGAGCGTTATCGGTAAGGATCGCGAAAAAAGAGAGGTATGTATCGGTGCTAGACATAGGCCATTAAGATGCCCATTTCGGAAAGTTTGTGAAAATATTATTCGTAAACTGCATGATCTGCGCTGCGAGCCATCCACCCATAAATAACAGCGTCAAAATTACAGCAAAGAGTTTCACCATGAAAGATAACGTTTGCTCTTGAATTTGCGTAGCAGCCTGAAAAATCGCGACTGTTAAGCCAAGCACAGTACTAATTAAAATCGGCGGTCCCGACAATAGAAGAATCAACAGCAGGGCTTGATAGGAGAGCTGATAGATTTCTGTAGCGTACATCGTTTTTCTCTTAAACAATTTAACGGAACGATAGCACAAGTCCTTGAATGATCAAAGTCCAACCGTCCACCATCACGATGAGTAATAATTTTAATGGCAGGGCAATCGTCAGCGGCGATAACATCATCATCCCCATCGCGAGCAAAATATTCGATGTGACCAAGTCGATTACGAAAAACGGCAAATAAATTAGTACCCCGATTTCAAACGCCGCTTTTAGCTGTGTCGTGATGAAGGCAGGTACCAAGATGATAAAGTCGGTCGGTTTCAGGCTCGTACGAAATTCTTCAGGAAATGAACGATAGGCCAGCTGATAAAAACTCGACATATGCTTACCGAGCGTATTCCTTTGGAGAAACTCACGCATCGGCTCTTTGCTAATATCGACAACATTGACCAAATATTGCGCGCTTTCAGCGGAAAATAATTGCGTCGGAGGTTGTTTACTAATGTAATCTTCTCCCTTTTTGTACATAGCCAGCACGGTAGGGAACATCACGTAGATCGTCATCAATAGAGCTATACCATTGAGCACTTGGTTAGGAGGCGACTGTTGCACACCAAGCGCGTTGCGGAGCAATGACAGCACGACGACAATTTTAATGTACGAAGTGAGCAGCATGATCGCAAAGGGGAGCAGCGCCAGTGCGGTGATCGCCGAGATTTCTTGAACAACTGAGGGAGGCGGCAAACTTCCCGTCTGAATTTCTGGCGGCGGCATTGGCGGCGTTTCTTGCGCAAATAGCATTTCCGACCCGGCCCCAATAAAAGCCAGCACCAGCACCAAAAATAAAACAACCTTATATCTCTGCATTACCACCACCGGACTACCAAATTTACTACCTTCTCGAAATTCCCGAAAGAAAAAACTACTGGGAAATTTGTTTTGTTTTCTAAAGTTTTTTCTTCGTTCTCTATAGACGAGTCGGAAACATGCGCTTGCGCCATGTTTCCGCTGCTTTGCTAGTCGGCAACAAGGGGGAAGGCCTGATTTAAGAAAAATTGCCGAAAAATCTCATCGAAATCGATTGAATCCCAATTTTTTCACAAGCTCGAGGGCTGCTCAAAGCGCTGCGCTTCCCAAAACAAGTTTTGGGTCCCTGCTTGCGTCCTCTCGCAGGACCAATTTGCGCTCTAAGTCTTAGACCCTGATTGCTACCCCATATTTCCTCTATGAAAGCTGCACCGCCCATCTTCTTCGCTTCACTCGTCCGAAAGGTTACAAAACCTTCCTTCCTCGTGAATCTTTGAATCTGTTCAGTTCGCTTTTTCATAGAGAAAAAGAGGGTAGCAATCAGGGTCTTATGAGCATCACAGGACCAGTTTTTAAATTAATTTTTATGTGTATTAATAATTATCTTGATTAAAACGATTAATTATAATAATATATTTAATTATAAAATGAGGATAATATAATGAGCGCAATAAGTTTTGAAGCACAACAATTTAAAGTTGAAGTCCCAAAGATTTATGAGATGATGCTAAGCAATCCTACCGCTGTAAAAGCATCGACTATTTTTAAGCAGATGTTTTCCCATCTACGGGAATGCGATTGTATATTGATGCCACGTCGCATACGCCATGCAATAGAAGATGAATTAATTTCTCAAATTAAACAAAAGTATGAAGATAAAACAGTTCCCCTAAGAATTGCGAGTTTCGGATCGGGCGAGTGTTTTGAAGAGGCTAGAATTTTGACTATGCTCCTAGATGCAGGTTATGAAAATGTTGAAATCACAGTAGTTGATACAGTGTATGCAAACTCAAATAAATCAGCGGAAGAATTACGAACATATATTAATGACGTTCTTTTAACTGTTAAGCCGCAAGCAAAAATTGAACTCAAAGTTCAGATATCGACGGATGAATATATTAAATCTATTACAACTCCACCTTCTGTTTTGCTGTTAATTGACTTGCAAGGGGATAGTGCTCGCAGCGGAAATGGAGACACTGTTCTAAAGCATTGTTTTAATAAATTGGAAAGAGTAAGAGCTTTACAAGGTTCTCTGATCGCTTATTCTGATTATAAGGATAATAATAGTAATAACATCACAATTTGCAATGTGATTAATCCTTTTCAGATTTTGCGCATTTTCAAATTGAAGGATCCTTTGTTTTTTGATCATGTGTGTCCGACAGAGTTAAAAGATTGGAATAAGGATTATGCTATTTGCGTTTTTAACTCCAGTCTTGAATATAAAATTGTCTGACTTTGGATTTCTAAAATGGTCCTGTGATGAGGACACGACTTGGGACCCGCTTCCATGAAGCGGGAGGGAATGCTCATCACAGCCCGCCGAAAAAACTAAGTCTTCATATATTTATCGAAAGCGGATTCCAATGCGCGCCATTGGTTTTCGATGGTGGCGTTGATAATGCCGCTTTCGGTTTCGATGATGCATCCGCCAGGGGCAATGTCGTTGCGCTCGTGGATAGTGAGGACTTGAACTTGTTCTAAGATATTTTTAATTTGCTGGCGATGCGCTTCTAAGATTTCTTTGTCGACTTTGTTGACATAGATTGTGAAGCGGTGATTTTGTGTGACGGGAGCCAGAGTTTGGATGACAATTTCGACGATTGTTTCAGGATGTAAATGCAATTGCTCACCGACGATCTTTTTTGCGGCTTTTAGTGCGAGGGGTAAAATTTGTTTTTGCAGTTCCATTCTGAGCAGGCGCAACTGTTTTTCGAAATAAATGATATGCTCATTAAATTTAGAAAGTCCCTCTGAAAATCCCTCTCGTTCTGCTTGTTCATTGAGTTGACGACGCTCTTCTTCCGCTTCTTGTTTAAACCGTTCGATATCTTCTTGAGCGCGTTTTAGGATTTCACTGGCTTCCATCAGCGTGCTGAACTCTTCAGCAGGGATGACTTTGTCTTCTTCAGCGGGGTGAACGTCCCCTTGATAAATCAATGAAAAATATTTCATGAGCCCTGCGGGGGGTTGGGATTTTTAAGGGCATGGATGAGTTCGACGACTTGATGAGTTAGAAGGGGCAAAGCGCGCGGATGATCGAGCTCTGTACATAAGTTGATGAGCAATTGACCCCGTTCGATATCGAGTCGATGCGCGATATACCAAAGAAGGCTGGGAGAACTTTCATGGAGAGCTTTAGCAATGCGATTGATTCCGCGCTGCAAGAGCATTGTGCGTAGGGCATTGGTATCGCCCTTCCAATTGAGCAGGCCCATTTTTTTGAAGGCTACAGGCTCTTTTTTATGCAGAAGCGTTTTTAAAAAATTTGTTTGTGGCTTGGAGAGGAGTCCGTTAATTTCCTTGAGCTTAGTAGTTTCAATGACGTGACGGATTTCAATGGATAAGTCGTGCATACTGAGTAAATCGATCAAAGAGGAGAGCTCTTCAGGAGAAAGCTCGAGTAGTGCATTCAACGGATCAGCGGGCAAACAATCGAGGGGAATAAGCTCGCTATCAGCGACGGAGTCAAAGAGTGTTTTGCTAAGATACGTTTTTCCGAGTTCTGAAGGTGTGGGGAGCGTATTGGAAAGCATTAACGCGCCCTTAAGCCCTTTGATCTGCTCTGGAGATAAACAAGACAGAAAGATTTTGATCTCATTTTCGGGGAGCGAGCGCAAAAAAGGGGCCAGCCAAGAAGAATGAATGTGGGGCAACTCCGCTTCCACAGGTGCAATCCCTAGCTGCGGGTCATGGGCAGGCAGGGGCAGTCGCATGAGTTCAGCAAATAATTCAGGAGTAAGACAATGCAGAAGCGTGCTGCGCCTATGGGGAGGGGAAGATTGCAAAAAGGCGTTCCATAAAATTTCTGCAGTCGTAGCCATAAGGTTACGGTTCCTCAGGCGGTTTACGCTCCGTTTCAATTTCATTCATGGGGACGGGGTTGATCAACGATTTGAAACCGCCCCGTTTTTTCAGGATCGGATAGAACTTCCAGATCATCCAGCCGACAAGACATGCAAAGACGATCGCGCAGATCATGAGCAAGAAGAAAATAAACCGGAATCGGCTAGCTGAGCTCTTACTCATCACAATCGACCAGATGCTGACGTATTCCTTAGCTTTAGGTTCTAATATCTCTGAGGAAGGAGTTAATGTGACATCGGTGAAACGAGAGCGATCAGAAATCACTGTGACGTCGTTGATATCTAAGCCGGTGACGCTACCCGAGATAAGTCGTTTAATCTTGGTGACGAGATGGCTATTGGGATCATCGAGAATGCCTTGGTGTTTGACATAGACGGCGGCGGTGATTTTAGCAACAGGTTGTGCCGCAGCCCCTGCCGCAGGGCCAATCGGTGTCGTGGACTCAACAGGGAAAGAGAGCTGGACATCGGCGTCGATCACGCCGTCGATTTTGCGGATCATATTGGCCAACTGTCCGGCAAGACCTGCTTGATAGCGGATCGTGTCTTGCTTATCTGAGGACATCAAACCCGCTTTAGCAAATAGGTCCAGGAGGGTTGTTCCTTTCTTACGGGGCAGGCCATTTTGATTGAGCACAGCCATCGCTTGCGTCGCTTGACCTGATTCTACGGTGATACTGTATAGTGGTGGGCCTGCAGCTCCGCCCGGGGCGGCAGAGACCGAAGCGATTTTTTGGGCGGGAATTCCCTTGCTAGCCAAAAAGACGACAATTTCATTAGCTTCCCGTTCGTCGACCTCGTTGATGATCGGCATGACGTTCTCGCAGCCGGTGAGGAAAAATAGAGCGAAGAATAGTGAAAAGAGGATCATCAAGCGACGCGGAAGCCGTGCGCGCATCGAGAAGGCAGCGGAATATCCCATAACTTCTTATTCAAATTTAAGGATTGAGGGATGGCAAGTTCATCACTTTTTATAGGATTGCTTCAAGGCAACCACTTGGCCATACTTTATTTATAGCATTTTTGGGAGTGCGGAACAAGTCATTTTCGCTTTAAAAATATTCTACTTAGGTTCTTATCTCTGTGGTGATTAATTTTACCACAGAGACGGGAAACCACAGAGAGTTAGGTTATTTTCTTTTCTCGTAGATCCAGGAGGGGCCATTGCCGAAGCGCCTAAGGAAATAATCGCGCACGCCACAGAGAGCGGCGCGATTTTTGACTAATTTGAGCTGTTTTTCGGTTGTATTAATGTGAGGGCGAAATCGGATAGTAAAACGGAGCTGGAGGGTTTTAAGCGCGCGGATTTTGAGCATGTGTAAAATGTCAGGGATGAGGATGCGGCTATAGAGACTGAGTTTTTCGAGAGGGGAGCAGTTGCGCTCGATCCACAGCAAACGGTTGCGCCACCAGAAATAGGTGGAGTGGGGTTTGCCGCCGACAAATGAGGCTGAGACTTTATGCCAAAGCTTAGCGTTAGGGCAGGTCAGAGTTTTAAAGCCGGCTTTTCGAGCGCGGAAACATAGATCTGATTCTTCCCAAATGAGGAAAAAACGAGGCTCGAGTAGGCCAACGTGTTCCAGAACAGTGCGTTTGATGATGAAGCCCGCTCCGCAGACATAGTCGAGCTCTTGCGGTTTTTGCCAGCGATCATCGTCTTGTTGTCGCAGGCCCACAAATTCAAAGATGCCGGTCTTGCGATTCCAGGTGCCGCCTAGATGATCGAGGGTGTCCCGTTTGTCATAGAGAAAAATTTTTGCTCCTAGGATACCGGCTTCGGGGTGAGCCTGAAAGGTTTCGACGAAATGTTCGAGAATATCAGGGGCGACGACTGTGTCATTATTGAGGAGAAAGATGCAATCGGAGGCTAGGGCCTCTCGGATGCCGACGTTGTTCCCTTCAGCAAAGCCGAGATTGCTACCTGTTTCAATGAGCCTATGTTGGGGAAATTGACTGCGAATGGCGGAAACTGAATCATCGGTTGAACCATTGTCGACGATGATCACCTCGTAATTGGGGTAGGTGAGTTTTTGGAGCGATTCCAAACAAGCAAGCGTGTCCTGTTTACCATTCCAATTCAAGATGATGATGCTGATTTTAGCGGCTGTTGACATAAGCTTGCCATCCGGCCTTTCGATAGATTTCTGCTTGAGCTTTAGGATTTTCTGCGCCATAGATCCCACGCCCGACGATGATCAGATCGCTGCCGGCAGCAATCGCTGTCTCGGGTGTGTTATACTGTTGTCCATGCGCGTCTTTGCCTTCAGCAAGTTGAACGCCGGGAGTCATGTGGATCCATTGAGGATCATCGAGCAGTTTTCTTTGACAGATAAAACCAATCACAAAATCGGCATGCTGCTGAGCCATTTTCACAGTTTGCGCGGTATAATCGCCGTGCGCTAGGGAACCGGCAGAACTCATTTCAGCGAGCAAAAGAAGCGCACGGTTTTTTGATAGGCCCACTTCCTTAAGCCCTGTGATAACCCCAGGCCCAGGTACCGTGTGAGCATTGATGATATCCGCCCACTCAGCGATATGATAAATGCCTCCACGATATTGATGGGTAACGGTATTGCCAATATCAGCGAATTTACGATCTTCAAAAATCAGAAATTGATGCTTGTCGGCGAGCCGTCTTAATTCTTTGGTCACATCGGGAGTAAAATCATCGAGGATGTCGATATGCGTTTTTAGCAGGCAGATTTCGGGTCCGACTTGCTCGACGAGATGTAATAATTTTTCGCAGCGAGTTACATCAGCGGCAAGAGAGAGATTGCTCTCTTTAGTATCCATAAGCGTAAACAATTTTTTGGCTATCGGATTATGACAGTGCGCAGCGCGTTCTAGATAACTCTTTTTTTTCATGAGCAACATCTTAGCAAACTCCTGATTTGACCCGCTTTATTTTTTGTCTCTACTGAGTTTTAATGAAAAAATCTCATCTGCACAGAGATAAAAGATGAGACGATTTTAACTCTAGAATGTACCTTTGCTGTAAAAAAAGTACTAAATCAAAAATTGACAAAATGATAAATTTTTTCTTTTTTTGGAAACAAGTACAGAAGTATGGATAAGGAATACATTTTATATTGTGATGAATCGGCGAAGACAGGGCGATATTTTTCAAATTTCTATGGTGGTGTTATGATTGGCTCCTCGCAATATATGCGGATTGTATCCTTCTTAGAAAATGAGAAAAAAAAACTCAATCTACAAGGTGAGGTAAAATGGTCAAAGGTAACGGAAAATTATCTCGAAAAGTATAAAACTCTTATGCATTCTTTTTTCTCTGAAATTAAAATGAGCAATTTACGTGTCAGGATAATGTATAGACAAAATGCCTATGCCCCAGATGACTTGACGTTAGAGGATCTTAAAAATGAATTTTTCAAATTGTATTATCAATTTATAAAACATGCTTTTGGTCTCGAGCACGCTAACCTTCAACTACCTGTGAAGTTACGAATTTACTTTGATGATTTTCCAGAAAATCAGGAAGCGGCTTCGCGATTTAAAGGTTTTCTCCTTCATGGATTAAATAAGAATAAAAATATTCGAAGATCTAACATTCTCCTCTCGGAAGAAGACGTCGCTGAAGTGAATTCGCATGAACATGTCCTTCTCCAATGTTTGGATATTGTGTTAGGTGCCATGCATTTTCGTCTTAATAATAAACACTTAGAAAAAGTGCCAGGCAGTAATACATTAGCTAAACGCACTGTGGCAAAAGAAAAACTATATAAAGCAATTCTAGAAGAAATTAAATCGATTAAACCAGATATGGATTGGTTCAACATCGGAGTGACCACTCCAATATCAAATTTCGAAGAAAGATGGACCGAAGCTTACCTACATTGGAGTTTCAAACCCAAGAGCTATACTTTTCGAAGAGACCTAACGAAAAACCCCCAGTTGGCCTACAAAACCTCTGACGCATAACGTCAGCCTTCAGCCAAACCAGGGGTCTGCTAATAGAATAACAAAGTGGAAGTTTTTTACAAATTAAAAATACAAGTTTTTGTTTTTAAAATACTTAAGCATTTTTCATTTGACGGGGGCGGCTAAAAATTCATTGACTTGGCGAAAGGTTTTTTCAGTGATTTTCTTCTCGTAAAATAGGACTTTAAGCAGGTCGAAGATGCTGATGAGTGAATGGAGTTGAATCCCTTTCTCTTGCAGTTTCTCTTTGCCGCCTTGCTCGCGATTGAGAACGACGATGGCATCTTCGACGTTTAGGCCTTCAGCTTGCAAAGGAGCCACCGTTTCTAGGATGCTGGCGCCGGAGGTGATCACATCTTCAACGATCAGGCAGATTTGTCCTTTTTGGAAAATGCCTTCGATCATTTTTTTTATGCCATAATCTTTGGTTTCTTTGCGGCGCATGACCATGGGGATGTCGCGATGAAGGGATAGGGCAGTCGCAATTGGCAGAGCGGTATAGGGCACACCGCAAAGTAGATCAAAGGTGAGTGGGGCCATGAGCTTTTCTAAGGCGTGCGCGATTTTTTTAAGCAGAGAGGGATAAGAGATGATCACGCGCAGATCGAGATAAATCGGCGATTGAATGCCGCTTTTTAAAGTAAATGTGCCAAACTTCACGGCTTGGACAGCGTAAAGTTCTAAGATGAGTTGTTTTATGTCTGGAGTCATGGTGTTCCCCCGTGAAGTTGATGATAGCGTGCGGCAAGGTATGGGTCCCACATCATTCCTGTGGCAGACATCGCGATATCAGCCCCCGCCTTTAAAAACTGATCAAAGTGCTCAGGCAAGGTGATGCCACCTACGCCGATGAGTGTTAAGTCTAATTTTTCGCGATGATTAATTTGCGCGGCCTCATGGATGAAATGCAGGGCAGCTTCACGAATTGGACCTCCGCAAATCCCACTAGTGGGACGCTGGGCCCCTAGTGCTGGGTGTCCTTTTTGATCGACAACAGCCATGCTGACGGTGTTGATGCCGGAAATTGCGCGAATGCCTGCGCGGGCCGCTGCTATGAATACATCGCGCAGTTGCTCTTTAGAGACAAATGTGCCGACTTTAATGATCAAAGGAATCGGTGCGATGGCTTCGACCAGTGCGCTGCCAATGTCTAACACTGTAGATGGCGACATGTACAAACAGCCTTCTTTTTTATCGACATTCGGGCAGGAAAAATTGGCTTCGATGATTTTTGCTCCGGCCTGTTTGGCAAGTAGCGCCGCATCGATAAAATCTTGGAGAAATGTGCAGTGGGTGCGGACTGTGCCGACGACGGATACGACCATCACTTGTCCTTCGTGCAGAGAAGCGTTAGCGCGGGGGATATCTTCGAGGAGAAATTCGCGACTTTTAGAGGGCATACCGAAGGAATTTGTCACGGCTAAATCTTCTAAAAGAGAGGCGGGTTTCATCGTGCGGGTAGCTTGCGTGCCGTGCGTCTGGACATACACCATATTGGGCAGGGGATGGCAAGGATGCTCTGCGCTGCGGATCGTTTTGTAGGTGGGCACATCAAAGCCGAGTTTTCCAGCGAGTTCAATCCAGGGTGAAGTGAGGAGGGGTCCTGCCGGCACACCGATGGGCGAAGCGATCGAGTGCCCCGAGAAAATCGATCCATTTTTCTTTGGGCGGCCATTTGCGCTTAGGGATCGGGCCAGCAAAAAACGGACCGTTGTCGGCATTGTCTAGATAAGTTTTTTCGATGTCGTATAGCGGCGGATGGTAAGGATACCAATCAGGTAAGTTCATAGACCTTTCCCTTCAAAATTGTCATCACAGGCCAGCCTTGAAGTGTTCGACCGGCAAAGGGACTCCAACCGCATTTTGTTTGGAGACGCTGCTCTTCGATCGATGCGATTTTATTTAAATCGAGTAGCACATAATCATCACTGGGCGGCAAACGGAAAATCTCCAAAATTCTCTCCCGCATCAGGCGGATGATCTGTTTTAAAGAAATCCGTCCGTGATTACATGCATCCAATAATAGTGGAAGCGTCGTTTCCACGCCAGGAACACCGGATGGCGAGTGTCCATAAGGCTGCGCTTTTTCTAACAAAGTATGTGGCGCGTGATCCGATCCGATGGTATCGATTGTTCCATCAGCAATTGCTTGCCATAATGCTGCGACATCTTCTCGAGTGCGCAAAGGCGGGTTCATTTGCGCTTTGGTTCCTAAATGGGGATAATCTTCGACCGATAAAAATAAGAAATGGGGTGTTGTTTCGACGAAAACCTCAAGTCCTTCTTGTTTAGCCTGCTTGATCAATTCTATTTCCCGTTTGGTGCCGACATGTAAAATGTACAGTCGCGTTTTATATTGCCGAGCGAGCGCAATCGCTTTTTCTGTGGCGCGGACAGCGACCTCGACATTGCGAATATGGGAATGCACTGCGGGATCTGTACGGCCATGAAATTCCTTTTCGCGCTGTTTAATCAGCGCTTCGTCTTCAGCGTGCACAGCTACCAGTAGATCATTGGCCGCGGCCAATTTAAAAGCTTCATGCAGCGCATCATCATCATCCATCACTAGTCCACCCGTTGAAGAGCCCATAAAAATTTTGAGTCCGACAATTTTATGTTTACAGCGGGCGATTTCTGCAAAATGGTCTTTATCAGCGCCTAAGTACAATCCAAAATGTAGTGGGATGCCAATTTTTATTAATTGATGGTGAATTAAGGCCTCTTTTTCGCGAAGATTTTCAAGCGTTGTCGTGGGAGGAATTGTGTTCGGCATGTCGAATACGGTAGTGATGCCGCCATATATCGCTGCTTTGGCGGCTGTTTCCCAATTTTCTTTGTGTTCTAAACCCGGCGTGCGAAAATGGACATGCGGATCGATGAGTGCCGGAATGAGCGTCAAACCCCGACCTTCAATCTCCCGTTTTTCTTTGGACGGCAGCAAGACATCAGCGGTCGAACCTTCTAAAGTAAACACCTCACGAATGGTTATCACGGCCGGTAATCCTTGATTTCTTCTCGATTAAAACTCTTTTCACAAAAATGGCAGCGCAGAAACACTTTTTGCTGATGTTCTTCAATGGAAAACAGCGTGTCGATGGCTTCTCCACTCGTGATGCAAGAAGCGTTAGGGCAGACAAGTACGCGCTCAATCCGCTTAGGCAATGCCGCCCGAATTTTTTGCGTCAGCTGATAATTCTTGATGATACTAATCGTCGCTTGCGGAGCAAAAACACCGATGGCATGGGCTTCTTTTTCTGTTAAAAAACGATTTTCAATTTTGATTAGGTCTTTTAAGTACATCGAACTGCTCGTGAGATTTAATCCGATTGAAATCCGATGGCGGTCAGCAGAAAGTTTTAGCAGTTGCAAAAGAATCAGCGCGGCACCGGGGGGAATATGATCGATCACAGTTCCATCTTTGATCGCAGCGACAGACAGTGTTTTAGGCATTGGGGAGCACCTATTTGAGGATTAACGAGAGCAGAGCCATCCTTACGTAAACGCCATCTGCTGCCTGTTGAAAATAGTAGGCATGCGGTGTGTGATCCACCGATGTTTCAATTTCATTCACACGCGGCAGCGGATGAAACACTTTTAAATTTTTTTTAACATTTTTTAGCATCGATGCGCTTAAAATGTAGGCATTTTTATATTTTTGATAGGTGGTGGGATCAAAACGCTCTTTTTGAATACGCGTCATGCACAGCACATCGACTTTATCGAGCACTTCTTCGATGCTGCGGTGAAAAGAAAATTTCGCACCTCTTTTTTTTAAGACACGTGTAATGTCGTCAGGCAGCGTGAGAAATTCGGGCGACACAAAAAACAGCCGCATATCGAACAGCGCGCAGGTAGGACAAGTAGAATGGACTGTTCGACCGTGCTTGAGATCCCCCACAAAAGCGACGTTGAGTCCTTTGAGTTTACCTTGCGTTTGCTTCATCGCAAATAAATCGACAAGCGTTTGTGTCGGGTGTTGATTAGCGCCATCGCCGGCGTTAATCACGGGTGTCTGGGTCGATTCACTCGCGACGCGTGCTGAGCCTTCTTGCGGATGACGCAAGATGAGCACGTCAGCATACTCGCCGAGCACTTTCATAGTGTCGTGCAGCGATTCGCCCTTTTGGGCCGAAGTTGATTCAGCATCGGAGAATCCGATCACACTTCCACCCAAACGGAGCATTGCGGTCTCAAACGACAAACGCGTACGCGTTGAAGGTTCGTAAAAACACGATGCTAAAATTTTCCCTTTGAGTTTTTGTGCCGGTGCTTTTTTCTTCATCTCTTCCGCGGTTTTCAAAATGCGAAGAATGTCTTCTTTCGATAGATCGTCGATCGAAATTAAACTGCGCCCGTGCAGTCCTTTTTTCATGAACCTATCCCAATATTAGAAGATTATGATTTTTGAACAATTTTTTCACAGATTTCAAAGCCGTTTCGCAGGACATACTTGAATAAGTAGGCCAAGAAACGGCTTTGAAAGATGTAAAAAAAGATACAAAAAGCATGTTCTTTGAATATGGGGATAGGTTCATAGATGCGCCTTAAACAGTTTTACTGCTGAATCGTAAACCTCTTGCACACCGATTTGCAAGAGACAAAACGGCTCTTGGCATTTTTTCTTTAAACACGATGAGCAAGTCGGCTTCTTAGCAATCACTTGGGATTTTTCTACAAACAGGGGCCCGCACAGAGCCGGATCGGTGGGAGAAAATAACCCAATGGTCGGTGTTTTCACTGCAAATGCCACATGCATCGGTCCCGTATCATTGGCAATCATCAGTTTCATCTTCTTAATCAAAGCCGCCGTGGCAAGCAAAGGTAAATGGGTCGCTGGCATCGCCCCTTGTATTTGCGAAGCAATGGCCTCTACCAAAACTTTTTCCCCAGGAGTTCCCGTCACAATGATACTGCAGCCCAAATTGTGGGCTAAGCGATTGCCCAGCTCAATGAAATGGGAGGCGGGCCATTGCTTAAATCCATCTTTAGCACCAGGATGAAGTGCAATCAACGGTAAGTACGAAGGAATATTTAAAGATTTAAGAAAGGTCTCCGCTATGGCTTCATCTTCCTGACTCAAAAACAATTCCATTGAAGAATCGAGCGTATGTGCGCCAACTTCATTGACAATTTGCATACGCCGCTGAATCTCATGCATCGATTGTGGCTCTAGCGCTTGGGACAGCAAAAAATCCAGACCCTTGTTAATCCCACGCGTACCAATCACCGCTTGTGCCCCAAGCATCGCCGCCAGCGGAAGCATGGGCCGCTGGGAAGTGTGAAAACTGAGTACATGTGTGATCTGCTTGTTCCTTAGTTGGCGGTACAGCGGAAATAAGGCCCGAAACAGCGGATCTTTCGTGACAAATAGTTCATTGATGCGTGGATTATACTTGAGGAGCGCTTGTCCAATTGGACTTGTCACCACGCCGATGTAGCTATCAGGAAAACATTGTCTTAGCGCGCGTATCGCTGGTGTGCCCCATAACGTATCTCCCAACCCTGTCGTTGACAAAATCAGAAACCGTCTCTCATCAGGTTGATTGAGAGTTTTAGGCTTAAGAGCGGCAACTACCGTTTTAATCAGTTGATTTTTGAGCTTCATCCATTAAAACTTTAGCTCATGAATCCATATCTCGTAAAATTAAATTTGGGCCTTTCTAATTTACAAACCTCAATAAACGCAAAGACGCACAAGTCGCGAAGACGCAAAGATTTTTATAATTCATTGAAGACCCTTTCGATGCCTCTACCGCCCGTCCGCGTCTTAGAGTCTTTGCGTTGATATCTATTGTTCTTTCAAATTGAATACAATTCTTTGGCTTGGATGAATTCGCGCCAAGAGCGAATGGGGTGTTGATCCATTTTAAGTTCAGCGAGACTCGGCGTAATTGAGAGTTTTAGGCTTAAGAGCGGCAACTACCGTTTTAATCAGTTGATTTTTGAGCTTCATTCACAATGAACTTTAGCTATGAATCCATCTCGTAAATAATTTCATTTGCTTTGGTAAGCATAGGGTGTTAAAGTGCACGCGAACTAATTAATTTTTTTTTGCTGATGCAATCATAGAGAGCATCGGTAAGTGTTTGTGAGTTCAAAAAAGGAACAATCGAGATAATCCCGACAGTTCTTAAAATGACAATAGGAAGGAGATCGATATGACAGATTTAGAATGTACAATCAATGAAGTCGCTTCAAACCTCTCAGAAAAAGAGATTTCTACTACAAAAGCAAATGCGGATGAATTGCTCAAAGAATTCGCAATCCATGGCATGGCGAAACTAAAAATGATCGCTTGGGATCAAAAATAGCCGTTTTTGAACAATTAGGTGGGCGCTTAGGATTTGTAAAAGGAGTCTTCCTTGAACTGCAAAAATTGTAAGCGCTCACTTTGTAATATTTCTTACTACGACAAAACAGGAATTTTATCATGCTAAGGACGATAGGAATCAAAGGAAATATAGAAAATCTGTTATTGCTTTCTCAGCCATATATTCAAGATGGCAACATTTCATTTTTAGGATTGAAAAGGGCTTATAAAAGGTTTCTTCATCAAACCCAACCTTCTGTGCCTGTTAGCTCTTTTGACTCAACTGAATTTGTAAAAGACATTCAGCGCTCAAGAGCTTTGACCTCTTTGTTTGATGAAAAATCCAGGCTAGACGATTTCGATCGAATTTTTTCAGATCACTCTCAGTTTCAAACTGAACATTTGGAATTAGCAGAATGGCATTTGCAAAAATTTAGAGAAGTTGATGAGAAGTTTTTTTCATTATTCTCTCTGGTTATTAATATTCTCTTTTCAGGGCCTTCAGAACTGGCTGGCGGGGGCTCATCTTCAGGGGCTATCGGATGTATTTGGATTAATCCTCGACCCACTTGGAGTCAGCAAGATTTTATGGAATTTTTTGTCCATGAGATGACCCATAATTTGGTTTTCCTCGATGAGTATCGCTACCATCATTATGAGAATTACACTGCGATGCTTTCGGAAGAAAACTATGCCATGTCTGCAATCCTAGCAAAGAAAAGACCCTTAGATAAAGTATTTCACAGCATTTTAGTCAGTACAGAAGTTTTGCTCACAAGACGAGACATTTTGGGACATCCTGAGTCTCCAAAATTGCATCCTCCTACATCTTTTATGCTCGATAAGACCTTCGAGTCAATTGACTACGTGGAAAGAAACCTAACTGTCTATTCCCTCTTAACTTCTAGAGGAAAAGAGCTGATTATGACTTGCAAAAACCATTTAAACGACATTAAGGCTAGCTTTACTCCATTTGAAGAATTAGCTGCGATGTCGAACCTCGATGACACAACGGTTGCAAGCGATCTCATCAATTAAATGGGAAATTTCTTCTTTATTTTGGTTATCTAGATTGGCATCCCACTCATCAAGGAGAATTACTTTCTCATTTACGAAGTTCTTGATTTCTAATAGGGCAGACTTTATCCCTTGTCCGGAGGAAAGATAATGGACATTATTTTTAAAGCAAAGTTGGTGCTTGACGGGTAGGAAAAATGCACTTTCTTTCAGCGCATCTTTGATGGCAAGGAGTAGTGTGGTTTTTCCAGAACCGTTTTCACCTCGAATGGTAAGCCTTCCAGGGATCATCGATTTTTTGATGATCCCGTCAAGGTCATTGATATTTGATTCTGTCATATCTCCTATGCCCAATGCACTATGGAGGAGGCGGATTTTTTCCCATCGTATTCTATGAGTGAAAGAAGAGCCTTCTTGATTGTTGCCGACCATCATTTCAACCCTTTCGAGGATTTTTTTCTGGGAAGGCCAGTAAAATGCTAATTTAAGAAGGTCGTATGTGAAGTTTAGAATCATGAACAGCCTAGGAAGGGTGACTGCAATGGCACTCAAAACGAGGGGATTTGAATGGTTTTTCACCACCATTTGTATAACAACAAGAAATGAAGGTACAAATGTAAATGCGGCAATTAAAACGCTAAACCATTGTCTAAATCTTATAATGTGAAGGTTTCTGTTCACAAACGAATGAGAGGCCCGAAGGGATCTCTTTTCCCATAGGTTAAAATTATACCTGTTTCCAAGAACTATGTTGTCCCAAGAGTTTAACAAGGTCTTCAAAAAAGAAATCCTTGCATTCTGGGCCTTTACGCTCAGCTTCTCTTGCTTAGTTTGCTGCAATAGCATCATACATGCGACTAATACCAGACTTATTAGATAGCTTACTCCAAACTCGCCGGTAATTAGGATTGCAAGGGCTGTAACATTGAACAGAACATTCAAGGCAGTGGACAGCAGGTTATAGACATATTCTGTGAATTCAGTAAGCGCATTAATGCCCTCGTTTGAAAGCATCGCAATTCTTGTTTCTTTAGAGTCCTTGTCTGCCCATATTTTTTGGTTCGAATTATGCGTTTTTTTAAAGGATTCAGATAAATTTAAGATGAGAGAATATTTCCATTTTTCCTGATAAATTATGGCTATAGATCCCGGAAGATAAGGCAAAAGCAATGAAATGAGGTAAAGCGACAGACTAACGTAAATCATTGAATTAGTTTGAATGTCGCGGATAAGAGCAACGATCCAAAAATTCGATGAAGCCACAATCAACTGCTGGATGATTAAAAACACAGACATCAACCAAAATTTTGGCTGAATAATGAACGATTGGATGCCCATCATACCTTCAATCCATTTTCCTTCTTATAATAGCTAAAAAATAAAAGCGTTATTCTTTTAAAGGCCATTCTCTCACATCCATTCAAAAAAGGCATGACTTTTTGGTCACATTATTCGCAAGATCGGACATAGCATATTTGTGGATCATTGTTAGAGGCCAAATTGATAGTTCATTGATGCGTGGATTGTACTTGAGTAGTGCCTGTCCAATCGAACTTGTCACCACACCGATGTAGCTATCGGGAAAACATTGCCTCAGCGCGCGTATCGCCGGTGTGCCCCATAACGTATCTCCCAAGCCTGTCGTCGATAAAATCAGAAATCGTCTCTCATCAGGTTGATTGAGAGTTTTAGGCTTAAGAGCGGCAACGACCGTTTTAATCAGCTGATTTTTGAGCTTCATCCATTAAAACTTTAGCTCATGGATCCATATCTCGTAAAATTAAATTTGGGCTATTTCATCATCTACATTTTCGAACTTGAATCTACTGATCGAAACGCGAAACCCATATCATCGTAATAAGCCTCATCGTATAGCCTCATCATGGATCCATCGCTCTGGTAGGGTCTTACTGAAGATAACTTTTGATCTTCGCGAAAAGGAGTTACTGTTTCCCATGTCTGTGCTTTTATCAGTGCAGGAATCAGTTCCGAATATACAAGAGGGATTTCAATTTTATTCGTTTTTTTCAACAGAGTGAATAGCTTCTCTCTCTCCTCAAGACTACTTGCAACACAAGATGTGCCAAACTCATAGTCATCAAGAGGAAGTTGGTTTGAGACAAAATAGTTCTTAATCGCAATTTGGTTTCTGTCTCTTTTAAACTCAGCACTGAGTACAGTGCTTCCATCTCTATATCCATAAAAACCTATCTTAGTAAAAAAAGAGCCGGGTGTTTTACTTTCAAAGATAATCTCTCGCAATAAGGGGTATCCTTCATAGAAATCATTCCAATCGGATCCTGTAGCAATTTCAAATGTCCCTGGTAATCCGGGCAAAGGAGATTGCTGTTGTATGGGGACGCTACTTGATAGCGTACTGATTGGTAAAGCCATGAGACCTGTTGGTTAAAGTTATATCGCTAACAAGTGCTTGAAGTGTTGCGTTTAAAAAGTCTTTATCTTTGTAATATTCGATGATCTTATGCCTAGTTTGCATCAACTGTTCCTTAATTATGAGAGTCTCAGGATCATCTAAAATTGCATAGAAGCCGGGTAGCGCCATTTGCTCGAGATGGTTTAAATGATCTCCAGTGATATAAGCGCTTATCCAGCTTGTTTCTTCCTGTTTTGCGCTTAGCTCTTCAAATTCCTTTTCCCAGGGATCGCCAAAGTTGAATTCTTTACAAAATGTGTTTCGTTCTACTTCAGATAGTTGAGATCTCCTATGGAATAAATGGGAATTGTTTCGACCAAAACCAAAAAGAATTCCCGCCAATACATCATGACTGCCTAGTACTTCAGAAAGCAGTGGTGTTTCAAGACTTTCATTTAAGAGTTCCTCTCCGGTCACATCACGATTTAAGATATCCTTAAAGTCATCAGCGTGCTCTTGAACTTTTTGCAAAAAAATATTCTTGTTTATGAATAAACAATTCACATTCGATTCAGTTTCTTCGTAGAGAAATACAAACCGCGATATGGGAAAAAACTTTTCATATTTTTGCCAGACTTTAAATCCGTTTTTAAATTGTATCCGTCGCGGAGAAATCGCATACAAGAAAGAAGAAAAGCTTTTAAAAGGATCGAGTTTTTTATCATAGCTGATAAACGCCATGGGTTTTTCTCCAAAAAGAACGTAACCAACTGCATCCCAACTAATACATTCTTTAAAAAAATACTCTAATCGTTTCCTGTCCTTTTTAGGCATACTTTCTAAAATTTTTGCCGCTTGCTTTCCTTCATAAACAGAAAGAGGAAGTTCGTTTGGAGCTTGATCTCTAGCAGCAAATAGAATAATTACAGCGGCAAGAAAAAGAAATACTCGCCACTTTTTTGGCGATCTAGTCATCTGAGGGTTTCTCTGCACCACATCTTGCACAGAAGTTTCTATAAGTTTCATTATATTTGCCGCAAACGTCGCATCTCCATGAATATGACCTCTCATCAACAAGTCTAAAAGAGTTAATGAAAAAGCCTTTATTATCTGAGAAAATAGCTCTAGCCTTTATCCAATGATTATCATTCAAGAGAATGAAAATGCTATTCTCTTCAAAACACACTTTCTTAGGATCGATGTACGAATTTTCGCAAAATGTCCAGTCGTCTTCATTTTGGGGTTCTGCAAACAAACTGGACATTGAAATTACTAGAATGGAAAGAAAATTCTCATCATGGGAGCAACTCCTATTTTAAGAAAAAGGTGAAAGAAAACATTAAAAAGTTTGGTTGATTTTTTATGCAATCTTTTTTTGCATCTTCAAGAAGAAAATGATATAATGGATTTATTTCGAAACTCAGCGAAAATAAACGGAAAGACGCGCAAGTCGCGAAGACGCAAAGATTTTTATAACTCACTGACGACCCTTTCGATACCTCTGCCGCCTGTCTTCGCGGCTTAGCGTCTTTGCGTTGATATCTATTGTTCTTTCAAATGGAATACAATTCTTTGGTTTGAATGAATTCGCGCCAGGAGCGAATGGGGAGTTGATCCATTTTAAGTTCGGCGAGGCATTGCAGAAAGATTTGCGCATTTTGCAGATTGGTGATCAGGGGAATATGATGGTCGATGCTGAGACGACGTATGGTGAAGCCGTCAGTTTTGTTGTTAGAGCTTAAGCCGCGCGGGATGTTGACGATCAGATCGATTTTATGATGAGCAATCAGAGTAGTGATGTTGGGCTCTATTTTTTCGCTGGCTTTATACACACAGCGCGAGGCGATGCCGTGTTGACAGAGAAAATCATTTGTTCCTTCGGTGGCGAAAATTTCCCAACCTTGCTCTTCTAATTTTTGAATTTGTTCTAGGAGTTTAATTTTTTTATCGCCGCCGATGCTGACGAGCAAACGTTTACGGCGAATCGATTGTTCGGTGGCCAGCCAAGAGAGAAAAAAAGCTTCGAGAAGGTCATTACCGAGAGCGGCCACTTCACCGGTGGAGGCCATTTCGACGTGAGCTACAGGATCAGCGCCTTTAAGGCGGTGATAGGAAAATTGGGGTGTTTTAACGCCTACGTAATCGAGTTCAAGGGTTTCGTAAGGGGCAGGAGCAAAATGGCCGAGCATCACGCGCGTGGCAATTTCGATAAAATTGTGATCGGTGACTTTGCTGACGAACGGGAAGGAGCGCGCTGCGCGTACATTGCATTCGATGACTTGAATGGCATTATTTTTAGCGATGAATTGAATATTGAAAGGACCAGTGATGTTTAAAGCTCGGACAATATCGCGTGTGATTTTTTTAGTGCGTCGGATCGTTTCGAGATACAGACGTTGTGGAGGAAGTACAAGCGTCGCATCGCCGGAGTGCACACCGGCATTTTCGACATGTTCAGTGATCGCTTCGATCACAATTTTCCCTTCTTTAGCGACGCCATCGATTTCTAATTCTTTAGCTTCAGTGATATATTTAGACATCACGACCGGATGATGGGGCGAAATACGCGTCGCTTCCATTAAAAATCGCTCGAGTTCGTCATCGGAATAGACGATGTTCATCGCTGCCCCGGAAAGCACATAGGAAGGGCGAATGAGGAGCGGATAGCCTTGTTTCTTAGCGAATTTTTTGGCGCTGGCTAAACTCGTCACACTTTGCCAATCGGGTTGATCGACGCCGAGTTTATTCAGTAGCGTGGAAAATTTTTGCCGATTTTCAGCGTTATCGATGGAAGCGGCAGACGTGCCGAGAAGCGGATATCCGTTTTGATGCAATTTGAGCGCGAGATTATTGGCGATTTGTCCGCCCACTGAAACGATCAGCCCTTTGGGTTTTTCAAAATCGGCAATATCTTGCACGCGCTCGAGCGTAAGTTCCTCAAAATACAATCGATCCGATTCATCGTAATCGGTCGAGACAGTTTCTGGATTGGAATTGATGATGATTGTCGGCTCAGCGAGTTGACGCAGCGTTTTGCAAGTGTTGACGGCGCACCAATCAAATTCCACAGAGGATCCGATGCAATACGGCCCTGAACCCAGCACAATCACAGGATGCACCGAAGAGGGATGAATGTCGTGGGTGTCGCCGTGATAGGTGAGATATAGATAATTGGTTTTGGCGTCGCATTCTCCAGCGAGCGTGTCGATCTGTTTGATGCGCGGGGTAATATGCAATTTGATCCGCAATTTGCGCACGCGATCAGCTGTGGATTTTTTAATTTTGCCAATAGCTTGATCGGAAAAACCCAGTTGTTTTGAAGTGCGCAAAGTTTCTTTAGACAGCGGTAATTTTTTTAAAATGAGCTCCCATTTCGCGATGTGATGTAAGTGATAGAGAAACCAGCGATCAATTTGTGAGAGGCGATGCGCTTCATCGATGGAGCCCCCTTGATGGAAAAATTTATACAAGGCAAACAAACGCCTGTCGGTGGCGTGTGAAATTTCATGTTTGAAATTGTCGATGGGGTGAGGATAGTCGGTCAACCCTGAGGCGCCGATGTTGAGCATGCGAACAGCTTTTTGCAGAGCTTCCGGAAAAGATCTACCGATCGCCATCACTTCGCCCACGCTTTTCATCTCAGTGCCAATTCTGCGATCAGCGGAGCGAAATTTATGGATATCCCAGCGCGGAATTTTGACCACGACGTAATCGAGTGCCGGCTCAAAAAAAGCCACGGTTTTTTTTGTGACAGCATTTTTAATTTCGGCTAGCGAAAATCCCAAAGCGAGTTTTGCCGCGACAAAGGCCAGCGGATAACCTGTCGCTTTGGAAGCTAAGGCTGACGAGCGAGACAGGCGCGCGTTCATTTCAATCACGCGATAATCGCCATTTTTGGGATTGAGCGCATATTGAATATTGCATTCACCGACGATTTGAAAATGTCTCGCCGCGCGTATCGCAATGTGGCGCAGCCCGTGATAATCGCGGTTATTTAACGTTTGCGAAGGAGCTACGACAATGCTCTCACCGGTGTGGATTCCCATCGGATCGATATTTTCCATGTTGCAGACGGTGATGACGTTGTCATAGGCATCGCGCACGATTTCATATTCGAGTTCTTTCCAACCGAGAAGATATTCTTCGATCAAGATCTGCGGGGCACCGCTTAACGCTTCTTGAGCGCGCCTGTGCATTTCATCGGGATTTGCAACTTTTCCGGAACCCAGTCCCCCCAAAGAAAATCCGGAGCGCATCATCACCGGATAACCGATTTTTTTCGCGGCGGCAAGCGCTTCTTTCACTGAAGAGACTGCATAGCTTTTGGGGGACTTGATATCGATCGAGGCTAAACTTTTTTTAAAGATGTCGCGATCTTCGGTTTTACGTATGGCGGACACGGGTGTGCCGAGCACCTCCACTTGAGATTTTTTCAGCACCCCTTTTTCTTCGAGCTGCATGCCTAAATTTAAAGCGGTCTGTCCGCCAAAGCTAAGCAAGATACCATCGGGCCGTTCCTTATCGATGATCTTTGTCACCATCTCTAAGCTTAGCGGAAGTAAATACACTTCATCGGCCAATTCTGCGTCGGTTTGTACGGTAGCGATGTTGGGATTGACGAGGACTGTGCGAATGTTTTCTTCTTTGATCGCTTTAATCGCCTGTGTCCCGGAATAATCAAATTCGCCGGCTTGTCCGATACGCAGACCGCCCGAACCTAAAATCAAGATTTTTTTGCCGTTAAAGCGTTTTGTCATAAGCTTTGATAAAATTTTTCAAACAACCATTGCGTATCAACAGGTCCAGGCGATGCTTCTGGATGAAATTGCACTGCAAACATCGGCTGGCGGCGGTGCTCGATTCCTTCTACTGAACCATCATTGAGATGGCGAAAAGTCACTCTCCATTCGTCAGGAAGCGTTTTCTCTTCAATTGCGTAGCCGTGGTTTTGCGATGTGAGAAAACATTTACCACTTTCTAAACAAGCGCAGCCTTGATTTTGGCCGCGATGGCCGAATGGTAATTTGTAGGTCTTGGCGCCGATGCTTAATGCTAGGAGTTGTGCGCCTAAACAAATTCCAAAAATCGGTTTCTTCATCTTTAAAGCGCGCTGCAAAATAGCCACGGTTTCCGTGCACACTACCGGATCACCGGGACCGTTAGAGATAAACACACCGTCAAATTCTTCATTTGTGTAATCGTAATCAAAAGGAACCCGCTTGATTTTCACCGGATAATTCAGCAAACAGCGCAAAATATTTTCCTTCATGCCGCAATCGACCGCGATGATCTTTTTTTTCCCTTTGCCATATTCACACGCTTTAGGCGTGCTGACCGTCGACACAAGATGCGTGCGGTTCGGATCAGGAAAATGTTTCGGATGTTTTTTTTGCGTGATCACGCCGAGAGCCACTCCTTCAGTGCGCAGCGATTTAGTGAGCTCACGTGTATCGACGCCACACATAAACGGCACCTGTTGCTCTTTAAGCCATTCGCTAAGTGTTTTGACAGCTTGATACTGATCGCAAAAGGGACTGATCTGATTTAAAATCACACCGCGCGCATGGATTTTGACTGATTCCCAATACTTGGGTTCGGGAACACCGTAATTGCCAATCAAGGGGTAAGTGAACGTGAGAATTTGTCCGGCATAGGAAGGATCGGTCAATGATTCGACATAACCAGTCATCCCAGTCGTGAAAACAACCTCGCCAAACGTTTCTTTTTCAGACCAATCGGCAGAATCTCCATGATAGATCTCGCCGTTTTGCAAGATCAAACGGGTAGGAACTAACTTGATCTGGCTGAAATGTTCCATCTTTGTCGGGTATTTTTGTCGATCATAGCAAATTGTTTTGAAAATACAAGAGGAAAGGAGTGATTTAAAAGAGGCACTTATGTTTCTCGCTACTGTATCTAAGATGGATGAATAAAATTTTTCTTGCCTCATTTGCTCGAAATATTTTAGTATTCTTAGATTCTTTTTTAGAAGGACAAATCCAAGGCTAAACACTTGTTTGGAAAACTGTGATTGGCCTTGAATTTATAGGAGGAATCAAATGACAACAGACCAGTCGGTTCGACAAGGGTTTTTTTAGGTTTCATTTTTGAGTTGGGACTTGTAGTGTGAGCGCATCAATTCTTTGGAAATGATTGCGATTGAAGGTTGATCTTTAGGAATACCAGCTCGTGCAGCTTGCCAAGGCTTTTCATTATGGGTCATCAATTCTAAGGAACAAGCGGTTTCAACACCAAATACGTTGACGATTTCGATTAAGTGAGAGGAAATATCGGCATTCGTTATTTTGGGTGGAGAGATGTTTTCTTCCAAAATAGGACGCCATTCGTATTTTTTAAATCTTTTATACTGAGAAGGCAATGCTGGTCCGTGCACCCAGGCCTGAAAATCTTCGGAAAAAAGTGGCTTACCATGAATTGCTAAAAACCAAGCTTGCGCATAGTATAAAAGTTTTTGAAGCTTAAGATTGGTCAAAATATCACCGCGTTCCCTACATTCTACCAGTAGAAAATTAGCAACTTGCTTAGGCGCAATGATATCAGAGCCGGGCTTCATAATATTTTTCCTGCAGTTCATTTACATTCTATCTTTTGAGCGATTCAAATCAAGTTTAGCAAAGAGTATATCCAATAAAACGCATTTAAAGGAAATAATTTTTACGGTTTAACTTTGTGACCGGTGTAGTTACTAAGCCCGTCGTAGCCGGCGTATTTGTAGAGTTCGTGAAGGGTCGGAAAATTGAAGACTTGGCCGATGAGATCGTGAACGTTTTTTTTATCTTCGACGAGCAGCACACCATAATGAATGAGCTCGGTGGCCTGATGGCCAATGATATGTACGCCTAAGATGCGCAACTCATCACGTGAGAGAATGAGCTTGAGGATGCCGGCCTTGGCGCCGATGATTTTACCCCGCGGCATATCGCTGTAGCGCGCTTTTCCAACACAAAAGTTGAAATTACGTTTGGAAGCTTCTTCTTCAGTGATACCGACCATCGACACTTCGGGAATGGTATAAATGCCATAGGGAAATTGTGAAGGAAGATGTTCGAGATCTTGGGTTTGGAAAATATGGGCCACAGCGACTCGCCCTTGATCCATGCTTGTGCTGGCAAGCGCGGGAAAGCCGATCGCATCGCCGACGGCAAAGATATGCGAAATATTGGTGCGATATTCCGCATCGACGATCACTTGTTCGCGTTCTCCCATTTTCAAGCCGATTTTTTCACAATGGAGTTCTGAAACGTGACCGCTTCTACCTGCTGCAAATAAAAACATATCGACCGCGATCTCTTCGCCGCTTTTAAGACGAACTTGAATGAGCTCTTTATCGGAGGCAGGCGGTTGGATTGTAGCGATCGATTTGTTGAATAAGATTTCAATATTAGAAGTTTGCATTTGTACGACGAGATCTTGGGCGATTTCGTGATCTACAAACGGAAGAATATGTTCCTTGTCGTTTACCAAATACACTTTGGTTCCCATCGTAGCAAAGATTGTAGCGTATTCACAGCCGATCACGCCGGCGCCGACGATGCACAAAGAAGTGGGAAAACGCCCAATTTGCAAGATCGTATCGGAGTCGTGTATCCGTTTGCCGTCGAAAGGAATGTTGGAAGGATGATAGGGATATGAACCGGTCGCGATGATGATGTATTCGCCGTAGATCTGTTCCTCATGTTCTCCTTGAATTTTGAGGGTATGTGGATCTTCAAAACTTGCTGTGCCGTGAAAAATCGTGACCCCGTGACGCATTAAATTTTCGTAGATCTCTTGTGCGGCTGAAGCGCTGACGAAATTTTTGCGGTACATAAAATCTTCGACAGAGGCTTCATGTTCTAGTCCTCGCTCCACGCCGTACAGCCCCTTTTCAAATTTTCCCGAGAGAAAGAGAGCCGTTTCTTTGAGCGTTTTAGAGGGCAGAGTTCCTGTGACCACTTCGGCGCCGCCGTAGACCGGTTCTTTTTCGATGATGGCGACTTTATGGCCGAAATAAGCCGCTTTTACCGCCGCTTTTTCGCCGGCGGGGCCAGTGCCAATCACAATCAGGTCGAATTTTTGCATTGAGAACTTCCCAACTTAACTGCTAAAAACAGTTTAATCGCACAAATGCAATAAGAAAGCAACTTTTCCTGTAGGAGTAGTTCAGTGGAGACGTATCTTGAGTCCCAAACGGAAAGTCTCGTCAATAAGATCAAACATTATTTGATCACGACCATGGGTGTCACTCTCGACGAGGCCAATCCTGAAGAATTTTATCGCGCATTTGCTTTGACCTTGCGCGAAGAATTGATGATCAATTGGACAGCCTGCATACATACCTATCGCAAGAAGCAAGTACGCATGCTGTATTACCTCTGTATGGAATATATGCCGGGTCGTTTTTTAGGGAATAATATCACGAATATTCATTCTCGAGAGCTCGTCCACCGCGTGATGAAAACCCTTAACCGGCGTTTTGAGGAAGTGGCTTGCTATGAACCCGATCCAGGTCTTGGTAACGGAGGATTAGGGCGTCTAGCAGCGTGTCTGCTCGATTCACTAGCCACCCAGCGCTATCCGGCAATTGCTTACGGTTTGCGCTTTCAATACGGCATTTTTGACCAAGAGATTTGGGATGGTATGCAGGTAGAGCGTCCCGAAAATTGGCTGCTCCATGAAAATCCCTGGGAATATCGGCGCGATACGCACGCTGTTTCGGTATATTATTCGGGACACGGGCTGCCGATCACCAACAAAAAAGGCGTGGAACTGTTGGAACTTGTCGATTATGACGAGGTACGCGCATTAGCCTATGACATTCCGATCATCGGCTACAAAGAAAACGGGGATTTTACCGCGAATACGCTCCGCTTATGGACTACAAAGGAGTCTCCGCGTAATTTTCAACTGCAACGCTACAATGCCGGTCTCCTCGATCAAGCTGCAGAAAACACCTCGCTCACTGATGTGCTATACCCCAATGATAACAATGAAACGGGCAAAAGAGTCCGTTTGAAACAGGAATTTTTACTCGTCTCCGCTTCTTTACAAGATATCATTCGCCACCATCTCCACACTTTTTCGAATATGAATAGTTTTGCCGATAAAGTGCGGATCCACATTAATGATACCCATCCTGCTCTCTCGATTGCTGAATTGCAACGACTCCTGATAAGCCAGCATGATTTTGGTTGGGAAGAAGCTTGGGATGTGGTCAAGACCTGCTGTAATTTTACCAATCACACTGTCTTGCGTGAATCTTTGGAAGAGTGGAATCAAAATCGGATGCGTTATCTGCTGCCGCGTCAATACCATATCATCGAGCGTTTGAATCTCGAGTTTTGTAATACCGTGCGTCAAAAATACCCAAACGACGAAGAGCGTGTACGCCGCATGTCGGTGATCGAAGGAGGACAAGTGCGCATGGCCAATCTGGCGATTTTTGGCTCTCATCGAGTCAATGGCGTGGCTGCTTTGCATACGGAAATCCTCAAACACGAAGTGTTTCGCGATTTTTATGAATTGTATCCCGATAAATTCGTCAATGTAACCAATGGCGTAACGCAGCGCCGTTGGCTTTTGCACTGCAATCCGCTGCTCGCTGAGTTCATCTCCAAACGGATCGGCAAACTATGGATAACTGATTTTACCAAGATTCGCGAGCTTGCTAAATTTGCCAATAATGCGGGCAGTCAACAAGAATTCCATGAGATCAAAAAAGAAAACAAACGCAAGCTCATCGAATTCATTCGCGATCAAAATCCGATTCGCGATGCAAAAGGTATTCCTGTCGGTCAATATAGCTGTTTAGATGAATCCGCTTTGTTTGACGTTCAAATCAAACGGTTGCATGAATACAAACGACAACTCATGAACATTTTGCATTGTATCATCGTCTATAATGAACTTAAGGCCAATCTCAACGCCCGTCAGATTAAGCGAATGGTGATCTTTGCGGGTAAAGCAGCTCCGGGTTATGAGATCGCCAAAAATATCATCCGTTTGATTTGTTGCGTTGCCCGCAAAGTCAATAACGATCCCACGGTCAGTCAAAAACTGCGCATTGTTTTTGTGGAAAATTACAATGTAACGCGCGCTGAAATGATAATTCCGGGATCGGATCTTTCCGAGCAAATTTCCACTGCCGGAATGGAAGCATCTGGAACGGGTAATATGAAATTGTCGATGAATGGTGCATTGACCATAGGCACAGAAGATGGTGCCAATATTGAAATTCACCAAGAGGTGACCGATCGCTGGTGGCCGTTTGGCTTTGGCAAAAACGCTGAAGAAAACGACAAACTACGCGCTAACCACAGTTATAATCCCTGGGAAATTTACATGCACAATCCGGCATTTCGTGCCGCAGTAGATTCCCTTCGCGATCACACTTTTGCCGAAACAGAAGCCGAACATCAATCGCATACGAGCTTGTATCACAATATTTTAGAGAGCAAAAATGGAGATCAAGCCGATCGGTATTTCGTGTTAAACGATCTGCAAGCGTATTACGATACACAAAAAAAAGTGGAAGAATTTTTCCTAGACAGCAGTAAGTGGGCCGAATATGCTATTCAGAATATCGCAGCGATGGGAAAATTTTCTTCAGACCAAGCCTCACACAACTACGCGCGGCAAGTCTGGGAGATTCAGCCCTGTCCTGTAGACAAACAAGAATTGGAAAGGGTACGCGCTGAATACAGCGAACACGACAAATGCCGAATTTTGTGAGGAACACATGGCTGAGCGAAGCAGCGAAAAAGATCACGAAAATTCCCAGGAGATATAGCGATCGAATTTGAAGACATCCCCCCTAGTCAACGCCAAGGAAGTTTCATCTCTTGACCTTTTTCGTCACAAATCTTCGAATCAATTCCTAATACAAGTATTTGGTCTGTAGGTTCATCACCAATGTTTATGAGTTGATGAGGGACATTCGCAGGACAAATCAGAGTTGCGGGGGCGGTGCATTCGATTTTCTGCTCACCGATAATGACTAAGAGTTTTCCCTTTAATAAAATGAATACTTCTTCTGTTTCATGGATATGACGAGGCGTTTTTGAATTTACAGAGAGGCTTGATCTCCAGATTTCAAATTGTTTGGCTCCCATTTCCTTTGATGCTAAGGCTTTTTGAAAGTTGCCATGCATGGAGTATTGTTGAATAGTGTCATGGGGATAAACAAACTTTGTCTCTTCAGCATTCAATGCGCAAAGCGCTAGCACACTTAATAAACCAATCCATTTTTTCATAGCGACCTCCTTAAAAAGGAAAAACCTATGGTTCCAAAAGACAAGGTTTTTGGTCAAATTTAAAAGAAAAGAAAAAATTAACGCCTATACAGTTCTGTGCGCGCTTTATTGTCGATCGCTTAGAGGTCGAAGCGCTAAAACCGGTTTAAATTCTTTGCTTTAAACGTTATTATTGTTAGAAACAGGGCCGGTTCCTTTTTCAGGAGTTTTTGCATTAAGGAGCACTTTTTGGCAGAAAACAATGATCGCTTTTCGTTGGACTAGATCATCAGCAGTAGCATGCGCCATGCTTTTATAACAGCAGTTAGGATCATTATCATATAAATGCATGCTTAAAACATCAACCGCTTCTTCGAAAAACGGCCCAGGTCCCTTGCTGGCACAGGTCAATCTTAAATGATCAATAGCTTCAAAAGAGAAATCGCGCAATTTTTCCTGTAATTCCGGTAAAGCGCCTAGTTCTGACCATTGAGATTCAATCGATTTTTTATTAAGAGATAATACATCATCTTGAAAATCAGCAAAGATTGAATCTGATTTTAACTGAAAAATTATATAAATTGAATAATTCTTCATCTTTTCTTCGATATTATTGATCGCTTTTGAATTGATTTTGTTTTCCTCTAAAATGTTGACAACGATATCAATAGTGAATTTTAAAGTTTTTAAATCCTTATTCAAGCCAGATTGATCGATAATTAACGCTATCTGTTTCCCAAAAGCCCGCATTTTATTATCTTTTAAAAAGGTTTGTAGTTTTTCAAAGAAACCGTTTTTTCTCAATGCCTGCTTTATAGTTTCTTCAGCTTTTTTTCTGTTTTCTGTTGGATCGTCGCTTAGCAAATTTAAAAAATGTAACGGGCTTAAGAGCCAATGAGTGGCATAGGGACCACGAGAGATTTGGAATATCTTCTTGCAGGTTTTTTCAAATCGAGCGCAATCCGCTGCATTATCGCTGAGATAATGAAAAACGTGTTGGATGAGTTCTTTAGGAATACCTAACAAGATCGCAGGTTGTTGGATCGAGGCGAGTGTATTGTTATTGTTGTTAACATTATTATTGTTGCTGACAGACATTATTTATCTCCAAAATAAAATTTTAGTTAAATTAATATAATTATATATAATTAACGATTTAATTAACATAGCACTAAATTTTTTAATTAAGGTAAGGGATATTTCTTACATTTAAGACTTGCGCACATGAGGCGTTGCCAACTTTGTGCGGTCAAGGATGTTGAAGTGTTTGAGGTTCTTATACTTATATTTAAGTTAGGGGATGTGGGTACTTTAAAATGATTTATTTAATCACTTGATATTTGCGAAACTCTGGGTTTTTCCTCAAAATGGACCGATCATTATTTTCTAAAATATTAACCCAACTTATCCCCTATCTGTCCAGCAGATGTGGATGCGATTTTTTGGCATGATTTGAAGCCAAATTTTAGACATACTTGAGAAAGTAGGCAAAATTTGGCTTCAAATCAGAACATAAAAGCCGCGCCACAGATGCTTTGACAGTAGGGGACAAGTTGGGTTACTATATTTTTAAAAAATAATAACAATTGTACAGATGAACTAAACTGTCACAGGCATTGTAAAGGGGCGGAAAATTAGAGCCATACCAACTGTGCTGCACAATATTCAACACTTTTGCAGCATTAATGCCAATTGCACAGCCTGAACTTATGCGTGAAGCGGGTAAAGCGGCAATTGTTGCCGTTGCTATATGCGCAGCAAATTCAGGTCCCCATTCCCATAAATCGGGTGTTAATCCACGCGAATAAACATAAATCAAGGCTGTGGTAAGGGTAGTTGCTGAATAAAGGTTCAGCACGGATACGGGATATTGCAAAACGATATTTTTGCTTTCCTCCCAAGTTTGGAAGAGCAAGGATTCTCGTTGGACATTTTCGGTTAACATAGGTGACTCCAGAAAATCGTCAATTATTTTTCTTGGAGGCCCCACTTGTCAAGGATTTGATCATAAATGCCGTTTTGTTTCAGTTTTTTCAAGCCTTTGTTAAACCCTTTAATCAAATCGTCAGCCTCATCGTGTTTTGTGATCATGCGCAATCCCTCGTCATTGAGCGGCTCTGTAGCGATTTTGAGTTGCCCTTGATACAGATCATTAGAATAGGCCTTAGCAGATAAGACATCGATTATCGCACCATCGATTGTTTGATGCACGATGTCATTTAACGCTTGAGGGATCGTGTCATAGTAGCGGATGATGACGCCCGGACTTTTCTCTAAAATATGGGCATTCGAAGATCCGGAAATGATGCCGATTTCTTTGCCGTCTAACATTTTCATCGAGTCGATCTTTGAGTCTTCAGGAACAACGAGGACGGGACCCATCGGAAGATACAGATCGGAAAAATCGTACATTTTCTCATTAAAAATGTAAGGGGGCATGGAAGAGAGAATCGCTTCGTATTTATCTTGTTGCAAGCCCTCCATTAAATCGTTCCAATTCACCGTGAGTTTAACAAAGGGAATATTCTCGACTTTGCCGATTTCAGTGAGAAGTTCAGTAGAGAAAGCGGTGACGTTATTTGTGCGCGTTCCTAATTCAAGAGGATACCAGCTCGCATCAACTCCGACTTTGCGTCCACCATTCGAGCTGCTACTGCATCCACATAAAAACGTGAGCGCCAGAACAATAACGTAATACAAGACCTTCATTTTGAGTCACTCTCCAATTTTTATGTATATCATAGTAAATTCTAAAAGTGTATGCTTTTGCTAATCGGCTTTTTATATGTACAAAACAACGTATTTGCTCGTCAATTTTGGCGGACCGCGTCATTTAATGGAAATTGAAGAATTTCTTATCGCTTTGCTCACGGATCAGGAAGTCATCCGCACACCCTTTCCCGCTTTTTTACATCGGCTATTATTTACTCGAGTCGCCAAAAAGCGTACAAAAAAAATTGCTCCCGATTATGCCTTGATCGGCGGTAAATCCCCCATTTTTGAAGATACCGAAGCGATTGCTGCCAGCCTCGACTCGACTCTGGGCAGCGAGATCATCACATTTCATCGCTATTTACCTCAAACACATTCCACTTTCATAAAAAAAATGGAACGGATTGAAGCAGATCAGATCCGCGTACTTCCGCTTTTCCCTCAATTTAGCTATGCGACGACAGGCAGTATCGCCCTTTGGTTTGCCGAGCATCTATCGCAAGATGTTGTGAATAAACTCAGCTGGATCAAATCCTATTGCATTCATCCAGGATACATCGATTCGATGGAGCAATGTCTGCGCCAATGTATCGTCCAAAACGGTTTAAAAGAAGAAGAATGCGCCCTACTATTTTCTGCCCACGGTTTGCCCCAAAGTTTCATCGCGACAGGGGATGTGTATCAGGAAGAATGCCGACAGACATATTCTCAACTTATCCCCCGTTTTCCTGCTGCATTATCGCTTTTGAGCTATCAATCCCAATTTGGTAAAGAAGAATGGATCCGTCCCTATACAAACGAGGTTTGCACAGAGATTATCAAATGGACTCAAGGCCGCAAACACGTGATTGTCATTCCGCTTAGTTTCACATCTGATCACATCGAAACCCTCTATGAAATTGAGCACCTATATCTTCCTATGATTCGTAAGAATGGTCTTCACGCCTATCGCTGCCCCGCTTTAAATCTCCGCAAAGATTGGCTACAAGCTATAGCCGAGATTTTATCCCAAGGGGAAAGTACAGCGACCCAAAATCTGTTGCGAAAGCCCCATTCAAAATTTTGCAAGAGGAATAGGTCGTTCAGAAAGTAGAGCGCAGCGCGCAATATCCAAGCATTTTTTTCGATCAGCATCAGAGAGTATGACATCTTTAATGGCAATTTGGGTCTCTTGCCATTTTTCAGCTAAGGGGATAGGCATTTTTCGACTATCTTTGTATTGCTTTTGTTGAGCATACAGAGAAAAATAATTGTAAAACAAATCGGCTACTTTTCGCTGCCTGGCCGGTAATTGAAAGTAATCCCTACAAGACAAACAGGAAATCGAATGCGCTTGAACAGGATTAATTGCCATGCATCACCTCAAAAAAATCGCGCGCAACCCATAAAAAATCAAAATACTCATTATAGCACTTGCTGGGATCGTAATTACCCAGGACAGAACAATATCACGAAGCATGTTAAGATTTAAGGCGCGCATCCCGCGTGCTAAACCGACTCCCAAAACAGCGCCGACAAGACAATGCGTCGTCGAGATCGGCATCCCTAATTTCGAGGCGATTAAAATCGTCGTTGCAGCGCCAAATTCCGCACAAAAACCCCGTGTTGGAGTAAGTTCAGTAATTTTTTTACCGATCGTTTCAATGACGCGCCAGCCCCACGTTGCAAGCCCCACGACAATTCCAATCCCTCCAAATGCCAGTAGCCATGGAGGAATCGCCGCCACATCGGAAATCATTCCATTTTTGATAATATCTAACACCGCGGCAACAGGCCCAATCGCATTCGCCACATCGTTAGCACCATGAGCAAACGCTACAAAACAGGCGCTTAAGATCTGCAAATACACAAACATTTTTTCCACTGAGCTATATTCCGACGTGCGTTCGGAAAGACTGCGCGTTTTTAACCGCATTTCATCCGACAATGACTTAACTTCATCGAGTACTTTGCCGACTTTGGTATGGGTTTCATCAAAGGACACCACATGCACCCGTTGCAAATGTTTAATCGCTTTTTCCAAACTGACCACTGTTTGGGGCAAATAGCGCGAGGGTGGTTGTGGGGCATCAATTTCCGGCAGGGGAATACGCCGAAGAAAGAAATAAGTAATGCCCGACCCAAGAAGGCCCACCGCAATCGCTAAGCAAAGCGCTTGCGAAAAACTGATTTCGAAATTGAGATTGGCAAGACCGTTAAAAATTAAACTTAAGGTAAATGTGCCTAAGACAATAAACACCAAGAGCGGTAAAAATTTCTTGGTGGCCTCTGTGGGATTCATCGCGTACAAAATATTGCGTTGCAAGATACCGAAGATGAAATACGAAATGAATGCGGAAATCACGGGCGAGACAACCCAGCTTAACGCAATGGTGCCTACTTCGCCCCATTGGATGGCATTGATGCCGCCAATCACTAAGCCAAACCCTAAGATGGCTCCGACAATGGCATGTGTCGTCGATACGGGCCAGCCGAAATAAGATGCAATTTGCAGCCAAACGCTAGTGCCAAGTAGCGCCGCACACATCCCCAACACTAAGACCAGCGGCTCCATGACGAACATATCGGTGTCGATTAGACCGCGCTGCATCGTCTCCGAAACATTCGCGCCGACAAAGAAGGCGCCGCTGAATTCGAGAACAGCTGCGACGAGCACAGCTCTGCGCAAGGTCAAAGCCCCAGAACCGACCGAGGTGCCCATCGCGTTCGAAACGTCGTTGGCGCCGATATTCCACGCCATGTAGAAACCGACGACAAGCACCAAGATTTTTAAAATTAATTCGGTTTCCATTCCTTAACTATTTTAATTCTAAAATCATACGGATGCGGTTTGCTAGGCGTTCCGAAAGATGGGAGAGCGCTCCCACTTCTTCAAATAAACGCATCCATAAGTAAAAGACGGGGACGGTCATCTTCTCGCCGTCTGTGAATAGCTGTTTCATCATTTTTTGCAGCAGCTTATCGGCTTCTTCTTCCTTATGCGCTGTCTGTTCGACCATCGCCTTCACTTTCTCTGCTTCAATCCCGCCAAAAGAAGATTCGAGTAACTCATCGATCTCTTCGATAATTTTCTTCGCATCGATAAACACAATTTCATTTTTTCGAAACAAGGCGTGCAAATCGGCATGAAAATTATTAAATCCTTCCAAAGGTCTTAATGTCAGCAAAATCCCAATTTTTTCCGCCTTATCAGCAATGCTATCTTGAATGGAAAGAATTTCTAGAAAATGGGCCCGATCGATCGGTAAAAATAAGCTTTTAGGCAAATGATTGCGGATGTCATTTTTGGTCAAATCGGCTTCATGCTCCATCCGCGATAGATCCGCGACAAGCCGCTCGATTTTCTCCATATCCATCTTGGCAAACGCATTGAAAATATCGGACAATCTTTCAATGCATAGCGCCACTTTCTTCATATGCCCTTGCAGCGGCGCAAACGGAGACTTACCAAACAATCTCGCAATATTCAACATACCGCTATTCTAGCCTTAAGAGTTTTTTTTGAGGGAGCTATTTTTTTTTATAAATGCATTTGCTCCGTCACCATAGACATGTCGGGTAACATGCGCTGCGCCATGTTCCCCTGCTTTGCTTAACGAAGAGCCACTGGCTCTACGTTAAGTCTCCGCAGCCCTCTTGAGCTTCAATCCGCTTCGATAAATCGCGTCCTCGTCGGAGGGCTGTGCATAGCACTAGCCCGTCACTGCCCCTTCGGGGCTCTCCTGCGGTTCGATTTCTCATTGCGCCTTGAAGCCGTCGGCTGCTCGAAGCGCTGCGCTTTCCCAATCTTCGATTGGGACCCTGCTTGCGTCCTCTCGCAGGACCAATTTGGAAATCCGAAACAGAAGACGGAAGTAGTGTTGTGGGAAAAAGCGGTGAGAAATTATACTAAGTTTATGAAAAAGATTTACCTTGCAAGTGATAATTGGACGCCTGCGCATCCCTTAGTGATGAAAGCTGTAATGGAAGCCAATGAGGGTCATGCACCCGCGTACGGCTCTGATCCTTGGACCAAAAAAGCCGAAGAAGTGCTGCAAAAAGCTTTTAAAAAGAAAGCCAAGGTTTTCATTGTTCCGACGGGGACAGGTTCCAATGTTTTTGCTTTGATGCTCGCATGTCGTAGACACGAATCGATCATTTGCACCGACATTGCTCACATCAATTATCAAGAATCGGGTGCTGCTGAATCACTGACAGGCTGTAAGCTATTAACAGTCCCACATCAAGAAGGAAAAATAACTCCCAATGATCTCTTAAAGAAATTAAAGAAAGAACGAGCATTTGGAAAACATTCTACAGCTCCTCGTGTTGTCTCAATTACTCAACCGACAGAGATTGGCACCGTTTACAGTCTTCAAGAATTAAAATCGCTTTCCAAACTCTGTAAAAAAGAAAATCTATTGATCCACATGGATGGGAGCCGATTGTATAATGCAGCAGTGAGTCTAAAAATAGCTTTGCACGAAATCATTGACTCTGTGGATTTATTGTCACTTGGTGGGACAAAAAATGGGTTGATGGGAGCTGAATCGCTCCTTATTTTTAATTCTACATTGCATGAAGGCAGCGACCATCTGCAAAAGCAAACTTTGCAGTTGTTGTCCAAGATGCGATACCTTTCGGCACAATATGTTCCATTTTTTAAAAATCAGTTATGGCACACACTTGCAACCCAAGCCAATCAAAAAGCGCAGGAAATCGCTGATGTCATAACATCCATTCCTTCTCTTTCTTTAAGTTACCCGGTCGAGACCAATCAAATTTTCTTCACCGCACCCGCTTCTTGGATTCCCATAATTCAAGAAAAAATCATTTGTTATCCTTGGGATCAAGAAAAAAATGAAATTCGTTTCATCGCCTCTTGGAACACGTCAAAACAAGATGTAAACAACGTAAAATCAATCCTCACCGAAATCCCTCGCCACAATCCTGTCTAGTTCTTCCAAAATGGTCCTGTGATGCGACGCGCAGTTTGGGACCCAAATCTTTAGATTTGGGAAAAACAAGCGCTCATCACAGCCCGCGGCTGCTCTGGCACAGCAATCGCACCGCAGGCGTGAAGAGCATTGCTGCGCAAGGCGAACGCCGAGGACGCGATTGATCACAGCCAGAGTCAGCTCAAGAAAGCAGCGGAAAACATGGCGTTAGCGCATGTTTTCGACATGTCTATATCGACCTTCAAAAACTCTTATGAATTATTTTTTCTTTGTCTTTTTTTCACCCTTGTCGAAAAGGGCTTTCTTGTCTTGGGGGGTGAGTTCGCGGAAGGTGCCGGGGGGGATGGGTCCGAGGCGGAGTCCGCCGATGCGGATGCGGGATAGTTCGAGGATTTCGAGGCCTGCGTTCTGGACGAGCAGCCGCACTTCGCGCTTCTTGCCCTCTTTGACCTGAACTTTGAGCGTGCCCTTGCGCACCTTTTCGACTTTGACAGGCTTAACCCAAGTATCTTCGATATAGGTACCTTTGGAAATTTGTTTGAGATGCTCGTCTGTGATCTCGTGAGCTGTTTTGATAAGATATTCTTTAACGATGTTGGAAGAAGGGTGAATGACTTTATTGGCAAAAAAACCATCATTGGTGACGATTAGCAGGCCAGTGGTGTCGCGATCGAGACGGCCGACGGTAAACAGGCGCAAATTGAGATGGCTGAAAAGATCGATGACTAGTTTTTTGCTGCCGAGGCGTGTGTTGGAGCAGATGAAGCCGTGAGGTTTATTTAGAATGAAATAAACTTTACGCTCTTCACCTTTAAGCGGCGTTTCATCGACAGAAATCGCGTCGTTTTCCCAATCGACAAGCGTTTGGGGGACTGTTACGACTTGGCCGTTGACTTTGACCCGTCCTTCAAAAATTAATTCCTCAGCAGCTCTTCGGGAAGCGATTCCTGCGGCGGCAAGGGCTTTGCTTAATCGTTTTTTCTTTTCCATGGCCAAGGAGTTTAACTTAAGCATAGGATAACAGGCAAGTTTTTAAAACTTTTATTTACTTAAAAATTTTGCGAAAGGATGTTAAACTCAGGGTTTTTGGAGTTCTATGACAAAATTGATTTTGATGCGCCATGGAAAGTCGGTGTGGAACGAGCGCAATTTATTTACAGGCTGGGTCGATATTCCGCTAAGTGAAGAGGGGGTCAAAGAGTCGATAGAGGGAGGAAAGAAAATTTCCCATGTTCCGATCGATGTGATTGTGATGTCGACGTTGATTCGCGCGCAAATGACAGCGATGCTAGCGATGTTGCAGCATTCCAGTGGAAAAGTGCCCTATGTTTTACATGAGAATGATAAGAATTGGTCGAAGATTTACAGCGAAAAGATCAAAGATCAATGCATTCCTGTCTATACAGCGTGGGAATTAAATGAGCGGATGTATGGCAAGTTACAAGGGATGAACAAACAGGAAATGCGTGAAAAGTTTGGTGATGAGCAGGTCCATCGTTGGCGACGTAGTTTTGACGAAGCGCCCCCGGAAGGAGAAAGCCTGGCGATGACAGCAAACAGGACGATCCCGTATTTTCAGCAGAAGATTTTGCCGATGCTTAAAGAGGGAAAGAATGTGTTTATTTCTGCACATGGCAATTCGCTGCGCTCGATTGTGATGTTCCTCGATCATTTGACCAAAGAAGAAGTGGTTTCGTTAGAACTAGCTACAGGGGACCCTCTGATTTACACATTCCATGGTGACACTTGGAGCAAAGATGGTCGGTAAAGTCTATCTGGATCATCACACGATAACACGTCCTTTTCCCATCGCAGTGGATGCCATGCTCCCTTTCTTTAGGGAACATTGGGGATCGACGATGGCGTCGCATCAAATGGGGCAGGAATTGTTTTCTCCGCTCAATCTTGCGACGGAGACGATTTTAGAAACGCTTGGAGCAAAACCCGAAGATCGCTTTTATTTTTTCTCTTCTCATGCTGAAGCGATGAGTCATTTATTTTTTTCACACTATTTTGAGCATGTTCGTCATACGGGGAAAAATCATATTCTGACTACGGCGATGGAAGAAGTTACAATGCTGACACTGCTTAAACAGTTTGAAGAGCTAGGCTGCGTTGGAAAATTGTTGCCCGTCAATGCACAGGGACAACTCACGCGAAATGTGTTGGAAGAAGCGTTGAAGCCTAGAACTTCTCTTTTGTCGCTGTCATGGGCAAATGCTTTGACAGGAGTCATTCAGCCGATCGCTGATTTAGCAGAGGCCTGTCAAAAAAAAGATGTTCGGCTGCATGTCGATGCTAGCGCGGTGATTGGCAGACTCTATTTTCGTTTCGAAGACTTACCGATCGATATTTTGACATTTGATGGAAGTTTAATCCATGCGCCAAAAGGCACAGCAGGAATGCTCGTTAAAGAGAACATACGGCTTACTCGGCCCATATCTGAGCTCGGAGGGATTTGTGTCGGAGGAGTTGTCGCGCTTGCAGCAGCGTTAGAAGAAGGTGGCCATCGATTTGATCATGTGTGTTTAGAAACAGCGCGTCTGAGAGATAAGTTTGAAAGGGGTATTGAGAAAGGGTGTGCTGAGGCTACAGTATTATTTCAAAAAGCCGATCGTTTGCCGAATTGCACTGCAATTGTTTTTCCTGGTGCAATCAGTGAAGCGCTGTTATTTTTTCTGCACCGCAAAGGAGTATACGCCACGCATGGGGGCGGCGTTAATCAGCAACTAGCGCAAATACTTGAGGCTTGCGGAATCGAAGAGCGTTTAGCTCAATGCGCATTGAGCTTTAGTTTGTCCTATGAAACAACCGAAGAAGACATTGAATACGCCGTGCGAGCACTCGTTGAATCTGTCTCCCAGTTACAAACGTTGAGTGAGGCTGTGCGATGATTTGGATGCGCTATAGCAAAAAGCTGATTCAAAAAATCGAACATCCGCGACATGGGGGATCGGTTTCACTTGCTGAAGCACAAGAGAGAGGCATGCGTCTTGTGATTGGCAAAGCCGGTAAAATCGGTCACTGCGTTCAATTATATCTGTTGGTTGATGAAAGTGATGGTGTTATTGCCGATGCCAAATTTCAAGTGTTTGGTCCTTCATCGCTCATTGGCGCAGCCGAAGCGGCTTGTGATGTGTTGATCCGCAAAAATTATGATCAAGCGAGTCGTTTGTCCGCTGATCTCATCGACAAACAAGTGCGCGATAAAAATACAATACCTGCTTTTCCGGAAGAGACATTTGCTCAGCTCAATTTAGTGTTAGAAGCGATTGAAATGGCTTCCGCGCAATGTCTCGACATTCCCTTTGCAGAGGCCTATGTGCCTACGCCACTGGACGCGAGCAAAGAAGCGGGCACAAGCTATCCGAATTGGAAAGAGTTAACACGTGAGCAAAAAATCGCAGTGATCGAAGAAGTGATCGCCACCGAAATTCGCCCGTATATTGAACTCGATGCAGGCGGCGTACAAATCATCGATCTGATCGACGATCGCGAATTGATCATTGCATATCAAGGTGCCTGCACGACGTGCTATTCGTCAACGGGTGCAACGCTCAATGCCATTCAAGAAATCTTAAGAAATCGCATCGACCCGCATTTAAGCGTTGTTCCTGATGCTTCGTTTCTTTCTCCCGAAATCCATTCTCACTAAGGAAAATTTATGCTGCGCATTTTATTTTTGCTTTTGATTACCGCACAGACATTTATCCATGCTAAACGCCCGCAAGAACCGAATCTTCCTTACCCCTACGTTGCAGAGGAAGTGAAGTTTGAAAATTCTTCAGCGGGTATCACATTGGCTGGAACATTGACGCTGCCTCGCTCAGCAGGGCCATTTACCGCAGTGATTCTTTTGCACGGATCTGCGCCCTTCGATCGCGATTCTACCTTATTTGGACACAAACCTTTTTTAGTGCTCGCTGATCATTTGACTCGCCAAGGGATTGCGGTGCTGCGTTATGATAAACGCAGTGCAGGAAAATCAACGGGCAATTATGAGACGTCAACTGTGGAAGATTTTGCTGATGATGCGATCGCAGCCCTTAACTATTTGAAAACGCGAAAGGACATTCGCAAAATTGGCGTGATCGGCCATAGCGAAGGCGGACTGACCGCTTGCATCGCTGCTTCTCGTTGCACTGACATAGCTTTTGCTATTTTAATGGCGGCTCCCTGTGTGAATTTTGAAAAGTTAATTTTGGAACAAGAACCGCTTTTACAGCGCGTCGATGGCATTCCAGAAGAGGTCATCGAGAAAAATCACACGTTGAGAAGCCAAGTCTTTAGCGTGATTAAACAAGAGGTGAATCGAGAAATCGCAGAAAAAAACTTACGCATGGTTTTTGAAAATTATTTAAAAGACGCTAGTCCTTTACAAAAGCAAGTGGCTGAAACGTATTACGGACCTATAGAATCTCAACTGAAAATTTTTAATTCGATTGGGTTTCGTTACTCATATAGCCATGAGCCGACGAGTTTTTTAAAACAACTGAAGATCCCTGTGCTTGCTTTAAACGGCGAACTCGATCTCATTGTGACATGTAATCAAAATCTTTCACGCATTGAGCAAACGTTAAAGGAAGTGGGACATACCGATTACACAATCATGAAATTGCCCAAGATCAATCATGGTTTTCAAACCTGTAAAACAGGCTCTGTTGGGGAATGCGCGCAAATCGAAGAGACAATGGCTCCGTCCGCTATGAATGCAATGTCTGAATGGATTTTAAAAAGAGAGAAAATCACGAGATAGTCGACGACTATCTCGTGAATAGTGAAATTTAACTTGCTGTTTCGCTTAATACGATATCGAGAACTTCACCCATTGTTGTTGGTTGATCTTCACTTGGCTTTGGTTCAGCTTGACAAGTGGGATCTGTCGGTTCTGGATCTTCAGCACATGCATAAGCAGTTGCGATCAGCGATAAACAAATAATGAATGCGGAACATTTTTTCATAAAAATACCTCCAAATGAGTTAAAGGCCAAAACGTAACGCATTTTTTAAAATCAGTCAATCAATATTTTTGCTTTATATAGAGGAAAAATTTAGTTCAGTTTCACTTCACCAGCAGAGAGAAGAACTTTTTCTCCATTGGGCAGAAGTAAATTCAAGCGGCCATCCTGATTGATTGAATGGCAAATTCCCCTGATGTTTCTATGGCCGTCATGGCAGGTGATCATTTCGCCTTTAAAAGCGAGTTGTTGCTCGTAGGAAAACCGAAACGGTTCAAAACCCTGTGTTTGCAACAGGTCTAAATCTTGCATGAACTGATGCAGAATGGGGTCTAAAATGTGTTCTAAGGTCCAAGTTTGACCGCTTAATTGTGCCAGTGATGTTGCCTTCTGATCGATCGTATCGAGCAGCTCTTCTGTCATGTTGACATTGATCCCCATCCCTAAAGCAATTCCTAGGCGATCTTCAAGGGTTACCGTCTCACACAACACCCCTGCTACTTTTTTACCTTCTAACAAAATGTCATTGGGCCATTTGACTTGTGGACAAAATCCCTGCTTTTTAAGCACAGTGATGCAAGAGATCGAGAGGATTTGACCCAAATTCGCAAGATACGAACAATTGAGCGGCAGACAGAAGTACAGCGTCGCATAAATATTTTGCCCTTTTGGGGAGAGCCATTTGCGAAAAAACCGTCCTCGTCCTGCTGTTTGTTCCTGGGCGGTGATGCAGGTGAGTTGATCGGCATCCAGCGTCGAGGCATTTTTTTTAGCCCAGGTATTCGTAGAATCGATGGTATCGAAATGAATATAGTAAATGTTTTTTAATCGAGACATAGTATCTTTAAAAAATTGATCTTTAACGCCAACTTGAAAAACTAGTATAATCCAAATAAACTTGAAAATCCAGCAATTTTAGAAAGTATGTGGGATCATCGTTATTTAAGCCGGATCGATTTTAGGACGATTCCTATCCTCTTGGCGCTCATGTTCATCAGCATTCTGGTGATCGCGGCGATGACTGGGGATGCAAGCGAGATGGGGGAGGAAACCCTTTTCACACCGACAGCTAAAACCCAGATCCGCTGGTTTGCAATCGGCACTGTTGTCTATTTATTTTTTTCTGGTTTGGACTACCGCAAACTCAAAGAATGGACCTGGTTTCTGTATTTTGGCATGATTGTGCTGTTAATTGGTGTATTTTTTGTACCCGCTATTCAAAACGTGCACCGTTGGTATAAGATTCCAGGTGTGGGATTTGCCTTTCAACCCTCAGAATACGCCAAATTGATCGTAGTCATGAGCTTAAGTCTTTATCTGGAAAATAAAGGACGAGATACCTATCAAAAACGGGCGACACTGATGTCGCTCTTAATTGTTTTTGTCCCGTTTATTTTGATTTTAAAACAGCCTGACTTGGGCACAGCACTCGTGTTATACCCGATTGCGCTTGTCATGTTTTATTTCGGCGGGATTAAAAAACGGGTGACCGCTGTGATGAGTCTTCTTGCACTTGCAGGTCTTGTATTCGTTAGCCTGATGTTCTTAGGATTTATTTCGCATGATGAATTTCGCCCCTACGCTACCAAAGTCATCAAACAATATCAATACGAGCGGCTGAACCCGCATACGTATCATCAAGAAGCCTCTCAAACGGCCATCGCATTAGGCGGGATTACAGGTAGCGGTTGGCATAAAAGTGAATTTTCCGGACACCAGTGGCTTCCCGCTGCGCATACCGATTCTGTCTTTGCAGCCTTTTCTGAAGAATTTGGCCTCATCGGTGTGTTTTTCTTAATGCTCTTTTTTTTCGGTTTGATCTATTTTAGTTTTCAGGTGACAGCGGTAGCAGGCGATCGGTTTGGGCGGCTTCTATCTGCAGGAATTACGACGTATTTGGCGATGCATATGATTGTCAACATGGGGATGATGTGCGGTTTTCTTCCAATTACAGGAGTGCCACTCATGATGATCACGTACGGCGGCTCTTCCGTACTTTCGACTATGACCGCTCTCGGCATTTTACAAAGCATTTATAGCAGAAGGTTTATGTTTTAATGGCGCAGCATCAATTTTTATTCACGCCTAGTGCGTGGCTCGGACAAGGCAAGATCCAATTGAACATGGTCTCAGAAGAACTCGGATTTTTCACGCGTTGGAATATCGGTTTACCCGATGGCGATGGTCGGATCGAATGTTTGCAAGAGATTCAAGTTAAAGGCTTATCCGACGTTATGCATAATGTTTTTTCTATCTCCAATTTGACAAATGGAGAATTCACTATCGAATTAGAAAATCAAGCATTAGGCAAAATCACCGGCAAAGGCCTCATCAATGACAAAGTCATCGCTTGGGAATTTCGCATCGAAGATATCGGATTTGAAGGTTTCGAAATGTATGAAAAACAAGATGATAAAAATTACCTGATGCGCGCAGAATATGCCACGAGTGATCAATTCCGCACTCTGATTCAAGGACGGCTATGGCAACAGACAACATGAAAAAATGGATTGTGATCGGACTTGTGTGTCTAGCGAGCTGTTCGCGACCAGCGCTCATGACGTATAATTGTTATGATCAGGTGCAAGTCGGTGCTTCCATTGCCGATCTGCAAACGCGCATCGGCCAACCCTATGCAATCCATCACAAAAATGATAATTTGGAATATGAATACGTCGAGCGGATTAACATTGGCGAGAATCTCATCGCCGAGAATCATTACTTCTTGATTGTGCAAAACGGCAAAGTCATCGGTAAATATATGGAGCGGCAGCGTCCACCTGCCTATGACTTAATTTATCAAGAAGAGCCAAATTATCCCGGGTACAGCCCTTGACGAGTTTTTTCCCATTGCTTCAAATTCTCAATGCGCGATTTTAACAATAATTCAGTTGTATCGTCTTTATCGTTACGCTTGTGCTCGATTGCATGTTTGCTCAAAAGATGTTCGAAGTAGGCAATTCCACCTGTTGCATTGTTTAATTTTTGGGCCGCATTCAAGTCGCATCTTTGTTCAATTTCTCGACACTTGAGAATACCGTGGTGCATTGAGAAAAGGGTGAGAGTTATATAACCCAATCCAATTCCTGCAAGAATAAGGCCGAGAATCACACCGACAAAAGGACATAGTACAATACCTACCACGAGAAGCGTAATTCCCACGACCAAAGCGGCAATTATCAAATTTCGCATAGCGCGCTCACCCAAATTAACAAAAACGCTTTTATTCTCAGGGCAGGCATGACTTAGCTCATGAGCAATCACAAAGTCTTTTTGCGTTTCAAAACTCGCGTCGAGCATTTGTTTTAAAATTTCTTTTAATTCCTTGGGATTGACTGGTGCAGGTACAGCTTGACCTGCGTTATTAGCAACGGCAGCACCGCGGTCATTAAGCCAGTTGCCAAAAGCTTGAACAGAGTCCTCAGAATCGGGATTGCGGCAATTAGTAGGAATATCTGACGCCTTGAGCAAAAAATGGAAAGGTAGATTAATTTTTTGAGAATCTAAAGAAGGAGGAGTTATAGCAGATTCAAGATAACCTTGAAATACTTGACCTGGTGTAATTGTGGCAGCTAGTTGTTGAATTTTTTGTTTTAATTCAGCTAGGCGTTGATCTACTATATCAAAAATTTTAGTACGAGCTTCTGAAGATTTATCAAATCTAGAATCATTTGATGCTTCTAGATTTGAAGAAGTTATTCTTAGGCCTGAAGGCCAAGGTTGTGACATAGAGCCCGGATAAACTCTTAATTTATTAACTGTTGTCATAATAATTACCAAATTATATTGTTTTATGGTGATTATTATACTATTAATTGTCTAATAAATCAATATTAGTTAGTTCAATTTCCAGTCGTTAATTTAAAATTATAATATATCTCTACGCGACAATACATTTTTTAGTTTTTTTCGTCCTAAACGTCTCCGCATCCGCTTTAACTGCATCGATGTCTGTTTGTGCTTGTATTACAATTTCACCGCGAAGAGCGCGTGTTATTTCAGATTTAAAAAAATATTTAATTAAATCTTTTGCAAACTGTTTCGTAAAAAGAGCAGTAATAACTTCTTTGTGCTTATGAGTAGCTGCTGCTTGAGAATTGAGATCAGAAGTAAACGTTTTGGCATCATAATCCTTTTCAAACCCAGCATCGTTGCATTCGCCTTCCCGTAAATACCTAGAAAACAAATTGAATCCGCTTTGATCACAATAAAGAGACCAGCGTTTATCTGAAATTACATGAATTACAACAGCTTGATCGAATCCAGGAATCATATTGCGGGAATCTTCTGCAAGCTCAAAATGTGAATACAAGACAATTTCATTTTGTGTTGTTTCGCAAATGGAATACCTTGTGCGATCGAAGATTTCTTCTTTTTTTGACAAATCTATGCGAGGTATCGAGTCAAGAGGTGTTTTACCCAATTTCTTACGAAATAACTCGATAGAAATTTTAGGCGCATCTTCTCCTTGAAAGCTCGTCAGGATATTATTTGCTGTAGTTTCAATCGTATTTTGTACGGGTGGTATTGCCATAATCTAACCTCGGGTTTTTTTGAGTGCGACTAGGATGGCGTTTACGAGGTTTAAATGCAACTTAAACAGCGCTCCAATGCAGGGCGCTTATCTCTTTCGAAAGGGAAGCGTTACGCGCCGAAGGTTAAGAACTATTCAATATTTCAGCGAAGAATATCTTAAGCGCTGTGAGGGCATGAACTCCGACCAAATTATCGAATTCCTTGAATATTAACCCAACTTGCCCCCTACCTTGCCTGAAGGGTTGAGCGAAACACACGAGATACAAGATTCTCGACGAAGCCAAGGTCGCGACCTTGGCAAGGAGAGAAGCGCAGTAGATCGTGGGTTGCAGCCAACTCCTGCGGGCAATAAGTTCTCAAAGCAATAAACTTAAAGAATAGACTAAAATAAATGAAAATACTTTTAATTCAAATCCCCTGCTTGTAATAGCATGAATATGTTTTGGAAATACAGAAACAATTCGACTAAATGCTGTTTCAATTCTTTTCCGCCAATAACCTTGTAAATATCCGAGACATTTATCTAAAGGTCGTTTCGAATTTACTCTTCTCTGTGCTACCAAGTGAATATTGTTTTCCTTGAGAAAATCCTCGTATTCATAGGAGTTGTAAGCTTTATCACCATATACAGTTGCTCCTTTTGGAAGATTTAGGTCAAAGCGTTTAAAAGCACTGATGTCGTTTTCAGATCCTGGGGTAAATACGCATTCTACAGGTTCTTGATTAGTAGTGATTATGAGATGAACTCGCAGTCCATAAAAGAATCGTTTCTTACTGGCACTATAACCTCTATATTGTTCTCCTGAAAAAATGTTAGCATTAAAGATTCGAACATTATCGCATGCCGAAACAGGAAAACTATCGACGACATATTCATTGGAAGAATGATTGTGTTTAAAATATTCTGCTAAAACAGAGAAAAATCTTTGCCAAATAGAGAGTGGAATACGATGTAGTCGTCGATTGAAATGACTTTCACTAAGGAAGTTAGGAATATAGCGGTATTCTTTGAGAAAGATAGCAGCAGAACGCTGGTTCCCAGAAAAAAAATATGCAGCTATTAAGATTGCGGTGATGACTTCTGCATTGGTCATTTTAGCCTGGGGATCGTCATAGAGATGACTTGCTTTTAAAATTTCATCTGCGAAAAAATAGAAAGCAACAATTTGTAATTCCATATGAACTCCTCTTGCTGTCGACTAAAGAGTTTACTATGGATTTATTTTGTTGTCGCTCTTACTCCCTTATCCGCGGGTTGCGACGGACAATCTGCAGCGCTTCGATCGTTGCCAAGGTCATGACCTTGGCGTCCTCTCGAATCTTGCATCTTGTCCATCTCACTCGCGTCTAAGGGAGGGTAGGGGACAAGTTGGGTTATTACCGAATGCTCTTCTCGACTGTTCCAGAAAAAAGTCAATTGATTAGTCTTAAAATTGAGCTGTCGACCCGGATTGCTACCCCATATTTCCTCTATGAAAGCTGCACTGCCATCTTCTTCGCCTCACTCGTCCGAAAGGTTATAAAACCTTCCCTCCTCGTGAATCTTTGAATCTGGTCAGTTCGTTTTTTCATAGAGAAAAAGAGGGTAGCAATCAGGGTCGCCGCTGCTTAAAGCTTTCAAGCGCAGAGCAGAACTCGAGGGCATTCCCTACCAAACTCAAATCAAAAAGCTCATGAAAGAGTGGATCAAAAAAAACTTAACAAAGGTAATTATCGATCTTGGTTTTTTTCGGAACCAAAGAATTCATCTTCCGCGACTACTTATGGCATGATAAATACGTCGACATTAGGGCCTGAATTTATACATCTACATTTTTTATTGTTTTTTATTGTAAAATGTTTATTTATCAAGTTAGATAATCAATAAAATTACTTGAATAATTTTTGGTGAATTTAAAAAGAGTAAGTTTTTTACTCTGTTTACATATGAATAAATTACATTGCTATAAACCATTTTTGTGTGTTTCTTTGCTTGCACTTCAGTTTCTGCATGCAGAAACATGGAACGTCGATGCTGCGGGAAATTGGAGTACAGCGAGCAATTGGAATCCACCCTCTGTTCCCAATAGTTCGGGAGCAACCGCCATTTTCAGCAATGTGATTACGGCTCCGCGAACGGTGACTGTGGATGGAACGTTTGCTGTTGGCACAATGAATATCGACAGCGGCAATGCCTATACTTTATCTAGCGGCATTCTGCAGATGAATGGTTCGATTTCCATTACGAATGCCAATGGCAATGCTGCGCATAGCATTAGTTCCGCCCTTTCTTTACAAACAGATTTAACAGTAACTCAAAATTCAACATCATCAGTGACTTTTTCAGGCGTCATTTCCGGGGCGCATAGTTTGAACAAGATAGGAACGGGAACATTGATTTTAGGCGGTGTTAACACTTATACTGGCGGCACAACAGTCAACGCTGGAGTTTTGCAAGGCAATAATCTTACCCTTGCTGGAGATATCGTAAACAATGCAAGCGTAATTTACACCGTTTCAGGATCCAGCGGGTCATATAATGGAACGATGAGCGGCACAGGGTCTTTCACAAAAAATTCCAATTCCACACTCATCTTAACGGGCAATAACACTTATCAAGGGGGGACCACTCTTCTCGGAGGGGGAATTCTTCAAGTCAGCTCCGATGCCAATTTAGGAAATCCCAGCGGCCTTGTCCATATTTCGAGCGGCAATCTCGAGGCTAGCGCTTCTTTTACCACTAATCGCGAAATCAATTTATCTAGCCCAACCGGCAGTATTTCGATTACTCCTGATAGCGGCGTCACCTTGACGCTTGCCGGACCTGTCACGGGCGTAACGAACGCGAATTCTTGGAGAAAATTCAATCCAGGCACGCTGGTTTTAGCGGCAAATAACACATTTACTTCTCCTAGTTTGCAAATTTTCGCTGGGACTGTGAGCATCAGCGCGGATAATAACTTAGGAGCAGCGACCAACAAGATTGAATTTCGAGGGGGCGAATTAAATACTACGGCATCATTTACTTCCGCTCGTGGCGTGCTGATGAACGCAGCGGGAACAATTAAAGTCAATAGCTCCACGACGTTTACTCTCTCTGGTGTCATCAGCGGTTCCGGGGGACTTTTAACCAAAGGCGATGCTGGTACGCTGATCCTCAGCGGTAGTAATACATACAGCAGCGGAACCCGTTTTAATGATGGCATAGTCAGCATAAGCAGTGATGATAATTTGGGTACGGGAGATCTGACGTTTAATGGGGGAACGTTAAATAACTCTGCGACGTTGAGTTCATCCAAAAATCTGAGCATGACGGGAAATGGAACGATCGACACAGATGATGCAACGACGTTTACAGTCTCAGGAAACTTGAGCGGTTCTGGAAACCTGATAAAAGCTGGCGATGGAACGCTCATTTTATCTGGAAATAACGTCAATAATGGCTATACGCTGATTTTAGCGGGAACATTGCAAACGGGATCAAGTACAGCTTTGTCAGCTTCGAGCGCTTGTACGGTGGGGGGAATTTTAGATGTCAACGACACCAATAGTCTTGGATCTTTAGCCGGTTCCGGGACCGTCGACATAGCCGATTTAACAGCACTTACAGTAGGACTAGATAACACCTCGACGACTTTTTCAGGAACCTTGAGCGGGAGCGGGAGTTTTGTAAAAGATGGAACGGAAACGCTTACTTTAGCTGGAACAGACTCCAATACCAATGCGAAAACAGTCTCAGGTGGTACGTTGCAGGTAACGACGGACAGTATTGCCAGCGATATCATGGATAATGCAACGTTGAGCTTTAACCAGAACTTTGATGGCACATATGCGGGAGTGCTCAGCGGAACTGGGAATTTCATTAAGCAAGGAACAGGCAATGTTACGCTTATAGGTAATAGTCCTTTGTCTGGTACGACGACAGTGAGCGATGGAACATTGATTGTCAATGGCTCGCTAACATCTAGTTCGATTCAATTAAATGGCGGACGATTGAGCGGAAATGGATCATTGGGATCACTCACAATAAATGGCGGTACTCTCAATGGAAATGGGACATATGCTGATGTTAATGCGATTTCTGGAACAATTCAGCCAGGCGATTCGATTGGTACTATCACCATTACCGGCAACTACACGCAAGGTGCTGGCATGGAATATGCAGTTGAAATTGATGGCTCCTTGAGCGATCAGATTGTAATTTCCGGAACCGCGACTATTGACAATGCCGCTGTGTTAACAGTGCTCAGCCCTACAGGCGAGATTTTTAAAGGCAATACTTATGACATTTTGACAGCTGCTGGAGGGATCAATCAACTTTGGGGAGTGATCAATTATCCTAGTGGATTTGACTTTAACCTGGAGCTAATCAATGGGACTATTGCTCGATTGGAATATTTGGGAAATACCCTATTATTTCTAGGAAAAATTATCCATTTAGGGAATCCCACCGCAGTCTATAACTATCTAGAATGTCTCACAATTCAAGCAGGCTCTGACTTAGCATCCGTAATCGATGCTGCCAATACGCTTAACAACAATAATCTCAATAAAGCACTGAATCAACTTCATCCGGCTCTTTTTGGAGCTTTTGAATTGGCTAACTTCGATAATGATGCCCTAATCTCAGCTATTTTTGCACAACAGCTCGTCAAACTTCCCTGCAATAAAAGCTCCTGTTTTCCGAAAAAATCGGAAAAAAAATCCAATCCTCTTAGAAGGTGGGCCGACTCTTTTAAAAACAAGCAAGAACAAGAAGAGCCCATTGATCAAGAGCCCATTGATCAATCACATCATTTATGGATCAGCCCGTTTGGGAATTTTACTGATGTCAGCCATTTACAACATCTGCGCGGTTTTGATACGCAATCTGGGGGTTTTGTATTAGGCTACGATCATTGCATGCCCAAAAATTTTCTCTTGGGATTTGGCGCTGGATATGTGTTTACTCATCTTGATTGGGATCATTCAGCTGGCGATGCAAACATTCAAAAAGCTTTCGGCGCAGTGTACGGTGGCTTCAACTGGAAACATGTTGTTTTAGATGCTTCCATCACAGCAGGCACGAATATTTACGATGTGACGCGCAAGATCGATTTCGCTTCCATCCATCGCAAAGCTAAAAATACCCACGGCAGTTTTTTTGTGACCCCCCATGTTGGCCTGTCGACATATACCTGGTATAAGAAATTTTTGTTCGAAGCTTTTGGATCACTAGATTTTTTCTATCTCTTTCAGCCCACTTACAACGAACATGGAGCTAAGAGCATCAGTCTAAAAGTCAAAAGAAAGACATCGCAGATGCTGCGTCCTGAAATCGGCGTAACGTTCGCTAGGGATGTTACACTAAAACAGGGATGCCTTCGACCATTTGTAGGTGTGAGCTGGATAGAGAAAATCGTGCTGAGCAATAGCAAATACCAATCTCAATTTAAAGAGTACGCCAGTGAAAATTGCAAACTTGTCGTAAAATCCTTCGACAAGAGCAAAAATTTTGTGTCGCCACAGATCGGCTGTCTTTATACCCTCAGCGCCATTACCCTTACAGCGCTTTACAAAGGGGAATTTTCCAACGATTACACCGTCAATCAATTTTCTGTGGAATTCGGCTGGCAATTTTAAAAACTTTAGCGAGATTTTTTCTCTAATGTTTTTAATATAAATTTGATTTGCGCAGCTGTGAGCAGTATTTTATGGATAAACTTAATGTCATTCGGATCTGAAGTTTGTTCTATCCAATGGTCCCCCCGTTTCACCCCATGCCGCAGGAATCCAGCGTTATTACAGTTCCCTTGATCTAAATACTTAGAGAATAACTCAAAACCGCTCTTCTCGCAGTAGAGAGTCCAACGTTGGGGTGAAATTATTTGGATAATGGGCTCTTCTTCTGGCATCGAAAAGTAAATAGCATTAGCCGGCTTAAATGCAAAAAGTGTGTACAAAACAATTTCATTTTGTGTCGTTTCGCAAATGGTATAACTTGCTCGCTCAAAGACATCATCCGTTTTAAAATCTTTAGGCAAATCTAGTGTAGGTATCGATGTCATCGATGTTTTGCCTAATTTCTTTTGAAAGAGCTCGATCGAAATTTTAGGCGCATCTTCTCCATGAAAGTTCGTCAGGATGTTATTTGCTGTAGTTTTAATTGTATTTTGTACAGGTGGTATTGCCATAATTTGTTCTTGGGTTTTTGATAGCGCGAAAAGAATGGTGAATTTTTTAAACTAAATGCAATCTTCATTAGAGAAAAAATCTGCGATTCTTTGAAAATATATTTTTTTTGACATAAAAAAAACACCATTTATAATTATCGCAAAAAATGAGACGTGAGATGGCATTTGTAATTAATTCAATGAATGGCAGTCAATCACACAGTAATGCTGTGAACTACAAACTTTAGATGTTAGACAACTTGTAAGTAAATATAAAGGGATAGATTCCCCAAGATAAAAGCAAGAGGGGGTCCCTCTCGCCTTTTTATTTTTAAGCTTTGATTTTGATGTCGACGCCGGCAGCGACGGGAAGCACTTTGAGCTTGTCGATTTCTCAAAGACGTGAACAAATCTCCACGGTCTGTGGATGTTCTTTTAAATGTTGCTCCAATGCATGGCGCTAATCTCTTTAGAAAAAGGCAATGTTTCGCGACGAAGGTTAAGAACAGCCGCCTTTTTTACGGGAAATTCGGTTTTAAATTCCATCAGGGGTTGTATTCGAGCCGGAGTGGGCGTTGAGGTAAACTTGATTTCATACGCATCAAAATGATCGCCATGATCGATTATAAGATCAACCTCAAGTCCGCCACTCGTGCGATAAAAATAACACGGTGCCCGTTCCCCTTTTTCAGCATAACGTTTCACAGTTTCCATAACGACCATGTTTTCAAACAAATGCCCAGCAAAAGGGGAATGGATGAGCTGCTCATCGCTTTCAATACGGAGTAAATAACACAGCAGACCTGTGTCTACGAAAAAGAGTTTAGATGATTTAACCACCCGTTTTGTCACATTTCTTGAAAAGGGTTCCAGCAGATAAATGATCGAAGTAGCTTGCAGTAGCATCAGCCAATCTTTAGCGGTTGTTTGAGAAATGCCACATTCTTTGCCAATTTCATTCAAATTCAAAATTTGACCGGCTCTTGCAGCTAATAAAACAAGATATCGCTGAAATTGACCTAAATCGTGAATATTGCGCATCGTCCTCAAATCGCGCTCAATATAAGTCGAAAGATAAGCACTATGCCAGAATTTGGGATTGAGCTGCGGCTGCACTTGGAATTCAGGATAAAACCCCTTTCTCATCTGTTCGGCTAGTTTAATTTCATCATAGAGCTCGGCATGGGGAATCTCATTCCAGCTCAAAGGATAGAGTTGAAAAATGGCGATTCTTCCTGCTAAGGATTCGGACACCCCTTTCATCAGGGGAAAAATCTGCGATCCGGTCAGGACATATTGCCCATAATTTCTCCGATCGGCATCGATGATTTTTTTAATATGCGAAAGCAAAGAAGGCACGTATTGGATTTCATCTAAAATGACCGGGGGCTTGTAAGTCTTGAGAAACAGAGTGGGATCAGATTCAGCTAGGTTGCGGACAAGGATATCATCAAATGTAACGTAATTATAATCCTTTAAACTATGTTGTAATAGAGTCGATTTGCCTGCTTGTCTTGGCCCCGTGATCAAAACAACGGGAAATTGGCTTAGAGCTTCCTTTAGAGGTTTTTCTAATTTACGGTGGAGGTACATGAGGGTTTATCCTGTAATGCCTTCATTTTATCATAACTTTCATGCAATTTCAAGATAAAATCTTGAAATTGCAATTTACTCATAATCAATAATTTACATGCTTATAGATTTTTAATTGCTGTTTACTCAACTGATTGATTCCTGTTCGCTTAATGCTTTGAAATCTCAAACAAGCTATGCGGGTATTTCTGATATTTTTATACTATATCTCAAAAAAGATCTTCGAAGACTTAATCAAACTTTTAACCGTCGAGCAGAAGCTTTGGGATTTAGTGATAAGAGCGAAATTTATAGAATTTTAACTAATCGAGTTTTAGAGGCATTGTGTTTAGAGATCAAAGCGAAAAATACTTTTTTAAGTATTGAGGACTTAGAGAAATGCCAGTCGATTTTAAAAGCAATGTTTTCCGAGGAATTTACAAACTAAGCCTAGCTTAATTTAAAAAGCGAGAAGGATGTCCCTCTCGCTTTTTTTATTTAGGCTTTGATTTTGATGTCGACGCCGGCAGCGACGGGAAGCACTTTAAGCTTGTCGATCGTGTCGGGTGTGGGATTAAGGATGTCGAGCATGCGTACGTGGGTGCGGATCTCAAATTGCTCGCGCGACTTGCGGTCGACGTGAGGAGAGCGCAACACGGTAAAGATTTCACGCCGGGTCGGTAGGGGAATTGGCCCTGCGATCCGTGCGCCTGTGCGTTTAGCTGTCTCTACGATATCGACGGCTGCGCGATCAATAACGCGCTGGTCATAGCCCTTCAGCCGGATACGTATTTTTTGTCTGGATTGTTGTTTTCCCATAATCTCTTTATTTCTTAGTAATTTCTTCTTGGATTTTCATGGGGACCGGCTCAAAGTGAGAAGGCTCCATCACATAGGTTGCACGTCCTGTACTCATCGAGCGGAGTTGCGTCGAGTATCCGAACATTTCGCTAAGCGGGATTTCCGCTTCGATTTCAACCATCGTTTTTTGGGTCGTTTGATTGAGGATTTTACCGCGACGGCGATTGACGTCGCCAATCACATCTCCCATGAATTGCTCAGGAGTTGTGATCACGACCTTCATGATCGGTTCGAGGATGATCGGCTTACACTTGCGCGCGGCTTCTTTAACAGCCATCGATCCGCAGATCTTAAACGCCATTTCGCTCGAGTCAACTTCGTGGTACGATCCGTAGGTGATCGCTACTTTGACGTCGACCAGGCCATAACCGGCGAGAACGCCAGTTGCCAAGCCCTCAGTAATCCCTTTGATAGTCGGGTTGATGTATTCCTTGGGAATGACACCGCCGACGATCTTGCTGACGACCTCGTTGCCTTTGCCTTTTTCGTTTGGCTCGATCTCAAGCACGACGTGCGCGTATTGACCGCGTCCACCGGATTGCTTGATGTATTTTGTTTCGTTTTTACCCGGAATTGTGATCGTCTCTTTGTAGGCAACTTCGGGTTTACCGACATTAGCCTCGACGCTAAACTCGCGGAACATACGATCGCGGAGAATTTCAAGGTGCAGTTCACCCATTCCAGCGATGATCGTTTGACCTGTTTCTTCATTGGTGAAGACGCGGAAGGTAGGATCTTCTTCAGACAACGCGCTTAGCGCAAGCGATAATTTCTCACGATCGGCTTTAGATTTGGGCTCGATCGCCATCGAAATTACCGGCTCGGGGAAGTCCATTTTTTCTAGGAGGAGTGGCGTGTCTTCGGCACAGAGCGTATCGCCTGTACTTGTGTATTTGAGTCCGATACAAGCAGCGATATCACCGGTGAAGAATTCATCGCGGTCTTTACGTTGATTAGCATGCATTTCCAGTAGTCGCGATATCCGTTCATCTTTATCCTTTGTCGTATTGGTGAGGTTAACCCCTTTTGAGAGTGTTCCTGCATAGATACGTACGAAGGTTAATCTACCGACATACGGGTCGGACATGATTTTGAAAGCTAGCGCTGCAAGTGGTGCATCATCGCGTGGCTCGAGCTCCATCGGCTCACCGTTAGACTGGTTGATCCCTTTAATCAGTCCTCGGTCGAGCGGAGAGGGCATCCAGTTTACAATCGCATCGAGAAGCTGTTGGACGCCTTTATTTTTAAAGGCGGTGCCGCACAGTACGGGAGTGATTAAATTGCTGCAAACTCCTTTGCGGATCACAGCGTGAATTTCATCTTCGGTGATGGAATCTGGGTTTTCCAGCACTTTCATCATGAATTCTTCATTAGTCTCGTCGATGGTAGCGAGTTCTTCTAGCATTTGCTGGCGCATCTCTTTGCAGCGGCTGAGAAGATCTGCGGGAATGTCTGTCGTCTCGTATTTGGCACCCATGGTTTCATCTAGGAAAAGGTAGGCCTTCATCGTGATCAGGTCGACCATTCCTTTAAACTCAGATTCAGAGCCGATTGGGCAATGGACCATAACAGCATTCGCGCCCAACTTTTCTTTCATCGAATTGACGGCCATGAAATAATCTGCACCGACGCGGTCCATCTTGTTGATGAAAGCGATCCGTGGAACGCGATAGCGTTCAGCTTGGCGCCACACGGTTTCTGATTGGGGTTGCACACCGGCAACAGCATCAAAAACGGCGACAGCACCATCGAGGACGCGCAAGGAACGCTCAACTTCAATGGTGAAGTCGACGTGTCCAGGGGTGTCGATGATGTTGATTTTATGCGTTTCGCCTTTGCGTCCTTTCCAATACACTGTAGTAGACGCAGAAGTGATCGTAATGCCCCGTTCCCGTTCTTGCTCCATGAAGTCCATCGTCGCAGCACCTTCGTGTACTTCGCCGATCCGGTGCAATTTTCCGGAATAAAAGAGGATACGTTCCGTAGTTGTTGTCTTGCCCGCATCGATGTGGGCCATAATGCCGACGTTCCGGACATTTTTTAATTCATCTGTTTCTGGTCGCTTACCCATGTCTCACCACTTGTAATGCGCGAAGGCGCGGTTAGCTTCTGCCATGCGATGCGTATCATCTTTTTTCTTGATCGTAGCACCTTGGTTATTGAAGCAGTCGATGAGTTCTGTAGCGAGAGCTTCTTCCATCGGACGCCCTGCTTTTTCACGTGAGTGTTTGATAATCCACTGCATAGCCATCGCGGTGCGGCGGTCAGCAGCAATTTCAATTGGCACTTGGTAGGTAGCGCCCCCGATACGTCGGGATTTTACTTCGAGAGAAGGCTTAGCGTTTTCCAGGGCTTGTTCAAAAGCGGCGAGGGGATCATCAGCCTTGATTTTTTTAGCGAATTTCTCAATCGCATTGTACACGATACGGCGGGCCACTGATTTATTGCCGCTGTACATCACTTTATTGATGAATTTTGTTAAAACATAGCTGTTGTAAAGCGGATCTGGCTCCGTCTCCCGTTTTACAGCTCGTCTTCTTCTTGACATGTCTTGAGTCCTCTTTTCTAATTTAATTCTATAAATCCATTTCACTTGGGTCGCTGTTTTTCAGCGCCCGGCCCGCGATTGACTCTTCACCTTAAGAAAAGAAGCAATGGTGAGCCAGGATACCTATTGTCACGCAGGTATCCTAATATTACTTAGGACGTTTTGCCCCGTATTTGGATCGGGATTTCTTGCGGTCTTTAACAGCTGCACAGTCCAAAGATCCGCGGACAATGTGGTACCGAACGCCGGGCAAGTCTTTAACGCGACCGCCGCGGACGAGAACGATACTATGTTCTTGCAAGTTATGACCTTCACCGCCGATGTAGGCGATCACTTCTTGGCCATTGGAGAGGCGTACCCAGGCGACTTTACGCAGGGCTGAGTTCGGCTTCTTTGGCGTCTTTGTCTTGACTTGCAGGCAAACACCTCGTTTTTGCGGGCATTGCTGCAGGGCCGGAGATTTCTTTCGCTTCGTTTTCGGTCTTCGGCCAAATCGTATCAGTTGGCTATATGTTGGCATCTATGCCTTGCTCCTATTCATATTATGTAGGTCTCATAGGGGAATAAAAATCCCAAGATGTCCATAAGACACTCAGAAAACTATAACTCGAATAGAGAATTTATTGCAAAAACAAACCTTGAAGGGAGAGGGTTCTGGTGTAACAAATTATTTTAAAAAAATGAACCACTGAGATCACAGACAGAGAGCACGGAGCGGCTTCGCTGTATGAAAGGGGGAACTACATTTCGCAAATGTATTTTTCTTGCGGCGTGAGCCGCCTCCGCGCGCTCCGTGCACTCCGTGGTAAATTATTGCTTTAAAAGTTGGCTCCTAACCGACCAGAAAATTGGTATTCCCAATAGTTTGAGCTGATTTGGCCATCATAAAAAACTCCTAAAGAAACGCGATCGTCACTTAAAAGGAAGATCGTGGAAGCCCCAATCCCTAACAGTGAACGATCTGGGTTTAAGCCGCTCACCCGAAAGGTACAGCTCGAGCCGATAAATTGGGCTTTAATATGGGTTCCCTCATCGCGCATTTCCCGAATCCAGCTCGCATAAAGAGAGGGGATCATTTTAAAGTCATGCATGCGGATGCAGCTGGATAGATAAGATCCTAGTTCTGTTCGCCAGAGGTTAGAATTTTTATCTTTGATTCGAAGATCTAAGCTTTTAGCTCCATGTTCTTTGTAGCCATTTTCATGGACAAAGATATAGTCTGCACGTCCAAAAGGTTGAATTTCAATCGGTTTGAAGTTTAATAGTCCTCCTACCCCCAATTGTCCAGCGAGTTCATAGCCCTGGTGGTGATTTTTCGCTTTTCGATTTACACCTGGGAAGCGAATATTGCGCGATGCTTCATAATGATTGCTACTTCCGATGAACGATGCATCGATATAAAACCATTTGGGTCTCCAAGTTGTGTATAGAGCTCCGTAGTAATTGTTTAATCTTCCATGCCCTTGCGATTCTTTCCAGTTAATATGGCTGTATGTATAGGCAAATCCCGCGCCCACGTAAAAATTATGCACGACGCGGAAGTCCGTGCCTATTGCAACACCGCTGCCTCGGTCGTGATAGCCCGGCTGAGAATGAGAATTGTGTTGATTGGCTCGATCGTAAAAAGGCTCGATCCATACATTAGCGAGTTGATGTTTAGACCATTCAGGGTCTTCATACTCCTCACCTTGCTCGTAGTCATCTGGATTGTATTTATCGCCATGCCATCGAGGAGAACAGGTCGCTGTATATAATTCTTGGAGTCGGTGAGTGAATGCCGTACGCACCCTGATGTCATTGCTCTCTTGAACAAGAGCAAGGGCGGTAAATTGTGAGGGTTGTAATTGATTGAGGGCGTTTCTTAAATCCGTTAAATTTGAAATCCCATTTAAGGCATTGAGGACGCTATCAAAATCGGGATTGCCCAGAGGCACTTGATCGAGACACACAGCAACTGCACCGGCATTGCCGCCCGTTATCAGGTCGCTGAATGCAATAAAGGAACTACTGAGAATTTGGAATTGAATATTCGCAGCGTTATAAATCACTTGAGCTTGAAGCAGTAAGCGAGGAGGTAAAACATAAGTCACATTAGAAAAAGTTCCTGTGACTGAGCTTCCTTGGACGATTGTGTAAAGAAAATTTGTGGGGAATGAACTGGAAAGAGCGACCACTTGCAGAGTTGAACCAGGATTAATCGTTACCGTTCCAGTTACGTTTAATAGATCAGTATTTCCGGCATTGTCAATTTCATTACTAAGGATAGATCCAGAATTTTGCGTGTAGTTTCCTGTTACATTCAATGTTCCAATGGAATCACCCGGTGCTACAGTGCCATTATTGATTAAATCATTGACACTTCCCGTTCCGCCCAATATTCCCGGTGCATTGACTGTTGCTGTACCTAAAATGCTTCCATCGACGAGCAATGTGCCATTGTCAACAGTTGTGGCCCCGGTATAGGTACTCGCACCGGTGAGTATAAAAGTTCCTGTGCCTACTTTAGTTACCCCACCCCCCATTCCTGAAATGCTGCCAGCATAGGTTGTGGAAGCATTACTGCTTCCGGTCGTCAATGTTCCGGAACCGAGGGTCACAAAAGTTCCGGTATCTCCGGTTAAGGAGGGTATAGTTTCGTTGAAACTATTTAAGTCCAGCGTAGCCGTATTGGATAAGATGATTGCGCTGGCACTGGAAAAGGCGTTATTAGCTCCTGCTTGAAATGTTCCATCCGTAACTTGCGTCGTACCTGAATACGTACTTGTACCGCTGAGATTCAAAATGAAGGCGCCTTGTTTGATAATTCCGCCCGAACCTGAGATAGAACCAGTAATAGTAGAATCCATCATATCGGCGCCTGTGACAGTTAATGTACCTGCCCCCAGAGTGACAAATGTTCCGGGAAGGGTAAAGATGGAAGAAATGGTTTGATCAAAACCATTTAAATCAAAAGTCCCAGAAGATACAAACCAGCTAAGTAGCGATGAAAAAGCATTGGCATTTCCCGCTTGTAAAGTCCCGGCTGTGACGCTTCCTCCTCCGAACATGGGGAAGGATGTCGTTCCATTTAAAATAAGCGTTCCCGGTCCATTTTTAACGAAGGAACTTATAACGTCGGGCGGCGATTCAATAGGGGTAGGAAGAGAGGATGTGGTGTTAATGTTAAAAGTGATAGTGGAATTGTAGATAAAAATATCTGGGGCTAAAGCCAAGCCGGCGCTTCCCGGCTGCGCGCCGCCGCCGCCGACAGAACTTCCACCTGAACCACTCGAAACAGTATTGTTATTAAAAATGACGTCATCGTTAATTGTTAAATTGCCTGAGCGGCACCAATAAATCGCGCCCCCAAGCCCTGCACCGCCTCCGCCACCGCCGCCATTGGCCGTACCGGATCCTCCATCACCACCTTGTCCACCACCAAATCCCGGGGAGCTCGCAGCAAGATTTGCTCCACCGCCCGCACCTCCTGTGACGGGAGATCCTCCACCTCCACCGCCTCCGCCACCTATACCGTAAAGACCACCTAATCCTCCCATTGTGGGTCCGGAACCCCCTCCTCCGGCGCCGCCTCCGCTACTCAAAGTATTCGTATTGACATCGCCGCCGTTTCCTCCTACAGATGTGCCTGTGCCGGTTCCGCCCCCACCCCCGCCGCCTGTACCTGCTGCGCCTCCCGAAGATCCACTAGAAATTCCTCCATTTCCGCCTTGGCCATTTGCATTACCATTGTCCCCGGGATTACCCGATCCGGAAGCGTCACCGCCTGCGCCGCCGCCGCCGCCGCCGGCATTCAGAACTCCTGTTCCTCCTGCGCCTCCTGCGTTTGATCCCCCGGATCCTCCTGCTCCTCCTGTTTGCCCTACACCTAAGTTGCCTGCCAATGCATTATTACCTCCGCCGCCGCCTCCGCCACCTCCTCCGCCGGAATTGCCCGTTCCTGCCACCCCCGCTCCTCCTGCGCCCGATGTGCCTAATCCAGTAGTGAAACTACCTCCACCGCCGCCGCCGCCGCCTCCGCTGCTAGCAGTTCCAGCGCCTGCGGCATTTCCACCATTTCCTCCTGTGGCATTGTTCGATGAAAAGATAACATTTGTTAATGAGAGATTGTTCACATTATTGACTCCAAGTCCTCCTCCCTCCCCCGCAGCTCCGCCGCCTCCACCTCCGCCGCCTGTGGCATCGCCGCCGTTTGCTCCCAACGATTGAGTATTTTGAATATTCAGATTGCTGATAGAAAAGCTACCTGAGTTCATCATACTAAAGGCGCGGTACAGATTTGCTCCATCTATTGTCACATCAGGAGCACCGGAGCCATTCGTTAGTCCAACAATCGTCACAGATTGTCCCGTGTCAAGTTGAGGAAGAGAACTGGTAAGTGTAATTGTCGATCCTCCAGGGATTCCGGTAAAATTAATCGTATCAGTAGTCGAGAAATTCAAAAGACAATATCTCAATGTGCCGGTCATTCCTACACCGGTATTCGTATCAGCAGTACTGTTGACGATAAAAGTAGCACTGTTAAGGCTCAGAGAAGCTAAACTAAAGGCAGAGGTAAAAATTTTTAATAGTCGACAGGTAGGCATACTCACCCCAAAAATTTAATTTTAAATCTCAATTTGATCAATCTCTGTTAAAAAGTCAAAAAATATGTGCTGCATTATATAAAAATAAATTTTTAAAAATCGAGGTTTAGGATACATATCGATATATAGGCAAGATCTGCGGAGACTAGACAGCTATGCGACAGCGAATCATTCGTTTTTTCATTCTGCCGCTTGCGGCTGTATTTTTTCTCTGCTCTTTGACTGCTCCGCTTCAGTTAAAAAAAACTGATGTGCGTACGACGATGGATGAGATGTTTGCTTATCATGTCGAATACAAAGAGTTTTCCTCTCTTCTAGCCCGTCGCTCGCTTAAAATTTTTGTCGAGCAATTTGACTCAGAAAAAATTTATCTACTTTCCAATGAAGCTAGGCCTTACTTGGACCCAAATGAAAATCGATTAAACGCCGTGGTCCAAAAGTACAATCGCGATGATCTTTCTGAATATGAATATGCGAACAAACAATTCCAACAGGCCATTGTAAGATCTCGAAACTTCCGTAAAGAACTTGAACAAGAATTGATCGTAAACAATGAAGATCCCAACCCCTTGCTGGAAACGTATGTCGATTACGCTGTAGACGAATTAGATCTAAAAGCGCGAATCAAAAATCAACTCCTCCGCATTTTAGCGTTGGAAAAACGCGCCAGCAACGGCCAAGTTTGGAATGCTCAACTGAAAAAAAAGATCTTTGCTTTGTGGGAGAGGCGTTTTGTGCGTCTAGAGAACCTTTATTTGCCCACAACTTCATCTCAAGAGCATCTGCTCTGCATGCATATATTAAAAGCCCTGGCCAAGAGCTTAGATGCACATTCTTCCTATTTTAGTCCTGAAGAAGCTTTTGAGATGCGTACCAGTTTGGAAAAACAATTCGAAGGGATCGGTGTCGTTTTGCGAGAAGGCGTTGATGGTGTCGTAATCCACGATATGATCAAAGGCGGACCGGCCGAGCGATGCGGTAAAATTGCCGCTGGGGATCTACTTGTTGAAATCAATGGGCAGTCTGTGGAAGGAGCTCCCTATGAAGACGTCTTGCAGCGTTTGCAAGGAGAGGGGAAAGGAAAGCTTCAGATAGGATGCCGACGTTACGACAATGATAAAACCCAATTTTATCGTGTTGAACTCAAACGAGAAAAAATCGTCATGCAAGACGAAAGAGTTCAATTCACAACTGAGGCATATGCTGATGGCATCATTGGAAAACTCGTTCTCCCTTCCTTCTATGAGAGTGGCGAAGGGCTCAGTTGCGAGGTGGATTTGCGCGAAGCGTTACGCGACATGAAAAAACAAGGGAATCTTCAAGGACTCGTGTTAGATATGCGCGAAAATTCAGGCGGTTTTCTCAATCAAGCCGTCAAAGTCGCCGGGCTGTTTATCACAAGCGGCGTCATTGTCATTTCCAAATACGCACAAGGTGAGATTCAATATTTGCGCGATCTCGATGGCCGTAGTTATTATAGCGGCCCGCTAGTCATCCTAACTTCCAAGGCCTCTGCCTCTGCCGCGGAAATCGTCGCCCAAGCCCTGCAAGATTACGGTGTTGGCGTGGTGGTAGGGGATGAGCGCACCTATGGCAAAGGAACTATTCAATACCAAACTGTCACAGATTCTGCCGCGACGAACTTCTTTAAAGTCACCGTCGGCCGTTATTACACTGTCTCCGGACGTTCCACACAAATCGAAGGCGTAAAAGCCGACATCCTCGTACCCACCGCTTATTCCGCGCTCAATATCGGAGAACGCTATCTGGAGTATCCGTTAAAAAACGACCGCGTCCCATCTGCTTACATCGATCCGCTCACAGACATCGATCAACGCAATAAAGCCTGGTTTCAAAAAAATTATCTGCCGAACCTACAAAAAAAATTATCGCTTTGGACCCAAATGCTAAGCGAACTCAAATCCAACAGCGCTTACCGCATAAAACAAAATAAAGATTACACACTTTTTCTCAAAGGCCTCGAGCAAGAGAAAAAAGGACGTCCCGTGCCCAGCGCCCTTGAAAATTGGGGTGTTGTCGATCTCCAAATGGCCGAAGCGGTCAATATCCTCAAAGATATGACCATGCTCAAACCTGAAGCCGCCAAAAAGGTCTCCGCTCTCTTAAACCAACCCGCGTTAAACTAGCTTAACCCACAAATTTCATTTTCAAGCTTGCCTCGCCCACCCCTACAAATGTGGTTGCCTAAAATCCTCTGAAGCTCTATCTTGCTATACTTGTTTCACTTATCTTGGCCAGATAGCTCAGTCGGTAGAGCAGAGGACTGAAAATCCTTGTGTCGCTGGTTCGATTCCAGTTCTGGCCAAATTTTCCATAGAAAATTTGCCCAGAAAGAAAGTCACCTGCGTGACTTTCGTCTGTGAATCGAAGTGAAGCGCGATGCAGCGCGCGAACCGGCTCTCAGGGCACCTGAGAGGATTCCAGCCTATCAAAGCTCCCCCAATCCGATTTAAAAACAATTAACTGACTTTCGTCTGTGAATCGAAGTGAAGCGGCCTGCAGGCCGCGAACCGGCTCTCAGGGCACCTGAGAGGATTCCAGCCTATCAAAGCTCCCCCAATCCGATTAAAAAAATTAACCACGGTGTGGCTTCTGTCTGTGAATTGAAGTGAAGCGGCCTGCAGGCCGCGAACCGGCTCTCAGGGCACCTGAGAGGATTCCAGCCTGTCAAGGCTCCCCCAATCCGATTTAAAAACAATTAACTGACTTTCGTCTGTGAATCGAAGTGAAGCGGCATGCAAGCCGCGAACGGGCTTTGAGGACGAGAAACGCGAAGCGCGATCGCCTGAAAGGATTCCAGTTCTGGCCACCAGTTTCTAAAGCTCGAAATGTGGCGGGGCTTCTTGCTTAAATATTTCAATGGCTAATGGAAGATGTTTCCTACATGGAGGAAGGACTCCTGTTAAACATGGGAAGCGGACTTTTAGAGCTGAGCAGGAACGGAAAAAAAAGATGCATCTTAGACGAGAAGTGCGTGAAATCAATGCATCCGTTTGCAGCCTTTGTAATGCATGTAAATCTTAACATTTCCTGATGAATAGATTCTAATTAAGGGTGGATGAACAGTGAAACATGTTGTTGTTTCCAATCTTTTGCTCGTTTTAATCCCTCTAAAAATTCAGCTGATGTTGAAATTTCTTTATTTTTAATCATAACATCCATGACTAAATTAGCTTGTTTATCTCCTTTTGCTTGTGCTAATGCCATCCATTTGTGCATTTCAGCCATATCTATTGGCACTCCCAAGCCAAGGCCGTAATGTCTAGCAAGCACACGCATTGCATCGGATGCGCCATCTTCAGCGGCGGAATGAAGCCAATATAGAATTTGTGGATAACTTTTCTTGTCTTGATAATAAGTGGCTAATATTTTCTTTGCCTGGATATATTTCTTCTTGTTTGCCGCCTCGCTAAGGAGTTCCAACGCAAAATTACTGTCTCCAGCCTTTTTTGGAGAGAGGCATTTTGATAATTCAGACAGTTCTGGGTATAAGTTTCTGTAAAGAATCAACTGGGCAACTACGCATTGAACTGCTGGATGTTCTCCAGAAAATGAGTTGATATCTGTAATCGGAGAAATTTTATTTATTCTTTCTACTACATTTAGTTTTGCAACGTCATTAATGAAATCCTTGATCCATTCATTTTCAACTTCTTCTTTTTGAGATTGAAGAAATTGAAGTTGCTTGGCCAATTCCTGTTGGCTTTTTATTTCCTCTTTCCGCTGTTGAAATTGATGTTCAAGGGCTATATCTGCACCTTGTTTCATCCCTTGGGCTAGCCCATCTCCAAAAGCTCTTCCTATATCACTACCTGCGCTGGTCGCTGGCGGCAATACTGTTAAAGCTTGTAGTGATCCAGAAATAAACAACGCTAAAAAGCAAATTAAATATTTACTCATCTTTAGTCCTTTAAAATCATTTTCAATTAACAACTGCAAAATCATACACACTATGAGTTTTATTTCAACACCCATAGTGTATAGCTGAAGGGGCGCCTTGATGATTTACTTGCCTTATTTCAAGGCAGGTCATGGTCGGCGGTCACAACAGAAAGCGAACAAAGGCACGTATTGAATTCGGGCAGAAGGTGCGTCGAAAAAGATATGAGCTGGATTTATCGATCGAGCAACTTGCTGAAAAAGCTGATCTTCATCCCAATTATGTCGGGTCCGTAGAACGAGGTGAGCGAAATATCGCCTTGGAGAATATCGTTGCCTTGCCAAAGCGTTAGGGTGTTCCCCGAGAGATTTATTGCCACTCTGAATTACTTGTTGATTTTCTTGAAGTTCAGCCTTAGTCTGATACCGTTTCATTTTTGAAGGCTCAGGGTTTTTTAATGACAAAAGAAGTTTATTCTCGCGCGATAGAATCTATTGAAATTGCATTTAGCATTGTTGAGTTTACATACAGACTACAAGGCGGCTTGGAATTAGAAGGGGTAATGCGATTATTTCAAAATGAAATAGAAGTGAAAGGAACTGTAATTCTGACAAGGTCGATAAATTTACAAGAAGCTCACGATTTTTTGTATAATCATCTTCATAGCGGGTTAAGCACTTTTTGGATAGCGGTAGATGAGGCCCTTAATGATGTGTTTGGAGATAAGAATCCTGAGGGAACTTCCTTTATCGATGATTTTCGTGCCGTTATCTATATGTTTCGATGTGCTTTTGCGCATAAAATTAGCCAGCCCATATGGAAAATTAAACCCAAGTATCGGCGCTCGTATCGCTTATTAATCCCTCTTGAGCATAGAGAAGGCGGAATTGAAGAGTTTTATTTGGATTTTCTTGTACTACATGGTCAACGACTAAAGAATGAAGAATATAAAGGGTTTAATGGAATATTAGTCCTATCAAAAGTTGCTCGGGAATTGATCAAGGCTCAGTCGCATCAAAAAAAAAGTTTTAGCAACTTTATAGCGTTTGTTTAACAATCGCTGGTCGTTTCGTCATCATCGGTAAGGTCTCCACCTTGTTCCATGATTTTCCGTTCTACAAGTCTGCATATGATAAGGGTAATTCCAAATATAGATACTAATGTCCAAAACACAATCCATCCATCAAGTGCTTCGAGAAAGCCCATTATCTCATAGAAAAGCACTTTGAATCTGAAAGAGACATTTTCCCATATAATTTCTGAAAAAAAGCGGTTATAAACTTTATACATCAAGATTGAAGACAGTGTTGTGTAAGAAATTATCGAATATTTAATTGCTTTATTTTTTATTTTCTTTAGTGTGTTAACGTCAAAATTCATAAATAAATTCTAAATTAGGAATTTGTGAATACACCAGCCTATGGCTAGCGTAAATGTATTGCTGAATACTTTGCTAACTAGAAGAAAAATCATTTCCTCCCAAAATTCATCGGTTTTTGACTTCACAAACTCTTGAAGGTCTTCTTGTTTGCTCTCTGGAATACAAAATCTTTCCAATAATGAAAATATAAGGCCGAAATTTCTTTTGTGCTCGTCATGTTCTATTCTAGGAACTAGAAGGCTTATCAAGCAAATTAATGCATATGCCTCCCAAAAGGAGATCGATGGAAGACATAGAATTGGAGTTGCAAACCAGTTCCAAAACTGCTGTAAGACAAAAGTGGAGTAGAAACCTACGGCAAATGCTGCTGTCCAAGTGATAATTTTAGAGCGGGTTTTTTTTATTACACGATCATTTTCCATAAATCACGCTCCAAATAAAAGTTTCATGGCATTAGCGTATCGATCAGTGTGGTAGGCCTGTTTTTCAAGAGCGTCCTTTGCTTCTTCCCCAGGGGCATCCTTATTTGTTTTCAGACTGTTCTCTATCATCTTTAGAACCCCTTCTTTTGCATCTAAGAGAGCCAAGGTTTCAATAGCAACCGTCTTGACATAGCTATCTTGGTTCTTAGAGTAATCTCTCACCCAACCTCTAATTTCCTCGATCAAACGGTAGTTTTCTGCGATGTGCTCTAGTCCTTTCGTTGGGTTGTCAGCAGATAACTGATCTTCGAATTCGACAAGATCTTTCATTCTTTTGTCTAGTTCTTTTCCAAATACTTCTTTATCGCTGATTGTCTCTTGTAATAGCTCGGAGAGCTTGCTTTCTCCTCCTTTTTTCCAGATATCGACTAACTCATCATGTACATTTGAGAGTGTTGCGAGCATGTGGGCATATCTTGTCTTTTCCTCATCATCGATTGTCTGGGTTTGAACTTTTTCAAGCATGGAATCGCACATTCCTTTGAGATTTTCACAATATCCGTAGACGAAATCTTTTATACCTACTAGTCGTGCTATTTCTAATTTCTTTTTATTCCTAAAATTCGCAAACCAATATCCGAATAAAGTGGAAAATATAATAATTAAAAATGTCATCATTTCTCGTTAAATTTTCTTTAATAGTTTTGATAGTTTGTTTCTTAAGCGATAGCATGTGTAATACTCGCGCATTTGTCTTAATCTGGCTGGGTTAATGTCGGTATTCGTCTCAAAATAGCCGCTAATTATCCAAACTATCCCGCGAGCTAGCGTCTCGATTACAGCCATCAAGAATAGCCCAGCTAAAATTGCGAGTGCAGTTATTTCACTATTCATATCAATGAAGATCGTTACAATTAGAACGACTCCCATGAGGCTTTGTAGTCCGTACTTTAAAAACTTTCCAAACCTCTTAAATGACTCGAACATTGATGTTTCCTGTATTTCATTTTCTGCATAAAAACAGCGGAGAATATACATTATAACCGCTAAAGCGGTAAACCATTAAGTTTGTGCAATAGTTTGACTTTTTTGAACTGCATTGGCACCATGACTTGTTAAATTGATTTTTGGAGCGACTATGGCGAGAAAAGACACTGAAGTGCTCAAGAAGGCTAAAACCACCGTCTATATGACCGATGAAGAAGAAACCCTCCTAAATGAGCTATTTATCAAAAGACTTAGGGAAAAGAGAAAGACAGACAAGTCTGCATTGCTATGTGAAGGCATAAAGCTACTTTTTGAAAAGGAAATAGGAAAAGTCGATGTCTAAAAAGAAAAAACTCGTCGGTCTCATTCCTCTTACTTATGCGGAAACCCTTAAAGCTCTCCAAGAACGCATACGTACAGCTCAAATAAAAGCATCTCTTAGCGTCAACGAAAAACTGCTGGAGCTTTATTGGGACATTGGCAAAACAATTGTTAAAAAGCAAAAAGAAGAGGGTTGGGGATCTAAAGTAATCGACCGTATGTCCAAAGACTTAAAGGCTGCCTTCCCAAGAATGACTGGGTTATCTTCCCGTAATATGCTCTATATGAAGCAGTTTGCAGAGTCCTATCCAGATTTTGCAATTACGCAACAGGCTGTTGCGAAAATTCCCTGGGGTCATAACGTGATACTCATGGATCGGATTAAAGATGTTAAAAAACGTCTTTGGTATGTGCATAAAACCATTGAGAACGGCTGGTCTCGAGAGGTCCTGGAAACATGGATAGATTCGAATTTATACAGACGCCACGGGAAAGCCATTACCAATTTCAAAGCAACGATGCCAAAGGCGCAATCTGACTTGGCTAACGAGATACTCAAAGATCCTTATCACTTTGATTTCTTGCCTATGAAAGAAGATGCGGATGAACGAGCGATCGAAGAAGGGCTGGTTGCGCACATGCAAAAGCTGCTTACCGAGCTGGGTATCGGTTTTGCGTTTGTGGGGCGTCAGCATAAGATTGAGGTAGAGGGGGAAGATTATCTCATAGATTTGCTGTTTTATCATTACAAGTTAAGACGGTTCATCGTTGTAGAGTTGAAAAATACAGCGTTTAAACCTGAATATGCAGGCAAGATGGCATTTTACTTGGCTGCAGTTAACTCTACTCTAAAGCACCCTGATGATGAGCCCGCCATTGGCATGATCCTTTGCCGCAGTGGGAAGCGTCTTGTTATCGAATACGCCTTATCTGAGACCAGGAAGTCGATAGGGGTTGCTACTTATAAGACTAAGGTCGTCGAATCGCTTCCTGAAGACCTTAAAGACAACCTCCCGTCAGTTGAACAAATTGAAGCGGAGTTGAAGAAAGATCAGTGAGAAAATGACGGAATATTGCCGTAGTCGCTCATTTCTCAATCTTGAACCTAATCACCTTCAATGCCCCAAGTTTTTCTAGAAATAATCTGTTCCTCCCTATAATCTTTGACCGTATTGGTTGATTTAGGGTCATTCGAAGAAACGGAAGCGGCTGAGGAAGACTGAAAATCCTTGTGTCGCTGGTTCGATTCCAGTTCTGGCCAAATTTTCCATAGAAAATTTGCCCAGAAAGAAAGTCACCTGCGTGACTTTCGTCTGTGAATCGAAGTGAAGCGCGATGCAGCGCGCGAACCGGCTCTCAGCGCACCTGAGAGGAGCCTAGTTCTGAAAAAGCTTCTACCATTCCGATCAAAGACCAAAATACGCAGCACTTTTACTTTTCTTCGATTGAACTGACTACTTGTTTGAGTTCTTTATGAAAAGTAGGTAGATAATTGCGAACGGTTTTCCAGATAATATCGTGATCTACATCGAAATAGGCGTGAATTAGCCTATTTCTCAAACCAATGAGTTCCTTCCAAGGGAGATGAGGGAATCTTCTTTTTGTTTTTTCAGAGACTTTGTTCGCGGCTTCACCGAGAATTTCTAATTCACGCAAAATAGCTGATCGGAGAAGACGGTCTTTATCTAAAGAAGCTTTTCGTTTCCCCTTAGCAAAAGAGAGGATCGCTTCTACCGAATCAAGCATATGTTTAAGACGTGCGAGGTCCTTATTTTCCATAGACGGTCTTTGCTTTGGTTAAAACTTCGTCGCGGAAATAGGGGCTTAAATCATTAGGGGTTTTCAAATCTACGGGATATCCGATTATATCGCTTAATTCCGATTCCATTTTAATCATATTAAAGAGATGAGGAGTATGTTTCTTGTCAAATTTTACAAGGAAATCTACATCGCTTTTCTTGGTAAAATTTGAGGTTAAGACAGAACCAAAAAGAGCCAAATAAACAATATGATATTTCTTGCAAAAACTATTTATTTTATCCTTTTGCAAACGGATGGGAAGCTTGTTCATTTTTGTGACTCCTTTTTTTACTTTACCTCAATCCTCTCTATTTTAGAAGAGTGGATGTTTTTTGGTGAGCAGTTATATGCAAGGAACACGGAAAAAATGTCGTGATATTGCCGTAGTCGACAATTTCCTTACCTTGAAACGGATTACCTTCAATCACCAGGAATCTCTAGAAAAAATCTCTTACTCGCACTTGTCTTTAACAACCTTGGTTGATTTAAGACTATTTAAGGTAACGGACGGAAGTGGCATGCAGGCCGCGAACCGGCTTTCAGGACAAGACGACGAAGTCGCTTGCCTGAAAGGATTCCAGTTAAAAAAAAGCTCCCCCGTTCCGCTTTAAATTTCTTTGCAGACACGGGCCAGCGGACAACCCAAATTCCAGTTCTGACCAATTTCTTTTTTTCTAATTTCCTCCATTAGCTTTGAAGCAAATATTAATCATTGACTTTGATTGCAAAGTTGACAATGCATAGGCTAGAATAAGTTAATGATACTTCTTCACTAGATCCAAACTGAGACTTTATGACAAAAATTCAACGTTCTTTAGGGGTATTTGCACTGGCGATGATCAATGTGGCTGCAATTGGAACGGTAAAAAACTGGCCAACCATTGCAGAGTATGGGCTTTCTTCAATTGTTTATCTTATCCTGGCTGCACTTATTTTTTTCATCCCTACCGCGCTTGTTTCAGCAGAACTCGCAACAGGCTGGTCAAAAGAAGGTGGGGTTTTCCTCTGGGTTAAAGAAGCATTCGGTCATAAAGCAGGGTTCCTTGCTATCTGGCTTCAATGGGTAAATAATGTTGTTTGGTATCCAACAAGTCTTTCTTTTATTGCAGCAACGATCGCTTATATTTTCGACCCCGAACTCGCCTCTAATAATTATTACATGATTTCTTTGATTTTAATCATTTTTTGGCTCGTCACTTTAGTCAATCTTTTGGGAATGCGTACTTCTAGTTTTATTAGTAGCTTTGGAGTCGTTTTCGGAACATTTATCCCTGCTACGGTTATTATCTTTTTGGGATGCCTTTGGTATTTCACTGGAAAGCCAATTCAAATCGCTTTCACTGCTAATGATCTGATTCCTAAATTCAACGATGTCAATCAAATTGTTTTCTTCACAGGAATCATTCTTTCTCTTTGTGGAATGGAGATGTCTGCAGTGCATGCCCGCGATGTGAGAGATCCCCAAAAAGATTACCCAAAAGCGATTCTTCTCTCTGGACTGCTAATTTTTGTATTAACAATTTTAGCAGTTCTCACAATTGCCATAGCTATTCCGCAAAAGCAAATCAATCTTGCTGGTGGGACTCTTCAAGCCTTTTCTTTCTTTTTGACCGCTTACAATTTAAAATGGGTTATTCCTGTCATAGCCACTTTAATAGCGATAAGCGCAATAGGATCATTAAGCACCTGGACTGTAGGTCCCCTTAAAGGTCTTTTAGCTGCTGCAAAAGATGGCGATTTGCCACCTTCATTGCGTAAGATTAATAAACATGGAATGCCTATTACTCTCATGCTTTTTCAGGCGATTCTCGTTAGCATACTCTCTTTTGTTTTTTTATTAATGCCAACAGTCAGTAGTGCTTTCTGGATTCTGAGTGCGCTAGTCGCAGAGATTTATCTGGTGATGTATCTATTAATGTTTGCAGCATCAATTAAATTGCGTTACACAAAACCGGATGTAAAAAGAAGTTATAAAATACCTGGCGGCAAATATGGCATATGGATTGTATCAGGAATCGGGATACTGAGTTCACTATTTGCAATAATCATTGGTTTCTTTCCCCCAGCGCAATTAGCTACTGGAAATGAAAAAATTTATGTCTCATTTTTATTGATAGGTCTTGCTATATTTTGTCTTGGTCCTTCAATCATTCTCCTTTTCCAAAAACCGTCCTGGAAGAAACGTTTAACTCATGAATAGTGTATTTAAATGAAATTAACAGTGATTCAACGACCATCGCAACAACTGATTGCTGACATTGAGAAAAAGATTGAGGAATTCAATCTCGAGAATTGGGAAGTTAAAGAAAAGGTTCCTCTTGCTATTGAAATGAAAAATGAAAATGGCAAGCTTGTTGCAGGGGCTACTGCAAAAACGTTTGGTTATTGGCTTCTAATAGATAATATTTGGGTCGATGAAAGTCTTAGGGGAAAAAATATTGGGACGCAAATTCTACAAGAACTAGAAAAAGCGGCTCTTGAGCGCGGATGTAAATTTGCTCTTTTAGATACCCTGAACTTTCAAGCAAAGCCTTTCTATGAAAAATTTGGGTATCAAGTGCAATGGATCCAGGAAAATTATCCAAAGGATGGATGTAAATTTTTCATGGTCAAAAAATTAAACTAGATGAATCGAAAATCAAACCCTGGCGATTTAATGGAAGAGATTCATTTTTGAGGTTGAAGCCGATGTTTGTACAAGCAAACAGCTGAAACTGGCCTGAGAGGATTCCAGCCTGTCAAGGCTCCTCCGTTCCGATAAGAAAGAAAATTCTTACAATTTGGAATCGAAGTGAAGCAGCATGCAGGCGCGAACCGGCTGTCAGGACGACGCACGAAGTGCGCATCGCCTGAAAGGATTCCAGCAAATATAGGCTCTCCGATTCCGAAAAAAAACTAATTAACTGGCTTTCGTCTTTGAATCGAAGTGGGCGTCATACGGACGCGAACCGGCTCGATGGACATCAATATGATACGGGCCTGGTTAGGACACGTTTCGATCAATACCACGAATATGTTACGTTGAAGTAGACCTCGAGATGAAGGCAAAGGCTCTGGCGTGTTGTAAAGTGATCGGCAAGAAGACGAAAAAGGAGTGGAGGGATGACAAAAGCTTAATGAGTTTTTTGGATTCTTTATGATATCATCTGTTTTTTCAAGGAAGTAAAATGACCAACAAACAGAGAAAGATATTAAATCTATCCGTAACAATAGATGGGGTTCAATATATCCTAGGAACCTTAAGATTTAATGCTGGTGAGTTTTCTTATTTTTTTACTTACCCCAGCGATTCTCCTGAAATTCATTTGAACTGTGATACTGGTGAGCACACTTCTCGTTTAGAGCATATTACGTGGCATGATGGGCGTATCCACATCAAACGTAAAGATAATGTTGCGGTTGAAGTCATTCACTATCCTGGCCCCTTATTAACCACACCTCCTGTACTTACCCCTTTGTACGTCGAATCTTTTTATTTTAACAAAATACCATGTCTACTCGAGACAAGAGAGTTCGCTCCATGGAGTGGAAGCGTCTTACAAGAAATATTATCTCTAGAGACTTCTACTGGTTTCAGCTTGGTTTTTCTTTTAGTTCCTTCAAAAGATCCTACATCTCATATTCTTACGGGGCTGCAGTTTGCAGATATTCCTAAAGGTCTTTCTTACGCTCCGATTTTGGCTGATTTATGCGATTTGAATCATCGTGCCGGGAGAATTGCTGTTTGGGAAAATTGGGATATTGTTGTTGTTGCGACACCGTTTGTACAAAGCACGTTATCTCCTATCCCGCCTGCAATAGGGCCATGTCGTTTGCCAAACTATCGCAATATTCCAGCTGCTTTAACAGATCTTATGCTCCAGGCAAATGGACTCGCTAAATCAAAACGTTCTTAACTTAAATTATCCTGATGAATTTTTAGATTCTTAATGAGATAATTTGTCGTTAGTTCTGAGAGGGAATGATGACAGCGACAGTAAATGAAACAAAGCAGGATGATCATCTTAAGCTGGTTAAAAAGTCATATTGGATAGGTTTTTTAGGAAGTGGTATTGTAGTGGTATGTAGCTTACTAGCTGCCTTCATGATCAATCGTTTTTTTCCTTTAAATGAATTAACAGTTCAACTGATGCAGGCTTTTAGCGTAGTTCCTGGGTCAGCGGCTTTGTTTGGAGTAAGAGGTTGGGACATTCAAACATGGGGAGGAAAAACCCCTGCAGAACTATTGAACCAAAAACTATTCACGCGTCTCTCAGCTATTGGGCTTTTTCTTCCTGTAATGGCATTTTCATTAATTCCACATAATATAAACGAATCTGTTTTAGAAATGGAATCGAGGGTAATGGAAAAAATTGAAAGTGAAAAATCTTTAGAACATAAAAGAAACGTTTTGAGCACTTCTCAGGCAATTCCATAAAATTATGTTGTGTAGAAATAGAATTTTTTCGAGAACTTAGCTGTATGAGAGAAAATGAACGCCACATAAGTGACTACACAACATATGAAATTTTATGTTGTACATCACATAATAATTCCATCACACAGAAACAGCGCAGCTTGATGTGATAAAAGAGCATATCCAAGTAGTAGTCATCTCCGGCGATTTCTATGTGATACTGCCTACAAATGAAGGCAAATCCCTGCCCTAGTTCAAGAATGAGCTTTTCGAGATTATCTACTAGTCCCTCTCAAGTTTTTGTTCATTATCTTCCAACGTCAAAAAACTGAAGTTATAGGGACTTTTTAGAATATCTTTTGCCTGCTGAGAGTGCGGAGTCTCTCTTGAAAATTAGTGATCGCCTTCAACTCAATGTTCACTGATTCATTATTAATTTATTATCATTAGGGAAGCGCGGCTCCAAAACTTAATAACAAATCAATTATTTCTCGATTTTGAACTTTAATAGCCATTTGCAAAGCAGTAGTTTTATCAGTTCCAACTCGATTAGGGTTCATTCCCGCTTCAAGAAAAATGCGCAACACTTTTAAGTCTTCAATTTGCACTGCTTCTTGAATAAATGTTAATTTACGTTCTTTATTTAATAATGAATCACTTCTGTAATGTTTTGCTAAAAGAGCAGTTAAATCATACCATTTTTTGTAAAAGGCATGTTCTAAAATTCCAAAATTCTTAGGATTGAGATGTTGACCGTCTTCATATCCATTGACCAAAACCATTGCCCCACTATTTATTAGTAAAATTGCAATATCTGGTCTATCTCTGTACACTGCCATAAATAATGGGTTATACACAGGGTCCGCGGGAGCGCCAAAATTATTCAAATCAGCGCCATGCTCAATTAATAGTTGCACTAATTCAATATCACCTCGGGCGATAGCATAAGTCAGAAATCCAATTTGATGACGATCTTTAATGGGAGTTCCTTTAACATCCACACCTGATTCGATAAGCAATTTAATTACTTTAATGTCTCTGCCTCGAACAATTAATTCTTTTAGACAATTCTGGTTTACTTTGATATCGAATCCTTTGTCTTTTAAGAACTTTAATCTAGTAAAACCGTTCTCTTGAAAGGCTATGCTTGCCAGAATCTCGTGATTTAGCTTTGCTCCTCTAGCAGTCAAAAAATCAAACATCTTTTCATCCATGTCAGATAGTGGCAAGAGTAAGATGTTAATTGGAAGCGAGCAACCGTGCTGGAATAGTACGTCAATAGCTCTATAATCTTTTTGGAACACAGCTTCTTGTATTGCTGAATAACCCCGGGGATTATTTCCATACTTAATGAGGATGTCAACTAACTCTGTATTATTTTCTGCTTTGGCTTGACTCAATAAAGTGGAATGTCTTCTGTTAATTTGAATTTTGTCATTGGAAACAGAAATTTTGGAGACACCCTGTAGATTATTAGATAGATTATTAGATCTTTTCGTTTGTGGATTTTTAATTAATTCTTGCTTTGTAGTTTTCCTTAAAGAATCTTCGATTCTCAGTTTTGTTTGTAATATTTGCGCTTGGCCAGCTAATTGATTTCCTCGGACCATTGACAATAGTAGGTGTCCGACCGCTTCTATATAATGGCCTTTCCGAAATTCAGCTTGTGAATAGTAAAGACCTATTAAAATCTGAACAGCCAGAGAAGAAATTGCAATTTCCAATCCGCCATGCAGGAATAATGCAAGATATAGAGCATTATTGATTATATTAAAGCAATTTTCCATGGCTTTTTGATATTCACCGTCTCGTAAATTTTTTAGGAGGTTAACAGTTTCAAAAATAAGGTCGTGTCCTGTTGAAATGAGCATGCCGAGGGGGTGGGCAAAAATCGTCCCGGCCAAGGCAATTACTGCAATGGTTGTCTGCAACATTGCATATGGTATTTCTTGTGTTTTTCCGCTTCTGATGCATTCAACTAAATGACTTACACATGTAAATGTTCTAAGTCCTCCCATCAAAAGAGATGCTGGGAAATTGAGAGGTTTATGTAGGGTGAAAAATGGCAGGGCAGCCAAGGCAACACGTTTACATTGATCCACCCAAGAGCTTTCATTCAATTCAACGGGTTTTGTTTCAGGAATATCATTTTTATATTCTCTGTGATAATAAACTGGTTCAGAAAGCCTGAATACTGTTGAATTAGAAGACATAAATCCTCGATTTTAAATTTCCAGGAATTATATCATAAAATAGGTTAGTTAAAACATGGAATTAATTAAATTAACATGAGTGGCAAGTTAAATATTTAATGACGATCCGTTTTAGTATTATCCTGTAGATGAGGACATTAAATTAGACTTCAGTATGGGGGAAGCCTGCCTTTTATTCCTCAAAGTGAATGCCTTGACATATGTCAAACGCTGGTATATACTGGTATATACCAGTAAGGTGTAAAAAATATGTTTCTCCACGACATCTGTTCAGCTTTAGATAAAGCCGAAGTTCCTTATGCCATCGTCGGTGGATATGCAGTTGCATTGCATGGAGCCATCAGAGGAACAGTCGATGTCGATGTCGTCATTCAATGGTCCTTTAAACACCTCCAGGATACAGAAAAAGCGTTCAAACAGATGGGGCTTGTCTCTCTAATTCCAATCTCTGCAGAGACTTTGTTTCATTTTAGAGAGGAATACATCCAAAACCGCAACTTAATCGCCTGGAATTTCTATGATCCCTCTAACCCGCTTAATCAAGTGGATATCATTATCAATTACGATCTCAAAAGCTCGCATAATACAAAGATAATTAAAACTTCTCAGGGGACTATCCGAATTTTGTCATTAAACGATCTGATAGAAATGAAAAAAGCATCAGGTCGACCTCAAGATTTAGAGGATATCAAAGCACTAAGGAGCTTCGATGAATAAAACTATTCAATATTTCAGCAAAGAATACCTGAAGCGCTGTGAGGGGATGACCTCGGATCAAATTATCGAATTTCTTGAAAATTACCGAATGCTGTTCTCGACTGTTCCAGAAAAAAGTCAATTGATTAGCCTCAAAATTGAGCCATCACTTCTTAAAGCTTTCAAACGCAGAGCTGAACTGGAAGGCACCCCCTACCAAACTCAAATCAAAAAACTCATGAAAGAATGGCTCAAACCTAGAGAAATTTAACCGAGTTGGCTAGAAAAAATCCGCAAACTCATCAAAAATCCTTGTGTCGCTGGTTCAATTTTAGCTCTGATCAAGCCTGATTTAATAATTATATCTTTATTAAAAAAAACATTATTAACATTGCTTAATGTAATATAAAATTATTTAGTAATATAAAGATATTAACATTTTAAAGTTGATAAAAAGCGTTAAATAATTTATAATTAATAATGAATTTTAAAACCTTTTAATAAATTAAGGAGAAACTATGAGTACAACTAATGTGGGGCCAATTAATAACTTGCCGAAGGATATTTTGCTGGAGATATTTTCTCATTTGCCTATCGCTGGCTTAGCAAAAACTTCTCAGGTTTGCAAAAAATGGAAAGAAGTATCCGATAATAAGAAACTTTGGGAAGCGCAATTGCAGAAAATGTCAATTATCAAAATCCCAAGTTCGATCAGCGAAAAGGGAGCAAAATTTTGTGTGGCTTATTGTGTAAAGTGTGTTGAATGTCTTTCTTCGATGGAGCCAAATAAAACTAATTCGATGTTGGGACTTTTAAAAAATAATAAATCCATTTCTGAATTTGAATTTAACTCTCAAGAAGTTTTAGATAAAGCGTTAGAAATTATCGTGACAAACTATTTTAAAACAACACCTTCATGCACGTTAATCATTGAGATTTCGCTTCCTAATCACCCAGATGCAAAATGTCAGATATCTATAAATCCCCCTGAATCTCTTATGAAGAAATTTAAAAATGAACAGATTGTCAAACGAATAAAATGCACTGGTGACTTGGAAACTTCGCTAATCGGTACAAATAATTATAAAGGCGTGTTAGGTTTTTTTGTAAATAATCAAATCTTTAAACTATGCGTTTTATTTAATAATATGCCTGACTCAACATCTACAATAATGGATAAATTCATTTTTAGAAATGGACGACATTTATAACTGAATTTTCCCTGCAGCAAACAGTATGAGTTTGCCCTTAAAAGCCCTGAGTAAAATCAGGGCTTGACTTGCGCACGCGAACCGGCTCAAACAATCCATTTGACACTAATTAAAAATTTAAGCGAACATCGACGCTGTCTTAAAAGTGAGGGCGGCGTTTGCGAGCGGTTTTCTATTTGGGAGTGGTAGCATTTTTAGCTTGCGTATCCCGTGTAAATGCTGGTGCCGTCTTCCACACAAATGCCACTAATTCGAATGTGGCTGTAAAACAGCAGACGGATCAAATAACCGACCAAGATAGCAACGGACTTCCGAATATCGCTGCTCGATTTAAGTCGAATTCTACGTGTTTTGACGTTTTCGCTGATCTTCTTGTTTGGTGTGCAAAAGAGAGCGGCTCTGAAAACTGGGCGGAAGTGATCACTTCTAGCGGTTCGAAAATTCATTGTGATATACGCGATATCGATTTTGATTGGAATGCGGGTTTTCGCATCGGTCTGGGTTATGGCATGAGACATGACCAGTGGGATACGCAGCTCTATTATACTTGGTTTCGCACGCATGGAAATGATCGCGTTTCTAGTTCTCCCGGCACAATTTTTTCTTCGTTTCTGGGTAATTTTTATGTCGATAATCCCAGTGGTGCGGGAATCTCTGGTGTAGCTTATCAGAAAGCGAGCATGCACTGGATGATCCATTTCAATATGTTTGATTGGGAATTGGGCAGAAATTTTCGGGTGAGTAGGGCACTGTCTCTTCGTCCATTTATTGGTGTAAAGGGGGGATGGATTCATCAATCACTGCATACAAAATGGCATAATCCGAATCGCTTTGGCGCTGAATTCTTTAATACAGCAAGAGAAAACCTGAAAAACAATTTTTGGGGTTTGGGCCCTTGCGCCGGCCTCAATACGAAATGGAATTTGTTTGTGAGGGGGGATCACTCCTTTAACCTTTTTGGGGATTTGTCGGGTGCCATCATGTGGGGACATTGGACATTTAGAGATGTTTATAAAAATGACATTCAACAAGACGTTACTGTCAAACTATCCCATATCAATGGGGGTGCCTCTATGCTGAGGACATTTATGGGATTGGGATGGGATGTCAATTTTAACCGGAACCGATCTCATTTTTCTGCGAAATTGGGATATGAAATGCAATTTTGGTTAGATCAACTCCAATTTTACTCATTCGATACCGGCCGATTAAATAACGTATTGACATTTCAAGGAGGAACGCTTGAGCTTCGCTTTGATTTTTAACTTAACACCCGTTGCATAGACAAGCATGAAAAAACTTCTACTCTTCCATTTAGTTATGCTGATGTTGGTGTTTAAAGTGTATGCGGATGTTTCAGGCGCGACAAGTTCGGATCAGCCAAACAAAGAGCAGATACGCGGCTTGCCGAACATCTCACCCCATACTTCTGGAAATTGGGATCTTTTTGCTGATACTTTTGTCTGGTATGCTTCTGAAGAAACTTCAGCCGTTTGGGCTGACATCATTAAAATTGGCGAGAACACCAGTTCTTTTACACCCAAGGATCTCACCTTTAATTGGGATTTTGGTTTTCGGCTGGGCGCCGGGCGCAATTTAGAATATGATGGGTGGGACACACAACTTTATTGGACCTGGTTTCGTACGGAGTCCCATCAACGCGTACACGTGTTTCCAGAGTTCATTCCCATTGATGATTCGGTATTGGTGACTGCACAAATTAAACCCGAGTTCTTTGCAGCGAGTCTATCTGGTAATACTGCACAAACTGCACACATCCGATGGGCGCTTCTGCTCAATATGTTTGACTGGGAATTAGGTCGCAGTTACTGGATCAGCAAAGGAGTGCTACTTCGCCCCTTTATCGGTCTTAAAGGGGGATGGATCGATCAATCCATTCATTTGCGATACAACAAGCTGATTATTGCGAATGCTCCTACGGCAGACTCCGGCAGAGAACATGCGAAAAATAATTTTTGGGGCATAGGACCTATGGGTGGCCTAAATACCCAATGGAAGTTACGCAATTTTGGCACGCATTTCCCGAGTCTTTTTGGCGATTTTTCCGTTGCTACGCTCTGGGGAACTTGGATTTGCAATGACGTTTACAAAGACACAACCGGAAGAAAGATTCCTGTGCACACGAGAAATTCGACGCTAGGCGCCCTTATGTTTAGGGGATTTATGGGAATAGGCTGGGATGTCGATTTTAACAAGGATAGGACGCATTTTGCCACACGACTCGGCTATGAAATGCAGCTTTGGGTGAATCAGCTCAGATTGTCTACATCTCAGTTGATACGATTACATGGAGACTTAACTCTTCAAGGGGTGACTTTGAATTGTCGATTCGATTTTTAACAGGCTTTAGATGAGTGAAAGCAAATGATAAGTGTTTTATTACGAGTAGTTGTTGTGCTCATAATGTCGATATGCGGCAAGCTCGATGCCTATTCTACAGATCAAGGGTTGCCGAATCTCTCCGAGCGTCCCCAGAAGCAAGATAAAAATATCGATATTTTCGCAGACTTTCTGTACTGGTATACAAGCGAAACGGTAGATTGGGCCTTCACGCTTGCTTCAAATCAGAATTCTGTACGAACAGCTTACAAAACCACTTCTTTCAATTGGGCTCCCGGTTTTCGGGTTGGCCTTGGCTACAACATGCATCATGACCAATGGGATACTCAAATCGCTTATACCTGGTTTCAAGCGGAGGGCAGAGATCATGCCAGTGGATCGGTCACATCAGGATTTTTAGCTGCCAGACTTTCGTTTTTGGAGCCTTTTCACACGGGAAAAATGCGCTTTAACATTCATTTCAACATGTTTGATTGGGATTTAGGCCGAAGCTTTTGTGTCTGTAAATCCTTATCCCTGCGACCTTATATTGGTGCAAAAGGTGGATGGATCAATCAGTCGATTCATACTCACTGGACAACCCCGCATTTTGGGGGACTAAATTTCTTATATTTCGCAAATGAGAATGTGAGAAATAATTTCCGCGGAGGAGGTCCTAAAGGGGGAGTCAATGGAAAATGGATTTTCGGAAACATAAATAGACATGTTTTCAGCATCATTGGCAATTGTGCAGCTGCCTATATGTGGGGACATTGGACGCTACGCGATGAATTCAACGACGTCTTTGCGACCAAAACCGCGATAAAAATGAAAGGTCGAAACTTTGGTGCGCTGATGCTTCAAATGTTGGTGGGTATGGGCTGGGATTTCAATTTTGACAAATGTCGCTCGCATTTTGCCATGAAAGTGGGTTATGAAATCCAAGATTGGTTGAATCAATTTCAAGTCTTTACGGATGCATCAGGTACTGAGAACGCTGACTTAATTTTTCAAGGCCTCACGGTTGATTTGCGTTTTGATTTTTAAGACTGCATCGCCACTCAGTTTCCATTTTTTAAAAGTTTCTAGACACCTTTTCCTCCACTTTTATATATCAATATCAACAATCACTCTGTGAGATCTCATGACAAAAATGCGCGCTTTCCAAGTGAGCTGCCCGAATGGGCCTTTAGAGCTCGTCCAACGGGATATTCCCAAACCATCAGCCGGTTCAGTCAGAATCAAGGTGCAGGCCTGCGGGGTCTGCCATAGCGACTCTTTTACCAAAGAGGGGACGTATCCGGGAGTTCAATTTCCTAGAGTCCCTGGCCATGAAGTTGCAGGAATCATCGACAGTGTAGGTCCCGGTGTAAAGGATTGGAAAGTGGGACAAAAAGTAGGGGTTGGTTGGCATGGGGGCTATTGTAACCACTGCAATCCTTGTCGGCATGGGGATTTCGTCAATTGCAGCAATATGAAAATCTGCGGCATTTCTTATGATGGGGGATATGCCGATTATGTGATTGTTCCGGTAGAAGCTTTGGCGCTGATACCTCAAGAACTTTCCCCGCAAGAAGCTGGCCCTTTGATGTGTGCAGGAATTACCACTTTTAATGCGCTCAGAAATAGCGGAGCAAAGCCTGGCGATACTGTTGCTATCCTGGGAATGGGAGGGCTTGGGCATTTGGCCATTCAGTTTGCTGTGAAAATGGGCTTTAATACGATTGCGATTGCTCGCGGAGCCGACAAACAAGCTTTAGCTAAAGAGTTAGGTGCGCATCACTACATCGATAGCGAGGCCAAAGATCCCTCAGCAGAATTAAACAAATTGGGCGGAGCTAATATCATTCTATCTACGATTACCAATGCCAAAGCGGTGCAGGCGGTTATGAATGGCATCTCTGCAAACGGAAAACTCATTATTGTCGGTGTTGCGGACAAGCCGCTTGAAATACCTGCAATATGGCTGATTACTGGAAAGCACAGTGTTTCCGGTTGGGCCGCCGGTACATCGATGGATTCCCAAGAAACAATGGATTTTAGTGTCCGAACCGGTGTACGGTCCATGAATGAAATTTTTCCTCTGGAAAAAGCAGCGGAAGCTTATGATCGAATGATGAGCGGTAAAGCCCGCTTCCGCGTTGTCCTCGTCACTGGGCATTAAACTAAGCGGCATTTTATGACACGTTATCGCACGATCCTTTTTGATATTGATGATACTTTGATCGATTTTAAAGGGAGTGAAACACTCAGTCTCGAAAATACCTATGCCCAATTTTTCTCCCAAATTGTGGAAAAAGAAGTGTTTTTAAGGGACTATCATCGGGTCAACCAAGAATTTTGGAGGCAGGTAGAAGCAGGGACGATCTCTTCTTCCGTCGTTGGACCGGGACGTTTTAAACAACTCGCTGAAATTTACCGGACTCCATTTTCTGTCATGATTCCGAATTATTACGAAAAGCAATTGATCGATAATTCTCAGTTGATTCTCGGGGCAAAAGATTTACTGGAAGCATTAAAAAAGCAACTCATTCAAATCGGTTTTATTTCCAATGGATTTGCGCATATTCAGCGCGGCAAATATAAAAACTTAAGGATTGGCTAACTATTCAGATGTGCTGGTCATTTCCGAAGAGGTAGGATGGGCAAAACCCGATCCTAAAATTTTCCATCACACGTTAGATCTGTTACATATTCAGGCTTCTGAAACGCTGATGATCGGCGATTCTCTCAGCAGTGATGGTGAGGGTGCCAGGCGTGTGGGGATGCCGTTTGCTTGGTATAATCCTTCTAAAGCTCCTGCTTTGAAACATTGGCATCCCAATCATATCCTTCACGACTTAACAAAAGAATCTGTTAGCTTTTTATTTCCTGAGAATGATCCTCATGCTTTGATTAAAAAGTGATTGACGCATTTTTCTTGCCTAAATTATTCTCTGATTTTGCATCTTTTAGGTAGGGCGAATTGTTACAGCAAATCAACGACCTTTCTGCGAAAATTAACACTTATCAAACTCAGATTAGAACCTCGATCGATCGAGTTCTAGCTCGTGGGTGGCTCGTTTTAGGCCCTGAAGTCGAGCAATTCGAGAGAGCTTTCGCTGCTTATCTTGGGATAGGCTATTGTATGGGCCTTGCCAATGGTACTGATGCGATTGAATTAGCTTTGAAAGCTATTGGAATCAGCCCCGGCGACCGTGTTGCCACCGTGGCCAATGCGGGCATGTACACGACAACAGCAGTGCTTACAATCGGTGCAGAACCGCATTTTATGGATGTAGATCTCGATACGCGAGTGGTAACACTAGATGAAGTTAGAAAGGCAATTCAAGCGGGAGTGAAAGCTGTAGTCGTCACTCATCTTTACGGTCTTGCTATCCCAGAAATGACAGCGATTGCGGATTACTGCGCTCAAAAGAATATTTTTCTAATCGAAGACTGTGCTCAAGCCCATGGTGCGCAAATAGACGGACGCTATGTCGGAACTTTTGGAGTTGCAAGTAGCTTTAGTTTTTATCCGACCAAGAATCTTGGGGCCTTGGGTGATGGGGGAGCTGTTGTTACCCATCATCCCCAGCTCGCTGAAAAATTGAGACAGTTGCGTCAATATGGGTGGATAAAGAAATACAGTGTAGAAATGGCTGGCGCTCGAAATAGTCGCTTAGATGAAATACAGGCTGCTGTTCTCTTGGGACTATTACCCCACTTGGATGAAGCCAATAACAGACGGCGAGAAATTGCTGCCCGCTATAGTACTTCAATCCATTGTTCTAACTGTGACAGTTCCTCGTATGCAATCAAGAGAGTATGTCGCACATCTTTACGTGATTTGCAGCCCTAAGCGCGACGCCTTACGAGAGCATTTACATAAGCACAATATAGCCTCTGAGGTGCACTATCCGATTCCTGACTATCGACAACCTTTATTCAACGGCCGTTTAAACAGCATACATCTACAAAATACGGAGCAACTGGCAAGTGAAGTTCTCACTTTGCCCTGCTATCCAGAACTCTGCGATGAAGCCGTAGATCGCATTATTGCAGTGATCAATATGTGGCAACCATGAAATATTTCCCTCATCATTCCAGTTTACAAGAATGAAGCTTCTATTCCCTCGACTGCTTGAGGTGCTAACTTCATTAAACCGTGAGCTTAACAATCAGTTGGAGGCCGTATTCGTCGTGGACGGAAGCCCTGACACGTCATATCAGTTGTTGCGTAATGCTATCGATGCGCTGGGATTTCCTGCGCAGCTGTTAGCCCATTCGCGCAACTTTGGCTCCTTTCCAGCAATTCGCACGGGACTTAAGGCAGCGCGAGGGAATTATTTCGCCGTGATGGCTGCTGATTTACAAGAGCCCAGTGAATTGCTTGTAACTTTTTTTGCTGCTCTTGCCGCGGATGAATGCGATGTCGTGATCGGTGCTCGTCAAAAACGGGCTGATCCCTTCCTCTCTCGTCTTGTTTCTGGGCTTTTCTGGAAATTGTATCGTCGTCTCATGATGTCTGAAATGCCTGAGGGTGGGGTAGATGTATTTGGCTGTAACAGCATTTTTCGTGATCAGTTACTTAAGCTAGAGGAATCACGCTCATCGTTGATCATGCTTATTTTTTGGTTGGGTTTTAGAAGAAAACTTGTGACTTATGAACGGCAAGCTCGTCAAGAAGGGAAATCGGCATGGACGCTGAGCAAAAAAATAAACTACATGATGGACTCTGTTTTTGCCTTTACGGATTATCCTATTCGTTTGTTGATGCGCGTTGGGGCCATTGGCTCATCCCTTGCTTTGTTGTTTGGCGCCATAGTATTGATCGCACGTCTTTCTGGAGCAATTGATGTGCCCGGTTACGCACCTATCATGTTTGCAGTGTTATTTTTAGGAACGCTAAATCTATTCTGTCTAGGCTTGGTTGGCACGTATGCTTGGCGCGGCTATGAAAATAGCAAAGAGCGACCTTTGGCGGTAGTTGCTACAACCTACATCAATCATGTAGCATCCACTCAGGCAAAGCACGGAGCGCACGAGAGGGATGGAGAACTCGCAAATGTATAATCGAGGAAAAGTTAAAAAATGAGCATGCCATATACTCTACACCAGACGGCTGATGTCGCATCGCACAACATAGGAGAGCGCACGAAGATTTGGCAGTATGTGATTATCTTGCAAGGTGCAAAAATCGGAAATGATGTGAATATCTGCTCTCATTGCTTTATCGAAAATGATGTCACCATTGGAGATCGTGTGACGATTAAATCAGGAGTTCAACTCTGGGATGGCCTGCACATCGGTAATGACGTTTTTATTGGACCGAATGTGACCTTCACTAATGACAAATTTCCGCGCTCTAAAATTTATCCGGACACATTTCTTAAAACGCAGATTGAGGATGGCGCCTCGATTGGGGGTGGTGCTGTGATCTTACCGGGAATCACCCTAGGCAAGGGATGCATGGTCGGAGCAGGGGCTGTGGTCACAAAATCGGTTCCCCCCTATGCCGTTGTAACGGGCTCGCCAGCGCGAATCATTCGTTATGCGGAATCGGCGAACGTTTCTCAGTCCATTAATTTACAACCTCCTTTCCCAGCAGAGAAAGCTTCCACTCGTCTTGGAGTGGGGAATGTCACGGTGCATCGCCTCAAGCATATTCATGACCTACGAGGAAATTTGTCGGTCGGAGAATTTCCCATCGATATTCCTTTTGAGCCCAAGCGGTATTTTTTGGTTTTCAAAGTTCCTAGCAAAGAAACGCGTGGAGAGCATGCTCATCGCCGCTGTCACCAGTTTCTGGTTTGCGTTAAAGGCAGTTGCTGCGTTGTTGCGGATGATGGATCGCATCGTGCTGAGGTTCTTCTCGATTCACCCGATAAGGGAATTTATTTGCCCCCTCTGATTTGGGGGATACAATACAATTATTCAAACGATGCGGTACTATTGGTATTCACCTCTGAGTATTATGCGGCCGATGATTATATCCGAAATTATTCAGATTTTTGTGAAATAGCCAAAAAAGCCACTATATGAAGTCCGCTGAAAATAACGCAAGAATGCAGCGATGGTTACGATTCATCGCTGGAGGATGTGTTAACACGGCCTTTACTTATGCGGCCTACCTAGCCTTAATCCATTTCATTGAATACCAATGGGCTTATTTCATTGTTTATGCGTTGGGGATTATCTTTGCTTATTGTGTTAACGCATCTTTTGTGTTCCGCGTTACTTGGTCTTGGAAAGGCTTTTTCATCTATCCACTTGTCTATGTAATCCAGTATGGGATTTCTGCCGTTGCGCTTAGGAGTTTAGTAGAGCTTTTGAGAATTTCAGAAGCATTGGCACCTCTCTTGATTTTGCTCGCGATGGTGCCAATTACATATGCGATGAGCAAATGGGTGATTGCATTTACGCATACTCATTCGGGTAGACAGTGGGATCACGATCGGATTAAAAAATTGCCTGTGCTCGCTGCATTGACGTTACCTGTCATTATCACCATTATCGCGATTTGGGTTCCGTTTGGTTTCTCATTGATAGGCTTAATAGAAGAGTGGGGTATATTACGAACATTCTTATCCCATGGGCTATACTTCATTGCAACTCCAGAGGGTCCTTTAGCAGATCAAGCACTAAGACCTTTGACAATTCTACCTCATGCCATTGCCTATTTGCTAGATCCCAACTCTTTTGATTACTGGAATATTCTGTTAATGCTGGCACTGCTTATCAAAGGCAGCGCTGCAAGCCATCTTATTTGGAAAGCAACAGGCTCATTAAGATGGGCTATGGTGATGGGGATATTAATGCTGGTTTATCCGGCAGACACTATGCAATTTTCCTTTCGCTGTTTGCACATCAATTGGGCACTTGCGCTTCTACTACTCGCAAGTTCAGTGTTCGTCGTTGCCTACGAGCACAGGCGCGCAGTTATATCGTATAGCCTAGCTTTCGTGTCAGCAGCGCTATTTCTTGCAGCTTGTTGCATGTACGAAGCTGCCCTCACTTTGACACTGTTACCTCTTTTCATTCCTTTTGTCAGAGAGGGATGGAAAGCCGCTTGGAATCAATTTAAAGGTCGCGCTGGACTCGTTGCGATCTGGTTAGCTGGCGCTGGAATGTATCTTGGCTATGTCATGGTGACATCTTTCAAATTATCTGAAAGCTATCAAGGGAACATCGTTGGAAACCCGATAGCTGCTCTGCTGCATAATTTACCCAAGTTATTCTCAATAGGAGCGCTACGCAGCTTGCTGGGTGGATGGTTCGATGCTGTTCGCATGGTGTCTACGGAGTTCAGTGGTTACGTATATCTAGTGCTTGCCACGGCAGTAATCAGTATTGCCTGTGTATTTATCTCCAAACAAAAAAGCAGCCCCATTTCTAATGCAAAATGGCTTCCACTCCGCTTAGGTGCCATCGGTCTGCTCCTGATGTTGCTCGGTTACCTGCCATTTTTGGTGAATGGGTATTTTCTCAATTTAAGTCAGCGCACTTTTTTCTGGTCCACTCCAGGAGCTGCTATAGCTTGGATTGCCCTTTTAATCGTGGTTTCGCGTTTTACGAAGTGGTTTTCTTGGCTGGCCACACTGAGTTTGGTTTTTTTTGGTCTAGGTGCACAGTTGTTTCAATTCCATTATTACGTGCAACGCTCTCAAACGCAGCGCAGCTTGTTACGAAGCATTGTGGAAAATTTCGATGGTAATTTAGGTGATAAAACCCTGCTTATTCTAGATAAAAGTAATCAGTTGGGCCACCTTTGGTCTCTTCCGAAGGAATACCTTGCTAGTGCACTGAGTTATATCTATGGCCATCCGCTTAATTCTGTTGAGATCTGTCACATGTCAGACAGTACTCCTATGATAGTGGACAAAGATCAGATAATTACTTTCAGCATAAATTGTGATGGGACAGCCACTCAAAACCCCAATCTCGATGAATACCGGGAGAAATTACTAAAAACTGACCAAGTTGCGGCTTTGCGGTACCGTGGAATCCTTAAAAAACGTGTTTCGCTATTTACTTTTGCGTTTTTTAAAGATCAGCAACCTAAAGATCGCTACAGATGGAGTTTTGGAAATTGGTGGAGTTTTGATTTGCCTGTGCGTGGTGCTGGATGGCATGGAGCAGAATGGACAGTGAATAAGTTCTATCATCAGTCTTGGGCAAGGAAGAAGCAGGAAAAGTCAACGTTATATTTTGATCTTAACCCGACTCAAAGTCACTATATGCTACGCGGCAGAATTAGAAAAATCAAAGAGCCAGTGCGCCAGAGCTTACAAATTTTTCTAAATCGAGTGGAACTGTCTTGTCGCTGGATTTCCGACGAAGAATTTGAAGCGGAAATTCAGCCGGAAATTTTGTTATCCGGTGCGAATGAAATTGCCTTTAACACTTCTGATGCAGCTGCTCATTCGCTGAAATTGGCTTGGTTTGAAGTGTATCCGAAGTAGTTGATTCAGCAACTGAATTTTTCTATCTTCTACTTGATCACTGGTATTGCCCGGATCATAAAGGCATCAAATAACGGTACTGTAAAGGCCAGATCCCCATAGGCGGGACTATAAATCATTCCTTTCTTGATTAACTTAGCTCGTACCGGACTTAAGTTAGTAGCCTTGACTTTCAAGACATCAGCAATATCCCCAATGCGATGAAGACCGGGTCCCAGCTCGGCCATCGCTCGCAAAAAACTCTTTTCGCTCGGCGTCAACCGATCAAAACGCACGCGAAAGAAGTTTTGATCGAGACGTGGAATCACTGTAGCAGTGGCTTGTCGAACAATTTTCAATGTAATGGGACTGATCTTTGCCAAATTCCAGGCTTGATATCCCCATTCTTGCAGAAAATAGGGATAGCCCTTTGTTAGGCGAAAGATTTCTTTGAGCGCGGGTGGTTCAAATGTTACTCCGGCTGTTTGTGCCGGTTCCATCAAAGCCCGAGCTGCGTCTTTTTCCGATAAAGCGCCAATATCTGGAAAACTGAAGAGCCGTTCGGCGTAAGATTTGGATTCGCCGGCCAGCCCCGGAAGGATGGGCAATCCCGCTCCCATAAGAACAAGAGGAAGTTGATTTTGCTGAACTTTATGCATCGCCACAATAAGAGCTCCCAATTCCTTTTGACTAAAATATTGGATTTCATCGATGAGAATCGCCACGGCACAGCTGCGGTCTTCTGCGGCTTCACCGATAGCTAGGAATAAATGTGGCAAATCGATTTCTAAATCACCGCTATCTGCTGACCCTTTCTCGGGATCAATTCCTAATCCGATAGGTCACATCACCGATTGTCAAATTAAGTGCTCCAATGAAACTTCGAAGAACAGCTAAGCCCCGTTTAACCTTATTGCTAGCGCCAGCAATCCGATCCAAATCATATAACAATCGTCGAAGGTAAGGGACGATCAGTGGCCCCAAGGCTTTGTTTTCATGGGCCTCAATAAAAATGGTTTTGAAGCCTTCTTGTTTTGCTAAATGTTCAATCTCATTGAGAAGCACCGTTTTTCCAACGCCGCAAAGTCCAGTGAGAAGCATGCTTTTCTCGGAGCGCTTATGCTTAATCCGTCCCAGAAGAATGCGCGCCTGTTCGAGCGTAGGATCGCGACCCACTAATTCGGGAGGGGGAGAACCAGCTCCTGGTGAAAAGGGGTTGGTTATTGGGTCCATAGTTTTTTCCAGTTATACCAACTTATACATACCTGAAACCATGAATAAGTAGGTATAAGTTAGTGTCTATGGTAAACATCCCATGGAGGATATCGCTGTCTCAGAGCAAATTTTGAAAATTTTCTTTTTAAGAATGTTTATTTTATGTACCTTTTATGCGTTTTTTGAAACGGAGGTTATTTTATGTTGATTTGTAATAATTCAAATTTAAGTTTTGAAGTAAGATTAGAATGTCCGGGAGCTGTTTGTCAAAAACAACTCCAGCCCCAGGAACGCGTTCGAGCAGAAGACTTATTTGCGACGCAGGGGAAAAGCACACCAAGATATTTCAAAATGAAAATTTTGCATAATGGTGTTGTGATTAAAGATCGATCATTCATTGAGAAGAATACATATGTGGGATTACTCGGCCCTCACCCACATGTAGATGTAAGTTTTGAGGAGGATGCGTCGGAAGAAGCCCATCAAGCTACCTCTGAAATAGTCAGGCTCGTTGCTGATACACTGAAAAAAATGATGGAGCAAAAGCAAAAAGAGTTTAGTAAATGGGAAGAAGATTTTAGAACCGAAGTATGGGAAAAAAAAGATGACAGTGGAAAATTTAGTTTTTTTTGCTGTCTTACAAATTGCGATGTTAACCTATTAGATCAGCAAGCGCGGCTTCCCCAAATATGGACTGCTTTTAAAGAGGTGTTAGGGATAGACCCCGCTGAAACAACGCATTTGGTAAAGCCCTATAATCCTGCGTCCAAAGAAACGACTAAAGTCGACTCTACGCAGTTAAATCGAGCTCCCACTTCTATTCGAGTTTCTTATCATCCAGATCCAGAAGAAAATGACAATAACAAGTGGCCAGAGGTCCAATTATTTATTAGGGGTAATGCTCCCGGAATGAACGATTGGAACAATTTAATACCGCTTAAGAAGGTGGGTAATCGAGTTTGGCTTTTTGAGACCGCAGAGAAGTTTGATAATTGTGAATATAAGATATTTCTAAAACGTTCTCCAACAGATGAAGGAATATGGGAGATTGGAGAAAATCACAAGATCAGCTACGGGAAAAATCAAATTATCATACCTCGTTTTTAAATCTCTCCTGGTTTGTGGACGGTCTCTTACGCACACCAATAAACCCACTATTAACCCAACTTGTCCCCTACCCTCCCTTAGACGCGAGTGAGATGGACAAGATGCAAGATTTGAGAGGACGCCAAGGTCATGACCTTGGCAACGATCGAAGCGCTGCAGATTGTCCGTCGCAACCCGCGGATAAGGGAGTAAGAGCGACAACAAAATAAACCCATAGTAAACTCTTTAGTCGACAGCAAGAGGAGTTCATATGGAATTACAAATTGTTGCTTTCTATTTTTTCGCAGATGAAATTTTAAAAGTAAGTCATCTCTATGACGATCCCCAGGCTAAAATGACCAATGCAGAAGTCATCACCGCAATCTTAACAGCTGCATATTTTTTTTCTGGGAACCAGCGTTCTGCTGCTATCTTTCTCAAAGAATACCGCTATATTCCTAACTTCCTTAGTGAAAGTCATTTCAATCGACGACTACATCGTATTCCACTCTCTATTTGGCAAAGATTTTTCTCTGTTTTAGCAGAATATTTTAAACACAATCATTCTTCCAATGAATATGTCGTCGATAGTTTTCCTGTTTCGGCATGCGATAATGTTCGAATCTTTAATGCTAACATTTTTTCAGGAGAACAATATAGAGGTTATAGTGCCAGTAAGAAACGATTCTTTTATGGACTGCGAGTTCATCTCATAGTCACTACTAATCAAGAACCTGTAGAATGCGTATTTACCCCAGGATCTGAAAACGACATCAGTGCTTTTAAACGCTTTGACCTAAATCTTCCAAAAGGAGCAACTGTATATGGTGATAAAGCTTACAACTCCTATGAATACGAGGATTTTCTCAAGGAAAACAATATTCACTTGGTAGGACAGAGAAGAGTAAATTCGAAACGACCTTTAGATAAATGTCTCGGATATTTACAAGGTTATTGGCGGAAAAGAATTGAAACAGCATTTAGTCGAATTGTTTCTGTATTTCCAAAACATATTCATGCTGTTACAAGCAGGGGATTTGAATTAAAAGTATTTTCATTTATTTTAGTCTATTCTTTAAGTTTATTGCTTTGAGAACTTATTGCCCGCAGGAGTTGGCTGCAACCCACGATCTACTGCGCTTCTCTCCTTGCCAAGGTCGCGACCTTGGCTTCGTCGAGAATCTTGTATCTCGTGTGTTTCGCTCAACCCTTCAGGCAAGGTAGGGGGCAAGTTGGGTTATTAGTGGGTTTATTTAATGGCGATGAAGATATCGACTTCAGCGTTTTCGGGATTGTGGGCTTTTTCGCTGTAAACCTCGTAATCGGCAGAATAATCTCGATCGAGATTTGCATTCCAGATCTTCACCCACTCGTTAAACACAGGATTGGAGGAGGGGTGTCCTTGGGCGATAAATTGTGCAAAATTGCCTTCAGGAATAGTTTTGGCAACCATTCCTTCTGGGATTGTTTGAGAATCAGTTACCCTGCAGCCGAGAATGACAGTGTAGGGGCGAGTATAATCTTTCTCGTAGTCGGTGTACACGCTGTAAATTGTGGTGCCAGATTTGTTGGGGATTTTTTCGAGGATATTTTCCGCAAAAAATCTCTGCCAGAGCTGCGGGATGTCGCGGCCGGCTTGTCCATTTTCATTTGTCGTGCGTAGACTGATGCCGATGATTTGAAAGCTAGGTCTGTATTGCATGTTTTTCTCCTTCAACGAGTTGACGGATAGCCCCTTTCAGCGGTTCTAATCCTTCAGCATTGATAGCAGAAATTGGAAATAATGTGCCTTTATCAAATGGATAATCGCGATAAAAATTTTGGAGGTGCTCTTCTGCGCCTTCCTGATCGATTTTATTGAGCGCGACGAGGAAAGGTCGCTGAAGAAGTTCAGGATTATAAGCTTCGAGTTCATTGCGCAAGACCTTGAAATCGTCGCGAGGGTCGCGTCCTTCGAATCCGGAGATGTCGATGACGAACAATAGGACGGAAGAACGTTCAATGTGGCGTAAAAAGGCGATGCCGAGCCCTTTATTTTGATGGGCATTTTCGATCAGGCCGGGAATGTCAGCGATTAGGATGCGAGATAGATCAGGAAATTGGACATAGCTCAAATTGGGATGAAGGGTCGTAAACGGATAGGCGCCGATTTTGACTCTGACATAGGTCAATTTGGACATTAAGGTCGATTTGCCGGCATTGGGGATACCGATTAAGCCGACGTCGGCGATCAGTTTGAGCTCTAATTCTATTTCGCGCGATTCACCCTCGAGACCCGGAGTACAGGTATTGGGCGCTTGATTGGTAGGGGATTTAAAGCAGTTATTGCCTTTGCCCCCTTTGCCGCCTTTGCAGATTAAAAACTCTTGTCCCTCAGCGGTAAAATCGTAGAGGATTTCTTTGGTGACCGCATCTTTGACAAGCGTTCCGCAGGGGACAGTAAGCTCGAGATCTTTTCCCTTGCGGCCGTGTTTAAGACCACTGCCGCCTGGGAGGCCGTTTTCTGCTTGAATGATACGACGATTGCGAAATCCTTCGAGCGATACGACATGGCTGTCAGTACGCAGCAAAATTGAGCCGCCTGTGCCGCCATTACCGCCAGCAGGTCCCCCTTTGGGGACATACAATTCACGGCGCCACGCGACGACGCCGTTTCCGCCTTTGCCGGCTCTGAGAGTAACTGTTGCTGAATCAATAAACATAAAATTTAACTTCTCTCAGAGGGCATGCGCGCTGTTAAGGCTGGGGAAGAACAGCGACGTAAGTGCGGTCTGCTTTACGATAGGTGACAACGCCATCTATCAAAGCATATAAACTATCATCGCGTCCGACGCCGACGTTTTTAGACGGGCGCCAGCGCGTTCCTCGTTGTCTAACGAGAATGCTGCCGGCTGTGACAAATTGCCCGCCGGCTGCTTTAATCCCTAAACGTTGGGCTTTAGAGTCGCGGCCGTTACGAGTTGAACCTTGACCTTTCTTATGTGCCATAGGGCGCTCCTTTAAGCTATGATTTCAGTGATTTTAACCCGTGCGTAGCGTTGTCGGTGTCCAACTTTGCGGCGAAAGGGTTTGCGTTGTTTGTATTTAAAGGCGATCACTTTAGGTCCTTTGACCTCTTGCATTAACTCTCCCTCCACCACTGATTTGGAGATGTGGGGATTGCCGATCTTGACTGATCCAGCATTGTTCACGAAGAGCACATTTTTAAATTCGACTTTTGTGTTCGTTTCTGGGTCGAGAAGTTCGACATCTATGACATCGCCTTTCTCTACGCGGTATTGTTTTCCGCCGGTTTCGATAATCGCGTACATTTTGCCTCCTGAAAAGTTCAGCGCGAAAGTTGAGGATAGTGCATGAGTATATGACACTTCCTGGAGAGGAAAAGAAGCATGATAAAAGACGCTGTGATTCAAAGTCAACTTAAAATCTGTACGCTGCAGAAGGTGAGCGGGAATTTATTTTAATTGCTTAAATTACTAAACTATAGTTAATTAAAAATAAATTTTGGTTTTTACAATTTGCTAAATAATTAAATTATAAATAATATAATAATTACATTGAATATTGAGTGAACTTTTATTTTTATCGAGGACGATGCGGGGGCAAATGAAACCGTTCAATAAGCGGCTGAACAAGCGAAAAGCGTCTAAGGTGACTTTTAAGACGCATCGCAAGCACAGCCATCCCCCTTTGCGCGATGAGATTAAAGAGGCTTCTGATGGGGTTCCTGGAATACGCCCTGAAGACATTAAGATTCATCAGCATTATTAACAAACAAGGAGAAGGAATATGCGCAGACGAAAACACACAAAAAGACATAAAAGACACCACAAACGCCATCGTTCAAAAAAAATGACTTGGAACAAGTTCTGGGATCGTTATTGCACGATGTAAGAAGCTGCTTTCTTACGCAGCAAGCTAACGCAGTAGAATACAGCCGCGACAAGTGATATCGTCGCGCCTGGTGGCCAATTGAGCTCGTAAGAGAAGTACATTCCTAAAAAAGTAAATAGGGCACCGAGCAGGGTCGCGATCAACATCATCCGCGAGAGGGTATGGCTGATCGTCCCTGCAATGGCGGCCGGAATCGCAAGCATGGTGATTACGAGGATCGCGCCCACCACTTGGATCAGCAAAACCACAGCAATTGCCACTAAACACAGCAGCAGCAAATACAAGGTATGCACAGGCACCTTTTGCAATTGTGCTTGCTGCTCGTCAAAACAAATCGCTAAAAATCGTCGATAAAACAAAGCAACCACAGCAGCGATTAGAATATCTAGGCTCAGCAGCAAGACGATGTCGCTATGGCTTACCCATAAAATATTTCCAAATAAGAAATTCACCAGCTCCACGTTATAGCCAGGAGTCAGGGCGATGAAAATCACACCGATCGACATCCCCGTCGCCCAGATCGCAGCGATCACCGTGTCTTCCCGTTCTCTATATCTTAAATGGATCCATCCCATCAGCAAAGCCGACAGCAGTCCTGCGGCAAGCGCGCCCTGCAACGGCGTTAAAAAATCCAGATCATAAGTGCGTCTCAGCCACAGACATAGACCCATCCCACCCAAAACAGAATGCGCGATACTTCCGCTCATCGAGACGATCCGTTTTACGACGACAAAAGTGCCGATAATCCCACTTGCAAAGGAAGCCGCAAACCCTGCGATCAGCGCCATGACGATAAACGGATTTTCTGAAAGGGCTGTAAAGAAATTTGTCATCGTTTAAACGTAAAATGTTGCGTGGTTAAGGGAGCATGATACAGACCCAGAGCAAAGTGCTCGCAAACCTCTTTGGGCTTCAAACAATTGACTTGGCGATGCACGCATAGCAGCTTTCCGACTTTATCGACAATTGTTTGTAAATCATGCGTCACCATCAAGATCGTCATCGTCTGATTTAATTCAGCGAGCTGCTGATAAATCCCTTGCTGGGCCTGCGGGTCGACGCTCGCGGTGGGCTCATCCAGAACGAGTAATTTAGGCTCATCGACAATGGCTCTTGCGATTAACGTGCGTTGGGCTTCCCCGCCGGATAGCGTGCCAAACGAAGATTTAGCTTTATGCGCTAGGCCCACGCGTTCTAGGGCATGAACCGCCTTGTGTTCCACTTCTTTCGGATAGCGACCCCAAACGTTCAATTTTTTTAAACAACCCATCATCACGACCTCTAAGGCCGAGATCGGAAAATCGCGATCGAAACGCATCGCCTGTGGCACATAGCCGATCAAATGGCGCGTTTCTTTGGGAGGCTGACCAAACAGCCGGATCACCCCGGATTGGGGTTTAAGCATTCCCATGATCAATTTGAGCAGCGTCGTTTTACCCCCGCCATTAGGCCCAAAAATCCCGACGAATTCCCCATCTAAAACCTCAAATGTGACGTCGTCTAATGTCGGCACATTGTCATAGCGGAAACAGACATGTTCAACAGTTAGCACTTGTTTCATTCTGCAATCACCTGGGCAATGGTAAGTAAATTTTCAGAATAATTCTCAGCATACGGGTCGACAAGATGTGTTTTCAAGTGTAACGATGCAGCCAGCAATTCTGCACCTTTATTGCTGTATTGCGGCTCAATTAGAACACTTTGAATTGAGTACTGTTTCGCTTGTCTTAAGATTTCTGTAATGTGCTGCGGTAGAGGATCTTTTCCTTCGGTTTCAATCGAGAGCTGAATCAAGTCATAATCTTGGCAAAAATACCCAAAAGCCGGGTGAGAAACTAAAATCGCTTTGCCCGCCACAGGTTCTAAAATGTGGCCGATGCGCGTATCCAAATCGTCTAATTCTCTAAGCAAACGCTGCAAATTTGCTTTAAATTCTTCGCTTTGATCGGGGATCAAATCTATCAGTGCCGAGGCAATTCTTTGCGCCTGAATCTTAGCCAGTCGTGGCGACAGCCAAATATGTAAATCTTTACCATCATCATGCGTACAATGATGGGCTTCCGTTTCTAAGCCATCCTCATCGCAAATCGACAATAACTCAATGCCCTGTGTGATATTCAGAATTTGAATCGGCTGATGATTTTTTTTGAAAAATTGCAGCACCTTGTGATCAAAGGCTTCTCCCAAATACACCCACAACGCCGCTCTCTGATGCCGCTCAACTTCCTTAGGTGAAGCTTCGTAAACATGTGGGTTAGCACCCACTGGAATGAGCGTTTCGACCCTCACAGCATCGCCGGCAATCTTGTGTACAAAAAAAGCGTAGGGCGGCACGCTGACGAGCACAATCGGTTTTCCCGATTTTGTATTGTCATTTTTTCCACAGGAGGACAGAGGAAAAAAAAGAATTAACAATAAGAAGAGGCGAATCATGCTTAAATTTCACTACACGTCTGCTATATTTGCAAGCAAGAAGTCACGTGGTAATTTTTTATTTACAGGAGGAGATTTAATATTGTTTCGTGTATATTGACTACCGATTTTTTTAAAATTTAGAGGAAAATTATGGGAGTTGCATTAAATTCTTTAACCCAACAACCAATTCAACACAGCCAGTTTAGTTTTGGTGGAGATGATACACGACTGGGGAAATCAGGACTTTTTGGAAAGATTGTATCCTGGGATTTACACGCAAGAAATGACTGTTTTAAAACAAATTTTGTATTTCTCATGAAAAAAGCCTTCGCGTTTCTGGATGCTATTGGAGTAGGCACTTGTTTCTTCGGGAGAAGCGGTTTCACTGGAAAAATCAGAACTTGCCAGCAGTATCAGACGGGTTTAGATCGCAATCGTGAGGCACGAGAAAGAGTTGTCAACGCCCTTGGTGGAGCTGCGGTTTGTGGAAATATTCCTTCCGTTACAATCCAGGCAAATCATTTCACTGATTATCTTAAGCTCGGCGATCAGTATTTTCGAAGTGGCCAATCAATTGTGCAGGGTGAAGACTTGGCAGGTCGCAAATTCGCCGTGATGCGCCTTTCGGATCGTTCGGGCAATACTCACATAGCTACAATACATCAGCGCTATCGTGAAACTTGTATTGATAGCTCTGGAATTTATGGAGATGGTAGTTTATGGACGTTGAATTTTAATTCGGATGGTCAACCTGTGGCCGTTGGTACCGATCGTGTTGTTGAGTTCATCGAAAAAGTGAGAACGAATCGACATGAGCAATTTACTCTTGCGATCAAACCTTAATTTCTTCGATTCTATCTCCTAAAATCACTTTAGGGAAAAAAATGGATCTAGAATTGATTTGCCCCTGTGGCAGTGGAAAGTTGTACCTCGAATGCTGCGGCCTCTACCATCAAGGCAAAGAGCCCGAAACAGCTCTTACCTTGATGCGCTCGCGCTATAGCGCCTACGCACTTAGCAACGTCGATTACATCGTTCGCACCACGCATTCATCGCTTTCCAAAAATCTCGAAACGTGGAAAAAAGAAATTTTAAATTTTGCGCTTAGCACTGATTTTGAGGGCTTAGAAATCCTCGATGCGAAAGAAGAGGGAAATAAGGCCATTGTTGTGTTCATCGCCAACCTAAAACAAGAGGATGAGGATCGAACCTTCACAGAGCGCAGTTTTTTTGCCAAAGTCAACGGCCGCTGGCTGTATGTCAACGGCGATCTTTTCCCAGGCGTAAACCGCGATTTAACAGCGTAAAATTCCTTGAGCGTTAAGCAATTGTAGGATAAGCTCAAAGCCTTTCCATCCATTGGAGGAGTGTCCGAGTGGCCGATGGAGCACGCTTGGAAAGCGTGTAAACGTGAAAACGTTTCGTGAGTTCGAATCTCACCTCCTCCGATCTTCCCTTAAGATATGATATAGAGCCAAAGAGCTGAAAAGGCAATTGTTCCGATTGTAATAGGCAGACCCGCTTTAAAATGTTCTTTCCATCCCAGATTAACGCCATCGGCTTTTGCTTTGCTAATGACAATTAAATTTGCAATGCTTCCTGTCAACAGCAGATTGCCGGCTAAAGTGCTTGAAATCGCAAGCAAGGAACCTTGAAATGGAGTTTGCACAAAGGGGACAAGAAGCATGACGGCTGGCACATTCGAAACTATGCTAGTTAGAATGACGCTTGTTGTGAACAATTGAATAGGGCTCGAGAGATCTAATCCATGCTGTATTGACCAGTTTATGACCTGCTGAGACGTTGTGGAATTTAAAAATGCGGCATTGATTAAAAAAAGTCCAAAAAATAGAACGAGCAATTGCCAGTCGATAAAACCTAACATTTTTTCTGAGGTCATTTTTCGACTGAGGAGCAACAATCCGGCTGCAGCTAAAACCAATTGATAGCGGGGCATGGAGGAAAAAAAGAAAAGCATCAGCAGCACAAAAAGAATAATTCCACCTTTTGCCATTTGCCAAGAAGATTCATATTCGAAGGAATTGTTTTTAGGCTTGGAACTTTTGTTTAAAAACCAATGTTTTTTTGTCTGATAACATAATATGCCCCAAATCAAAAATAATCCTAAAAAGGCAGGAGCCGCTGCATGAAAAAAATAATCTGTAAAAGAGAGATCAATTGTTTCGCTGACTAAAATATTTTGGGGGTTGCCTATGAGTGTCATGGCAGACCCTACATTGGCAGCAGCAACTAAACCAAGTAGTACCGGTTTGGGATTCCAGTTTTTCGCAGCACAAAAGGAGATGATCAGCGGTACAAAGGCTAAGCAAATAATATCATTGAGCAAAACTGCGGAGAGAATTCCCGAAACCAAAATAACCAGTAGCAGAAAAAATTTAGGGTGGACGCGAGTTTGCTCGATTCTTTGCATGACAAAAGAATAAAAGCCGCTGAAATAAAATTGTGCTGAAATAATCATCATGCCAAACAGCATGGCAATTGTCGACCAGTCGACCGCATTAACGAGCTCTGGCGGGGTAAATGTCCCTAATACAAGCAAAACAATTGCAGCGAGCAAAGCAATTCCTGTTCGGTCAATTGCAAGCCCCGGAATATTGCCCAAAATCATTCCAACGTAAACAATGCAAAAAATCAGCGTAGCCATATTATATATCTTAGTAACAGAAATAGATAATTTTATTCTCTATTGCATTTCGAACACAAAGAAGTATTCTATTCTTCAGGATGTATAATTTAAAGATATGAAAATTTTTTCGAGAATCTGACGAACGAGATCAACATCATATTGGGCAGCGGCCTTTACAGTTTCAAGCTTTGAAGCAACTTCGGGGTTGGCAATCTGAAAATTTTGCGTCAGATCAAATTGATATGTCATCGCCTGTTTTTCTGAGATCTGGCTTGCCATGTGAAACGCCCTCTCAATTGTTTCCATGAGCTTCGTTCTTTTTTTTGGGATGCTGTCGTAGGCTCTCATGTAGCGGGTAATCTGATGAATGGACCGTCCCTGATTTAGCCAGGCCCATTCATCCATTAAGAAATCCTTTTCCGATAGGCCCAGTTCTACCACCATAACAGAAAGATCATGGTCTTCCTTTTCAAAATAAGCATCTGGCTTAATTTCACCGAGGAGAATGCGGAGAATTTTTTCCATTAGCACTTGATTGAAGCGTAAGATTGTTCGCAAATGAAGACGTGCTTCGTAAGGGTTTAAATACGGCTGCTGCATTTCGACATCCAGATAAGTAAGCAAGTGCTCAACCTGCATTCCTAGCTTTTTTGAACCTAAGAGATTGCGTAACGCACTGATATTGGGATGAGAAGAAGAAGTCGATGAGATTGAGAGAGAAGTATCGGCGATGTTTTTAAAAACAGTGCGCATGTTGTGTTTAAATGCGTAACAAGTAGCTTCGTACTCTTGGGACAACACAGCACCTTTTGCAACACAAATCTGATGTTGCAACTTTGTATTGAGGACTATGGCATTATCGAGAAATTTCAGCAAATCACGGATTAAATTTGTGGCAGACAGCGCTTCATTTCCTTCAGCAAATAGCCGCGTTTTTGCAAGTAAAGTTTCCAGAGGAGAAGAGCCAATTTTGCATGTATTTAACTCGCGTACCCACACTACACCTGAGCTGGAATTTTTGATCCATTCCCGCCAGAGAGGTGAAATGGAACCTGCAGGCAAAGGACAATTGAGAAAGATCGTCAGAAGATCATGTGAGAGGATCGAACTGAGTTCTTTAGGCGTCGAAATGTGATTGCCTTCTCGCTCCAACGCTGAAAGCGTTTGTTCGGTCGCTAAACAACCATGGTTGATACAGCTTACAATGAAGACGGCAAGCGCTTGCCTGGATAGAGGTTGCTTTGACTGCTCTAAAAAACGGCGCATGATACAGAGAAGCTCATCGTAATGGCTTGCTGCATCGGCTAAAGCTTGATGTGTTCCAAAAGCCGTGCAACCCTTACTTAATTGTGTGAACCACTGCGTGATGTCGGATCTTGCGTCTTGCAAAGTTTGAAATATATTTACCGGCGCGATGGGATTTAAGACACTATTATCATTCAAATCTGTAGGCTGGGTATCCAATGTGTCAGGAGTGGGCGCGGCATCAGGAATTTTCTCAGGTTTTTTTTGGGATTTTGCTGTCTGAGGCGAGGGTTTGATGTGACTTTTCTCTGACAATAAAATTTCTGCATGTTGCTTCACTGAATTGTATTTGCTTAGCAGCAAAACAGGGATCTCTTGCTGATAGGTGTCCGCAACAGCAATTGTTGAGGTCAGGAGAAAATCGTTAAATAGGAGATATTCATCAAAGTATGATTCAAATGCAGTGAATACAGCGCGAAACTGCAAGAGTTCTTTCATGTCCCCTTTTACGAACAAAGAACCCAGTCGCATTAACAATCGACGATCTGTGGATAAATTCTTCGAAAAGGTTGCCACCTCCACAACAATCACTTTGTCCATTTGATTGGGAAGAATCTGTAATTGATTGAGATTTCCCATTCGCAAGTAAAGATGAAAATCTTTTAAAAATGCGGCCTCCTCTTTCAAAACGGTGATATGAGAATAGATAAACTGAGAAATTTCTTTTACATGGGGGAGAAACGTACTATACATATCGATGAATCGAGTAATATATAGTTTACATTGCTCGGGGTCATTCCAATTCGTATTTTTCGCAAGGGCTTCCACGTGTTGTTTAGTTAACATTGGGCCGTTTGGACGCACAGCAAAAGCCGTTTCGCAACCGATTGCATAAGTGGAGTCAGTGAAAAATCCTTTTGAGAAGAATTGTTCTTGAGCTTTTTGAAAATCCTTCCAATGCTGTTTAAATTGAAAATAGGTAGATTGAAAAACGCGCTGAATTTCTTTTTTCTCTTCCGGCTTCAGAGTGGGATTTTCAGCCAAAATATTGCAATTTTTTTCAATGGGTGAATTGAAATTCAACGATGATTCGCATTTTAACTTTTTTAACTGCTCTTCCAATTTGCTCTTTGTAAACTCGCGGACATCAATAAAGCGCATTAATCCTCTAGACACATGTCTTAAAGCTTTCATTTCTAAAACAATCTTGTTGCCTGAATCCAGTTCTAAATACGGAGTAGTATTCTCTGTGAAGTAATGTAAATCTTTATTCAATAAATCAAGTCGATTAAGGCGGAAAAGTTTGATCGCAGATTCATATACGGGATTATTCTTGAGAGCTTCGGGTCGGTATTGTTTGATGATTTTTTCCCCATGTTCCAAAAATTTGATAAGCGCAGTTGGGGAATGAGTTTTCTTGTATTTACCGATGAGTCGGTAATACTCATATTCAATATCGTTCATACTAGTATTCGAGCGCCCTTCGATAAATTGAGAAATGATCCTCTTTTCTTGTATCAAGAAATTTTCAAGGAGGAATTCCATAATTCCAACTTTGAACCATTCGATGATGGGAAAATACACTTCTTGATACGGATAACGTTTCACAAGGCGTTCTTCAGCGTACTGCTTAAAGACTAGAAAATCCGCATCATGTGGTTGCTGGTTTTGCGCCACGTCAATAGCTGTGGAGTTTGTAGCAGAGGGGAATGATTCCGGTTGAGAGGAAATAGGCTGAATTGTCATTTTTTTTATTAATAAATAAATTAAAGCCTGATTATAATTATAAAACATTTATTAATCAATACGATTTAATAATATTTATTTAAAAAATTTGGGTTATTTGTTAATTAAATATTTTATTAGATCTTTCCCGTTTTGCAAATGATTCTTTAAAAAAAAACTTAAAGTATATAGAAAAGCATCAATATGAGAAAATTTAACAACCCTGACTGATGCTCTTTGTGAAATTCAGAAGTTTTAAGAGAGGCTTTTGCCATGCGCTGCCCATTTTGCACTCATGAGGAATCGAAAGTGACCGACTCGCGAAATGTGACGGAAAGCAATGCCGTCCGTCGTCGTCGCGAATGTTTAAAGTGTCTCAGGCGGTTTACGACATTTGAGACGATCGATTTGACGATTCAAGTGCAAAAGCGGGATGGTCGCTATGAGGACTTTAGACAGGACAAATTGATCCGTGGGCTTGATGCGGCATGTCGGCATACGCGCATTAGCCATGACCAAGTACGGGCGATCGCATACAAGGTCTCTTCCGATTTGATGGAGAGGCAAATACGCGAGATTAAGACCTCAGAGCTTGGCGAGATCGTGATGAAGCATTTACAAGAGATGGATACCATTGCATACATCCGTTTTGCTTGCGTGTACCGCCGTTTTAAAGATGTCGATGAGTTGATGGATGCGATTGAACATATCAATCCCAAAGATGGAATAGTGGAACTTTTAAATTAGAGGTAAAAGAGACTATGGCGTTAAAAAAGGCGGATATCGCGCGATTTAAGAAGCGGCTCGAAGAGCTGCGTGACCAATTGACGCACTTGATCCGCGATACTACCGAGGATGTCAAGACAGCCGACGAGACAAAGGGGTATTCACAGCATCAAGCTGATGAAGGGACAGATGATTTTAACCGGACCGTGACCTTAGAAGTTACCAGTAAGGAATTTGATGTGCTTAGACAGATCGAGCGAGCGCTGGAAAAAATTGCTGATGACACGTATGGTATTTGCGACATCACTGGAGAGGAAATCCCCATGGCGCGTTTAGAAGCTATCCCGTACGCGACCATGACTGTTAAGGCGCAAGAAAAATTCGAGAAGGGACTACTGTGAGTTGGAAAAAAGTATTTGTCTTTATCGCCATCGCGCTTGCTATTTTTTCAGCGGATGCACTGTTGAAGGCATACATCGACCATAACATTTCACCGATCAACGCTGCATCGCCGATTTATCCGTTCGGTGGCATCGCTGTTTTCCGCGACTGGCATGGAATCGATTTTTCGATTGTCCATGTGATCAATAAAGGCGCTGCGTGGGGTGTGTTGTCCTCGATTCAAGATTATCTGCTCTATGCGCGCGTGGCGATCATCGGTGGCCTGCTATCCTATCTGATCTTTGTCAAAACGACGACATTTCGCAAATTTTGTCTGATGTTGATTGCTACAGGAGCCTTTGGCAATGTCGTGGATTATTTTGCGTATGGACATGTCGTCGATATGTTTTATTTCATCTTATGGGGATATTCTTATCCCGTGTTCAACATCGCTGATAGTGTGATTTTTTTAGGAATCGTTCTCTTAATCGGCGAAACGCTGTTTGCCAAATTGCGATCTAAAGGTCCCGCCAAGTCTCAGGCGCGAAGGTCCATTTAAATGGATTTTGTCATCAAACAAGCTAAAGAAGCGGCTAGTCTGCAAGCTTCAAAATGGCTGAAAGTGCAGGTCATGTTAGATGCAGATGAGATGCGCGGTTTAATTCAAGCTCTCGATCCTCTATTTTTCGTAAACGTCAGCCAGCCGGTCAGCGCGGATCAGACTACTATTTCTCCAAGTGACTTTCTTACGGCATATAGCGAATATGTATTACAGCTTCAACAAGGGACCGTTCCTTCTGCCGAAACCTTCCGCCGATTTTTTTCCTGTGCCTTGACATCCACTTTAGATGCTTTTTATGCGCTGAAAGTCGGCGAAGAAAAATATTTGATCCGCCCGAGTATACCGGTGATTCAACTGCAAGCTCATCACTTCTTTTATTCCGATCTCGATGGCAAATTTCATCCGATGGTGCTCAGTGAAGAGAGCATTTCTTGGGGGATTCAATTTTCTTATCCCCAACTGTTTCAAGATCCCACTACACGCCAAATCGTCAAAGTGACCTCCGAATTTCCCAACACCCCTGTATTTTCTCTATTGATGAAATGGGTGCGCAATGCAACACTACCTACACCGTTTATCATTGGTGACAGACGGGTGAATTCGCCAATCAGAGTCGGAAAACAATCTCTTGCTTGGCTAAACACGCATCCTCAATTAAAACAAAGAGGAATTGGACTGTATGATCATCGAACTGCTCTCGATCGGCGATGAACTTCTCAAAGGGATAACTGTCAATAGCAACGCCGTTTTTTTAAGTCGTCATCTAAAACAACACGGTTACAGTCTTTCGCGTCAAACGACACTGCCCGATCAGCGTGATAGTTTACATGCGGGGTTAAAAGAAGCCCTCGAACGTGCTGATCTGGTGATTGCAACCGGCGGTTTGGGACCTACGCTCGATGATCATACGCGTCAGGTCGCAGCGCAACTTTTCGATTCAGAATTTCATTTCGATTCCAACATTGCTGAAGACATCAAACGGCGCTTTGGCAACGCGATTGCCTCGACGGAAGATCAAGCGACGATCCCCTCCAAAGCTAAGCCTCTACACAATCGCTATGGCACGGCACCCGGTTTAGTGTTTAGCGCCAAAGAAAAAACCCTAATCTTACTTCCCGGTGTACCACGCGAAATGGAACCGATGTTTTTAGAGCAGGTACTACCTTGGTTGGAAAAACATTGGCCTGTGCAGCAGCAAAAACAGATCGAGCAGCTGTGCTTTTGTCTCATTTATGAAAGTTTAATCGATCCTCACTTGCGCGAACTTTCCAAACGCTATCCATCTGTGGAAGCGGGGATTTATCCGGCTCACGGCACAGTCAGTGTGTGTTTACAATCTTCGGACAAGCAGCAGCTATTTTTATTTCGCAAAGAGCTTCTGTCACAGTTTGATGAGTATCACTATTTGGCTCCCTCTGGAAAAATCGAAGAGGCCGTGCATAACTGGTTTACGGAGCATAAACGCACATTAGCCTTCGCAGAGTCGTGTACAGGTGGCATGCTCGCCACCCTGATCACTTCTCAGCCCGGGGCTTCGAATTATTTTCTGGGCTCAATTGTCGCGTATGCTGATGTCTGGAAAGAACAGCTGCTCGGCGTTTCAACACAAACGCTGGCCGAACACGGCGCTGTGAGTACAGAAGTTGTACGTGAAATGTTGCAAGGAACTTTTGATCGGACAAATGCCGATTTTGCCATTGCTGTTTCCGGTATCGCTGGACCTGATGGCGGCAGTGTTGAAAAACCGGTCGGCACGATCTGGGCGGCAATTGGTGAGCGAGGAAAGGCACCCGATGTGGGCACCTTCCGCGCCAAAGGGAGTCGTCAAACCATTATCTTTTCCACAGCGAACCATCTTTTAGGCGCGCTATGGCGAAAAGTCGATAAGAAGATCCCTGCCTTTCCTTTCTTAAGACAATCGTGAGTAATTAATCGGAGGAGCGGATGCAACACCAGGGCCACCGAGATTACCACGGGTTTCCATCAACACGCGACCGAGCATATTGAGTCCTTTGCCATCACTATCATCTCCCCAGTAATTATCTCTTCCTTTAACGGGGACATGTTCAAAAAGGTAGGCATTTCCTGTGGCTAGAAGCAAAGTTTTTAAGCCAGGATTTTGGCTGAATTTTGCTTGGAGGACGTTGCGCATGACAGTAAGATTTGTCGAACGCCAGGTAGCGTGTTGTGTGGGTGTCCAATTTCGAGTTAATTGCTGGGCTAATCTCCAGGCAGATTCTCCATCGAGATTTTGAAATTGTGCCATGAGATCTCGACGTTCAGCGAATTTAGCTACCTGAAAAGCGGCTTCTGCACATTGAAATCGCATGCCCATAAAATCAATTTGACAAGGATGGAAATTACCTAAAAATGCTGTGAGCGGATTTTCTGCTTGTTTGTAAAACCACACAAAATTATCGCGAGCGGCAAGGCGGGCAATGCGAGAGCTCTGCAGCATTGGCGCAGGTGTTGGAGTTGTTGGTGTGGGATTTACAGGGGGAGGGACTTTCGTAGAGGCTTTTTGGAAGATGGGGGGAGCTTCTTTGTGACCAAAAAAGTACTGAAACATATTTTTAAAAAATTTCGTGACTTTATGACAGAACGACGTCAAAGGATTATGAGCTCCATGCACTGAACTTCTCAGTGTATCGGTAGTGGGCGTGAGTGACGCACGGGTAGTTAGCGGCGTTAAAGCTGCTTGTGAAGAAACATTTTGATTGTTTCGGACTGGAAATACCATGGTAAATCTCCTCCATAAAATAGTCGCAATAGTATACCTGTTTTACGCATTAGTTTCCTTGGTTTGTTTGGGAAAATCTGCTAAACTTACTGTACAATTTATAATTTAAATTTTAGTTTTTCCATGTCCCTAGAAACTTATACACTTATCGATAGCGGCGACCAGCAAAAGTTGGAGCGTTTTGGCAAATATGTGCTGGTTCGTCCCTGTTCGCAAGCATTATGGCATCCCAGTCTTTCTAAAGCGGAGTGGCAGCGGGCTGATGCTCATTTTTCGCGCGATGGGGGCAACACTTGGACGTTTAAAAACACACTTCCTGAACAGTGGATTGCCGAGGTGGAAGGTGTGCGCTTTAAAATTGCCCCGACCGATTTTGGTCATTTGGGTGTGTTTCCTGAGCACAGTACGCTTTGGCGCCCGATGCAGCAGAGAATTCGACAACGACAAACACCGCCGCAAGTCCTCAATCTCTTCGCTTATTCCGGGGGAGCTACTTTAGCGGCTGCACAAGCGGGAGCTCGCGTGTGTCACCTCGATGCCTCCAAAGGAATGGTAGCCTGGGCTAGGGAAAATGCCGCGCTCAATAAACTCTCTGAAGCACCGATTCGTTGGATTGTCGATGACGTCGTTAAATTTCTTCATCGGGAAATCAAACGGGGACAGCATTATGAAGGGATCATCCTCGATCCGCCGAGTTTTGGACGGGGCAGCCGCGGCGAAGTATTTAAAATTGAGCGCGATATCCACGATATCCTCGAGCTGTGCAAACAATTGCTCTCAGAGCAGCCACTCTTTCTGATTTTCACCACGCATACTCCTGGAATGACGCCGATCGTTATGGGTCATTTACTGAGACAAAAGTTGCCAGGACGCATCGAAACGGGGGAAATGCTCCTCCCTTCACAGCACGGCGTCGATATTCCCTCGGGAAGTTTTGCCACATGGGTAGCCGATGATACGTGAAGAAATCACTAGTTTACAAAATCCTAAACTCAAAAAAGCGCTTAAACTTGCTGATCGCAAAGAGCGCAACGAAACCGGCTTATTTTTAATCGAGGGTTATCGCGAGCTCAAACGCGCAGCAGATGCAAACGTCGCGATTAAAACTCTTTTCATTTGTCCCAAACTCTTCTTAGGTTCGAATGAACAAGCCTTAATCGATCAAATTCGCGATAACGGTGCAGAAACAATTCTGTGTGCTGAAACGGTGTTCCAAAAACTCTCGTATCGCGACAGACCCGACGGCCTTGTGGCCATCGCCGAGCAAATGCAGAAAACTTTGCTGGATCTAACGATCGAAAAAGATCCTTTTTTAATCATCGCTGAAGCGATTGAAAAACCGGGAAATCTCGGCACGATTTTACGCTCCGCCGATGCCGCAGGTGTCGATGCGGTCATCGTCTGTGATCGCTGTACCGACATTTACAACCCTAACGTTGTGCGAGCCAGCGTTGGAACGTTATTTACCATTCCAGTCATTGAAGCTAGCAGTACAGAAACATTGCGATGGCTGCGTCAGCACAAGATTAAGATCGTCGCAGCTACACCTTCTGCAGAAGAAGAATTCACAGACGTTGATTTGTCAGGGGGCATTGCCATCGCTGTTGGTACCGAACAACTCGGTCTTTCAGAAACTTGGATGCAAGCAGCAGATGTACAATTGCGCATTCCGATGCACGGCGTCGCCGATTCGCTCAACGTCGCCACCGCTACCACTTTGCTGCTTTACGAAACACTACGCCAACGCAAGCAGCAATTATGCAAGTAATCTTCTGCGACAACCACTTGTTGATCGTTTCTAAGCCCGCAGGGCTTGCAACGCAGCCTCATCCAGGCTCCGACTCTAGTTTGCAAGAACTTGCGAAACTGTGGCTAAAGAAAGAGTTTAGCAAGCCAGGCAATGTGTTTCTCGAGCCGATACACAGACTCGATAAACCTGTCAGCGGTCTTGTCCTCTTCGCGCGCACAAGCAAAGCGCTCTCTCGTCTACAGGAAATGATGCGCTCTCATCAGATCGAAAAAACCTATCAAGCCTGGATAGAAGGCACTCTTCCCACTCCTGAAGGCGTTTTGGAACATTATCTCGTCCATGATGAATACCGTGCTCGCGTTTCACCAGACGGTAAACTCGCCCGCTTGCATTATCGTACACTCGAGCAAAAGGAAGAAAAAACACTTGTGGAAGTTTGCCTAGAAACTGGCCGTTATCACCAAATACGCGCCCAATTTTCCGCTATTGGCTGCCCAATCATCGGCGACACTAAATACGGTAGCACTCAGCGTAAAAAAAATGAGACGATCGCTTTGCATAGCGCCCGTCTCAAATTCGTTCATCCGGTCACAAAAGAGGTGTTAAATTTCGAGCATATCCAAATGAAATGAGCCATACTTAATAACTCAACTTGTCCCCTATTATCCAAGCATCTGCAGCGCGACTTCTTTGCCCTGTTTTTGCGACCAAATTTAGCCTGCTTTTTCAAGTATGTCTAAAATTTGGCATCAAAAACATGACAAAAATCGCATCCACATCTACTTGACAGATAGGGGGACAAGTTGAGTTAATACGCTTTACGAAGAATTTTGTGGACGCTCTCCACAAATTTTTGTTGAATGGCGAACGTAGTTGTTTCACGAATAGTTCCTTGCTTGACTCCGAATCCTAAAAATCCTTTTTCAGCTGAAGAATAATTAGATAACCGATTCATAAATACATCGTCTGCAAAATCAGCCTGATCTTTCCCGATAATTGTTAATTTGATGGTCGCAATCGAAAAATTGTTTTCGGTAGTTGAAAGATTCATAAATCGATTATAATAATCTGTGCTATGAAAAATAGTAGCATGCAGACAAGCACGGGGATCACTATTCGATGTGTATCTTAAGGCAATTCCTCTAGGTCCTTTCGAATCTGTACCTGAAAGTTCTTTTGATTCTATTATCAATTTAGTGTGCTTTTTAAAAAGAACTCCAATTTTCTTGAAAAGTTCTTTTCGGCTACTAACTACGCAAACATATTTATCTTTTTTATTTTTTATAAATTCGATTACAAGATCTTTGGAATTGTTGGATTGAGAAGATACGAGTGCATGTCGTTGTACAAATATCTTCCAGAGGATTTCTTGATTGGCGCGAATTTGCCATGCTTTACTGACTTGACTTGCGCGACAGAGATCTTCTGGTGAGAGATAGAAGAGTATTTGTGTGGAAATATCGAGAGGAACTTTTGAGATAAGATCCTTATTTATTGACATGTTGAGCCTTATGTAAAATCAAACAATACTATACTTGAATAGAGGATATGAAAAAATTGATAATTTTATTTGAAAGCTAGACGATTATAACTTGCACATTTTGTGATACTAATATGCGTTCATTAAAATTTTTTTAACCATTCCAATAAATTCATTGTCCATTTGTTTGTTTATAATATACCTATAAGATTCTTTTGTAATTCGCCATCCAAAGAGCTCATATCCAAATAGCCCATTTTTCCCAGGGACAGCGGTCTTGTATTTACGTAAACATGCGCATAAATCGATAGTTTCGATGTCTGTTTTGTATTTAGAAGTTATTGTGATTTTGATGGCAGATTTATCAAAAAGCTCCTTGTGATCATATTGTCCATTATAGTCTTCATTTCGGCAGATTGTCGCGAAAAGATAGGGAGCATCATATTTCGTTGGACGATAACGTAGAGACACAGCTCTTAACCGTGTTTTATAAGCATTTTCACGAGCGATGATGCATTTGGGATATTTATTAAAAAATGCGGTGATTTTCTCTAGAAGTTCGTCTTCACTGCTCACTTCACAGAGGATTTCTCGTGGTGCAAATTTCAGTATAGAAAGTTTGTAATCTTGTCCTTTTGGAGGCACACATTCGTATGATTCAGCAAATGACTTCCAAAGAAATTCTTCGTTTGCAAGCTGATGCCATCTTTTACAAACTTTCGTGATACAGCAGACTTCTTGAAAATGCAGATTAAGAAAAATCTTCATTGGAATGGGTTGCGGTGAGCGCGAAATGAAATCTACACCATGAGTCATAGATGACCTGAGCTTGAATAAGTTTAAACTAAAGAGGATTTATTTTGATGGAGTATGAATCGAGCGATTTTTTAAGAAGCGCCAGGCGATGAGAATGCCACAGATGGCAAACGCCGCAGCAAGCGCATTAATCAGGGAAAATGCATCGAGATAAGCATGCTTAGAAGATTGGAGCACATACGAGTTTGTATCGGGAGGGAGCTCGCTCCAATTGCGCAGAGCTTCAGGAGATTTAGAGAGCAGACCTTCGAATTGAGAGGGTTTCAAGTCTCAAGTACTAGAGTTGAGTTGAAATAAGTCGTTGAGTTTATCAGAATATAGCGAAGAATACAGCGTCCCAAATAGAGCAAAGCCCATTGTGGCGCTAAATTGACGCAGGGCGGAATTCAGTCCGGAGGCGATGCCGCGTTTTTCAGGAGGGATGTCATTCATCATGGCGACGAAACAGGGTGTGAAGATCATACACACGCCAAAACCGAAAGTGAACAGTGTGGGCATATGCTTTGAAACTTTCAGATTCCAAAGGTGTAAGCTCAGATTGTGCTGTAAAAATTTTCCAGTCGAAGGCTCATATCCAAAAGGCACAAAAAAAAGAGGCAAGCTCATTATGTAGCTTTGCCTCAAATTTTTTCATCAAAAGGTTGTTAAACCTTAATATATTCTCTTGAATATTAGCAAGCGTTCCTTAAATATGTTTTTATTTTGCCTACAAATTGGTGTTGGATTGAAGAGGCTTTAATAAGCATATGGACTATATAATTGTCGTTTTTACACTTTTGAACTGTAAAATGATGATCCAGATCTGTGCTGCATTGTTCTTGTAAATCCGCTTCATCACAGCCCGTAACGGTTAATTTATCAGCTCTTGAAAGAAGTTGATGTAATGGGCGAGGTTGGTATCGACCTTTAGAATCAAGAATATAAAAGTCTTCATGAAGACAAATAACAGCATATAAATGAGTATTTGGGTTAGTATTTGATCGATATGTTAACAACATAGTGGATGGCAATTTAGTTTTATTAAAAAAATCATCACATAGTTTTAGCAGTTCTTTTTTGGTTTTAATTTTAATAGAGAATTTTTTATTTTTTAAAAATTCAACAACTCGAGTTTTGGATTTGTTAGGTTTTTTTGAAGGTTTAAAGCCCATCTCTCGTTCAAATGTTGTCCAAATAAACTCGTTATTGGCGATAGTGTTCCAATTTTTACTGACCTTGCTGGTACGACAAATGTCCTCAGGAGGTAAAAATAGAAATACTTTTGTTGCTATCTCCAGTGACAAATCTGAAATAATATCTTTATTAATTGACATATAGATTCCTTTGTTTATTTATATAATTTAACATTGTAGCAGAATACTAGTAAATTATAATCATTTTTTATATTAAATTATTTGTTTTTAATAAAAACAATTTATTGATAATTTGAGATTAGAAAACGATTGTCATTTTTTTATTGAAAAGATGCGCAAGTATCATAATTGCAATATATTTTTTGATGAAAGTAATTAATTTAATATTATTACTTTTTTAAAAATGTATTTAAATTGTGTTGTAGTCTCGAAATAATTGTAATGGAGTTTGTTTAACTCAATTGCTGTGAATGGAGCGATTTTTTAAGAAGCGCCAGGCGATGAGAATGCCACAGATGGCAAACGCCGCTGCAAGGGCATTAATCAGGGAAAATGCATCGAGATAAGCATGCTTAGAAGATTGGAGCACATACGAGTTTGTATCGGGAGGGAGCTCGCTCCAATTGCGCAGAGCTTCAGGAGATTTAGAGAGCAGACCTTCGAATTGAGAGGGTTTCAAATCAGAGGAATTACGATTTTTTCACAAGCTCGGCGGCTAACACCAAATCCGCACACAATATAACGATCACTATACAATAATGCTCGACGCATATTTTTGTAACCATATGGACAGATTCGAATCTTCAACGAGATCGACTTATGATTTCCGAGACTTTGGTTTTAAATTCTGGGTTGATCAAAACAGCAGTAAAACCTCTATTTGTTGGCGGATTCCCACTAATCTCTTTTGAATATACAGTGCCCTCCTCATGGTCTATTCCAAAATCAGCCGTATTTTTGCCTTTAATTGTAAGAATCACAGCAGCTTCTGAAAAAACATTCGCCGCATCAAATGTAGAAAGGGGAATCTCTTTTGCATCGGAAATGCATGCATATAAAAAAGATTTAGGACAAGAATCGGAACAATATTTTAAGGCTATTGCTCTTTTTGGAAGAGGTTTTGAGCCTGCTTGGATGACAATGGATAGAACATTTTCTTTAAAAAAACTCTCAATTTTTTCCAAAAGTTCCTCTTTGGTACTAATCGTACATTCTTTTCTTAGGAATTCCATTACTACAGTTTTGGAAGATTTTGATTCAGATAGAGAGAGTCCAAGTCTTTGCGCAAATATTTTCCAGATGATTTCTTGATTGGTGAGTGATTGCCAAGCCTTACTAACACTTCCCGCGCGACAAACTTCTTCAGGAGAAAGATAGGAAAGTATTTGCATCGAAGTATCTCTTGGAATTGCGGAGCTAAGATCACAATTAGTTGTCATGTTTAAATTCCTTTAATTGCTGTGAATGGAGCGATTTTTTAAGAAGCGCCAGGCGATGAGAATGCCACAGATGGCAAATACTGCTGCAAGCGCATTAATCAGGAAAAATGCATCGAGATAAGCATGCTTAGAAGATTGGAGCACATACGAGTTTGTATCGGGAGGGAGCTCGCTCCAATTGCGCAAAGCTTCGGGAGATTTAGAGAGCAGACCTTCGAATTGAGAAGGTTTCAAGTCCGAGGTACTAGAGTTGAGTTGAAAGAAGTCGTTGAGCTTATCAAAATACAGCGAAGAATACAGCGTCCCAAATAGAGCAAGGCCCATTGTAGCACTGAATTGACGCAGGGCGGAATTAAGTCCGGAGGCGACGCCTCGTTTTTCAGGAGGGATTTCATTCATCATGGAGACGAAGCTCGGGGTGAAGATCATACACACACCAAAACCGAAAGTGAACAGTGTGGGCATCAGCAGCGCGATACTTTCATGGCGCAAGAAGCTTAAGAACCAGATGAGAGAAAATGCGATTAAACCAAAGCCGATCATCACCGGGCGACGTGGCCCTAAGCGATCGACAAGAAATCCCCCGAGAGGAGCAGCGAACAGTACGGGAACATTGGCGATGAACGAGTAAAAGCCCGCTTTGGAAGGGGAAAAGCCTAAAATATTTTGAAAATAGATCGCCCAAAACACTGTGACCATGATGATCAATTGATTGAGAAAAATACAGCCGGAGGAGGAGAGAAAGGTTCTTTTTTTAAACAGTTCAAAGTCGAGAAATGACGCATGGGGTTTATGCTTGCGGTGGAACAGATAATAAAGAAATCCGCAGCCCAGGATAAACAGCGCAAGGGTGTAAGGCCAAAACCATTTTTGCGCTTGCATGAGCGCAATTACAAGGCAAGAGAGACCGATGGCTTGCACAAAAAATCCTCTGAGATCAAAGGGCTCTTTTCTGCCAGGCATCGCTGGAACTGTCATCAATGACATGCATAAACCGATGGCGGCAATCGGTAGATTAATCCAAAACACGTAGTGCCAACTAAAATACGTAGTGAGGCTACCGCCGATCAAGGGCCCAACAGCGAGAAAGATCGAGCCGGTGCTGACGAAGAGGCCCATCGCTTTTCCCCGTTGCTGCGGAGGAAAGTTAGCGATGATGATGCTTGAGGTAGCGGGCAGCATAAATGCGCCACCCACACCTTGAAGAGCGCGGCTAAAGATCATCCACCAACCTGTCGTGCTGAGCCCGCATAACGCTGAAGCGATAGCAAATAAAGTGATCCCTAAACAAAACGCTTTTTTGAGTCCCATCATATCGCCAAGCCTACCGCCGGCGAGCACGAGCACGGCAAGTACAAGCGTGTAAGCGTTAATCACCCATTGCAAACTCAAATCGGATAAGTTAAGTTCGCGTTGCAAGGTGGGCAGCACGACGGGAAGTACCGTGATATCGACGAATATCATCGAAATCGATGCGGTCATCGCAGCTAAAATCCACCACTTGCGGTTATTTTCAGTGAGAAAATTCATGGCAGAACAGGAGATCTCCGTTATAAGTGAATAAATGTGAAATCGATTCACCATGATGCGTGCGATCGATCGCTTCGGCAATCAGCGGGGCAATGCAGAGTTGAATGATATTTGCCGGTAATTTCGTTCGTGCTGGAATTGTATCTGTAACGACGAGTTCCGTCAAACAGGAATTGCTGATCCGCTCTAAAGCAGGTCCCGAAAATAGGGGATGCGTGACGCAGGCAAACACACGATTAGCGCCTTGATTTTTGAGTTCCTGCGCTGCGTGGACAAGTGTTCCGGCCGTATCGCAGATATCATCGACGATGATGGCATCGCAACCTTCTACATTGCCGACGAGATTCATTTTATCGACGATACCCGCTCCGGCGCGTTGTTTGACGATGATCGCAAGACCTGCATCGACGCCATGCCAATTCAAGCCTTCAATAAATTTTTTCGCGCGCTCAACACCGCCGGCATCAGGGGAAACAACGACGGGATTAACGAGATCGGTTTTTTTGGAAAAGTAGCGTACAAAAATGGGCGCTGCAAACAGATTATCAACAGGCGCATCATGAAAAAAACCTTGAATTTGTCCGCAATGCAAATCGACACAGATGATGTGATCTGCGCCTGCCAGTTCCAAAAGCATCGCAATATCCGATGCAGAAATGGGCACGCGGCTTTCGGTTTTGCGATCCTGACGCGAATAACCGTAGTACGGTACGATAGCTGTGATGGTTTGTGCAGAGGAGCGTCTGAGCGTACGGATCAGCAAATACAGTTCAACAAGACTGTCATTGACGCTGCTGTCTTCGGTAAGACAAATGGATTGAATGATGTAGGTATCGGCATTACGCACGTTTTCTTCGACTTTAATTTTGATTTCACCGTCATTGAAACGGGAAATTTGTAATGGACTCAGCTCTATGTTAAGACAGCGAGCGATCTTTTGTGCGAGGGGTTGATTGGCCGTTCCCGAAAATAATAAATATTGTTGCGCGTCAATTTGCGGTAGAAAAAATACCGTGATAATCAGGAGGAAGTAGTAGTGCATGATTGTGTTCTCAAGAGAAGTTCAGCGATCTGGACGGCATTTAATGCAGCCCCTTTAAGTAATTGATCTCCCACGACCCACAGGTCGAGAGTATTGGGGAAAGAGGGATCAAGACGGATTCGACCGCACAAAACATCCTCTTGTCCACTGGCATCGATCGGCATCGGAAAGCGGTTATTTTTTCGATCTTCGAGGATTTTGAGCCCCGGCGCACCATTGAGAGTAGCATAGGCTTCTGCAACAGTGATCGGGTTGTGGAAGGTGACATTTAAAGCTTCAGAATGCGCACGTAAAATGGGCACGCGCACACATGTAGCATTAACCCAAATGTTATCGTCTTCTAAAATTTTGCGCGTTTCATGCAGCATTTTCAATTCTTCTTCGACGTAGCCTTCTTCATTTAAAGGAGAATTGTGAGTAAAAAGATTAAAGGCATAAGGGTGGGGCATCACGCTGCGCTGATAAGGGCGCTGTTCAAGATGCGCACGTGTTTCTTCTTCGAGTTCTTGCATCGCAAGAAAACCGGCGCCACTTGCAGCTTGGTATGTTGCGGCGACAATGCGCTGGACTTTGAAACGTCGATGCAAAGGAGCAATCGCCATCAGCATGATTGCAGCACTGCAATTGGGACACGATAGGATTCGATGGTGAGGTTGTAAAGCATGTGCATTAATTTCCGGAATAATGAGCGGCACGTCAGCATCTAATCGAAACGCTGAGCTGTTATCGATGACGAAAGCGCGTTTAGATGCAATGGGGGCCCACTGACGAGCTATACGGCTACCGGCGCTAAAAATCGCGATGTCGATATCTTCAAAGACCTCTTCTGTTAAAATTTCAATTGGAATTGTTTTTTCTTGAAAGATGATGGATTTTCCAACAGAACGTTCAGAAGCGAAACAGCGCAATTTTCGAATAGGAAAGGCGCGCTTCTCTAGGACCTTCAGCAATTCATTGCCGACAGCGCCCGTTGCTCCGACGATGGCCAAATTGATAGATTCAAGATTCATGCTATGAAAATATAGTTCAATACTATCTTTAAAACAACTTGAATTAATTTCACAGCTCTATATAGTGATATCTTTTAAGGACGAACTTATGCGCCATGATATTGAATGCGCAGTCGCTGATGCGATACGCGCTGCACAATTTTTAAAGGAACCGACGAGTCTAAATTTTATCGAAACAGCTAGCTTGTGGATTGCCAATTGTTTTGAGGCCGGGAATAAAATTCTCATCGCTGGCAATGGGGGCAGTTTGTGTGATGCCATGCACTTTGCCGAAGAATTGACGGGAGTATTTCGCAACAGGCGTAAAGCATTGCCGGCAATCGCCCTTTCAGATCCCGGGCATTTGACCTGTGTCGGCAATGATTTGGGTTACGATGCGGTGTTTGCGCGCGGTGTGGAGGCCTTTGGACAACCGGGCGATATTTTAATCGTGCTGACGACGAGCGGCAATTCCCCAAACATCATCAATGCCTGTCTTTGCGCAAAAGAAAAAGGACTGAAGACAATTGCCCTTCTTGGAAAAACCGGGGGGGCGCTTCGAGAGCAGTGCGATTTAGAGTGGATTGTCCCCGGATTTGGCTTCTCCGATCGCATTCAAGAAGCCCACATGGCGGCCTGTCATATCATCATCGAAATGGTCGAAAAACAGCTTTTTACGCCTGCGCTAGCACATAAGTAATTAAAAATCAGTTTATTGCGTAAATTCATTTATTATGATAAACTCCATAAGATGAATTTAGAGCGCACTTTACTTCCTATCATCCGCGGTGAAAAAAAAGCTCCTCTGGTGAAAACCGGTTTGGCTGGCTTAAGCACGCTCTACCGCTTGCTCATCACAGCGCGCCATTTAGCTTACGATCGCGGCTTATTTAATACTTCCCAACTTTCAGTGCCTGTGATCAGTGTCGGCAATGTCACCGTGGGCGGCACAGGAAAAACGCCGTTCGTGCATCTTCTAGCCTCGTCCTTGCAAGCTAAATTACAGCTGGCAATTCTCACGCGTGGCTACCGCTCACAGATTGAAAAAAAGGGAGAGATTAAGTGCATCTCCACAGGACAAGGTCCGCTATTTTCACCGGAAGAATGCGGCGATGAACCCTATTTCTTAGCGCAAAAAACTCTTGCTGCAGTTTGGGTGGGTGCTGATCGTGTAGCAAGTGGCCAACAAGCCATCAATGCTGGAGCAAAATGCCTATTACTCGACGATGGGATGCAACATCGCCGTCTCAAACGAGATTTCGAAATTGTTATACTGGATGCGAGCGATCCGTTTTCTCGAGGGCGCTTTTTGCCGTGGGGACTACTCCGCGATTCACCTACCCGTCTCAAGCAAGCAAATCTGATTGTCGTTAACCATTTGCAAGACGAAGAACACTACAAAAAATTACAGCGTATGCTCGCCCCTATCACGACAGCCCCGCTCATCGGTATGCAGATCGAAGTAAAAAATAAAACGGCCTTTTTTCCTCGCAAAGTCGGCGTATTTTGTGGCATTGGCCAGCCCGCACGCTTTCTACAAACCGTACGTGACTTAAAATCTGAAATCGTCGACACTTTCATAGCGAATGACCACGGGTCTTTGCCTCCAGGTCAACTGCAAGCTTTTGCTGAGCGCTGTCATCACAAAGGAGCTGAAGCGTTGCTGTGTACCGAAAAAGATTACGTGAAATTATCCTTAGAACGCAATGTGCATTTGAATATCGTCCCCATAGAAATACAGTTGAAAATTGTCGCGGGCGAGGGACATTGGCAGGAATTAATTGAAAACATTTTGCAGAAGGTTGACCGATGAGTGAAGATATTAAAGTACTGCTACCCAAATTAGGGGAAAGCATTCACAGTGCAACAATTGTTCAATGGTTTAAAAAAATCGGCGATCCAGTCAGCCTCGATGAACCGCTGCTCGAAGTATCTACTGATAAAGTGAACAGTGAAATCCCTTCTCCTGCCGCCGGTGTTCTCAAAGAAATTCACGCCAATCCTGATCAAGAATTACAAGTCGGTGCACTCATTGCAGTTATCGGCGCTCAAAATGCCACAGCTCGACATGAATCCCGCCCTGCTCCCTCTACAGCGCCTCTTGAAATACAATCGGGACAAGACATGAAAGATTTCTTTTCTCCCGCACTCCTGCGCATCGCTCGCGAAAAAGGAGTCGCCTTAGATGAATTAGAAAACATTCCTGGCAGCGGTATGGGTGGACGTTTGACTAAACAGGATTTGGAAGGCTACATCGAAAAACGTTTTGCGACACCTAAACCTTGTCCCATCAAAGCTTCTCTACCTGCAGATGTCGAGCGGCTAAAAATGTCGGGCATGCGCAAAGCAATCGCCGACAACATGGTCCGTTCTTTCTACGAAGCTCCTCATGCCACACTTGTTGCAGAAGTCGATGTCACCTCGATCATGAAATTAATTCAAAAAGAAAAAGAGGCGTTTTTAGCCAAGCACGGATTCAAACTCACAATCACCGCTTTTGTCGCGCGGGCAATCAGCAAGGCCCTGCAAGAATTCCCCCTGATCAATTCTTCTCTCGAAGGGGATACGATTCTGCTCAAGCGATTTGTCAATCTAGGCGTTGCTGTGAGCGTCGAACAAGGCTTGATGGTTCCGGTGATCAAACACTGTCAACGCCTCGGCGTCACCGAAATTGCTAAAACGATCAGCGAATTATCTTCGAAAGCAAGAGCGAGCAAATTGAGTCCTGACGACGTTAGCGACGGCACAATCACCATGACCAATTTTGGCATGTCCGGCGTTCAGATCGGCGTGCCGATCATCCGCTACCCTGAAGTGGCGATCGTCGGCATTGGCGCGGCCTCCAAAAAAGTCATCCCGCTCGACGATGACACATTCGCCATTCGCACTACCGTCCACATATCCCTCACCTTCGACCATCGCGTCCTCGACGGCATGTACGGCTGCGGTTTTTTAGGTGCTTTGAAGAAGCACTTAGAAGAGGAATGTAAGTTAGATTAGTTTTTCTGATTAGATTTTTCTAGCCGCTTTAGACGAGTCGGAAACACGTCCGCAGGCGTGTTTCCACTGCTTTGCTAGCCAAAGAGCCACTGGCTCTTTGTCAAGTCTTCGCAGCCTTCTTGAGCTGTTCCAGCTTCGATCATCACTCGTATCACTCGTTATCGCGTGCTCGGAACTGCGTCGTGCGCAGCACTGCCTTCGTTCCTGTGCTGCGATTGCTCTTTGCTGTAAGCAGCCATCGGCTGTGATGTGCGCTTGTTTCCCAAATCTAAAGATTTGGGTCCCACTGCGCGTCGCACCACAGGGCCAATTTGGAAATCCTTAAGATTTTAGCAGGTGGTCTATTGTAAAGAAATTTATTTAATGATGGATTTATATGTATTATTTTGATAATATAATTAAAAAACATATTAAATTGGTGATTAAGATGGCTGCATCAGTTTCAACAAATTCAGAGATTAGGACATTTCTAATACAACAAAAAGTCCTCCCCACTTTTGAAGAGGCGCAAAAGGTATTTTGGTCTCGAGGCGAAGAATGGTGGAAACAACTGATCGACGGTAAATTTCATCAGTATGGTCGCATGGTTTTCGACCAAGGCTTGCATGAACGAGCGACTGAACCGGGTTATTTAGCTGGGATAGAAAAAGCCAGCCGCTATTTTACTGAGCATTTTGCAGAAGAATTTTCGAAAGAAATGTATCGAAATATTCATCATTTTGCCTGTGCGCATTTCCGAAAAGATGAAAAAAATGAAATCATGTGCGGCTGGGATGAAATTGACTCCTTCAGAACACGAACAGGAAAAAGTTCAGGATATCCAGTTTTTGAAGAGCGTTACATTCAGGTTAAAAAAAACCTCGAGATTGTAAAAACAATTTGTAGTCGGTTGTACAATGCTTGTTCACAATTTGATGAAGATGATGATCCGTTCACCAGAGAAATATATGAGTATTTAGGCAAGAAAAAAACGAGTTTGGAAGACAAACAAAAGTTATTAGCCGCCGCTCGTTCTAACGCAGACCGTATTTTATTTAAACTCTCTGATGAATCTTATCCTGAAAAGACCGATATGGAAGTGTATTCCATTTTGGATCAAAAAAGCCAACAACTTCAAAGGGAACTCCGGCATATTGTTGATACAATTGCCGAGCAGCTCAATACGCAGTTTGTCGCCCTCGCAAAACGTCTCGGTTTAGAAAAGCCTTTTATCGAATGTTTTCGTTCTGACTTAGCGATTTGTGTGGAGTATAATCCAGCGGACCGTTTCTTAAAATTAGATCAAGTGACAGAAAAGCTGATTTCAGAGTTTAATTTTCATTTAGCGCAATTACAGAAAAATGCTTCTGAAAAAGTAATAGAGGGTAAAGACTCTATTGAAAAAATCAAACACGATTATCAAGACGCCGTCATACCCCTAATTGCCATGCTTTACGCTGAATTAGAATGGGCTCATCCTTGGATTGATGGTCAAGGCCGCACGGACTTAATCGTATTAAATGGGCTATTGTCGAGAGAAGGGTTGCATCCTTGCATCTTGGACGAACCCTATCTTTCGACGTCAAATCTTCCAGAAGTCTGGGTTAACTACTTGAAACAAGGTTTAGCCCGATTTGAATCCAATCGCTAACCTTGAGCGGAGGAATAGCCGGCGACGCCATCGAAATTATAGAGATGTTCGGTGCCGGTAACTTCGTACCCTAAGCTTTGCACTTCCTGCATTATTTTTATGATTTCTGCAAGAGTTGCCTCTGTTTTCTCTTTGTGGGTGAAGCGGAGGCGCCATTGGTCGATGCAGAAGGTTTCGGGTTGGCCGTGGGGCCAAACGCGTACGCCGCGGTTGCTGACCATTTGCAGAGAGAGGGGAGTCCAGGATTGGTGGGTGACTTGTTTGAGCAGGCTTTCGGCGGTATCATCGGAATAGATGAAGATGTCGACGCCCATGAGGTCGCGTTTGACGGGAGCAGAGCGGTACTGTTGCGGGAGTGTGGTGATTTTGCTGTGGCTACCGTGATAGGAGACTGGGGGGAGATGCTGCGGTTTTTGGCCGAGGCATTTGACGACAGCTTCAGCAAATTCTTTGGTGCCGACTTTTTCTTTGCTGACACCTTGCTTAAAAATATCGTAGGTGTGAATCCCTTCTTCGATGGTGCGTAGCCAAGCGTTGTGGATCCGCTCGGCGAGGGCGTGTTCTCCGAGGTAGGCCAGCATCATGATGCTGGCGAGCAGCAGGCCTGAAGGATTGGCCATATTTTGACCGGCACGTCTCGGTGCGGAGCCGTGAATCGCTTCAAACATCGCGCCGCGATCGCCAATGTTAGCCGAGCCAGCTATACCCACAGAGCCGGAAATTTGCGCAGCGACATCGGAGAGAATGTCTCCATAGAGATTTGGCATCACGATTACATCAAAAATTTCAGGAGTATCGGCGAGTTTTGCCGCGCCGATATCGACAATCCAATGTTCGTTAGCAATATCGGGATATTGCTGGGCGATTTCATCGAAGACTTTATGAAACAGCCCATCGGAGATTTTCATGATGTTGTCTTTGGTGAAGCACGTCACTTTTTTGCGGTTGTGACGGCGAGCGTATTCAAAAGCATAGCGGATGATTTTTTCTGAGCCGGGCCGTGAAATGAGTTTTAGGGATTTATACACATCAGGTGTTTGTCGATACTCGATGCCGGCATACAGATCTTCTTCATTTTCGCGTACGATCACCACATCCATTTTCGGGTGTTTGGTGGCGATGAAAGGGGAGTAAGCTACGCAAGGGCGGATATTAGCGTACAGACCCATCGTGGTGCGCACGGTGACATTTAAACTTTTAAATCCACCACCTTGAGGGGTCGTGATAGGGGCTTTGAGAAAAGCTTTCGTATGGCGAATTGTCTCCCACGATTTAGGTTCGATGCCCGTGGGAATGCCGTTGAGATAAAGTTTTTCGCCGATTTCAATCTGATGGATATCTAGTGGAGCCCCCGCCTCTGTCAAGACGTGGAGGGTGGCAGCCATGATTTCGGGTCCAATACCATCGCCGTAAGCAACAGCAATAGGAATTTTCGACTGATTCATATTTGCCTCTTTTTAAGTTCTTTTAAACGTAATTCTCATAGAGTTCAAGTAAAACAGTTTGCCTTATCGTATCAATCTCAGAGATTGAAAAAATTGACAATTTTTTAATTGTTTGACACCATCGTGTCCTGAGCTAAAAATGAGGAGACCTATGAGATCATCCCACTATTTGAAAAGCATGCTTTTCGTATCTTTTTTCACATCTTTTACATCCGCTTCTTGGCCTACTTATTCAAGTATGTTCTGCGAAGCGGCTCTAAAATCTGTGAATAAATCTTTCAAAAATCAATATTTTCAAAATAGTGGGGTGATCTCATGAAGAATCTGATGTTTCTTATAGCAATGTTTCTTTTTCTTAATTCCATGTTGATCGCACATGAGTCAATGCATCAACATCATTTTTCCAGCAATCATTTGGATCAATGCACTAGAAATGTCTTAGGGGTAGTGAATGGAAAGGCGTATTTGCATCCTGAAGGGCTTTATTTTTATCAAGATCGATTTTTCCTGCAGAGTGATTCATTGCAGTGGATCCCTTTAGGTGAAGTTTATTGTGATGCAGGGGGCTACTATGTTGATATGCGGGAGCCGACATGTCCAAATGGTCATATTGGTATCTACAGAGTGGGTAGGACTTGGTATTGTAATGAAGATGGGTGTCGTTATTCTATAGGGGAGAATTTCTTTCATTAAATGATAATATAAATCGATTTATGCGTACGTTCATCGTTGGAATTTTAGTACTATTTTCTACTGTTGCTTGGGGGACGCCAAATGAGGAAATGAAAACTTTCATTCAATCTCTTTCCAAAGAACAGCGGATAATACTGGAAAGTTTTTTTCAAACCCTTTTCAAGGAATTTAGTGGATATGTTTTATGCGGCAAAAAGCCCATGTGCATTGAAGGATATCCCCTTACAAACGAAAGCGGTGCCTTATCTGGAGTAGATGAAAAAACTTTCATCCTTTTGAAAGGTGCGGAGTTTTGGCAATCTTTGCAAGTCTATCCAGATAACAAGGAATATTTCATTGTTAGCTTTGATGCTAAAGAATTTGGGTATCATCATCTTGTATGCATTAATCGAAGGGCATTTTTAAAAGTTGTAAATGAAAATCTCTCATTGTTCAGATATGTACTAGGCCCCACTTTAACGGCGGATAGTTTGTTGAATGAACTTATTAATGCAAAAGACGAATTTTACAAAGTTTTAAAAAATGATAATGTTCTACTTGGAATTTTATTAGGGTATGGTACACAAAATTCGCTACTCGTTGCAAGAGAAGAACATATCTCCGATGCTTTCGCCTCCGATCGAAATGAAGAATTTCCTTTTCTCTCTAAAGTTACAAGAATGAAGCGCAGCACATTACCAAAAGCACAGAAAAAACGTCCTTCCATCGGTTTTTTTTCGTTAGCAGATGAATGTGAAATGATAAATAAACTAACTGTTGTATCGCGGAAATTGAAACCTTTTGATTCTTATAAGATTCCCCATTTTGGTTGCGAACCCAACTCAGAAGAAAGTAAAGTTCTCCTTACCAACTATGAAAATGATCGTAAAGAAATTATAAAAACAGTTGAAGCGAAAGATTTTATTGAAAAAATCTTAGTAAAACTTTTCACAACAACATCCAATACATTGGATATTCCATCTCTACCAGAGAATCGCCCATCTCTATTATCCGAAAATAAGAATGAGATAGTGAGCAAACTAGTGGAAATTATTCATCAAGAAATGAGTGAGGAAAAACGTTTTCGGGATTGTTTTAAAAAAGTTTTTTTGCAAGGAGTTAGCGATCGAGAAAAACAAGTGCATTGCCTTGAATCCCCACAAGAAATGGGCAAAAGAAAATGGGAAATTTATCTTACCGAAAAAGATTTAGAGCGAGTAGAAAATCTCGAGAAATCAAAGGCTTATTTTAACCAGCTTTCTAAAACTAAGGGAATCGTGTCCTCCGTTCCCAACAAAGTGTATTTCAAAGTTCTGCACAAAGGTGAAGGCCCTCCTGTCACTTCTAAAATAAAAAATGTTACATTGCATTATTCATTTTCTGTGTTAGATGGGAAAATTCCGGAAACGGGGACGGTTAAGAGCGAAAATGTTGAACAATTAATTCCAGGCGTTGTCCATGCTTTAATTGGTATGAAACGAGGGGAAATAAGAAATTTCTATATTCATCCTGAATATGGATACGGGGAGGATTCCTATCTCCCCCCTAATTTGCCAATTATCGCTAAAGTAGAACTGGTCGATTTTGAGGAAGGTGAAAACGAGCTTAGTTTTGTTTCCCCTTGCAAGATAGATGTAAAAACGCACGAAGAGTTAATAAAGAAATATGAAAAATTGCAAAATGATCAATTTTATGAAAATGGAGTCAGTTTCTGGGATTTTGTGAAAAAAAGTGGAAATTTTATTGATTTCCAAACATTTGAGAAACATTTTAATCAAAAACAGCAAGATACAGGCTCTTTTGATAAAGACAAGTTTTTGATTGATTTATCTTGGCGAATAGTATCATTTCAAAAACAGTTGAATGAGAAATGATTTGTGAAATATTTGTCTATATGGAAAGAAATATCAAATTAAAAATAATTTCTTTAAAAAAAGGGGGTCATATGAGCTTTGAGATAAGTCAATAGGACTCGCTTTTTTTAAAAGAGTCTTTGCTATAAGGAAAAAACCTTATCCCGTATACTGAGCTTTTTATAGAAGAAATGGGTTATGCTACCAGAACTCTTAATAGAACAACGTCAGAATATCGATCATTACTTTGACAACCTCGATTTAAGTCAGGTCGACAAAGTTTTGCAAGCCTGCTTGAATACGCAAGGCCTACTTGTGTTTACAGGTGTGGGTAAAAGCGGGATTATCGCGGAAAAAATCGCGATGACACTGATTTCTACAGGGACAAAAGCGCTCTATCTTCCGCCAACGAATTTTTTGCACGGTGATATCGGCATTTTATCGGAAAACGATTTGTTTGTGTTGATCAGCCGCAGTGGGGAAACAGAAGAGCTGCTCAACCTTGTACCATTTGCGAGAAAGCGAGGCTGTCGTCTTATTGGAATTGTGTCGAATGCACACAGTCGATTAGCTAAACAGAGTGATTTGTTCGTTAATCTTCCCTTTGAAAAAGAATTGTGTCCCTTTGATCTCGCACCGACAACTTCAACCACTGTGCAATTGCTATTTGGCGATTTACTGGCAGTGGCCTTGATGCGCGCTAAAGGCTTTGATCTCACTTCGTACGCTTTGAATCATCCATCTGGAACGATTGGTAAAAAAATGTCGCTCACCGTTGAAGAGTTGATGGTGAAAGATGAAGCCATTCCGCTTGCCAAGCCAGAAGACCGTTTGATCGACGTGCTAGTAGAACTCTCCAATAAAAAATGCGGTGCGCTCATGATCGTCGACCCGCACAAGAATTTTCTCGGGATTTTTACCGATGGAGACCTGCGCCGTGCGTTGCAAAACCAAGGATCTACCGTCTTAGAAAAAACGATGGGTGATTTGATGACAGCTCAAGCGCTGACCATTGAGCGGCACATCCTCGCTTGGGATGCACTCAAAGTCATGCAAAAAAATCCCAAAAGACTCGTGATGATACTACCCGTCGTCGAACAGGGCAAGGTCGTCGGTATTCTACGCATGCATGACCTCGTCCAAGCTGGACTCAGCTAATTCTTAAGCATCTGCCTTGACCTAAGGACACAATTGGGTTATTAAAAGAATAAACGTAAGGTCGATATGGGTGCACAGTTGAATTGGCAAGGCGCTGTCGTGCTACTGCTCCTTTTTTTAGCGGTAGTGCTGTCCAAACTCTGGCGCAAGGTGCCACGCGATCTGCTGTTCACGGTTGCGGCGCTTCTCACAGCTCTGATTGGCGTGGTTTCTTCTGCGCAAATTTTCCAATCCGTTGTCAATCAAGCGATTTTTGCCATTTTAGGCCTTTGGTTGTTTGGCAAAGCGATGCAGCAACAAGGCGTGTTTCAAACTTGCCGCGGTTTTTTAAAACCTGTGGGCAAAGACAATTGGTTAAGACGCATTCTTTTTTTATGCCATGCCGTGTTAGTGGGCGCTTTTTTGAATCACCGCTATTTTCTTCTCTCTACCCTGCGCCATACTGTGCGACACGCCGAAAAAGAAAAAGGAGAATTAAATCTGTACGGTTTTCCGCTGGCTTATCTATTGCTGGTGGGCGGTTTAGCGACAGCTATTGGCACACCGACGAATCTTTTGCTCCTTTCACTGTATTCGGCATTATCGCCTGAGATTATCACCGACATATTCGCCTTTTTCCCGATCGCGCTACTACCCATTTTAGTCTCGCTCATCGTGTTGTGTTTGTTTCGCAAAGAATTTCGCAAAATCTTTTCCCAGTTCATCGATGCTGGCAATTGTGCCGTCGTCCCTCCTGATGCGCTCTTGCTCGATCCAGCGCAACCCCTCACAGTTGTACGCGAAGGAAAATCTGTCTCGAGAACACTCCCTTTGCAAAGCGGCGACCTCATTGTTTTTAATAAACTCCCCACCTATGTACCTTTTTCTCAGATCGCTTTATTTTCTAATTCTCCCTATGCCAAAGCGCGTTGGTTAAAAAATCTTCTTATCATTCTGCTCTTTTTAGGAGCACTGGTCGCAACAGTTTCTGGCGTTCCAGTTGGGACGGCATTTCTTTGTGGCGGAATTTTAGTGCTACTCCTCCACTCATTTCCCGTGCGCAAAACCTTTCAAGAAGAGTTTCCCTTGCCCTTTCTCTTGGAAATTTTTAGTGCCTATATCTTTTTTTTCGCACTCCAAAATAGCAATGTGAGCCAATGGCTCGCCTCGTTTGTGACATTTCAATCGCCTGTGCTTTCTTTAACTTTATTTTTTATTTTAGCCCAAGTCCTCGCCCATTTCATGCCGAGACCATTGGCTTTCTCAGCCCTATTTTCGATGGCTCTGGTCCTATTTCAAGCGCAACCCGAGCATTTACTTTTGATCAGCGTCAATATCGCCTTTGCTACAGCGATACCGCTATTTGGCAAACCTTTGCTCGATGAAACAGCTATTTCCACTGCCATCAGTGGGACATCTCCGTTCGTAATGCGCGTGTTGCTCATACTTATCTTGTTTGCTACGACCTTAATCACCACAAGCTTGTTCTGGAATTAGTAGTAAAAACTATTTTATTCCCCTGCTAAGTTAAGAAATTTTCGGAAAAGTGTTTGCCGAAAATTCTTAAGTTTATGTATGTTGTTTACTTCCTTTTAAGGATATCTGAACGATAATGCAAAAGGAATAGAGTTGACTTGATCAGCTCGAGGGGCAGAGATGCTCCTAAGAGGGTGTATAAAAATTCGGCGTCGAGTGAAGAGCCCAATTTTCAATACGCCCTCTAAAGATTCTCTTAACATCAGAAGTGAAGTGAAGTGCAAGCAAGTAAAGCTTGTGCGGATAAGTGAGTTGTAAAACTTAACTTATTTGCCTGTAAATTTTTTTGAATATGTTTTTTATAAGGCAAATTTTCAAAGAATTATTTTTTGAGAATTTGATCTTGGTTCAGATTGAATGCTGGCAGCGTGGATGAGGCATGCAAGTCGAACGAGGTCATAGGGCAACCTGTGACTTAGTGGCGGAAGGGTTAGTAATACATGAATAACTTGCCTTTTACCTGGGGATAACGGCTGGAAACGGCCGCTAATACCGAATGAGGTGGCTGGGGGAAACCTTGGTTTATCAAAGTAGGGGACCTTGAAAGAGGCCTTGCGGTAGAAGAGAGGTTCATGGGATATCAGCTAGTTGGTGTGGTAAAGGCGCACCAAGGCTAAGACGTCTAGGCGGATTGAGAGATTGACCGCCAACATTGGGACTGAGATACTGCCCAGACTCCTACGGGAGGCTGCAGTCGAGGATCTTTCGCAATGGGCGCAAGCCTGACGAAGCGACGCTGCGTGAGCGATGAAGGCCTTCGGGTCGTAAAGCTCTTTCGCGCAAGAACAAGGAAATGATGTGAATAACATCGTAACTTGAGGGTACTGCGTAAAGAAGCACCGGCTAACTCCGTGCCAGCAGCTGCGGTAATACGGAGAGTGCAAGCATTAATCGGAATTATTGGGCGTAAAGGGCGCGTAGGCGGATATATAAGTCAGATGTGAAATTCCAAAGCTCAACTTTGGAGCTGCATTTGAAACTATAAATCTCGAGGATTGACGGAGAAAACGGAATTCCACGTGTAGCGGTGAAATGCGTAGATATGTGGAAGAACACCTGTGGCGAAAGCGGTTTTCTAGTTTATACCTGACGCTGAGGCGCGAGAGCAAGGGGAGCAAACAGGATTAGATACCCTGGTAGTCCTTGCCGTAAACGATGTATACTTGATGTAATTGGGCTCAACCCTAATTGTGTCGAAGCTAACGCGATAAGTATACCGCCTGGGGAGTACGCTCGCAAGGGTGAAACTCAAAAGAATTGACGGGGGCCCGCACAAGCAGTGGAGCATGTGGTTTAATTCGATGCAACGCGAAGAACCTTACCCAGGCTCGAAATGTAGAGGGCGATACCAGAGATGGTATTTTCCGCAAGGACCTCTATATAGGTGCTGCATGGCTGTCGTCAGCTCGTGCCGTGAGGTGTTGGGTTAAGTCCCGCAACGAGCGCAACCCTTATCATTAGTTGCCAACATTTAAGGTGGGGACTCTAATGAGACTGCCTGGGTTAACCAGGAGGAAGGTGAGGATGACGTCAAGTCCGCATGGCCTTTATGTCTGGGGCTACACACGTGCTACAATGGTCGGTACAGAAGGCAGCAAGACCGCAAGGTGGAGCAAATCCGTAAAGCCGATCACAGTTCAGATTGTAGTCTGCAACTCGACTACATGAAGTTGGAATTGCTAGTAATGACGTGTCAGCAACAGCGTCGTGAATACGTTCCCGGGCCTTGTACACACCGCCCGTCACATCATGGGAGTTGGTTTTACCCGAAGTCGCTGACTTAACCGCAAGGGAAGAGGCGCCTAAGGTAAGGCCGATGACTGGGATGAAGTCGTAACAAGGTAGCCCTATCGGAAGGTGGGGCTGGATCACCTCCTTTAAAGGACAAACACTACTCACAGAGTGTCCTTAAGGTTGAGACAAGCTTTATTTGCCCACTTCACTTCTCTTCTGCTGTTAAAAGCAGAATCGCTCGTGTAAACGAGTATGTTATCTTGAAAGTCGAATAGAGTCAGAAAGTAATAAATAAAGCGACCAATAATTAAAAAGTGGTAAAACCAGAAGGAAACTTCTGGTCGCAACAATTCACTGATGAAAATTGGCGCTTGAGAATAAAATGAGACGAAAGTCTCAATAAGAATCATTGGCGAAGAAGATCAAAGCTCAATAAAATAGCTAAGATACAAAAAGTTTTTGTGTGATCAAGCTATTAAGGGCTGCTGGTGGATGCCTTGGTATCGATAGGCGATGAAGGACGTGTAAACCTGCGAAAAGCTTCGGTGAGCCGGAAAAGGCGTTGACCCGGAGATGTCCGAATGGGGAAACCCGATGGGAGTAATATTCCATCATCGTTGACTGAATTAATAGGTCAGCGAAGCGAGACCTGCCGAAGTGACACATCTCAGTAGGCAGAGGAAAAGAAATCTATAAGAGATTCCCATAGTAGCGGCGAGCGAAGTGGGAAGAGCCTAAACCGGTAATTCTATTACCGGGGTTGTAGGGCCAGTCATAAAGTTAAACGTAGACCTAGCTAAACGGCATGGGAAGGCCGGCGAAACAGGGTGATAGCCCCGTAAGCGAAAGGAAAGCGTTAGCGAGATTGGTACCTGAGTAAGACCGGGCACGGGAAATCCGGTCTGAATCTGGGGGGACCACCCTCCAAGGCTAAATACTCATCGATGACCGATAGTGAACCAGTACCGCGAGGGAAAGGTGAAAAGAACCCCTGTTAGGGGAGTGAAATAGAACCTGAAACCAGCAGCTTACAAACGGTCGGAGGCCTATGCCCCTTTTAGGGGAATGGCTGACGGCGTGCCTTTTGCATGATGAGCCAGCGAGTTAAGCTATATGGCAAGGTTAAGGGACAAACGTTCCGGAGCCAAAGCGAAAGCGAGTGTGAATAGCGCGATAAGTCATATGGCTTAGACACGAAACCAAGTGATCTATCCATGACCAGGATGAAGCCCGGGTAACACCGTGTGGAGGTCCGAACTAGTGTCTGTTGAAAAAGCCTTGGATGAGTTGTGGATAGGGGTGAAAGGCCAATCAAACTTGGAGATATCTTGTTCTCTCCGAAATAACTTTAGGGTTAACCTCAGCAAAATCGACTCGGGGGTAGAGCACTGGATCCACAAGGGAGGCTACCGCCTTACCGAAGGGAACCAAACTCCGAATACCGGGAAGAGAGCTGGGAGATAGACTGTGGGGGATAAGCTTCATAGTCAAAAGGGGAACAGCCCAGATCGTCGATTAAGGCCCCAAATTCTGTGCTAAGTGAGTAAGGAAGTAAAGTTTCAAAGACAGTTGGGATGTTGGCTTAGAGGCAGCCACCATTTAAAGAGTGCGTAACAGCTCACCAATCGAGAGACTTTGCGCCGATAATAGACGGGACTAAAGCATAGAGCCGAAATCACGGGTGTACAGCAATGTACGCGGTAGGAGAGCGTAGTATGTGCGGTGAAGATATACCGAAAGGAGTGTTGGAGCGCATACTAGTGAGGATGCATGGCATGAGTAAACGATAAAGGAAGTGAAAATCTTCCTCGCCGAAAACCTAAGGTTTCCAGGGTAAAGTTCGTCTTCCCTGGGTTAGCCGGACCCTAAGTCAAGGCTGAAAAGCGTAGATGATGGGAAGCAGGTTAAATATTCCTGCGCCACCGTAGGTAATGACAATGAGATGACGAAGCAAGTTAAGCGTGCGGACAATTGGAAACGTCCGTTTTGCTATGAGGCTGGCCTGTAGGAAAATCCGCAGGTATAAAGCTTGGTAGCAGACAAGGGGAACCTCTGGGGAACCGATGACGTAGCGCGAAGCTTCCAAGAAATAATCTCTAGTCGTCGAAGGTGACCGTACCAAAACCGACACAGGTGGGTGAGATGAATATTCTCAGGCGCGCGAGATAACTCTCGTTAAGGAACTCTGCAAATTACCCTCGTAACTTCGGAAGAAGAGGGGCCGGAAATCGTCATTGCCTTCGCGGCAAGAAGCGATATCCGGCCGAAGAGAAATGGCCCAGGCGACTGTTTAACAAAAACACAGCACTATGCAAAGTCGTCTAAGACGACGTATATGGTGTGAAGCCTGCCCAATGCCAAAAGGTCAAAAGGAGACGTTAGCCGCAAGGCGAAGCGTTAAATTTAAGCCCTGGTGAATGGCGGCCGTAACTATAACGGTCCTAAGGTAGCGAAATTCCTTGTCGGGTAAGTTCCGACCTGCACGAATGGCCTAACGATCTGGGCACTGTCTCAACGGGAGACTCGGTGAAATTGTAGTAGCGGTGAAGATGCCGTTTACCCGCAACAAGACGGAAAGACCCCGTGAACCTTTACTGTACTCTGATATTGGCTTCTGACTTTCCATGTGTAGGATAACTGGGAGACTTCGAAGCGGGCTCGTTAGGGCTCGTGGAGTCAACGGTGAAATACCAGTCTTGGGGAGTCGGAAATCTAACATCATCTCATGAAACTGGGAGATGGACAATGTCAGACGGGCAGTTTGACTGGGGCGGTATCCTCCCAAAAAGTAACGGAGGAGTCCAAAGCTTACCTCATCGTGGTTGGCAATCACGAGACGAGCGTAAAGGTATAAGGTAGGTTAACTGCGAGACCAACAAGTCAAGCAGGTACGAAAGTAGGGCTTAGTGATCCGGCGGTAGAAAGTGGAATCGCCGTCGCTTAACGGATAAAAGGTACTCCGGGGATAACAGGCTTATCGCCACCAAGAGTTCATATCGACGTGGCGGTTTGGCACCTCGATGTCGACTCATCGCATCCTGGGGCTGGAGAAGGTCCCAAGGGTTTGGCTGTTCGCCAATTAAAGCGGTACGCGAGTTGGGTTCAAAACGTCGTGAGACAGTTTGGTCCCTATCTGTTGTGGGCGTAGGATATTTGAGAAGAGCTGCTTCTAGTACGAGAGGACCGAAGTGGACGAACCAATGGTGTGCTGGTTGTTCTGCCAAGAGCAAAGCCAGGTAGCTATGTTCGGAAAGGATAAGCGTTGAAAGCATCTAAACGCCAAGCCTCCTTCAAGATAAGATATCCCAATGAGACCCCTTGAAGATGACAAGGTTGATAGGTTGGGTGTGTAAGCACAGCAATGTGTTGAGCTAACCAATACTAATAGGTCCATTGGCTTGATCACATTATTTTTCTTCGATGGCGTAGATCTTAACTTAAGGTCTAAGTCATCGACGCATAGCGAATGAAACTTAATTCTCAAGCGTCAATTTTCAAAAGTGAGTATGACTCAATTCGACCTTCGTCTTGGTGGCAATAGAGAAGGGGAAATACCTGATCCCATACCGAACTCAGAAGTCAAGCCCTTCTTCGCCGATGGTACTGTACTCAAGAGTATGGAAGAGTAGGTCGCCGCCAAGCTTTTTCTTCGCCTCAGTAGTAACCCTACTGAGGCTTTTTTTTTGCACAAAAAAAAGCCTTAAGATTTTAGGGGACATCCCCTACTCTTAAGGCTTACTTCCTTCCGGATTTGCTTTAACTATTAAAGATCATTCGCAATAATATTTTCAATAACGCCAGATGTAAAAAAACAATCACCAAGATTATTACTTGTCATCACTATATCGCGCGCAATTGTAATAAATAATTATTATAATTTTTTTAAAATTATTAAATGTGAATAGTTTTATTATTACGCAACTATTTGACCATGGATTTAGTTGCATTGCTTAGTGAATATTTATAATTAATTTATGTATTGCGAGTATTTTTATGAGATTGATGTTTGTCTATTAAATAGGTATAATGTCCACTCAATAAATGGAGTTTATTAATGACGATTACGATCACACGCGAGGTAAGCCAGATAAGCAATTCTTTGCCACAAAATCCTCCAATCTCGCCGGAATACTACCAGGTACTCAAAAACCTTTATGATCGCCTCAAAGGTGTTCCCGATCCCAACTCAAATGAGTTTCACCAGCGACGATCTCAAATTTTCCTTCAACTAAACGCAATGCAAACATATTTACCGAGAGAAGATAAATGGTTAGTAGTGGCTGAGAAAATTAATCAAAATCTTTGTTTTAGCAAACATCCTGGTTCTCAAAACCGTCTTAAACCACTTGCTCAAAAATATATTAATGCTTTTGAGCAATTGGAAGTTGGAATCAATAGTGAAAACAATCAAGAATATTTGAATATTCTTGTACAAACCCACAGAGCATTTGCTCTTGCTTATGATAAAGAGATGAAAGCTGCTTATCCAAATGCACGCTTAGTTGTGAAAGAAACTCATGCGGATGATATCTGCTTTTTTATTAAAGCTTATGTGGTTTTTTTGTCAAATTGCCAAGAGTCTTGGAAAGACATACAAGATAGAATTGCAAATCGTGAAGAGAATATCTTCTTATTTTCAAGGATTGCATTAGAATTTGTCTTGCAAAAGAACGTAGAAAAATTACCCAGTTTTTTTTCTCCTTTGCAAAGCGATATGGTACAATTGAGAGAAAGATACAGGAAATTATCAATAGAAGAACAATTAGCTGTTCGGCAAACGCTTGACAAGGAATCTACTCATGTTTCAGAAGAAGCAGAGTGGGTCTGTGGGCAAATCAAGTCAAGAGCGGCCTCTACTCAAAAACAAGCACCCTTGTATTCCGCTCTGTTAAGCAACATTTATCCTGAACTAGAGAGGATTCTTAATTTAACTTTCAAAAGTAGTGCATTAATAGAGGAAGGGGCGAACAAAAAGGCAAGTGTGATAACTCTGTTTTCTATGCTTTCTAACAGTGAAGAGGATGAAGTTGTTTTCAATTTTTTTAAACAACCGAATGTGGTTGCTTTAAAGCGAGTTTTCCAATCGTACTCTGTAGAAGAAAAACAAGCGATAAAGAATCAGCTTTTTAAAATCAAAGAGGAAAAATTAACTAAGAAGTTAGCCGGCTTCCTTAAAGATTTCGAATATTTCTCACAGTTATTAGAAATTTGTCCTGAAACGAATATATTTACAGCTTTTACTTTAGCTCAAGAAATGAAGAAGAGTCAGAGGGAATGACTCTTCTTTCCATTTAGGCGACAACCGCCGTGCTCGAGAGTGTCTCACTAGATGTTTGCAGGTGTTTAGAATCATATGACACATCGTCATCAACTTCTTCAACGATTGGTTCTTTATCGCTACTCATTGGCTCAACTTCTTCTTGAGTAGGCACGGAATTAGTATATTGTACGGAAGTAACATTTGTAGGTTGAACGATTATACGCGGCGTTTGAGCTGCCCAGTTATTACCTTCTCTAATTAAATTGACTTCTACCGTTAATTTGTGGAACTTTCTAATTTCGTTTTTACCATTCGAATAGAAAATTGACAATGTTGATTCAGTCACATATTTGATGTGATCAGGATGAACTTCTAAAATTCTTTTGGTCGGAAGAGGAGCCATGCGAAGTAATTCGCCCACTTCTCCAAGATCGCGATCTAGCTTTAATAATTTAGTAATATTTTCCGAATAGAAACGAATTACTTCATTAAAAAGGGTTTGAGAAGATATGGATTGCAGCTGCAAAAATAGTTTTTCATCATCTTTCGCTATCTCTTTCAAATCCATCATAATGGCAATCAATCTTGGGACTTGTATTCGCTCCTTAGAGCCTGGAATTTCGGCTTCAATCAAAGGGGGACTTGTTGGAAAGACACGACCATTGATAATCATTTCAGGCATGCGGGCTGCTTCTTGAGCAAAAGCGTCGGTCATTTGCCAATCGTTTAGTTGAGGTAGATGTTTTTTCAATATTTTAGCCAGACCAGTTTCTAATTCCCTATCCAAAACAAGAGTTGCTTTTCCATCGATAACGGCGGTATCTGCTTCAATTGCTAAAGATAGATCTTGCGGATTCATTTTTTGAGTAAGAGATTCAAGACAATATTCTTCAAATATTTTTAAGGCACAAAACGGCAAAGCATTCGTAGCCCCCTGATTATCTTGCATTGTTTCTTTTTCTTTTATTTTATAAATGCTTTTGAGAATATCTACATCTAAATCAGAATGAGCAGGTCTGGCTGGAAATAACTGTTTGTCATTACCTAAGTCATCAAGCCAGCTTAAATAAGCTTTGCAGTTGATAGTATTGCATTTTCCTACGGCTAGAAACAAAGAAAGAACATGCTTTTTCTCTTCAGGTGTTAAGTCACTCTGTTCTAATTTTCCTTCGTGTTGATCTTTTAACCAATTGGATATTCGTATCGCACTATTAGTGGGAATATGGTGCAAAATCCCTACTAATTGAGCTTTATTAGAAGGAGCAGTTCCTTCTCGAGTCGATGATAATCCTTTTGCAGTTAATATTTGCTGCATAGTCACGCGGGAAAATGGATGCAGCTCTCGAAAGAATGAAGATCCTTCTTTAATTATGGAAAATAATTGCGCAGGCGTTTTATTTCTCAATGCGGGTCTGGTTCTTAAAAGATGTTGTATATACGCTGTTGCTGTTTCATTTAAAAAGTCAAAACTTTTGTCCACAGCAGATTCAAACGTTCTTCGATCATCAACGGTAAGTTTTTTAAAAGTCTGTACTGTGCGATTTATATCACCAAAGCGTTCTTGCCAACTTGAAAATAACTTCTGACTTAAATCTTTATAAAATACATTATTTCCCACGTCTAGCGTAAGAGAAGGCAGTAAATATGCCATTTGTGCCATTCGGTCGAGAAGAGATCCATTCATATTTTTAGCTAAGGGTGCTCTAATAGAATGGGATTGGTTAAACATGCATTCAGATAAATAATCTGCGTCTCTCTTTGACAAGGTGCCTGATATAGATATCACCTGCGCAAATGCTTGCATTTTCTTGTATTTGCTAATCCTATAGTCAAAGGATAGGGATCCCAATTCAGCGTGAATATCTGCAGAAGTCTTGGTGTCTGGTATAAGCCCGAAGGATTGGCGATAAATTTCACGTTCGATTTCCTCAACCGAAATATTGAGAACTGCAGCAAGATGAGTATTCAATTTATCGAAATCCTGGTTATTTCTTTTTTGTTCGGCATCTGACATCGCCAACATACGTTTACTAGCTGCAAATTGAGTTTTTCCTGGCGCCATACCATATAGATCTAATGAATGAAAAATAGCATTTTGTCTAATAAGGTAACTAATTTCATGAACTTCAAATTGTGAAAAAGTATTTCGAGCTTCAAAACAAATTTTATGAAGCGCGTCCGGGGTCACTAAGTTTATTCTGTCTCTTGTCAGCAACTCTTCTGTATGCCGCAATAACTTAGGAACTTCACTCGCTTTATAAATTGAGACTTCACGGTTCAAAATGCTTACTTCACGGTTCAAAATGCTTTTTACAGCAAGTTTTTTTATTGCGCCAAAAAAACCCAGCTTCTTAAATATTTTTGTAGCGACATTCTCGACTAAACTGTCTGTAATTGGTCCTGATTTAGCCGCGTCGGTAATTTCAGCAGTATTTTGATTTAGTTCTGTTCTGTATATAAATCTAGCAATTATTGCCATAATTGATATTACCTCTTTATTATTACCTTAATTATAACATTAAATTATCTTTATTTTCTCTTTATTTTGATAATTTTTAAAAAATTTATTGTCAATTGAGGTTGAATTGCTTGAGCAGTTAAGCAAGAGGAAAGAATTAGGGTGGTAATTGATTGAAAATTAGGGGATTAGGGGAAACGAAAAAGCCAAGAAGTGTAACTCCTTGGCTTTAAGAGCGATAAGTTCTTAGTGTTCGCGTCTTGAACGGAAAGGACGATCTCCGCCACGGAAGCCGCCTCTTTCTCCACCACCACGATCATCGCGATTGCCGCGAGGAGCGCGTGGTTGCTCTGGGCGAGCGTCGTTGACGATTAACGTACGGCCGTTAAGTGGCTTGCCATTGAGACCTTCGACAGCTTTACGAGCGTCTTCAGCAGTCTCCATTTCGACAAATCCGAAACCTTTGGACATACCGGTGAATTTGTCCACTACGATCCGCACAGAGGCGATAGGGCCATAAGAAGAAAAAAGCTCATGGAGCTCTTCTTCTGTTGTGCTGAAAGGAAGGCTTCCGACGTACAGTTTTTTATTCGCTGCTTGATTCATACATTCTCCAAATAATGCTTAGCTTTAAGCTAAGTCTTTAGTTACCAATAATTTAAATGTTGACTCGGGATCTGATCACCACCGGAACAAAACTGCACGCTGGGACAAAACACGGGATCAACTAACAATAAACGAGTTACAGTCAAACCTACAAATGGGTTTTAAACTTTAACTTACATTTAAGTTATCAGATCAACGAATGGATGTCCAATTGAAAAGCGAGTTGTTCCCTAAAATCATTAAAAAAATTATTAATAGGTTAAAGAGGTAGGGTATGGGATTTTGGCGTGTGCTCATTGTTCTGGTGGGGTGGATTTCTCTGGGACATTGTTTTGAAGACTTGTGGCTGATTGAGCAGGATTTTGTGAAATTTGGGAAGAAGGAGGCTTATGAGGCATACAAAAAAGACCTCCAGAAGGACTTTGTGAGGAACATTGGCGCGGCGCAATACTGTATTGAGGATGCTGAGTCTTCCCAGTTCATTTATCTGATAGCGGTAAGGGATTTTAAGGGGTTGAGCACGCTGATGGAAAAGCGAATGAAATTTCACGAGAGGATGGAGCAAGGGGATGAAAAGCAGATTTTGCCGTTTTTGAGCACGGTGAATTTTTTCATCGAGAGTGTACATCGCATACTTCCTGAGTGCTCCTATGTACCGGCAAATAAAGGATCGCTCGTCTCGTTTCCTGCGGTGTATTACAAAGTGTATGGGATCGTGCCCGGGAATGGGCCGGTTTTTGAGGATCGATTAAAATTGCTGGCAGAAGCTCAGGCACAGAGTGAAAATCCGATATGCTTTCGGACTTGGCGAGTATTGTTTGCTGCTGAAGTGCCCTCTTATGTGGTGGTCGTATTTGCTGATTCGATGAAAGAAGCAAAAAGGCTAGAGGAAAAGTTACAGGTAATTGATGGACAAATGAAGAATATAGTTCGTCAAGAGAGAAAAGGCTCTGGAGTATTTAGAAAGGATTTGTCCGCGATGTAAAAGGTTTGTTTCTGACTCTTACAACTTGTTCTCATAAACCCACTTATCAAGCTCTCCAATTAAAGCGGTTTTATCGAGGCCTTGTATCTTATCTAACAGTTCACGATAGAACGAACCGACAAGATACGGTCGTTGCCGGATCGATTCTTCGATTTGGCTGTGGAATTCTGGATCCTGAATCCAATTCAGGGAGAGAGGGATCAAAGCAGGCAATGTTCTCGAAGTCCCTTCCTCTACATCCAAAAGATGCACTTTGATGGTTAGTCCGATGCAAGGCGGCAGCGTTGTATTTGCGCCATAGCCAAAGACCGGGTGAACAAAAAGGGTGCGCTTTTCTCCAACATACATCCCCTGCATTCCATGGGCAAAGCCGGGAATAGTCTGGGATAGGTATATCCAGGTATCGCAATTAGCAAAGAGAACGTTTTTGTTCATATCTTCAATGACATAGCCCACACGTACGTGATCCTGTTGATCGTGTTTTCTTCCAGATCCGAAAAGGGTGGTTTTAAAATAGAGTTGTTCCGGCACAACTACTTGCAAAGACTTGTCTTTGGAAGCTCTCTTTGACAAAGTCTTAAACTGAGTTCTAGATTCTTGAAGATTGGAGAGGGCTTTATTTAGCCCTTTAAGCATGGCTTTGGAGCCGCCGAGCATCCCAGAAGCTTTTCGAGAAGATCTGGTTGGGTGGCGAAATGCCTTTATAAAAGCGGATCGTTCCACTTTACTTTCGAAATGACTCGCTACACTGCGGAGAATCGGGCTCCATTCCTCTATATTACAATTGGACAGCATGGGCGGTGTGAAAAGAGCGGGTCTGTCACAAGTGATTATCGGTTTTTTCCCGCCGATTTTTTCCAAAATTTGTTCTAAAAAATCGGGATTTTCAAGGAGAGCCTTGATCCGTTGTTGTGTGTGTTGCAACTCCTCAATTAAAGGTTGATTCGAAGGTCCACCCGTATAAGGGCCAAAGACGAATCTCGGCCTTTCCCAAAGAGACGGCGGAATCGGCTCATGCATCGAATCAATAGCGATTACTTCTTCTTCCAGATTTGCGAAGCCTGGGCTTGGCCGGAGCAAAGGAAGGTTATGTCTAAAATATGTATCATCCCCCCCTCCTGCAAATTCTAAGTAGTAGCATCCATAACTTCCGGCTAGAAAATCCAAACTATGTTCTTTTTTGCTCTGCATCAAGTCACTTTGGGGCGTAAAGGGAGCTAGATCTCGGGAAATGGTGAGGGCGGAGATCGTCTCAATGCGTCCGCCTACCACACTATTGTGCGATCCGAAACCAAGGACAATTCCTACCAGAGTGAGATTATGTTGTAAACTATCCATGAAAAGTTCATCAGAATAGGCGATTTTATCTATGATTTGCTCAGTTGTAATAGTAGGGCCCAGAATGTAACGAAAAAGGTCGATATTTTCATTAACGACTACTCTGAGTTTGGAGATATTTATGAATTGTACTTCTAGTGCGGGAGCTATTGACTCTGGATCTTTTAAAACAACTGCTTTGAGAGCAAATTTTTTCTGATGGGAACAGATCCTATTCCAGACATGAAGAGCTTCGCGCACAAGGAGAGCATTTTCGAATTCTTGAGCTGCATACTCGAAATCTTGAGTGATAGTAAAGCGGTCAAGAGAACCCAAATTTCTGATAGAAATCGGTTTAGATCCTTCAAGCACATAGCCATATTCTTCAAAAGTTAGCGTAGTTTTGAAAAACTGATTCAGGATTGCATAGTCCTCTGGTTGATCCACTCGAATGGATACAGACTCATCACTCCAGAGGACACAGGACAGCAGAATGCACAAAGTAGCGACTACTCGACTGCTTTGCATTGGGCAGTCCTCGGTTGATAGTCAGGACAGATTTTTTTATGGCAAAGTTTACAATATCCGCAGAGTGAGTGCCCCCAAGGACATCTTGCCCCATTGGCAACTTTTGCTATCCATCGATTTCCGCTTTGTTTTAAAGAATGGACTGCATAAGAACGTCCGCCGACATTTACCCAAATGCCTTCTTGCTTAAGATCCAAATCTTGCAGCGACACCAAGAAGGACAACTCTTGCAATTGCGGCTCCTCTTGGGATTCTGCTGATAAGACCATTTCGTGAGCGTTGCTTTCAGTGATAACTTCCCGCGCGCTAAGCTGAAACACCAGACCCAAACATGCAAAAATAATCCACATTTTCATATCTCATCTCGTTGTTTTTTTACCAAAGAAACAACTTAATAATTCGATTCGATTATTGGCAATAGATTTTTGGCTGTTGATTCGGGAAGCTCTTGGTCTTAAAGAATCAGCGTTCTATCAGATTACTCGAGTAGCGGGGGATGTTGAGAGCGGGCCAATCGTCAGATTGGGTGTAGCTAAGAAAGAGTTCCATGATGAGGCGGGTTTTGGGGCCGACTTGCCCATTTCCGATTTTGTGTGAATCGATTTGCACGATCGGCATCACTTCTTTATTGCTGGCTGTTAGGAAGGCTTCGTCGAGGGTGGGGATTTCGTCGTAGTGAAGGGCGCGTGTTTCGATGGGGAAATGGGGAGCTGCGAGTTTGCGCACAACTTCACGGGTAATGCCGATGAGAACCTCTTCAGAACAGCAGGTACAGAGAATTCCATTTTTAAAGCCGAAAAAATTACTGGTGGTCGCTTCGAGGATTTCATTTTGTGGGTTGAGATAAAGGGCTTCGACGGCATTGTGCGCTTTTCCTCGTTGCAGGGCCACGATAGCTGGTGTGTATTGTGTGGTTTTGCTGGTGGGCAGGCTGCGATTAAGTTGAGTAGTGATGACCTTGACCCCGTCTGTGTAGCAGTGATGAGGATAAGAAGTGAGGGGGTAGGCAAACACAATCAGATTGGTTTTGGTGTGAGGAGTGAATTGATCGGGGCTCACGCCTCCGGTGACGATGATTTTGATGCTGGCTTCTTCGAGTTGATTGAGAGTTTGAACGGTGACTACGATCTGTTGGATTTCTGTGAGAGTATTGGGTAGCTCAAGTCCGATGTGTTCAGCAGAGTATTTCAGGCGGAGAAGATGGTCCCACAGATGAAAGGGTCGTCCTCGATAGGTGCGCAAATAATCGAACACACCAAAGCCGCGCAAAATCGCTAGGTCGAGGACCGAGATTTTAGCTTCTTCTTCTTTGACGTATTGGCCGTTAACGTAGTACATGATTTGACTGTAACAAAAGTTCGGTAAAAAATCTTGCAGAATTACTCAAAAGTGTCTATGACCCAAGATATGCTTTTGAAAGACACAATCAATCTCATGCGCCATCAACTTTTCGAGCTTTCCAAGAATCTGGAAAAGGCTGCGCGGGGCAATCAAGCGGCGGCTCAGAGGGTGCGTACCGGTTCGGTCAAATTCGCCAAAACGGCAAAAGTGTTCCGCAAGGAGTCGCTGCATGATGAAAAAGGAAAAATGAAAAAGCGGGGCAAAAAAGGGGCGCGTAGACGACATAAATCGCCCGTTCGGGTAAGCTCTTCGGCATGGAAGAGCGAGTTTCAATCGAGCGTTTAAATTCTAGAGGATGGGGTCTTAGCCCCGACAAAGTGGAAGTGATCGGCGGCTTGCCGGGCGATCAACTTTCCGTTCGTCTTCAAAAAAAACGGCGTGGAAAATGGCGCGCCGATCTGCTGGAAGTGCTCCAGCCGTCTTCTATGCGAGTGGTAGCTCCTTGCGAGCATGTTCCCCAGTGCGGAGGCTGCACTTGGCAGCATATGGATTATACGGCTCAACTTGAGGAAAAACAGCGACGAATTAAAAAAATCTTTACGCCTCTTTTGCCGCTCGAGCACATACTCCCCATCTTAGTCTGTGATGATCCTTGGCGTTACCGCAATAAAATGGAGTTTTCCTTTTCGCAAAATAAAGCAGGCGAGCGTTTTTTGGGTCTGATCATCGCTGGCAGCAAAGGGCATGTGCTCAATCTGTCGACGTGTCATCTCGTGTCCCCATGGTACAGTCGATTACTTGCCAACGTGCGAACGTGGTGGGAACAGAGCGGGCTGCAAGCCTATCGTATGAATGACACCGGCACGCTGAGGAATTTGGTGGTTAGAGAAGGAAAACGCACGGGGGATAAACTGGTGATGTTGACCGTCTCTGGCAATCCGCAATATCCGATTACCCAGAAACAGCTTAAACAGTTTATCGAGGCGGTTAAAACAGCGCTTTCCGAAGAGGAGTGGCCGCGGCTGAGTATTTTTCTGCGGGTACAACAGATTCGCAAAGGCTCGCCTACACAATTTTATGAGATGCACCTTTGCGGTCCCGATCATCTTCTCGAAAAAATGCAGCTCGATCTCGATCGCTTAGTTGAGCTCACATTTAAAATTAGTCCTACGTCTTTCTTTCAGCCGAATACTCTCCAAGCGGAGAAGCTCTATTCAACAGCGTTGAATATGGTGAGATTTCCAAAACAACACGTGCTGGACTTATATGCTGGGACGGCCACATTGGGGATGGCTATGGCTGCCCGGGCAGAGAAAGTCACGGCGATCGAACTTAACCCCCACGCCTGTTTTGATGCGCTTAGTAATAAAGAATTAAATCGACTGGATAATTTGGAGATCCTATGCGGCGATGTCGGTAAGATACTTGCCACATTGCGTCAGAAGCCCGATTTTTGCCCTCCAGATCTCGTGATTGTCGATCCCCCTAGGACAGGTCTGGATGAGACGGCGTTATCGCATTTAAGCGCCTTGCAGCCTCAAGAAATTTTATACATTTCCTGCAACCCCGAGACTCAAGCTGCGAATATTCATGCGCTTGTCACAGCGGGTTACCGACTGATTCAAATTCAACCTGTCGATCAGTTTCCCCACACTCCCCACATCGAGAATATTGCCCTACTTAGGAAAGAGTTTTTTGCTTGATTTCCCCTGGGATTTAAGGCAAGCTGAAGGAAGTTTCTTTATAAACAAATTTTTTACCTTTTTAAGGATGGTAACATGAAAAAAACTCTTTCCTGTCTCTTAGGTTCAGGATTTTTAATGTCCTCTCTTCCTCTGTTCGCCACCGGCGAGGCTGCAGCTTCAACAAGCGGCGGTAGCGGAAGTCTGATCCAAACCGTAATCATGATCGCGGTAGCTTTAGTATTCTTTTATTTCATCTTGTGGCGTCCCGAACAAAAACGGCGCAAACAAATGGAGCAAGTACGCAGCTCGCTGAAAAAAGGCGATCGCATCACTGCAATGGGGATCGTAGGAACTGTGCTGAAAGTGCAAGATACCACTGTGCTTGTGGCTTTGAATGAAGGCAAAATGGAAATTCTCAAAGGTGCGATTACCGATGTTCAAGCGGCAACAGAAGAAAAAACGGAAAAAGTTGTTGAAGTGAACGAAACTCGCTAATTTTCTTTGAAGATTTTTGTAGATGATAAGGCCGGTGATCACCGGCCTTTTTTGTTAAGCTTGCTGCAGTTGTTGGATTTTTTCCTGAGCGGTTTCAAAATCACTTTCCAGTTCCAGATATTTTACTGCCAATGCCTTGTTAAGTGTGGTCAATTCTTGAATGTGTTTTTCCTTTTCAGCAATCGCAAGTCTTAATTTTTCTTCCCTTTGTTTACCTAAAATCGCATTCGATTGATCTAACTCGGATGTATTGCCTAGTTTATTTCTCTCGTCTTCACTCGTTTGTAATTTATTTTTCAGGGAATGAATTTCTATTCCTAGTTTTTGTCTTTGATTTTCTAGATCTAATTGCAATTGGTTTCTTTCTGCAGCAAATTCAGTGCCTAATTGATCTTTCTTTTTCTCCGCAATGGTTAAAAGACGTTCTAATTTAGATATTTTCAAGCGCAATTGGCCTAACTCTTCAGAATTATCGTTATTTTCAACTTTAGAAGATGGGGCTTGGCGAGGTTGAGGAGTTGTTTGCACAGCTGGTGCGGAAGAGGTTTTTTCTTCAGTTTGCAGAGCTTTCAGTTTTTGATACACAACGATTAAATCATTTCGTTGTTGGATTTCTTGTTCTAATCGTTGTTGAAGTTTGCCATTTTGATCGCTTGCAATCTGCAGCTTTTCATTGAGCTCACTTATAATCAGTTTTCTGCCCTTTGATTTTTGTTTTATAGAGGCAATTTGCTCATCTCTTTCGCTCCAAGCAGTTTGCAAAGAGTGTAATGCTGCATTCAATGTGTTCAAGTGTCCCTGCAATTGTGTGAGTTCTTGCATCGAAGAGTTTTTAGTTTGTTCTGCTAGATGCAGTTGATTTGTCAGCTCAGTAATGTGGCGATCTTTTTCTTCCCATTCCTGCTGTAATTTTATGAGTTCTGCATTTGCAGCTTTCAGTTCTTTATTTTCTTCTGAAAGGGGTTTGCGTATTTTCTCTTGGAACTGAGCAAATTTTTCCTCAGCTTGCTTCAATTGAAGCTTAAGTGAAGTCAAGTCATCAGTTTGCGGTTCTCGATTTGTCTGAAGAGCTTGCAAGTGTGCAATCGCCAGTGCTTGATCTTTGATGGTTTGCTCTAATTCAGCGATGTATTTTTTGTTTTCTTCTAAAGCTGCAATTGCACCTCGTAATTCATTATTTGCTGTCTCAAGAGGAGAGCGCAACTGTTCTAATTTTTTCTGAGCAGTATGAGCAGCGGTTTCTGCTTGCTGCAGTTGTTGTTCAAGCTGCGTAATGTGCTCGTCTTTTGCTTGATTTGATTTAGACAGCCCTTCTATCTCTGACTCGAGTGTTTGCTTAGTTCTTAAAGCTTCTTCGAGTTTAGAATGGAGGGCTTTGATCTGAGCAGTTAATTGTGTTTCGCGAGCCGCGTCTTCTACAAGCATTTTTTGAGATTGTCCTGATGCAGCTGTTTTTTCTGCGATTAATTTTTCCAAATCCTTAATTCGTGCAGCATCCAATTGTTGCTGTGCTTGCGCTTGTTCGAGAGCTTCAGTGAGGCCTTTGTTTTCTTCAGTCAACTGAGTGACTTGGTTTTCAGTTTCTTGCTGTTGTTTTATCGCTTTTTCTAATTCTGTTTTGAGGGCATGGATTTGCTGTTGCAATTGTTGTTGCAAGATGCCATCGTCTGCTAGCATTTTTTGGGATTGTTCTGATGCAGCTATTTTTTCTGCGATTGCTTTTTCCAAACCTTTAATTCGCTCAGCGTCCAAGTGTTGCTGTGCTTGCGCTTGCTCGAGAGCTTCAGTGAGGCCTTTATTTTCTTCAGTCAGCTGAGTGACTTGTTCTTCGGCGTCTAGCTTTTGTTGGTTAGCTTCTTCGAGCTCAGCTTGGAGAGATTGGATTTGTGCACTTAAATCTTGTTCGCGCTGAGTTGAAGCGTCAAGTTTACCCTGCGTTTGTCCAAGAGTTTCAATGAGACCTTTGTTTTCTTCAGTCAGTTGAGCGACATGTGCTGCAGTTTCTTGCTGCTGCTTTATCGCTTTTTCTAATTCTGTTTTGAGGGCATGGATTTGCTGTTGCAATTGTTGTTGCAAGATTCCATCGTCTGCTAGCATTTTTTGGGATTGTTCTGATGCAGCTATTTTTTCTGCGATTGCTTTTTCCAAACCTTTAATTCGCTCAGCGTCCAAGTGTTGCTGTGCTTGCGCTTGCTCGAGAGCTTCGGTGAGGCCTTTGTTTTCTTCAGTCAGCTGAGTGACTTGTTCTTCGGCGTCTAGCTTTTGTTGGTTAGCTTCTTCGAGCTCAGCTTGGAGAGATTGGATTTGTGCACTTAAATCTTGTTCGCGCTGAGTTGAAGCGTCAAGTTTACCCTGCGTTTGTCCAAGAGTTTCAATGAGACCTTTGTTTTCTTCAGTCAGTTGTGTGACTTGGTTTTCAGTTTCTTGCTGCTGTTTAATCGCTTTTTCCAATTCTGTTTTGAGAGCGTGGATTTGCTGTTGCAATTGTTGTTGCAAGATGCCATCGTCTGCAAGCATTTTTTGGGATTGTTCTGATGCAGCTATTTTTTCTGCGATTGCTTTTTCCAAACCTTTAATTCGCTCAGCGTCCAAGTGTTGCTGTGCTTGCGCTTGCTCGAGAGCTTCGGTGAGGCCTTTGTTTTCTTCAATCAGCTGAGTGACTTGTTCTTCAGCGTCTAGCTTTTGTTGGTTAGCTTCTTCGAGCTCAGCTTGGAGAGATTGGATTTGTGCACTTAAATCTTGTTCGCGCTTAGTTGAAGCGTCAAGTTTACCCTGGGTTTGTCCAAGGGTTTCAATGAGACCTTTGTTTTCTTCAGTCAGTTGAGTGACTTGTGCTGCAGTTTCTTGCTGCTGTTTTATCGCTTTTTCCAATTCTGTTTTGAGGGCATGGATTTGCTGTTGCAATTGTTGTTGCAAGATGCCATCGTCTGCAAGCATTTTTTGGGATTGTTCTGATGCAGCTATTTTTTCTGCGATTAATTTTTCTAAATCCTTAATTCGTGCAGCATCCAATTGTTGCTGTGCTTGCGCGTTCTCGAGATCTTGAATAAAATCTTTATTTTTTTCAGTCAGGTTATGGATTTGCTGTTGTAGTTCATCAATCCGATTGTTAGCTGTAGTCAAGGACTTTTGCGCAGTATCAAGAGCGAGGTCATTCTGTTTAAGATCATCTTTTAGCTTCTCAACTTCAGTTTGGGCTTCTTGCTGTTGGTTTTGAGCACCTTTGAGTTGGGATTGAAGAGCTAAGATTTGTGCATATAAATCTTGTTCGCGCTTAGTTGAAGCTTCAAGGTCAGCTTTTGCTTGTTGGAGTTGTTGAGTAAGTTCGGCAATTTTTTGGTTCAATTGTTGATTATCTTTTAACAAGTCAGAGCGTTCGAGTTGTCTAGCTTGATTTGTTCCTTCGAGTTTTTTATTCAAATTCTCAATGGAGAGTGCATCTTTAAGGCGTTGTTCTTCGGCTGTTATGAGTTGTTGTTTGAGAGCGTCAATCTGCTGTTGTAATTCATCAATGCGAGTGTTAGCTGTAGTCAAGGACTTTTGCGCAGTATTAAGAGCGAGGTTATTCTGTCCGAGATCGCCTTTTAGAGTTGCTATCTCTATCTGGGCTTTGGTTTGGTCTTCTTGAGCCTGTTTGAGAGCTTCAATGAGTTTTTTATTTTCTTCCGACAAAGCAGGGATGTGTTTTTCGGCTTCTGTGAGCTGCTGCTGTGATTTTATAGACTCTAATTGGGCTTTAGCTTGGGCGTCTTCCAGTTGTTTTTTGAGGGTATCGATTTGAGACTGCAAGATCGAGGCAAGAGCGTTCTTATCGAATAAAGTTTTTCTTGCTGTATCTAAGTGTTTGTCTTTTTCTTGGATTTCTTTTTTGATTGAGTCGATTTGAGTTTGAGCGGCGTGTTTTTCTAAGGTGGCCTGTTGTTGCTGCTTGTCTAACTTTTGCGTCAGATCAGTGATTTGCGATTGTAAGGCGGCGATCTGCTTTTTCGCTTCTTCAAGGGTTTGAGTTTTTTCTTGGAGAGATTTCTTAAGCGCTTCTTCCGTTTGTTTGAATTGAGAATTCAAACTATTGATCTGGGCAAGCAGAGTCCCCTCGAGCGCTTTAGCGTCGGCTAGTTTTTTATTCGCTGTTTCTAAATCGTGATCTTTTTGAGAGATGAGTGCTTTTAGTTGAGCGATTTCTTTTGAGGAGTTTTCCTGATCGTGGGTGAGTTGAGCAATTTTCAGCTGGGCTGCTTGGAGCTCAGAGTGTAATTGTTCAGCTTGTGTTTTATAATGCAGCGCGCTTTTTTGTGCAGCGTCGAGCCCGAGCTGTAATGTTGCGTTGTTTTGTTCCAATTCAGCAATTTTTGCGTTCGCATGTTGCTCGAGTTGCGCATAGGCTTGTTGAGAATTTTTAAGAGCAGTGCCGTATTGTACGCGGTGATATTCAGCAATGCGATCGAGTAGGACGCGGTTGATGGCTTCGCCGCGCTGTTTATTGGTAGCTGTTTTGCCGTTTAAACCGTAAAAGGCTTCGCGAGCGGCTTCAACGGTATCTTCAGCACCGCTGCGATGGAGCAGGAATTTAAGTTGCATCATCACATCGTATTTATCTTTCTCAGAGAGTTGATCAACTCGCGCGAGCAGTTCAGGTGAAGGCTGCGTTCCCTGAACTGAGGTAAATTCATTGCTCAAAGAGTGTAGAATGAAATGGTGGATGGCATGTGCGCGCACAAAGTTGGGCAAATTGAGAGCAGGATTTGCATTTTGCATCAGCGTTTCACCGACGGGCCAAAGCAATGGCTGAGGGACCTGAATCGGATCAATTAGAAGATAAGTTTGATAGGAAATCGAATCGCGTAATTCTTGTGGAAGCGCGTTGAATGCATCTTTGCTTGCGGCTGGAAAGTAGTTCGAAGATGCGATTGCTCCAGTGCTTAAGTCTTGGGCTATTTTATGCAGCTGGGTGAATTGTTCCTGAGAAAATTGGGGTGTTGCTTTCCCTTGCAGTTGGGCTACTCTTTGTTCAGCTTGTGTTTTGAGCGCGGCATTTTCTGCTGTCAATTGATTGATGCGTTGTTCTAATTGGGATCTCTGTGCGGAGGCTTCTACGAGATTGGCTTGAGAAGGGATCTGTTGTTCGATTGCATTTAAACGAGCGAGGATCACATCGATTTTGCCTTCCGATGTTGTAGCAGTAGATGAGCTGAAAGGAATGCCCAGCTTTTCTTCTAGGCGTCGAATTTGAGCCTCGAGTTGTGCGAGTTTTTCTGCTTTTCGCGGATGATTTGAACCATTTAAGTTTGCTGCTTTATCTTGAAGTCGATTGAGTGTCGCACGAACAGAATCAACCTCATGACTGGATGAGTGAGGTCCATGCTCATGATGACTGTTTAAAGCGCTGTTATTATTACTTGCAAAATGCACATGGGGGTTTGCGGGATGGTGATTAGAAGGGGGTTGGGATATACATTTTGCATAACACTTATTCGCATTGCGAAGAATGCCTCTAGTGATGTCCAAAATTGCATCTTTTTCATCATCAAATCCTTGCACTATATTTACATCGATAGTTTGATCGCCGACTTTGATGGTGTGATCGGTGACGTAGACTTTTAAACCCTGTGAGTTCTTGAAGTGATCTTGAAATAAGCGAGTATGAGCCAGTTTATCAATTTTTGCAGAAATTTTACCGCGTAATGCATTCTGATGCTGCTCACAATCAAAATTCAATTTGTCCGTGAAGTTTGATTGACCATAAAGTCGAATATTATTTACAGATGAAGTAGACATATTAAATTACTCGGATTATAATTTTTGTTGGTTTAATTATAGATTCTTGCATGAGAAAAGTCAACTCAAGTTATTATTGTTGCGGCAATTAACATTTTTAGTATGATGTTTCTATGCAATTTAATTTTTTTTCGCTGAAAACAAAATTTGGTATGTGTAAAACTAATCCTTTTCTTGCACAAATTGCTGTAAAATTTGTAAATATCAGCTATCACCAGGTTTATTTCCGTGCGTAAATTTTTATATTTATTTTTCCTTCTTGGTTGGATCGCGGTCGTCGAAGCTAAAGGGCCGTCTGTGCTGTATTTGACGTGGATGCACGATCCGACGACGACGATGACGGTTCAATGGCATACGACTCATGCAGACTCTGTCACGCAAGTTGCCTATCGAAAACAAGGGGAAAAGCAATGGCAAATGAAAGAGGGGACGTTTACCGTCGTTCCAAAAACAAACTTACATGTGCATACGGTAGAGCTGGATGAGTTGGAACCGGGCGGTGAATACCAATTTCGCTTGGATGGAAAAAAGGGGATTTACCGTTTTCGTACGCTATCAAAAGATCTTTCTCGTCCTACCCGTTTTGTCATCGGTGGAGACGCCTATTTTTATCTCTCCGTACTGCGCAGAATGAACGAGCGAATAGCGGCTTGCGATCCCGATTTTGTGGTCGTGGGCGGGGATATCGCTTATACGAATGGGCGCCGGGCCATTTTTAAAGGAAAAGGTTGGGAAATCAAACGCTGGCGCACTTTTTTAAAAGAGTGGAAAAATCAGATGGTGACCTCGGATGGCCGGCTGATCCCGATCCTGCCTGTGCTCGGCAATCACGACATCAAAGCAACGACGCTGATTCCGATGGATCAACATTTCTTGTTTTATGATTTATTCGCCATGCCGGAAAAAGGGGTTCCATACCGGGTATTTGATGTCGGCAATTATTTAAGCTTATTTTTATTGGATTCGGGACATTCGTTCCATGTCGCGGGTTTGCAGACAAAATGGCTCACACAAACTTTGGCCTCACGTGAAAATGTCGCCTATAAAATCGCGGCTTATCATATCGCCGGATTTCCTTCGGTGTATCCTTATCGGGGCTCGAGCGCCAAACAGATTCGCAAAAACTGGAGTCCGTTATTTGAGCGCTATCATTTGAATTTTGCTTTTGAGCATCACAATCACGCTTACAAACGGACCTTTCCGATTAAGAACAATAAGATCGATCCCGATGGCGTGATTTACATGGGTGATGGATCGTGGGGTGTTACGCCGCGCAAACCGAAAAAATTGTGGTATTTAGCCAGCGCCGCGCAAGCCAATGCCGTATGTCTTGTGACGCTCAGCCGCGAATTGAGTTTAGTAGAGGCTTTAAATATTCAAGGCGATATTCTCGATTCGATCACTTCATTTCCAAGCAACCCGCAAGTTGCCTGGAATGAAAGTCGTCTTCTCGTCCGATAAAATTAAACCACTGTGCGGGAGCCGTCACGGAAAAAAACTGACAAGGTACTCATCCCTCTGTGGTGTTTTAGCTCTGTGGTGAATTTTACCACAGAGACAAGAACCACAGAGAAAAAAAACTTATCTCTCTCTCTCTCTGCGTCTTTGCGTTGAAAAGCGTTTTATTCTCCCAGGATTTTTTCTAAGATTTGATTGGAGCGGGCGACAAACTGTGCCAAGGCGCTCGGCTCAAGTTCCTTTTGAGAAAGCAGTGATAGTTCATAGAGATGTTGGACCATTTCTTTTGCCAAGGCAGGGTCTTTCATCTGATAGATCGCTTGTACTAGTTTGCTGTTGGTGTTGACCACAAAAGTGCGTTTGGTCGGCAAACCGGCCAGGTGATTTTGTTGCGTGAGCGCCATCGTTTCGCGCAGGCGGCGCATCTCTTCGTCGACGACGAGCAGCGCAGGCACCGAATCACTTTGTAAACTTTTTGCTTCGACAGTTAAATGGTCGCGATTGAGCTGTGACTGGATGAAATCGGCAATCTTAACGCTTTCCGTTTTTCCGTCAGCATCGAGCAGAGTTTTCTCACGGTCTTTATCGACTAAGGTGTCGTCGATGGCTCCGTCAATGCGCTGGAATCTTACATCGTCCAACTGATGTTCTAAGCGACCGATGAGTGGGGTATCGACAAGCGAAGAGGCGACAAGGATTTCAATCCCTTTTTGTCGATAGAGCTCCAATACATGGCTCTGCTGTTGATCTTCAGCCGTGTAGAACACTTTGCCGCCCGCGTTGCGCTGTAGATAATCAGCGACTGTCATCCATTCGCCGCTTAAATTTTTCCAAATCAAAAAATCTTTGGCGCGCTCGAAAAATTTCTCATCTTGCAACATGCCCAATTTGATGATCATTTCGATATCAGGCCAAGCTTTTATAAATTTTTCTCGATCGCTTGAGTACAGCGAAGAAAGGCGATCGGAGACTTTTTTGGAGATATGCTGAGAGAGCTGGCGCACGGTGCGGTCCATTTGCAGCGTGCTGCGCGATACGTTGAGCGGAATGTCAGGGCTATCGATTGCTCCACGCAAAATCATCAAATAATCGGGGATCAGTTCTTTGCAGTGATCCGAGACAAATACGCGGTTGCAAAAGAGCTTGATGGTATTTTGATTCCAATCAAAGCGACGCGTGATTTTGGGGAAGTAGAGAATGCCTTTGAGATGGAAAGGGTAATCGACATTGAGATGGATCCAGAAAATCGGATCGGGTTCCATAGGATATAGCGCACGGTAGAATTCGAGATATTCAGCGTCTGTGCATTCAGAAGCATTTTTCAGCCAAAGGGGCTGCTTTTTGTTGACTTGCGAACCATTGAGAGAAATGGGAAAAGGTAAAAACGCGCAATAGTGTTGCAAAATCGAGCGCAGGCGCGATTCTTCTAAGAATTCGTCATTTTCCTTATCGATGAATAACGTAATTGTTGTACCACGTTCTGTGCGCGCTCCTGTGTCCAAAATATACGAAGACGAGCCATCACAGGTCCAAAGCGCAGCGCTTGATCCTTCGCGATAAGACCGGGTATCGATCACGACTTTTTCAGCGACCATGTACGAAGAATAAAACCCGAGACCAAAATGCCCGATGATTTGGTCTTTTTCATTTTGCGAGCGGTATTTTCCTAAAAACTCTTCCGCGCCGGAAAAGGCGACTTGCGCGATGTATTTTTCCACTTCTTCAGCGCTCATCCCAATTCCATTATCAGTGAAGGTCAATGTGCGCGCTGTCTTATCGACTTGAATATCGATCCGAAATTCTTCATCGGCGACTTGAAGTTCCCCATGATCGCGCAGCACGCGACATTTTTGAATGGCATCGCAAGCATTCGAGACGAGCTCTCGTACAAAAATGTCTTTATCCGAGTAAAGCCATTTTTTGATGATGGGCAAGATGTTCTCAGTATGGATTTTTAAGGTGCCGGTTGTCATGGAAAACTCCTATTTTTATTCCAAGAGAATAATCGATCCCGGTTTCCTAGGCAAGTCTATCATAAGTAATTAAATGTAAGTCACTTATATCTTGCTTTTAAAAAACACGTCTAGAGGCTACCCTAGAGGAAAGGGAGCCTACATGCGCATTTTAGTCGCCCAGCTCAATCCGACCATTGGCGATATGGAAGGTAACACGCGAAAAATTTTGCAGACGCTCGATCATGCGCGCGCAAAACATGTCGACATCGTGTTGTTTTCCGAGCTGATGCTCTGCGGCTATCCTCCTGAAGATCTCCTGCTCCATCCGGCCTTCATCGATGCCCAGCAAACTTACCTTGAAAAAGTCGTCCATGCCTCTTCTCAGTTGATGGTTGTTCTCGGTGCGGTTCGTCGCAATCCATCGCAGGGCGAAAAAACGATTTACAATAGCGCGGCGATCATTCACGACGGCAAATTGCTCGGCTTTGAAGACAAGCGTCTTCTTCCCACATACGATGTATTCGATGAGCGGCGTTACTTTGAACCCGGAACGACGACTCGTCTTTGGGAACTCAAAGGAAAAAAAATTGGGGTGTTGATTTGCGAGGATATGTGGCAGCATTCCGGCTATGTGGGCTATACGGACTATGCACAGGATCCGGTACTCGATCTAAAACCACTCAAACCCGATTTAATTCTCAATTTGTCTGCTTCCCCCTATCAATTTCAAAAGCCTGACATTCGCGTTAAGGTTTGCGCTAAGTGTGCACAGACGTTGCATTGTCCTGTGATTCTGTGTTGTCAAGTAGGCGGCAACGATCAGCTCGTTTTCGATGGCTACAGTCTATTTGTCAATCGTGAAGGACAGGTGCAACAAGTCGCAAAAGGCTTTGCTGAAGAGGAAATGATCGTCGATCTCAATGCAACTGCTCACACTTCTTCTTTCACATATGATCCCATAGAAGATCTCTATCATGCTCTTGTGCTCGGTGTGCGCGATTATTTGCATAAATTAGGCTTTAAAAAAGGCTGTATTGGCCTCTCCGGCGGGATAGATTCCGCTCTTGTGACTTGCATTGCCGTCGATGCCTTGGGAAAAGACAATGTTTTAGCGGTCAGCATGCCTTCGCGCTACAGTTCAGCCGGCAGCATGACTGATGCTGAGGCATTGGTGCGCAATCTCGGCATTGAAATGTGGACAGTGCCGATCGAAGGTCCGTTTCAAGCTTTTCTCGAGCTACTCACCCCATTTTTTTTAGAAAAAAAGCCAGATATCGCAGAAGAGAATTTGCAAGCGCGCATTCGCGGCACAATTTTGATGGCATTTTCCAATAAACATGGCTACATCGTACTGAGCACAGGCAACAAAAGTGAGATGGCGATGGGTTTTTCCACGCTTTACGGCGATATGTGCGGCGGCCTTGGCGTCATCTCCGATGTGACAAAAAAGCAAGTGTATGAGCTAGCGCATTGGCTCAATCGCAAGAAAGAGGTCATTCCCCAAGCGATCATTACCAAAATTCCTTCCGCCGAGCTGCGACCCAACCAAAAAGACACCGATACACTGCCCGAATACGACATTGTCGACAAAGTCTTGCAGGGTTATGTAGAAGATTATCTTTCCCCAGAAGAGATTGCCCGCAAACACAATCTTTCCCTCGAGCTTGTCAACAACCTCATCCACCGTATCCACCTCGCCGAATACAAGCGCCGCCAGGCTCCACCCGGCATCCGCGTCAGCAAGAAAGCCTTTCGCGTCGGCCGGCGTTTCCCCATCGTCCAGAAATGGATGTAGGGGAAAAAGAAAAAAGTTTTTGTAGACGTTTTTGCCCCTCACTATAGACGAGTCGGAAACATGGCGTAGCGCATGTTTTCGACATGTCTAAAGCGACATTACTAATGTTTTTGGTCTTGCTTGATTTGCTTTAGCACCTTACAAAACATCCCTTCAGTGAGTTTGCCGGTGTTGGTGTTTTGGGGACTGGGGTGGTAGGAAGTGTAGAGGGTGGGAAAGTTGGGGATGATATGTTTGTCGCCATGGTGGAAGCGGTGTTTGAGAGAGGGGCCGCTGTTATGTTTGATGAAGTTGAGATAGGCTTGGAAGGCAAAGCCGCCGAGGACGAGGACCGAGGTGAGATGTTTGAGAAGGGAAAATTCAGTGAGAAGGTAGGGAAAGCAATTGCGTGATTCGGTGGGAGAAGGTTTGTTTTGGGGTGGAACACATTTGACGGCAGCAGTGATATAGCAATGGTGAAGAATGAGACCGTCGTCACGACTTTCGGAAGTGGATTGGTTGGCGAAGCCTTCTTTATGGAGCGCTTTGAAGAGAAAACGGGCTGACTCATCGCCGGTAAAAATGCGGCCAGTGCGATTGCCTCCTTGCGCGGAAGGAGCCAAACCGAGAATCAGGAGGTAGGCGTTGTGATCACCAAAACCCGGAACGGGTTTTTTCCAATAGGTTTGGCCAGCGAATTTAGCTTTTTCGGGGACACTTTCGCGGAATTTAACGAGGCGCGGGCAAAGGCGGCAGGAAGTGATGCAGTTGTTGAGCTCTTTGAAATTCACGTTAGCTCTCTTCCCAGAGAAAGGGGACAATATTTTTGAGTTCTGTTAAACCGTGTTTGAGTTGCATGAGGCGATCAAAACCGACAGCGACGCCGCAGCAATCGGGAAGGCCAGTTTCGAGGGCTTCTAAGAAAAGTTCATCGAGAGGGAGTGTATCTTTTCCGGCATTGTGGCGAGCTTGATTGGACGCTTCAAAACGACGGCGTTGTTCTTGCGGCTCAGTTAATTCATGATAACCATTGGCTAGTTCAATGCCTTGATAATAGACTTCAAAGCGGCAAGCTACAGGTTCACCGGTGGGAAGAATGTGAGTTTTGGAGAGGGCAGCTTGTGAAGCGGGATAATAACTGAGCACGAATAAGTGATCCGAGCCGAGTTGTGGTTCAATGAGAGTGCTGATGAGGAGTTGAAGTAGAGTATCGCGATCCCAGTTGTTGGCATCCTGAGGAATGTCGAGGTGTTTTTTTGCCAAAATGAGAAGTTGAGAAGGGGATATATTGAGATAGTCTAGGTTGAGGAATTCTTGCAGGGTTTGACGATAAGTTAAAGTTCGGGTAGGAAGATCGCCGAGGAAGAGACGGATGAAGTCGAGGGTTTCATCAATCATTTGCTGAAAGGAAAAACCGATGCGATACCATTCGGCCATGGTGAATTCAGGGTTGTGGAGGGGGCCGATTTCTCCTTCGCGAAAGACATGGCTGAGTTGGTAAATGTCGCCGATGCCTGCAGCGAGTAGTCGTTTCATGCCGTATTCGGCTGAGGTGTGGAGATAGCCGAGGGTATTATTTTTGATGGCCACTTTCATCACATCGATATGCAAATCGATGGGCGCTGCATGAGAAAGCGCGGGACAATCGACCTCCATCACTTGACGGTCGAAAAAGAAGGCGCGGGCTTTTGCAAGCATGCGCGCGCGGTCTTGTAAAAAAGGGATTTTATGACACGCGAGAGACGTATTCACCGGTGCGGGTATCCACTTTGATTTTTTCTCCCTCGTCGATAAAGATCGGCACCTGAACGGTCGCACCGCTATCGGTTTTAGCTGCTTTGAGGACGCGGCCGGAGGTATCACCGCGTGCGCCGGGGGTAGTTTCGATGACGGTCATCTCCATGAAAGTGGGGGGAAGCACATCGATGGGCTGGCCTTTATAGAAGACGACATCGTAGAGAACTTCTTCCATCAGCCATTGTTGTTTATCTTCGATTAAGGAATTGGGGATATTGAGCTGTTCAAAGGTTTTATCATCCATAAACACGACAGACTCGGCTTCTTTGTAAAGCATACGCATTTTATGTTCTTCGACATCTGCCTCGCCGACTTTTTCACCCGACTTAAATGTTTTTTCCACAACGCGCCCTGTGATCAAATGCTTTAATTTGATCCGATTGAACGGTTGTCCTTTGCCCGGTTTTATGAATTCATTGCTGACGACAGTGTACGGTTCGCCATCGACTTCAACTTTATAACCGCTGCGAACATCGCCGGTGCTGTATTGTGCCATGATAATCCCTGGATAAAAAGGGCAATTTTGGAGGGAAAAGATTTAAAATGCAAGTCTTAGCAAGAAACACAGTTGTTAATTATTTTTTTTACCACAGAGATTGAAAACCTAAGAGAAATAAAAACTTTTCCCTCTGTGGTGAAATTTGACCACAGAGACAAGAACCACAGAGAAAGATCGGGCATGATTGAGTTTCCGAATCCTGACTATCCTGCCATCCTGTTATTTTTCCGTTAAAGAAATAACAGGATATTAGGATGAACAGGATAAAAAGAAGAATCGGCATAGCACGAAAAATCCCTCTGTGGTGTTTTCGCTCTGTGGTGAAATTTGACCACAGAGACAAGAACCACAGAGACAAGAACCACAGAGACAAGAACCACAGAGAAAGATCGGGCAGTCTCCGAATCCTGACTATCCTGCCATCCTGTTATTTTTCCGTTAAAGAAATAACAGGATATTAGGATGAACAGGATAAAAAGAAGAATCGGCATAGTATAAAAAATCCCTCTGTGGTGTTTTCGCTCTGTGGTGAAATTTGACCACAGAGATAAGAACCACAGAGAAAAAAATCGGGCAGGCTAGAAAAAGATATAACCACGGAGCACACTGAGATATAGAGGCGGCTCTGCCGCAAAAAAAATTCTTGAGCGCAAGGCGCGCCTCAGTGCTCTCGGTGAACTCAGTGGTTTACCGGATTTAGTGGGCGGCGATTGGGGCGGCAGGGAGAGGGCTGGGAGGGCTACCGGGTACAGAGCGGTTTAAAAGCTGCTGAAAGTTGGTCAAAGTGGTGCGGAACTCTTGGTTGTTTGTCGACATTTGGGTGGCGGCTCCGGTAATGGAGCGTTCAAATTGGTCTTTCAATTGGACGAGGGCGCTATGAAGCGCTTGAAATTGGCCGTGCGTCTGTGCGTATTGCACTTGCACTTGATTGAGTTGCTGGGTTGTTAGCTGAGTTTGAGTACGCAGAGTATCTAATTCTTGAATTCGTTGATGAACGATCCCATTATTGCGCAGTTCGTTTAGATATTGCGCCAGTTGTTGAAGTTGCTGGCCAAGGCCATGTTGATTGGCTAAATGTTGTGTGATTTGTTCGCAGAGGGCGCGGGAATTGTTAATTTGTTGATCGAGAGCTTGAATGGTCGCGTTCATTCCTTGGACGTTGAGATGCAAGTGAGTATTTTCTTGTTGGAAACGGACAACCTCTCCTCGAATCCGTTCAGCGCTTTCGCGCAGTTGCGTCACTTGTAGAGTGAGACTTGCAACCTGTTGTGTCAAACGGGTGTTAGTGTCGCGAAAGGCTTGATTGGTGTTTTGTAAATCGTGATTTGTCGCTTGTAGATCGCGATTGGTATTGCGAAACGCTTCATTTGTTTGAAGCAGTTCTTGGTTAGTTTGTGTGAGACGAGTATTTTCTCGCTCGAGATTCTTCGCAAGAGTTTCAAAGCGCTGTTGGGATTCGCGCAGCCCTTTTGCTGTTTGTTCTAAGCCTTTCAATAGAGCAAAGCGACGCATGTAAAAGGACCCTACGCCCGAAGAAACGGAGAGGATGAAGAAAGCCGCGCAAAAAACCGTGGCACCGTTGAAAAAGGTGAAGACTACGCAAGTCACAGCAATGATCGTGCCGCAGTCCATTAAAATAACCTTCCAGTTGACAGTGATGCGATTGAGGAGCGGATTTGCGTAAATATTTTTTTTTATTTTTTCGAGTTGAGGGGGCATTCGAGGGGTCAGTTTGACGAAGAAATTGTGGGTAGCGAGCTTTATTCCATTCATACACCCTCCAGATCAATTTGAGGATCCAGGATAAGCCGCTTAAATTATTTTATCAATTTTTAATTTTTATTCCTCTGTGAGTTTCAATAGCGTTATTTCGAGAAAGTCTCCTTTTTGATAAGCCTTGTAAATTTCTCTTCGCTGCTTCACATATTTCTGACGGAGATCACGGGTTTCTTCACTATTTGGATCACACATGAACATCGGTAAATTGATCAAACACCCAAAATCGGGATTCCAATTCGAACGACTTGTTACAAATGGAATGAATTGGGCTTGAACTCTCAGAAACTCTTTTTGAGCTTCCGCGCTTTTGTGACTTTGCTTTCTTAAACGACTCAAATTGTAAAAATACCAAGCATTGTCTCGCCCGTATCCTAAAAACATGCCTAAAAGCGCAGAATGACGTTTTATCTTTTTGTGGAGTATGCATTTGGAATTAGCAAAACAATCAATAATATCATTTGGATTAAAATTTTCCCCAAGAATTTTTTTAAAATCCTGGGAATACATGTCCATGACTTTGAGAAAGTTTTTTTTATGCACAAAAGACACCGTTGTGTGTCCTACAAAATCATAAATTTCTTGCTGAACAAGGATGAATTTTTTAAGTGGAAAGAGATGCTTATATTTTTCCCATACTTGCCATCCTCTTTGATATTTGCAGTGATCTAAACCGCAATATAAATTAGTGAAAAAGTACATATATTCCTTCCAGATGCGATCTGTTCTGATGAATTCATCTAAACACATTGGCTTATCCCCAAACAGAACGTAAATACCGGTAGAATCTAACATTAAGCGACGAAATAAAAATTCGAGCTCATCTTTCTCTGTAAATGAAAGGAGTGAAAGTCTTGATCTGATTTCTTGAATTTTTTTTGAACTTTCTCTGTTGTTAAAATTTAAAAATACTATACTTGTTATCGTTGCTAAAAAAATAGCAACCCAGAAAAAAATCCATTTTGTATTGAAACGGGAGGTGAAATTGTGAAAAAGCATCATTTTTCTCTTTTGATTCTGATTGTAGGAATGTTATCAAGTGTCAACTCGCATACGATAGAACACAATTTCTTAGGGGAACAGCACAATTGTTTCCTTTCTCAAATCGATGATAAAATATATCTTGACCCCCGAGCAATTATTATTCAAAATAATAGTGTTTACCTCAATATGGGTGGCAAAGAATTATTGCCTGTCTCAGGTCTATTTTCTGATGCAAATGGCATTTATATTTCCAAAAAAAGGGAATCTGAAAAACGGGGAGAATGGGAATGCCCAGTTTGTGGGCATGTAAATAGCGGAAATTCCCCTATTTGCGAAAAAGTTGCATTTCATTTTGTCTATGAGCCAGAAAATCGGTAGAAAAGTTTATTAACCCAACTTGTCCCCTACTAGCCAAGCATCTGCGGCGCGACTTCTTTGACCTGTTTTTGCAGCCAAATTTTAGCCTACTTTTTCAAGTATGTCTAAAATTTGGCTGCAAAAACATGGCAAAAATCGCATCCACATCTACTTGACAGATAGGGGACAAGTTGGGTTATTATTCAAAAAGGAGCCCTATTCCATAGGGCTCTTTTTTTGATGGAGTTGCACTATGACCCAAATTCCAGTAGAATCGAAAGAAACAGGGGCCGAGGCTGTGGAAGAGATTACTGAAGAAAAGTTTGCACGAGAAACGTTGGAGCGCTATTCAGGCTGTCCCATTTCTCTATTTCACAGCAATTTGCTGCTCACCAATTTTCCGCGTTACGTTCAGTATTTTGCGCAGACGCGAGGTGTTGAGATAATCGAAGGGTCGATGTTCAAAGTCGCCCATTGTCCGAAAGAAGATGTCAGCATCTTAGATTTTAAAATCGGTTCGCCTGCTGCTGCATTGGTCGTCGATTTGTGTTCGTTTCTGCCGATCAAAACGAGTTTATTGCTCGGGATGTGTGGAGGACTACGCCGTCGCTATCAAGTCGGAGATTATTTGGTTCCAGTGGCCAGCATTCGTGGCGAGGGGACATCTGACTTTTATTTTCCTTCTGAAGTGCCGGCACTCGCGAACTTCTTGATGCAAAAAGCTGTTACGGAAGTATTAGAGCTGCAAAAAGCGATTTATCACATCGGCATCACATACACGACGAATATGCGTTTTTGGGAATTCAACGAAGAATTTAAAAGTCGTTTGAAAGCTACCAAAGCACAAGCGATTGAAATGGAATGCGCTACCCTTTTTGCCGCGAGTTATAAACGCAAATTCACACTCGGGGCTCTCTTGCTAGTTTCCGATTTGCCGCTCAATGCCGATGGAATAAAGACCAAAAAAAGTTCAGAATCTGTCTACGATCGCTACATGCCTGATCATGTGGAAAAGGGGATCGCAGCCTTAAAAGCTGCCCGACGCATGCAAGAGTTGCACGTCAAGGGAGCTTATCACCGCAACATCGGTATGGGTCCACCGAATACTAAGCGTTAGGATGTTCGCCGAACGAGTTTCAAATTGAGATTTCCTTGAGAAAAAGGAATTGTGTATTCATAACCAGCGCTTAAAGAGAGTTTTTTGTTGCTGCTCTCATATTTTTCGATAAAAGACTGAAACCAACGACCGCGTTTATAATTTTCAAAAAATTGTAAATCATGAAGTGTTGCGTTTTCATCGCCAAATTTCTTTCTAGAAACTTTGATCAGAGGTGACCGAAAAGCATAATCTTTCTTTTGCTGCATGAGTTGTGTTAGAGTCGGCGGCGTATGAATATTTCCATCCGCATAATAACTTAAAACAAAAACTCCTTTTTGTTTGTTATAGGCTAAACAAAATTTTCTCTGTTCGATTTCAAAGTAAATGTTGTCTCTTAAACCATATTCGAGTTGTAACAGGTTTTCTTGTCTTAATTCTGGCAGAGGAAATGACGTTGTATTTTGAATCGTTACTTGAAACGTACTTTGTGTTGTTTCTTGCGGCGTTATCTGCATAGCTTGTGGAATCATTCGCGCAAAAACCTCTTGATCGATCGATTCATACCGATGAAAAGCGATCGGCTGCATGTGAAACAGTTTTCTAAAAGAATTGATGGCTTTGAGTGCGGCTAAACTTTGTGGGCTTTTATGGTTGCCTTTTTCAAAACATTTACACAAGTGGCGCAAATTCGTTTGAAAGATGTGCGCGCCATTGCTGCCTTTGCTGTGAACTTCTTGTCGAAAGCTTAAAGCTTCAGGGCTTGAAGGATTTCGCAGTTGCGTTTCTAATTGTTTAAGGCGGCGATTGACGTTTAGCAATTGTCGATCTTGAAAGCACATCAGATGCCGTATGATGTCAGCACAGCGGCCAAAAGGGCTAGCTATGATTGTTCCATTTTTATCGAGGTCTGTGTGAATGAGACGGTGTTTCCAAAAATCGGATATCGCGCTCATTTCTATAACAATTGTGCCATCCGATTTAACGCGTTTCACCTGATCAAAAAACAACCAGGGTTTGCTGTAATAATCATGGGAAAAGATAGCGGATGTTGTCATGAACCTATCTCACTATTGAAAAATGTTGATTTTTTAAAATATTTTTTTGAAGATTTTAGTGCCGCTTCGCAGGACATACTTAAGTAAGTAGGCCAAGAAGCGGTACCAAAAGATGCAAAAAAAGATTCGAAAAGCAATGTTTTAGAATAGTGAGATAGGTTCATAAGTTGAAATTTTCCGTGAGTAAGATGATGACCTGTTTTTCAAATTCATCAGGTTTTTTTGTGCGGGGCAAGACTAAGGTTTTTTTGATGAGGGTCTTACCGCTTTGTCTCTCGGCAGTAAAAGTCAGATTTTCAAATTTCAGCAGCGTGAAGTGATACGACGAAGCAAACAGGCGTAATCTTGTGAGGTGATACAGCCAGAGCACTTGTGGAGGATAGGGTCCAAAGCGGTCTTTGAGCTCAGAGAGGATTGCATCGACATCTTCCATCGTGATCGCTTCACCGAGGCGATGGTAGATCTCCATGCGGAGAGAAGTTTCATTGATATACTCTTCAGGCAGACTAGCTTCAAAGGAAAATTCCATTTTGGTTTCTGTGAAGGTCGGCGAGCTTTTTTTCTTGAGCGCTTCGACAGCGCGTTTAAGCAATTTACAGTAGAGATGAAAGCCGATGTTGGTGATTTGTCCCGATTGCTGAGTACCGAGGATTTCGCCCGCACCGCGGATCTCTAAATCGCGCATCGCGATTTTCATACCGGCGCCAAAACCTGAGGCTTCAGTTAGCGCGTGCAAACGGCGGCGGGTAAGGTCGGGCAGTTCACGCATGCGAGGCACGAGAAAATAGGCATAGGCGGGACGATTCCAACGTCCGACTCTGCCGCGCATTTGATATAGATCGGCAAGACCAAATGTGTCGGCGCGGTCGATCAGGATCGTATTGGCATTGGGAATGTCGATGCCATTTTCGATGATGGTGGTGGCGACCAGGATATCGGCATTTCCGCTTTTAAAGGCGTGAAAGACAGCGTCGAGCTCATCGGCAGCCATCTGACCATGTCCAGTAACGATGCGCGCTTCTGGCAGCAGTTTTTGCAGTTCTTCGGTGATCCTAAAAATCGATTCGACGCGGTTATGGATGAAAAAGGCTTGTCCATCGCGCGACAGTTCGCGAAGCAGTGCATTTTTAATCGTCGGCAATTCTCTTTCAGAAATGATCGATTTTATCGGCAGGCGATCTTGTGGGGGAGTGTTGATGATCGAGATCTCTTTGGCGCCGATGAGAGACATGTAGAGCGTGCGTGGAATCGGCGTGGCAGAAAGCGTGATGCAATCCACGCCGGTTTTCAGCCGTTTAAGGTGTTCTTTAGCGCGGACACCGAAGCGCTGCTCTTCATCGATGATGATCAAACCGAGATCTTTGAAGACCACATCTTTACTGATGATACGGTGCGTGCCGATCAGGATGTCGACTTTTCCCTCTGCAGCTTTTTTCAGTGTTTCACGGATTTCCTTGTGAGAGCGGAAACGGGACAACACACCGATGTTAATCGGAAAATTGGCCATGCGCTCGCAAAACGTCTCGTAATGTTGCATAGCGAGAACTGTCGTGGGAACGAGGACCGCAACTTGTTTTTTTCCATCGACGACGGCTTTAAAGGCCGCACGCATCGCCACTTCGGTTTTGCCGTAGCCGACATCACCGCAAATCAAACGATCCATCGCTTTGGCTGTTTCCATATCGTTTTTGATGGCCGCTATTGCTGAGAGTTGATCTTCCGTTTCGACAAACGGAAAATCGCCCTCGAACAGCTGCGTCTCGTGAGAATCTGTTGGAAAGGCAACTCCACCGTGCAGCTCGCGCTCTGCATACATGCGCAACAGTTGATCGGCATAGCCAATGATCGCTTGTTGTGCGGCCGTACGCGTCTTTTGCCAACGATTAGAGCCGAGTTGACTTAAGGTCGGCACTTCTTCTTTCGCGCCAATGTAACGGCTCACCAGATGTGATTGAGAGACGGGGACGTAGAGTTTGCTCCCTTCCGAATATTCCAGCAGCATGAATTCGGTGGGTGTGCCCACGTGATTAGGCCGTTTTTCAATGCCTAAATATTTGGCGATCCCGTTGTGAAAATGAACGACGACATCGCCGGGGACAAGTTCATGAAAATCAGAAGCGGGAGTGTGATAGGTCGTGCGCCATTTTTGGCGGCGCGGTTTTAAACGATGGTTGAGCTCAGTGAGGGGAATCCAAGCCAGTGCTGTATCCTGTAAAACAAAACCGTTAGAGAGATAGCCGAGCTGATAATGGGTATTGTCAGGAAGAGAAATCTGATCGGTGGACAATGTTTCTAAAAAGGCATTTTTTTCCGCTTCTGTAGAGCACAAGAAGTGTACCTCAAGTGCCGTCTTAGCTTGACGTTGCAGCGCATGCAGAATTTCCTCTTGCGTTGCCGCCGCTTTATTTTCCGACAGAGAAAAATAATCGGAAATCGGGATGAACGGATGAAGCCAGCGCTGACTTTCGAAACGACGCCCTAAAATCTGAAAAGACAAGGGCTGCAGGGGTGCTTTGCCGGTGTAGAAGGCACGTCCCATTTTTTGCGGCATCTGAACTTCAGAGAGCTCTTCCATCGGCTGCGCTGTCCAAAATAGTTGTGTCAGAGGTTCAGTGCGCTTTAGAAATTCCTCAAAACTAGAAAACATTGCGCTTTTTGCTCCCGGCAAGTCTTTGAGTTCCACCCAACGATCTTCAATCGCCAGTAAATCGTTGAAAATGACAAGAGTATTGGGGCCTAAATAATCGAGAAGTGAGCAGAGCTCTTGATCTTTTTGCACTAAAGCCATTTCGGAAGCAGGCGGCAGAAACATCTCTTCAACTTTTGCAATCGACTTTTGAGAAATGGGGTCAAATGTGCGGATTTGCTCGAGCTCATCGCCGAAAAATTCGAGGCGATAGGGATCAGGCGATGAGAGAGGAAAGATGTCGATGATCCCGCCACGCATGGCGTATTCCCCTTTATCGGCTACAACCGGACTGCGACGGTAGCCCAAAGCCGTCAATGTTTGGGCAAGCGTGTCAAACTTAAGTGACATCCCTTTTTTCCAGGTCTTTGTCAGGGGCTGCAGATGCTGTTTATTGGGAAGTTTTTGCAGGACAGCTTGTAGTGGCGCCAAAATCACATGGGGCGATGAACGATGCATCAATGTACTGAGAACTTGCAGACGTTTACCGACTAAATCGGGGCTTGGAGCAATTTCTTCGCCAGGCAAGGTTTCCCAAGAAGGAAAATCGATGATGGAGGGGAGTGGAAAAAACGCAATATCGTCGTAGAGACGATCGTCCATACTATCGCAGACGACTAAAATGTTTTTTCCAGTAGCGTTTGCAAGCAGCCAGATTAAAGCCGCTTTTGCGCCTTCCCAAAGCTCTTCGATTAATAGTGAAGGCTCAGTTTGCGCGAGTTTCGCAAACTGTTTTAACGCTTCGCTGTTTAGCAGCGTTTTGGCTAGTGTTTCGCGGCTAACCATTGTTTTGCCTTCTCAATGGCTTCAGAGAGTCCTTCAGGGTTTTTACCGCCGGCCTGTGCTGATTCAGGTTTACCACCACCACTACCGCCAATTAAAGGAGCAATTTCTTTGATCAATTGCACCGCTTGAATGCCGCGCTGAGTCAAATCAGAAGAAACGCGTACAATTAGCTGACAGCGTCCCTCATTTTTTATCCCCAGCACGATCACGCCCGATTGTATAGCTTGTATCAGATCTTCCACAAGTTCGGGTAATAATTCTGCATCTACCGAAACAACCGCGCCGATGAACGAGATCGGGCCGGCTTTATGTGTTTTATGAACGAGCTCTTTGGTCAAGTTTTTAAGCGAGGCGCGTTTGAATTGTTTGAGCTCTTGAGCCGCCAGTTTATTTTCTTCTAGAATAGCTGCAATTCGCTCAGGAAGTTTTGCAGGGGAAACTTTCAGCAATTCTGCGGCTTTTTCCGCCAAATCTTCGTTAGCATAAGCGAATGCCTCTGCCTCGTGGCCGGTTACCGCTTCAATGCGTCGCACACCAGAAGCGATGCTACCCTCTTTGACGATGCGAAAAAAACCAATTGTGCCGATATTTTGGGTGTGGGTACCGCCGCATAGCTCTTTCGAGTAATCGATGTCTACCACACGCACCGTCTCGCCGTATTTTTCCCCGAAAAATTGTTTAATTTCCGGAACGCGTTGCGCTTGTTCATAGGAAAGCTCGTAGGATTTAACTTCTGTGCCGGCGCGGATTTTTTCATTAACCAGCATTTCGATCTGTCGAATCTCTTCTTTGGTCAGAGCTTTATGGTGGTTAAAATCAAAGCGCAAACGGGAAGACTCGACCAGTGAGCCGGCTTGTCGAATGTGTTTGCCTAAAACTTCTTGCAGTGCCCAGTGGAGTAGGTGGGTTGCCGTGTGATTGCTTGCGATTTGCTGTCTGCGTTTAGCATCTACTTCAGCAGTAATGGGCTCGCCGACAAGGAGTGCGCCCGATTCCAAGCGTCCGATGTGCACGATCACGCCGGGATAGGGGCTTAAGCAATCCGTGACGATAAAGCGCGCATTATCGTGATAGAGTGTTCCAATATCGCCGATTTGGCCCCCCTTTTCCGGATAGAAGGGAGTGCGATTTAAGATCACCATCCCTTCTTGTCCTTCTTTGATCACTTCGACAAATTGTCCATCGACAACCAATGCCATTATGGTGGATTGATCTTGCGTTTTGTCGAACCCATCAAATTCACATTCAGGATGTTGTTCCAAATAATTTTTAAAGACGCTCTCTTCGACGGTTTGCACATGCACAGCGTGGGCACTGCGCGAGCGCGCCTTTGCTTGCTTTTCTAACTGCTGATAAGCGTCGAGATCGATTTGCAGTCCGGTATCTTTAGCAATCAGAGCGATCTCTTCTACGGGAAAGCCGTAAGTATCTTTAAGTTTAAAAGCCTCTTCGCCGCTAATCGATTTGTGCGGGCTCTGTTGCGCATGCTCGATGATAGTGCTTAAAATATTTCCCCCGCGCTTGAGTGTGCGCAAGAAAGACTCTTCTTCCAGCGTTAAAATTTCAGCGATGCGCGCCTCAGAATTCACCAGCTCGTGATAGTCAGAACCCATTTCTTTCATTAAGCGGGGTAAAATTTTCGCTAAAAACGGCTCTTGTATGCCGAGCATACGACCGTAGCGTACCGCGCGTCGCAGCAGTTTGCGTAAAATGTAGCCGCGTTCGACATTGCTCGGCTGCACACCATCGGCAATCGCAAATGATAGCGAGCGAATATGATCGGCAATCACGTGAAACGCCGGAGCGAGCTCTGCATTGTGGGGCTGGTATTTTTTGCCGGACACATGTTCGATTTGAGCGATTAAGCTGCGCAAAATGTCGGTTTCAAAAACTGTTTCCACACCCATTTTTAGAGCAACCACCCGCTCTAGCCCTGCGCCTGTATCGATCGACTGTCTTGGCAGCGGCAGCATTTTTCCCGACGCGTCGCGGTTAAACTGCATGAAGACCAAATTCCAAAATTCTAAAAAGCGCGTCCCTTCGGTATCTTCTTTGGGCGAGCGTGCAGTGCCGTACTTTTCTCCGCGATCATAATACAACTCTGAGGATGGCCCACACGGTCCGCTGTCACCCATGGCCCAAAAATTATCTTTCTCATCCATCCGCACAATGCGCGAGGCGGGTACAATCTTTTTCCAATATTCTTCCGCTTCATCATCTTCGCGAAATACAGTGATCCAAATCTTGTCGGGATCAAAACCAAATACAGTAGTCGATACTTCCCAGGCGTAATCGATCGCCTCTTTTTTAAAGTAATCGCCAAAAGAAAAGTTGCCGAGCATCTCAAAAAACGTCAGATGGCGGGCCGTGTGGCCGACATTGTCGAGGTCGTTATGTTTGCCGCCGACGCGGATGCACTTTTGCGCCGATGCCGCGCGCGTATAATCGCGTTTACTTTTGTCCAGGAATACATCTTTGAATTGATTCATCCCCGCATTGATGAATAACAACGTAGGGTCGTCATGAGGAATAACAGGGGACGAAGGGACGATCGTATGGCCCTTGTCTTTAAAATATTTGAGGAAATGGCGACGAATTTCTTGTGAAAGCATAATTCCACTTATCTAGTTTGGTAAGGAAAATGACGATAGCACAAGAGGCCCATTTCGAGCCATGCTCATCGAGAATTTTTTAACCCAGAGATCACAGAAAATATCAACGCTAAGACACGGGGAATGATTTATAAAAATCTTTGCGTTGATCTATATCTCAGTGGTAGTGAGTTTTTTACCACAGAGACAAGAACCACAGAGAAAAATCGGGCACAAAAATCCCTCTGTGGTATTTTATCTCTGTGGTGAGTCTTTTTACCGTGATGACGAAGGTGTAACGCAAAAAATCTCAGTGGTTTTATCGCTGGAAAATGGACTTTCTTAAAATGCCTATTTCTCTGTATGATTCTTTTTTTTCATAAGGAGTTTTTAAGATGGACGCAGAGTTAAAAAAGCAGCTGGGTAAAATCGCTAATACCATTCGCGAGCTGTCGATGGAAGCGGTTCAAAAAGCCAATTCTGGTCACCCGGGCTTGCCGATGGGATGTGCGGAATTCGGCGCCTATCTCTATGGGGTATTGCTGAGACACAACCCAAAAAATCCTAAATGGCTCAACCGCGATCGTTTTGTGCTCTCTGCAGGCCATGGCTCGATGCTCCTCTATTCTTTGCTCCATTTAGCCGGTTTTGGTTTGTCGATGGACGAGATCAAACGGTTTCGTCAAATCCACTCCAAAACTCCAGGCCATCCCGAATATCACATCACTGTCGGTGTGGAAGCGACGACGGGGCCTTTAGGTCAAGGGGTTGGCAATGCAGTCGGACAGGCCCTCGGTCTGAAAATTTTAGGGGCCCGTTTCAATAGCGAAGAATTCCCGTTATTTACTAACAAAGTGTACTGTCTTGCGGGGGATGGCTGCATGATGGAAGGAGTTTCTTCAGAAGCTTCCTCGCTCGCGGGTCATCTTGGCTTAGACAACCTAATTTTAATTTACGACGCCAATAAAGTGACCCTCGACGGTTTTTTAGCAGAATCGTGTTCTGAAGACACCAAACTTCGCTACCAAGCCTATAATTGGGATGTATTTGAGCTCGACGGTTACGACTTCGAACAAATGGAAAAAATCTTTACGCAGCTGCGCGATCATCAAACCAAACCAGCTCTTGTGATCATGCACACCATCATTGGTAAAGGCTCACCCAATAAATCGGGCACCCATAAAGTGCACGGTTCGCCACTCGGAGTAGAAGAAGTGGAAGCGACGAAAAAAGCCTTAGGACTTCCTGAAGAAGAGTTTTATGTTCCGCAATCTGTCTATACTTTTTTTGAGCAAAAGACGATGAAAGATGGGCTTCAAGAACAAAAATGGAAAGAGATGTTTCGTCGGTTTAGCGAAGCCAAGCCCGATTTAGCTAAAACATTCATGCAAATGGTCGAAAAACGCCTGCCCGACGATCTCGAAACCCAATTGCGCCGTGTGGAAATCAAAACGCCGATCGCAACGCGCAGCGCCTCACAAAACGTGCTTAATTCCCTTGGAGACATGCTACCGCAACTCATCGGCGGATCAGCAGACCTTTCCGGCTCCGATATGACCATGATGAAAAAATATCCCCTCATCTCAAAGGGCAATTTCAGCGGACGCAATATCAAATACGGGGTGCGGGAATTCGGCATGGCGACAGCTGCGGCGGGTCTTGCTGAAACCGACATGATCGTGCCCTACATCGGCACATTTCTCACCTTTTCCGACTATATGCGCAATGCCATTCGTCTCGCGGCGCTTTCCAAAGTGCAGGTGATCTATCAGTTCACGCATGATTCGATTTTCTTGGGCGAAGACGGCCCAACGCATCAACCGATTGAACATCTCGCTGCTTTGCGAGCGATGCCCAATCTTCATCTGATTCGCCCCGCCGACAACTGGGAAGTGAAAATGGCTTGGATTGCTGCTCTCCGCTATCGAGGACCGACCGCCCTTGTTCTCTCGCGACAAAATCTTCCCGAGCTTGCCTGCTGTAATGTGCCTTACGATCAAGGCATGGCGAAAGGGGCTTATATCATCAAAAAAGAAAACTCAAAGCCCGATTTTGCTTTGATGGCTACCGGTTCTGAAGTGTCACTTGCGCTCGATACCGCTGCCGCTTTAGAGAAAATCGGCAAATCCGTGCGCGTGATTTCGATGCCGTGCTGGGAACTCTTCGAAGAGCAAAGCGATGAATATAAATGGAGTGTCGTCGGCGGCGATTTAGGCCGTCGCGTAAGTATCGAAGCAGCAGTCAGTTTCGGTTGGTCGAAATGGATCGGGCCGGAAGGAATTGCGATTAGCATTGAAACGTATGGTGAATCAGCGCCATTGAGCGATCTGGCGGCAGAATTCGGTTTCACCGTCGATTCCATTTTAGACCGCCTCCTCTCAACTTAAGGATTTTTACCACAGAGATAAAACACCACTGAGAAGATCACTTTTCTCTGTGGTTCTTATCTCTGTGGTGATAAATTTGCAGTTCTATGAATGAGCTTTTGTTAAGAGCACTGCGCTGTGAACAAGTGCCTCGTCCGCCGGTTTGGCTGATGCGGCAAGCCGGCCGTTATATGCCGCAGTACCGCGCCTTGCGTCAAAAACACTCTCTGTGGGAGATGTTTCATCAACCAGAGCTTGCCGCTCAAGTAACCCAGTTACCCATCGATTTGCTTGGCGTCGATGCCGCCATCCTTTTTTCCGACATCCTCGTCATTGCTGAAGCGTTAGGTCTAACAGTTCACTTTCCCGATAGTGGTGGGCCGCGCGTTGAACCTGCAATTCACACTCCAGCGCAAGTTGCGACTTTGCCTTACATTCCTGTCGAAGAATCGCTCACATACGTTTTTCAAACGATTGAGCTTCTTAAACCGCGCCTTAACGTGCCGCTGATCGGCTTTTGTGGGGGGCCGTTCACCGTTGCGAGTTACTTCATCGATTCGACAAGCAAGCAAGCCTTTGAACGCACCAAATGTTGGCTTAAAGAAGATCCGCGCACATTCCATCAGCTCCTGGACAAAATCACTGCTGCGACAATTGCCTACCTTAAAGGTCAAGTGCGAGCCGGTGCCGATGTGCTGCAAGTGTTTGATTCTTGGGCCAATATTCTCGACGATGCGCAATTCGCAGAATTTTGCCTGCCTTATCTCGGCCAGATCGTGAATGCGTTCAGAGGAAGCGTTCCTGTAATCCTTTTTTGTCGCAGCTCATCGCTGCGTGTTGAGGGCTTAGCTGCCCTGCAACCTACGGCGATCAGTTATGATTGGCATGTCCCCATGCTGGAATTACGCAAAAAAACACCTGAAGCTATAGCTGTACAGGGGAATGTTAATCCGGAACTGCTCAAATTTTCATCTGACAAAATTGCCGCTCACACTGCAGAGTTATTGAATTCGATGAAACACGAGCGTGGATGGATCGTGAATCTTGGCCATGGCGTCACTCCGGATATTCCTATCGATAATGTCCGCAGTTTTGTCGACAACGTAATTCAATATTCTTAAGATGAGATTTCCTTATGAAACCCCGTCCCATGCAAAGGACGGGGAAAGGATAGACTACTTTCGATCTCGTTTTAAATCGTTAATTAATTGAAGCAGAGACTCAATCGCTTCTGTTTGCATTCCCTTTTTCAAGAAACTATTAATTTGCTTTACTGATGTTGTATCTTCCTTAAGTGTGTTTACAGGTTTTGCTAATCTCTGTTTTAAGTTCTGCAATTTTTTAATTTTAAGGCTTTCAATAGGGTCCAAAGTTATTTGGTTCAACATTTGACTCATAGAGTCGAGTGATGTGAGAATTAATGAGAGTTTCCCATAAATTGCATTTGGATTCTGATCGCAATACACTTGCTGGATTTCATTTTGAAGATGATCCAACTCTTGAAAGAACTGAACAGCGATTCCCCATTTTTTTAAATCCTTCAGAGTCGGGACACTGAAATAGGTAGAAGTATCGATGTGCTCTGCAACAGCTTGTGTATTATTGTTGTTGCTGATTTCATCATCACGAGCTTCTTCTTTTCCTCTTTTGCGCGATATAAGTTCATCATCGCTCATACGCCGTTTGACGGTTTGTCTTTCACCATCGCTTCCATCTTCATCCATTTCAGATTCAGCGGAATATTCGCTTTCGATCCTGGGTTGCATGGGGGCATCAAAATTCCAATAGGTCGGAGGCGCGCTTACAGCAGGAATATCTAAATGGCCTTGAATAGGTATACCCACGCTAAATACATAAAAGTTGCTTTGAATTTGCATCCCGATGAACTCATCGCAAAGAACAAAGGGACCTTCTAGCTCGACGTCGTTTTCCTTAATATCGAGTTCAAAATCCTTTTGTACTATAGGATTTAACTCTAGCTTTTTGACAAGAATCCCTGTTTGTAAATTCCAAAATTGAATCTGACCGGGTTCTGTATTAAAGACTAATAGTCCTTTGAAAAAAGTTATAGAATCTAAAATAGGGTTAGTATCAGGTTCAAGGGAGAATGTTTTTTCGCATTCGCCTGTTTCAAGATTCCAGATTTTTACATTTTTATCAGCGTAACCAAGAGAAATGAGTTGGTTGTCACCGCATAACAAAAAGCAACATGCTTCGGAATCAGCAATCAGTGTTTTTTCACAGTTTAAGGTTTCATAGTTCCAAATCTGAATTTGCCCCTCTTGCGTACTTGGCGAAAAAATCAATTTTCCTGGGATGTGGGCCATAACTTTATCATCGCAATAATCGCCTTCGAGTGTATGGGGAATAATTTTCTTAGTGTTTTTTTTAACATCCAAGATTTCAATATTTTGCGCTTGGACAAGAGCAACGAGATTATTGGATAAACTAATCAGCGATCTTGGGCTAGCAAATAGATAGACCTGTAAAAGTTTTGCGCTTTGCATATCGTAGATTTTAGGCATAGGTTGATCTAAGACTGCCAGCTTTAGATCATCAAGACGGCACAAATCTTTAGCTTCAATAGGTGTTGGAAACGATAATGTTTTTTTTGTGTTTGTTGTGGGATTAGTGAGGGTGAGAGTTGAAGATAATCTCATGCCCCTCATGTAACCCAAAATTAGGCGATAAGAATGTGATAACCAAACACAATCTCTATTTGGGAATGAACAAACAAATTCAATATTGTTAAAGATGTCAATGCTATAGTCTTTTGCTGTTAAAAACCGGAAAGTGTTTTTAAATGAATTGAAATCAACGTATTTAAATCCTAAATTTTCAGCAAATTTTTTAAAAACAAATTCCTGAGTTTTCGGTTCTTTTAATTCAGTCTGAAATTGTTTACAGCACAACTGGAGTTTGGACACATCAGAGATTTTGCCCACAAGGCCAAAGATATAAATAAGAAGATCTTTAGGCAACTGGCCTAAATCGCCATTTCGGGCAATGGGAGGATTTGCAGGTACGATTTGATTATTGTTGTTATTTAAATTAATTTGCTGTGACATGGTTTTTGCTCTTATTTTAATTTTTAAATATATGGTAATTATAACTTTTAGTTTTATAAAAGTAAATTTATAATAAATTATTTAAAATACAAGTAATTTATAAGCTATTATTAGACAATCACTTGTGAAGTGATTGCATTATATTCAATCAGCCCTGAAGATGAAATTTATTTTTTACAGTTCAGCTCATCAGTCAATTGGATCAAGGGATGCATTATTTCTCGTTCCATTCTTTGCTCAAAAAATGTTGCCACTTGCTGGGGAGTGATTGTATTTTTTCGAAGAATGCTTGCAAATTCTTCTAATTTATTTTTAAGCTTCTGTACTCTCTTAATTTTAAGCAATTCATTGGGATTTAACGTTATTGTTATGAGTGTATTCAATATGTCATTCAAAGATTCGACGGATGTGAGGAGCGCTAGTAGTTTCTCGTAAGCTGCATTAGGATTGAGATTTCCATTAGAGCATTGATCGATCATCATTTGAAGATTTTCAAATTCTTCAAAGAACTGATCGGAGATGCCCCATTTTTTTAAATTCTCAAGCGTAGGGATGTTGAAATGCGCAGAAGTATCTAATGTGGTTGCAACAGGATCTGTATTATTGTTGTTGCTAACTTCGTCATCACTTTCTTCATCTTTTCCATTTAAGGTGGCAATGGGAGTGCCTATTGGTAGATCTTCCTCAGATTCTTCATTGCTGGGGATGTATATTTGCATAATTTCACTTGTGGAATTAGAAAAATCCCACATGAAAAGATTTTCAATTCCCAGTCTATCATAGCTGATTGCTAATTTCCCATTTGACAGGACAATAAATTCCGATAAATATTGTTCAATGTCATCAATATCAGGACCCTCTGCTTTTTCTTCATAGGGATCGTCAATTTGCTGATTAACGGGTCGTATTTTTTTAGCATCGAATTGTTCCTCAACATCGTCATCATTTAAATGGGATTCAAAAAAATGAAAAATAGGTTTGCAATCATTGACGAGCAGACATTTTCCTTCATGGATATCCCAAATTTGCAGAACGAGTTCATAAGTGAGGACAGCTAAATGTCCATGAAATGAAGCGAGCCGGTTAATGTCATCGTGCGTTGATAGAGTTTTTAAACATGTGTTGGTTGTAAGATCCCAAATCTTAATTGTTTTATCATAAGCGCTGGAAACAAGCTTTCCATCTGGGAGTAATAGAAGTTTCCTAATATCATCTGAGTGTCCCTTTAGACAGCCTGATTGTTGTCCTGTTTTGTAATCAAATATATAAATGTCGTCATTTTGAGTTACGTAAATTTTATCTTCAAAATAAACATAATCCGCTGCAAAGGAAAGATTAATAACATAATTTTCATCGGAATGTTGCAATTTAGGAAGTTTATCAATCTTCCCAGTTTGAACATCTAATAGTTTAGCGTCTTCATATCGGTTAACAATGATGACTTTTTGTGAATCATGGGTGCTAAAAATTTGAGATTGCGATTCTTCAGGCCGAATTAATTCGCTAATAAGTTTGTTTGTCCCGCGATCGTTAATTTTGATGTTCTTGCCACAAGCCTGTAAGATCATTCTTAGATAATCTAGATTAGAAAGAGCTCCCTGACATTGATCGAATTTTGGTTTAGATCCATTCAAACTTGTAATTTGAATTTTATCGGTTTCTGATAATGAATTCTCAGCAACATATCGGAAAATACAATCACCGTTAGTAAGAGAGCACATCGTATAACCTTCATGTGGAATTCTCTTGAATATATAACGGTTTTTCGAAATGGCTTGATTGATAGAACAGTTAACTTTGAAAGAAGCTACATCAATAAAAGGCCAGCCGAATTGATGCGAAAACTTTCCAAACACAATCTTCTGCGTTATAGGGTCTTGCATGATCTGATGAAACCGTTTACAAGTCCGCTGAATCTTTGGCAAGTCAGAGAGTTTGTCGATCATAGAAAAGATATATTGGAGCAGGTCTTTGGGCAAGGTAGTTAAAGGGATTGTCTGTCGTATTGGAGGGTATGTAACAGAGGTTAGGTTATTGTTGTTATCGGGATTTGTTGGTTGTGTCATGATTATTATCCAATTGTATTAATTTTTGAAATAAAAACTATTTTAACTTAAAGTTTTATATTAGTAAATTGTAGTAAATATTTTAAATTTGTAATTAATCTGTAAACTATTATTAAACAGTTGTTTATGAAAGGATTGCACATTTTATTCAAATCAGCCTAGAATCCGAATTAACTGATGGGAAATATTTTGAAACGAACATACGAATGCCTTGGCGCAGCCACTGGCTGGGGCGCGCAAATTAGAACCTGTGAAAGCGGTCCTGAGGTTATTTGTGATGGGGAAATTCTCTATCCGAAGGTACGCCTTCAGGAAGGAGATATTCCGCTTAAAGATATGCTACCGATCATTGCGGATTTTAACCAGGTGCTAGCTGAAAGAGTGTATGCCGTGATGAAGAGACAACATTTTCCGGTGGTGATTGGCGGAGATCATAGCATTGCCGTGGGCACTTGGAATGGTGTAGGGCGTTTTATGCAAGATCAACCGCTTGGGCTGTTATGGATCGATGCTCACATGGATGCGCATACGCCGGAAACGACACCCTCGGGTGCTTGGCATGGGATGCCGCTCGCCGCCTTGATGGGTTATGGAGCAAGTGGATTTGTGCAAAGTCCTGTTTTGAAACCAGAGCATGTATGTTTGATTGGAACGCGTTCATTCGAGGAAGGGGAAGCGGAGTTGCTTAAGCGGTTAAAGGTACGGATGTATTTTATGGAAGAAGTTAGAGAGCGGGGATTTCAGACTGTACTACGCGAGGCGATTGCGTATGTGTCAAAAGGGACAGGGGGCTATGGTGTGAGTTTAGATATCGATGTCGTTGATCCGATTGATGCGCCAGGGGCAGGAAGCGCGGAACCGGGCGGGATTCGCGCCAAAGAACTGTTACAGGGGCTAACATTGCTAGCTGCGGATCCTCATTTGAAAGCGTTCGAGTTGGTTGAATTTAATCCCACACTGGATCAAGAGAGGAAGACGGAAAAATTATGTCGGCAAATTCTCTCAACAATAGGTTATCAGCATGGATGAATACATCGAGTTAGAAGAGCACTACGGAGCGCATAATTACCATCCGTTGCCAGTGGTTTTAACGCGTGGCAAGGGAGTGCATGTTTGGGATCATCACGGAAAAAAATATCTCGACATGCTCAGCGCCTATTCGGCGATCAGTCATGGGCACGCTCATCCACGGCTCGTTAAAGCTCTGAGAGAGCAAGCTGAAAAAATCGCAGTGGCTTCACGGGCGTTTTACACGGATAAGCTGGGTCCTTTTTTGCAACAGTTGTGTAAGGTAAGTGGGTTGGATATGGCGCTACCGATGAATACGGGCGCCGAAGCAGTTGAGACAGCGATTAAAGCAGCGCGTAGATGGGGCTATCAAAAGAAGGGGATTGCCAAAGATCAAGCCGAAATCATTGTCGCCGAGGGGAATTTTCATGGACGGACGACGACAATTGTCGGTTTTTCTTCCGAAGCTGCCTACAAAGAAAATTTCGGGCCGTTTGCGCCGGGATTTAAACTCATCCCGTTTGGATCAAGTAGCGCTTTAGAAAAAGCCATTACACCTAAGACCTGTGCGTTTTTAGTCGAGCCGATTCAAGGCGAGGCAGGTATTATCATTCCGCCGGCAAATTATTTGAGTGAGATCGCGGCGATCTGTAAAAAACATAATGTGCTGCTGATTCTCGATGAAGTGCAGTCGGGACTGGGTCGTACAGGAAAAATGTTTGCCTATGAACATGCGGGAATTCGACCGGATGGTCTTGTGTTGGGTAAAGCGCTAGGTGGTGGGCTTTTGCCTGTTTCAGCTTTTTTAGCGCGACGCGAGATTATGGAATTATTTACTCCGGGAAGCCATGGTTCGACATTTGGCGGCAATCCCTTAGCAGCAGCCGTAGCGATCGAAGCACTCAATGTGCTTAAAGGCGAAAAGCTCGTTGAGCATAGCGCTACATTGGGACAGTATCTGTTAACGCGCTTGAAAGAATTGAATAGTCCCAACATCAAAGAAGTGCGCGGCAAAGGATTATGGGTAGGCATTGAAATCGATCCGAAGAGAGTTTCTGCGCGCAAAATATGCGAGCAGTTGATGGAGAAAGGAATTTTGGCCAAAGAGACCCATCAAGTGGTCGTACGTCTTGCGCCACCGCTTGTGATTACGCGTGAAGAGATAGATTGGGCTATAGAGCGAATCTCAGAAGTAATCTTGTAAAATATCCTGGAAATCCTCTGCAAGAGGGGCTCGGCATTGGTGACATGATATTTACCAGTTTGCTGATCGCGCGCGATATGTACACAAAAATGACCTGCCGGAACATCATATCGGACACGAGAAACAGGAGTTGTACTCATAAAAATCTCCGGTTTCCCAAAAAGGATGGCATCTTTGACAATAAAAGTAAAAGATCACCATTTGGCCAGAGGCGGTAGAGAACAGAGAATCGCTGCAGGATTGCCGCCTGATTGAAAGCCAAATTTGGTGCCGCGGTCGTAGAGTAAATTGAATTCGACATAATGCGCGCGGCATTCGAGCTGTTTTTCTTTTTGGGCAGGAGTGAAGTTAAGCAGCGTACGCCGCTCATAAATCGGCAAGATCGCCTCTAAAAAGGTATTTCCCACCTGTTTCCATAGCGAAAAATCGGCCTCAAAATTACCCGTGTTGTAATGATCGAAAAAAATCCCGCCGACCCCGCGCTCTTTATGTCGATGGGGAATATGGAAGTACTCTTTGGCATTTTGAGAAAATGAGCGGTAGTACTCATTTCCTAGCGCAGCTTTTGCAGCATTATGAAAGTGCTCGGTATCTTCTTCATAGACAAAACCCATCGGCGTTAAATCGTAACCGCCACCGAACCAACTTTTTTGCTCAGTTTCGATGAAGCGAATGTTGAAATGTACCGTGGGCGCATGGGGATTATACATATGAGTGATTAGACTGATGCCAGTAGCAAAAAAGGGGCCCATCCCATCGTTCATCGGGAACTGATCGCCGCTAACTCCAGACCAATTGACGGCAGCCTTTTCAAACACGGAGCCGCGCAAGACAGCCATTTCGCCGCCACCGCTCCCTTTTTGATAGTCCCAAGAGGTTCGTTTAAAGCGATGTGTCCTCTCGAGCGATTCAAAAGCTGCAATCATTGTTTCGCGCAATTCTTTGAGATAAGCTGTAATCTCAGCTTTAATTTTATCCTTTAGATCCATTACACTTTCTCCTTCAATTGGTTAGCAATGCAAAAAAAACGGATTATCATCTTAGGAGCCGGCATTTCAGGGTTATCGACAGCCTGGTATTTGAGTCGGACCGGTCTGCCACTCGAAATTACTATTTTAGAGAAAAGCGCGCGAGCAGGTGGCTGGCTTCATACTGAGCATACAACGGGGTTTCATTTTGAAAAAGGGCCGCGCACTTTCAAAGTCAACAAATGTCCGGCAACAGCGCAGCTGATCGCCGAGCTTGGGATTCAAAAAGAAGTGATTTGGTCAGAGGCACGCCCCCATCACCGTTATCTGTGGCTCGGAGGCGAGCTTCACCGCTTTCCGACCAATCCTCTATCCTTTTTGCTTTCGCCGATTACGAAAGGATTTCTTCGCGCGATACTTTATGAATGGAAACAGCCGGTTAAAGTGGGCGATGAAACGGTGTGGGAATTCGTTCTGCGACGATTTAATTACGATGTGGCGCGTCTATTTTTCGATCCCTTAGTAGTCGGTATCTTCGGTGGAGATGTTCGCAAGATTTCTGTGAAGTCCTGTTTTCCTAATTTAAAGAATTGGGAAGAACAGTTTGGCTCGGTGACCAAAGGTTTTTTTGCCTATCAACGGGAAAAAAAACGGAGATCGAAATATTCAGAGCATCTCGAAGGAGTTCCCTTGTCCGCCATGTTCTCGTTTCGGTCCGGAGTTGAGCAGCTGACGCAATCGCTTGTCAATCAAATCCCTGCTTCTATGCACTACAATAGCGAAGTTAAGCAGATTCAGTTTCAAAATGAGCAGATTTTGGTCAATACCGATAAAGAGCAATTTACGGCAGATTTTTTATTTTGCGCCCTTCCCGTCAAGGAAACGGCACTACTTTTGCAAAATTACGCGCCGGAAGTTTCCAGAGAGTTTTTGAAAATTCATTCGGAAGGTGTAGGTGTGGTCAATTTTGGCTATCACAGCCCAGTATTACCCGTCCAAGGATTTGGCTATCTGACGCCGACCTATGCTCATGAAGACATTTTAGGGGTGGTGTTTGATTCCTCTGTCTTTACAGAGCATAATCGCAGCCCACATGAAACGCGCTTGACCATTAAGCTAGCAGACACGGGTCGTCCTGAAACAACTTGTATAGAAGCAGCACTGCGCGGCATCCGCCGTCACTTAGGCATTTCGCAAATGCCCCAGGCAATTTCATTTAAGCGCACCACACGTGCTGTACCGCAATATGGTGTCGGCCATTTGGAAAAAATGGTCGAAATGAACGCACTTTTGCGCAAACAACTGCCTGCCTGTCACCTCGTCGGCAATTACTTAAATGGTGTGAGCGTCAACTCGTGCATCACACGCGCCAAAGAAGCTGTCGCCGAATGGCAACAAGCTCTTATGGTCTAGGGCCTCTTCCAATGATTCCCATAATGAGGGTAACGAGGAAGATGATGATGAACAACCAAAACAACCAAAGAGCAATCGTCGTAGCTCCAGCAGCAATACCGCCGAAACCAAAAATACCTGCGATAATTGCAATGATTAAAAATATTGCAGCCCAGTAAAGCATTTTAAACCCCTGTTTATGTCTTAGTTTTAATATTAATTAATATTAATGTCAATTATGTGAAGAAGGTAAGTCTTGATCCCAAGAATCGAAAAGGTTGTAGACCTGTTCGAGAGCTTCAGGTTTGACGCCTTGCGGTCCATTGAATACATGATCCAGAGAATAGACCAGATACAACATAAAGGAGAGGTATCCAGCGAGTAAAATGATCATGAGCATATGACTACGAAGATTTTCCAGACCGAAAAAGAACATAAAACTGATCGTAATAAGCGCTCCAACGATCAGCAGACTCCACATCATTCCGCCGAGATGTTCCCAGGCGTTAAATTGTCTGGTCAGGCGCACGTTCAAGAAGTTATCCAATTTGGAAATCGACTCGGTATACCATATACTCATCTTTTCGTTGGTTAATTCGATATTGTAGTAACTTTGCCAGATGTCTTTGATAAAATTTCGGGTTTTAACGTGAATCTTACGTTCAGGAGATAGCCACCACTCCTCTTCGATCACGTGCTTAGCATAGCGACGCAGGCTCGATCTAATCGCATCGCGATCTTGGGGCTGAAAAAAAGCGGCATCTTCATACAGGTCAGCGAGTAAAATGGCTTCGTTATGACTCGCTTCCAACACTGCGTTGTGCCTTGCTTGTACATTGATCACCGTAAACCCGAGAATCACGCTATAGAGCACACCGATGATGCTAAAGGTAAAGCCCACTACATCATGACTTTGTTTCAGCACATGAATCGGAATTGTTTTTCTCACGATCCAAAGCACGCCGAGGCTGAGCAAAATAGCCACGAGGACTACAACACAGGAAGACAAAATCCAAGAGGGAGATTCGAATAAAAAGCTCATATTTTCCTTCTACTGCGTCGGAGAATTTTTATCCAGCAAAGCCAAAAATATACCACAGATAAAACCACAGAGAACAACTTTCTCTAAATCCTAATTATCCTAGTTTTTTTACCTTGCAATCCTAAAGAGAAGAAAATAACAGGATAATAGGATGATCAGGATAAAAGATATTTTCCCTCTGTGGTTTTTATCTCTGTGGTAAAAAAATTATTTCCTGAGGAGGATGGGATGGAGTTTGTCGCTGAGAGTATCATTGAACACATAGCCCAACTTTTTTAGTGAGACGGCATGTGGGTCACGAGAATCTGGTTTGAAGAATGTCTTACCATGAGCAAATGCGATCAGAAAAAAAGATAGGCCTGGCGTGGAAAACAGCTGCGGCCAGGGCAATGCAAACGTCGGGGAAATAAGAAGGACGTTACCAGCTTTGAGTGGCATAGGGAAAAAACTGGGTGGCGATTCTAGGTCATGCAAAGGTAAAATCAAGGCGCCAGCGAGCGGATCAAGACAGGAAATTTCTTGCAGCGATGAAGGCACATCGTAAGGCGATACAGTGCAACGAGTCATGGCAAAATACTGATCGAAGCCATAGCGCAGCGGCAGAACTTGCATCACTTCCGATGCGAGCTGGCTTAACGCGTGTTTATGAGCTAAACTTTTGATCGCTGCATTATCACGCCATAGATCATAGCCTGCCTGATAAATTTCGGGAGCCGTTTTGTGTTGGAGTTTTTCTACGGGGATGCGCAAACGTTTGGCTACCGTCTCTTCGGCGTTTTGTTCCAAAGCTGAAATCTGATCGAGTGGAATCATTTCCTCAAATTCGATGTAGTGATTTTTATTGAAGAACTCAAGCTGGTCAGCAGTAGTAGCAAAGCGCATAGTTACAAATCTTTAAAACGTTTGAGAGCAAGTTCAGTTTTATCCGGGGTGGTGAAGGCCGACAAGCGGACATAGCCTTCTCCATGGGCACCAAAGCCTCTTCCCGGAATACAAATCAGATGACATTTATGCAGTAGTTCATCGAAAAATTCCCATGAAGTTTTGTTCTTTGGTGTTTTCCACCAAATGTAGGGAGAATCGATGCCGCCATAGCAAGTGAAACCGCACGCTTTTAATCCCTCTTTCAGCCGTTTGGCTTGCGCAAGATAGGAGGTAATTTGTGCTTTTGTCTCTTTTTGCCCTTGCTTGGTGTAGATTGCTTCCGCTCCACGCTGGATTGGATAGGCTGTTCCATTGAATTTCGTCGCCTGACGACGATTCCAGTACGCGTGCAATGCAACTTGTTTTCGGCCCGAAAGGACAGTTACAGTTTTAGGCAAAATCGTGTAAGCACAGCGCAAACCGGTAAAGCCGGCCGTCTTGGAAAAACTGCGAAATTCGAGCGCGCACTCTTTAGCCCCAGGAATTTCAAAAATACTGCGCGGCACATCAGGCGAAGTGATGAAGGTTTCGTAGGCATTGTCGATTAATAAAAGCGCATTTTTTTTCAGAGCATAATCCACCCAGCGCTTCAATTGCTGACGCGTCATGGCGATTCCCGTCGGATTATTCGGCGAGCAAAGATAGATGACGTCACATTGTTTTCGCGGAGGCTGAGGGGCAAAATCGTGTTCGGGAAGACAAGGAAAAAATAAGATATTCTTTTTCCCAGACAAGATCGCCGAATCTAAATAAGCCGGGTAAGTGGGATCCGTGATGCCGATGATAGTATTCCCGCTGAAGAGTTCCAAAATATTTACAGTATCGCTATTGGTCCCGTCAGAGATGAAAATTTCCTCAGCGGTGATGCCCAATTGAGAAAATTCATGGGCGGCAATCGCCTCGCGCAAAAAGGTATATCCATTGTGCGGCCCATACCCGTGCAAGCCCGTCTTCTGAGTCATCTCTTCTACAGCTTTCTGAATAGCGAGCGCGATTGATGGCGCCAGAGGCAAAGAGATATCGCCCACACCAAAATTCAAAATATTTGCATCAGGCTGCGTCGCTTTCAAATCAGCGAGCTTTTGATCGATGATCGGAAAAATGTACTCTCGTTTTAAGCGTGAGAAATGGGGATTGAGTTTGGCCATGGTGGTAGAGTATCACTTCATAGGTGAATAAAGTAAATCTTTTTTCCCAACTTGGCCGTGCGTCTGCATTTTAGAAAAATGAAATTTGATTTTTTATCGAATTATAATTTATTCTATCGAATTCAAATTCAACTTCACTTCTGGAGATTGACATGTTCAAACTTAAAATGCTTACTCACGCACTTCTACTCGTCACTACACCGGCACTCTTCGCGCTTCCCCAGGATCATCTACCGCCTACCCCTAAAGCGCTTTCGCAAAACTATTACGAGTGGACCTACGATGATATCATCAACTTTATCCATGAACTCGAAACAGAAGACCTCGAGCAAAAGTACACTGCAGAAGAGCTAAAAGAAATCATTCAATTTATCGTTTTTTTAGCCCGCGAAGGAAAATTGCCCGATTCTGTAGGGTTAGAAGAAGACATCGAAGCACTGCTCAGCGATGATGTGGATGTCTACGACTTCACATTTTCAACGGATGAAGGCTACATCGTCATTCCTGCCACAATTAACGAACAAGGCGAAGTGATTCTGTGTAAAAGCTGGCTGAAAAAGAAATACGATCAAGTTAAAAAATTCGTCAAAAAGCACAAAAAAGATGTGATCATTGGTGCTGCTGTTGTCGTGGCCGTCGTTGTCGTGGTTGCTGTCACTGTTGCAACTGCTGGCTCGGGTACTCCTGCAGCGGCAAGCGCTGCTGCGAGCGCTGTTGGAGCAGCTGGTGCAGCTGCGACCTCAGCAGCCACCGAAAGCAAGCATGAACAACATGCACCAGCACCGATGATTGCTGCTATGGAAGCTCCGATGTTAAAAGCAGCGATTAACGATCAAATTTCCATTTTTAAGGATAATCTCACTCAGCAACAATTTTTACAACCTGCTATGCCCTATGGAAATCTTCCTTTGGAAGAGAGTGGACGTGCATTTGGATCGCTCTTTGCGCATAACAGCTTAAATAACATCAACGACCAACTTTTCGATTATCCTCTATATCAAGAGATTCAAAACCTCGGCTTACAAAATCCTTTCCCGCTACCAAACCTCAATGGACACAATGAAGTCGACCAAAAATTCTCCACCGACTATAGCCCAATGTTTACCCCTCCTGTCAAAGAACCCGTCGATTTTAATGTACTTTCTCACCAAATCCGAGGAGAAAAAGCCTTGCAATCCGGCTATCTAAATCAAGCCGTTTATGATTTCGATAGAGCCATTGAACTCGATCACACACGCCCACTCCCATACTTAGAAAGAGCCACAGCCTATTTTGGCTTGGGCGATTATGACCACTCCCTGCAAGATTTTCAGCAATTTACGGCTCATAAAAATCATCATTTATCAATTCCAGATTTCAGTCTCGGCTTTGCAAAGGGACTTCATCTAGGAGTTTGCGATTCTGGAAAAGGACTTTTTTTCTTCTTATCTGATTTATTTAATCATCCTATTGAAACAGGTGAACAAATATGGGATGCTTTTACTCTTTTGAGTAACTTAGCGCGTACTGAACAATGGAGTGCTCTATGTGAAGTTATAGCACCAGAAGTTCACCAACTTATAATTGAATGGGATAATTTATCGTCTGATCAACGTGGGGAACTTGCCGGTTATGCTTTTGGTAAACACGGCGCAGATATCATTATACCGGGAGCTTTAACAAAAGTTGCTGCTACAGGTTTAAAAGGCGCCCAAGAGCTAAGCGCTGTATATGCTGGCATACGAACTGCCGAAAGAACTTTCCTATTGGAATCAGTTTCTGGATTGGAGAATGGTGCGAAAATTGCAGAAATTGTTAAATTAGAGAAACAGATTTCAAATTGGTTAGGTGAGGGTGCTAAATTTATTAAAAATGAAGCAGGAGACTCTGTTTTTATTTCCAAAGATGGATTGAGATGCGTTAGATTCGATTTTAATAGCACAAAACCTCATAATAATCCCCATGCTCACGTAGAAATTAAAGTCGATGGTAAATGGGTAAAATCCGGGCAAATCTATCCTACAGACGTGCCACATAATTAGGTTAAAAACTATGAGAATTTATAATGTAGATTCAGATAAAAAAGTAAATAAGGTGATTCTGTATTTAACTCCTGATGAAGCACAAGAAATGAAAGATTCCCTTGAATTACTCATAAATAATAATAAAAAACATCATCATGAGCATATTCCTGATAGGGAAGATGATTTCAAAAGAGAAATTACTATCTGTATATACAAAGAAGATAATCTATCAACCTTTGATGAGCGCTCAAGAAAGCTTATTTTGAATGACGAATAAAAGAACTGGAATATTTAGAAAAAATAATTATAAAACTTGAAACACAATCCGAAAAAATATTTATGCAAAAAGGATAATTCATCCTACATAATTGAAGAGGATTTAGTTGGTTAGAATCTGAATAGGGTGCGCAAACACGCACGTAATTAAAATCAATTTACATTTTTCCTGAAACAGGGCGCGGGAACGAAAAAATGCAGAAGAAAAACCAATTTGATGAGATAATCAAATTCTTATGAATCCCGTTGAAGAATTACTTTTACAGGCCCCCCTTATCGAAGACAAACTCAAATACGCCTTTAACGATAGGCGATTGTTGATGATGTCGTTTGTCCATCGTTCATTTTTCAATGAACATCGCGATCTCGTCGAGCAGCACAATGAGCGGCTCGAATTTTTAGGGGACTCTGTACTTGGCTTAATCATCTCCGATTATCTCTATGCGCATTTGCCCTCTGAGGCAGAAGGCTATTTATCACATCTTCGCTCGCACATCGTCGAAGCTAGCACCTGTGCTCAGATGCTCGGACAGTTGGGAATCTCAGAGTATGTTCTACTGGGCAGAGGGGAACGGATGAACGATGGGCGAGGTCGCGAAACGATTTTGGCCGATCTATTCGAGGCCTTGATTGGAGCGGTTTATCTCGATGGCGGTCTAGAAGCTGTTAAAACGTTTTTCTTTACCCATTTTTCAGCGCAGCTCGAAGAGCATTTAACAAAGCCGCTGCGCAATTGGAAAGCGGAACTCCAAGACTATTCTCAAAAAAAGCATCAGAAACCACCCGTGTATAAAATTCTGCGTGAATCGGGTCCCGATCACAGTAAAATTTTTCTAGTGGCGGCGATGATCGATGAAAAAGATATTGGCGAAGGGTCAGGCTCTTCGAAGAAAGAGGCCGAACAAGCTGCTGCAGAAGATGCCTTGAGAAAATTGGGGGTCATGGACAATGGCTAAGCAAAAGATTCTTTGGAGCTGCACAGAATGCGGCCATAAGCAAGCCAAATGGACGGGAAATTGCAATATCTGCCAAAAGTGGAATTCGTTTGAGCAAGAGATTGAAATCGAAGACAAGGGCAAAAGGTTCGAGTCTCTAAAGGTGGGGACACCGCAGCCAATGCGTGTCAAAGAGATCAAATCGGATGACTTTCGACGTATTTCGACACAAATGCCCGAATTCGATCGTTTATTGGGCGGTGGGATTGTCTCGGGGTCGTTGACCCTGATCGGCGGCGATCCCGGTATTGGCAAATCGACTTTGATGTTGCAGTTAGCGCAAGGTCTGGCTAAACAAGATCTGACTGTGCTGTATGTTTGCGGAGAAGAATCGGTTGAGCAAACCTCTTTGCGCGCCCTGCGCCTGGGCGTAGCTGATGATCGATTATATTTGCTCAGCGATACGTTATTTTCCAATATCAAAGCCCAAATCGACCACTTGAAACCCGATGCCATGATCATCGATTCGATCCAAATTATGTACAAAAGTGAGCTCCCGTCAGCACCGGGATCGGTCAGTCAGGTCCGTGAACTGGCCATGGAATTTATGCATTTGGCCAAAGGGATGGGGATCGCGACATTTTTGATCGGTCACGTGACCAAATCAGGTGAAATCGCTGGACCGCGTGTCCTTGAACATATCGTCGATACGGTGCTCGATTTTGAAGGGGACCGGCAACACGGCTATCGCATGCTCCGCTCTGTTAAGAATCGCTTTGGCCCGACCGATGATATCGCTTTATTTCAAATGGGCAGCCAAGGTTTATCAGAAGTGAGCAACCCTTCCGTGATTTTTTTGGAAGAGCGGCTCAAAGAAGTCCCGGGCTCAGTGATCATTCCGACCGTGGAAGGGACACGAGCGCTCTTGATCGAAGTTCAAGCACTCGTCGCGACCTCAGCTTTTTCCACTTCCACACGCAAATCCACAGGTCTCGACTCCAATCGACTTACACTACTGTTAGCCGTGCTAGAAAAAAAGATGGGTTACAAGTTGCATAACTGCGATGTGTTTGTCTCCGTGGCGGGCGGACTTAAAATTTCTGAGCCGGCGATCGATTTAGGCATTTTGATGGCAATTGGCTCCTCCTTTTGCAATCGCCCGATCGATCCGGAAACTGTGGTGCTCGGCGAAGTGGGACTCGGCGGAGAGGTGCGCGGCGTGCCCCGCATTGAAAATCGGATCCGCGAAGCAATCCACATGGGCTTTCGACGTTGTCTTCTTCCTAAACGCAATTTGAAAGGCCTAGCACCTGATCTTTCCAAAAAAATCTCTCTAATCGGCGTCGATGTCGTCGAAGAGGCAATCCGTGAACTCTTATCTTAAAGTTGCTGCGCGAAGTTCGGTTTTATCGCGCGCGCAAGTGCAAGAGGTCTTGCAAGAATTACGGCAATTTCATCCACACATCGAATTTGACACCAACTGGGTAGAAACCACCGGCGATCGAGATTTAAACACCTCACTGCGCACTCTTGAAAAGACCGATTTTTTTACCAAAGAGATCGATGCCTTGTTGCTCAGTGGAAAATGCCGTCTCGCCATTCATTCTGCTAAAGATTTGCCCGAACCGCTCCCCCAAGGGTTGATAGTCGTGGCCCTAACCCAAGGCCTTGATCCTTCCGATGTGATCGTCCTGCGCGATGGTGACACCCTATTTCCTGCGGCAAAAATCGGCACTTCGAGTGCGCGCCGTGAACAAAATATTCTAGCACTCCGCAGCGATCTGATCTGTGTCGACATCCGCGGTACCATTTTGCAGAGGCTCGCACTTTTAGATACAGGTATAGTCGATGGAGTCGTAATGGCCGAAGCAGCTCTGATTCGTCTCAATTTAACCCAGCGCAATCGCATCCCTCTTCCCGGTGAAAGAGCGGCTTTGCAAGGACAACTCGCTATCGTTGCTTTGGAAACAGATGTGGAGATGAAAAATCTCTTTCATTGCCTCGATGTTAGACCCAAAACAATCTTATACATCGGCACCGATCCGAGCCATTTTCAAAGGCGTCCACAAGATCGTGTGCTGCATTATCCGGTGATTAAAATTGTGCCGCGCCCCATCCACGAAGTGCATTTTGACAATCGTTTCACGCACGTGATTTTCACCAGCAAAAATGCTGTGAAGATCTTCTGTTCGTATTTTTCTAACGTGTCACAAACGCTGATTGCCATCGGAACTGTCACCGCGCAACATCTGATCGCTGAAGGTTTAACGCCGCACATCATCGCCGAAGAAGAAACGCAAGAAGGTCTAGTGAAAATTTTGAGTCAACTGGATTGGCAGGGCGCCCATGTGTTTTTTCCCCGTTCAGCGCTTTCCCGCCCCGTTTTATCGCAATTCTTCACCGAGCGCAATATCCGCTTTGAAACCTGCGATCTCTACGATACTGTCACTTATCACCTCGAACCCAAACCGGATTTAAGTGCAGTCGATGAAATTGTGTTCACAAGTCCTTCAACTGTCCGCGCTTTTATCGAGATTTTCGGCAAACTTCCCAAACACAAAACGCTTCAAGCAATCGGACCGATCACAAAGCTAACGCTACTCAATGCAAAAGAAATTGGGTAATGCGATTAGAAAATGATTTAACAATCTTTGCATCTTTGCACCATGCCGTCTTTGCGTTGAATGAGTTCCCCAATTTAAATTTTACAAAATATGTACAGAAAAGTATGCTATTGATCACCCTTGAAAGGAGTTCATCATGACACATTATAAACTTCCCGATCTACCTTATGATTTTTCCGCGTTAGAACCTGTAATTTCAGCGGAAATTATGGAATTGCATTACACCAAGCATCATCAAACTTACGTGAATAAACTTAACGAAGCTTTAGATAAATACCAGGAAGCTGAGGGGAAAAAAGATCTCGCTACCATGATTGCGCTCCAGAAAGCCATCAAATTTAATGGCGGTGGCCATGTGAATCATTCCATCTTTTGGACGAATTTAGCACCTATTGGTAAAGGTGGGGGAGAGCACCCAAAAGGGGATTTAGCGCAGGCAATAAAATCGGCGTTTGAATCCTTTGATGAATTTGTTGAAAAAATGAGTAAGAAAGCGATTGATCATCAAGGTTCAGGCTGGGCATGGCTTGGTGTTAACAAGGATAATGGCAAGCTTGTGATTGAGACTTGTAAAAATCAAAACCCAGCGAGTACTAGAGAATTAATTCCTTTACTTGGAATCGATGTCTGGGAACACGCTTATTACTTGCAGTACAAGAACGTACGCGCTGAATACGTAAAAAATATTTGGAAAATAGTCAATTGGAAGAATGTGGAAGAGCGGTATTCCCACGTTAAGAAATAATTGAATTGTTGATGCATCTCGTTAATTATGTTAAATTAATTGCAATTTTAACATTGGAAGTTTATGGGCTTATTTTCGCGTAATAAACCGAAAATTAAAGTACAAACAACTAAAAAAGATGGTTATAGCGGATGGGTGAAATGTACCCACTGCCATGACATGGTACATGCCAATGAACTCCAGCAAAATTTGCATTGCTGTCCCAAATGCAATTATCACTATCGATTGTCTGCGACACAGCGAATTCAATTATTAGTTGATGAAGGGACCTTCACAGAGATGTTCACCCAATTTAAGCCGCTTGATCCTTTGCAATTCGTCGATACAGAAGCCTATGTAAAGCGGGTCGAAAATGCCAAAAAAAATTCGGGCCGCGATGAGGCAGCGATGGTAGGTTCTTGCAAAATCCTCGGCAAAGAAATCGCTCTGGGAGTTCTCGATTTTTCGTTTATGGCGGGATCAATGGGATCTGTTGTGGGGGAGAGATTAACCTCGATCATCGAATATGCTCTAGCTAAGAGCCTGCCTCTTGTCATCGTTTCTGCCTCTGGTGGAGCGCGCATGCAGGAATCGGCGCTCTCGCTGATGCAAATGGCAAAAACATCGGGGGCTCTTGCTAAGCTGCATGAACAAGGACTTCCCTACATTTCTATCTTGACCAATCCCACAACAGGGGGGGTCACAGCTTCGTTTGCATCTCTTGGCGATATCATCATCGCTGAGCCTGATGCTTTGATCGCGTTTGCCGGCCCGCGTGTGGTCGAGCAAGCGATGCGGCAAAAACTGCCGCCAGGTGCGCAAAAATCTGAGTTTTTGTTAGAAAAAGGAATGATCGATTGCATTGTTAATCGGCATCAATTAAAAGAGAGATTGTTTCAAATGCTGGACTTCTTGACAGGCAATGAACGGGACTTTGAAGAACCGACAGCCTTCAGAGTGTTGTATGGCCAGTCACTAGGCAAATTGCCGCAGAAACTCAAAGAATTAATCGCGTTAGCTGAAGCGAAAACCTCTCATTAAAAATTATGGAAGAGATCGAAATTCCCACTAAGGCTGAAGAGCAGGAACTTCTTCCTGTTTATTCCTCGAAGCTGGCCGCTGGAGCCGATGTAAAAGCGCATCTTAAAGAACCGCTGGTTTTAGAACCGGGTGCCTCTGCATTAGTTCCTACAGGTTTGCGTTTTGCGATACCCGAAGGGTATGAAATTCAAGTGCGGCCGCGCAGCGGTCTTGCCCTCAAAAATCAAATCACTGTATTGAATTCTCCGGGGACTATTGACGCTGATTATCGCGGAGAGCTCGGCGTGATCTTGATTAATCACGGCAAAAATGCGTTTGTGATTACAAACGGCATGCGGATTGCGCAGATTGTGCTGGCTCGAGTGGAAAAAGCCGCTTTCAAACTGGAAGATACACTCATTGCAACTTTACGCGGAGAGGGTGGATTTGGCCATACTGGCACGCATTAATCACCAAATTGCCATGGGTCTTGGCGATTTGAAAAAGTTTTTCAAGAAAGGAGAGTGTGTGGCGATCTCCAACTATTTGGATGAGCGTCTCGTTCTGTTTTTAAATGCCGATTCACGTGATGAGGCTTTGAAACAATTGGTTTCCTTGCTTGATAAACAAGGAAAATTGAAAAATGCCAAAGTATTTCACGAGGCAATTTTGGAACGAGAAAAAATCGTCTCGACCGGCATTGGGCTCGGCGTAGCCATCCCGCACGCGAAATTGCAAGGCTATGATGAATTTTTTATCGCGATTGGCGTTCAAGTTAAAGACGACAAAGACGGCATTGAGTGGAACGCCCTCGATGATGCCCCTGTGCGGCTGATCTTCATGATTGGCGGTCCAGAGAATAATCAAACTGAATATTTAAAGATTTTATCCCATTTGACGGTGGCGATTAAAAATGAAGAGCGGCGTAAAAAGCTGCTCAAGTCCTATGATGTGAAAGATGTGATCGCGCTATTCTCAGGGTGCTGAAAACGAGGGGGTCTTATGGATTTGAAGATCAAAGATGTGGCTGAATTGCTGAATGTCTCTGAAACCACGATTCGCCGCTGGCTCTCCGACGGCAAAATCCCCGGTTACAAAATCAATCATCAATACCGCTTTAGCGGCATTGAAATTGAAAATTGGATGATGAGCTGTAAGCTCAAACCGCAAGAAAATGAAGCTCCTTCTTTCATGAACGAAAAGCAAATCTATCCACCTCTGGAAGAAGAAGAAGAGCATAAAAACTCTACTCGCAAAGGGATGCAGCATTTTTGTCTTTACCGCGCCCTCCATCAAGGTGATGTGCTCAGCTCAATTTCCGGTCAAACCAAAGAAGATTTGATTCGCGGCACAACCAAAGCTATCGCACAAAAACTCGCCGTTGACGCCGAAGTTCTTTCCGAACTGCTCATCGACCGCGAGCAGATGATGCCCACAGCGCTCAACAACGGCATTGCCGTGCCCCACACGCGCGATTTTTTACGCAAAGGGCCGCTCGACATGGTTTTCATCGTCTACCCCCAAGAGCCCATCGAATATGGCGCGCTCGATGGCAAGCCCGTGCACACTTTATTTTTTCTCTTCGCCAGCAACGACAAGGGGCATCTACAGCTCCTCGCCAAGCTTGCCCACCTCGCCAGCAACCCCACCGCCCTCTCCTTTTTAAAAACCAAACCCCCCAAGAAAGAACTTCTTGATTTCGTAAGGAATTGGGAAAGTCAGGTAAGACAAGTTTCGTAGGGTTTTTTTTGGTGTTGGTGATAGGTTTTTCTTGTCGATATAGACATGTCGAAAACACGTCCTTTGGCGTGTTTTCCGCTGCTTTCTTGAGCTGACTCTGGCTTTGATCAATCGCGTCCTCGGCGTTCGCCTTGCGCAGCAATGCTCTTCACGCCTGCGGTGCGATTGCTCTGCTATGTGAATATGTCAAGTCATTGTCATTTTCCGGTTTGATTTCTTATCAGATTCTGTTCTTCGCAATCTTAAAACCTTTAAGGCCAATCTGCTATTCGTAGTCATGCCCATAGGCATGCTACAAGTTGCTTGTTCGAACTTTAAAAAAGGGGCGCTTTAAACTGTGCCTCGTGATGCATATTTTTATGCTCACTAGAGCAATCACAAAGTCACCCCAAAAACGAACTATGATAAGAAATGTTTTTATTTCTCTCGCGCGCTTTGCGCGCAATCCGAAGCCTTGCCGAGCAGCTCCACATAGCTCGGCACAGGCAAAGTTTCGGATTCTATTTTTTCCTGAATTCTATAAATCTCCCCTGTTCTAAAACAAGCACGGATACGACCTATGAGTCGTCGAGCGATTCCAATAATTGCTTTCTTTTTTCCCGCATGTTTTGCAATTCTCTCGTAAATTTCTGCTAGAGATTGATCGTGGCGAATTGCTACCCATGCAGCTTGACTTAGAATCTTGCGTAAAATGGGCTTACCTTGACGGCTAATATGTCCTAGACGAATGTGTTCACCAGAGGAATGTTCCCGAGGAGTGAACCCTATGTAACTAAATAACTGCCTTTCGTTGGAAAATTGCGACATGTCACCAAGTTCATTAGACAATATCCGTGCTGCCAAAGGACCTATTCCGGGGGCACTTCTGTACATCATCTCCAAGTCTACGTCTTTTTGAGCTTGCCCGGCAATTTCTTTATCTATCTTCTTGATTCTGTTAGTCATATCAAGCCAAAGGTCGGTGTATTGTTCTATGGCATAACGAATTCCAAGGGAATTGCTTTGTTCTTTTATATTTTTAATCCACTTCTCGGAAACTTTTCCCTTATGGTCAAACCGAATCAATCCGTGCTGAAAAAGCAACCCTTTCAGTTGACAGGCAAAACGGGTACGATGGGTCATGAAAGTATCTCGAAGTCTTGTAAGAGAGCGGTTTTCTTCTTGTTCTTCAGATGGCACGTGAATCCCTCTTAATCTTCCCACTGATAACTGAGTTGCTAGTTTAAGAGAGTCTCTTTTATCTGTCTTAACTCTGCTCCCAACAGCAACTTCCATTCCTGCAGCATGAACGACCTTATTTCGAATTTTATGTTTTTCTAAAAATCGGTGTAAAAAAAATCCGGAAAATCCTGCCTCATAAGCTGATTCAATATCTGCACCTGAAAAATATTTTTTGCAATACTGAACGAGAAAAGTTGGATCTGCAGATAGAGTATCTTTTTTAATTAATTGTCCGTCACAAATTGCTGAGACAACGTAGGTTTTTTTGTGCACCTTAGGACGGCTTTGAATTTTCATATTGGCCCTGCGAGAAGACGCAAGCTGGGACCCAAAACTTGTTTTGGGAAAGCGCAGCGCTGCGAGCAGCCCGCGGCTTCAAGGCGCAAAGAGAAATCGAACCGCAGGAGAGCCCGAAGGGCGTGACGGGCTAGTGCTAGGCACAGCCCTCCGACGAGGACGCGATTTATCGAAGCGGATTGAAGCTCAAGAAGGCAGCGGGAAACATGGCAAAGCACATGTTTCCGACATGTCTACCGTGGCGGATCTAAACAATCATTAAAAACAAAAAAAATCCTTCCCCTCATTTGGCTTTCATTAAATTCGAAAGTTTTGGTAGCTTAGTAGATCGTCTATAGGATTTTTATGACTAAAGGAAAAGGTTTGTTTGTTAAGAAGACTATTAAGTCTTTGCTTGATGAAGCGCAAGAGAGTCGTCATGGGATGAAGCGCTCATTGGGAGCTGTTAGTTTGACAGCGCTGGGAATTGGCGCAATTATCGGGGCGGGGATTTTCGTCCTCACTGGACCTGCAGCGGCTGATTATGCCGGACCAGGAATTCTGATTTCATTTATTTTTGCAGCGCTCGTCTGTGTGTTTGCCGCGCTGTGTTACGCCGAATTTGCGTCGTTGATTCCGATTTCGGGTAGTGCGTACACGTATGCGTATGCGACAATGGGAGAACTGGTCGCTTGGATCATCGGTTGGGGACTCACGATGGAGTACATCTTTTCGGCCTCGACGGTCTCAGTCGGATGGTCGGCCTATGCGATAAGTCTACTCAGAGACCTCGGCTTAAGTGTGCCAGCACAATTCGCTAAGGCACCGTTTAGTTATCAGCTGGCAACAGGGTGGTCACAGACTGGATCGTTGATGAATTTGCCTGCGATGTTGATCGTAGGGTTGATCGGTTTGTTAGTGGCTGTGGGTATTAAAGCCGCAGCGAGTTTCAATAATATAATGGTGATCATCAAGCTCGGCGCGATTGCGCTATTCATCGCTTGTGGGATCGCATATGTCAATATGGATAATTTGACTCCCTTTATCCCGGAAAACACGGGGACATTTGGAGAGTTTGGTTGGAGTGGCGTGTTGCGTGGCGCTGGGGTGATCTTCTTTGCCTTTATTGGTTTTGATGCACTCTCCACGATGGCCCAAGAATGTCGCAATCCACAGAAAGATTTACCGATTGGTATGCTCGGTTCATTAGGTATCTCAACTTTTGTATATATTCTTATCGGTTTTGTATTGCTTGGGGTCGTCAGCTATACGATGCTGGGTGTGCCCGATCCGATCTCTGTTGCCGTCAATGCACTGGGACCTAACTTCGTTTGGTTGAGGTTTGTGATTAAACTAGCGATTTTAGCTGGTTTGACCTCGGTAGTATTGGTGATGATCCTGGGTCAAGCGCGCATTTTCTATACCATGGCAAACGACGGGTTGTTGCCGAAAGCGCTATCTAAAATTAGCGATCGTTTCCATACGCCGTTCCTGGCGACTATTTTGGTAACTTGTGTTTGCATGGGATTCGCCGGGATTTTTCCTGTAGAAATTTTGGGGCAGCTAACCAATATGGGTGCACTGCTGGCCTTTGCGATTGTCTGCTTTGGAATTCTCGTGTTGCGCTACAAACAGCCGACTTTGCATCGTCCTTTTAAAACGCCATTCGTACCTTGGATTCCGCTGGCAGGAACACTGATTTGCGTTGTTCAAATGATTGTGATGCCGGGTGTAACCTGGGTCCAATTTTTGATTTGGATGGTCATCGGCATGCTGATCTACTTTGGCTATAGCGTCAAGCACAGCAAAACCCGTGCCGCCGCATTGAAGAAAAGATAATTAGTGTGGAATATGGTCCGTAGCGATAGGCTGCGGACTTTTTTTCGTTCGGCCGAACGGTAAGACTAGTAACAAGCCTAAAAAAATCCATCCCATCAGAAAAAAACAATCGTTGACCGAAAGCATATCTGCTTGCTGACCTAGAGCATTGTTAAGTTGCGCAAGTCCTTTTTTTCCGTGTAATCCGAGATTGTCGAGCTGTTGTAGATAGTTCGTCGTCTGATCAGAATAGGAAGTCAAACTTTCACCGACGCGTGCATGATGAAAGGCGCTGCGGCGAATCCACATAGTAGTGAAAATCGAGGTTCCCACACCACCCACCATTGCGCGCACGAAGTGAAAAATTCCCGTCGCGCTGGCTAATTTTTGTTCAGGGACATCCCGAAGACTTAAAGAGAACAATGGGGTAATAAAGAACACGAGCGCACAGCCCAGCAAAAATCGGGAAAATCCAATGTGCCAAATGTCGACATCCGTATCGAAATACGCCGTGTAGAAACAAGAGATCGCAAACAGAATGAAGCAAATTCCAAGGAGTGGGGTGACACCGAATTTATTGATCGCTTTGCCCATGAACGGTCCGATGAGAAAAGGGGCAATGCCAATCGGTGCAACAGCAAGACCTGCCCAAATAGAGGTATAGTTCATACTCGTCTGTAGCCACAAGGGGACGAGCACTACTGAGCCGAAATAAATGGCATACATTACTGCGATGTAAAATACTGAAACAGCAAACGTGCGAATCTTAAAGAGCTTAAGTTCAATCAACGGATGATCTGTGGTTAAGCTCCAGACAAGCAGCAATGTGAACGAAACGATAGAAGTGACAGCACAGGTGCGGATCAAATCGGAACGAAGCCAATCGAATTGTTCTCCTTTATCGAGAAGAAATTGCAAACAAGTCACTCCCAGAGCCAGTAAAAAGAGTCCTATCCAATCCACTGGGGCATGTTGAAGGGGCGTTTCCCGTTTTTTTAGAAAGAACCAGATGATAATCAAACTGATGATGCCAACGGGGATGTTGATATAAAAAATCCAGGGCCAATGGTAGTCATAGGAAATCCAGCCGCCTAGAATCGGACCAGCAATCGGCGCTGTGACCACAATGGTGCTCCAGGTAGCAAGCGCTGTGTTTTTTTTTTCGGGAGGATTACTCATGAGTAGAAGCGTTTGGCTGAGCGGAATCATCGGTCCTGAAGCCAAACCTTGCAAAAAGCGGGAGACAACGAGGAATTGAAAATTGGGCGCTGAGCCACACGTCCAAGAAAAAATTGTAAAAAAAAGTAGGGAAAGGCAGATCAATTTGACAGCGCCTATCCGTTTGGTAAGCCAGCCTGTGATCGGCAGCGCAATCGCATTGCCGACGGCGAACGACGTGATGACGTAGGTCCCTTGATCGACAGCCACTGCCATGTCGCCCGAGATGTAAGGGATCGAAACGTTGGCGATAGAATAGTCCAGGACAAACATGAACGTCGCTGTCGAAAGAGCAAAGGTGACGATGAATAGGGCAAAACCTGACAGCGGTTTCATTTCTCAGCCTCAGCAAAGGTCGGCGAGAGGTTAGTTTCCATAACTTGAGTAATCAACGGTTCAGCTCCCGATTCTTGCGACATAAAAATGTCAGTTTGAAACAATGGACAGTCGGGGCGAATACACGGAAGAAAGGGTTTATCCCTGTCATGGATATCGACCGTTACATCCATCGATAATCCTAAACGTAGCGGAAATTTTTTAATTTGCTCTTGGTCGAGTTTAATTCTGACAGGGATCCTCTGGACAATTTTGATCCAATTTCCTGTGGCATTTTGCGGTGGAAGTACAGAAAACACACTGCCTGTGCCGCCGCCGATACCGGCGACGATGCCGTGAAATGTCACCTCGCCGCCGTAAATATCGGAGCGAATCCTCACGGGCTGACCGACGCGCATGTGTGTCAGCTGCACCTCTTTGTAGTTAGCGCTGACCCACATTTGATCTAGAGGAACGATCGCCATCAACGGCTGTCCTGGGTTGACGTGCTCGCCGACTTGTACAGTGCGCTGAGCGACGATGCCGGTGACTGGTGATTTAATGGTACAGCGTTGTAAAAAGACATAAGCATCGCGAACCCGATTTTTCATTTGTTCGACCATCGGGTGCGTTTCTACGGTCGTATTTTCGACTTGAGCCACGGAAGCGATATACAGATGCTCTGTGGCTATCAGATCAGCAAAACTCGCTTGTAACGCTGCTTCGGCATGTTCAAAATCTTCGCGAGACACGCCCCCTTGATCGATCAAATTCTTGCGGTGCTCATAATCTTGGGCAGCCTTTACAAACTCTGCTTTTTTCATGGCGATCAACGCTTCATATTGCTTGACCGCCTCGAACATCTGCACGACCTCGCGTACGGTATTGCCGAGATCTGCGACGGCCTTATCTAAAGCAATCGTCGCGTCAGTTTTATCTAACTCCACCAAAATTCTCCCTTCCGGAACATAATCCGCATCGATTGCTGAAAATGATTCGACAATCCCGGGAACTTGCGGAGTGAGCACCACATTGTTGCCATCGACATAAGCATCATCGGTGTATTGATGAAAACGTCCATAAATCAACCAGTACGTTAACCAGGCAGCGCCTAGAATAAGAAAAATCACGATGGTGATCAGAATCGCGCGATTGCGTTTGCGATGGTTTGGTTTAGGAGGTGGAGGAGGGGATTCATCAGCCATAATTAGCCCCCCTTCTTCGGTAGTTGGGTAGTATGGTAACCGCCACCTAGCGCTTTTGCCAAGTTGAGCACAGCCAGAAGATAATCGCGCTCAAAAGCGTATAACAAATACCGCTGAGTCAGAAGATTATCTTCCCTGCTGAGTACAGAGAGAAAATTGTCGATGCCATAACGATACCGATCAAATTGTAATTCGAATTGTTCTTCGGCCGTTTCTAAAGAGTTGATTTGCCGACTCACGATATCAAACGTTGCCGTCAGAGTGGAAATTTGGTCGCTCACTTGACGCGCGGCATTGAGCAACAATTCATTGTAACGATAGGTCTCTTCGTTAAATTCAGCGACTTTCTTCTTTAGATTCGCCGTCAAACGCCCGCCGGTAAAAATCGGCAAATGGACAGCAGGAACGAGGCCGCCTTGTTTGCTGCTGATTGAGAGCAACTTATTGAAGGCTAAACTCTCTAGCTCAGCAAACGCCATCAAATTCACACGGGGATAGAAATCCGCTTTGGCTGCACCGATATCACGTGCAGCAGCTTCCACGCGCCAAATTTGCGCTGTTAAATCGGGCCTGCGTGCGAGTAAATCGCTCGACAGATCAGAAGGGATGGAAAACGGCCGCTCAAAGATCATCGGCGTTGGCAAAACAGCCAAATCGGTATCGGGGCCAACTCCAATGAGTACTGCGAGCATGTGGCGGTCAAGCGCGATCTCTTTGTCGAGTAAAATCAGCGATTGCTCCACATCGTAGATGTCTTGTTCTCTCTCCAACACAGGTGTCTCAGGATCAAGTGCATGCTGACTGCGGGCAGTTGTCAAATCGAACAGAAAATTGCGCTGTTCTATCCGCTCTTTTATCACTTCATGTTGGGCCCATTTCGTCTGCAGCTCGATGTATGTTTGTACGATATGTGCAGTCAAAATAAGTGTGGCTTGTTTAGCTTCAGCCCGCTCAGCGCGCGCGCGATCGAGATCAGCCTTGTACAAATTGCGATTGCGACCAAAAAAGTCGATCTCGTAATTGAAGTTTAAGCCTAAATCGATTTGATTATCTGTTGCAGGGATTTGTTGAGCTGTGGGAGGTATCGGAAAGAAGGCCCGTTCAAAGCCGTTTTTACTGAAATATTGCCACTGTTCGACATAATCAAAATCCAATTCAGGAAACAGCCTAGAACGCTCTTTTTTTGCTTGTTGTTCTGCTTCAGCAAGCTTAGCCAAGGCTTTGTTCAGTGTGGGACTCTCTCGCAAGGCAAGCTCGACTAAGTGATTTAATTGGGGATCGTCGAACATCTCCCACCATCTTTCGCTGGGCCATCCCCCTTGCTCGAAAAACTCTCTTTCTAAAGCAAACTCCGTCGTTTGATTTAACGGGATCGGCTGGGAAAGTTTAGCCAGGTCGTTATCGCTCACGCGCGCGCAACTACTCAAAATTAATAAAAACAAACCGATTGATTTAAGATAATATGCACGCATGCGTAATTATTTGTAGTTATTCATATTCCTACAAATAATGTAAAATTGATTTAGATTCATCAAAAAAAGAATTAAATAACCATTGAGCTAAAAGATACTGTTAATCTCTTCTCTGTGGTTTCCTATCTCCGTGGTGAATTTTTTACCACAGAGACAAAACACCACAGAGAGAGTTTTTTTGATTATTTTTCAGCGGAGATTAGGGCGCCGCCCAGGCACTGATTGCCTTGATAGAATACGATCGATTGACGAGGGGTTACGGCGCGCTGGGGTGAGGGGAAACGGACGTACAGACGTCCTTGATCTATTGCTTCGATGACACACGGTTGATCGGGCTGCCGATAGCGGATTTTAGCCGTACAATGATAGGGTAATTGCGATGGAGCTTGAGCTATCCAACTGACATCGGTAGCGATCAAAGTATTGCGATACAGCGACGGATGATCTTCCCCTTGCTCGATCAAGACGACATTGCGAGACGGATCTTTGCCCACGACAAACCACGCTTCACCCGGCCCGCCAATGCTAAGGCCTTTGCGCTGACCAATCGTGTAGAAAGCGATCCCGTCGTGCTGCCCGATGATTTTGCCCTCAAGTGTTTCAAAATTTCCGGGTTTATAGCCCAAATAACGTCCGGTGAATTCTTTAAAATCCCGCTTCCCGATAAAACAAATCCCTGTGCTGTCTTTTTTTTCTGAAGTGGCCAGATTGTGCTGCCTTGCAATGCGGCGCACTTCTGTTTTGGTCAGATGACCGATGGGGAACAACACCTTTTGCAGCGAGCTCGCTTTAAGAGTGTAGAGAAAATAACTTTGATCTTTATCGGGATCAGCCCCTTTCAATAATTCAGCGCTAGGGCTTAAGCGGCAATAGTGACCTGTAGCCAAGAAATCAGCTCCCTGGGAAAGCGCTTTTTCCAAAAAGACTTTAAATTTGATCTCTCGATTGCAAAGAATGTCTGGATTGGGCGTGTAGCCGGCTTCCAGATCAGATAAAAATTGGGAAAAGACCAACTCTTGATATTCTTTGACGAAATTGACGGAATAATAGGGAATATCGAGTTGCTCACAGACCTTCACGACATCTTCAAAGTCTTGGGTGGAACGGCACAATCCCTTTTCATCTTGCTCTTCCCAATTTTTCATGAACATGCCAATGACACGGTAACCCTGTTGTTTTAATAACAAAGCACTAACCGAAGAATCTACTCCGCCTGACATTCCGACAATAACAGTTTTCATGGGAAGAATAATAACCCAACTTATCCCCTACTGTCAAAGCATCTAGGGGACAAGTTGGGTTAATCTATTTCTGCAATGATTTCAGTAAATAAAAAAATTTAAAAACCAGTATGTTGAGGATGAACCTATCTCACTATTAGAAATGTTGATTTTTTAAAAGATTTTTTTGAAGGTTTTAGTAACGCTTCGCAGGACATACTTAAGTAAGTAGGCCAAGAAGCGATACTAAAAGATGCAAAAAAAGATTCAAAAAGCAATGTTCTCCAATAGTGAGATAGGTTCATGTGATTAAAGAAAATTTGATTCGGATTCTCACCAGCAAAGGACCCCTTGAAGGGGATTTGCAAATCCCGCACGGTGCTGTGGGACTCGTGGTTTTTGCTCACGGAAGTGGCAGCAGCCGGCAAAGCCCGCGCAACCGCTTTGTCGCGAATGAATTACAAAAAGGCGGTATGGCAACGCTATTGATCGATCTGTTAACCCTCGACGAAGAGAAAATCGATGAGGCCACGGGGGAATTGCGCTTTGATATCGATTTATTGACCGATCGGTTGTGCCAAGTGGCTCACTGGATCAAAAACTCTTCGGAAGGAAAAGGGCTGCAACTCGGTTTTTTTGGTGCCAGTACCGGAGCTGCTGCTGCTCTATGCGCTGCTGCTGAGATCAAACACGGGATCGCCGCTGTAGTTTCGCGAGGCGGGCGGCCCGATTTAGCCATGAAAGCGCTACCTGAGGTCGAAGCTCCTACGCTTCTGATTGTCGGGGGATGGGATACACCCGTTATTCAGATGAATGAAACGGCCTATGCGCAATTAAGCTGTGAGAAAAAAATGGTGATCGTTCCCCATGCTACGCATTTGTTTGAAGAAAAAGGGACACTAGAAGAAGTAGCACGGCTGGCACTCGAATGGTTTCGCAAGCACTTTGAGAGAAAATGATCACGGGATTTGACATTTTTGTTATTCATCGTCATTTTCGTCGTTAGCTTTTTGTGATTTTAGTCGTCGTATTTGCTTGTGACTCGCGATGATCTTCGGCTAAGTCACAAGTTTAAAAATCTAAGCAAAAATCCACTGTCAATCCCTGTATACTCAAATCCTCAGTAAATGGGGTAAAATCCAGTGCAAACAAATTAAAAACAGGCATTTGATTTTGTCGCCACCAATATTGGTTTTCATAGCCTGCTTTTACTTTTATGCGATAGCGATCCTCGTAAATATTTGTCTCAAAAGCAAGTCCCAGACCAAAGCCTACAGTGGGTACCATCCGATGGGTATTATCGCGAAAGAAGTAAAATTCAACATCTAAAGGACGATCAATTTCTTTTTCATGCACATGAAATGAACCCCATAACAGAGCCCCGGCAATATTGCCATAAAGGCTGAAGTGCTTGCCTAAATAAAATTGCGACTCGAAGGCCACTCGAGGACCAATGCCCCAAAAGTTATTTTTGCTGTGTATGCGCAAAACATCGACGTCATTTTCAAAGCGGACACGACGATGCTGCTGAATCCAAGCGGACGTTAAACCAAATTGCGGATGTAAGCAGAGATATTTACTGACAAAGTACGTTTTACCACAGGTGAAATCGATGTCATAAAAGTTCGCATTCCAATGCGCATGTGCATGAGAAAAGACCAATGTTTGAATGCCGATTAGGGGAATAAGTCCATTCACTTTAGAAGAAGCTGAACTGCGCGCATGTGTTTGAAATGAGGTAAAATTGAGATAAACATCCCAGCCACCATGTTCAAATAGGTTTCCAATGCCTACACGATATCCCGGTTCCCATTCGAAATTGAGGTGTTTTACGGACCCTTTGATCGGAGTAATGAGCGGAAATGTCACAGGTTTTTTATCGTTTAACGCATACTCTGTGCCGCCTTCATAGAGTTTCCACCATAAAAAATCAGCTGTTACAAAAAATCCATAACCATCGATGATAGGTCCTCCAGGAGCGGTTCTTGCACCGTAATTTCCCATCGCAGTTTCAGCGCGAACCATGTTCATATCTGCTTCTAACTTACTAATGCGCGAGGTTACTTCGTCTTTACACAGAGCGAAATCTGTGCCCAAGAGCAAGCCGATGCTCAGCGAGTAGGTCCAATAAAAACGCAGATTCATCATTCACCCCTGATTAAAATTATTAAAAGTCGAATCTGACATCGACAGTGATTCCTTGTAAACTTAGGTCTTCAGCCACGCGTCGGTATCGCAACAAAGTGGAAAATGCAAATAAAGGCATTTGATTTTGCTGCCACCAATACTGGTATTCATAGCGAACATTCACAGCAATGCGGTAGTAGTCGTGATAAATATTGGTCTCGTAACCCATCCCCAGTTGCATTTGCGCCATCGGAACAACTTGATGTGTGTCGAATTTAAGTCTCAACCGAGTGGCATTAACAGTCGGACTGAATTCTTGATGTCGGACATCAAAATCCCCCCAAAACAGTGCGACGCCCGCACCAGCAAAGAGATTGAAACCCGATCTGACAAACCATTTGCCTTCCAATCCGATGTCAGGTCCAATGCCCCAAAAGTCATTGCGCGTTTTTGTTTTGAAATCAATTAGAGCGGGCAAAAATAATTTAGAAAATGAGCGCCTAGTCTGAGAAATCCATGCTGTTTTTATGCCAAAATAGGGATGTATAGCAATAAGGGGGCTGATGAAATAGGGGCGGCCTAAATTTAAAGCCATATCGTAAAAATGGATTCTCCAATGCGCTTTGACTTGGCTTGCTTCTAAAGGAGGCGCGGCTGTCAAAGGCGACAGAAAAGTTCCTCCATGCAATGAAGCTGCTGCAGAATTGTCAGCGCGAAACCACGTGAAATTGAGATATAGGTCCCACTTATCATGGTTGAAGATCGTGCCAATGCCTGCTCGAAAACCAAAATCCCATTTAAAATTAAGCTCGCGATTTTTAACAGAATTCTCAGGAACCACGCCCGTAGGAGAATGTGTGAAAAGTTGGGCAAAATCTGTGCCGCCTTCATCGATATGCCACCAGAGCATATCCCCAGTGAAAAACCAATTTTCGCCTAAAATTTGTGGAGTGGCAGTCGCAGGTTTTGCTCCATAATTTCCGTGAACTGTTCGCGTACTTATTTCATTCATGCGCGATTCCAACATAGACACACGCGACTCAGTGCTCGCAGCAGCATATAGGATATTACACACGCAAGGGAAAATCGCCTGGAGCCATAACTTATTCTTCATTTCGACCTACCCATCCTCTATTAAAAATCAAAACGGACATCCAACGTCGCTCCGTTCAATGTCATATCTCTAGATTCATGTTGAAGACCAAAAAAGAGAATTTGCTCTTCATTTAGGAATTGATTTTGGCGCCACCAATATTGAAATTCATAAGCGAGCCTGATGCCGAGATGAAAGCGATCGTTGGCGATATTGCTATCCCAGCCTATGCCAGTTGCCAGCTGCGCATTTGGAACCAATCGATGGAAATTATCTTTAATATCGACTTGAGTGATGCTTATACCGACTGCTCGCGTGCGTTCGATATCTTTTGTCTCAAACTGCCCCCATAGCAAAGCGCCGTTGATTGCACCGAATAAGCTAAAATGTCTGCCTAAAAACCATGATCCTTCTAAGCCAGCACGTGGCCCGATGCCCCAGAAATTACATTTGCCGTGTACTGTGCCCTCATCTATGCGTGTGATGTCGATAATCGGTTGATGAAAAGTAAAGTGCCGATGCTGAAAAATCCAAGCGGTTTCAAGTCCAAATTGAGGACGAAAAGCGAGAAATTTACTGACGAAATAACGGCGACCTAGTTCAAAGTCTAAGACATAGTTATGCACATTCCAATGGGCTTTAAGCCGATTAGCTGCGACGGTATTGATTTCGCCTTTTTGCGGTACTAAAGTTTCATTTGATCGTCGATGCGCATGATTCACTGCGTCCGTTTGAAACCATGTGAAATTCAGATAACTGTCCCAACGGTCGTGCTCAAAGTTATAACCCATCCCAACGCGAAAACCCCAACTCCAATTAAAGTGCACGCGAGAGCTTTTACCGGAGATCGTCGGAAAATTTTGCGATCCTGAGACATGACGGGTCAAGGAATAATCCGTTCCTCCCTCATATAGATGCCACAAGAGAAGATCAGCTGTGAGAAACAATCCATAACCATCAAAAAGGGGACTGGCGCTTGCCAGCTGTGCTCCTACGGTTCCTGTTGCCGTTTCCATTTTGATCGCTGTCATCCGTGCTTCTAAGGCTGTAATGCGAGAACTCACATCCTCTGCGAATGCAAAAGAGCTCGTCAGACAAAAAAGGGCGTTGCAGAAATACCTCATACGCATGTGTCCACCGGGATGAATCTTGTGATGGAAAACATTTTTACAAGAATTGCGAGTAAAAAGGAAAAGATTTTTTCATGTTCATCGAAGATTGCATAACTATTGGTAAAGGCGTAAAATTTTAACAAAATTTATGATCAGAACAGAATTTACTCATTACATTCACCAAGTGCGCAGTTACGGTGTGGAATCGAATCATTATGTCATCCACCGCTTAAATGAAATTGAAGGGCGTCTTCCCGATTTTTTTAACGCTGATGCTTGGGACGAACGCAGGCCTTTAATCAAAACAGCATTGCAGATGCAACATCAATCACTGAAGCAACGCACGTTACGTCCCTTGATACCTTCGTCACAACTTTCTTTCATTGAAGATCGAAAAGCAAAACTGCAACAGTTTATCACTGTGTTGAATTCGCAGGGAAATTTACAAGTGATTCGACAGGCTTTTTCAGATTTGCCAGATGATATTCGCGATCATTTTTATTGGGCGATTAGAATCTATCTCCAAACGCCTCAGGATAAAACGCTAGCTGAGACATTTTTACAGAGCAATCTTTTATATTTGCGAGAGATTCAGGATCCCATTTTGCATGCGCAAGGGGGATCTCTTGCTCAGCAACTGATGTACTTATATGAAGATTTGCATGCTGTTGAAAAACAAAGAAATAATGTCGAAATCTTGAGCACACTTTCGAAGAAGATGTACGATTCAAGTATTAAAGCAGAACTTGATCAACTGATCCATGCTCTTCCCTCAGAGTTGCAAAGCCGCATGCAGCAAGATCTCTACAAACACTGTCCCGATCCAAAACATTCCCCTGAAGAGATCTGGGGTAAAAAAGCAATTGAATTTTCTCCTTGGATTTTAACCAAATACAAAGACCCCCATTTAGAGGGTGGAGATTTGATACAACAGTATGCATTTCAATACTCTAAGGATTTGGAAAAACTATTAGAAGTACGCAATTTAGAAGAATTTGAACGGATGACGTTATTTTGTCAAAGTTCTAATAAAGTTCAACAACTCGCTTTAAAAGAAAGACTCTCGTTACGAACACGCGATTGGATCGATTCGGTCGAAAAATTAGCGAACAAAAACGGCAGTCTTTATGCCGATTTTTGGCACCATCTTTATCTTCATCGCGGTGCACAACCCAAAGTTTATGGAACGCGTTTTCAAATTTTTGCACCCAATGCACTCAAAATTGAACTGATCTTGACTGCCTATGGGAAAAAAGAACATCAATTTCAGATGCATCGTAGAGAAGATGGAGTATGGGAACTCTTTGTTAATCATGAGAAAGTGGGAAGAACCTATTATTATCACATTCAAGATTCCCATGGAAATTGGCAGGATCGTATAGATCCCTATTGTTTTGATGTCGCAGAACAAAATGGAAGGTTGGAATCTATCGTGACTGACTGTCAAGCTTATGCCTGGCATGATCATAACTGGATGAAACAACGCACCGATAGCGATCCCTTAAAAAAGCCACTCTCTATCTACTCTTTACATGCCGATAGCTGGAGAAAAAACAATGGAAAATCTCTGAACTGGCGCGAGCTCGGCCGTCAAATCGTCGAATACAACAAAAAATTCCCTTTTACGCATGTGCAACTTCTCGGCATTTTTGAGCACAAAAATCTCGATTCATGGGGATTCCAGCCGGATCATTTTTTGGCAACGAATCATCGGTTAGGCAGTTCTGACGATTTAAAATATTTGATCGAGCTTTGCCATCAAAATAATATCGGTGTCATTGTTACATGTCCTTATGCTCATTTCAAACATGAACATAATGGTGATCGAACGCGTTCATTGCATGAATTAGACGGGACCAATCAAATGGCAGCAGAACCCTCGGAATGGGGAACGCTGTATCTCGATTTCAACAAGGAAGAAACTCGTAATCTCATCTTTGCCAGCGCCTTTTATTTACTTGAGATCATGCACGTCGATGGACTTGTTTTCGATGCTGTTAATCCGATGACCAATCGAAATGGAGTAAAACAAGAAGCAGCTATTAATTTTCTAAAGGAATTTAATCATGTGGCTCGCGAACAATATCCGGGGATTTTAACCATTGCTGAGTATACCGGTTCGCTTCCCGAAATCACTCAACCCGTAAAAAATGGGGGCCTCGGTTTTGATACCAAATTTGCGATCCATCAGCAAAGACGTCTACGCCAATTTTTCAGCACACCTCATGAACAGCGCCATCATCACATTGACAAACTCAAAACTAATTTAAAAGAAATGGAGAGCCCAGATCGTTGGATGATGGCTCATACGCATGACGATGCTGCTTCAGGCAGTCCCCATAATCATTCTGCAATATTTGGAACGCTTCCAGGAAATGATCTTTGGCGTAAATTTGCGGATCTGCGTTTATTTAATGCCTGGTTATTTACTCCTGCATCAGGACATGCCATTTTTATGGGCGATGAGATCGGTCAAGAGTGGTCTTGGAATAACCGACTTTACATGGATGAAGGTTCTGTGGAATGGCATTTGCTCAATGATAAGGCTCATTCCTCTGCATATTTGAATCGAGGGCTGCTTCAATGCGTTGGCGATTATCATGGAGTGTACCGCAGCAGACCGGCTTTTTGGAAACTAGGACAAGGAGGATACATACCTCTATTTGATTCCGGCGACCTGATCGCTTTTCTCCGCTCAGATAATAAAGATAATACCATTGCGGTAATCTTCAATCATGGAACAATGGGCTATGAAAAATGCAAAATCCCTTTGCCACCCAAAGAACCTCATCTGCAATTTATGAAAGGTGCATTAGAGATTTTTAATTCAGATGGAATTCAATATGGGGGAACAGGATCATTTCGCAATAAATTTGCTAACATCCTTAGAAATCCGCAAGGGGAACCCACCGATTTTGAAATCGCTTTAGGCCCCCTTTCTTGCGTTCTTTTAGAAATGTGGTGGACTTAGAGAACGACAGTCTCTTAGCGATTCTTTTTCCAAATCTCTACAGCTTCATCAAAAGAGTCGAGTAAGACGCCGGGATCATCAGCGATGTGATTTTCAGCTCCACCCCATCCCCATCCGTTTTTTTGTGGATCGTTAGAATTTGCGTAAACTCGAGCATGAATTTCTGCGGTAAGTTTTTTAGGAAGTTGAGAAAATATTTGGTTCATCTGCATCGCTTTATCTTCATTTGACCACTCATGATAACCCTCGATGCCCATCAAGTTAAGCACTTGTTCTTTGATTTGCTCAGGTGTGATGACGGGAAGGGTCGCTGCTGGAGCAGGCGGTGTTGGTGCTGGGGAAGGTGATGTTGACGTTTTATTATTGTTATTAGACTGCAGAAGAATTGGCTTGCTTTGAGTCTCTTCAAGTGTCGGCGCTGTAATGAGCGGTGGATCAAAACGGTGGGGTTGACGCGAAGACGCTAGCAACACAGCTTCTGCTTTTTTCACAGCACTAAACGGCGAAGAATTGTTGATTTCCTTGTTTCCAAATTGATCATCACCTCTAGGGCACTTACTCAATTGCCAAATGGCATAACGGGTCGCTTCTTGCTCTTCGGGAGAAAAAGTATGATAAAATGTGTCTTTGGCTTGTTGAGGCGCAGTATAAAACTGCCGAGCACAACGCATCATTTTTAGAATATTATCGCCTAGAATAAGTGGCTGCGATTGGGTTAATTCAATTTGCGAATCTAACAATAAAAAACGAAGTTGATTGGCAAAATGTTGAATTGCTAGGCGCAATGTTTTCTCATCGCAACGCTGTTCTACCTTGAGACTGGGATCTTGTTCGAGAGAAGCTTTACCAAAATCATTATGAATACCCACAGGTGAACCAAACAGTTTCCAAATTTCCCCGTGTATCCCTTTTTGAAAAGACAGAGGAAGCTTCTCAAACATAGCTTTCATCTGTTCATAGTTTTTTGCATGCAATACAGGTGCAAAATATTCATCGATTGATTTCGAGACTAACTTTAGCTGTTGCAAATGCGCAGTGAGATCGAAATCGCTTTTAATCGAAGCAATTAACGGTTTAGATAGCGGATGATTATAATCGAAAATCACGAGCATTTTAGTAATCGCTACGCGATTATCTTTTTGTGAAATAGCCCATAAAATTCCAAAAGGACTTTTTTTGATGTATTCGAAATGGGCATTATCGGGAGAATATAGCATTTCACTACCCTGAGCCCCTCTAGGATGGCAGTGGACGTTCATCGGACTGATTCCATTCACAGCTATAGCACCCGCGTCTTGGCTTCTTTCAAAACCGATTTCAGGAAAAATTCCCATATTTACATCGAAATGGACATCATCTCCATCAAGTATATGGGGCTGCGACCAAGAATGGGTGCATAAGTTAAGAGAGCGCTCATAGGGACTAGGATAAGTTATTCCTTGTTCTCGACCATCGATCGCGACCCAAAATAAATCGAGCTGTTTATCTGTAAGGTCTACGTGTTTTAATACATCCTTAGGCACATGCGTTAATGCAGTTGAATCCAAACGGATACACGCTATATTCGAACCGATATTTTGATAATTGGAAAGAGTGGGAATTTGCATTTTATTATATGCAGGACATAGAGGAGCAGGCGCAAGCATCGGTTGAGCGAGATTGAAAAAGATGATATTTCCTTTAATTTGATTAACAGGAATATGCAAGATCAAGCGATTGCGAAGAGTAATTAAATTGACGAGAAGTTGTCTGCGGTCTTTTTCTGTGAAAGGGGTACTCATAATGCGACGTGCGATCGCATCAATTTGAAATAGACAATCCAGACGTAGTGCTAAATTTTCAGCATGTTCCTTGTTGTCTTTTTCTAGTTTACTAATTTTATTTGCAGCGGCAATCTTTTCGTTAATAGTTGAAATGTGTTTGTGTAAATCTATAATTTGTTTTTCAAGATTAATAGCCATAATTACTCCATAATTTATGAATAATTATAGCTAATAAAAAGATTAATTAAAATTAAAAGCTAAATATCAATTTAAAAATTTAAATTAACTTTCGGCTTTCGGTTGAGTCGGCTGAGGAGCAGAGAGCGCCAACGGCTTAACTTCCTCGGGCGGCACTTCCTGCTCTGTGAAAACGAGCTTGTCGTTTTCCGCAGAGACGAGCCAATTGCCCCCTTTGCCAGGATTGAGAAGCAGTTTTTCAGCCAGCGGATCTTCCATGTATTGCTCGATTACGCGGCGCAAAGGACGCGCGCCCATCTCAGGTTGGAAACCTTTCGCGACGAGAAACTCTTTAGCTTTATCATCGAGGAAAATCCCGATGTGTTTGCGGGCCAGGCGTGTTTTAACTTTTTTAATTTCGAGATCGATGACCTGAAACAAGTGAGCGCGATCGAGGGGTTTGAAGATCACGATGCCATCGAGACGGTTGATGAATTCCGGCTTGAAGGCCTTTTTCACTGAGCCTTCGATCTTTTCCTGCATTCCTTTGAAATCCAGCATTCCTTCTTGCACGCCAAACCCGACCTCTGTAGAGCTGCGGATGAGATCGGCGCCCAAATTAGAGGTCATGATGATGATCGTATTGCGGAAGTCGATCTTACGGCCAAACGAATCGGTGAGGCGTCCTTCTTCGAGGATTTGCAAGAGTAAATTCATCACATCGGGGTGGGCTTTTTCCACTTCGTCAAACAGCACAACACAATAGGGGCGTTGACGGACTTGTTCTGTGAGTTGCCCCCCTTCTTCATGGCCAACATATCCTGGAGGCGATCCCGTCATTCGGCTGATCGCAAATTTCTCCATGTATTCAGACATGTCGACTTGGATCAAGGCATCTTCACCGCCGAACATATTGACTGCAAGCTGCTTAGCCAGCAGGGTTTTGCCGACGCCAGTCGGTCCTAAGAACAGAAAGGCTCCGATCGGTCGATTAGGATCTTTGATGTCAGCGCGGCTGCGGCGAATGGCACGGCAGACAGTACTGACAGCGTCATCTTGACCGATGATGTTGAGCTTGAGCGCTTCTTCCATTTTGAGAACTTTGGTCGTTTCGCCTTCGGTAAGACGCGTGAGAGGAATACCCGTTTGTTTAGCGACGATATTGTGCGACTTCTTCTTCGTCAACAATCACTTGATGCTCGTCTTTGTTGCTTTCCCATTCAGTGCGGATCACTGCTAGACGATCGCGCAGCGTTTTTTCTTTGTCGCGCAGTTTCGCAGCTTTTTCGTATTCCTGTTTGCCGATCGCTTCTTCTTTAGCGATGCGCATCTCTTCGATTTCTGCTTCAAATTTGGTGATATCTTGCGGTTGGTGCATCATCGCAATGCGCGCTTTGGCACCCGCTTCATCGAGTAAGATCGATCGCTTTATCGGGAAGAAAGCGGCCGGTGATATAGCGATCAGAAAGATAGACTGCTGATTTCAGCGCGGCATCCGTGTAAATGCATTTGTGATGCTCTTCATATTTTGGCTTTTAGACCGCCTAAAATCGCCGTTGTCTCTTCGACAGAAGGGGGAGCGACGAGAATTTTTTGGAAGCGGCGCTCTAACGCGGCATCTTTTTCAATATGTTTGCGATATTCATCGATGGTCGTCGCGCCGATACATTGGATTTCTCCACGAGAAAGAGCCGGCTTTAAAATATTCGAAGCGTCGATAGCACCTTCTGCAGCTCCGGCTCCTACGATGGTGTGCAATTCATCGATAAACAAGAAGGATATTGCCATTTTTCTTGATCTCATCCATTACCGCTTTAATCCGCTCTTCGAATTGTCCGCGGTATTTAGTTCCGGCAATCATGAGAGTGAAATCGAGCGAGATCAGCCTTTTTCTTGGCGAGGTGATCGGGGACATCTCCTTTGACAATCGCTTGGGCAAGTCCTTCGACAATGGCAGTTTTTCCCACACCCGCTTCGCCGATGAGATACAGGGTTGTTTTTTCGGCGGCGGCAGAGGATTAAAATTAATCGCTCAACTTCTTCTTTGCGGCCGATCACCGGATCGAGTTTTCCTTCGCGGCAGAGTTCGGTTAAATCGTGACCATAGGCTTTAAGCGCCGGCATTTTATCGCCGGAAATTCCTCCACGCTCTTGAGATTTTGAGGACGAAGAGGAGCTCGGTGGGGGAGTTGCGCCTGCACCCATCGGAGGGAATTGGAGATTAAAGGTTTCTAATTCTTTGAGAACTTCTTTGCGAATGTCTTTGAGGTTAACATTGAGATTTTCTAAAACTTGAGCAGCTACCCCATCGGTTTGTCTCAAAAGAGCCAACAGGAGATGCTCAGTACCGACGTAGTTGTGATTGAGATTAGCGGCTTCTTCATTGGCAAATTCGAAGACTTTTTTTACTTTTCCCGTGAGGGCAGGATCGCCATACACTTGGATTTCCGGGCCAAATCCGACGAGACGCTCAACTTCAGTTCGCACGGTGTCATAGTCGAGATTGAGATTGCGCAGGACGTTGACAGCAATTCCCTGACCGAGTTTAAGTAACCCTAAAAGAACATGCTCTGTGCCTAAGTAATTGTGGTTCAGGCGCTGAGCTTCTTTTTTAGCGAGTTTTATGACTTGTTTTGCGCGATTGGTAAATTTATCAAACATATGACCTCTCGAGGGATCCCCTCATTACGAATTGTAAGGGCTTTTCTCTTTTTTGGCAAATTTTTCAATAAAATGTAAATCTTTATTTTAAATGTTGCAAAGTTTTAACGTTTAGGTGTTTAATACAAATAAATGGATTTAAGTGAAATATAATGAATGAAAATTTTAATCCTCAGATTGCGATCGGCGCACTGTTTCAGCATTATAGCGGAAAAAAGTACCGCATTTTAGGCCTGGGCCGCCATAGCGAAACCCTCGAATGGTGCGTCGTCTATCAGGGCTTGCAAGAGTGTCCCACCTATGGAAAAGATCCGATTTGGATCCGTCCGCTCGAGATGTTTTTAGAAACAGTAATCATTGACGGAAAGACGCAGCCGCGATTTAGTCTACTGGAGAACTGCTGATGTGGGAGATCCTAGACACTGGCTCTAAGAGCCCCGACGAAAATATGCGTCTGGACGAACAGCTTTTAGAAACTGTAAAACAGCCCACCCTTCATCTCTATGAATGGAGCTCTGATAGCGCCACTTATGGCTATTTCACCAATCCTGCAAAATTCTTAAATCTGCCTAAGGCCAAAGAATTAGGGCTGAATCTGGCCCGTCGACCGACAGGCGGGGGCATCATTTTCCATCTCTGGGATCTGGCTTTTTCTGTGATTGTTCCCGCGCACTCTCCAGAATTTTCTCTCAACACCCTTCAAAATTACGCCTTTGTGAATCATGCTGTTTTAGCAGCTATCCGCGAATTCCTAAATGAATACCCGCCACTTACTTTGATATCCGATGATTTTTCCCCCTGGGATCCTGATTGTAGCTCTTTTTGTATGGCCAAACCGACCAAATACGATGTGATGTGGGAGGGAAAAAAAGTCGCAGGAGCCGCGCAGCGTAAAACCAAAGCGGGTTTTTTACATCAAGGGTCGATTGCTCTTGTTATGCCTCCCGCGGATTACCTCGCACAAATTCTTTTGCCCAACACTCGCGTCCCTGAGGCCATGCAAACATTTACTTGCCCACTGCTGGGAAAAACCGCCACCCAAGCGCACATGCTATCCGCTAAGCAACAACTCAAAGCGCATTTGGCTACACATTTAACCGCCGCCTCGTTAACATTATCCACCTATGAATAATAAGCCAAAAACAGCGATTCAACCGACTCGCGAAGAAAATTATCCCGAATGGTTTCAAGAGGTGGTCCGCGCAGCCGATCTCGCGGAACATTCGCCTGTGCGCGGCTGCATGGTGATTAAGCCATGGGGTTATGCCATCTGGGAAAATATGCAGCGTATTCTCGATGGGATGTTTAAAGCTACGGGCCACACGAACGCCTATTTTCCCCTATTCATTCCCTTGAGCTTTTTGGAAAAAGAAGCCGCACACGTCGAAGGATTTGCCAAAGAATGTGCCGTTGTCACGCATCATCGCTTAGAAAAAGGCAAAGACGGCAAACTCGTACCCGCTGGTGAACTCGAAGAACCGTTGATCGTCCGACCTACCTCTGAAACAATTATTGGTGAAATGTACGCTAAGTGGGTCGAGTCGTATCGCGATTTGCCGATTCTGATCAACCAATGGTGCAATGTCGTCCGCTGGGAAATGCGCACCCGCCTGTTTTTGCGCACCACAGAATTTCTCTGGCAAGAAGGGCATACCGCACATGCTACCGAAGCGGAAGCGCGAGAAGAAACCATGCGCATGCTCGAGGTCTATGCTCAATTCGTAGAAAAACATCTCGCCGTGCCCGTGATTAAAGGAGAAAAAGTTCCAAGTGAGCGTTTTCCCGGCGCTGTCGACACTTTCACCATTGAGACCATGGCGCAAGATCGAAAAGCTTTGCAAGGCGGCACTTCTCATTTTCTCGGTCAAAATTTTGCAAAAGCAGCCGGCATTAAATTTCGCGATGTGGATGGCGAAGTACGGCATGCTTGGACAACCTCTTGGGGCTCAACTACCCGGTTAATCGGAGCCATGGTGATGACTCATAGCGATGACGATGGATTGATTTTACCGCCACGCGTCGCTTCTTCTCACATCGTGATTTTACCTGTGATCCACAAAGAAGAGACCAAAGCTGAAGTTCTTTCCTATTGTCACGCCTTAGCGGGTCAACTACGACATCTGCCTTATGATGGACGAAATCTCAATGTCATTGTCGACGAGCGAGATTTACGTGGCGGCGATAAACTCTGGTCTTGGGTCAAAAAAGGGGTGCCTTTACGCATTGAAATCGGCCCGCGCGACATCGCGGGTGATCAACTCCCCGTAGCGCGCCGAGATCGCGGTCATCGCGATGTCACACAGCAATCCCGTCAGCAATTGCTCTCAACCGTCATTGAGCAGCTTGAAGACATTCAGCATTCTATGTTTGAGAAGGCCCGTAAATTCCGCGACAGCCATATCAAACGAATCGATTCCAAAGAAGAATTCTACAAATTCTTCACTCCCAAAAATGCAGAAAATCCTGAGATTCATGGGGGATTTGCCTCGTGCTTTTGGGTGGATGATCCGGTGATGGAAGAGCAGATCAAAAAAGATTTAGGAGTGACAATCCGCTGCATTCCATTGGAAAGCTCAAATGAAGTGGGCCATTGTCCCTTCACAGGGCAAAAGAGTTCCCGTCGTGTTATCTACGCTAAAGCTTACTGAGAAAAAAATTAACCACTGAGCGCAGAGAGTACACTGAGGCGGCTACCGCCGCAAGACAGGAGGATCAGCACCCTTAAGAGAAAGTTTATCCCAAGAATAATTTATCTATTAAAGATTCGAGAATTTTACCTTCTTTGGTCAATTCATATTTTTCGTCAAATCCAACAAACTGCAAGCGTTCTCCACATAGATCTCGAATTTCGTCTGCTTGTGTTTGTAAGAGTTTTAATATATATATGACTTCTTGTTTTTCAATATTTAAAAACAATTCGAGCAGTTCGAGAGGAAAAAAGTTGGCTTTACGAATATAATCGCATTCACTTTTAGTTAATTGAATTTTCATTATGTCATCAATATCGCTAAAATGTTATTTAAAATTAAAAGAATTTAACACTTTTTTAGCTTGATTTCTGATCTCCTGCCATTCCGAATAACTAATAAGTTTTTTTGTTGATTTATATGAAAAATACACATTATATTTGTCCGTAAATTTCCTTAGTTCACCCTTTAGATTTATCAATAATTCATATTGATCATCAGTAATTTCGAAGTCTTTATATTTTTCTAAGATAGGATCTCCATCATCAAAAAAATCGCATATTGCGTCGTCAATATCATTGCATTCCGGTCCTTCAGCAAGTACCCAAACTCTTTCTTGATATTGTTCGTCGGACAAACGAACAAGATTTTTAAGAAACTCATCCAAAATTTGCTTTCTGATATTGTTCATGATCACTTGAACTCTCTATAAACAAATTCCTTAAATGGTATATGTGCTTCAAATGAATCATTAGGCACAAAATTGCCAAATTTATCAACAGATTTGCCATGTATTCTATGATTTACATAAGGTTCTCTTTGACAAGGAAATGGACTATGCGGTTTACCTGGCATCACTCTTACATAAGTTCCTTCATCACTAGGATGTACGTATTTAATACCGCCCGGTTTATCTGAAAGCTTAATTCTGTAATTTTCCGGGATTCCCATTGGCCTAGAAAAAGTCGGAATACCCGTTTGATGAATCAATTCCCTTGCTCTTTCTTCTGTCATGAAACCTTTATGGTTTTTTAAAAAAGATTCCGCTTCTTGAAATTTTCTAAGAGATTCGCTCAGGACAGGGTCTTTGAGAATCTCTTCATATGTGGTGAATTGCGTCTTTGCGGCCTAGCGTCTTTGCGTTTATTCCCCAGAATTGTCTAAAAATAATCGGGCACGCACGCGGGCACGGGCACGGGTACGAAAAATCCTTACATTTACTATTTAAGCTTTTCTGAGTATGATCATTCAAATTTTCAGGAGCTATGGATGTTGACTTTCTTGCGCAAGCATCAAAAGATTTTTTTTATTTTCATCACTGCGACGATCATCATTTCGTTTACGTTCTTCGGCACGTACAGCACCTTTAACAATCGCACGGAAGTTGAGGACAAGCCATTATTTTCAGGCGTTTGTGGTAAGCCGATCATGCAACAAGAATTAGCGGCATTATGTCGGTTGATCGAAAATTCTCCTTTTGAGCGTTCTGAAAAAGGGAACATGCCCAATTTTCTCAATGATGGAGTGATCGAAAAAGATTTCTTCTCGACGGGTTTAGGCATGATGCTCGCAAAACGCTATTTTGCTGAGCTCAAACCCGATCTGGATCAGCGTTTGAAAAGAATCCAAAGCTATCGCGCGTATGTTCACCCTCGCTCCCCGCAGATCAATGCAGAAGTGATGTGGAACCGCTTTTCTCCTGAATTAAGTCAGCATTTGCGTTCGATTAAACTCAAAAGCGATCAGCTGACGACCGAAACTCTAGCGTTGATGATGCAATTGTATTTGGATCAGGTGAGATTACCGCCAGATATTCTTAAGCAAGTGCTCACCATGCAGCAAAATCAAATGAATATCGAACCCGATCCTCTGCTCACGCATGGCGATCTCTCTCTATTTGGTTTTAAATCGATCGATGATTGGTTTGGTCCTCATTTTGTTCCACTCATCGCGCAATTTATTGAGAATGCCGCACAATTAGCGGTAGAAAAAGGCTACGACGTCAAAAAAGAAGAGATCCGTGCGGATTTATATCAGAATATCTATCAAGGCTATCAACAACATTCTCGTGAAGGAAAGCTCGCTTCGGAAGAAGTTGAATATTATTTTCAAACCAAAATGCGCGGTCTTGGCTTCGATGAGAAGATGCTGCTTTGCGCATGGAAAAAAGTGATGTTAATGCGCAGGCTATTTGAAGATGGAAGCGGGAGCATTTTAGTCGATGGACTGGCCTATCAACAATTCGATAAATTCGCCAAAGAAAGCGTTCAAGTGTCGCTCTATCAATTGCCACAAGCCTTGCAGCTTACAGATTTTCGCTCGATGTTAAAGCTCCAGGTCTACTTAGAAGGGGTTGCAGCTGACATTTCCCGTTTGCGCTCTGACTTGCGCATTCCGAAACAATTTGCATCGATTGAAGCCATTGAAAGAAAAGCCCCTGAATTAATCGAGCGCAGCTGTGAATTGCAGTGGAGCTCTGTCACTAAAGAAGAGTTGTCTCAGTCGATTAGCGTTAAAGAAACCTGGGATTGGGAGACTTTAGATGCGCATTGGCAACAACTTAAGAAACAGTTTCCCGAAGTGGCCCTACTCAAAGGGGAGTCTAAATCTGAGCGCCAAGCCGGTTTAGAAACACTCGATAAGAAATTGCGGATTAAAGTCGATCAATTTGCGCGTGGAAAAATGATAGACGAACATCCCGAACACATCGCTGCTGCTTTAGATCGCGCCTCGCCACAAACGTCGACTGTCGGATTAAAATTGCGTGGAACTCAGTGGCCCTTTGACGGTGTTAAAGAAAATTCAGAATTAGCCGTTCTTGTCGAACATGCCGATTCCAAATTAAACAATTATTCTCCTGATGGCGAACATTACTATCGGATTCAAGTGGTGCGTCAAGAGCCGAAGAAAAAAATCCTCACCTTTGAAGAAGCCTATAAAGACGGTACATTAGATCGTTTGCTCGATAAACGGTTAGAAGAGGCTTATCCCGAAATGCGCAAAAAAGATTTCGCGTACTTCCAACAAAGCGGTGGACAGTGGAAACCCTTTAACGACGTTAAAGATCAAATTGGTAAACACCTCTTTGCTGATTTACTCAGATCGATCGAAGATCATTATCGCGTGCAATTTGGACTATTGCCTGGAAAAGCCGGCGATTTGCCCTTGGCTTTTTACAGCAATACGCGTCTACTCGTGCATATGAATGATGCGAAAAGTCAGTTGCACACTAATCCCACCGCTTGGCTTAAAACAAGTAGCGATGCTCCCTCTATTAGTTCACAATGGTTGCTAGAAAAATCGGAACAAAGCGTTGAGCGCTGTGGAGAGATTCCCTTTTCCAAAGAAGAGATGTTTTTGTTATCGCCCAACGAATGGTCACCTGTCACCATCGGCGATCATGGCGCGCTAGCGTTTTACTTTGTGCAAGGTAAACAGGAAAATCGAAAACCTTCTTTAAACGGCATGGAGCAGGGACATCAAATTTTGGCGTTCGATGCTAAACGCGATATGATGTTGCAAATCTTGCAGAAAATCCAAGAGAAAAAAGCGATCGATCTTACCGCTTTAAATTCCGAGGAGCGGCGATGAATGGCGAGAATTTAGAGCAGTGCCCGCCGCTTGCGCCGCTTGAATTTTTTGCGCTGGAAAGTGAGCTGCGCTATTCAAAAACGGCGCCCTCTTCCAAACTGATGCGCCGCAGCTTTTTACTCTCTGACACTTCGGAGTGGCTCGCAGAACAGCGCTTTGCTGAAGTGGCTATGGCCTGGAATGAAGAGGGGATTTTCATCGATGTGTATGTCGATAAACCCTTCGAAGAAGCCTTTTATCCCCGATTTTCAGAAGGGGATGCCGTGGAACTCTTTTTCGATACCCGCGATTTAAAAACCGCCGGCTTTCCCACCCGCTTTTGCCATCAGTTTGTCATACTTCCGCAGGCCGTGCAGGGGATCCAAGCCCAAGAAATCACCCACTTTCGCACCGAAGATACTCATCCACTCTGTGAGGCTTCGGATATACAAGTCACTGCCGAATTCGCTAACAAGAGTTACGATCTACAAATCTACATTCCAGCATCATGCTTGCATGGCTTTGACCCGGCTTCCTTTGATCACATCGGTTTTACCTACCGCATCCATCGCTTTAAGGGTCTGCCACAACATTTTGCGCTCAGTTCAGAGCATTTTTCTCTTGAACAACATCCCCGACTTTGGGCAAGTTTTAAGTTTACAAAATAAGAGAGGCCATCATGAAGTTCACACAATCGCATGAATGGATCAAAATAGATGATCAGATCGGCACTGTCGGCATCACCGATCATGCCCAAAAAGAACTCGGCGAAATCGTCTTCGTCGAACTGCCTGCTGTCGGCAAACGGGTCACCGCTGGCCAAGAAGTCGCTGTGCTCGAATCGACCAAGGCCGCGGCTGATATCTATTCCCCCGTGTCCGGTGAAATCGTCGAAATCAACCAAAAATTAGGCGATTTCATCAACCATATCAACCTCTCCGCCGAAAAAGACGGCTGGCTGTTTAAGATCAAATTATCCAATCAGAGCGAACTAGATACTCTCTTACAACGAGATGAATACCTCGATCTAGTTAAATAAATTATTTACCACAGAGATTGGAAACCACAGAGAGGAATTTTTTCTGTGGTAAAATTGTTTCAGTCATGAAGTGCTCCATAAATCCTGCTTATCATTTTTTGGGGAATATGAGATAACAGAAGGAAAATTAGCAATTTTCTATTTTGATGTCGCAGGGTTCGAAAAGATTTAAGAAGCGCTGGCTCATTTTCCTTGTGCTTGTTGCAGGCGTGGGGATATTTCATAAGCCGCTGGTTCTGCTTGGCTGTAAGCTGGTGCTCAAGAATGCCATTCCTAAAGGGCGTGTGGTCAGCTATGACGCGATGCGCTGGGAAGAGGGCGCGATTGCGATTTCTGGCTTGAAGGTGATCGATCCGATTTCGGCACTGACGGTCGATCGTATTGAGGTGAGGATTAAAGGGGATTTTTTCCACTTTAAGCCGCATATTACAGTCATTCATCCTCAGATTGTGTATTCTACAGTCGATAAATCTCCTCCCATGCTTCCTTTTTTATACCGGACAAAACTCATTCAGCCGCGCTGGGATATCAGCGGTGGCATGATGCAACTGGCCTCAGGGGCTAGGTATTATTTCACGCTTGTTCCAAGTAATGAGGTTGAGGGGATTGGCACGTTTGCGATTTCGAATGACGCAAGCCCTATGCTTTCGGTCGAACTTGCGATGAGGGATGGCCTGTATCAAGCGGGGATAAAACTGGGACAAAGCGAGCTTAGCCGGGTTCTTCCTCTTTCAGCGTTATTTATGCAGGGGATTCAAGGTTGGGAAAAAGCCGATGGGCAATTGGAATTAGAGGGGCTGTTTTGCTTTAACCCCGATTTTGAGATGCAGGAAGTGCATTGCTTGGGATCGGGCAAGCAGCTCGATTTGAAAGGAAGCGGGATTGATTTGGTATGTGAAGAACTTCAGGGAGGTTTTTCTTATCCTGTGGAGGGCTCAACGGGATCGTTTTGGGATAAACTGAGCGCCACCTTTCATTTAAATAGCGGTTTTTGTCATTTGGAACAGCGGGGTTTAGGGATTAGCTATCTCAATGGCGATTTGACATTTGCGCCGAAAGAAGAGCCAAAGGTTGCTTTGAGCGGCACTTTGATCCAGGAAGCGCGGCAGATTCCCTTTACGCTGACAGGCAAAGGGGGCGTATTAGAGGATCGCACATTTTGGTCGGAACTGGATTTTACGAGTCGTTCGATGCAAATGACGCTCTCGATTTGCAGCACAGAACACGACGCTTTGACATTGCATCTCAATGTGGAAGCTGTGGCCGCTGAATCCTTGGATTTTTTACGCGGTTTTGTGGCGCTGCCAGGAACCTGTATCGATGGCATTGCACAAGGACAGGCGACGTTTGTGTATCGGGAAGGGGAATGTCAAACAGCTTCTATCGAACACTTGCAACTCGACAACATTAGCTGGGATTTCCCTGAGCAAAAGCGGGTAGTGTATGCCACGCAGATCCTGGCAAAGAGCGGCTTAGTGAAAAAAAATGGGGTGTGGGCGCTTGAAGATTTGCAGTTGGTCTTGCAGGAAGGGGACTATCTCGATTCCAGGTTGCATGTGAACCATCTTTCCAGCGAAATCGCCTTAGAAAGAGGGATTCTGCAAACCTCGCAGATTCGTGGACAATGGGGCGACTTGCAGGCAGAAGCAGTAGTCTTAGCTAATGAGTTGCATGTAAAATTGCAAGGCGATGGCAAGGCTCTATTTAATTTATGGTCTAAACCTTCAGCTCAAGCTCTTGAAATCGATTGTCAAATCGATGCTAAATTGGATAAAGGGGATTTGCATGTCGATATTGCAGGAGCGATTGAACAGGAGCCGATTCAAGCCTCTGGCTTGTTTACTTGCAATACGCTTGTCATCTCTGAATTGTTGCTCGGAAATTTCCCAACGATTCAATTTAAAGAAGGGCAATTTTTAGCGGAAAATTTAAGCGAAAAAAGTTACGGACCTTTTGTCTCTGTATTTTCTCCTGATGCGAATCTCAGTGGTCAATTACATTGTAAAGCTCAAGTAACGCCGGCGCGCATTCAATTGCAACTGGGGGGCGAGGGGATTGTCATCACCCATCCTTTGGTTCAGCTTTCGTTGCCGCAGCTCAAACAAAAGACCGCTCAATTTGTATATGATAAAACCTGGCATGGCGAAATCCCTCTAATTGAAGCTAAACTGCACTATTCCGAGCTCGGTCTAGATGTGTCAGCGATTGAAGGCACACTAAAACTCGATGGCGATCGACTCAAAATCACTCCCTTTTATGCCGAATGTGAAGGGTTAGGTGTGCGCGGCAATCTCGAAGCCTCTTTATCACAAGGGCAGCTGAATCTTGCAACGTCACAAATCGCTGGAGATATGAAGAGTTTGGTGGCTCTGCTCAATCATTTTCCTTCTGTGCCGCACATTTCAGTTCCCGTGGAAGGGGATTTTTCCAGCAGTGAAAAAGGTTTTGTGTTGAATAATGGAGAGTGGAGTTTCAAAGGCAGTTTCAATCATTTGCACTTTCCTGTGAATGCGGGAACAACGATTGCCGAAGGGCGTTGCGAGATCCAATTCGACTCTAAAATTAAACGCTTTTCTCTCGACAAAGGAGAAGGGGTTTGGCAATTGCGCGATGGTTCGCTGTGCACAGTTGCAGTTAAACGTTTAAGCATGGATGCCGCAGCGCTTGAATTTGATTGCAATGTTGCCGACGGCAAGCGTGAATTTGCTCACTTTGCCGGCAAGGCGACGCAAAATCCTCAGAAGCAATGGCAGATCGCCTTTGAGCCAGGCACCCATTTTGCAGGCACAAAACTCAATGTCACGCAGTGCGTCCTCAATGAAGTGCTCAAACCCATCGCCTTTGAAATGCGTCCTGTCCTCAAATGTCAAGAACTGCATCACCAAGCAGCTTTTCTGCAAAATGCCGGCTTTTTGCCTCCGTCTTTTTCGCCAAAGAATCTGCAAGAATGGCAGATGGAAGGCTCGCTGCAGGCGCGCGTTACCTCTGAAGATTTGCAAATAGGGTTTAACTTTCTCGCTGAAAGCCGCGATTTCAAAATCAAAGGTAAAACTTGTGATTCTTTTCATTTAAGCGGTCAAAAGATCGGCGAAAAATGGCTGATCGAAAAACTCGAAGCGGGAAAGCTGTCGCTCAAAGGGGCCTTTCTCGTCGATAATCAAGGGGTCTCTGTCCCACAATTTGAAGGGAAATGGCAGGGGATTGCACTTAAGGGCAGCGGATTTGTTAAACCAGATCAAAAGAGATTCACCTGTACATTTGAGTCAGTCAAAGGTGAGCTAGCCGCTTTAGAATTAAAGCAAGCCAAAGGGACATTTGCCGCAGGAGTAAGTCTTACCGGAGATTATTCCAGCGACGTTAAAATCACTGGCGAAGTTAATCTATTTTTAGAATTGCAAACGCCGCTTGCGCTCATAGCCGCGAATCGAAAAGCGATTAAATTCACTTACGCTCAAAGCACAGGGCTTCAGTTAGAAGGACTCGATGTGCAACTCAAACACCGCATCAGCAATCAACACTTGGCTGATCTAAAGGCTGCAAAATTAGTAAAATCAGACAATCTGACAGCACATCAATTGCAATTTTCGCTCACGCCCGCCCTGATCGGTCATGCCATCGATGCTAAGATGGTTTCTCCGCTGTTTAAAGAGTTTGAATGGGAAGGAAACTTAGAGGGACTCGGTGATTTAGTCTTCAGCAGTAAAGGCACAACTTTCCAAGGTTCATTAAAAGCCGGGCGCTATAGTTACAAAGGAAAATCTTTAAACTTCGATCAATTACAGATCCATATTGAAAAAGAAACCGTGATGGTTCGCGCTAAGACAAAGATTGAAGATCAACCGCTGTGGACCACATTGCAAGTGGATTTTGCCAAGGAACCTTTTGGCGTGCTGAAATTATTCGACCATCCCAAAGCAGACGGACTTAAATTATTATTCATCACGCAAAATGGCAAACTTAACTGGGAAAGTGTGCAGGGCAGTTGTTATGGTTTAAGTTGTCAGCTGACCAAAAATTCTAAACGAAAAATTCCAGCAGCGAGCACACTTAGCGGTCAAATCAAAGTGAATGGCAGCAAGCTCAGCGCACTACTTCCTGAAGATATGCGCCAAAAGTTTGAAAATTTCAAAATTGGCGGCGGTTATGAATGGCATGGCGATCTCGTGCTCTGGCAAGAAGGACCGCGCAGTTTTCAAGCCAACGGAGCTTTACGCGGCGCTGAATTTGAAGTGTTTGGATATCGCCTGCACAATCTGGAAGCCTCGCTCGAAGCCACCTCCGATCGTATTGTGATCTCTAATTTACAAATCGATGATCCTTCCGGCACCATCGCGATTAAAAAAATCGAAATTCAAAAACAAGAAGATTGGGAACTCTCCATCCCGTACATTACCGTACGTCAAATGCAACCGAGTTTAATGCGTAAAACAAGTGGCGTAGAGCTAGAGATCAAACCCTTTACGATCAAAAATTTTGTGATGAAAGACATTCATGGCAAACTCGGCGATAAAGCGACTCTAGAAGGTTCAGCGCATTTGAGCTTTGCCAATCAGTTTAAGAAAGAATCCTCGATTCTCGATACGCCGATTGAAATGATTAAAAATATCGGGCTTGATCCGGGGATTCTTACTCCGGTTCAAGGGGAATTAGAGATGGAACTGCGCGGCGATAAATTCTATCTTGTAAATTTACAAAACTCCTTTAGCGAAGGTAATCGCGCAGAATTTTATCTCTCGCCCAATAAAGATTTATCCTACATTGATCTCGATGGAAAAATGCATATCAACCTCAATATGCGCCAAGATGTGGTGCTCAAAATCACTGAAGCCTTCACGCTCACCATCCGCGGAACACTAGACAAACCGCGCTATGGCCTTCAGTTTTAAACACCTCTTACATATTCTCTACCCGCCGCTGTGTTTGCATTGTCAAACCGCGCTCACTAAACGCTTGCCGCTGTTTTGCTCTACTTGCCTTGAACAAATCACCCTCATTGAAACCCAAGATCGTTGCCGAACCTGTTTTCGTCAGCTCGATCACGGTCGCTGCGATAGATGTATCCATCGCTCTGTCGTCATCCGTCATCAGCTCGCAGCCTGTGAAACCTTTGGACCCAGCGGCACCCTCCTTAACGCCTTGAAACAAGGTCGCCGCGAAGCTTTCCCGGCAGCTGCCTCTCTCATGGTGTATCAATGGCTACAACAAAAACATGCGTTGCCAGATTTAATCATTCCGTTTCCTGTTTCCTTCTTACAAAAACAAAAACTGGGCTTTGATATGCACTTCTTTCTCGCGCAAGAAATCGGTAAACTATTTTCCCTTCCTACACATCGCGTGCTTAAACGCAAATTCGATCGCGCACATTTTCTTACAGAAGGGGAATTTCGCATCCGTCATGAATTGTCAAAAAAAAACCAACCGCTTTGCGATAAACGCCTACTGCTCATCGCTCCACAACTCAATGATGCGCTCTGTCGTCAAGCCGGAGAAGAATTGCGAACGGCTTTTCCCATGCAGGTCGATGTGCTGGCGTTTGCGACTTCATAAATGGAATATTCACGATAAAAAAACATTGATCCAAAAAGAAATTTCCAATAAACATTTTTACTTTTCAACCTCAACCTGGAGTAAGCGATGTTTAAGAAGATAGAAACGCTGGCATTCGTATTTTTATGTGTTGTTTCGGTTTTTTCTCAAAGTCTGCATGCAAATGAAGAGACAGCCATTTCTCAAGTTAAGAAATTCATACCTTGTTCGAAAACGTATATCGACTCTTCACAAATAGGATTTTTCAAGAATTGCATTTACGTCAACATGGGTGAACTTACAATTGAGACGGCAGCGGTTTTTTCAGATGAGAATGGACTTTATTTTCAAAATGCTAAAGATGATGACTGCGGCATTTTACAAAGAAGATGTAAAAATCGCATTTGTCCCGCTTGTGTGTTTGTATGGGACAGCACTTGTTATACTTGTGGTAAAAAGCAATAAGTGAAGATAAAGCGTTTTCTTCCATACTTACGACTGTGCGCAGTTTTTAGCTTAATTGCATTGAGCTGCGTATTTTCTTTGAAATATAAGTATCCGCAAACTTTTTCCATGACGCTTCTCAAGCCAAAGACATTTTTATTGAAAAACATTCCAAAAGATGAACTATTTTTTTTAGATTTTTTTCTTCGCTATCTCTTTTTGGAAGAGGGTTTTGCTTATGTACTCTTTGGCACTAAACCAATGGGGATCTCAGGATATTTTGATCTAGAAAATTCAAAAAGTATTTTTGTATCGCAAAGTATTCTTCCTTGGAATGTAAAGATTAAGAAGGGTGCAGAAATTTTCAGAAAATATCAACATCTGTTTCTTTTTAGGAATTGTGAGATGTTATTTTCAGCACAGGATGGAGGTACTGATATAATTTTTATAAATAAAAAAAACTTTCTAAAAACTTTCAGAAAAAATCAGTTAGATTTTCGAAAGATTTTAGGATCCAACATTTCAGGTCAAATTCTTCTCGATCAGATTATTAAACAAAATGGAATTTTAACCGATTATTTAAAAAAAAATGAACAATTATTGGGAATTTTGTTAGGGTATGGCAATCATAATGCATGGATGTATGAAAGAAGAGAGGAAATCAAACGTAGCATTCATCATTTCACGCTTTCTATAGTTAAATTAACCCCTTCAAAGGGATTTGCAACAATTGAAGAAGAACTTCAAATGCTAAATTCCAAGCTTCAGCCATTTTTTGAGAAAAACCATTCGATGATTTCTTTTTTCGAACAGCCAATCTTTATGGTTGACAATGAGACATTAGAAACAAAAAAATTAAAAAAGAAGTACAACAAACAGCATAAACGAATTGAACAAATATACGGCAAAGATGGCGATTTTTTAAAAACGACATTGCACGCTCAATATCGTTAGTGCAAAACCTCATGAAAAAAGTGATCCTTTAACTTTCGATATTTTTCTCCAACACCATTTGCTTCTTCAGCGGCTTTCTTCTTAAGTTCGGCATATTCTTGCGCTTTGTGTGGATGCGCACGGAGATAATCTCTAAAGAAAATCAGATCTTTCCAGTCTTTGCTTGTGAGATACGTTAAGTGGATATGATAGCGTCGTACACCTTCTTCTGAATCGGGCAAATCAATGCGAAAAAACAGTCGATCGGGAGTACTGTGTACTCGTCGAAATTCATACCCCAATTTTTGTAGCTGTGTTGAGATTGCATCGAAGTTTTGCGGATCGACCGCAATGGCTATGTCGATGATCCCTTTTCCACCTAAATCGGGGACAGCTGTACTTCCTACATGTTCAACAATTAAATCTTCCTTAATGTGCGAAACGATTCGCTCTTTTTCTCGTTGGAAAAGTTCAGGAAAGATTGTTCTGTAAGGTTTAAAGCTATATTTACTCATCGCTGATAGGGTGGGTAAAATTATTCCAATATTGGGATGACAACAGCAATCCAACGGCATTGGCACCTTGGGTTCCAACATAGCGGACTTGGGAAATATCAAAAGCTTCCATCACTCCGTCAGCTAAAATGAGATTTGAAACAATATAAGTGACAGCTTCTTTGGGGTTAGCATACATAGGATATTTATTTCGCAGGGCAAAATCATCTAAATCCAGACGCTCATTGAGCTCGTTTAAAATTCGTCTGCGATCGAAATTATTACATTTCGATAGACCCCATAGAGGATTGATTCCAATCCCTAGCACAATGCCGTTTGATTCTTGTAATTTTTGACGAAGTTCAAAGGGAATATCTTGAAGAGTATGCTTAATGAATTGAATGGTTTCAAGAGTCTGTGATTGGGAAACAGGATTGGGGCTAAATGTATTTTTTCCCTGTATTTTCAATAGAGCATTTTTTAAAGGAACCTTTCCCAATTTTCCCTGATAGATCAAATAGCGATCAGCACACTTTGTTGTGATTTGAAAGCTCCCACCGCCAAAATCCCAAGAAATGGCCCGGTCTGGGTCAACATCCGCTTCACTAATAGCACTAATAAATCCTAATATCCCTTCTTCTTCTTGAGTGACGATGGTTACATTCACTCCCGTTTCTTGTTGAATTCTCTCGACTAAGACATCGGCATTTTTTGCTAGACGTAATGACTCTGTCCCTACGGCGTGATAGGCATTAGGCTGAAACTGACTCGCTTGGGTGATTAATTGAGCGATGGCATGAATTGTTTGATTTTGTATCTCGGAACTCAATCGACCATCAAGACTCTTAGAGAGATCCTCACGTAACCCTACATTGGCAGTATCAGTAAATAAAACATTAACAATCCTGTTGTCAGTGAGATCAACATCCGAAACTTGAATTTTAATTTTTCCAGAACCGATATCCAGCGCAGCTCGACGTTCAATAGTTTGCGCTGAAAGAAAAAAGGTAGAAAACGTAAGTAAAAGAACGAAGATTTTATTCATAAAGGGACCAAAATACACTGCATTAATCAATAAAGCAAGATCAATTCATGTTTTTTCTACAACTTTTCAGGTGCAAGCAGTATATTTGTATAACAAATGTGGAGAATAATTTATTAAATAAGAGGAAAATATGTTTGCCAGATTGAGTATTTTTTTTGTTTTATATTGTTTTCAAACGGGATTTGCTTGTGAAGAATTGATTGAGGAAAGGGCTCCTATCGTACAAAACATGTGTAAAAAAATAGAAAATCTTGGATCCAATACTCATTTTACTTTTATTGATCTCGGTCTTTCTAGCGAGGATTTAGCTCTTATTGATCAATTTAAAATCGAATCTACAAAGCAATATGATCGATTTGGAAGTTTATATCTTTTAAAAGAAGAATTGCCAGCTTTTTTACGTGAGATTGGAAAGGGTGATGAAGATGTAATTCAGAGGATTACCAACATTATTTTCGAGATTGCATGTAATATTAAGAATGCTTGTAACAAAGAAACTGCTTGGGTCTGCGTTCGCGCGTCGCTTCCAAATCATGCTTTTGATGAACCTCGTTGGCATACCGATGGATATTAATTATGCTCCTCACGGTTTAGTCTTTAAATTTGTTGCGGCCTTAAAAGGAAACCAAACCTTGTTTTACAAACTAGAAAACCGTGAAGAGTTCAAAAATAGAAGAGGTCTTCTTAATGTTAATCAGTCTATATCCGCTCAAGAGGCTCTGGCGCTTTTTTTATCGTTGGAGATGAGAATTGTTCGGCTGTGCACTCTGAACCGCCAATCAATCAAGAACGGCTTTTCTTTTCAATCTTGCCAGGAGATGAAAATGAAATAAATGAACTTTATTCACGTTGGCATCAATAGTGCTTCACGTGATCAGTTATACCGAACGTGGATTCAAAAATTGGGATTTCGGCCGCGCCAAAGCCTCGGGGTTCGATGATCGTAAGTCGTCCCCATATTGCTAATATTGGGCAACTTACGATCGTCGAACCGCGAGAACTTTCGCGTCAGCCCAAATCCGATTTTTGAATCACGTTCGGTATATTCCTATGCAGGTGGATGTGCTGGCTTTTGCAACCGAAGGTATAGTGGACTAGATTTTATTATAATCCTAAATATTATAAAGGCAGACGATTCCCAAGATATCAAACTGTTTAAACTGATTTATCTATAAAATGATGGGGCTATTCAATGGCCCTATTTTATTCTCCAAAATATCACATCGTTTTTTGCTTTCTGTGCAAAATCGGGCCTTGTTGTGTAAATCAAGTTTGAATGTGTAACGGTTACACATTCATGTGCAACCATTGTACATGAATCAAAAAGCCACCCATTTACATTTCGGCATGCCCAAACCAGTCATCTTATTCAGCGTCATCAATTTGGCATAAGTTTCTCCCTGCTGATTGGGGATTTTTCTAGATTTAGGTTCTCCGCCGAAGATCGTCTTCCAGCGATAGAAGCCTGTTTCACCAAGAGACCTCCGATGATACCCTTTAAACTTTTTCCAGATCTTCCGATATTTACGCAACAAGGCCGTAGCAAAATTGGACTTTTCATCTACAATTTTATCAACATTGGCTGTATAATATATGGTTAATCATAAAAATTGATGGAGAGAATATATGAGTTCTTCTGTTCGTGTGGTTCCAAATAGTCAAGAAGCACTAGACGCATTTCGTCAAATAATTTTAGCGCCCAATGAAGAAACGTCAATTGTTGAAATGAACGATGAAACAGCGAGGAACATCGATGTAATATGGGCTTCAGTAGAATCCGTAGCCGCTCGATGGCGTGGGACACAAGAGGTTCACTATCCTGGTATGCCGATGGATCGAAAGGAGTTTTGGGGAGCTTTTTCTGCGGATCATGAACCTGGTTCTTTACCAGTTGTTGAGGAATTTGTGAAAAAGTCGAGAGGCGAAGGTAAAACAGCAATTGATCTGGGATGTGGCAACAGTCCATCAGTTCCACTTTTGCTACAAAGAGGTTGGCGTGTCATTGCTGTTGATAATTCTCGATCATCCCTAGATATTCTCTCTTCTCGAAATAAGGCAGCAGTAGCGTCGGGTCAATTAAGTATTATCGAAGCTGATGTCGCGGCATATACTCCCCCCGAATCCGCAGATCTTGTTATAGCTAGCGATATTTTTCCATATATCAATCCTACTAAATTCCGTGCTACTTGGACCAAGATTCATGATGTTTTTATTAAAAAAAATGGTTTTCTTATTGGAACTCTTTTCCGCTCTGCACCCTCAGCTCAAGAAGTTCCGCCAATGAATTTAATGAAAGAAATGGGAGCTTGGTTTCTTCCAGACAGACGAATGGTAAGACCACTTCTAACGCATGCAGGGTATGAAATCAAAACATGCAATTATCGAATTGATGGTCCTAACATGGAGCCTCTTTGCATTCAATTCATTGCTGAAAAAAAGACTGCCAATAAATAGTATAGAGGCCAATGCTTTTGACAGCCTGGGTTAAAAGAAGCCTTGCAATGAGGGCATTGGGATTGGCAGAGGAGATATTCGGTGATGGATAATTCGCTTTTGCAAGAAGTGCAGCGAATCGCCTTGACGGCCGATTCGCTGCTGTTCCATCGTGTTGCTTCATGATCTGCGCTTTCTGCATGGCAGAAATAGCAGGGGAAATACTTCCCACAACACTTGAACTTAATCTCGACGATGTCGAGCGGGCCATGGTAGTGTTTACACGGCATGTTGCCTTTCAAAAAATACGGCTTGAATTTTTGTTTTACCGCGCAACATCTCGTCGCTAGTAAGCACGGTGTCGCCATCTTTCAATGTAACATCTTTGACTTGACCATGTATTTTGGCTCGATGGGACCACATTTTGTTAAACAAATTCCAAAAGCTATTCAGTATTTTTTCTTTAACTTCTTGAATTGTTGCAGTGTCGGGAACCTCTAATTCTTCAAATAAAGCCATTTTCATTACTTGAGGATATTCTATAGTGATTTTCATGGATTACTCCTTTTATAACATTGCGTTGCGATGAGAGCCTTACCGATTTCACCTAAGAAAAAGGGATAAAAGCCCAGTTGAAAGCAGCGATCGAGTCCCACAAAAGCGCTGAGCCAAAGCGAGCCAAGTGCCATTTGTAGGGTGCAAGGAAGAACTATGGCTAATAGTCGTTGTTTTCGTTCTATAAAATAACCGACTAAAAAAGCTTCCAATGGGTAAGACAACAGGTATCCTCCGGTTGCTCCTAAGATCCAAAGCAGTCCCGTATGTCCTCCCGAAAAAACGGGCAGACCGAGAATTCCTTCCAGCAAATAAAATACGGTGGCAAGCGCTCCGTAGCGACTCCCTAACCTTGCGCCAATGGCCATTACGGCTAACGTTTGACACGTGAAGGGCACAGGCGTAAACGGCAAGGGGATTTTGATCTGGGCGCAGGCGCCAATTAAAAAAGAGGCGAGCAGAGCCGTAAAGATCGCTTTATGTTCTAAAGGTTTAGTAAGACTCTTGGTTTGCATAGATTCCTCCAAAATACGGGTCTATTTTAGTTAGTTTAGGTTGAAATGCAAAGGGGTCAAAACTTGACATTAAACTACTTTTTAGTTTATAGACCGGAAAAAGAAAGGGTCTTATGGAAGAAAATGAAGCGATATGGTAGTTTTTATTAACCAAATTGGGGTTTGATTTTATGTTGGCGAGTCTATTTGGGAATAAGAATGTCGCGCGTATTCTGCTGTTTCTCTTCGTCAACGAACGGGTCTATGGGGCCCAGCTGCAAACGCTGTTAGGAATACCACTTACCCCCTTGCAAAAAGCCTTGATTCGTCTCGAGAAAGAGCAAATCCTCAAAAGTCATTACGAAGGGAAAATCCGCATCTATCAATTCAACCCCGTTTACCCACTTCGCCTGGAACTCGAGGGCCTGCTAAAAAAAGCCTATACTTTGCTCCCATCGCAGGACAAAAAGAACTATTGTTTCATCCATAAACCCAAACTCGCTTTAGAGGAAGAGAGAAAGCGCGAAAAAAATTGCCGCAAAGAGCTCGAGGCTTTTTGGGAACAATTAACCCAGGTTCAGCAACTCTCATTCTCGGCAAAAACGCGTCATGGAGAAGAAAAATCCACACTTATCGGTAAAGCGGATGTAGAAGTTGAAACTGAAAGTTCCTCAGTTTTGGTGTTTCAAGAAAAAGGGTATTGGTTTCACAACAATTTTCCTGACACAGCGTTTAGCAATAGTTTTCGTTGGACGTTAGATCTCAATGCTTCGTTGATCACACTGGAGCATTTGCGTTATGGGTCAACTCATCCGGTCTTTTTGTTTCATCTTGCACCCACCAAACCAGGGATGTTGGAATCGATCGACGCACATTTGTGTGGCGAGGATACCTACTTAGGCAACATCGTTTGGGAGGAAAATGTCATTGATTTTCATTGGCGAATCATCGGTCCACACAAAAACGATGAACTCATTTATCATTATTCAATGATCTCTTAATTTTTTTTAAAAAAAAGTACAATTAAATAATATAATATATATATTTATACGTTGTTTGTTATATGATTTTTATCATATAATATTAATATTATTAAACCTGGGAAGTACTAATGACAACAAATAACATTTCTAATTTGTTACCCGTTCAGCAAGCTCGGCGTCAAATTCTAAGAGAGCCTTCATCAATTAGTCTTATCGAGCAGCAAGAATCACCTGATTCCATTTTAAAAAAGACAGCAAATTATCAGCAAAGATGCTCACTATACATAAGTTCAGCGGATTTAAGAACACAGCAAATGTTTGCCAAAGTTCATATGCCGAATCACGTTTCTACAAATCTTTTAAAGCTCCATGAAGACCGCGAAAAATTGCAAAAGTTAAATGAAGTGCTGACTACATCCGATACAGAAACGGTTCGAAAGAGGTTTAATGATTTGCCTGCTGAGTATCAGAACTTTCTTAGATGGGGCGTTTGGTTTAAGGATTGGTTAAACCCCAATAATAACAATTTTCACAACAATCCGCAGTATGGGACTAAAACGATAGATGAAAATCTTTTTGTCCTGAGAGAATCTGCCGATAAAGTAATTTATCTAAGAGGTAAAAGTCTGGTAGAACAATTGATGTTTTATATTGAGGACGAATTAAGTATAGGGCGTCAAAAAGAAAATGAGCAGAATATTCAAGATATTGCACACTTGATGGGTAGTGGAAATTGGGATAAGAGTGCAGTACTCAAAAAAATCGAAGAGTTACCTCTAGAGCTTCAATGGAAAATTCATGATGAAATTCAAAAAGCATCATCTGCCACTGACCTAGGATTTGAGTGGGGGAAGAGGAAACTCTATGAAGATCCTGCGGTCCTAATTCAATTAAAACATCCACAAAGTAATGGGGAAAGCATTCTTCAGTTTCATTTGCGTACTCAAAAAGAGCTCTTAGAGTGTTGCGTACTCGCAAAGGATGTAGCTGAATTTGAAAAAATGGCCATTCTGTTCCCTTTAGCACAGGATGTTAAGCAAAAAGAAGAACTCAAAAAGTGGCTTGCGCCTAAAGTCCGAAGTTGGATCTGTTCTTTAGAATCTACAAGTAGTCAAAACATACCCGTTGCTCCCTCCGATTTAAGAAGGGGCGATCATTCTAAGCTATATGAATCTCGAGGGGCGCAATTCCACCATGGAAAAACCACATTTCAAGTCTATGCTCCGCACGCAAAAAAGGTGTCCGTTATTCTAACGGCATATGGGAAAGAAGAGCAAAGACTTGATATGCAAAAAAGTTCTAATGGTATATGGGAAATTACTACTCCACACGCACAACCTGCCAAAACTTATCTTTATCTCGTTGAAGACTGCCAAGGCAAAAAGATGCTGCGTACTGATCCCTTTAGTTTTTCAACGACCTATATCCCAGAAGTAGATCAAGTTCAATCTGTTGTCGTCGATCCTTCGAAATATCAATGGAAAGATCAAAACTGGATATCGCAAAGGGGTAAAATGAATCCTTTGCAATCACCTCTTTCTATCTATGAACTTCAAGTAAAGTCTTGGAAGAGTGGGTATGGTAGACCTTTGAATTTTAGAGAAATGGCTCCCGATTTGATTGCGTATTGCAAAAAAATGGGATTCACTCATGTAGAATGTTATGGTCTTCTTGAGCATTTTTCTAAAGATGCACGGGGCTATCAAGTATCCAATTTTTTTGCGCCTTATAGAGATTGTGGAAGTTGCGATGACTTTAAGTATTTAGTAGACCAACTTCACCAGAATGGAATAGGGATTATTATCGATTGGATCCCCACTCATTTTCAGCACTATCATAAATCTGAATCTTATTCAGTTTCAATGCATGAATTTGATGGTACAAATTTATTCGCTGCAGAAAAATCGCCTTGGGGGACACTTTATTTAGATTACGGAAAAGAAGAAACGCGTCGTCTGATGTTTGCAAGCGCTCTTTATTTCTTAGATCAACTTCATGTCGATGGCATTCGCTTTGATGCAATTAGCCAAATGGTACATAGGAATGGAAAAGATGTTCCCTCAGGAATTTCTTTCTTAAAAGAACTCAACGATACGGTTCATTCTGGTTATCCTGGAGTCATGATGATTGCTGAAGAAACAGAAGGATTTCCAAATGTAACTAAGCCAACTAAAAATGGTGGCTTAGGATTTGATATGAAATGGAATATCGGCTGGAGTATTGATTCCCGTAATTTTCTGCGCACCCCCTACAATGAACGACCCCAGCATTGGCATCCAAAAATCGTTAATTCTTTACATTCAGTTTGGAATGGCGAAAACACAATTCTCACTCATTCTCACGATGATACTGATGATGGAGAGCGCAGTAATAATAAAGTGCTTTTAAATTGTGTTTCTCATATACAACATGAGGGAGAAAAATTTTCTAACTTAAGAAATTTCTTCTCGTGGCAGGCATTTGCTCCGAGCTGTGGACATCTGCTTCACATGGGCGATGAGATTGTTCAGAACGAATCTTGGTACCGAAGATTTCGAAAGAATACTCCAAGCGTTGATTGGTCGCTGGGAGAAAAAAATCCACTTCATCATGGAGTTCAAGATTGCGTGATGGATCTCAATGCCCTCTATCTTAGCAGACCTCAATTCTGGGAAAAGGGAGCTCAAGATTACAAATTGATTTCAGAACATGGTTCTAATGGTGTGATCGCTTATCACCGAGGAACAAAAGACAACAAGCGCTTAGCCGTAGTTCACAATTTTTCAAACAAAGGATATTCTTCATACGATTTACTTTTGCCTACTTCGGGTGATGAGGCGATCAAACGGATTCAGCAGGTGAGTGAAATTTTTAACTCCGACCATGCAAAATATAAAGGTTCAGGTCATTTTTTAAATCGTAACATAGAAGTTATCCGCAATCCGGTTAGCAAACAACCCACTCATTTGAGATTGTCGCTTCCACCGCTCTCTACGGTTGTACTTGAGGAGCAATTGTATTAAACAAGTCTCAATTATCGCTGGAGTAGTGATCGTCGTCGATATTTGGTTCGGGAGGGGCTTCTTGCGCGATGTTGAGGATGCCGATGATCGAAACACCTTCATCGACACTAAGAACAGGGGCAGTGATATCGCCGCGCACTTCGGCTCTGCCGCGTAGAACGAGCCGTTTTTTGACGGTAATGTCGCCGGTGACTTTGCCCGAAATAAAGGCTTCTTCGAGATTGATGTTGGCTTTTACGGAACCGGTGGGACCGATGATCAGTTTGCCGGAAGAGATGAGCTCTCCTTCAAAATCGCCATCGATTCGGACAAGTTTTTGGAAAGACATCGTGCCTTTGATCGATACCCCGGCAGCGAGAATTGTTTCAGGTTCTTCATCTTCTTGCGGCTCTTCTTGATAAACATTAGGCTCCAGAGCATTCATTAAATCCGTGGAAAAAGGATTGGTGGGGCGTTCAGCGAGATTTTGATAAATGGGAGAGGGGGTCTCGACCTCTTTGTCAAAAAAACCTTTACCAATTTTCTTAAACATACGCCACTCCTTAAGCTTATCAGTATAATCCTTCTTATAGCAGTCTTGAGGATTTTAGGGGACATCTTCAAATTCGGTACCCAATTTGAAGACGTCCCCCTAGGCTTCTAAGTTGCGGCGGGCCATGTCGATTTGACGACGGAGAGTTTCGTCTTTTTCGACTTGTCCAGCGACTTTTTTCCAAGCATGGAGCAGTGTAGAGTGGGTTTTACCGCCAAAAGCCGATGACAGCCGCATTAGGGAGTCGTTAATCATTTCTTTGGCAAGATACATGGCGACTTGGCGAGGAAAAGCTACGTCTTTAGTACGCGAGGTACTTTTGAGATCACTCACCCGCACGCCAAAAATTGTCGCGACGCATTTGAGAATATTTTCCACCGAGATTTTTTTCAGCGGAGTATATTGAAATAACTCGCTTAAGGTGCTGGAGACAACTTCTTCGGTGATATCAAGACCCATCAGGCGCGAGTAGGCGCTCAGACGGTTGATCGCTCCTTCGAGCTGACGGACATTATTAAAGATATGTTCGGCGATGAAAAAAGCGACTTTATGCGGAATACGAAAACCTTTTTGCTCAGCTTTATGTTGCAAAATTGCCACGCGCGTTTCTAGGTCAGGGATGCCGATGTGGGCGACAAGTCCCCATTCCATCCGCGCAATCATCCGCTCAGAGAGTTTGAGTTGGCCGGGGGGTTTATCGCTGCTGATGACGATTTGTTTGCCTTGATTGATCAAACTCTCAAATGTATTGCAAAATTCCTCTTCGAAATTGAGGCGGTTTTGCAAAAATTGGATATCGTCGATCATCAAGACATCGAGGGAGCGATAGAATCGTTTCATCCGATCGATCGATTTGTTGCGCAAATTATCGACGAGATCATTGATGAACCCTTCTGTCGTGATGCAGTGCACACGCATTTTTTTGTGATGCTCGCGGATGTGGTGTCCGATCGCATGCAGCAAATGTGTTTTTCCCAGGCCTACGCCGCCATGAATGAATAAGGGATTGTACGATTTTGAAGGACGACTGGCCACACCCATCGCTGCTGATTTGACGAATTGATTGGCGGGTCCTTCGATGAAATTTTGAAAGGTATAAAATGGATTGAGTTTAACTTCTGGAATTCCCGACTGAGGTTCGGTAAGGGGAGTTTGAGCGGGTTCTGGGGCGACGGGTGCGATGACAACCGGTTTTTTCTTAGATTCAGCGATGATGAATTTGATCGCAGGCTCGCCCGATCCTCTTAAAGGAAAAAAAGCGCACAGATCCTTTTTGTAATTATCGAGCACATATTCTTGGACGAAGATGTTAGGAACTTCAAGATGGATTTCATCACCTATATCATCGAGCAGACGAATCGAAGCAAACCAGTTTTCAAATTCGGTAGCCGAGCAGCGCTGTCCAATAAATTCTAAGAATCCAGACCACGTTTCTTGCTGTGTTGTAACCATGTTATGAACAATCTTTCCACAAGTTTTTTCGAGGCTTTTTTTCGGCGTCAAGTTAGCACCCGGGCCACAAACCCGCAATCCTTTTTTACTTACGGTTGCAGTTCAAAGAGTTAGAATGTTTAAGAAGTTTAACGATAAGCCAAAACTAACGCTTGGGCTTGGCCGGCGATCTGTTCTTGGGGACAGGTTTCTAAGGATTGGGCTTGAGCCAACGCTTGCCGTTTATAGCCTAAGGCAAAGAGGGCTTTGGCGCGATTGAGTAAAGTGGGGAAATGGGTGGGATCGAGCTTAAGAGCTTTTTCTATGTAATTGAGCGCCATAAGGTTATTCCCTTTTTGTAGGTACAAGGCGCCGAGGGTTTGCAGATCGTAGACCGATTCAGGAGCTAAAATTACGAGGGCTTCAAAGAAAGTAATAGCAATATCGTATTTTCCCTGTTTAATATAGGAATAGCCGACGAAGCGCAAGTCTTCCAGCTCATCCGTATTCCAGCCTAATATAGATAACCAATCGATTTCGCTCATAATTAACCCTTCTGATACTGACTTCTTCGAGAATTAATATCAATGATCAGCTTATCGTAAAAGGCAATTGTTGTGAGCAAGGATGTTAAAACTTTTTTTTCTTTCTCTTCCTCTTCAAGGACGCGCTCTTGTTCGTAGCGTTTGCGTTTGTCCTTTTCTTCCTTATCTTTATCGGTTTTTTCCACGGATTGCAGTTTAGCCAGAATGCGCTGGGCTTGAGATTCTTTTTTGTCTTCAGAGCCCATCGAAGGAATGAGTTGGTAGGTAAATAACCGTTTTCGCTGTTCAAAGTAGCGGGCGGGAGGAATGAAAAACGCCCAGGTAAGATAGGTCGGCTCAGCCTTGAGCAGCATTTCAATTTCAGAAGGGAGAAACGGCGCAGTGACATCGATTGTCGTTTGTGTGGGGATTGTGCGCGATTCCTTAACTAAAGTTTCATCTAAGACTTTGCGGTCTTCTGCATAACGTGTAGAAACTTCGACGCCCAAATTATCAATTGTGCGTGGTGGCATAAAGATCTCCTTATTTAAGTTCGATTTGCCACCGCAGGTCAATTTAAGCAACGAAAAATCTAAATTCCCACTGATTCCCACTTTTTATTATTTTTTTATAAGTCCCTTGAGCTTGAAGATTTTGAGACGGATAAACAGGGGTGCATTGGAGCCTCTTTTCGCAAAAATGATTGCCGATTTGTGGGGCGAGTGCTAAATTGTGGGAAAAGGTGGGAAAACTCTCTTCACAATTTATGGCTAAGTTCTTCTTTAGTGGTTCTACATCTGCCAAGCTCGACGAAAAGGGACGCTTCGTTCTTCCCCAACAGATGCGCTTTGGTTTAGTGGAAAACGGCGAGTTGGAATTTAGCTTAGCGCTAGGACTGGGTGGCTGTTTGGCTATCTATCGACAAAGCGACATCCAAAAGATTGTAGAAGGATTCCAAGCCAAACAACATTTAGGTAAGTACCAGAAGTTCTTCACGTTGTTCTTTTCTACATTGCATCAAACCACTTGCGATAAAGTCGGCCGCGTGATTATCCCAACGACCTTACGAAAAGCGGTGGGTATTGAGGATGAGATCATCATAGCCGGTGTGCTCGACAAAATCGAAATTTGGCCGAAAAAGAATTATGAATCGCAGCTCGAAGTGGCACTGAGTGGGAAACATCCTGAAATGAGTTTACACACACTGACCGAAGAGGCCTTTGCTCTTCTCGGCAGTGAAAAACCTGTTAAGAGCGCAATGAAAGAGTGGGAAGAAATTCCACTACCGACGCCCGCTTTTGCGCTAAAGAGTGAGTCCGATGAGTGAGAGTGCACCGCACACTCCGATCATGGTCGGAGAGGTGCTCTCCTTCTTAGAAGGACAAAAGATACGCGTATTTTTCGATGGCACACTCGGGGCCGGCGGACATGCCCGAGCGATCCTCGAAGCACATCCTGAGATTGAGCGTTATCTTGGTTGTGACAAAGATCCCGAAGCGCTGCAAATCGCTAGAGAGCGTTTGACGCCCTGGTCTGACAAAATAGAGTTGATCCACGGCGATTTTGGCAGGCTCGATGAATATTTAAACGCCAGAAGGATTCAACAGGTCGACGGTTTTTTTTTGACCTCGGAGTGTCATCTATGCAATTAGACAAAAGCTACAAAGGTTTTAGTTTCTCCAAAGAAGGTCCGCTCGATATGCGGATGGACCCTACGTCCGATTTGACAGCAAAGGAAATCATCAACAACTGGCCAGAGCAAGAACTGGGTCGTTTATTTCGCGAATTAGGAGAAGAGCCGCGCTGGCAACGCGCTGCAAAAGCTGTCGTTGAAGCACGCCGCAAAAAACCGATTTTTACCACGACACAATTAGCAGAGGTCATTTCAACTGCATTGAGAACTCCTCTCAGAGGCAAATGGCATCCCGCAACGTTAATCTTCCAAGCTCTCCGTATGTGCGTCAACCGCGAACTCGACACGATTGCTGAAGGTGTCGCAAAAGCGATCACCGCGCTCACGAAAGGGGGACGGATCGGTGTGATGAGTTTTCATAGTTTGGAAGACCGCATCGTGAAAAATATTTTTAAAGAAAGTGCTGCGTCCTCGAAAAAAGGGGAAATGTTTAAAGCGCCGATTTTACGCTTACTCAGCAAAAAACCGCTGGCACCTTCTTTTACTGAAGTGAAGAAAAATCCTCGTGCGCGCAGCGCGAAATTGCGCTACGCCGAGAAAATCTAAGGTTAGTCCATGGGACATACAGGTTCGCTCTTTCGCATCTTCCTGTGTATTGGTGTGGGTGGAGCGCTGCTGTATTCTTATGTCGACAAACAAAATGCTGTTACACGGCGGCGTTTGCAAATTCCCGTGCTCGCAAAGGAGATTAAAGATCTCAAAGAAGAAAATACGCGCATGCAATATGAGATCGATTTATTTGAAAGTCCGCAGCATCTGATGGAACTGGCACGTCATAGCGAATTTAGCCATTTAAAACACCCGATGCTTAAAGAGATTGTAACCATGCCGCAAGGTTTGGCTCTGCAAGTTTCCTCAGAAGAAGAACAACATAGAGTTGCAACTCCTCCCAAACTTAAGTTTGCTATCGGAGCTAAACACTAAACATGAATACACGACCTAGCGGCGGAACACCTTTTGAGGTCCGCAAACGTCTGGTCTGGGTTTCTTTCTTCGTCTTTGTCCTTTTTGGTCTGCTCATCGTTCAATTCTTCAGAATACAGATCATCCAAGGAGAAAAATGGACAAAACAAGCTAAAGCCCAACACCAACTTGTGGTGACCGAACCATTTAAACGGGGACTATTTTACTCGAATACGTCCATCAAACTCGGCCATCCCGAGACGCCGCAAGCTTTTGTCATCGATGTGCCCAAATTTCATCTCTATGCTGATCCGCATAACATTCCGAGTCAATACCGCGCTGAAGTGGCCGATAAATTGTGTAAGCTATTGCCTATTCAAGATGCGCAAAAGCTGCGCGCAGAGCTCGAGCGCAAGAGCCGCTCGCGCAAACTCGCTCTTTGGCTCGATAAAGAGCAGTGTGACGTGATCAATCAATGGTGGTTTCATTATGCACGCTCTAAAAAAATCGTGCGCAATGCACTTTTTTTTGTTCAAGATTACAAACGCTCGTATCCCTTTGGCAAACTCCTCGGACAAGTGCTGCATACTATACGCGAAGACAAGGATAACAAAACGCATCAATCGATTCCGACAGGCGGTCTCGAACTCATTTTTGATAAAATGTTGCAAGGCAAAGAAGGAAAACGCTTAATTTTACGCTCACCGCGCCATCCTTTAGAAACCGGAAAAATCCTCTCTGCTCCCATCGACGGCGCCGACGTGTACTTAACGATCAATCACTATTTACAAGCGATTGCCGAAGAAGAAATTAGCAAAGCTGTCAAACAATCTAATGCCAAGGGCGGTTGGGCTGTTTTGATGGATCCGCGTACGGGTGAGATTTGGGCGCTCGCACAATACCCTTATTTCGAACCTGCGGATTATCGCGATTATTTCAATGATCCGACACGCTTAGAACACACAAAAATTAAAGCGCTTACCGATCCTTACGAACCGGGCTCGACGATGAAGCCGCTCACGGTGGCACTAGCTTTAAAAGCGAATGTCGAGCTCAAAAAACAGGGTAAAAAACCGCTCTTTTCCCCACTCGAAAAAATCGCAACGGGCAATGGTTCTTTTCCAGGGCGCTCTAAACCCATCACAGACACCCACCATCACTCGTATTTAAACATGTATATGGCGATCCAAAAATCCTCGAATATTTATGTCGCGCGCCTCGTACAACGGATCATCGAGCAGTTAGGGGAAAAGTGGTATCGCAATGCCCTGCAAGAGATCTTTGGTTTTGGTCTTAAGACAGGCATTGAACTCCCTTCAGAAAGTCCCTGTCCCTTACCTAATCCCGGCAAACTCCATCCCAACGGCAAAATGGAATGGTCGACAGCGACACCCTTTTCAATTGCTTTTGGGCACAATATTTTAGTGAATAGTTTGCAAATGCTCCGCAATTACGCCATGCTGGCAAATGGCGGCTTTGAAGTGCGACCGACCATTGTGCGCAAAATTGTTCGCGATGATGAGGTCCTGCTCGATAATACTGACCCTGAACGAGTAAAAAATTTCCGTCGTTTGTTGGAACCGGAGATCGTCTCCGAGATGATCAAAGCCATGCGCGCGGTCACCAAACCGGAAGGTTCCGCTTCCAAAGGCGAGATTTACGGCTATACAGAAGCGGGTAAAACAGGCACTTCGGAAAAAATCGTCAATGGCTCATACTCTAAGAAAAATCACATTTCCACCTTTGTGGGATTTGCGCCGATAAAAGAGCCGCGGTTTGTATTGCTGATCGCTGTTGATGAGCCGGAATTTAAGTACATTCCGGGAATCGGTAGAAATCAACTCGGAGGTAATTGCTGTGCACCCGCCTTTCGCGAAATTGGCCTGCGTACACTACAATATCTTGGGGTCGAGCCCGATGATCCTTATGGCTATCCCGTCGGTGATCCGCGCCGCGATGAAACAAAAGCCGATTGGATGCCCGAAGTTAAAGCTTTGAAGGAGTTATACAAACAATGGAACGGGTAAAACTCAAAAACCTACTTAAAAATATTCAAGTCAAAGAAGTGAGAGGCTCGCGCGAATTAGAAATCACCGGTTTATGTGCCAATTCTAAATTGATCGCTCCAGGCAATCTATTCATCGCCAAAAAAGGATTAACACATGACGGCGCGCGTTTCATCCCCGATGCTATTGCTGCGGGCGCTACAGCGATTCTAACCGATTTTTACGATCCGTTTTTTCCTGACGTCGTGCAAATCATCCATCCCGATGTCGCAGCTATCGAAGCTGAGCTTGCTAAAGAATACTATGCACAGCCTAGCAATCGATTATTTCTTATCGGTATCACTGGAACCAATGGTAAAACCACCACCGCTTATCTCGTGCGCCATCTCTTTGAACAATTAGGCCAGCCTTGTGGACTCATCGGTACGATTGAATCGATTGTGGGACAACATATTTATCCTTCGGGACAAACGACGCCTGACATTTTGCAAAATTACAAACTATTCCACGATATGGTTTCCTCAGACTGCACAAGCTGCGTTATGGAGGTCTCTTCTCACGCCCTCGAACAAAATCGCGTACAATCCATTGAATTTGACGTCGCGGTGTTCACCAATCTTACACAAGACCATCTCGATTATCATCAAACCATGGACGCTTACGCCGACGCTAAAACGAAATTCTTTTCTTCATTAAAAACGGGGGAAAAGCCACACGCCAAAACCGCCATCATCAATGTGGATTCTCAATATTCCCAACACATGCTAAGCGCTTGCTCCTCAAGCATCTTAACTTACGGCATTCAACATAACGCCGATCTCACAGCATTTGGTATCCATCTCACTGCCTCCGGTATGACCTTTGAAGTGAATTTTCGCGGCGATTGCCATCAACTCGTCTCTCCACTCATCGGCCGCTTCAATGTCTATAATTTATTAGCTGCCATCGGCGTTGGCCTCGCTCGCGGATTTGCTCTTCCCGATATCATTTCAGCTCTCAGCACCTTCCATAAAGTCCCAGGAAGACTCGAGCGCGTCCCCAATGGAAAAAAACTCAACATCTTTGTCGACTACGCCCATACTGATGATGCCCTGCAAAATGTGCTCACCACCCTACGAGAAATCACCACCGGCCGCCTCATTACAGTCTTCGGCTGCGGTGGAAACCGCGATCAAGCTAAGCGTCCCAAAATGGGAGCCGTCGTAGAACAATATTCCGATCTAGCTATCATCACCTCCGACAATCCGCGCCATGAAAATCCAGAAGAAATCATCCGCCACATCCTCACCGGCCTAAACAATCCCGCCAATGCCCTCGTCATCCCCGACCGTGAAGAAGCTATCTACCGCGCCGTCCAAATCGCCAAACCCGACGATGTCCTCCTCATCGCCGGCAAAGGCCACGAAACTTACCAAATTTTTTCCCATCAAACCATCGACTTTGATGACCGCTCCATCGCCCAAAAAGCCTGCTCCTAATAAAAGCAAAAAGCCTAAATAACTCCATTTTATTTTAATGTCTTTCAGAATCAAAACTTACCGATTTGAATAGATTCTAATTTCTCTTGCCATTGTTTAACTTCTTCTTTTTTCATGCTTTCTGCGACACCTTGTCTGTAACTTACGGTACAATATCCCTGGTCAGTAAATAGACTTCGGACAACAGCATTAAGTTGGAAATTATCTTTTGGATAAGAATATGTGTAAATAATTTCATTCGAAGCTTTCTTAATAATCTGAAAATCTACGCTTTTTAATGAGTCTTTTTGTACATTTTTTTTCTCTATTTCGAATATTAAGTCCATGGAAGCAGCTGGCATTTGAGGCACCGTACTCACAATTAGGCATTCTTGTTTTGTACTAAATGGAGGAACACGACAAACTTCAGCATATCCAAAATCATAAGTGTAAGTTTCTAGAATCTCCCAGTTTTGAAAATTTGATCCTAAAATTAATGAGTTTTTAAACTTATCAACTAACGATAATCCTTTATAAGTACTTGCTTTTTCAAGTGGAATGATAGCAGTTTCTTTTAATAATCCAATCCATTTTTCTTTTTCGGATAAGTTAAATTGTTTGTTCTTATATGTAATTCCAATGCGATGAAATCCAGTTTCCGTTAAAAAAGCCCGTGCTATTTCATGTTGAGGAGGAATATCATTATGTTGCTTATCTAATACCCACTCATAGATAATTGCATTCTTATTTTTTTCTATAAATTTCCAAGTAATTGTATTTTGTGGGTAAGAAGATAAACAAGTGTCTCGAATTTTATTTACAATATTTTCAATACAAAAATTTTTGCCTTTTTCAAAACTTGCTCTGTTTGCATATTGAATACATAGTAATTCAGTCCAATTTTGAAGAGTTTGATTAACAGGAATACATTCTACTACACCTTCCTGATCAGTTACATATCGATTAATTTCTTTCCAGTTATAAACATTGTCCAATTTAATAAAAGCTGTTTCTGTGGGCTGACATTGAACAAGCAAAGGTTCAAATGTTGTTCCGTTAATAAAAAATAAAAATGATGATACAATTAATGCAAGATATTTGTGTTTCATGAGAATTTCCTTAAAGCATATTTCGCAATTTCAGTTAACAATCAACAAACTTTTTTGTTTTTTTCAGGGCTTCGTCAAAGGTTTCTTCGCAAATTATTGTTCGATAACCTTTTGAGTCTAAAATTCCAATTTTATATCTTAATATTCCTTCTTTCATTGAGATAATGCGTATTTTATCTTTTGGTAATTCCGAACCATCTTCATTTGATAGAAATATGCTAATCTCAATATTTTTAAATGGATATTCCGCTAGATAGGGACGAATTCTTTCATCGGAATTTATTTCGTTAAGATATAGGTTTCCTGCTGACATTATCAATTCACGTGCATTTTCAATGTCGATTTCATTATAATAATCAAAAGCACAATAAAGCATTTTAATTTCATGCACTCCCTGTCCACCAGTTCCACATGCATATAGATCTTTCTCTTTTTTTAATTGACAAAACACTTTTCTATTTATTTTATTAACAAAAATTTCATCTGGAGATAAACCGGAATCTTTAAAAAAGCTTTTTGTGTATAAAATGGTTAATGTCGTCAATAAAATAAAAAAGAAAATTCTCATTGATATTCTCCTTTGTGGATCTCATAATCTTCAAAATGATCTATAATTCTTTCGATAAAAGTTGGACTTTTAAAGGTATGATCGAATCCTTTTGCATCTTTATGCGGCTCCAATCTCGTTAATTCAGGCTGAAGTGATGGCAGATTGGCTAAGATTTTTGTTATCTCAATAACATCAGAGTTACAGATAGCTTCCAAAATTTCCCCTTGGGGCACAACATCATTTTTGCTCGCATAGTTAAATGATCGAAAGCATATTTGATTCGAAATAACAGCTGCAGGTGCAATAGCGACTACAATCACCCGATCGCGAATTTCTTTAGGCAGAATCGTTAACGCATTTTTAGTGTGAAGCGCTCCTTGACTATGACAGAAATGTAGAATTTTTGCCTGCGGCTTATCTTTATTTTTGTCATGAAAGTCAGTCCATTTTTTTACTAGCATACTTTCTGTGAGTGGAGAAAACCCCCTAGAGTTAAGTGCGTGTATTTCAACCACATCTAAAAATTTACCATTAGTATGATTATAGACTGCTTCAATTTTTCGTTGCCCGGGATTTAATGACCAGAGATATTGACCATTACCTTTGGCATCTTCAATGAGCGTATTATCCATTCCATTAATGAATGTTATCATCATGTCGTCTTGGGAAATTCCTTCAATTTCGTAATATTTGGAAACCTCGATAGGACGAGGACCAATGATTATAGGATATCCTTTGCTGATCCTTTCAAAATTAAAAGGATTTTTGGGTCCATACTCTTTAATGCCCTTTAGAATATCTTCAATACCATCTGCTAAAGTCTCGCCAACGCTTGCGAAAAATGTTGTTAGGGTTTGGCTAGTGTCAAGCTTTGGTGGGATGATTTCTGGGGGAAGTTCATTTTTGATAAAGTGCTCTAACGTGCAATTGGGATCTATTCGTGTGGGTTCCATCATGCTGTGTTTGATGATCTCTAAACTCAGGGGGATTTTTTCGAGAAAAGAAACTGTTTTGGGTGGGGGAGGGGCTCTGAATTTTGCAGCTTCAGCGGCAAAAGCTTGATCGATTTTATCATGCCCCGTTTTGATGAAATCATTCCAGTTTTCGGACGTGACAAATTCCTTGACTTTGTTATTGGGATCTTCAAACAGTACGTTCAGCACAGTTTTAATGGCTTCTGCAGATGGATTGAAATCAGGTTGGATCGCTTTTAGAGGAGCATACTCGATTTCTGCTTGTCTCTTTAGTTCATGAGTTAAATCCAAAGCTCTATGCGCTTGCTGTTTGCTAGCTTCTAAAGATTCTTTAGAAAAGTCGCTGGGTTTTGTCGCATTGATAATGTCCTTGTCAAGAGAAAGTGGATCCGAGTTAGGTGTTTCGTCTGAACCATCTTCTTTTCTTTTTCTAGGGCCACCGCCACTGGCTGCTGCTGCAGCACTTCCTAATGCGGCGGCTCCCTCTGCAGCTGCGCCGCTGATGGCGCCTGCGGAGATAAAGTAGGCTCCCACGACCGCGGCAATGACGGCGGTGACAATTAGGGTTTCTTTCTTGTGATCCTTGATAAAGTCGATAGTTTTTTCCGTGGCTTTTTTGTTGACATGGCCGATGGCTTCGGCGACTTTTTTTGTGCCGTCGACGATTTCTTCGACGACGCGTTTGACAACATGGCCAGTTTTTTTGGCGGTTTTTCGGATTTTGTCCCAACTTTTTTTCCAAAAGCTTTTGCAGAGAAGAATTTTTGGGGCGATGAGTTCGCGATCTTCGAGGGTAAATTCGAGAGGGGCAGTAGGAGCAAACTCGAACTGGTGATCATTTTCGGGCCAATAATCGTCTACTTCTTCATCCTCAATCATGACATCGAGTGTGACTGTGTAGGGGAAATCTCGAATTTCTTGGTTTTTATCGAGGAGCTGACCGAGTGATTGAATGATTTCTAAGGCTTTAAGGTGAATGTGTTCCAATTGTTCAGGATCGATGACATTGACCACACGGCCATTCCACAACACGCTTTTGACTTCCTCGTCATCCCAATTTCCAAAATCTTCTGAACAACTTTCGGCTCCGCCGACGCAATCGACTGACATACAATTTGATTCTCCAAATTTAAATTTTATGGAAAATGCAAATTTTAATTACGCTGAGATTAAAATGAAATCTTTTTCTTACATGAAGTTTAATTAAAATTTTGTTTTAGATTTAAGAAATAATTTTATTTTATCGATGAAAAATCGGGCTCGGGCACGAATCTATTTTGTGCTGGGCGGACAAACAACTGAACCTGCGACTTTGGCGACGGCATCGTTGGGTGTCATTTGGTTATTATCGGCGAGGTCCATAGCCTGTTTTTTACGATCATCGGACAATTGGGCAAAGATGGTTTTGACGTGAGGAGTTAAAGCAAATTGAAATGTGGCGAGATCAGTGGCGGAAGCATTTTCTATGCAGCGCTGGTTCTCTTTTTGGCATTGGTTTTCTGAACGCCGGCAGGCTTTATAAGTGCGCTGGCAATCACTGAGAGCTGTACGTTGCCAAGCAGATAGTTCAAAGATGACGAAACAGGTGAATAAGATTAAATAGTTCCTCATGATTATTCTGTAATTTTTTGTTCCACGCGAATGAACTGCAGCATGCGTATTAGAGCGGTGAGCATTACGAGAATGCTAAAAAAATAGGCCAGAAAAGAAAATGTCGAAGGAAGAAGGATCATGAGTCCAAAGAAAATGAAGGCTTCTGTTCTTTCCATGAGGCCGGGGCTGTAGTGGAAGCTGCGATCGGACCTATTAGGAGTGAAAATACCGACGATTAAAAATGAGGTAACACAAATCAACACGCTGCCGAGCATCAATAGGGCAGGTAGGCCACGTGTTTCAGGATCGACAGCGAATAAGCCGAGGATAACTGCAAATTCGACAATCCGATCAGAGGTGATATCAAATGCGGCGCCTTTGGCTGAGGTTTTCCCCCGTTCGCGGGCCTGCGAACCATCGACTGAATCGAAAAAACCTGAGATGAACAAAAATACAAACGCTACTAGGGAATAATGGAAGGCGAGTAAGGGATAGATACAGATTCCTGTGAGGGTCGCCAAAGTTGTGATCAACATCGGATCGATTTTTTTTATGAGGGGTTTGCGAAGCAGAGGATCGATACAATGTTTTTGGTAAGCTTTACGGAGATTTGTGTCGATCATAACGCTCCTTAATTTTTTTAATCACAATTGGCACTAAAGCGAGAATTCCCAATAAAGTCAAGGCGATTTTCAGCTGAGTATTGAAAATGGCGCCGATGGAAAATGTCTGCTGGGTATCGAGAATTTGTTCCAAGCCTCTTCCGGCTAGTGTGAAGACAAAAGAACCGGGAATGATCCCAATTGCTGTGGTCCAAATGAACGTGACAAGCGGCACGCCTAAAAAGGCCGGGGCGAGATTGACAATCCAGAAGGGAAAGACAGGAACAAAACGCAAAAAAAGCATGTAACTGGCAGCATTTTTTCGAAAACCGGCCTCCATTTTTTGTAGAAAAGGCCCGGCTTTTTGTCTTAAGGAATCGCCCAAGGCAGTTTTGGCGGCGAGAAAAATTAATGTAGCGCCACATGTAGCGGAAAAGACTACATAAATTGTGCTGAGTGGTTGAGGAAAGAGATAGCCGCCGAGCAGCGTGAGAAAAATTGCACCGGGCACCGATAGGGCAGTTAAAATGATGTAGATGACAATGTAGAGGAATGGCACTAAAAACGGATGAGAAGTCACATAGGCTTTTAAAGTTTGGTGATAGACCTTCAACGATTCAAATGAAAGATAGTGATAGGCTCCCGTCAAATAAATAAGCGCGATGCCGATGACGATCACAATGATCGGTAGGAAACGTTTGAGCCATTTCATGGTTTTTTCCTCTTGAAAGCAGAGAGTACAGTTTGTGTCAGCCATAGATCTGCGGCTTTACGGATGGCTTGATTATAAGTGGGATAAGGATGAATTAAAGCGGCGAGTTTGCGCAAGGGGATGCCTGCGCTCATGGCTAAGCTGATTTCGCCGAGCATCTCACCTGCACGCGGTCCTACGATCGTGCAGCCTAAGATCTTGCTACTCCATTTTTTAGTGATGATTTTTACAAATCCTTCGGTGCGATCTGCAGTTATAGCGCGGTCGACAGCACTAAATGGCACGAGGTAAGTGGCGATGGAATATTTTGCCTTAGCTTCGTTCTCGCTTAAGCCGAGGCTGGCGATTTCAGGATCGGTAAACGTTACGCGAGGAATGGCTTGCGGTTTAATTTTTTTCTTAAATGGCAATAGTAGTGAGGTTAATACTGCGCGGGCTTGATTTTCAGCCCAGTGGGTAAAAAAGGGTGGGCCTATCACATCGCCTACTGCCCAAATGTGCGTTTGATTTGTCCGACCAAAAGCATCGACGGAAAGGCCTTTGTCGGAATAATCTACACCTGCAGCTTTGAGATTAAGTGAGCCGACATTGGATGTTCGTCCGACTGCGACAAGCAGTGCGTCGGCTTCGAGGGTTTGGTTGTCGAATATGATCTGAAAGCGCTGAGCATAATTGATCTTTTGGGGGCGCGCTCCCAAATGCAGCACAATTCCGTCCTTGGCAAATTGCTCAGCGATGGTTGTTTGTGCAAGAGGCTCTTCTTTATTGAGCAGCTGCGGATGAGAATGGATCAGTGTCACTTGAGATCCTAATCGCTGAAAGGCTTGGGCTAATTCACAGCCGATAGGTCCGCCGCCCATCACTGCTAAAGTGTTGGGAATTTTTTCGAGCTCAAAAATTGTTTCATTGGTGAGAAAAGGTGTTTGCTCGAGGCCGGAAATCGGCGGAATTGCCGGCGAAGATCCGGTGGCAATCACGATCTGTTTGCCGTAGAACAACTCGTCATTAACTTTCAATACATGCGAATCTTGAAAAACGGCTACCCCGGTGATTGTGTCCACGCCGAATTTGGCCAGCGCAGGCGGTTCTTCATGAGTTCGGATTTCAGCGACGATGTTTCGCGTTCGATGTAACGCGTGATCGGCAGCAATTTTTTGAAAGACCGCATCAATGCCATAGGTTTTGCTTTCTTTAAGTGCGTGCGCAATTTTGGCGGAAGCGATCAGTGCTTTGCTGGGAATGCAGCCGAAATTAGTGCAATCACCGCCATATGTACCTTTTTCGATCAATAAGACTTTTTTCCCGGCCTTTGCTGCGCCGATGGCGATCACTAAACCGGCGGCGCCGGCACCGATGACGATTAAAGGATAATTTTTTATCATTTTGGAATAAAATTTAAGGCAGCGGAATTCATGCAATAGCGCTGGCCTGTTGGTGGCGGACCGTCGTCGAATACATGACCTATATGTCCATCGCAGCGGCTACATAGCACTTCTGTACGTACCGAAAAGAAATGGCGATCTTCGCGGTAGGTGACATTTTCGGGACAGATCGGCTCCCAAAAACTCGGCCAACCGGTTCCGGAATCATATTTAGCAGCGGAACTATATAACGGAAGCGCGCATCCAGCACAGACATAAATCCCGGTTGCTTTATTGTTATTATAAGCATTTTCAAATGCGGGTTCTGTTCCCTTTTTGCGCAGCACTTTAAATTGTTCCGGTGACAAGCGCTGTTTCCACTCGGCTTCGCTGAGCACGAGTTTATCTCCATCGAATTGGTATTTTGACAAGCAACTTCCTCCCGAACGATTTTGATTCGTTTGACAAAAGCCTGCCCACGGGATATGAACCAAGAGAAGCAAGCTGAAAATAATTATTCTATGCATATTTGCATTTTGTTTTTTTTAAATTCATGAGTCAATAAAAATGAATAAACTCTTTCAAATCATCGCTCTTTTTTTAATGACAATTCTGCATGCGGATAAGACTGATACAGCTACATTTGCAGGAGGATGTTTTTGGTGTGTGCAGCACGATTTCGATCAGCTTCCGGGCGTGATTTCCACGCAAGCAGGCTACACTGGTGGCACGAAAAAAAATCCGACTTATGCTGAGGTTTCTGCAGGTGGAACAGGTCATGTTGAAGCTGTAGAGGTGGTATTTGATCCCTCGCAGATTAGCTATCAACAGCTTTTAGATTTTTATTGGCACAATATTGACCCCACGCGCGATGATGGACAATTTTGCGATACCGGCAATCAATATCGGCCGGTCATTTTTTATCACAATGCCATGCAAAAAAGACTCGCAGAAAAATATGAGCAGCGCATGATCGATGAAGGAAAAGTCACACCGATTCGCGTCGAAGTTTTACCTGCACAAACGTTTTATCCCGCCGAAGAATATCACCAAGAATATTATCAGAAAAATCCTCTGCGTTATAAATTTTACCGCTATAATTGCGGCCGCGATCAGCGTTTAAAAGAACTTTGGGGCTCTTGACCTTTGCGCCACGTGAGTAAGGAACCGATGATTCCTGAGAGAAAAATCAGCGGAATACCCAGGACGGCCCAATACCAAGTGTAGCCACCAGCTTCACCAAAAATGAAGTAGGCGCCACAGCCGCAGATAAGACCTGTGATGATGCTCAAAATAACACCCTGACGAGAGGCTTTTTTCCAATAAAAGCCAGCCAGAAGACCAAACGCCAGCGCAGCAACGGGAATATTTGCCAGGATGAGTTTGTCGAATACTTTGTCGACAAGCAGATTAGCTAATAAATAGGAAATTGTCGCAAAACCTATCGTAATTAAAATACTGCGCCGAGCTCGCGGAAGTTGCATTTGCACTCAAAAAATCGCCGATTGCCATCGCCGCCATTGCATTCCAAACCCCCGTCAATGTGGTGGCCGAAGTGGCAAACAACAATGCGTAAGCAAAACCCTTAATTCCCAGCGGTAAACAGCGATCAATCAATTGTGGAAAGGCCATTTCCCAAGAAGAACATTCATAGCCCCGATAACGGAAAAAAGCCGTGGCGAGAATGACTGAAGCATACAGCAAAAAAATGATCACAGCTGCCGCGATCACTGCGCGATAGGCGATTTTTCCCGTTTCAGCGGCAAAGATCTTCTGCCCATACCAAGGAGCGAGAATGTAGGTGAACATGGTGAGAATCGTCAGCGAAAAGACAAAACGGAGTGGCAAAATCCCCTCGGCGGAAAATGTGACGGGATAAGAGATCGGTGGCAGCGTTGACGATTTCCACATGAATAGAGCAAGCAGAGGAAAGAATAAAACAGTAAAAATTAAACTCAGTACATCGGTGCGGATGATGGCAACTAGACCGCCGCGAAGACTCATGAGCAACACTAACAGGAATAAACTTCCACTCATGAACCAGGGATTTACCATCGGAAACAACGGCTGAAATAATAATGTCAGCGATTTAAGATACGAAGCGCTAAAACCTAGCATCGCAAGCAGAAGCAGCACACTGGCAAGTGAGCCGATATCTTTTCCATAATGCACGCTAAAAAAACCTGCGACGGATTGTCCATCAAAAGCTTTCCAGTGTTTAGCTACCGTCAAGGCGTAAAACAACAAACCAAATAGGAAAATGCACGGCAGCATCAAGGCCCAAATCCCAGCTGCATAGCCAAGCGAAGCAAAAGAGATCAGCGTTGCGCTGTTGAATTCAGTCATCACAAGTGTTGCAGTCAAAGCCGCCCATTTAGTTTTTCTTTCAGCAAACAGATACGAAGATTCTGTGCGTATATGACGCGCGCGATAGAGGCCGGTCCCGATGAGAAGGACGATGAATAGACAGAAACACAGTAGATCAATGCTGGACATGGCTTAAGTTTAAAGGATATACTTCAATAAAAATAGATGAAGTATCGATGACGTTCAAGTACAGTATTCGCACTCGCTATTCAGACACAGGGCAATGTCTCAAAGATAATTCACTTTTGGATTTCCATACAGCGCATAATTTGGAAGATTTTTCTCACTTATTGGAAACTGAACACAATCGAGATCATAGATAACTTCATTGAATCTCTCAATACTCATTTTATATATGATTTGACTTTCAAGACTGTTTGGATCAGAGCCATCTGCTGGATCAATAAAATACACATGACCTGTATCACTCGCTCCAACGACGATGATGGCATGAATGGCATTTGAATTCACTCGTTCGGCATTTTTTGGCCAGCCAAAAACAGAGCGTCCTTCAACTTGCTCGGACAGTTTTACCGCTTTTTCTTTATAATAATGTTGGCCAAATTTTCCCATGACAAATAGAGGACCGTGATTTTCGATTTCAGTGATAAGACTTTGAGTACCTTGGCTAGGACTCCAAGAGGATTTTTTTAAATCATAGTTTTCATAAGCCGATTTAAAAGCTGCGCTTGAAATCACAGCGAATTGAAATAATGTTTTCTCATTAATAAAATTAAAATGGAAGGGTGAATTTCGTTTCTCTTCAAAAATAGCCTGAGGGTTTTTCCCTAATTTTTTTAAAAATTCTTCATTAACTTTTATGAAATTTGTTCGATAATTTTGCAAACTATACTCCACAAGATCGTCGATCTCATCTTGAGATGAAAATTTTTCCATCAGTGAGTACAATGGATCAGATTTCGCGTCCATCCCGCATAACATTTTTTTTGCCAATTCTGGATTAATGGGTCGGCTAATCGTCTTAATAAGGTCCATTATAATTTTATGCCGCTTATGAAATACAATAGAATGTTCTTTTTCAACTTTATGTTTTGCTTTGAGAAGGCACTCGAATTCTCTTTTTTTTTGCTGTTCAGGAGTTACAGGGTATTTCCCAATATGTTGTCGAATGATTTTTAATGCTTGATAGGAGGCAAATCCTTCTCCTTTCGGTTTAAGTGCCACGCGAGAACGGAGAATAAGATTGGGATCGAGAGGTTTAGATGTATCAGCTTTTCCAGGTGGTGGGGGACAAAAAATCAGTCTAGGTGCAGTAACAGAAGCGGCCATTATTTCCTCTGATTTTGTATTGTGAGTCAAGAATAATAAATCGAGCTAGACAGTCTAGCGGTTTAAAAGATATAACCAAACAAAATAGTGGGATCGAATGACACAAGAAACTGAGATGTTTTTTTTCATTGCCGATATCAGCGGCTATACGGCGTATATGCTGAAAAATGAGATGGATTATACACATGGCACGTTGATTGTCAGTGAATTGATTAAGAGCTTGGTCAAAGAAATTCAAGTGCCGATGGAGATTTCTAAACTCGAAGGGGATGCGATCTTTCTTTATTTGCGCAAACAGAACATTCCTGCTGAAGAGCTCAGTGAGAAGATTTTGCAATTTTTCGAAATTTTTTCCCATAAGCTCAAAGAACTCCAGCAATCGACTGCCTGTGATTGTGGTGGCTGCTCCAATATTGATCAGTTGAACTTAAAAATCGTTGCCCATTATGGAAAAGCATCTATTGAAACAATCGGTTCTTTTACTGAATTGGCCGGTATCGATGTGATCCTCATCCATCGCTTGCTCAAGAATCAAGTTAAAGAAAAGCGTTATTTATTGATGACTCAAGCGGCCTATGATCGACTTAAACTCCCTACGGACGGGAAAATTGTTCAAGCCGAAGAACATGATAAAGACCTCGGAACAATTGTCGTGTATATCTACTATCCTCGGGAAGGAGAACCTCTACCTGAAAAAAAACCGCTCAACTTTTTAGAGAAAACAAAATCTCATTTTAAATTAGGTATAGGGGGTGCCCTCCTGAAATGGGGAATTAAAAAACCTCCTGATTTTCATAATTTCCCACCAAAGTAACCTGCCCGTGTATGAAAATTTAAATCACTGAGATCACAGTGGTTACATTTCTTCTGAGACTAGAAATACCTACGCTCGATGAGTTGATCCACGGAATATTTTCCGGGGCCGAAGATGAGGATAATCATGCACGCAAAGAAGAACGCAAAGGGTTCCCTCATTGTCAAGGCTGTAGGTTTGCTGAATAACAGTTGCAAGCTGTCGGGATAGGCGCTTAAAAATGCTACGATCATAATGATGATTAAGGGAATGGCCACGAGTCGTGAACCCAGGCCGATGAATAACAGAGCCCCGCCAAAACATTCGATAATGGCCGTTAAATAAGCGCTAAAGGCGGGTGCCGGAATATTTAATGTCTGAAAAAAGCCGATTACTGAATCGATGGTTAGCAGTTTACCAAAGCCGGCGCGGAAAAATAACCCACCCCAAAATAGACGGATCAGGAGAAGAAGAAGGGATTGCAGGGCATTGCCGAAAGCGATTAAACCGAGATAAAAGCGGGCAAACAATGTCATGGGGTTTCTCCTGATTGGTAAAAGAGGGCTTTTTGCGAAATTAAATCGCGCAAGAAATGTTCTCCAGCAGTGATGACTTTATCACGATGAAAATTAAATTTTTCTGCGGCTTGAACCAGGGCTTGTCGTCCCGTTAAACGCTGATTTTCTATCAGTTCTAGCACGTAATTAAAAAAGGGTGATAAGGCCACAAAATACACTTCGCCATCATCGGGATGGCGGAAGGCTAAAAGAGGATAAGTGCCTTTTTTCATCGGTCGGGGGAGAGGTTTTTTTTCATAGACAGGGTAAGTATAGGTGACGATTTGACTTTCAGAGTTGAGAATGAGTAAATTATCTAGGACATTTCCCGTTTGACTGTGTTGAACGGGGCAATCGGGCATCATGAAGATTTCGATTTCCAGCCATTCAAAATCGACCAAATCGTCGAGATAAGAGCATTCAAAGCGATTGGCCCAATGGTTTTTTTTAACGAAATCGACAAGTAACTGTGGCATTCTCCACAGGAAAGGGGTTGCGCAATCCACATCCACCAGGAACGATTCGACGAGTTCTTCCCATTGCTCGGGTGTGAGTAAATGGCATGTCAGTGGATAGGCCTTTTTAAGAGCGGCTTCGATCACATTTCTGACATGATTGAGATACACTTCTGCGCGCTCGGGATTTAATTTGAGTTCGGGATCGAGCTGTCCCGTGCGGCAATAACGGGTGAAACGTTCTGTAGTTTCAACAAGTGACATCAGCGGCCATCCAATGTTTTTCAAGGATTGCATTAAGACTGTTTATTTCAGCCATCAGAGCTTCGAAATCGTTAAAATTAAAATCGCGCTCCAATAGAACGGGGACAGGTTGAATTCTCTGTACTGTCCAATCTAAAAGCGTATAAACCGGATCGATGATCGGATCGCCGTGGGTATCTATGATCAAATCAGCTGAGACTTTATCGTGACCCGCCATGTGAATATAAGCGACTTTATCTAAGGGGATTTTTTGTAAAAATGCGTAAGGATCATAATGATGATTAAAGGCGTTGACATACACGTTATTAACATCGAGAAGTAGATTACAACCGCTCTGTTCAACAATACGACTTAAGAATTCAGATTCCTCCATCTCTGGTAAAACGGGACAATAATAGGAGACATTTTCGATCGCAATTGTCCGTTCGAGATAATCTTGCACCTGTTTGATCCGCGAAACAACATGATTAATCGCTTCTTCGGTAAACGGTATCGGCATTAAATCGTAAAAATGGGCGTTATTGCATTTGCAGTAACTTAAATGCTCTGAATAGAGTTGAATGGGAAATTCAGCGAAAAAAGCTTTTAATTGTGTGAGAAATTCCCAATCTAAAGGTTCTGGGCTGCCCAGTGATAGCGACAGCCCATGACACGTGATGGGAAATTTTTCCATGGCTCGTAGCAAGAGCTTACGAAGGCGTCCGCCGATGCGTAACCAATTTTCTGGCGCCAGCTCAAGAAATGCAAGCGAGTTTTTTTCCAACGCTAATGTCTCTTGAGCAATCTCTGTGCGAAAACCTAGGCCAACTCCATGCATAGATCGAGCTTAACCTTTATTCGATTTTTTTGTTTTGCCATTCGTGTTATTGCTTGTACCGCAGCTGCCTCCACTGCAGCTTCCTTTCGAGCCTTTACCACCGCTACAATTGCCGTTAGATTTTTTGCCACTGCAATTCCCATTGGATTTTTTACCGCTACAATTGCCATTGGATTTTTTACCACTGCCGCAACTTCCGCAAGAATCTTTTTCGCTGCCGCAATTGCCCCCGGAACATTTGCCATTAGATTTTTTACCGCCGCCGCAGCTTCCCGAAGAGCCTTTATTAGAACCGCAATTGCCATCGGTATTTTTATTGTTGTTGGCGCTGCCTTGTGCAATTTGTCCTTTTTTAGGAGTTTTACCCGGCTGATTTGTCTCGGCCGCCTCATTTTCAGCGGTGACCCCTTCGCGAATCTCTTCGCCAGTGCCAAGTGAAGAATATTGGAGTTGTTCATCCGCATGCCCGTGAATCGATGACCCCAGCAATGCCAGTGATGATAAAATGATCTGTGCTTTATTTTTTTTCATAAACGTCCCTTTGGTAATTTGACTGAGAATTGTTTTCAAAAAATATCCATATCAAAAAACAATTCAGGAAGCAACTCTATTTTAAAAATAAATTTTTGCGGCATTGAAAAGATTGCTAAATTTAGGGGTTCTCTCTAAAGTTAGCTCAAGCCTTAAAAGATACGGACGAGAAGATCATGCGCTATTCGCGCACGCTTTGCTTTATTTTTAGTATTTTAGCTTTCATCATCTGCTCTGCAGGAAAACGACCGAATCATCGCGGCGTGCAGGGAAGTTTTGAAGCCAGTTCGACGTCATCGCTTACTGAACTTAAACCCTTAATCATCCTCGATGCTGGGCATGGAGGAACTGATGAAGGGGCTAAGATCGGTAGCTTCATGGAAAAAAAGATCGCTTTAATGACAGCTCAGCTAGTGAAAAAACATCTTGAGACACTCGGTTATCGCGTGATCATGACGCGCAGTCGCGATGTATTTTTACCCCTACCTCGTCGTGTTTCTATCGCAAATAAGACCAAAGGTTCATTATTTGTCAGTGTGCATTTTAATTCTTCGCCGAGCGATGAAGCACAGGGGATTGAAATTTTTTATTACGATTCCAAAGAGATCTGGAGGACGCGAGCCTCCAAACGTTTAGCCAGCTGCATTTTAGGCGATGTCATCGATCAAACGGAAGCTAATTCGCGTGGGGTCAAACAGAGAAATTTTCACGTCATTCGTGAAACGGAAATGCCGGCGGTACTTGTGGAAGGGGGATTCATCACCAATCGCGACGAACGCTCGAAATTACGCGAACGAGCTTACCTCGACAAACTGGCGATTGGAATTGCGCTCGGGGTCGATAAATATATGAAGATGTGAACGTCCTCGGCGCGAGTTGAACGCGCGACCTGCCGCTTAGGAGGCGACCGCTCTATCCACCTGAGCTACGAGGACAAAATCTTAAACGATTTTAAACGCTCGCAGAATCTTAGGCAAATGCTATTATAGAAATTAACCACGGAGATCACAGAGGGCACGGAGATAAAAAAAATCTTCACCCTGTGTTCTCAGTGCGCTCCGTGGTTTATATTAATTCTTAGAGGAAATTGACGATGAATCAGGCAAGTGCGGATATTGGGCTGATCGGCCTAGCAGTGATGGGACAAAATCTCGTGATGAATATGAATGATCATGGCTATACGGTCGCCGTTTTTAATCGAACCGTATCGAAAGTGGATGATTTTTTAGCAGGTCCAGCCAAAAACAGTCGCGTCATCGGAAGCCATTCGCTTCAAGAATTTTATAAATCATTGAAAAGGCCGCGCAAGGTGATGTTCATGGTCAAAGCGGGAGCGCCCGTCGATGAGCTCATCGAAGAATCGATCCCCTTTCTAGAAAAAGGAGATATCATCATCGATGGCGGTAATAGCCACTATCCTGATACAGAGCGTCGTGTCCAAGAACTGAAAGCCAAAGGAATTTTATTTATTGGTACAGGGATTTCCGGGGGCGAAGAAGGCGCGCGTCATGGACCATCGATCATGCCCGGGGGCAACCCAGATGCCTGGCCGGTGATTAAACCGATTTTTCAAGCGATCTCAGCTAAAGCTAAAGAAGATGGACATCCTTGCTGTGAATGGATCGGCGATGGAGGAGCCGGTCATTATGTCAAAATGGTCCACAATGGAATTGAATACGGCGATATGCAGCTGATCTCAGAAGCCTATTTTTTGCTCAAACATCTTCTGGGATGCTCCCTCGATGAAATGCACTCCATTTTTGATGAGTGGAATAAGGGAGTACTCAATAGTTTTCTCATTGAAATTACCTCTTCGATTTTTACGCATCGCGACACGGATGGCAAGCCCATGCTGGATAAAATTCTGGATGTCGCAGGACAAAAAGGGACAGGAAAATGGACGGGCATCAGCGCACTCGATATGGGAATTCCGGTAACGTTAATTGCTGAAGCCGTCTTCGCACGTTGTTTATCGGCTTTAAAAGATGAACGCCTTCAAGCGGAAAAATTGTATCCAGCCCCGCCGTTAAAATTCACCGGGGATAAGAAACAATTTATCGAGGATATCCGCGCAGCGCTCTATGCCTCAAAAATCATCAGCTATGCGCAAGGGTTCATGTTGATGCGCTGTGCAGCGAATGAAATGAAATGGAAACTCAATTACGGCGATATCGCATTGATTTGGCGTGCAGGTTGCATCATTCGCAGCCGCTTTTTAAACGATATCAAAAAAGCTTATGATAAAGCGTGCGACCTTCCCAATTTGCTGTTCGATGGATTTTTCCACAAAGAGATCACCAGTTCTGAAGCAGCTTGGCGGCGCGTTGTCTCTAAAGCAGCGGAATACGGTGTGCCAGCTCCGTGTTTTTGCACTAGCTTAGCATTTTTCGACGGCTATCGCACAGGGAGATTATCGGCTAATTTAATTCAAGCTCAGCGCGACTTCTTCGGTGCGCATACTTATGAGCGAGTCGATCAGCCGCGCGGTAAATTTTTCCATACCAATTGGACGGGAACGGGTGGAACAATCACATCAACCTCTTACAATGCGTGATGTATGCCAATAGATTACATTCCGGCCGATAGCCGCGGTTTAACTCAACTAGAGTGGCTGACATCTTATCACAGCTTTAGCTTTGGAGAATATTACGACCCTGCAAGAATGGGTTTTGGCAAATTGCGCGTTCTCAACGATGATACGGTAGCAGGTGGCGGTGGATTTCCCCTTCACCCTCATGAGGAAATGGAAATCGTCACCCTTGTTTTAGAAGGGGGATTGGAACATAAAGACAGTCTGGGCAGCCATGGTGTGATCAAAGCCGGACAAATGCAGCGGATGAGCGCCGGCAGCGGTATTCGCCATTCTGAGTTTAACGCTTCCAAAACGGAAGCAGTTCACTTTCTTCAGATCTGGGTCATTCCTCGCGAACAAGGTCTTACTCCCGGCTATGAACAAAAACAATTTGCCCCGCTAAAATCCAATCATTGGCAATTGATTGTCGCTCCTGAAAAACATTCCGATGCGCTATTTATCCATCAAGATGTGCGCTTCTTTCTCGCACAAATGACCTCGGGAACAACCCTCTCTCATCCCATTCCACAAAATAAAGGCGTATATTGTTTTCTAATTAACGGGGAAGCACAGGTTAACGGACAACTGTTACATCAAAGGGATGCTGTGATAATTACTGATTCGAACGAAGTACAGCTTTCAGCACAACAACCCAGCCTTTGTCTTTTAATTGAAACTAACTAATCTCAAATTTCACTACATCTTCATCAAAAGGAGACGTTGAAAATATCATCTGAGCTCGTCCATTTAAGACCTTTCCCGTTTCCGGGGAATTACACTTACGCAGCGATTCAATCAATTTGCAACCTCGCCGTGTATTTTACTGAGGTTGTTGGCAAAAAATTTTAATTTGCTAACCGTCGGTCAAAAACTCCACGCTATCTTCAACAGCAGGTCGAATTGTGACTTTTGGAATTTGCTTCGCAAATTTGGATAGCTTTTCAGAATTTTCACTTAACGTATGATCTAAGAGAAATTTATGAAATGTGGCAGAGGCAAGCCACGTTAATTGAGACAGACGGTCATTGAATTGTTGTTCATCTAATGGAGTTTTTTGTGATTCACTAATAACCCAACTTGTCCCCTACTGTCAAAGCATCTGTGGCGCGGCTTTTATGTTCTGATTTGAAGCCAAATTTTGCCTACTTTCTCAAGTATGTCTAAAATTTGGCTTCAAATCATGCCAAAAAATCGCATCCACATCTGCTGGACAGATCGGAGACAAGTTGGGTTAATATCAAATAGATGTCCGTCAGTTGCATGCCAAGCCGAAAAAGTTATTGTTACTCGTCCAGCTAAAATTTTCTTTGCAGGATCACCTTCTGTTCTAAGGTTCTGGATCATGCCCGTATAAAATTGTTTACAGCACTCATAGTCAATTCCTAAAGCAGCTTTAAATTGCGGATCCTCCACACATTTTTTTGAAAAATTTGCTATAGTTTGTATAAAATTCATGGCTAGTGCCATATCATTGTCATTTGTAAGGGGCGCAGCCATAGTTCACCTTTTTTTTTGTGCTGATTTAAATTCTACGCTATCTTCTTTTGCAGATTGCAATTCAAGTTTTGTGATATTTGTATTTAATAATGCGCTAACTTCTTCCTTCGTGCTAGAAGAAAGAATTTCATTAAGCTTTTCAAATGTGTTAACCGTAACTGCACGTAATCTGCTGGTTAAGTCTTCTTCAGTCAAAGCTGGATTTTTAGAATTACTTATTGCAATTTCATAAGCAGCCGTACTTGAAAAAGATATTTGTACGGGATTTCTTAATAACTTTTTAGCGTTGCTTTTATAGGGATTATCTAATTGAGGTATCTTATCCAGCAAACCCACACATGACATAAAAAACCCAACAACTTTTTCTAATGGCGCAATCTCTTGAAATTGGGGATTTCTTGCGCATCTTTGCAGGTAAATTTCTGCAAGAGCTTGAACATAATGAGATTGGTTCTTAATTTCAGCAGTCATATTTTCCTCCTAAAAAGAAAAACAAGGGGAAGATCTTATCCTAGTATTCAATACTCGTCCATTCTTTGAAAAGTCGCCTTGTGATGTTCTTAAACATAGCCCTGTGATGAGGGCATGGAAAGGGACCCGCTTCCTTGAAGCGGGAAAGGAGTGCTCATCACAGCCGATGGCTGCTTACAGCAAAGAGCAATCGCACCGCAGGCGTGAAGAGCATTGCTGCGCAAGGCGAACGCCGAGGACGCGGTTGATCGCAGCTGGAACAGCTCAAGAAAGCAGCGGAAAACATGGCGTAGCGCATGTTTTCGACAGTCTATAGAGGCAGAAATAAAAGAGATTAACCAAAAAACAAAACTAAAAAACAAAACCCTATTCGGTGGCTTTGAGGACTTCCATGAAGGCGGATTGGGGGATGTTGACTTTGCCGATCTCTTTCATGCGCTTCTTACCCTCTTTTTGCTTCTCCCAGAGCTTGCGTTTGCGCGTGATATCGCCGCCGTAGCATTTGGCGGTGACGTTTTTGGTGATGGCGCGGATCGTCTCGCGAGCAATCACTTTACCGCCAATGGCTGCCTGGACGGGCACTTTGAATTGCTGCATCGGAATCACTTCCACGAGTTTTTCGCAGATCGCGCGTCCACGTCCTTCCGCTTTGGTGCGATGGACAAGACAAGAAAACGCATCGACGGGCTCTTCATTGACCCGAATTTCGAGCTTGACGATGTCGCCCATTTCGTATTTTTCAAATTCATAATCAAAGGAACCGTAGCCGCGCGTGACCGATTTGAGTTTATCATTGAAATCGGTGATGATTTCATTGAGCGGAAAACGGTAGGTGAGCAAGAGACGCTTGGCATCCATCGTTTCTGTTTTAGTCAGCTCGCCCCGTTTTTCCATGCCGAGACTCATGATGGCGCCTAAATATTCAGCAGGGGCCATGATGTGGCTTTTAACCCACGGCTCTTCGATATATTCGATAAAGGTAGGATCAGGATAGTGTGCGACGTTATCGATGTTGATTTCTTTGCCGTCAGTGAACGTGATTTTGTAAACGACGCTGGGCGCTGTGGTGATAATGTCGAGATTAAATTCTCGCTGCAAACGCTCAAAGACAATTTCTAAGTGAAGCAATCCTAAAAATCCGCAACGAAAACCAAATCCGAGCGCCATACTGCTTTCTTGTTCAACGTGGAGCGCAGAATCGTTGAGTTGCAATTTGACAAGCGCATCGCGAAGCATTTCAAAATCGGAAGAGTCAACGGGATAAATCCCCGCATAAACGACAGGAGAGATATTGCGAAAACCGGGAAGGGGTTCAGTTGCCGGTTTTTTGGTCGAAGTGACCGTGTCGCCGATTTTGACATCAGCTGTGATTTTGATATTGGCCAAAAGGTAGCCTACCTCTCCTGGACGAAGAATATCGACCGGTTTTTCTTCTGGAGAAAAAATTCCTACTTCTAACACTTCAAAGTTTTTGCCGGTAGCCATCATCTGAATTTGCGTTTTTTTACTAATTTCACCACTGATGATGCGGACATATACCATCACGCCGCGATAGGGATCATAATGGGAGTCGAACACAAGTGCGCGAATCGTCTCATCCTGTGGAGGACTTGGAGGAGGTACAGTCAATAGGATTTGCTCGAGAATTTCTTTGATGCCAACCCCAGTTTTTGCCGAGCAGAGAATAGAGTGAGATGTATCGAGCCCGATCACATCTTCGATTTGTTGTTTTACCCCGTCAATGTCAGCAGCGGGAAGATCGATTTTATTGATGACAGGAAGAATTTCTAAACCGCGTTCGACGGCGAGATGAACATTGGCTAAACTTTGGGCTTGGACCCCTTGCACAGCATCGACAACGAGGAGCGCGCCTTCACAGGCGGCAAGTGATCGAGACACTTCATAGGTAAAATCGACATGACCTGGAGTATCGATGAAATTGATCTGATAGGTGATTCCGTCATCAGCTTTGTAATACATGGTAACGGGATGTGCCTTAATCGTAATGCCTCGTTCCCGTTCTAAATCCATTGCATCGAGCACTTGTTCCTGCATATCGCGCTTAGCGATCGTATCTGTGAGTTCTAACAGGCGATCGGCAATTGTCGATTTGCCATGGTCAATGTGGGCAATAATGGAAAAATTGCGGATAAAGCGCAGGTCATACTTAAACATGACCTTGAATATACGCTATTTATCACTTGTTTACAAGCGGAGCAGGAGAAACTATTTTATTAAATTTTAATTTGCTTGCGATCTCTTATTGAATAATTGAAAAATAAGCTAAGATTGTTTACAATTTTTCTTCAACTTTGAGGATTTTTTATGAGTGCAATTTCTCTTGTCAACGCCGCTCTACCGAAAAAAAATTGTCTGAATAAAATCGCACATAAATTTTATGCCATTCAAAACGCTGTAAGCAATTTGTGCACTACAGATACAAAAGTGTATACTTTTTTAATTATAGGGCGTTTTTTTCAAGCATTTAGTTTGCTGGCTTTCTCAGGGTCGATTATCTGTGCGATTATAATCAATCCGATTTTATGTTTGGGGACAATTCCCGCGGTTGCTTTGGGGATTCTTGGAACTCACATCGCAGGCAATCCTCAAGAGATTAGCGATGCATTACATATGCCTCGTCCGTTTGTTTTAGGTCAGCCGATCGGCTTAATCAATAGTGGTAATAATTGCTGGTTAAATTCGAGTTTGCAGCTCATACTCAGTGTTCCCGCTTTTGCAGCGCGATTGCGTCAATTGCCTGACTTCGCTCAATTTCTCAATCAGTATCAAGCTGCGGGACGAAATTTTCAGAAAGTCGCACAAGATATCGATACACAAACATTGAGACAGTCCTTAAGTACTGCTACAGGAGGCCAGATCTCTGCAAGTCAAGTTCAGGAAGATCCCGCAGATCTTTTTGCATTTTTATTTGAAGGACGCAACGCGCTATATAATATGACCCAACAAACCGATGATGGGCCATTAATGCAACGAAGCGAACCGATGATCGGGATCTTTCCTGGACATCGAGACCCTCGTCCGAATTTCCAACAGTTATTTAACAATTATTTTGATCATCAAACAGAAATTGGTCAACGCATTCGCTTATCCTTGCCGAGTCCTCCTGAAGGATTTCTGGTTCAGTTGCTCCGTTTTTATCAAAATGGGGCTCAGCAGGAAAAAATTAATGATCCGATAGATATACCGACTCGGATTACTTATGGTTCAGCGCAATACGAACCTAGTGCTTTTCTGATTCATCGGGGTGAAACACAAGACAATGGACATTACATCGCATACATTAAGCAAGGCAATACATGGTGGTTTCTTTCAGATTCCAGCGTTTATGAAGTGTCTGCCAGTGTCGCGATGGAAGAGATTAAGCACAATTACATTTGTTATTGGCGCAAAGTGATTCCGGTCTCTTAGAAATCAAATCTCGCTCTGGCCGTTAAACCTTGAAGCGATAAATCTCCTCCTTTTGCTTTCAGAGATGCCGTAATCGGGCTAATAAGTGAATTTTGATTTATCCACACCTGTTCTTCCCAAGCGGCTCGTAGGGATAGTTTCATGCGATTTTGATAAATCCAACAATCCCATTGAAAGCCAAGTGCCCATTCCAAGATCGGTCTAATTGTGTGATAGGAGACACGCACATTTATGAGTTTTTTGTTCTCAGGATCTATTACCATTTGCGAGAGTTTGACACAGCTCCATAGGCCTGAAAAAGCGATATCACCGACAATGCTGAGATATTTTTTGTAAATGTACCATGCAGAGTTTATACCGAGACGAATACCCATTCCCCAAAAATCCAGGTGATTTGAAAGTGTAATTATTCCAGTTGGTGATATTATGTTATCATAAACCAAATGTTGTTTTTGTTCTTGCCATGCTGTTTTAAAACCTGTAAATGGCCGAACTGTAAGAAATCGACTAATAAAGAAATTTCTTCCTAATTCCCAATTGACTTCATCATCTTTAAAAGACCAATCTTCAGAAGCGGCGCTCGAAAATGCCGCGCCAGCCTGCCAGGTTTCTTCAAGAAAATTTGAGTTTACTGCATTACTATTAGGAGTATTGATGTCGCTATGTCTTTTAAATTTTGAAGGATGAAACCATGTATAATTCAAATAGACATCCCAACCATCGCGTTTAAAATCTAATCCTGCTCCTACGCGAAAGCCTGAATTGTATTTCCAATGGGGACTTTGTAATCTTGTTGAAATTGGGCTGTCATTTATGCCTACTTTTAAAACTTGATATGCATATTCCATGTTTTCTTGACGGACTGACCAACATAAGTAATCAGTAGTAAAAAATGGTTCTGCTTCTAGCCCCAAAATAATCATCGCAGAGGGAGTCACACAGCACGGTTGAACTGGATTTACGGTTTGACATTTCTCTTTCAAGTGAGCATTTTTTACAATGATGGAATTCACTTCAATATTTTGATAAGTATTTTCTTCAGCGGCAAATATGTGAGCTGTAAAATAGCTAAGAGCACAGGTCAAAATCGATAAACGGCTCAATTTTGTCATAAGTTCCTTAATTCAAAAAAAATTAGAAATCAAAACGTGCTCGAATCGTCAAACCTTCGATCGAAAGGTCTCCTCCTCTCGCATTATAACTTTGCTGAAAAAACACTTCCGGGAGAGCATTTTGATTAATCCAAACTTGCTCTTCCCACGCAGCTCGTACTAATAATTTCATTCGATTATTGTAAAACCAACTTTCCCATTGCATGCCGAGCATCCAATCAATAACTGGTTTAATGCTGTGAAAGGAATTATGCAAAGCAAGAGGAATGGTCTGAGTTACTACTGAAACAGCGCTGGCTTGTTTGATGGAGCGTTGCTTTTGATTTGTTTTGATATGAGACCAAAGGCCTGCAAATGCAACATCACCAATAATACTGAGATTTTTCTTATAGAGATACCACGCGGAATTCAAACCAACTCTTATACCAATTCCCCAATAATCGAGTGTATTTCTCATGAAAAATTGACGTCGATTGGGAAAATTGGGTTGCTCGTAAAATAACTCTTGTTTTTGTTTTTGCCAGGAAGTTTCTAGCCCACCAAACGGTCTTAGTGTCAGAAATCGACTGATATAGAAATTACGGCCTAATTCCCAAACGAGATCGTCATAATGAAATTTCCAACTTCCTTTTGAGTTTTGAAAAAAAGTGGGTAGAAAAACAGTATCGGCGGAAGCACTCCAAGTTGCAATTAATCTGTTGACAGCGCTGCTCGGGACACCAATTGATACATTTCTTTTAGATTTTTCAGGATGAAACCAGGTGTAGTTGAGATAAGTGTCCCAACCATCATGCTTAAAGTCAAGGCCTGCGCCAATGCGAAAACCCGAATCGTATTTCCAATCGGGAGCTTTAACTTTGCTTTTGCCGATAACGCTGCCACCACTTGAACGCTGTTGATAAACAAATTCCATGTTATCTTGGCGCGCAGTCCAAAACAAGTAATCCACAGAAAAATAAGGTTCCGCTGCCAACCCTAAAATAATCATCGATGGAGGTGTCGGACTTCTTTCAGGTTGAATATCGTACACTTCGACTTCATTTGAAGTCTTTTTGACATTATGCATAAGAATTTGGGCGTTTTGAACGATGAGAATATTTTTCCCATCGCGCTGTACAAGCGTAGTTGAAGGCTCATCGACATCATCAATCAAATCCTCATCTTCAAATTCTTGTGCTATCTCATCGTCGCTATCCTCGTCAGTTTGCAAAGGTACAGAATAAGCTGTCAAACAGCTAAAAGCGCAGGTGAGAATTGACAAATGGGTCAATTTCTTCATCTCAATCTCCTTGAATAGGTTGAATATTCCTTCCATAACAAACCGACGGCCAAAACGCAACTTCATTTTTTTACACTACATCATTTTATAAAAACAAATTTAATTTACAACCCTCTTTTGTACTCAAGTCGATTTTCTCTCTCTAGAAAACAAAAAGGCCCGTTCCTATTTTTTAGGAACGGGCCTTTGAGTAAGGCTTCAATCTCATGGATAGAGATTAGCTGGGAAGACCTTGCTGTTCGACACTGCTTTTGGCCATGCTTTCAGCACGGGCCGCAGCTTCTGCAGCGGCTTTAGCTTGCTCTTCTTTCTCCGCATTGAGTTTTTGAAACTGCTTGCTGAGAGAATTTGCAGAATAAATCCAGGCAAAAATGATGAAGAACAAGATTCCTGCGACATAAGGAGTGATCGCGCCCAGCGATCCGCAAGCGATGATCAAACCTTGCTGTACGAGTGAGCCGCCTGATTTCCCTAGACGAGCACCGACGACGTCGATCGCAGCTTTCCCTTTAACCTTAGATTCTTGGTCAAGTGGGATGTAAGCCATTTCTTTAGTCGGGTCAAACAAAGAGTATTTAGCTGACTTACTCATGACGTTTTGCGCTGTACCGAAGACGACAGCGAGCATCAATGGGGTTGCACCCATCATCGCAACAAAGGCTGTCAGATAGTCTCTAAAGATGACGAAGGAGAAAAAGCCCACGCCAGTGATCAAGAGAACAATCGGGGTGATTAATGCCCCTGTTTTCCATCCGAAGCGGCGAATGACGTTACTTCCTACAAACAGCATCATCAAGATCGTCACAAGTCCAGTGATCTGGGAGAAGCGACCCATGAATGTTTGGTATTCATTGGCATTAGGATATTGTAACTTGAGCTGACCTTTCCAGGTGACTTCAACCAGGTTGATCGCGATGCCATAACCGATTACGAGTATCGCCAAGCAAAGAATATATTTGGAACGCGCCAGGTAGAGAAAACTTTCTTTGAGCGACATTTTCGGCTTTTCTTTCTTTGCGCGCTGCATTTCTGAAGGATCATAGAAGCGGGTGTCTGTGAGAACGTTTTTATTGATCCACCAGTAAATTCCCATAATGATTAGACCGGAAGCAAATACCATTGCCACCATCCAATTCAAAGTGATTCCCCAAGCATCGACATCAGCTGCGAGTTTAGTGCGAATGTCTGAGAAGTAGATAATTGCTTGACCTGAGAAGAGCATGGCGACGTTTGCGCCTAAGCCAAACAGGGCATAAAAACGTTTTGACTCACCGATTTTAGTCGTATCATTGGCAAATCCCCAGAATAATAAGGAGATGGCGACGCTACCCCAAAGTTCTGACATGACGTAGAATAGTGCATATGTCCAGTTTCTGAACAAGGCGACTAACCCCTTAAAACCCTCAGGGAGAAAGGCCTGGAGTTTGTCCGCAGCATCTATAGGATGTAAAAGATCGCGGTTAGGGTACATCAGCAATGTAAAGATGGCAAAATAAGCGATGAAAAAGCCAATTGTTGAATAAAACAGCTTTTGTTTGCTGAAAATATTACTCAACTTGGAATAGACGATCATGAAGATAACTGCAATCGGCAGTACCCCCCACACTTTCAAGAACGGAATTGCTTCCGCTCCAGAGCCTGGAGCCGTGACGATCAAAGCGTCTTTTGTATCTCTTAAGATCGTGTAATTAAAGTTAATGAAAAAGAAAAGGAAAAACATGGGTAGGAGCTTTTTCAGCTCGAAATTATGGACCGGCCAGAAAAATGACCTCCATTTACCGAACTCAGCTTTCTTAGTTTCAGACATTTTTTTTTGTTCCTCTAGACTAGTTTGCAGTGGACTTTGGAAACTATAAGCAAATATTCGCTTATTTTGGCAACTCTATGATTACTCTTGCTGCCAACATAGGCGAACAATTGCACATTTACAAGCCACTTTTTTTGAGATGTATTATCACGTACAATCTCAAGCTAGAGAATTGTAGCTGATTTTTGTTTAATTTCAAGGGAAATTCTGCGCGCTTCTCGATATTTATAAAATTTATTTTAAATTTATAATAAATAAAAAACCACTTTTGGACCGAAGTACAAAAGTGGTTAGGTGAGTAAGAACTATTTATGGCTAGCGGATAATGCTGAAATCATTTCGTTGATCGGTGAATTTGCCAATTGTTGGATAGCATTCAAAGATTCAACATAAGCATTCCAGAGTTCAGGCTCTACACGTCCATGACGGATAGAAGAAATTAATTCCCGTTTGCATGTAGCAAGAGATTTCTTGGGTGCCAAAATGGAAACCATTTCTTTATCTCCAGCAAGACGAGCGATATTGAGCATGCGCTCGAGTTGATTACGGGTGAATGTCACTTGATCACGGCGTTTGCGCGATCCACGAGCCGCTCTTTGTTTAGGGGCTACAACAGAAGGCTTGTCTGAGTTAATAATAAACTTTTCAATTAAAGAACCGAGTTCAGCAGGCTGTCTATTTTTCATTTTACGTAAAGTAAAATGGTGCATATAGCCGCCAGTGCCCATAGGTAAATATTTGCAGAGGTCGTTCTCTTTTCTGCCATTTACTTTTTTAATTGCTTTTGCAATTACATCTTCGATTTCGCGTAGATTTTTTGTTTTTGGTTCCATTGTTTCCTCACGTGGGTTCATAACTTTCCTAGTTAAAATTTGTTAATTTAGGGATCTAATTCTTTACTTGTACTCTTAAGCCTATATTTAGAACTTAAAATCCCAGTAAGCATTAATGTAGTTAATTGATTTAACTTATCCCGAGTTTATTTGCAATCTTCTTTGTTCCTAGCTCAATAGTTTTTCTCAGCCATGTGGACCTAAATAAAAGTCCTCACAACAAAATGATATTTCTTTGATTTTATGAGCGGATGATTATTTTGCAATAATATTTTTTTAGTGGAACGTTTTTTTTCAGACTGTCAAGTGCACGTGTTTGGAAAAAAATGTTGAATAATTGCCCAGCGTATTTACAATTGGAGTCTATGAGATCATCCCAGTATTTGAAAAGTATGCTTTTCGTATCTTTTTTCGCGTCTTTTACATCTGCTTCTTGGCCTACTTATTCAAGTATGTCCTGCGAAGCGGCTCTAAAATCTGTGAATAAATCTTTCAAAAATCAATATTTTCAAAATAGTGGAATGATCTCATGACATCTAGTACTAAACATAATTTAGCCGATATTCAACATATCATCGCCGTCGCTGCAGGTAAAGGGGGAGTGGGCAAATCCACGGTTGCACTTAATCTCGCTGTAGATCTTCAAAGAAAAGGTCATCGAGTAGGACTTATGGATGCAGATCTCTATGGCCCCTCTCTAAGAAAAATGTGGCCAGAACAGATTGCTCCTTCGCAACATCCTCAACAGCAGGAGCGAATTATACCGGCAGAGGCCGGTGGGATTAAACTGATCTCAATGGCTTATTTTCTTCCGGAAGGGGATCCAGCGTCCGTGCGGGCCCCGATTGCTAACGGGATCATCAAACAATTCATCCACTCTGTGGAATGGGGGGAGCTCGATGTTTTGATTATCGATTTTCCTCCGGGAACCGGGGATATTCAATTAACTTTGATGCAAGAGAGTTGTCTTACGGGAGCGGTCTTAGTGACGACTCCCCAAGAAATTGCTCTCTTAGATGTCGCTAAAGCTTTGGCGATGTTTCGCCATTTACAAGTACCGCTGATCGGCTTAGTTGAAAATATGAGTTATTTACTTGCTGAACATAAAATTTATCCTTTTGGTCAAGATGGAGGAGAGCATTTTGCGCGAGAAAATGGGTTATTTTTTCTCGGACAAATTCCGCTTGATCCACAAATCAGTCATTGTTGTGATGCGGGTTTATCTTTATTTCAAGAGGCCGCAGGATCGCCTGCGGCTGAAGCTTTTGCGGCGATGACCGATCGCGTTAAACAACAATTAGAGGCTTTTAAAAAACTGGACCCCAATCCGACAAAAAATTTTGAACTCTATTTTCAAAATAATGAGATGATCCCATGAATGTAATATTTATTCGGTCGATCGAAAAAAAAGATCGACAGCGGTTTATTATTGAATGGACAGATGGTAAAATCTCGAGTTATCGTTGTTGCGATGTACAGCGTCGGTGCCCCTGTGCCCGTTGCCTCGCTGCAGGGCCTCTTGAGATTGATGAAAATGTTGAGGTCGTGCGCATCACAAGCATAGGTAATTATGCTTTGCAATTTTTTTTTACTAAAGGCTGCTCGAAAGGGATTTATTCATTTCAATGGTTGCGACAAATTTAATTAAACTCTATCTGCTTTTTTTCATCTGCTTATTTGGAGCCGGATGTTCTTCTTCTCATTCTCCATCCGAGATTGAACTATGGGCTGAGCAAAATGGCAAAGTAAAAGTGCTTTCCACAACAGCGATGATCAACGATCTCGTCAAACAGATCGGCGGCAAACGGGTCGCTGCTATCCCGTTGATCACTGGGGAAATCGATCCCCATAGTTACGAACTTGTGAAAGGGGATGATGAAAAGCTACAGCTGGCACAAGTGATTTTTTATAACGGACTGGGATTGGAACACGGCGCAAGTTTGCGCTATCAACTCGAACATCATGACAATGCGATTGCTCTTGGCAATGCTGTGCTGCGCAAAGTTCCCGATCTCATCTTACATGTCGATCAGGAGATCGATCCCCATATTTGGATGGACATCTCACTGTGGAGCCAGATCATCAATCCTATTGTAGCAGCGCTCTCCGAGGCTGATCCAGAAGGTGAGAAGCTCTATCGAGACAATGCGGCTATTTTACGAGATAATATGGCAAAACAGCATCGCGCAATCTATCGCGATCTACAAAATATCCCTCAACAAAAGCGTTATCTCGTGACTAGCCACGACGCCTTTAACTATTTCACCCGCGCTTATCTTGCGACCCCCGATGAAACGACAGTCGACGAATGGCAAGCGCGTTTCGATGCTCCGGAAGGACTCTCACCTGAAGGGCAGCTCAGCGCGGCCGACATTCAAAAGATCGTCGCTCATCTGATTGAGTACCACATTCAGGTCGTATTTTCTGAGTCAAATGTCAGTCGCGATTCATTAAAGAAAGTGATTCACGCCTGCGCGCAAAAGGGATTGAAAGTAACAATTTCTAGCCAAGAATTATATGCGGATGCGATGGGGCCACCGGGCAGCGATGCAGACACGTATCTTTCAATGCTTCGGCATGATGCCGATGCGTTAATCCAAGCTTGGGGTCAAAGCGATGACAAGTAAAGAAAAAAAACCTGCTGTGACCATCGAACAGCTCAGTGTCAATTACGATAAAACGCCAGTATTGTGGGATATCCATTGTACGATTCCCGAAGGTAAACTTGTCGGAATTATCGGCCCCAACGGTGCGGGTAAGAGCACATTGCTAAAAACACTCCTGGGTATGACCCGTCCCTTATCGGGCCGAATCGAATTTTTTGGTAAACCCTACAAAAAAGTGCGGCAGCGGATTGCCTATGTTCCTCAGCGCAGTTCTGTGGATTGGGATTTTCCGATTACCGCCTTTGAAGTGGTATTGATGGGACGTTATGGTAAGCTAGGTTTGTTAAAGTGGCCCAACATGGCCGATAAACAATCGGCGCGCCAAGCTTTAGAAATGGTAGGCATGCTGCCGTTTGCAAATCGACAAATCAGTCAATTATCCGGCGGGCAACAGCAACGCTTGTTCATCGCGCGTGCGCTACTGCAAGATGCGGATATCTATTTGATGGATGAGCCGTTTGCCGGTGTCGACATGGCCACAGAAAAGGCGATCATCGCGTTGATGGATAAATTGAAAGTTCAAGGAAAAACCTTGCTGGTTGTCCACCACGATCTTTCTACGGTCGAGAGTTATTTCGATTGGGTAATCATGCTCAATACCTGTTTAATCGCCAGCGGCCCGGTTACAGAGTGTTTTAACGCCGATACAATTTTGCGCACTTACGGTCGAGGGAGCGCGCTGCTAGATGAGGCGGCTAAACTCACGCAGAATAAAACAACGGGGATGAAGTAGTGCTCGCATTTTCTCCATGGACATATGTGACCGATCCTGTTCTGCAAGCACCCACGCTAGGCAGCATGCTGATGTGTTTTTCTTCTGCACTTGTCGGTGTGATCGTCGTGCTGCGCAGACGTTCGCTACTCGGTGAAGCCCTATCACACGCGACTTATCCTGGTGTAGTGCTCAGTGTGCTCTTCATGGCAACATTTTTTTCCACACTGCAAGATTTAGCAGCTGTTGCGATTCTAATCGGTGCCTTTCTGACGGCGCTACTCGGGTTGTGGGTCATTGAAAAGATGGAGCTGCGCTTTCGCGTCAAAAATGACGCTGCGCTGTGTTTTGTGTTGTCGGTGTTTTTTGGCGTGGGCGTATTGATTGCCAGCCGCATCCAATCAACCCATGCCTTATGGTATAAAACAGTGCAAATTTTTCTTTATGGTCAAGCGGCGACAATGACAGACATCCATGTGTATCTGTATTTTGTACTGGCTGTAATGCTCGTCGCTGTTGTGCTATTTCTCTATCGTCCGATTCAAATGGCGATTTTCGATCGCGATTTTTCCAAAACAATTGGCTTAGCGCTCAAATCTCTAGATACACTTCTGTTCGTGCTCTTAGTACTTGCGATTGTCATCGGCATTCGCAGCGTGGGCGTCGTACTTATGGCGGGAATGTTAATCGCACCAGCAGTAGCGGCGCGGCAGTTTAGTCATCGCTTGGCGACAGTCTTTTGTTATGCAGGTCTAATCGGTGCAGCTAGTGGTTTTCTCGGGAATTACCTTTCGATTGAACTGCCCGAATTATCAGGCGAGAGTAGACAATTTTCTTTACCGACAGGCCCAATGATCTTGCTTTCCGCTTCGGCGATATGTCTGCTATCGCTATTGTTCGCCCCGCAAAATGGAATGCTTAGTCGTTTGATCCGTATCTTGCGTTTTCGCGCGCAATGCCGGGCCGAAAATCTACTCAAATCGCTTTGGCGGCATAAAGAAACAGGTGCTACACGTCAGCAAATTCGGCGCTGGCAACCACTTTCTTTTTTACAAATGGGGCATTTACTGGCCAAGCTTAAGCGACAGGGCTGGATTGAAGAGAGCTCATCCCATCTAATCAAATTGACCCATGCGGGGCATCAACGAGGTGCGCGTATCGTCAGGGTCCATCGCTTATGGGAAGCATATTTAGTGTTTTTAGGCCAAGGAGCGGAAAAAGTGCACCGCAGCGCCGAAGAAATGGAACACATCATCACTCCTGAATTGGAAAAAGAGCTTGAAGAACTGCTCGGTCATCCTCAACACGATCCTCATGCCCAACCTATTCCCCCCAAGGAACAAACGCTATGACCAATCCTTATTTTGGCAAGACGTTTTGGGAATTTTTAGTGATCTTCATTCAAAGAATGGGCGAGCTCTTGACGGGACAATTAGCGGTCGCTCAACTCGTGTCGGATGAGATTCAAGTATTAGTATTATCATTTGTGGCCTGTGCTGCAGCGCTTGTCGGCACATTTCTCGTGCTCAAAAAGATGACAATGCTGGCTAATTCTCTCTCGCATACGATTTTGCTCGGTATTGTCGTGGCTTATATTTTGCTGATTCCATTTGTGCCTGAAGGGGAGTCGCATACGCTAAGTATCAAAACCTTGCTTATCGCCTCGCTTGTCACCGGTCTGATCACGACTCTACTCACGCAGATGTTGACACACGTTCTCAAACTTCCGGAAGATGCCAGCACAGGTCTCGTTTTTACAACGCTTTTTGCCCTCGGTATTGTCCTCGTCACTTTATTCACCCGAAACACGCATTTGGGAACTGAGGCGATCATGGGTAATGTCGATGCTCTTCATAGCAATGATTTAAAATTTATTTTTTGGATCATGCTGTTTGATTTTGCTGTAATCGGCGTCTTTTTTAAAGAATTCAAATTGACGACCTTCGATGCTTCTTTAGCTAACGCCCTAGGATTTTCGAGCCATGTTTTCAATTATTTATTAATGATTTTAACATCAATTACTGTCATCGGCGCCTTCCGAGCGGTCGGCGTGCTGCTCGTCTTAGCGTTTTTAGTCGGTCCCGTGTTAACTGCCCGACTGATTACACACCGTTTGAAAACTTTAATCATTTTGGCCATTGGTATCGGTGTCGTGGCAGCTTTGATCAGTGTCGCCCTATCACGCCATGTGTTGACCGTCACACATGTGCCTTTGTCTACAGCTGGGTTAGCCACTTCAGTGCTAGGAGCAATTTATTTTCTCGGTCTGTTGATCAAGGGATTATTTTCTTTACCCCGGAGATCACGAAGAATACAGTGAATTTTTTTTTCTCTGTGGTTCTTGTCTCTGTGGTAGTAAATTTACCACGCCGGAGATCACGAAGAATACAGTGAATTTTTTTTTCTCTGTGGTTCTTGTCTCTGTGGTAGTAAATTTACCACGCCGGAGATCACGAAGAATACAGTGAATTTTTTTTTCTCTGTGGTTCTTGTCTCTGTGGTAGTAAATTTACCACAGAGCTAAAACACCACAGAGGGATGAGTCAATTTCTTATCTGTGACTGGTCCCTTCCTGTACTCTGTGGTTTATATTGACTTTGAGAAAAAACAATGCTAAACTTTAATAAAATTTTTTATAAAAAAATATGGGACTTTCTATGCTCCTAAGTTTACTGTATGTGATACTAGCCGCCTTTGGACTCGGTTTTTTGATTTTCATCCATGAACTCGGCCATTATTGGATGGCGCGAAGAGAGGGAATGACAGTCGAAGCGTTTTCCATTGGTTTTGGCAAACCGATTCACACTTGGGAGAGAAACGGTGTTAAATGGCAAATTTGCTTTCTCCCTTTCGGCGGCTATGTACGTATCGCCGGAATGGAAAAAAAAGGAAATTTAGAGCCCCATCAAATCACCGACGGATTTTACGGAAAAAAACCTTGGGCCAGAATCAAAGTAGCTCTTAGCGGGCCTGTCGTCAATCTCATCTTTGCTTTTGTCGCTTTTACTGTGCTGTGGGGACTAGGCGGCAGACAAAAACCGTTTGCAGAATACACGCATTTGATCGGTTCGGTGGAACCTTCTTCAGAGATTTTTAATGCCGGCGTTCGATCGGGGGATCAGATCACGCAGCTCAACGGTAAACCGTTTCACAATTTTCAAGATTTTATCTACGCGGCTATCTTCAATAGTTCTGCTCCTAGAATTGACGGCGTGGAGATCGATTATTTAACAGCGCAAAAACAACCGTTTCATTACCAGTTTGTTTTGCCTAAAGAAGCCTCGATTGGCGATCGCTTGCGAGCCGTTCTTGGCGTGATTCAGCCCGCTTCCTATTTGATTTACAATCAAAAAGCAAGTCTTGCAAATGATCCCAACTCACCGATGAAAAATAGCGGCATCCAAGATGGCGATCGGATTGTATGGGTCGATGGGGAAGTGATGTTTTCTCGAAGTCAGCTTATCCAGACGATCAACCAACACAAAGCGCTCATGACGATTAAACGCGGGGACAGCACCTTTTTAGCGCGCGTGCCACGCATTAAAATCTCCGATTTGCGGGTTACAGCTGCGAATCGCGCGGAAATCGAAGACTGGCAACATGAAGGACAAATCAAAGGGAAATTGTTCGACCTATTTTTCATCCCATATAATTTGACACCCAGCTGCCAAGTGGAAAACCCGTTTGTTTATCTCAATGAAGATACGTTAGAACAGCAACCGACGGGCCTTGCTCGCTCAGCTTTGGATATTCCCTTACAAGCAGGCGATCGGATCATTGCCGTCGATGGGATTCCTGTGCAATCGGCCTACGAGATGTTGAACTTACTGCAAGTCCGCCACATTCAGATCATCGTTAAGAAAAAACAAGAAATGACTCCTGTATCGTGGAAAGACGCCGATGCAGCATTTGTGGCAGGCATTGATTGGCAGAATTTAGAACGCATGATTCAATCGATTGGCACAGAGCAAACACAAAAAGAAATGGGCAATCTCAAATTGCTCGATCCTGTTGTGCCCAGACCTTTAAGTCAGCTGAACGTGTCGGATTCTAAGCGTGAGCAAATGACAGCCGAAGAAACGCGGCAGCGCAAAATGATTGATGAAATCACCGATCCTAAACAGAGAAATCTCGCTCTGCAAGAATTTGAAGCAATGCGCAATCAAGTCAAACTCGGGATCGCAATGACCGATCGCTCGGTCAATTACAACCCCTCTCCTTTTGTCTTATACAATAACGTGATGCAAGAGACGTGGAAAACTATCGTAGCCTTATTTACCGGAACGGTAAGTCCTAAATACATGACAGGACCTGTGGGCATTGTACAAGTGATGCACCATAGTTGGAGTTATGGATTTAAAGAAGCGCTATTTTGGCTGGGTATGATCAGCATGAATTTGGGGATCCTCAATTTGCTCCCGATCCCGGTGTTAGACGGCGGTCACATTTGTTTTTCGCTGTGGGAATGGATCACGAGGCGCCAAATCAAGAGCAAAACCATGGAGCGGCTAATCATTCCTTTTGTGGTTTTACTCGTGGGCTTATTCGTGTATTTGACCTATCACGATCTGACGCGGCTATTCTCCGGTTTTTTCAAATAAGATAGTGGAAGAATCAGCGCAGAGAGAAGAATTTTTTTTACTCTGCGTCTCTTCTTCTCCTCGTGAATCTTCTCTGCGCTGATTCTTCCACTCTTCTTATTTTGCAGCGGTGTCGAGATTTGCGATCACTTGTAACAGAATGTTATCAGCAGCGACATCTTTGATATTCAGCACACAGCGGGGATTGTCGTTAAACATTTGTTTGGCAAAACCCGTATTAGTGATGTTGACGCTATTGCCTTTGCAAATTAACTCCTCCAATTCCTTTCTCAATTGAGGGCGGAGCTCGAGTCGTTCATACGCTTTAAGTAATTGCTTGTTTGTGAATCGCTCAGGCGTTTTCTGTTGTAATAGATTATGAAAGCCTTGCAGCTGCATTTTTTCATAAGTGCATTGCAGTTTTTCCAATTCAAAATTCAGGACATCAGCCGTCAAGATCTCGCGGAGTTTTCCCGTTTCCCAAGTCACTTTTCCGTATTGGCTATTGTATTTTGAATCATGAACGTGAGCCTCGCCAAACTGCTTTTTATGCGTGTGATACAACAACCCGTGGATTTTCCATTGGAGCTCTTCTGGGAGCATTTTACGCAACTCATCATCCGTGACTTTGGGATCGTTGAATTTTGTGAGAAAGTCTTGTAGTTTACTCAAGAACAGTTTTTGTTCTGCGATGCAGCCTTTGACTTTTTGAATGGCGATCATCTGACCCAAGAGATTTTGCTCTCCTGCACAGAGCCAAGGTGTTTTAATTTCGACGAGTTTTTTGGGCTGAGCTGCAAGTGTAGTTGTACCGTAATCAGCTGTATTTGGGGTTTTATCATTGAGCCAAATCGCAAAGCGGAATCCTTCAATTGCATCTGCAGAAGTTTTTTCTATTTCCGTAAGTGCTTGCTTGATTCCATCAATATTTACCGTCTGTTGTTGGAAAAGAGAGGCGCATTTTTCAAGCCATTGAAGAGCTTGGGCTTCTTTTGGCATATTATTAGAATCGAAATTTTGAACGGGAGGTTCAATCTTCGGTTGAGGTGACGGCGGCGGTGTAGATGTTGGCTGTTTGGGTGCTACAGAAAATTTTTTATAATGATGCAAATAGCTCGTAGCATGCTTTTTTTGTCCTAGCAAAATGCCATCGATCTCCACTTCTTCGACAAAGCGCACCCGGCCATCATCCGCCTCAATCCACTTGCCGTCGATTTCCTTGTAACAGATGTAATGTCCAGAATTTGTCGTCGCACCTTCGTGAACGATGAAAGCATCGAGTTTATATGTCGCGATTGTACCATCTTGAATGGCATCATTAGGCAATGTGATTGTTCGTTTAATTTCAGGCACAGAATCGCTGACTTTTCCTTCACGAGTGAAGCGTTTAAGCGCCAGCATGAATTCATCGGGAGTTGTAATGAACTGATGCGTTTCACTAGTAGGCTGAAACATTTGTAATTGACCATCAGTTCGTAAATAGGTGGCTAGATCAAAGCCCGTAGTGTTTTTAAAAAATTGAGCAAGGGGCGCCGTTCTGTTTTTGAGGTCGATGAAAATTTGATAATCAGTTGGAGTAGATGTTACATCTGCTAATTTCGAATATTCTTTCAATTTTGTCGGATCGGCAGCAAACGGATCGCCTACAGGTTGCAGCTGTTTTGTGGTATTTAAAACAAAATAGGGGCTGGGTGGGGGAGAGAATTGCCCTTTTGACTTGAGTAACATTTCGTATCGCCCCATCAACAATTGCAACGCTTCTTGGGCATCTTCTTGACGTAGATGATCTTTTGCAATGCTTCCAAAGAAATGATTAAATGCTAAACGAACTTTTTGTGTCACAGATGCAGATACAGGCACTTCACCAGCCAGTGCAATATCATAAGTATCTAGAGCCGCCTCTAATGCTTGTCCATGGACTTGATCAGGACCTGGGGTGTTGGCATAATGATCAGCGACGTATTTATAGGCTTGCCTTAAACTGGGGATGAATACGACCATCGATAATAGAGAATTGATCCAACAATTGGCCTCGCCTACATTGCGGATAAAACCCACTGCTATTTTCTGTGGTTTGTTCACAGGTTTAGTTGAGGAAGTATTGTTGTTATTAGAAGGTGGAGGAGGTGTTTTCGCTGGTGACGAAGCAAACTGCACACAACGGCTAACGATCGTTTGAACTTTACTTTCTAAATCCGTGTTTAAAGTTGCTAAATCGGTTGTGGGGGTCTTACTCCATTTAAGATAATAGGCAATTGAAACAGGTGCGTTATCAAATTCATCGGTAATTTTCCGCTGCAAAGTCATCAGTTCGTTGGCTGATTTCTGCAAAGTTGAAAAATCTTTACTATTACTAACGCTGGAATAGAGTTGATTAAATTGCGTAAGGTAAGGATCAAGATGTGCAATAGCGATGTGTTTAGTCATAAAACCTCAGGAAAAGATTATTTGTTTAATATTTAAAAATTTATGTCACTAATTATATCATTTTTTAAGGTTAATTCATATAAATTAATTATTTTAATTTTAGGTGTTTTAACTCAGGGATTTGCTTTTGCACACTTGAGTTTAGAGCAAAAGATCGGGCAGTTGATTGTGATCCCCGCCTGTGAATTGCGGGGTGAAGACCATCTAGCTGACTTAAAGGACCTAATCGAGCGTGGGTGGGTCGGCGGTATTCTATTTAAACAGGGAACCGCCGAGGGGCAACGCGCGTTGATCGACAAACTTCAAGCCATTGCCCCGATTCCGCTGCTTTGTCTTCAGGATGCGGAATGGGGTGTAGCGATGCGTCTAGAGGGAACGATCAGTTTTCCCCGCCACCTAACATTGGGGGCTATCCAAGATCAAAGACTTTTGTATCGTTTAGGCCAAGAAATCGGCCGACAATGTGGGCTGATCGGTGCACACTTAAGTTTGGTGCCCGTTGTCGATGTCAATTGCAATGCGCACAATCCGATCATCCACATGCGCTCCTTTGGCGAAGATCCGGAGCAAGTGGCTAAGCGTGGATTGCAGTTGATGCGCGGCATTCAATCCACGGGCGTGATGGCTTGTGCCAAACATTTTCCAGGCCATGGGGATACGACGATCGATTCACATGTCGATTTACCGATCATCGCCCATCTTCAAGAGCGGCTGCACAACGTGGAACTGTATCCGTTTAAAAAATTGATCGAAGCAGATGTGCAAGCGATCATGACGGCACATCTATATGTTGAGGCATTTTCAGAAACGGCTTTGCAACCCGCGACATTTTCTCATCGGATCGTAACAGATCTACTGCAAACGCAGATGGGTTTTCGCGGCCTAGTGGTTTCCGATGCGTTAAATATGCAAGCCTTAACTAAAAGAAATTCACCGGGGCAAATCGCCATCAAATCACTCCTCGCAGGGCATGATTTGCTTCTCTATGGCGATCACATCGCGCCGAATGTCGATCAAATCCTGCGCGTGGATGTGCCCGAGGCTTTTGCAGCTTTAAAAACTGCTGTGGAAAACGGTCAGATTCCAGAAGAGCTCCTCGATCAGAAAGTCTACAAAATCTTACAAGCGAAAAGCCAGTTATTAGTTCCTTCTGCAAAAGAAAACGTCACAGAGCAAATTAATTCCCCTGAAGCGTATGCCTTAAAGAAAAAGTTGTTTGAAGAAGCGATCACTGTGGTACGGAACGAGGGGATAATCCCGCTGAAAGCTCACAACATCGCGCTGATTCTGTGGGGTGAATCATCCCAATTTGTTGCGAAATTTAATTGTGACGTGTTGTCGCTATCTGATCCGCAACTCTTAAATAAATTACAGAACTACTCTTGTTTCATCCTTGTGTTGTCGCAGTTTTCAAATATTCCGCCCCATTTTGGACTGCAAAAAGATCAATTCAAAGCACTCGCAGAATGTGGCATTCCCAGCATAGCTGTTGTGTTTGGAACGCCGTATAGCCTGGCGTGGTTGCCCTTGTTTGATGCGATTGTCGTGGCTTATGAGAATGATCCTGACGCACAAGAAGCCGCAGCAGACGTGCTTTTAGGCCGCTTAAAGGCTAAAGGTAAGCTACCCGTCAGCGTCGATGCTCGGTTCCAATGGGGGGCGAGGATGGAATGAGATATGTTATTTTTTTAATCATTTTTTCAATTGACATTCGATTATTTTTTTGATGACATGTGTAGAGTTGTGTCCTTTGACACAATACGGCAACTTTAGACTTAAGTAGGAGAAAAAGCTTATGTCAGCATTAGCATTAAATGAACGTGACACTGAATTTTTTCAAGAAGTATATACTTTGATGAAAAATAAATATCCAGACATGGAAGATAGATTTGGAATTTGGCGAGTTCATCAGCATTTTGAATTAAAAGAAAATGAATTGTTTCATGAAACATCAAATCCTGAAACTAAGGAGTCCATTCTTAAAATTATTAAAACTAAAGATTTGCCAGAAAAAGCATTTGCATCATCATGGAGGTTGACGGAATCGGGACCTGTTGTTGCAACATGGTGTTGTGATTCGCCGAAATAATCTAAGAGGGAATGCTGTGCACTTGAAAAAATCTATCATCGTGGAATTTGATAAGAAATGGTGTAGGGATATTCAAGTGCCAGCATCTCTCTTATTCGAACTTTCTGGTAATAAAAAAACATCGATTACCTTAGCCTCTTTCCGCTTCTTTGTTGCTTTATTTTTATTAGCTGAGTTGCTTGGATATTTTTTTATTACCCTAGGTTTTTCTGCTTCTAGTTCTATTTGGATCTTTTTAGCGGGCATCATTTTAAAGATTGGGGGTACGATAGTCAGTGCTTTTTTTCAGAATAAGTCAGGAATTTTTTTGAGTTTAGAGCTCCAAAAATATCTCAAAAGGTTAAATACTCATTCTTTAGAAATTCGATCTTTTTTAGCAGAGAGGGGTTGTTCAGAATCAGAAATTAATGCATTGCAATCTTTACCTACAGAAGTTTATCAATCAGAACTAAATAGTCATCAAGGATCGAGAATTCTAAATATTGGCGCTCCATTTTTTTGTGGATTGGCTTTACTAGCAAATGGCGATATTATTACTTCTTTTGTCGTAATTATTTTAGGGCTAGCATCTTTTCCAATCGGGGAGAAATTTTTTAAAGAAAGCACTAGAAGAGAATCTGAACTACGTCTTGGTTTAGCAGCCCAGATCCCGCAGTATGTGAATAAAATATATAGCGAACATGTATGGCTCACAACCAAAGTGAATTTTTTATCCCAATTACCACTTCTACTTTTTGCGTTTAGATTCATCTGGAATGGTACTGGACAACTTTTAGCCAGTTTTTTTGGTTTAACACAAGGATTGGCGGGCTTGACAGGAACTTTGGCTTTCCAAAAAGCACGAGTAGCAGCGATGAGAACAACGAAAACAGTCTCACACTTGATCCATGCGTTAGCAAGTCCTTATTTGATTGTGACTCCCCAAAGATGGAAAGAACATTGTAGTGGAAACGAGAAAATTGGAATTCCTACTCTGGCCGAAAATCACAATGGATTATTTCTTAAAGATTTTTCTCCAAATGTACCTTTTCAAGAAAAAGAAATATTTTCGATATCCTGCTTTATACCTTTTGGATCTATTTGTCTTTTGAAAGCTCCTTCGGGAAAAGGAAAATCAACCTTTCTTTCAGCGTTAACTCACCTCATAGAACATAGAGGAGATCTCCTCTTTGTAAATAATGGGCAAGTTCTCAACGCTCACGAGCTTTCGCGTGACAAATTTGACTCTAAAATTTTCTTTTTTAAAGAAGAAAACGTGGATAAGAGTGTTAGAGTGATTGATTTATGTAAGAATATTACCTTCATTGAAATTGAACCTTTTCTTCAGAAATCTAGAATTCATTTTGATTCATTATTAGTTGATTTGGCTTGGAAATCTCCAGATAACTTAGTTGAGCAAGAAATTAAAAATCTCGAATCACATAGACAAGCAGTGTTCCCCAATCAGATGTTAGATTTTTTAAAGGATCTAAGAAAAAGACAATCAGTCCAAATACAGCTTTTCTTGGAGAAATCTAAAGGTAATTTGGTCACAGAACATATTTTTCCGGAGAGGAATTTCTTAACTTTATCATCAGGAGAAAAAAGAAGGTTAACTACTCTCATGGCTTTAGAATCATGCAGAACACTGAAAGAGATTCGTTTTGTTATTTTAGATGAACCTTTGACGCATCTTGATAAAACAAATATCGACTATCAACTCCAAGCGATTCATGAAATGCAGAAGTTGACTTTTCCTCCTGCTATTTTGATCATTTCTCATCATTTCATTGAAGAGATGAATGAAAAATTGTGTTCAGTTCAAGAGATTGAAGTCTGATTGCGAGGATTTGAGAAAAAGAAGGTTAGATAAACCACGGAGTTCACGGAGAGCACTGAGTCGGGTCTGGCGCGCAAGATGATGATTTTTTTTAGTGCAAGATGAAAATGGGAACTGGGAATCAGCGCAGAAGTAAGAACGAGGACGCTGAGGCGCAGAGCTAAAAAAAAATCCTCATTTTTCTCTGTGGTTTTTTATCTCTGTGGTAAAATTTCACCACAGGGACGGAACACCACAGAGAGATCTTTCGTACTATGTCCGATTCTTCTTTTTATCCTGCTCATCCTAATATCCTGTTATTTCTTTACCGGAAAAATAACAGGATGGCAGGATTGTCAGGATTCGGAGACTCAATCGTGCCCGTGCCCGATTTTTTCTCTGTGGTTAATTTTTCACCACAGAGACGGAACACCACAGAGAGATCTTTCGTACTATGTCCGATTCTTCTTTTTATCCTGCTCATCCTAATATCCTGTTATTTCTTTACCGGAAAAATAACAGGATGGCAGGATTGTCAGGATTCGGAGACTCAATCGTGCCCGTGCCCGATTTTTTCTCTGTGGTAAAATTTCACCACAGGGACGGAACACTACAGAGAGATCTCCTTATTTTTCTCTATCTCTGCGTCTCTGCGCCCTCAATGCTTTTTCTCTGCGCTGATTCTCCGCGCGCATGGCGCGCCTCTATGTCCTTTGTGATCTCAGTGGTTTTATCTAAGAGGGAAAAATCGGGCACGGGCACGCACGCGGGCTCGGGCACGAGATATAAAAAAACCCTCTAATTGCTTAGAGGGTTATTTGTGGAAGATTTGAGAAAAAGAAGGATTATTTTTTCTCGTCGTCGAGGATTTCCACTTCTGCTTCCTCGATATCGGGTTTGCCGGATTTGCCCTGCGGAGCACTGCCTGGCGGCGGAGTTTGCTGAGCTTGTCCTTGGTTTTGCATCGCTTCGCCGATCTTTTGCATGTGAGCGCTGAGCTCGTCGTGTGCAGTTTTGATCTGCGCTGGATCATTTGTTTCGAGCGCTTTTTTAACCGCGTCGATTTTGCTCTGAACGTCTTCGATCACATCTTTCGGCAGCTTATCTTTGTATTCATTCAAGGCTTTTTGCGCGCGGAAGGCCATCGAGTCGGCTTCATTACGCGTCTCGATTTCTTCTTTGCGTTTTTTGTCCTCTTCCATGTGCTCTTCAGCGTCTTGCAGCATCCGCTTAATTTCAGCTTCAGACAGACCAGACTTTGCTTCGATGCGGATCTTTTGCTGTCTACCGCTTTGTTTATCTTGAGCGGAGACGTGCAAGATACCATCAGCATCGATGTCGAACGCCACTTCAATTTGTGGTACGCCGCGCGGTGCAGGGGGGATTTCCGTTAAGTCAAAACGACCGATTTCTTTGTTATCTTTAGCCATTTTACGCTCACCTTGCAGAACGACAATCGTCACGGCCGGCTGGTTGTCAGCTGCTGTGGAGAAGACTTGTTTTTTCTGGGTTGGGATCGTCGTATTGCGCTCGACAATCGGCGTCAATACGCCGCCGAGCGTTTCAATACCGAGCGTTAAGGGAATGACGTCGAGTAACAGAACATCTTTAACATCGCCGGTTAAGACTGCACCTTGGATCGCCGCACCTACTGCGACAACTTCATCCGGGTTCACCCCTTTATGCGGCTCTTTGCCGAAGATCTCTTTCACTTTTTTCTCAACGGCCGGCATACGGGTCATACCGCCGACCAAAATCACTTCGTCGATCTTATCCTTGCTTAAACCTGAGTCTTTAAGCGCTTTCACGCAAGGCTCGACAGTTCTTTCGACCAAATCATGTGCCAAGCTCTCTAACTTAGCGCGGGTAAGAGTGAGCGCTAAGTGTTTTGGGCCGGAAGCATCCATCGTGATGAACGGCTGATTGATCTCCGTTGTTTGCGTGCCGGAAAGCTCAATTTTAGCTTTTTCCGCAGCATCGCGCAGACGCTGCAATGCTATTTTATCTTTGCTCAAATCGATGCCGTGCTCTTTTTTAAATTCATCGAGCATCCAGTGCACGATCGCATTGTCAAAATCGTCACCACCGAGGTGAGTGTCGCCGTTGGTTGAAAGCACTTCGAATACGCCATCGCCAATTTCCAAGATCGAAATATCGAATGTTCCACCACCAAGGTCGAACACGGCGATTTTTTTATCTTGTTGTTTGTCGAGTCCGTAAGCTAATGCAGCAGCAGTAGGCTCTGGAATAATCCGTTTGACGTCGAGTCCTGCGATGCGGCCGGCGTCTTTGGTCGATTGGCGCTGAGAGTCGTTAAAGTATGCAGGAACGGTAATTACCGCTTCGGTGACTTTTTCCCCGAGATAGGCTTCTGCGGTTTCCTTCATTTTCACTAAGATCTGCGCAGCGACCTCTTCCGGGGTGACGACTTTGCCTTCCACTTCGAAGACGGCATCGCCATTGCTATTTTTGGTGACTTTATAGGGCACTGTCTTGGTTTCGCCTTGCACTTCGGCAAATTTACGTCCGATGAAGCGCTTGGAAGAAAAGATGGTGCGCTCAGGATTGGTCACGGCTTGGCGTTTAGCGGCAACACCTGATAGGCGCTCGCCCCCTTTAAAACCTACCACCGATGGAGTTGTACGACCACCTTCTATGTTGGCGATCACTTTTGGAGAGCCCCCCTCCATGATGGCCACGCACGAATTGGTCGTCCCCAAGTCGATACCGATAATTTTTCCTTTTTTATGTGTCATATGTTTGTTCTCCTTGGTTTAAAATATCTACTTTTTGAGGAAGGACGGCCACTTTGACTTGCGCGGGTCTCACTACGCGCTCGCCATGCCGATATCCTTTCACATATTCTTTTAAAATGGTCCCTTCCGGTTTTTCATCTGTCTCTTCTTTTTCAATCGCGTGATGCAGATGGGGATCAAAACGCATCCCTTCCGATTTAAAGTGGGTGATTCCGTGATTGCTGAGCACTTCTTTAAATTGCCCTAAAATCATCTGAAATCCTTGCGCCCAATTGCGCATTTCTTCGGAGAGATGCTGGGTAAATTGCAACGCATTTTCTAAATTGTCGATGGGCCCTAACATTTCGCCCATCACGTTATCGATGGCAAAGCGGGTCATGTCTTGTTTTTCTTTCTGCATCCGCTTGCGCATGTTGTCCATTTCCGCGAGCAACCGGAGGTATTTATCTTTGTATTCGTCGTCACTGGGAAGGGCTTGTGCTTCCACGGGTGTTTCGACATTAGGTTCTTCTGTCATTTAAGCTCCTCAATATGGGTTTTATCTTCCAACAGCAGCGTTTGCCTCTCATCGAGAACTCGGCTCGAAGGATGGGGGCTGCGGAAGGAAATTTTAAATTTATACACGCTTTTAGTGAGTGAGTCTGAGATCGATTCGCCAATTTGTTGCAGTTGACTAAACAGTTCGCGGTAGGGGATTCGGTTGGGACCTAAAATTCCAAACGCCCCACATAGAGTATGGTTGATGCGATAAGGGACAGCGATCACTGAGCAAGCGGTAGCTTCAGGAGAAAACACATGCAGATCATCGCCGATCCAACAGGTCAATTTTCCTTTTTCACAGACGGTCGAGAGTAATTTACGCAACATTTGCTTATTTTCGAAAAGTGCCAGGCCGCTGGCAAGCGCCGAGGCTTCATTGAAGTCAGGATAAGCGAGCAATTTAGAAAAACCGGCTTGAAACAGATCTTCCGCGCTAAAATTAGAGTTGCTCACGATATGTCGCAGCATGAGTTCTTTGTATAGTTTGGCTCCTAAAGCTTCTTCGGAGGCATCCAAGACGGGCTTTTCGATGCCGGTGAGCCGCCAATTGAAATAGGCTTCTAAGCGTTTTGTCGTAAAGGTGGATAACTTTTTATCGGTGTAAAGAGTTTCAGTGCGAACGAGTCCAAAGTCGGTCATCAACACACACAGTAAACGATTTTGATCGAGGTATATGAGTTTGATCTCTAGGATAAAATCTTGATCAAAACGCGGTGCCGAAAGAAACACGGCGCACTGCGTCAAATCGCTGATTTTTTCCACGGCTTGAAGCAGGTAAGTCGCCACTTCGCGCGTCTCTTTTTTGAGCAGCTCATCGATCCTCTTTTTCTCGTCGCTTACGTTGCTCTTGAGGTCGAGATGCTCCTCGGCGTAGAGCTTATAAGCCAGCGCCGTCGGAATCCGGCCTCCCGAAGAGTGAGCTTGTTTGAGATAACCCTCTTCCTCCAATTTGCTGAAATAGTTGCGGATCGTAGCGGAGCTGAGGGCTTCAAAACCATTCTCTCTCAAAGTGTTAGAACCAATCGGTTTACCCGATTGAAGGTAGAGATCGACCAGGCCGAGCAGGATCAGCTTTTCCCGTTTATCTTTGGCAGGCTTTTTAGGTGTTAATGTTCGCATAATACCCCTAACTATAACAAAGAGGTTCAGAAAAGGCAAGAGAAAATTAGCACTCTAAGCTGTCGATTGCTTGTTTTGTGTATAAGTATCTGATTATTAGTTATTTATTGGATCGCCAACGATCAGCGGATCCTCGGCAATCAGAGGTAGAACATCGATTAAGGAAGGCAGCCAATCCAGTCCACGATAGTAGACGATTCTGGAGGCGATATGACAGGCAATGATGGCCTTTTTATGGACATCGGGAACCTCGAGTAGGATCCGTTTTTGATACTTATGGCGGAGCAAAGGAGGGCAATAGTTCAAAAGGCAGCGAATCAGGGGATCCTGGGGATCATTACTCAAAGTGACGGTTTGAAGATAAGCGATCAGCTGATCTTTATACATGTTGATCCGCTCTGAAATCCACTCGGAAATGTCGGTTAAAAAAGCCTGTGTTTCTTTGTGCGTCTTCAACATTAGTTGGGCCTCTTCTTTAGCCCTTAGACGGATGATTTCGAGGATTTCCGCGACAATGGTCGGCTTTTCCTTTAAAAATTCTTCTTCAGAAAGGGCCAAACTCGTCAGTACTTCAAACGAAGAACAGGTCACTCCGCCTTTATTGGCCGAGCTGTCTTTGAAAATCAGCACACCTAATTTTTCCAACGCACGCCGTGCCCAGGGCGTCAAATACAGATTAGCCCCTTCCACGATCACGCGCGATGTCGCTTTGCCCGTCTCATCTAAAAAGTCTTTGTAGTTATTTTCGCTCAATGTGCGCGGGCGTCCTCCTCCTGGAATAAACACCTCTGCCAGGACTTGATGGACATTATGGCGGAGCAGATGGTTCATCTCATTGCCGGACAGCCAATCTTCGACGAGTTTTCCCTTGATTTTGCGCCAGCATAATGTCTGCTGGGCGTATGCCGTTTGTTCGCGTTTGGTGCGCGTATCGAGTAAAAATCCCCCTTCATGTAATTTTTCGGGAGGATAAAAGCGGAGCGGTTTTTCTGATTTAAACAGTTCCGCGAGGATTGAGAGATCTAAACCTTCCGGATCGAAAATCGTCCCTGACACATCAATAGTAGCTAGCAATTTGGCTGTCTTGGGATAGAAACGATATAAATTCAGCATTTCATTTCCGGCGACATCGCCATCCGGTCCACCCGACATTTTGATCGTAAAAATCTGTGTGTGAGGATCGATGTTTAAATATTTAAGCGCTTCTTCCATGTAGACATTCACGCCCAGCGAGGTCACTCCATACTCCTTGTGGTTGATGCCTGCGCCCGGTTTACTCGAGATGAATGCTCCACCGGGTTTGTAGTCATAGTATTTGCTATAGGCGGCAATCCAATCGATCATGATGTTGTGCATATTCTCATCAGGGCCGAGATAGACGTACTCCGGTTTTTTCCAATAATCGACGATCTGTTTGGCGCGCAGACGACCGTCCGGATCGCAATTGAGTAGAGTCACAAAACTCTCGATGTAAGAGCGCTGCGTTTGATATAGGTATTCTAATTTTTGACTCCTGTGGAAGGCGGAAAGTTTTTCTCGAATTTCGTCCGCTGAAAAATCAGCCTCTTCAAGCTCCCGTTTATAAATCCCTTCTTCGGCTTGGAATTTTTCATATGGTTCAAGAAAGATTACCCCTTTGGCGCCCCCTTCGGGAATATCTTTGTTTTTTTTGTTTTGCGTGTAAGCTAGGTTATAACATTCAGAAAACACATTGTTGCGCTCGGAGATCATCTGTTCCATCCGCTCAGGGAAAACTGTGCGCAGCCCCCCGCGAGATAAATCGCGAAAACGGATATGAAAACCGATGAAATACAGCCCCTTCATGAAGAAAATTGCATAGGGGAGTTCCGGAAATTTATCTTTGCGATCAAACGGCAAGTTATCGAGATATTTAGGATCGAGCCTAAAGCAAAAGGCTGTTTTATTATTGCGATAGTAATTGGTCTTTAAAGTGTAATCGACCATGTTCATCGCTTGTCGTAAGATGTTTTTTCGCCGCGTGTCGTTGAGCTCGTTACCGGTATCTAAATGATCGACCAGGTTGAGATAATCCTGACGGATTTTCATGTAATCATCGAGATTTGCGCGCTCGGGATTAAATTTGGCATCGAAAGCTTGTATCAGCTTGACGATCAGTTCCGGATGGCGACAGATCCCTTCTTCAATATGATTGAGGGAATACATATTGACGTCAACGTGCACCAGCGCCTGATGGATGAAATACACGATCGACTTGATCAAATTGCCCTGGTTTCCTGAGACGAGCTCTGTCTCTACGAAGGTGTTTTCAATCGCTTCCATCCCTTCAAAGTATTTCAGCGTGACAAGTTCCTTTAAAAAATCGGGAATGTCGGCTTCTTCCCAAGCGGCTCCTCCCTTGATGCCATGAAGACCAAGCGACATGATCAAAATATTTTGGTGGCTGTACGGGTCGATGTAAGTGGCATTTACCCGTTTAATCGCTAAACCATGGCGGTGAATGACTTTTGCTAAGCGAAACAGAAAATTAAATTTGGGCACATTGCGCCACGCCAGCACAATTCTTAGCGAGGGAGTTTCCTTTTTCTCTTTCCAGTCCTCATTATGCATCACATCGTATTGACAATTGTCGCGCGATTTAGCGCGAAAAAACATATCGAGGGCTACGATGAGGCGCTCTTTGGTCATCGATTTGATAAATATCGGACTGAGTTGCCCCATCAATTTGCGCACATCACTTTCAGTGACATTCGGATTGCGACGTTTTACCTCTTCGACAATCTCTTGCTCTCTTTCAGGGGTAAATAGATCATCAGGGCGTTTTTCCACAAAGTCGTTGAACAAGATCCGCGCAATGCGCAGCGGCGCTTTGATCTTAGGAAAGGGAGGAGGGGCATTTGAAACAAACGAGCGGTAATTCTTAATCCCAAAACTGCGATAATGCTTGAGAATGCGCAGATCGGCATCGGGACTGTCTAAACACAGTGTAAAGGCCATGTTTTTGAGGTGAATATGAGCAAAATAATCATTGAGATCAAACCCCATTAAGCTATGCACGATCAGCAGAATGCTCTCTTGATCGACCTCTTCAAAGAAACTAGCCGGCATATGCTGCTCGATCCACAGATAGTACTCTTCAAAGCGCTTGCTCTCGTGCTGGATCGCTTGTTGCAGCTGCTCATGGGATAGTCGTTGCATCGGCCGGGATGTACTCATTCAGACCTCTCTATTTCAATCCATAGCAACTTAAAAAATTTTTTACATCAATTAAAGCGCAGCTGGGCGATTTATATTAAAAATTTTATTTGATTGAATTGAGCATATATTCGAAAATCTAAGTCCCGAAACCATTTTGCATGGAGGAAACTATGAGCTTCCGCGTTTCACATTCAGAAAATCCCCATTGGGCCAGAATGCGTTTGGCACTTGATTGGACTCGATGGTGTACGCCAGTAGCTGTGGCCGAATTGATAGGTGCAACGTCAGTTTTAGTCACATCGAAATACTCTAATCATTCAGACTTTAAGCCAGAATATTTTAAATTAAAAATGCCCGAGCTACTCAAGCAAATTGAGGATTTAAAGTACAAAAAATTTACATCCCTCTCTCAGTATACCGTAGCCAGCAAGCAAATTATCCATACTAAAACGGAAATAGATGGGTATTTGATTTTTGAAACGAGAAGAATTGCTGCATTATTTGATCGTATCAAATTTAATCCAAATAATGAAACCGTACAGCGAAAAAGGACCATCGGTGAAACTTTTGAAGGCACGACCTTAAGAAAAGACTACGTGATAAAATACGTCGATCCCGAGACGAAGGGCAAAGAGGAAGTCGATGACACTGAACTGACAAACGATATTGAAATTATTGAACTTCAAAAAGATGCAGAAGTGCCTACAACTCGCGAAGCCGTATTAATCAACTATGCTTATTCGGCTAAGATTAACGACTTAACCTCTGATCAAAGTTATGGTAATAAGTATGAAATTCGAACTGTGCTACAAGATGATTTGAATACACTTTCTGAATCGTTAGATTCCATCCAATCAGAAATTCTGAAGATCGAAAAAGTTTTTTCAGAACGTTTTGACAAAAAAACTAAAAAAACTAACGAAGCAAATCAACTTCTAGAAAATGAATTAAAAGAGCTTGATAAAAAGACTGAGAAACAGCTTGACCTGGAACAAAAAAAGCTAGAACTTAACAAGCAAATAGAAAACAATCGAAAAAAAATTGAAAAAATAAAAAATGATTTAATAGAAAAAATAAATGAAGAAAAAGGCAGTGAAATATCTGCTATAAAACAAGACTTGTTAAACTGTAATAGGCAATTGACTAATATTAATACTGAATTCGTGCTGTTGAAGCCATTAATGGATGCTTTTCCTGATTATCTAAGCAAACAATTAAGTGAAAGCAAGAAAGAGTTAGAAGAAGCTCTTAAAGTATTTAAATATCAAATGCGTCTGCGAGAAAGCACATACCATATCGCATATGGCGTGATCTCAACTCTCGTACCTGGAGTGGGTGGAGCTGGCTGTAGTATTTTTAATTATTTTCTACTGAAACACGAGCAGAAATTAAGGGACAACGCTAAAGATATGATCCCCTCTGCTCCCGGTGATTAAGAAATAAACCACTGAGTTCACTGACTGAGAACACTGAGGCGGCTGCGCCGCAAAAAGAAACGTTCTTTTTTCTTCACGGCAAAGCCGCCTCTGTGCGCTCTGTGATCTCAGTGGTTAACTAACTTCTAAGAAGTCTCAATGAATTCAGACCAACAAGAACCGTACCACCCTCATGCAAAATCACCGCCACCCACAAAGGCACAAGGCCGAGCAAAGCAGGGGTAGTGGCAAATAGAATCACGCCAAGAGCGAGGAAGATATTTTGTTTCACAATCTTGACGGTCTGTTTCGCTTTCGATAGGAGCCAATCGAGCAAGGAAAGCTCGTCATTTAAAAATACGACGTCAGAGGCATCGATGGCTGTAGTGCTGCCGATTTTACCGAGAGAAATTCCCACCGTCGAGCGGGCTAGCGCAGGAGCGTCGTTGATTCCATCGCCGACCATAATTAGCCCATATTTTTCAGAAAATTCAGCGACCTTAGCGAGTTTATCTTCCGGACGTAAATTGGCAAAGACTGTTTCAATCCCCACTTGACTGGCAATGGCCTGTGCGATCTCATGATGATCGCCGGTCAGCATCAAAGGTTTTAAGCCTTCGCGTTGTGTTAAACGCTCAATGACAGCTGAAGTAGTAGGTCGTAAGGTATCTAAAAAATGCAAAATGAATAAAGAATCGCCGACTAAAAGATGTGCGCTTAAATGTCCATCGCGCCGTTGCATTTCTGGGAGAAGTGTTTTTTGACCGATGAATTCAGCATGGCCGATGGCGACGGGAATCATTTGATCATGTAGAGAAATACAGCCTTCCAACCCATAGCCGGCAATCGCTTTAAAATCGCTGAGTTCATGGGGCTTGATATTTTTATCAGTAGCATGGTTACAAATGGCCTCCGCGATCGGGTGCACAGCGTGGCGCTCTAAGGCATAGGCAATCGCCAAAGCTTTATCAGGCGTGCAAATGGGATGCTCAGAAATCGCTTCGATAGAGACGCAAGAGAGCTTTCCGGTTGTTAATGTACCTGTTTTATCAAAGGCGATCTGTTTACAGCTGGCTAGTGCATCGAGAATCACCCCCCCTTTGAGCAAAATTCCTTTGCGAGCGCAACTGCTGATCGCGCTTAAATAAGCGGTCGGTGTAGCTAAAATCAAGGCGCAAGGCGAGGCGGCGATCAAAAAGGCCAGCGCCCGATAAATTCCTCCCTCATTGCCTAAGTAGGGGATCGAAAGTAAGGGTGCTAGGATTAAGGCAAATAGGAAAAATAAACCCATGATCGTCAGCGCATACCATTTGCCAAAACGGTCTAAAAACCGCTCCAGTTGGGGTTTGGCTTCTTGCGCTTGGATGATCAACTTGATAATCCGTGTCAATGTGGAATCATTACTTGTGCGGGTCACATCAATTGTTAATGTTCCGTCTAAATTGCGCGCGCCTGCTGGAACCTCATCGCCGATTTTTTTGGGGATCGGATGACTTTCTCCGGTTAAATGCACGAGATTAACAAGGGAACTTCCCGAAGAGACAATGCCGTCTAAAGGAATGATTTCACCGGCTTTAATCAGTAATTGCATGCCAATCGCGATTTCTTTAACCGATATTTCGCGGATGGTGCCATCGGGTGAAACGACATAGGCAAAACGGGGCGATAGCTGATGGAGCTGTAGCAAAGTCCCGCGGGTCTTGTCGGTGACCATTTTTTCCATGGCGCCCGACAACTCGAATAACACCAGCAAAAGGGCCCCTTCCATGCCGCTGCCGATCAGCACGGAGAGTAGAGCTGCCAAAGTCATGAGCACATCGATATTGATCTCGAATTTTTTAAGATCGTCGATGGCCCCTAAAAGCGCAGGTGTTCCCGAAAAAAAATAGACAAACAGCAGCAATAGATGAGAAAGCGGCGCTAGCGTAAAAGAAGTGATAAAAGCCCCAAGCAAAAGCACAGCAGATAAAAGCGCCGTTTTGAGGGCGAGATTTTTTCCCCAGAAACGGGATTGCGGCTTTAGAAAAGGGCTTGCGCTCTCTTCTTTTCCTGAGGCAAAAAATTCATCGAAAATAAATGGGGGGGCTTCTGTCATTTTATACCGAACGTGATTTAAAAATTGGTATTTCGGCTACGCCAAAGCCTCGGGGTTCGACGATCCTAAATCTCCCAATATTAAAAATATGGGGCGATTTAGGATCGTCGAAACGCGAGAACTTTCGCGTCAGCCCAAATTCGATTTTTGAATCACGTTCTGTATACTCAGCGAGCAGCGAAATTAAAAAGTAAACAGAGCCGGCGGTCACTCCTGCAATCGCCAAATTCCATACAACTGTTTCCCAGGAGCGATTTTTCCTAAGATGCGTGGCAATCAAAGTGGCTAAGATCAGTACAATTGCAGCCGCAAGCGGCAACCCAAAAGAGGGAAGCGACCAAAGCCCAAACAGACAAAAGGTAGCCCCGATTAAACTGCCTAAGCAGGCCCCTAATGCTTGTTTTAGGGGATGTTCATAGGCTTCTAACGCCACGCCGAGTTCTTCTTCTAGCATGACTCGGAGAAGGCGATTATCATCGGCCATTAACACTTCGATCACATCTTCCAGTAGCTTGCCCGACAAGCCTTTGGCACGGTACATTTCGGTTAGCTCTTGCCTCTCTTGCTGGCGATGATGCTCGATTTCAAATTTTTCTTCCTCGATCACACGATGTAGTCTTTCCATACGCGCCCAACCGAGGAGCGCACTACGCGCTGATTTCCAAACCATCCATCCTGAACAAAACACAATCAGAAAAAACCAGGTTTGCTCAAATGAGAGAAATCGGACGAAAATCACCCATAAAATCAGCACGGCAAAGGTCATTTCTTTGGCCGCGTCAGCCCCAGCCGCCATAAAACCGGGCATTTCTGTGCCATGCACTTCGGCTGAAACTAAAGCCCCACGCGATCTCGCTTCTTTCAAATGCTCGACGACAGTGTGACCGCGAAAATGTTCTGAGGGTGGAGGAAGCGTCATTTAGCCTTCTTGAAGTAAGTGGGTGAGTAATCGAACCATATCGAGATAATCCTGACACGCCATCACTTCGCGAATCGAATGCATTGACAGTTGCGGACAGCCGATGTCGACGGTATTTATCCCTGTATTTGTCGCCACGATGGGTCCGACCGTACTACCGCTTGGCAAATCGGATCGCGCGGCAAACGGTTGATAGGGGATTTTTAACGTTTGGCAGGCATGCACAATAATCGCAGCGGAAAGTGCATTGGAGGCATATTTTTGATCGGCATTGTATTTCAGCGCGATTCCTTTGCCAAGTAGGGGGGAATGCTGTGGATCGTGTTTTTTGGGATAATTGGGATTCAGCGCATGTGTCATATCGATCGACACGCAAAGCGCATTGCTCTTCAATATGAGCTGCTCTTCCCGATCGATTTTTAAATGAATCGCAATCCGCTCTAACACATCGTTTAAAAAAGGAGAGCTGGCCCCTTCTTTGGTGCGCGAGCCGACCTCTTCATTATCCCAAAATAGCGCCATCTTAAGCAGATGTTTTGTCGGACTGTGCGAAAGACCCATCGCGGATAAAGCAGCATGAACACTTGTCAAATTGTCGATGCGATACGACGAGAGTAGCTCGTTGTCAATCCCAGCAAAATGGGCGGGTTCTTGCGGCACTAAAAATAATTCAAATGAGAGTAATTTATGAAACGACAGATGGCGACGCAGCAATTTTTCCAAAGCATCGTGCAAATCTTTCGTTTCTTCAGTCAAACCGAGAATGGGACATAAGTGTTCTTGCTTATTCAAATGCAATCCTTTCTCATTCACTTCCCGATCCAAATGAATCGCAAGTTGCGGAATAAACAGTGTCGTATCGTCCAAGTACACCAAACGCTCATGCGGTGCGCCCTTGCCCGTGGTGATCACCACTCTTCCCGCAAGTGTCAAATCACGATTAAGCCACGAGGTCAGTAGGGGAGCGCCGTATACTTCTACGCCAAACTGAAGCATGTTATTTTTTTGAAAAGCCGGTTGGGGTTTCAATTTGAGCGCGGGACTATCAGTATGTGCAGCCAAAATCATGGCTTGTTTGGGTTTGGACTCGGGCAGAGCAAAAGCGCACAGCGCTCCGCCGCGTTCGACAAAGTATTTTTTCCCTTTCTCGAGATCCCATTTTTTATCTTCGCTCAGCGGCGTATAATCTTTGAGTGCTAAGCGATTGCCGATCTCTTTGACCGCATGCCAAGACGTGGGCGAGGCATCCAAAAACGCTTTAAAATCCGACAAAATATGCGACATCATTCCCTACCCGATAGGACGCAGTTCTTTGATCCCATTCATGTACTTGTGTAATACCACAGGCAGAGTTACTGAGCCATCCTCATTTTGATTATTTTCCAGTAGTGCTACCATCAGCCTTGAGGTCGCGAGTCCCGAACCATTCAAAGTGTGAACGAGTTCCGGCTTTTCTTCCTTGTGCCGATAGCGAATCTGCGATCTGCGCGCTTGATAGTCTGTGCAATGCGACACTGAAGAAACCTCGTAATACCGATTTTGACCGGGTAAATACACTTCGATATCGACTGTTTTAGCGGCTGCAAATGACATATCACCCGTGACGAGCAGCATGTTGCGGTAATGCAAATTAAGACCTTGCAGCACCATCTCCGCGCTGGCCATCATCTCATCAAATACGGCATCGCTTTGATCGGGCATTGCAAAACAAAACATCTCGACTTTGTTGAACTGATGCATCCGAATCAGACCCCGTTCCTGCGATCCCGCCGCTCCGGCTTCCCGTCGAAAACACGGCGTATAAGCTGTTAGCTTCTTCGGCAATTCCTCTTCCTTAAAAATTTCATCATAGTACATACCATTCAATGCAATCTCAGACGTCGGAATTAAATAGAGGTGATAATCTTCATCGGAAATTTTAAATAACTGCTTCTCAAATTTCGGTAGCTGCCCTGAGCCAAACATGATCTCCGGGCGCACCAGTAGCGGCGGCATCCACATTTGAAAGCCATTTTCGATCTGGATATCGAGCATGTAATTCAACAGCGCCCATTCCAATCTCGCTCCCAAATCCCGATAGGCCGGCCAGCCACTTCCAGACACTTTAGCTGCGCGCTTAAAATCAAACAGTCCCAATCGTTCATTCAATTCGACGTGATTCTTAAACGGAAATAAAAACTCTCGCTTTTCCCCCACCGTCTTGATGCAGACGTTGTCCTTAGGATCCAGCGATACTTTAATCTCATCGCGAGGGATATTCGGAATTGTTGCAAGCTTCTGATTCAATTCTTGCTCTAAAACAGTAAGCTCCTGATCCAAGATCGCAATTCGCTCTCCTAGGCCGCCGACCTCTTTCAAAAGATCAGCTGCATCCTTCTTCTCTCGCTTGCGCTCGCCAATTTCTTTCGATAATTGATTGCGAGAGGCCTTGAGCTCTTCCACCGTCATCTTAAGCACCCGAATCCGCTCATCTAAAGCGACAATCGGGTCGAGATGGATTTCCGGGTCTTTGGTTTGAAGTTTTTTTTCGATAGCCGTCTTATCGGCACGAATCAGTTTGATATCGAGCATCGCGTAGCCCCTAATTTAAAGAGTATAAATATAGGGGCTTAGCTTGCTAAAAGTCAATTAGTCTACAGCGGATGGATCGTTCTTGTTCGTATCAACAGCTGATGTCGCAAGTTGTTCAAAAAAATTAAGACCCACTGTTTGGAATCTATTGCTTATAAAAGCGTATTCGCAACCGCCTTGTAAGTTTGGGTCCATCTTAAAAACTGTCTCAAGAAACAATCTAATTTCGTTAAACTGATTTTCAAAAGATATATCGTCAATCTCAAGACTTTCCCCATTAAGATTCCAAGCAATCCTATGTGAGAAAGCAGTCTGAATTTTTTCTTTAATGGAGGGTTGAGAGTTAATAAATTGCATAATGCGCAGTTTTTGCTCCTCGGAGAAATCAGTTATACGATAACCCTTGATTAGTTTGAGAATTTCAGCATTATACGACACTGGTTCGAAATTTCTCATTAATGCAAAACATTGTGTAAAACAGGAACTATATAAATCGCCAATTTGAGTATCGTCTAACGAAGTGTTATTTATGATCGTTAGATAGTTTTCGTATTTCTCTCGACGCGCTTTCAATCTCCCATAATCATTCTTATCCACATTTTTTTTCAAAAGGTCAGTGTACTGTTTGGTTAATTCTTGCTGTTTTGATTGTAGATCCTCAATGGGTTTGTGCTGTTCCGGAGTGATTTTAAGAATGCTAAGTACATTGTTCTTAGCTCGAATTTCTGACAAACCTCTTTTTTGCTCTTGTTTGAACTTGCAATTTATGAAGAATGATAATAATGCTATTTCTTGCGGTAAAGGTGAATATTCCTCTGTTGAAAGAGCGCATTCTTTAAGTAGCAAAGCGATGTGATGTTTGAGATCTTCTAACGGCTTTGTCCTGTCCACAAGCAAACAGACAGCTTGAATTTGAGCTCCAAAACTTGAATATAAACTGTTTATCTTGGAATCTAGTTCGGTTATCTGGGTCTCAATCGCTTTTACTTCTTTATCAAAAGCTTCTTTTGCGCGCTGTGCTTTATTAAGGGGCGAATTGGGATTTTGAGCTTCTGCCTCCAAATGCGTTTGCAGCGACAATTGTATATCCTGTTTTTTGATAAATGTTTTAGACATCACAGAAAGCGAGGGTTTCTCTAAAGCGCAACAAGCCATTTTCCAAAAATTAGTGGGATGTAAACATTGCAATCCTACAAGCAATTCAGAAAATTGTTCTACAAGAGCAATGTGTCGCTTGTAAAATGCACTTTTAAAATACGGATCGTTTGAGAGGTTTTCCTGAAAAAAATGATTTGTTTGACTCATATTAACAAGATCTTGTCCTTTTAAATATGGGCACACATTGTCTCGAACAACGCCTACAGGTATGGTTGGATTAATTGTCATAATATAATTTCCTTTTGTTAATAACTTTTAAAGTTGATAAATTTTACACATATTTTACGTTTATTACTATTTAAAACAGTCACATTGAAAAATAAAAGCTCCCGCCAGTCAGCGGGAGATTCAAATCAGAAAATTAATTGGAATTTATCTGATTATTTGCAGGTTGATCGATCATATCAAAAAAACTAAGCTTTTCATATTTGTATGTTATTATTTTTAGCATTTCTAACCGTTTACTGAGCTCTTCTTGCTCTTTCTCTCCTTCCTTTATTCGAATGCGTTGAATTTTTTCATTTTCTGAAAAAATAGTCCTAAGTGAGCCAATACATTCATGAAAATGATTTTTCCACCACGGGTCTTCGCTAAGTTGCTCACACTCATTATTTTCCATTTGAAATGTGGCATTGTCTTTCCGAAGTGTATGCCACATTTCCTCTTTAATATCTGGGGGAAGCAAGTTGATGTATTGCTGAATTTGGGATCGCCCACTAGAAGATAAATTGTCTTGATTCAAAAGTGCAACGATCTTCTTACATGTCAATTTATCTATCGATTTTTCCATTTTATCAACAAATTCAATTTCTTGAGCCGTTTTGAATATCCCGCAAAAAAAATGGCTATATTTTGTATTTATATCAAAATCGCTTAACTGATTCAAAATTTTTTGCAACATAACGATTTTAAGTCTCTGTTTCTCTATTTTATCGTATTCTTGTTTAGATTTGTCACATATCTCAGAGACTTTATTTCGATATTTCTGAAAATCCTCTTCTAGACCTGTCAATTTCATAATAATTTTATACCACAATTGTGATACTCCAAAGAATTTGCATATTTCTGCTTCTGATAATACATCTGGATCTATAGTAATTAGAGATTTCATCACATTAACAAAATGATGCTGAGCATCCACTTTTTCAGTATCAGAAAATTGCTCAGGTTCATATGTTCCATCGTACTTAACAAACTCTTCAAGAATCCAATTTAATTTATCCTCATCTAAATCTTGTAAATTGTCTGGACAATTTTGCATAATCGATAGTATAAATCCTTTTTGTATATCGAGTAATATAAATGCTTCATCAATTAGTATTCCTACATCCTCTAATTGTTTATTTATTGAATCAAGGCTGTGTTTGTCTTTAACATAGCATTTCCAAACTAGATCAATAAGTGAAGAAGGATCTTCAAAATACTGACCGCAAATTGACTTGTATTTTTCTTGTAAATCAGTTTCTAATACTTGTTTTTTAATAAGCGATTTTAAAATCTTAGCGGGATTAGGGATTTCTTCTAGGGCACGCGAGGCAAGTTTCCAAAAATTCGTGGGATGAAATTTTCTAAGCTCACCAAATAATATGTCAGAGTATTCTTCCAAAATAGGATGTTTTTTGAAGAATAAATCTCGTAAATGCGGTTCATTGCTCAGATTCTGATAAAAATAACGATTCACTCCACTCAAGCTAACGAGATCCGCACCGTTTAAATATGGACATACCCCATCACGTAGAAGCCCAGGTGGTAGGATTTGATTAATTGTGGACATAGTTTTATTTCCTTTTAATATTGTGATAGAAAGTTAAGGTTATTTAGAAAGTTTTCTGTAAATGATTCTTGGAAAATATATTTAGTGAAATAGGGTCTCACAAGTCTATCGAGAATTTCACCCAGCGGTGACCTTTCTTCTTCAGGCAGGTCTTCGCGCCATTCTTTTTTGATCGCTTTTTTAAGATCTTGGGAAAGCAAAGATTCGACATATTGAAGAATTTCTGTTTTCTCTGTTGAAGATAAATTTGGCCTTTGCGTTAGCGTAATAATGCGATTTAAATTTGCAATGCTCAGTAAAACTTGTTCTTGATGTTCAATATCTTTAAAATAATATTCAAAAAATATAGCATATTTTTTTGCTACATTATTCGTGTCTAATAAAGAATGTTGCTTATCAAGATTGGTAATTATTAATTCTTGCAGCTCTTCATGTGCCTTTTTGTTCCTACATTCATTCCATTCATAATCATTCAATAATGCCTGGACTTGAGCCTTTGAACGCTGGATATCGTCAAACCAGGTATCGCTTGCACTAAAACGAAGTGCGACTTGCTCTTCAATGTCATCGTCTGTATTTTTAGCTTTCTCAAAAAGGTCCAAGCAAAACCAAAAAAGCTGCCTTGCCTCGGTTAGTTGGGATGAGGACAACTCGTTAAAACAAATTGTGTCGGCAGTAAGTTGTCGCCAAATGCTCTTAAGAACAGCTTCTGGGGGAGACTCGTTCTTACTTTCTTCGAGAAGGGTTGGATAAAGAAATATCACCAAGGCCTCTACGGGCTTTAATGTTTCTTCTAAGTTGTAGTTAAATTGAAATTGGCAATCGTTCATCGTTTGTTGGCTAGTTGTCAGCTTTTTCCAAACTTGGCAAATAGGAGAAGCAGGATTTTGATCGTGGTCGCCAAAGAGAGCTTTTTGTTCTTTTTCGAGAAATGCCCGACAACACCTAGTGATATTGGGAAGTTCTCGAAAAATAAATGCTGATGTAGGTTTTTTTCGCTCTTCCAATAGACAACAAATTATTTTCCAGCTACTTGAGGGATGAATTATTTCTATCCCTTCAATAGCTTTAGCGCCGATCAAATTTGGGTGACGATAGTTAAGTAAATTTTTGAAAAATGGTTGATTGGAGAGCGTAACATTAAAATATTTATTTACCTTGGATAAGCTAATCAAGTCTTGGACATTCAGATGGGGAGAAACACTTTCTATAAGTATAGATGGCGGTAATGCTTGGCTAAGAGGGGTCATAATTTAATTCCATTTATTCTTTAATCAAGACAAGATTTTACTATTAATTATGTTTAATTTCAATTATATAGTGTTAGTTATTTATTAATAATGCAAAATTATGACAAATAAATAATTTAACTTAAGCTCTCTTTGAAATTTAAATTATTGTTGTGTTGGATTGAGAGCATAGTTAATCTTTCACTAAGACCCTGATTGCTACCCTCTTTTTCTCTATGAAAATGCGAACTGGCCAGATTCAAAGATTCAGGGAAGGTTTTGTAACCTTTCGGACGAGGGAAGCGAAGAAGATGGGCAGTGCAGCTTTCATAGAGGAAATATGGGTAGCAATCAGGGTCTAAGATGCAGATAATCAATCAAAAAATTGTCCACACGGATGGGTGGTCCATCATCCTAAAAAATAAGTCTAGATTGCTTTCAAACCCGCTTTTACTAAAAGCGAGTTTATTTCTCTATTTGATGTCATTTTTGTGTATTACAACCTATATCGATGCTAACAATTGCGCAGTATTTCAAGAAAGCTTCTCATCTGAAGAGCAAGGAGATTTGAAACGGTTTTTTCATTATATATTTGCAGAAAATGAATTAGCCTATCCTTTGTTCGGTGACAAACCGATGTCCTTTTGTTTTCTCCCTACTTCCACAGTGAGCATATCAACACGGGATCATGTATTTAAAATTATTACTAAGGGAGCTTTACCGCTGTTACCTGGTTTAAAGGGATGGCATAAATTTAAGCAATTTAGAAGAAATAAAAATTTTATTTTATTCGTGCACGAAAAAAATGGATTTCCTGAAACTGTTTTTTCCATTAATAGGCGATCCTTTTTCGATGTATTTAATAAAAATGTAGATGCTGAATTAGATTTTCTGGATCGTCATCTTCAACCGATTGCTAAAACATCAAAGTTGCAAGTTGTTACACCTGTAAGTTTTGCTGTTGATCCTGAATGGAGAGAAAGTATTCTTTTGCGCTATCGATATCAGTTGTTGCATAAAGAATTAACTTGTTTATTTATTAGATCTGATTGGCTGCAAATAATTCTTGAAAAACTCTAATTATTCGCAATAAAAAGCGTTGTTTTGATATCATGTTGCAATCTTAATTTTTAACAGGTTAAAACAATGCAAATTCCTGATCTATGTCCCGCAGCTGAAGATTTCGTGCGCGTGATGCATTTAAATCCTACTGAAGAAGGTCTGGTTAAAATTTGCATTGCGAAGTACTCGTATTCTGATCATCAAATAGGCGATTGGCTTAAGTTTCGCGTGAAAAATATTATCAAGCGTTTGTGTGGACAAAATTCTCAGTGGCAGGAAACAAAGAACTTAGTTTCCAATCGAATTATGGAAATGGCTATTAATAAAGGATTATTAGAGAGAAATCCCAGCGATAAACTCCATGCCTTCGTGAACAAAATCGTCAAAAAATATGCCAATTGTGTAGCTGAGCAGGTGTTAAGAGTAGGCTTAGATGCTCAAGAAAAAAAATATCCTGTTTCAGAGAGCCTAACAAAAAAATTACAGGAACTAGATTTTGCCGATATGATTGTAGATAAAAAAATCAGAGAAGTCGTCAACAAAGTCTTCAAAGCTTAAGTTCTCATTGTTTTCCGAATAAAATTCTCGTATAATCGAAAAAAATCATACAATTATGCGCTTTTTACCTTTATTACTTACTGTTTTCATCGACAGTTTGGGTTTTGGATTAGTGTTTCCGATATTTTCGGCACTGATCATGAATCCCGATCAGAGCATTTTATCACCCGAGACTTCGCTTAGCATGCGAGGCTGGTTGTATGGCCTGCTTGTGTCTGCTTTTTGCGTGGGTCAATTTTTTGGTGGGCCAATACTTGGTGCTTTGTCAGATCGTTTGGGAAGAAAGAAAATCTTATTGCTATCGATTTGGCTAGGGGTTGTGACATATGTATTGGCAGGATTTGCCATTGCAATGGGCAGTGTGATGTTACTTCTGATTTCGCGGCTTGCCAATGGAACGGCTGCTGCTAATTGGCCAATTGCTCAATCGATCATTGTCGATCAAAGTACGGAAGAGGAAAAAGCCAAGAATTTTGGACTGCTTGGGATGGCGTGGGGTACAGGCTTTGTGATTGGACCTTTTGTAGGCGGTATTTTGACCGATCCGAATTTTATCTTTGGCGGTTCTGTGATGTTGCCATTTTGGTTTGCTGGCGGGTTATGCGTATTTAATGTATTGCTTTTGACAAAGAGTCTTAAAGAAACATTGCCGGTAAATCGATTTGCCAAAGTGAGCTTACTGGCGGGTGTGCATCATTTGAAAAAAGCCTTCACCACGCCAAAGCTCCGCTCGATATTTTTGGTGATGTTTATCTTTTACTTGGGCTGGGGATTTTTCACGGAATTTAGCCCCGTCTATCTCATTCGTCATTTTCATTATGAGTTGGGACAAGTGGCGAATTTTTATGCTTGGGTAGGACTCTGGATTGCGATATGTCAAGGGCTATTGATTCGCCCTTTTTTAAATCGTTTTGCGCCCAAGCTATTATTGCCATGCGCGTTAATTGGGATGGGGCTAACCTTGCCGATAATGCTGTTAGCACACGAAACGTGGTCGCTGTTTGCGATCCTGCCTTTTTTAGCTTTTTTTGAGTCGCTGATTTCGCCTTGCGCATCTACTTTAGTCTCGGACTTGAGTGATAAGGAAGCGCAAGGGGAGGTGCTCGGCATTCACAATTCACTGAATTGGGCTGCAATTGGCTTTGCCCCCTTATTTTCCGGTTCGGCCGTGGCTTTAATTCCCCACTTACCGATTACGGTGGCTGCGATTGCGATGGTGATCGCTGCGCTCGTCTTTATTCGCGTCTTTAGAAAAGGCAAAGTCGCCACTACAGACGTCTAGTAAAAAATTTACATACCTCCTTTTGTCCTTGAATCAAGGGGGTTTTTTGTGCTAACCTCAGCCTAAAAAAGGATCCCCTATGTCTAAATATCCTGTCGCACAGAATCCGCTACTCCTCCGCTACCACCGCATCATGGACGCATTTGCTAAATCCGACGACGAACGGGATTTCTATCTCGATAAGGTTGAAGGCTTTATCGTTTATGTCGACTTAGATAAAGGGCAAAAGGAGATCGACGAGCTCGAACAAGAAGTGGCCGTCAATTCCGATCGGTATTGTTTACTGCCTAAAATGACGTTCTATGAAACCAAGAAATTCATGGAAGGATTTGTCAACGAAAAAGTCTATGATATCGACACCAAAGAAAAGCTACTCGACATCATCCAATCTAAAGAAGCGCGTGAAAATTTCTTAGAATTCATCTACGACCATTTGACCGAACTTGAAAAATGGCAACAATATTATGTCGAACGCTCGCGCATTCGGATCATCGAATGGCTCCGCTCGCAAAATATTCAATTCGTCTTTGAAGAAGATCTCGATCTCAACAAAAACATGATGGAAAAGCTCAAGCGCCATCTGTTCGATGTGAAAGTGCCTAAAGAAATTGCCACGGTGCGCGAGGCTTTAATTGCGAAAGCTAAAACGTATTATTCTAACGAAGCCTTAAATCCACGGCCGAAACGGGGACGTCCACCGAAGCAAGTCGCCAAAGTGGAAGTTGAGCCGCAAGTGACAGTGGACATGTACACAACGGTTCCACCTGTTTGTCGCCTATTTCTCTATCTGCCTGAGATTACAAGCGCGGCTAGCGTTACGTTTTCTGCTAAATATGATACTGAAGCGCAACTTCTGGCTAGTTTGCGCGGTAGCACCCGTGTTAAAATCGACACTAAATTACAAGCGCTATCAGAGCGTCTCGAATCACTGCGAACTCTTTCCAGCCGTTTGGCAGGGATTGACGAGATCACCTCAGGCGTGGAAGGGCGTTTAATTAAAGCGGTCAGCAAAAAACCGGAAGAGATTCAAGCAGAAGAGGAAGAAGAAGCCGGAGAGCATCCACCTAAAAAACGCAGAATTATGGAAGTTGTTAAAGGGTTTCTGCCCGGCGGTAAGAAAAAAGAAAAGCCTGTGGCTAAGCCAGAAGTTGAAGTGAAAAAACCGGGTGTGAAGATGGTCACGCAAATCCAATCTAAAAAACCGAAGAAGAAATAACATGCTTTACCAAGAGCTCGAAGAACAAGAGTTAACTGGCAAGGACAAATGTCTTAAAGTCCTCGAGGCGATGTATTGGACCCGTTTTGCTGATGATAAAATGCAAAAACTGATTCGGCAAAATAAAGGCGGTACGTTTCATTTGTCTGTTTCTGGCCATGAAATGATTGGAGCTCTGTCAGCGATTTCTTTAACCCCAGGAAAAGATTGGGGACTCCCTTATTATCGCGATCGCGCGTTTGCTATTGGTTTGGGTTGTTCCTTGCGCGATATCATTGGCTCTTGTCTGGCGCGTGCTGTGCCGCACCATTCGGGCGGGCGGATGATGCCGGAACATTTTACCCATAAAGGTTTGCGTATCCCCTGTCAATCGAGCTGCGTCGGCTCTCAATTTCTCCACGCAGTCGGCGTTGCAAAAGCTTTGCAATTAGCTAATAAGGATGAGGTTGTCTACGTTTCTGCCGGTGACGGTGCGACATCGCAAGGGGATTTTCACGAAGCGCTCAATTTCGCTTGTCTGCACAAACTCAGCGTTCTCTTCGTCATTCAAGATAATGGCTGGGCGATTTCCGTACCCGTCAAAGACCAAACGGCGGGCGGCACGATCGTCAAAATGGCGCAAGGTTATGAAGGACTTTCGGTGTTTGATATCGATGGTTGCGATTACGAACAAGTTTCCACCGCGCTTTCCACAGCCGTTGCCAAAGGACGCGCCAAACAGGGTCCCAGTTTAATTGTCGCAAAAGTACCGCGCATCGGAGCACACAGCAGCAGTGACGACCCTTCCAAATACAAAGATAAACAGTGTCTCGACGAAGAAAAAAGTAAAGATCCGATTCCCCGTTTTGAAGCGTGGCTGCTCGATATGGGTTTAATCACATCCTCAGAACTCGAAGACATGCGCGATCGTTGCCTGAAACAAGTAGAAGCGGCCTCTCTTGAAGCGGAACAAATTCCATTCCCAGAAAAATCCACAGCTGCCAAAGGTGTGTTTAAAGACGTGGATTCAGCGCAATTTACACCTTTTACGGAAGACGATTCTCCTTCAGCTACAGACAGTATCGTAATGATGGATGCCTTAAATCATGCTCTGGATGAGGAGATGCAGCGCGATGCCAATGTTGTCGTCTTTGGTCAAGATGTGGCCCATGGCAAAGGGGGTGTTTTCGGCATCACGCGCAATCTCACCGCAAAATACGGAGCGCACCGCTGCTTTAATTCTCCGCTTGCTGAATCGAGCATCATCGGTATTGCCATGGGCATGTCGATGGCCGGCAGTAAACCCGTCGCTGAAATCCAATTTGCCGATTATATGTGGACCGGTGTCAATCAACTCTTCAATGAACTCGCTAGCCTACACTATCGTGCAAATGGAGAATTTCACTGCCCAGTTGTGCTGCGCATGCCTTACGGCGGCTACATTCAAGGCGGCCCTTACCATTCTCAAAGTATCGAGGCCTTCTTGGCCCATGCACCTGGTCTTAAAGTCGTCGTGCCCAGCAATGCGGCCGATGCTAAACGCCTGCTCAAAGCGGCCATTCGCGATCCTAACCCCGTTGTATTCCTGGAACATAAAGCCCTCTATCGCCAGCGCGTATTCTGCGCCCGCAAAGAACCTTCCGAACAGGAATTGCAACCGTTTGGCAAAGCTAAAATTGTCCGTAGCGGTACTGACATTACCGTGGTCTGTTGGGGAATGATGGTATTCATGGCCTCACAAGTGGCGGAAACACTGTCTCAAGAAGGAATCTCGGTAGAAGTGATCGACCTACGCACAATCATTCCGGTCGACATGCCCACCGTCTTACAATCGGTGCGCAAAACCGGTAAACTTCTCGTGGCCCACGAAGCGCCTCGTACCTGTGGCTTTGGCGCGGAGATCTCCGCTCGCATCGTGGAAGAAGCCTTCCAATATCTCGATGCACCTGTCCAACGCGTCACCGGCGAAGATTGCCCTGTTCCCTATTGCAAAGACCTCGAAGATGAGGTGCTACCTCAACTCCGAGATCTCGAGAAAGGGATTAGAGATCTTGCGAATTTTTAACGATCCAAGTAGTTCTGAATAGCCTTAGCGCGAAGCTCACTTGTCACCGATTGCTCGTGTATTTCAAGCATTTCTTGAATGAAAATACAGCAAAGAATTAAAGTTTAAGACATTTATAAATTCGCATTGAAACTTTTGTATCTAATAGGATACAATATGAATATAAAGTATGAAATTGAGATCTATGAGCTACCAGGAGGCAAGAGACCCTTGGAGAAGTGGATCGAAAAACTTAAAGATCTTCAAGCGGCTGCTGCTATCAAAATTCGATTGCGGCGGGTGCAATTAGGCAATTTGGGAGATAGTAAATCGGTCGGAAATGGAGTTCATGAATTACGAATCAACTTTGGCCCAGGATATAGAGTTTATTATGGAAAAAGCGGTGAGAAAATAATCCTTCTTCTTTGTGGAGGAAACAAAGCCGCGCAAGAGAAAGACATAAAAATTGCGAAGGAATACTTACAAGAATTCATGCGCAGGAGAAAATAGAATGGTTAAGACCAGAAAATATGAAGAGTATTTGATCGAATCTTTAAAAGATCATGATGCGGCTGTTGCTTATTTGAATGCTGCATTTGAAGAAAGTTTGAAAGGAGATGCAGAATCTCAAGAGCTTTTTCTATTAGCATTAAGAGATGTCGCTGAAGCCCTAGGCGGAATTGCTAAAATTGCAAAAAAAGCACACCTTGGTCGAGAAAGCCTGTATAAAACTCTATCTCCAAAAGGAAATCCTGGGTTACGCACTTTGACGGTATTGCTCCAAGCAATGGGATTAAGTCTTAAATTTTGTTAATTTTCCTTGTTTTCCTTTCCCAAATATTGGTAAAAGTTGGGTCAAAAAGTTGATGAGTCAACATGATCGGATTTTGTCCGTTAGCATCGGGATCAAAAGGCAATTGCATTTATCTAGGTACGCCGACGACGAAGATTTTGATCGATGCGGGAATCAGTGCTAAAACTATTCGAGAGCGCTTGGCGTTGATTGGCGTGGAGTTAGAAGAGATCGATGCGATACTCGTTACGCATGAGCATACTGATCATATTCGCGCGCTAGAGGTATTGGGTTGTAGTTTGGGGATTCCGATTTTTGCCAATAGCGATACGGCCCAAGCGATCTTTGCGTTTTTAAATCGTAGGCCGAAATTTAAGATTTTTTCCACGGGCGAAACATTTGAATTTGGCGACATCACAGTTCATCCGTTCAGCATTCAGCACGATGCCATCGATCCGGTAGCGTTTACGATTTGGGTAGGGGGGATTAAGCTCGGCTTTTGTACAGATCTAGGATTTGTCACGACGCTTGTCGCCAACCAATTGAAGGGCTGCGATTATTTATATGTCGAAGCCAATCACGAGCCATCGATGGTACATGCTTCGCCGCGTCCAATGATTTATAAGCAGCGTGTCTTAAGTCGACAAGGGCATCTTTCAAATGAAGAGTGCGGTAAGTTGTTGGAACTGGTGTATCACGATGGTCTCAAGCACGTGCATTTAGCGCATTTATCCAGTGAGTGCAATGCACCAGAACTTGCGCTCAAAATGATTGGCGATAAGTTAAATTCCTTACAAGCGATGACTGAAGTTTCCATCGCTTTTCAAGAGAATTTAAGTCGTGCCATCATATTTTAAGGGCTCTGCTATTCTCTTCTTTCTCTGTGGTTTTTTCTCTCTGTGGTTTTTAATTTTATCTGCGATAAGAACCTAAAGAGGAATTGTCATGCCATCGAAAGCTAGGCGCGGACGGCAATCCATCTTGAGGTCATCGAAAATATCGAATTGCATTTGCATTTTCTTGAGCAGGTCGCCATCGGTGTGTTTGGGATCGTGATGGGTGATGATCCACTCACGGATTTCGGCGTGTTTGATGAGGGCCGTTGCATTGGTCACTGAGGAGTGGCCCCAACCGACCTTCGTTTGGTATTCGATGGGAGTATACTGCGCTTCGTGGATAAGAAAATCGCAATCTTTGAAAAATTTGATCATGCTTTGATAAGGGGCGAGAAGGCGATTTTTACTGCTGATCTCACTGGGATTGCCGTGATAGCCCATCAGAAATTCATTATCGGTGGCGTAGCCAAACGTCGTTTTACCGATGCGAAATTTAAAACAAACGGTGGCGCCTGGATGATAGGCGTAGTGGGTATTGATTTCAATGTCACCGATCGTAAAAGGTTGTCCTTCATGAATGTCTTTAAAAATCAGATTAGCTTGAATGTCGTCGAGGCGGACGGGAAAGTAGGTATAAGCGAGCATTTCAGTGAACAGCTCGCGCGTGGTCTTTTCGAATCCAATCGGCGTCCAAATGTTCACATAACAATGGGGATCGTAAATCGGAGCGAAAAAGGGAAAACCGGCGAGATGATCCCAATGTGTGTGAGAAATGAGTAGGTTAATATGTTTGGGCTTATCTTCAGCAAGCGAGGTGCCAAACGGGCGGATACCCGTTCCCGCATCGACAATGATCAAATCATGGCCATGACGAATCTCAAGGCAGCTGGTGTTACCCCCAAAACGAATATAATCGGGCCCTGAAACGGGATTGGAACCGCGTGTTCCCCAAAATTTAATGTAGGTGGAAGGGGAGTGCATTTTGGGCAAATAGCAATGCTTACCCTCGCGGGTGGCCGATTTTTCTCCAGAAAAGGGATCAGGATGAAGCTTAGCTTGAGAAAACAGTTTAAATAACGAAAAAATAAGCGTTGTTTCGAAGGGTTTTTCCAAGAAGTAATCGCATTGCAGTTTAAGCGCGGCTTGGTAGTTTTGGATCATGGCATGGGCGCTTGTCAGGATCACACCGACGTGATGCGTGCGCGGATCGGTTTTGATTTTGCGCAGAATCTCAATGCCGTGGATTTGGGGGAGCATTAATTCCATCACAACCAGGTCAGGCTGGAACGAATCGAGTTTTGCCAAACATTCAAAACCGGTTTTCGCCGTTTCAAAGTGATAACGCTCAGCACTTTTACTAGCTTTAATGAGTTTGCCGACCTGCTCGTCGGGATCAGCAATTAAGATTTTCATTTTGGTTTTTTGCATGCAAACGTGTGTTAACCCTTTTTTTGCATATTAACCCAACTTGTCCCCTACTGTCAAAGCATCTGTGGCGCGGCTTTTATGTCCTGATTTGAAGCCAAATTTTGCCTACTTTCTCAAGTATGTCTAAAATTTGGCTTCAAATCATGCCAAAAAATCGCACCCACATCTGATGGACAGATAGGGGACAAGTTGAGTTATTAGAGACTGCCTATGAATTAGGTAAATTGCTATTTTTCACTCATGATAGAGCGAGCGGCATGCTTATAGTTAAGAAGTTGTATCGATTGGATTTGTTGTTCTTGCTCACCTGCATAGATGAGATATCCTTGAGGAGCACGCTCTTTAACTAGGTTTTGAAAAAATTGAAGTTTGTTTAAAAATTCAGAGTTAAAAGTTTTAGAGGATTTAATTTCGATAGGGATGAGTTGATTGCCAGTTTTAAAAATCACATCGACTTCATTTTTCTGGAGATCTCGATAATAATAAAGTTGAGGATCAAGGCCATGGTTAAATCGCCATTTAACAAGTTCAAGCACAATGAGATTTTCGATGAGATGACCCCTTAAAGGATCGCGGCTGATCTGCACTTCATTTTCAATCCCTAATAAATAAGTTGCCAGACCGACATCGGTGAAAAATAATTTAGGGGATTTAATGATTCGTTTGCCAAAATTCTCAAAATAAGGTTGAAGACGAAAAACGATGAAGGAGGCTTCCAACATCGAAATCCATTCTTTAACTGTATGCGAGGATAGCCCCACTTCTCCACCGATTTCTTCCATATTTAGAATTTGACCAATTCGTCCTGCACAGATTCGAATAAAGCGTTCAAATTGGCTTAAATCTTTCACATTGATCAATTGTCGTAGGTCGCGTTCAACATAAGTTTGAAAATAATTGCGATAGGCTTTTGTCGGATCGAGATGATCTTTATGAATGCGTGGGTAGCCTCCTTTAATTAAAGCTTCATCCAATGATAAGTCGATGTTTTCGGCTAGCAATTCATCAAGACTCATCGGAAGTAGCGTTAATAAGGCTGTGCGTCCTGCCAAAGACTGAGTAATCGCCTGATGGAGTTCGAGTTGGTGACTTCCAGTAAGTATGAATTGTCCCTTTTTTTCGGATTGATCGACAATGTTTTGAAGATAGGAGAGGAGCTTGGGCATTCTTTGAATTTCATCGAGAATGGCCCCATTTGGATAATTCTCTAAAAAACCTCGAGGATCGAGATCGGCCAAATTCCTCGTGTCCGGATCTTCCAAATTGGCATAGGGTTTTTCGGGAAAAGTAGAGCGAACAAGAGTTGTTTTGCCCGATTGTCTTGGACCGATTACTGTGACAATGGGATAATCATTCTTAAGTCTTTGAAGCTCAGTAGTTATTGCTCTTTTAAACATGTTTTCGTACAAAATTGAAGTTGAACTTCATTTTATACTTTTCATCTTTTTTAAGCAAATTCATAGACAGTTTCTTAAGAATGGGGATGGGAATAAAGTTTTTTTCTTTTTTTCCAGGCGATTAAAAAGCAGCTGCCGCCGACTGAGGCAAAGACAACACTGACGTAATAAAAGTTAAGCACTTCGGTGGCTGCGAGTTCCAATTCAGCATCATCGATTAAAGCGACGCCTCCGACTTCGAATTCATCATGTAAGGCTTCGCTTTCGAGGGTGATTTCCGCATCTTCTTTGATCGTCAAAGCAAAGATAAAAGCACATAGACACAGGCTAAACATGATATAGCCCATTAATTTAAGCCGTGGGATGAGTTTCCGTTCCACTTCGAGGTGGACCGGAACTTCAGGCTTGAGCTCTTCTAATTTATTCAAAAAGCTCTTCTTCATCGGTATTCCTCTGTTTAGCAGGGAGTTTACTATCGACTAAGATGCGACGCGGCTTAGCCCCTTCTTGAGCACTGATCACCCCTTTATTCTCTAATTCGTCCATGAGTGATGCGGCTCTAGCATACCCGATTTTTAATTTGCGTTGTAAAAATGTGGTGGAAGCAGTGTGCGTTTCTACGACGAGCGAGTAGGCTTGATCATAAAGTGTATCGCGTGGGCCTGCTTCAGCGGGTTCAGCGCTAGCGGCGCCTCCTTCAAAGCGCATTTTATCAAAGGATTCGATTTGATAGTTGGGGGGAGCTTGATCGCAGATAAAGGAGACGACTTTGTTGATTTCCTCATCGCTGATGAAAGCACCTTGGGCGCGCATCAGTGCAGAAGTGCCCGGTGGTAAAAAGAGCATATCGCCATTGCCGAGCAAACTTTCAGCGCCGACATCGTCTAAAATGATCTGAGAGTTGATGCGGCTAGCGACTTTAAAAGCGATGCGTGTGGGAAAGTTAGCTTTGATCAGTCCGGTGATCACTTCGCGCGATGGACGTTGGGTAGCTAGGATCAAATGGATGCCAACTGCGCGCGCCATTTGTGCAATCCGTGCAATCGGTGTTTCTAAGTCAGAACTTGAGGCCATCATCAAATCGGCAAACTCATCGATGATTGCCACAATCACGTGCATTTTAACAGGGATAGGAATGTTAAGCGATGCTTCAAACTCGGGATTGATTTGCCGACTATTAAAGGCGGTGATGTTACGCACACCGAGTTGCTTTAAAATGTCGTAGCGGGTCTGCATTTCTTTAACAAGCCAGCTGAGTGCGGCATACGCGCCATGGGCTTCCGTGATCACAGGTGCGATCATGTGCGGCAGATTAGTATAAGGCGTCAGCTCAACTTTTTTGGGATCGATCATCACCAATTTGATTTCATCGGGGCGCGCATTCATCAAAATCGACATGATCACGGTGTTGATACACACCGATTTTCCAGATCCTGTGGCACCGGCGATTAAACAATGGGGCATTTTGCTCAGATCGCTGATAACCTGATCGCCTGAGACCGTTTTGCCAAGAAGGAGCGGAACCATCATCTTGCGCGGACTTTGATGGTAGTGCAACAGCAGTTCTTTAAAGCTGACTTCTTGAGGATATAGCGAAGGGATTTCTACACCGACAACAGCCTTACCCGGAATCGGGGCGATGATGCGGATCGATTTGGCTTGCAGATTGAGCGCGATATCATTTTCTAAGGTTTTAATCTTTTGTACTTTGACGCCGACAGCAGGATGCACTTCAAAGGATGTGATCGTCGGACCGCAATTGATTTCCCCGACCTTGGCCTCGATGCCAAAACTCATCAGGGTTTCTTCGAGGATTTCCGCTTGTCGCTTGAGATCTTTTTTCAGCGAGGGTTGATCGACTTTTTTCGGATTATTGAGAAGTGAGGGTGGCGGCAATTGATAGGTCGTGAAGTCGCCATTGACAATTTTTTGGGCGTTGATCGCCTCTTGCCGCTTATTGACCCCTTTTTTCTCCGTATCATTCATTGTGCGAATTTTTATTTCACTTGTCGCTTCTTTGCGCGGTTGATACAGCGGCTGGGGCAGATGTTTAGAAAGGGTACGTTCGAGCTCTTCTGCGGAACTGACAATCGGTGCAGTTGTTTCTTGCTCGGATTTATGTTTCCACTGCATCCATTTGTGTTTGAGAAAGGAGAGTAGAGCAATCAAGCGCAATTCAGTGAGCAACAAAAACGAAACGAGGGCTGTAATCGAAAAGGTTAAAGCAATGCCGACATCGCTGAGCAATCTCTGCAAATTTAGCGTCGGTAGATCGCGGTACAAATAATACAGCGGAACGCCGCCTAAATTATAGCGCGTGGTGCGGTGAGGATAGGGTAGCTCAAAGATGTGGCTCTCTGAATATATCCGCTGTTCAAATAGCGAGCCTAAGCCCATTTCAGCTGTAAGATTGAGCAGCAGACAACAGGAGAGTAAAAATATTGAAAAGTACAAACACTTTGCAAATAGGGAAGGGGGAGTACGGCTTAAGAGAAATTGCCAACCGAGCCAGCCTAAAAAAATCACGATCAGATAGCTGCACAAACCAAATAAATAGTTGGCGATGAACCCTAAACCAAAGCCAGCAAGACCTAGCCAGTTGTTATGGGAATTATCGATCTTAAAACTCAGCAAACTTAAGCAAAGGATCAGCGCGCTGCCGAGTAAGATCAATCCTTTTCCTTCAGAAGGGAGACCCGTTTTTGGTTTGGGGTTGTTTTCTTTAGCCATGGATGCCTGCCTTAAAGAAGTTGAGATAGATCGTTACAACGGCACCAAAACTCAAGCAGTACCAAGCAAACGGTTTGAGGTATCCTCGTTCGAGAAAAGAGAGTGCAAAACGGATGATGGCAAAGCCAAACACAAAAGAAGTGATAAAACCCACCGCACAGGCAGATAGGGGAACGGAAACTGATGCGCTATGTGACAATAAAATCTTGAGCAATTCTAGGCAATTACCACCGATGATAGTTGGGATGGAGAGCAAAAAAGAAAAGCGCACGGCTTCTTTTGCTTCCCAGCCGAGAATTTGCGCGCAAGAAATGGTCGATGCGCTGCGTGAAATGCCTGGAATGAGTGCGGCTGACTGTAAGGCGCCGATCCAGAGTGCATCGCTGATTTTGGATTGAGATGAGGGTTGTTTTCGAGGGCGCCAGCGTTGTCCGCAAAATAAGATCAGCGCAGTCAGCATTAAGCACAGGCCCAAAAACTGAGGATGAGAGGCAAAGTCGCGCAAAGGTTTAAGCAAGAAATAGCAGGGGATGAGCGGCACAGTAGCTAAACAGAGCAAAAATAATCGGCGGCGGTCGCTGCGAAATAAACGCACGATATCGTCCTTTAAAAAAAATAATAGGGCAATCAAGGTGCCGAGATGACAAACCAAGTCAAACAATACTTGGCTTTCCGAACTTTCTACATTAAAAAAAAGTTTGGCGAGTTTTACGTGGGCTGAGGAGCTGACAGGTAAAAATTCGGTCAATCCTTGCAAGAGTCCAAAAATAAATGCTTCGATGAGAGACATAAATGGTAGCCTCGAGCTTCAATTCCATATGTAGCATAGAATTAATTTACAGAGAAGAAGGGCGATCGACGGGGCTCGAACCCGCGACATTTGGATCCACAATCCAATGCTCTAACCAGCTGAGCTACGATCGCCATAAAAAGGCTTTGCAATCTATACTTAAGATTGAGGACAAAAGCTTACGTGAACATGTCGTTTTCCGTCAAATCGTAAACTAAACCACGGAGGACACTGAGGTCACTGAGGCGGCTTTGCCGCGAAAAGGGAACTCAATTTGGCGAATCTCTCTGTGGTTTTTTATCTGTGTGGCGAAATTTTACCACAGAGACAGGAACCACAGAGAAAAGCATTAATTATTTTTTATTCCCCGGATATAGTACCTCAGTGTCTCCTGTGTGCTCAGTGGTCTAATTTCTCTCTATTAAAAGTCGAGCCTGCCGCCGACGACAACCCCTTGCAATGTTAAATTACTATTTTCTTTAAAGAATGATCCGCTATGAAAATCGTTCAAAAAGTGGTTCATTTGATTGACATTGAACCAAATATTTTGCTCCCAGCCAATATGAAATTCAATATGGCAGCGGTCTTCGAGAAAATGGGTATCCCAGCCCAAACCGGCAGCGATTTGCAGCGAAGAAATCCCTTTCCAGTAGCGATCTTTTGTGTGGGCAATTGTCGTATGATCTTCTTTAAAATGCATGCCAGCATCGACATGGCCATATAGCAGCGATCCCGATACGATCCCATAAATGGCAAAATCATAGGGGAGAACATAGCGCGCATTACCCCCCGCGCGAAGACCTGCGCCATGGAAATCGGAATCGAGTAACAACTTACCTCTGACTACGGGATCGGTTGTGTACTCATAACGGTTTTTGAGGCGTTGATCGATCCACGCTCCGCGCACGCCAAAAAACGGACGAAGGGAAAAGCAACCCCCAAACCAAGATGAGCGTCCCCATTCTAAATCAGCGGTATCGAAATCTAAATGCCAACTGCCTGAGGCGGAAAAAGCTCGTGTAGGGGTAGTGGCAAAATCGGGATGGGCCCACAAAGGAAGGACATTGCCTTTAGAGGTTGATTTAGAATTATGCCCATGCGTTTTAAACCAGGTCCAGTAAGCCATAATATCATAACCGGCCCGCGGGAAATTAAAGCCTACACCAATGCGTAAGCCATTGTTCCAATCGGGTTTGACCTTTTTTAATCGTCCCGTAAAATCTAAATTGCCATTAGGAGGGAAAACTTCTGTGCCACCGCCGCCGTTTGTGTGCGCATAATACAGATCGTCTTCTTGCGCGACCCAGGCCAAATAGTCGGCAAAAACAATGATATCTGCTCCACATTCGACTTGGAAATTACTCGGAAAATTGACCCGTTCACAAGTGCATTCACTTACAGGTTTTGCACGCTCGCTAAATCCCGACAGACTGCTGCAGAGAAACAGGCTTAAGAGCAGGGTATTCTTATTAATCATGTTCGCTCGCTCTTATTGAAGTTAGAAATCAAACCGCACACCAAATGTGCCGCCTTGCAATGTCAAATCGCCGTTTAATTGTTCCAGATTGCCGTCATGAAGCTCGCCGAAATAGCGATTCATTTTATTCAAGCCAAACCAAATGTTTTGTTCCCAACCGGCATAAAGTCCGAAATGATAACGATTGTGGTGAACATAAGTATCCCAGCGTACACCTAATTCTAATTGCGCTGAAGAAGCTGCTTGGTGAAATCCGTCACGTGTCTCTGCAATTCTCTCGCTGACCCAACGCTCGCGGAAATCGCAGTTGAAATGTCCATACAGCATCGAAGCCGACGCTAAACCATAAAAACTCCAACCCCCTAAAAGAGCATAACGAGAATCGAGTCCCGCACGGATGCCTCCTCCTTCAAAATCGGACTCAGCTTTTAAGCGAGCTCGTGTGATAGGAGTGGTTGTTAAATTATAGCGGATTTTAAAACTCTGATCGATCCAGGCTGCGCGCGCGCCAAAGAAAGGACGAAGGGAAAATCGTTTCCCCACCCAAAAGGAGCGAGCCAATTCCAAATCGAGAATGTTTAAATGCATATTCCAAACGCCGCGAGCCGACAGCGCTCCGGTCGCAGAATTATCGGGAGGACTATCGACATCGGGATGGCCCCATAGGACGAGCAATACTCTATCGTGTTTAGCATGCGCCGAATGTCTACCGTGCGATTTAAACCATGTCCAATTGAGGAAAATATCCCAATCGTCGTATTCCATATTACCGCCTAAACCAATGCGAAATCCTGGCGACCAGTCTGGAGTGACTCTTTGAAGATGTCCTCTAAAATCAATTGTGCCGTTAGGAGGTACAACCGATGTTAATTGATTCGAATAACCACTTTGCGCAAAGTACAACGTGTCTTCTTTGGCTACCCACCATAAAAATTCGGTGTTGAGAAAGATATTCCAACCATTTTCCACTTGAAAGCGGCTAGAAGGATTGACAAATCCTGTCGCTTCTTTTCCTTGGTGAGAAGGGGGCAAATCATTTGCGCAGAGTGAAGACATTGTAAAAGCGATCAAAGCGGAAATGCCAAGCGTGCGTTTATTCATAGGAGCTCCAAAATTCATGACAGATTATCATCGAGCTATACATCTTTTTTTTCAAGTCAAACGCTATCTTTTTTCCAAACGTGCCCGTGCCCGCGTGCGTGCCCGAGCCCGTTTTTGGATTTTGATTTCAAGAAAAAGAAAAGCAAAAGAAGAATCGGGCACGGGCACGGGCACGAAAAAAATCACCAAGAGTTTTGTTCCTTTTCAGAATAAATAACACTGATGAAAAAGCAGAGAGCAAGAAAGCACAGCACAAAAGCAAAAGAAACGTGTTGTGTGCGCAGGGAGAAGTCGAGATAAGCTGGAGGATTTGAAGTGAAAGAGAGAATGGCTGACGTCCAAGCATTATTGATCTGATGCAAGACAAAGCTTAATGGAGGAAGCCAAGCGAAAAATAACGAGATGAAGAGCAATAGCATCGATACACAGACGCAGGCCGGGAAAAACAGATTATAAGCGATGCTGAGTAGCGGAAATTTGTGAAATAGAAATAGTAATACGGGAAGAGAAACGAAATGCACGGCGAGATTAAGAGCTAGCGCTTTACGAAAAAAGGCCGAGAGGAGATAGCCGTGCTGGTCTAACGCACTCATGTTGCGCAGTTGAAAATAGCTGCGTTTAGGCAATAGGAAGGTGAGCGCTCGATGCATAGCGGGATAACAGAGGAGGATCGCGAGTGTGCAAAGAAAGGTCAATTGAAAGCTGAGCTCTGTGACGACAAGAGGATAAAAAAGCAGTTCGAAGATAAGACCGGCACCCAGCGCATTTAATCCTGAGATACGCCAGTTAAACAATTGACCGATGGCGACAAGTGAAATGGCGATATAGGCACGCTGTATAGAAGGAGCATCGCCCAAAAAAAGATAATATAAGGATAAGGCTGCAATCAACAGACAGGCGCTCACGCGAAACGGAAACAACAGACGCAACAACACATTTAAAAAGAATGCAGCGAGAGCAAAATGAAAACCAGAAATGGCGAGAATATGTTGCAAACCGACTTTACCAAATTCAAGACTTAAAATTCGCTCGTCGATTTCACCTATGGTAAGAGCGGTGAGAAACGTCCGCGCGGAAGGATCGGGCAGCATTTGTTTAAGATAACGCGCGATGAATTGTTTGGCTTGATAGCGCCATTCACAAAGATTCACTGAGCAAGGTAATGGCTGCCAAGGGATTTTTTTGTTTGGTTTTAACACGAAGGCGTGATCTCCTTTTTGACATAACCGCCCGGTGATCGTGTAATTGAAATTAGCTGAGGGGCGTTTACCATACAGGGGAAGGTAGACATGACAGGGAATATCCGTGTAATGCTGTCCCTCATTGGAATCAAAATGGAGTAATCTGCCTTTATATAGCAGTGAGCGATGAAAGGGAGAAGCGTGAATTTTGATTTGATCGGCGTGAAATACTCCTTTGCCTGTGATCGATTCTTGCGGAAGAACAATAAGCGGATGACGCCAAGAAGCAGAAAAGTAAGCGAAGAGAGCGCAAATACAGGCGATCGCAATAAATAATTTACGCGGCATCGTGAGGCAGATCAGACAAAAGAGAAGGGGAAATAGCCAATGAAAATGGAAAGATGCTGCGGTGCCAAGTAGCAACGCACATCCGAAAAACAAGGCCGGATGTTTTGCCCAAAAAGAAGAAAATCTAAGATCGAGTTTTGGGAATTTCAGCATCAATCGGACGATTAATAATCCGCACTCCACGCTCGCCGGTGACCATCATTGCGCCCCATTCTAACATGACGCCTAAGCGATTGCGGAAACCGATTAAGAACATAATATGGATAAAGGCCCAGATAAGCCAGGCAAAAAAACCCGAGAATTGCAATTTGCCAAACATAGCGATCGCTTTGGCTTTCCCAATTGTGGCCATGCTCCCTTTATCGAAATACTTAAAGGGTTTGCGGTGTTCTTTAGGTAAGCCCTTTTTAATGATAGTAGCGACGTATTTGCCTTGTTGCATAGCAACCGGGGCAACACCGGGAAGGGGTTTTCCATCTTTACCGAGTAAATGGGCAGCATCGCCGATGACAAATATTTCGGGATGTTCAGGGATGCTTAAATCGGGACTGACGATCACGCGACCGGCTCTATCGAGCGGTACATGCAACGTTTTTAGCATCGGAGACACTTGATTGCCAGCAGCCCAAATCACATTCATCGATTCTACATATTGACCGTCGATATGCACACCTCCTTCGTTGATGCCGGTGACTTTTTTTCCCGTTAAGACGGTTACGCCCATTTTTTCTAAATCTTGTGTCGCGCGTTTTGCGAGTTTATCGGGATACATCGGTAGAATTTGCGGCAAAGCTTCAATGAGATAAATTTTTGATTCCTCAGGTTTGATTCGCCGAAAATTTTTGAACATCGTTTTGTTGGCAATCTCGGCAATCGCTCCTGCCATCTCCACACCCGTGGGTCCGCCGCCGATGATCACAAAATTTAAATATTTAGCAGCCTCGGAAAGGCTATCCATGCGCTCAGCTTTTTCAAATGAAATCAGCACTTGTTCGCGGATTTTAAGTGCATCGCTAAGTGTCTTTAATCCTGGAGCGAATGGTTCCCAGTCGTCTCGACCAAAATAAGAATGGCGCGCCCCCACGGCGACCACCAGATAATCGTAACCGTAAATGTCGCCATTGGAAATGGTGATTTGTTTATTTTTTTTGTCGATATTCACAACTTCGCCCATGATCACAGTAGTATTTTGTTGATGGCGCAAAATTTCACGGAGGGGTGTGGCGATATCTCCGGGCGAAAGTGCCGCTGTGGCAACTTCATAAAGTAAGGGTTGAAAGAGGTGATGGTTAGTTTTGTCAATGAGAAGGATGTCTAATCGCGCGCCTTTAAGAGCTTTGGCCACGTTCATCCCGCCAAATCCTCCTCCGATGATGATCACTTTGGAATAAGCCATTCTGTCCACTCTCATTTATACAGTATACCAAAACTTTTTTCCATGCAGGATTAAAATGCAACTGTTTTCAAAAAAGTTTCGAGATGTTAAAATGTTCCCTGTTTTGCAAGCGGTTACTCGTTAACCTAAGGAATCTGATTATGAATGAGCATGTTCATCGGTATTATCGGAAGTTTGCCGACGAACAAGCTCCTATCCGCTTGTATCACGAAGTGATCAGTTTGCCCGAGGATTATCTGGCTTTCTTAACCATTCATGATGGCTTCAGCAAACATACCGATACCGGAATCATTAAAACAAAGCACCTGCCTGAAGTTCATGATCAATTGATTCAAGAGTTTGACCAATCTCTAAGCGAATTCTCCGCGCATGAACAAATCGTCGTTCTCGCTGATCTTCTTCCATTCTATGAATCGTTCGGTCAATCCAGCTACCAGTGTTTTTTCTCCAGATGGAGACCCCATGGACAAGCCTGCAACGTATACTATTCAATGAGCGAAAAATCGATTTCTGATCTGAGTCACCGTGTCCGCTGGCAGGAAAATTTAGCGTTTCCCATTTTTTTGGATTGGTTGATCTTTTATTTAGAAAACATAGAATGAGAATGGGTACCCAGGAGTTTCATGTATTTAGTTCAGGATCTGTTCGATAAGTTTAACGGGCATCTCGGCCTTGAACTTGTCGCTGGCAAAAAGGGGATAAAGCGTCCTATTAAAATCCCTGAAGTGCATCGTCCGGGCTTAAGTTTATCGGGATATTTAAAAAATTACGCCAGTCAGCGTCTTCTTATCTTTGGCAATGTCGAAACTCTGTATCTAAAAGACCTAAGTAAAGAAGTACGTCTGGAGCGTTTACGCAATATTCTCACACCCACCATTCCTGCTGTAATCGTCGCCGGTCGATTTCAACCGGTTAAAGAACTGATCCAATTTTGTGAGCAAGATGGTATCCCTTTATTCAAAACGAATATGACAACGATGAATCTCCTCAGCCGAATCACACTTTTACTCAGTGAGGAGTTCTCTCCGACGATGACCTGTCACGGCACGCTTGTCGAAGCCTTTGGCGTGGGCGTATTGATTCAAGGTGACTCATCTGTAGGGAAAAGCGAAGCCGCTTTAGGCTTAATCGAACGGGGACATCGTCTAATTTCTGACGACGTGGTAAAAATGCGTCTACGGGAAGGAACTTACTTAGAAGGTTCCGGACCCGAGCTAACGCGGCATTTGATGGAGATTCGAGGTATTGGGATCATTAATGTTGCCCATTTGTATGGCGCAGTCTGCGTTCGCGATGATAAGACGATCGATTTGATCGTCAAATTAGAAGAGTGGGATGACAACCGTTTTTACGATCGGATTGGACTCGATGAAAAATATGTCGATTTTCTGGGGATTAAAGTGCCTTCTAATGTTTTGCCCGTTAAGCCCGGACGCGATGTTGTGCTCTTAATTGAAACGATCGTCCTTAATCATCGACTCAAAGAAATGGGCTACAATTCCGCTAAAGAATTTAATAATAAATTGCTCGAGACCATCTCTAAAAAACAACACGATAGGAAAAAAATCCGTGAAACTTATGCGCAAAGTGCGCGTTAAAAATACGCTCGGTCTACATGCTCGCGCTGCTACCGTGATCGCTAAGGTGTTACAAGGAACGACAGCAAATGTGTTATTCACCTATCGCAAAGAGACGATTAACGCGCGCAGCATTATGAGTATTCTGATGTTGGCGGCGACTAAAAATTCTTCGATCATAATCACTGTAGAAGGCGAAGATGCCGAGGAAACATTGGAAAAAATCGTCGAGGCTTTTGACAACCGGTTTGGAGAATAATAGAGGCATGAGAGAAGAACAAAAAGAAATACTGATCAAAGGCATTCCTGTCAGTGATGGGATTGCCATTGGTGTTCCTTTTTTTCTACAACCCGTTGAAGAAGAAATTCCCGCTTTTCCCATCACGTTAAAAGAAGTCGACGATGAAATTGCCCGCTATCGTGGCGCGCTATTCTCAAGTCGTCAAGATCTCACGCAACTGCGCACTTATCTTGCGGAAGAAACTTCTGATGATGCGGCGACAATTATCGACACCCATATCCAAATGCTCGAAGACCCGCTCATGAATGAGCATATGGAAGAAAAAATCCGTCATACTCTTCAAAAACCTGAATCGGTCTTTCACGCTGTCATTACTGATTACGAAAAACGGTTCTCACAAAAAAATGATGATCCATATTTTCAAGATAGACTCATCGATGTGATGGATTTGGCAAAACGCGTGCTCGGGCATTTGCGGCCAAGTAAAGGGCCGACACTTAAAAATGTTCCGTTTAATTCCATTGTGTTTACCGATGAATTAATTCCCTCTTATACCGCTTCGGCTCAATCCGCACGGGTCAGCGCATTTGTCACCCATTTTGGCGGTGGCAATTCCCATGCGGCCTTGATTGCGCGAGCCAAAGGAATCCCTTATGTAGCTGGCATCGATGTCAATGCCTTGCAAAACATCGAATGCCACTGTGTTATCGTCGATGGGCAAACAGGGGACGTGATCTTTAATCCCACACCGGCCACATTGGAACAGTACAAACAACGAAAAACTCGACTTAAAACCTCCTTGCAACTCTTGCAAAAAGAGATGCAATATGACACAGAAACCATCGATGGTTGTTCGATACAGGTGTTTGCCAATATCGGCAATATCAGCGACTTAGAAAATATCGAACAACTCGGCGCCGAAGGGGTAGGGCTCTTACGCACCGAATATTTGTTCTTCCAACACCGAGAACTCATTTCTTCTGAAGATAAACAATATCGCGCTTATGTTGAACTCATCCAAAAAATTGGCGATGCACCGATTGTCATCCGTGTGTTTGATGTGGGCGGTGATAAAAATCCCGAATTATTCAGCGAGGGACAGCGAGAACCCAATCCTGTCCTCGGTTGTAGAGGTATCCGTTTTCTCTTGCGGCATAGAGAAATTTTTAGAACACAACTGAGAGCTCTTTTACGTGCTGCAGTGCAGGGCGATGTCCATATTTTGCTTCCCCTTATCTCGGATATCAATGAACTCAATGATTCGAAAGCCCTGATCTCAGAAGTGCAATGTGACCTTCACGCTGAAGGCATTCCGTGTAAAACCTCTATTCCCATTGGGTGCATGATTGAAGTGCCTTCAGCTGTGCTCATTTGCGATGCTCTAGCCAAAAATAGCGATTTTCTTTCTATTGGAACCAATGATCTCGTACAATACACACTCGGTATCGACCGAAGTAATCCTGTCATGAGCGAGGCCTGTTACCCAGCTCATCCCAGCGTTTTACGGATGATCAAAATGGTGATAGTGGAAGCCAAACGCCAAGGCAAACCGATTTCCGTATGCGGTGAAATTGCCTCTAATCCGTTCTTCGTCCCACTACTTCTCGGTCTTGGTGTTGATCAGTTCTCCTGTTCGCCACGTTATATCCCCATCGTCAAGCGCGCCATCCGCCAAACACGCCTTCTAGAGGCTTATCAGCTCGCACAGCGCATCCTGCTCCTCAATTCTTCAGCAGAGATTTCACAGGTTTTACAGGAAGCCTATAATCATTCAAATCATTAAGAGACTGTCGTTGAATATTTTAGAGCGCTATTCGATTTCTTTTTTGTTAGGATTATTTATTCAAGTTGCCTTCGCTCTCCATAATTAATCCGCTTCAAAAAATCGAATCACCTCTCGCACTAAAATTTTCAACGCAGCCTATAAGTCGCTGACCTTCAATGGTTTATTTTTATTTAAAATTTTTATTGTTTTGATTAATTAAAAATTCTGTTAATATTGTTATTATAACAATTTAATTTACAACAATAGGTTTTAAATATGTCAATTTCAATAACAAAAAAAGAGTATGCTGAAGTTAAAGACTTCATGGACAACAACCGTATTAGACATGTATGTAATTCTAGTGATACATTTCAATGTCAAATAAATAATAATGATATTAAGCAAATTGATAGATCTTCAGCCTTTGACAAATCTAGAGTATTGTGTCCTTTTAAAATCACAAAAATGGAAGATGAAATTATTGACTTAGTGTGGGTAGGCGCACAAAAAATTTCTGCCCTGTTCGTTAAAATTGACAAATATGATTTATATAATCCCTATACTAAGGTTGTTGTTAGGGAAAATGATGTTCTCATTACGAGAGGTTAGTCATGTCTTTAACTATTTCTGCTAACCATAATAAAAACACCTTTCTTGTAAAACTACCTAATGATTTAAGAGATTTGATCTTTTCTTGTTTCTTAACAATTAAAGAAGTTTTATCTCTAAAATCCACTTGCAGGTCTCTCAAGGATATTTGCTCAGATTGGACAGAAAGAAAAATTGAACAAATACTTACCCATTTTTCTGCACTGCCTTTAAAATCCATTTCTATTCTCAGTTTTCGAGATGCTGTGCGGGATCTTCGTCAATTACAACCGCTAAAATTAAAAGCATTCATTGTTGATGATTTAGCCGGTCAAATTAAAGCTAAACATAAAAACGAAGAGTTTGAAGCGATTAACCAATTCTATAGTCAGCGAAAACTTGGCGATCCTGAAATTGTCAAATTTGTAACAGTTTTGAAAGCACAATGGCAACAAGGTCAACAAAAAATGTTGGATGAATTGCCTATTCGTTTAATAAAAGCCCAAGAGGCCAAGGAATCAGCAGAGAAAGAGTATTCCGAGGCGTTGAAAGTTTATACAAATGCAATAAAAATAAATGTTAACGTGGATAAGACCGAAATTATTTGGCAGGAAAAAAAGAAGGCCTTTGCTGCAGCAGAAAAAGAATATAATTTAATAAAGATGATACATGATCGTCAAGAATTATTGCAGATTACCAATTCTAAAATGGAACAAGAATCAGAGACATCCCCACAGTGGTATGAACGGGCGATAAAAAAAATCCAAGCCTTTTATAAAGTACTCAGTACTTACAGTCTTGCAAAAGTCAATGATATAGACTCGATTATTAACCTCACTTTACTTAATCCTCCCCAAGAAAATCTAAAGCCCAAATGGCAATGACATTCCACCCGGTAGCGACAGATTACTCATCGGATCATCACTGGAGATTTTTTTGTAAGCATCTTGC